>NZ_JABUOU010000009.1 GCF_013344475.1 Martelella limonii | reverse complement strand
CGTAGGCGCGGAACTCGCCGAAGAACTTCGTGATCGCAGCCGTCAGCGACGTCTTGCCATGGTCAACGTGGCCGATCGTGCCGATGTTTACGTGCGGTTTGCTCCGCTCAAACTTTGCTTTTGCCATGTGAAATGCTTCCTGTAACTGGTAACACGGATGCCCCGGCGAACCGGTTTAGTGCCGCCGTTTAAGGCTTTCGGACGCAATAAGCAAGAGCTAAGTGGAAAGAGGCCGATCTTAGGGAGCGCTACGTCCGGCCGGTGCCCGCGCTTGGTTTTCAAGGAAGCGAAGCGCGACGTGTGCCGCGCCATATTCCATTGTTTTCATTCGGGAAACACTATCTCGCGGACTAGACGGCACGTTCGATGCCCGGACCCCTGTTTCCGGAAACCACCCGGTTGCGGCCAAGGCGCTTGGCGGAGTAGAGCGCGCTGTCGGTCAGGGCGTAAAGCGCCTCATAGCCTCGCTCCACGCGCATCGTCGCAACGCCCGCGCTGCAGGTGAACGGCGTGTCCCCTCCAAGCGCTGACATCGCGTTCTCTCGAAAATGCGCGCTGATCCGCTCCGCCATGGCGAGCGCCCCGAGATTGTCGAGGCCGACCGAAAAGATGGCGAATTCGTCCCCGCCGATCCGGCCAACCACATCGGTTCCACGCGACTGGTTCAGCAGGATCTGCCCGAAGGTCATCAGCACGCGGTCTCCCGCAGGATGCCCGCGGCTGTCGTTGATCGTCTTGAAATTATCGATATCGAGCAGCGTCAGCGAGAGGACCGTGTCCGTCCGCTCGTGATAGAACGACGACACGGCCCGGTCGAAGCCTGCACGGTTCAACACCCCCGTCAGATGATCCCTGTCCCGCAGCGAGTTGAGATTATTGAGCGACTCGACGAAGTGCGCTGCCAGTACCTCGAGCGCCAGCACCATTGCCAGAAGCAGGCTGTACATCTGCAGGAACTGCCAGAAAATCGAGCCCGGCGCGGTGATCTGGTTGGTGTAGAGCAGGCCGAGCGTCCGCACGATATGCATCACGCCGAGCACCACCAGTGTGCAGAATATCATCTTGTCATGGATGGTGTCTTCACGATGGATCCAGAATCGCGAGATGACGATCAGCATGTACAGGAAAAGACCCGTATTGATTGCAATCGTCCGGATTTCGACGGAGGCCAGGAAATAGGGAATGCAATAGACTGCCAGCAGAATGACAAAGGCGATCGCGTTTCCTGCGAGCCCGAAAGACTTGCCGCGCCGCTCCAGCAGCGCCTCCCCAAGCAACACCTGGCAAAGGATGAAAGTGCCGTTTGCGAGAGGCAGGATCAGATCATCCGAGAACCGGCCGCGCAGCAGCATCAAGCAAAAGCCGATCGCGAGTGCGATATAGGCTGCAGACAGCACGAGAAGGTAGAAACGGCGCGCGCCGGTGAGCCAAGCGACGATAAAGCTGACTGCCAGGATCAGGACCCCGCCTGGCACGATGATACCCTGCATGATTGTCATCGGCTCAACTCCGAAAGCGATCCACCCCTGTCGCAATCCATGCATTGCAGGTCAACGCACGACCACGAAACTCCGACGCTTCAGAAAAGCGCGACTTACCACTACGCAGCCATAAGTGGAAAATCTAAAAATTTCCACGGCGCGATACAAATAAGGCTAGAATATTCGAAAAATCTGGAGCGGGTAGCGGGAATCGAACCCGCGTATTCAGCTTGGAAGGCTGCTGCTCTACCATTGAGCTATACCCGCGGAACTCAACAGGCCCGGTGGTGGAGGAGGTTGGATTCGAACCAACGTAGACTAAGTCAACGGATTTACAGTCCGTCCGTTTTAACCACTCACGCACTCCTCCAGTACCAGCCTGGATGGCGGCCATGCCGCCGATCGTCGCTTGCAGTTTCCAGCGCGCTTCGATCTGCGCCGCGTATATGACCGGCGGATGACGCTCTGTCAACACGGCGTCCCAGAAAAATCTGCTGAAAAATCATCTTGCCGGAAAAGCGTGCGCGCGGCAGTGCAAAACCGGCGCAATTGACCTAGCCGCAAGCCATCCCCCGCTCTATAAAAAGACCATGACCAAAAAACACGACCGCGACGGCTCTGCCAAAGACACCCATTACGCCAAACTCAGACGCGCCCATCGCGATGCGAAGCGCACGCGCGGCGAATTGCCTGCAATGCCGGAAAAACGCGGCAGGAAAGGCCCTGCCGGCCCGTTGCCGGTCGAGGACAACGAGGTCCTGCTCTATGGCCTCCACACCGTACGCGCGGCGATTGAAAATCCGGAACGCAGGCTGATTGCGCTGAAGATCACCCAGAATGCACATGCCCGTCTCACCGACGGACTTGAGCTGCCGGAAAGCCTGCCGGTCGAATTCGTCCGCCCGAAGGAGATCGACGACATTCTCGGCGAGGACGCGATCCATCAGGGTGTGATGCTGAAGGCGGAGGCGCTGCCCGTGCGCAAGCTCGATGCGCTGGACGAAAGCCCCCTCCTCCTTGTGCTCGACCAGGTCACCGATCCGCACAATGTCGGCGCGATCCTGCGTTCGGCTGTCGCCTTTGCCGCAGGCGCGGTAATCACCACCATGCGCCACAGCCCCGCCGAATCGGGCGTGCTCGCCAAATCCGCATCCGGCGCGCTCGAACATATTCCCTACATCCAGATCACCAATCTGGCGAAGGCGCTGGAAGAGCTGCACGCGATGGGCTTCATCACCATCGGCCTCGATTCGGAAGGGCCGGCCGTACTCGAGGAAAGCCTCAGCGGCCAGAAGATCGCGCTCGTTCTTGGCGCCGAGGGCAAGGGTCTGCGCCAGAAGACGCGCGAAACCGTGACCACGCTCGCCCGCCTCGACATGCCGGGTGAAATCAAGTCGCTCAATGTCTCCAACGCATCTGCAATCTCGCTTTACGCCGCCCGCCAGTTTCTTGCCCGCAGCTGAGAGAGAGCGCCGATGCATATCGTCTTTACCGATCTCGACGGCACATTGCTCGATCACGAGACCTATTCCTTCGAGCCCGCGCGGCCCGCGCTGGAACGTTTGAAGATGCTTGAAATTCCGCTTGTTCTTGCCAGCAGCAAGACCGAGGCGGAGATGCGCCCGCTGGCAGCCGCCATCGGCATCGACTATCCGATGATCGTCGAAAACGGCGCAGGCATCGTCAACATGCCGGACGGGAACACCGAACAGGACGGTGTTTATGATCGTCTGCGCGGCCTGCTTGCGGCGATGGATCCGGCGCTCTCCCGCCACTATCAGGGCTTTGGCGACTGGAGCGACGAGGACGTGGCGGACAAGACAGGCATGACGCTTGCAAATGCGTGCCTTGCCCGCAAGCGCCGTTTTTCCGAGCCAGGGCTCTGGTCGGGAAGCGAGGAAGAACGCGAAGCCTTTGCAGCGGTTCTCGAAGAGCACGGTTTTCAGGCGGTCCAGGGCGGGCGCTTCTTCACACTGATGCCGAAGACATCAAAGGCCGAGGCGATGGCGCGGATCGCCAAAAGCTACACCGGGCAGTCTGACGCTTCGGTGGTGACCGTCGCGCTCGGCGATGCGCCGAATGATGCAGCGATGCTGGAGCAGGCAGATATCGGCTTCATCATCGCCAATCCGGCGCATGCGGAGATGCCGGTCTCGGCGCGCGAAAAGGCCGGTTTCATCAAGCGCTCCAGCCGTCCGGGCCCTGCCGGCTGGAACGACATGATATTGCAATTATTCACATAATATAGTCGTAATCGAAGAAGTGACACCCAATCGGCACTCCCGATTCCCGGAGACGCCGCAAGCACAAAATCAGGAGCGTCGCCTTGGCTGACTTTCATCAAAATGGCGTTGTCGCAACGCTCCATAATCTGCGTGAACGTTCGCTTCATCGCGTCGAACGCGAACTGACCAGTTTTTCGGCGACCCGCCCCATCACGCTGATCCTGCCCTCGCTGTTTTCCGAGCTGGAAGCCGAAGCGCTCGACAACATCGTCAAGCACCTTTCCGAAGTTCCCTATATCTCGAACATCATCATCGGCCTCGACCGGGCGGACGAGGCGCAGTATCGCTATGCGCTGAAATATTTCAGCCGCCTGCCGCAGAACCATGTCGTGCTCTGGAATGATGGTCCGCGGCTGAAGGCGATCCACGAACGCCTCGATGAGGCAGCACTTGCGCCGAAGGAACCCGGCAAGGGCCGCAATGTCTGGTATTGCATCGGCCATGTGCTCGGCGCGCGCAACTCTTCCGTGGTGGCGCTGCATGATTGCGACATTGTCACCTATTCCCGCGAGATGCTGGCCCGTCTGGTCTACCCTGTCACCAACCCCGCCTTCCCTTACGTCTTCTCCAAGGGGTACTATCCCCGTATCGCGGACGGATCGCTGAATGGCCGGGTGACCCGCCTTCTGGTGACGCCGCTGCTGCTGGCGCTGGAAAAGACCATCGGCCATCAGCCCTACATCGATTACCTGAAGGCCTTCCGCTATCCGCTTGCGGGCGAATTCGCGATGCGCACCCATATCCTTCCCGACCTTCGTATTCCGTGGGACTGGGGACTGGAAATCGGCGTGCTTTCCGAACTCTGGCGCAATTATTCAAACACGGCGATCTGTCAGGTCGATATCTCGGATGCCTATGACCACAAGCATCAGCCGCTTTCTGCCGACGATGCCAAGGCGGGGCTGTCGCGCATGTCGACCGATATCTGCAAGGCGGTGATCCGCAAGCTTGCGACCGATGGCGTCGTCTTTTCCCAGGAAACGCTGCGCACGACCAAGGCGGCCTATTATCGCACCGCGCTCGATCTCGTGGAAATCTACCACAATGACGCCCGCATGAACGGTCTTTCGACCGACCGCCACAAGGAAGAACAGGCCGTCGAGCTGTTTGCAACCAATCTGATCGAGGCCGGAAACTCCTTCCTGGAGGAGCCGGACAAGACGCCGCTGATGCCGCGGTGGAACCGCGTGCTGAGCGCGCTGCCCGACATTCTGGACGACATCCAGTCGGCCGTTGACGCCGACATGAAGGAATATTCCTGACCGGACGTCCGGATAAGGTCTCCGTCATTCCGGAATGGAAGGACGGGTGAGGCCTTAGCCGAGGCTTCAACGCATCGAAATGACGGGAGTGGCCGAGCCGCAGGCAGTCGCCAGCGCCGGCTTTTCAACGCGCATGCCTTGCGCACACAAACAGGTTGTAAGCTACACCCATACCAGTCTAGAGATATATTCCACCAGCCGGTTTGTGTGCTGGTGAATATCAGGACCTTTGTTCGTTATGTCTGATCTCTGGTGGATGCCGTGGTAACGCGCACAATCCTGTCTTTGACCGGTCCCGGGATCGTGCTCGCATTCAGTTGCGCCTTTGCCATGTTCTGGCTGGTCGAAAGACGTCTGCATTATCTGCCGGTGCTGGCGCTTGCCTGCCTGCTGTTCTCGCTGGGTTCGCTCTCTCAGATTCTCTACTGGCCGGATGATGTCGGCTTGAACACGCTCGTTTCCGGCGCACTCTACACCATTGCTGTGTTGCTCAGCGTTCAGGGCATGCTGCTCCGCGCGGGAAAGCCATTCGCATGGTGGCTTTGCATTGCCGTCGTCGCAGTCATGACCGGCCTGCTGTGGTACTATTTCTACGTCGACCGGAACCTTGTCGCCAGGGTCTACATCCAGAATTTCGGCTATGGCCTGATCATGCTTCTGACGGCGGTTCGCCTCGGCGGACCGGCCGCTATCCGCGGCGTGGATCGGGTCTTGTTCTGGGTCCTTCTGCTGTTTTCGCTCCACTTCTTTCCCCGAACCATCCTGACCTCAAGTGCCGGAAAGGCGCCGGGCGCCGAAGTCTTTGCGAATACGATGTTCTGGCAGGCAATGCTGTTTTCGATCGGCATTCTGGCTGCCATGTTAGCGCTTACACTCCTTTTTGCCGCCTTTGCCGATGTTCTGGGCGATGTGCGGCATGAGCGCGACTACGACGCCCTGACCGGAGTCCTGAACAGGCGCGGCTTCGGCGACCGGATCAACACGCAACTGGCCGATCTCGGTGCCCCTGTCTCGCTTGTTCTGTGTGACATCGATCATTTCAAAAGCATCAACGACCTTTACGGCCACGATATGGGCGATGCGGTGTTGGAAGATGTGGGCATGGTTCTCAGCCAGAATGCCCGCAGGCACGATATTATCGGCCGTCTGGGCGGCGAGGAGTTCGCCATTCTGATGCCGGAAACCGACGATCAGGCCGCGCGTCAATTCGCGGAACGGCTTCGGCTTGCTGTAGAAAGCCACCAGTATCGGCTTCCGACTTTCGCAACCCGCGTCACGGCAAGCTTCGGCGTCGCAACGCATGGGCCAAGCTGCAACTGGGACGCCTTGTTCAAAAGCGCAGATGCGCGCCTCTACATCGCCAAGAGAGGCGGTCGCAACCGCGTGATCGACACAGACGGCGAGATCGTGGACGCCCCTGCAAGAAGCCTGCAGAACAAGGCCGTCTGAACCTCCATCGATCCGGTTCTAGACAAGCGGCTGTCGCGGGCTGGACGCCCCAGGGAACACGCTAATGGCGGGAATCGGCGTTCTTCCATTCCGGCAGCGGAAAGATCGCGTCATAGGCCCAGTTGAAGCCGAGCGCATAGACCATGTAGAAAAGCGCGAAAGACACGTCCATCAGCAGCGCGTGCCACAGCGAGATGCCCAGATACCAGGCGATGAACGGCATCAGCACGACGAGCAGGCCCAGTTCGAACAACACGGCATGCACGATCCGGGAAGGCAGGGCCTTTTCGGTCGAGCCGTAAAGGCCCTGCATGCCGCGGTCGAAGGCATAATTATAGACCATGTTCCAGAGTGCAGCGAGGATTGCGCTGGCGACGCTCACCACGCCGATATCCTGCATCGGCATATGAAACACCAGCGCCCCGAGCGGGACGACCAGAATCAGCGCGATGATTTCGAAGCTGAGGGCGTGACGAAGACGGTCGAGAGGGGAGCGCATGGGGAACCTCAAAACAGGCGCCGGGTCGTCCCGGCAATTTACCACTTCGGAGAGGTCGTCCTCACGGCCACTCAGATAAAGGCCGAATCGCCGTTTTTCAAGCTTGCCGGCATGATGGAGGATCAGGCCGGAGCACGCGCCATCAATCCCCTCGCCCGATCGGCTTCAGCCACAAGCCTGGCGAAGCATCAACAGCAAGGTGGTGACTTTGGCAATGCGCTCTCGAACCGCAAGCGCAAGCCAGCAAAACCCGGTTTCTGTTTTGCCTCGGTCAAATATAGTTGAGAAGAAAATGGCGCGCTCGAAGAGATTCGAACTCCTGACCCCCAGATTCGTAGTCTGGTGCTCTATCCAGCTGAGCTACGAGCGCTTGCCTTTTCGCGGCGCCGCAAGTTGTCTGCGGCGTGCGAATGGGCTTCTAGAACCTTGCGATTTGGATTGCAAGCGGATTTCGGAAAATTGTTGTCATTTTCCTGAAACAGTTGTCGCCGTCACGGCTTGAAGCCTTGTGGAACGGTTATCCGCCGGCCGCATTTTCTTCGCGGAAGCGCCCCAGATTCGCGGGCCTGTCGGGGATTTCGATCCGGAACAGCGTGCCCTGCCCCGCCTTTTCCACAAGCCCGATCGTACCGCCATGAGCCAGCACGAGTTCGCGCGCGATCGCAAGTCCGAGACCCGTTCCGCCGCTGCGCGCCGATCCGCGAAAGGCGGCGAACAGGTTTTCGCGCGCCTTCTGCGGCATGCCGGGCCCGGTATCGTCGATCGTCAGCGAAACGACGCTGCCATGGCGCTGGGCGGACACGGTGAGGCAGTTGAGCGATGATTCGGCCCGGGCCTGCTGGGCGAGCGCCTCCACGCTGTTGCGGCAGATGTTGAAGACCACCCGGAAGAGCTGCTCGGGATCGGCGTCGATCGAGAGCCCTTCGGGAACCCTGTTGATCCACTCGATCGCGGTATCGGCGGACAGGTCGAGATAGTCGTGCACATCATTGATAAGCAGCTGGAGGTCGACCATGCGGCGGCTGGGCTCGGCTTCGGCAACCTGCCCGTAGCTCAGCACCGAGCGCGAATAGGCCGCCGCCCGGTCGATGGCGCGCAGAAGCTTCGGGGCCACACGCTTGACGACGGGGTCATCGATCCCGGCAATGCGGTCCGACATCAGTTGCGCGGACGAGAGGATGTTGCGCATGTCGTGATTGATCTTGGAGACGGCGAGACCGAGCTCGGCCATCCGCTGCTGCTGGCGCAGCGTCTTCTGCAGTTCTTTCTGCATCGTCGCCAGATGACGCCCGGCGATTGCAAGTTCGTCACCCTCCTCGGAAGGGCGAAATACGCTTTCGGGTCTGTCGGGATGCTCGGAAAACGCCTGCATGTTGGCGATCTGCCGACGCAGCGGGCGCACCAGCATCGAATTCAGACGGAAGAAGATCAGCATCGCCGTCACGGAAGATAACAGGATGCTGAGCAGAAAGATGTTGCGCGCATAGATCAGCTGGGCATGCCGCAGCGCATCGTCCGACATCACAAGTTCGATGATCGCATCGCTGTCGCCAATGTGACCGAGCACGCGGATGGCCCTGCCGCCGCCGAACAACAGTTCGTCGAAGGCATCGATGACCGCCTCGACCGGGCCGACATCGTCGAGATCGTAGGTCGCGCTGATTTCTGGCGGCATGTCGGCGATCGCGAGCAACTGCGACATGCCGTCCTTGCGCAGCACGATCGCCTTCGTGCCGGTCGCCATCAGCGTGTCGTTCTGGAGTTCGCGCGGCAGCGCCAGCGGCTGGAGGCCGTCGATCACGGTCACGGCGGCAGCAGCCGTGTTCAGGCGGTCATCGAGCCATCTGAGCCGCATGCTGGCAAGCGAGGGCACGAAGAACACGATTTCGGCAAACATGATGATGGCAACGGTCAGCGTCAGGATCCGGCCTTTCAGACCGTCGAGGAAGCGCGGCATGGCAATGCCGGGCGCATCTGCATCGCCTGCTGCCTTCTGCCTGCCCAAAGGACGGTATTCGGACCGCATCCGCGCTCTCCGGTTCGACGAGGTCGCATTTCAGGCGCCCGGCGCCCGAATGCGAAAACCTTTCGCAGCACTGAAATTCGCCGCGTGATTGACAATTCGCGCCGCTTTCCCTTATAAGCCGCGCAGTTTCGGCTCTGCGGCCTTCTAGTTTGCGGGGCGGACTGACATCAACCACACGCTTAACCGGCTTCGGCCGGTTTCCAAGAAGGGCCGCACACCGCGGTATTAAAACAAATGTCTACCAAGCGTACATATCAGCCTTCCAAACTCGTTCGCAAGCGCCGCCACGGCTTCCGTTCGCGCATGGCAACCAAGGGCGGCCGCAAGGTTCTCTCGGCTCGCCGCGCACGCGGCCGCAAGCGTCTTTCGGCTTAAGGGCTTTACGCCCTTATGTCCGGGCCCGATGAAAAGGCCGATGCCGGACGGCTCAAGACCCGTCCCCAGTTTCTCGCCGTACAAAAGGGCGAGCGGCGCAAGGGTCCACTTTTTCTGCTGGAAGTTCTAGACCGACGCGAGCCCGATGAGGCGCCTCGCGTCGGTTTTACTGTTACCAAACGGCAGGGGAATGCCGTCAAACGCAACCGCATCCGAAGACGGCTGAAAGAGGCGGTTCGCCTCAAGGCTCAGTTTGCAATGCAGCCCGGTTGCGATTATGTCATCGTGGGCCGCAGCGAAGTGCTGGACGCATCGTTTGCGCGGCTTGTCGACACGCTGGAATCGCGGATCTCGAACCCGCCTCAAATCCGACGGAGCCGCACGGCTTCCGCACCAGGAAATAAAGATGGAAAATAACCGCAATTCTATGATCGCGATCGGCTTGACGGTCCTGATCGTCATTGCCTGGCAGTTCTTCTACATGGGACCGCGCCTGGAAGCCCAGCGCCAGGCCCGTGAGGAAGCAGCGCTTCAGCAGCAGCAGACCCAGGAGCAGACGGTCACCACCGATGGAACGGCGCCTGCCGTCACCGGCGGCGCCCAGACCGGCGACGCGGTTTTTTCCCAGGCGGGCGCCCAGCAGGCCACGGCGCCTCGGGTCAAGATCGATACGCCTTCGCTCGAAGGCTCGATCAACCTTGCCGGCGCGCGCATCGACGACATCAAGCTCAAGGACTATCACGTCACCGTCGACCCCACGAGCCCGATCGTCACCCTTTTCTCTCCGGCAAATACGGAGAACGCCTATTTTGCAGAACTGGGCTTCGTCCAGGGCGACAATTCCGGCAACGTGCCTGGCCCGCAGACAGTCTGGACGCTTGAAGATGGCGATCAGCTGACGCCGTCGACGCCCGTCGTGCTGTCCTATACCAACGAATCGGGACTGAAGTTCACGCGTACCCTTTCGATCGACGACAAGTACATGATCACCGTCGACGACAAGGTGACCAACAATGCCGACAAGCAGGCATCGGTCACGCCCTATGGCCGGATCACCCGCTTCAGCCTTCCCGACGAGCCCTCGGCCTGGGTTCTGCATGAAGGCTTCCTCGGCGTTTTCGGCGCGGATGCCGGATTGACCGAAAACACCTACAAGGCGATCGGCAAGGAAAACGAGAGCTACGACAATGTGACCGGTGGCTGGTTTGGCGTCACCGACAAATATTGGGGCACGGCCGTCATTCCGCAGGCCAACGTCAATTACGATGCCCGCTTCTCGCACTTCAATGACGGCCGCCCGCGCTATCAGGCGGATTATTCCGACAACAATCCGCTGGTGATCGCGCCCGGCCAGTCCGCCGACCTGAAGACCATGGTGTTTGCCGGCGCCAAGGAAACCAACACGCTGACGGCCTACGAGAAGCAGTACAGCATTCCGCTTTTCGACCGCATGATCGACTGGGGATGGCTGTGGTTCATCACCAAGCCGCTGTTCCAGCTGATGGACTTCATCTACCATCAGGTCGGCAATTTCGGCGTCGCGATCCTGATCACCACGGTCATCATCAAGCTGATCTTCTTCCCGCTCGCCTCCAAGCAGTATGCCTCCATGGCCAACATGAAGCGCATGCAGCCCAAGATGAACGAGCTGAAGGAGCAGTATGGCGACGACCGCATGGGCCTGCAGAAGGCGATGATGGAACTCTACAAGAAGGAGAAGATCAATCCGGTCGCCGGCTGCTGGCCGATGCTGATCCAGATCCCGATCTTCTTCGCGCTCTACAAGGTTCTCTACGTCACCATCGAAATGCGGCATGCCCCGTTCTTCGGCTGGATTCATGACCTTTCCGCGCCAGATCCGACCACCATCTTCAACCTGTTCGGCCTGCTGCCCTGGTCCGTGCCTGCAATGCTGATGATCGGCGCATGGCCCATCATCATGGGCATCACCATGTGGATGCAGATGCGCATGAACCCGACGCCGCCCGACAAGACCCAGGCGATGATCTTCAACTGGATGCCGGTGGTCTTCACCTTCATGCTGGCGAAGTTCCCGGCTGGTCTGGTGATCTACTACGCCTGGAACAACTCGCTCTCGATCCTTCAGCAGTCGATCATCATGAAGCGCCACGGCGTGAAGATCGAACTGTTCGACAACCTGAAGGGCGTCTTCCGCAAGAAGAAAGCCGCCTCGGAATAAGACGAAGCGGGCCGGCCGCAAGGTCCCGGCCCGCCGTCATGCCCGGCTGAAGGCGGGATGGCGGAGGAAATCACGGTTGAGCCGGAAATGAAGCCGGTTTGGCCCGAAAGTGCGCCCGGCAGTCTTGCCGGGCTTTTTGTTGATGGTAAGTATCGGGACATGACCCAGCCAATCGCTCAAGACGTATCGCTCTTCGCACGCCCCTGGATTTTCATCCGCGGTGTCCCGTCGATGAAATTCCTGCCGCCGGAAGGCCCGGCGGAGGTGGCGTTCGCAGGCCGCTCCAATGTCGGCAAGTCCTCACTGATCAACGCCCTGGTCACCCAGAAGGGTCTGGCGCGCACATCGAACACGCCGGGACGCACCCAGGAGCTCAACTATTTCGTTCCCGACGGCTATTCCGGCGAAGGCGAGGATCTGCCGCCCATGGCGCTCGTGGACATGCCGGGTTACGGCTACGCGCAGGCGCCGAAGGACCAGGTCGAGCAATGGACCAAGCTGGTCTTCGATTACCTGCGCGGCCGCGCCACGCTGAAGCGCGTCTATGTGCTGATCGACGCCCGCCACGGCATCAAGAAGAACGACGAGGAGGTGCTCGACCTTCTCGACAAGGCAGCCGTTTCCTATCAGATCGTGCTGACCAAGGCGGACAAGATCAAGCCGCCGGCCGTTGCCAAGCTGATGACCGCGACGCTCGAGAAGATCCGCAAGCGCCCGGCGGCCTATCCCTTCGTGCTGGCGACCTCATCCG
Source organism: Martelella limonii (assembly GCF_013344475.1). Classification (GTDB taxonomy): domain Bacteria; phylum Pseudomonadota; class Alphaproteobacteria; order Rhizobiales; family Rhizobiaceae; genus Martelella; species Martelella limonii. Next base: position 193,488 of record NZ_JABUOU010000009.1, on the reverse strand, counting down.
AAAAGCACGCGGGGCTTGATGATCTGCGCAACGCGATCACCGAGACGATCAACACCTGAAAAGCGGAGACATGCCGCCCCAGCGGGCGGCTTCGTTTACACCTGCTAGGATGGTTTTCGGCGATCCTGAGGCCTGCCGTTTCAGGCGTACCAGGATGTATCCGGAACTTGCCGACGGGAAAAAATGTGCCGCCCGCGTCCGTCGGAATCACGACGGTATCCTTGGCTGCGCAATGACCGTGCAAAACTTCATCAAACGGTAATGTTGAGAGCCCATTTCAGGGTGATGCCAGCGCGATATGAAGCGCGAGAAGAGTTTCCTCTCCGGAAACTTTGCGCTAAAAGGCGGCTCAGCGAAGTGCACCGGGGAATTTCATGTCACAGTCGGAAAGCGAACATCAGGCGCGGCTTCTGGTTCAGGCCCTGCCCTATATGCAGAAATACGAGAACAAGACGATTGTCGTGAAATATGGCGGCCATGCCATGGGCGACAGCGAGCTTGGCCAGGCCTTTGCCAGCGATATTGCGCTGTTGAAGCAGTCGGGCGTCAACCCGATCGTGGTGCATGGCGGCGGCCCGCAGATCGGCAGCATGCTGAAGCGGATGGGCATTGAATCGAAATTCGAAGGCGGCCTGCGCGTGACTGACCAGGCGACGGTCGAGATCGTCGAAATGGTGCTCGCCGGCTCGATCAACAAGGAAATCGTCGCGCTGATCAACCAGACCGGCGAATGGGCGATCGGCCTTTGCGGCAAGGACGGCAACATGGTGTTCGCCGAAAAGGCCAAGAAGACCGTGGTCGATCCCGATTCCAACATCGAGCGCGTCCTCGATCTCGGTTTCGTGGGAGAAGTCGTCACTGTCGACACCACGCTTCTGGACCTTCTCGCCAAGTCCGAGATGATCCCGGTGATCGCGCCTGTTGCCCCCGGGCGTCAAGGCGAGACCTATAACATCAACGCCGATACCTTTGCCGGCGCAATTGCCGGCGCGCTTCGCGCCACGCGCCTGCTGTTCCTGACGGACGTTCCCGGCGTTCTCGACAAGAATGGCGAACTGATCAAGGAACTCTCGGTCTCCGAAGCGCGCAATCTCATTCTGGACGGCACGGTCTCGGGCGGCATGATCCCGAAGGTGGAAACCTGCATCGAGGCGATCGAGGCCGGTGTCGAGGGCGTCGTCATCCTCAACGGCAAGACCAAGCACTCGGTGCTTCTGGAAATCCTGACCAAGGGCGGGGCCGGCACGCTGATCGTGCCCTGATCTAAGCTTCGATCAATCGCCTACAAGATGAATGCCGCGCTCGCCCTGCAAGCGCGGCATTTCTCATTCAGGCGATATGGGGTTCGTCGCTGATCGCTTCGGCTGGCCCGCTCTGGCCGGGAAGAAGCAAGGTCAGCCCCACCACGATGACATAGGCGATCAGATTGTAGATCATCGCCCCGGCAAAGGCATCGACATAGGCCGCATGCTGTGCAGTCCCGGCTTTAAGCAGGCTGGCCAGATGGGAAAAGAAAATCTCGCTGATGATCGCGATGCCGAAGGCACCACCGAGCTGCTGCACCGCCTGAAGCGCGCCGGAGGCAGACCCGGCCTCCCGATGCGGTACGCCTGCGAGCACAAGCTGGAAGATCGAGGCGATCGCCATGCCGAGACCGAGCCCCGCCGTCAGCAGCGGTCCGAACACCGCCCAGTGTGAAATCGTATCCTGCACCGAAAGCACATAGAGACGAAGCCAGAATATGCCGGCCGCCAGCATGATCATGCCGGCGATCATCCTCAGCTTCAGCGCGTGATGGCCGAAGCGGCCATTGGCGAACGACGCCACCAGCACGCCGAGCGAGAACGGCACCGTCGTCAAACCGGATTTGAGCGGATCGAAACCGAAACCGACCTGCAGAAAGATCGCTAAGCAGAGAAAGAAACCAGGCAGCGTGGAGAAGAACACCAGCGCCAGCAAACCACCGGTCATGAAGTTGCGGTTTGAGATCAGGCCGTAGGAGAGAAGCTGCGGCCTTGCCAACCGGTTCTGCCGCCGCTCCCAGAACACGAACAGGCCGAGCACCGGCATGGCGGCGATCATCATGGCAAAGCACCATGCAGGCCATCCGAAAGTGCGCCCCTCGACCAGCGGAAAGATCAGCAGGAACATGGCCGATGCGATCAACGCGATCCCGCCATAGTCGTTGCGCTCTCCCGCATGACCTGCGGTGGAAGGCACAAGCTTCCATCCGGCGAAGACGGCGAACACGCCGATCGGCAGATTGATCAGGAAGATCGCGCGCCAGCCGAGGCCGAAGACATCATGATCGATCAGAAGGCCGCCGATGATGGGCCCGCTGACGGTGGCGATGCCCGCCATCATGCCGAAGAAGGAGAAGGCGCGCGCCCTTTCCTTCGGCGAGAACATCACCTGCGCCAGGGCCAGCACCTGCGGCGTCATCATCGCGGCCGAAAAGCCCTGGAACAGACGGGCGCCGATCAGCATCACGATGTTGGTCGACAGGCCGCAAAGCGCCGAGCCGATGGTAAAGCAGGTCACCCCGATCATGAACATCCGCTTGCGCCCGACGATATCGCCGAGCCTGCCGAAGGGAAGCAGGGCAAGGGCGAACATCAGCACATAGCCCGCCACCACCCATTCGATATCGGAGTTCGACGCGCCGAGGCTCCGCTGGATCGAGGGCAGCGCCACGTTGACGATGGTGACGTCGAGCATGTTCATGAAGACGGCGCACAAAAGCACCGCAAGCGCCACCCAGCGTTCCGGATATGGCTCGTCCTTGGCTTCGGTCGTTGCGGTATTCACGGAAAAGCCTCCTTCACGCATGGCGTGCGCTGCGACGCTTCATCCGGGACGCGGATGGCGTCATTTCTGCCGCACCAATCTGTGGTTACCACAAGCATCGCGCGTGGCAAGAATGATATCGGCAAAAGCACCCGGAACAGAATAGGACCGGCCTTGCACTCACACAGACAAATGCCTCCATGAGAGCCTGATTTTCCTTTAAAAAAGCCGCAAATAGCCTATTTTATAAGGCAATCAGCATGCAACATGACGATGCAAGCGCCGACCGCCGCCGGAAGGATGCAGTTTGACGACATATTATCTCGCGGTGATGGTCTTTTCCGGCCTCATTCTCCTCGCCGCTCTTTCCAGTGCACTTGCATTCCGCTTCGGCGCACCGCTGCTGCTTCTCTTCCTGGGCGTCGGCGTTCTCGCCGGTACGGATGGCTTCGGCATCGAGTTCGACAACAACGCGCTGACCTTTTATGTCGGCTCGCTCGCGCTTGCGGTCATTCTGTTCGATTCCGGCTTCGGGACATCTCTCAAGACCTTCAAGACCAGTCTTGTGCCAGCCCTGCTGCTTGCGACCGTCGGCGTGTTGGTGACCGCCGGCCTTGTGGCGCTTGCCGCCACCGTGATCCTGAAGCTGACGCTTCTGGAAGGCTTCCTGCTCGGCGCGATTGTCGCCTCGACCGATGCGGCGGCGGTGTTCTTCCTGATGCGGATCGGCGGCATCCGGGTGATCGACCGGGTCAGCGCCACGCTCGAGGTCGAGTCCGGCATCAACGATCCGATGGCGATCTTTCTCACGATGTCGCTGGTCTCGCTGCTTTCGGTCAAGTCCAGCGGTCATGCCGATGCGCTTTCGATGGCGCTCGATTTCGCGCAGCAGATCGGCTTCGGTCTCTTCTTCGGCCTGATCGGCGGCGCGATCACCGTGCTGATCGCCAACAAGTTCAGCCTCAACCGCGGCCTGGCGCCGATTCTCGTGCTGGCGGCAGCGCTGCTGATCTTCTCGGCAACGGGTGCTGCAGGCGGCAGCGGGTTCATGGCGGTCTATGTCGCGGGCCTGGTCGCCGGCAACCGCCATATCCGCTTCGATGGCGCCATCAGGCGTTTCCAGGAGGGGATGACCTGGCTTGCGCAGATCATCATGTTCCTGCTGCTCGGACTTCTCGCAACCCCGCGCAACTTCCCGGAGATATTCCTGCCGGCCTTTGCGATGGCGCTGTTTCTGGTGTTCGTCGCCCGCCCCGTCGCGGTCTGGCTGTGTCTCTGGATGTTCAACTATCGCCCTCGGGAGACCAACTTCATCGCCTGGATCGGCCTCAGGGGCGCCGCCTCCATTCTGCTTGCCATCCTGCCAAGCCTATACGGGGTGGAAAATGCCGGGCGCATCTTCAATCTCGTCTTTATCATGGTGGTGGTATCGCTGATCCTGCAGGGCTGGATGCTGGCGCCTTTCGCGCGCTTCCTGAAGCTGGTGCAGCCGAAGAAGAGCGGCGCGCTGGAAACCGTCGATATCGAACTCCATGCCAAAGCCAAGCACGAATTGCTGGTCTACCGCCTTGCCGAAGGCGCGCCGGTGCTGAAGGGCGCATCGATACCGCGCTGGGCGATCCCGTCGCTCGTCGTGCGCGACGGGATTTCGATGCGTTACTTCTATGTCGGAAACCTCAAGGCAGGGGATTATCTCTACCTCTTCGTCATTCCGGGCATGTCCTATCTGCTGGACCAGCTTTTTGCCGACGCCTCAGTGACTGAGGGCGGAAGCGAAGAGCCGCTGCTCGGCACGGATATCCTTTTGCCCGATCGACCGCTGAAGGAGCTGCGCGCCATCGATCCCGCCGTCGACATCCCCGACGACAAGGAGGACATGCGGCTTGCCGACTACATGAAGCACGAGCTGGGCGGCAAGCCGGTGATCGCCGACCGCCTTCATATCGGACCGCTGGCGCTGATCGTGCGCGATGCCGACGCCGAGCACAATATCATCTCGATCGGCGTCTGGCGGGAGCCTGCGGGAGAGCGGACGAGGCCGCTGCTGCATGGACTGTTCCGCTTCCTTGGCAGAATGCGCAGAAAGATGCGGCGGTAGTCCGTTTTCGCGGCTGCCGCATTGCCGAGTGGGCGGTTTTTGACTAGGTATCAAACCGTCATTTCACGATCCCCCTGCCGGAAGCGCGATCTTCCGGCGGGCAAATCCTGGCCCTCTCCAAGGGCCACCGCAAACATGCAAGAGGATGCCCATGCCAGCCTTCAAGACCCTCGACGACCTGCCAGACCTTACCGGCAAGCGCGTCCTTGTGCGCGTCGATCTGAACGTTCCCTTCGCAGATGGCCGGGTGACCGACACCACCCGCATCGAGCGCGTCGCGCCGACGATCCAGGAGCTTTCCCGCAAGGGCGCGAAGGTCATCCTGATGGCCCATTTCGGCCGCCCGAAGGGCGAAGTCGTTGCGGACATGTCGCTGAGGCCGATCGTTCACGCCGTCGAGGAGGTTCTCGACCACGCCGTGAGTTTCGCCGATGACTGCATCGGAGAAGCCGCTGAAAAGGCGATCGCCGAGATGCGTACCGGCGACGTGCTGCTGCTCGAAAACACCCGCTTCCACAAGGGTGAGGAAAAGAACGATCCGGCCTTCGTCGAAGCGCTCGCCAAAAATGGCGACATCTATGTCAACGATGCGTTTTCCGCAGCGCATCGTGCCCACGCCTCCACCGAAGGCCTTGCCCACCACATGCCGGCCTATGCCGGGCGCACCATGCAGGCAGAGCTTGAGGCGCTGGAAAGCGGCCTCGGCGATCCCAAGCGCCCCGTGGTCGCAATCGTCGGCGGCGCCAAGGTGTCCACCAAGATCGACCTTCTCGAAAATCTGCTCGACAAGGTCGATGCGCTCGTGATCGGTGGCGGCATGGCCAACACCTTCGTTGCGGCCAAGGGCATCGATGTCGGCAAATCGCTTTGCGAGCACGACCTCGCCGATACCGCGCGCACCATCATGGCGAAGGCTGAGAAGACCGGCTGCGCCATCGTGCTGCCGGAAGACGGCGTCGTTGCCAGCGAGTTCAAGGCCAATGCCGCCAACGAAACCGTGGCGATCGATGCCATTCTCGCCGACCAGATGATGCTCGATATCGGACCGGAATCGGTCAAGGCTATCAATGGGTGGATCGAAAAGGCGGAAACGCTGGTGTGGAACGGCCCGCTCGGCGCATTCGAGATCGAACCCTTTGACCAGGCAACCGTGTCCGCCGCGAAATTTGCGGCCGAGCGCACCAGGGCCGGCAAGCTGGTTTCCGTTGCCGGCGGCGGCGACACGGTTTCGGCGCTCAACCACGCTGGCGTCAAGGATGACTTCAGCTATGTCTCCACCGCAGGCGGCGCCTTCCTCGAATGGATGGAAGGCAAGGTCTTGCCGGGCGTTGCGGTCCTGAAGAAGTAAGCGCTTCGAGCCTTGCAGGAAAATAAAAAGCCGGACCCGCAAGGGCCCGGCTCAGAATGTTGACGAACCTGTCCCTAAGCTCTGCGTCATCCTCGTGCTTGACAAGAGGATCCAGGCGGCAAGGTCAATCACCGTATTAACACTTGGGAAAGTCACTCACTTTGAGCCGCCTGGATGCTCGGATCAAGTCCGAGCATGACCCCTGTGGATGAAACTGGCCTGAGTGGGCTCTCAGAAGTAATGGCTTTGTCGGCAGTCTGAGCCGGACCCGCAAGGGCCCGGCTTTTTCTTTTTTGAACAATCTCAGAAGGTCTGGGTCAGCGATATCTTGAACGTGCGTCCCGGCTCCGAATAGAACCGTTCGGGCTGGGTCATGGTCGTATCCTGCAGATCGAGGGCGTTATAGTAGGTCTGGTCGAACAGGTTGTAGACGCCTGCCTGCACCAGAAGACCATCGAAGCGCTCGGGGGACCACCAGCCGGTGACATCCACGATGCCATAGCCCGGAGCCTTGAAGGTGGCCGTCGAGCCATCCGGCACCTTGGCCGACAGGATCCAGTTTGCGTTGGCACCCCAGGTATCGACATTGTAGCCGCCGCCGATCACCGCCTTCAGCGGCGCCACAGAACCGAGGATCTCGTTGGTATCCATGTTGAAACCGCGCGCGAAAGCGAGCGAGGCGTGCATATCGAAACCGTTGACGAAGGACTTCTGATAGCTTGCCTCCACGCCCGCAATCTCGACATTGTCGATATTGACGGTCTGGGTGATTCCGAGCGGATAGAGCCCGGCGTCAAAGCCGAGATCAAGGGGGTCGACCGACTGGGTGTCGATGAAATCCTTGTAACGGCTGTAGAAGGCGGAAAGCCGGCCGCCATCATCGTCATCGCCGAAATTGGCGCCGATTTCGACGCCCCAGCTCGTTTCCGGCTCGAGGTCGGGATTGCCGATCCTCAGATAGCTGCCCGGAGAACCGTAGTCGACATAGAGTTCGCCCGGCGTCGGCGCGCGGAAGGCGGTCGAAATCTGACCATAGAGCTGGGTAAAGCCGTTGAGGTCATAGGTGGCCAGGAGCTTCGGCGAGATATGCCAGTCGCTCTGGCCTTCGGGGAGTCCGTTGTAATTCGGATTCCGGGTGTAGCTCTCGGTCTCCTGCGGGTCGTACTTATACCAGTCGAAACGCACGCCCGGCGTCAGCGCAAATCCGCTGTCGCCGAAGACGATTTCATCCTGCGCATAAACGCCCAGAACATAGCCGTTCACGTCGGGGGTGTCGGACTGGTTGGTGTGCAGGAAGCTGCAGGTGCTGAACGGGCGGAAAGGACCCGGGCCGCAATTGTCGACGCCGCTCGAATACTGGCTGGTCTGCGAGTAATAGAAATCGCCGCCAAGGGTGAAGGTATGGTCGAGCGCGCCGGTGTCGAAGCTCTTTTCCGCCCAGCCGGACCAGCCATAGCGCTCGTCCTCCGTATTGGATGTACGCGCATATTCGCCGAAGGGCGCAGTGCCGCGTGAGGAAAGGCGGGTGCCGGAGGTGCCGCTTTCGCGTTCGCTCCTGAGCCAGTAGAACGTGCTGAAGGCCTGATCGATCAGACCGTCATCGGCAATGGCTTCGTAATTGTAGTCGATCGAGACACGGTCGCGATGCGTGTCTTCCGTGCCATCCCAGTTGTCGAGCGCATATGTCGTGCCCTGGTCCGTCAGGAGTTCGATGTCCTTGTTGCGGTCGTAGCGCTCGACCGTGAGGCCGATCGTGTGGGCCTCCAGGATGTTCTGACGGATCTTGAACAGCAGGTTGTTTTCGTCGAAGGTCGCCGGGTTGGGCTCGCTGCGCGTTGCGCCGTAACCGCCGACGGTACCCTGGTTCTGCATCTCATGGCCGGTCGCGATATCGCCCTGGAACAGGAGTGCGGTATTGCCGGACTGGACCGCAAAAGCGCCTTCGCCGTCAACGCTGTTATCGGCACTGTCATAGGTAAAGCCGACGCGCCCGCCATATCCCTTTTCCGGGTCGATCAGATCTTCCGGCTCAAGCGTCCGCAGCACGACCGTGCCGCCCAGCGAACCGCTGCCGGAACGCGAGCTGTCCGAGCCGCGCACGATATCAATCGTCGCGATCGAATCAAAACTGAATGCATTTCCGCCGCCATTGGCATCGGAGCGCGCGGTGTCATCGAGATAGGGCATCTGGATGCCATCGATCACGGTGGAAACGCGCGGTCCCTGCATGCCGCGAATATTGACCGAACCCGCATCATCGCCAACGAAGGTGACGCCCGGCTCGAGCACACGGGTGAAATCGCCGAAATCGCTGACGATATTGCGGTCGAGATCCTCACGGGTGTTTTCAGTGGCAAGCGGCGTATCGGCAATGCCCTGCTTGCCGGCCGACGTCGTCACCGTGACCTTCGGCAGGACCGTCGTCGAAGTGTCCGCGCTCTCCTGAGCGGGAGTAGCCGTTGCAAGGCCAAGCGTCGCCAGAGCCGTGAACGATGCCAGTATATGCGAAATACGCATCACCAATTCCTCTTGTTCGTGAAAGAACCTGGCTGGCTGGCGAACGGCTGTGCGTACTGGCTGGCTGGGCATGTATCCCGGCGCGCGGCCGGTGCTGGATCAGTCGCTATTAAACATGACTTTTATTGTCAAGATATATCGCCCGGCTTTTGACACATTTGTGCATGCATCAGCGGTCCCGGCTGCCGGAAACCTGTATCTCTTCGCAAAATCGGGCTATGCTCGGCCGCACTATTTGCAGGGATGAAAAGAATGCGTATCGCCCGTCGGGTTCTGTCTGTTTTCGCGATAGCCGCTGCAGGCAGTGCGCTTTATCTTGGCGCATTGCAGCTCACGGGCAACTTCCACGAGGTGAAGGCTGGCGAACTCTACCGCTCGGCCCAGCCGGATGCCGCCGCCCTCGCCGGCTATATCGAGCGGTACGGCATCAAGACGGTGATCAACCTGCGCGGTGCCAAACCGGGCAAGGCCTGGTACGACACCGAGGTCGCGACCGCCGGGCAAGCCGGTATCACCCATATCGATTTCGCGATGTCCGACCGAAGAGCCCTTGAGCCCGAGCGCAGCATGGAACTGCTGGCGCTGATGCGCGATGCCGAAAAGCCGATCCTGATCCACTGCAAGGCAGGCGCGGACCGCACCGGTCTCGCCTCCGTCCTCTATCTGCAGCAGCTGGGCGGCATCGACGAGGAGACCGCCGAATGGCAGCTCTCGCCGCTATACGGCCACGTCGCCCTTCCCGGCATCGGGCCTTACGCGATGGACAGCACATGGGAAGGGCTCGAGAAAATTTTCGGGCTGGACAGCTAGACCATTCGAGGACGTGGATACCGGTCAACCACTCGGAAGTGCGTAAAACAAAGAGCCTCCGCGAAAAGCGGAATTTCAGAATACCGACAGATCCATCATGCCTCACTGGAGTCATCCTCGGGTTTGACCCGAGGATCCAGGCAGATTGGCGCAGCGTCCGAAAATACCTTGAACATCCAATGGTCAGCTCACTATGGATGCTCGGCTCAAGCCCGAGCAGGACACCTTGGTTCAGGGTTGGCAGTAGTCAAAACCTCTGCGATCCCGGCTTTGAGACACGCCGAGGCTCCTCGAAAAGCGGAATCCTTCTACACCGCAAACCGGCCGCGCTCTTCCCTGAAACGCCGCGCGAGAAACCCGCGAATGAGCGCTATGCGGGCGAGATTGCCGGTGTCTGGATGCGACAGAAGGTGATAGGCGCGGCGAAATCCGACCGCTGGCAGGATGCGCACCAGCCCCTTGATATCGCGCGCCACGAAATCATGCAGGATGCCAAGGCCAACCCCGGCCCGCACCGCCTCCATCTGGCCGGCAACGCCTGCGCAGCGAAACTGCCGTCCGGCAAAGCGGGCCAGATGCCCGGCATAATTCAGCGATGAAGCATAGGCATAATCTTCCACGCCCGTGACGACAGCGTGGTCGGCGAGCGCCTCCTCCGATTCAGGAATACCGAAGCGCGCGAGATAGTCCTCGGACGCGTAGACGCCGAGCGTGTAGTCCGCAAGCCGTGAAACCACCAGCCGCCCCTCCCCCGGCGGATCGAGCGTGATCGCAAGATCGGCCTCCCGCTTGGAGAGCGAGAATGTGCGCGGCAACGGCACCAACTCGACGATCAGGCCGGGATGTTCATCCATCAGCTGCCCAAGTTCGGCTGCCAGGAAATAGGTGCCGAGCCCGTCGGGCGCACCGACGCGCACTGTGCCGGAAAGGCTCGCGCCGCGCGCGCGGGTATCCTCGGCGATGCCCAGTATCTCGGTTTCCACCCGCTCCGCCACCGCAAGCAGCCGTTCGCCCGCCTCCGTCAGCGTCGAACCGGACGGTCGCCGTTCGAACAGCGGCTCGCCGAGCGTCTCCTCCAGCGCGTTGAGCCGCCGGGCAACCGTTGCATGGTTGAGCGCAAGCGCCTGCGCCGCCGCGAGAATTTGCCCGCGCCGCGCCACTGCCAGAAATACCCGCAAATGATCCCAATCCATTCGCGGACTTTAATTTTCGCACAATGGATTTGTCAATTATCCTGTTTCTTTGCGAAAATTAATAAGCGAAGCTGAAAACATCATATTCATGCCGTTCCCCTATCGTGAACGGCAAGACACAGGAGGATCATTTCATGAAGGCCATTCAGCATTTTGTCGGCGGCAAGCCCTTTGCAGGAACCAGCACCCGCACCGTGCCGACCTACAACCCCGCAACCGGCGAGCAGAGCGGCGAACTGTCGCTTGCCAGCACCGCCGATGTCCGCGCTGCCGTGGAGACCGCAAAGGCTGCCTTTCCGGAGTGGTCGGCAACGACGCCGCTTCGCCGCGCCCGCATTCTCAACAAGTTCCTCTCGATCATGGAAGACCGGATCGAGGAAATGGCTGCCGTCATCACCGCCGAACACGGCAAGGTGCATTCCGACGCGCTGGGCGAAATCCAGCGCGGCATGGAAGTCGTGGAATTCGCGACCGGCGCCCCCCAGCTTCTGAAGAGCGAATACACCGAAAATGTCGGCACGGGCGTCGACAGCTATGCGATCCGCCAGCCGCTCGGCGTCGTTGCCGGCATCACGCCGTTCAACTTCCCGGCCATGGTGCCGATGTGGATGTTCCCGATCGCGCTTGCCGCCGGCAACTGCTTCGTGCTGAAGCCGTCGGAACGCGACCCGTCCGCCTCTCTGCTGATCGCCGCGTGGCTGAAGGAAGCGGGCCTGCCGGATGGCGTCTTCAACGTGGTGCAGGGCGACAAGGAAGCCGTCGACGCGCTGTTGAATGATCCCGATATCGAGGCCGTCTCCTTCGTCGGCTCGACCCCGATCGCCCGCTACATCTACACCACCGCAACCGCCAACGGCAAACGCTGCCAGGCGCTCGGCGGCGCCAAGAACCACATGATCGTGATGCCCGACGCCGACATGGACCAGGCCGCCGACGCGCTGATGGGCGCCGCCTTCGGTTCCGCCGGCGAACGCTGCATGGCGATCTCGGTTGCGGTTCCGGTCGGCGACGAGACGGCCGACAAGCTGATCGATAAGCTGAAACCCCGCATCGCAGCGCTGAAGGTCGGCCCCGGCACCGATCCGGACGCCGATATGGGTCCGCTGGTGACGGCGGCAGCCCTCGAGCGCGTGACCGGCTACATCGATTCGGGCGTCGAGGAAGGCGCCGAACTGGTGGTCGACGGCCGCGATCTGAAGCTCCAGGGCTACGAGAACGGCTATTTCGTCGGCGCGACGCTTTTCGACAAGGTCACCACCGACATGAAGATCTACAAGGAAGAGATTTTCGGCCCGGTTCTCTCCGTCGCCCGCGCCAAGAGCTATGACGAGGCCGCCGAGTGGATCAACGACCACGAATTCGGCAACGGCACCGCGATCTTCACCCGCGACGGCGACGCTGCCCGTGAATTCGCCCACAAGATCAAGGTCGGCATGGTCGGCGTCAACGTGCCGATCCCGGTCCCGATGGCGTTCCACTCCTTCGGCGGCTGGAAGGCATCGCTCTTCGGCGACCATCATATGCACGGCCCCGAGGGTCTGCGCTTCTACACCCGCCTGAAGACCATCACCCAGCGCTGGCCCAAGGGAATCCGCGCCGGCGCCGAATTCTCGATGCCGACGATGAAATGATCAGGTAGTCGCGGAAGTCATTCGCGCGACTTCATGAAAACGAGGATCGGCCGGGGTGCAAGACGTGCCCCGGCCGATCACTGCTTCCGAGACGCATCCTCGTACTTTACGGCGACAATGACGTTTTCCGCCGAGGTATGGGTGTTCGATGTCGCGGATATGCCGAAGCCGACATTTCCGGTGACCTTCGTCACAGCCTCGGCAACGGCACTCAGGCTTGTATCCACGCCAGCCTTCAATTCTACCGAAACATCGATGTCCGCCATGATGGCCTGCGTAATGATAACGCCGTGTTCAAGTGTATTCGGGCAGAATTCACGCGCCAGAGACTGCGCAAGGCTGATATCCTCGGACCCGATCAGGATGTGCCGCGCGTCCACTGTCATGGTGACGCTCTTGACATATTGATTAACACTTTTCTCGGATCTCAAGGACGCCACACCGGGGATCTCTATATCCGAACTTCCCTGCCCGCTGATATTCTGGGTGAAAACCCTGTTAAACGTGCTGTTGACTTCACTGTTGACCTTCGGTCTGCACGGGGCGGGAAAAACGACGCGTTCAAGTCCGCCGCGTTTCACCGGCGGTAGTTTCACGATCCCATCGGAGAGATATATCCGTCCGGGCGCATATGCAGAAGATGCAGGCGCCGTTTCCAGATAGGTTGGATAGTTCTCGGCAAGTGTATCATGCAGGCTTTTGCCGCATCCACTCAATGTTAGGACGCAAGCCGTCGCTGCGAATAGTCCAATCTTCCCCATAATGCCCCCGCTTTGAGAAAAGAAAACTGCCAATGTTTGCTGCCAATGTTTGCTGGAAGACAATTTAAGCATCAATGGCACTGAATAGAAACCCTGCCCATCTCCGGCATATCGCCTGTTCGGATAAGGGAATAAATTTCACGGACATTTTGACCTCCCGATTTTTATGCTATCAGGATGCCACTAGAGCGACAGGGGCGTCTGCGAAAGCGGGCTGAGATGAACCCTTGGAACCTGATCCGGATCATACCGGCGGAGGGAGTCACTCGGGCCTTTCCGCAACCGGCGCCCGGGTTTCCTCCGCAACACAAGGAGGAACGCATTGGCCGATCTCGCCCCCATCCTGAAGAAGATGCGCGACGATGCGCCGCTCGTGCAGTGCATCACCAATTACGTCGCGATGAACGTGACTGCCAATGTGCTGCTCGCAGCCGGCGCCTCGCCCGCCATGGTGCACGCCGAGGAGGAGGCCGGTGACTTTGCCGGCATCGCCGCGGCGCTTCTGGTCAATATCGGCACGCTGTCCCCGCAATGGCTTGCCGGGATGAAAGCCGCAATTGCGACCGCCAACCGCCTGAACACCCCATGGGTGCTCGATCCCGTTGCCCATTTCGCGACACCGTTTCGCAGTGCGGCCGCGCGCGAGATCCTCGACCTCGGTCCAACCATCCTGCGCGGCAATGCATCCGAAATCCTGGCCTTTTCGGGCGCGACCAGCGCCGGCAAGGGCGTGGATGCAGGAGACAGCGTCGCCGCTGCGGAAGAGACGGCCATCGCCCTTGCCCGCGAGCGCGGCATGGTGGTGGCGGTCACCGGTGCGCGCGACTTCGTCACCGATGGCACACGCCACGTCCGCATTGGCGGCGGATCGGCGCTGATGCCCAGGGTGACGGCCCTTGGCTGTGCGTTGAGCGGTCTCGTCGGCGCATATGCCGGAAGCTTGCGCGACGACGCCTTCATGGCGACAGTGGCAGCCCTCTGCCAATACGGCATAGCCGGCGCCCGGGCCGCGTCGGAAGCTGACGGGCCAGGTTCGTTTCAGGTCCGCTTCCTCGACGCACTCGCAGCCGTAACCCCCGACGATCTTGCACGTGAAGCGGAGCTGGAAACACTGTGACCTTCGATCTTTCCCTATATCTCGTGCTCGATCCGGAGCTTTGCGGCGAATACGGCATGGTCGTCACCACCCGCGATGCGATCGAAGGCGGCGCGACCATCGTGCAACTCCGGATGAAGCACGCCACCACCCGGGAGCGCATCGACATGGGCCTTGCGCTGAAGGAGATCACTGCCGGAAGTCCGGCGAAGCTGATCATCAATGATGATGTCGAGGCGGCGATCGCGGTTGGCGCCGATGGCGTTCATGTGGGCCAGGAAGACGGCGACCCGAAGGAGGTTCGCGCGCGCATCGGTCCGGACATGATCCTCGGCGTTTCGGTCAACGGTCTTGCCGTCGCGAAGGCCTTCGATCCGGCGGGCATCGATTATGTCGGCGCCGGGCCGGTCTTCGCCACCGGCACCAAACCCGACCACGCGCTCCCCGTCGGCTTCGACGGCCTTGCCGAGATGATTACGATCTGCGGCCTGCCGGCGGTCGCGATCGGCGGGCTCAAGGCCGAGCATGCCGCAGCCACATTCGCCGCTGGCGCAGACGGCATCGCCGTCGTTTCCGCCGTTTGCGGCAGACCCGACCCCAGACAGGCGACCGCAGAGCTCGCCGCTGCCATCCGGAAGGCAAGACAATGATTGCTAACATTCTTACGATCGCCGGCTCGGACCCCTCCGGCGGCGCCGGCATCCAGGCCGACCTCAAGGCGTTTTCGGCGCGCGGCACCTATGGCATGGCCGCCCTGACGGCGCTGACGGCGCAGAACACCCGGGGCGTCACCAGCGTCCACCAGGTGCCGGCGACCTTTGTTGCCGAACAGATCGCGGCAATATTCGAAGACGTCAGGGTAGACGCCATCAAAATCGGCATGATTGCCAATGCCGGGATTGCAATGGCGATCGCGGACAGCCTGCGCCCGCATGTCTCTGTCCCGGTCGTGCTCGATCCGGTGATGGTCGCCAAGGGTGGACACCGCTTGCTGCCGGAAGACGCGGTGAGCGCCCTGAAGGAACATCTGTTAACGCTTTCAGCCCTGTTGACGCCGAACCTTCCCGAGGCGGCGGCGCTGCTTGACGAGGATGTTGCGACCGACCGCGAGCAGATGATCGCGCAAGGCAAGGCGCTGCGCTTGCTCGGACCACAGGCGGTGCTGATGAAGGGCGGCCATCTTGAGGGTGCCGAAAGTCCGGACCTGTTGGTGACGGCCGCAGGCCATCAATGGATCGAGGGCGCGCGCATCGAAACCGCCAATACCCATGGCACAGGCTGCACGCTTTCAAGCGCGATCGCCGCCGAAATCGGCAAGGGCGCCACGCTCCCCGATGCCGTCATGACCGCCAAGGCCTATGTTGCAGACGCGATCGCCGCCTCAGGCCATCTCGAGGTCGGCAGCGGACATGGGCCGACCCATCACTTTCATGCACTGTGGGGCGATGTCACCAAAACGTGATGACCGGAAGCCCCGCTCAGGGCGCATCCCATCTTTCCTCCGTCAGTCTTGGCTCTAGCTTCCGACCGGTGGCTGCGTATACTGCAGTCAGATCAACAATGGAGGCTGTGGATGAAAAAGGGTTTCATGATTGCCGGCGCTGTCGCGCTCTGTCTGAGCGCGGGGTTTGCGGTTGCCGAGGACGCACCGCAGATGCTGCGCCAGGACGACATGAAGGCGATCGGCAAGGCGATGGGACAGCTCGGCGCCATCGCAAAGGGGCAGAACGCCTACGATCCGGTCGTCGTTCAGGGCGCGCTTTCGTCCATCTCCGACAATATCCGCGATTTCCCGACGCATTTTCCCGACGATTCGATGACCGGCGAAGGCAGCGAGGCAAGCCCCGCGATCTGGGAAAACATGGATGATTTCAAGGCGCAGGCACAGAAGCTCGCAGACGAGGCAGACACGCTTCTCGCCGACCTGCCTGCTGATCAGGCCGAAGTGGGCGCTGCGATGAAGACGCTCGGCGCAAGCTGCGCGGCCTGTCACAAGCTTTATCGCGTTCAGAACTGATAGAGCGCCTTCGCGGCGGAGACTGGGGGAACCGGCATGAAGAAGCTGACGATCATCGTGCTGGTTGTCGCCGCCCTGTTCATGGGGGCGGCCTTTGCGGTCGCCCTCACGCCGCCCAAGCTTGATGCTGAAGACGTCCAGAATCTTGCCGAGGGCGATCCGGTGAATGGCGAGCGGATGTTCTGGGCCGGCGGTTGCGCCGGCTGCCACGCCGCTCCCGGCACGACCGGCGATGACCGTCTCGCCCTTGCGGGCGGATATGCCATTCAAAGCGATTTCGGAACGTTCTATGCTCCCAACATCTCGCCCGACAAGGAGCATGGCATAGGCGACTGGTCGTTCCTCGATTTCGCGAATGCGGTGCGCAAGGGCGTCGATCCGCATGGCAAGAACCTTTACCCGTCCTTCCCCTACCCGTCCTATGTGCGCATGAGCGACCAGGACGTGAAGGACCTGCACAGCTACATCATGACGCTGCCGGAGAGCGCCACGCCGAGCAAACCGCATGACGTGGACTTCCCCTTCAACATCCGCATGGCGGTGTCATTCTGGAAGAAGCTGTTTTTCTCCAACGAACCGCGCGTTGCGCTTGCCGATGCCTCGCCAGAAATCATGCGCGGGCAATATCTCGTGGAAGGCCCCGGCCATTGCGGCGAATGCCATACGCCGCGCGACAGCCTGGGCGGACCCGAATACGACAAATGGCTGGCCGGCGGGCCGAATCCGGATGGCGAGGGCACGATCCCAGACATCACGCCCGGCTCCAAGGAAATCGGCAACTGGACGGAGGCTGAAATCGCCGACTATCTCGAAACCGGCTTCACCCCGGATTTCGACACGGTCGGCGGCTCCATGGTCGAGGTTCAGCAGAACCTCTCCCACCTGCCCCGTTCCGATCTCGAAGCCATCGCCGCCTATCTTAAGGCCATACCGGCGCGCTGACCGGCTCAATCGGCCAGAAGCTGCGTATAGCGCATGCCGGTGACGGGCCGGGCGATGAAGTCCATCTGCTGGTAGAAACGATGTGCGCCGAGATTGCCGGTTGCCGCGCTTACCGACAGGTAGCTGCAGCCCGCAGCCTTTGCGAAATCGCGCGCACGGGCGATGAGGTGCTGGCCAACGCCGTGGTTGCGGTGGCCGTCACGTACGAACAGGTGGTGCAGGTCCATGCCGCGCCGGCCCTGTTGCGCGCGGTAGAGCGGCGTCAGCAGAGCGTAGCCCAGAAGCTCGGCGCCGGCATCTGCAACGAGTGCGCTCACCCACGGCATCGGGCCGAACAGGTCGCGGCGCAGGCTCTCCGCCGTCATTTCCGACGGATCGTCGTGGAATGCGGCGAGCAGGCCGATCATGTCGAGAAGTTGCGGAATATCGGATTCGACAGCCTTCCTGATGGTCATCAGGGCTGGTCGCTCGAGTTCGATTTTGTCGTGATCGTCAGTCATTGTCGTCCCTTGGCCTTCGTTTTGCCGCCGGGGGGACGTTTTCTTCAACACCTTGCCGCCCCCAGGCGGCCGGTGATGAACATGATCAATCGGCCGCTCCTATTGGAACAGCCAAAAATATACGCAAGTGTGGTTCACGGTCTTGATCATGGAAAAATGGATGCTCCGAATCGGAGACCTTGTCAATCAAAAACCGGCGGCAACCTGCTATTTGCAGGTCGCGCGCGCCCAGTCCATGTAAAGGCTCATCGCCTGCGCAGCCATCGGCCCCGGCTCGAAGTCGCGTCCATCGAGTTTGATCACCGGCACGACCTTGTTGTAGTTGCCGGTCAGAAACAGCTCGTCCGCTTCCATGAAATCCTTGACCGTCAGCGTCTTTTCCTTTGCCGCTATGCCGTTGTCGCGGAAGAGCTTCAAAATGCGCTTGCGGGTGATGCCGGCGAGAAAGCAGCCATTTTCGGCAGGCGTCATCGGAATGCCGTCCTTGACCAGGAAGATATTGGCGGACGCCGTTTCGGCGACATTGCCGTTCATGTCGAGCGCCAGCGCATTGTCGAAGCCGCGGCTTCTCGCCTCCAGCATCATGCGGCCGGAATTGGGATAGAGGCTGCCGGTCTTGGCATAGGTCATCGCGACCTCCGGCGACGGCCGGCGGAACGGCGATACCGTGAGCTTGACCGGAATGGTGGAGCGCATCGGCGTCTCGAACAGGCAAAGCGCAAACCGCGTCGACGCCGGATCCGCGGGCACCAGACCGGCCAGGCCATGCTCGGCCCAGTACATCGGCTTGATATAGACCGCCTCGGCGCCCTTGAACTTCTTCAGCCCGTCCCAGACCAGCGCCTCGATCTCCTCGGGCGTCTTCGTCGGCTCAAGGCCGAGTGCCCGGGCGGAGCGGTTGATGCGCTTGCAATGCTCGTCAAGATCGGGCGCCATGCCTTCGAAGAAACGTGCACCATCGAACACCGTCGAGCCCAGCCACATGGCGTGGGAAACGGGGCCGATCAGCGGCGGATTGCCCGGCAGCCATTCGCCATCCACAAAAGTCCAGGTTTCGGAAGCGGGGGTGGTGTCGACGGCGGCCATGTCATTCTCCTTCAAATCACCGCATAGCGCTTTTCGAAGCGTCTGCGGATGCAACGGCGACAATCAAGACGTCCGGCTCCTGAAGGTCAAGCTTTAAAATCATGACCTGCGGGCCCGTGGAAGTCTATGTTGCACCCTGCCGGTGAAAGGCCTAAGGATTGGGGCCGCTAACAAACCCATTCAAGGGCGTATTCATGGCATCTTCCGCTTACATCTTCGACGCCTACGGCACGCTGTTCGACATTCATGCCGCTGCCCGCAAGCATCAGGATCGCTGTGGCGGACACTACCGGCTGATGTCGAATATCTGGCGTGCGAAGCAGCTGGAATATTCCTGGGTCCTGACGCTGGCGGGCGCCCATGAGGATTTCTGGACCCTGACCGAGCGGGCGCTCGATTTTGCCATGCATTCGGTCGGCCTCGTCGACAAGAAGCTCCGCGCCGATCTGCTGGCCGCCTACTGGACGCTCGACTGCTACCACGAAGTGCCAGGCGTTCTCGCCAGCCTGAAGAAACGCGGCGTCAAGCTCGCCATCCTTTCCAACGGCAGCCGCGCCATGCTCGAGGCGGCGGTGAAAAATGCAAAGATCGCCGATCTTCTTGACGATATCTTCTCGGTGGAAGACGTCAGGCTGTTCAAGCCGGCGCGACAAACTTACGAGATCGTGACCCGGGCCTATGGCGTCGAACCGAGGACGATCTCGTTCCAGTCCTCCAACCGATGGGACATTGCAGGCGCGACCAGCTTCGGCTTCCGCACCGTCTGGATCAACCGCTACAAGACGCCGAACGAATACGAGGACATGGAGCCGAGCCTGGTGCTCCCGACGCTTGAGGGACTTTGACGATGGAATGGTCGGCCGCCCAATATCTGAAATTTGAAGGCGAGCGCAGCCGCCCTGCCCGTGACCTGATCAATGCACTGCCCGACATTCGCCCGCAGACGGTTCTCGATCTCGGCTGCGGTCCGGCAAACTCGACGCGATTGCTGCGCGCACGCTTTCCGGCATCCCACCTGACGGGTATCGAGCTCGATGACGACATGCTCGAAAAGGCCCGCGCCAGCATGCCTGACACCGCTTTCGAAAAAGCCGATATCGGCACATGGCAACCGCCGCGCCCACCCGACCTTATGTTTTCCAATGCTGTGTTCCAGTGGGTGCCCGGCCACATCGCCGTGCTCGAGCGGCTGGCGGAGAGGCTTGCAAGAGGCGGGGTTCTGGCGGTCCAGATGCCCGACAATCTGTCCGAGCCAAGCCATCTCGCCATGGCCGAAACCGCAGCGCACGGTCCGTGGTCGGCGGCCTTCACAGATCGTCCGGTGGAGCGGGAGAGGATCGACACGCCCTCGACCTATTACGATGCCTTGAGGAAACACTGCGCCACGGTCGACATCTTCCACATTGCCTACCAGCATCCGCTGAAGGACGCGTCAGCGATCGTCGAATGGGTGAAGGGGACGGGGCTCAGGCCCTATCTTGACCGGGTGGCGCCGGAACAGCGTGACGACTTCATCGAAGCCTATGGAGCGCGGATTGCGGACTGCTACCCGCCGACTTCAACCGGCGAGGTGCTCCTGCGGTTCCCGCGGATCTTCATCGTGGCGCAGTCGCAGGGCGGATAGCCTCAGGCCATCCGGGATGCTTCACCCCCGGCAACAACCGGGAGCGAAGCTTTCGGGATTGATCTATTCGGTCACCGATACCGGCACTTCATAGTTTACCCGCAGCGCGTGGCTGTAGGGGCAGACGACATGGGCGGTCTTGACCAGATCTTCCGCCGTTTCACGGTCGAGACCGGGAATGGAAACCTCGAGCGAGACCTCAATGCCGAAACCCTGACCATCATCGCGCGGGCCGACGCCGACCGTTGCGCTGACGCGCGTTTCTTCCGGAAGCTTCACCTTCTTCTTGCCGGCAACATTGAACAGCGCCGAAGTGAAGCAGGCCGAATATCCTGCGGCGAAAAGCTGCTCGGGATTGGTGCCCTCACCGCCGGGGCCGCCCATTTCCTTCGGCGGCGTCAGCTTGACTTCCAGCGCGCCGTCTTCGCTGCGGGCCGTGCCCTCACGTCCGCCGGTGGAGGTGGCCTTTGTGGTGTAAAGGGTCTTGATCATCGTGCTTCTCCTTCGCGCCTGATGCGCAGTTCGATATCAAAATGACGTTTGACAGACGGGTTCTGTTCCCGACTGCCTGTTCCGAATAACATAGTGCACGATTATATCGTGCACAATACATATTGATGAAATTATCTTTTGGTGTATAAAAAGGCCCATGACTACCACCGAAAACGCCCTCTCCGACGATCTTCTGAGCCTTGAAAAGCAGCTCTGCTTTGCGGTCTACGCAACGGAGCACGCCTTCCAGAAGGCCTACAAGCCGCTGCTCGCCGAGCTTGGGCTCACCTACCCGCAATATCTGGCAATGATGGTGCTGTGGGAAGGCAAGCCGCTGACGGTCAACGACATCGGACGGCGGCTTGGCCTTGATTCCGGCACGCTCTCGCCGCTCCTGAAGCGGCTGGAGACGGCAGGCTTCATCAACCGCCAGCGCGCCCGTGATGACGAACGCCGCGTCGAGGTCGCACTCACCGACAAGGGCCGTCAGGCGAAGGAAAACGCGCAGAACGTCGCCGCCTCGATCGCCATAAAGACGGGATGCAGCATGGAAGAGGCCGGCATGCTGCTGAACGAACTGAACGATCTGCGCCGCCGCCTTCTGGCCGCAGACTGAAGCCAGCCCGGAATTCCGACGGACACAACCCTGCCAGCCGCGCTCAAGCAATGGCCGGCATTGAAGCACGCGCAGGCTTTCTATCGGATCAGGACTGGCGGCGGAACGCGATCAGCGCGGCAGCACCGGGCGAACCTTGCCAACCTCGGTTCCGTTCCAGTTCTTCAGCGAGGTGACCGCCATCGCCTCGAGCTCCTGCGACAGCGCGGCATCATCGATGAAGCGGGCAAGAACGGATGCCACCATTGCTTCGGCGGCGCGAGTTGTGCCGTCATCGCATTTGAGCGCGATGCCAAGCCCCTTCTCCGGCAGCACGGCGCAGAAGACGCCCTCCGCACCGGTCTTTGCGAAAATCCGGCCCGGCGCAAGCGACATCAGTTCGGTGCAGGCGCGATTGCTGCCTGCCACATAATAGGGTTCCGCCATGCAGGCCGACAGGATGCGCCTGGCGGCATTTGCCCGCGACTGCGAGAGCCCCTCGCCCGTCCAGAGCCGGGCAAACCCTCTGGCAAGCGCCTTCAGCGGCAGGGCATAGGTCGGAATGTTGCAGCCATCGGTACCGCAGAGATCGCTGCCGACCGCAGACCCGGTGACATCTTCCATCACGGCCCGGATCTCCGCCTGCAGCGGATGATCGTAGCCGGAATAGCCCCTGGTATCGATGCCCTGATGCACGCAGGCGCAGATGAAACCCGAATGCTTGCCGGAGCAATTGTTGCAAAGCGCATCCGGCATGTCGCGGGTACGGGCCTGATGGATCAGCACCGGCTGCTGGAACGACCAGTGCGCGCCGCATTCGAGATCGTCAACGCTACGCCCTGCCCGCGCCAGCATCTCGCCGGCAAGTGCTGCATGGGCGTCCTCGCCGGAATGGGAGGAGGCCGACAACGCGATTTCCCTGTCGCCGAAGCCGAAGGCGTCTGCCGCACCGCTCTCGACGAAGGGGAGCGCCTGGATCGCCTTGCAGGCCGAGCGCGGAAACACGACGTTATCGATGTCGCCCGCCTGATAGGCAACGCGACCCGACCCATCGACCACCGCGATCATGCCGCGATGGCGGCTTTCAACGACATTGCCCCGCGTGACTTCCACCAGAACCGGATTGGCCATTGTCTTTTCCTAATGGTCGAATGTGAGGATGATCTTGCCGATGTGGTCGCCCTCCTCCATCCGGCGGTGGGCGTCAACCACATTCTCGAACGCGAAAACCTTGTCGATGACCGGCTTGACGGTACCGCGGGCAACCAGCGGCCAGACCTTATCCAGAAGTTCGTCGCGGATCTCGCGCTTTTCCGCATCGGTGCGCGGCCGCATCGTCGAACCGATGACGCGCAGGCGCTTTCTCATGATCGGCATCAGATTGGCTTCTTCGACCTTGGGACCGCCGAGGAAGGCGATGATCGACAGGCAGCCATCCTTGGCAAGCGACGACAGATTGCGCTGGAAATAGCGCCCGCCGATCATGTCGAGAATGACATCGACGCCGTCGGATTGCGCCTTGATGATTTCGGCGAAATCCTGCTCGCGGTAATTGATCGCGACATCCGCGCCGAGCGCTTCTGCAGCGGCACATTTTTCGGCGGACCCCGCCGTGGTGAAGATACGGGAAGCGCCAAACGCCCGGGCAAGCTGGATCGCCGTGGTGCCGATCCCGCTGGTGCCGCCATGGATCAGCACGCTCTTGCCCTCTCCCATGCCGGCCATCATGAACAGATTGGCCCAGACCGTGAAGAACGTCTCGGGAAGCCCGGCGGCGCTGACATCATCAAGTCCATCCGGAACGGCAAGCGTCTGGCCTTCCGGCAGGACGCAATATTCGGCATAGCCGCCGCCATTGGCGAGACCGCAGACGCGGTCGCCAACGGCAAACGCCGTCACGCCCTCGCCGATTTCGGCAATGATGCCGGCAACTTCGAGGCCCAGAATGGGGCTTGCGCCGGGCGGTGGCGGATAGTTTCCCAGTCGCTGGGCCACATCCGGCCGGTTGACGCCGGCGGCTGCGACCTTCACCAGAACCTGCCCCGGCCCCGGTGCGGGACGTGGACCGGTTGCGATCGACATCACATCCGGCGCGCCAAATCCATCGAGCGCGACGTGGCGCATTGTCTCATTGCCGCTCATGTCAGGCGACTTTGCGCGGCTTCAGCGCAAGTGCGAACACCACCAGCGAAAATCCGTAGACCAGGAAGTCGGCGGCGACGAACAGGCCGAGCAGCCACAGGCTGTTCTGCGGAAAGTTGGAGGCGATCATGACGGCGGCCAGGATCAGCACCAGACCGGAGAAGATCATCCAGCCCCAACCTTTGACAGGCCGCATGGTCATGCCGAGATAGATGCGGAAACCGCCGGCGATCGCCAGCGAGATGCCGACGATGATGGTGAAGACGCCGGATGCGAGCATCGGGTTGCGCATCACGAAAATGCCGGCGAGCACGTAAAGCAGGCCGGAGAGCAGCCAGAAGGCGACATGGCCGGTGCGCCGGTTGTAAAACAGCTGCGACAGGTGGATCACGCCGCCGACGATCAGCATGGCGCCGAAGAACACCACCGAAGCAACGGTCGCCACAACGAGGTTGCCAAGAAGGATCAGGCTGAGTGCGATCAGCAGAATGCCGAAGGCCAGCACCCAGCCCCAGCGCCCGCGTACCTTGTCGACATTCATGTCGTCCTGTTCAAGAATCGTCATCCGTCATCCCCTTCCAAACGGTCCAATTTTCCGCGACGATAGTGAGGAAGGAAGCCATAAGCAACTGTTGATGTCGCACCGCGCGCATCGGCGCGTCGCAACAACCGAAAATGATCCCGGGAGGAAGAAAGCATGCTGAAAGTTTGGGGACGCAAGAACTCGTTGAACGTCCAGATCGTGATGTGGACGATTGCCGAGCTTGGCCTCGATTACGAGCGCTACGACATCGGCCACAGGTTTGGCGGCAATGATACGCCGGAATATCTTGCGATGAACCCCAACGGCCTCGTGCCGGTCATCACCGATGGCGGCGACCCGATCTTCGAATCCGCCGCCATCTGCCGCTATCTCGCCGCCCGCTATGGCGACGACGCCTTCTGGTCGGAGGATCCCGCACGCCGGGCGCAGATCGACAAATGGGCAGAATGGGCAAAGGCAACGCTCTACCCGGTGATCGGCATGCAGATCTTCTGGCCGCTGGTCCGCATGACCGAGGAAGAACGCGATATGGAAGCCGTGGGACGCGGGGTCGTCACCTATGACCGGCTGCTCGGCATCGCCGAGAGCCAGCTCGAGGGCCATGCCTATCTGGCGGGCGACGTGCTGACGCTTTCAGACATTGCCTTCGGCCATCAGCTCTTCCGCTATTACACGCTGCCCATCGACCGCCCTGCGCGGCCGCGGGTCGAAGCCTATTACGAAAGGCTTTCCAGGCGTCCCGCCTATGCCGAGCATGTGATGGTGTCCTACGATTCGCTGCGGCCATGAGGAGATGGAATCACGCTTCGAAAACCTCGTAACATAAAGTGCGCATCATCAATTCTTTTTGGCCGGGCCTGCCTTGAAATCGTGATGGAGCAAGCGGATAACGGATCAACTTCAGCCCATACCCTGCTGCCGGAGGTGGCAGGTTTTCTTTAAACTGTCACCGCCCCGAAAGCCGATCCATGCGCCCCTACTACAAGAACGTGAAGATGGTCCGCCGAACACGCGTGATGTGGGGCTCGTGGCGGATCTGGCAGCCGCGTCTGGTGTTCTGGCTCGGTGCGCTGATGATCGGCGTCATCAGCGTCGGCTTCGCGCGCGCCGCCGACGAGGCCTATGAACTGTTCGAGGCGATGCGCCAGTCGAGCGCATGGTCGCCCTTCCTGCCGCTGGTGCTGACGCCCCTCGGCTTCATGTTCTGCTCCTACATGTCGACACGGTGGTTTCCGCACACCCAGGGCTCCGGCATTCCGCAGGCCATTGCCGCGCGCCACCTGCATGATGTCGAAAGCCAGCACCGGCTGCTCAATCTGCGCGTTGCAACCGGCAAGCTGCTGCTCACGGTCGTCGGCCTGTTCTGCGGCGCCTCGATCGGCCGCGAGGGACCGACCGCGCAGGTCGGCGCCTCGATCATGATCCAGACCGCGCGCTGGGGAAAGATGATCCAGACCCGCGGCCTGATCGTCGCGGGTTCCGCCGCGGGCATTTCAGCGGCCTTCAACACGCCGCTTGCGGGCATCGTCTTCGCGATCGAGGAAATGAGCCGCGCTTACGAATCGCGCGCCAACGGGCTGGTGGTTTCGGCGATCATCCTCTCGGGCCTCGCCGCGATCGGCCTTGCCGGCAACTACACCTATTTCGGACATGCGTCGGCGATTGCGGTCAAGCCGGGCGAATGGGTCGCCGTGTTCGTCTGCGGCATCGGCGGCGGCATTCTCGGCGCGCTGTTCTCGCTCTATTCGCTGCGCACCGCGCGGCGGATCAAGCGCTGGGCGCAGGCGACACCGGTCAAGCGCATGGCGCTGTTTGCGGGCGCCTGCGGGCTTGCGGTCGCCGTCATCGGCATCATCTTCGACGGCGCGACCTTTGGCACCGGCTACGAACAGGCCCGCACGGTGATCGAAGGCGGCAGCATGAACCCGCTGTTCTTCATCGGCAAGCTTGCGGCAACATTCCTGTCGATGGCGTCCGGCATTCCCGGCGGCATCTTCGCGCCGTCGCTTTCGGTGGGTGCAGCCCTCGGCTCGTCGATCGCTGACGTGCTCGGCATCAGCATCGGTCTTGGCGCGATCCTCGGCATGGCGGGCTATTTCGCAGGCGTCGTGCAGTCCCCGATGACGGCCTTCGTCATCATTCTGGAGATGACCGACAACCATGATGGCATCATCACGCTGATGGCCACATCAATGCTCGGCTATGTCGCCTCGCGTCTGATTTCGCGCGAGCCGCTCTATCACGGGCTCTCCCGCGCCTTCCTCGCCGACAGCATCAAGTTCCAGCGGGCGCGCAACCGCGAGATCGACGAATATGATCGCCGCACGATTGGCGAGATGCAGGAGGAGACCCGGCGATTCGATGAAAAGGGCAGCGTCTGACGCCGGCTTTTCTAAACAGGCCTCGTCCTGCGCCAAGCTTTTGCCCGATCGCAGCGTTCTTCGAAATCACGGTTGCTCGTTCCAAGCCCTCCGTTTCGGCATACTTGCCCAAACAGGAAAGAGGCGAGTGAGATGACCACAACCGCAGCGGCACTCAGCCGGACACTCGAACAGACCGACCTTGCAGGCCGGCTTGAACTGATTGCCAGGACCGGCCGGAAGGCCGTGTTCACGACCAGCCTCGGCATCGAGGATCAGGTCATTACCGAAGCGATCGCCACGGCGCGGCTCGACATCGGCATCGTCACCCTCGACACCGGGCGCCTGTTTGAAGAGACGGAGGCTCTGATCGGAAGGACCGAGGCCCGATACGGCATCAAGATCCAGCGCTTCCGGCCGGATGCGGATGCCGTCAACGCCTATGTGAAGGCGAACGGCCGCAACGGTTTCTACGACAGCATAGAGAACCGGCACGCCTGCTGTCACATCCGAAAGCTGGAGCCGCTCGCCCGCGCGCTCGATGGCGCGGCGTTCTGGATCACCGGCCTTCGCCGCGGCCAGTCCGGCAACCGGGCAACGACGCCTTATGCGGAAAGCGATGCGGCGCGCGGCCTCATCAAGATCAATCCGCTTGCCGACTGGAGCCTTGCCGATATCCAAGCGCATGTCGCGAAACGGGATATCCCGATCAATCCGCTCCATGCCCGCGGCTATCCCTCGATCGGCTGCGAACCCTGCACCCGCGCCATCAAGCCCGGGGAGCCCGAGCGCGCCGGACGCTGGTGGTGGGAAAATGACGTGAAGCGCGAGTGCGGCCTGCATGTCGCGGAGCCCGTGGGCTGAACCATCGCGGAAAGTATGGCAGAGCCCGTCCGCGCCCGCAAAACACCTGGAGCCTCTAGCGCCGGGTTGATGCGCCTTCGATAAGCTCGAAGGGCAGTTCAACGGCCTTCTTGGGGCGCTCGCCCTCGGTCAGGCAACGCATGATGAGATCGGCCGCCTTGTAGCCGATATCGTAGAGCGGCACATAGACCGAGGTCAGGGGCGAGTCTTCCATATCGACAAAATCGACGCCGTTGTAGCCGCATATGCCGAGATCGTCGGGCACTTTCAGGCCCACCTGCTGGGCACCGAAATAGACGCCATGGGCAAGCCGGTCATTGTGGCAGAAGACCGCATCGATTTCCGGCAGGCGCTTTCCGAGATCATGAACGAGTTTCATGCCCTGTTCGAGCGGGCTGCCGCCGCTTGCCTCGAAGACATAATCGGGGTCGTAAAGCCCGGCGCTTGCAAGCGCATCCTGATACCCCTCGAACCGGCGCCGCGACCGGATATCCTTGCCGCCGCCAAGAAGCGCAATGCGGCGATAGCCCTTTGCGAGCAGATGCTCGACGGCGGCCCTTGCGGCTGCGCGATTGGGAATGCCGACGCCCATGTCCAGCGGCGTGATGCTGGTGTCCATCATCTGCACGACAGGACAGCCAAGCTCGGTGATCAGCGGCTTGTTGACCGGGAATTCGGCAACGCTTTCAAGAATGATGCCCGCCGGGTTCTGGGCCATGAACAGGTTGATCAGCTTCGCCTCTTCCACGGCGTCGAGGCCGATATTGGCGAACTGGGTCGTCACATCGCTGGAGTTGAACCGGTCCTCGATCCCGTGCGCGGCATGAAAGAAGCCGCTCATTTCGAGGATCGGCGCGAGCACCGCGATCGTGCCGCTATGGCGGCTGGCAAGCGCACGGGCCGCGAAATTCGGCACATATCCGATGTCTTCGACGACTTCGAGAATCTGCTCGCGCAGCTTGTCGCTGACCTTGTGCGGCTCCCTGAGCGCCCGCGACACCGTAATCGGGCTTACGCCTGCAATACGGGCAACATCACTCAAGGTTGTGCGCGATTTTGGCCCACCCCGTACCCTCATGGATCGTCACCGTTCCCCTGATCGTTGCAAACGCGCCCGTCGGTTCTTTATGTTTTCCGGAGCACAATCCTACTTTGCACATGATTGCAGCAATTTCAAACGCGTTATGTGACAACATCACAGATGTTGTCACATGCGGCTCACTGCGCGGCGAGCGCCTTCAGATCGGTTTCAGGGTTTGCGATGACGTCCGGCGCGGGGCTGACCCCTGATGCAAGAAGCTTCTTTGCGCAGACATAGGCGCGCGCATCGTTGATGGCATCAACGGCCACGAGTTCGGAACCGAGGAAATACCAGACCGAGGCGGCACCTTCGCGCGCGCCCGCGCGCACTATCGTGCGGTCGTAGCCGGCATTGTAACCCGCGATCTGCAGCTTCACGTCATACTGGTCGGACCAGAACCATGGCTCAGGCACATAGGGTTCTTCCGAACCCGCGATGACAGCCGCAACCGCCTCGCCCTGATCGACGGCATTCGGGACCGATTCCAGCCGGATATTTTTCCCGCGGAAAGGCAGCTCGGTGCAATCGCCGACCGCGAAGATCTGCGGATCCGAGGTGCGTCCGAAAGCGTCTACCGAGATGCCGTTGCCAACGGCAAGGCCTGCTTCCTTGGCAAGCTGATCATTGGGCGTGACCCCGATCCCGACCACGACCATGTCGACATCGATCGTGCTGCCATCGGCGAGGACGGCCCTCGTAACCCGGCCCTCTTCACCCTCAAGGCGCGTCAGGCCGCAATTCTCACGGATATCGACGCCATGGGCGCCATGAATCCTGCGCATGATGTCCGCCGTTTCCGCTGCGGCGACCCGCTTCAGGATACGATCCGCCATCTCGATCACGGTCACGCCGACCTCGAACTTGGTGGCGACCGCTGCCGCTTCCAGCCCGACATAGCCGCCGCCCACGACCAGTAGCTTGGCGCCCGGACGCATGGCCTTCGCCAGACGATCGGCATCATGCTTGTCGCGCATCACATAAACGCCGTCGAGATCGCCGCCGATCGCCTCGGGCAATGTGCGGGGCGTCGCCCCCGTCGCCAGCACGAGCGTGCCGTATTCGACGGCCGAGCCATCCTGGAGCACGACCTGCCGGCTGTCGCGCTCGACCCGTTCGACGAAGCCGCCGAGATGCAGTTCGACGTCGTTTTCGGCGTACCAGCTCTCCGGCCGGAACAGCAGCCGCTCGAACGCCATCTCGCCCAGAAGGTATTTCTTTGAAAGCGGCGGGCGCTGGTAGGGCGCGACCTGCTCGGCACCGATCATGGTAATCGGCCGCTGATCCTTCAGGGCACGCAACTTTGCGGCGACGGCAAAACCGCCCTGCCCGCCGCCAACGATTACAATCCGATCCGTCACGTCTTCGCATTCCCCATTTTTAACGTCTTGCTGCAAACGGCTTAAGGATTTGCAGCGAAAGCGTCAATTCCATGAAAAAGGCCCGGGATTGCGCCCGGGCCTCATCCGCTGCCAATCGGATGGCCTGCGCGCCAGGGCGCATGGCCGGATCCGCTACCGTTTCCCGATCAGAGATTGCCCTTGCGCTGCTGGACCATCATGTACTTGTCGAACGAGAATTCGGCGAGCTGCATCCAGAGATAGGCGTCCTTCTTGAAGTTCTGCTGGCTGTCGTAGATCTTCTTGAACCAGGCATTCTCGGCCGAAATTTCGGCGAAGGTTTCCTGCGATGCGGCATAGCATGCATCGAGGATTTCTTCGCTGAACGGCTTCAGCACGGCGCCATCGGCAACGAGCTGGCGCAGCGCCTTCGGGTTTTCGGCGTCGTAGCGTGCCAGCATGTTGAGGTTGGCGACATCGCATGCATCGGTCAGGATCTGCTGGTAGTTTGCCGGCAGAGCGTTGAACTTTTCGAGATTGGAGAAGGCGTGGATGACCGGGCCGCCTTCCCACCATGCCGGGTAGTAGTAGTATTTCGCGACCTTGACGAGGCCGAGCGCCAGATCGTCATAGGGACCGACAAACTCGGTGGCGTCGATGGTGCCGCGCTCCAGCGCAGAATAGACGTCGCCGGCTGCGATCTGCTGCGGGGTGACGCCGAGCTTGGCCATGACCTGCCCTGCCAGACCCGCAATGCGCATCTTCAGGCCCTTCATGTCCTCAACCGAGTTGATCTCCTTGGCGAACCATCCGCCCATCTGCGCGCCGGTATTGCCGGCGGGACGGCCCCAGACGCCCTTTTCGGCGAAGAACTCGTCGAACAGCTCATTGCCGCCGCCCTGGTAAAGCCAGGAATTCTTCAGGCGCGCGTTCATGCCGAAAGGCACCGCCGTGCCGAGACCGTAGGCCATGTCCTGACCGATATAGTAGTAGGACGGCGTGTGGCACATTTCGATCGTGCCGTCGCGCACGGCGTCAAGCACCTGCAGCGGCGGAACGATCTCGCCGCCGGCATAGACCTGGATGTCGAAATTGCCATCGGTCGCTTCGCGAACATTGTCTGCAATGCCGGTTGCGGCGGAGTAGAGCACATCGAGCGACTGCGGGAAGGCAGACGACAGGCGCCAGTTGATTTTCGGGTTTTCCTGCGCAATGGCGGGAGCGGCAAGCGCTGCGGGGGCCAGGGCGCCGGCCGAAGCGACACCCGCCTTCTTGAAGAATGTACGGCGATCCATTGGGGTATTTCCTGCTAGAAGCTTCAGGCCCGGCGGGTTCTCTGCGAAACGGGTCCGCTGGCCTGCCGGTCGATACGCGTGCGCCCTAGCCGTTTTTGCCCCCTTCTGCAAGCCCGCCACCCGGCGCCTGCGTTCGGTGCGACACCAGGCGCTTTCGATCGTGTCGCACGCCGGAGTGCATCGATCGGTGAGAGATGTTTGTTCAGGGCGCGCACCGAAGTCGGATATGCGCGCTCTCTTCAACACTTTAGGCTCAACCGACGGAAGGATCGGCACCGTCCCGATCACTTCTGAATCACCAATTGCATCCAAGACGCGATTGGTATATGACTGACTGGTCAGTCATATCATTAAAGGCCTGCTCATGACCAATCCTCCCAAGCGCAAGGCAATGCCGCCGCAAGAACGCAGGCGCGTCATTCTCGACGCCGCGCTTTCGGTGTTTTCCGAGCGCGGTTTCGCGAGCGCCCGCATCGAGGACATTGCGCGCCGGGCCGGGATCGGCAAGGGCACGGTCTATCTCTACTTCCAGGACAAGGAGAGCCTGTTTGCAGGTCTGGTCAACACCGACCTCGGGCCGGTGATCACGCAGGCGCGAAACCTGATCGCGCTCTCCGACCTGCCCTCCCGCACACTGGTAGCGAGCCTGTTTGCGATCGTGGAGCAGGACATCCTGAATTCCCCCAAGCGAGACCTTCTGCGACTGATGATCACGGAACTGAGCGCCTTCCCGGCGGTCACCGAACAATATTACCGCGATCTCGTCGAACCGGGCATCGCACTGATCAGAAGCATTCTCGAACGCGCCGAAAGCCGGGGCGAGTTGCGTTCGCGCACCGTCCTCGACGTCCCCCAGTTCGTCATGGCGCCCGTGGTGATGTCCGTGCTCTGGAACATCCTGTTCTCGAAATTCGGTCCGTTCAAGCTCGACGCCGCCTTCGCGTTCTTTCTGGAGTCGCTGTTCACCACTGCGGAAGGAGAGGCATCATGAAAAGGCTTGTGGCAATCGTCATCATTCTTTCGGCCTTGATTGGCGCTGCAATCTCCATATTCCGCCCTGAGCAGGAAAAAGGCTGGCTCGGCTGGGTCGAGGGCGAAATGCTCTATCTCGGCGGCACGGGCACTGCCCGCCTCGTGGAACTCTCCGTTGCCGAGGGCGATGCGGCAAAGCCTGGCGAACCCCTGTTTGCCTTCGAGGCCGACGCCGAAGCGGCAAGGCTTCAGGCGGCCGAGGCAAACCTTGCTCGCGCCGAAGCTGCCCTCGCCCTTGCGAAATCGCCCCAGAGCCGCAAGGAGGAGATCGACGCGTTGCAGGCGACCCGCAGCCAGGCTGAAGCCGAGGAAACCTACACCCGCGAGACGCTTGAGCGCGCGAAGAACCTCTACCGCCAGCAGACCGGCACGAAGGCCGATCTCGACAGTGCCGTCAGCGCCTATGCCCGCGCCCGCGCCGCACTCGACAAGATCGATGCCCAGATCACGCTCGGTCAACTGCCGCAGCGGCCGGAACAGATTGCCGAGGCCGAGCAGGCGGTCGCCGCCGCAAAAGCAGACGCGGCCGCAGCCAGGGCCGTTCTGGCGCTCGCAAGCGTCGCAGCGCCTGCGGCGGGAAGCGTGGAGGAGGTCTATTACCGCAGCGGTGAAGTCGTGCCGGCCGGACGGCCGGTGGTCGCCCTCTTGCCGCCGGAAAATGTGAAGGTCGAATTTTTCGTCCCGGAAAAGGACCGCGCCGGACTGGCCGTCGGCGGCATGGTCACGTTTACCTGCGACGGCTGCACGCCCCGCGACGCGAAGGTGGACTTCATCGCCATAGACGCCGAATACACGCCGCCCGAAATCTTCTCGCTCGAAGAGCGGGCAAAGATGGTCTACCGCGTCACGGCCATGCCGCAGGATCGCAGCGATCTGCCGGTCGGCCTCCCGGTCACGGTCAGAGCCGGGAGCGGCCAATGACCGAAAACGTCATCTCGGTCGAAAACCTCACCAAGAGCTTTGGCGGCCGCACCGTCGTCGATCATCTGACCATGAGCGTGAAAAAGGGTGCGATCCATGGCTTTCTCGGGCCGAACGGGTCGGGAAAGACGACCACCATCCGCATGCTCTGCGGGCTTCTGACGCCCGACAGCGGCTCGGGCACATGCCTCGGCTATGACATCACCCGCGAAGGCGAACGTCTGCGCCGCCATGTCGGCTACATGACCCAGCGGTTCTCGCTCTACCAGGACCTCACCATCCGCGAGAACCTCGATTTCGTCGCACGCATCCATGGGCTTTCCAACCCGCGCCAGAAGGTATCGGACGCCATCGAGCGGCTGGGGCTCGGCGGGCGCGAGAAACAGCTGGCCGGCAATCTCTCCGGCGGCTGGAAACAGCGGCTTGCGCTCGGCGCCTGCACGCTTCCAGGCCCCGACCTTCTGCTGCTCGACGAGCCGACCGCCGGCGTCGACCCCAAGGCGCGGCGCGAGTTCTGGACCGAGATCCATGCGCTTGCCGCAGACGGTCTCTCCGTGCTCGTGTCCACCCACTACATGGATGAGGCCGAGCGCTGCCACGAGATCGCGTACATGGCCTATGGAAAGCTGGTGGTCACCGGAACGGTCGATGATGTGGTGGCAGCATCCAGACTTCACAGCTATCTGATCACCGGTCCAGACGTTCACCAGTTGCAGACAGCGCTTGAACTGACCGAGGGCGTTGACCTTGTGGCCCCGTTCGGCGCATCGCTCCATGTCTGCGGTCATGACGAGGCGGCGCTCGAACGCGCAGTCGAGCCATACCGCGCGCGGGCTAGAACCAAGATCAGCCGCAGCGAGGCGACGCTCGAGGACGCCTTCATCCATCTCATGAATGCATCGAAGGACAATTTCGATGACGGCTGAGAACCCTGTCCGCTTCGCCGCCCTTCACCGGTTCTGGGCGATGACCGTCAAGGAGTTCATCCAGATGGTCCGCGACCGGCTGACCATGGTGATGATGGTGACCCTTCCGCTGATGCAGCTTCTGCTGTTCGGCTTCGCAATCAACACCACGCCTCACCACCTGCCGACCGCCGTGATGCTCGGCGAGAGCTCGGACGCCGCGCGCGCCGTGGTGGCAGCCCTCGAAAACACCGATTTCTTCGACATCGAGGCCGTCGTCACGCGCGCCGGGGACATGGACCGGCTGCTGCAATCGGGTGACGTGCTGTTCGTGGTAGAGATTCCGCTGAACTTCGAACGCGATCTCCGGCGCGGCGACACCCCGCAGGTTCTGGTCGCTGCCGACGCCACCGATCCGGTCGCCTCCTCCTCGGCGCTCGGCGCGCTTTCGGGCGTCGTCGCCTCGGCGCTGAAGGGCCTGCCGCATATCCGCATCGACATCGAGCAGCCGCCACCCTTCGAATTCGTCACCCACCGGCGCTACAATCCGGCCGGAAAGTCGACCTTCAACATCATCCCGGGCCTGCTTGGAACCATCCTGACGATGACGCTCCTGGTCTTCACCGCGCTTGCAGTGACGCGGGAAATCGAGCGCGGCACGATGGAGAACCTGCTCGCCATGCCGATCCGCCCGATCGAGATCATGATGGGCAAGATCATGCCCTATGTGTTTGTCGGCCTGTTTCAGGCGGCGCTGATCATCATCGCAGGCCTGTTTGTCTTCCGCGTGCCGATCCTCGGCGATCCCTGGTCGCTGATCGGCCTGACGCTGCTGTTCGTCGTCACCAACCTGTCGATCGGCTACACCTTCTCGACAATCGCGCAGAACCAGTTGCAGGCGGTACAGATGTCGATGCTGTTCTTCCTGCCGAGCATCCTCCTGTCGGGTTTCATGTTTCCCTTCGAGGGCATGCCGCGGTGGGCGCAGCTTCTGGGTGAAGCACTGCCGCTCACCCATTACATCCGGATCGTGCGCGCCATCATGCTGAAGGGTGCCGACATCACGGTACTGGGCTTCGACAGCCTGATGCTTGCCGTCATCGCGCTCGCGGCAATCGTCATCGCGGTTTCCCGTTTCAACCAGACGCTGGACTGAAGCCAGGCTTGCGAAATCTCGCCCTGAAGTTTCAAAGCCGCTTGCTTTCTCGCGAAGCTTTGCCCACACTCCCCTCAATAATTAGGGGAACGGCTCAGAGCCGCAAGGACTTTTATGTCAATCAAAGCAGCAATTTACCACCTCACCCATTACAAATACGACAACCCCGTCAATCTCGGGCCTCAGATCATCAGACTGAAACCCGCCTCCCATTCGAAGACCAAGGTCATCAGCCATTCGCTGAAGGTCACGCCGGAAAATCACTTCGTCAATCTGCAGCAGGATCCTTACGGCAACTACCAGGCTCGTTTCGTCTTTCCCGACCCGGTGACCGAGTTCAAGATCGAGGTCGATCTCGTCGCCGACATGACGGTCTATAACCCGTTCGACTTCTTCGTCGAGGAACAGGCGACCAAATACCCCTTCGACTATGACGAGGCGATCCGCGAGGATCTGTCGATCTATCGCACGCCCGAGCCGATGGGGCCGTTGCTGAAGGCCTATATGGAGAAGCTCGACCTCTCTGAAGGTCAGGGCACAGTCGATTTGATCGTCGGCATCAATGCGCGCCTCCAGAACGACGTCAACTACATCATCCGTATGGAGCCCGGCGTGCAGACGCCGGAAGAGACGCTGGAGCGCAAGTCCGGTTCGTGCCGGGATTCTGCATGGCTTCTGGTGCAGATCCTGCGCAATATGGGCCTCGCCGCCCGCTTCGTTTCCGGCTACCTGATCCAGCTCGAGCCGGACCTGAAGGCGATCGACGGGCCTTCCGGCACCGATCACGATTTCACCGACCTTCACGCCTGGGCCGAGGTCTTCCTGCCGGGCGCCGGCTGGATCGGACTTGATGCGACCTCTGGGCTTCTGACCGGCGAAAGCCATATCCCGCTTGCCGCGACCCCGCATTATCGCAACGCAGCGCCGATCACCGGCGGCTATTCGGGCAAGGCCGAAACCTCCTTCGATTTCGACATGTCGATCTCGCGCGTGTCCGAGCATCCGCGCATCACCAAGCCGTTTTCCGACGATAGCTGGGAGGCGCTGAACGCGCTCGGCGAGAAGGTCGACAAGCTGCTCGAAGAGACCGACATGCGGCTCACCATGGGCGGCGAACCGACCTTCGTCTCGATCGACGATTTCGAATCCGACGAATGGAACACGGGCGCTGTCGGCCCCACCAAGCGCGGGCTCGCCGACGAGCTGATCCGGCGCCTGCGCGGACGCTTCGCGCCGGGCGGCTTCCTGCATTACGGCCAGGGCAAATGGTATCCGGGCGAAAGCCTGCCGCGCTGGACCTTCTCGCTCTACTGGCGCAAGGACGGGGTTCCGATCTGGAACAACCAGGACCTTGTCGCCGAGGAAACGACCGATACCAAAGTCGATGAAAACGACGCGGGCAGGTTGCTGCAGGCAATTGCCAGCGAACTCGACATCAACCCGGACATGGTGACGCCCGCCTTCGAGGACCCGGCCGAATGGATGATCCGCGAGGGCAATCTGCCGGAAAATGTCGACCCGTCGAATTCGAAGCTGAAGAATGCGGAAGACCGCGCGCGCATATCCAAGGTGTTCGAGCGCGGCCTGACGCGGCCGACCGGCTATGTTCTGCCGGTTCAGGCCTGGCAGGGCCGCGCTTCCGGCCTGCGCTGGGTTTCCGAAAAATGGACCACCAGGCGCGGCCGGATCTTCCTGATCCCCGGCGACAGCCCGGTCGGCTTCCGCCTGCCGCTCGATGCCCTGGCATGGATCCCGCAGGCGCAGTATCCGTTCATCAATCCGCTCGATCCGTCGGTAAAGCGCGAGCCGCTGCCGGATTTCCGGCATGATGAGGGAAGGCCGCTGCCGCAGGCAAGCTTCAAGCCGTTCGAGGAAAGCGCCCAGCCGGCGCGCCCCTCCTCCGGCCCGTCGATCGGCGGCTTCGTGCGCACCGCAATCTCCGTCGAGCCGCGCGATGGCAGGCTCTGCGTGTTCATGCCGCCGACGGTCACCCTCGAGGAATATCTCGATCTCGTCGCCTCTGCCGAACGCGCTGCCGAAAAGGTCGGCATGCCGGTTCATATCGAGGGCTATCCGCCACCGCATGACGAGCGCATCAACGTGATCCGCGTCGCGCCGGATCCGGGCGTCATCGAGGTCAACATCCATCCGGCCGCCAACTGGAAGGAATGCGTCGAGACCACCACAGCGATCTACGAGGAAGCGCGGCTGACCCGTCTTGGCGCCGACAAGTTCATGATCGACGGGCGCCACACCGGCACCGGCGGCGGCAACCACGTCGTGGTTGGCGGCGCCAACCCCGGCGACAGCCCGTTCCTGCGCCGGCCAGACCTCCTGAAGAGCGTGGTGCTGCACTGGCAGCGTCATCCCTCGCTCTCCTACATGTTCTCGAGCCTCTTCATCGGCCCGACCTCGCAGGCCCCGCGCATCGACGAGGCCCGCCACGACTCGCTCTACGAACTCGAGATCGCGATGGCGCAGATCCCGCATCCGCAGTCGGGCTATCTGCCCCCGTTGCCATGGATGGTCGATCGCCTGTTCCGCAACCTTCTGATCGACGTCACCGGCAACACCCACCGCGCGGAAATCTGCATCGACAAGCTGTTTTCGCCGGACGGGCCGACCGGCAGGCTGGGCTTGGTCGAATTCCGCGGCTTCGAGATGCCGCCGAATGCGCGCATGAACCTTGCCCAGCAGCTTCTGGTGCGCGCGCTGCTGGCGCGGTTCTGGAAGAACCCGCTCGAGGGCAAGTTCGTCCGCTGGGGCACCGCGCTGTCCGACCGCTTCATGCTGCCGCACTACATCTGGCAGGACTTCATGGATGTGCTGCAGGACCTTAAGGAAAACGGGCTGG
Source organism: Martelella limonii (assembly GCF_013344475.1). Classification (GTDB taxonomy): domain Bacteria; phylum Pseudomonadota; class Alphaproteobacteria; order Rhizobiales; family Rhizobiaceae; genus Martelella; species Martelella limonii. The sequence goes on along the minus strand of NZ_JABUOU010000009.1, from coordinate 155,500 downwards.
AGCTCAGGCCGGAATGGTTCGAGGCGCAGCTCCAGTTCCGCTTCCCCTTCGTCGGCGAGGTCGAATATGAGGGCAACCGGCTGGAACTCAGGCAGGCGCTCGAACAGTGGAACGTGATGGGCGAACAGGGGGCCGCGGGCGGCACCGTGCGCTACGTCGACTCCTCCGTCGAGCGGCTGCAGGTGCTTCTCGAAACCAAGGCGCCGGAGCGCTACATCGTCACCTGCAACGGCCGCAAGGTCCCGCTCAGGCCGACCGAAAAGTCCGGCGTTTCGGTTGCAGGCGTGCGCTTCAAGGCGTGGCAGCCGGCCTCCGGCCTTCACCCGGTCCTGCCGGTCAACACGCCGCTGACATTTGACATTTACGACACATGGTCGGCAAGATCGGTGGGCGGGTGCATATATCATGTTGCGCATCCGGGCGGGCGCAATTATGAGACCTTCCCGGTCAACGGAAACGAGGCGGAGGCGCGCCGACTGGCGCGGTTCGAAGGCTCGGGCCACACAGCCGGGGGCTATGCGGTCATCAACGAGGTGCCGTCTCCGGAATTTCCGCTGACGCTTGACCTCAGAAGACCGGCCGGATTGTAAAAATTGCAGAGTGCGCACCCTTTCCGGTGCGCCCGACAGCCGGCAAAGGCCGGCACCACGGCGGAAGGCCTCAGCTCTTCCGCCGCAATAATGGTTTCTTTGGCGAGGGATCGCTTCGACTGAGACGAAGCGTTCATCAGGGCGGGCGGCAATCACGTGGCAGAGGCGAAGGCGGAACAAACCGCCGAAAGGCAAAGAGCCGGCAGGACCAGCGAAGCGGAACCCGCTATCGCGTGGAATGCCGGCAATTATAAGCCGCTGCCCGGCGTGCCCGATGAAATGGTTGATGCCTCGGGCAAGGTAAGGCCCATCTGGCAACCCTTCGTCAACGCGCTCTCGGGCATGACCGCCGACGAGCTTGCCGAACGCTTCTCCCGCGCTGACCGCTATCTGCGCGATGCTGGCGTGTTCTACCGGGCCTATGACGGCCAGGACGACACGCGGGCATGGCCCTTTTCCCATATTCCCGTCATCATCGACGACAATGAGTGGCAGGAACTTGCCGAAGGGCTGAAGCAGCGCGCCGATCTGCTGGAAGCGATGATGGCGGACTTTTACGGCGACAACAGGCTGGTCGCCGAAGGCTTCATCCCGCCGGCGCTCGTCGCATCCAACAGCGAGTTCCTGCGTCCGCTGGTGGGCGTTCCGCCTGCCGGCGGGCATTTCCTGCACTTCGTCTCCTTCGAAGTGGGTCGCGGACCGGAAGGCAAGTGGTGGGTTCTGTCGGACCGCACCCAGGCCCCGTCAGGCGCAGGCTTTGCGCTGGAAAACCGGGTGGCCGCCTCGCGCGCCTTTTCCGGCATCTACAGCGACATGCATGTCCGCCGCGTTGCCTCCTTCTTCGGTGCGTTCCGCGATGCGCTGCAAAGCGAGCCGGTGGGCGGCGAAGGCAGGTTTGCTGTCCTGACCCCCGGACCCGCCAACGAGACCTATTACGAGCACGCCTATATCGCCCGCTATCTCGGCATCTCTTTGCTCGAAGGCGAGGATCTGGTCGTCGTCAACGACAAGCTGATGGTGCGCACGGTCGCCGGCCCGATGCCCGTCAGCGTGCTGTGGCGGCGTCTCGATTCCGACTTCACCGATCCGCTGGAGCTGAACCCCAATTCGCGCATCGGCACACCCGGCATCGTCAGCGCCATCCGCGCCGGCAATCTCACCATGGTCAACGCGCTTGGCTCGGGCATTGTCGAAACCCGCGCGCTGCTCGCCTTCCTGCCGGCCCTCTCCCGGCGGCTGCTGAATGAAGACCTGAAGATCCCCTCGATCGCCACATGGTGGTGCGGGCAGCCGAACGAACGCGCCCATGTCGCGGCCAATATCGACCAGATGCTGCTTGGCCCGGCCTATTCGCGCCAGCCATTCTTTGACGATTCCGGCTTGTCCTTTTCGGGAAAACGCCTGTCCGAGCGCCTGCCCGGCGCGGTCTCGCGCTGGCTTGAAAAGCGCGGTCAGTGGCTGGTCGGCCAGGAAGCGGTCAAGCTGTCAACGGCGCCCGCCTTCTTCAACGGCAGGCTGGAGCCGCACCCGTTCTCGCTGCGCGTCTTTGCGGCACGCACCCGTGACGGCTGGCGGCTGATGCCCGGCGGTTTCGCCCGTATCGGCTCTTCCGACGATGTTGCCGCGATCGCAATGCAATCCGGTGGACGCGCCGCCGATGTCTGGGTCGTCAGCCAGACCCCGGTCGCCCGCCCGACGCTTCTGACCCGCGAAAGCCGGGTGCCGCGCAACCAGCCGGCAAACCTGCCGAGCCGGGCTGCCGACAATTTGTTCTGGCTCGGGCGCTACATCGAGCGGGCGGAAGGCAATCTGCGTATTCTCAGGGCCTGGCACGGGCGCTTTGCCGAGGTTGATGACCGCGGCCAGGCGCTTTTGACCCGCGTGGAAGACTATCTCGAGCAAGCGGGCCACGAACTTTCCGAAGCAGCGCTTCCTCCAAGCCTGATGCGCGATATCGATAGCGCCGTCTATTCCGCCGGCAATATTCGCGACCGGTTCTCGCCCGATGGCTGGCTTGCGCTGAACGACCTGTCCAAGACCGCGCGCCGCTTCGTCAACAGCGTCCGGCCGGGCGATGACGCCGCCCATGCGATCACCATCCTGCTGCGCAAGCTCGCGGGCTTTGCCGGTCTCGTGCACGAAAACATGTACCGCTCGACCGGTTGGCGCTTCCTGTCGATCGGTCGCTATCTCGAGCGCGGCCTGCACATGACGCGCCTTCTCGGCGAGCTTTCCGGCGAAGACGCGCCCGACGGGGCCTTCGATATCCTGCTCGAGATCGGCGACAACGTCATGACCCACCGGCGTCATTACAATGTCGACACCAACCGCCTGACGATCACCGATCTTCTGGCGCTCGATCCGCAGAACCCGCGCTCGGTGCTGTTCCAGCTGAACGAGATGCTCGCTGAAGTGAAGAAACTGCCGAGCCAGGACAACATGATGCAGATGTCGCCGCTGCACCGCGAGACGATGCGGGTGCAATCCGGCCTCGCCGTGATGACGGCCTACTCGATCTCCAACGAATATTACGAGACGCTCGAGCGCGACTTCGAGGCGCTCTCCGACTGTCTCGCGCAAAGCTATCTGTGAGGGATGATGCTGTACGATCTCTCGCTGAAGATGGAATATCACTACGACACGCCGGCCTCGCTGGCGCGCCACATCACCCGCGTCCTGCCGCTTGCGGCAACCCAGCGCCAGCGGCTGATTGCGGGCCATGTGAAATTCGATCCCCACCCGAGCGAGCAGCGCGGCTTTACCGATTTTTTCGGCCACCCGGCGATTGCCACGCTGATCGAGCCGCCGCACCAGACATTCGCGATCACCATGAAGGCGCGGGTCAATGTCGATGCCGCGCGCGTGGCGGACGGCGCATTTCCGGATCTTCCGCGCCTGCGCGAGGAATATGCCGCAATCCTCAGCCTCGGCAGGGAATCGCCGCACCACTTCCTGAGCCCCAGCCCGCGCATACCGCATGACCGGCAGATCGCCGCCTATGGCCGGGAAAGCGTGGAGCATGGCATGAGCGTTCATCAGATCGCGACATCGATCTGCGCCCGCATTTTCACCGATTTCGCCTATGATGGCGAGGCGACCACGGTCGACAGCAGCCCGATGGAGGCGTTCAAGCTGAAGCGCGGCGTGTGCCAGGATTTCTCGCATGTGATGATCTCGGCGCTGCGCGCGATCGGCATTCCCGCCGGCTATGTCAGCGGCTATCTGCGCACCATTCCGCCGCCGGGCAAGCCGCGTCTCGAAGGCGCCGACGCCATGCACGCCTGGGTCAGGGTGTGGTGCGGGGAAGCATCCGGCTGGCTGGAATTCGATCCGACCAACAATATCCAGGCGGGATCCGATCATATCGTCGTCGGCTATGGCCGCGACTATGCCGATGTTGCACCGGTGCTCGGCGTGATGAAAACCTATGGCGATCACCAGGCAACCCAGGCGGTCGATGTCGTGCCCGTCCCCGAGACTGTGCGCTGATTGCGCAATCCCCGTTTTCCCGTCGCTTTCATGCACACGATTTCGACAGTGCGTTGAGGCTGCGGAATAATTTCCCGCCAGCCGCGAACGCTTTGTTGCAAGTGCGTCATATCAGTGCATAAATTGCAGGAAAGAATACGCATATAAGGTCCCTCTGCGTCGGAGGGCCAGAATTTCAGACGGCCACGCTCTCAATTTTCCAGCCTTTTATTGACGGAAAAAGCCAATGAACAAAGCGACCAATCCCGACCTCCCATTGCCGACCCCGCGCTCTCACGACGCTGACGAACTTGCCGCCAGCATTCTGGAAAAGCTGATCTATCAGGTCGGCAAGGACACGATCGTCGCCAAGCCGCATGACTGGCTGCGCGCCGTGATCCTCGCGATCCGCGACCGGATCACCGACAAGTGGATGGAATCCACCCGCAACACCTATCAGTCGGGCGACAAGCGCGTTTACTATCTTTCGCTGGAATTCCTGATTGGCCGGCTTTTGCGCGATGCAATATCGAACCTCGAAATGATCGATGCCGTGAACCAGGCGCTCGCCAAGCTCGATGTCGATCTGGTGGAGATTGCGGGCCTGGAGCCCGATGCGGCGCTCGGCAATGGCGGCCTCGGCCGGTTGGCCGCCTGCTTCATGGAATCGATGGCGACGGTCGATGTTCCCGCCTATGGCTACGGCATCCGCTACGTCAACGGCCTGTTCCGCCAGGAGATCGCCGACGGCTGGCAGGTCGAACTGCCGGAAACCTGGCTTGCCCACGGCAACCCCTGGGAGTTTCACCGCCGCGAAAGCACCTACGAGATCAATTTCGGCGGCAAGGTGGATATCGTCGAGCAAGGGGGCGCGGAGGCGCGCTATATCTGGAAACCTGCCGAACGGATGATGGCGGAAGCCTATGACACGCCGGTTGTCGGCTGGCGGGCCAAACGCGTCAATACGCTGCGCCTCTGGTCGGCGGATGCCATCGACCCGATCCTGCTCGACAAGTTCAACGCCGGCGATCACATCGGCGCGCTGCAGGAAAGCACCAAGGCGGAAACGCTGACCCGCGTGCTCTATCCCGCCGACGCCAACCCCGCCGGTCAGGAGCTCCGCCTCAGGCAGGAATATTTCTTCTCCTCCGCCTCGCTGCAGGACATTCTGCGCCGCCACATGCAGCAGTTCGGCGACATTTCGAACCTGCCAGACAAGGTCGCGATCCACCTCAACGACACCCATCCGGCGATTGCCGTCATCGAAATGATGCGGCTCCTGATCGACATCTACCAGGTCGATTTCGACACCGCCTGGGAGATGACGGTCAAGACCTTTGCCTATACCAACCACACGCTTCTGCCGGAAGCGCTGGAAAGCTGGCCGGTTCCGCTGTTCGAGCGACTGTTCCCGCGCCACATGCAGCTGATCTACCAGATCAACGCCAAGATCCTGCTCGACGCGCGCAAGCAGAAGGGCGCCAGCGACGAGGCCATCCGCCAGATCTCGCTTATCGACGAGGGCGGCGAGCGCCGGGTGCGCATGGGCAATATCGCCTTCCTCGGCTCCCACTCGATCAACGGCGTTTCGGCGCTGCATACGGAACTGATGAAGGAGACGGTGTTCTACAACCTGCACCGCATCCATCCGAACCGGATCAACAACAAGACCAACGGCATCACACCGCGCCGCTGGCTGAAGGAGTGCAACCCGAAGCTCACCCGCCTGATCCGCGACGCGATCGGCGACGAGTTCCTGGACGATGCCGAAAAGCTGAAGGCGCTCGATGCCTTTGCCGAGGATGCCGGCTTCCAGGAGAAGTTCGACGCCGTCAAGCGCGAGAACAAGGTGCGGCTTTCCAACCTGATCGGCGAGCGGCTCGGCACGCGCATCGATCCGTCGGCAATGTTCGACATCCAGATCAAGCGCATCCACGAATACAAGCGCCAGCTTCTCAACATCATCGAAGCTGTGGCGCTTTACGACCAGATCCGCTCCCATCCCGAAATGGACTGGGTGCCGCGGGTGAAGCTCTTTGCCGGCAAGGCGGCGCCGAGCTATCACAATGCCAAGCTGGTCATCAAGCTTGCCAATGACGTTGCCCGCGTCATCAACAATGATCCGGCCGTGCGCGGTCTGCTGAAGATCGTCTTCGTTCCCAACTACAATGTCTCGACCGCCGAGGTGATGATCCCCGCTGCCGATCTGTCCGAGCAGATCTCGACGGCCGGCATGGAAGCATCCGGCACCGGCAACATGAAGTTCGGCATCAACGGCGCGCTCACCATCGGCACGCTCGATGGCGCCAATGTCGAGATGCGCGACTGGGTCGGCGCCGACAATATCGTCATCTTCGGCATGACGGCCGACGAAGTCGAGAAGACCCGCTCCGGCGGTTACAATCCGCGCGAGGTTATCGAGGGCTCCAAGGAACTGTCGCAGGCGCTGTCGGCGATCTCGTCCGGCGTGTTCTCCCACGACGACCCGAACCGCTATGCCGAACTCATGGGCGGCATTTACGACCATGACTGGTTCATGGTCGCCGCAGATTTCGATGCCTATGCCGCAGCCCAGCGCGAAGTTGACGCGATATGGAACGATCGCGCCTCATGGAACGTTAAAGCTATCAGGAATACTGCGCGTATGGGGTGGTTCTCTTCCGACCGGACCATCAGGGAGTATGCGCGCGACATCTGGAGCGTTCTATGAAACAACCGGAGCAAGCCGATCCGGAGACCATTGCGGAGGAAACGCCGCATCGGGGGGATATCGAAGGCATTCTGAACGCCACGCACGGAGATGCCTTCTCCGTGCTTGGCATCCAGAAGATCAATGGCAAGATGGTAGCACGCTGTTTTCTGCCCGGAGCGGAAAGCGTCGAAGCCTTCGATCTTGACGGAAAGGCGCTCGGCAAGCTCAAACGCATCGACGATTCCGGCTTCTTCAGCGGCCGTCTTTCCCTCGATATCTTTGTGCCCGTCAGCTACCGCGCCAGGCGCGGCGGCACTGAATGGACGGTTGTCGATCCCTACAGCTTCTGGCCGGTGCTTGGCCCGATGGACGATTACTTCGTGCGCGAGGGATCGCATCTGAGGCTGTTCGACAAGCTCGGCGCACACCCGATCAGCCATCAGGGTGTGAAGGGCTTCCACTTCGCCGTCTGGGCACCCAATGCCAGGCGCGTGTCGGTGGTCGGCAGCTTCAATGACTGGGACGGGCGCCGCCACATGATGCGGTTCCGGCGCGATTCCGGCGTCTGGGAAATCTTTGCGCCCGGTGTCGAGCCCGGCACGCCCTACAAGTTCGAGATCATCGGCGCCGATGGCAATCTCCTGCCGCTGAAGGCCGATCCCTTTGCCCGCCGCAGCGAACTGCGCCCTCAGACCGCCTCGGTGACCACCGCCGAAATGGATCAGGTCTGGGACGATGACGATCACCGCGAACACTGGGCAAGTCTCGACAAGCGCCGCCAGCCGATCTCGATCTATGAGGTTCACGCCGGCTCCTGGCAGCGCCGCGACGATGGCACTTACCTTTCATGGGACGAGCTTGCCGACCGGCTGATCCCCTACTGCGCCGATATGGGCTTTACCCATATCGAGTTCCTGCCGATTTCCGAATACCCCTACGACCCTTCCTGGGGCTACCAGACGACCGGGCTCTATGCGCCGACCGCACGCTTCGGCGAGCCGGAAGGCTTTGCCCGTTTCGTCAACGGCTGCCACAAGGTCGGCATCGGGGTTCTGCTCGACTGGGTGCCCGCGCATTTTCCGACGGACGAGCATGGCCTGCGCAATTTCGACGGCACGTTTCTTTACGAGCACGCCGACCCGCGCAAGGGCTTCCACCCCGACTGGAATACCGCGATCTACAATTTCGACCGCACCGAAGTCGCCTCCTTCCTCCTGAACAACGCGCTCTACTGGGGCGAGAAGTTTCATATCGACGGGCTTCGCGTCGATGCTGTGGCCTCGATGCTCTACCTCGATTATTCGCGCAATTACGGCGAATGGATCCCGAATGAATATGGCGGCAACGCCAATCTCGGCGCGGTCCGCTTCATCCAGGAAATGAACAAGGCGGTCTATGGCCAGCATGCGGAGATGATGACGATCGCCGAGGAATCGACGACCTGGTCGAAGGTCTCCCAGCCGGTCCATGAGGGCGGACTCGGTTTCGGCTTCAAGTGGAACATGGGCTTCATGAACGACACGCTGAACTATTTCAGCCGCGAGTCCGTGCACCGCAAGCATCACCACCAGGAAATCACCTTCGGCCTGACATACGCCTTCACCGAAAACTTCGTGCTGCCGCTGTCCCATGACGAGGTCGTGCACGGCAAGGGTTCGCTGATTGCCAAGATGTCGGGCGACGACTGGCAGAAATTCGCAAATCTCAGGGCCTATTATGCATTCATGTGGGGCTATCCCGGCAAGAAGCTGCTGTTCATGGGGCAGGAATTTGCGCAGTGGAGCGAGTGGAGCGAGGCCCGCGCGCTCGACTGGAACCTGCTCGACTATCACACCCATGAGGGCGTGCGCCGGCTGGTGCGCGATCTCAACTTCACCTATCGCGCCAAACCTGCGCTTCATGCCCGCGATTGCGAGCCGGAAGGCTTTGAATGGACGATCGTCGACGACCACGACAATTCGGTGTTCGCATGGCAGCGCAAGGCGCCGGGCGAAAAACCGGTCATCGTCGTCTGCAATCTCACGCCCGTGCCACGCGACGGCTATCATGTGCCGCTGCCCAAGGCCGGTTACTGGCGCGAGATCCTGAATACCGACGCCGAGATCTACGGCGGCAGCGGGCTTGGCAATGGCGGACGCGTGCGCGCCGTCACCCACGGGCATGGCGGCATTTCCGCCGCGCTGATGCTGCCGCCGCTTGCGACCATCATGCTGGAACCGGAAGAATAGTGGGAGGGAAGGATGAGCAATCGAATGGGGCAACCGCTCGCACGTGATGCGATGGCCTATGTACTGGCCGGCGGCCGCGGAAGCCGTCTGAAGGAATTGACGGACACACGCGCCAAGCCGGCCGTCTATTTCGGCGGCAAGACCCGCATTATCGACTTTGCGTTGTCGAACGCGCTGAATTCCGGCATCCGCCGCATAGGGGTCGCGACCCAGTACAAGGCGCACTCGCTGATCCGCCATTTGCACCAGGGCTGGAACTTCTTCAGACCCGAGCGAAACGAGAGTTTCGACGTTCTGCCCGCCTCCCAGCGCGTTTCGGAAACGCAGTGGTATGAAGGCACGGCCGATGCGGTCTACCAGAACATCGACATCATCGATTCCTACAATCCGGAATACATGATCATCCTGGCCGGCGACCATATCTACAAGATGGACTACGAGATGATGCTGCGCCAGCACGTCAACGAAGGCGCCGACATCACCATCGGCTGCCTCGAAGTGCCGGTCGAGGAAGCCAAGGGCTTCGGCGTCATGCATGTCGACGAGAACGACCGCATCGTCGATTTCGTTGAAAAGCCTGCCAATCCGCCGGGCATTCCCGGCAATGAGTCGATGGCGCTCGCCTCGATGGGCATCTACGTCTTCAAGACCAAGTTCCTGTTCGATTGCCTCTACCGCGATGCCGCCGATCCGACGTCGAGCCGCGATTTCGGCAAGGATATCGTTCCCTATATCGTCAAGAACGGCAAGGCGCTCGCCCACCGCTTCTCCAAGAGCTGCGTGCGCTCGAGCTTCGAAGACCAGGCCTACTGGCGCGATGTCGGCACGCTCGACGCCTACTGGCAGGCCAATATCGACCTGACCGGCGTGGTGCCCGAACTCGACATCTACGACAAGTCCTGGCCGATCTGGTCCTATTCGGAAGTGACGCCGCCGGCGAAATTCGTCCATGACGATGAAAACCGCCGGGGTTCGGCGGTGTCGTCGGTGGTCTCTGGCGACTGCATCATTTCCGGTTCGCAGCTCTACAAGAGCCTGCTCTTCACCGGCGTGCGCGCCAACTCCTATTCCCGCCTCGAAGGCGCGGTGGTTCTGCCGCGCGTTCATGTCGGACGTCACGCCCATCTGCGCAATGTCATCATCGACCACGGCGTGCATATCCCCGAAGGGCTCGTCGTTGGCGAGGATCCGGAGCTCGACGCTCGCCGGTTCCGCCGTTCCGAAAGCGGGATTTGCCTGATTACCCAATCGATGATTGACAGACTGGACAGTTAAGACATGAAGGTTCTTTCCGTTGCTTCGGAAATCTACCCGCTGATCAAGACGGGAGGGCTTGCCGACGTCGCCGGCGCTCTCCCGCTTGCTCTTTCTGCTTTTGGCATGGAAACGAAGACGCTGATCCCGGGCTACCCGGCGGTCATGAAGGCCATCGGCGACAAGGCCGAGAAGCTGCACACATTCGACAACCTGTTCGGCGAAAGGGCGGATGTGCTGTCTGCCCGGCACGCAGGGCTGGACCTTCTCGTCCTCGATGCGCCGGCGTTCTTCAACCGCTTCGGCAATCCCTATAACGCGCCGCATGGCGAGGGCTATTCGGACAACTGGCGGCGTTTTGGCGCGCTGTGCAAGGCAGCAGCCGAGATTGCCTCCGGTGCCCTTCCCGGATGGGAGCCCGACCTCGTCCACTGCCATGACTGGCAGGCGGCGCTGACGCCGGTCTATATGCGGTTTGCCGAAACGCCGGAAAAGCCGTCGATCCTCACCATTCACAACATCGCCTTCCAGGGCAATTTCGGCATCGACATCTTTCCCTGGCTTGGCCTTCCGCCGCACGCGCTTGCCGTCGACGGCATCGAATATTACGGCAATGTCAGCTTCCTCAAGGGCGGGCTGCAGACCGCCTGGAGCGTGACCACGGTCAGCCCCACCTATGCGCGCGAAATCCAGACGGCGCAGTATGGCATGGGCCTTGAGGGGCTCATCTCGGCGCGCGCCCACACCGTGACCGGCATCGTCAACGGCATCGACACCGATGTCTGGAACCCCGCGACGGACGACTCGCTTGTCAGCCGTTACTCGGCCCACAAGCCCCGCGCCCGCGAACCGAACCGGCAGGCGCTGAGCGAGCGCTTCGGCCTCGACAATGACGATTCACCGATCTTCTGCGTGGTCTCGCGCCTCACCTGGCAGAAAGGCATGGATATCCTTGCCGAAGTCGTCGGCGATCTGGTGGCCATGGGCGGCAAGCTTGCCGTGCTCGGCACCGGCGAACCGGGCCTTGAGGAAGGCTTCCGCAACATGGTCCGGTTCTATCCGGGCCGCGTCGGCACCATCATCGGCTATGACGAGACACTGTCGCATATCCAGCAGGCCGGCGCCGACGCGATCCTCATCCCGTCGCGTTTCGAGCCTTGCGGCCTGACCCAACTCTATGGCCTGCGTTACGGGTGCGTGCCCGTGGTGGCGCGCACCGGCGGGCTTGCCGATACCGTGATCGACGCCAATCCGGCAGCCCTTGCGGTGAACGCCGCGACCGGCATCCAGTTTTCGCCGGTGGAGCCATGGGCGCTCTCCCACGCCATCCGCCGCACGATCAGCCTCTACAACAACAAGAAAGCCTGGCTTGGCCTTCAGAAACAGGGCATGAAGAGCGACGTGTCTTGGAAGGCAAGCGCCGGCCTTTACGCAGATCTTTACAGGAAACTCGATTTGATGGTGTCGAAACCATGAGCGTCACGATTACGACCACGCCCTTCAAGGACCAGAAGCCCGGCACGTCGGGCCTTCGCAAGAAGGTGCCGGTATTCGCCGAGCCGCATTATGCCGAGAATTTCATCCAAGCGATCCTCGATTCGATCGGCGACTACAAGGGCAAGACGCTGGTGATCGGCGGCGATGGCCGCTACCTCAACCGCGAGGTGATCCAGACCACGATCAAGATGGCCGCGGCCAACGGTTTCGGCAAGGTCATGGTCGGCAAGGGCGGTATCCTGTCGACGCCGGCCGCCTCCAACATGATCCGCAAATATCAGGCCTTCGGCGGCATCATTCTTTCGGCGAGCCACAATCCCGGCGGTCCGGACGAGGATTTCGGCATCAAGTACAACACCGCCAATGGCGGCCCGGCGCCTGAAAAGATCACCGATGCGATCTACGAGCGCACCAAGCTGATCGACCGGTACCGGATATCCGAAGCTCCCGACGTCTCGCTCGACGAGATCGGGGTCAGCAAGGTCGATGACATGGAGGTCGAGGTCTTCGATCCGGTCGCCGACTACGCCGAGCTGATGGAACAGCTTTTCGATTTCGACGCGATCCGCTCCCATATCGCCTCCGGCTTCAAGCTCTCCTTCGATGCGATGAGTGCCGTCACCGGCCCTTATGCCAAGGAGATCCTCGAAAACCGCCTCGGCGCGCCCGAGGGTTCGGTGATGAATTTCGAGCCGAAGGAAGATTTCGGCGGCCACCATCCGGACCCCAATCTGGTTCACGCCAAGACGCTGTACGACGCCGTGATGAGCGAAGGCGGACCGGATTTCGGCGCGGCCTCCGATGGCGACGGCGACCGCAACATGGTGGTCGGTCATGGCGTGTTCATCACGCCCTCCGACAGCCTCGCCATTCTGGCCGCCAATGCCCATCTGGCACCGGCCTACAAGACAGGTCTCGCCGGCATTGCCCGCTCGATGCCGACCAGCCAGGCGGCCGACCGGGTGGCGGAGAAGCTCGGCATCGGCGCCTATGAGACGCCCACCGGCTGGAAGTTCTTCGGCAATCTGCTCGATGCCGGCAAGGCGACGCTCTGCGGCGAGGAAAGCTTCGGCACCGGCTCCAACCATGTGCGCGAGAAGGACGGGCTCTGGGCGGTTCTGCTGTGGCTGAACATTCTGGCGGTGCGCGGCGAGAGCGCGCTCGACATCGTCAAGAAGCACTGGGCCGAATATGGCCGCAACTACTATTCCCGTCACGACTATGAAGGCATCGACACCGAAGCCGCAAACGGACTGATGGATGCGCTGCGCGAAAAGCTTGAAACGCTTCCCGGCACCACCTTCCGCGGCCTGACTGTGGCCGAAGCGGACGATTTCGCCTATCACGATCCGGTCGACGGTTCGGTAAGCCGCAGGCAGGGCATTCGCATCCTGTTCGAAAACGGCTCGCGCGTGGTGTTCCGTCTCTCCGGCACGGGTACGTCCGGCGCGACGCTGCGCGTCTATCTTGAACATTACGAGCCCGATCCGGCAAAGCACGACGCCGACACCCAGGAAACCCTTTCCGATCTGATCGCCTATGCCGAGGACGTGGCCGGGATTGCGGAACGCACCGGTCGCACCGAGCCGACCGTGATCACCTGAGTTTTCGATGTCCGAGCCTTCCAAAACGCCCGGCGTCCGGGTTCTGGACCGGGGCGTGGAATTTTCCGTCTATTCGGAAAGTGCAGCCGGCATGGAGCTCTGCCTCTTTGACGAGGCAGGGCGCCAGACCGCCAAGCTGCCCATGGCCCATGCCGGCGGCAACTTGTTCCGGCTGATGGTCGACGGACTGAAGCCGGGCCAGCGCTATGGCTACCGTGCCTTTGGTGACTGGGACCCGATGCAGGGGCTGTGGTTCGATCCGTCCAAGCTTCTGACCGACCCCTACGCCCGCGAGATCGACCGCCCCTACCGGTTCGACACGGATCTGACCGAGTTCGGCGTCGATACGGCGGACCTGGTGCCGAAGAGCATCGTCGTCGCCGATTGCGGCGAAGCGATCGAACATGTCGATTTTCCATCCGGCGGATTGATCTACGAGGCAGGCGTACGGTCACTGACGATGCTCCACCCCGATGTGCCGGAAGCGATCCGCGGCACCGTGGCAGCCCTTGGCCATCCCGCCATCATCGCGCATCTGAAAAAGCTCGGCGTCGATGCGATCGAGCTTCTGCCGGTGACCGCATGGATGGACGAACGCCATCTTCTGCCGCTCGGACTTTCCAATGCCTGGGGCTACAATCCGGTCACCTTCATGGCGCTCGAACCGCGCATCTGCCCCGGTGGCCCGGCGGAGCTCCGGGCTGCGGTCAAGGCGCTCCATGCAGCGGGCATCGCGGTGATCCTTGATCTCGTTTTCAACCATAGCGGCGAGAGCGACCAGTTCGGCGGCACGCTGAGCTTTCGCGGCCTCGACAACGCGACCTATTACCGCCTCGCCCACGACGACCCTTCTGTGCTCATCAACGACACCGGCTGCGGCAATACGATTGCCTGCGACCACCCGATGGTGCGACGCTATATCATCGACAGCCTGCGTTACTTCGTGAGCGAGATCGGCATTGACGGTTTCCGGTTCGATCTGGCGCCGGTTCTAGGCCGCGCCTATGAGGGCTTTGATCCCAACTCCGAAACCCTTTCGGCAATTCTCACCGATCCGGTTTTGCAGAACCGCACGATGATTGCCGAGCCATGGGACATCGGCCCCGGCGGCTATCACCTCGGCAATTTTCCTGCACCATTTCTTGAATGGAACGATCGCGCCCGCGACGACATCCGCAAGTTCTGGCGTGGCGATGCATCGATGACCGGATCGCTTGCCGATGCGCTGTCGGGCTCCTCTGACGTATTTACCGAAAGCCCGCGCACCCGATCCGTGAATTTCATCGCGGCCCATGACGGGTTTTCGCTCTACGATCTGACGGCCTATGTGCACAAGCATAACGGGCCGAATGGCGAGCACAATCGCGACGGCCACGATGAAAACTATTCCTGGAACAACGGCGTCGAGGGTGAAAGCGAAAACGCGCTTGTCAATGAGCGCCGCAGGCAGGATGTGCGCGCTCTGCTCGGCACCCTGTTTGCAAGCCGCGGCGCGATCATGCTGAAGGCGGGCGATGAAGGCGGTTGCAGCCAGAAGGGCAACAACAATGCCTATTGCCAGGACAACGAAACCACCTGGCTGGACTGGCCGGGCATGGATGCCGCGCTGGTGGCGCATACGGCGGCGCTCTCGGCGCTCCGCAAGCGTTTCGACGTCTTTGGCGAAACCGCATTTTTCACCGGCGATGACGTGCAGTGGCTCAGGCCGGATGGCAGGCCAATGGAGGTTGCGGACTGGGAGAGCCCGCAATGCCAATGCCTGAGCATGGTGCTGTCGACCGTGGAGACCGATACGGGCGAACCCTCGCGCCTTGCCGTACTCATCAATCGGGGCCATGAAGAAGCGGTTTTCAAGCTGCCTGAAACCGACGAGCATGGCTGGCACAGCCTTGCCGGCGAAAGCGCGGGAACCGTAGAGATCGCGCTTGCACCCCGCTCTGTATCGTTTTATGCCGAGAGGCTTCCCGAAGGCCAGTCAAGGCGCCTTCCCTGACGAAAGAAGACCAGATGGTTGTCGAAATCTCGCTCGCTGATGTCAAAGGACTGATCGGACAGGAAGTGGGCCTTTCGCGGTGGTTCACCGTCGACCAGTCGATGATCGACACGTTCGCCGATGCGACACACGACCATCAGTTCATCCACACGGATCCCGAACGCGCCAAGGAAACGCCTTTCGGCGGCACCATCGCGCATGGTTTCCTGACGCTTTCACTCCTTTCGGCCATGAATTTCGACTGCGTGCCGAAAGTGCGCGAGCAGACGATGGGCATCAATTTCGGCTTCGAGAAAGTCCGCTTCATGACCCCGGTGAAGAGTGGCGCGAAGGTGCGCGGCCGGTTTCTCTTGAAGAATGCCCGTTTCCGCGGCGCCCAACTTCTGGCGATCAACTACACCGTCACCGTCGAGATCGAGGGCGAGCGCAAGCCCGCGCTCTCCGCCGAGTGGATCACTTTGATCCAGTTCGACGCAGCCGACCGGCCTGAAACGGTGTGAACCATGAGCCCAAACCCGGCCATTGCTGCGGGGTTTGAAAGTCAGGCCCGGGCCTGTGATGAGCTTGGCTCGCCATTTACCGCAAGGCTTTGCAGGCTCGCCGCCCAAAGGCTTGGGTATCAAGGCACAATCCCGTCGCTGATTGATGCATGGCCGGAAGACCGCATTCGGCCGGATGCTTTGGCGCTGCGCTTCTGCGGGGCCTTGCATGCCTTAAAGCGGCGCGGCTTTAGCCCGCTCGCCACCGTCTATCCGCCGGAACACGTCCGGGATGACGCGCTCTGGCAGGCTGTCGATCAGGCCCTCGTCGAGGAAGCGGACTTCATCGCCGAGCGGATGCAATCCGCGCCCCAGACCAATGAAGTCCGACGTTCCGCCGCCCTGTTCCCGGCATTTCAATTGATTGCAGCACGCTTTCCGGGCAAGGCTCTGGTGCTCTCCGAAGTCGGAGCATCGGCCGGGCTCAACCTGATGTGGGATCGTTACGGCTATCGACTGGGAGACCGGTCTTTTCCGCCTTCAGGAAGCGAGCCGCCCTTTGAAATCGCACCTGACTGGCAAGGTCCGCTGCCGCCGGATGCCGCGATCACCGTCAGCGAGCGGGCCGGCTGCGATCTCAATCCGCTCCAGGCTTCGAACCAGGACGATTGCGAACGGCTGCTGTCCTATATCTGGGCCGACCAGACCGACCGGCTGGAGCGCACGGAAAAGGCGCTGGCGCTCGCGCGTTCAACAGGACTCACGGTCGAAAAGGCCGATGCAGTGGAATGGCTTGCCGAAAGGCTTTCCTTGCAGCGCCCGGGCAAGGTGCACATCGTCTACCACACCATCGCCTGGCAATATCTGCCGTTTGCGGCGCGCGCGGAGGGCGAGCGGCTGTTGGCCGAGGCAGGCGCACGCGCGGACGCGAATGCGCCTCTTTGCCGCCTTGCGATGGAGGCAGACAGCGAAGCGCCCGGAGCCGGCCTGACGCTGACCATCTGGCCCGACGGCGAAACGCTGAAACTCGGCCGGGCGGATTTCCACGGCAGATGGATCGACTGGGCCGGTCAGTAGGCCGCATCCTTCGCGCCCTGATCGAGCAGACCGAAGACGTAGGGCGCAAACGAGCGCCAGCACTCCACCCGGAAGGTCTGTTCGTCCTTGCGGAACAGCACGATTTCCGCCTTGCCGAGGATCGTCCGGGTGACCTTTCCCACGGGGAAACTCTCGAGCCTCAGATCGAGCGGGCAGGCCGCGTTCAGCGTTGCGGCAGCGCCTGGACCATCGACCATGATCGCGATGTTGCGCTGGGAAACATCGACCGCCGAATAGGCCCCTGCGGCGGGGCCGAGACGGCCGGCGAGATCGTCCTCGTATTCGTCGATCACCAGCCATTCATCGGGGCCGAGCCAGAAGGCATAGCGCCCCTCCCCGCCTGATGCGGAAAGCGGCTTTACCGGCAGATCGAGTTCCAGCATGCCGTTGAGGCCGGGTATGGCAGCCTCTTCGGCCCGCAGCGAGAGCCGCGTGGCAGGCCGGGCGACGACAAGGCGGGCAAGTCCCGAGCCGCCATAGGCGCCGGCAAGCGGCAGATCACGGGCAGCCGTCATATGCTCAACCATGGATGCGCGCTCCTTCAGGATCGTAGAAAACGGTATCGACCACCTCGATGGCGATCGTGCGCTCCGGCATCGGCACGAAGAGCGTCTGGCCCTTCAGCGCATGGCCGTTCTTGACAACGGCCATGGCAATGCCGCTCTGCAGCGCTTCCGACCAATAGGCCGACGTCACATGGCCAAGCGTCGGCAACGGCTTTGCTGCATTGGGATCGGCGACCACATGGGCGCCCTCCTCCAGCACAAGCCGGGGATTGTTCTTCACGATCAGGCCGACGAGTTGCTTGCGGCCTTCGGCAACGAGATCTGGCCGCTTCAGCCCGCGCATGCCGACGAAGTCCTTCTTCTTCTTCGACACGGCCCAGCCCATGCCGACATCGTAGGGCGTGACCGTCCCGTCCGTATCCTGGCCGACGACGATGTAACCCTTCTCGGCGCGCAGCACATGCATGGTCTCGGTGCCATAGGCGCAGGCGCCGAGGCTTTCGGCCCGCGCGAAGATCGCCTTCCAGACATCGAGACCGAAATCGGCGGGCACGTTGATCTCGTAGCCAAGCTCGCCGGTAAACGACACCCGGAACAGCCGCGCCGGGACGCCGCAGACCGTGCATTCGGCAAGGCTCATATGCGGCAGCGCTTCGTTGGAAATATCCGCACCTTCAACGAAGGGCTGGATGATCTCCCGCGCCATCGGGCCCTGCACCGCGATCACCGCCCATTGCTCGGTGGTCGAGGTCAGCCAGACCTTCAGATGCGGAAACTCGGTCTGGAGGTAATCCTCCATCATGTTCAGCACGCGCGGCGCACCGCCTGTCGTCGTGGTCACATGGAAGCGGTCATGGGCGAGCCTGCCGACGACGCCGTCATCATAGACGTAGCCGTCCTCACGCAGCATCAGCCCGTAGCGGCACTTGCCGGGCTTCAGCGTCGACCAGGCATTGGAATACATCATATCCATGAAGGCTTCGGCGTCGGGGCCCACGACCTCGATCTTGCCGAGCGTCGAGGCATCGAACACACCGGCGGCTTCGCGCACCGTCCGGCATTCGCGGTTGACCGCATCATGCTTGGTCTCGCCGGCGCGCGGAAAATACCAGGCGCGCTTCCAGTTGCCGACATCCTCGAAGGCAGCGCCCGCGCCTTCGGCCCAGGCATGGATCGGCGTCTTGCGGGCCGGATCGAACAACGCATCGCGCGAATGATTGATCAGCGTGCCGAAGGTGACAGGCGTGAACGGCTGGCGGAAGGTGGTAAGGCCCACCTGCGGGATCGGCCGGTCCAGCACCTCGGCGGCGATCGCCAGGCCGTGCATGTTGGAAAGCTTGCCCTGGTCGGACGCCATGCCATTGGTGGTGAAGCGCTTGATATGCTCGATTGAGGCCATGCCCTCATGGACCGCCTGGCGGATATCCTTGGCGCAGACATCGTGCTGATAGTCGATGAAGGCCTTGGCATAGGGGTCGGCCTCATCGTCCTCGCCCAGCATGCCGCCGGTCCAGGCATGCGCCGTCGTGGCCTCGATATCGGCAATGCCGCCGCCCGCCGCAATGGACTCGGCGATCAGATCGGCAACCGCATCCGTGCCATTGCAGGTCCCGGCCGAAACCGCGTTCTGCGCGTAGGCGCCAGGCAGGAATCGCTCGTTCTCCGCATCGAAGACGAGCTTGCCGCGCGACTGCGAGAACAGATGCACCGACGGCGTCCAGCCGGCGGAGGTGATCAGCGCGTCGATATCGTAATCGCGGGCCTTCCCGGCCCCCTTCACGCGCATCGACCTGACGCGAAGCCGGCCTTTCGTTCCAGTGATCCTGTGCGCTTGAAGCACCTTGATGCCGAGAGCTGCGGCCTCCTCGGCAAGGCCCGGGCCCGCTTCAGGGCGGCTGTCGATGATCGCCACCACCGTGACACCGGCGCGCTTCAGATCGAACGCCGCCTCATAGGCCGAATCATGGGCGCAGTAGACGCCAACCTTCGAACCGACGGCGACGCCGTAGTGATTGAGATAGCTGCGCGCGGCGGACGCCAGCATGATGCCCGGACGGTCATTGTCGGGAAACACCATCGGCCGATCGATCGCGCCGGTGGCAAGCACCACCTTTTCCGCCCTCACCTGCCACAGCCGCTCGCGCGGACCGTCTGCCTTGGCATTTGGCAAATGGTCGGTGAGCCGCTCGCAGAGACCGAGGAAATTGTGGTTGTAATAGCCAAACGCCGTGGTGCGCGGCAGATAGCGGACATTGTCCATGGCGGCGAGTTCGGCTGCGGCTTCGAGCGCCCAGTCGTGACCGGGCTTGCCGTTGACCGTGGTGCCGCTCTCATATTGCAGCGCGCCACCCGGCTCCGGCTTTTCGTCGCATATGATGACGTCCTTTCCGGTGCGCGCGGCAGAAAGGGCTGCGGTCAGGCCTGCAAGCCCGGCACCCACCACCAGCACGTCGCAGTGGACGTAGCGGCTTGCATAGGTGTCCGGATCCTCTTCCGTCGGCGCCACCCCGAGGCCGGCCGCCTTTCGGATCGCCGGTTCATAGAGCTTGTGCCAGGCGCTGAACGGCCACATGAAGGTCTTGTAGTAGAAGCCAGCAATCAGCATCGGCGAGACGATGTCGTTGATCGCACCGACATCGAAGGAAAGCGACGGCCAGCGGTTCTGCGAACCGGCCTTCATGCCGTCGAACACCTCCTGCACCGTGCCGCGCACATTGGGCTGACGCCGGGCGCTGTCGCGGGCAATATCGAACAGCGCGTTCGGTTCCTCGGAGCCCGCCGTCAGGAAACCGCGCGGGCGGTGATACTTGTAGGATCGGCCGACGAGATGGACGCCGTTTGCAAGAAGCGCGGATGCCAGCGTATCGCCTTCAAGCGCCGAATAGGTCTTGCCGTCGAAGGTGAACCGGACGGTTCTGGCAGGCGTCAGCCGGCCCTTTCCGGCGATCCGAAATGCGCCGCTCATTGGCCGTCTCCTGCGACAAGCGTTTCGGCGTCGGGTCTCGGCTCGCCTGCCTTGTAGGTTTTCAGGAAACGATCAGATACGGTATCGCGAGCGGCATTGAAGAACCGGCCGCAGCCGCGGATATGCCGCCAGCGCTCGAAATGGAGCCCCTTGGGATTGGTGCGCATGAAGAAGAACGCGGCAAATTCCGCATCGGAAAGTTCGGCCATGTTTTCAGGCCGCGCGATATGCGCCTCGCCCGCGCCGGCAAACTCGAGCTCGCTGCGCGCTTCCTCGCAATAGGGACAGTAGATCAGGAGCATGTTCAGTTTCCCTCCAGTTCGGGCAAGGCGTCGGGAAGTTCTGTCAGCAGCGCGACGAGTTCTCGCGGGACTTCCAGCTGAGGCAGGTGGCCGGCGCCCTTCAGCGGGTGAAGCGGCACGCCGATCCTGCTAGCCAGCAATCTGCCGCGCTCGATCGGTATCCACGGGTCCCGCTCGCCCCAGATGATGCTGACCGGGCAGGCGATCAATTTCAGCCGGTCTGCAAATTCATCGGTGAAGGCGTCATCGGCCTGGGCGAACTGGCGGTAGAAGCTCTGATGCCCGTCCGGCGTGAGCCAGGGGCTGACCAGTTCGTGCAGATCGTGGGCGTCGATCTCGTTGACGAGCGCGCCCCGGATATAGGCTTCCACGATCGCGCCATGAATATGCGGCGGCAGCGGCGTGAAGGCATCGACATGGCGTCCGACATGATCGAAGAATTCCGAGCCCCAGGGACTGAGCGCCACCACATTCATCAGCGTCAGGCTCGCATAGGCAACGTCATGCAGCAGATGCGCGCGCAGCGTCACCGCGCCGCCGAAATCATGGGCAAGGACATGCGGCGCATCGAGCCCCCAATGGGCAACCATCTCCTTGAAGATGCGGCCCTGAACATCGAGCCCGGTCGCCTGGTCCGGCGCCTTTGAAGACCGTCCGAATCCCGGCATGTCGTACCAGTAGACCGTATATGAACGAGACAGCGACAGCAGGATCCGGTGCCAGGAAAAGGACGACCACGGCCAGCCATGGGCGAGCACGAGCGCCGGCCCCTTGCCGGTGCTGCCCCAGGCCACCTTGCCGGCGCTGGTCTCGACCTTGCTGTTGACGTTCCAGAGCATGGCGTTTCCTAGTGCGCGACCGCGGCAGCCGCGGCTTCATCGATCAGCCGGCCGGTATTGTAGCGCTCAAGCGTGAGGCCTGCGGCAAGCTTGTGCGGTTCGCCCTTTGCGATCAGATGGGCGAAGAGATGAGCGGAGCCCGGCGTTGCCTTGAAGCCGCCCGTGCCCCAGCCGCAATTGACGAACAGATTCGGCACCGGAGTGACGCTCTGGATCGGCGAGCGGTCCGGGGTGTTGTCGGTGATCCCGCCCCACTGGCGCATCATCTTGACGCGACGGAAGATCGGAAACAGCTCGCAGATGGCATCCAGCGTGTGGGTGATGATCTGCAACCCGCCGGTCTGGGAATAGGAATTATACTGGTCGGTGCCCGCTCCGATGACCAGTTCACCCTTGTCGGACTGGGATATATAGGCGTGGACCGAATTCGACATCACCACGCAGGGAAAGATCGGCTTCAGCGGCTCTGAAACCAGCGCCTGCAGCGGCTGGCTTTCAAGCGGCAGGCGCACATCGGCCATTGCCATGACGACCGAATTGTGGCCCGAGGCCGAAACGCCGATCTTCTTGGCGCCGATGAAGCCGCGATTGGTCTCCACACCGGTTACCGCACCGTCGGCGCCTCTCCGGATCGCCTTGACCTCACAGTTCTGGATGATGTGGACGCCGCGATCGGAGGCGGCGCGGCCATAACCCCAGACCACCGCATCGTGACGGGCGGTGCCTGCGCGCCGCTGCAGGGCCGCGCCGTTCACGGGATAGCGCGCGGTCGCCGAAATATCGAGCGGCGGGCAGTATTCCTTGGCCTGAACCGGGGTCAGCCACTCGTTGTCGATGCCATAAAGCCGGTTGGCATGCACATGGCGCTTGAAGGACTGGCGGTCATGTTCGTTGTGCGACAGCATCATCACGCCGCGTGGGGAGAACATCACATTGTAATTGAGATCGAGCGACAGGCCTTCCCACATCTTCAGCGAATGCTCGTAGATGTCCATGCTCTCGTCATAGAGATAGTTGGAGCGCACGATGGTGGTGTTGCGCCCGGTATTGCCGCCGCCGACCCAGCCCTTTTCCAGCACCGCGATATTGGTGATGCCATGTTCCTTGGCAAGGTAGTAGGCAGCCCCCATGCCATGGCCGCCGCCGCCGATGATGATGACGTCGTATTCGCTCCTCGGCTCCGGCGAGGTCCAGTGCTTTTCCCAGCCCTTGTGGTGGCGCATGGCCTCGCGCGCGAGAGCGAAAACGGAATATTTGCGCATTCTGAGGCTCCATCGGGTTCGCCGGCATTGCCCTATACCAATCGCAAATCGAAATACGGCGCAACGTCCTTTTTGCGACGCTTTCTTGGCCCGCATTCGACATTGCCTGCGTCGGCCCGGATACGCGGGCAATAGCCGATTGCATTTGTCCGCGAATCCTGCCAATCAGCACGCGGATTTCCACCGATCGGCATGTGAAATGCGAGAAGGGCTGGACTTCCGGCGCGCGATCTGATATTCGCGGCGCCAGATATGGGCGGGTTGTACCGTCTGAAGACCAATCAACGCCTGAACGTGCAAGTATTTGCCAGGCTCAGACACAACGATTAAGGAACGGGATACACGTGCAAGTACTTGTCCGCGACAACAATGTTGACCAGGCCCTCCGCGCTCTGAAGAAGAAAATGCAGCGCGAAGGCATCTTCCGCGAAATGAAGA
Organism: Martelella limonii; assembly: GCF_013344475.1. Taxonomy (GTDB): domain Bacteria; phylum Pseudomonadota; class Alphaproteobacteria; order Rhizobiales; family Rhizobiaceae; genus Martelella; species Martelella limonii. Next base: position 132,285 of record NZ_JABUOU010000009.1, on the reverse strand, counting down.
TGCGCGACCACTACGAAAAGCCGTCGCAGAAGCGTGCGCGCGAAAAGGCAGAAGCCATCCGCCGCGTTCGCAAGCTGGCCCGCAAGCGCGCCATCCGCGAAGGTCTGGTATCGCGCTGATTGTCGCCTTTTTGGCACATTGATACGTTCTTAAGGCGGGAGCAGCTGATCCCGCCTTTTTGTTTGACGTTTTTTAACGCAGATCGGTTAATCTGACAGACAAACTCGACCTCGGTGTCCGGCGTGGAACAAAACTGCCTGCCGGCTGTTGTCGCTCAAGGGCATGCATTTATGGGGATGGATATGACGAAGATCACCGGCGCGCTTTCGGGCGGCTCGTTTCAGGCAGGCAATACCGTCAGGAACGTTCTCCTGGCGGGCACACTCGCACTGCTTGCAAGCTGCCAGAGCAGCCAGGTCATGAACCAGAACGTGGTGAGCATCGATGCCACCCAGGGTTCCGAACAGAACATCGCCTCGCTCTCCAGTGTGATTGCCGCCAACCCTAACGATCCGGGCGCCTATAATGTCCGTGGCTCCGCCTATGGCCGCGCCGGCGACGACCGCCGCGCGATCGACGATTTCAACAAGGCGATCGCGCTCAATCCGAATTATTACCAGGCCTATGCCAACCGGGCGCTGATCGAACGCAGCCTTGGCCGCCAGATGGATGCGCTCAACGATTATAACCGCGCCGTCCAGATCAATCCGGATTACGACGTCGCCTATATCGGCCGCGGCAATCTGTACCGCGAATCGGGCCAGCTCGACGACGCCTTCAACGACTACAATCGCGCGATCCAGCTCAACACCACCGATCCGCGCGCCTATCACAATCGTGGCCTGATCTATCAGCAGCGCGGCCAGCAGGAACTCGCGATCGCCGACTTCTCGAAGTCGATCTCGCTGTCGCCCAATTCTCCGCAGCCCTATAATGGCCGTGGCGTCTCGTATCTGGCGCTGAACGACGACCAGAATGCGCGCGCGGATTTCGAAAAGGCACTGGCGCTCGATCAGCGCAATGCTGAAAGCTGGGCAAACATGGGTCTGGTGCTCGAGCGCTCGGGTGATACGGCCAAGGCGGTCACCTATTACCAGAAGGCAAAGTCGCTCAACCCCAACTATCAGCCCGCACTCCAGGGCCTGCAGCGCACGATGGGCTCCTGATCACGGCATATGGGGGGCGGCCGCGAAGTCTGCCCCTCGCCGATCTGATCATATCGCGATCATATGCCGTGCTGCGCCGCGCGGCAGCCTTTTCCCAGCATGAAGACATTTTGGGTACGCGTTTACCGTCCGCGCGAGCGCGTCCCATACCCGTCGCCCTTCGAGATGACGCGGGGCGCAACACCAGCCAGCCGCTGCCGGTTCACCCCGTCAGCGTCTGAGGTTGAGCTGGATCGGAAGGGAAAACCGGTGACTGGCTGCGCTGAAACTTGCCGGGAAGGGCCCGAAGGGGCCGGCAGCCCGCGCGCGCTGCAGCACGATGGCGTCCACCTTGCTGTTGCCCGAAGACTTGCCCAATGAGACCGACGCGATAGAACCCGACCGATTGAGGGTCACGTTGACAGTGACGTTCGCCTGGAGCGGTCCATTGCCGTGATAGTACCGCTCGACCGCAACCGAGCGCCGCAATTTCGCGCTCAGCCTGCCGGTATAGTTCGCCATCTCGGCAGCGCCGTTGCCGCTTTTGCCCGCCTGCGCCTTTGCTGCGGAAACCGCGCCCTTTTCAGCCGTTCCGGAGCTGACGCCCTTGCGCTGGTCGCGGCTTGCCTGGCCGGAAGAGCCTGCTGGTGGCCGCTTGGCGACCGGCTTCGGGCGCTCTGCAGCCTTTTGTTCGACCACCTTTCGCTCGGCGGCCTTGTGCGCGGCGACCTGATCTTCGGGCAGAGGCTCTGTCTTCCACGGAGATTGTACCGGCACCGGCGCATCGATATCGAAAGCCGGGTCATCAAGTGTTGCAGTGATTGTCTCGGTGGGCACGGCCGTTGGGGTCAGGGGCTCCGTCTGTTCGACCGGCGGAGCGGAGGGCTGCGGGGTCACGGCTTCTGCAGCGAGCGGGCTTGCCGCCTGTGCGGGCACGGCCTCGGGCGCGGACACCGCTGGCGCCGGAGCGACAGCATCGGGGGAAACAGCCTGCGTCGGCGCTGCGGCAAGGACCGGCGGTGTTGGCGCAGCGGGCGCGGGGACAGCGTCTGCAACGCTTGCGGCTGGAACCGCTTCAGGCGCCGGACTCGCCGGCGTCACGGGTTCGGCTGCCTGCAGCGGCACTGCCTCCGGTACGGAGGCCTTCAGCGGCTCCGCCGAAGCGGCCGTTGCGGTTTCGACCGGTACGGGTTCGGCATGGATCTCTTCCGGTTCGCGCCCGCTTGCCGCCGCGTCGACATCGCCATTGCCGACCATGATGACGCTGACGACCGTACTGCCCTCCTCGACGGGCGCTTCCGGCAGGATCCGCGCGACATGAAGCGCCATGGCGAATGCGGCGCAATGGACCATCACCGATGCGAGCGTTGCCAGCGGCAGCCGCTTTCCGCCGCCCGTTGCGCCGGCTGCGCTGGCGGCCATGGCCATGGGCGGAGCAAAGCCAAGCTCGGCCTCTTCGGCAGGCAGCTGCGGGGCATCATCCGCCGCGATCATATCGGCCGCCGGGCGGCTCGACGCGGCATTGGCAGCGGCCCTCAACTCGATCACGACGGCATCGAGATCGACCGAGGAGCCGACCGAAATCTCGGGCGCATCGGCGCCGTCATGCACGGTCTCATCGACGGGCGCAAGCTCCCGCATCCCGCCCGGCAGGCCCATCGCAAACATTGCGCCTTCACTCGTCATTCGTGCCTTGAGTCCATCAAGAGGCGTTCCGCGCCTTCAAAAGGCGCGAACACGCTTCATTCATCCGTTGCGGCACTGATCAGCCGGGGCGTGGATATGACGCCCTGACGTCAAAGCGCCAATGTCCTCGCTCAGCCGTCGAAGGGGATATCCGCCTTCGAACCGGTCTCAAGCGCGCCCATGCAATCCACGCCTTCGGCATCGCAGACCTTGATGTCGTTGAGCAGCAGACCGCCAAGGGCATCGCAGCTTGCGCCGGGCAGTTCGAACTGGCGAACCCGCTTCTTGCCTTCCGGCAGCGTCAGGAAGTCGAGCATGGTCAGCCGGTCGACAACGCCCTCGCTGTCAAACAGCGCAACCTCGGCCTGCAGGCTTTCGATATCCGCCGGCAGATCATTCTCGACGAGGAATGTCAGCTTGCAGCCATTGTCGGTGCTTTCAAGTGCATTCAGAGAAATCATCAGTCCCGCCGTTTTCGGCGCATCATCGGTGGTCGTCTCAGGGGCCGCATCCTGCGCCAGTGCCGGCTGGCAGAGGGCAAGGGCGAGCAGAGCGGTGCAGAGCGGTAATCTCATCGCGAAAATTCTCCGGAATGTGAAAGGGTCCCAAATCTCGATCGGCCCATCCTATCCCTCATCTGGCAAAACGTCTATTGCGTGGATAGCCAAAGGTGACTAATAGAGTCAACTTATAAAACATGATTTCTAGAATCAAGTTATAGGCAAAGACAGACCGAGCCAAGATGAACCAGCAAAGAGAAGCCGCAAAGACCGGCCCGCACCATGATCCGGGCGACCGGCGGGTGATCGAGAGCGAAGACCTGTTCAAGGGTCGCAGCGAGATCGTCATCCGCCACCAGGGCGCCGACTACCGCATGAAGATTACCCGCCAGGGCAAGCTGATCCTGAACAAATAGGCATGAGAGCAATGACGACACCCGAACAGATCCGTACATTCCGCCGCGAGAACCCGAAAATGCGCGAGCGCGATATCGCAGCCCGCCTCGACATCAGCGAAGCCGCGCTCGTTGCCGCGGAAGTGGGATTGACCGCCACAAGGATTGCGCCTGAACCCTCGCACCTGCTCGACCATGCCGAAAGCTTCGGGGAAATCATGGCGCTGTCGCGCAATGAAAGCGCGGTGCACGAGAAGATCGGCGTCTTCGAAAACATCAAGAACGGCAAGAATTCCGCGATCGTGCTGGGCGAGAACATCGACCTGCGCATCTTTCCAAGCCGCTGGGCGCATGGCTTTGCCGTCACCAAGACCGGACCGGACGGCGACCGGAAGCTGAGCCTGCAGTATTTCGACGTCACCGGAACGGCGGTCTTCAAGCTTCATCTGCGCCCCGCCTCCAATGTCGAGGCCTATCACGCATTCGTCGAGAAATACCGGCTGGAAGACCAGAGCCAGACCGTTGCCACCGGCACCTTCACCGCCCATGACGCCGAACATGCCCGCGACCGCGATGCCGTTGATGTCGAACTGTTGCGCGACCGCTGGAGCGCGATGACCGATACGCATCAGTTCTTCGGCATTCTGAACGATCTGAAGGTCCACCGGCGCACAGCCCTTGCCTCCGTCGGCGACGATTATGCCTACCGCCTTGCCGATGATGCGGTGTCGACGATGTTCCACAACGCCGCCGAGGCGAGCGACCTGCCGCTGATGGTGTTCGTCGCAAACAACGGCATCGTGCAGATCCATTCCGGACCGGTGTCGAACATTGCCGAGATGGGCCCCTGGATCAATGTGATGGATCCGACCTTCCACCTGCATCTGCGTCGCGACCAGATCGCCGAAACCTGGCTGGTGCGCAAGCCCACGCGTGACGGCCATGTAACCTCGATCGAGGCCTATAATGGTGAAGGCGAGATGATCATCCAGTTCTTCGGCAAGCGTCTGGAAGGCTATGCCGAGCGCCCGGTCTGGCGCGCGCTTTGCGAAGCGCTGCCGCGCCATGAACAATCCGCAGCCGCATGAGGACGATGATGACCTTCCGCATTCCGCGCAGAACGCTTGGGGCACTGGGAACACTTGCCGCCCTGCTTGCCCTTTCCAGCCAGACGATCGCGGCTGAGCCGATTGCCGATCCGTCCCGCCTCGTCACCATTGGCGGCTCGGTGACCGAGATCGTCTACGCGCTCGGATCAGGCGATGAGATTGTCGGCCGCGACACGACCAGCACCTATCCGCCGGAAGCAGCCGCAAAACCCGATATCGGCTACATGCGCCAGCTTTCGCCCGAGGGCGTGCTCTCCATCGACCCGAGCGCGATCATTGCCATTGAAGGCGCCGGTCCGCCCGAAACGATGGATGTGCTCGGCAATGCCGGGGTCGAGATGGCGGTCGTACCCGAAGACTACAGCCGCGACGGCATTCTCGAAAAGGTCCGCGTCATCGGCACGCTTCTCGGCAAGGATGCCGAAGCCGAAACGCTCGCGTCCGGCATCGCATCGCGCCTTGATCCGCTGCTTGCCAAAAATCAGAGCCGGCCGGCAGATGAGCGCAAGAGCGCGCTTTTCATCCTCAGCCTCAACGGCGGCAAGGTGATGGGATCGGGCACCGGTACGGCTGCCAACGGCATGATCGAGGCGGCCGGTCTCGACAATGCCATCGGCGACTTTCCGGGCTACAAGGCGCTGTCCGACGAGGCGATCATCAAGGCGGCGCCGGATACGATCATCCTGATGGATGGCGCTGCCGGCAGCCATGTGCCGAGCACCGAGCAGATCATCGCCAATCCGGCGCTCGCGCTCACGCCTGCAGCCAAGGCCGGGGCGATCTACCGGATCGATCCGGTCGGCATGCTGAATTTCGGCCCGCGCTTTGCCGAGAACCTCGAACAACTCGTGACTGAAATCTACGGGAACTGAGCGCCATGACAGTGCTGGATGCCTTGTCGGCAGATCGCTTCCGCAGGAGCGGCGACCGATCTGAAATCGCGGTGATGGTGATCTTAGCACTGGCGATCGCGTCGGCGCTCGCCATGCTGATTTCCGTTGGCATCGGCGCCTCCAACGCTTCGCTGATCGATCTCGCGCGCGGACTTTTCACCGGCAGCGATGCGCTGTCTGCGCGCGACCGGATCATTATCCTCGACATCCGCCTTCCCCGCGCCATCATGGGCTTCATGGTCGGCGCATCGCTTGCCGTCTGCGGGGCGGCGATGCAGGGCCTGTTCCGCAACCCGCTTGCCGATCCGGGCCTTGTCGGCGTTTCGGCGGGTGCGGGGCTCGGGGCCGTGGTGATGATCGTGCTCGGCGGCAGTTTCGCGGCGCCCCTCTACAATCTTCTCGGCTTCTACGCCTTGCCGGCGGCAGCCTTTGCCGGCGGGCTGGTGACGACGCTTCTGCTCTACCGGATCGCAACCCGCCACGGGCAGACCTCGGTTGCAACCATGCTCCTCGCCGGTATCGCGCTTTCGGCCCTGGCGGGGGCTGCGACCGGCTTCCTGGTCTATCTTGCCGACGACCGGCAATTGCGCGACCTCACATTCTGGTCGATGGGGTCGCTTGCCGGCGCCACATGGACGAAGATTGCGGCCATCAGCCCGATCATGCTCGTCGCTTTCGCGGTGCTGCCCTTCATGGCGCGCGGGCTCAACGCCATCACGCTCGGTGAAGCGACGGCCTATCACATCGGCATTCCGGTGCAGCGGCTGAAGAACATCACCATCGTTGCCGTGGCCGCAGCCACCGGCGCGGGTGTCGCGGTCTCCGGCGGGATCGGCTTCGTGGGCATCGTCGTGCCGCATCTGCTGCGGCTCGTCATCGGCCCCGACCATCGCTACCTTTTGCCCGCCTCCGCCCTTCTCGGCGGCGCGCTTCTGGTGCTGGCCGACCTGTTCGCCCGTACAGTGGTCGCCCCCGCGGAACTGCCGATCGGCATCATCACCGCCATTGCCGGCGGTCCGTTCTTCCTCTGGATCCTTCTCAAGAACCGCTCGCGGCTCAACCTTTAGACCATGATCGAAATCCGAAACATGAGCGTGACGCTCTCCGGCCGCGCTGTCCTCAAGGAGATTGCCTTCGAGGCGAGGCCCGGTGCGCTGACAGCGATCTGCGGTCCGAACGGCTGCGGCAAGACCACGACGCTGAAGACAATTGCAGGCGATCTGCGCCCGGACCGGGGCGAGGTCGTGCTGAATGGCGCGCGCGTCTCGGAGCTGCAACCCTGGCAGCTTGCCGAAATGCGCGGCGTGCTGCCGCAGGCGTCGAACCTTGCCTTCCCCTTCACCGTGACGGAAGTGTTGCGCATGGGGCTTTCCGGCAGGAGCAACAGAAAGGCGGAGGCAGACCGCGCCGTCATGGAAAAGGCGCTTGCCGCTGTCGACCTTCAGGGCTTTGCGGGACGGTTCTACCAGGAACTGTCGGGCGGGGAACAGCAGCGCGTCCAGCTTGCCCGCGTCCTGTGTCAGATCGACGCGCCCGTTGCAGGCGGCCAACCGCGCTGGCTGCTTCTGGACGAGCCTGTCGCCAGCCTCGATATCCTCCATCAGCTTGCGATCATGCGGCTTGCCAAGGCGTTTTGCCGCGATGGCGGCGGCGTGGTGGCGGTCATGCATGACCTGAACCTGACGGCGCTTTACGCCGATCAGGTGATCCTGATGCGCGAAGGCCGGCTGGTGGCAAAGGGCAGCCCCAAGGACACCATCACCGACGACAATCTCCTGAAAGCCTTTTCCACCCGCCTCTCCGTCAGCACCCCGCCTGCGGATGATACCCCGTTCGTATTGCCGCATGCGGCTGCATAGAGGATGCCGGCCCAATCGGGCCGCGCATTCAAGCAGGTATTTTCTGGAAAAGACCGGTTTGCCCCGGCACGCGGATCAACCGCGATAGCGGTAGAAGTGCATGCGGGTATCGCCGAATTCGCGGGCTTCGAGCAGGCTGTAGTCGGCCGGAATGTCCGGCGTCACGTCGGCGCGCTCTTCCAGTATCGCAAGTGCGCCCGGCTTCAGCCAGCCGCCCTCATGGGCCGCCGCAAGGGCCTGATCGCCAAGCGTCTTGCCATAGGGCGGATCCGCGAACAGGAATTCATAGGGTTCAATCCGGTTGGCAGGACCGAGCCTTGTGGCATCGCGCCGCATGATCCGGGTGCGCCCGGCAAGGCCGAGCGCTTCGATATTCGACCACAGCAGACCCCTGCCCTCAATGCTGTTTTCGACAAACAGCACGCTTTTCACGCCGCGCGACAGGGCCTCGAGCCCCATCGCACCGGTGCCCGCAAAAAGATCGAGCATGCGGGTGCCTTGAAGCGCCTCCGGATAGGCGTGGTTCAGGATATTGAACAGGCTCTCGCGGGTGCGATCGGTGGTGGGGCGGATGTCGGAAGATTTCGGTGTCGCGAGCTGGCGCCCGCGAAACTCACCGCCGACGATCCGCATTGCCGCCCCTGCCCTTCGGGCCGCCACGATTGCCGTCGCCGCCCCTGTTGCCGCCATTATCACCGCTTCTGCCGCCGCCAGCGCCACCGCGCGGACGATCGCTGCCGGATGGCTTGCCGCCATCGGCCCGTCCGCCACGCTTGTCGCCGGAAAACCGCTTGTCGCCGCCAGCGGGACGTCCGCTGCGTTCGCCATCCTTCTTCGGGCCGCCGAAACGCTTGCCGCCTTCCGGACGATCGCCGCCGGGACGTCCTTCGCCACGCGGGCGCTTGGGACCGTCGAAGCGCTTGCCCTCGCCGGATGCATCCGCACCGAAAGCCTTGCGCGGACCGCCGGGCTTTCCGAAGGACTTGCCGCCGGCCGGGCGCGGGCTTCTGCGCTCGGTTGCGTCACCACCGGCTGAACGGCCACGTTCGCTGCCCTCGGCTCCAGCCGGGCGCGGACCCCTGCGTTCGCCCGCTGCCGGACGAGCGCTCCTGCGCTCGGCACCGTCGGCGCTCGGGGCCGACCTGCGGCGCTCGTCGCGCCGTGCATCGCGGCGGGCATCCTCGCGCTCGCGATCCTCCGCCTTCTTCTTGGCCTTGGGCCCGAGCGGGCGCGCGCCCGGTGCCATCCACACATTGGTGGCGCGGTTGCGGGTTTCGATATCCTTGAAGACCTTCTCTTCGCTGCCCTTGCGCTTGGTATCGAGCCGGTCGCGGCCGCGTTCGGCGCGTTCACCCCGGTCAAGCTTGTCCGGGCGCCGCTTGTGGCCCTCAGGCTTGCGCCCATCGGCGCCGCGCGCATCAGGCTTGCGCGCATCAGGCTTGCGCGCATCAGGCTTCTTGCTGTCGCGCGCGGGCGCGGCTTCGCCATCGCTTTCATTATAGATCGGCGCATCGAAATTGGCGCCGGCCTCTTCGATGAGGCGTGGGCCGAGCTGATCACGCAGAGTGCGGCCGCGCACTTCCATGACGTGACCCTCGGGGATTTCGCCGAGCTGGAACGGGCCGTAGGAGATGCGGATCAGACGGCCGACTTCGAGCCCGAGCGCGCCAAGTACGTTCTTGATCTCGCGGTTCTTGCCTTCGCGCAGACCCATGGTGATCCAGACATTGGAGCCCTGCACCCGGTCGAGCGTCGCATCGATCGCGCCATAGAGGACGCCGTCGACGGCAATGCCGTCCTTCAGCTTGTCGAGATCCGCCTGCTCGATCTTGCCATGGGCGCGCACCCGGTACCGGCGCAGCCAGCCGGTGGCCGGAAGTTCGAGCACCCGCGCCAGACCGCCATCATTGGTGAGCAGCAGCAGGCCTTCGGTGTTGATGTCCAGACGCCCGATCGAGATGACCCGCGGCAATTCGCCCGGCAGGTTGTCGAACACGGTCGGCCGGCCTTCCGGATCGGAATTGGTGGTCACGAGGCCCGAGGGCTTGTGGTAGATCCACAGCCTGGTCCGCTCGATACCCCGGATCTCCTCGCCATCGACCTCGATCTTGTCATCGAGGGTGACATTGTGGGCCGGGGTGTCCAGCAGCTTGCCGTTGACCTTGACGCGGCCTTCGAGGATCATCCGCTCGGCATCGCGCCTGGAGGCGACGCCGGCGCGGGCGAGAATTTTGGAAATCCGCTCGGCGGGCTTTTCCTCGCCGGCAGCCGCGGGCGTATCAGCCTTCAACGGCTTCTTGCCGCCGGCAGGTTTGCTGCCGCGTTTTGGAAACTTGTCTTTTTGGGTCATTTTGCTTTGCCTGTTTGTCCCGATCCTCTATCAGGTCGGGTCAAGGCCGTTAAGAGGAAAGTTAACAAAATGCCGTCAGGCAGCGATTTCATGGCGCTGGCCCTCGAAGAGGCCGAAGCGGCGGCCGCGCGCGGCGAGGTTCCGATCGGCGCTGTGGTGAGCCTGAACGGCAAGGTGCTTTCCAGCGCGGGAAACCGCACGCGCGAACTTTTTGACCCCACGGCCCATGCCGAGGTGCTGGCGCTGCGCGAGGCTTGCCGGAAGATCGGCTCAGAGCGGCTGCCCGGCGCGCATCTTCATGTCACGCTGGAGCCCTGCGCCATGTGCGCTGCGGCCATTTCCTTTGCCAGGATCGAACGGCTCTACTACGGCGCGGCTGACCCGAAGGGCGGCGGGGTGGATCACGGCGGCCGGTTTTACGCCCAGCCCACCTGCCACCACCGGCCCGATGTCTATTCCGGATTTTCCGAAAGCCGTTCCGCCGCATTGCTGAAGGCATTCTTCGGCGCGCGGCGGGAGGATTGAGGGCCTATTTGCCCGCGACCTTTTCAAGCGCCGCGCCTTCAAGGCGGTAGCGTATCCACTCGGTCTGCGGCTTGCCGCCGATCCCGTCATACACGCGGATCGCGCCCTCATTCCAGTCGAGCACGCTCCACTCCATCCGGCCGCAGTTGTTTTCGACGCCGATCGCGGCCACTGCCTGCATCAAGGCGCGGCCAAGGCCGCTGCCGCGATGTTCGGGCGTGACATAGAGATCTTCCAGATAGATGCCGTTGCGGCCCTGCCAGGTGGAAAAGTTGAAGAAATAGACCGCAAAGCCCGCGGCCTCGCCATCCTTCTCGGCAATCAGGCCGCCGGTGACGGCGTTCTCGCCGAAGATCGCTTCAGCCAGGCCTTCCTCGGTGGTCTCGACCTGATCCAGTGCTTTCTCGAACGCGGCGAGCTCGCAGACGAAACGAAAGATCGTTCCGGCGTCGCTGCGCGTCGCCGGCCTGATAACAAAATCCATGATAACCTCAGACTATTCCTGACCGGCGTTCTTGGATGATTGCAAGAATTCGTCGGTCGCGCCGCTGTTGCAGTTGAAGAACAGGAAGCAGGCATCCGGGTCCTTGCCCTGGGCAAGCTTCTTGCGACGCCGTTCCTTGGCGCGCTCGGACTCGCCGAGATTGTTCAACGCGGCGGGATCGGAAGCCTGACGATATTCCTCCGGCGGATCGATGAGATAGCGGCGCTGGGTAATATCGATCGTGGTCGCTTCCTTCTTCGCGGCACGGAAGGCCTCAAGCTGCTGCTTCTCGGTCATCTGCGTCGGATTGTCGGCGGCCAAAAGCGGCGACCGGTAGAACGGGTTGTCCTTGTTGTCTTCCGCTTCGGCATAGAGACGGTCGCGCTGCTCTTCAGGCGATTCGACCCAATTGGGATTGTCGGCAGAGGCCAGCGACTTCTGCGGCGGGACCAGCGTTGCCGTCGATGTGCCCTTGGTGGGCTTTACCAGCGAGGGGCGCGGCTCGTAATCGATATCGGGCGTCTCGGGATTGACCACCAGCACAGCCTGGCCGAGGTCTTCCACGAGCTGGGTTGTCGCGGTCGTGCCGGTGCCATAGGTCGGCGCGCCAAGGCAGGAGGAAAGCGAGGCTACGCCCGCGAGCGCGATTGCGATCTTCATCGAACGGAAAACAAAAGTCATGCGCTTGTCTACCAAACCTCCGCGCCGGTGGCGCTTCTTGTTATTAAGGTCATCAACCACACTGTGGCGATGAATCCGGCGAAACCGCGTCATTCCTAACGTAGAACCGCCGTTTTCGCAATTAAGCTTGATAAGGCAGCCGAAATGCGAGGTCAAATACCGGCTCAACCGTTTCATCCGATGGCTTGAGCGAAAACTCTCCGGCCCGTTGGCACCAGTTTCCCCCAAAGCCCCGCCACCAATCTCCCCCTTGAGGGGAAGATTGGTTGGTGCAAGCCCCTCACTCCGCCAGCGCGGCAAGCTCCCTGAGCGCTGCGGCGTCGCGCGCCGAAACGTCGGGGTATTCCGGATCGGAGCCGACATCTTCGGTCACGCGCCAGGAGCGTGCGCATTTGGTGCCGGCTGCAAGCGCCGGGACGACGGCAACGCCATCGACCTCGCGCAGGCGGAAGGCGTCTTCCGGGCCCTTGCCCGCTTCGATCACGATGCCCGAGGTGATGCAGATCTCCTCGAAATCACGACCGTCGAGCGCTGCCAGCAGCGCCTCATCGTCAACATAGACGACAGGTGCCGCTTCAAGCGACGAGCCGATCCGCTTTTCGCGGCGTTCGATTTCGAGCGCGCCGGTGACGACGGTTCGGACCGCGCGGATCTTCTCCCACTTTTCAGCGAGCGCATCGTTCTTCCACGTAGCAGGAACGTCGGGGAACTGTTCCAGATGGACCGAAACCGCCTCCGGATTGCGCGACAGCCATGCCTCTTCCATGGTGAAGGGCAGCATCGGCGCAAGCCAGGTCACGACGCAATCGAAGATCTTGCGGATCACATGCAGGGCGGCCCGGCGGCGCAGCGACGACGGGGCATCGCAGTAGAGCGCATCCTTGCGAACGTCGAAATAGAAGGCCGACAGTTCGATATTGGCGAAATCGTTCAGCGCGCGGGCAATCCGCTTGAAGTCGAAATCGTCATAGCCCTTGCGGACCAGCTGGTCGAGTTCGGCCAGCCGGTGCAGCATCAGCTGCTCCAGTTCCGGCATGTCGGCAAGCGCGATCTCCTCGCCCTTGTCATGGGCAAGCGTGCCGAGCATCCAGCGCAGCGTATTGCGGAGCTTGCGGTAGCTGTCGATGTTGGTCTTGATGATCTGGTCGCCGAGGCGCTGGTCATCCCAGTAATCGGTGGTCATCACCCAAAGACGCAGGATATCGGCGCCCGACTTCTTCATCACGTCCTGCGGCAATACGGTATTGCCGAGCGATTTCGACATCTTCCGGCCCTGCTCGTCCATCGTGAACCCGTGAGTAACGACGGCTTTATAGGGCGCGCGGCCGCGCGTGGCGCAGCCTTCCAGAAGCGAGGAATGGAACCAGCCGCGATGCTGGTCGGAGCCTTCGAGATAGACATCCGCCGGCCACTTCAGATCCGGGCGGTCTTCGAGCGTGAAGGTGTGGGTCGAACCACTGTCGAACCAGACATCGAGAATGTCGGTGACCATGTCCCAGTCTTCGCTGGCCTTTTCGCCAAGGAAGCGCTCGCGTGCGCCTTCGGCAAACCAGGCGTCCGCCCCTTCCGCCTCGAAGGCTTCCAGGATACGGGCGTTGACGGTCTCGTCGACCAGCACATTGCCGGCCTTGTCGGCAAACACACAGATCGGCACGCCCCAGGCGCGCTGGCGCGACAGCACCCAGTCCGGACGGTTTTCGATCATGCCGCGCAACCGGTTCTTGCCGCCGGCGGGCACGAAGCGCGTATCGTCAATGGCGGACAGCGCACGCGAACGCAGCGTGGTGCCGTCCGCGAGGTCCTTATCCATATAGACGAACCACTGCGGCGTGTTGCGGAAGATCACCGGCTTCTTGGAGCGCCAGGAATGCGGATAGTCGTGCTTGATCCGGCCGCGGGCAAACAGCATGTCGGCCGCGATCAGCGCCTTGATGACGCGGTCATTGGCATCGCCCTTCTTGCCATTGTCATCCATGACGCGGGCAGCCCCGCCTTCAGCCGACGGGCCAAAGCCATAAGCATCCTCGGTGTAATAGCCGTCATCGCCGACGGTGAACGGGATCTTCGCCGAGATGCCGCGCGCCTCAAGCTCGCGCGCCTTTTCCATCCACGCGTCAAAGTCCTCGCGACCATGGCCGGGCGCGGTGTGGACAAAACCGGTACCGGCGTCATCGGTGACGTGGTCGCCATCGAGGAGCGGGACATCAAAAAGATATCCGTCACCCAAATTTCTCAATGGATGATAGCACACGACGGTTTCGAGTTCAGAAGCGGCAACGTCACGTACAAGCTTCAGCGCCACCTTGGCTTTGGCAGCACATTCTTCAGCCAAGTTTTTAGCAAAGAGTAGCTTTTCTCCGGGTTGCGGCCCGAAATCATTCATCGCCTCAGTGACTTCATACAAGCCGTAAGCAAGACGAGAGGAAAATGAGACCGCACGGTTACCAGGGATCGTCCAAGGCGTGGTGGTCCAGATAACAACAAACGCTTCTTCTTCAACCAGTGCCGGATTCACATGTTCCGGGCTCGGCGCTGATCGGCCACCTTCGGTGACCCCTCTCACCACAGGAAACTTCACCCAGATCGTATCCGACTGAACCTCGTGATACTCCACCTCGGCTTCAGCCAGCGCCGTGCGCTCGACGACCGACCACATCACCGGCTTCGAGCCACGGTAAAGCTGGCCGGAGGCGGCGATCTTCAGCAGTTCGCCGGCGATCCGCGCCTCGGCGTGGAAATTCATCGTGGTGTAGGGATTTTCGAAATCGCCCTCGATGCCGAGCCGCTGGAATTCCTTTGTCTGGACGTCGATCCACCCTTGCGCGAATTCGCGGCACTGGCGGCGGAATTCGTTGATCTCGACCTCGTCCTTGTTCTGGCCCTTGGCGCGGTAGGCTTCCTCGATCTTCCATTCGATCGGCAGGCCGTGGCAGTCCCAGCCGGGCACGTAGTTGGCGTCAAACCCACGCATCTGGAACGAGCGGGTGATGACATCCTTCAGGATCTTGTTCAGCGCGTGGCCGATATGGATATTGCCGTTGGCATAGGGCGGGCCGTCATGGAGCACGAATTTCTCGCGGCCCTTGGCGTCCTCGCGCAGCTTCTTGTAGAGCCCCATCTCCTGCCAGCGGGCAACCGTTTCCGGCTCCTTCTCGGGCAGGCCCGCGCGCATCGGAAAATCGGTTTCGGGCAGGTAGAGGGTCTTGGAATAGTCGATCGTATCTTTGGTATCGGTCATGGCTTCGCGGCCTTCTGGCGGCGCGTATTTCGCGCGCAAATCATCGTAAAAAAGGAGAGTTGGGGCGGTGAAAACGCCGAAATCCCGGACCTTCCGGCGCTCAGTGATCAAGCTGCGCGGAAAGCCGGGCCAATAATTCGTATGATGCGAAACCGGTATCCAGTCATCATGCGCCGTCTTTACGGTCTTTTCGGCGGGAAAGAAAGGGCCATGTGCGAGAAACTGCCTGAGGCAAAACGAGGAGAGCGTGAGCCGGGTCTCCATCCTCTGCCGATGCCGGCTATCCTCCCTATCCCCTCTCCCGGTGTCACCCTCGAGCTTGACCCGAGGGTTCAGGCGGCGTTCTCCGTCTGGGCTGGCTGCTCGGTTCACGCCCGAGCATGAGTCATGAGGGAAAGAAGCGCTTAATAACGCAGAGCAGCGCCTATCGAAGAGCCATGCGGCGCGATCGTCAAAAGGCGATCTTGCCGTCAAGCTCCGAGAACGGCTTCACGCCGGATAGCAGCGCGCGCGCCTGATCGCTGTCGCGGTGCATCTGGGCAACCAGCGCTTCGAGGCCGTCGAATTTCAGCTCGTCGCGCAGCCGGCCGAACAGCGATACCGCGCCGATCTCGCCGTAGAGATCGCCCTTGAAGTCGAAGATATAGGTTTCGAGCAGCGGACGGCCGTCTTCCACCACGGTCGGGCGGCGGCCGAAGCTTGCGACGCCGTCATGCAGCGTGCCGCAGGGGCGGCGATAGCGCACCGCATAAATGCCGGGCCTGAGCTTGGCATCGGGGTCGAAAGCCATGTTGGCAGTCGGGAAACCGAGCGTGCGGCCGAGCTTTTCACCGTGGATCACCTCGCCCATCACGGTATAGCGATAGCCCAGCAGGCCGGAGGCGGCGACCACCTCTCCGCGCGTCAGCAGATCGCGGATGCGGCTCGAGGACACGACCTCGGCCCCTTCGTCGCGGAATGCATCCATCAGCGTGACGCCGAAACCATGGCGCTTGCCGGCGGCCATCAGATAGGCCGGGCCGCCTTCGCGGTTGCGACCGAAATGAAAATCGAAGCCGGTGACGACCTCACTGGCACCGAGCCAATCGATGAGCACCGTCGTCACGAACTCTTCCGGCGAGCGCTGCGAAAAGGTGCGGTCGAACGGATATTCGATAACCGCCTGATAGCCCATGGCTTCCAGAAGCTTCGCCTTCATCGGTGCGGGCGTCAGCCGAAAGACGGGGGCCTGCGGGTTGAAGACCGAGCGCGGATGCGGCTCGAAGGTCAGCGCCAGGGCCGGCACGCCGCGCTCTTCGGCAAGGGCGCGGGCTTCGGCCAGCACGCTTTGATGCCCGCGATGCACGCCGTCGAAATTGCCGATCGCGACCACGCCGCCCTTCAGCGCTTCGGGCAGCGGTTCGCGAAATTCATTGCGATGGAATACGGTCATCAGGTTCGTCCGGCACGTGTTCAGGCGAGTTTCGGCATCCAGTATTTCGGATCTGCCTCATGTTCCGTCAAGAACCGATCCAGCAACTGAGCGTCAACGATCCCGTCACGGGCATAGTCATCCTCATGGATGCCTTCGGCCACGAACAGCAGGTCGAGGCCATAATCGAGCGCGCCCTTCACATCCGTCGGCATGCCGTCGCCGATGGCGAGCACGCGCGCGGGATCGACATCGCCGCGCAGTTCCCGCGCCTTTGCAAGCGCAGCCTCATAGATCGGACGGTGGGGCTTGCCGGCAATGCGGGTCTCGCCGCCAAGATCGGCATAAAGGGCGGCAAGCGCGCCGGCGCAGGGCACAAGCCGGTCGCCGCGCGAGACCACGAGATCGGGATTGGCGCAGATCAGCGGCAGGCCGCGCGCGGCAAAGCGGGTGAGGATGTCGCGGTAGTCCTCGGGGGTTTCGGTCTCGTCATCCTCGAAGCCGCTGCACAGAATGCCCTCGGCCTCTGCTTCATCGACACGCTTCACGCCGGTATCCTTGTAGAGATCGGTATCGCGCTGCGGGCCCATGTAATAGAGCTTTCGCGGGCCTTCGGCGACCAGCGTGCGGGTCACATCGCCGGATGTCACGATCGCGTCGAAGCTCTCCGGCGTCACGGAATAGCCTGCAAGCTGTTCCTTCACCGATGGCGAAAGCCTTGGCGAATTGGTGAGAAGGATCACCGTCTTGCCTGCCCGCCGGGCTTCGGCGAGCGCCAGTTTCGGGGTATCGAAAGAGTTCACGCCATTGTGGAGAACGCCCCAGACATCGCAGAGCACCACATCATAATCGCTGTGGAGCGTGCTGAGAGCATCGATCTGTTTCGGCATGGACTGTCCTCTTTTGGTTCGGCTTTTAGGCGCCGACACATGGTCACAACAGGCTGCCGATGGCAAGCCCTGCGAGGGAAGCGGCGGCAAGGAGCGGCAGCACGCCTACGCGGAACCGGAAGAGCGCGACAATGCCTGCGATGCTGATGGCAAGCGGGCCAAGCGCAAGGCTCGACCACTCCGGAACCGTCAGGCCCGCGCGCATCAAGGGCGGCAGCGAGAACAGTTCGACCCGATCGACCGAACCGAACAGGACGTGAAGCGCAAACCAGAGCGAGAGATTGGCAATCACCCCGACGATCGCCGCGCCGATGCCCGCAAGCGCGCCGGTAAGCGCGGCGCTGCGGCGCAGATCTTCGACATAGGGCGCACCGGCAAAGATGAACAGGAAGCTCGGCACGAAGATCGCCCAGGCGGTCACGATTGCGCCGGCAATGCCGGAGATCATCGGCGCGCCGGAAAACGGTGCTGCGCTCGACGCCAGGAAACCGACGAAGCAGAGCACCAGCACCAGCGGCCCCGGCGTGGTTTCGGCAAGCGCCAGCCCGTCCATCATCTCGGCCGGCGTCAGCCAGTGATAGGTCGAGACCGCTTCCTGCGCCACATAGGTCAGCACCGCATAGGCGCCGCCGAAGGAAGACAGCGCGACCCTGACGAAGAAGCCGAAGATGGCGCGCAATGTCTGAAGTTCGGCGAAGGGTGCGAGCACCAGAAGCGGCAGCAGCCAGATTGCCGCCCAGACGGCAAGCGTTGCCGCCGTGCCAAGCCCGCGCTTTCGCCATCCCCGCGGATGAGCAATAGTGCCGGCTGCAGAAACCGGGCGGCGCATGAAAAAGAAGCCCGCAAGGCCTGCCGACAGCACGACGACCGGAAAGGCCACGCCAAAGACGAAGAGCGCCACGAAGGCAGCCATTGCGAGCGTGGCGGCGACGGGGCCTTTCAACGACCGCCCTGCCATGCGCCAGAGCGCCTGCACCACAATGGCAAGGACCGCCGCCTTCAGACCCATGAAAAGCGGTTCCACGAATGCCGCGTCACCGAGCGCGGCATAGAGCGCGGCGAGCACGACGATCAAAGCGAACCCCGGCAGAAAGAACAGCGTTCCCGCGACAAGCCCGCCGCGCACCCCGTGGAGCAACCACCCGACATAGGTCGCAAGCTGCTGCGCTTCCGGGCCCGGCAGCAGCATGCAGTAATTCAGCGCGTGCAGATAACGCTCCTCCGGCAGCCAGCGCTTCTCGTCGACGACGATCCGGTGCATCAGCGCGATCTGACCGGCGGGACCGCCGAAGGAAAGAACGCCGATGCGGGCGAACACGGCGACGACTTCCCTGAAACTCGCTGTCTGCACGTCTTCGCTCGCCGGCGTCACAATGTCCTCTTAATCTGCGTAGAGATAGTGGCCGGGGTTACGCTCCGGACGTAAAGCCTGTATGAAACCCGTGATTTCGGGGCCCGAAAAGTTCCGGCGGCGCGCAAAAAAACTTTGGCGCTTTTCTTGACACCACTATCCGCCACACCTAAATCACGGTCATTAGCACTCTCCAATGAGGAGTGCTAACACTGATCCATGTGGCCGTGAAAGCGGTCGCGAATGTCATTTGATCGAGGGTATAGACAATGGCAAGCATTTCTTTCCGCCCCCTGCACGACCGCGTCGTCGTACGTCGCGTCGAGTCTGAAGCAAAGACCAAGGGTGGCATCATCATCCCCGACACCGCCAAGGAAAAGCCGCAGGAAGGCGAAATCGTCGCCATCGGCTCCGGCGCACGTGACGAAAGCGGCAAGGTTGTCGCGCTCGACGTCAAGGTTGGCGATCGCGTTCTGTTCGGCAAGTGGTCGGGCACCGAAGTCAAGCTCGACGGCGAAGACCTTCTGATCATGAAGGAAGCCGACATCATGGGCATCGTCGCCTGATCCAGGCGCTTTTCCCAGCATTCACCCATCCCATTCAGCCGGGCTTATTGCCCATAAGGTTTTGATAAACCAGGAGTTTACAAATGGCTGCGAAAGATATCAAATTCGGCCGCTCTGCGCGCGAAAAGATGATGCACGGTGTTGACGTGCTCGCCGACGCCGTCAAGGTCACGCTCGGTCCCAAGGGCCGCAACGTCGTTATCGAAAAGTCCTTCGGCGCTCCGCGCATCACCAAGGACGGTGTTTCGGTCGCCAAGGAAATCGAACTGGAAGACAAGTTCGAGAACATGGGCGCCCAGATGGTCCGCGAAGTTGCTTCGAAGACCAACGACATCGCCGGTGACGGCACCACGACGGCAACCGTTCTCGCTTCCTCGATCATCCGCGAAGGCAACAAGGCTGTTGCTGCCGGCATGAACCCGATGGACCTGAAGCGCGGTATCGACCTCGCCGTCGCCGAAGTCGTGAAGGATCTCCAGGCCAAGGCCAAGAAGATCAACACCTCTGCAGAAGTTGCCCAGGTCGGCACCATCTCCGCCAATGGCGAAAAGCAGATCGGTGAAGACATTGCCGCTGCCATGCAGAAGGTCGGCAATGAAGGCGTCATCACGGTTGAAGAAGCCAAGACCGCCGAAACCGAACTCGAAGTCGTTGAAGGCATGCAGTTCGACCGCGGCTACCTGTCGCCCTACTTCGTGACCAACTCCGAGAAGATGGTTGCCGAGCTGGAAGACGCCTACATCCTGCTGCACGAAAAGAAGCTCTCGAACCTTCAGGCCATGCTGCCGGTTCTGGAATCGGTCGTTCAGTCCAACAAGCCGCTGATCATCATTGCTGAAGACGTCGAAGGCGAAGCCCTGGCAACGCTCGTTGTCAACAAGCTGCGTGGCGGCCTCAAGATCGCTGCCGTCAAGGCGCCTGGCTTCGGCGACCGCCGCAAGGCCATGCTCGAAGACATCGCGATCCTGACCGGTGGCACCGTGATCTCCGAAGACCTCGGCATCAAGCTCGAAAATGTCACCCTCGACATGCTCGGCACCGCCAAGAAGGTCTCGATCACCAAGGAAAACACCACGATCGTTGATGGCGCTGGCCAGAAGTCCGACATCGAGGCACGCGTTGCCCAGATCAAGGCTCAGATCGAGGAAACCACTTCCGATTACGACCGCGAAAAGCTGCAGGAACGTCTTGCCAAGCTCGCTGGCGGCGTTGCCGTGATCCGCGTTGGCGGCTCGACGGAAGTCGAAGTGAAGGAAAAGAAGGACCGCATCGACGACGCTCTGAACGCGACCCGCGCGGCCGTTCAGGAAGGCATCGTGCCCGGCGGTGGCGTAGCCCTGCTGCGTTCCTCCACCAAGATCACCGCCAAGGGTGAAAACGACGACCAGGAAGCCGGCATCAACATCATCCGCCGCGCTCTCCAGTCGCTGGTTCGCCAGATCGCGACCAATGCTGGTGACGAAGCTTCGATCGTTGTCGGCAAGATCCTCGACAAGAACGACGACAATTACGGCTACAACGCCCAGACCGGTGAATATGGCGACATGATCACCATGGGTATCGTTGACCCGGTCAAGGTTGTCCGCACGGCTCTGCAGAACGCAGCTTCGGTTGCCTCGCTGCTGATCACCACCGAAGCCATGATCGCCGACGCTCCGAAGAAGGAATCCGGCGGCATGCCCGACATGGGCGGCATGGGCGGAATGGGCGGCATGGGCGGCATGATGTAATCAGGCGATAAAGCCTGATTGCAGAAATGCTCCCGGACCCAAATCCGGAATGTGAGGGCGGTGCTTCGGCGCCGCCCTTATTTGTTTGACAAACTTGCCCCCCAATCCCGGGTCATCCTCGGACTTGATCCGAGGATCCAGGCAACACGACAAGTGCCCGCGACGGAATTTAGGAAATCAATAGATTGATTTGCCTGGATGCTCGGATCAAGTCCGAGCATGACGCGTGGGGGTGAGGTCGGCGCGCGTAAATCGCTCTGAAACCATGGCTTTGTCAGCAGCCTGAGCGCGGTGCTTCGGCGCCGCCCTTCTTTTTTTTGACAAACCTGCCCTTCAATCCCGGTCATCCTCGGACTTGATCCGAGCATCCAGGCAACACGACAAGTGCTCGCGATGGAATTTAGGAAAATCAATGGCTTGATTTGCCTGGATGCTCGGATCAAGTCCGAGCATGACACGTGGGGGTGAGGTCGGCGCGCGTAAATCGCTCTGAAACCGTGGTTTTATCAGCAGCCTCAGGGCGGCGTTTGCGCGCCGCCCCTTCGTCAGTTGAGCAGTACAGCCATCGGGTCAGACGCGTTCGAGCACCACCGAAATGCCCTGGCCGACGCCGATGCACATGGTCGAGAGCGACTTCTCGCCGGGTTTCAGGTCGAGCATTGCCGTGCCGGTGATGCGGGCGCCGGACATGCCGAGCGGATGGCCGAGGGCGATCGCGCCCCCATTGCGGTTCACGCGCGGATCGTCATCGGCGATCTTGAGGTCGCGCAGCGTCGCAAGGCCCTGCGAGGCAAAGGCCTCGTTGAGCTCGATCACCGCAAAATCATCCACCGTGAGGCCGAGGCGCGCCATCAGCTTCTTGGACGACACTGCCGGGCCGAACCCCATGATGCGAGGGGCAACGCCCGCCGTTGCGCCGCCGAGCACACGGGCAATCGGCGTCAGTCCATGGCGCTTTGCCGCCTCTGCACTTGCGAGCACCAGCGCCGCCGCACCGTCATTGACGCCGGATGCATTGCCGGCCGTCACGGTTCCGCCTTCGCGGAACGGTGCACGCAGCTTCGCCAGCGCCTCGATCGTGGTGTCGGGACGGGGATGCTCATCGGTATCGACGATCACCGGATCGCCCTTGCGGCGCGGGATCGAGACGGGGGTGATCTCCTGCGCCAGACGGCCGGATTCGATCGCCTTGCCGGCCTTCTGCTGGGAGGCGAGCGCGAAGCGGTCCTGATCCTCGCGATTGACGGAGAAATCCTCGGCCACGTTCTCGGCGGTTTCCGGCATCGAGTCGATGCCGTATTGGGCCTTCATGGCTGGATTGACGAAACGCCAGCCGATCGTGGTATCGAAAATCTCGGCAGACCGCGAAAACGCGCTGTCAGCCTTGCCCATGACGAAGGGCGCGCGCGACATCGACTCGACGCCGCCGGCAATCATCAGCTCCGCTTCTCCCGCAACGATCGACCGGGCTGCGAAGATGACGGCGTCCATGCCGGAACCGCAGAGCCGGTTGATGGTGGTGCCGGAGACCGCCTCAGGCAGACCCGCGAGCAGCGACGACATGCGCGCGACGTTGCGGTTGTCCTCGCCCGCCTGGTTGGCGCAGCCGTAGATGACGTCATCGACGGCAGCCCAGTCCACGCCCTGATTGCGCTCCATCAGGGCCTTGAGCGGGATTGCGCCCAGATCGTCGGTCCTGACCGAAGACAGCGCGCCGCCATAGCGGCCGATCGGGGTGCGGATATAGTCGCAGATGTAAACGTCTCTCATGGCTTAAACCTCCGGTGCCTTCAGATCTGTCACGTCGCCTTCGATGTGGAGCTTGCCGCCGGTAACGGTCTGCAGCTCCTCCACGCTCATCGCTCCGAGCTTCTCGCGCAGGATGAAGTGGCCATCAGCAATATCGATAACGGCAAGCGATGTGTAGACCCGGGTAACGCAGCCGACGCCGGTCAGCGGCAGCGTGCAGCGCTCGACCAGCTTGGGCTGGCCCTTCTTGGTGACATGCTCGGTCAGCACCGCGACGCGCCTTGCGCCGTGGACCAGATCCATTGCGCCGCCGACGGCGGGAACCCCGCCCCTGCCCGTCGACCAGTTGGCAAGGTCGCCGGTTTCGGCAACCTCATAGGCGCCGAGAATGGCGACGTCGAGATGGCCGCCCCGCACCATGGCGAAACTGTCGGCGTGGTGAAAGAAAGCTGTGCCGGGCTTCAGGGTGATCGCCTTCTTGCCGGCATTGACCAGATCCCAGTCCTCCTCGCCCTCTGGCGGTGCGCCGCCAAAGTCCAGCACGCCGTTTTCGGTATGGAAGATCGCCTGCTTGCCCTCGGGCTGGAACTTGGCGACCATTTCGGGAAAACCGATGCCGAGATTGACATAGGCGCCATCCTCGATGTCCTGCGCGGCGCGCCAAGCGATCTGGGCATTGGAGAGCTTGATGTCGGAAAAGTCGCTCATGGGTAACGCGCCTCCTCGCGGGTCAGGATTTCCTCCTGCAGCGGGTCTCGAACTTCGACAATGGTATCGACGAAAATGCCGGGTGTGACGACGTGTTCCGGATCGATATCGCCGAGCGGCACCACATGGCTTGCCTGAACAATCGTCCTTTTCGCCGCCATCGCCATCAGCGGCGAAAAATTGCGCGCGGCCATGCGGTAGGTCAGGTTGCCGTGCTGATCGGCACGTTCGGCCTTGATCAGGGCGAAGTCGGCCTTCAGCCAGCGTTCGCGCACATAGTGGCGGCCCTCGAACTCTTCCACCGGCTTGCCGTCGGCCAGTTCCGTGCCGTAGCTCGTCGGCGTGTAGAAGGCCGGAATGCCTGCGCCGCCGGCGCGGATGCGCTCGGCCAGCGTGCCCTGGGGAACGAGTTCCAGCTCGATCTTGCCGGCCAGATACCGTTCGTTGAAGACCGTCGCATTCGACGACCGCGGGAACGAGCAGATGATCTTTGCGACCCGATCCTGCTCGATCAGAGCCGCAAGGCCGATATGGCCGTTGCCGGCATTGTTGTTGATCACCGTCAGATCGCGCGCGCCCTGATCGATCAGGGCGTGGATCAGTTCGATCGGCGAGCCGGACCCGCCAAAGCCGCCGATCATGACGGTTGCGCCGTCAAAGATGTCGGCAACCGTTTCCGCAAGGGAAGTTGCAGTCTTGTCCATTGATGGATCTCCTTCCAGAAACCGGTTTTAGAAGGTGATTCCTCGAAGGGCCAGACAACTTGTTCATACTGCGATTTTTGTTCGCACTGAGGACAAGCCTGTGCGCATGTTGAACATTGCAGGCGTGAAATGCCGGGGCTGACACATGGAATCCAACTGCCGCTCAGCGTCCGTAGTGATGATTTACGAAAATCGTCATCTTTCTGGCATTGGGCGGCTTTTTGCCATAAAAATGACATGTGCGGACTTGCGAAATGACATTCAACTGCACATCTCGTCCTTACCTTTTAAATCAGACATATTGCAGGAGCGTTCATGTCACGCCTGTCGGAATTTCCAATCACCCAGCGCTGGCCGGCGCAAAACCCCGACGTCATTCAGCTCTATTCGCTTGCAACCCCGAATGGCGTGAAAGTCTCGATCGCGCTTGAAGAGATGGAGCTGCCCTATGAAGTGCATCGCATCTCCTTCGATACCGACGATCAGATGACACCGGAATTCCTGTCGCTCAACCCGAACAACAAGATTCCTGCCATCATCGATCCCGACGGTCCGGACGGCAATCCGATCGGCCTGTTCGAATCCGGCGCCATCCTGCTCTACCTTGCCGAAAAGACCGGACGGCTGATGCCGAACGATCCGGTGGGCCGCTACGAGATGATCCAGTGGATCATGTTCCAGATGGGCGGCATCGGCCCGATGTTCGGCCAGTTCGGCCATTTCCACAAATATGCTGCTGATAAGGTCGCCAACAACCCCTACCCGGCACAGCGCTACACCAATGAATCGCGCCGCCTTCTGGGCGTGCTTGAGGGCCGCCTGCGCGACCGCAAGTTCATCATGGGCGAGGAGCCGTCGGATTACAGCATCGCGGATATAGCCATATTCCCGTGGGTGCGCGGCCTGTCTGTCCACTATGACGCCGCTGAAGCGCTGAAGCTCGCCGACTTTCCTTCGGTCATGGCATGGGTCGAGCGTTGCTCGGATCGCCCGGCAAGCGTGAAGGGCTTCATGGTGCCTCCGCCGGTCTGATCCGGAACGCTTCCATCGGTTTGAAACGGGCGTGGCGAAGGCCGCGCCGGTTTCATTTTGAGGTTGCGCGCTTGTTGCGGAACCGGCTTGCCCCAGGGACGTTTCAGGGACAGCAACACCCGAATGCCGGGTGCCAACCGAGGAGAGACCCATGGCTAAGCAGAAAACGTTGGACGACCTGTTTCTGGATACTCTGAAAGACATCTACTACGCCGAACGCCAGATCCTGAAGGCGCTCCCGAAAATGGCGCGGGCCGCAAGTTCGGAAGATCTCGCTGAAGCCTTCCGCGCTCACAAGGAAGAGACCGAAGGCCAGGTGGAGCGCCTCCAGGAAATCTTCGAAATTCTCGGCAAGCCGGCGCGCGGCAAGACCTGCGAAGCGATCCAGGGCATTATCGCCGAGAGTGAGGAAATCATCGAGGACTTCAAGGGCACGCCTGCGCTCGATGCCGGGCTGATCTCGTCGGCCCAGGCTGTCGAGCACTACGAGATGGCGCGCTATGGCACGCTTCTCGCATGGTCGCGCCAGATGGGCATGAAGGACGTGGCCAAGCTGCTGGAAGAAACCTTCGAGCAGGAATCGAAAGCAGACCTCGACCTTTCCAAACTGGCTGAAAAGTCGATCAACCGCAGCGCCGAAGCGGCCTGACCTGACGCCTTGAAGAGGAAAGACCGTTCCGCGACCAGGGTCGCGGAACGGTCTTACTTAATACACTCAAGACATAAAATGAGAGACCGGGGTCGCGTCAGAACCTGAAGCCGATGCCTGCGCTGATATTTGCTTGCGTCACCTTGGTGTCCGAGAGCGCTGCAAGGCCGGTTGCATTGCGGACCAGATCTGTATTGCCATAATCGCTGTAGCTCGCCTTCAGCCGCCCGAAGACCTGCTCCGTAAAGGCGTAGTCGAGGCCCACCCCTGCGGTCCAGCCGTTCAGCACATCATCATAGCTCTGCCCCGTCAGCGAGAAATCGCCTTCAAGCCGGGTGGCGGCATAACCGCCGCTTGCAAACAGCAGAGCGCGCCCGAATGCATAACCGACCCGCCCCTCGACGGACGCATGCCACTGCGTGCCGAAGGTGACGGTCTGCCCGTCCAGGATCGGCAGCGGCGATGACACGGTGTAGGAATTGTCATTCCAGTTATAGCCGTAGGATGCGGCAAGGCCGACGACCATGTTGTTCTGGAACTGATGATCATAGCCGAGAAACACGCCTGCCGTGCCGCCGGATGCCGCTTCGGTGGCGCCGGCCGTCACCAGGCTTTCCGGGATCTTGCCGGCGAGCCAGCCATAACCGCCCTCCCCGCCGACATAAAAGCCCGTCCACGAAATTGCGGACTCGACCTCCGCGACCGGCTGCGAAGGCGGCGCGACAACAATATCGGCGGCCACCGCTGCAGGCGCCGAAACAAGAAGTGCAATTATGGTTGTCGAAACGGGTTTCATCACGGGCCTCTTCGCTCGGCGATCATATTTAACAGAAATCAAATATGATTCCGCTCTGCGGTGAAAGCCGCAATTCTACCAGTCCGAGAACCGCAGATCCAATGTTGCTCTGGAAGCACACAAAGGCACGCTTAATAGGGCAATCCGATATAGTTTTCCGCGAGATCACGCCGAGCGGTTTCCGATGACGCAAGATGGGCAAGGCTTGCCCGGCGCATGGCGGCGGCGAAACTGTCCTCGTCATCAAACCTGTGCAGAAGCGTTGTCATCTGCCAGCTGAAGCGCATTGCCTTCCAGATCCGGGCAAGCGCGCGCTCCGAATAGGCGTCGATGCCGGCATTGCTGTCCGATTTCAGCTTCTCGATCAGCGCCGACGACAGGTAGAAGACGTCCGAGGCCGCCAGATTGAGACCCTTCGCGCCGGTGGGGGGCACAATATGGGTGGCATCGCCCGCCAGGAACAGATTGCCCCAGCGCAGCGGTTCCGAGACGAAGGAGCGCAGCGGCGCGATGCTCTTTTCGATCGACGCGCCTGTGACCAGATTGTCCGCCGCATCGGATGGCAGCCGCCGCTTCAGCTCCGCCCAGAACGCATCGTCCGACCAATCCTCGACCTTGTCGGTCAGGGGCACCTGGATGTAGTAGCGGCTGAGTTCGGCATTGCGCATCGAGGCCAACGCAAAGCCGCGATCGGAATTGGCGTAGATCAGTTCGTCATGGACGGGCGGCGTGCGGGAGAGAAGTCCGAGCCAGCCAAAGGGATAGACCCGCTCGAATGCGCGCCGTTTCTCGTCCGGAATGGTGCGCCGCGAGACGCCGTGAAAGCCGTCACAGCCAGCGACATATTGGCACGTGATCGTCCTGCGCTCGCCCTCATGGGTGAAATGCACCTTCGAAAGCGCCTGATCGAGATCGGCGATCTCGACATCCTCGACGCCGTGGAAGAACGGCGTCCCGGCACGGTCCTGCGCGGCATAGAGATCGGCGGTGATCTCGGTCTGGCCGTAGACCATCACCCTGCGACCGGTCAGTGCCTCAAAATCGATACGCACCTGAAGATCATTGTCGGAGAGCACGCAGCCATCATGGGGAATGCCTTCCGCATCCATGCGCGCGCCGACACCGGCCGCGCGCAGAAGCTCGACCGCGCCCCATTCGACAATGCCGGCGCGGATGCGCGAGAGCACATGCTGCCGGCTGGTGCGTTCCAGCACGACCGTGTCGACCCCCGCATTGTTGAGGATCTGAGACAATAGTAGGCCTGCCGGCCCGCCACCGACTATGGCAACCTGACACTTCACGACACTCTCCTCCCGTGCGCCTTGAAGGCGCGTCAGGACACTGCGCGCGCAGCCGCCCTGATGCGAACGATAGCATATAAAAACAAACAGTCCATAACTGTTCATTGACAAAACAATTAAGTCGACCTCTAATAACGGAACAGGGATCGGAGGAGCCATGAAAATCGAGGGTGCGACAGCGCTGGTCACCGGCGGCGCAAGCGGACTGGGTGCCGCAACCGCAAGACGGCTTGCCCGTGCCGGCGCAAAGGTCGCCGTGCTCGACCTCTCCGCAAGCGCTGCGGAAAGCATCGCCGAAGAGATCGGCGGTTTCGGCTTTGGCGCCGACGTTGCGGATGGGGCGCGGCTCGAGGCAGTATTTACAGAAGTGAAAGACCAGCTCGGCGCACCACGCATCGTGGTCTCGTGCGCAGGCATCGGCACTGCCCAGCGCATTCTGCCGAAGGACGGCGCGCTCACGCTCGACAGCTTCGAGCGCACCATCCGTACCAATCTGATCGGCACTTACAGCGTCATGAACATCGCCGCCCGCCTGATGGCCGAAGCCGATCCGCTGGACGATGACGGCGCGCGCGGGGTGATCATCAACACCGCCTCCGTCGCCTTCGAGGATGGCCAGATCGGACAGGCGGCCTATGCTGCGTCGAAGGGCGGGGTCGCCTCGATGACGCTGCCTGCCGCCCGCGAGCTGGCGCGTTTCGGAATCCGGGTGATGACGATCGCGCCGGGCCTGTTCGAGACCGGCATGAGCGCCGGACTGCCGGATGATATCCGCGCCGATATCCTGAAATCCGTGCCGTATCCGAGCCGGATGGGCCTGCCGGACGAATTCGCGATGCTGGTGGAACAGATCGCCGTCAATCCAATGCTGAACGGTTCGGTCATCCGCCTCGACGGCGCTGCCCGCATGCCGGCGAAATGACCACAGGATGAAGAAGAGACAAGAATGATCCTGAAAACCGAAATCGATGGCCCGATCGCGACGCTGACGATGAACCGCCCTGAAAAGCGCAACGCCATGTGCGACGCATTGCTGGCGGCGATCGATGGCTTCTTCTCCGCGCCGCCGGAAGGCGTGCGGGCGGTCATCCTGACCGGCGAAGGCGGTCATTTCTGCTCCGGTCTCGATCTCTCCGAACATGTTGCCCGCAACGCCGAAGACACGATGCGCCATTCGCGCGGCTGGCATCGGGTGATGGAGCGGGTCGAATTTTCCGGACTGCCGGTGGTCTCGGCCATGGCCGGCGCGGTGATTGGCGGCGGACTGGAGCTTGCGAGCGCCACCCATGTGCGCATCGCCGAAGCCTCGACGATCTTTCAGCTGCCGGAGGGCATGCGCGGCATTTTCGTCGGCGGCGGGGCGACCGTGAATGTCGCCCGCATCATCGGCGCCGACCGGATGCGGGAGATGATGCTGACAGGCCGCAGGTATGATGCGGATGAAGGCCTTCGGTTGGGACTTGCCCATTACAGCGTCGGCGATGGCGAGGCGATGCCGCTTGCGCGCAAGCTTGCCGGAAAGATCGCCGGCAATGCCCAGCTTTCCAACGACATGATGATCCAGGCCATCAGCCGGATATCGGAGATGCCACGCGCCGAGGGTTTCTTTACCGAAAGCCTGTGCGCGGCCATTTCGCAGACGAGCGCCGACGCCGAGGAGGGATTGCGCGCATTTCTCGAAAAACGCCCGCCAGTGTTTCGCTAGAGGAGCCGGAACGGCAGCGCGCCGTCCGGAAGAGCGAGGCACGCGGCGGGTCCACCGGCAAGCCCGGCGGAATGCCGAAACTGAACGGTTGAAACTCGGGAGGAGAACCGACATGACCAGCACGCTGAAAATGACCCGACGCTCCGCACTTGCCGCCATTGGCGCAACGCTTGCGGCGCCCGTCTTCATCCGCAATGCGCAGGCTGCGGAGGTGACGTTGAGACTTCACCACTTCCTGCCCGCCATGGCGCCGATCCAGAGCGGCTTCTTCGATCTCTGGGTCAAGGAGCTTGCCGACGCTTCCGGCGGCGCGATCGAGGTCCAGATCTTCCCGGCCATGCAACTCGGCGGCAAGCCGCCGCAGCTCGCCGACCAGGCCCGTCAGGGCATTGTCGACATCGCCTGGTCGATGCCGGTCTATACGCCGGACCGTTTCCCGGTGGCGGAAACCATGTCGGTACCTTTCATGGTGACCTCGGCGGAGGCGACATCGGTCGCCATGGACACGCTGATGCGCGAATACGGCATGGCGGAATACACAGACAACGGCCTGACGCCGCTTGCCTTCCACACCCATGCGGGCGGCAAGCTGCATACCCGCGGCAAGGCGATCACCTCCAAGGCCGATATGGCCGGCATGAAGCTGCGCGCGCCCAACCAGGCCACCGGCGACATGCTGACCAAGCTCGGCGCGGAAGTGGTGTTCTTCCCCGTGACGGAGATGGTGGTCGGCCTTTCCAACGGCGTGATCGACGGCTGCTGCCTGCCCTATGAGGTGGTGCCGGCCTACAAGCTACAGGAACTGACGGAATATTCCGCAGCCCCGGCTCCGGGCGCCCGTGGGCTCTACACCAACACCTTCGCGCTGGTGATGAACCAGAAGAAATATGAGGGTCTTTCCGACGATGTCCGCAAGGTCATCGACGACAATTCGGGCCCGGCCCTCTCGAAGCGCATCGGCGCAAGCTTCGACAAGTTCGAGGCCGGCGGCAAGGCAGTGGTCGAAAAGCACGGCAACACCATCGTCGAAATCCCGGCTGACGAAATCGCCTCCTGGCAGGAGGTTGCAGCCCCGATCGCCGAGGCCTGGCAGAAGAAGCTCGACGACAAGGGCTATGATGGTGCGGCGATCATGAAGCGCGCCAACGAACTGCTGGACAAGGGCTGATCCATGGCGGAGCCGCTTCCAGCCGCAGATGAAGCGACCGGGGGCGGCGCCCCCCGGTTCGTCTGGCTCTACCGGCTTTGCCTTGCAAGCGCCGCGCTTGGCGGCTTTGCCGCTTTCGCGACGGCTGCCATGGTGACGCTGTCGGTGGTGATGCGCGTCCTCGGCTACGGCGGCATCAGGGGCGATTTCGAGGCGGTGGAGCTTGTCTGCGCCGCCTGCGCCTCGCTGTTCCTGCCGCTCTGCCAGTTCACCAGGGGGCATGTGATGGTCGACCTCTTCACCGGCTGGATGGCAGAACAAAGCCAGCGCCGCCTTGACGGCGTCTGGACCTTGCTCTTTGCCTTCGCCTGGGCGGTGCTGAGCTGGCGGCTTACCCACGGGCTTCTGACGCTGCAGGGCTATGGCGACCGCACCATGCTGCTCGGCTTTCCGATCTGGACCGTCTACATCCCAGCCGTCTTCGGAACCGCACTGTCTGCCCTCGTTGCTCTGGTGACCGGGCTCGATGATATCCTTTCCCGGGCCAGGCGCCCTGCGGAGACCGCCTGATGGAACCGCTGACAATCGCGCTCGGCATGATCGTGATCCTGCTTGCGCTGATCTTCCTGCGCATGCCGATCGCGCTTGCCATGGGCGGCGTCGGCGCCGCCGGCTACATGCTGCTCGCAAGCCCCTCGAGCCTGCTGTTCTATCTCGACACCGCCTGGGTCGACAAATTCATGTCCTATGAAATGGCGATCGTGCCACTGTTCATCCTCATGGGGCATATTGCCACGCGGTCCGGCATTTCCGCCAAGCTGTTTGCCGCCTCCAATGCCTGGATCGGCCATTATCGCGGCGGGCTTGCCATGGCCGCCGTTGCCGGCTGCGCGATGTTCGGCTCGATCTCCGGTTCCTCGCTTGCCACCGCATCGACCATGGCGCGGGTGGCGCTGCCGGAAATGCGCAAGCACGGTTATTCCGGCGCGCTGTCCGCCGGTTCGCTGGCAGCCGGCGGCACGCTCGGCATCCTGATCCCGCCATCGATCGTGCTGATCATCTATGCGCTGCTGACGGAACAGAACATCGTGAAGCTGTTCCTCGCCGCCACCATTCCGGCGACGCTTGCCGTGCTCGGTTTCTGCGCGGCGATCGCAATTTTCGTCAGGATCTATCCCCACCACGGCCCCAATCATGATCCGGTGCCCTTCAGGGACCGTCTCAAGGCGACGCTCGGCATCTGGCATATCGTCGGCATCTTCGTGGTCGTGCTCGGCGGCATTTATGGCGGCTTCTTCACACCCGCCGAAGGCGCGTCCGTCGGGGTGGTCCTGACGCTGATCCTCGGCATCGTTTCCGGCGGGCTCGGAGTGCGCGATATGGTCGCCTCGCTGATCGACACTGCCGCCGCCTCCGCGATGATCTTCGCAATCGTTTTCGGCGCCGATATCTTCAACGTCGCACTCGCGCTCAGCCGGATGCCGACCGATGTCGCGGCCTGGTTCTCCGCCTCCGGCATGGCGCCGATGCTGGTGATGCTCGGCATCGTGGCATTTTACCTCGTCATGGGCTGCGTCATGGACAGCCTGTCGATGATCCTGCTGACGGTGCCGGTGTTCTTCCCGACGATCATGGCGCTCGATTTCGGCATGACGCCGGAACACACAGCGCTCTGGTTCGGCATCATCACGCTGGTCGTGGTTGAAATGGGGATGATCACGCCGCCGGTCGGCATGAACCTGTTCGTGATTTCCTCGATGGCAAAGCATATACCGCTGAAGCAGATCTTTGCCGGGACGGTTCCCTTCATCCTGTCGGAACTTGTCCGGGTGTCCATACTGATCGCCTTCCCGGCGCTCAGCTACGGTCTGGTGGATCTGGTGGCAAACTGAGAAGGAACAGGCACATGACCTCGGCGAAGGCGGAAAAGACGATCGAAGACAAGACCGGCAGCGGCGCAACGGATGACGCGCTCAGAAATTTCGTCGGCTACAACATGAAGACGGCCTATCTGCTGCTGCGCGAGGATCTGAACCGGACGCTCGCGCCGCTCGATCTCAGGATCGCAACCTTTTCGGCGCTGACGGTGGTGGTCGAGAACCCGGACATCTCCCAGACGCAGTTGAGCCAGGTGCTGAAGCTCGAACGCTCCGGCATGGTGGTGCTGGTGGACGAGCTCGAAAACGCCGAGCTGATTTCGCGCAATCGCGTTCCCGGCGACCGCCGCACCTATGCGCTGCGGGCAACGCCAAAGGGCCGCAAGCTCTGGAATAGAGCCCGCGAGGCGGTGGAGCAGCACGAACGCTCGCTGTTTGCAGGCGTGCTCGACCAGACCGAACAGGAAACGCTCAAGGAACTGCTTTACCGGATCAGCACGAGATCCTGACCGTGAGGCCGGCGGGAGGAACGGCGGCCGGAGGAGAAGATGCGACTGAAACCCCTGACGCTCGTTGCCCATGCCGTCGATACCGAACGGCGCGGTGACGGCAGCCTGATCCTGACGTCTCGCGTACCGCTCGACCCGGTGGTCGCGCGCACCGGCGTCTGGCTGGAAAAATGGGCGGACGAGGCCCCTTCCCGCGTGTTTCTGGCCGAACGTTCCGGCGCCGGCTGGCGGGCGCTTGGCTACCGCGAGGTGCTTGAAAGCGTGAAGGCGATCGCGTCGGGACTGATCGCGCGCGGCGCCATGCCTGAGCGGCCGATCCTGATCATGTCCGGAAACGGCGTCGATCACGCTTTGCTTTCCTTCGCCGCGCAATATATCGGCGTTCCGACCGTACCGCTTGCCGAACAATATTCGCTGATCGAGGAGGCCCATGGCCGGCTCGCCTATGCGATCGAGAAGGTCAGGCCTGCCTTCGCCTTCGTTGATGATGCCGGACGCTATCGCGAGGCTCTCTCCCGGCCGGAATTCGAGGATATCGAGATCATCGCGGGAAAGACCGCAGGCGCACCGGGCAAGGTGATCCCGTTTGCCGACATCATGAAGGGCGACAGCGCCGTCGATCTGGCGGCGGCCCATTCCGGCGTCGGACCGGACACGCTCGCCAAGCTGCTGTTCACCTCCGGCTCCACCTCCAACCCGAAGGCGGTGATGACGACGCAGAAGATGATGTGCGCGAACCAGAGTCAGATGGCCTCGGTCCTGCCCTTCATCAAGGAACGGCCGCCGGTGATCTGCGACTGGCTGCCCTGGAACCACGTCTTCGGCGGCTCGCACAATGTCAACATGATGCTCGCCCATGGCGGCAGCTTCTATATCGATCACGGCAAGCCGACCGCCTCCGCGATCGCGACCACGATCGAGAACATCAAGATGCATCCGGGCACGATCGCCTTCAACGTGCCGGTCGGGTTTTCGATGCTGGTCCATGCGATGGAAACCGATGCGGAACTGCGCAAGGCCTATTTCGGCGACCTCGACATGCTGTTTTATGCTGGCGCATCGCTGCCGCAGGATATCTGGACACGGCTGGAAGAGATGGCGGTCGAGGTGCAGGGATATCTGCCGCTGATGATCTCCTCCTGGGGCATGACCGAGACGGCCCCTGCTGCCGTGATGCTGCACGAGCAGATCGGCCGCTCCGGGGTGATCGGCGTTCCGCTTCCCGGCACCGAGGTGAAGCTCCTGCCGGATGAGGAGATGCGCTCGGAACTGCGACTGAAAGGCATCAACCTCACCCCCGGCTATTTCGACGACCCGGAGAAGACCGAAGCCGCCTTCGACGCTGAAGGCTATCTGATGACCGGCGATGCGGTCCGGTTCGTCGATATCGACGATCACGATCGCGGTCTCGTTTTCGATGGCCGGGTGTCGGAAGATTTCAAGCTGATGAGCGGCACATGGGTACAGGCCGGCAAGCTCAGGCTCGATGCGCTGGAAGCGCTGCGCGGCCTTGTGAGCGACGTCGTCGTCTGCGGCCATGATCGCGGCGAAATCGGACTGTTCATCTTCCCGAAGCAGAGCGCCGTGCGCGACGACAACACATCCGAGGGCGCCGTCATCGACGATCATCTTCAGGCAGAAATCCACCGCGCGCTGCGCGCCCTTGCCCGGAAGGCAACGGGCTCCGCAAGGCGCATTGCCCGCGCCATCATTCTCGCCGAGCCGCCGAGCCTGAAGGATGGCGAGATCACCGACAAGGGCTCGCTCAATATTCGCAAGATCATCACCCGCCGCGCCGGCCTGCTGGAACGGCTCTACGACAATGATGATCCCGCCCTGATCCGCGTTTGAGGAGACGACATGGTTGATTTTGCCAAGGTCCGCGCCATCGACATCCATACCCATGCAGAAGAGCCCTGCGGCTGCCATGCCGATGACGGCTATGACGACCTGCAGACGGCGATGGCGAAATATTTCAACGCCCCCTGGGCCCATCCGCCGACCATTCCGGAAACGGCCGCCCATTACCGCGCAATGAACATCGCCGCCGTGATCTTCCCGGTCGATTCCGAACGCGAGACCGGCTTCCGGCGCTATTCGAACTATGAGGTCGCAGAGGCCTGCGAAAAGGAAAACGATATCCTGATCCCCTTCGCCTCGATCGATCCCGCCAAGGGCAAGCTCGGGGCCCGCGAGGCGCGCGATCTGGTCGAAAACCATGGCGTTCAGGGCTTCAAGTTCCACCCGACAATGCAGGGCTTCTATCCGAACGATCGCATGGCCTATCCGCTTTACGAGGCGATTGCCGAAACCGGAAAGCCGGCCCTGTTTCACACCGGCCAGACCGGCGTCGGCTCGGGCATGCCGGGCGGAAACGGCATGCGGCTCAAATACTCGAACCCTATGTACATCGATGACGTCGCCGTCGATTTTCCCGACATGCCGATCATCCTCGCCCATCCCTCCTTCCCGTGGCAGGAGGAGGCGCTGTCGATTGCGACCCACAAGCCGAATGTCTATATCGACCTCTCCGGCTGGTCGCCGAAATATTTCCCGGAAATCCTGATCCGCTATTCCAACACGCTTTTGAAGAAGAAGATGCTGTTCGGTTCCGACTGGCCGATGATCGCGCCGGAGAAATGGCTCGACGCCTTCGACAAGGCGCCGTTCCGCGACGAGGTGCGACCGCTGATCTTGAAGGAAAACGCGATGCGGCTTCTCGGCATCGATCAGCCCGGCTGATTGCGCCACGGGTCACGATGTGCACAATGCGAACTTTGTTCAAGACAAGATCGTCTCATGCTGCGTCCAACCGACCATATCGCCTCTTTCGCCAAGGGGCTGCGCGTCATCACCTGTTTCGGTGCGGCCACGCCACGGCTCTCGATCGCCGATGTGGCGGCGGCAACCGGCTTCGATCGTGCCACCGCAAGGCGCTGCCTGCTGACGCTGCATGCCGAGGGCTATGCGAGCTATGACGGCAAGTATTTCGCGCTGACGCCGCAGGCGCTCCGGCTTGGCATGAGCGCACTCAACGCGCTGCCGCTGCCGCAGCTCGTGCAGCCCTGGCTGGACCAGCTTTCGGAGCAGATCGGCCAGTCCTGTTCGGTGGCGCTGCTCGATGAAACCGAGATCGTCTATATCGCCCGCGCCGCCCAGCGCCGGGTGATGTCGATCGGGCTGATGCCGGGTTCGAGGCTTCCCGTGCACGCCACCTCCATGGGGCGCGTTCTCCTGGCGGCACTGCCGGACAAGGAAGCGCAAAATATAATTGCCCGCGCCAATCTCGCTCCGCGCACATCGAAAAGCCTGACCGATCCGGACGACATCATGGCGCGCGTGCTGTCAGCGCGGGCTCTCGGCTACAGCCTGATCGACCAGGAGATTGAAATGGGGCTTCGCTCGATCGCCGTCCCGGTCGTCGATGGCCGCGGCCGCACCGTCGCCGCCCTGAACACCGGCATGGCGGTCAACGGCGACCCGCCCGAAAGCCTGATCGAGACCTATCTGCCGGCGCTATTGAAGGTGCAGCAGAACCTGAAGCGGATCGTCTGAGCGCCCTACCAGCTTGCCAGCATGTGGCCGGGCCTGAGACGCGGCAGGCGCGGAGAGTGACGCTCCATCTCCGGCTCTGCCACAAGATCGACCTGGCTGATATTGTCGAGCGAGGCGATGATGTGGTTCGACAGCGCGTTGATCAGCGAGGCAGGCGCGCCCGGCCGCTTCATCAACCCGATCTGGACCGGCTCAAGCGTCGGAAAGCCATCTGCCGGGGTGAGCACCCGCATGCCGTTGCGCACCGCCGATTCCGGCAGTACCGACACCGCCATGCCCGCGAGCACGGCCGAGGCAAGCACTGTGGCCGACCAGCTCGTAAACAGGATGCGATATTCGCGGCCAACATTGTTGAGTGCGGAAACGGCAAGGTCCCGCCAGCAGCAATCGCGCCGTCCAACGGCAAGCGGCACGGGGCGATCTACCGGCAGCGGATGGTTGGCAGACCCCACCCAGCACAGCGCTTCCGTCCGCACAACGTCCGAAAGGCGCGTCCGCGGATTATGGGTGACGAGCGCCAGATCGAGCTCTCCCTGCTTGAGCCGCTCGGCGAGATCGACCGAATCCTCGCAGACGATATAGAGCTCGACATTGGGATGCGAGTTGGCAAAGCGGTTGATGATGTCCGGCATGTAGCGATCCGCATAATCATCCGGCGTGCCGATCCGGAGCGAACCCTGAAGGCTGTTCTCGTCGAAAGCCGTGATCGCCTCGTTGTTGAGCCGGATGATGCGACGGGCGTAGTTCAAAAGCTTGTCGCCATCGTCCGTCAACTTCACGCCCCGGCCATCCTTGGTGAAGAGCTGCTTGCCGATGCGCTCCTCGAGCCGACGCATCTGCATCGAGACCGCCGACTGCGTCTTGAACACATGTTCGGACGCGCGCGTGAAGGAACCATAGTCGACGATCGCGACGAAGGTCTGAAGCTGATCGATATCAAGAGGCGCTGCCATGGGATCACCCATCACGATTAATGATGAGTGATCTTAGAAACATGGCTGGCTTTGATCAATAGATATTTGCCGCCTCGTCAACCCGAAGCAAGCGCGAGACGCTTGCGGCGATGCTCAGCCTGAATGTCCGGATCGGCATCAAGGCCTGCGGCCAGCAGACGCTGGGTGTAAAGTTCGCGCGGCG
This sequence comes from Martelella limonii, assembly GCF_013344475.1. Lineage (GTDB taxonomy): Bacteria > Pseudomonadota > Alphaproteobacteria > Rhizobiales > Rhizobiaceae > Martelella > Martelella limonii. The sequence goes on along the minus strand of NZ_JABUOU010000009.1, from coordinate 94,603 downwards.
CCTCGAAGATCTGGCGGACGCTCCCCTGCTCCACGATCTCGCCGCGCTTCATGACCAGAACCCGATCGGCAAAATCGCGCACCACCGGCAGATCATGGGCGATGAAGATGAAGGCGATGCCGTAGCGATCACGCAGTTCGCCAAGAAGGGCGATCACCTGCGCCTGGATCGATACGTCGAGCGCCGAGACCGCTTCGTCGCAGATGATCACATCGGGCTCGAGCGCGAGCGCGCGGGCAATCGCGATGCGCTGACGCTGGCCACCGGAAAGCTGGTGCGGATAACGCCCGGCATGCTCCGGCTTTAGCCCCACCTGCGCCAGCAACTCATCCACCCGATCGCGCCATTTCGCCTTTGCCAGGATGTCCGGGTGAATGACCCAGGCTTCCGAAATGATCTGGTAGACCGACATGTGCGGGTTCAGCGACTGGGTCGGATCCTGGAACACCATCTGCAGATTGCGGCGGACATCGCGCATCTGGCGCGGCGACCATTGCAGCAGGTTGTCGCCTTTCCACCGGACTTCGCCGCCGGTCGCGTCCTCAAGCCTGAGGATCAGCTTGGCAACCGTCGACTTGCCGGACCCGCTCTCGCCGACAACTGCCAGCGTCTCGCCCGGATAGAGCGAGAAGCTCACGCCCTTCAGCGCCTCGAACCCACCATAGCGCATGGTGAGGTTGCTGATTTCGAGGATCGGCGCGCGCTGCCTTCCGGGTTCGCGCATCTTTCCCTTGCCGGGTGCCGATGCCAGAAGCTTGCGCGTATAGGGGTGTTGCGCATTGTGATAGAGTTCGCGCGGCGTGCCGCTTTCAACAACCCGCCCGCCTTCCATCACCACGGCCCGATCGGCAGCTTCAGCGACCACGCCGAGATCGTGGGTGATCAGCAGCAACCCCATGCCGGTTTCAGCCTGAAGCTCCTCCAGCAGCGACAGCACTTCGGCCTGAACGGTGACATCGAGTGCGGTGGTGGGCTCATCGGCAATCAGGATGTCCGGCTTCAGCGCCAGCGCCATCGCGATCATCAGTCGCTGGCGTTGGCCGCCGGAAAACTGGTGCGGATATTTGGCGGCCGCCGCATCCGGCTCGGGAATGCCGACGCGCGCCATCAATTGCCGCGCCCGCTGATAAGCCTCGTTCCGGCCAACACCGTGGCACATCGCTGCTTCAGCGATCTGCCAGCCGACGGGATAGACCGGGTTCAGATGGCTGAGCGGATCCTGAAAGATCATGGCGATGCGCTTGCCGTTGATCCGGCGGCGCGCCTCGCCGTCCATCTTCAGAAGATCGCGGCCCTCGAACAGCACCTCGCCACTGGTGATCTCACCGGGCGGCATGTCGATCAGGTTCATCACGGCCGAAGCGGAGACCGATTTGCCGGAGCCGCTTTCACCCAGGATCGCCAGAGTCTCGCCGCGATCGAGATGCCAGGAAATATCGTTGACCGCATTGACGATGCCGCGGGCGGTATGGAACCGGACCGAGAGATTGCGGACTTCGAGGAGATGATCAGCCATTGGACTTGCTCCCGATTTCAAGCCGCCAGCGCTGCGTGGGATTGAGCGCAATCCGCATCCAGCTCGACAGCAGATTGAGCGACATCGTGGTGAGGATGATCGCAAGACCGGGCCAGAAGGCGAGCCACCAGGCGGTGGTCAGATATTGCCGTCCCTGGCTCACCATCAGGCCCCATGTGATTTCCGGCGGCTGGATGCCGATGCCGAGGAAGGAAAGCGCCGATTCGGCGAGCATCACGAAGGCGAAATCGAGGGTCGCGACCGTCAGCAGTGTGGGCAGGACCACCGGCAGGATATGGCGGACCACGATCCTGAGATTGGACGCGCCCATGACCTGCGCCGCCTGCACGAACATGCGCTGGCGCACCTCCATCACTTCCGCCCTGGTCGTCCTGAGATAGATCGGGATCCGGGTGATGGCGAGCACGAGGATGAGGTTTCCGATCGATGGCTCAAGCACGTAGAGCACGGTAACGGCGAGCAGCAGCGAGGGAAACGACATGATGACGTCGGCAAGCCGCATGATCACTTCCGAATGCCAGCGTCCGCGATAGCCGGCGATCAGCCCGAGGGTCGAGCCGATGATCATCGACCCGGCGACAGCGCCCGCGGACACCGCCATGGTGTTCTGCGCGGCCACCACGATGCGGGCCAGAAGCGGCCTTCCGAGCGCATCGCCGCCGAGGATATAAAGAAAGCCGCGATCAAACGTGAACGGCGCGGCATTGCGCGCCCTGAGGTTCTGCTTGGCGGCGACACCTTCAAGCAGCATCGGCCCGAAGATCGCGCAGAGAATGATCAGGATCAGAAACAGTGCTGCGCAGAAGGCGAACTTGTCGGCCCAGAGCATCTTAAGATACCGGCGCATCAGGCCGGCTTCCTGCTGGGGCATGGTCGCCTGGGTTGTTGTGGTACTCATCTTCGGCCTCACGTGCGAATGCGCGGATCGAGCACCGCATAGAATATGTCGATCAGCAGGTTCATGACGAAGATTGCAATCGCCGTGACCATGATAGCGGCCAGAATGACGTTGAAGTCGCGCTGCAGGATGGAATCGATCATCAGCTTGCCGATGCCGGGAAATCCGAAAATGGTCTCGACCACGACGGCGCCGTTCAGGAGTGCTGCGGCCTGATCGCCGATCACGGTGATCACCGGCAGCATCGCATTGCGCAGCGCATGGACGAAGACGATCGGACGGTTCTTCACGCCCTTGGCGCGGGCCGTCTTCACGTAAGCCGAGCCCAGCGCATTGATCATCGAACCGCGCACGATCTGCAGGATCAGCCCGAAGGGTCGGATGAACAGCACGGCGACCGGCAGGATCCAGTGGGCGGCAGAGCCTGTACCCGATGTTGGCAGCCAGCCGAGATGGACCGAAAACAGCACGATACCGACGATGGCGATCCAGAAATCCGGAGCCGAAGCGCCGATCAGCGACAGCACGGACGCGACCCTGTCAAACCAGGTGCCAACGTGAAAGGCGGCAATCGAGCCGACCGTGATTGCGGCAATCGTCACCAGCAGCATGGTGATGAAGGCAAGCTGGAGGGTCCAGGTGAAGGCTTCCAGCACCACATCGATCGCCGGACGCGCCTTGCGCAGGCTGTCGCCGAAATCGAGCCGCACCAGATCGGTGACATAGTGCCAGAACTGGACGATCACCGGATCATTGAGGCCGTGGATCGCGCGGAAATTCTCCCGCATCGTCTCTGACGCATCGACCGGCAGATACAGCGAGGTCGGATCGCCGGTCAGTCGCGACAGGAAGAACACCAGCACGACAAGCACCAGAAGCGACACCAGACTTGAGAGGCCGCGCTTTCCCAGCATTCTTTTCATGGTTTTCGCCCGCTCGTTTCATGAAAGGCACGCGCGGGTGGACCGCGCGTGCCATGGCAGAAGGACAGGTTTCACTTTACGCCGATTTCAGACAGCTGCAGCTGGCTGTTGGTGGCGATCGTGGGCGTGAAGTCCACACTCTCGCCAACCCGGGCAAAGCCGACCATGTGGAACAGCAGCACGTCGGCCACCACATCGTCATGCAGATAGGCAAACAGATCCGACCACAATTCCACGCGGTTCTCGCCGGTTGCCGCCGTTGCCTCTTCGATCAGCTCATCAGCATGCTCATCCGAAATGCCGGACTGGCGGCCATCGGAGTGATATTTGAAGAACATCGAGAACACCGGATCGCCGCGCGAATTGTCGTGCTGCGCGCCGACCAGGATCGGGCCGCGATCCTCGACATAGGGCTTGGAGTAGAACTGCTCGTGCTCGGCAACCTCAACCATCTGAACCTTGATGTTGAAACCGGCGTCGCTCAGCATGCCGCCGATCGCCTCGTAGAATTCCGTCGCGCCCGGGAAGTTGCCGGTGCGGCCGACAAGCAGGATTTCGGTATCGACCGGAACGCCATCGGCCTTCGCCTCTTCAAGCAGGCTCCTGGCGCGATCCGGATCGAACGGCCAGGGCTTCACGTCCGGGTTCCAGCCGAGCGTGGTCGGCACGTTGATCGCGGTTGCGACCTGCGAGCCTTCCGGCAGGATCGTGCCGATGAACGCATCCCGATCGATGGCAAGGTTGAGCGCCTCGCGCACCCGCTTGTCGTTGAGCGGGGCGACTGAATTGTCGACCCGAAGATAGGTGGTTTCCGAGTTCGGATAGGCGTGATCGAGATCGGTGGTCGCATCGATCGCAGAGATCGACGGTGCGATGTCGGCCTCGCCCGTTTCGACCATGGCGGCGCGAACGGCCGGATCGGTCCGGAACACGTATTCGGCGGTCTGAACGGCCGGAGCGTCGCCCCAGTAATCATCGCGCAGCTTGAGCGTGATGCTCTGGCCGGGCGTCCAGTCAGTCAAGACGTAAGGTCCGGTACCGACAGGCTCGCGGGTGAATTCGATCGGCGTTTCGGAAGGAACGATCGTCAACAGCGACAGGAGCAGCGGCAGGATCGGCTGCGCGGGTTCGGACTTGAAGTCGATCGTATGTTCGTCGACGACGGTCGGCGTGATCTCGATGCCATCATAATAACGCGAGATTTCGCAGACGATCTGGTCGCTCTGCGCCCGGTCGAAGGAGTGCTTCACATCCTCGGCATCGAACGTGCTGCCGTCGGAAAAGGTGACGCCCTCGCGCAGGTGGAAGCGCCAGGTATTGTCGTCGGTCATCTCCCAGCTTTCGGCGAGACGCGGCTTCAGGCCCTCGTCGCCCCGGACATCAAGCTCCGTCAGCGTCTCGGAAATGTTCTGAAGCACGATGCGTCCGATGTTGGAACGCGTGGCCATGCAGGGCTCCATCAGATCGGGCTCTTCTCCCAGCACGATCGTGACCGAGGCATCCTGCGCATAGGCGGGGGTCAGCGATGTTGCAAACAACAGCCCCGCAAGCAAACTTTTCTTTTTCATCGATCTCCTCCTCCGAGACATCTGCAGCAAGTGTTGACAACAAGTCGGCGCCGCTGCCGCGCAATCTGCATTGATCATTGCGAACGAAGACGCGGGCACGGCGTCAACGCTTGGCGCGATATTGGTAAAGTTGGCAATGTTTGTCAAACAGGTTCTCGAACTAAATCCATTCAAGTCCCATCACTTTCCGATAAACATATGTTATATATATATTTTTATATGAGAGTTCTTCAATCGACTCCTAACTTTACGAAAATTCCAACTTGACAACTTGTCAACGCCGCTGCTTTTTAGGCCCGAATGAAGCGGAGGAGCAACAGGATGTCGCCCGAGGAAATCGCGCGTGAGATGACAGGAAAGCTGAGGCCGCGGGAGGGCGGCATGGAAGCTGTCCTGCCCTCGCCCACCGTACAGAACCACGCCGCGTTTCTTGCGCGGCTTTCAGACGGTGCGCTGGTGGCGGCCTGGTTTGGCGGCAGCCTGGAAGGAAAGTCCGACATCTGCATTCACGCCGCGCTGCTCGACGAAGGCGCCGACACATGGCTTGCGCCGACGCAACTGACGGATGATCCCGACCGCTCGGAACAGAACCCGGTGGTTTTCGCAGCGCCCGATGGCCGGCTCCTGCTGTTCCACACCAGCCAGCCCGCGGGCAATCAGGATGAATCACGCGTCTTCATGCGCGTTCTCGCGCGTTACGGCGACAGGCTGATCGCAGGCGAGAAGCAGGATACCGGCCTTCCGCCTGGCACCTTCATCCGGGCCGCACCTTTCGTCCGCAATGACGGGGTATGGTGCCTGCCGCTGTTTCGCTGCAATCCGCGCCCCGGCATCCGCTGGACCGGCGCCTTCGATACCGCAGCCCAGGCCGAGAGCGCCGATGGCGGCAAGAGCTGGACGGTGCGCGAGGTTCCGCACTCGGAAGGCGCGGTGCACATGTCGCCCGTCCACCTTGAAGGCGAGGCCATGGCGGCCTTCTACCGCAGACGCCAGTCGGATTTCGTCCACCGCTCGGAAAGCAGTGACGGCGGCAGAAGCTGGTCGGCACCGGCTGCGACCGATGTGCCGAACAATAACAGCTCGATCGGCGTCGCGCGGCTTGGCGACGGCAGCGTCGCCATGGTCTGCAATCCCGTTTCCGCCGCCATGTCGCCATCGCGCCGGGCCTCGCTCTATGACGAGCTTGAGGGCGAAGATGACAGGCCGGAAGCCGACGAGGGCTGCAAGCCGATCTGGGGCGTCGAGCGTGCGCCGCTGAGCCTCTGCCTGTCGAGCGACGGCGGAAAGACATTCCCGGTGTCGCTGATCATCGAAAACAGCGCCGGAACCTGCCTGTCGAACAACTCGCTCGACGGCAAGAATCAGGAGCTTTCCTATCCGGTCGTGCTTCCACGCGCCGATGGAGGCCTCGACATCGCCTACACCCTTCACCGGCGCGCCATCCGCCATGTGCGGCTCTCCGCTGCCGCCGTTGCCGATCTGGCAGCACAACTTCCAAGGACGTGACATCATGAACAATATAGACCGCCCCATCACGCTCCATCAGCCCAAGCGCCTGGAAGTCGGCGTTGGCACCGCCAGCCGTCTCGGCGCCTTTGCCGAAGGCGCTAAGCGCGTGCTCGTCATCGCTGGCGGCCCGACCGCGCAATATGTCGACCGCCTCGGCCTTTCCGGCGATATCCGCGTCTATGCCGATGCACCACCGGAGCCCGACGTTCCGGCCTTCAAAGCGGTGCTCGAAGCCGCGCGCGAACACGAACCCGACCTTGTCGTCGGCCTCGGTGGCGGCTCGGTCCTCGATGTCGCCAAGCTGACGGCAGCGCTCTGGAACAGCGATCAGTCGCTGCATGATGTCGTCGGTCCGAACAAGGTGCATGGCCGCACCACGGCGCTGGCCCAAGTCGCGACAACCGCCGGCACCGGCTCGGAAGCCGGCATCCGCGCGCTGGTGACGGATCCTGAAACCAAGTCGAAGCTCGCCGTCGAAAGCCCGCACCTACTGGCGGATATCGCGATCCTCGATCCGGAACTCACCTATTCCGTACCGCCCGCCGTCACCGCTGCCACCGGCATCGATGCGCTTGCCCATTGCGTGGAAGCCTTCACCAATATCAAGGCGCATGAGCTGATCGACGGCTATGCCCGCCTCGGCATCGGCCTGATTGGCAAATATCTGCGCCGCGCGGTCGAAAACGGGACCGATGCGGAAGCGCGCGCCGGCATGATGCTCGCCTCCTATTATGGCGGGATCTGTCTCGGCCCCGTCAACACGGCTGCGGGACACGCGCTTGCCTATCCGCTCGGCACGCGGCTTTCGCTCCCGCACGGTCTCGCCAATGCGATCATCTTTCCGCATGTCCTGGCCTTCAACCAGTCGGTCGCCGCTGACAAGACCGCCGAGATTGCTACCGCCCTCGGCCTTGAAAACGGCGCGTCCGGCGTGCGCGATGCGGCTTACGGCTACTGCGAGAGCCTTGGCGTGGAGATGCACCTTGAAGCCCATGGCGCACAGCTTGAAGACCTGGAAGGCTTCGCCGGGGAAGCCCATGCCATCAGGCGCCTGATGGACAACAACCCGCGGCCGATGGACGTCTCAGACGTTCACGGGCTCTACAAGGACGCATTCTGACCAAGGAGTGCATTCTGTTCGGCAGGCGGGCGCGCAGTCCCCGCTTACACCCACGGCATGGAGGGCGGCCACCTGGCCGCCGCCCCGCACCTCAAATGACCATTCCCTAAAGCGAAAGATCAAACAGCCCGCCGCCGAACAGGCGCTCGCGGGAATGTTCGATATGGCCGCGCATCATGGCGCGGGCCTTGTCCGGGTCGCGATCGCGGATTGCGGTATAGATGGCGCGGTGCTCGGCCAGCACCTCCTCAAGCGCTGCCGCCCCATCGGACATCAGCGATTCGCCGTGGAGCTTCATGCCGACATAGATATGCTCGCGCAGCGCCTTCAGCGTCTCTTCGTAATACTGGTTGTTGGCGGCCTGCGCGACCGCCTGATGAAAGGCAAAATCGGCATCCTCGCGGTGCAATTGCTGACCAGTCGCATCGGAAAGCAGGTTGAGCGCACGCTCCATCTGCCCGAGCGCCGCATCATTGCGCCGGCGCGCGGCAAGGGCCGCCGCATCGGTCTCCACCGTCAGGCGGAATTCATAGCAGCGCTGGATATCGGCAATCGTCTCCACTGGCGTATAGCCGAGCGCCGATTCGCGCTTGATGCGGACGAAATTTCCCGCGCCCTGACGCGAATAGATCAGGCGCTCCTCCCGCAGGCGTTCGAGCGCCACCCGAAGCACAGGCCTTGAGACGCCGAACTTCACGGAGAGGTCCTTTTCGGCCGGCAATTTCTCGTTGGCGCCGTAGTCGCCGCGCATAATCCGGCCGCGCAGCGCTTCATAGACCTTGTCTGAAAGCGAGGTGCGCCGGGAGGCCGGGGCATTGTCTGCCGGGTTCGTCATGGACATCTCTTACGCCTCCTCAAAAGCACCGCCGGAGCGAAGCGCTTCGTCATAGAGCTCTTCCAGCAATTCGGGACTACCAAACCCGCCGGATTTTGTCACGATTTGTAAGGTCTGCCATGGACCGGACGCCAGACTGACCGGGAGACCCGGCCGAAGCTCCGAGAGAACTTGTAAAGTGACAATACCAAGATCATCGAGAATGGCATTGGCGCTCTCTCCACCCGCAATCAGCAGCATGGACGGTTTCAGCCGGCGCACCAGCGCACCGATGCTCCTGCCAAAGCGGGCGGCGGCGGTTGCGCCATCAAGACCGCCACCGCCATCCGTCATCGTCACAACTGCCGGGAGCGCAGGTGACGCCGCAGCGTCAACCAACCCGTCCGGCGCCTCAAGCACGCTGACGCGCTCTGCGATCCGCGCGATCTGGGCAAGGGTGATCGGATCGCGCGAGCCGTTGACGATCAGCATATCCGCCGGAAGCGCCGGTACCGCCGGGCCGCCTGCATCGGCCCGGGCGAGCGCAAAGCTCAGGCCCCGCGCCCCGACCCACAGCGCGCCCGCAGGCGCTGCGGCGATCGCGGCATCGAAGTCTGCATCGACAACCACATCCGGGACGTGAACAGGCATGGCAAAGCGGGCGGCCACATCGATGGGCTGCGCCACCCCGGAACCGGTGAGCCTGCCGCTTTCAACCGTCCGCCCCATGGAGGGAATTGCAGGGGCCGCGATGACCTGCGGCGGATCGAGCGCCTTGCACAGAACCGTCATTTCGGCATCGATATTGCCCTTGAGCCGGGAATCCACCTTTTTGATCACCAGATCGAAGCTCTTGAGCGGCAGCGGGCGCAGCATGGCCTCGACACGACGGGCCGCTTCTCCGGCGCTGCATTCCCTGCTGCCGCTGGAAAGCGCTATGACATCGGGGTGCTGCGCCAGCACGTCGCCGAGCGCATCGGCGCGCCGTGCCAGGACCACACTGCGCCCAGCCATGGCGAAGGCGACACTGGAGTCCAATGCGCCGGTAAGATCGTCGGCAAGAATGAGAACTTTGCGAGCCAGGGCGCGTCCCTCAATGTTGTAACATTAGTAATGCCATCAATTTTTCAGAAAAAATGACATAATTACAAGGGAAAAATCAAAAACAGCGATTTATAGGAGCAGATTGTTGAAACTTATTTACCTATAAGTTAGTGATGGTTTCACCGGAACGGCTGGATGCCCGTCGCGACATCCCGGCCACGATATGGAGTGCCGCAGCCGGTGCGGTGGGGAGAAATTGCATGAACAAGGAAGCCTTCGTCGCCCTCGTGGCCTGCTTCAACGAGGACGAAACGATCAATTACGCTGCCACCCGCGCCCAGGTGCGCCGGCAGGTCAGCGCCGGCAACAACATCATGTGTGCCGGCACCAATGGCGATTTCTCCGCCCTCACCTTCGAGGAAAAGGTCCGCCTCTGCGGCGAGGTCGTCGATGAGGTTGACGGCAAGGCCAGGGTCATCGTCAATGCGGGGATGCCGGCTACCTTCGAGACCGTGGCGCTGGCAAAGGAATTCGACCGCATCGGCGTCGATGGCATCGCCGTGATCACGCCCTTCTTCATCGCCTGCACCCAGGACGGGTTGGTGCGCCACTTCACCAGCGTTGCCGATGCCGTATCGACGCCGATCTACCTTTACGACATCCCCGCGCGGACCCAGAACCATATCGAGCCCGAAACGGCGCGCCAGCTTGCAAGCCATGGAAATATTTCAGGGATCAAGGATTCCGGCGGCGCACAGGAAACGCTCGAGGCCTATCTTGAAGTCGGCAGATCGGAACCGGGTTTCGATGTCTATTCCGGGCCGGACCAACTCGTCCACTGGGCGTTGACGAACGGCGCACGCGGCTGCATTTCCGGCCTCGGCAATGTGATGCCAGAAGTGCTTGCGCGCATTGTGGCAAGCGTCAACGCAGGCAATGACGCCGAAGCCCGCGCTGCCCAGGAAACCTATGCGGCGTTTCGCACGGATCTCTACAAGCTTGGCTACCCGCCTGCGCTCGTGAAGCGCGCGCTCTATCTGCGCGACCCCTCGGTCGGCCTTTCCAGGCAACCCGCGCTGCTGCCGGACCCAGAGCAGGACCGTGCGATCGAGGCTATCCTCGCGAAATACGATCTATAGCCGGCGCGCCCGATCAAAGGCTTCCGGGAGGCCCCGATCGGGGTTGGCGACAGAAATTTTCATGGCGATGCGGCGCTGCCGCATCGCCTTCTTCATGCGCGCACATGTCGATCACCCGATTAAATCGTTTTGAGCATGAAATAATCGATCGTTGTGGCCTGCCTCCGTCCCGCCATCGCAACACTTCACCGTAATTGATGTTTGCCATCATAAACATTCGTTAGACTGATCAGTAAGACGAGCGCATCTTGCCTCCCAAGGACGCAAACGAACACCTGCGACGAACACCGGCACAGCCTGACAGGAATCGGGTGGCTGCCGGTTGAAGTTTGAGGTTTCTATGCGTGAAAGGGAGGCGATGGCGCCTCCCATCGCAAGGCGTGGGGAGCCCAGAGGTGGTCCGCACCCACAAAGGAGGCGACAATGTCGTTGATTGAAAGGACGTCCGCGAGCCGGGCCGGCATACAGCATTCCCTTTGGGCCAGCATCAATGCGATCGTTGATGCGGCAAAGCGTTTCACGAAAAACCGAATTGCCGTGCGCTACATGTCGGAAATGGACGATTCGCTTCTGAAGGACATCGGCCTGTCACGCTACGATGTCGAGCGCGCCTATATGGCGCCGGCGTCGGAAGACCCGATGGAAGAGCTCAAGAGAGCGGCCGCGAAGCGCTCGGCGCGCATGTATATCTGAACAACACCCGCCGCATGCTGCGGCGGGCCTTGCCGTCGGCATGACGGCAGCTTCGAGCTTGGCGTTTTTGAAACCCGCAAGTCCCAACCGCGGCAGGATAAAGCGTCATTTTCCCCGCAGGGTGGTTCAGCCTTCACTCTGCATTTTGCCCGGGAACCTTTGTGTTTCCGGGCTTTTTTATGCCCTGAGCAGCTTCAATGCGAGATGCTGCAGCAAGATGACCGTCTTGCCATCACGAATTTCGCCGCTGTCGATCATCGCCAGCGCCGCATCAAGGTCGATTTCCATCACGCCGATATCTTCCCCCTCTTCCAGCGTGCCGCCGCCCTCGCCCACCCTGTCTCCGTCGGTGTAGGTGCCGTAGAAAAACGCCAGATACTCGCTGACAGAACCGGGACTCATATAGATGTCGAAGAGATGGGAGAGGTTCGACACCTGAAAACCGGTTTCTTCCATCAGTTCCGCGCGCATGCGCTCTTCAGGTGCAGCGCCTTCCAGAAGACCTGCCGGCGTTTCCACGAGCGAGGGAACATTGCCGTTGATAAAGGCGGGCAGACGGAACTGCCGGGTCAAGAGCACGGTCTGGCGATCGGGATTGTAAAGCAGGCAGGTTGCGCCATTGCCGCGGTCATAGACTTCGCGCGTCTGACGGCGCCAAACGCCATCGCTGTGCAGCAGATCGAATTCATACTTCGTCAGCTTGCCCCAGTCATTCGCCAGAACCGCCGTCGAAATCAGCTTGAAAGAGTCGTCCATCATCAGGCCTCTGTTAATTCGTGCAGTTTCGTGTATTTTCGTGCAGAGTCAAGGAGAGATTGATGCTTGTTGAGGAACGCAAATCCCGTTTACTGGCCCTGCTTGCCGAAACCGGCCGCGTCGTCGCAAGGGATGCGAGTGAGGCCATGGGCGTATCGGAGGACACGATTCGCCGGGACCTTCGTGAAATGGCAAAGGAGGGCCTGCTGAAACGGGTTCATGGCGGCGCGATGCCGCTTTCGCCCGCCACCGCTCCATTCGCGCACCGCCGCAACATTGCGGATGACGACAAGGGCCGAGTCGGAAAGGCTGCCGCGGATCTTGTGGAAAATGGACAGCTGATCTTTCTGGACGGCGGCACAACCGCGATTGCGGTTGCCCAGGCGCTGCCGGAAACGCTGAGCGCAACGGTCATCACCCATAGCCCCAATGTGGCGGTCGAGCTGATGCGGTGCCCTAACATAGAGATCGAGATCGTTGGCGGCAGGCTGTTTCGCCATTCGGTGGTCACCACCGGCGCGGCGACCATGTCATGGCTTTCCCGCTTTCGCCCGGATATCGCCTTCATCGGCGCAACAGGGCTGCATCCGGATCATGGCATTACCACCGGCGACAGCGAGGAGGCCGAGGTAAAGCGCGCCGTGATCGGCCATTCCGGTGCCAGCTATATCCTCGCCTCACGGGAGAAGATCGGCGCAGTATCCTCGTTCGTGATTGCCGGCTTCAGTGAGATCGACGGCGTGATCACGGTCGCGGGTGCAGAGAAGGCGACGCTCGAAGCGATCAGGGCTGCGGGCCCTCAGATCATCGAAACCGTCTAAGATCGTTCAATACGGACGAGACTCCAGGCGACCGCGACACTGCCCAACGCGCAGCGTCCACTCAGTACTGGAATTCCTCGAACAGCGGATCGACCGAGCCCTTCCAGCGCCCGTGATAGAGCGACAGCAGATCTTCGGCGAAGGTCGTCTTCTTGGCGACGATTTCATCGAGCGGATTGAGGAAGACGCTTTCGTCCTGACCGTCGCTGTTGAGATTGCCACGGGATTTCAGGCCCTTGCGGGCGATCGCGACGACATCGCGGGCAATATCGACGAGGCTGCGCCCACCGAGCTCCGCCTTCAGCGCAAGCCGCGGAACCTCGTCGCGCAGACGGTGGATATCGGCAATCGCCCAGTCCGCCGTCAGCTGCTCGGCCTCGTCCATCGCGCCGTGATCGTAAAGCAGGCCGACCCAGAAGGACGGCAGGGCGCAGATGCGCCGCCAGGTGCCGCCGTCGGCGCCGCGCATTTCCAGGAAGCGCTTCAGCCGGACATCGGGAAACAGCGTCGAGAGATGGTTGGTCCAGTCGCCCATGGTCGGCTGCCACTCCGCGATCTCGCCCTTCAGCGCCCCATTCATGAACTGGCGGAAGGTGATGTCGGTACAATCGCGGTAGCGGCCATCGCGGATGATGAAATACATCGGCACGTCGAGCGCCCAGTCGACATAGCGCTCGAAACCGAAATCCTCGCCGAAGGCGAAATCGAGCAGGCCTGCGCGGTTGTTGTCGGTGTCGCGCCAGATATCGCCGCGCCAGGACAGGAGGCCGTTGAGCTTGCCTTCGGTAAAGGGCGAAGAGGCGAACAGCGCGGTGGAAAGCGGCTGCAGCTTCTGAGACAGCGCCATCTTGCGGCGCATGTCGGTCTCGGAAGAGAAATCGACATTCACCTGGATCGTGCAGGTGCGGTACATCATGTCGAGACCCTGGGTGCCGACCTTCGGCATGTAGCGGGTCATGATGTCATAGCGGGATTTCGGCATGCGCGGCGTTTCCGCGCGCGTCCATTTCGGGCTGCCGCCAATGCCCAGGAAACCGATGCCCATGGGCTCGGCAACGCCGCGCAGCACGGCCAGATGTCGGTTCGACTCGCGGCAGGTTTCATGCAGCGTCTTCAGCGCGGCGCCGGAAAGTTCGAACTGTCCGCCGGGCTCCAGCGAAATCGCGCCCATGCCGGAAGGCTCGGAAAGACCGATGATATTGTCGCCATCCATGATGGCGTCCCAGCCGAGCTTTCCCTGCATCCCCTTCAGGATTGCCGAGATCGACCGCTCACCCTCATAGGGCACGGGCGAATTGTCGGCCTTGAAGAACGGGAATTTCTCATGCTCGGTCCCGATGCGAAAATCGGACTCGGGCTTGCAGCCGGCTTCAAGATGTTCAACCAGCTCCGCCTTCGCGGTAATCGGTGTCCCGTCGGACGTATCACGGGCCATGCAAGCTTCCTCGTTATTCCAGCACGCACCCGAAACGGGCGCAACTCGCTCATGGACCGTATCCAAGGTCCGATCAAGTCAATTTCTTTGATTGGCTTATAAACGCCCCGCGATCACGTTTGGTGCCGCACGCCCCTAGCGCCAGTCGCCGATTGTTGCCTGGATGACGGCAAGCGCTGCGACAGCCGCGGTATCGGCTCTCAGAATTCTCGGACCCAGAGGGATCGCCGTGACGAAGGAAAGTCCGCGCAACAGCGCCCGCTCCTCTTCCGAAAAACCGCCCTCGGGACCGACGATCAGCGCCAGCTTCTCAGCTTCGACCGCCCTTAGCGCATCGATAGGGTTCTGGCTTTCCGCCCCCTCATCGCAGAAGATCAGATGCCGGTCGGCAGGCCAGGCATCGAGGATATCCTCGAGCCGCTGAGGTTCGCGAAGCTCCGGCACGCTCAGCACGCCGCACTGTTCGGCAGCCTCGATGATATTGGCTTCCAGGCGCTCGCTCTTGGCAGGCTTGCCCTGTACGTGGCGGGTCATGACCGGCTGAATGATGCCGGCCCCCATCTCCACCGCCTTCTGCACCATGTAATCCATGCGTCCGGTCTTGAGCGGCGCAAACAGGTAATGAAGGTCGGGCCGCGCAGGCTGGGGACGGGTCTGCTCCACCGCGACGAGGGTGATCTTCTTGCGCGTCGGAAAGGTCACCCGCATCAGCCATTCGCCATCCCGCCCGTTGAAGGCGAGAAGCTCAAGCCCTTCTTCGGCGCGCAGCACATGGGCGAGATAGTGGAACTGGTTCTTGTCGGCCTCGATCTCGGCGTGAGCGCCAAGATCGGCTTCGAGAAAAAGACGTTGCAGGCGGTAATTTGCGCGCATGGGCAAGGCTCGTGAAGGATCGTATCGAATGAAGAAACACGCGCGCCATCTTCGGCGCATCGGTGTTCTTGCACGGCAAGGCGGGGCGGAGCAACCATCGGCGGTTTTGCAGGACAGGCACGACAAACGCGGCGCCGCGAAGGCGCAGGCGTTGCGCTCAGGGGCTGATGCTGCCCGCGAAATCCATCAGCAGCGTTTTCAGCTCATACTCATCGACCATTTCCGCGGCCTGCTCCGGCGTCGCCCATTTGCGCACGCGTTCATCGCGCTCGGGAAAGCGTGCCTTCGCCTTGCGGACCAGCAGCGGAAACAACTCAACCACACATGGCACGGCCGACCCATCGTTGAGGCGCTTCAGGTAGCGGAAATTGCCAACCGGCTTGTCGGAAATCCTGCCCTTGATACCGGCTTCCTCATAGGCCTCGCGCTCGGCCACTTCATGCGGCGCCTTGTTGGCCATCGGCCAGCCTTTCGGCGTCACCCAGCGCCCGGTATCGCGGCTGGTGATCAGCAGAACCTCAATGGTTTTCTTCTTCTTGGACTTGGCCAGACGATAGCAGAGCGCTGCATACTGCTGGCGGGCCTCAGCCTCGCCGTCAGCCGGATTTTCACCCTTGGCCATCCTCTTCCTTCCGCCGAATCACAATCGCCAACCAGGGGCGCCATTCACAGGATCGTATCTTGTAACACGAAGTTGCATTCGAAATTTTACGGGCGCGTGAAGATTTTGTGAAATTCGTTTGCACGCGCGGTCAAACGAAGGATCGGCCGCGCACGGGCCATATGTCAAGCCCTTCGTGAGGGTGGGGAACTTAAAGGCGTTCGCCACCGTTGTCTGGCATAGCTATTGATTTTGCTAATATTCGAAAGGCCACATCATGCTTCACTGGATTCTGATTCTGCTGATCATCGCAGCCGTCGCCAGCCTTCTGGGCTTTCGCGGAGTTGCCGGCGTTTCCGCCGGCATTGCTAAAATCCTGATCTTCGTCGTTCTTGCGGTTCTCCTGATTGCACTCCTGACCGGCATACTGGTGGTGGCCTGACGTCTAGGATATGGCCCGATCCCAGTAAGGGGTCGGGCCGTAGAGCTCTGCAAGAAAGTCGATGAACAGCCGCACCTTGGCGGGCAAGAAGCTGCGCGAGGCGTAAACCGCAAAAAGGCCGACATTTTCCGGGCTGCGGTACGCGGGCAAGACCTGGACCAGATCCCCCGTCGCAAGCGCAGGTCCGATATCCCAGCTTGAGCGCAGCGCGATCCCCATGCCTGCAAGCACAGCCTCCCGGACGACCTCGCTGGAATTGGTCGCAAGCCGACCGACCGGTCGAAAGGTGACCGGTCCCTCCGGACCCTCCAGCTTCCAGGGCTCGCCATTATGGGCGGGAAGGCAGAGATGGCCTTCCAGCGCCTTCAGGTCCCCGGGTGCCCCATGACGCTCTACATAGCCGCGCGATGCGCACAACACCCGGCGCACCGGCGCAAGCTTTCGGGCAACCAGCGTCGAATCGGCGAGATTGCCAATCCTGATCGCCAGATCGAACCCGTCGGCAACGATATCGACAAAGGAATCGCTGAGGATGAGTTCGATCTCCAGGCCTTCATGCGCATTCATGAAAGCGGCAAGATGGGGCGCGACGTGGAGCCTGCCGAAGGAGGTCGGCGCCGAAATCCTGAGCCTGCCGCGCACCGCCGAGGCATGACCTTCCACAAAGGCCTCGGCCTCTTCCATACCGGCGAGAACCGGAAGCAGGCGCTCGTAAAATCCGCGCCCGGTTTCCGTCAGCGTGACCATCCTTGTGGTTCGCTGGAGCAGCCTGACCCCAAGCTGCTCTTCCAGACGGCGGATGCTTTTGGATATCACGGCGGGCGAAAGCCTGAGCGCCCTGCCCGCCTCGCTCATGCTCCCGGTCGAAGCGACCTCGGCAAACACTTCCAGATCCTGCAGATTTTTCATAATCACCACGATTATTGCCGCACCGGAAAAAGTGTTAGCATTTGTCTCCCTGCCAAGCCAATGTTAGAGAGTGACCTTGCGGGTGACGATCATATCCCTTGTTTTTGCGCGACGCCTGATGGCCGGTCGCGCTCTGGAGGCCACCATTGACAGGCGCAATCGCATTTCGCGCACCTGATGCCGGCATTCTGGCACGGCGGGACGCGATCATTTCAGACCTGAAGGCCCTGCTGCCGGCCGATGCGCTGGTGCATGAGCCGCGCGAACTGGTGCCGTTCGAGACCGATGCCTTTCTCGCCTATCACCGCGTTCCGCTTGCCGTCTGTCTGCCGCAGACAACGGAAGATGTCGCGCGCGTGCTGCGCTATTGCCACGAAAACACCATTCCCGTCGTGCCGCGCGGCGCCGGAACCTCGCTTTCGGGCGGCGCGATCGGACAGGAAGATGCGATCATACTCGGCCTGTCGCGGATGAACCGTATTCTCGATATCGACCTGCCCAACCGGGCTGCAGTCGTCGAGGCCGGCGTCACCAATATCGCGATCTCGGAAGCGGTGACCGCGGAAGGCTTCTTCTATGCGCCCGATCCAAGCTCCCAGCTTGCCTGCACGATCGGCGGCAATATCGGCATGAATTCCGGCGGCGCGCACTGCCTGAAATACGGCGTCACCACCAATAACCTGCTCGGCGTCAAGATCGTCCTGATCGACGGTACGATCATCGAGCTTGGCGGCAAGATGCTTGACAGCGGCCATCTCGACCTGATGGCGCTCGTCTGCGGCTCTGAAGGCCAGCTCGGCATCATCACCGAGGCCACGGTGCGCCTGCTGGCAAAGCCTGAAGGCGCGCGCCCTGTTCTGTTCGGCTTCCCGACGTCTGAAAGTGCGGGCGCCTGCGTGACCGATATCATCGCCGCCGGCATCATTCCCGTCGCGATCGAGTTCATGGACAAGCCCGCCATCGAAATCTGCGAGGCCTTTGCCCATGCGGGCTATCCGCTCGATGCCGCAGCACTTCTGATCATCGAGGTAGAAGGATCGGAACAGGAAATGGAAGCGATGCTTGCGAGCATCATCGCGATTGCGGAAACCCATGGCGTGATGGCGATCCGCCGCAGTCAGTCGGCAACCGAGGCAGCGCTGATCTGGAAGGGTCGCAAGTCCGCCTTCGGCGCCACCGGCCGCATTGCCGACTACATCTGCATGGACGGCACCGTGCCGCTCAGCAAGCTCTCCTATGTGCTGAGACGAACGAGCGAGATCACCGATCGCTACGGCCTCAGGGTCGCCAATGTGTTCCACGCCGGCGACGGCAACATGCACCCGCTGATCCTCTATAACATCAACGACCCGGAGGATGCCGCCCGCGCCGAAGAGGCAGGATCCGAAATCCTGAAGCTTTGCGTGGAGGCAGGCGGATGCCTGACCGGCGAGCATGGTGTCGGCATCGAGAAGCGTGATCTGATGCGCTTCCAGTATGGCGAGGCCGACCTTGCCCAGCAGATGGCGGTGCGCGCGGCCTTCGATCCCGCCTGGGTGCTGAACCCGTCCAAGGTGTTTCCTCTGGAGGGGCGCAATGACTGAGCTTTTGACGCCCGACACCGAGGCCGAGGCCGCCGCGATCATCGCCAGCCATTTTGAGACCGGCACGCCGCTGCGTCTTTGCGGCGGCAATACCCGCACCGGTTTCGGCAATCCGGTCGAGGCGGCAACCACGCTTTCCGCCCGAGCGCTTTCCGGCATCGTCGCCTATGAGCCCGCCGAAATGGTGATGACGGCGATGGCCGGCACGCCGGTCGCCGAGATCGAGGCGGCCCTTGCCGCAAACGGCCAGTACCTCGCCTTCGAGCCCATGGACCATCGCGGCATCATGGCCACGTCAGGCACGCCGACAATCGGCGGCGTGTTTGCCGCAAATGTCTCCGGCCCCCGCCGGTTTGCGCTTGCGGGTGCCGCCCGCGACCACCTGCTCGGCATCCGCTTCATCAACGGATGCGGCGAGACGGTGCGTGCCGGCGGACGCGTGATGAAGAACGTCACCGGGCTCGATCTCTCAAGACTTCTGGCCGGCTCCCACGGCACGCTCGGTTTTCTGACAGAGGTGACCTTCAAGGTTCTGCCCGCCCCCAAGGCATCTGCAACGCTGATCGTCTCGGATCTTGCCGAGGAGGACGCAATCAGGCTGATGGCGGCGGCGATGGCGCTTTCGGTTGAGGTATCGGGTGCCGCCCACCTGCCCTACAGCGTGCGCTCCGCTTTTCTCGATGGCCGGCTGACGGGTGACAGCGCCACCTGCCTGCGGCTTGAGGGCCTGCCTGCTTCGGTGTCGGCGCGCCTTGAAAAGCTTGTCGCCTACGCCGAACACTTCGGTCCGCTTGCGCGGCTCGGCGATGACGACACGAAGACGCTGTGGCGCGAGATCCGCGATGTCGCTCCCTACCAGGACGGATCGCAGCGTCCGCTCTGGCGTGTCAGCGTCACGCCGTCGGTCGCAGCCGATCTCGTCGGTACGATGCGGCTTGGGGCGGCCGTCGATGCGTTTTACGACTGGCAGGGCGGACTGATCTGGATGCGCATGGATGGCCCAGCCGAGGATAAGGCGCTGCGCAGGCTGATTGCCCATCACGGCGGCGGACATGCAACGCTGATGCGCGCCGATCCGCAGACCCGCGCCGAGACCCCCGCCTTCGAGCCGCAGCCACCCGCAGTTGCGGCGCTTGAAGCCCGCATTCGCATGAAACTGGACCCGAAGGGGATTTTCAGCCCCGGCAAGATGGCAAGACAGGAGATGACCGCATGAGCGATCCGCAATACGAGCCGCCCAAGCGCTTCGGCGACGGCTGGATGGACCCGACCCGCAACAACATCATCCTGATCTATATCCTCTATCTGGTGAGCTTCCTCGTGGTCGTCGCCAGCGTCATCGGGCTGATTTCCGCCTATATGAACCGGGGCAAGGCCGAAGCATGGCTCCAGACGCATTACACCTGGGCGATCCGCACCTTCTGGATCGCGCTTGCGATGGCGGTCGTCTCGACGATCCTCACCCTGCTTCTGATAGGCTTCGTCGGTTTCATCGTCACCGGCGTCTGGGTGATCGCCCGCGTGCTGGTCGGCCTGCAGAAGGTTACCCGCAACGAACCGATTTCAAATCCTCAGAGCTGGCTGATCTGATCGATGCAAACCGGTTTTTCGCTCGCCCAGCTTGCCGATCCGAAGGTCGCAGAAGCCGAATCCATCCTGCGCAAATGCGTGCATTGCGGCTTCTGCACCGCCACCTGTCCGACCTATGTGACGCTTGGCAACGAGCTCGACAGTCCGCGCGGGCGGATCTACCTGATCAAGGACATGCTGGAGAATGACCGGCCGGCGGACAGGGAAACGGTTACCCATATCGATCGCTGCCTCTCCTGCCTTTCCTGTGTCAGCACCTGTCCTTCCGGGGTCGATTACATGCATCTGGTCGACCACGCCCGGGTCCATATCGAAAAGACCTACAGGCGTCCGGCGCTCAACCGCTTCACCCGCGCCGTGCTGGCAGCGGTCCTGCCCTACCCCGCCCGTTTTCGCGCAGCGCTCGGGCTCGCCCGCCTCGGCCGGCCCTTCGCCGGGCTTTTCTCGGGCAGCGAGGCGCTGAAGCCGTTCGAGGCCATGCTGAAGCTTGCACCGCGCCGCCTGCCTGCCCGCTCACCGGTCTCCAGCCCCGGCGCGCACGAGGCAAAGGGCGAACGGCGCGGCCGCGTGGCGCTTCTGACCGGCTGCGCGCAATCCGTTCTCGATCCTGCGATCAACGAGGCCACCGTCCGCCTCCTGACCCGGCTTGGCATCGAAGTGATCGTGCCGGAGGGCGAAGGCTGCTGCGGCGCGCTGGTGCACCATATGGGCCGCGAGGAGCAGGCGCTTGCCGAAGCCCGCCGCAATGTCGATGTCTGGACCCGCGAAGCCGATGCCGGCGGCCTTGACGCCATCATCATCACCGCGTCCGGTTGCGGCACCACGATCAAGGATTATGGCCACATGCTCGCGCTTGATCCCGCCTATGCCGAAAAGGCGGCGCGGATTTCGGGGCTTGCAAAGGACATTACCGAATATCTTGCAACGCTTGGGCTTGAGGACCAGCCGCGAAAGAACATCACCGTCGCCTATCACTCCGCCTGTTCGATGCAGCACGGCCAGCAGATCAAGGCCGTGCCGAAGCTGCTGCTGGAAAGCGCAGGATTCGCCGTCAGGGAACCTGCGGAGGGACATCTCTGCTGCGGCTCAGCGGGCACCTACAACATCATGCAGCCGGAGATTTCGGAGAAGCTGAAGGCCAGGAAGGTCAGGAACATCACGGCCCTCAAGCCCGATGTGATCGCCACCGGCAATATCGGCTGCATCACCCAGATTGCGAGCGGCACAGCGACACCGATCCTGCACACGGTCGAATTGCTCGACTGGGCCCATGGCGGACCGCGGCCCGAAAAGCTTTCGGGCCGCTGAAGTTCAAAGCCGCGACAGCCGCTCGGTCAGAAGCGCGAAGAACCCGTCGGCATCGGCCTTGCCGATGACGAGCGCATTCGGCTTGCGATCGGTCACCCGCCACCAGTCGATCACGGTCGCACCGAGCGTCAGCTCGGACTGGGTTTCGATCTCGACATTGCAGTGGCGGCCGGAGAACAGTTCCGGCTTGACGAGATAGGCCGTGACCGTCGGATCATGCAGCGGTCCGCCATCGGAGCCGTATTTCTCGACATCGAAGCGCTCGTAAAACCGCAGCATCGCGGCGATCGCCTGCGCGGCCGGACGGCCGATGGCATCGATGCGGTCGACGCGCTCCTTGAGGCAGAGCAGCTGATGGGTGACGTCGAGCGGCATCATCACGATCGGGATACCCGAGCGGAACACGATCTCGGCTGCTTCCGGATCGACATAGATGTTGAATTCTGCGGACGGCGTGATGTTGCCGCCCTCGAAGTAGCCGCCGCCCATCATCACGATTTCCTGCACCCGCCCGGCAATATCGGGGGCCTTTTCAAGCGCCGTGCCGATATTGGTGAGCGGTCCGAGCGTGCAGAGCGTGACCGTCTTTTCCGGCGCGCTGCGCAGCGTCTCGATGATGAAATCGACGGCATGGCCATCGGCAAGCGCCATGGTCGGCTCGTCAAGCTCGGGACCATCGAGGCCGGTCTTGCCGTGCACATGCTCGGCGGTGATCAGCGGGCGGCGCATGGGCTTGTCGCAGCCGGCAAAAACCTTGATGTCGGAGCGGCCGGAAAGTTCGCAGACGATCCGGGCATTGCGTTCGGTCTTGTCGAGCGGCACATTGCCGGCGACGGCTGTGATCCCCAGAACCTCGATCTCGTCCTCGCTTGCAAGCGCCAGCATGATCGCGGCTGCGTCGTCCTGACCGGGATCGGTATCGATGATGATTTTGCGTGCGCTCATTTTCAAACCCCAACTGAATATGGATGCCTTGTGAATGGACACCGGGCCGAGGATTGTCAAGGCGAACCGGACTTGGCAAACTGGTGCGAAAAGACGGAAGCCCCATGCCCAGAATTGACCTCAGATTCGATCCACGTCTCGCCAGCACCATGAACGCCATGAAGGGTGCGTCCGGCTATCCCCCCTTCGATGTTGCCTGGTTTCCAGGCAATGGCGAGGCTGGCTTCCTGCGGCTGACGCTTGCCGTTGCCGGCTTCAGCGAAAGCGAGCTCGATGTCGTGATCGAAGGCTCGGTGCTGATCGTCAGCGGCCGGGCGGAAGAGCGCGAGGAAGGCGAATATCTGTTTCGCGGCATTGCCGGACGCCAGTTCCGCCGCCAGTTTGCGCTGGCCGACGGCATGGAAGTGATCCGCGCCGGGCTCGAACGCGGATTATTGTCGATCGACCTCGCTCACCGCCCGCAGGAGGTACGAAAAATTAAGATTTCCGTTTCACAATAGGACTGTAAAAACACGGGCTTCCGGACTTCTGCGAAGGTTTGCCCTGATTTCCAGTTCTCTTTTCTCAGGAAGCGGCTTCATGAACATCCAGGGCACGGAACGGTCCCTCGAACATCTCGCAGAATTCGGCGCCGGCAGGATCGGCTATTACCGCGAATTCGACCGCACCGAAGCGCTCCGCCATTTTCCCGATGCTGCATCCCTGAAGACCGCGGACAAGCTCTGGGCGCTGTTTTCCGCCGATGGAACGCTGCTGCTTCTCACGGAAAACCGCACCAGCGTATTCTTCAAGGCGATGGAAGACGATCTGAAGACCGTTACCCTGCACTGAAACGATGCGGCCGCGTGATCGGCCGTTTGCCGCATCTTCCAGAGCCCGTTTCCAATCCCGTTTGACGCGTGCGCCTATCGCCGCACGAAGGTCAAATAGGCACTGCCCCGCCCCTCGCGGCGCGCCTTTGCTTCATAGCGCGTGCTCGGCCAATTGTCGTATGGCGTCAGCCAGTCCGCCGCGGTTTCAGCCTGCCACTCAAACCCGCCATGCTGCTTGCAGTGAAGCAGCGTCCAGTTGACATAGCTGTCAATGTCCGAGGCAAAGCAGAACAGCCCGCCCGGCTTCAGCACGCGATAGAACCGGTCGAGATTGGCCTTGGACACGAAGCGCCGTTTCCAGTGCTTCTTCTTCGGCCAAGGGTCGGGATAAAGCAGATCGATCTGGTCGATCGAGGCATCCGGCAGCCAGTCGAGAACATCGACCGCATCATCATCATAAAGCCTGAGATTGCCGGGTATGGCCTGATCCACCCGCCCCAGCATCTTCGCCATGGAATTCACGAAGGGCTCAATGCCAATGAAACCTGTAAACGGGTCCTCGACGAGGCGGTGAAACAGATGCTCGCCGCCGCCGAACCCAATCTCGAGCCGCACCCGCTTGACGGGCGTCAGAAAGAGATTGCGAATATCAGCTGGCGCTTGCGATGCCGGGTCGACGGCAAGCTCCGGCAGAAGCTTGTCGAGATTGCGGGCCTGGCGCTCGCGCAGTGGCTTGCCCTTGCGGCGGCCGAAAAACGCCCGCCCCGTCTGGTTCTGGCTCTCGTCACTCACGGGTTCGGTCAATCCTTCAGCGCTTGCTTCAGCGGCTTGACGAGATCCAGACGTTCCCACGAGAACGAACCGTCGCGGCCTGCCTTGCGGCCGAAATGGCCGTATGCAGAGGTCTTGGCATAGATCGGCTTGTTGAGGTCGAGGTGACGGCGGATGCCGGAGGGCGAAAGGTCCATCACGGCACGGATCGCCTTTTCAACCTGTTCTTCCGTCACCTTGCCGGTCCCGTGCAGATCCACATAGACGGCAAGCGGCTGGGCAACGCCAATCGCATAGGCAAGCTGGATGGTGCATTTTTCGGCGAGATTGGCCGCAACCACATTCTTCGCCAGATAGCGTGCGGCGTAGGCTGCCGAGCGGTCCACCTTGGTGGTGTCCTTGCCCGAAAACGCGCCACCGCCATGGGGGGCTGCGCCACCATAGGTGTCGACAATGATCTTGCGGCCGGTAAGGCCAGCGTCGCCATCCGGACCGCCGATCACGAACTTGCCGGTCGGGTTGATGTACCAGACGCAATCATCGGCGATCGGAAGATCTCCCAGCGCCTCGCGGATATACGGCTCGACAACGCTGCGGACCTTCTTCGAATCCCAGCTTTCATCGAAATGCTGGGTCGACAGCACGATCGAGGTCACGGCCGCCGGCTTGCCATCCTTGTAGTGCACCGTCACCTGGCTCTTGGCATCGGGGCCGAGCTTTGCGACCTCGCCCTCGCCCGCCTTGCGGGCTTCGGAAAGGGTCTGGAGAATGCGGTGGGCATAATAGATCGGGGCCGGCATCAGATCCGGCGTCTCGCGGCAGGCAAAGCCGAACATGATGCCCTGGTCGCCCGCACCCTCGTCACCCTGACGATCGGAAGCATTGTCGACACCCTGTGCAATGTGGGCGGACTGGGCGTGCAGCAGCACATCGATGCGGGCCGTCTTCCAGTGAAAACCGTCCTGCTCGTAGCCGATGCTGCGGATCGCGCGGCGTGCAGCGGTCTTGAAACGGGAGGGATTGACGATCTCCTTGCCGTTCTTGTCAAGCTTCATCAGGCTCGGCGGCAGGCGGACTTCGCCTGCAATGACCACGCGGTTGGTGGTGGCAAGGGTTTCGCAGGCAATGCGCACGGACCAGGGATCGACACCGGTTTTCACAGCTTCGCGATAAACCAGATCCACGATCTCGTCGGAGATACGGTCACAAACCTTGTCGGGATGGCCTTCGGAAACGGACTCACTGGTGAAGAGATAGTTTGCACGCATCGGGATTCCCCTCATAGAAATTGTCCCGATTTTGATAAACGCTTCATACCGTCCTGACAAGCGCACAACGATATCAGCATATCTTTATATCCGTGCCGTAAGCCGGATTTCAACACGAGTGTTTGACCCGAGGAGAGCGATTTGCTCTCCCCACACTGCGTCAAAATCCAGCCGTCAGGTCAGTCTGCTTCCGCTGCGAGCGACTTCACCAGATCGACGAGCTTGCGTCGAACCTTGGCGTCGCCGATCTTCACAAATGCGCGATTGAGCTGCAATCCCTCGGAGGATGAGAGGAAGTCGACCACATAGCTGGAGCTCGAAGCCTCAGCCATTCCCGAAGCGCCGGCGCCCTGTTCGCCTGGTGCGTCCTCGAAAAAGAATGAGACCGGGACATTGAGGATGGTCGAGATATTCTGCAGCCGGCTTGCGCCGACGCGATTTGTGCCCTTTTCATATTTCTGGATCTGCTGAAAGGTGATGCCGAGGCTCTCGCCCAGCTTCTCCTGGCTCATGCCCAACATAGTACGGCGCAACCTGATCCGACTCCCGACATGAATGTCGATGGGGTTCGGCTTCTTCTTGTTTTCTGTCATTTTTCGTCCTGTTTTTTTGACCCGGCAAGGATATTCCGCGCCATGCCGGAGAGCCATCAAGCCCTGCGAGTAAGGCGATAAAAAGCCATAGTTGAATGCCAGGTGCTTTCACTATGCAATTTTGTAGTAATGCGGTCAATTACGCCCGAAACCTAAAACCATTAGATGAGTAAGGTTTTGCTAATTGAGAAATTGGTGTGGCAATTTTGCTCGACAACGTAAATTTGGAACGTTACGATTTTCTAACGAAGCCTGAGTATTCCATCCAATATTGCACGCTCGTCAAACGGCGCTCTCTCGATGACGCGACCGCGTGAATCGACGATCGCGGTGATGCCGTTCTCCCCCACGCGCACCAGAGGCCTGCCTGCCTCTACCGCTCTCAGCCTTGCCTGCGCAAAGTGTTGAAAAGGGCCGGGCGTCCGGCCGAACCAGGCGTCATAGGTGATGTTGACCAGTGCCGACGCGTTTTCCGTCTGGTTGTCGATAAGGCGCGGGAAGACCGCTTCGTAGCAGATCAACGGATAGAGCGTCAGCCCGTCCGGCAGATGCAGGAGCCGCCTGTCCTGAACCGGAACGTAACCACCTGGTAACGTTGTAATCGCGTCCAGCCCGATCGAGCGGAAAAAATCCTCGAACGGAAGATATTCGCCGAAAGGAACGAGGTGGGTCTTTCCGGCAACAGAAATCGTGGCTCCGGCATCGTCGAGAGCGTATATGGCATTGTAAAACTGCGGCCAGCCATCGGGTTTCCGGCCTGCAAAACTCGCCGCCCCCAGCATCAGAGACTGGCCGGGCTGCAGCAATTCGCCAATGGCGGTGCGCGCATCGTCGCGTGATTCGAGGGTGAAGGGCAGCACGCTTTCCGGCCAGATGATCACCTCCGGAGGCAGTTCGCCCTCGGCCGGCGGTTGACCGGACAGTGCCATCAGCGTGGCAAATACCTCTTCGCGCCCTTCCGGCGTGCTCCAGTCCATGTCGCCGAAGGCTGGCTGGACCAGTCGGACACGGACGCTTCGCCCTCCTTCCGGCTCATCCATGCTGAGCCTCTGCCAGCCATAGCCGAGATCGAGAGCAACGAGCGCAGCCGCAAGCAGAAGCCCGACGGCCCTTCCCCGCGATGCGGCAAGAAGCGCCGGGCTTGCGAAGACATAGACCGCAAGCCCGCACATGACATAGAGACCGGCGAGCCGGATCGACTGCATCAGCAGCGGCACAGGCATCGCCGTATAAGCGATCGCGTTCCAGGGAAAGCCGGAGGCAAGATGACCACGCAGCCATTCGGCCGCCACCATCGCGATGGAAAGCGCGACGATCCTGAGCGATCCAGGCCGCCAGAAAAGCGCAGCCGCGGCACCTGCAAGGCCGTAGAATACGGCAAGGCCTGCCGGGAAAGCGAATACGGCGAGCGGCAGCGCGAAATAGGCGCCATCCTTCCAGATCGCAACTCCCAGCCACCACAGGCCGAATACGAAGTAACCGAAGCCGAACCACCACAAGCTGCCGAAACCGGCCGCAAGCCTTCCCCGCACGGGTTTGCCGGGCACAATCCCGTCCATGATCAGCACCAGGACCGGCAAGGCGATGAACATCACGGGCAGCAGCCCGTAAGGGGCGAGCGCGAAGGTTGCGAGCGCGCCGGCGCCGAACAGCCAGCCGCGACGCGCCCAGCCGTTTAGGTTTCCAAGATAGGCTGAAAGCCGTTGCAACGCAGCGTTCCCCTCCGGCAGTTCATCGCCGCCTATTGGCTGTCACGCGCTTCGCCGTCGTCATCATGGTAGGAAACGTCATGCTCTTCTTCATGACGGATCGCCTCGCGGCCCTCGTCATTGCCGCCGGCGCGCGCCTGATAGCGCCGACGCGCGGGACCGCGCTTGCGCAGGATACGCACCCTTCGGATGCGGCGCGGATCGGCATCAAGAATGTGAACCTCGAAGCCCGGAAGCTGGATCACCTCGCCGCGCGCCGGAATCCGGCCGATGCTCGAGAAGATCAGACCGCCAAGCGTGTCGACATCCTCAGCATGATCGTCGATCTCGAAATCCGGACCGATGGCTTCCGCGATATCCTCAAGCTCGACACGGGCGTCGGCGAGATAGACGTCGTCGGACACGCGGGTGAACATGGCTTCTTCGGAATCGTGCTCGTCGTCAATCTCGCCGATGACCATTTCGACGATGTCCTCATGGGAGACGAGACCGTCGGTCCCGCCATATTCGTCGATCACGAGCGCCATCTGGGTGCGACCGGCCTGCATGCGCTGCAACAGGTCCGAGGCAAGCATGGATGGCGGAACGAACAGAACGGGGCGGATGAGCCCGGCCTCGAGGATGGTCTTTTCGAGGCTGACCTTGGCCAGATCGAGCGCGCTCTGCTGCGCCTTGGTCTGGCGCTCCGTGGGCTTGATCTCGCTGGATTTGGTCGCGCCGTTCTTGGCGGCGTCGCGGGCATTGGCGACCCGGGGCCGCCTGCGGCCGCGCGCCTGCTTGGAGATATAGGCCAGCAGATCGCGGATATGGACCATACCGCGCGGATCATCCAGCGTTTCGCAGAACACCGGCATGCGCGAATGGCCGCAATTTTCGAAAACCAGCAGCAATTCCCCGATCGTCATCGCCTGCTCGACCGCATCGATATCGGCGCGGGGCACCATCACATCCTCGACTCGCACCTCGCGGAAGGAGAGGATGTTGTTGAGCATGGCCCGCTCTTCGGGAGAGAAATCGTTTTCGCCGGATTTGTCGGCAGACAGCGCATCTTCCAGATCTTCGCGCAGGCGCGAAGTCGCGTTCCCGTTGCGCTTGAAGTACAGGAGCAGCCCCTTCAGGGGCGAGGCGGACGTTTTGTGATGTGTTTTGCCCGTCTCCGGACTGTTCGGCTCGTCGAGCTCGGATCCGTCTTCCGAATCCTGACCGCTGTCACCGAGCGGTACAATCTGTTGCTGGTTCATTGTTCCTTAGGCGTTAGAGAGGGTCGCTGCCCTGATAGGGATCAGATAGGTCAAGTGTGGCCAAAATGCGAGTCTCGAGACGCTCCATAATTTCGGCATCGTCGTTTTCGATGTGATCATACCCCAAAAGATGCAGAAATCCATGCACCAGAAGATGGGTGAGGTGATCGTCGAACCCCTTGTCTAGCTCTTCCGCCTCGCGCGCCACGGTTTCGCGCGCAATCACGATGTCGCCCAGCATCGGGCCCGGCATACCGCCGGGAATGACAGGAAAGGCCGGAAAGGACAGGACGTTGGTCGCCTTGTCCTTGTCGCGCCATTCCGCATTGATCTCGCGGATCGCCGCATCATCGGTAAAGACCAGCGACAGCTCCGTGTCGTGGGCGGGAAATGGCTGCCCCTCGACCTTCTCCAGATAGCTCGCGGCTGCGCCAATGACGCGGATCACCAGCGCTTCCAAAGCGGCCTCATCGGGCCAGCCATCGGCTTCCCGGCTCACCTGAAAATCGAAACTTGCCATATCAGGCGTTACCGTCTCCGCGGGGCTCCGGCGTACGCGTCCTGCCTTCATAGGCCGCCACGATGCGGGCAACCAGCGGATGGCGCACCACGTCCTTGTCGGTGAAACGGGTGGTCGAGACACCCTCGATGCCCTCCAGAACGTCGAGCGCCTCAACCAGCCCCGACTTGATGCCGCGCGGCAGGTCGACCTGGCTCGGATCGCCGGTGATGATCATCCGCGAATTTTCGCCAAGACGGGTCAAGAACATCTTCATCTGCATCGACGTCGTGTTCTGCGCCTCGTCAAGGATTACCGCCGCATTTGTCAGCGTGCGCCCGCGCATGAAGGCGAGCGGTGCGATCTCGATTACGCCGGCCGTCATAGCGCGCTCCACCCGATCGCCCGGGATCATGTCGTAGAGCGCGTCATAGAGCGGACGCAGATAGGGATCGACCTTCTCCTTCATGTCGCCCGGCAGAAAGCCGAGCCGCTCCCCAGCTTCCACGGCAGGCCGCGAAAGGATGATCTTCTCGATCGCACCGCGCTCCAGAAGCTGGGCGGCATAGGCAACGGCGAGGTAGGTCTTGCCGGTACCGGCAGGCCCCACGCCGAACACCAGCTCGTTGCGCTCCATCGCGCGGATATAGCCGTCCTGCGCCGGCGTGCGCGCCGCAATCGATTTCTTGCGGGTGGAAATCTGGGACATGGAAAGCCTCGCCTTCCGCTCCAGCGTCGGCAGCGTCAGCTGATCATCGGCGGCCCGCGCCATGCGGATCGCCCCTTCGACATCTGATTTTTCCAATTGCGCGCCTTTTTGCAGCTGTGCGTAAAGATAATCGAGCGCCCGGCGGGCTTGATGGGTGGCGAGCGTTGCGCCGCTCAGCGCCACCGAATTGCCGCGTGGCACGGCGACGACGCCGAGCTCCTTCTCCAGCAATTTCAGATGTTCATCAAACTGACCGAACAATTCGCTGGCATAGCGATTGTTCTCGAAGGTGAGCACGAAGTGGCTGGCATCAGGGCCCGCCGATTTTGCGTGCGTGACAACCATATCAGTAGCGTTCAAGCGTTCTTGCTCCTCGGGTCAAACGCAAGGGGCGCCACCGGTCCGGCCTTGCCGGCAACAGCAGCGTCTTCTTCGTTACGATACATGGGGGATCGTTCAGTCAAAGACAGAAGTAAAACGGCAGAAATGTGAGTCTCAACTCGCCAATCAAGCTTCATGTGAGAAGGCTAATCGTGATTCTGCCCTTTGTGAAGCGAATTGTATTTCGCCCCGACAAATTCATGGGATTGTCACCGATCAGGCAAGCCGGACGCCCGCAAGGCTGTTGGTGGCGGCATCGGTGATGCGCACCCGCACGAGATCGCCGATGGCAGCGTTTCCGCCATCGATCACCACCGATTGCAGCCAGGGGGAACGCCCAATGAGCTGGCCGGGATTGCGGCCCGGCTTTTCGAGCAGGATATCCATCTCCATACCGACCCGCGACTGCGCGAACTCAAGCTGATGGCGGGTCAGCAGCGCCTGGAGCCGCTGCAGGCGGTCAGCCTTGACCGCTTCCGGCACCTGATCGCCAAGATCAGCCCCGGGCGTGCCGGGGCGCGGGGAATATTTGAACGAGAAGGCCTGCGCGTAACGCACCTTTTCGATGAGCGCCATCGTCGCCTCGAAATCCGCGTCGGTCTCGCCGGGAAAGCCGACGATGAAATCACCGGAAAGCGCGATATCGGGACGCGCCGCGCGGATGCGTTCGATCAGGGCAAGGTAATCTTCGGCCGTATGGCGGCGGTTCATCGCCTTCAGGATCCGGTCGGAACCCGCCTGCACCGGAAGATGCAGATAGGGCATCAGTTTCGGCAGATCGCGATGGGCCTCCATCAACCGGTCATCCATGTCGCGCGGATGGCTGGTGGTGTAGCGCAGCCGGGCAATGCCCTCGATTTCCGACAGGTGGAACAGCAAGTCGCCAAGGCCCCAGCCGGAACCGTCCGCGCTCTCGCCGTGCCAGGCATTGACGTTCTGGCCGAGCAGCGTGATCTCGCGCACGCCATTTTCAGCAAGCCGCTGCGCCTCGTCGACGATCTGCTTGGTCGAGCGGGAAATTTCCGAGCCGCGGGTATAGGGCACCACGCAGAAGGTGCAGAACTTGTCGCAGCCTTCCTGCACGGTCAAAAAGGCTGAGACATTCTTCGGGCGCGCGCCGCGCTCCTTCTTCGGCAGGTAATCGAACTTGTCTTCGACTGCATATTCGGTATCGACCACGCGCTCGCCGGTCTTTGCCCTTCTCAGAGCCTCCGGCAGGCGGTGATAGGTCTGCGGGCCGATGACGACATCGACATCCGGCGCGCGGCGCAGGATCTCCTCGCCTTCCGCCTGAGCGACGCAGCCGGCTACGCCGATCAGCGTCTCGCGCCCATCCTTGGCCCGCTCGGCCTTGAGGTCGCGGTAACGCCCGAGCGCCGAATAGACCTTCTCGGCAGCCTTTTCGCGAATGTGGCAGGTGTTGAGCAGGATCAGGTCGGCATCCTCGATCACCTCGGTCGGCTGATAGCCGTCAGCGGCCAGCGCCTCGCCCATGCGCTCGCTGTCATAGACGTTCATCTGACAGCCATAGGTCTTGATGAAGACCTTGCGCTGATTGGAGATGCCGGGCTGGGATAGTGTGATCTGTTCGCTCATGGCGGCCTTTTAACGCGGTTTGCCCCAGGAGAAAATCAAAAAAGAGAAAATCAGGAAATCGTCAGCGCCCGCGCAGCCGCTCGCCCAAAAGCGTACGCATGCGGCTCTCGATTTCGGCGGCGGCTTCCTTGCGCTTGGTATCCGCATCGAACACCACGCTCTCGCCGAAGCAGACATCCACATCGAAAGCGCCGGCCTTGATCACGCCCGCAAGCGAGGGCAGCATCTCGACATCGCCTGGCCAGGCGACGATCGGACGCAGCGCGCGGCCCATCGGCAGGCCCCTGACGCCGGTATAGGCAACCGCCACCGGCTGGACATGAACCTTGCCGGTCGGCGACTGCGGCACAGCGGTCGAGGCCGCGCCGAAAAGCGAATATTTGATCGGATAGATCCGGTTGCCGTCAGATGTCGTGCCTTCGGGAAACAGGACGATGATCTCGCCCGCCGAAAGCCGCTCGGCGATCGAGCCCACCTGCCGTCCCGTGCCGCGCTTGTCGGCGCGCTCAATGAAGACCGAATTCTGCAGCCTTGCGAACAGGCCGAAGACCGGCCAGGTCTTGACCTCGTTCTTGGCGATGAAGGCGACATCTGCAACCCGGCCCAGCACCACAATATCAAGCCATGTGGTGTGATTGGCCGATAGCATCAGCGGCCGCGCGTGTTCGAGATCGCCATGGACATGAATGCGGATGCCGAGAACGAAACAGGCGACCATGTGCCAGTAGCGCGGCAATTTGCGCGCGATCTTCCAGCCCCTCCACAGCGCCACAATCTGCAGCGGCGACAGCACGAGCGTGGTCACCAGCAGCACGATGGCGACATAGAAATAGCGCAGCCAGATCACCGCTCAGTCGCCCCGGTTCTTGATCGGAACGCCGTAAAGCTCCAGCCGGTGATCGACCAGCCGCAATCCGTACTCGCGCGCGATCCGCTCCTGCAGCGCCTCGATCTCGGGCGAGTGGAATTCGATCACGACCCCGGTTTTCAGATCGATCAGATGGTCGTGATGCTCTTCCGGCACCGTCTCGTAGCGCGACCGGCCATCGCGGAAATCATGACGGGCGATAATGCCCGCATCCTCGAACAGCTTCAGCGTGCGATAGACGGTGGAGATCGAGATCCGCTGGTCGACCAGCACCGCACGGCGGTGCAGTTCCTCGACATCGGGATGGTCCTCCGCCTCCTGCAGCACGCGGGCCACCACCCGGCGCTGCTCGGTCATGCGCATGCCGCGTTCGGCGCAGATTTCCTCAAGCGTTTTCGGCAGATCGTTCATTCCAGGTGTACCGGCGGTTGAGGCCGGAGAACCGGCTGAGCGTCGTTTACGATTCCGGGTTAGCGGAGTTCGCGCCGCATGACAAGCGCGGTGGTTCTGGTACCATCGTCGTGGGTGTAATACGCCTTTCGCCGGCCGACCTCGACAAAGCGCAGCTTCTGGTAAAGCGCGATTGCCGCCGCGTTTTCCGCCGAGACCTCAAGCAGCATGGCTTCGGCGCCGCGCGCCTTGGCCTCCTGCATCGCCGCCACCATCAGCCGCCAGCCAAGCCCGTTGCGGGCAAACTGGCGGTCGACGCAGATCGTCAGGATTTCCGATTCGTCGCCGGCATTGCGCGCCAGAACGAAACCCGCAGCCGCAGCCGGCCGCCGCGAAGAACGCACGATATGGCCGTAGACTGGATCCTGCGCCAGAAGCTTGCGAAATTCGCCCGCGCTCCACGCCGGCGAAAACCGCTTGCGGTGAAGATCGGCTGCAAGGTTCAGATGTTCCTCTTCAAGCGGAAACAGATCGAATTCGGCATTGCGCTTCAGGAAGGACGGCAGCATGGATTGCCTCCCTTGTGATAGCGATGCGCCTGCGGCGTAAGAACGCCTTCTCCAGCCGAACGCGAAAACGCTTCCGCACACGACCGCGCCAGCTTGAAGAAAGAAACGCGAGGCTTGTTCCCGATACTCTCTCCCGCCTGCGGGAGAGATGCCCCGAGAGGGGCAGTGAGGGTGAAACTGCGGTTCAACGTCGTGAGGGCGTTCGTGAGGACGGACTTCCCCCTCAGTGTCGCTTTCGCGACATCTTTCCCCTTCGGGGCGAGAAGATCGGGGGGCTTTGCGGATGGCGGGACGAGAAAAGGCATAAGCATGCCCTCACGCCCTTTCGACAGCAAAGCCGATCTGCGGCTTGGCGTCTGGGGCGCGCAGATAGAGCGGGGAAACCGAAGGACCGGGATTGGTGCGTGCACCGAGCAAGGCGAGCGTCTCGATGGCGACGCGGTCTTCCGCAGCGGCCTCGGCAAGGCCGGCGACGATCGCACCGGTGCCAACGGGAATGGCACCATGGGTGCGGGCCAAGCCTTCAAGGTCCTCGTAGCGATAGGCTGCAGGCTCCGTCACCGCATTGCCGTCAGCATCGATGACCTGGGCGAAGGCTTCCCCTCGCCGCGCATCGAGCGTGGCAAGGATCGGCACACCGGGACGCGCCAGCCGATGCTGTTCGCCAATGGCCGAAAGCGAGGAAACGCCAACGCATTCGGCCTTGATCGCAAGCGCCAGAGCGCGCGCCGTTGCAACCGCGATGCGGACGCCTGTGAACGAGCCCGGCCCCACATTGACGGCAACGCGGCCGATGTCTGCGGGTTTCACGCGGGCTCCAGCGAGGGCTGCATCGATCACGGCCATCATCCGCTCGGCATGGCCCTTGCCGATGGTCTCGACCGCGCGGCCGGCAACCGTGCCGGAGGCGCAGTCCAGCACCGCGGCCGAGCAGTCTGCCTGTGCCGTATCAAGCGCCAGTAGAAGCATATCAGTCCTCAGACGGCTTCCACTTCCTGCACTTCAGGCACGAAGTGGTGGAGCAGGTTCTGGACGCCGTGTTTCAGCGTCGCCGTGGATGACGGGCAGCCGGAGCATGCACCCTTCATGTTGAGAAACACCGTGCCCTCGCGATAGCCGCGGAAGGTGATGTCGCCGCCATCCTGCGCAACGGCAGGACGGACGCGGGTCTCGAGCAATTCCTTGATGGTGGCGACGATGGTTTCATCGCCTTCATCGAAGAACTCCTCATCGCTGTCGGGATCGATCGCCGGAGAAGCGCCCTCGGCCATCACCGGCGCGCCGGACAGGAAATGCTCCATGATCGCGCCGAGGATTGCCGGCTTGAGGTGCTGCCACTCGGGGGCGCCCTTGGTTACGGCAACGAAATCATAGCCAAACATCACGCCTTCCACACCGGGCACGGCAAACAGACGCGTGGCGAGCGGCGACACGATTGCATCGTCGGCGGATTTGAAATCCACATTGCCGCCCACCATCACTTCGCGGCCGGGCAGGAATTTCAGGGTCGCGGGATTGGGGGTCGTTTCGGTCTGGATGAACATCTTCATCTCCAAATCTTTGCGGGCGGTTTGCCCCTATATCGGCGCTCGAACGTCGAAGCGCAAGGGTTCAGCACAGTGCGTCGATATCGGCGTCGTCAAGCCCGTCGGGCAGAACCGTCACCGGAATGGTGAAGGCCTTGCCGCGGGCCGCGAGCATCGAGACCAGCGGACCCGGCCCTTCCTTGGCAGGACCGGCGGCCAGAACCAGGATCGCGATATCGCGGTCCTCCTCGACGGCAGCATTGATCCGTTCGGCCCTGTCCCCCTCGAGGATTACGATTTCAGGCTCGATGCCGATCGCCTCGCGCACGTTTTCCGCCGCACGGTTGACGATCGATTCCGCTTCCTCGCGGGCCTCGGCGCGAATGATCTCCTGCACGCCGATCCACTGCTGGGTCTCCTGCTCGGGAATGATGTAGCAGAGCACCAGGCCGCCATTGGAATTCTTGGCACGGCGGCCGGCATAGCGCACGGCGCGGATGCATTCGGGCGTATCGTCCACGATGGCCATGAATTTGCGGCGATGTCCGGCCTCGCCGGATAGACGTTTGGAAACCATTGTCGCGTCACTCCACCAGTGTCAGGAAGGCTTGTTGGACATTCGAAAAGGCAAGCAAATGGCCCTGCCCGGCCCCATGGGGCCGGATGCGCATCATATCACGATTGGGCAAAAAGCAAGTGTCAGAGAAGGCCGACGATCTCGTGGACGTCCTTCATGGTCTTTTCCGCGATCACCCCGGCGCGCTCTCCACCATCCTTCAGAACGGCGTCGATATGCCCCGGATCGTCGTTGAGACGGCGCATTTCCTCGGTGATCGGCGCGAGCACGGAAACCGCGAGATCGGCAAGCGCCGGCTTGAACTGCGAGAACTGCTGGCCGCCGAATTCGGCAAGAACATCCGCCTTGGCGCGATCGGAAAGGGCCGCGAAAATGCCAACCAGATTGTCGGCCTCCGCCCTGCCCTTCAGCCCCTCGATTTCGCTCGGCAGCGCATCCGGGTCGGTCTTCGCCTTGCGGATCTTGCGGGCCACGGTGTCGGCATCGTCGGTGAGGTTGATGCGCGAGAGGTCCGACGGGTCGGATTTCGACATCTTCTTGGTGCCGTCCTTGAGGCTCATCACGCGCGGCGCAGGCCCCTCGATCAGCGGCTCGACCATCGGGAAGAAGGCGTGCACCGGCTGATCGCCAACGGTAATGTCGATGCCGGTTCCGCTGTTACGGATCTTGCCTTCGAAATCCAGATTGAACTTCATCGCAATATCGCGAGTGAGTTCCAGATGCTGCTTCTGGTCATCGCCCACCGGAACGTGCGTTGCGCGGTAGAGAAGAATGTCGGCTGCCATCAGGCTCGGATAGGCAAGCAGGCCAAGCGACGCGTTCTCGCGGTCCTTGCCGGCCTTGTCCTTGAACTGTGTCATCCGGTTCATCCAGCCGACGCGGGCAACGCAATTGAAGACCCAGGCGAGTTCGGCATGCTCGCGCACCTTCGACTGGTTGAAGACGATGTGCTTCACCGGATCGATGCCGGAGGCGAGATAGGCCGCCGTGATCGCGCGGGTCTGCTCCTTCAGGTCCTCATGGACGAGCTGGGCCGTCAGAGAATGCATGTCGACCACGCAGTAGATGCAGTCCATCTGCTCCTGCAGCGCGACGAACTTGCGCAGCGCGCCAAGATAGTTGCCGAGGTGCAGATTGCCGGTCGGCTGGATGCCGGAGAAGATTTGCGGCTTGAATTCGCTCATGTCTCATCTCTTTCGGACGGGTGGAGGGCCCGGTCGGTTGAATTTTGCTGGCAGCGCTTATGCACCGCCCCGCGCGACGCGTCAAACTGTGAAGCCGGACTATCCCCGGCGGCGGCGAACGAGCTTCATGATCAACGCGCGGTTGACGCCACCGGTTGCAAGCACGAGGCCGAAATAGACGACCATCGCGACCGCGATCAGGATCAGCACGCCGCCCAATTGATCAAGGAAATGCGATCCCGGCTCAAACCAGTGGTCAAGCTTCACCGCCGCAAACTTCACGGCCGCCGCCATTGCTGCCGCGCTCAGCACAATCATCGGCACACGGCGGGCAAGAAGCCTGTCGAGCTTCAGATGGCCGGTGATGAATAGGGTCGTGGCAAGAAGCACGACATTGGTCCAGCCCGACACCACCTCGGCAAGCGCAATGCCGCGTTCGGCGAGAATCGGAAACAGCGAGATCGCCAGAACGGAATTGATGCCGACCGCGATCATCGTGAACCGCATCGGCAGCTTTGTGTTCTCGCGCGCATAGAAAGCGGGCTGCAGCGCCTTGGTGAGCGCAAAGGCCGGCAGGCCGAAGGCATAGACGGTCATGATTGCGGCCACCAGCGAGGTGGTTTCCGGCGTGAACGCGCCACGTTCGTAAAGCACCCGGGTGATCTCGGTCGAAATCATCATCAGGCCGAAAGCCGCCGGCACCGTCAGGAACAGCACGAATTCGATGGTGCGGTTCTGGATATGGCCGGCTTCCTTGAAATTGCCGCCCTTCAGCGCCCGCGACAATTCCGGCAGCAGCACCACGCCGCCGGCAACGCCGACGACGCCGAGCGGCAACTGGTAGAGCCGGTCGGCATATTGCAGCGCCGAGATCGCCCCGTCCTTGCCGGAGGCGACCGCCTGGCCGATCAGCTGATTGATCTGGATGACGCCGCCGGTGATGGCAGCGGGCACCGCGAGCGCCACGAGACGGCGGATCTTCGGCGTGATCCTCGGCAGGCGGAAAGTAAAGCGGATGCCGGCGCGGCGGACATCGAACCAGACCACGGCAAGCTGGATGACGCCGGCGCCGAGCACGCCCCAGGAGAGATACTCCGCCATCATCTGCGGGTCCGCCTTGACCCACACGCCGTAGGCCAGCACGCCAATCAGCACGACATTGAGGAAAACCGGCGCGATCGCGGCCGCGAAATAGCGGTGCAGCGAATTCAGCATCCCGCTCATCATCGCCATCAGCGACATGCAGATCAGATAGGGAAACATCACCGATGACAGCCGCACGGTCATCTCGAACTTGTCGGCATCATCTGCAAAGCCGGGCGCGATGATGAAGCGCACGATCAGCGGCATCGCCAGTTCCATCAGCACGGTGATCAGGAACAGGGCCGAAAACAGAACGCCCAGGACTTGCTCGGAGAAGCGCTTGGCGCCGTCGATCCCGTTTTCCTCGATCTCCTTGGAAAACAGCGGCACGAAGGCGGCGTTGAATGCGCCTTCGGCAAACAGCCGGCGAAACAGGTTGGGAAAACGGAAGGCGGCGTAGAAAACGTCGGCCATCGCGCCATTGCCAAGAGCTGCCGCCATCATCGTTTCACGCGCGAAACCGAACAGTCGGCTTGCGAATGTTGCCCCACCAACGGTGGCGAACTTGCCGGCAAGGCTCATTTATTGCGTCCATCCCTGATTTCGACCCGGCGCGCCCTGTTTTCGGCTTCGGCCGGCAGCAGCATGCCCGGCGGCATGCCCTTGCGATAGGCATCGCCCTTGTCGTCAAGCACCGCCTTCATCCTCTCGACAATCGCCGCCTGACGGCTTTCGCTGGTGATCTTGGCGCCCACGAGATCGGTCACGTAGAAGCTGTCGATCACCTTCTCGCCGAAGGTCGTGATCCGCGCCGTCTGGATGTCGAGCGACAATTCCGAGAGCGTCTGGGTCACGTCGGCGAGAAGGCCGGTGCGGTCGAGGCACTCGATCTCGATCACGGTGAAGATGTTGGAAAGCTTGTTCGACACCGAGACATGGGTGGTAACCGAAAACGGCTTGACCGAGCGGCGCTCGCGCTTGCGGGCCGCGATCAGCTCGTTCAGGTGCTTGCGGCCTGCCAGCAGATCCTCGATCAGCTTGCCGATCGTGTTGGCACGCCGCAATTCGTCCGCATCATCGGGAAAGGCGCGGTTCAAAAGGATGGTATCGAGCGCGCGGCCATCCGTCGTCGTGAAGATCTGGGCGTCGGCAATATTGGCGCCGGTCGCCGCACAGGCGCCCGCGATGATCGACAGAAGCCGCGGGTGGTCCGGGGCAAGCAGCGTGATCTCGGTGATGTCATGAAACGCATTGGTGCGCACCATGGTCGAAAACAGCTGCCGCGTCTTGTCCGCGTCACGAATGAAACGGGCATGGCGGACCTGATCCTCGAGCGGTACCGAGAGCAGGTAGTTCTGATATTGCAGATTGGCGTATTTGTGCCGCTCGGCATCGCTCCAGCCCGTCAGCGAATCTTCGAGCACTTCCACCGCGCGTTCGGCGCGGGCCTTGCGGGAAACGGCGGAGAAGCCGCCGGACAGCAAGATTTCCGATTCGTAGTAGAGCGTGCGCAGGAGCTGGCCCTTCCAGCCGTTCCAGACATCGGGACCTACGGCGCGGATATCGCAGACGGTCAGGATCAGCAGCAGGTTCAGCCGGTCGAGCGATTGCACGGTATCGACGAAATCGACCACCGTCTTGCGGTCGGCGAGATCGCGGGTCTGGGAAGTCATCGACATCACCAGGTGATTGTCGATCAGCCAGGCGACCAGCTCGGTCTGCTTCGGTGTCATGCCGAAGCGCGGGCAGAGCTTGCGCGCGACGCGAGCGCCGGCGATCGAATGATCTTCCTTGCGGCCCTTGGCGACATCGTGCAGCAGCACCGCGACATAGAGCACGGCCCGGTCGTCGAGCGACTGGATCAGCCGTGCCGCCAGCGGATGCTGCTCGGACTGCCCGCCGGCATTGTCGATCTCCGACAGCACGCCGACCGCGCGGATCAGATGCTCGTCAACAGTGAAGTGATGATACATGTTGAACTGCATCATCGACACGATCCGCCCGAATTCCGGGATGAACCGGCCGAGCACGCCTGCCTCGTTCATGCGCCTCAGATAAAGTGCCGGATCATTGCGCGAGGTCAGGATCGACAGGAACAGCCGGTTCGCCTCTTCGTTTTCCCGAAGGTCCTTGTTGATCAGCGACAGGGAGCGGGTAACGATCTTCAGCGCGTCGGGATGGAATTCAAGGTCGTTGATGACGGCGACGTAGAAGAAGCGGATGAGAGCGACCGGATCCTTCTTGAAGACGTCCGGCTCGGCAAGCGCGATCCGTCCGCTGTCGGACACGAATTCGATCGAGCCCGGTATCTTGCGCTGGCGGCGTGAAAATTTCGACCAGACGACCTGACCGATGCTGGGCGAGGCCTTGGCCTGCTGTTCCTCGAGATCGGAGCAGAAGATCCGGGTCAGATCGCCCACATCCTTGGCCACCAGGAAATAATGCTTCATGAACCGCTCGACGGCAGAAAGGCCCGGCCGGTCCTGATAGTCGAGCGCTGCGGCGATCTCGCGCTGCACGTCGAAGGAGAGCCGTTCCTCGGCCTTGCCGGTCAGGAAATGCAAATGGCAGCGCACGGTCCACAGGAAGTCCTCGGCGCGGACGAACAGTTTCAGCTCCTGCCGCGACAGCACGCCAAGTTCGACGAGCTGGGCGGTATCGCGCACGCGGTAGAAATATTTGGCGATCCAGAACAGCGTGTTGAGATCGCGCAGGCCGCCCTTGCCTTCCTTGACGTTGGGCACGACGAGATAGCGGGTATCGAATGATTTGCGGTGGCGCTGGTCGCGCTCGGCAAGCTTTGCCGCGATGAAATCCGGGCCGGTTTCGGCCACCACTTCCTTGTCGAAACGCCGCTCCAGCGTGTTGGCGAGCGCCTTGCGGCCAACGATATAGCGCATCTC
Source organism: Martelella limonii (assembly GCF_013344475.1). Classification (GTDB taxonomy): domain Bacteria; phylum Pseudomonadota; class Alphaproteobacteria; order Rhizobiales; family Rhizobiaceae; genus Martelella; species Martelella limonii. The sequence goes on along the minus strand of NZ_JABUOU010000009.1, from coordinate 53,416 downwards.
CAGGATCGAGGTGCGGATCGTCATGTCGGCCTTGGAGAGCTTGATGCATTCCGAGATGCTGCGGGTCGCATGGCCGACCTTCTGGCCGAGATCCCAGAGCATGTAGAGAATATACTCGATCGCCTTCAGCGTGTCGGCACGGTCATTGTCCTCGATCAGGAACAGCAGATCGATATCGGAGCCCGGCGCCAGCGTGTCGCGGCCATAGCCGCCGACAGCGGTGATCGCGAATTCCTTGCGGGTATCGGGAAAGATCGTCTTGGTGACGAGGTCATGCAGCGCGATCAGGATCTGATCTTCAAGCCAGGAAATCCGCCGCGCGCATTCAAGCCCGCCGCCATCGGCCTTCAAGCGCTCATAGGCGCGTTCGCGTCCGGCAGCGTTGATCTCCTTCAGGCGCGCCAGGATATCCTGACGTATCGCATCTGCATTGCCTGCATTTTTCCGGGCAATGGCGCGCAATTCGTTGCGCAGCGCGGATGGTTCGAAGACCTCGGTCATGGCAAAGGAACCGGCCTCGGTTCCATCGCCGGTCACTGTCTGCTGCGCGGCGCGCTGATCTGGCCTTTGTGTCTGCATCGACCTGCCTTTTTCATCGGCGGTTCTTGCGCCGCCGGAGGTGTCTTAAAGCAAATCAGTCATCAATGGAAACGGCATCATGCATTTTCCGCTTCAGCGCATAGAGCGCCTCCAGCGCCTCGCGCGGCGTCATATCGTCGGGACGGATCTCGCCCAGCATGGCCTCGACTTCCGATGCCTTGGGCTCGGGCGCCCGCATCGCCGACTGGAACAGCGGCAAATCATCGATCAGGCTTGCGGCCGGGTTCTTGCGGTCGGCATCCTCGAGCCGGGCGAGCACGTTTTTGGCACGCTTGACCACCGCTGCCGGCAGTCCGGCAAGACGTGCCACCTGAATGCCGTAGGAGCGGTCGGCAGCGCCGGGCCCGACCTCATGCAGGAACACAACCTCGCCCTTCCACTCCTTGACCCGCATCGTGGCATTGACCAGACGGTTGAGCTTTTCCGAAAGCACGGTGAGTTCGTGGAAATGGGTGGCGAACAGGCCCCGGCAGCAATTGACATCATGCAGATGTTCGACCGCGGCCCAGGCAATCGACAAGCCGTCAAAGGTCGCCGTGCCCCGTCCGATTTCGTCGAGGATCACCAGCGAGCGCGGACCGGCCTGATTGAGGATCGCCGCCGTTTCCACCATCTCGACCATGAAGGTGGAGCGCCCGCGCGCCAGATCGTCCGATGCGCCGACGCGGGAAAACAGCCGGTCGACAATGCCGATATGGGCGCTTGCCGCCGGCACATAGGCGCCGATCTGCGCCATGATCGCGATCAGCGCATTCTGCCTGAGGAAGGTCGACTTGCCGCCCATGTTCGGACCGGTCAGAAGCCAGAGGCAGCCCTTGTCGCCCGACACCGGCGACAGCGTGCAGTCATTGGCGACGAATGGACCGGATGATTGCTTGCGCAGCGCCTGCTCGACCACCGGATGGCGCCCGCCGGTGATCTCGAAGGCCGTCGTCTCGTCCACCAGAGGCCGGCAATAGGCCTCGGCCTCGGACAGCACGGCAAAGGCTGCGGAGACATCGATGATGGAGAGCGCAAGTGCGCCCTTCTTGAGCGTTTCGGCTGCATCAACCACGCTTTTGCGCATCGTCTCGAAAGCTTCGAGTTCGATCACCAGCGCCTCGCCAGCAGCATTGGCGATCCGGCTTTCGAGATCGGCAAGCTCGGCGGTGGTGAAACGCATCGCATTCGCCATGGTCTGGCGGTGGATGAACTTCGCCTTTGCGTCATCGCCTTCGGTCAACGAGCGGGCATTGCCAGCGGTCACCTCGATGAAATAGCCGAGCACATTGTTGTGCTTGATCTTCAGCGCCTTGGCGCCGGTCTCCTCGGCATATTGCGCCTGCAGGCCTGCGATCACCCGCCTTGAGGCGTCGCGCAGTCCCCGTGCCTCGTCAAGCGCGGTATCCGCGCCCGCGCGGACAAAGCCGCCATCGCGCTTCAGCAACGGCAATTCGTCGCTCAGCGTTGCGCCAAGCTTCAAGGCGAGATCATCGGGCAGCGCCTCCAGCGCATTGCGTGCAGCGCCAAGCTCATCGGGAAGCGGTGCGCCGGCCAGCATATCGGCGATCGACCGGGCAACCTCGAGCCCCTTCAGGATCGCGCCCAGGTCGCGCGGACCGCCGCGGTCTAGGGCAAGGCGTGACAAAGCCCGCGGCATGTCGGGCAATTGTTTCAGGCCGTCACGCACGGCATCGGTCACGGATGGGTCACTGAGGAAGAAGGCGACGGAATCAAGCCGGTCGTGAATGATCGCGGCATCCGTCAGCGGGGACATCAAACGTTCGCCGAGAAGACGGGCACCGCCGCCGGTCACCGTACGGTCTATCGCCTTCAGGAGCGATCCGTCGCGGGCGCCCGCCATCGTGCGCACAAGTTCCAGATTGGCGCGGGTGGCGGGATCGATGAACATCGACGACGACGCACCGTCCTGTTCGGGGATGCCGAGCGGCGGGCGTTCGTTGATCTGGGTCTTCTCGACATAGGCGACCGCGGCAGCGGCGGCGGAAAGCTCGGTGCGCGAAAACCGGCCGAAGCCATCCAGTGTCGCAACACCGAAGAACCGGCCCAACCGATCCTGCGCGGTTGCCCCATCGAACAGAACGGAAGGCTGTGGGGAGACGGCGCGGCCGAGGAGATCGAAGACCGGGCGCAGCTTCTCGTCGCTGAAAACGCTGTCGGCAACGATCAGTTCGCGCGGCTCCACCCGCATGATATCGGCGGCGAGACGGTTTTCGGTCGAGGCGGTAACGCGGAAGACACCGGTCGAAATGTCGATCCAGGCTAAACCGTAGGCGCTCTCGCCCTTCACCCGCGACAGCGCCATCAGATAATTGCTCTCGCCGGGCGCGAGCAGCTTGTCCTCGGTAATGGTGCCGGCGGTCACGAGCCGGGTAACGTCACGCCGCACCACGGATTTCGAGCCGCGCTTCTTGGCTTCCGCTGGATCTTCAGTCTGCTCGCACACGGCGACCCGGAAGCCGAGGCCAATCAGCTTTTGCAGGTAGTCATCGGCGGCATGCACCGGCACGCCGCACATCGGAATATCGCGGCCCAGATGCTGGCCGCGCTTGGTGAGCGTGATCGACAGCGCGCGGGCGGCTTCGACCGCATCGTCGAAGAACAGCTCATAGAAATCGCCCATGCGGTAGAACAGCAGGAGATCGGGGTTTGCCGCCTTGATCTCGATATACTGCTCCATCATCGGCGTCGCGGATGCGCGGCTTTCCTCTGAGATCAGTTCTTCGGTCGGAATACGATTATCGTCTGCCACGGCGCACGCTCGAAATGAGGGGATTTTCCCCTTTCATCTGTCACGATTTTCTGGCGCTCGAAAGGGCGGGTGGGAAGAAAGCTGGGCAAAACATTATCAGGGTCACAATGGACAAGCTGCAGAGCATCATTATCTCGTTCGCAAGATCAGCGACATTCTCGCTGAATCGCCAAACGTTCGGCGTCATCCTCGGGCTTGACCCGAGGATCCAGTCACCTCTGCCGCGAGCGGAGCCTGCGGGTTTCGGGGAAGACGCGCTCAGAGCAAACCGACCGCTACGCCTGTCGCGAGGAACCGTGTTTACATCCTCGGGTCGAGCCCGAGGATGACGCAGAGTGGAGGTAGAGGGTCAGCGCCGCGCTGCATTTTCTTTCAATCGCTACGCAATCGGTCGCAAACCGCTTCAGCTCGCAAACCGGCCGGCATCGGCGCCGTAATAATTGAGGTAGCGATCCGAGATCGAGGCAATCGGCAGCACGATCAGCACGTCGGTGGTGTTGAACGCCTGGTCGATCACCGCGCCTTCGCCGACCATGGCACCGAGGCGCAGATAGCCCTTGATCAGCGGCGGCAGGCCGGTGAGCGCCCGGCGGCCCGAGGCTTCTTCGGCCGCCATCATGTTCATGTCGACGGCAAGTTCGGGTCGGGCGGCAACAGCCCAGTCGCCGGTGGCGCGGGCATTGTGGTGCAGGAAGGAAAGCGCCATCGCATGGGCTGAAGGGTCTGTGCCATGGAAAGAGGCGCAGCCGAACATCACGCCGATATCGTGCTTCAGCGCATAGGCCCAGTTGCCCTGCCACAAGAGTTCGACCGTGCGCTTGCTGCGATATTCCGGCAGCACGCAGGAGCGGCCAAGCTCCATGAACCGGGTTTCCGGATGACGGGCAACGAGATCGGCGGTCTGAAACTCGGCGTCGGAATAGAAGCCGCCATGGGCGAGCGCCACTTCATGGCGCAACAGCCGGTAGGTGCCGACGATCTGGTCTTCCGTCTCGCCCTCGATCTTGCGGTCGATGACAAGCAGATGGTCGAAGATCTCATCCCAGCGGTCGAAATCGCGCCGCGCGCTCATCGCCTCTTCGGGCAGCCGGGCCTGCATCTCCTCAACGAAGACGCGGTAGCGCACGGACTGAGCCGCATCGATTTCGGAAGGCGTTTCGGCAATCCGCGTTTCCAGGCTGCCAATGCGGCCGAGAATCCCCTCGCCCGCGACCTCAACGGCCCCAGCGGGCGCCGATGGCTGAAGAACGTCGAGAACTTCCATCGTCATAGCGTAATCCGGATTGTTCGTCTTGGGTGTCATAAAGCACTTTACTGCGACATCGTCGTGACAGTCGCATCCCGTATCTGAAGGCTCGGAAACCAAAAGCCGGATCCCCTGCAGCCATTTCGTGCTATCCGGGCCAGAGCCCGACCGATAACAACTGTAATACACGGCGTTAGCGAGGTCCAGCCGGATTTGACGATTGATCAATAACGCCGGAACGGGCGCCTGAAATCAGGACGTCCGGCCCCCAGGCCCTTTCAGGAAAAACTCCTGGATGAAGATCATCACCGCACCGACGGTGATGTAGCTGTCGGCGAGATTGAAGATCGGGAAGGTCCAGTCGCCGACATGAAAGCGGATATAGTCGACGACGTGGCCATACATGAAATGATCGAGAATGTTGCCGAGCGCTCCGGAAACGACGAGCGCAAAGCCGAGCAGAGCAAGCGATTGCCCAGGAGCGGTCTTGCGCCAGAGATAGATCACGACCGCGACGATGACCAGACGCATCGTGACCAGCGCCCAGCCATTGGTATCCGACAGAAGCGAGAACGCTATGCCCGGATTATAGGTCTTGTAGAGGCCGAGGAACGGGATCACGTCATAAGGCTGGTAGAGCGGCAGGTAGATCTCCACCGCATATTTAATCACCGCGTCGAGCAGCACCGCAATCACGATGAAGGCGATGGCGGGGCCCGGCCTGGAAAGGGAAGAGATCATCGGCCGTTATCCTCAAGGGCAAGCAAATGGCGGCGGGCTTCGTAAAGCATCACCGCGGTGGCGACAGCCAGATTGAGCGAATCAGCACGGCCCTGCTGCGGAATGCGGGCGAGCCTGCCAGCGCCATCCGCAAGTTCTGCCGGCAGCCCCTGCTGCTCATTGCCCATCAAAAGCACGACAGGCTTTTTGGTGTAATCGATGGTGCGGTAGTCGACCGAGCCTGCCAGATGCGTCGCGACGATCTCGACATCGCTCTTGCGGGCCCAGTCGAGAAAGGCCTTCGGTTCCGCGCGGGACACAGGCAGGGCAAAGACCGAGCCCATCGTGGCCCGGACAGTCTCCAGCGAAAACGGATCGGTGGTCTCGCCGACGAGGATGATGCCGGACGCGCCCGCGGCATCCGCCGTGCGGATGATGGTGCCGAGATTGCCCGGATCGCGCACCCGGTCGAGCGCGATATAGGTTTCGTTCCGGGTCGGCGCGATGTCGCCAAGCGGGCGGTAGCGGCTTTCGAAAACGCCTGCGACCATCTGCGGATTGTCGCGCCGCGTGATCGCACCCAGCACCTTTTCGGAGACCTCGAGCACCAGACCGCCGGAGGCGACGGTCTTGGCGGCGGCCTTTTCCACCGGCGCCTTGCCCTTGGCGGACTTGGCATAGATCAGCGTGCGGATGGTCCAGCCAAGCTCGAGCGCATCTATGATCAGCTTCAGTCCCTCGGCCAGAAACGTGCCGCTTTCCTCGCGGTGCTTCTTCTGGCCGAGCGCCCTGATATCCTTGATGATCGGGTTGGAGAGGCTTGTGACCTCCTTGACCGTGCCGACGCGCGGGGCGCGTTCCCTGTCGAAACTCATGTGTCGAAACTCATTGTGGCAACCACCGCGCATAAAGGGATGTGGAGAGCGCGCGGCCCGGCTCAGTGCCGGAAACCCCGCCCTCGCGGATGACAAGCTCGCCCGATTCGACCACGCCGCCGAAACCGCGCATGGTCTCCATCATCAGCTCGTGGACCGAGTAGAAGCTTGCCCGGATCGAATAGGCCGTCAGCACCAGGCCCAGGGCATCGGGCTTCAGGATCGCGCGGCAGAGATCGAGCATGCGCGGCAGATGCTCGAACAGCTGCCAGACCTCGCCATTCGGACCCCGGCCGAATTTCGGCGGGTCGGTGAGAATGATGTCATAGTGATTGCCGCGCCGCTCCTCGCGCTCGATGAACTTCATCGCATCGTCGCAGATCCAGCGGATCGGCTTGTCGTTAAGGCCGGAAAGCGCCTGGTTCTCCCGCGCCCAGCCAATCGCCTTCTTGGAGGCGTCGACATGGGTGACTTCGGCTCCGGCGCTGGCGGCCACCAGCGAGGCGACGCCGGTATAGCCGAACAGGTTGAGGACCTTCGGCTTTCCTCCGCGTTTCGAAGCACCCTCAAGCACGTCGCGCATCCACTGCCAGTGCGCGATCTGCTCGGGAAACACGCCCACATGCCGGAACGCGGTAAAACGGCCGAGGAAATCGATATCCATGATCCTGAGCGGCCAGGTCTCGCCGAGAGCGACCTGCGGAAACTGCCAGCGGCCCATGCCTTCTTCATCGGTGTCCCCCGTAAACACCGCATCGGCATTGGCCCAGACCTTGTCGTCGAGAAGCGGCGGCCAAAGCGCCTGCGCTTCGGGACGAACGATCCGCACGTCTCCATATTGCTCGAGCTTCAGACCGTGACCGCTGTCGATCAGGTGAAATCCGTCCGCAGAGGTGGATTCGAGAATATGGGGAATGCGCTCGGCAGGCCGCGCGCCAGGCTTCATCGCCACCCATTGCGGCTCGGGCTGGCTTTTCTTGCGCTCAGTGGCTGGCTCTTCATGCCGGCGCGGCGCATCGTTGCGCTGGGACTTTGCCGGGCGCTGGCCGCGGCCCGAACCATTGCCGGGTTTGCGGCGTGTCTTGTCCTGTCTTGAAGGCGTCATGAAGCCTGTTTCCCGGATTGGTCGAAAGCACGCGGTTTACCAGCCCTGCCGGGAAAATGGCAAGTCTCGTCGAACGAGGGTCAGGCGGACGGCAGCCGGTCGAGGGGCCGGGTCGGCGGAAGTTCGGCAGGCAGCGTCTTCTGGTGATCGGCCTCGGCGCGCCATTTTGCCGCTTCGCGCTTCTTTACCTTCGCGCTTTTGCGGTACTTGTGCTGGGAAAACCAGGTGGCAAGCGAACCGAGCACGATGCCGAGGATGAAGGCGATCAGGATGAACACGAAGAAGGGCGCGGAAACCGAAAGCACCTTGTCGCCCGTATCGAAGGGGTTGAGCGCCATCGAAACCGGCGCGCGATTGACCACGCACAGCACGATGAGCACGACGCCGATCGGAACCAGGATGAGAATATTGATCAGTTTCTTGGTCATGATGCCCTGCCCGTTGCTGTTGCCGCCGCTCAGTCGTCGTCTTTCTGGTCGGGATTCAGGCGTTCACGCAATTCCTTGCCGGTCTTGAAGAACGGAACCCACTTCTCCTCGACGAACACGGTATCACCCGTGCGCGGATTCCGGCCCGAACGCGATGGCCGGTTTTTCACCGAAAAGGCGCCGAAGCCGCGCAGCTCGACACGGTTGCCCGCAGCCAGAGCATCGGCGATTTCATCGAGAATGGCGTTGACGATATTCTCGACATCGCGGTGATAGAGATGCGGATTGCGCGCCGCAACAATCTGTACCAGCTCCGACTTGATCACATTCGACCCCTCAAATCTATGATTTTCATTGCCAATTAGTCTGCCCGACAGACCATGGCCCGTCAACAAGTCCGACCTGCGGCCAATCGACTTCGTGATCGAGCCGGACCGCAGCCGCTGGTTCGAAGCAGCCCCGCCCCCCGATTTTTCGCTAGGGAATGCCTCAAACCTGACCTGTTTACGGTATAGCAAGCCTCGATTTCAAGTATGCGAAGGCATAAGAGCCCGTGAAATTGCGGGTTTGTGCGCGGCGATGATCGCAAGGGGTGTTTTTTTTGCAGTGCAGAGCGGCCTTGGCCACCAATACCCCGACATTCACGCTTGCCAATGAGGGCAGGCGTGCCTACTTGCGAACAACCTTGTTCTCTTTCGCGAAACATAATATCCGTGACGTTTGCGATGAACGCGTGACATCATCGGCGCGGAAGGCGTCAAGACACCGAAACGGCATGGCATGAGCATCACACAAGCAGCACATCGGTCGGCGATTGATGAAGGCTTCCTGAGGGCGGCCAAGCATTCGCGTTCCGTGCGGCGCCTGAAAATATTCCTGCCGCTGGCGGCAGTGATCATCTCGCTGGCGCTGATTGCCGCCGCCTTCGTGCAATCCCTGATGCCTGCCAATGTCTCGCTCAGCGCCGCAACGATCGAAGACGGCATGATCGTGATGACCAATCCCGGCATGACCGGCCGCAATCGCGACGGAGTGCCCTATTCCCTGAAGGCCTCGCGCGCGCTTCTGCCGGCCGCCAACCCCGACGACAGCTCGGTGCTGATGGAAGACGTGGTTGCGAAGGTGCCGGTTGAAGATTCGGTGACGGCCGTGATCAATGCCGCAAGCACGCTCTATGACCGGGCGACGGAACAGCTCAACATTAACGAGCCGTTCACCATCAAGCTGTCAAATGGCATGCATGCGGAATTCAACTCTGCTGCGATCGACATCCAGGGCGGCACGCTGAAGAGCGACGATCCTGTGACGGTGACAGCGCCGCAGGCGTCGGTGGTTGCCCGCAATGTGAATATCACCGATAACGGACAGAAGATTCGGTTCGGGGGCGGTGTCCATGTTACACTTTCTCCTACAGCGCTCGGCAAGGGCGACCAGTGAGGTATTGATGGAGCTTCCGACTTTGAAACTCACAACCGCCATGATCCCGGCTGCTGCCGTACTGGCCTCCCTTCTGGTGGCCGCGCCGGCGTTCGCTCAAAACACGGAGACCACCGGTTTCCAGATCGCGGGCGACCAGCCGATCGACATCGATGCCGATGAATTCGAGGTCGACGACGCCACCAAGCTGATCACATTCTCCGGCAATGTCGTTGCCGTGCAGGGCGTGAACAAGGTGCGTTCCTCCAAGATGACGGTGCGCTACGAAGGCGGCTCCACGGGGATCGCCTCCGGCCAGGGCGATATCGACCGGATCGATCTTTACGGCGGCGTCCGCCTTGATACCGATACCCAGTCCGCCACCGGCGACACGGGTCATTTCGACATACCGACACAGCTCTTCGTTCTGGAGGGCAAGGAAGTCGTCCTGCAGGAAAACGGCAATGTTTTCGTGGGCTGCAAGCTGACGGTCAACATGGCAACCAGCCAGGCCAAGCTCGATGCCTGCGGCAAGCGCGTTCAGGTTCGCCTCAACCCGCAGTCGCGGCCCGGCAACTGATTACCGGGGGCGCATGTGACCACGACCAGAAATGCACCGGGGCGACCGGCTGAACCGACCGCCGCTCAGCCGAATGCTGCTCACGGCGCAAACGGCTCAACGCGCCGTGCTGTCGATTACGAGGGCACGCTGATTGCGGAGGGGCTGACGAAGTCCTACCGCACGCGCCGCGTGGTCAATGGCGTCTCTCTCGTCGTGCGCCGCGGCGAGGCCGTCGGCCTTCTCGGTCCGAACGGCGCGGGCAAGACCACCTGTTTCTACATGATCACGGGACTGGTGCCCGTCGACGAGGGCCGGATTGCGCTTCATGGTCGCGATGTCACCGGTCTGCCGATGTATCGCCGTGCGCGCCTTGGCGTCGGCTACCTGCCGCAGGAAGCCTCGATCTTCCGCGGCCTGACCGTCGAAAACAACATTCGCGCCGTGCTGGAGCTGACGCCGCTTAAAAAGCAGGAGCGCGAGGACAAGCTCGAGCAGTTGATGGAAGAGTTCGGCATTGCAAGGCTCCGGAAATCTCCGGCGGTTGCCCTTTCCGGCGGGGAACGGCGCCGCCTGGAAATTGCCCGTGCGCTTGCAACCGACCCGGCCTTCATGCTTCTCGACGAACCCTTCGCCGGCGTCGACCCGATTTCGGTGTCGGATATCCAGGGCCTGATCCGCCACCTCACCCAGCGCGGCATCGGCGTCCTGATCACCGACCACAACGTCCGCGAAACGCTGGGCATGATCGACCGCGCCTACATCATTCATGCCGGCGAGGTCCTGACCCACGGCAAGGCCTCGGAAATCGTCGCCAACAGCGATGTGCGGCGGCTCTATCTTGGTGACAATTTCAGCCTCTGAAGACCCACCCGAACCAGACGGATTGCGCCCGCTGATTAAAGCTTGATCAGCAAGCAATTTTTATGCCAATCTTCGCCACTGATCTGGCCAATTTCGAGCTGGCCATTGGTTTCGTGGGGGTTTTGCGTTTCTATGGCACTCAGCGCCAATCTGTTCTTGAGGCAGAGCCAGTCTCTGGTGATGACGCCGCAACTGATGCAGTCGATTCAGCTTCTGCAGATGCCGCACGCCGAACTGTCAGCCTTCATTGCCCAGGAAGCCGAGAAGAACCCGCTGCTTGAAGTCGGCGGCGATGATGCACGGCCCGATGAGAAACCGGAAGCGCCCGAGGCCGCCGATTACGACGGCCAGGACCCGTCGAGCGACTGGTTTCGTGAAGACAGCAGATCGGGCGAAAACCTCAAGGAAAGCCTCGACAGCAATTACGACAGTGCTTTCAGCGACGACGGCCCGACGCGGCCGGATGCGCCGGAACTGATGAGCCAGTGGAAATCTATGCCCGGCGGCGGCGGCGAGGATCATGTGGACCTCGACGAATTCGTCGCCAGCAGACCCTGCCTGCGCGACCACCTGACAGACCAGATCGCCCTGACCTTCCGCGACGGCCGGGATCAGGCGATCGCCCGGCACCTGATCGACTATCTCGATGAGGCCGGCTATTTCCGGGGCGAGCCGGGGGAGATCGCAAACCGGGCGGGCATCGCGGCAGACGAAGTCGAACGGGTGCTTGCAACGCTCAAATCGCTTGACCCGCCGGGCATTTTCGCGTGCTCGCTGTCGGAGTGCCTGCGCGAGCAACTCAGCCAGCTCGGCCGTCTCGATCCGGCCATGGCGGCGCTTGTGGACAACCTCGACCTGGTGGCGCGCCGGGACTTCCAGAAGCTTAGAAAGGCCTGCGGCGTCGACGATGACGACCTCTTGGACATGGTTCAGGAACTGCGCCGGCTGAACCCCAAGCCGGCTGCGGCCTTTTCCAGCCAACCGCCCGAATCGGTGCTGCCCGACGTGATCGTGACCGAGCGGGCAAGCGGGGAATGGCAGGTGGAGCTCAACAGCGATACCCTTCCCCGCGTGCTCGTCAACCGCACCTACCTTGCAGAGGTCAAGGCATCGCACGGCATGTCGGAGGCAGACCGCACCTTTCTCAACACCTGCCTGCAGAACGCAAGCTGGCTGACCCGCAGCCTCGATCAGCGGGCGCGCACGATCATGAAGGTCGCAAGCGAGATCGTGCGGCTGCAGGATGGCTTCCTGCGCCACGGCGTAGACCATCTGCGCCCGCTCAACCTCAAGACGGTCGCCGACGCCATCAAGATGCACGAATCGACCGTCAGCCGCGTGACATCGAACAAGTTCATCCTGACGCCGCGCGGCCTGTTCGAATTGCGCTACTTCTTCACCGTCTCCATCGCCGGCGCCAACGAGGAAGAGGCCGGCCATTCCGCAGAATCCGTCCGTCACCGCATCCGGCGGCTGATCGATGGCGAAACCTGCGAAGCCGTGCTGTCGGACGACGATATCGTGCAGGCGTTGAAGGATGACGGCATTGCCCTTGCCCGCCGCACGGTCGCCAAATACCGCGAGGCGATGAACATCCCCTCCTCCGTCCAGAGGCGGCGGGAGAAACGGGCTTATGCGAAGGTCGCAGCCGGCTGAGGCTTTCCGCGCCATGAGCCGCATTGACTTCCATCACCATGAACGTTAGAGCATCCGCCGCAAAGGGGTGCGAACCTGAACCGAAACAGCTGACCGACGCTATGTCGAAGCCCTTGCGGCAAAGCCCGAGTGACTGACGACACGAAAAACGCGGTACGAATTTACGATTTTCCCGCTGGCAAACGGCTGAAAAAAGCCCAAATAGATGGTGATGACCAGTTGTCATCGCACGCCCGGTCGGGCCGATGAGCGGAGGCTCTTGGAGGAGACCGAGGCTTGGCCTACACTGGCGCGTGCAAACACAAGAAGAAGGGAAGAACCATGAGTGTTCGCGTCTCGGGCAAGCAGATGGAAGTCGGCGAGGCTTTCCGCGAAAAGATCGAAGATCAGATCGAGGAAGCCGTCACGAAATATTTCGACGGCGGCTATTCCAGCCAGGTAACGGTGGAAAAGGCCGGTGGTGGCTTCGAAGCAGATTGCAAGGTCCACCTCGACAGCGGCGCAGTTCTTCATGCAGCCGGCAAGGCTCATGACCCTCAGGCAGCCTTCGAGGCTGCGTTCGAGCGGATCGCCAAGCGTCTGCGTCGCTACAAGCGCAAGCTGAAGGATCACCACAACGGCCATGCGTCATCCGCCGAATTCGCCTATTCGGTGATGGACACGCCGGCCGAAGATGATGCCGAAGTGGCGGAGGATTACGCACCGGCGATCGTTGCGGAAGCCAAGGCCGAAGTACGCACCATGGCTGTCGCCACCGCCGTGATGGCGCTCGACATGACCGACAAGCCGCTGATGTTGTTCCGCAACCCGGACAACAAGACGCTGAACATCGTTTACCGCCGCCCGGATGGCAATATCGGCTGGATCGACACAGCCGGCATTCAGGGCTGAACCTAAACCGGCGGGCGCCGCAAGGCGTCCGCTTCACGCCAGGATACCAGGACATGGCACTCGACGACCTGCTGAAACAGGAAGCGATCATTCCCGCCCTCAAGGCCAATTCCAAGAAGCAATTGCTGCAGGAACTCGCCGCCCGGGCAGAAGCCGTGACCGGTATTCCGGAGCGTGAGATTTTCGACGTCGTCCTGCAGCGCGAGCGCCTCGGCTCGACCGGCGTGGGCAACGGCATCGCGATTCCGCATGGCAAGCTTGCAAAACTGGACCGGATCGCGGGCGTCTTCGCGCGGCTCCAGCATCCCGTCAATTTCGACGCGCTCGACGATCAGCCCGTCGATCTCGCCTTTCTGCTGCTCGCCCCAGAAGGCGCGGGTGCCGATCACCTGAAGGCATTGTCCCGCGTCGCCCGTCTGCTGCGCGATCCGGAACTCACCCGCAAGCTGCGCGCCTCCGAGACCGGCAGCGCGATTTACGCGTTCTTGAATTCTGACCCCGACACGTCGGCGGCCTGAGAACGCCGTCGCGTGCTGCAGTCAGCTCAGCCGTCAGTCGAACGGGTGAGCGTTTCCCACTCCGTCAATTCGGCCTCCATCGCGCTCAGCCTTCCCCGCACCAGCCCGAGCGCATCACTGCCCATCAGAAGCTGTGGCGGCGGATTGTCAGAGCCGACAAGCACAAGAACTGCCTTTGCCAGCTTAACGGGGTCTCCGGGCTGACGACCACTTCGCTCCTGCCGCGCCGCGCGGACAGGGTCGAACAGTGCGTCATAATCGGCAATCGAACGCTCGGTCCGGACCATCGACCGACCGGCCCAGTCGGTGCGGAACGAGCCGGGGCAAAGCGCGGTGACATGGACGCCGAACGGGGCCATCTCTGCGCGCATGACCTCCGAAATGCCCTGCAATGCGAATTTGCTGCCGCAGTAATAGGCTATGCCCGGCATGGTGATGAGCCCGCCCATCGAGGTCACATTGACGATGAAGCCGGCGCGGCGCTTGCGGAAGCGGGGCAGGAACGCTTTCGCAACAGCCACGGCGCCAAAGACGTTGACGTCAAACTGGCGCCGCATCTCGTCCAAAGAGGATTCCTCGAGCACGCCCTCGTGACCATAGCCGGCATTATTGATCAGCACATCGACCGGGCCATGCGCCTCCTCCGCGTCGCCGACGACGTCGTCAATCCGTCCGAATTCGGTGACATCGCAAAAAACCGCATGCGCCTGCGGCAGCCGCTCGACAAGGGTGCCGCGGGCTGCCTCGCTGCGCACCGTACCGATGACCCTGTGGCCGGCGTCGATCGCCGCCTCGGCGATCGCAAGCCCGAAACCGGAATTTGCGCCGGTGATGAAAAAGGTGGACATGACTGCCTCCTGAGTTGATTGGACAACGTATTGGCAGATAGTCTCAACACAGAGCATGAAACAGAGCGATTTCTATGAATGAATTGCCTGATCCTACAAACCGACCGGATAAAGCATCTATCACGGCGCTTGCCGCACGGCTCGCCTCGCAGCCGGGTTACAACGCCACGGCTCTGCCATCGGTTCGCATACTCCGCTCCGACACGATCCTCGAGGATGTGCCGGTGTTGTACCGTCCGGGCGCGGTTTTCGTGCTGCAGGGCGCCAAGCAGGGTTTTCTCGATGGGAATGTCTATCGCTACGATGCCGATCATTATCTGACCGTGGCCGTGCCTGTACCCTTCAGGATGGCCTCTCAGGCAACGCCAGAAGCACCGCTTCTCGCCATCTATCTTGATTTCGACTTGCATCTTGCAGCAGCAATCGCGATGGAGCTGGAGGCTCATGGCATCAGGGCGGGAGCGGAGCCGGCCAGAAGCCTTGTCTCCAGCCGGATGGCGCCGGAAATCGAGGACCTGCTGCGGCGCCTTCTTCGGGCGCTATGCGATCCGATCGAGACCGCAATTCTTGGGGAGGCGCTGTTGCGGGAATTGCACTACCGCATCCTGACCGGACCGCAGGGCGGCAGCATGGTCGCAGCGCTTGTCCAGCGCGGGCCGGCCGGGAAAATCGTGCGCAGCCTCGTTTCCATCCGCGCCGACTACGCCGCCCCGCTGTCCGTACCGGAGCTCGCAGCGGCAGCCGGCATGAGCGTTGCGTCCTACCACGCCCATTTCAGGGCGCTCACCGGCAGCACGCCGATCCAATACGTCAAATCCTTGAGGTTGCACGAGGCACGTTTGATGCTTGCGCGCAGGAAGGGTCCGGTCTCCGCCATTGCCACCGCGGTGGGCTACGCCAGCGCAGCCCAGTTCAGCCGCGAATTCCGTCGCCATTTCGGCCGCAGCGCGACCGAAGAGGCACAATGGATGCGCGAGCATCTTGGCGAAGCGTTCTGAACGCGTGTCGCACAGAAAAACCCCGCAGCCTTCTGCGGGGTTCGGTTATCTGGAACGGCTACCGGCGTTCGCAGGTATTATTCGGGCTTTTCGGCGTCGGCTGGCTGTTCCGCCTTGGGACCGCCCTTGGATACACCAACCATGGCCGGGCGCAGCACGCGCTCGCCGATCATGTAGCCGGACTGGACGACCTGGACCACCGTGTTGGACGGGATTTCCGGGTTCGGGATTTCGAACATCGCCTGATGGATGTTCGGGTCGAAACGCTGGCCCTCGGCCTCGATCTTCTTGACGCCGTGGCGCTCAAGCCCGGTCAGCATCGAACGCTCGGTCATTTCGACGCCTTCGATGAAGCCCTTGATCTCCTCGGTCCGCTTGTCTTCCGGAATGGCATCGAGCGCACGGCGCAGATTGTCGGACACGCTCAGCATGTCGCGGGCAAAGGCTGTCACGGCATAGGCCTTGGCATCCTTCACGTCGCGCGCGGTGCGGCGGCGCAGGTTTTCCATTTCGGCCGCAAGGCGCAGAAGCTGATCGCGCTGCTTCTCGTTCTCGGCCTTGAGGATGTCCAGCGGATCGGGCTCGGCTGCAGCTTCCTCGGCGATATCCTCGGCGACGGCGGCATCCATCTCGGCCTGGAGATCGAGTACCGTTTCATTGATGTTTTCGTCAGTTCCGTTTTTCTTGGTCTCGTCGGTCATGACGTCTCCGCAGATTGAATTCCGTTTGTGAGTGGCCCCGATATCGAGGTTAAGCATCGAAAAATCAAGGGCTGATGTCAGCGCGCGCCCGAAAGCCGCGAAAGCAGATGGGCGGTATAATCGACCATCGGCACGACCTTGGCGTAGTTGAGCCGCGTCGGGCCGATCACGCCGACGGCGCCGACGACCTGATTGTCGCTGTCCCGGTAGGGCGCGACGACCAGCGAGGAACCCGAAAGCGAGAACAGCTTGTTCTCCGAGCCGATGAAGATCCGCACGCCAGAACCGTTTTCGGCAAGGCTGATCAGCTCGATCAGGCTGTCCTTCTTTTCCAGATCGTCAAACAGCATCCTGAGCCGGTCTATATCGGCCGCGTCGGCGACCCCCTCCAGCAGATTGGCGCGCCCGCGCACGATGAGACGCCCGGGATTGCCCTCCTCGCTGCTGCCCGACCACACCGCAAGCCCGCGCCCGACAAGATCCTGCGAGAGCTGGTCAAGCTCGCGGCGGACACGGTCCTTCAACCGTGTCAGCACCGATTTGAGCTCCGGCAGCGTCTGGCCGTTGAGATGGGCGTTCAGGAAATTCGCCGCTGCCGTCAGTTGCGAGGATGTCGTGCCTGCCGGCAGATCGATGATCCGGTTTTCGACCTGGTTATGGTCGCCGACGAGCACTGCCAGCGCCTTGGTCGGCTCCAGCCGGATGAACTCGACATGCTTCAGCACGGTGTCGCTCTTCGACGTCATCACCAGGCCTGCGCCCCGCGACATGCCGGAGAGCATCTGGCTTGCCTCGTCGAGCAGCGTTTCGACCGGCTGGCCGCGACCGATGCCGCCGATCTGCCGCTCGATCTCGGCCCGCTCGCCCTCGGCAAGGTCGCCGATCTGCATATAGGCATCGACGAAGAAGCGCAGACCGCTTTCGGTGGGCAAACGGCCGGCGCTGATATGGGGCGCGTAAATCAGGCCCAGCTCTTCCAGATCGCTCATCACATTGCGCACGGAGGCCGGCGACAGCGACATCGGCAGAAGCCGCGACAGATTGCGCGAGCCGAGCGGCTCGCCGCTTTCCAGATAGGTTTCGACAATGCGCCGGAAAACCTCGCGCGAACGGTCATCGAGCGAGATGCCGGACGTATCGTTTTTTTGTCTGCGGTCTGAGGTCATACGCTCTTTTGCCGGGAGGTGAACACGCTATGATCTTAATATAGTGCGAAGCCGCTGCCACGCAATTGAGCGATCGTCATCCACCGTTTTTCTTTGCAAAACCGGGCGCATCCTCGTAGAACGCGGCCAAAAGCAACCGGAAGGAAAAAGCCATGCGGCCATCAGGCAGACAACTCAACCAGATGCGCAACGTTTCGTTCGAACGCGGCTATTCCAAGCACGCCGAAGGCTCCTGCCTGGTGAAGTTCGGTGATACCCACGTGCTGTGCACGGCGTCGCTCGAAGAACGCGTCCCGCCATGGCTGCGCAATGGCGGCAAGGGCTGGGTGACGGCGGAATACGGCATGCTGCCGCGCGCCACGGGCGAGCGCATGCGCCGCGAGGCCTCTGCCGGCAAGCAGGGCGGCCGCACGCTCGAGATCCAGCGCCTGATCGGCCGCTCGCTGCGCGCCGTCGTCGATCTCGAAGCGCTCGGCGAACGCCAGATCAGCGTCGACTGCGATGTGATCCAGGCCGATGGCGGCACCCGCACCGCCTCCATCACCGGCGCCTGGATTGCGCTCCACGACTGCCTGAAGTGGATGGAAGCCCGCAACATGGTAAAGCCCGGCAAGGTCCTGAAGGATCATGTTGCGGCGATCTCCTGCGGCATCTTCGCCGCTCAGCCGGTCATCGACCTCGATTATCTGGAAGATTCGTCCGCCGAGACCGACGCCAACTTCGTCATGACCGGCACTGGCGGCATCGTCGAAATCCAGGGCACGGCCGAAGGCAAGCCGTTCAGCCAGGACGAATTCCTCACGCTGATGGATCTCGCCCGCAACGGCATTGCCGAGCTTGTGGAACTGCAGAAGAAGACCGTCGGGGAGGCCTGAGCCGATGTCGGGCCCGATCGCCGCCGTTCTCGAAACCGCGCTCTACGTCGATGACCTCGATGCGGCCGAGGCTTTCTACAACGGCGTCCTCGGGCTTGAGATCATCAGCCGCTCCGGAAACAGGCATATCTTCCTGCGCTGCGGCAATGGCGTGCTGCTGATCTTCAATCCGGACGAGACCGGGAAGCCTGCGCCTGACGGCGCGCTTCCTGTGCCAACCCATGGGACCCGCGGACCGGGACATGCCTGCTTCCGGCTGGCCGGTGACGATCTTGCGGCCATGGCAGAGCGCCTTTCGGCACACGGCATCGCGATCGAGGCTGACTTTCGCTGGCCGAGCGAGGCCCGCTCGATCTATATCCGCGACCCTGCCGGCAACAGCATCGAGTTCGCGGAAGGCAAGCTCTGGGGGCTTTAGCGCCGAGCGATTTGCTCCCATCGATCACGCCCCTGAGGGAAAGATCGAATGGGGGTTTCAGCGGCTGACACAAGAACGATAGCGACCATCAGGACCTCACATGCGCAAACTTGACACCAAGACCATCGTCGTCGCCAGCCACAATGCCGGCAAGATTTCGGAGATTGCCGAGCTCATCGGGCCGTTCGGCTTTTCGGCGAAATCGGCGAAGGAGCTGGATTTCGACGTGCCGGAAGAGACCGGAACGACGTTCGAGGAAAACGCAGCCATCAAGGCGCTCGCATCGGCGAAACAGTCCGGACTGCCCGCTCTGGCGGACGATTCCGGCATCGTTGTCGATGCGCTGGACGGCGCGCCGGGCGTCTACACCGCCGACTGGGCGGAAAAGCCGGATGGCAGCCGCGATTTCATGATGGCTATGGAAAAGGTCGAAAAGGCGCTCGCGGAAAAGGGCGCGACCGATCCGAAGGATCGCACCGCCCGCTTCGTCTCCGTCATCTGCCTTGCCTGGCCCGATGGCCATACCGAGACGTTCCGCGGCGAGGTCGAGGGCACGCTGGTCTGGCCGCCGCGCGGCGACAAGGGCCACGGCTATGACCCGGTGTTCATGCCGGAAGATTATGGCCGCACCTTCGGCGAGATGGAAACGCAGGAAAAGAATGAAGGTCGCCCGGAAGATGGCGGCGCGCTGTCTCACCGCGCCCGCGCCTTCAAGCTGTTTGTCGAGAAGGGGCTCGACCGCTGACGGACGCGATGGCCCCGAGACGCGACGACGGTGAACCCGGCTTCGGCGTCTATCTGCACTGGCCGTTCTGCGCGGCCAAATGCCCCTATTGCGACTTCAACAGCCATGTCCGCCACCAGCCGGTCGACCAGCAGCGATTCCAGGCAGCGTTTGCGCGTGAGATCGCGCATATGCGCGCCCTTTCCGGTCCGCGGAGCGTGACCAGCATCTTCATCGGCGGCGGCACGCCCTCGTTGATGGCGCCCGAAACGCTCGGCGGCATTCTCGATGCAGTGGCAGGCGCATGGCATGTTCCGGACGGCATCGAGGTGACGCTGGAGGCCAATCCTTCAAGCGTTGAGGCGACACGGTTTCGCGGCTACCGCGCCGTAGGCGTCAACCGTGTCTCCATGGGCGTTCAGGCGCTCGACGACCGGCAATTGCGCTTTCTGGGCAGGCTCCACAATGTCGAACAGGCGCTGGGCGCGATCAGGCTTGCACGCGAAATTTTCCCGCGCATGTCCTTCGATCTGATCTATGCCCGTCCCGGCCAGACCGCTGCGGAATGGGACGCCGAGCTCAACCGCGCCATCGATCTGGCCGCCGATCATCTGTCGCTCTACCAGCTCACGATCGAGGAAGGCACGCCGTTTTACGCGCTGCACAAGGCCGGAAAGCTGACCGTTCCGGACGAGGATGTGGCGGCTGAACTCTACGAGATAACCCAGGCCGTGACCGCAGAGCGCGGACTGCCTGCCTATGAGGTATCGAACCATGCCCGGCCGGGTGCCGAAAGCCGGCACAACCTGACCTATTGGCGCTACGGCGATTATGCAGGCATCGGTCCGGGCGCCCATGGCAGGCTCGCGGCGGGCGGCGGCAAGATCGCGACCGCAGCCGAGCGGCATCCCGAAACCTGGCTATCGATGGTGGAAGCAGCCGGCAACGGCATCGCCGAACAGACGGATCTCGCGCCGGAAGAACAGGCCGACGAATTGTTGCTGATGGGTTTGCGCGTGGTCGAGGGCGTGGACATCGCCCGCTGGTCGGCGCTTGCCGGCAAGCCGCTCGACACAGAGCGCGAAGCCTTCCTCATCGATCTCGGGCTTGTCGAGCGCATCGGCAACCATCGGCTGAGGGCAACCCCTTCCGGGATGCTTGTGCTCAACAGGGTCGTCGCCGAGCTCTCCTGATCGACAATGGCGCGGATAAGTGAGATATCAGGAACCGCGGACCGCCGGTTGCGTTTCTCTTCTGCGTTCTGCGTCGAAAGGAAGTTCGAGAATGTCCACCGCATCCTATACCCACCGCAAGGTCCGCGATCGTGTGAGTGCCGCCCTCTGCGTCATCTTCGCGCTCTACATGGGCTATCTTGCCCACCGTGACGGCGTGGCGCTCGCCCCTTCCATCTTCTACGGCCTGATCGCCTTCGTGCTGCTTGCCATCGTGCTGATGGTGCTGCGCAGCTTTGTCTACGCCCTCATCCTCGCCGCATTGATCGTCTGGCTTGCATCCTATCTCGGCTTCGACTGGGCGGATCGCCTGATCCGCTACGTGCACCAGCTTGCAACCTTCGGCTATCAGGAATCCCAGAAATTGTTCATGGAAGCCAAGAAGCCGATCACGACCTGAGCCCGCGCGCTGGAATACACGCGCGCACCTCCCGTCGGCCATCAGGCCGCCAGCGACCACATTTGGATCTGATTTGACATGAGCCGGCCGATACCGCCTGGGTATCGGCCGTTTCGATGAGATCAGGCAGCGCGCTCGCCCATCAGCGTCTTCAGCGCCGCCTCGGCGTCTGGCGAACGCTCGGAGCGATCGATGAAGCCGCCGCCATAGACGCGCGCTTCATTGCCCGGCCCGTCGTACAGCACGCAGGCTTGGCCGCTTGCGATCCCCGCCTCGCCTTCCGTCAGGTCGACATAGACGCCGGTCCCGTCGGCATGGAGCACCACCGGCAGCGGAGGGCGGGTGGAGCGAACCTTTGCAAAGCAATCGAAGCCCCCTGCCGCTTCCTCGCCGAGCGCACGATCGCCCAGCCAGTTGACGTCGCGCAGATAGATGCGGCGCGTTTCCAGCGCCTCGCGCGGGCCGACGACGACGCGGCGCGAGCGGGCATCGAGATAGACCACATAGAGCGGCTCGCCCGTGGCAACGCCGAGGCCCTTGCGCTGGCCGATCGTATAACGGACGATGCCTTCATGGCGGCCGAGAACGCGGCCATCCAGATGCACGATATCGCCCGCAAGCTCCGCATTCGGCTTCAGCTTGGCAATCACGTCGGAATATTTGCCCTGCGGCACGAAACAGATGTCCTGGCTGTCGGGCTTGTCGGCAACGATCAGCCCCATCTCTTCCGCCAGCCTGCGGGTCTCGGCCTTCGAAAGGCCGCCCAGCGGAAAGCGCAGGAAATCGATCTGCTCCTGCGTCGTCGCAAACAGGAAGTAGCTCTGGTCGCGCTCGGCATCGACGGGGCGGTAGAGCGCCCGGCGCATGGGATTGTCCTCAGACGGATTGGCTGCTGAGCGAATGTAATGGCCGGTCGCCAGCGCATCGGCGCCAAGTTCGCGCGCGGTCGTCAACAGATCGGCAAACTTGACCGTCTGGTTGCAGGCAACGCAGGGGATCGGGGTTTCACCGGCGATATAGGCTTCGGCGAACGGGTTGATCACCGTTTCGCGGAACCGCGCCTCGTAATCCAGCACGTAATGGGGAATACCGAGACGCTCGCTGACGCGGCGCGCGTCGTCGATATCCTGCCCAGCACAGCAGGAGCCCGCGCGGTGCACGGCGGCGCCGTGGTCGTAGAGCTGAAGGGTGATGCCGAGGACATCATAGCCCTCGCGCGCAAGCAGCCCGGCAACAACCGAGCTGTCGACGCCGCCGGACATCGCCACCACAACGCGCGTGTCCGCCGGCTTCTTGTCAAAACCGAGTGTGTTCATGATCCGCCAGTCCAGTTCAAGGTTGGATGTGGAGCCCTATAATGCGCGCTGATATAGAGGCCTTGGGCCAAAGACGCAAGAAATCCCTTGTGGGAAGGCCCTCGTGTACAGGCCTCAGGCCGTGAACTTCGGCGCGATATAGGCCGCATGCACCCAGCCGGTGATAGACCCCTCCTCGCCATCGCCACGCTCGGGCGCGACGAAGGCCCAGTCGCCCTCACGCTTCAGGAGCTTCAGCCGCGTGCCGCGCAAGAGCACGCCCGGCGGCACGATCTTCTCGTAGCCGGTCCCCGGCCCGCCGCGCAGGTTGAGCCTGCCCGCGGTGACCACATGGACCTCCTCCCGATCGGCAGCCTCACCCATGAGCCCCCGAAACCGCTCCATGGGAAAGGCAGGACCGGGATCGGTTTTCCAGCCGCGCGTGTCGATCTCCTCATGGCTGACGATCGCCGCGATCGGATAGGCGGCGATCAGCGCCTGCACGATATCAAGGCCCATCGCGATCTGCGCTTCGGGATAGAGCGGCCAGGCAAAGGCGCCCGAGCCGACCCGGCCGTGCGGGGCGAGCGTATAGCCACCGGCCTTGTTCAGCGCCCGGGCGTTCATGCGTTTGCCGTAGGCATCGATATAATCGCCCAGACCGTTCGGCTTCATCCAGCCGGCATTGACGAATTCGATGCCGATGGAATGGCTGTTGAGGCCCTGCAATTCGCCATAGCGCGAGGGACCGGCATGCCAGGCCGTGCGATCGAAGCCGGCGATCTGCCAGGCCGTGCCGTCGCGATCGACCACCACATGCGCGCTGGAGCGGGTGTTGATGGTTCCGCCCGCCGTCCCCATCAGCCAGTCGCGGCTCGCCTTCCCGTTCCAGCCGGTGGTGTAGTGCAGCACTATGACGACCGGCGGTTTCTCGCGTCGGGCGCCGAGGTTGGAGGATTGGCCATACCAGAGACCGGGGATCTTGTGATTTTCGATGCGCATGGCGGCTGCCCTTCGATGCGGTTGCGATAACCGGAATCGTAAGGGCGGCGCTTTCGCCGGGCATGGGCGGGGAAAAACGGGGAAGACCGCGCCGGCAGCGCGGGCCTTTCTCAATAACCCCGCATGTCGGAGGGAATGGCGTAATGCGCGCCATCATAGCTCAAGGCCTGGCGCGTCTTGTTGACCTCGGTATAGACATCGATGCAGGTCTCGCTTTCATCGAACTTCATCTCTGTCAGGCTCGTGACCGTGGTGACGACGAGATCGTAAAAGCCGGAATGGATATCCTTGCCGATGGCAATCGTGCGTTTGCGATCATCGGCGTAGCCTTCGCAATCCCCGAGAGTTTCTCCCTTCGCCTGTTCAACGGCCAGGGGTTCGAGCACCTGTTTCAGCACGTCGCCATCCATCACGAACAGCGACAGCGCGGTCATCGCGAACGGATTGCTCTTCGCGCTTCCCAGATAATATTTCCGGATCCCGAATGCCGTGTGGTCCTCAGAGAGACGATAAAGCGCGGTGTCGAAGGCCATGCGCTCGAATGCGATCGCATCGGAGGACAGTGCGTCCTTGAGCCGCAACCGGCTTGCAATCGCATTCGTCCGGCGATCGAACACGAGAAGCTCGAGATCGCCGCGCTGGTAGTCGGCTGAAGCCTCCGTCGTCAGCGGCACCGCGACAAGGATCAGATCCGGCTTGCTCGGCCAGATCTTGCAGAGGATCCACCAGGCCCTGTTATCGGGAGAGTTGACTTCGGCCACAGCGACATTCGCGCCGCCGACATCAACCGAACCATCCGCAGCCTGCTTGGCGTCTGGATAGGCGAGACTTACGATCTCGCGGTCCGTCAGGCCGCATGATCCGTCTTCGGCAAGGGACGGACTGGCAAGGAGCACGCCGAGCGAGAAGACGCTTACGAACAGGAAAAAAAGATATTCAAGAGCGCCGTGTCGCCCCATGGTCACTTCCCCGCAAAATACCGATCATGCGGTTTCGTCACCGCACCCACAGGCAGGGGACTATAGCTGCGTTCGGGGTGATGCACACGGCAAAAAGCGCAACCGGGGGCCGCGCTTTCTGGTTCAGTCAGAAAATCTGATGCCTTATGCCGCCGTCTTTGCAGCGATCTTGGCAACGTGCTCACCCTGGTAGCGGGCAGCCGACAGTTCGATTTCGGACGGCATGCGCGAACCATCGCCATCGGTGATGGTGGACGCGCCGTAGGGCGAACCGCCCTTGACTTCCTCAACGCCCATCTGGCCGGCGAAAGCATAAGGCAGGCCGACGACGATCATGCCGTGGTGAAGCATGGTGGGGATGAAGCCGAGAATGGTGGATTCCTGGCCGCCATGCTGGGTTGCGGTCGAGGTGAAGGCGGAGCCAACCTTGCCAACCAGCTTGCCCTGGGCCCAGAGGCCGCCGGTCTGGTCGATGAAGTTGCGCATCTGCGAGGCCATGGTGCCGTAGCGGGTGCCGCAACCGAAAATGATGGCGTCGTAATCGGCAAGTTCGTCGGCGGTCGCGATCGGGGCTTCTTGATCCATCTTGTAGCCAGAATTCTTGGCAACATCGTCCGGAACGAGCTCGGGAACGCGCTTCAGGGTAACGTCAGCGCCGGCGGCCTTCGCGCCTTCGACAACGGCCTTTGCCATGGCTTCGATGTGGCCGTAGGCGGAATAATAGAGAACGAGAACTTTAGCCATTTCAACACTCCGGTTTCGCTTGGATCTGCGTTGCAGACTGATATGGGACATCTCTGGCAATTGTCGAGTGCGCCTGCCAGAAACGCACTGTTCACAGTATCGCCCGAAAGCGTCGAAATGCAGGCTTGAACAATTGCGTGCAAGGGTCCAGTTATCCCTACCGTAACCATCACGGATCGGACCGCCATGACCACGCAACCCACCGCAGCCATGCTCGCCATCGGCGATGAACTTCTGTCCGGGCGCACCAAGGACAAGAATATCGGCTATCTTGCCGATCAGATGACCCTTGCCGCCATCGAGCTGAAGGAGGTGCGGATCGTTGCCGATGATCAGGACGCGATCGTTGCGGCGGTCAATGCGCTGAGAGAGCGCTACACCTACCTGTTCACCTCGGGCGGGATCGGCGGCACCCATGACGATATAACGGCCGATTCCGTTTCAGCGGCGTTCGGCCTTGCCTGCATCTACAATGAAGAGGCCATGGAAAGGCTTGCCGCAAGCTACGAGCGGCGCGGCATCGAATTCAACGCCTCCCGCCAGCGCATGGCGCGCATGCCGGAAGGCGCAACCCTGATCGACAATCCGGTTTCGACCGCACCCGGGTTCAAGATCGGCAATGTCTATGTGATGGCGGGCGTCCCGCAGGTTTTCCAGGCCATGCTCACAAACGTGCTTCCCACGCTCGAGGGCGGTGTGCGGATGATCTCGCAGGTGATCGACTGCTCCTTCGGCGAGGGCGATATCGGAACCCAGCTTGCCGAAATCCAGAAGGCGCATCCCGGCACGTCGATCGGCTCCTATCCGCGCTTTACCGAAACCGGCTTCAATACCCAGCTCGTGGTGCGCGGGCGCGACCAGGCCGCAGTTGATGCGGCGGGAGGCGCGATCCGCGCCATGATCGAAGCCTTGAAGCGGTAATTTTGTCGCAGCCTTCGCTTTATCCTTCGTTTCAGGGCGAGACGCGACTACATTCGGGTAAGACGCGACAAACGGGAGGACGATGCGATGAGCTACAAAACCATTCTGGCGGTGATGGAATCCCCAGCGCAGCAGGGCGGGTTTCTCGATTTCACCGTTGAAGTCGTGCGCAGTTTCGATGCGCATCTGATCGGTCTCCATGCCGAGACGGTCACGCCGACGCCGATCGTGGCCCCCATGGAGCTTCCTGATCCGGTTTCGATGCAATCGCTGCAGGATCTTGCCGAAAGGCGCAGCGCCGAGCTGGAGCACATCTTCCGCACCCGCACAGACCGCGAAGGCCTGTCCGCAGACTGGCGCAATATCGTGTCGGCCTCGGGGTTTGCCGGCAATTCGGTGATCGACAGCGCCCGCGCCGTGGATCTGATCATCGCCCCGCAGCTTGCCTCGGATGCACCCGGCGATATCCGCTCCAATTTCGAAAGCTTCCTGTTCGAGAGCGGCCGTCCGGTGCTGATGGTGCCGCATGTGGCAAAGGCTGCCAAACCCTTTTCCAAGGTGATGGTTGCCTGGAACGGCTCGCGCGAGGCGGCCCGGGCCACATTCGATGCCATGCCCTTCCTGAAAAAGGCCGACGAGGTCGAGATCTTCTCCGTCAATCCGCGCGACGGCGATGACGAGGACAGCGGTCTTTCCGGAGCCGAAATCGCGGCGACGCTTGCGCGTCACGGCATCAATGTGGTGGCCACGACCGCCCATGCCGACAAGGCGAAGGCCGGCGAGATCATCGAGAACCGGCTCTCCGACAACTCGGTCGATCTTCTGGTGATGGGCGCCTACACCCATTCCAGGCTTTGGGAATTGCTGTTCGGCGGCGTCACCCGCACCCTGCTCGGCTCGATGACAGCCGCGACACTGATGTCGCGCTGACGGACCCGAGGGGAGGCTCAGGCTTGCAAAACCGGCTGGAATGCGGCTATTAGCCCGAAATCCTTTATCGCCGTGCGGAGCCTGACATGTCCCTTCCCGAAAAAGCCTTCCCCGTTTCGTGGGACCAGTTTCACCGCGATGCCCGTGCGCTGGCCTGGCGCCTTGCCGGGCTTGAGCAGAATTTCACGTCGATCGTCTGCGTGACCCGCGGCGGCCTGGTGCCGGCCGCGATCATCTCGCGCGAGCTGGAAATCCGGCTGATCGAGACCGTCT
This sequence comes from Martelella limonii, assembly GCF_013344475.1. Taxonomy (GTDB): domain Bacteria; phylum Pseudomonadota; class Alphaproteobacteria; order Rhizobiales; family Rhizobiaceae; genus Martelella; species Martelella limonii. Next base: position 26,300 of record NZ_JABUOU010000009.1, on the reverse strand, counting down.
GCATCGCGAGCTATCACGATTACACCGATCAGGGCGAAACGCTTCTTTTGAAGGGCATTTCGGAAAAGCTGATGGAAAATGGCGGCGAAGGCGTGCTGATCATCGACGATCTGACCGATACCGGCAACACCGCCCGCGAAGTGCGCGACATGATGCCGAAAGCGCATTTTGCCTGCGTCTACGCCAAGCCGAAGGGCGTTCCGCTGGTCGATACCTTCGTGACCGAAGTCAGCCAGGACACCTGGATCTACTTCCCCTGGGATATGGGCTTCACCTATCAGGAACCGATCAAGAAGGGCCCGGCGGGCAAGTAGACCGACCCGGCGCGGCACCGCCAAGGTCGCTCCTCCAAGATCCGAAAATAGCAAACGCCTGACCAGCTTCCCTTCTGGTCAGGCGTTTGCGTCGCGCGGTCGGGGGATTTACCGCTTGCGGAGACGGGGCCCTTCCGACGGGGCGAGGTAGTGGGTCAGCAGCGGACCTGCGACCCAGGCAATCAACAGCATTGCCGGAAGAAGGAACATGCGTGCGTCATAGAGAGGCTGGACGGCGAGGATGATACCGACGACCGCTGCGCAGCAGATGGCGATGACGAGATAGGCAAGAACGCGTACGGGGAAGTTTTCCATTTCTGCTCTCCATTCGATTTGCATGGTAAACGCAATGTGAATGAAAAGTGTTCCCGTCATTCGTGTATTTTGCCTCCGGAATTTGCGTCCCGAACAGCACCGCTTTCAGGCGCTGCGCCTTACGGCGGTGCCTTGTCTGACTGGACCGGGATAGAACCCACCGAATGCCTGGCGATCAACTGTCGCCGCCGCGTTCGCGCCGCAGCTTGTCCCACCATTGCAGGCGTTTGTTGATCTCGCGCTCGAACCCTCGATCCGGCGGGTTGTAGAATTTCTGGCGGCCCATTTCGGTCGGGAAGTAATCCTGCCCCGAAAATGCATCGGGCTGATCATGGTCGTAGCGATAGCCATCGCCATAACCTTCCGACTTCATCAGCTTGGTCGGCGCGTTCAGGATATGCTTGGGGGGCAGCAGCGAGCCGTGCTCCTTGGCCGCGCGCATCGCCGCCTTGTAGGCGGTGTAGACGCCGTTCGATTTCGGCGCGGTGGCGAGGTAGACGCAGGCCTCCGCCAGGGCCAGCTCGCCTTCCGGCGACCCCAGGAAATCATAGGCATCCTTGGCGGCATTGGCCACGACGAGGGCCTGCGGATCGGCAAGGCCGATATCCTCGCTTGCCATGCGCACCAGCCTGCGCCCCAGAAACAGCGGATCCTCGCCGGCATCGAACATGCGGGCAAGATAATAAAGCGCTGCATCGGGATCTGAGCCGCGGACCGCCTTGTGCAGCGCAGAGATCAGATTGTAATGCCCGTCCTGGCCCTTGTCATAGATCGGCGCCCGGCGCTGGACGATGTTGAGCAGGCTTTGAGGATCGAGAACCTCGCCTTCGCGCGCTGCGCGCCAGACTTCCTCGGCAAGCGTGAGCACCGCGCGGCCATCGCCATCGGCCATCATCAGCAAGGTCTGGCGGGCATTGTCATCAAGCGGCAGCGCCCTGCCCTCCGTTTCCTCCGCCCGCTTCAGCAATTCAGCGAGGCTTTCGCCATCATGCGAGCGGAAAGTCAGGACGCGTGCCCGCGACAGAAGGGCGGCATTGAGCTCAAAGGACGGATTTTCGGTGGTGGCGCCGACGAGGATGATCGTGCCGTCCTCCATCACCGGCAGGAAACTGTCCTGCTGGGCGCGGTTGAAACGGTGGATCTCGTCCACGAACAGCAGGGTCTGGCGGCCGTTCATCCGGCGTGCGCGCGCGCTTTCGAACACCTTCTTCAGGTCCGCAACCCCGGAAAAGATCGCCGAGATCTGCTCGAAGGCGAGATTGGCCTCCCCCGATAGAAGCCGCGCGACCGTGGTCTTGCCGGTGCCCGGCGGCCCCCAGAAGACCATCGAACCGAGCGAGCCGGACGCAATCATCCGCGTCAGCACGCCGTCGGGGCCGGTCAGATGCGGCTGACCGGTCACCTCGCTCAGATGCTTCGGACGCAGACGATCGGCAAGCGGGCGCTTGTTTTCGACGTCCACGGGGACTTTCGGGGCAAAAAGGTCGCTCATCTGAAGATCTGGTTTATCATTCTGCCGCCGCGATTGATGGAAAGCCGCCAGTAGCCAGGCTGTTCGGCGGCCTGTTCCTCGAGCGTCGCGGTGCTGTCGATCTCGTCACCATTGACGGAAACGATCACATCGCCCGGCCTGAAGCCGATCCGGGCGGCGGGTGAACCTTCCGTGACGTCCGCAACCACCACACCAGCAGATATGTCGGGCAGGCGCAACTCCTCCACCACGCGCGGCGAGATATTTTCCACCGTCAAGCCGGCAAACGGGCTTTCGCCGGCAATCGAGCGGCTGTCGCGCGGCGGATCTTCCGGCGCAAGGTTCAACGGCATGGCGATATGGCTGGTCTTTCCGTCGCGCTCGACCGTCAGGTCTGCCGTGGCATCAAGGCCCAGCACCGTGAGGCGGTAGATCAGCGCATCGGGGTGTTCCACCGGCACATCATCGACGGCGATGATCACCGAGCCCGGCTGGAGGCCCGCCTTTTCGGCAGGGCTTCCGGGCTTCACTGCAGAAACGATCGCCCCGCGCGCCGCTTTCAGCCCCAGCGCCTCGGCCATGTCGGAGGTAACCGGTCCGAAGGTGGCGCCGACATAGGGACGCTGGAACCGGGTCTCGCCGTTTTCCGCAGCAGCAAGGAAGACCTTGACCATGTTGGCCGGAATGGCAAAGCCGATCCCGTTCGAACCGCCGCCCTTGGAAAAGATCGCCGTGTTGATGCCGATCAGCTCACCATCCATGTTCAAGAGCGCACCGCCCGAATTGCCGGGATTGATCGCGGCATCGGTCTGCAGGAAGAAGCCGAACTCGCCGTCCGTGACCGAGTTGCGGGCAAGGCCGGAAATGATGCCGCTCGTCACCGTCTGACCAACGGCGAAGGGGTTGCCGATGGCAAGCGAGAGATCACCCACCTCCACGGAATCGGAATTGCCGATCGGGATCGTCGGGAATGATTCGTCGGCATTGATCTTCAGAACGGCGAGATCGTAGCGGTCGTCCTTCAAAAGCACAGTGCAGGAAAATTCCCGTCCGTCGGACAGTGCCACCCGCACCTCGTCCGCGCCGTTGATGACGTGATTGTTGGTGATGATCGTGCCGTTGCCGTCCACGATCACGCCGGAGCCGAGCGAGGTCTGCTTTTCGGAGCGGCCGGGCATCTGCTGGCCGAAGAACTGGCCGAAGAAGGGGTCGGCGAACAGCGGCGACAGCCGCCGCGTGACCATCCGTTCGGCATAGACATTGACGACGGCAGGCGCAGTCTGTTTCACCAGCGGCGCGTAGGAAAACTGCAATTCGGCTTCGTTGCCGGGCACGACCCTATCCTTGGCGAGGCTCGGCTGCATGGTAAGTACGACGCCTGCAAGAAGCGCGGCGGCTGTCATGCGGGTAATATATGCGGTCATCAGTCACCTGTGGTATCGTGAATTATCCGGAAATGCCGGACGAGGCGAAACAATCATGCCCTGATATAGGGTGAAAAAGCGGCGAAGGCGACAAATACGCCTGCCACCGTTCTCATTCATCGCGCATTCATCGTCATCGCCGAAGATGACGGGCCGAGGATTACGCATCGAGCTACATTTTCATGGTGCGCGATCTCGTTCCCGGAAGACCAAACAGGAGGAAATACCGTGACGCCCAAACTCGCCTCGAAAACCGCAGCCCTGGCACTTGCCGCTTCTGTCGCCCTCGCGGGCTCTGCCGCTCTGCTGCCGGTCACGGCAAATGCCGCGAGCTTCGACTGCAGCGCCTCCGGTCTGACGCCGAACGAAAAGACGATCTGCGGCAATCTCACGCTCAACGATGACGACGTGAAGATGGCGACGATGTACACCATGCTGAAAGGCCTGTTCGCCATGGGCGTTTCCGGCAACATGGCCGACGACCAGAAGGCCTGGCTGCAGACCCGCGAGGCATGCGGCACTGATGTGAGCTGCACAGAAAAGGCATACGACACCCGCATCGACCAGTTGCAGAAGCTCTATGACGGGATCGACAAGCCTTTGTGATTGTTGCGGTTCCAAGTCGGGCTTCTCGGCCGCAATACACGCGACTTGTCCCTTCTGGCTTTTAGAGGTTAGTTTGAAGTAACGGGAGCGGTTGCCGCGAGATGACCGGACAACCGCCCCGCCGGAGAAACTTGCCATGCCTCGACACACGAAATGGTGCCTGACTATCCTCGTACTGGCTTCGCTGACGAGTGCGGGTGGGTGCGCACGCATCCCGGAAACTGATGTCGATTTTGTCGAGCGCCAGATCCCAATTGGAGAAGACGCGTCTACTGCCCGTTTAGCTCTGGAAAGACGAGGCTTCGCTCAATCTGAGCTCCTTGGCAGAATCGATTATGGCTATAATGAAACTACGAAGCAGGCTGACAAACGGCCAGTGGAACTGCGGGAACTGGCCCGGAGAAATATCGGGTTTGTCGATCTGAAAGGTGAGCCTGCGGGGCAGCTATCCTGCTTCGCCAAAGACTACAGCGCGTTCCTCGCCAGGGGACGGCGAATGATCTGCTGGACCGTGGACAAAGACAACCTCATCACCTGGAGACAGGCAGGCTGGGTGGGCGTAACCTTGTAGCGCTTTTGCCCAAACCGTGCTTCAAAACTACTTTGATGCCGGAGGCACCGTATGCGATATCTTCGAAACGCGAATTCCCCAGGAAAGGCGTTCGTCGGGTGCCAAGATGAAACTCATCCGAGCGTGCGTAATCAGCCTCATAGCATCCAGACGCAAAAAAGGCGCAGCCCTCACGGACCGCGCCTTCTGCATTCTTAAAACCAATCCCGTGCCTATTCCGGCAGGATCCGCACCGCGCCCTTGTCGGCGCTGGCGGCGAAGGCGGCGTAGGCCTTCAGCGCGGTCGTGACCTTGCGGCGGCGAGGCGCTTCCGGCTTCCAGCCCTTTTCGTCCTGCGCGCTCCGTCGGGCTTCAAGCTCGGCAGGCGAGACGCGCAGCGAGATCGTGCGGCCCGGAATGTCGATGTCGATCATGTCGCCCTGACGGACGAGACCGATCGTGCCGCCCTGGGCTGCTTCCGGCGAGACATGGCCGATCGACAGACCGGAGGTGCCGCCCGAAAAGCGGCCATCGGTGATCAGCGCGCAATCCTTGCCGAGGCCCTTCGACTTCAGATAGCTGGTCGGGTACAGCATTTCCTGCATGCCCGGCCCGCCCTTCGGCCCTTCATAGCGGATGACGACGACGTCACCGGCCTTGACCTCGTTGGAAAGAATGCCCTTCACCGCGGCGTCCTGGCTTTCATAGACGACCGCCGGACCGGAGAATTTCAGGATCGACTCATCTACGCCCGCCGTCTTCACGATGCAGCCGTCGAGCGCGATATTGCCCTTCAGCACCGCAAGTCCGCCATCCTTCGAGAAGGGATGCTCAGCATTGCGGATCGCGCCGGAAACGCGATCGAGATCGAGTTCCGTCCAGCGGCGCTCCTGCGAGAAGGCCTGCTGCGACGGCACGCCGCCCGGCGCGGCCAGGAAGAAGTTGCGCACGCTTTCCGAATTGGTGCGCACGATATCCCACTGGTCGATGGCATCACCCAGCGTGGCCGAATGCACGGTCGGGCTGTCGCGCTTGATCAGCCCTGCCCGGTCGAGTTCGCCGAGGATCGCCATGATGCCGCCGGCGCGGTGAACGTCTTCCATATGGACGTCGTTCTTGGCCGGCGCGACCTTGCAGAGACACGGGACGTGGCGCGACAACCGGTCGATGTCGTCCATGGTGAAATCCAGTTCCGCCTCATAGGCCGCCGCCAGAATGTGCAGAACCGTATTGGTGGAACCACCCATGGCGATATCAAGCGTCATCGCGTTTTCGAAGGCAGCCTTCGATGCGATGTTGCGCGGCAGCGTCGTCTCGTCGTCCTGCTCGTAGTAGCGGCGCGCCAGATCGACGATCTGATGGCCGGCCTCGACGAACAGGCGGCGGCGGTCGGCATGGGTCGCCAGCGTCGAGCCATTGCCCGGCAACGACAGGCCAAGCGCTTCCGTCAGACAGTTCATCGAATTGGCGGTGAACATGCCTGAGCAGGAGCCGCAGGTGGGGCACGCAGAGCGCTCGATTGCCTGAACGTCGGCGTCTGAATATTTGTCATCGGCGGCGGCCACCATGGCATCGACCAGATCGAGCGCCTGTTCCTTGCCGTTCAGCACAACCTTGCCGGCTTCCATCGGCCCGCCGGAAACGAAGATCGTCGGGATGTTGAGACGCAGAGACGCCATCAGCATGCCGGGGGTGATCTTGTCGCAGTTCGAGATGCAGACCATCGCATCGGCGCAATGGGCGTTGACCATGTATTCGACGCTGTCGGCGATGACCTCACGTGAGGGCAGCGAATAGAGCATGCCGTCATGGCCCATGGCGATGCCGTCATCAACGGCGATCGTGTTGAATTCCTTGGCAACGCCGCCCGAGCTTTCGATCTCGCGGGCCACGAGCTGGCCGAGGTCCTTCAGGTGGACGTGGCCGGGCACAAATTGGGTGAAAGAATTGACGACGGCGATGATCGGCTTGCCGAAATCACCATCTTTCATGCCGGTTGCGCGCCAAAGACCGCGCGCGCCGGCCATGTTTCGACCATGGGTCGTCGTTCTGGAACGATAGGCAGGCATGGGGCTTCCTTTCTAAAATGGGCGTTTCAGCACATATGACCTTTCAGGTCCTCCTCAATGTGCGCCTGCGCTTCACGCAGATATCGCCGCTTGTGGGTGGTGGTAACCCATATTGACAGGACTGTCACTATCGGTTGGCGACAAAACGGTACTCTCCGGTACGGTTGCGGTGAAAACGCGAGCCAGCCTCATAAGCAATCGCTTACGCGGGCCAGGCTCAGCCATAAGCAGATGGACGGCGAGGCCTTCAGACAGCAGATCGAGGCTGTTGCGTGCCACTTCCGGCGCGCCTTCCCAAGAAAGGAAACGCTCATGATCCGTTCCATGGTTCTCGCGGTGTCGCTGATTGCCGCCCCTGTCGCCGCCCTCGCAATGCCCGCCGTCGGCGATATCGTCGGCACCAATCCGACCGATGCTGCCGCCGCCCTGCAAAAGGCTGGCTGCAACCTCAAGGGCTTCGAAGCCGAAGGCGGCATGATCGAGGCGAAGTGCTATGATGAGAACAAGAAGATGCACGAAGTCTACATCAACCCGAAGACCGGTGCGATCGCCAGAATTTCCGGGAAAGACTGAAATGTCGACCGGAAGCCGAACAGGGACAGGGGCAGCGGTTGCCCCGCCCAACCCGTGGGACCCGGTGGTGCGCCTCAGCCACTGGCTCATCGCCGCCGCCGTCATCATCAACGGCCTGCTCTCGGAGCCGGGCGGAGCCGTCCACATCTGGATCGGATGGATTGCGATGGCGGTTCTGTTCATTCGACTGGTCTGGGGCTTCATCGGCCCGCGGGAGGCCCGGTTTGCCGCCTTCCTTCCGGATCCGCGCGCTGCGATATCGCATCTCGTCTCGCTGATACATGGCAAGCCGAAGGAATATCCCTCGCACAACCCGGCCGGGGCGATTATGGTCTATGCGCTCTGGGCATGTCTTGCGGTGGTGATCGCGACGGGATTGATAATGACCGACGCGAAAACGCCGATCGCCATCGCAAAGGAGCGGACCGCGGTCGAACAGGGCGACTGGTCCGTGCTTGCAGGGGACAGCGGGGGGGAGGAAACCTCCGAGGACTCGGGCGAAATCGTGAAAGAGATACACGAGACAGCAGCCAATCTGATGCTAATACTGGCACTCGTTCACGTGGCAGGCGTTGCGGCCGAAAGCTACGCACTCAGGAGAAATCTGTTGCGTCCGATGATCAAGGGTCCGCCGCGTTGACGAAAACCCGCAAACCAGCACGGCAAGGGCGGTCGCAAACGATCGCCCTTGCGATCTTCATGATGCTGCAGAGCGTGGCAGCCCTGTTCTTCGTCGCCGATGCCATCCGGGATCTTGCCGATGCGCCGGTGAATGCCGAGTCGATCATCGAGGCGTTGACCGCATTCGTTCTGGTGCTCGGCATCTTCATGGCGGGCTGGCAGCTTCGGCTGACGCTGGAGCGCATGGCAGCACAAGGACGCGCGCTCGATATAGCCCGCGGCGATTTCGTGCGAATCATCGAAACCCAGTTCGACATCTGGGGGCTGACGATGGCGGAGCGGGAAGTCGGCATGCTCGCCCTGAAGGGCATAGATCTGGCGGAAATTGCCCGCCTTCGCGGATCGGCACAGGGAACAGTGCGCGCGCAGATGACCCGGATCTATGCCAAGGCCGGCGTTTCCGGACGTGCACAGTTTGCAGCATGGTTTGTCGAGGAACTTCTGGGAGAGGGAATATCGCAACCTGCGGCCGACCACGAAAGCTGAGAGCTTTTAGCGCCGGCAAAACCATGCCTTGAGCAGCGCTCAAGCCTTTCACGCCCCCTACACAAAAATGTGGTCGCGATGTTTCTTGTGAAAACACAATCTATCAGCGATCCTCCCTCGTAATGAGTTCATCATGAACGGGAGGCATTTCGATGTCCGCTTACAAGCCGCCGCATATTCCCTCTTCACAGATTACGCCCGAACATCTTTATCTGAAGCGGCGTACGCTTCTGGCGGGGCTTGCCGCCGGTGCGACCTTTGCCGCTGCTCCCGGCGCGTTCGCGGCAGGCACGGACCTCGCCCAGGGTGAGGACCTGAAGACGGTCAAGGGCCCGATCGCACCGCCTGCGGACCGCAAGGTCACGAGCTACGAGGACATCACCCACTACAACAATTTCTACGAGTTCGGGACCGGCAAGGAAGACCCCTACCGCAACTCCGGCAAGTTCCAGCCCTACCCCTGGACCTTCGAGATCGACGGCATGGTACAGAAGCCGCAGACCGTCGATATAGAAACCCTGCTGAGCAAGTTCCCGCTTGAGGACCGCACCTATCGCATGCGCTGCGTCGAGGCGTGGTCGATGGTGATACCCTGGGTCGGCATTCCGCTGAAATCGATCCTCGCCATGGCGGAGCCGACGGGCTCTGCGAAATACGTCGCCTTCGAAACCGTGGTGCGCCCGAGCGAGATGCCGGGCCAGAGCGGCTTCGGACAACCCATGCCCTGGCCCTATGTCGAGGGTCTGAGGCTTGACGAGGCCTATCACCCGCTGACGATCATCGCCGTCGGGCTCTACGGCAAGACGCTTCTGAACCAGTCCGGCGCGCCGATGCGGCTGGTCGTGCCGTGGAAATACGGCTTCAAGGGCATCAAATCGATCGTGAAAATGACGCTGACCGACAAGCAGCCGCCCAATAGCTGGAACCTGCTGCAGTCGAACGAATACGGCTTTTACGCCAATGTGAACCCGAACGTGCCCCACCCGCGCTGGAGCCAGGCCTCCGAGCGCGTGATCGGCGAAGGCAGCGGCTTCTTCGGCGGCGAGCGGATCCCGACGCTGATGTTCAACGGCTATGGCGATGAGGTGGCTAGCCTTTACAGCGGCATGGACCTGGCGAAGAACTACTGAGCAGAGCCATGAGCGATATCGCAGCCAAGCGGCGCCCCGCCGCCAAAGCCAACTGGTGGCGCCCCGCCTCCGTCTGGGCACTCTATGCACTCGGGCTGGCGCCTGCCATCTGGTATTTCTATCTCGGCGCCACCAACCAACTCGGCGTCGATCCGGTCAAGACCTTCGAGCATGTGCTCGGCATCTGGGCGCTGCGCTTCATCCTCGCCACGCTCTGCATCACGCCGCTGCGCGATCTCGCCGAGATCAACATGATGCGCTACCGCCGCGCGCTCGGTCTGCTCGGCTTCTATTATGTCTGCTTCCACTTCCTGGTCTATCTCGTGCTCGACCAGCGCATGGATGTCGGCATGGTCATTCAGGACATCATCAAGCGGCCGTTCATCACCTTCGGCATGATGGCGCTCGTGATGCTGATCCCGTTGGCCATAACCTCCAACAACTGGTCGATCCGCACGCTCAAGAAGGGCTGGACGCTGATCCACTCCTTCATCTACGAGATCACCGCCCTTGCCACGCTCCACTTCGCCATGTCCCGCAAGGTCATCGGCCTGGAGATCATGATCTATATCGCGATCGCCGTGCTGTTGCTGGGGTATCGCTTCGCGCGCCCGACGATCATGGCGCGAAGGCGTGCCAAGAAGAAGGCAGCGCGGATGCAGGCCGGCCTCGATCAGGCGAAGTAACCACCCATGACCGTCATTCTGATCGGCGGCTCGTCACATGCCGGCAAATCCAGTCTCGCGAAGCACATGACCGACAAGCGGGGCTGGCCGCTGCAATCGACCGATGCACTTGCCCGCCATCCAGGGCGCCCTTGGCCAGAGCCGCGAGCTGAGATCGCGGAATTCTACAGCCGTCTTTCGCCGGGCACGACTCACTGGCTGCTGCTCGCGCACCACGAAAACATGCGCCCGATGCTGGATGAACTGATCGGCGAAACCGTTCTCCGCAATAAAAATCTCCTGCTTGAGGGCTCGGCATTGAGGCCCGAATATATGGCGGACTGGGCAAGCGCGACTGTGCACTGCGTGTTCCTTCATGCCGACCCCGCTCACATCATCGAACGGATACATGCCGGCAGCCGCTACCACGAACAAAGCCCGAGCCAGCGCGCCCTGATCGACGCCTTCGCCGCGCGGTCGCTGCTCGACAATGATGCGGCACTTGAGAGCGCCCGTGCGCATGGCATCAGGACCTCGTCCGCTGCGACGGAGGACACTGCCGCTGGACTGCTCGCCGGGCTTTTCGACTGAGCCAGCCCTTCGAAAACATCTGTCCTCTGCAACCAGCAGCCTGGCGGTCGTGTTTTGCCTCACGATAGCCCTGCCTCAAGAGGGCGATCGAGAACCGCAAAGCTTCGGTGCAACAGAACGATTGAAAGGGTGAAACACCGCCCCGAAAGCCAAAAAAGCCGGGCGCTTGCGCACCCGGCTCTTCAATTCATATGACCTGAAAGCGCTGCTTACGCTGCTTCCATTTCCGCTTCGGCTTCGACGCGGGCCTTGTCGGCGGCGCCCTTGGCGTTCACGTCGCGGTCAACGAATTCGATCACGGCGATCGGAGCGTTGTCGCCGTGGCGGAAGCCGGCCTTCATGATGCGGGTGTAGCCGCCGTTGCGGTCAACGTAACGCGATGCCAGAACGTCGAAGAGCTTCTTGACGGCTTCGACATCCTTGACCTGCGCGATCGCCTGACGGCGGGCATGCAGATCGCCGCGCTTGCCGAGCGTGACAAGCTTTTCGACGATCGGACGGATTTCCTTGGCCTTGGGCACAGTCGTGACGATCTGCTCATGAACGATGAGCGAGACTGCCATGTTTGCAAACATCGCCTTGCGATGGCTTGCGGTTCTGTTCAGCTTGCGGCCTGCACTTTTATGGCGCATTGCTATTCTCCTTCACTTGCAGGCATCAACCTGCAGTATGACGTGTTAGTACTGATCCTCGTACCGCTTGGCGAGGTCGTCGATATTTTCCGGCGGCCAGGCCGGCACTTCCATGCCCAGATGCAGGCCCATGGAGGCCAGCACTTCTTTGATCTCGTTCAGCGACTTGCGGCCGAAATTCGGCGTACGCAGCATTTCCGCTTCCGTCTTCTGAATGAGATCGCCGATATAAACGATGTTATCGTTCTTCAGGCAGTTGGCCGAACGGACCGAAAGTTCGAGTTCGTCGACCTTCTTGAGAAGGGCCGGATTGAAGGCGAGTTCGGTGACGTCGTCTTCTTCGGTATCCTTCTGCGGCTCTTCGAAGTTCACGAAGACCGAAAGCTGATCCTGGAGGATGCGGGCGGCAAATGCGACCGAATCTTCACCGGTGACCGAACCATCGGTTTCGATGGTCATCAGCAGCTTGTCATAGTCGAGAACCTGGCCCTCACGGGTGTTCTCAACCTTGTAGGAGACCTTGCGGATCGGCGAGTAGAGGCTGTCGACCGGAATGAGGCCGATCGGCGCGTCTTCCGAGCGGTTACGCTCGGCAGGCACGTAGCCCTTGCCGTTGTTGACGGTGAATTCCATGCGGATTTCAGCGCCTTCGTCCAGCGTGCAGATCACGAGGTCGGGGTTCAGGATCTCGATATCGCCAACCGTCTGGATATCGCCAGCGGTGACAACACCCGGGCCCTGCTTGCGCACGACCATGCGCTTGGCCTCGTCGCCTTCCATGCGGATGGCGATTTCCTTGATGTTGAGAACGATGTCGGTGACATCTTCGCGAACACCCGGGATCGACGAGAATTCATGCAGAACGCCATCGATCTGAACCGCGGTCACGGCAGCGCCGCGCAGCGAGGACAGAAGGATGCGGCGCAGCGCATTGCCGAGCGTGAGGCCGAAGCCGCGTTCCAGCGGTTCGGCAACCAGCGTCGCCTTCTTGGGGCCGCTCGAGGTGAATTCCACCTTGGAGGGCTTGATCAATTCCTGCCAGTTTTTCTGGATCATGTTTCTACCTTTCGTTCGCCGCACTATCCAATCGTGACGGCCGAGCTTCGTAGAACCGGGATCTCAAACGAGACCACCGGAGCAAATTGACAGATGATTAGACGCGACGCTTCTTGCGCGGGCGGCAGCCATTGTGCGGGATCGGCGTCACATCGCGGATCGAGGTGATGACGAAACCGGCAGCCTGGAGCGCGCGCAGAGCCGATTCACGACCCGAACCCGGACCGCAGACTTCGACTTCCAGCGACTTCATGCCGTGTTCCTGAGCCTTCTTGGCGCAGTCTTCGGCAGCGATCTGGGCGGCAAACGGGGTCGACTTGCGCGAACCCTTGAAGCCCTTGGCACCAGCGGAAGACCAGGCAATCGCATTGCCCTGCGCATCCGTGATGGTGATCATCGTGTTGTTGAACGAGGAGTTGACGTGGGCAACGCCCGACGAAATGTTTTTACGTTCGCGACGGCGAACGCGTGTGGCTTCCTTGGCCATGGTAGTCCTTTCGTTGATCTCGACACCGCCGTAGCACCAGCGGCTCCACCGGGAAAACCTCGCCCTTGGCGAAAGCTTTCCTGATCCCTTGCATCGCGGTCGGGCTTTCGCCTTCCCGCATCGAGCCCCCGTTTCAGGGACCCGTCATCTACGCAGAAAGCCGGCGCAAACCCGCCGGCTTCTTCCGGAACTGAAATGTCCCGTGAAATTACTTCTTCTTGCCTGCAATCGCCTTTGCCGGGCCCTTGCGGGTACGGGCATTGGTGTGCGTGCGCTGGCCGCGAACCGGCAGGCCGCGACGATGACGCAGACCACGGTAGCAGCCGAGGTCCATCAGGCGCTTGATGTTCATGGAGTTTTCGCGACGAAGGTCGCCTTCCACCATGTAATCACGGTCGATCGCTTCACGGATCTGCAGGACTTCAGCGTCCGTCAGTTCGTGAACGCGGCGCTCGGCCGGGATGGAAACCTTCTCGCAGATTTCCTGAGCGAATTTCGGTCCGATCCCGTGAATATACTGCAGCGCGATAACAACGCGCTTGGCAGTCGGGATGTTGACGCCAGCAATACGAGCCACGCCGATTCTCCTTAGCATTTTTCATTGGCAGTTCGATGTCGCAAGAACTGCCGGTTTCTTTGGCGGCAAGCCGCCATTCATTTGCTCGGCCGCGACCGATATTCGTGACAAGGCGCGTCCTGATCGAAATCAAAAGGACTTTTACAGCCTTGCCCCATGTCGCGAGTTGGAGCGCTCATAGCGGAAACGGCGGCCCTTTGCAACCGATTCCTTTATATTTGTGGCTTTCCAGCCGATCAAAGCGTGGAAAGAACCTTCTCGATGCTGGCGGTCACGTCATCCATGCTGGCCATGCCGTCCACGGAGGAAAGCTTGCCCTTGGCATAGTAGTAACCGATCAGCGGTGCGGTTTCCTTGTAATAGGCTCGCAAACGATTCTCTACCGTCTCGCGATTGTCATCCGGACGGCGTTTGAATTCGGTCGAACCGCACTTGTCGCAGACGCCGTCCACCTTAGGCTTGTGGAACGCGTCATGATAGCCCGTACCGCACTTGGCGCAGCTGTAGCGTCCTGCAATCCGCTCCGTCAGCGCCTCGTCCTTGACCTGGATCTCGATCACCGCGTCAAGCTCGATGCCCTTTGCGGCCATCATCTTCTCGGTGGCGTCCGCCTGCACCAGCGTGCGCGGGAAACCATCGAGAATAAAGCCGTCCTTGCAGTCATCCTGATCGATCCGCTCGGAAACGATCGCGATCACGATGTCATCGGAGACGAGGCCGCCGGCATCCATGACCGCCTTCGCCTGCTTGCCCACATCCGTCTCGGCGGCGACAGCTGCACGCAGCATGTCACCCGTCGAAAGCTGCGGAATACCGTGTGCGGCAACGATGCGCTGCGCCTGCGTCCCCTTGCCGGCGCCCGGCGGTCCCAGAAGTATTAGTCTCATCGTCCCCTCTTTCCTCCCCGCAATTTCGATTTCTTGATCAGCCCCTCATACTGCTGGGCGATCAGATGTCCCTGGATCTGCGACACGGTATCCAGCGTCACGCTCACGATGATGAGCAGCGAGGTACCGCCAAGCGCCAGCGACACACCAGTGCGGGCCACGAGCATTTCCGGCAGGATGCAGACGAAGACCAGATAGACTGCGCCGACGAGCGTGATGCGCGTCAACACGTAGTCGATGTATTCCGCCGTGCGCTCACCCGGACGGATGCCCGGAATGAAGCCGCCATGACGCTTCAGATTGTCGGCCGTCTCCTTCGGATTGAAGACGATCGCGGTATAGAAGAAAGCGAAGAAGGCAATCAGCAGACCATAGACGATCATGTAGAGCGTCTGACCGTGGCCCAGCGCGGCGATGGTCGCGGTTGCCCAGCCCGGCAGCGTCGATTCGGTGAAGCCCGCAAGGGTCGCCGGCAGAAGCAGCAGCGACGAGGCGAAGATCGCAGGGATCACGCCCGCAGTGTTGAGCTTCAGCGGCAGATGCGAGGTATCGCCCTGGAACATGCGATTGCCGACCTGACGCTTCGGATACTGGATCAGAAGGCGGCGCTGGGCGCGTTCGACAAACACGATCAGAGCGAACACGGCAACGACGATCACGAGGATCAGGATTGCGATGAAGGCCGAGAGCGAGCCGACGCGCGACAGTTCCAGCATATTGCCGATGGCCGACGGCAGACCGGCGACGATGCCGGAGAAGATGATCAGCGAAATGCCGTTGCCGATGCCGCGCGAGGTGATCTGCTCACCGAGCCACATCAGGAACATGGTGCCGCCGACAAGCGTGACGACCGTCGACAGGATGAAGAACCAGCCCGGATCGGTCACGAGATTGGCGCCCGCCTGCAGACCGATCGCAATGCCATAGGCCTGCGCCGTAGCAAGCACCACCGTGCCGTAGCGGGTGTACTGGTTGATGATCTTGCGCCCCTGCTCGCCTTCCTTCTTCAGCGCTTCCAGCGACGGTACAACGGCCGTCAGGAGCTGCACGATGATGGAGGCAGAGATGTAGGGCATGATCCCGAGCGCAAAGATCGCCATGCGCTGCACAGCGCCGCCGGAGAACATGTTGAACATGCCAAGAATGCCTTCGGACTGTCCCTTGAAGGCCTGGGCATAGGCGTCGAGATTGATGCCGGGGAGCGGAATGTGCGTACCAAGACGGTACACCAGAAGTGCGAGAAGCGTGAACCAGATCCGCTTCTTCAGATCCGTCGCCTTGGCGAAGGTCGAGAAGTTCAGATTGGATGCGAGTTGTTCCGCTGCAGAAGCCATGCGTATCTCCGCGTCGCCGCACGGCCGCGGGTTTGCGCCCGGTGCGAAAAATTGCCCGATCGTAACAGGCGACATCGCTCCATTGAACGCGGGCCGTCTTCACGATGAACCACCCGCATGGCAAGTTTGAAAAGCCAGCCGGGAGGCCGAGGCACATATGGAAGAAAAAACGCCCGGTGTGAAGCACTCCGGGCGTAGATTTTTCAGTTCGAGGTCGAATTATTCGGCGTTTTTGGCGCCGCCGGCCACGGTGATCGAACCACCGGCCTTTTCGATCTTCTCGATGGCAGCCTTGGAGGCGCCGGCAACTTCAAGCGTAAGCTTTGCCTTGAGTTCGCCGTCAGCGAGGACGCGAACGCCATCCTTGACGCGGCGAATCACACCGGCTTCCTTCAGCGCTTCGGCGGTAACCGTCTTCTTGGCGTCGAGCTTCTTGGCATCGACGGCTGCCTGGAGGCGGCCGAGCGATACTTCAGCGAAGTCCTTCGCGAAGATGTTGACGAAGCCGCGCTTCGGCAGACGGCGGTAGATCGGCATCTGGCCGCCTTCGAAGCCGTTGATGGCAACGCCCGAACGGGACTTCTGACCCTTGACGCCACGGCCGCCGGTCTTGCCGAGGCCCGAACCGATACCACGGCCAACGCGCTTCTTCGAATGCGTCGCGCCTTCGCGATCCTTGATTTCGTTCAGTTTCATGATGTTCTCCCGTCTCACTTCTCGTCGACGACGCGGACGAGATGGGGAATGCTGTTGATCATGCCACGCACGGAAGGCGTATCTTCCAGGGTGCGAACACGATGCATCTTGTTGAGGCCGAGACCGATCAGCGTCTTGCGCTGGACGGCGGGACGGCGGATCGGGCTACCGATCTGCTCAACGGTGACAGTCTTCTTGGTGCTAGCTTTGGCCATTGATGCCTCCCCTTACTCGTCGACGACAGCGCCGGCGGCCTGGCGGCGAGCCTGCAGCGTGGCGTATTTGAGGCCGCGCTGAGCTGCAATGTCCTTCGGATGGACCTGGCTCTTCAGGGCATCAAACGTGGCGCGAACCATGTTGTAGGGGTTGGACGAACCGGTCGACTTGGCAACCACGTCAGCAACGCCCAGCGTTTCAAAAACAGCACGCATCGGACCACCGGCGATGATACCGGTACCGGCCTTGGCGGTGCGCAGCAAAACCTTGCCGGCGCCGTGACGGCCGTTGACGTCGTGATGCAGCGTACGGCCGTCGCGCAGCGGTACGAAGATCATTTCGCGCTTGGCAGCTTCGGTCGCCTTGCGGATCGCTTCCGGCACTTCGCGTGCCTTGCCGTGGCCAAAGCCTACGCGGCCCTTGCCATCGCCGACGACGACGAGAGCGGCAAAGCCCATGCGACGGCCGCCCTTGACGGTCTTGGCGACGCGGTTGATGGCGACGAGCTTGTCTACAAATTCGCTGTCGCGCTCTTCGCGGTTGTTCTGGCGATCGTCGCGCGATCCCCGTCTTTCCTGTGCCATTGTCCTGTTCCTTTTTCTTTTCCGGGTGCAATCGGCATAAGAGAAAGCCGCTAGCCCTCAGGCGTGGCGGCCGGTGAAACACCGGGCGACTTGGCTCTTGAAGAACAGTATCGTCCCGATGCGGGAGAAGCGCGCGTTGCCGCGCGCCTCAAGTCTTGATCAGAAGCTCAGACCACCTTCGCGGGCACCATCGGCAAGAGCCTTGATGCGACCGTGAAAGATGAAGGCGCCGCGATCGAACACGACTTCCTTGACGCCGGCCTTGGTGGCGCGCTCTGCAACGAGCTTGCCAACGGCCTCGGCGGCTGCGCGATCGGCCCCCGTCTTCAGGTCGCCGCGGAGCGAAGCGTCGAGCGTCGATGCGGCAGCCAGCGTGCGGCCGGCAACATCATCGATGATCTGGGCGTAGATGTTCTTCGAAGAACGATGAACCGACAGACGCGGACGGCCGTTTGCGACCTTCTTGAGCTGTCGACGCACGCGGCTGGCGCGGCGTGCAACTGTTTCTTTCCTGCTAGCCATGTCGCGTGATCCTTACTTCTTCTTGCCTTCCTTGCGGACGATGCGCTCTTCCGCGTATTTCACGCCCTTGCCCTTGTAGGGCTCGGGACCGCGATATTCGCGAATGTTCGCAGCGACCTGACCCACCTGCTGCTTGTCGATGCCGGTGACGGTGATTTCCGTCGGCTTCGGGCAGGCGAGTGTGATGCCTTCCGGCGGCTGATACACAACTTCGTGGGAGAAGCCGAGCGAGAGCTGCAGGTTCTTGCCCTGCATCGCCGCGCGGTAACCAACGCCGTTGATCTCGAGCTTGCGCTCGTAACCGTCGGTGACACCCTTCATGATGTTCTCAACCATCGTCCGGGACATGCCCCACTTGGAGCGGGCTTCCTTGGACTGGTTGATCGGAGAAACGACGATCGCGCCGTCTTCCATCGAAACGCTGACTTCGTCATTGGCGACGAAGAACAGTTCACCCTTCGGGCCCTTGGCAGTGATCTTCTGGCCGTCTACCGACGCAGTCACACCCTTGGGAACCTGAACGGGCTTTTTACCGATACGAGACATTTTGTTTACCTGTCTGTTTCGCTAGGAGGATCTGCTCAGGTCTTAGAAGACCGAGCAGAGTACCTCGCCACCAACATTCTGTTCGCGCGCCTGGTGATCAGCCATCACACCCTTGGGGGTGGAGAGGATCGTGATACCCAGACCGTTTGCGATCTGCGGAATGGACTTGACCGAGACATAAACCCGGCGGCCCGGCTTGGAAACGCGGGCGATCTCGCGGATCACCGAAGCGTTTTCGTAGTACTTCAGCTCGATTTCGATCTCGGACTTGCCGTTGTCGAAGTCGGTCTGGGTGTAGCCGCGGATGTAGCCTTCTGCCTGCAGCACGTCCAGAACGCGGGCACGCAGCTTGGAAGCCGGCGTGGTCACGGAAGACTTGCGGCGCGAGGCACCATTGCGGATACGGGTGAGCATATCACCCAGGGGATCAGACATTGCCATCGAAACGCCTCCTTACCAGCTCGACTTGACAATACCGGGCACTTTGCCGGTGTTGCCGAGGTCACGAAGTGCGATACGGGACATGCCCAGCTTGCGGTAATACGCACGCGGACGGCCAGACACTTGGCAACGGTTGCGGATGCGCGTCTTGGAGCCGTCGCGCGGCATGTCGGCAAGCTTCAGGGTAGCGCGAAAGCGCTCCTCGATCGGAAGCTTCTGGTCCATGATGATCGCCTTCAGCGCGGCACGCTTTTCAGCATCCCGTGCAACCGTCTCGCGGCGGCGCTTATTTTTCTCGACTGCGCTTACTTTAGCCATGTCGTTGTTCCTTTTCTACGCTCGTCGTTACGGTTACTTGCGGAACGGGAAGTTGAACGCTGTGAGCAGCGCCCGTGCTTCGTCGTCCGACTGAGCCGTCGTGCAAACGATGATATCCATGCCCCACATCTGATCGACCTTGTCGTATTCGATCTCAGGGAACACGATGTGCTCCTTGATGCCCATGGCGAAGTTGCCACGGCCGTCAAAGCTCTTCGGATTGAGACCCCGGAAGTCGCGAACGCGCGGAAGCGCGATGTTGATGAGGCGATCAACGAATTCATACATGCGTGCGCCGCGCAGCGTCACCTTGGCGCCGATCGGCATGCCTTCGCGGACCTTGAAGCCTGCGATGGAGTTGCGCGCATGGGTGATGATCGCCTTCTGGCCGGCAATTGCCGAAAGATCGGCAGCAGCGGTTGCGGGCTTCTTCGAATCGCCCACAGCTTCGCCGACGCCCATGTTGATCACGACCTTGTCCAGGCGCGGGATCATCATCTCATTGGCGAAGGAGAACTGCTCCTGCAGCTCAGCGCGGATCTTTTCGCCGTAAACCTTCTTCAGGCGCGGCTCGTACTTTGCTTCAGCCATCGATCACATCTCCCGAACGCTTTGCATAGCGCACCTTCTTGTCGCCCTCGATCTTGAAACCGACGCGGGTCGGCTTGCCGTCCTTGGGATCGGCAATGGCGAGGTTCGACAGATGAACCGGCGCTTCCTTGGTGATGATACCGGCTTCGGCGGTCTGCGTCTGGCGCTGGTGGCGACGCACGACATTGATGCCGGACACGACGGCGCGGTCTTCCTTCGGGAACACCGAAACCACTTCACCGGTGCGGCCCTTGTCCTTGCCGGCGATGACGACAACCTTGTCGCCCTTCTTGATTCTCTGCATTTTCCGCGCTCCCTTACAGAACTTCAGGAGCCAGGGAGATGATCTTCATGTGGCTCTTGGCGCGCAATTCACGCGG
Organism: Martelella limonii; assembly: GCF_013344475.1. GTDB lineage: Bacteria > Pseudomonadota > Alphaproteobacteria > Rhizobiales > Rhizobiaceae > Martelella > Martelella limonii. The sequence continues at coordinate 6,158 of NZ_JABUOU010000009.1, read as the reverse complement.
CACTGGCCCGAAGATACGCGTACCGATCGGCTCTTTGTTGTTGTTGATCAAAACGGCAGCGTTGCCGTCGAAGCGGATGACCGAGCCATCAGCGCGGCGGATGTCCTTTGCCGTGCGAACGACAACGGCCTTCATCACATCGCCCTTCTTGACGCGCCCGCGCGGAACAGCCTCTTTTACGGATACGACGATGATGTCGCCGACGGAGGCATATTTACGCTTGGAGCCGCCCAGAACCTTGATGCACATGACACGACGTGCGCCGGAATTATCCGCCACGTCGAGGTTTGTTTGCATCTGAATCATATCAGGTCGCCTTCTTGTTGTTACCGGCCCGGTTGGGATACCCCCTAGACCAGCTTAATCGACACGTATCGAAGCGCCCGCCTGCCCTTCATCAAGGCCTGCGGCCGCTCAAATTCCTTACCCGGCCATCGCGTCGCCTTGCGGCGGCACGGTTTCAAGAGCCGGAGCGTCTTGGTGTAGCGTCTTTCAGGGCCGCCATTCGGATCGAGATCCTCCCCAAAGGGGTAGCGCCCTTACGGAAAAGGCCGCCCGTTGCCGGACGCCCTTTGCACTTCTGCCGTGCTACATACAGAAATTTCGCCAAAGCGCAAGGGCTGTGGCGAAATACTGCCTGTATTTCCGGATCAAGCGTCGGCGGAAACGGTGGAAACCACCGTCCAGCGCTTGTCCTTCGAGATCGGGGCGCACTCCTGGATGAATACGGTGTCCCCGGTCTTGTACTGGTTTTCGGCGTCGTGCGCCTTGTACTTCTTCGAGCGGCGTACGGTCTTCTGAAGCAGCGGGTGGGCGAAACGACGCTCTACCCGGACGACGACCGTTTTATCGTTCTTGTCGCTAACGACAACGCCTTGCAGGATGCGTTTAGGCATTTTCTTGTCGGTCCCTTACGTTCAGGCCTTGGAGGCCGAAGCCTTCTGGCTTGCGATTGTCTTTACACGCGCGATGTCGCGACGAACCTGCTTGATGCGGCCCGTCTGTTCCAGCTGGCCGGTCGCCTTCTGAAAGCGCAGGTTGAACTGCTCCTTCTTCAGCTTGACGAGTTCGTCCTTGAGCTGGTCTTCCGTCATGGCGTGTACGTCAGAGGTTTTCATCAGTACCACTCCTTATTCGGCGATGCGCTGGATGAAGCGGGTCTTGACCGAAAGCTTGGCTGCGCCGAGACGCAGGGCTTCGCGGGCAATGTCTTCGCTCACGCCGTCGATTTCGAACATGATCCGGCCCGGCTTGACCTTGGCTGCCCAATAGTCAACGCCGCCCTTACCTTTACCCATACGCACTTCGGTCGGCTTCGAGGTGACCGGAACGTCAGGGAAAATACGGATCCATACGCGGCCGGCACGCTTCATGTGACGGGTGATCGCGCGGCGGGCCGCTTCGATCTCACGTGCGTTGACGCGGTTGGGTTCCTGCGCCTTCAGCCCATATTCACCGAAAGCCAGGTCGCTGCCGCCCTTGGCAACGCCATGGATGCGGCCCTTGAACTGCTTGCGGTACTTTGTACGCTTTGGCTGCAACATTTTCTTCTATCTCCGAACTTCGCGGAACGCCTGAAATCAGGCGTTCTCGCGGCGGCGATTGTTGCCGCTGTTACCCTTGTTGTCGCCTTCGGTGGCGCGACGCTCGGAGGCCATCGGATCGTGCTCAAGGATTTCGCCCTTGAAGATCCAGACCTTGATGCCGCAGATACCGTATGCGGTTTCAGCTTCAGCCGTACCGTAGTCGATGTCGGCGCGCAGCGTGTGAAGCGGAACGCGGCCTTCGCGGTACCATTCGGTACGAGCGATTTCCGCGCCGCCGAGACGGCCGCCGCAGACGATACGAATACCTTCAGCGCCCATGCGCATCGCGGTCTGAACCGAACGCTTCATGGCGCGGCGGAACGCGATACGGCGTTCCAGCTGCTGAGCGATCGACTGAGCGACGAGCGTGGCGTCGGTTTCGGGCTTGCGCACTTCAACGATGTTGAGGTGCATTTCCGAATCCGTCATCGTGGCGAGCTTGCGGCGCAGCTTTTCGATGTCAGCGCCCTTCTTGCCGATGATCAGGCCCGGACGCGCCGAGTGGATCGTCACGCGGCACTTCTTGTGCGGACGCTCGATCACGACCTTGGAAATGCCGGCCTGCTTCAGTTCCTTCTGGATATAGCTGCGGATCTTCAGGTCTTCGTGAAGAAGCTTGCCATATTCGTGGTTGTCTGCGAACCAGCGGCTATCCCAGGTGCGGTTGATACCGAGGCGGAAGCCGATCGGATTGATTTTCTGACCCATTATGCGGCCTCCTCTTCGACTTCGCGAACGACGATCGTCAGGTGCGAGAACGGCTTCAGGATGCGCGATGCACGGCCACGACCACGAACCATGAAGCGCTTGGCGACAATCGACTTGCCGACATAGGCTTCCGCGACGATGAGCTGGTCAACGTCGAGATCGTGGTTGTTTTCAGCGTTCGCGATCGCCGATTCCAGCGTCTTGCGAACAGTCTCGGAAACCCGCTTCTGCGAGAATTCGAGTTCGGCCAGCGCCCGGTCAACCTTCTTGCCGCGGATCATTGCGGCGACGAGGTTGAGCTTCTGCGGGCTGACGCGGATCGTGCGCGTAACAGCCTGCGCCTCATTTTCCTTAAGCCGACGTGCGGCTTTTGTCTTGCCCATTGTTACTTCCTCTTCGCCTTCTTGTCGGCGCCGTGACCATAATAGGTACGGGTCGGCGCGAATTCGCCGAACTTGTGGCCGACCATCTCTTCCGATACCGAAACCGGAATGTGCTTCGAACCATTGTAGACGCCGAAGGTGAGGCCGACGAACTGAGGCATGATCGTGGAGCGACGGCTCCAGATCTTGATCACTTCGTGGCGGCCGCCTTCACGAACCTTCTCAGCCTTCTTGAGAAGATAGCCGTCAACAAACGGTCCCTTCCATACTGAACGAGCCATTTCAGACTACCTCTCTTATTTCTTCTTCTGGTGGCGCGAACGCATGATGAACTTGTCGGTCGACTTGTTCTTGCGCGTACGCTTGCCCTTGGTGGGCTTGCCCCAGGGCGAGACCGGGTGACGACCACCCGAAGTGCGGCCTTCACCACCACCGTGCGGGTGGTCGATCGGGTTCATGACGACGCCGCGAACATGCGGACGCTTGCCCCGCCAGCGCGAACGACCGGCCTTGCCGTCATTCGTGTTGGAATGGTCGGGGTTCGATACAGCGCCGATCGTTGCAAGGCAAGAGCCCGGCACCAGACGCTGTTCACCGGAGTTCAGGCGAAGGATCGCCATGCCCTGGTCGCGACCGACGAGCTGAACGTAGGTGCCTGCCGAACGGGCGATCTGGCCACCCTTGCCCGGCTTCATCTCGACGTTATGCACGATCGAGCCGACCGGAATGTTCTGCAGGGGCATCGCGTTGCCCGGCTTCACGTCGATGGCGCTGTCGGAAGCCGACACCTTGTCGCCAACTGCCAGACGCTGCGGGGCCAGGATGTAGGCCAGTTCGCCGTCTGCATAGTTGATGAGCGCGATGAAGGCCGACCGGTTGGGGTCGTACTCAAGACGCTCGACCGTGCCCTCAACGCCGAACTTGCGACGCTTGAAGTCGATCATGCGATAGGTGCGCTTGTGGCCACCGCCCTGGAAGCGCGCCGTAACGCGGCCGTAGTTATTGCGGCCGCCCTTGGACGACAGGCCCTGCGTCAAAGCCTTGACGGGCTTGCCCTTGTAAAGCTCCGAACGCTCGACGATCACCAGCTGGCGCTGGCTCGGCGTTGTCGGATTGAATGTTTTCAATGCCATTTTCTCATTCCCTATTGGGTCTTTACCCTAACGGGTCTGTTTCAAACGCCGGTCGTCACGTCCACGGACTGGCCTTCAGCCAGGGTGACGATCGCCTTCTTGACGTCCTTCTGCTTGCCGGAGAAATTCCGGAAGCGCTTGATCTTGCCCTTGCGAACAAGCGTGTTGACGGCCTTGACCTTCACGCCGAAGAGACCTTCGACAGCGGCCTTGATCTCCGGCTTGCTTGCATCCTTGGCAACATTGAACACGATCTGGTTGTTATCGGAAACCAGCGTGGACTTCTCGGTGATGACCGGCGAAACGATCACGTCGTAATGGCGGATATCGCTCATTTGAATCGCTCCTCCAGAGCTTCGACCGCAGACTTCGACAGCACGAGCTTGCCGCGGCGCAGGATGTCATACACATTGATGCCCTGAACCGGCAGAACATCGATATTCGGGATGTTGCGGGCAGCAAGCTTGAAGTTGCCATCCACTTCCGCACCGCCGATGATCAGCGCATTGTCGAGCCCGAGACCGGAGAACTGCGACAGCAGCGCCTTGGTCTTGGCTTCCTTTGCAACCAGATCGTCGATGATGATCAGGTCTTCGGACTTGGCCTTGGTCGAAAGCGCATGCTTCAGAGCAAGCGCACGAACCTTCTTCGGCAGATCGTGAGCGTGATCGCGCACAACCGGACCATGGGCAACACCACCGCCGCGGAACTGCGGCGCACGCTTGGCGTGGTGGCGGGCGTTACCTGTGCCCTTCTGCTTGTACATCTTGGCGCCGGTCAGAGAAACTTCCGAGCGGCCCTTGACCTTGTGCGAACCCTGACGCTTGGCAGCGAGCTGGTAGCGCACCATGCGGGCGAGGATGTCTTCGCGCGGCTCGAGGCCGAAGATCTCGTCCTTCAGGCTGACCTTGCCGGCGTCCTTGCCCTCAAGTGTTTTAACTGTGAGATCCATTATTCGGCTCCATTGGTTTCAGCCGCACGCAGGCCTGCAGGCCGCGGCGCATTTTCAGGAACACCGGACTTCACGGCATCGCGAACCACGATCCAGGCGCCCTTCGAACCGGGAACGGCACCCTTGACGAGGATCAGGCCGCGCTCTTCATCGGTGCGGACAACCTCGAGGTTCTGCGTCGTGACGCGGGTCTGGCCCATGTGGCCAGCCATGCGCTTGCCCTTCCAGACCTTACCCGGATCCTGGTTGGAACCGGTCGAGCCGTGCGAACGGTGCGAAACCGATACGCCGTGGGTGGCGCGCAGGCCGCCGAAGTTGTGGCGCTTCATCGCACCGGCAAAACCCTTACCGATGGTGGTGCCGGTCACGTCGACGAGCTGGCCGGAAACGAAGTGGCTGGCCGTCAGTTCGGCGCCAACATCGAGGAGGTTGTCTTCCGACACGCGGAATTCAACGAGCTTGGCCTTCGGCTCAACCGAGGCTGCAGCGAAATGGCCGCGCAGTGCCTTCGAGGTGTTCTTCACCTTCGAACGGCCGGCGCCGAGCTGAACGGCGGTGTAGCCGTTCTTTTCCTTGGTGCGCGTGGAAACGACCTGGCAGCCGTCCATTCGCAAAACTGTTACAGGGATATGCTCTCCTGCGTCTGTGAAGACGCGGGTCATTCCCACCTTCTGTGCTATCACACCTGAACGCATCGGTTCGTTCCTTTTAGAGTTCCGGCAAAGACCAGAGGCCCTTGCGTGTCTCCGTTTGGGACATCCTCACGCCATTCACGGCGCAATCGATTGGTCCCGTTTAATTATCCCTCGCCCTGAAGATCAGAGCTTGATTTCTACGTCCACGCCGGCAGCCAGATCGAGCTTCATCAGCGCGTCAACGGTCTGCGGAGTCGGGTCGACAATATCGAGCAGGCGCTTGTGGGTGCGCATTTCAAACTGCTCGCGGCTCTTCTTGTCGATATGCGGACCACGGTTGACCGTGAACTTCTCGATCCGCGTGGGAAGCGGAACCGGACCGCGAACATTGGCGCCGGTGCGCTTTGCCGTCGAAACGATTTCACGCGTCGAGGCATCAAGGATCCGGTGGTCAAACGCCTTCAGGCGGATGCGGATATTCTGGCCGTTCATGCGACTCGTCCTTGTCTTGTTCTTATCAGCGCCGTCTCTCACAGATCAGGCGTGTTGTTAACTTGCAGCCCAGGCTTTCCAAATATCTGCAGGGGCGGATAACCCGCCCCGTGCATATTTGCAACCAGCCCGAAGGCCAGCCGCTTACTTGATGATCGAGGCGACGATGCCGGCGCCGACGGTACGGCCGCCTTCGCGGATAGCGAAGCGCAGCTTTTCTTCCATCGCGATCGGAACGATCAGCTCGACGTCAACCGTGACGTTGTCGC
>NZ_JABUOU010000008.1 GCF_013344475.1 Martelella limonii | reverse complement strand
CGCGCGAGAACAATGCGCCCCCGGAATGGGAACTCTACGATTGCGACAAGGATCCGATGGAGCTCTTCAACGTCGCAAACGACCCCGCCTATGCTGGGATCTTCAAGGCGATGCTCGAAAAGCTCGACGCCAAGCAGGCCGATATCGGCGATGTGCCGGAGCATGACAGCAAAGAGGTGCTCAAGGGCCTCGTTATCGCGTCCTGAGCCATGAGACCATGGCCGGAACAGCCTGTCCCGGCCTCATGAAAACACATGAGCCGGTCGCGCATTTGCGACCGGGGCGGCTGCATGTTGCCCCTAGCGACTGGCCATCTTTGCAAGGCGGTCTCTTCGGCGCGGTCTCATTCGCGCTACCACAGACCGCAATATGGAGGAGGCGCCCGTGCGGCTTATCTTCGTTCTGTTCGACTCGCTCAACCGCCTCGCCCTTGGCTCCTATGGCGGTGATATCCAAACGCCGAATTTCGACCGGCTCGCCGCCCGCAGCGTGACCTTCGACCGTAATTACGTCGGAAGCCTACCCTGCATCCCGGCGCGACGCGACCTGCAGACCGGCCGGGCAAATTTCTTCCACCGCAGCTGGGGCCCGATGGAACCCTATGACGTTTCCTTCTGCGACCTGCTGCGGGAGAAGGGCATATATACCCATCTCGTGACGGACCATTTCCACTATTTTCAGGATGGCGGAACCGGCTACCACACGAAATACAACAGCTGGGAATTCATCCGTGGCCAGGAATATGACGCCTGGAAGGGGATCGCCGAGCCGCCGCTCGATACCTTCCGGCGGGATTATGACGCGCGCCATTACGATCCGGCGAAAAAGCCCGGCCGGGTCCAGCATATGATCAACAATGTGCATCAGATGCGCGAGGAGGATTTTCCGATCGCGCAATGCTTCGCCTCGGCCTTCGATTTCCTCGACAAAAACCGCGCCGCCGACAACTGGATGCTGCAGCTCGAACTGTTCGATCCGCACGAGCCCTTCCGCGCCCCGGAGCGCTTCCGCCGCGATGGTGACAGCGACTGGCAGGGCGCGGTGTTTAACTGGCCGGACTACAAGCGCGTCAACGAAACCGACGATGAAGTGGCGGAGATCCGGGCGAACTATGCAGCTCTTTTGCGCATGTGCGACGACTATCTCGGCCGCCTTCTCGATTATATGGACGAACAAGACATGTGGAAGGATACCGCGATCGTGCTCGGCACGGATCACGGGTTTCTTCTCGGCGAACATGGCTGGTGGGGCAAGGGCCGGATGCCCTATTACGAGGAGATCGTCCATACGCCACTGATGCTCTGCCATCCTCAGATGCCGGAGCGGGCCGGTGACCGGGTTAGTTCACTGACCCAGACCACGGACATCATGCCGACCATCCTTGAGCTCTTCGGCATCGGGGCGCCATCTCCCGTCACCGGTCGCTCCCTTCTTGCCGATCCCGAGCCCGACCGGGTGGTTGCCTTCGGCCTGTTTGCAGGGCCCGTGGGCGTGACCGACGGGCGTTACGTCATGCTGCATTATCCGCCGGACGTCCTCGCCGACGGGCTCCACGAATACACGCTGATGCCCCAGCACATGACCGGGCCGTTCAACGACGAGGAGATCGGCACGGCCACGCTCTCGCCGCCGTTCGACTTCTGTCGAAACATGCCGTTGCTGAAGATCGAAGCGCTTTCAACCGCAAGGCGTCCGCCGAACATCAATGGTACGTTCGAGGATCAGGGCTTCCTGTTGTTCGACCTCGAAAAGGATCCGCAGCAGCAGAAACCGATCCGGAATGCCGCTGTCGAGGCGCGCCTTTATGCCGGCTTGCGGGACTATATGCTGGCCCATGACGCGCCGGCGGAGGCCTATGCCTGGCAGGGGTTGGAGGCCGCAGAGGACAGCCGCGCACGGATCTCGAACATCGGGAGGCCGATGTGACATGATGGCTGAGCTCCACAGGCTGAATCGCGCAGGAAAAGTGATCAAGTCAGGTTATCGCAGGACGCTTTGTTGTGATTGGATCGCATGTGGTCCTGTTGATAGACGTCAATCCAACCAAAGCGCCGACTCAAATCCCCGGCATCTCTCCGCTCTGCAGTGATCTGGCGGGTCCATCAAGAATTGTGTTGCGTCATATCGTCGTTGAACCTGAACCTGTCGATGAAAACCAGTGATCTCCCGTGTCCATACTGTCTGATCTGAATTCTCCGGTGCTCCGCTCCACGCTGCGCGCCACCAATGCCTGGATGCACCTTCTCTCGCCGGTGTTGCGGCTGCGGCTTCTGGTGCGCCGGAGCGAGATATGGCTGGTGGCGATCGCCACCGTCATCGGCGTTGCCGCAGGGCTCGCCCAGGCCGCCATTTCGACCGCGGCCCATGGATTGCAGCGATTGCTTTTCGGACTCGGGCCGGACGAGCGGCTGAGCGCAGCAACGGGCACCTTCGGCCTCTGGGCGCTCGGCGTGCCGCTGGTCGGCGGCCTGTTGCTGGTGCCCGTGGCCTATCTGGTCAAGCGCAAAGGGCGGCGCATGGTTGACCCGATCGAGGCCAATGCGCTGCATGGCGGTCATCTTTCCTTCAAGGACAGCCTTGTCATCACGTTGCAGACCATCATCTCCAACGGTTTCGGCGCGTCTGTAGGGCTGGAGGCGGCCTATGCCCAGATGGGCGGGGCCTTCGGCTCCAAGCTCAGCGCATTTCTGCATGCGCGGCGATCGGACATGCGGCTGCTCCTCGGCTGCGGCGCGGGCGCGGCTATCGCGGCGGCGTTTCAGGCGCCGATCGCCGGCGCTTTCTATGCCTTCGAGCTGGTGATCGGGACCTACACCATCGCCGCGCTCGCGCCCGTCATGGTTGCCTGCATCGCCGCGACCTTCATTTCCGGTTGGCTCACCGACAGTCACGGGAGCCAGCTCGGCGGCTTGCCCAGCATCGACCTCGACATGTTCGTTGCGCTGATGGGGCTTGCCGTGGTGACGGCGATCTGCAGCGTTGCGCTGATGCTGCTGGTCAGTCAAACCGAGAAGTTGTTCGGAAAGCTTAGGATTCCGTCACTCGTCAGACCCATTTTCGGCGGCGCAGTTCTTGCCTTTGCCGTGGCGTTTGCGCCCTTCGTGCTGTCATCCGGTCATGGCGCGATGCAGTCTCTGCTCGAGGACCCGCCGACCTCTCTATGGCTGCTTCTGTTCATGATTGTCGTCAAGATGCTGGCCTCGGCGGTCTCGCTCGGCAGCGGATTTCGCGGCGGCCTGTTCTTTGCTTCCCTGTTCGTCGGCGCACTGATCGGTCTTGCCTATTTCATGGTGCTGGACCGGATCGCGCCGGGCATGATCGCCGACAACCGGATTGCCGCCTTTGCCGGTATGACCGGGCTTGCCGCCGCCGTGGTCGGCGGGCCGCTGACCATGGTATTCCTGACGCTCGAGGATTCCGGTTCCCTGTCGCTGGCGATCACGATGCTGGCGGTGGCCGCCGTATCGTCCGTGCTGATCCGCCAGTTCTTCGGCTATTCCTTCGCGACCTGGCGTTTCCACCAGCGCGGCGAGACCATCCGCAGCGCGCATGATATCGGGCTGATCCGCTCGCTCACGGTCGGGCGGATGATGCGCCGCGACATCCGCACCGCGCGCGTTGGTCTGACGGTCCGCACCTTCCGGCGGGACTTCCCGCTCGGTTCCGCAAAGCAGGTGGTCGTGGTTGATGACGACGGTGCCTATGTGGGTATGGCGCTGATGCCGGAGATATATGCGCTCGATGAGGAAATGCTCGATCAGCCGCTCGAAGACTTCCTCGCCCTGAAGGAGACCGCGCTGACGCCCGAAATGACGGCGCGTCAGGCCGCACAGCAGTTCGAGGACCAGGCCTCCGATGCTCTGGTGGTTGTGACCGACCGGCGTTCCAACCATGTGCTCGGGATATTGAGCGAAAGCTACGTGTTGCGCCGCTATGCCGAGGAATTGGACAAGGTCCGAATGGATATGAGCGGCGTCATCAGGAGACCCGCGCGTTCCGCTGGGCGGCGCTGAGATCAGCGCGTTGACGATCTGGCCGATTAGGGCCTAAGGTCCAGGTCGATCCTCGCCGCTCAACTGGGTCCGGTCCGCACCGGCCCGGCATCGCTGGTCGAGAGCCATTTGCGCAGGTGCCGGCCAAGGATGTCGGCCTTCAGTTTCGGTTCGATGCCGTGCTGCACGAGGTTGTGGAACTCGTGGGGGTCGGCCTGCTGGTCATAGACCTCCATCAGGCCTGCGCTTTCATAGAAGCAGGACTTCCAGCGCCCGTCGAACACCATCACGCCATGCTCGGGCCGGAAGCCGGACTGTGAATCGTTGAACTCCGAAATACAGGTCGCACACAGGCTCGCTCCGCTTCGGATTCAGGTTCTGAGGCTGTCTGACCGCAGGACGGGATGGCGGGTTGTACAGACAGGGCGTTGGAACGGCATGCCGATCGGTGTGGCTCCGGTGATTGATCGGTGAACGCCTTTTTGCGGAAAGGCTTATGGCCAAGTTGGATGAGCCGGGAACGCGCGGGGAGCCGCTCCACTGGCAACGTTTACACTCTACACGTTGGCAGCCGAGCTTATTGCGACAATGTGCCTGTGGTTCCAATCCCTTCAAGACCCTGAAACAGATCATGAGAGTGGACCATGTAGCTGGAGCACAGCGGACGCCCTGCAGTCTGCTTTCCGTTTTCCTATGCCGTTGGTATCTCGAACCTGTTCCTCAGCCGGAAAAGCTCGGCCGTGAAACTGCGGACGAGGCTGGACTTCTGGATGTCGGCGGGAAAGAGAAGGTAGACGCGGAACATCACCTCGGGCTTGAAGGGGCGGAGCGCGATGGTAAGGGTTTCCGTGTCGCCGATCACCAGTGGGTTGACCAGGCCCACGGCATCTCCCTCCTGCGCCAGCGCGCAGATGGTGGCGGCGTTCGGGGTTTCGATCACATATCTCGGCTCGTGGCCTGCGTTCTTCATGGTCTCGTCAAAACGCTTTCTCGCCCGATCCTCCGGGCTGAGGCCGATCAGCGGCCATTCCGCGATCAGATCGGGGGTGACTGCTTTGTGAATGGTCAGCGGATGGGACTTCGGCATGGCGACAAGGCCTGGAAAGCTGCCAAACAACTGGCTGTCGATTCCCGATCGGTCGATTTCGTCCGCCGCGAGCCCGAGATCGTATTGCCCGTCGGTGATGCCGTTCCTGATCGCCGACGACCAAGTGATGTGGAAGGTGATCCTCACGCCAGGATGCTGGTTTCTGAAGGCGCGGATCGCCGCGGGCGCGAGGATGGCACCGGCTGCCGCCAGTGAGGCGATCTTCAGCGTGCCGGCGCCGTAGTCGCGGATACTAGCTGCCGTTGCCTGCAGCCGGTCAAGTCCCTTGAAGCTGATCTCCACCTCCCGAGAGAACAGAGTTCCCTCGGGCGTCGCGATCAACCGACCGCGCACCCGGTCGAACAGCGGAAACCGCACCGCCGCTTCCAGCTCGGCGATCAGACGCGAGACGGCCGGCTGGGTGACGCCCATCAACTCGGCGGCTCTGACGGTCGAACCTGAGATCATGACGGCGTTGAAGGCTTCAAGCTGACGAAAATTCATACCTATAAGGTTTCCGTATAGAATTATGCGCTTTGATCAGTATTTCTGTTGCGATCAAAAGGCAATGATGGCTCCGAAATTTCAGGAGTTCACATGCGCGACGCAACAAGAAGCGTTCATCATCCGAAGATCAGCGAAGAGGGGTATGCCGCCCTCGGCGTTCCGACCCACCGGACCTCCACGATCGTCTTTCCGGATGCGGAGGCCTACGCGACCCGCTCCCAGCGGGATCTCGACGGCTATTCCTACGGCCTGCACGGCACGCCGACCCAGCGCGTGCTGGAGGCGCAGCTTACCGCACTCGAAAACGGGTTGAAGACGGTCATTCTGCCATCCGGTCAGGCTGCGATTGCGGTTGTGCTGCTGTCGTCCTTGAAGCCCGGCGACCATGTTCTGGTGGCCGACAACGCCTATCCGCCCGTCATCGGGCTTTGCCGCAATTTCCTCGAGCCGCGCGGCATCGAATGGTCCGTGTTCGAGCCGGGAATTGGAGCGGGTATCGAGGAGTTCATCCGAGAGAGCACTCGGCTGATCTGGATGGAATCGCCCGGTTCCACGACCATGGAAATCGAGGATGTGCCGGCGATCACGGCGATCGCAAAAACGCGCGGCATCCTGACCGGCATCGACAATACCTGGGCGACGCCGCTTCTGTTCAAGCCGCTCGACCATGGCGTCGACTTCTCGATGCAGGCACTGACCAAATATCCGGGCGGCCACTCCGACCTGCTGATGGGCTCGGTCAGCGTCAACGATCTGGGACTGCGCAAGGCTTTGCGCGACACCATGCGCATGCTCGGCTTCGGCGTTTCGCCTGACGCGGTGCAGTTGGTACTGCGCGGGATGGAAACCATGGCCGTGCGTCTCGCCCATGTCGGGCGCGTGGCCGGCGAGATCGCGACGGAGCTGGAAGGCCGTGATGTTGGGCCGGTGCTGTTTCCGGCCCTTGCCTCTAGCCCCGGACATGCCATCTGGAAACGCGACTTTGCCGGCGCGAGCGGCGTGTTCTCGGTCGTCCTGCCGGCCGATCATGAAGCGCGCCTCGATGCCGCGCTCAATGGCCTGCGCTATTTCGCGATCGGCGCCTCCTGGGGCGGCACCCGCAGCCTGATCGCGCCGATGAGCGTCAAGACATCGCGGCAGATGCCGCACCCCCACAAGGACCGCATCATTCTGCGCGTCAATATCGGCGTGGAAGATCCCTCCGATCTCAGGGAAGACCTCGACGGATTCTTCACTGCGCTCGCGGGCTGACAAGACAAATGCAGCATATAAAATCCAACAAGGAGACGGGAACATGACCTGCAAGACCACATTGACTGCAATGGCGATGATCGCCGCGCTAACTGCACCGGCATTGGCGCAATCGACCTCGACGCTTGAGACCGTGAAGGAGCGGGGGCGGCTGATCTGCGGCTCCAGCCAGGGCACGCCCGGCTTCGGCGCGCCGGATGACAATGGCTATTGGCGCGGCCTCGATGTTGAGACCTGCCGGGCCGTCGCCGTTGCCGTACTTGACGACAAGGATGCGGTCGATTTCGTGCCGCTGTCCGGCCAGCAGCGCATTCCGGCCCTTCAGACGGGCGAGATCGATATGCTGCCGCGCACGCTCACCTGGACGCTGCAGCGCGACGCCAACGGCATCAACTTCACGACGCCGAATTACTATGAATTCACCGGATTCATGATGCCGAGATCGCTCGGCATCACCAGGGTTGAGGACATGGCGGGCGCTTCGGTCTGCGTGCAAACCGGCTCTACCACCGAGGTGGTTGTCAACGATGTCTCGACCAAGAACGATCTCGATCTTCAACCCGTCGTCTTCGACAACACCACCGCCGGCCGTCAGGCCTTCTTCTCCGGCCGCTGCGATGCGCTGATCACCGATGCCGGCGCGCTCGCCTCCGTACGCGCGACGATGGCCGACAATCCGGAAGACTACGTCATCTTTCCGGCAACGCCCTATATGGATGCCCTGACGCCCGCCGTCCGCCATGGCGACGACCAGTGGCTCGATATCGTCACCTGGTCGATCCAGGCGATGATCGCCGCCGAGGCATTCGGGCTTAACAGCTCGAATATCGACGACTATCTCGACAGCGACGATCCGCGCATCCGCCGCTTCCTGGGCACGGATCCGGGCAATGGCGTGGCCCTCGGTCTCAGCGATGACTTCGCCTACCGGATCGTGAAATCTGTAGGGAATTACGCCGAGGTCTATGATCGCAATGTCGGCATGGACAGCCCGCTGAAGCTGGAGCGCGGTTACAATGCACTGTTCAATGACGGCGGGCTGATGTTTCCGCTGGCCTTTCAGTAAAGCCGGTCATGCTGTCGCTCTGGTATTCACAACGGGCCCGTTCCTGGGCTATGCAGATCGCCCTTCTGGGCGGTCTGGTGCTGTTCGTCTGGTGGCTTGCGGGCAATACGCATGAGAACCTTATGGAACGCGGCATCCGCACCGGCTTCGACTATCTCTGGCGGCCGGCACGCTTTCCAATTTCCGAAAGCATTGTTCGCTACGATGCATCGGACAGCTTCTTCTGGGCCTATGTCGTCGGTCTCGCCAATACGCTGTGGCTGTCGTTCCTGTCGATCCTGTTTGCAACGTTGCTCGGGCTGGTGGTCGGGCTTTCGCGCCGCTCGGCCCATCCGTTGCTGTCGCGTTTTGCCGGCACCTATGTCACCGTGCTGCGCAACGTTCCGCTGATCGTCCAGCTTCTCTTCTGGTATGCGATTGCCACGTCGCTGTTTCCGGTTCCGCGCGAGGCGCTCAACCCGCTGCCCGGCGTGTTCCTGTCCATTCGCGGCATCTATGCTCCGGCCCTGACGCTCGGACCGGGCGCCAGCATTCTGCTGATCGTCGCGGCGATTCTTCTGGTCATTGCGTTCGTCGGCGGTTTCAAGCTTTCGGCGGGAAACCGCCTGCCGGTAAAAGCCGCGAGCGTCGGCCTTTCTCTCTGCATCTGGGCGGCAGCCGTCGTCTGGCTTTCGGGACGGTTCGGCCATCCGATCGGCCTTGAGGCTCCGGCCCTGAAGGGTCTCAATTTCAGGGGCGGCATGGTGCTTTCGCCTGAATTCGCCGCGATCATCACCGGCCTGACGATCTACACGTCGGCCTTTATCGGCGAAATCATCCGCGGCGGCATCGACGCCGTCGAAAAGGGGCAGTGGGAAGGCGGCAGGGCGCTGGGGCTCAGCGAACGCCAGATCATGTTCAGGATCATCCTGCCGCAGGCGCTCAGGATCATTGTGCCGCCCATGACCTCGCAATATCTCTCGACCGTGAAGAACACCACGCTTGCCGTCGCGGTCGGCTATCCCGAACTCGGCCTCGTGGTCAACACCGTGATCAACCAGACCGGCCAGGCCATCGAGAGCATCCTGATCATGCTGGCCGTCTTCCTCAGTATTTCGCTCTCTGTTTCCGCTTTCATGAACTGGTACAATGCGCGCGTCGCGCTGGTGGTGCGCTGATGACCGATATAGCTTTCAAGATCGCTGATGCACCGCAGAAACCGCCCAGGGCAAGGCGCAAGCCGCTTCTGAAGCTGTTGTTCGGCGACCTGCTGTCGGCATTCCTCACGGTTCTGGCCGTCCTCATCATTCTCGGCCTCATCCCGGCCTTCAACTGGGCCGTTCTCGATGCCCACTGGGTTGGCGGACCGGCCGCATGCCAGGGGGGCGGGGCCTGCTGGACCTTTATCGGCGCCAAGGCGCGGCTGATCCTGTTCGGCCTCTATCCGCCGCAGGAGCAATGGCGGGCCACCATCGTGATTGTGCTGATCGTCGCCATGGTGCTCGTCTCACTGTCGCCCAAATTGTGGAACGCGCGGCTGCTGCTGGTCTGGGCCGCCGCGATTGCCGCCATGCTGGTGCTGATGGGCGGCGGGGTGCTGGGGCTCGATTACGTGCCGACGTCGAAATGGGGCGGCCTGCCGGTGACACTGCTTCTGGCGGTGCTCTCGCTCGGCCTTGCCTTTCCGCTGGCCGTGCTGCTTGCGCTGGGGCGGCGGGGAAAATTGCCTGTGGCGCGCGCGATCAGCATTTTCGTGATCGAGCTTGTGCGCGGTCTTCCTCTGGTCGGTCTGCTTTTCGTCGCGGCGATCCTGCTGCCGCTGCTCCTGCCGCCGGAATGGACGGTGGACAAGCTGGGGCGGACGCTCGCTGCGCTGACGATCTTCGCGGCTGCCTATCTGGCAGAGGTCATTCGCGGCGGGCTGCAGGGGCTGGATGACGGGCAGGTCGAGGCCGCCGAGGCGCTCGGCATTCCCTACTGGAAAATGATCTGGCACATCGTTTTGCCGCAGGCGATCCAGAACGTGATCCCGCCGCTGACGAACACCGCCATCGTGATGATCAAGAACACCTCGCTGGTGCTGATCGTCGGCGTTTTCGACATGTTGAGCGC
Source organism: Martelella limonii (assembly GCF_013344475.1). Taxonomy (GTDB): domain Bacteria; phylum Pseudomonadota; class Alphaproteobacteria; order Rhizobiales; family Rhizobiaceae; genus Martelella; species Martelella limonii. The sequence goes on along the minus strand of NZ_JABUOU010000008.1, from coordinate 219,040 downwards.
GGCCCGCAGCGCCAGCACGGACCCGGCATGGCCCGCGCCATCGACGGAGGCCTATCTGTTCGTCGCCGCGATCTATTTCATCATCTGCTTTTCCATATCCATCTACTCGCGCCATCTAGAACGGGGCGTAGCCGCAAGGAACCACGGATGAAACCTGCGATCGAAATCGATAATATCGACAAATTCTATGGCGATTTTCACGTGCTCAAGGGCGTGTCGATGACGGTTGCGCCCGGTGAGAAGGTCGTCGTCTGTGGCCCATCGGGCTCGGGCAAGTCGACGCTGATCCGCTGCATCAACCGCCTCGAGGAGCATCAGGCGGGCCGGATCGTCGTCAACGGCGTCGAGCTTGGCGACGATCTGCGCAATCTCGATGCGGTCCGCCGCGATGCCGGCATGGTGTTCCAGCACTTCAACCTGTTTCCGCATCTGACGGTGCTCGAAAACTGCGCTCTGCCGCAGATTCTGTCGCGGCGCACGCCGCGCGCGAAAGCGGAGACGGCGGCGGAAACCTTCCTGAAGCGCGTCCGCATTCTCGACCAGGCGCCCAAATTTCCCGGGCAGCTTTCCGGCGGGCAAAAGCAACGCGTCGCCATAGCGCGGGCGCTGTGCATGCGCCCGCGTATCATGCTGTTCGATGAACCGACATCGGCGCTCGATCCGAAGATGATCCGGGAGGTGCTCGACGTGATGGTGGAACTCGCCGATGACGGCATGACCATGGTGGTCGTGACCCACGAAATGGGCTTTGCCCGCCAGGTCGCCGATCGCGTCGTCTATATGGAAGCCGGCGAAATGGTCGAAACCGCCGCTCCCGATCAATTCTTCGATGCGCCGAAAGACGCTAGAACACGCCGCTTTCTTTCCAGCATCCGCACGATGACCAACTGAAGGGTCGCGTCGCGAGCCGATATCTTTGTGCGAGGCAGTTTGACGCGGTGACCTGCCCCCCGCATAGTCCCGCTTTTGATGTAGAGTTTGCTCAATCATATGGAGCAGATTTATGCGAAAGAGCCGTTTCACCGAGGCTCAGATTATTGGGATGATCAAGGAACAGAAGGGCGGTCTTCCTACATCCGAGATTTGCCGCAAGCACGGCCTCAGCCCTGCAAGTATTTATAAGTTCAAGGTCAAATATGGTGGCATGGAGGTTTCCGAGGCGGCCCGGCTCAAAGCTTTGGAAGACGAGAACGCCAAGCTCAAGCGGCTACTGGCTGACACGATGCTCGACAATGTCGTGCTGAAGGACCTCCTGGGAAACAATTGACGACATTGAACAAGCGGCGAGATGCCGCGCTGCGTGCGATGCGGGATCACGACATCTCGCAACGCCGCGGCCGCTTCTGGCCGATTGAGCGGGTTCCCGACCCGCCCGTCGGCGAAGCTCAGCGTCGTTTGGCTTCGGCGTGAAGCCTTGCGGGCCGCACTGAACGACGATGGCAATCAGCGGGCCGTCAGCCGCTTTCGCCTTCCACCAACGTCATCGGCCATATCCGGCGGTTGACGATATCGGGGTATAAGTCGCAATAGGCGGGCATTGAGCCAAGCAGGGTTTCCGCAAGGGCAATGCCGAGATCGCGCAGCGACAGGTCGAATGAGGTCAGGCTCGGGGACAGGAAATTCGTCTGCGGGCTGTGCCGGCCGATGATAGCGAGGTCTCTGCCGGGCTTCAGGCCGACCTCCGAGAGCCCCCGGTAAAGACCCATGACAATCGCCTCGTTGACGAGCACGATGGCCGTCGGCGGCTCCTCGCATGCCTTGATGTCGCGCGCGATCTGATAGCCGCCATCCTCGTTTGGCGGCCCCTTGAAAATATAGGCGTCGGGCAGGGGCAGGCCATGATGGGCCAGCGTCTCGCGGATCCGGTCGACGAAGATATAGGCGAGGTTGTAATCGCCGTGCGGCCAGATGATGCCGATGCGCCGATGTCCGTTTGCGACGAGGCGGTTGATCGCCGTCTCGGCCATGCCCTCGAAATCGAGGTCGATCCAGGGCTGGCCGACATCGGTCAGGCTCCGTCCGAGCGGGATGAAGGGGATCTTGCGGCGCGCCTGAGAACGGCGGTGCAAAAGTCTGCCACGGAAGCGGCGGAATAATTCGTCCGCGGGCGGAGTAAAATCCGGCCACCTATCTTCCTTCTGCATTGAGTGCAGGAGGGACAGAGGATTTACACCGTGGAACTTTATCTGAGGGTTCGCCTGGCTGTCTCGGAAGGGATGAGCCGGCGTCAGGCTGCAAAGCATTTCAACATATCGCGCGACAGCGTGGCCAAGATGGTGGCCTATTCGACGCCGCCTGGTTATCAGCGGCAATCACCGATCCGGCGGCCGAAGCTGGATGCGTTTGTCTCGACTATCGAGCATTGGCTTGATGAGGATCTGAAGGTGCCGCGCAAGCAACGCCATACGGCCAAGCGGGTGTTCGACCGTCTGCGTGACGAGTGCGGGTTCACCGGCGGCTACACGATCATCAAGGATTATATCCGGGAGCGGGATCAGCGTCGCCAGGAAGTGTTTGTGCCTCTGTCGCATCCGGCCGGCCACGCGCAGGCCGATTTCGGCGAGGCGACGGTGGTGATTGGCGGCGTCGAGCAGAAGGCGCGCTTCTTCGTGCTCGATCTTCCGCATAGTGATGCTTGCTATGTCCGGGCCTATCCGGCGGCGGTGGCCGAGGCCTGGGTCGATGGCCACATCCATGCGTTTGCCTTCTTCGAGGCCGTGCCGCAATCGATCGTCTATGACAACGACCGTTGCTTGGTGGCAAAGATCCTGCCCGACGGCACACGCAAGCGGGCGACGTTGTTCAGCGGCTTCCTGTCTCATTACCTGATCCGGGATCGCTATGGCCGTCCGGGGAAGGGCAACGACACGGATGAGATCGAATAGCCCCTTCGACAGAAATTGTGGTATTTTCTTCAGGCCCACGGGCGACCACGTGGTGAACGGTCGGGCATGAGGTTCAAGCCCTGCGGCGGCAGCCAGATCATCGTTGCTCCTCATTTGTGGCGTCCGTGGGTTTTGAGCGGGCCCCTCGTCGTCGCCATCCGTCGGTCATTCGCCGATATGCGCCTTCGGCCTGCTGAGCGCGGTTGCGCTCCTCCCGGCGACGTTGCGTGATGTTGTAGTCGTAGCCGGCACCCTTCTGGCCGCGTCTCGGCGGATGTCCGGCGCGCAGTTCGAGGTCACGAAGTTTCTTGGCATGTAGCGAGGGGCGAACCCAGCTGTAGTCTTCACCTTTGGTCAGCAGGTGCCAGATGATCACTGCCAGCTTACGGGCAACCGCCACTGCGGCAATGTGATTGCCGCGTTTGCTCCGCACGCGCTCGTAGAAGGCACGCAACGGCCCTGGACTTCGCACGGTCTGCCAGGCCGCTTCGACAAGTAGATGGCGGGCATTTGCGCGTCCGCGTTTGGTGATCCGACCATGATGGGCGGGGCCATCACCAGATTGATGGACGCTTGGATTGAGACCGATATAGGCAACCAGCTTGTCGGGGTTGTCAAAACGTTCGATTTTGCCGATCGCCGCCATCAGTCCGACAGCAACCACCATGTCGATGCCCGGGATCGTCATCAATCGTGTCACGTTCGGATCGGACAAGGCGGCGCGTGCAATGTCACGTTCCACTCCCTTGAGTGCATCGGACTGACGGTCGTATTCCTCGACGTGCCGTTCGATGGCCTCCCGCTCGTCGTCCGGTAGATACTGGGCCCGCAGCCAGATCCGACCCTTGCCGCCGAAGAGATCGGCAAATGGGCAGGGTGGAATCAGGTTCGCGTGCAGGATCGACTGGACGATCGATTTTAGACGGGTCCGTTGCCGGACAAGTTGCGTGCGGCGCGTCACCTGACGTCGGCGAGCCAAGGTTGCCGCGTCCGGAATCCAGACCTCCGGCAAGAAGCCGGCGGCGTAGAGTTGCGCCAGGACGCGCGCGTCGATCGCGTCAGTCTTGATCTTCGCCTTGGCGATCAGATGGACCTGCAACGGATTTGCCACGGCCACCCTTGCCACGCGCGGAGCGAGAATCTCCACAACTGCGGTCGCATTGCCGGTCGCTTCCACCACGACATGATCCGACGGCAGAAGTGTTCTGGCAAAGTCTTCCAGATGCTCCCGCGTCATGCCGATCCGGCCAAGTCGCTTGGTTTCTCCATCTTCAAGGGCCACCGCTTCGGCGAAGACGCGGTGGATATCCATGCCGATGATGCGCATATCTACCTCTTTTGCTATGTCATCCCTTTTCTCAGGAGCTGGCGGGCTACACGGCAACTACGGATCCGCGCTCGCAGCGCATTCGGGTAAGCCGCAGGGGCGACCATATAAAGGCTCGGGCTCGCAGCCCATGTCTTTCGCTCGGCCTGCCCGCACTCGCGTGCTCCCGACGCCCCACATCCCGAATGGTCTCACCATAGCGCCTGCCACCGAAGTGCGACAAAGATATCGAGGCGTCAGCGTGATCATGCCAGATAAGGGGAATGTCGAAGGTCTTGTCGGCTATGCCCGACGTAACTTCATGGTGCCGATCCCGCAGTTTCCGACGTGGGATGCCTTTAACGCCTTTCTGGAAGAGCAATGCCGCAAGCGTCAGCGCGACAAGCTGCGCGGCGAGAGCGAGACGATCGGCGAGCGGCTTCAGCGCGATCTGGCTGCCATGCGCCCCTTGCCGGCATCGCCCTTCGACGCCTGCGACCAGGCCAGCGCCATTGTGACGGCTCAGTCGCTGGTGCGCTACAAGACGAACGACTATTCCGTGCCGGTTGCCTACGGCCACCAGGATGTTTGGGTTCGGGGCTATGTCAATGAGGTGGTGATCGGCTGCCGCGGCGAGATCATTGCTCGTCATCCCAGAAGCTGGGAACGGGAAGATGTCATCTTCGATCCCGTTCATTACCTGCCGCTGATCGAGCAGAAGATCAATTCTCTGGATCAGGCAGCTCCGTTGCAGGGCTGGGATCTGCCGGACGAGTTCGCGACGCTGCGCCGGCTGATGGAAGGCCGCATGGCCAAGCATGGCCGGCGGGAATACGTGCAGGTGCTCCGTCTTCTGGAGAGCTTCGACTTTGCGGACCTGCATGCGGCGGTGAAGCAGGCGATCCAGCTCGGCGCGATCGGCTTTGATGCAGTCAAGCATCTGATCCTGTGCCGGGTCGAGCGCCGGCCACCGCGACTGGACCTGTCGATCTATCCCTACCTGCCGAGGGCGACGGTCGAGAAGACCTCGGCGAAAGCCTACATGCGCCTTTTGTCGTCTGATGCGGGAGAAGCGGCATGAGCACAGAAGCACCAGAGATCCTGCTCGCACACTATCTCAAGACCCTGAAGCTGCCGACCTTCCAGCGCGAGCACCAGAAGCTGGCTCGGCTGTGTGCCACCGAAAGCATTGATCATGTCGGTTTCCTGTTCCGGCTTGCCGAGCGGGAGATGATCGAACGGGACCGCCGCAAGGTCGAACGTCGGATCAAGGCGGCCAAATTCCCCGTCGTCAAAAGCCTCGACAGCTTCGACTTCGCCGCCATCCCCAAGCTCAACAGGATGCAGGTGCTGGAACTGGCCCGCTGCGAATGGATAGAGCGGCGCGAGAATGTCATTGCTCTTGGTCCCAGCGGCACTGGCAAGACGCACATAGCGCTCGCCCTTGGCCTGGCCGCCTGCCAGAAGGGCCTGACCGTCGGCTTCACCACAGCAGCGGCCATGGTCAGCGAGATGATGGAGGCCCGTGACGAACGGCGCCTCTTGCGTTTCCAGAAGCAGATGGCCGCCTACAAGCTGCTGATCATCGACGAACTCGGCTTCGTGCCGTTGTCAAAGACCGGCGCGGAGCTGCTGTTCGAGTTGATCTCGCAACGTTATGAGCGGGGCGCCACCCTGATCACCAGCAATCTGCCCTTTGACGAATGGACGGAAACCCTGGGATCGGAGCGGCTCACCGGCGCTCTGCTCGACCGTGTCACCCATCACGTCAACATTCTCGAAATGAACGGCGACAGCTACCGTCTCGCCCAAAGCCGCGCCCGAAAGGCCGACTGAAACCCTTCAGAAAGTCGCAACGCAGGCATGAGACCCCCGCTCGGCTACGCCCTCCCGCGGGTCTCATGTCTGCGTCCAAAGTGGCCGACTTTTGCTCCGCCCCGTGGCCGGTTTTTACGCAGCCGTTGACAGAGGAAGGCACCTTCCAGTTCCTGCCATGGGCGCAGATGGGTGGTGCTACCTATGACAACATCAATACCGAAGGCGCGGTAGAAGCGCTGGCGACGTGGAAAGAGATCATGGACGAGAAGCTCGCTTCTCCCGATACCCTGACCAACAGCCAGTGGAACGCGACGGCGACATTCAACGCCGGCAATGCCGCGATGGCCATTTCCGGTCCGTGGGAAATCGACCGCATGCTTGCGGACGCCGATTTCGACTGGGGCGTGGCGCTGCTGCCCGTTCCGGAAGAAGGCGCCGAGCGGTCTTCGGCCATGGGTGACTATAACTGGGCAATCTTCTCCAGTACCAAGCATCCCGAGGAAGCCTTCGAGGTGCTGGAATATTTCGTCTCTCAGGACGATACGATGTTCGAGAATTATGGCCAGATCCCGGCCCGTTCCGACATCGCGATCCCGCCGACGGGCAATGCCCTGAAGGATGCCGCCCTGGCGACCTTCGTCGAGCAGCTGAAATATGCCCAGCCGCGCGGTCCGCACCCGCAATGGCCGAAGATCTCCAAGGCGATCCAGGACGCCATCCAGGCCACGCTGACGGGACAGATGGATCCTCAGGCTGCGCTGGATCAGGCCGCCGAGAAGATCTCGTCCGTTCCTGACCGGTAATCTTTGTCTGCCCGGCGGCCCTGGTCCTTGTGATGAGCCGCCGGCCCCTTCCCTCCCGGAGAAATCATCCGCGCCGCTCCGGCGGCCGGATGGTTTTGCGGGCAACGCCGGAGGAGATATGAAACGCTTCCTTTCCAGCCTGACCGATGGTCGTGGCTTCGACATCACGCTGGTGGCCGTGCCGCTCGCCTTCCTGTTCCTGCTGTCCGGACTGCCGCTGCTCTACAATGTGCTGATGAGCTTTCAGGAAGTCGACATGTTCAGCATGGGGCAGATCATGCGGCCATTTGTCGGATTCCGGAATTATGTCGATCTGTTTCGTCAGCCGGAAACGCTTGGAATCCTGCTCAATACGGCGATCTTCGTTGTTGCCTCCATCGCCGGTCAATTCATCCTGGGCTTCGGACTTGCCCTGTTCTTCAGCACGCATTTCCCGGGCGCTTCGTGGCTGCGCGGGCTGTTTCTGGTATCCTGGGTGATGCCCGGCCTGGTGGTGGGGGCGATCTGGAACTGGATCCTGTCGGGGGATTACGGCGTCCTGAATTTTCTTCTGACGGCGACCGGCATTACGGACGGCAATATCTATTGGCGCTCGGACCCGTCATACTCGCTCTGGGCGGTCATACTCGCCAACATATGGCTGGGAACATCCTTCAACATGATCCTCCTTTCTGTCGGATTGTCCTCGATCCCGCGCGATCTCTACGAGGCGTCCGAGCTTGACGGCGCCAATATCTTCCAGCGTTTCTGGACCATCACCCTGCCGATGATGCGCTCGACCATCGGAGCCGTTGTCTCGCTCGGCCTGATTTTCACCCTGCAGCAGTTCGATCTTTTTGCCGCCATCACGGACGGTGGACCCAACAACTCCTCCAATGTCGCCCAGTACTGGGCCTGGGACCTGTCGTTCCGCCAGTATGACTTTGCCAAGGGGGCAACCGTTTCGGTCATCATGATCGTGTTCGTGATGTTCGCGTCTCTGGTCTATGTCCGCTCCACACGCCATGAGGTGAGAGGATGAGCGATACGTCACGCAACCGGCTGATGCTCTTCGTCGCCATCATACTGGCAGTCATCTACCTTTTTCCCCTGTTCTGGATGTATGTCACCAGCCTGAAGACCGGTTCGGCGATGTTCGCGACGCCACCGCGCCTGCTGCCGTCCGATCCACAGTGGTCGACCTATGGCGAAGTCTGGCAGAGCCGCAACATGGCGCGCTACCTTTGGAACTCGCTGGTGATTGCCACCGGCTCGGTTGCCCTGATCTCGGTGCTTGGCGTGGGCTGCGCCTATGTACTCGCCCGCTATCGCAGCGGCTGGGTCGACGCCGGCCTGTTTCTTATCCTGCTGTTGCAGGTGCTTCCAGCCTCGCTGATGATCACGCCGATCTTCGTCGGGTTCTCGCAGGTCGGCCTGCTCGACTTCCCGCGCTTCGCCGTGATCCTTGCGATTGCGGCAAAGAGCATGCCGTTCTTCGTCGTCCTCGTCCGCGCAACCTTCATGAGCGTGCCGATCGAGCTAGAGGAGGCGGCGATGGTCGACGGAAACTCCCGGATCGGCGCGTTTTTCAGGATCGTCCTGCCGCTGGCGCGCAATGGCATTCTCGTGAGCGGCATCCTGATCTTCATGCAGGCCTTCGGCGAGTTCGTCTATTCGAAGTCGATGATCCAGGCAGCGGAGCTTCAGCCCGCCAGCGTCGGGCTCAACAGCTTCATGGGCCCGAACACCACCGAGTGGAACAAGATCATGGCCTATTCGACGATCTATGTAACGCCAATCCTCGCCATTTTCGTTCTTCTGCAACGCCGTATTGTGTCCGGCCTCACCTCTGGAGCCCTCAAATGACCTATCACATCCAGTTCGAAGGCGTGAATAAGCATTATGGCGCCTATCACGCCCTGAAAAACATTGAACTCGGCATCCCCAAGGGCACTTTCGTCGCCCTGGTCGGCCCGTCCGGATGCGGCAAGTCGACCCTGCTTCGCTCGCTTGCCGGACTTGAAAAGATCACGAGCGGAAACCTGACCATTGCCGGCGAAACCATGAACAACGTGCCGCCGCGCAAGCGTGATCTGGCCATGGTGTTCCAGTCCTACGCCCTTTATCCGCATATGACGGTCGAGGAAAACCTGACCTACAGCCTGCGTATTCGCGGTATTTCCAGGGCCGAGGCGAAGAAGGCCGCCGAAGAGGTTGCGACGACGACCGGGCTGTCGGAGCTTCTCGGCCGCTATCCGCGCGAATTGTCGGGCGGGCAGCGCCAGCGCGTGGCGATGAGCCGGGCGATCATCCGCCATCCCAAGGCCTTCCTGTTCGATGAGCCGCTCTCCAATCTAGATGCCGCGCTCAGGGTCCAGATGCGCAAGGAAATCCGCGCGCTGCACGACAGGCTGGGCGCGACATCGGTTTATGTGACGCACGACCAGATCGAGGCGATGACCATGGCCGATCATGTGGTCGTCATGCGCGCCGGTATCATCGAGCAGCAGGGCGCGCCGCTTGAGCTGTACGACCGGCCGGTCAACAGGTTCGTTGCAGGTTTCATCGGCTCGCCGGCGATGAATTTCATTGCCGCCATGGTCGGGCCGGGCGGGAAATCGCTGGCGCTTGCCCTCGGCGGTTCCCAGACGATCGCCGTCGATACCGGTCTGCCCGAGGGCCAGTCCGTCACGGTCGGCCTTCGACCGGAGCATCTTCGGATCGTTCCAGCCGGTGAGGCGATGCTGACCTTCCCCGTGGCCACCGTCGAGAGCACCGGCTCCAACACCTATCTCGCCGCTGATGGCGCGGAGGACTTCACCCTTGTCCTGAATGGTCGCACCGATGTGCAGCCGGGCGACAGCGTCGGCGTTGCCTTCGATCTCTGCCAGCTTCACGTCTTCGACGCAAAGACGGAAATACGGCTGCCGCTCTCTGGCGGCTGACCGTTTTTAAGAACCGAACCGCCTCACGAGATGGCTTGGGGCGCAATGCTCCAAGGTGATGGCTTGAGCCGGCAGTCATCGCCACTGTCCCGTCTCAGCACACATCAACACATCAATGGTCTCTATAAAGCTGAGGTCATTAACCGACGTGGCCCTTGGCGAAACTTCGAGGCAGTCGAATTTGCCACGCTCGAATGGGTGGATTGGTTCAACAACCGCCGTCTGCTCGAGCCAATCGGGAATATGCCACCGGCAGAAGCAGAGGCACACTTCTACGCAGCTCTGGAAACTGAAGTCCAAGCCGCGTAACTATTGAAACCAAGCCTCCGGTAAACTCGGAGCGGTTCGTTCGCGGACGGCGCGGGAACCGAGCTGCGGAATACGGATTCGCGGCAGTTCTTCTTCACTTTCCTCCAGGCCCAGCGTGAGGACGCGATTGGAGTATTCGTCAGACAAGGGCCGGACGGCAGACTGCGCGCGACCGGATATCCTGCCCAGCATTCAGGAGACCGCGCTCGATCAGCCTGCCATCTCTATTGAACGGAACCGGATTGACGAAATCGAGATAGGTGCCGGGCTCGATCAGCGCGATGAACATCTCTGCGGAAGACGGATCCCTGATGACCGCCTCCACCTTGGCGACGGCGAAATAGCCGCGCGTGTCGCGCACCTTGCTCGGTTCGTAATAGACGAGCCAGTCATCGACACACGCCTCCACCCGCGCTCGATACTGTGCCGGGAACTGATAGCGCTCGGCCGGACTGTCATCATAGATCGAATCCGAACGGTGGATCAAAACGCCGTAGGTCGTGATTGACGTTAGCAGAGAGCCTGCCTTCGAGAAACGTGTAATCGTTCACATTTCTAAGCGTGTAAAATTTGTTTTTCTTACTATATGCGCCTAAAGATAGAATGAAGGAAACAAACTTGGCCCTCCAACGTACAGCCTATTTATGCTACACAAAGTGCTACGCATTCTGCAACTCATCATTCACTTATCTTATTGAATATAAATGATATGTTATCATTCTTAATTTTTTAAGAAGGACTCTCTGTCCGCCATTCCCCGATTTCAAGGTTATGATTTTATTAATTGTTTTCTTTCCAGGGTTGGTTGGCTTTCCGTTGATCTATAGAAAATCGCTCGCGCGAAGCCCTCGCGCTTTGCCGCCGGCTTCTTGCCATTGATCGATCAGGTGTCATTGTCTATATAATAGCTATTATATAGAGAGGCGGCCGCTATGCAGAGTGTCAAGATTACAACGGTTGGCGCATCGTCCGGCGTCATCCTCACCAAGGAAATAATGGCCCATCTGAAGGTCAAGAAGGGTGATACCCTCTATCTGACGGAAACAGCGGATGGCGGCTATCGCCTGACGCCCTATAATCCGGAGTTCGTCCGCCAGATGGAACTCGCCGATGAAATCATGCATGACGACCGCGAGGTATTGCGCGCGCTGGCCAAATGACGGGTGCCGCAATGAAGAACTGGCGATGGGTGGAACCGGCTGTCATATATGCGGTTCACGACAGGCAATTGTCGGAACATGGCGGCTCCGAGGGCATCCGAAACGCTGACGGGATAGAAAGCGCCTTGGCCCGTCCGCAGAATGTGGCTGCATATGGCACCCCGGACGCGTCAGACCTTGCCGCGGCCTATGCCTTCGGTCTCGCCAAGAACCATGGTTTCATGGATGGCAACAAGCGCACGGCCTGGATCGCGGCGCGTCTTTTCCTTGCCGATAACGGATACCGGCTTCGCTTCCAGCCCGTCGATGCGGTTCAATTGATGGAAGGCGTGGCTGGCGGCGCGATTGGGGAAGACGAACTCGCGCGCTGGTTCAGGGAGCGGCTGGTCGAAGCCTGACGGGAAATCAGGTTATTGCCGGACTTCGGGCGATGCAAATTACGCCGCGCGCAGCAAGGGCTTCGTAATGTTCTTCGATAAGGGCTGTTGTCGAAGGGATGGCAGAAGGCCTGCTGTCGTCCTAGAGTGACCTTGTTGCCGATCCGCTTCACGACCTTGCTACAGATGATAGTTCCTAACGAGTTGATGTTCGCGAAAACCCAGGAGGCTAGCAATGCATTACACGATGGATAAGACGATCTCTGGCATGCCGTTTAATCTGGTTGTCGAAAGAACCCGGGAGGCGCTTGCGCGGCACGGCTTTGGCGTCCTGACAGAAATCGACGTCGCCAGCACCATGAAGAAGAAGCTCGATGTTGACGTTGCCGATTACCTTATTCTGGGAGCCTGCAACCCGAAAATGGCTCATCAGGCCATGCAGATCGAGCCGAAGGTCGGGGCCATGCTTCCCTGCAACGTCATTGTTCGTTCCCTGGGAGATGGCGAGGTGATGATCAGTGCGGTAGATCCAGTCGCCTCGATGCAGGCAATCGACAACGACCGTCTGAAGGACGTCGCTGGAACAGTGCGCTCTATGCTTCACGATGCTGTCGCGGATGTCCAGACGTGAACCGGGCCTAGGGGCTGCCTGACTTTGCCTCCGCACCCGCGGCGCGTTCATATTGGCCGCATCGGGACTGCAGGCTCGTATCCAGCCGATCCTGCCCTGGTCGTGCCTTGCCTTCCAAGACCGCCCGCACCATCGCGATGCCGTGCATCGGGATGGTGCGGGCGGTCTGCGATAAAGTGTCGAACGCTGCGGTTGCTTCACGACCTCACACGGTCGTTCCTGCGTGTGCGCCGATGCGCGGAAGATCAGCGATGCCACTGTGACCGCCTGCCGGATTTCTGTCGCTGACATTCGCATCCTGCTTCGGTGACGTTGGGCCAGAAAATACGATCGCGGTGACGGCATTTGGATCGAGATCAAGCGGACCGCCGCAGATAGCGGTAGAGTGCAATGGCCTAATCTGGAACATCATGGTGTCCTTGGGGCCGGGGGAGACGCAATGAAGCTTCATATCCGAGAGATACTCCGCCGCAAGCACTCCCGGATATTGATCGGATTTGCCGCAACGGGCCTTGTCGCGGGTGGCCTTCTGTCCTGGAGCGAAAATCCGGGTGAAGCTGGTTGGGTCTGGTCTGCGGCCACAGTTCCCGTCCTGCTCGCTCTGTTCGTTCAGATCGCCGTCTCCCTTCGTAGAGGCGATATCGGTCTCGATATCGTAGCAGCACTGTCGATGTCCGCCGCCTTGGCGTTCGGAGAGCCGCTGGCGGCGAATGTCGTGGCGATGATGTATGCGGGCGGGCAGCTTCTTGAGGACTTCGCGCAGGGTCGCGCCAAGAAGGAGATGACGGCGCTGATGGGCCGCGTGGCGCAGACTGCCATGCGCTACAATGGCGACGTGCTGCAACAGGTGCCGATCGCTGATATCAAAGCGGGGGATCGGCTTCTCATTCGTCAGGGCGACGTTCTGCCCGTCGATGGTCGCGTGGCAACCGATGTCGCCGTGCTCGACCTCTCGGCGCTGACAGGCGAATCTCTTCCACAGAACATCATGAAAGGCGGCGAAGCGCTGAGCGGCGCGGCCTCCGCCGGAGCCGCATTCGAGCTTGTCGCAATCCGCCCGGCTGCCGAGAGCACCTATGCGGGCATCGTGCGCCTCGTTGAGGCCGCTCAATCGAGCAAGGCGCCGATGGTGCGCATGGCTGACCGCTATGCGATCGGCTTTCTTGCGCTGACGGTCACAATCGCCGCCGTCACCTGGCTCGTGACACAAGATACCATCCGCGTTCTCTCCGTGCTCGTCGTCGCCACGCCCTGTCCGCTCATCCTCGCCGTTCCTGTCGCGCTGATTTCGGGCATGTCGCGCACGGCCCGGATGGGGGTTCTTGTCAAGGGCGGTGGCGTGCTGGAGGCGCTGTCGCAGGTCCAGACCGTGATTCTCGACAAAACCGGGACCGTGACCCATGGGCAGGCAACAATCACCGAGATCAGGACGCGCGCCGGATTTGCAGAGGCGGATATCCTGAAGGCCGCAGCCAGTCTCGACCAGGCATCAGGCCATGTCGTTGCCACGGCGCTGATCAAGGCCGCCCAGTCCAAAGGCCTTGCCCTATCTGCACCGGTGCAGGTGGTGGAAACGCCCGGGACCGGGATCGAGGGCATTGTGGATGGCCGAAAGGTCGCCGTCGGCGGCAACAGCTTTGTGGCAGAACGGAGCGGCAATGTACGGGCAGACGATCTGCTGCAGGACATCGACCCGGCCGCCATGACGGTGGCGGTTGGCATTGACGGCAACGTGGCCGGCATCATCGTGCTGCAGGACCAGGTCCGCCTTGATGCAAAACCGATGCTGGACGCGTTGCGGCGCGCGGGCGTGAAACGGCTGGTGCTGGCCTCGGGCGACCGAAGCGATATCGCCGAAAAAGTCGGCAAGCAACTCGGCTTCGATCTCGTGCTCGGGGATCTCTCGCCGGATGCCAAGGTTGCTGCCGTGCGCAGCGAGGTCGCCAACGGCCCTGTCATGATGGTGGGCGACGGCGTCAATGACGCGCCGGCGCTTGCTGCGGCCGATGTCGGCGTTGCCATGGGCGCTCACGGAACGGCTTCATCGTCGGAAGCGGCGGGGATCGTGCTGCTGGTGGACGAACTGGCACCGCTGGTGAGGGCCATGGCGGTTGCGCGCCGCAGCCGGATGATCGCGGCGCAAAGTGTTGTCGCGGGCCTTGGACTGTCGGTTGCCGCCATGGGCTTTGCCAGCCTCGGCTTCCTGCCCCCTGTTCAGGGTGCCCTGACGCAGGAGGCAATCGACGTCGCGGTTATCCTGAACGCCCTAAGGGCACTGCGATGAACAAGCGATGCTCAAGGCACATCGCGCTGAGATCGCCTGAACAGGATGGCATCTTGTCAGGGCTGGTGATCAGGGATTTCAAGAGCACGAATGCCCTTTCTCATTCGCGGAAACGTCTTTCCAAAACCTGCCTTGGGTTTTCGCAGACATTGCTGACCTTTAAGATCAGGCCTCCGAGGGCACCGGGGATGAAACCCGACAGCGCCGGGGCCTCTTCGAGAGGAAAAGGCGGCTGGGTTCGCAGTGACAATTACCTGTCTAGCCGAGAAGAAGACGGATCATGCCGCTCTTTATCTCGGAAAGATCCGCCTTTCCTTCACCCGAACGATCAAAGAATGAGTTGTCTTTCAGGATGCTGCGAAAGGTACGCGACAGCAGGCGGGCATCCACCGTTTTTTCTATCGTTCCCTCCTGCTGCCCTCTGTTGATCAGGTCGGCCAGTCGTCCTGTCAGCCTGCTTTCCGCAGCGAGAACGTCGTCATGATCAAAGAACGCCAGAGCGCCGGAAAATGACGGCTCGCCGTCCGGGCCGAATTGGTTGTCGATCGCCCATTCGATCATTGCCCGCGAGGCCTCCCCTGGCGGCATCGCTGCTGCAAATGTCTCAAGCTTCGAAAGGGCTGTTTCCAGACCTGACACGATCACCTTGATTGCCAACGCCTCCTTGCTGGCGAAGTGGCTGTAGAAGGTCGGCTTCGAGATGCCCACAACGCCAATGATGTCATCGATGGTGGTGCGCTCATAACCTTTTGTCGCCAACAGTTGTCCTCCTGCCGTGACAAGAGCCGTCTCGCGTTGACGCAATTGCTGTTGCTTGAACGATGGTTTTTTCGGCGCCGCGCGCTCGCTTGAAGTTTGCAAAACATACACCTTGAAAAAAACTTACTGGCAGTAAGATATATATACTGACGGTAAGAGAAATTCAATGTTCCCGCCGCTCGGTTCAGTCGTCGGCCATCCCGGCCACGTCGTTATAGGGAGTCTGGACATGACATCTCAACGGTTCTGGAATTCACTTCTCCTCTCTGGCCTGATCGTCATCGGCGCGGCGGGCTTTTCTCATGCTGCTTCGCTGTCGAATGCGCCCGCGCCCGCTCCTCTGTCGGCCCCGGCCGGGGTCGGTCCTCTGCTTGATGCCGTCAAGGACCTGCCGATCAAGGCGGACTACGATGTCAATTCATGGTTCGTCACCGGACATTTCACCGCCGAAGGGCATACGATCAGCTGCCTCTACCATGTCATGGTCATGAAGACGCCTGACGGCCAGCGCGTCATTCAATCGGTGGCTTCCATCACCGACGAGACGACCGGTTGGTATAGCGCCGGGGACATGTTGCTGCCGTATACCGGCGAAGGCGAAACGGCGGACGGTATCAATTACAGCCTTCCCAATGGCGCGATGCACATAACGCCCGATGGTATCGAGGCCAAGGCCACGCTCAAGAATGGTTCGCTGGACCTGCAGATGACGCCAGTCAGCCCGACCCTTTATAACGGCGGCACGGGTATCTTCCCGCTGCTGGGCATGACGATCCACGAATACTCCGTCCCCGTGATGAAGACGACCGGCTCCATCACGATGGACGGCAAGACATACAAGATCGACGGCAACGGCTGGTTCGATCGCCAGTGGCAGGATAATGCGCCGGCGGGTTCTCAGGATGCGACGTGGAGCTGGATGGGCTTGCGCCTCGACAATGGCGACTCGATCAGCCTCTGGTCGGCCTTTGATGGCGCGATCGGCAAGGACCGGTCCTGGGCAACGGTGCTTCATCCCGATGGTTCCCAGACCGTCGCAGCCGTGGAACCAAGCCTCGGAGCGGCTGATGAGTGGACCAGCGAAGAAAGCGGCAATACCTATCCGACGCGCTGGTCGGTCAGCATTCCCGCTCTCGATGTTCAGCTCGACGTCCTTCCCGCGCCGCGGCATCAGGAAATCATCTCCGTCGCCCCCTACCTGACCAAATATGAAGGGGCAAGCACTGTCACCGGCTCCTATGGGGGCGAGCCGATCACGGGTTACGGCTACGTCGAACTCGTCGGCGTCTGGAAATAGGCGTGCTGACCCGGCACAGGCACTGAAGCTTGCGCCGGGTCGTCTTGTTCGCCACGCCGCATCATTCCGCCATCTGCCCTCCCTCGGTCTGGGACGGCTTCAGGTCGATCCTTCGTAGTCGACGTGAGCCATCATGCCGCTTGCCATGTGGTACAGGTGATGACAGTGGAACGGCCAGCGTCCGGGATTATCGGCGGTGAACACGATATCGACTGTCGCCATCGGCGGCACATAGACTGTGTCGCGAACCGCTCCGTCCGTTGCGATGCCATTGATGCCCACGACCTGAAAGTGATGGCCGTGCAGATGCATCGGGTGCCCCATCATCGACATGTTGGTCATCGCAAGCCGAACGCGGTCGCCGCGGCGTACGCGCATCTCCTCCGCACTATCGATCCGCCAGTCGTAGCCGGACATGCTGCCGGACAATACGAGGTCGTAGCTCTGGCTTAAGGGGCCGCCCCCGAGGGCGGACAGAGCGCGGAGCCCGGTTTCCAGTTTGAGATCCAGCACCGGCCCGTCTTCCGCGCCGAGGCCGGAAACCCGGGCAATGGCTGCGCCGCGCGTCGCCAGGACGATGCCGGTCCGCTCGCGCGCGCCCTCGCGAAGGGCGAGAACAGGAAAGGCGCCGCCTGTCCCTGGGATGTCGAGCATGATATCGAGGCGCTGTCCCATCGATACGCCGAACCGTTTGCCGGAAAGGGGCTCTACTGGCTGCCCGTCCACGGCCATCAGGCGACCGGGGAGAATGCCGGTGTCGATGGTGAAATTGGTGGCGGTAGCGCCATTGATGATGCGCAACCGCACCCGACAACCCTTTTCGACGGAAAATACCTCAGGATCGTCCAGCGTCCGGTCATTGGCCAGATAGGCATCATACACGATATCGTTCAGGTCCATGGCAGGCATCGCCATGCCGGACATCTCGTGCCCATGCATCATCATGGCGTGCCCGCCCGTCATCCCGCCATGGCCGCCGCCTTTCGTCAGGCCGGCGAGCAACTCCTCGGGGGAGCGGAACGAGAAGTCGTGGAGCAGGACGACGACCTCCTGGACATCGGCGCTTCTGTCTTCTTCCGAAAGGATGATCAGCGGCGCTGCCAGCAGGGTCTGTTCCTGCAGCGTATGGGCGTGCATCCAGTGCGTGCCGCTGTTGCGCAGGGGGAAATAGTAGCTTCGTTCTTCTCCCGGGGCGATCATCGGCGCCGGATTGCCGGGAACCCCGTCCATGTCCCATGGCGGGGTCAGGCCATGCCAGTGAACGAGCGTCGCTTCACGGCTGCTGTTGACGAGCCGGACATCGAAAGGATGTTCCGCATCGAGCGTGAGGCCCGGCTTTCCGTTGGGCCCGACAAGGCCATAGACTGTCGCGGGCCTTCCATTCACTTCGATCGTGCGGTTGGTGATCTCCAGCTTGGCGGGAGGTTGCTGTGCGTGTGAGGAACTGGCCAGGGCGAAAGGCAGGCCGGGTCCGAAGGCTGCCGCGCCAAGTGCGAGCCTCTGCATGAATTGTCGGCGATACATGATCGTTCTCCCGAAGACCGGTCAATGGACCGGATGATGTCACATGAAGGATGGCAGGTGCCGACATGTGCGGCGCCCGGGTTCATGCGACGGTGCGGGGAGGCTCGAAGGCGGGAGAAACAGGGTGGCCTTTCAGGGACGCGGAAAGATCGATGAAGACCAGCGCTCCGGGAATGGGCGCCGCAGCCCCTGATGGCTGTGCGGGCGTGACGCCGGTCTGCAGGCTGCAGTCTGCCAGGCAACAGGCCTTTGCGCCGGGCGTGCCATCCGTGTGGTCCATGCCATGATGCACCGCGGCGTCGGAAGACGGCGCATGGTGGATTGCGACCTGGGGTGATGTTGCGCAAAGAGCGGCGGCACTGCTGACGGTGGGCAAAAGCATGCCGAGCATGATGGCCGTGACAATGCACACCATCTTCATCGCCGTCCGCATTTGCCGCATGGCCGCCATGTTCAATCCATTTTCACATGTCACATCAGGCGTTCTTATGCGCCCTGGTGACGAGGAGACAGTGCGGGCCGATCATGGCCGATCTTTGGCCTTGCCCTCTTATCATCCCGCATTTTCCGAGCCACAAAACCTCCGACAGTTCGGCTCGATCGTCAACCGCTCGCCGGTGGTGATCGGGATTTCGACCGATGGCGCGGCCCCCATTCTGGGCCAGGCGATCCGCCGGCGGGTCGAGACACTGCTCCCGCGCGCGCTTTCCGAATGGGCCCAGCTTGCGGCTCGGCTCAGGGCCCTGGTGGGGGCGCTGCTGGAACCCGGCACGCGCCGCCGCACCTTCTGGGAAGGATTTGTCGACCGTTCCTTCGCCGCCTCCGTAGGACCGGGACACGATGCCGAAGCGGCGATGATCGCCGATCCGGCGACGACGACGATGTTCTACATGGGCGGCCGCACCGCCGGCGACATCGCCGCCCGCCTGATCGCCGAGGGCCTGCCGGCCGAAACCCCGGTCCTGATCGCCGCCAACATCAGCCGCCCCGACGAACGCCACTGGCGCGGGCCGCTTGCAGAGCTTTCAGAGGGGATGCAGGAAATCGGCTACGACAAGCCGGTGTTGTTCGGGGTGGGTGGCGTTTTCGGCGCACTCGTCGCAGAGGAGCGCTCTGTCGCTTCAGAATTAGATTTGAGCCCTGTCACGACGGTGATCGCGAGCAAGGCATCCGCGTATTTCGGGATGCGGAGTGCGGCGGCCCATTGAATCGATGATGTCCTTCATCGTTGAACTTGACCGGCCTGACAGGAGCTAGCCGATCTGCAGACCGTGTCCGGATGGCCCGGCCCTCGGCTACATTTCCAAGCGCATGGACACTAAGCCGCTTCAATTCCTTTCTTGGCAAGAGGAAATGGCATTCCGTCGCGACCGCCAACATGGGGGAAGGTGGGTGAGGGAAGCCTGCCACACGAAAAAGGCCATCGAAGGCAGATGCCTCCCATGGCCTTGATTGTCTGCCTGCTGCCGGGTCAGTCGCTGCCGTTCTGGTAGTCCAGCGAGTAGGCCTGGGTATAATCGAAGCCGGGCTCGAACGTGCCGATCTCCACCAGAAGGTCGTATTGTGCCTTCCAGCGGGCGTTTGTCATTGCACCGTAACCATAGGCTTCGGTGTCCTCGTTTTCGAGGAAGCCATATTGCTTCATCGTGTCATAGGCGTATTGCAGCAAACCGCGAGAGTTCTCAGGGGCGATCTCCTCGATGTAGTCGAAGGTTTTGGTCGGGTCCTCGAGATAGTCGAGCCAGCCCTTGCGGGAGGCGTCCACGAGGCACTTCACCACCTCCGGCTTTTCATCGATCAGATCCTGAGAAACGGTCAGCAGCCCGGAATAGGGCGCATATCCGGTGTCACGCAGGAACATGTGCTTGATTTTAACGTCCGGCGCTTCTTGCTTCATGACATAGGGGCCGTTCGTGACGAAGTCTTGCGTGGCGCTTTCGGGATTTGCGAGGAAGGGCGCGAACTGCCCGGTAAAGCTGCGCAGCTGGTCGTCGGTATAGCCATATTTCAGCTTGAGATAGGGCCAGTATGTGTTGCGGTTGCCGGAAGACAGGAAGATCGGATGGCCGACGAGGTCTTCGAAACTGTCGATGCCGCTGTCTTCGTGCACGTCAATCGTCGTCGGCGTGTTCTGGAAGGAGGCGAACACGGCGCGCGCCGGGAACCCTGCCTGAATCATCCGCATGACGCCGTCATTCTGCGACGTCAGCGCTGCGTCCACGGCGTTGGACACAAGAAGGCGCGTCACATCGATACCCGCACCGCCCTGGCGAACTTCCATGTCGATGCCGCATTCGGCATAATAGCCGTTGATGGAGGCATTCCAGAAGCCGCCTTGTTCGGCCTGTGCGCGCCATCCCATGATCATGGTCATCGGATAGTTTTCTGCCGCTGCAGAGGTTGCGAGAGCGGAGGCGATAACGGCCCCGCCAACCAGCGCCTTATAGAGGGAAGTGCGTTTCACGTATGCGTCCTTTCCTGATCCTGTTCGAAGGTTAGAAAGCGTTCATTGATCATCTGCTTCGGCCAGACCCGGGAGCAGGTTCTGCCCGGAGGTTTGGCTGGAATTCTGTCAAAAGCTATCCGGCCACCAGCGCTGGCCGGCAATCAAGCGACCGGAATGTCGCGCCTTGCGGGTTCAAACCGACAATGCCGAGAAGGAAGGATAGTCGTTTTCGTTTCAGGCATATTTTAGAAGTCATTGCAGCATGTTCCCGGCTCTTTTGTTTTGCTGCATGTCGCCCGGTCGGATCGACATGCGTTGAATGAGCGCGAGATCAGCTAATCATCGAAATAATAGATACAAAAGCATCGTTTTTAGACTTAAGCGTTGCCTTTTTTGCAACCGCCCTGAAAAGCGACCATCGTCTTTTCATTCGGTGCGCGCTCCCGCACCGATGCCTGCAAGCACAAGCCCGGGTGGATACAACCGGCAGGCGCGCTGTTTTAGGACTTTGTCAAAATGTTCTGCAGGCCCTCGAAATACACATTCGCCAGCGCATTTGGATAGCGTTCCGAACGGACGACCATCAGCCTTTGCGAATGTTCGATCAATTCCTGCACAGGCACATATTTCAGCGTGTCGTTCTGCAATTCACGTTCGACATCGAACTTGGTCAGAAACGTGATCCCTTCGCTTCCGATCGCCATCGAGCGCATGATCTCGATCGAATTGGTTTCCATCATCACCTGCGGATGACCGCGCAATTGTGCGATTGCCCTGTCGAGATAGGGCCGGATCACCAAGGTCTCATCTGCGAGAATGAGCGGAAAATCGAGGCACTCGCTCAGCCGCACGCTCGATCTTTGCGACAGCGGGTGCGATGCGCTCATGATCGCGCCCAATTGCGCCAGCGCTGTGCTCATGACCCGCATGCCGAAGCGTTCCGGAAAATCGAAGCCGATCCCGAAATCGGCGTCGCCCGAGGCAACGCTATCAAGGATCGCCTCATCCGTCGGAAGCAGCTTGACCTTCAGTTCGGCCCGCGGATTGGCCTTGCGGAATGCGATCAGGCTGCGCGGAACGATGTTGCCCGCCAGTCCGCTCATGATCGCGAGTGATACCGAGCCGCGCCGAAGTCCCTTGAGATCTTCGATCTGCGCGCGCGTGCGGGATTCCTCGCGCAATGTCTGACGGACATGAACCAGCAACAATTCCCCGGCCGAGGTCAGCGTCAGGTCCCTGGAGCCCCTGTTGAAAACGGGTGTCCCGAGCTCGTCTTCGAGCGCCTTGATCTGCCGGCTGATCGCAGACGGAGCGACATGGAGCTTTTCCGAGGCGGCACGAATGGAACCCGACCGGACGACTTCGTTCAGATACCGGATAACACGTGCATGCATTTTCGAGTGTTGCCTTTTATGAAACGGTGAACTCTATAAAAGGTGCTTTTATTTCATGCGTCAACCTTCATTATGAAGGGCGCCAGCGTGGAATCTGCCACGCCACTATCCGCAGGAGCAGCAAGCATGAAGAGCACGTTTTCCTTCGAAACACTTCGGAAGGCGGAAGTTTTCCGAATTTCTCCGGCTGACACCAATTACTTCGCAATCCTGTTCGATCCTGCGAACTCTTCGACCAATTCCATCTTCGTGATCGAAATATTCACCGTTGGCGGCGCGACGCCACCCAACAGTCATTCCGCCGCGCATGAGTTCTTCTATGTGCTTCATGGTGAAGGAGAGGCCTTCTCCGATGGCGAGGGCATGAAGATCAAGAAGGGCGATGCTCTGCTGCTGGAGCCAGGGTCCGAGCACATCGTTAAAAACACTGGCGGCTCCAAGCTCTACACGCTCACGGTGATGGTGCCGGACCAGGAATTCTCGAACCTGATCCGCTCGGGTGAAAAGATCGCGCTGGATGAAGAAGACATCGCCGTTCTGACGGGTGCCGCCTGATGATGAACGGGAATTTCAAACCCGATCTGCTGTCTCTTGGTAGCTTCGGGCAGACCGCGTGGCAGGTGAATGGCGAACATGTCAATCTGGCGCGTGAGCGCAACATTGCCAGACCGGTTACCCTCAAGGATCGCGACCTCAAGGTTACGCTCGATCTGGGCCGGACGGCGATCATCGTCGTCGATATGCAGAATGACTTCTGTCATCCCGATGGCTGGCTGGCGCATATCGGCGTCGACGTGACCCCATGCCGTGCGCCGATTGCGCCGCTTGTGGAATTGCTGCCCACGCTGCGCGCAGCCGGCGTGCCGGTGATCTGGCTCAACTGGGGCAATCGCGCCGATCGCGCCAATCTGCCGCCCTCGGTGCTGCATGTCTATGATCCGGATGGCCGGTCGACCGGCATAGGAAAGCCCTTGCCCGGGCACGGTGCGCATGTGCTCGAGGAAGGCAGCTGGTCGGCGAAGGTGGTTGATGAACTGACACCCGAAGACGGGGATATCGCGGTCTCGAAATACCGCATGACCGGCTTTACCGATACCGAACTCGAAGCAATCCTGCGCAATCTCGATGTCTCCACACTGCTTTTTGCCGGCGTGAACGTGGATCAATGCGTGATGAACACCCTCACCGATGCGGTGGCCAGAGGGTTTGACGCCATCCTTCTTCAGGATTGCGCCGCGACGAGCTCTCCGGCTTATTGCCTTGAGGCGACCCTCTACAATGTCCGCCAATGCTACGGCTTCGTTTGCGATGGCACAGAACTGAAAGCCGCGCTGGAGGCAGAAAAGTGACCCGCGAGATCAACCTCGAACAGCCATTGTCCGAGCTTACAGCTGCCTGCGATGCCTATGAGGCTGCTCTGATGGACAATGATCTTGATGCGATGGACGCGCTGTTCTGGAACAGTGCGCAAACGTTGCGATACGGCGTCGGAGAGAACCTCTACGGCATCGATGAGATCCGCGCCTTTCGCAAGGGCCGCTCGGGCGGCTCCCCGCAGCGCAGCGTTCTGCGGCGCGAGATCGTAACCTATGGCGATGACATGGGGACGTGCAATCTCGAATTTCAACGCGATGGCAGCTCGGTGAAGGGGCGTCAGAGTCAGACATGGCTCAAGACCGCCGCCGGCTGGAAGGTCGTCGCGGCGCATGTCTCTCTCCTGGCTGATCGGAGCTGATCCATGTCTCTTGAAACCTTCCTCGCCGCAATCCCCGCAATCGACCAGACCACGGAGCCAGGGCGGGTCAAGGCGCGAAGCCGCGACTGGTACTTCATCAGCCCGCTTCTGACGAAAACGCTTGAGGGCAAGGTTGCCGAGGCAGTCGTGACCCCGGGGTCCGCGCTAGAGGTCGTTCAAGTCGCCGCCGCCGCATGGGCGCACGACATGCCGCTGACCCCGCGCGGCAGGGGAACCGCCAATTATGGCCAGAGCGTTCCGCTGAATGGCGGCGTCATGCTCGATCTGTCGAAGCTGACCGGCATTATCGAGATCAGGGAAGGTATTGTCCGGGCCTATGCCGGCACGACCATGGCCGATATCGAGCAGGCGGCAGCGGCAACCGGTCAGGAGTTGCGGATTTTTCCGTCGACCCGTAAACAGGCCACGATCGGCGGTTTCGTGACCGGCGGTACCGGCGGCGTTGGCTCGATTACCTACGGCGTTCTTCGCGATCCCGGAAACATCCGCGCC
This sequence comes from Martelella limonii, assembly GCF_013344475.1. GTDB lineage: Bacteria > Pseudomonadota > Alphaproteobacteria > Rhizobiales > Rhizobiaceae > Martelella > Martelella limonii. The sequence goes on along the minus strand of NZ_JABUOU010000008.1, from coordinate 194,875 downwards.
TGCAAGGTGGTGACGGTTGAAGAACATCCGCGCGAACTGGAACTCACCGGAAGCGAAACCCAGATCGTCCAGCACAGCTACGGCACGCTTGGCATCGTGACCGAGGTCGAGATGCCGCTTGTTCCGAAACGGAACTGGCAGGAATGTCTTGTTGCGCTGCCGGATTACCGCGCTGCTGTCGGGCTCGCCGTTCAGGTCGGCAGGGAACCGGGTCTTGAGAAGAAACTCTCCTCTGCCTACGAATGGCCGATCGGCAAATGGCTGCAGCCATTCGCGCCGTTCGTGCCGGAAGGGCATTCGATCGTCATTGCGATGATCGAAGCCGCGTCGATGCCGCTGTTTGCCGAGATGGTGGCAAAGGCAGGCGGGGCGATCGTCGCCGGCGGTTCGGAAGGCAAGGCCCCCTATGGACGCCCGATCTGGGAATTTGCCTTTGGCCACACCACCCTGCAGGCGCAGAAGACGAGGCCCGACATCACGGAAGTAGAGGGCTTTTTCAACGCGCCTGACCTGCCCGGCCTCATCGAGAAGGTGCATGCCAGGATCAGGAACACCGGTCCAATGCGCATGGAGATCCGGCGCTGGGGCGCCGATCTGGTGGGCTCGGGTTCAAGCTTCGTAACCTTTACGGATGAGGCTGCCGTCAACGAAGTCGTCGAAGCGATGCGATCATTGGGCCTCAAGGTTGCCAACCCGCACGCGTCGAATGTGCGCGGCGTCGGCAAGAAGGAGATTGGCCCGCGCGAGATCGCGTTCAAGCGCGCCGTCGATCCGAAGGGTTTGCTCAATCCCGGTCGGTTCGAGGCGGACGCGTCCAGGGATAGGGTCATCGATCGGCATCTTGCGACGGATGGCTGGCTTGCACATCAGGATCAATAACGTCAACAGGATGAAATCAGGTAGTCTCACATGACGCATGACGTAGCACGTTTCTACCCGCTCGATGAACTCATCACAGCGATTGACGGCATTGACTTTACCGTTGATCAGCGGCGCGTCAGGGTGAAAAGCACCGATCGGTTCAACATGAGCCCGATGCTCTCAAGTGAACTGCAGGGCCGGATCGCCGACATTGTGATCACGCCCGGAAATGTGGGAGACCTGCGTCGTGTTCTCTCCGCCGCCGCCCGGCTCCGGATCCCGCTGGTGCCGCGTACGGCTGGCTCTTGCAATTATGGACAAAGCGTGCCGCTCAAGGGCGGGATCATTCTTGATGTGACGCGGCTTTCCGGCATCATCGAGCAAAGCAACGAGCGCGTGCGCGTGCTTGCCGGCACGGTCATGGCCAAGCTGGACAAGGAGCTTCGCAAATCCGGCAAGGAACTGCGCTTCATCCCCTCAACCGCCAAGGTGGCAACTGTCGGCGGGAATTTCGGCGGCGGGATCGGCGGGATCGGATCGCTCGAATACGGCTGCTGGTCAGATCCGGGAAACCTGATCTCCTGCAAGGTCATGACCATGGAAGAGGAGCCGCGGGAAATCGAGCTGTCCGGGCTCGACGTATTGCGGCCGTTCCACACCTACGGCACGACGGGTGTGCTGACAGAAATGGAGCTGCCGCTTGCGCCTGCCTGGGACTGGCAGGAGGCGCTCGTCGCATTCGATGATTTCAAGACCGCTGCGAAGTTTGCGGAAGCGCTTGCGCGCTCCTATTCGATTACCCGAAAGCTTGCCTCCGTGCAGGAATGGCCCATCGGCCGGGATGTGAGCCTTTTTTCCGATCTGGTGCCGGAGGGCAAGTCGATCCTGCTGACGATGATCGCCGATCACAGCTGGTCCGCATTCGAGCAGTGGGTGGGCGAGAGCGGCGGCACTGTTCTTGCACGGGCGCAAGAGGGGCAGGGGCCCTGGCGTTTGCCGATGTGGGAGTTCGCGTTCGGTCATCTGATCCAGAACGTCCAGAAGGTACATCCCGATGCGGCTGTCATGGAAGGCTTCGTCAGCGGCTCCGACATGAGCAGCAAAATCGCGCTTGCGCACGATCTGTGCGGCGAATTCGGACCCATGTTCGTGGAGTTCCTGCGCATCGACGGACAGCTTCAGGGACTGATATCGCCATTCTTCCGTTTTGCAGGCGACGCCCAGGCCGCCAAGGTCACGGAGGCGCTGCGGGCGGCCGAGATCCTGGTGAGAAATCCGCACACCACCACCGTTCGCGCCGTCGGCAAGAAGCGTATCACTGAAAAGGATATTGCCTTCAAGCGCGCGACCGACCCCCATGGACTTATGAACCCGGGCCGGTTCGAGCCGGACGAGGCTGATGATGCGAATGTGAACGACAATCTTCAGACCGACCGTTTCGATCGGGGACATGGATAATATCCGCCCGATTTGGAACGCAGCCAGCCCTCTCGTCCGCGAGCATTGCGACCGGCGCTGGCAAGCCGACAGACAGAAGTAAAGAAAGACACGACATGCATCTCAAATCTCACTGGTGGTCCGATCTGACCGCCCGCGATTTTCGAAACCTCGATATGTCCGGCGTTGTCGCCGTGTTTCCTGTCGGAGCGATCGAACAGCACGGGCCTCATCTTCCCGTGAAGGTTGATGCCGCGATCGCCGAAGAGATCTGCAAGAGTGCCGTGGCGCAAATGGCACATGAGTTTCCCGCTTTGGTGCTGCCGACAAGCTTTGTTGGGAAATCCGACGAGCATCTCGCATTTCCGGGAACGCTCACCATTCCCGGCGCGCTTCTGGGCGAATACTGGTTCGAGATCGCGCGGTCGGTCCATCGGGCAGGCTGCCGCCGCATTCTGTTCCTGAATGCCCACGGCGGACAGCCGCAGGTGATGGAAATGGTCTGCCGTCGGCTGCGCGTCGAGCTCGGCATGCTCGCAGTCTCTTCGATGTGGTCGCGCTTCACCGACATGACCGATCTGTTCTCCGCCCATGAACGCAAGCACGGCATCCATGCCGGCGAAGTCGAGACATCCGTCATGCTGCATCTGTTTCCGGATCTGATCGAGATGGGCGAGGCGCGCGATTTCGTGCCGCTGTCCGTCGAGATCGAGCAACGCGAGGGCATTCTTACGCCCGAGGGGGCGGTCGGGTTCGGCTGGCAGGCGCAGGATCTGCACCCCTCCGGGGCAAGCGGAAATGCCGCAAGTGCGGACGCAGAACGCGGCAAGGTCGCTTTCGAGCGCGCCGTTGCCGGCCTGATGCGCTTGATACAGGAAGTCGCGAATTTTGATCTGGCGGTTTTCGACACGAAACCGTCCTACGAGTGAGTGGAACACCCAATGAACGAGATCAGCGCGCCCGCCTATCCGCTTGAGGCCTTCTGCGACGCGATTGCGGGTATCGAGCATACCACCGATCCCAAACGGATCCGCGTCAAGAGCAGGGACCGCTATGCCGTCAGTCCGATCCTGAAAGAGGCGCTGGCTGGCAAGGTCGCCGATGTCGTCGTCTCGCCGAAGGACGATGATGAATTGCGCCGGGTCATCGCTGCGGCCACCCGTCATCGCATACCCGTGACCGTGCGTGCCGCAGGCTCTGCAAATTATGGCCAGTCGGTTCCTCTTAAGGGCGGGATTGTCCTCGACGTACTCGCGCTCTCCGGCATTCGCGAGATCAGAGACGATCGCGTCCGCGTGGCTGGCGGCACCAATGTCGCCAAGCTTGAGGCGAAACTGCGCGAGCATGGCAAGGAGCTGCGCTTTCCGCCGACGACCGCGCGCATTGCGACCGTTGCCGGCCATTTCGCCGGCGGACAGGGCGGGCCCGGCTCGACCGTCTACGGGACGTGGCGCGATCCCGGCAACATCATTTCCTGTACGGTCATGACCATGGAGGAAGAGCCCCGTCTCCTTGAACTGCGCGGGCTTGATGCGCAGCTTGCCCATCACACCTACGGTGCGACCGGCATCATTACCGAAATGGAACTGCCGCTGGCGCCTGCCTGGGCCTGGAACGAGGCGATCGTCGCCTTCGGCGACTACATGGATGCCGTTCGTTTTGGCGTGATGCTGGCGGATTGCGCGAGCCTTACCCGCAAATTTGTCTCCGTCCATGAATGGCCGACGCCGTCTTTCGTCACCGGCTTTCAAAACCTCGTGCCGGACGGCAAATCGATCGTGATGACGATGATTGCCGACCAAAGTTGGGAAACATTCGCGCAGCTCGTCGAGCGGGCGGGCGGCACGATCGTCTCGCAGGCGCGCGAGGGCGAGGGACCCTACGGCCGGCCTCTCTGGGAGTTCATCTTCGGCCACATGCTGTTCCAAATTCAGCGCAACCACCCGGAGCGCACCAATATCGAGGGCTTCTTCCGCTCCGACGACCTGGTTGGGCTGATCGAACGCGTGCACGGCAAGGTCTCGCACTACGGTCCTCTCCGAATGGAGCTTTTGCGCATTGGCGGCCAGATCGTCGGCTCCGGCTCACCCTATTTCGTCTTCGAAAGCGCCGAGCAGATGGCGCAGATGGTCCTGGAGATGCAGGAAGCCGGTGCCGTCGTTTCCAATTCCCATAGATCCAATGTCCGCGCTGTCGGCAAGAAGGAAATCACCGAGGTTGATATCGCGTTCAAGCGCGAAGTCGACCCTTACGGTCTTCTGAACCCTGGCCGTTTCGAGGTTGATGAGGAAAACGACGCCGCCGTCGCGGTGGCGCTGCCGACGGACAAATGGGACAAGAGGCTGGGATGACCACGATGACAGCCGCCTCCGGTTTCGACCCGCATTCCCCTCCCTTCGAACTCCCCGATATCGCCGGCGTTCGGCCGCCCGAAACCTTGTCGATGACCACGGCGGACGGCATCCGTCTGGATGCCGATATCTGGCGACCCGAGGGGGACGGACCCTGGCCTGTCCTGCTGCAGCGCCAGGCCTATGGCCGCAGGATCGGCTGCACCATCTGCTATGCGCATCCGGCATGGTATGCGGCGCAGGGCTATCTCGTCGTCGTGCAGGATGTGCGCGGGCGTGGCACGTCCGAAGGGCGTTTCTGGCCAGGCAGGCATGAGGCGAGCGACGGTGCCGAGGCGGTCGAGTGGGCGGCGAAGCTTCAAGGCTCCGACGGCCGCGTCGCGATGTACGGCTTTTCCTATCAGGCCTATGATCAGCTGCTGGCGGCCACCGGCGACTGCCCGTCTCTGGCAGCGCTCATTCCGGCCATGGGTCCCTGGGATCCCGCCCGGACATGGATATACGAGAACGGCGCCTTTCGGCTGGCGCAAATGGCCGGCTGGGGCACCCAGGTCACCGTTGAAGGTGCCCGCCGGCTTGGAAATTTTAAGGCCTACGCCCGGCTGAAGGCAGCGCAGTCCTCCCTGTTTGAAAGCGAAGTCGCAGCCCGCCCCGCCGAACTCATGGCGTCTGGAGAGATCGGTCACTATGTCGACTGGGTGAACCGGCCCGTCGATGACCCGGAATGGGAGCGGATCTCGCCCGCAGCATCCGTGGAAAAACTGCGCGCGCGCGGCCTGCCGATGTTCTTCATCGGTGGCTGGTTCGACAGCCATCTGAACTCCACGCTCGAGGCGTTCCGCGCGCTTGACCGCGACAGCGATCCGAACATGCGGCTCTGGATCGGCCCGTGGGTGCACTTCCCCTGGGAGCGCCGCGCGGCAGGCGCGGATTTCGGTCCCGAGGCAATCGCCGATACCGACCGGGCACAAATTGCCTTTCTCGATGCGGTGCTGAAAGGAAAGGGACTGCTGAAGGCCGAAGATCGCGTCAGGCTCTTCGACATGGGTGAAAAATCCTGGAAGGGCAGCGCCGCATTTCCGCAGGCCGAACGAAAGGTCTACCTCACCGGAGGTGGACGCGCTGCCACCAAAATCGGCGATGGCGGCCTGTCGTTTTCGCCTGGCGCCGGGACCGAACTCATGGTGCATGATCCCTGGCGCACCGCGCCGGCTGCCGGTCCCTGCTATGGTCCCGTGGCTGGGCCGCAGGACAGGCGCCTCGTTGATGAACGCAGCGATGTCATGACCTTCACGGCCGCGCCCCAGTCCGCCCCCCTGGTGATTGAGGGCCCGATCGGCCTTCGCCTTGTCGTGAGCGCGGACCGCGCCAGCTTCGACGTCAGCACCACGCTGTCCGTTGTGAAGCCGGACGGGCGGGTGCTTCCGTTTGCGGCAGGCTATTGCCATCTCAGAATGCGCCCGCAAGCCCCCATCGAGCTTGATCTTGGAGCCACCAGCTTGACCCTTCTCGAGGGAGAAGCCCTTCGTCTTTCCGTCGCGGCGTCCGACTTCCCTGCCCATCCCGTCAATCCGGGGACCGGGGAAGATCCCGTCCGCGCAGGACAGGCATCGGCCCTTGTCACCACCTTGCATGTAACCCTCGGGGAAGAGAGCTTTATCCGCCTTCCCGTCGCCGAAGAAGGAGGTCACCTTGCATAATACGCCGCAACAGACTGCAACGCCGCAGGACAGGACTGTCATCAGGCAGTCAGGCGTCCGGCAAGGTACGGAACAGAAAACCCGGTTCGGCAAGGCGCTGCGCGAAGCGGCTCCGACGGTTGCCGCCGGCCTCATCTTCCTGATTCTCTGGGAATTCCTGGTACGCGCGCTGAAAATATCAAAATTCATCCTGCCGCCGCCATCGATGATCATCGAGAGCATCATCGCGAATTTCCCCTATCTGATGCACGCGCTCGCCTATACGGCGCTGATCACGCTCGTCGCTTTCGTTGCAGCCGTGGTCTCCGGCATTCTCGGAGGCTTGCTGCTGACGCAGCACAGAGACATCGAGCGCATGCTGTGGCCGTATGCCATCGCCCTCCAGGTTACGCCGATGGTTGCCATCGCGCCGCTGGTGATCATCTGGGTCGGTCTCGACCGGGTATGGTTGAGCCTGATGGTACTCGCCTGGCTGGTGGCGTTCTTCCCGATGCTTGCGAACACTGTGACCGGCATGAAATCGGCGGATCGCGGCCTTCAGGACGTGATGACGCTCTATCAGGCCAGCCGCTGGCAACGTTTCCGCCACCTTCAGCTTCCCGCCGCTCTGCCCTACATCCTGACGGGCGCGCGCATTTCCTCGAGCCTTGCCGTCATTGGCGGCGTGGTCGCGGAATTCGTCGCGGGCTCGGGTGCCTCGACGGGCCTTGCCTGGGTGATCGTGGAGAGCGGAACCCTGCTCGACGTCCCGCGCATGTTTGCCGCTCTGTTCATCCTCTCCATCTTCGGCCTGCTGATCTGGTGGGCGACGTCCGTGGTGCAGGCGAGGCTGCTGAGCCGCTGGCACGAGAGTGAACTCGAAGGGGGCCACTGAGATGGCTGAAACCACCACTCTCGCACCCGTGATGCGGATGCAGAATCTCGACAAGGTGTATCCGAACGGAACGGAAGCGCTGCGTCAGCTCTATCTCGACGTCTATCCGGGCGAGTTCGTGTCGCTGCTTGGTCCGTCGGGGTGCGGCAAGTCGACGGCGCTCAAGATCGCGGCGGGGCTCGCCGAACACACGGCGGGCCGCATCCAGCGGCCGGGTGAAGACGAGATCAACGGCGTGCGTGCGAAAGCGGGCGATATCGGCTTCGTGTTTCAGGAGCCCAACCTGATGCCCTGGCTTTCGGTGTTCGACAATGTCTACCTGCCGTTGAAGCTGTCGGGCGTCTCCCGAAAGGATGCAGGCGGCGATGTCGCGGCCATCCTCGATACCGTCGGTCTCGGCGGGTTTCATGAAAGCTACCCGCGCGAGCTTTCGGGCGGGATGAAGATGCGCGTCTCGATCGCGCGCGCCCTGGTTACAAGACCGCGCCTTCTCCTTATGGACGAACCCTTTGCCGCGCTCGATGAAATCACCCGAAACAAGCTGTCCCAGGACCTGCTCCAGCTCTGGAAGAAGACCCAATCGACCGTGATCTTTGTGACCCATTCGGTGTTCGAAAGCGTGTATCTTTCAAACCGAATCGTGGTCATGGCCGCGCGCCCGGGCCGGATTATCGGTGAGATCGCCATCGACGAGCCCTATCCGCGGGATGCGTCCTTCCGCCTCTCTCCCGTCTATTCCGAGCACTGCCGCAACGTCAGTGGACTGCTCGCCCGTGCCATGGAAAGCTGACATGTCCATATTCCCCTTCATCGAAACTGAGGTTTCGCAGGCAACTGCCGCACCCGACTGCCCTGTTGAAGGTCCTCTTGCCGGCCTGACGCTTGCGATCAAGGACAATTTCGATCTGAAGGGCGTCGTCACCGGTTGCGGACATCCCCTGTGGAAGGCAGCGCACCTGCCTGCAACGCGAAATGCCGCCGTCGTCGATGCCATGATTGCCGCAGGCGCGCGACCCGTCGGCAAGACGCATATGGATGAACTTGCCTATTCGCTGATGGGCGAAAACGCCCATTACGGCACCCCGCTCAATCCTGCAGCGCCGGATCGCGTCCCCGGCGGGTCCTCGTCCGGATCGGCATCGGCAGTCGCGCAGGGACTGGCCGATATCGGCCTCGGGACCGATACCGGGGGGTCGGTGCGCATTCCCGCCTCTTTCTGTGGCCTTTGGGGTTGGCGCCCATCTCATGGACTTCTCTCCGCCGAAGGTTTGCAGGCCCTTGCTGCTGACTATGACGTGCCCGGGCTGTTGACGCGCGATGGCGCAACGCTGCTGCGCGCGGCGAGGGTGCTGTTGTTGTCAGCAGAGACATTCGCCCCGCGGTTCCTGGCACCATCGGACATCTGGAACCAGGTTCCCGCCGCCACAGCCGATATTCTTCGTCCCCTGTTGCCGGCATGTGATCCGACACCGCTTTTCGAGCCGGAAATCATCGGCCGTCTTCAGCCCGTTTTCGGCATTGTCCAGGGCGCCCAGGTTGCCGCGACCTTTGGCGACTGGATCCGCGAAAAAACGCCTGCCTTCGGCCCGGGCGTCCGCGAGCGCTTCGAAGGCGCGATTGCGCTGGATCCGGCCGCGATTGCGCAGGCGCGCGACGAGCGCGCAAGAATCAGCCGACACGTCCGCGAGGTGCTCGGCAAGGATGGCGTTCTTCTTCTGCCCACGGCACCGGGGGCTGCGCCGCTCCTGAATACCACCGGCGCCGAAATGGATCGCTACCGCAACACTGCGCTGAGGTTGCTTTCGATCGCGGGTCATGCAGGATTGCCGCAACTGAGCGTTCCCGCCGCCAAGATCGACGGCGCTCCTCTCGGCCTGTCCCTGATCGGACCGGCCGAGAGCGATCTAGCCTTGATCGAGATCGCGATGACACGGTTCGAAACCGGTACCTGGTGAAACAAGCCTGATGGCGGGATGCGTGCCATTGCGTCCTGGATGTGAAAAAGATGCTGCATTCTGCACTTGGATATAAAGGGGCAATGTCCGCCCCTCATCGCGCTGCCGCTCTGGCGGGTCGCGACATACTCGAGAAGGGCGGCACGGCGATAGAAGCCATGATCGCCGCGGCCGCGACGATCGCTGTCACCTATCCGCATATGAACGGTATCGGCGGTGACGGGTTCTGGCTGATCCACAGGCCTGGCGAGGCGCCCGTCGGCATCTCTGCCTGCGGGCAGGCGGCGGCGCTGGCAAGCCCGGACTGGTATGCGCAACGCGTTCATGGAGACAGTCTTCCAACGCGCGGCGGTCTGGCCGCGCTGACCGTGCCCGGCACGATCGGGGGCTGGAGCAAGGCGCTGTCACTCGTGCCGCAAAGGCGCCGCCTGCCATTGCCGGCCCTGCTGGCCGCCGCCATCGACTATGCCGAAAACGGTATCGCCGTGACCGGCAACCAGGCGCAAACGACGGCCGATAAGCTCGATGGCCTGCGCGATGTTCCGGGATTTGCCGAGGTGTTTCTGACGGAAGGCGCGCCGCCCCCCGCTGGCTATCGCCTGCGGCAGAAGGCGCTCGCGCAGACCTTCAGGTCGCTTGCGGAAAACGGGCTCGAGAGCTTCTATCGGGGCGCACTCGCAAAAAACCATGCGCGGATGCTTGAAGCCTGCGGAAGTCCGCTGCGTTTTGATGACTTCGTCGACTATGAGCCCGAAATCGTCGCGCCGCTCAGGCTCGATACGTCTCATGGCAGGCTCTACAACATGGTGGCGCCCACCCAGGGCGTCGCTTCGCTGATGATCCTCGGGATGTTCGACAGGCTCAACGTGCGCGAGGGCGAAAGTTATGCGCATATCCACGGGCTGGTGGAAGCAACGAAACAGGCTTTCATCAAACGCAATCGCGAACTTGGCGATCCGCGCACCATGGAAAGCCCCGCTCAGAGCTGGCTTGAGCCTGGTTGCCTTGACGCTATGGCCGCGCACATCGATCCCCATCGCGCCCTTGACTGGCCATATGAGCCGAAACAGGGCGACACGATCTGGATGGGCGCGGCCGATGCCGATGGCACGGTCGTGAGTTTTATCCAGAGCGTCTATTGGGAATTCGGCTCCGGCGTGACCTCGCCCGAAACCGGCGTCTACTTCCAGAACCGGGGCGCGGGCTTTTCGCTGCTGCCCGGGCCCAACCAGCTCGCCCCGGGCAAACGCCCGTTCCATACGCTCAATCCGGCGCTTGCGGTCCTGTCGGACGGGCGTGTGCTTGCCTATGGCACGATGGGCGGTGAAGGCCAGCCCCAGACCCAATCAGCCATCTTCACCCGCTATGTGCAGTTCGGCATGGATCTTCAGCAGGCGATCACCGCCCCGCGATGGCTCCTGGGCCGGACCTGGGGCGACGAGGCAACATCGCTGAAACTCGAAGATCGCTTTGATCCTGCGGTGATCGAAGCACTTCAGGCGGCCGGACATGATGTGGAGCGGATCGCGCCGTTTTCCGATCTTGCAGGGCATGCCGGCGCCGTCCTGCGCCATCCCGACGGGCTGTTCGAAGCGGCCAGCGACCCACGCGCCGACGGCGCCGCACTCGCTTATTGAGAGAATGACAGACATCCCGTCGAGCGCTCCGGCTGACGGGGCCGCGATCGGTGGTGAAGCCCTGCAAACTCAGTGGCATACCGGTGCCGCGAAAGCCACAGTCGGGGGCGCGGCGGAGGTCAGCCGGGTTGCTGCAGAAAGCTGTCGGCGAAGTCCGACGCCGACAGCGGGCGGCCGTAATAGAAGCCCTGCAGCACATCCGCCCCGTAGCTCTCGCAGAATATGCTCTGATCCCGCTCTTCAATTCCCTCGCAGGTGACGGACAGGCCGAGACTGTGCGCCAGGGTGATCAGCGCCTTCAGCAGTCGGCGTTCCTCTTCGCTGACCGGGACATTTTTGACAAAGGCGCGATCCAGCTTCACCGTGTCGGCGGGCAGGCGTCTGAGGTATGACAGCGAGGAATACCCCGTCCCGAAGTCGTCAATGGCAATGTCGATGCCGCGCTCACGCAGGCGAAGCAACTGGCAGGCTGCGTGTTCGAAATTCGCTATCAGGTCCGTCTCGGTGATCTCGAGACGCAGCAGCGTTGGCGGCGCCCCGCTTGCAGCGACATCTTCGAGAAGCGCGTCCGCGAAGGCGTCCTGTCGCAATGTTGCTGCGCAGGCATTGAACGACATGCGGAAGGTCCTGCCGACCTGTCCCTTGCGATGCCATTCGGAAACCTGATTGCAGGCGGCCCTGTGCACCCAGCCGTCGACCTTCTTCATGAGGCCCGCGGCCTGGGCGGTCGGCAGGAACGCGCCAGGCGCCAGCAGCCCGTGAACGGGATGCTGCCAGCGTACCAGTGCTTCCGCGCCGCAAAGCGTTTTGGAGGATGCCTCGAACAGCGGCTGGTAATGCAGCGCGAGCTGACTGGTGAAGTCGGGCTTCTGCATGTCATAGGCGAGCTCTGCATGACGAACGGCCTCCTCGCGCATGTCGGACGAGAAATGCTTGAAACCGTTCTTGCCCTCCTTTTTCGCGGATCTGAGAGCGATGCTCGCCGCCTTCAGCAGGTCGTTTGTCGCAGGTGCTATCGCTGTCAGTTTGGCGATCCCCGCCGAGATGCCGATCACGATGGAGTTGTGGCCGAGCGAAAATGGTTTTTCGAAAAGGCTCTGGAGCCTCACGGCGAAGGCGTCGAGCTGTTCGCAGGCAAAGTTGCCAGGCACAATGATGGCGAATTCGTCACCGCCGAGCCTGCAGACAACGTTGGAAGGGGCCGTCCGATCTGCCAGCCGCTCGGCGGTTTCCATCAGCAGTGCATCGCCCGCGTGATGGCCGAAGCTGTCATTCACGAGCTTGAAATTGTCGATATCGATCAGAAACAGGGCACAGCCGGCGCCGTCGCCCTTGCGGAGCGCTTCGGTTTCTGCCGCCAGTGCCTGTTCGAAACGGTAGCGGTTGCCGAGGCCTGTCAGCGTGTCCGTTTCCGCCATTTGCTGCAATTGGCTCCGGCTGTCGCGCAGGCGCTGTTCCAGCATGAGCCTTATGCGGCTGTGCATCATGGCGCGCCTGAGGCGCTGCGCGTTGACCTCGCTTTTCGGGACGAAGTCCTGCGCGCCAGCTTCGATGCACTGTCGTTCCTGCTCTTCGTCCGTCATGCCGGTCAGCATGATGATTGCCATGCCGCGCGCGTTTTCCGCCTGAATGGTTTTCAGGACATCCATGCCGTCCATGTCAGGCAGCCGATAGTCGAGAAGGACGGTATCGAAACTGTCATGCCCGATCAGGTCCAGCGCTTCGGCCGCGGTTTTTGCGACGACAATCTCGATGTCCTGCCTTTCTGTGGCCAGCAGGCGCATCACCGTCCGGCGATCGACTTCATCATCGTCGACAAGCAGTATCCTCATGACGAACTGTCGCCAGGCAGTTCGACCAGACGCCAATAATGTTCGATCAATCCGATAAGGTTCAGGAAGTCCTCTCCCACCCGCTGTTTCAGCATATAGCCGGCAACGTGGTCGCGGTAGGCGGCCGTGATATCCTCATCCGCCTGCGATGTCGTCAGTACGAAAACGATCGCGTTGGTGAGGACAGGATCCTCACGCAGGATGCGCAGAAACTCCAGCCCGCCGAGCCGTGGCATGTTCAGGTCGAGCAGAATGATATAGGGCGCCTGCACCCTGCCATCCCGCAGCATGTCGAGCGCCTCCTGCCCGTCCCGTGCCCTGACGATGGGGTTCAGAAGCCGCAGTTTCTTGAGGCTCCGGCGGATCGACGTCACATCGATATCATCATCGTCTACGACGAAAATGGAGGCATGCCGAAAGGCCTGTGGCTCTGCCGGAGAGGTCGGATTCTGATCTTCACTCATGCTTTGTCCTTCGTCTCAATCTCAACAGGCCACGTAAAATGCACCGCACAGCCCTGTCCCGCTTCGGATACGATCCAAACCGTTCCGCCAAAGGTGGTGACGATCTTGCGGATCAGCGCAAGCCCCATGCCGCTCCCTTCGACTTCATCGCGCGGGCGCAGCGTCTGGAACATTCCGAACACGCGTTCATGATATTGCGGGTCGATTCCGGGCCCGTCATCCTTGACGCAGAATTCGAAAAACGCGCGCGATGCCTGCTGGCAAGAGAGCGTGATGTTGCCTTCCGCTGCGCGGTCGTGGTGCTTGATCGCGTTGGAGAAAAGGTTGTGAATGATCTGCTCCAGCGGCGTGCGAAGGGTCTGGAAGGTCGGCAGGTCGCCATCGAGGCTGAGCCTCATGCCTTCCGGCGGCGAGAGCAGCTCGAAGATGTCCCGCCCCACCACCGCGATGGACACCTCGCCCATGCCGCCGGCAGAACGGCCGGCACGGGAATAGGCGAGGAGATCGTTCAGAAGCCGCTCCATCCGGGCGATGCGGCTGCGCAGCAGCCTGATATGATCGGAAACCGCTTCCCGGTCGTCCATATCCTCTTCGATCCATTGTGAAATCTGCGCGATGCCCCGCAGCGGCGATTTCAGGTCATGGGAAGCGACATAGGCAAAGGTCGTGAGCTCCTCGACCGTGCGCTCGAGATCGACCTGCTGCCGGTTCAGCCGTTCCTCGGTTTCGACCCGCTGGGAAATATCGGTCACGATCGCCAGAACCTGCTTTCCGGTGGGCACGGCAACGGCGCTGATGCCGACCTCAACCGGTATTTCACTGCCATCCTTGCGCCGCAGGGTCAGATCGCGACCATTGCCCATGAGCCTTGGAACAGGCTTCCTGAAATATTCATGCCGGTGCCCGGCATGGGCCGCGCGATGCTTGTCCGGCACCAGTTGCTCGACCTTCATTCCCTTCAGCTCCCTGCGGGGATAGGCGGACATCACCTCGAAATGCCTGTTCACCAGGTCGATCGTGCCGGCTTCATCGACCACCAGAACACCGGTCGGTATGGTCTCGAGAATTGCCACCAGGCGATCCTGCATGCTGCGGCGAAAGGCGAGGTTTTCAAGGATTGCAGTATAGCCGGGAGTGCGTGTGCCTTCCGTGACGATCGGTGCGACGGAGGCGCAAATGTCGATGAAACAGCCGTCCTTGTGCAGGCACGGGAATTCGAAATTCGCGCCATCGGAAGACAGCTGTGACAGGCTCAGATGCTTGATGAAGCCGGTTTCGTAACGCGAGGGAACGAGACGCTCGAAAAGGTTTCTTCCGACGATCTCATCTGAAGAGTAACCGAGCAGTTGCTCGGCGGCGCCGCTCCAGTATGAAATTACGCCCTCCGGCGTGATGTTCATGGCTGCTTTCCCGTAGGAATTTCCGCCGTCTCGCACCGATTGCATCGAGCACCTGTTTTTTTTGATTTTTGCTAACTTACAATTAGGAACCTCTCTAAATCAATCGACAATTCCTTAACCCGCCTTCTGTGCCACCGGTTCAATTTTTCCTATGGCCTGCTTCGACGGATCGCCGCTACCGCGCGGTGCTGCCGTCTTTCATAATCGCCTCAGAACATGATTGGGGTGAAGGACCGTCTGCGTGAAATCTTTGTTGGAACTAAACCGATCCCCCAACCTTGCGGCAGGTAACAGCCTCGGGGGCGATCAGTCATGCAGGGCGATGCTGGACGACCTTGAGGGCAGGGGTGAACTCCTCGTCGTCGAAAAGCCCGTGAGCGCCAAGTTCGACGTTTCCGCCATGCTCTCGCTTGCCGATGACCGCGCCGCGGTGCGCTTCGAGCGGGTGGAGGGATCGCAGATAAGGTTGTTCGGCAATCTGCTGACGAGCCGCGCGCGGATCGCCATGGCGCTGGGCGTTGATGTCCACGAGATCCAGGCGACGCTGACGGATGCCGTACGCCAGCCCATCAAGCCGGAGGTCGTGCAGGATGCGCCGGTCCAGCAGGTTGTCGTGCGCGAAAATGTCCTGTCTGGCCTGCCGGTCCCGTACTTCTTCGAGCGCGAAACCGCGCCCTATATCACCGCCGGCATGATCATCGCGAAGGATCCGGAAGCCGGGCTTGGCAATGCGTCCTATGCGCGCCTCAAGGTTCTCGGCGGCAGCGAGGCGATGATCGGGATTGCGCCGAACCACCATCTGGCGATCATGGCGCGCAAGGCCGCGGCTATGGGCAGGCCGCTTCCCTTTGCCGTGGTCCTCGGCGCGCATCCGGCCATTCAGCTTGCCGCGTGCCTCTATCTCGGCCTTGGCGATGACGAGATGGAGAATGCCGGCGCGCTCCTCGGTGCCCCGGTGCGCATGACCAAGACGATCACGTCCGATCTGCTGGTGCCGGCCGAAGCCGAGATCGTGCTCGAAGGCCTGATCCATTCCGATCGGGCTCATGTCGAAGGGCCGGTATCGGAATATCACGGCATGTATGAAGATTACGGCAGCGGTCTGATCTGCACCTTCCAGGCGCGCACCAATCGTACCGATGCCATGTTCCAGGTGATCGAGCCCGGCTACCACGCCGAGCATATCTACATCGCCGCCGTGCCGATCGCGGCATCGCTCAAAGCCCAGCTCTCGCGATCGCTGCAGAATGTCGGCGAGGTGGCCGTCACCGCATCGGGATCGGGCAGAAATGATGTGATCGTGCAGCTCCGCTCGCCCCGGCCCGGACAGGCGCGGCGCGCCATGGCGATCTGCTGGGGCGCGGTCAGCATCATCAAGAATGTCACCATCGTCGACGATGATGTCGACCCCTGGGACCTCGCCGCGGTCGAGCTCGCCAAGATGACCCGCATGCGGGCCGAGCGCGATGTCCTGATTGTCGACGGCCTGCCGGCCGACCGCTCGGAAGCGCAGGAGGATGGCGGCGTGGTTGCCAAGATCGGCTACGACGCCACGATGAAGGCCGGTGATCGGCGCCAGGGCTACGACAGGGCGCTTCCACCGTTGGAGGCCTATCAGCGCATGCAGGATCTGCTTGCCGAAATCCGTCCGGATCTCCTGCCATGAAAACATCTGCAGCCACTCCCGGATTTTCCGGCAACAGCGCACGGAACGCGTGCTGCGGGAGAGACCATTGCGCCGATTGATCGTCGCCATCACCGGGGCTTCCGGCACGTGTTACGGCATTCGCGCACTCGAAATGTTGCGCGCGATCGAGGACGTCGAGACCCATCTGGTGATATCGCCGTCTGCGATCCGTACGGCGCAGGAAGAGGGCATCGACATGAGCGCCGACGACATCCGCGCGCTTGCCGATCGCACCTACAGCCACCGCGATATCGGGGCGGCGATCGCCTCCGGGTCGTTCCGCTCGGACGGCATGCTGGTCGCGCCCTGCTCGGTGAAGACGATGAGCGGAATCGCCCATTGCTATGCCGACGATCTGATCACCCGGGCTGCCGATGTGTGCCTCAAGGAACGGCGCCGGCTGGTGCTGATGCTGCGCGAGACGCCCTTTCATGCCGGGCACATCGCGCTGATGGATCAGGTAACGCGCAGCGGTGGGATCATCATGCCGCCGGTTCCGGGCTTCTATACCAAGCCGAAGACCATCGACGACATCATCAGCCAGAGTGTCGGCCGGGCACTCGACCTCTTCGATATCACCCATCCGGCCGTCAGAAGATGGAGGGACGAGGCCGGCGAAAGCCAGTAAAATCAAGTGCATGAACGGCGGGTGATTCACGCCGCATATAAAATAACAACGGGAACAAATATCCGTTCTGTTCAAGGGCGGAGAGATTGGAGAAACAGGCAATGCAATTCAACTCAAAGCGCCTTAGCGGCACTTTCCTGAGCTCGGGCCGGGTGGCCATGATCGCACTCGCGCTTGCCGCGGCAGTCCCTGCGATTTCAGGAGCGACCAGGGCCTTGGCGGACGACCAGCAGCCGATTTCCGGCGGCGAGATGACCATCATCAACGGTTCGGATATCACCAGTTGGGACCCTGCGCTCATCAACGGCACCTATCCGGGCGGCCCCATGGACGTTCGTGATGCCATCTATGGCGTGCTCGTCTATCTCGACGTCGACGGCAAGATCCAGGGCGGCATGGCCGAGAACCTCACCAGCGACGATGCAAAGACCTGGACCCTCAAGCTGCGCCCGGACGTCACCTTCACCGACGGCGAGCCCTACGATGCCGAAGCCGTGAAATACAACTGGGACCGGATGGCCGATCCGGAAACCATGGCGCCGACCCAATCCTTCGTTTCGTCCTGGAACAAGAGTGTCGAGATCGTCGATCCGCTCACGCTGACCATCACGCTTGATCAACCCAACCGCAATTTCGGCTCGCAGCTTGCCCAGCAGGCGCCTTTCATCGGTTCCCCCAAGGTGCTGGCTGCGGCGAAGCAGCCATCGGACATCAAGCCTGTCGGCGCCGGCGCGTTCATCTTCGACAGCTGGGACCAGGGCATTTCGATGACGCTGAAGCGCAACCCGGAATACTGGGATCAGCCGCGGCCCTATCTCGATACGCTGAATTTCAAGATCATTCCGGAAACCAATAGCCGCATTGCAACGGTCGTGCAGGGCGGGGCGACGATGATGGCGGGTTACCCCTATCAGTTCGGCTCCAATGCCGATGCGGAAGGCGTTGCCACCCACGAAATCCCGATTCCGGGTCTCTACCGCGCCTTCTTCAACCAGAAGACCGGCGTGTTCACCGATGTGCGCGCCCGCAAGGCCTTCTACGAGGCGATCGACCGTGCCCGCCTGATGAAGGCCTATACCCAGTCCGACGGCTATGTCACGCCGATCAATTACTTCACCGAGACCTCGCCTTACTATCAGACGGCATACACGCTGCCGGACTACAATCCCGAAGACGCGCAGAAGATTTTCGACGCGCTGGCCGAGGAGGGCAAGCCCTTCGAAATGACGCTGGTGACCTATTCCAACTCGGACCTGAAACGCCTTGCCTCCTACGTCCAGCAGGTCATGAGCGCGTACAAGAACGTCAAGATCGATGTGAACATCGTCGATCAGGCGATGCTGACGCAGACCTGCAAGGAGCAGATGAACTTCGACCTCTGCGTCGACGGCGGCGTTCTGGTTGCCAATGGGGCGGAACCGACCATTTCCGGTCATCTGGCTTCCGACGGCATCTACAACTGGGGCCAGTACGATAATCCGAAGATGGATGAGGAGCTGAAGGCCGCCAGCGCCACGATGGACGAGGCTGAGGTAAAGGCCGACTATGACGAGGTCCAGAAGATGGTGGCGGAAGACCTGCCACTTTACATCTTCGGCTCCGAAACCCGCTTCCTGCTTCTGCGCGACAACACCGGCGGCATCGTTCCTTCCGATGGCGGCATGCTGCAGAAACAGTATCTCTATGTCTGCGACGACGCCTGCGCGGCATCGAAGTAAACACGACTGAAACCGCGATCCGCCTTCCCGGCGGATCGCTGCCGGCCCGTCCGGTGCAACCAACGATTTCCTGCAAAGGCCAGCACACATGTTCGACAAGCGACCCAGAACCACTTTCCGCGAGCTCTTCGCCCGCGAACAGGTCTTCACCCCTTGCGTCTGGGACTGCTATTCGGCCAAGGCCGCCGAAATGGCCGGCTTCAAGGCCATTCTGCTTTCCGGCGCATCCCTCGGCTTCTCCATGTCCGGCGTGCCCGATCTGGGTTTGCACAATCAGGAGGAGCTGGTCTGGGCAACCGACCGGATCGCCGACTACTCGCCGCTCCCGCTGATCATCGACGCCGATGACGGCTTCGGCGATGTCGCACAGGCCTATCGCACCTGCAAGCGCCTCGCCAAGGCGGGCGCCGCCGCCATCCTGATCGAGGACACGCCGAACGAGCGCGGCTATGCCCGGTTCGGCCGGGCCATGGAAGAGGCGACGCTTGCCGGCAAGCTCGACGGCAACGTCACCCACGAGGTCGTCCCTCAGGATCTCTGGCTCGCCAAGATCAAGGCCGGCATCGAGGCCTGCGAGGGCACGGACTGCGTTGTGATCGCGCGCTCCGAATCCAAGCTCGAAAAGGGCCTCGATGATGCGATCGAGCGGTGCGTGCGCGCGCAAGAGCTCGGCGCCGAAATGACCTATGTCCACGGCCTGCGCACGCTGGAAGAATGCCGGAAGGTCGCCAAGGTTCTGCCGGGCTGGAAGATGTTCGGCGACGTCGCGACCGTCAACGGCAAGCCGTTCGTGACGCTCGAGGAAATCGCCGAGCTCGGCTTCAACCTCGTCACCATGCACTACCTCGAAAAGGCATCGATGTTCGGCATGATGGACTACGGCCGTCGCGTCTTTGCCGAGCAGTCGACCCGGTATGCCGACGAGCACGACATGGGCGGCTATTCGAAGGCCGAGCAGAAGCAGTTGCTGGAGCGCGACAGCGGCTGGCTTGATGCCGAAGCCGAGTGGAAGAGAGTCTGAGGATTTCATCTTGAACCGGCCGGGCACAAACGGAAAAGCAAGAGGATTGGCGCGTTGAGACATGGCTTGCTGCTTTATGGAAAGGCGATCGGCATGCGGCTGGCCGCTGGTGTGCCGGTGTTCTTCCTCGTCACCTTTGCGGCGACCGCGCTTGCGAACCTGTCGCCTGGATCGCCGGCCCAACTGATCCTCGGGGAAAATGCCACCTCGGAACAGATCGCCAGGCTCAATGCCGAATATGGCTATGACCTGCCGGTTTTCGAGCGCTACCTGCACTGGCTTGGCGGCGTTTTCCATGGCGATTTCGGCGTGACCCTGTTTTCGCAGCAGCCGGTCTTGCAACTGATGCTGGAACGCGCCGCGGTTACCTTCGAGATCGCCATTCTGGCACAGCTCATTTCCTTCCTCATCGGCGTGCCGCTGGCAATGTACACGGCAAGCCATCCCGGCAAGCTGACGGATACGGCGATGCGGTCGGTCTCATCGCTTTTGCTGGCCGTGCCGACCTTCGTCATCGTCGTGCTTCTGTCCTATGTCTTCGCGCTGATCCTGCGCTGGCTGCCCGCCACCGGCTGGGTCTCGTTTTCGGACGATCCACTGGCCAATCTCTGGTATGTCTGTCTGCCCGTCATGTGCCTCTCGGCCCATCAATGCGCCTATCTCTACCGCGTCGCGCGCAATGAATTCGTGAGCGCGCTGCAGGAGGATTTCGTTCAGGTTGCGCGGGTGAAGGGGCTTTCGCTCGGCTATATCCTGTTTCGCCATGTGCTGAGGCCGGCGCTGCCCCAGATCATCACGGTCGTGGGCATGTCGATGACCTATCTGCTCGCCGGCTCCTTCGTCGTGGAGGCCTACTTCGCGGTTCCGGGCATCGGCTGGACCGTTCTTTCCGCGGTCAAGAGCCACGACCTTGCCCTGGTGCAGGGCATCCTCTCGCTCACCGTCATCATCTTCGTCGTGATCTTCATTCTCGTCGATCTCTGCTACGCCATCATCGATCCCAGGGTGGATGTGGCATGAACCAGTCGTCCCATGTTCCGACCGGCCTGCCTGAAGAAGGCGAGAAGGCGACGCTTGCGGCGATCGTTGAAGCGGCCATGCCAAGGACCCGACATCTGCGATTTGTCGATGCCTCGGCCTTCGAACTGCTGTCTGCGGTATTCCTGATCATTCTGGTCCTGGCCGCAGCCTTCGTGAACTCTATTCCCGGCCTCGTCAGCCCGATCTTTCCCTACGGCGATTTTTCGCAGCCGCCGGAATGGACGCTGAACGGATTGTTTGGAACCGATGAAATCGGACGCAGCATTTTCTCGCGCGTCATCTGGGGCGCGCGGGCGTCGCTCACCATCGTCCTGTTCGCCACCTTGATCTCGGCAGGCTTCGGGCTGATGCTCGGCCTTCTGGCGGGCTTCTACCGCGGCATGGTGGAGCGCATCGTCGACCTCTATGCCAACACGATGTCGTCGCTGCCGTCGATCCTCGTGGTCCTCGCCTTTGTCGCCGTGACCGGCTCCTCGGTCTTGACCATCACGCTCGTGCTTGGCCTTCTCGATATCGGCACCTATGCCCGCGTTGCCAAGGGCGGTGTGATCTCGCAGTCGAGCCGCGACTATGTGCTGGCCGCACGCGCCATGGGCGCCTCTGACCGGCGCATTCTTCTGAAGGAAATCCTGCCGAACCTGGTGCCGGCGCTGACGGCGATCATGCCGACACTGATGGCCGGCCTGATCGTGACGGAAGGCTCGCTGTCCTTCCTGGGCTACGGCGTTCCCGCGCCGGCGCCCTCCTGGGGCGGGATGATCGCCGCTTCGACGGACCTGATCAGCCGCTTTCCGCTGCTGATCCTCGGACCGATCCTTGCGATCGTGCTGACGGTCTATTCGCTGAACACGGTCGGCGACTATTTCGCCAAGCGGCTCAACAGCCGCGATCGGAGCGCGTGACATGTTGGACAATCAGAACGAAACTCCGCTGCTGAGGGTCGACCATATTGCCTGCACGCTGGATACGGACAGCGGGCCGATCCGCGTGCTTGAGGGCATCGATTTCAGACTGAGGCCCAGAACCGCGCTCGGGATCGTCGGCGAAAGCGGGGCCGGGAAATCCATGCTGATCAAGGCGATCATGGGCATCACCCCGAACGGCATGCGCGTCGACGGCCGGATCGTGTTCGACGGCGAGGATTTGCTCGGCCTGCCGCGCCAGAAGCGTTCCGAACTGCTCGTACGGCGGGTCGGCATGGTGTTCCAGAACCCGATGACGTCGCTCAATCCGTTCGTCCGCGTCGGCCGCCAGATCGAGGAGGCCGCGCGTGCCCATCTGGGACTTTCGAAACGGGAGGCCCGCGCCCGCGCGATCGAACTCCTGGGCGTGGTCGGCATCGCCGATCCGGAGGATTGCTACGGCTATTTTCCGCATCATTTCTCCGGCGGCATGAAGCAGCGCATCATGATCGCCGCAGCCCTTGCCTGCAAACCCGACCTCCTGATCGCCGACGAGGCGACGACGGCACTGGACGTGACGGTGCAGAAGGAAGTCCTCGATCTTCTCCAGGCGCTGCAGCGCGAGCGTCAGATGTCGATGATCATCGTGTCCCACAATCTGGCGATCGTGGCCGGCCGAACCGACGAACTCCTGGTGCTCTATGGCGGCCATATCGTCGAATATGGCAGGACCGACGCTGTGTTCCGCAATCCGCGCCACCATTACACGGCGGCGCTGCTTTCGGCGATGCCGCGAATGGACCAGCCGGCCCACACGAAACTTGCCACCATTCCGGGCGCCCCGCCATCGCTCTCGGCCGAGCGGAAGGGCTGTCCATTCGCCCCGCGCTGCGGCGCCGCTGAGACGGTTTGCCATGAAGACATGCCGGCCATGACGGAGGGCGAGGAGAGCGGGCATCGGTTCGCCTGCCACTTCCCCGTCGGAGCTGAGGATGGCCTGGCGGTGTCGCATGCCAGAGCAGAAAGGGCCGAGTAGATGAGCAATCAACCCGTGGCCGATACGCTGCGCGACGATGCGCTTTTGAAGGTCAGCAACCTCGCGGTCCGCTTTACCCGTTCGGGCAAGACGATGGTCGCTGTCGATGATGTCTCCATCGATGTCGCCGCCGGGGAGACATTGGGGCTGGTCGGCGAATCCGGGTCCGGCAAGACGACGATCGGGCGCGCCGTGCTGCGGCTCCTCGGCGCCTCCAACACCAGCACCGAAGGCGCGGTCACCTTCGCGGGCCAGGATATAAACGGCTTGTCCGCCGGCGACATGCGTCGCATGCGCCGCCACCTGCAGATGATCTTTCAGGACCCGGTCTCCTCCTTCAACCCGCGCCGCAAGGTCGAGGATATCGTTGCCGAGGGGCTCGAGATCCAGGGCGTGCCGCGGGCCGAGCGCGACCGGCGCGTCGACGCCGCGCTTGCCGCCGTCGGCTTCACCCGCAACGAGGTGGCCGGGCGCAAGCCGCATCAGTTTTCCGGCGGCCAGTGCCAGCGCCTTGCGATCGCCCGCGCGCTCGCCGTCGAGCCGCAGCTGATCGTCTGCGACGAGCCGGTCGCATCGCTCGATGTCTCGGTACAGGCCCATATCATCAATCTGTTGCAGGACATCCGCGAACAGCGTCAGCTCGCGCTGATCTTCATCTCTCACGATCTCGCGGTGGTGAAGAATGTCTCGGACCGCGTCTGCGTGCTCTATATGGGCCGCATCGTCGAGCTGGGCGACGCGGAAGCGATTTACGACCGTCCGGCCCATCCCTATACGCGCACGCTGCTGGACGCCGTGCCGGTGATCGATCTTGACCAGAAGGTCACGCCCGGCGAAGCCCGTGCCGCTGTTCCCTCGCGCATCCGCCCGCCGGAAGGCTGTGCCTTCAGGCTGAGATGCCCGCGCGCTGAGGCGATCTGCGCAAGCGTGACGCCGAGGCTCGAGCGGGCTCCGGGCGGGCAGCGCGCGGCCTGCCATTTTCCCCATGACGAGCCGGCCCCGGGCCTAAAGACGGCCTGAGCGGAAGCAGGATCAGAAAAGGATCAGATGATGAGTGATTTCGATACCGTGATAACGGGCACGCTGGTGACGGAAGAGGGCGTCAGCGAAGGCGGCCATGTCGCCATCCGCGACGGCAGGATCGCCCGTATCGGTACGGGCGTGCCGCCTGCCGCGCGCGAAACCCACGATTTCGGGGCGGCGCTCGTTCTTCCCGGCGCGATCGACCCGCAGGTGCATTCGCGCTCGCAGAAGGACCAGGAGGATTTCATCTGGTCGACGCGCTCTGCCGCAGCCGGCGGCGTCACCACCATTGTCGACATGCCCTATGATGCCGGCAAGCTGATTTCGACCGGCGCGATGATCGCCGAAAAGGCCGAGAGCGCCGGCGCGCAGGCCCGCGTCGACTTCGCGCTCTACGGCACGATCAACCCACAGCATGGCGCCGCCCATATCGCCGAAATGGCGGAAGCGGGGGCGGCGGCCTTCAAGTTCTCGACCTTCGACACCGACCCGAACCGGTTTCCGCGCATCACCACGCCGATGCTGCATGATGCCTTCGCCGAAGTGGCGAAAACCGGCCTTGCCGCCGGCGTCCACAACGAGAACGACGAATGCGTGAAGACCTGGCTCAAGGCCATGAAGGACGCCGGGCGGACCGATTACGCCGCCCATTCCGCATCCCGCCCGATCGTGGCCGAAATGCTTGCGACGGCGGAGGTCTACGAGCTTGGCGCCGCGACCGGGTGTCCGGCGCATATCGTCCATTGCTCGGCGAGCCGCGGCTACGACATGGCCGCAGCCTATCGCGCGCAGGGCTTCGAGGCGACCATCGAGGCCTGCATCCACTATCTGGTGCTCTCGGAGGAGGAGGACGTCTCCCGCCTTCTGGGGCGCGCCAAATGCAACCCGCCGATCCGCACCATGAAGGAGCGCGAGGCGCTCTGGAAACAGGTGGCGGCCGGCAATGTCACGGTGATCTCGACCGACCACGTTGCCTGGAGCCTTCAGGCGAAATCCTCCGACAACATGCTGGAAAACGCCTCCGGCATGCCCGGCCTCGAGGTCATGGCAAGCCTTTTCCTCGACGGGCTCACCGCCCGCGGCCTGCCGCTCCCGATTGCCGCGAGGCTGATGGCAGGCAATCCGGCGCGGCTCTTCAGGATCGCCGATCAAAAGGGCGGCCTGAAGGTCGGTCTTGACGCCGATATCGCAGTCTTCGCCGAGCGCCCGCGCATCTACGATGCCGGCGCAAGCGGACACAATGTCGTCGGCTGGAGCCCCTATGAGGGCATGCGGATACGGCATGCACCGGTCGCGACCTTCCAGCGTGGCGCGGCGATCTTCGACGGCACCAATGTGCTGGCGGCGCTTGGGGCAGGGCGCTTCGTGCGGCCGTCCCGCCCGCTTCCGGGACAGGCGCGATGAGCGGGCGGATCAACCTCGCCGCCGTCGAGGCGGCGCCGCTGCAGGCCGATTTCGACAATCTTGCGGCGATCACGGAGCCTGACAGGCCGTGGACGCGGCGGTCGTTCACGCCGACGTTTCTCAAGGGGCGTGACTACCTGAAGGCACGCTTCGAAGAGGAAGGCCTGTCCGTTCGGCTGGATCCTGCGGGCAATCTGATAGGACGGCTGGAGGGGTCGGAGCCCGGCGTGATCATGACCGGTTCCCACTCCGACACGGTTCCGTCCGGCGGACGGTTCGACGGCATTGCCGGCATCGTCTGCGGCCTTGCCGCCATCCGGGCGCTGAAGACGAGCGGGTACAAGCCGCGGCATACGATCGAGCTGGTGGATTTCCTCGCCGAGGAGCCGAGCGAATGGGGTCTTTCCTGCGTCGGCAGTCGCGGGATGGCGGGCGCGCTCGGCCCGACCGAGCTTGCCCTTCCGGGGCCGGATCAGGAGCGGCTTGATGCAGCGATCGACCGCATCGGCGGTGACACGTCAGCGCTCGGCAGGCCCTTGCGTGACGATATCCGTGCCTTCGTCGAAATCCATATCGAACAGGGTCCGGTGCTGGAGGCGGAAGATGTGCCCATCGGCATCGTCACCGGCATTGCCGGCATCGGCCGGCTCAAGGTGCGGTTCCAAGGCATCGCCGCTCATGCAGGCACGGCGCCCATGCCCATGCGCCAGGATGCGGGCCTCTCGGCCGCACGGTTCATGCTTGCCATCCGCGATGGCGCGCAAACGCTCGCCAATGCCGGTCGCGGCCATTTCACCGCGACCACCGGCGTGGTCCATGTCGAACCGAACGGCGCCAACGTCGTGCCGGGTAGCGCGGAGGTTATTGTCGATATCCGCGCCGAGGACGATGGCGCCATGGACACGTTCATGGCGGACGCCGAGGACATGGCACGCGCGGCGGCGGATGCCGAAGGCTGCACCGTTTCGGTGACGCAGCTCAGCCGGACCTTCGCCGTACCCTGCGACCCGCGTCTTCAGGCAACGATCGCCGATGCCGCAGATCATCTTGGCCTGACCTCCCGCCCGCTCGCTTCGGGCGCCGGTCACGATGCGGCATTCGTCGCCCGGCTCGCGCCAGCCGCGATGATCTTCGTCCCGTCGAAGGACGGGCGCAGCCATTGTCCGGAGGAATGGACCGATACGGCCGACTTCGTCTCAGCCGCAAATCTTCTCGCCGAGACGCTGATGCGTCTCGACCAATCGTGACAAGCCGGCGTGACCGGCCCGGATCAAATCTTTCAAAGGAAGAAACATGAGCACTATCATTCTGGACGGCGACAGCCTGACCATCGAGCAGGTCGTCGCGGTTGCCCGCGAGGGCGCGAAGGTTGAAATTTCCGAAGCCGCGCGTGCGGAGATCATCAAGAAGCGCGCCTATATCGAAGAAAACTGGCTGACGGAAAACGCGCCTGCCACCTATGGCTTCAACACCGGCGTCGGCAAGCTGAAGGATTACCCGATCAGCCAGGCCGACAACGAGACGTTCCAGAGGAATATCGTGCTGTCGCATTCGTCCGGCGTTGGCGAACCTGTGTCGGAGGAAATGGTCCGCGCCATGATGACCGTGCGCATCAATGCCTTCTGCGTCGGCGTCTCGGGCCTGCGTATCGAGGTTGTCGATCGCCTGCTCGACATGCTGAACCGCGGCGTTCATCCGGTCGTGCCGATCCAGGGGTCGGTCGGCGCCTGTGGCGACCTGGCGCCGCTTGCCCACATGGTCTCGGTGATGATCGGCTACGAGGAGGCCGAGGCCTATTTCGAAGGCGTTCGCATGAGCGCGCCGGAAGCGTTGGAAAAGGCCGGCATCACGCCGATCGAATTCGTGCTGCAGGCCAAGGACTGCCTGGCGCTGATCAACGGCAACAGTCTCTGCGCCGGCATGGCCGCGCTGACGCTTTACGATGCCGAGAAGATGATGAAGATGGCCGATGCCATCGCGGCCCTCAGCCTCGAGGCGATCCGCGGCGAGCAGGCGGCCTTCGATGCGCGCATCCATGCCGTGCGCAAGCAGGTTGGCCAGATCAACGCCGCGGAAAACGTCCGCCGCCTGATCGAGGGCTCGCGCCGCACCTCGGAGGCATCGCGCGCCGTTCATCTCGATGACGACATCCTGCATCCGGTCCATCACGCCCGCGTCCAGGACCAGTATTCTTTCCGCTGCATGCCGCAGGTGCATGGCTCCTGCCGCGACCAGCTCGATCATGCCCGCAATCTTGTCACCCGCGACCTGAATGCCGCCACCGACAACCCGCTGGTCTTCTGGAACGAAGCAGGTGCGCTGGAATTCCTCTCCGGCGGCAACTTTCACTGCGAGCCGATTGCCTTCGCCATGGATATCCTGTCGATCGCGCTGGTCGAGATCGGCAATATCTCCGAGCGGCGGCTCTTCGCGCTCTGCGACACCACGCTGAATTACGGTCTGCCGCCGAACCTTGCCGGCCGGCCGATCGGTCTGAACTACGGCTACGGCATCATCGCCACCGCGGCCACCGCCGTGGCGTCGGAAAACAAGACGCTCGCCTTTCCCTCGGTCGCCGATTCGATCTCGACCAAGAGCAGCCAGGAAGACCATGTTTCGATGGCGCCCTGGTCGTGCCGCAAGGCCCAGCAGATCCTCGACAACATGCACAAGATCATCGGCGTCGAGACCCTGCTCGCCACCCGCGCGATCTTCCTGACGCAGGACAAGCTCGGCGGGTTTGCGCTCGGCAAGGGCACATCCGCCCTCTACAAGGCGCTGACCGATGTCATTCCGCTGGTCGAGGAAGACAGCTACATGCAGCGGCAGATCCGCCCGGCCTTCGAGATGGTCACGTCGGCGAAGATCCTCACCGTTGCCGAGGGTGCCGTCGGCGCGCTCAATTGAGCTTTCACGCATCGCGCCGCCTCCCGTCAAAGGAGGCGGCCCTTCCGGTGGGACGATATTGAAAAGCCGCAACGCCGCAAGTACACTTGCCGGAATGGAAAGCGTCACCAAGTTCAGATTGCTGGCGAAGTTTGTTCTGGCTTGCCAGAACCTCAAGATTTCCGAAGCGGCGGCTGGACACGGTCTTGGAACCTCCACATTCAGCACAGCGCTGAAGACGCTCGAAACGCGCATCGGAATGCGCCTGTTCTCGCGTCAGGGCGGACATCTGCGGATGATGCCCTCTGCTTTCTGGCTTTACAGGGATGCCTGCCGTATCCTTCAGCTGGAACATCAGGCCCGGCACTATGCCGGTCAGGTCGAGGCCGGGCCGCTGGAAAGGCTTGTCGTCGATATCGATCTTTCCTTTGCGATCGGCCGGCTGTCGAAAGCCGTCGACAGGGCGATCCATCGCATGGGCACCCTTGCGCCGCAGACGCTGATCGAATGCCGTTTTGCCGATTTCCGGACGCCTGAGGCCGCGCAGGAAGGCGGTCTTGGCGCGCGCATACCGCGCGAATTGAGTGCGCGGATCGATATCTTTTCCTTTCCCGAGATAGAGCTGAGCGGCCCCATCGTTTCCGATGAACTCTACCAGGACCCCTGGGTTTCGGTCAGTGCCAGCGCCGGCGAGGCACCGCTCAATATCGTGACCGACAAGCTTGCCGTGACCCGGATGCGTCCCGCGCTTGCCAATGCGATCGCCCGCTATGTGGAGGTGAACGGCCTCGGCAACCCGCTTCTTCACATCGATGCGGACCCCTATGATCTCGGGGATCTCGTGCTCAAGAAGCCGCATCTGCGGTTTCTGATGCCCGCCTCCATGCTCTCTGCGCGCATGGGCTTGCATCATGTGGAGGCGACGCCGCTCAGTCCGCCGCTCACATCGACGATCGGAGCGCGGATCAGCGGCGCACTTGCCGGGCGTGGCGAAACCTTTCTTGCGCTCGTGAAGGAGAACCTCGCCGCGCCGGAAGACAATATCGTCTTCGAGCCCGAAGCAACGATGCGGCAGATACAGCTCTTCAATCTCGCCTGCCGCAGCGGCGGGATTTCGGCTGCGGCACGGGTTGCAAACCTCTCCCAGCCCTCCGTTTCGGTCCAGTTGAACAAACTGGAGAAAAGCATCGGAAGCGCGCTTTTCAACCGGCGCAGCGATGGCAGCGCGATCGCGCAGACAGGCGACCGGCTGCTGCCCTTCACGCTGGAAATCGAGGCGCGGGAAGCGGCGATGCTCAGGCTGTCGCACGATATCGCGGCCCATACTCAGGCAATCGTATCCATCGGGACGCTGCCAAGCTCCGGTCACGACAGTGCGCTGACCGCCCGCGTGGCCGCGATGGCGACGCGGGTGCACGCCAGCAATCCCGACTGGCGCCTTGAAATCACAGAGGCGTCCAACGCCGTGCTCAACGATCTGGTCCACTCGGGAGCGCTCAATCTCGCCATCGTCGGCGTTGCAGGCACCAAGGTTGGCAAGATCGCCCTGGGGCCGGGCGAGCCGCTTTCAGTCGTCGCCAATCCGGCGATCGTTCTCGGCGACAAGGAGGCGTTGACGCTTGAGGATGTCTGCCAGTTGCCGCTCGTCATGGGCAGCCGGCACCTGAGTATCCACCAGAGCATCATGGCGGCCGCAAGAGCGCGAAATCTCAGGCTTCAGCCGGTGGTCGAGGCCGGTTCATTGCCGCTGGCGATTGCCATGGCAAGACGCGCGCCGCTCTGCACCATCCTGCCCGCCTCCTCGGTACGCCGCGATGTGGCCGAGGGGCGGCTTAAAACCGTGCCGATTGCAGCGGAAGACATTTCCGGTCAGCTTTCGGTCATCTTTTCCATGGACCGGGCGCTCTCGGCGGCGGAGCGCGCGATCATTCAGGTGCTCGTTGCCGCCTTTGCCCATTCCCCCAAAGAACTGGATGTGCCCGCGGATGACGATCGCCTTTTCACGAACGATTGATGCTTTTCTCCTCGACCACCACGTCATGTCGGTCGCGACGTCAGATGCGGATGGACTGTGGGCTGCAAGCGTCTTCTATGTGGCAGATCGCGCGGCGCGCCGGCTGCTGTTCTTCACATCGGCTTCGACGCGTCATGGTGCCGCCTTGTTGCTGCACGGTGCTGCGGCGGTAACCATCGCCGGCCAGGACCGCGATATCAGCCGGCTCTGCGGCCTGCAGGCAAGCGGCAGGACGGCCATGCTGGACGGTGAGGAGGCAAGGAAAGGCGAAGCGATTTTCAAGGCCGCCTTTCCGGAAGCATCCGGCGCAAGCGCGCAGCTCTGGTCGTTCTCTCCTGCCATGATCAAGCTCACGGACAATGGCAGGGGCTTCGGTCACAAGGAGCGCTGGAGCGCCGGCGATTGAGTGTCGCGAGCGCACGCATTCCCGTCCCGCAGGGTCTCAGCCTGACGCTCCTGCGGCCGCTGCCGGCTTTTGTTCTTGACGCTGCGCCTGTCTTCACAACACCGGTGTCGGCAGCGGCTTGCCGGAGAAATGGGCATCGAGATTGTCGAAGACCAGTTTTCCCATCGCCTTGCGCGTTTCGTAGGTCCCCGAAGCATGGTGCGGCTGCAGGAGGACGTTATCAAGCGCGAGGAAGCGCGGGTTGAGGTTCGGTTCCCCTTCGAAGACATCCAATGCCGCCGAACCCAGCTTGCCGCTTTCAAGGGCGTCAAGCAGTGCGTCTTCATCGATATTGGACGCGCGCGAAATATTGATCAGCATGCCTTCCGGACCCAAGGCCTCGATCACCTGCTTGCCGACGATATGGCGGGTCGCGGCCGATGCCGCGAGCGTCACGAACAGGAAGTCGCAGCTCTCTGCAAGCTTTTCTGCGCCCTCGACGAAGGTCCAGTCGGGTGCATAGTCCTTAGCCGCGACATCGCTGTAAAGGATATCCATGTCGAAGCCTGAAAGCCGTCGACCCACCTCGTAGCCGATGCGGCCAAGGCCCAGAATGCCGGCACGCTTGCCATGGACGCGATGCTTGAGGGGATAGAGCCCTTTCGATGCCCAGTTGCCGCTCTTCACCCAGGCTTCCGCACCGATCATGCCGCGCGAAAGACACATCATCATTGCGACGCCGAGGTCCGCAACGTCCTTGGTCAGCACATCGGGCGTATTGGTGACGCGTATGTTGCGCGCGCGGGCGGCATCGAGATCGACTGCGTCATAGCCGACGCCATAAACGCTGATGATCTCGAGCGCCGGCAGCGCCTCGATCATGGCCCGGCTCGCTCCCAGTTCGCCGCGGGTGGCGATGCCGCGGATCTTCTGCGCATGCTCCTTCAGGAAAGCCTGCTTGTCCTCCGCCTCGAAATAGCGGTGCATGGTGAAGCGTGCATTGAGGCGTTCATCATCCCAGATCGGATATGGACCGACCTGCAGGATCTCGACTTTCGACATGGGTGTTCTCCAATTTTGTTATCGATATCATATTGTTCTAAGAAAAGAGCCGCCTGCGTGTGCGCCGGCGGCCCGAAAGTTCAGCTCAGGTGATTTCGGTCGAGCAGTTCCAGAAACAATGCGGAATGATCGAGGTCGCCGCCGTCGAGACGGCTCACCAGGTCGGCAAACCGGTCACGCTGCAACGTCGTCAACGGAAGGGAAAGGCCCATGTTCCGGCACTCTGCAAGCACATTGTCGAGATCCTTCAGCTGAAAGGCCGAGCGGCCGCCGGGCGTGAAATCGGAAGATTGCATGCGTTCGCCATGCTGCTGAAGAATGACCGAGTCTGCAAAGCCGCCCTTGAGCACGGCCCGAAAGCGCGCCGGGTCGATGCCGCCTTCACGCACCAGCAGCGTTGCCTCGGCGACTGCGCCGATGGTGATGGCAACGATTGCCTGATTGGCGAGTTTCGCAAGCTGGCCGCTGCCGGAGGGGCCGAGAAGGATCGCCCTGCCCATCGGTTCGAAAACCTTCGCTGCACGCGCGAAAGCCTGTTCCTCGCCACCGGCCATGATGGCAAGCGTGCCATTCTGCGCGCCACGGGTGCCGCCGCTGACGGGGGCATCGAGATGGCTCACGCCCAGATCGGCCAGCCGGCGGGCATGCGCGCGCGCCTCTTCAGGCTTGATCGAGCTCATGTCGATGACGATCGCGCCTTCGAGGATCCGCTCTGCGGCGCCGCTGCCGAACAGCAGATCTTCGACCGCCGAACCATCGGACACCATGGTGATCACGATATCCGCCCCGGAGACGGCATCTGCCGGCGTGTCCGCAACCAGAGCGCCTGCCTCTCGAACCGTGCCGGTCTTACCGTTGCTCCGGTTCCACACGGTGATCGGGAAGCCTGCCTTGAGAAGGTTGAGGGCCATTGGCGCCCCCATCAGTCCAATGCCCAGAAAGGCGATTTTCATCGTCATCTCACCCCAGTTTGCAGCCATTGGCGGTGACATAAACCGCATAAAGCGAGCTGGACGCGGTGATGAACAGACGGTTCCGCTTTTCACCCCCGAATGTCAGGTTGGAAACCAGCTCCGGCAGATGGATCTTGCCGATCAGGGTTCCGTCGGGATCGTAGCAGTGAACGCCATCTGCCGCGCTGGTCCAGATGCGGCCGCAGCGATCAACCCGGAAGCCGTCAAACAATCCGTTTGTGCAGGTGGCAAAGACGCCGCGGTCTTCCAGCGCATTGTCCGCGCCGACCCAGAATTTTCTGATATGGCGCGGTCCGCCATCCTTGTGCGTCGCGCCGGTATCGGCGATGTAGAGCAGGCTTTCGTCGGGCGAAAAGGCGAGGCCATTCGGTTTTTCGAAATCGTCAGCGACGCGGGCGATCCTGCCAGTTTCGGGGTCGATGCAATAGACATGGCAGCCCGCGATCTCCTGTTCGGCGTAGTCGCCCTCGTAATCATGCATGATCCCGTAGGAGGGGTCGGTGAACCACACCGTACCATCGGATTTCACCACAACATCATTGGGCGAATTCAGCCTTTTGCCCTCGAAACGGTCAGCCAGCACCCGGGTCTGACCGTTAAAGTCGGTGCGCGTAACACGTCTGGCACCATGTTCGCAGGTGACCAGGCGCCCCTGATTGTCGACGGTATTGCCGTTGCTGTTGTTCGAAGGCTGACGGAAAACGCAGGTCTGGCCGCTCGCCTCGTCGTAGCGCATCATGCGGTTGTTTGGGATGTCGGAGAACAGCACAAACCGGCCCGGCGCAAACCATGCAGGCCCTTCCAGCCAGCGCCCTCCGGTCCAGAGGCGCTCGACCCGCGCATGCCCCACAAAGCACGCTTCAAACCTGGGATCGAGCACTTCAAACCCGGTTCCTTCCAAGATGCCGTACATCACTCCCCCCTTGTCACCTGTGCTGGCCGGCCAAGCCCAAGAAATCTCTATGATATCGATAACAGATATGCTATCTGCGTCAAGTGAAAGCCCGGAACAAGTTGGATTTCGGCCGTGCCATTTGCGCCAACTCCGGCGGTTGCGTCCGTGCAACATTGACACCTGTCCGGTACTCGGACCAGAAGAAATCGTATCGAAGAGGGCCGTGGATCTTACGCTCCACGGCGAGGTTGGGTTCTACGGGGACTTAGATTGGCAGCAGGTAGCAGGAATAGTGGCCAACGAGGCGGGCAGCGACCGCAGGCTGCGCCGACAATGGCTGACGTCGCGCAACGGGCGGGCGTATCGACGATGACGGTGTCGCGGGCCTTGAAGAAGGACAGCCACGTCTCCGACGAAACGCGGAAGCGGATTCTGTCTGCTGTCGACGAGCTTGGCTATGTGCTCGACCAGTCTGCCGGCTCGCTTTCCTCGCGCAAGACGGGCTTCGTGGCGGCGCTCGTGCCGTCCATCAACAACTCCAATTTCTCCGAAACGGCACGCGGCATCACCGAGGCGCTCGAAGGGTCGGGCCTCCAACTGCTTCTTGGCTATACCGACTATTCCAGGGAGAAGGAGGAGCAGCTCATCCAGTCGATGCTGCAGCGGCGGCCGGAAGGGATCATTCTGACCGGCAGCGCGCATACCCCGAGCGCGCGGCGGATGCTCGTCAATTCCGGCATTCCCGTTATCGAGACCTGGGAGATCCCCGAGGATCCGATCGATAGCGTGGTCGGGTTCTCCAACAGTGCCGTGACGCGCGACATGGTCAAGGCACTGGCCGCGAAGGGCTACAGGAAATTCGGCTATATCGGCGGCACCACGACGCGGGACACCCGCGGCAACATGCGCCGGACCGGCTTTCTCGATGCGATCAGGGAACTGGATCTGGAGCCCGGCAGGCTCATCTCCTTCGGCGTTCCGCCGATCTCGATAGAGCAGGGCGCGCAGGCCATCGTTTCGATGCTCGAGCGCTGGCCGGACACGGAAGCGGTGATTTGCGTATCCGACCTCTCGGCCTTCGGCGCCATCATGGAGTGCCACAGGCGCGGCATCAAGGTGCCGGATGACATCGCGATTGCGGGTTTCGGAGACTACGAAATTTCGGCCTTCTGCCATCCCCGCATTTCCACGGTGAATGTCGGCTGTCTTGAAATCGGCCGTCTTGCCGCCGAAAAGCTGCTGCGGGTGCTGGCAGGTGAGGAGGCCGGCGGCGACGAACTGATACTGACGCCTTACAAGGTCATTCTGCGCGAAAGCACCTGACCATCTGCCCTTGCCGCAGGCTGTGACGGCAGGACACAAGATGCGGCAGGCTCTGCCGGTTTTGCCGGTTTTGTCGGGTCTGCCATTGAACATATTCGAAGAGGAAAACGATTTGTCCCACACCCGCCCCGCCACCGCCCTCAGCCACAACGGCGTCATGACGGCTCTTGCCGCCGCTGTCGCCAAGGCCGAGGAAATCAACGTGCCGCAGAACGTCGTGATCGTCGATCAAAGCGGCGTGACGCTGGCGATCTTCCGCATGGACGGCGCCAAGTTCACGTCGATGAAGACTGCTCGGGCGAAAGCCATCACGGCGGCATCCCTGAATACAGCGACGGGACAGATGGCGCCTGAATTCGCTGTTGCGGCCGCGATCGCAACCGATGGCGAGGTCATTAACCTCAAAGGCGGCCTTCCGATCCGCTTCGGCGGGCTGCTCGCCGGCGCGATCGGTATCGGTTCCGGCACGGGCGATCAGGATGTCGTCGTTGCGACGGCGGCACTTGAGGCGATCGGCGCCGATACGGTCTGATCCTGCTCACAAGCGAAAGTGGTCGCGCAGCCGGTCTGCGCATTTTCAACTTGACACTCTGAAATGTTATCGATAACATAAAATCATATTCGAGAATTCGGGAGGAGTGCTCGATGGTTGACGCAAATCTCGTGGAGTTTCGCGCGATCACCAAGATATTCGGTGGAACGCGCGCGCTGTCGGAGGTCACGCTTGCTTTGCGGCCAGGGGAAATCCTCGCCCTTCTCGGGGAAAACGGCGCCGGCAAATCGACACTCATCAAGACCCTGGCGGGCATCCACAAGCCGGACAGCGGCGAAATCCACTTTCGCGGCGAGCCCTATGTGCATCGCCCGCCCAGGCCGCTTCAGCGTCAACCGGTCGCCTTCATCCATCAGGACATGGGGCTCATCGAATGGATGACCGTCGGCGAAAATGTCGGCCTCGCCCAGGGGTTTTCGCTCCGTTCCGGACTGATCGACTGGTCCTCGACCGATGACCGCGCTGCTGAGGCCCTGAAGCTCGTCGGCTGCGATTTCGATCCCCAGACCCGGATCTCGAGCCTCACCAGAACAGAAAAGGCGCTCGTGGCAATTGCACGGGCGCTTGCGACGGACGCCGATGTTCTGGTTCTCGATGAGCCGACCGCCAGCCTTCCCGCAGACGAGGTGGAGCGGCTCTTCGATGCCATTCGTCCGCTCAAGGAGCGCGGCGTCGGGATGATTTATGTTTCTCACCGCCTTGATGAGATCTTCCGCATCGCCGACCGCGTCGCGGTCCTGCGCGACGGCAAGCTTGTCGGCGAGAAGCCCGTGGCGGATACCACGCCGGGCGAGCTCGTCGAACTGATCGTCGGGCGCAAGACGGAAGAGCTTTTCTTCCGGGCAAAGCTGAAGCAGGGCGGGGTTGTCGCGCGTGTCAATGATCTCACCTCCGACGGAGTCGGCCCGGTCAGCTTTGACATTCACAGAGGCGAGCTTCTCGGCCTCGTCGGCCTGCGCGGCGCGGGCCAAGAGGCTGTCGGCAGGGCGCTTTTCGGAGCGGTCGAATTCGGTGGCGAGATAACGCTCAACGGAGAGGTGCCGGACCTGTCCTCGCCCCGCAGCGCAATGAAGGCCGGGATCGGCCTGATTGCCCGTGACCGTGCCGAGGAATCGGTCGCGATGCCGCTTTCGGTGCGGGAAAACATGTTCATGAACCCGGGCGCTGTCGGGCGAAGCCTGTTCAAGTTCCTCAGCCATGGCAGCGAGGCCGCCCTGACCGCCACCATTGGCGAAAGCGTCGGCCTGCGCCCGAATGATC
Organism: Martelella limonii; assembly: GCF_013344475.1. Taxonomy (GTDB): domain Bacteria; phylum Pseudomonadota; class Alphaproteobacteria; order Rhizobiales; family Rhizobiaceae; genus Martelella; species Martelella limonii. Next base: position 158,552 of record NZ_JABUOU010000008.1, on the reverse strand, counting down.
CGGAGATCGCGGTCGAAGCGCTTTCGGGCGGCAACCAGCAGAAGGTTGTCGTCGGTCGCTGGCTTGCCACCGGCCGCAAGCTTCTGATTGCAGAAGATCCGACAGCCGGCGTCGATGTCGGCGCCAAGGCGGAAATCTACAGGCTGATTGCGCGCGCGGTGGAGGCCGGGCTCGCCGTCGTCGTCGTGTCCACGGATTTTGAAGAGGTCGCCAATATCTGCAACCGCGCGCTTGTGTTTTCGCGCGGCCAAATCGTGCGCGCCCTGGAGGGCGATGAATTGACGACACAGGCGCTGATCACAGCGGCCTCCGCTTCCGAAGCGGCCTGAACGGGAGGATAAAATGCAATCACTGGAATCAACCGCCCTGGAACCCACCAGAGCGGAACTCAAGGGTCTTTCGGCGGCACAGCGGATCGGGCGTTTTCTGCCTGTCTATGGTCTGGTCATTCTCACGGCGCTGTTGATCATCCTGTTCTCGATCATGCTGCCGAATACCTTTCCGACGCTGCTGAATGTCCGCTCCATCATCTCGGACAAGGCCATCATCGCGATCCTGTCGCTGGCGGCGATGATCCCGATGGCGGCAGGGCGGATCGACCTGACGGTCGGCTACGGTATCGTTCTCTGGCACATTCTGGCCATCAGCCTGCAGACCGTCTTTGGGATTCCCTGGCCGGCTGCCGTCCTCATCGTGCTCGCGCTCGGCAGCCTGACCGGCCTCATCAACGGCTTTCTCGTTGAAGTCGCAAAGATCGATTCCTTCATCGCCACGCTCGGCACCGGCACGGTGCTCTATGCGATCGCGCTGTGGCACACCGGTGGACGGCAGGTCGTGGGCGTCCTTCCGCAGGGGTTCTACGACCTCAACGGCACCATGATATTCGGTCTGCCGATCACCGGCTTCTATGTGCTCGGCATAGCGCTGCTGATGTGGATCGCGCTCGAATATCTGCCGATCGGCCGTTACCTCTATGCCATCGGGGCCAATCCCAAGGCCGCCGCCCTGAACGGTATTCCGGTCCGCAAATTCGTCATCGGCGCATTCATCAGCTCGGGCTTCCTGTCAGCGCTGGCAGGGGTCCTCCTGGCCTCCAAGCTCCGGATCGGACAGGCGAGCGTCGGGCTTGAATATCTCTTGCCGGCTCTCGTGGGCGCGTTTCTCGGGTCCACAACCATCAAGCCCGGCCGCGTCAACGTCTGGGGCACGGTGGTTGGCGTGATCATCCTGGCCGTGGGTATCTCCGGCATCCAGCAATTCGGTGGTTCTTTCTTCGTCGAGCCGCTGTTCAACGGTGTGACGCTTCTGGTCGCCATCGGCATCGCGGGTTACGCCCAGCGTAAACGCGGCGCCAGCACCAAACGCGCCGCGCCAAAATAGGCTTCACGGGAGCGGAAGTCCTTTTTCAAACGGGAGGAATACATGAAACGCAGAACTTTTATTCAGATGATGGCGGGAACGGCTGCCATGCTCGCGCTGGCAGGGCCGGCCCTGGCGGATGCGATGTCGGATGCCAAGAGCTTCGTCGACAGCTATGCCACCCAGGTCACGACCTGGGACGGCCCGACCAGCGGCCCGAAGGCCGAAAGCGGCAAGACCATCGTGGTGCTGGCCGCAGACATGAAAAATGGCGGCATCCTGAAAGTGGTAGATGGTATTGGTGAAGCAGCCGACTCTGTCGGCTGGAAGGTGACGACGCTCGACGGCGCCGGCTCGATTGCCGGCCGAACCGCCGCCTTCGGGCAGGCCATGGCGCTGAAGCCCGATGGCATCATCATCAATGGTTTTGATGCCGTCGAACAAGGCCCCGCCATGGAGCAGGCCAAGGCTGCCGGCATTCCGATGGTCGCATGGCATGCAGCGCCTGCCGCTGGCCCCGATGCCGATCTCGGCATCTTCACCAATGTCACCACCGATCCGATGAATGTTTCCAAGGCGGCTGCCGACTGGGCCTTCGTTGATGCCGACGGCAAGCCGGGCGTGATCATCTTTACCGACTCGACCTATGCCATCGCCATCGCCAAAGCCGATGAGATGAAAAAGCAGATCGAGGATCTCGGCGGCACGGTGCTCGAATATGTCGATACGCCAATTGCTGAGACGTCCCAGCGCATGCCGCAGCTTACCACCTCGCTCCTGCAGAAATACGGAGACAAGTGGACGCATTCGCTGGCGATCAACGACCTATATTTCGACTTCATGGGGCCGTCGCTTGCAGCAGCAGGCCTGCCGGGCGATGGCGCTCCGGTCAATGTCGCTGCCGGCGACGGTTCGGAAAGCGCCTATCAGCGCATCCGCGCCGGGCAGTATCAGGCCGTCACCGTGGCGGAACCGCTTTACCTGCAGGGCTGGCAGCTCGTCGATGAGTTGAACCGGGCCTTCGCGGGCCAGGACTGGTCCGGCTATATTGCGCCATTCCACGTGGTGACCAAGGACAATGTCGAATATGACGGCGGACCGGAAAACACATTCGATCCGGGCAATGGCTATCGCGACGAATACAAGAAAATCTGGGGCGTCCAGTAAGCCTCAGGCGGGTCCTCCCCCGCAGATGAAACGCCCCGGTCTTGCGGCCGGGGCGTTTTCAATGGGATGCACTTCAGCAGGTGGCCGGCGCCAGGCCGGCGTTATTCGAAAGCCAGCTGCACCTTCATTGATCGCGCGCGGTCGCTGGCGGTCTCGAAGGCATTGACGGCATCGGAGAGCGGATAGGTTTCGGAAATGAGCGGCTTGACGTCGACCAGCCCCTGATTGAGGAGATCGACCGCGAGGCCATATTCCTCATGGAAGCGGAATGATCCTCGGATATCGATCTCCTTCGACACCACCATGTTTTGCGGCAGGCCGACTTCACCGCCAAGGCCGAGTTGCACCAGCACGCTGCGCGGGGCAAGCGCCTGCAGGCCGCTGGCAAGCGCGCGGGCGTTGCCGGAGGCCTCGAACATGACATCGAAATAGCCCTTGCCCGCCGCATAGGCCGCGAGATCCTCAGGCTTGTTCGCAACATTGATGACGCGGTTGGCGCCGACAGCCTGGGCATAGGGCAGAACCTCATCCAGAACATCGGTCACGACAATCTCCCGCGCGCCATGGGCGCGGGCGGAGACGATGCACAGCGCGCCGATGGGCCCGCAGCCGGACACCAGAACGCGCTTGCCCAGAAGCGAACCCGCACGCGAAACGGCATGCAGCGTCACCGCCAGCGGCTCTGCCATCGCGGCCTCGCCAAGGGAAACATGGTCGGCGACCTTGTGGCATTGCCAGGCTTCGGCCACCAGAGTTTCACGGAACGCGCCCTGGATGTGCGGCATCGGCATGGCGCTGCCATAAAAACGCATGTTCATGCAGTGGTTCTGCAACCCCTTCAGGCAATATTTGCAGGCATTGCAGGGACGGGAAGGGGAGATCGCGACACGATCGCCGACAGCGAACTGGCTCACGCCCCGGCCAAGGGCGGTAATCGTGCCGGCGACCTCATGGCCGAGGATCATGGGGTGGCGGATGCGCACATCGCCGAAACCGCCGTGATTGTAATAGTGCAGATCCGAGCCGCATATGCCGCCCGCGCCGATGCGGATTTCCACCTGACCGGGACCGGCGGCCTCCGGTTCCATGTCTTCAATGCGCAAGTCCTTTGCAGCATGAATAATCGCAGCTTTCATCACGACCTCCCATTGTGAGCATTGCCCGGCCTCACGGCGATGACCGGCTTTCCTGAGCCCTGAGGTCATCGTCCGATTGCGAGGGCGGACGCTTCCGCGCTGATTTTAGCCTTGATTATGTTATCGATAACAGTTAAGTCAAGATCAATCGGAAAAGGCGCTGATACTGCCGTTCATCCGGACAAAAAATGCCCGATCGCGCCGGCCAAAGGGAAGAGGAAACCATGTCCGACATCTTCAGACTCGATGGAAAGCTTGCCCTTGTAACGGGTTCAAGCCAGGGCATCGGCCACGCGCTGTTGTCGGGGCTTGCAGCCCAGGGGGCGATCCCGGTCGTCAACAACAGAAATGCCGAGCGCACGGCAGCGGCCGTCAAGGCTTTCGAGGAACAGGGCATCAAGGCCTATGCCGCCCCTTTCGATGTTACCGATAAGCACGCGGTTGAAGATGGCATCAACGCCATCGAGGAGACGGTCGGCCCGATCGAGATCCTGATCAACAATGCCGGCATCCAGTATCGCTCGCCTCTCGAAGATTTCCCGGAAGAGCAATGGCACCGGCTGCTGGATACCAATATCACCGGCGTTTTCCTCACCGCTCAGGCTGTCGCACGCCACATGATCAAGCGCGGCAGCGGCAAGATCATCAATATCTGCTCGGTCCAGAGCGAGCTGGCGCGTCCCGGCATCGCGCCCTACACGGCCACCAAGGGCGCTGTACGCAACCTGACCCGCGGCATGTGCACGGACTGGGCCAAATACGGACTGCAGATCAATGGCATTGCGCCCGGATACTTCAAGACGCCGCTCAACCAGGCGCTGGTCGACAATCCCGAATTTTCGGCCTGGCTCGAAAACCGCACCCCCGCGCGCCGCTGGGGCAATGTCGAAGAACTTGTCGGCGCGGCCGTCTTCCTCGCATCGCCGGCCTCTTCATTCGTGAACGGTCATGTGCTCGCCGTCGATGGCGGCATCACGGTGAGCGTCTGACATGAAAAGCGTCGTCGTCGTCATGGGCGTGAGCGGCTGCGGAAAGTCATCCGCCGGCAGCCTGCTTGCGCAGCGCCTCGGCGTCCGTTTCGTCGAAGGCGACAGCCTCCACCCGCAAGCCAATGTGGACAAGATGCGCGCCGGGAGCCCGCTCGATGATGATGACCGCAAACCCTGGCTGGAAAAGATTGGCAAGGCGCTTGCGGACGCGGGCGAAGACGGTGGCGTCGTCATTGCCTGTTCCGCGCTGAAAAAGCGCTACCGCGACCTGTTGCGCGATCGCGCCGGGCCGGAACTCCGCTTCATCCACCTGACCGGGGATCGTGCGGTGCTTGCCGCGCGCATGGTCAACCGGCCGGGACATTGCATGCCGGTCTCGCTGCTTGACAGCCAGCTTGCGACACTCGAAGCCACCTATGGCGAGCAAGACGTTCTAGAGGTTGATTGCGCCATGGAACAAGGTCTCATCATCGAGACGTCGCTTGCATTCTTGAATGCAACGGAGGGAGCAGACAATGAGTGAGAAAATCGCCGTCATCGGCGCAGGCATCATGGGCACGGCGATTGCCACGCGTCTTCTCGAGAAGGCGCACACGGTCTTCATCTCCGATCTGGATGCTGCCAAGGTCGAGAGGCTTGTCGCGCTCGGCGCCCGCGCCGCCGCAAATCCGAAAGAGGCCGCGAGCGCTGCCGACTTCATCATCATGAGCCTGAACCATGCCGATATCGTCAAGGCCGTGGTCTTCGGCGCAAATGGCGTTGCCGAAGCGGCAAGTTCCGGCAAGCTCCTGATCGACATGTCATCGATCGATCCGAAGGTGACAGCCGAAATGTCGGAAAAGCTCCTTGCTGAAACCGGCATGGGATGGGTCGATTGCCCGCTTTCCGGCGGCGCGCCGGGCGCGCTTTCCGGCCGGTTGACGGTGATGGCAGGCGGCACGCGCGATGATTTCGAGAAGGCCCGCGCGGTGATGGCGGACCTTTGCGCCAATTACACGCTGATGGGCCCGAGCGGGGCAGGGCAGACGACAAAGCTGATCAACCAGCTGTTCTGCGCTGTCCAGTTTCAGGCCGTCGCCGAAGCCGTCAAGCTTGCCGAAGCCGGCGGCGTCGATGCTGCCGCAATCCCGCAGGCACTCGCCGGCGGCCGTGCCGACAGCAGCATCATGCAGGAGTTCATGGCCAAGTTTGCGGCGCGCGATTACACCCCGACGGGCCGGATCGACAACATGCTGAAGGACCTCGACAGCCTGCAGGCCTTCGCGCTGAAGACCCGTACGCCGCTGCCGATGACCGGTCAGGTTACGGAGATTCACCGGCTGCTCGTTGCCGCCGGGCTCGGGTCGAAGGATTCGGCCGAAATGATGCGGCTGCTCGACGGCGACACCGCGCCGGGCTGATCCGGCAGATCGCACCGGGGGCAGGGTAAAGCCTCGATCTTCAACAGGGTTCCTTCCGTTCATGGAAGGTCCAGGAAGGACACGCACATGATCATCCGTTATGCCCTTTTCGAAGGCACGATCCATGAGGGCCGTGAGGCCGAGTTCAAGGCTTATGTCCACGACAATCTCATTCCGATATGGCGGCAATTTCCCGGCGCGCAGGACCTCCAGGTCTATTTCGGCGTAGAGCGCGATGAGGGCGCTCCCGAATATGCCCTCGTCATGGGCGTTCGCTACGACAATCTCGATGCTGTGGCGAAGGCGCTGGAATCCGACGTCCGCTCAAGAGGTCGCGAAGTCACCAAGGGCCTTCTGGAAATGTTCACCGGCCGTGTCCACCATCATGTCCTCGACGGCGACCAGTACGCCCCGGCCTGAGAGGCTCAGGCGGATTTGCTGGAAGACGACGAAGGTCTGTCTGGTTCTGCGGAGAGGCGGTGAAACGAACGCCAGGGCGATCTCCTCAGCTTGCCTGTTTTCGCCTCACGGCAACCGTTGACCAGCCTCCTCCCGCCGCGCTGTGCCGAAAGGTGCAGAGAAATGCCATCTTCTTCAGGTACCAAGATCGCGCGGGAAGCGATTTTCGCGCGGGTTCCGTGCATGAATTCCGATGCCGGTCGCGGCGAAAGCAATTCGAAAATCGGGTTCCTGCCGTGGTGCTGATTGATCTGAATGCTTTCGGGCAGGTTCGCCCTCCGGTATGAGGTGGGATGCACTGTTCAGCGCCGCCGCTGCCAACCGAAGGTCCGAAGATGAAATCCCGCACAATCGCAACCACCGCTTTTGCTCTTATTGTTCTGGGCGGGGCGGGGTATTGGTTGTGGAGCCGTTACGAAAAACCGAAGGGAGATCTGCCGGCGACGGCGGTTGTCACACGCGGCGATATCGAGGAAACCGTGCTCGCCACCGGCATCGTGAAGCCTGTCGGTCTTGTTGCCGTCGGGGCCCAGGCTTCCGGCCGCATCACCTCCGTCGCCGTGAAGCTCGGCGACAAGGTCAGGCAGGGCGATCTGATCGCCGAGATCGATTCCGGCACCCAGGAAAACGCACTTCGTACCGCCAATGCAGCGCTCGACAACGCCAAGGCGCAGCTTCAGGAGAAACAGGCGACGCTGACGCTCAACAGGCAGAAGCTTGAGCGCTACACCGAACTGCTCAGGAAGAACACGGGAAGCCGCGCCGATTATGAGAGCGCGCTTGCCGAGGTCGGCGTCACCACCGCCCAGATCGCGGCGATCCAGGCGGCGATCGTCGAGGCAGAGGTCGCGGTCGACACGGCCAAGGTCAATCTCGGCTATACCAGGATCACCGCGCCCAGCGACGGCACCGTGCTTGCCATCGTCAGCCAGGAAGGGCAGACGGTGAATGCGCTGCAGTCGGCCCCGACCATCGTCGTTCTGGGCCAGCTCGACCGCATGACGGTGCGCACCGAAATTTCCGAGGCGGATATCACCAAGGTGTCCCCCGGCATGCCCGTTTCCTTCACCGTGTTCGGCGATCCCGATACGGTCTATCGCGCAACGCTCGAAACCATCGAGCCGGCGCCTGAATCGGTCAAGAACGACTCGAGCTTCTCGTCATCATCGTCAACCAGTTCGTCCTCGTCGGAGGCCGTCTACTATAATGGCGTGTTCACCGTTCCAAACGATGACGGCAAGCTCAGGACCTACATGACGGCGGAGGTCGAGATCGTCCTCGGCACGGCGAGCAATGTGCTCACCATACCGTCCTCGGTTCTCACGACGCCCGATGGCGAAGGCCGTTACACGGTTCAAGTGCTGGATGGCGCCGGTGAAATCAGGCCTACCGAGATCGAGGTCGGCCTCGACAACCGCGTCAGGGCCGAGGTGACGTCCGGCCTCAGCGAGGGCCAGCGCGTGGTCACCGGCGATATCCCCGGCAACGCGAATGCGGCCGGCGAGGGCATGCGCGGCCCGCCACGGATGGGGTTTTGAGCCATGAACACCCCTCTCATCAGTCTCTCCGGCATCCGCCGCGCCTACAGGACCGGCGACGAGGAGATCGAGGCGCTGAAGGGCGTCACCCTCGATATCGCCGAGGGCGAGATGGTGGCCATCATCGGCTCGTCGGGTTCCGGCAAGTCGACCCTGATGAATATCCTCGGCTGTCTCGATCAGGCGACCTCCGGCGAATACCGGATCGCCGGGCGCGCGGCTTCGAGCCTGGACGGCGATGAACTGGCCGCGCTCAGACGCGAACACTTCGGCTTCATCTTCCAGCGCTACCACCTTCTGCCCGAGCTGAATGCGATCGGCAATGTCGAAATTCCCGCGATCTACGCCGGGATCGCAGCGTCGTCGCGGCGCACGCGCGCTGCGGCATTGCTCGCACGGCTCGGGATGGCAGACCGCACCGGTCACCGCCCGGGGCAGTTGTCCGGCGGCCAGCAGCAGCGCGTTTCGATCGCTCGCGCCCTGATGAACGGCGCCAATGTCATCCTTGCCGACGAGCCGACCGGCGCGCTCGATTCGCGCAGCGGCGATGATGTCCTCGAAATCCTCGAGGAGCTGAATGCCGAAGGTCACACCGTCATCATCGTGACCCATGATCCGAAGGTGGCAAGCCGCGCCGCCCGGATCATCGAGATCGCCGATGGCGAGATCACCGCGGACACGCTCACGCGCGAGGGTGGCCGGGCTGCCGGGCGCGAGACGCAAGGGCCGCATCAGAAGCGATCGCCCTTCCGGTTCGGTGCGGCGCTGGGAGAGGCTTTCCAGATGGCGCTTGTGTCCATGTGGGCGCACAAGCTGAGAAGCTTTCTCACCATGCTCGGCATCATCATCGGCATTGCTTCGGTGGTGAGCGTCGTTGCCATCGGGCAGGGCGCGCAATCGAAGGTGCTCGAAAACATATCGAGCCTCGGCACGAATACGCTGGAGATCTTCGCCGGCAAGACCTTCGGCGATGTGCGCGCCGGAAAGATCACCACGCTGGTCGTCAACGATGCCGTCGCGCTGTCCCAGCAGCCCTATGCCGCAGCCGTCACGCCCACCGTCTCGCGCGCCGCGACGGTGCGCTACGGTTCAGTGGAGTCCAATGCGCTCGTCAATGGCGTCGGCGCGGCGTATTTCACGGCGAAGGCGCTTGAACTCGAGCAAGGCAGCCTCTTCAACGAGGCGGATGTCCGGACCCGCTCGCAGGATGCCGTCATCGACGCCAACACCCGCGACACGCTTTTTGCAGCGGGCGAGGATCCGATCGGCAAGGTGATCCTGGCCGGCAATGTCCCGGTCAGGGTCATCGGCGTGGTCAAGACCAGCCAGACCGGGTTCGGGTCGAGTGGCAACCTTTCGCTCTACATGCCCTATACCGCCGTCCAGACGCGCGCCCTCGGTAAGACGACTTTGCGCAGCGTGATCCTGCGGGTCGATGACGGCTATGACATGCGTGACGCCGAGAATGCGGTGACGGCGCTCTTGACGCAAAGGCATGGCACCCAGGATTTCTACATCCTCAACACGGACGATATTCGCGAAACGATCACCAGCACCGCGATGACGCTGGCACTGCTGATCACGGCGATCGCGGTGATTTCCCTTGTGGTTGGCGGCATCGGGGTGATGAACATCATGCTGGTCTCCGTGTCCGAACGGGTCTCGGAGATCGGCGTGCGGATGGCCGTCGGCGCGCGGCGCAGCGATATCCTGCTCCAGTTCCTGATCGAGGCCATCATCGTCTGCCTGATCGGCGGCTGCCTCGGGATTGCGGCGGCGCTCGGTTTTGGCAGCCTGCTGACGGCGCTGAGCTCCGGCTTTACCGTGCTCTATTCGCCGGGTTCGATTGTCGCCGCGGTGATCTGCTCGACCCTGATCGGCGTCACATTCGGCTATCTCCCGGCCCGCAGCGCCTCGAAGCTTGATCCGGTGGCAGCCCTTTCGGGCGAGTGAGGCGGCGCGGCCTGCGCAATCCGGAAACCGGGCGTTTGTACAAGGGAGTGGTCGTCGAGGCTCTGCCTTCGGCAGGCATCGGAGCTTTCGATTTTCTCCATGAAAGCCAAGGGAAATGCGCATCATTGGGGCGGGCGGCTGGGAGTTGGTGGCGGCGGTCACGATCACGTCCTGTTCGGGCGAGTAGATGAAGGCGGCGCGGTAGCCGAGCGTCATTCCGAGATAGTAATACATCGGGTCCATGCCAGGCGCGGTCACGCGCGTCAGGCCGAGGGTAAAGCCCCGCGGGTCCTCGTCCGATACATCATCGATGATCTCGCCGGTTGCCAGCGACACGGGCGTTACAAACTCCGCCAGCTGCTTTTCCGGCAGCACCTTTCCGGAAAAGACGGCGCGGATCCATTTCGCAAGATCCTCCGGCGTGCTGACGATGCCGCCCGCAGGGCCCGCCCAGCTGACGGAGTCCGTCTTCACGTCGCGGCCCATCAGCGGGGCCAGCTGGCTGACTTCGCAATCCGCGTCATAAAGTGTGCATTCCGGATTGTTGAAGTAACCGGAAGGCATGCGCGACAACACGTCCTCGCCATAGGAAAAAGGCTCGTAGAACGTCTCGGTCAGGCCTGCGGGCTTGAACAGCTTCTCCTCGAGCGCATCCTTGTAGGACATGCCCGATGCCTTTTCGGCGATCATGCCAGCGAGAATGTAATTGGTATTCGAGTAGAAATAGCCTTCCGTGGTCGGCAGGTCCACGGTTTCGCTCGGATAGGCCATGGCGATCAGTTCGGGCATCGTGAAATCCCGATCGGGGGTGTTCACGAAGGCTTCGTTCAATTCCGCCGTCTCCGAATAGGTCGGCAAGCCGCTGGTCATGTGCAGCAATTGCTGGATCGTCACGTCCGACCATGCCTCATATTCCGGCAGCCAGTCGCCTACGGTGTCGTGGATATCGACCTTGCCCTCGGCTTCCAGCGCCAGGATCAGCGCTCCGGTAAAGCCCTTGGTGTTGCTGCCGATCTGGTAGAGCGTGTCCGGGCCGACGGGCTCCTTGCTATCCTTGCCCATCGTCCCGGCATAGGCGCTATAGTCCGGTCCGTCCGCACCCAGGCTGACATAGGCGGATATGCCGGTGACGCTTTCGGGTGCGCTGCGCGCCGCAATGAAATTGTCCAGCCTGGCTTGCAGGTCCTCCTGCATGCCCGCCATCGCAACCGAAGCCCACAGGGCGCTGGCGATCGCAGCCATAGACGCCAAACCGCCTCGCGAAATGAAGATCTTCTTCATAGGGTTTCTCCCAGCTAGATCCAAATGTGAATTGTCCTGATCGCCGCGATCAGAGCGCGTTGCATCCAGCGGCTTCACCGGAGCATTTCGTGTCATGTGACTGCGTGGCCCCTCAGAGCGGCAGTCCAAGTCTGAAGAAAACCCGGAGGCCTTCATCCTCGCCATTGTCGGGACTGTACCACGGTACGGCCGCGATCAGCTGAAAGGTCATCTTTTCCGCAAGCATGCCGCTGACGCCGACGCCGACCGAGCCGAGGGCATCGCGCGCATAGTCGGCGCTCGCCTCTTCGTTCCACACCACGCCATAATCCGCGAAGGTCGTCAGCGTGAGGCCGGGAAGGGCGGACCAGCCGGTTTCGATATCATGGCTGAGTTCCAGGGCGGCGGCCGCGCCGCTGGCACCTGAAAGGGTGCTGCCGTCGAACGCCCAGCCATAGGGATCGCCCCCGAGCGAAAACTGCGCTGCCGAAGGCAGGGGCGTTGCGGAATACTGCCCGGCGCTGCGCAGGCGAATGGCGGTGTCGGCGGTAAGTTCATGCGCGATGTCGAAGCTCAGCCGCGCGAACCGGTAGTCCTCCGGTACCTCCGGTGATGCGGCTTCCTGGCCGAGGCCCTGGCCGAATTCGCTTGTCGTCAGAAATGCGGTCGATCCGATCTGGCGGTCATAGGTCAGCGACATGGCGGCCCAGCGCGTCTGCTCGCGCGCTGCCCGCGCGCCCATGACATCGACCCGGTCGTTGCGCAGATTGACCTCGATCCGTCCGAACAGGCTTTGGTCGATCGTGCGCACGAAGGGATAATCGAGACGCATCGTGCCGATCACGGACTCAATATGGATGTCGTCGGATTTCAGGTCGCCGCCCGGCTTCTGGGTGATGTATGAAAGGTCGTAGCCGGCTGACAGACCGTTGAAGCCGATCGGAATATCCTGTGAGGCCTGCAGAAAGATCATTTCCTGCGGCATGTTGGGAACCGTCACGCCCACAAGGCTTGCCGTGTCGAAAAGCCCGAGCAGGTCGTTGACGGTGACATTGCCGGACAATTCCAGCGGCCCGACCTCATCGGTGCCGAGATTGTCGAGCCCGACGCCCCCCGAGGACCGGTCGAAGCCGATGTTGAGACGCAATGTGCCGCCGCCCTGAGGATTTTCCGGCCGTATCAGCGTGCCTTCGATATCGAGGCCGCCAAGATCGCTCATCAGCAGCAGGATGCGCTCGGCCTCCTTGATCCGGATCGGCCGCATGGCGATGATCCGATCGATATAAGGCGCGAGCCGATCCCGAATGCCGGGAATGTCGCTGTTGATCTCCAGCGTCTCGACGTAGCTTTCATAGACGCGCAGCGTGATCTTGCCGGATGAAAAGTCCTGAACGGGCACGACGGTCATCGAAAGATAGCCGGCGTTCAGGTATCGGGCGTCGACCTCGCCTGCGAGCCGGTAGAGATCGGCTAGGGTGATCACCTTACCCACCATGCCCTGCCAGAGACCGGAAAATGCCGTTGCCGGAAGTGTGTCGGCGCCCTCGATCGTCACGGAATTCAGCGTGAAACGGATCGCCTCCGCGTCCTTTTCGGGAGTGCGCGTGCGCTGATCCTGAACCTGGATATCCACCGTGCCGACACGCGGCGGCGGCGTGAACCGTTCAAGGATCGTGTTCTGGCCGGCGACCGTCTGTTCGATCCGGCCTGCGGTTTGCGCAAGTGCGGCGTTTGCGAAAAGGCAACCCATTGCAAGCGAACCGAGGGCTACGCACACCTGCCTGAACGAAACGGACCGAACCTCCGCCCCGTTCTTGATCTGGGTCTCTGCAGACTTACATTCAGCCGTCTGCGGATCGACGACGGCAGGTGGCTGCGGAACCGCGTCTGCGACGAAGCCTGATATCTTTGACAAAGCCTGCTGCTGCATGGTTCCCCCACATGGAGCGTTGCTTGAGGAACCCAGCTCTGCCTTCTCTAAAGGTAAGGCTTGGCGCACCGTTTCTGGCGAGTCCCATTCAGAAAATGCTTATCGATCAGGCGTCCTGCGTTTGGAATCCCCTATTTAGGGGGGTGGGCTTTCCAAGCCACAGCGCCATCAGGGCCGCGCGGCTGGTAACGCCGTATTTCCGGTAGATCCGCTTGACGTGATCATGCACGGTATGGTGGCTCTGGCCGTTGTCCTCTGCGATCTTGCGCTCCGATAGCCCCTGGAGCAAGTCGTGCAGAACCCGGTTTTCCATCGGGGTCAGCGGCTCCGAGGCGACGCCGATCCCTTCCGAGAGCATCTGCAGGCGGTAAAACCACCGGATGCCGCGCAGGGCATGGGCCACGATTTGACGCTCATGTTCGCTGAATTTTTCCTGCGAGAGCGAGCGGTGAAAGCCGATCTGGATTTCGGCATCCGCATTGATGGGAATCCCGACCCAGATGGAATCAAGCCGGTCCAGGCCGCGGTAAAACGTCTTGTATGAATTGCTTTCAAACCATTCCGGCGTCGCAAGCTCATCCAGCATGAACACACGGAATTTGCCGGCAAGCTGTGCGTTGCGGATCGTGGTGATGTCCGGCTCACCCTTCTCCATCAGGGCAAAGGCTTGCTGGATGGTCTTTTCCGTTTCCTCATCGGGGTAAAGCGCCGAAAGGCTGCGGGGACGCCAGCCGAAAAGCGGATCGCGCTGAACGTTGTCGTCAAGCCGCACGGCCCCGATCCAGTCGGCCTGCGGAGCATCGATCATGTCACAGACGACAGAAAGCAGGTGATGACGCGCCGCCGGCATGCGGGACGCCTCAAAGTCCGCCAGTTCATCCCAGAGGGCATAAATCCGTTCGGTATCGATGGTTTCGTCCAACATCAGCTTGTGTGATTGTTAACAATGGTAGTCGCACGCTGATGGTATTTAAGCAATTGGCAATATTGTGAGCAACCCGCCGATCCGGATTTGCGGTGGGAAACGTGGATTTACCGTTCTTACAGGATGGAACAGATCACGGCGTCCGTCGGCAGGGAAACGCAACCGAAGGGAAAGGAAAAAGGCGCTTTTGCAGCGTGTGTCACAGGAACGTCACATGATTGACCAATCCAAGGATTCTGATATGAAAGTTTTTTGGCAAGAACAGTCGAACAAAAACAGCCATGTCGCGAAACTTTCTCGTTGTGGATCCCGAAAAGGATTTCCAGGTCATCAAGGGGCTTTCAGCGCCGGCGCGCATTGCCGTGCTGAAGCTCTTGCGCAAGAGGGGCGCGCTGAACGTCAAGGAGATTGGCGAAATCCTGGGCGTGCCGCAGTCGACGGTCTCCTTGAGCGTGCAATTGCTGGAAGAGGCCGGGCTGATCCGCACCGAGATCATCAGGGCGCGCAAGGGTAACCAGAAACTCTGCACCAATCTTTATGATGAAATCGCGATCGTCTTTTCCGACAAGATCGATGATGCCCGCAGCGGCGGCATCGAGGTCGCCATGCCGGTCGGACTCTATACCGCCTTCGAGGTCACGGCGCCCTGCGGTCTTTGCACCAGCGAGGGCATTATCGGTCTGCTCGATGTGCCGGATGCCTTTCTCGATCCGATGCGCATGAAGGCGGGGCTTTTGTGGTTCACGCGCGGCAAGGTGGAATATCAGTTCCCCAACAATGCCAGGCTCGACAACCGGGAGGTGACCGAGCTCGAGTTCTCGATGGAGCTCTCCTCGGAAATGCCGGGCACCAATCCGGACTGGCCTTCCGATATCACCATTACCGTCAACGGCATCGATATCGGCCAGTGGACCTCGCCGGGCGATTTCGGGGATCGCCGTGGAGTATTCACGCCGGACTGGTGGAAGCTCAACGGCTCTCAATATGGGATGCTCAAGCGTTTCCGTGTGTGCGAGACGGGCTCTTACGTCGACGGCATCAAGATGTCGGATGTCTGTCTGGCCGATCTGGAGCTTGGCGCGCGGCATTCGATCCGTCTGTGCATCAGCGTGCGCGAAGATGCGCGCCACCCCGGCGGCGTCAATATTTTCGGCAAGGGTTTCGGCAATTACGATCAGGATATCGTGCTGAGGCTGACCACCAAATAGACGGTGCTGCGACGCTGAAGCGAGCGCAACAATCAGAAATGACGCTTGACGAACGGATGAATCACGGCATTATTATCCATAAATTTTGGTTTATACCAAAAAATGGATTTGGGAGGATCATCTATGAAGGCCCGCGTCACAGCGCACAAGAATTTCACGATTTCCACGATCGATCCGAGGCTTTACGGCTCGTTTCTCGAGCATCTCGGGCGGGCAGTCTATACCGGCATCTATGAGCCGGGCCATCCGACCGCGGACGAAAACGGCATGCGCCGCGACGTCATCGACCTCGTGCGCGAACTCGATACGCCGATCTGCCGGTATCCGGGCGGGAATTTCGTCTCCGCCTATAACTGGGAAGACGGCATCGGCCCGCAGAGCGAGCGTCCGACCCGGCTCGATCTTGCCTGGCGCACCAAGGAAACCAATCAGGTCGGCATTCATGAATTCGCCCGCTGGGCAGAAGCTGCCAATACGGAAATGATGCTGGCCGTGAACCTCGGCTCGCGCGGTCTCGATCATGCCCGCAACTTTGTCGAATACGTCAACCATCCGGGCGGCACCTACTGGTCGGACCTGCGCCGCAAGAACGGTCAGGCCGATCCCTGGAATGTGAAGCTCTGGTGCCTTGGCAACGAGATGGACGGTCCCTGGCAGGTCGGCCACAAGAGCGCTTCCGAATACGGCCACCTCGCCAACGAGACAGCGAAAGCCATCCGCGCCTTCGACAAGGATCTGGAACTGGTCGTGTGCGGCTCGTCCCATTCCGACATGCCGACCTTCCCGCAATGGGAAGCAACGGTGCTCGACGAAACCTATGATCAGATCGATTTCATCTCGCTGCACATGTATTTCATGAACTACGAGAAAAACACGCGCGAATATCTGGCGCTGCCGGAAAAGCTCGACCGCTATATCGGTTCGGTCAGCGGCGTGATAGACTATATCAAGGCGAAGAAGCGCTCCAAGAAGGATGTGAAGATCTCCTTCGACGAGTGGAACGTCTGGTATCATGAGCGCGAAGCAGACGAAAAGCGCATGAAGGAATGGGACTGGCCGGAAGCGCCGGCGCTTCTGGAGGATATCTACAATTTCGAGGACGTGCTGCAGGTCGGCTGCATCCTCAACACCTTCATCCGGCGCTCCAACGTCGTGCGTATCGCCTGCATCGCCCAGCTTGTGAATGTCATTGCGCCGATCATGACGGCGCCGGGCGGGGCAGCCTGGAAGCAGACGATCTATTATCCCTTCCAGTTCGCCTCGCGCTACGGTCGCGGCACGGCGCTTGATCTCGATGTCGATTGCGAGACCTACAATGCCGATATCGCGGCCAATGTGTCCTATCTCGATATCGCCGGCGTCCATGACGGCGACGAGGGGACGGTCACCTTCTTTGCGGTCAATCGTCACGGTGAGGAGCCCATGACGATCGATCTCTCGCTCGAGCGTTTCGGTACGCCGAAATCGGTCGAGCATACTCTGATCAAGCATGACGATCTTGAGGCGAAGAACACGAAGGAGAACCCGGACAATGTCGGGCCGGTCCGCCACGATGGCGCGGAACTGTCTGGCGACAAGGTATCGGTGACGGTGCCGCCCTATTCATACTCGATGATCCGTGTAACCCTTTAGAGAATGCAACCTTGCGGCGGGAGGCCGCATTGAAAAAAGCGAGGAGGAGAAGATGAGAAAATTTTTTGGTGTAGCTACAGGCGCCATCATCGCTGCGGCGGTGTTTGGCAGCGCGGCCCAGGCCCAGGAAACGGTCACCTGGTGGGACTTTCTGAGCGGCGGCGACGGCGTGCGCATGAAGCAGCTGATTTCCGATTTCAACGCGGAGCACGAAGGCAAGATCGCCATTGATGCCACCACGCTGGAATGGGGAACGCCGTTCTATTCGAAGGTTCGCACCTCGGTGGCGATCGGCGAGGGTCCCGATATCATGACCTATCACGCAAGCCGCATTCCGCTTGCTGTCAGCCAGGACCTTCTTCAGGAAATCACGCCTGAAGACTGGCAGACAATGGGCCTGTCGGAGGCTGATTATGCTGCCTCCACCTGGGATGCCGTGACCGTCGATGGCAAGCAGTATGCCGTGCCCTTCGATACCCACCCGATCATTCTCTACTACAACAAGGATACGCTGGAAGCGGCGGGCCTTCTGACCGAAGATGGCAAGCCGAAGGGCCTCGATTCCCGCGAAGGCTTCGAATCCACGCTGAAGGCGCTCAAGGAATCCGGTACCGAATTCCCGCTCGCCTCGACCACGGCGGACGGCACCTTCATGTTCCGCACCATCTATTCGCTGATGGCGCAGCAGGACGGCGAACTGATGACCGACGGGGAGTTCCTCGCCGGCGACAATGCCGAGAAGCTCGAGAACGCTCTTTCGGTGCTCCAGGGCTGGACCAATGATGGCCTGCAGACGACCTATACCGACTATCCGGCAACGGTCGCGCTGTTCACCTCGGGTGAATCGCCGATGATGATCAACGGCGTCTGGGAAGTGCCGACGATGATCGACCTCAACGAGCAGGGCAAGCTGTTCGAATGGGGCGCTGTGGAGCTTCCGGTGATCTTCGACCATGCCGGCACCTACGCAGACAGCCATACGTTCGCGATCCCCGCCAATGCGGGCAATGAGATGACCGCGGAGAAGAAGGCTGCCGTGCTGGAAGTCATCTCCTGGCTGACCAAGCACTCGCTGGTCTGGGCGACCGCCGGTCACATCCCGGCCTATGGTCCGGTAACGCAATCTGCCGAGTACCAGCAGATGGAGCCGAACGCGACCTATTCGAGCGTGACCGAGAACATGATCTTCGACCCCAAATCGACGCTCGCGGGCGTTGCCGGGCCTATCTATGATGTCATGTCCACCTACTTCGTTCCGACCCTCAACGGCGAAATGGAGCCGGCCGAGGCGGTGGAGGAAATCAAGTACGAGCTGAATGATCTGCAGTGATCTGAGCGGCCCGCCGGCGTCCCGCCGGCGGGCCCTTCGCCAACTGAGTGTGATTTGAGGCTCCACCATGATGCTCCGCAACAAACGCAATGAAGCGCTGATTGCTCTTCTGCTGATCGCGCCGTTCGTCGCCATTTACGGGCTGATCTTCATCTATCCGACCATCCGGATGCTGATCATTTCCTTTCAGGACGCACCGCTGATCGGCAGCGGCGCGTTTGTCGGCCTCGACAACTATACAAGGCTGTGGAGCGACCGCCGTTTCGATACGGCGTTCTGGAACACCGCCTATTTCGTGGCGATTACCGTCATTCCCGGCACGCTCGTCGCCTTCGCCATTGCCCTTGGCATCTCGCGGCTCAAGGGGCGGATCCAGGCGCTGGTTCTGGCGCTGTTTTTCCTTCCGTATATCCTGCCTGTTTCGGTGGTCTATCTGATCTGGGACTGGACGCTGAACTTCCAGTTCGGCATTGCCATGTATCTGTTCGACATGCTCGGCATTGATCGCGTTCCCGTGTTCAAGTCCACAGTCTGGTTCATGCCCGCCGTCGGCCTGATCACGATCTGGTGGACTGCCGGGTTCTCGATCCTGTTGTTTCTGGCAGGGCTTCGGGCCATCCCGGCCGAGATCTACGAGGCCGCAGCGCTTGACAATGCGTCGAGGCTCACGACCTTCCGCAAGCTCACCTGGCCGCTGATGTGGCCGGTAACGGCGCTGGTGCTGACGATCCAGCTGATCTCTCAGCTGAAGATCTTCGATCAGGTCTACCTGTTCTCGACCGGCGGGCGCCCGAACGACAATCTCGTTCTCGTCTATTACGTCTTCCAGCGCGCCTTCCAGTATGACCAGGGCGGACGGGCGGCAGCCGCTGCCGTGGTGCTGTTCATTCTCGTGATCGTGGTGTCGGTGTTGAACTTCCAGCTGACCAGGCTTTCGAAGGGGAGGGCATGATGAACGCGACAACGGCAAAGCGGCTGAACATTGCCGGCCTTCTCATCACCCTGATCACGGTGGTCGCCGCCATTATCTGGGCGTTTCCGCTCTATTGGGGCGTGGTGTCATCGCTCAAGCCCGAAGACGAGGTGGTCCGGAGCTATATCGAGCTCTGGCCCGAGACGTTGACCTTTTCGCATTACTACGCCGCGCTGACCGAGACCCAGATCGGCATCTGGTATGTGAACTCGATCGTCACCGCGCTCTCGATCACGGTGCTGACGGTCGGCTCGTCTATGTTATGCGGTTATGCGATCTCGCAGCTCGAATTCCCGTTCCGGCGGGTGCTGTGGTGGCTGATCCTGGCCAGTTTCATGGTGCCGATGCAGGTGCTGATCGTGAACCATTTCGAGCTCATGGCCCGGTTCGGTTTCATCAACACCTGGGCCGGCATCGTGCTGCCGCAGCTTATCCACCCGGTGGTGATCATCGTCTACAAGCAGTTCTTCGACAATGTGCCGAAGGATTTCCGCGAGGCTGCGGCGATGGACAATGCCTCCGAATGGCGGATCCTGACCCGGGTCTACATGCCGATGAACTGGGGTGTGACGACGGCGCTGGCGATCGTGACCTTCATCTGGTCGTGGAATGCGTTCCTGTGGCCGTTCCTCGCCGTCACCAAGACGGAAATGATGACGATCACCGTCGGCATTACCCAGGTCAACGATGCCTTCGGCGTCTATTACGCGCGCGAACTGTCCGCTGCCGTGCTCGCCGGCCTCCCGGTGGCGCTCGCCTATCTCATCTTCCAGCGCAAGGTGACCCAGGCGATCACGCTGTCGGCCGGGATCAAGGGTTAGTCTTTCGGAACGGAAACGAAAAAGGCCGCGGTGTCATCCACCGCGGCCTTCTCATGTCTTTCCGCAATCAGTGGGCGTGATAGGCGCGGCCTGCTTCGTCGAACAGGTGCAGCGCGGTGGTGTCGAAGACGAGGCCGACCTTGTCGCCGGGCCGGATATCGGAGCGCCCGCTGTCGGTCGCGATCAGCTCCGAGCCGTCTTCCAGCGCGCAGTAGAGCAGCGTCCGCTCGCCCAGCCGTTCGACAACGCTGACGGTCGCCGTGGTGGTGGCTTGCTGCCCTTCGGTCGCAACCGCGACAGATTCGGGACGAATGCCGAGCTCGTAGGCGCCGGGCGCAACATTCTCGATCGCAACGTCGATCGTCGCGCCGTCGCTGAGGCGTGCTTCCAGCCGTTCGGAGCCGGTAATGTCGGCCTTGAGGAAGTTCATGCCGGGCGAACCGACAAAGCCCGCCACGAAGCGCGAAGCGGGCCTCAGATAGACTTCCATCGGCGTGCCGATCTGCTCGATCTGGCAATTGTTCAGCACCACGATCCGGTCGGCAAGCGTCATGGCCTCGGTCTGGTCGTGGGTGACGTAGATCATCGTTGCCTTCATGCGATTGTGGAGCTGGGCGAGCTCGACACGGGTCCTGACGCGCAGCGCTGCATCGAGATTGGAGAGCGGCTCGTCGAACAGGAACGCTTTCGGCTCCTTCACGATCGCCCGGCCGATCGCCACGCGCTGGCGCTGCCCGCCGGAAAGCTGGGCCGGGCGACGGTCGAGAAGCTGAACCATTTCCAGCATCCGCGCCGCTTCCTGCACCTTTTCTTCAGCCGCCTCGGCGCTCATGCCGATATTGCGGAGACCAAAGGCCATGTTGTCGCGGACGGTCATGTGAGGATAGAGTGCGTAGTTCTGGAAGACCATGGCGACATTGCGCTGCCCCGGCGCCAGGTTTTCGCTGCGCACGCCGTCAATCATCAGCGCGCCGTCATCGATGGTTTCGAGGCCTGCGATCATTCTGAGCAGCGTCGATTTGCCGGATCCCGACGGACCCAGGAAAACCATCAGTTCGCCGCTTTCCACAGCAAGCGAAATATCATTGATGACATTGACGTTTCCGAAGCTCTTGGAAACATGCTCAAGCTTGATTGGAGCCATTTCTTCCTCCCAGAAGTCTTTCAAACCATTGTTTCCGGTCTGGATCAGAAGTCAAGATATTGTCGGCCCAGCTTCGCACAAAGATTGCCTCTGTTTCCGGCGCCGGCGCGGTCCCGCGCAGCCCATTGTTGCTCTGAGGAAGATCCGGTGTTGCGGGTGCGGGACGCAGGCCCGCCTGCCACCGCCCATCCACGCCCGCCGGCAACCCTTACCATCCGCTCGGTTGACATTCTGTCCCTGAATTGCCTTCTGATCGTGTGATGGCCCTCTCTCTCGGCGAATGAGAGGCAGGGCCGGGCAATGCATCGGCCATGGGGGAGGGGATGGATAGCTGGCTTACCGGAGCAGCGCTCAGACGCCGCTTCTTCAGGCTGCGCGCAGGCGTCGCCCTTTTTCTTGTCGTCCTTGCGCTCGCCTCGACCTATGCCGCCTGGAAGGTGGTCACCGTCCGCACCCGTGAATATGTCCAGGATCAGGCCGCTGAAACGCTTGCGGTGCAGGCGGAGGTGCTGAATGGCGTGCTCGAGAAATACCGGCTCATTCCGCCGCTTCTTGCCCGTCAGGACGAGGTCGCGCTGGTCTTTGCAAACCTCGCCTCGCGGGATTATGTGCGCAAGATCGCGGGGAACCTTGCGGAAGAGATCGCCGGGCTTTCAGGCGCGCGCGACGTCGCGTTCTTTTCTGCAGACGGCGAATTGCTTGCCGCCGCGCGCGATATTTTCGGCGATGAGCCGGCCGGCCGCGCCGAGCTCATGAGGGCGGCGCAGGAAAACCGCCTTGGCCGCACCATTGCGCTTCTCAAGGGCAAGAGCCGCGTCTATGCCTTCGGCTCCGGCATCCGCCGCAATGGAAGGCTGATGGGCGTTGTCGCCGTTTATGTCGGCTTCGATGCGGTCGAACGGACCTGGGCGCTGTCGGACAATCCGATATTCGTCACCGATGGCGGCGGCACGATCTTCCTGTCCAACCGGGAAAACTGGCTGTTGAAGCCGGTGTCGGAGATCGACGCCCGTTTCAGTGCCGAAAGAGGCCGTGCGCAAACCCATATCGACGTCATGCGCGACCTGCCGCTGATGGGGTGGCAACTGCATGTCCTGGGGGACCGCAGCCGGATCGTGTCCGCGCAGTCGGCGGCCATCGGCATTTCGCTGCTGATCTTCCTGCTGGTTGCCGTCATCGCCTTTTTCCTGATCGGTCGGATCGAGGACCGTCTGCGCCTGAGACGGCGCGAGCGGGCGCAGGCGCTGCGTCTCGAACGCGCGGTCAGGGATCGCACCCGCGCGCTCAGCCTTGCAAACCGCAACCTGTCGCACGAGGTCGAGGAGCGCAAGGAGGCGGAGCGCGAGTTGAAGCGGGTGCAGCGCGAGCTGATCCAGGCCGCCAAGCTTGCCGGCGTCGGGCAGATGGCGGCAGCGCTCAGCCACGAAATCAACCAGCCGCTGGCGGCAATCGAAACCTATGCCGCCAACACCAGGAAAGCGCTGACGCTTGGCAAGGGCGAAATTGCCGAGGGCAATCTGGACCGGATCACGGCCATGGTCGCCCGGATTTCGGAACTGTCGGGAACGCTGCTGGCATTTTCGCGCAAGCCCGCGACCAAGAGCCAGCCCGTGGCGGTTCAGGCGGCGTTGCGTGAGGCGCTGATCCTGATCCGGCCAAAAGCGGACAGGGCGGGGGTTTCGATCGAGGTCGATCCGGCGCTTGGCGGCGTGATGGTCGACGCAGGCCGCATCAGGCTGTCGCAGGTCTTCGTCAACCTGTTCAGCAATGCGATCGACGCGCTCGATGGGCGGACGGACGGACTGATCCGCGTTCAGCTCAAAGGTATCGGCGAGTGGGTTCATATTGAAGTTAGCGACAATGGTCCGGGGATTTCGCCGGACGTCGCGGGCGAGGTATTCGAGCCGTTCTTCACCACGCGCACCGGGCAGGGCAGCGGTCTTGGACTATCCATCGTATACAACATCATGCAGGATTTCGGCGGCGGCGTCCGTCTGTTGCCGAATGCGGACGGCGCGGTCTTCGAACTGTGGCTGAAGCCGGCGGAATAGGAGAGGCGGATCATGGAAATGCAGGCGGCGATACCGCTCGTCCATCTGGTCGATGATGATGACGATCTGCGCCATGCGCTGGCCCAGGGGCTGGAGCTTGAAGGCGTCAATGTTGCCGTGCATGACAATGCGGCAAGCGCGCTGGAGCGGATCACCCACGAAGCCTATGCGGTGCTGGTCTCCGATATCCGGATGCCGGGCATGGATGGCATGGCGCTCCTGAAATCGGCGCTGTCGATCGATCCGACCTTTCCGGTGATCCTGATCACGGGGCACGGCGACGTGCAGATGGCGGTCGATGCGATGCGCGCCGGCGCCTATGATTTCATCGAGAAGCCGTTTCAGGCCTCCCGTCTCTATACCGTGATCGATCGCGCGCTGGAAAAGCGCCGCCTCGTGCTCGAAAACCGCACCCTCCGCTCGGAACTCGACGGTCACGACGCGCTGTCGCTGCGCCTTGTCGGCCGCACCAGGGGCATCGTCCGGCTCCGAGAACAGATCGCGATGCTCGCCGATACCGATGTGGATGTGCTTGTGCGCGGGGAAACCGGCTCCGGCAAGGAAGTGGTGGCGCGCGCGCTGCACGACACCGGCAGGCGGGCGAGCGGCAATTTCGTTGCCATCAACTGCGCGGCAATCCCGGCCGACATGATGGAAGCGGAGCTCTTCGGCCACGAGGCCGGCGCCTTTACCGGAGCGAGCAAGCAGCGCATCGGCAAGCTGGAGCACGCCGATGGCGGCACGGTGTTTCTCGACGAGATCGAATCGATGCCGCTCGACCTTCAGGCCAAGATCCTGCGGGCGATCGAGACCCGCACCATCGAGCGGCTGGGCTCCAACAAGCAGATCGCGCTCGATATCCGCATCGTGGCTGCGTCCAAGTCCGATCTGAAGCTTGAGAGCGATGCAGGGCGGTTCCGGGCGGACCTTTACTACCGGCTGAACGTCGTGACGCTTGATATTCCCCCGCTCCGGGAACGACGCGACGATATTCCGCTGCTGTTCTTCTTTCTGGCGCGCGATGCGCGTGCGCGCTTCCGCCGGGAGATCCCTGAAATATCACCGCTCCTGCAGGCCGATCTGATGGCGCAGGACTGGCCGGGCAATGTGCGCGAACTCAGAAACTATGCCGACCGTTTCGTCCTCGGTCTCTGGCAGGGCTTCGATGACAGAGCCCAGATCGCGCCTTCTGCCGGCGTGCCGCTTGCCGACCAGTTGCAGGCCTTCGAGCGCCAGGTCATCGCCGGCGAACTGGCACGCCATGACGGCGCGCTGAAGCCCACCTATGAGGCGCTGCAGATTTCGCGCAAGGGTCTCTACGACAAGATGAAGCGCCTGCGGATCGACTATGTCGATGACGGCGAATAGCAGGCGCAATGTGTCGTCTGCTACCCATTCGGGGATGGCGCGACGTGTCGTCGGCGACACATCGGCTGCAGGGTCGCGTCAGTGCTCACGGAGAGATTCAGCTAAGTTGCTGAATATAATAAATAATTAAAAAAAACTTCAAACTGGCACGCCGTTTGCTGGATAACGGGAGGCAGCGGCGGAGGGGTGACGTCGCGGGAGGGGTTTCACGCGACCGCGAGCGGGCGTCCGGAATTGCCGCTGTCATGTAGATCGATGCGGGGCTGCCGTGTGCACGCTTCGCCGGGACGATGGTCCCATTGTGACATGATGAGGGTTTAACGGGAGGACGTAAACCATGAAGAAATTTCTGACAGCCGCCGTATCCGCAGCCGCGCTCTTTGCCGCTGCTTCCGCCGTTTCCGCAGCGGACGATGCCTGCAGCGGCGACGAGATGGTCATCAAGTTCAGCCACGTCGTGGCCGATCAGGGCCATCCGAAGGGCGATGCCGCGCGCATGCTGGCCGACCGCGTCAACAAGGAACTCGATGGCGAGGCCTGCATGGAGGTCTTCCCCAATTCCACGCTGTTCGACGACGACAAGGTGCTGGAAGCGCTGCTGCTCGGCGATGTCCAGCTTGCTGCTCCCTCGCTCGCCAAGTTCGAGGCCTACACGCTGAAATACCGGCTCTATGACCTGCCGTTCCTGTTCTCGAGCCTCGACGCGGTTGAAAGCTTCACCACCAGCGATGCCGGCAAGGGCATGCTGACCGCGATGGAAGACAAGGGCTATATGGGCCTTGGCTACTGGTCTTCCGGCCTGAAGCAGTTTTCGGCCAACAAGCCGCTGATCATGCCGAGCGACGCGGCCGGTCTCAAGTTCCGGGTGCAGACCTCCGATGTGGCTGTTGCCATGATCAATGCGCTTGATGCCTCCGCCCAGAAGCTCGCCTTCAAGGAAGTCTACGGCGCGCTGCAGACCGGCGTCGTCGACGGGCAGGAAAACAGCTGGTCGAACATCTACACCCAGAAGTTCTTCGAGGTGCAGGACGGCATAACCCAGACCAACCACCAGCTTCTGGCCTATCTGCTGGTGACCTCGACCGACTGGCTCGATGGCCTGGATCCCGATTTCCGCGACCGCTTCCTGGCGATCGTCGAGGAAGTGACGGCTGAAGCCAACGCGTCAGTGGCCGCCAAGGAAGAAGAGAACCGCGCCAACATCATCAATGCCGGCTCGGAAGTGCGGGTGCTGACGCCTGAACAGCGCCAGGCCTGGATTGACGCCATGAAGCCGGTCTGGACCGAGTTCGAGGGCGATATCGGTGCCGACCTGATTCAGGCCGCCGTCGAATCCAACAACTAGAACCCGCTTTTGCGAAGCAAGGCCGGCCCGCCGTCGGGCAGGGGATGTGAGCCCCGGCGGCGGGCCTGGCGCATCGGCGCGGAAATCGGCTTCGATTTTCGCAAAGCGCGATGCGCGGAATGAACACGCTGGTGCGTCCTTGCTGCGTCCATTCGCACGCAAGGCGCCTGATGGGGCGGTGCGGCGCACCGCTCTTTGCCTGACGCATGGGAAGGGGACCCGCCATGGCCGCTTACTGGCCTTATTTCGTGCTGTTACTGATACTCGTCCTGCTCTACCTCGTGGAGCGCCGCCATCGCGATCTCGTGACGCGGCTTGAGGAAAACGTGCTGGCGATCCTGCTCGCCGCCATCACCGTGATCTCGTTTGCGCAGGTCGTCATGCGCTACGGGTTCAACAGCGGTTGGGGCGGTGCGCTGGAGCTGACGCGCATCCTGTTTGCCTGGATGATCCTGTTCGGCATGAGCTACGGGCTGAAGACCGGCCTGCATCTGGGCGTCGATGCCCTGATCCGGACGTTGCCGCATCGGGCATTCCGCGTATTTGCTCTGTTCGGCGCCCTGACGGGGCTGCTTTACGCCGTGATCCTGCTCTCCTCCGACTGGCTGCAGATCTTCGGCGCCAACTCCAAGGGCGGTGCCGTGTTCTACTGGCACCGTTTCTTCACGGCAGGCATCGGCCTTGATGATCTGCGCTATCCGGTTTTCATCCAGGAGTGGTTCGGGGTGCAGGAGCGCGTCCAGCGCTGGATCGCCTACATCATCCTGCCGGTCGGCCTTGCGCTTCTCGCCTACCGCTCCCTCGAAGCCTTCATCCAGATATGGACGGGCAAACGCGAGCTCGTCATCGCAGGCCATGAAGCCGAAGAGCTGGTGGCCGAGAACAAAGACGTGCTGAAGGACTAGGACCATGGAAATTGCTGTTCTCTTCATTCTGGTCTTCGGTCTGCTGTTTGCCGGCGCACCGGTCGCCATTTCACTCGGCCTGTCTTCGGTCGTGGCGATCGCCTTCTTCTCGCGCGATTCCATGTCTTCGGTTGCGCTGCAGCTGTTCACGGCCTCTCAGAACTATACGCTGCTTGCGATCCCGTTCTTCGTGCTTGCCTCGGCCTTCATGTCCACGGGCGGCGTGGCGCAGCGGCTGGTGCGGTTCGCGATTGCAGCCGTCGGCCATTTCCGCGGCGGGCTTGCCATGGCCTCGGTCCTTTCCTGCATGCTGTTTGCGGCGCTTTCCGGTTCCTCGCCGGCAACCGTCGTCGCCATCGGCACGATCGCGATCGCCGGCATGCGCCAGGTCGGCTATTCGAAGGAGTTCGCAGCCGGCATCATCGCCAATGCCGGCACGCTCGGCATCCTCATTCCGCCATCGATCGTGATGGTGGTCTATGCGGCGGCCACCGATGTTTCGGTCGGGCGGATGTTCCTCGCGGGCATCATTCCGGGCCTGATCGCTGGTTTCATGCTGATGGCGGCCATCTATGTGATGGCGCGGGTCAAGAACCTGCCTTCCGAACCCTGGAAGGGCTTTATAGAAATCCTCGAGGCCGGCAGGGATGCGGGGTGGGGCCTGTTCCTGATCGTCATCATCCTCGGCGGCATCTATGGCGGCGTGTTCACGCCGACGGAAGCGGCAGCGGTCGCGGCCGTCTACGCCTTCCTGGTATCGATCTATATCTACCGTGACATGGGCCCGCTCAAGGGCATGCGCTGGGTGGAGGAAACCGACAGCCGGCGCGCGAAGACCGGCTTCAAGGCCTCGGTCTACGGCATCTCCTTCCTTCTGGTGTTCCTGATCCTCGCCTTCTTCGCCACCGATGGCGTGGAGGCGCAATGGGCAAGCCTGACATCCAGGCTCGTTGCCGGGATCGTGCTTTCGCTCGGGGTCATCGTTGCCTACACGCTCTGGCGCGGTGAGCGGGCCGGCATCGCCGAGGTGCCGGGCTATCTCGCCGCCGGTGTTCCGATCTGGTATCGCAATCTGAAGGCCAATATCCTGAAGACGCCCTTCTGCCTGTCGCATGGCGATACCCGCCAGACCACCGTGAGCGCCGCCAAGACCACCGTGATGCTGATGTTCATCATCGTCAACGCGCTGCTTTTTGCCCATGTTCTGACCGCGGAGCGCATTCCGCAGGCGATCACCTCCGTCATGATCGATGCCGGTTTCAACTGGTTCACCTTCCTGATTGCGGTCAATGTGCTGCTTCTGATCGGCGGTCAGTTCATGGAGCCGTCAGGCCTTCTCTTGATCGTTGCGCCGGTGGTGTTTCCGATCGCGATGGAACTCGGCGTCGATCCGATCCATCTCGGCATCATCATGGTGGTGAACATGGAGATCGGCATGATCACGCCGCCGATCGGGCTCAACCTGTTCGTCACGTCGGGGATAACCGGCATGAGCCTGATTAAGGTGGTCAAGGCAGCCCTTCCCTTCGTGGCGGTCCTGTTCGTGTTCCTGATCCTGGTAACCTATGTTCCCGTAATCTCCACGGCGCTGCCTTACTGGTTGATGGGACCGGAAATCGTGACCCGCTAGCGCCGGTTGCATGACGAACGTGAAGCCTCCCGGCCCGGGACTTTCCAGATGTCCGGGGCCGGGGAGCCCTTTCCTCTAAAGGAACGCTTGCGCCTCATCGCCACCGGCCCGACCGGGGTGGCCTCTCCAGCCACTTTGTTTGAACTTGCCGCGCGCCGCAGAACCCTCGCTTGTCCCGAAACCGGCCGGCCTCAGTTGCGGCCGAGACCGAAGAAGCGAAAGCGTCTCGAGCGGGCGGGCGAGGTGGAGGGGCTTGCGGGGCGAAACTGCTGGTCTTCCGGTGGCGCTCCTTCGGGAGGGAAATCAAGCGTGTCCTGAAGCGTGCGCACTTCGGCATCGGTCAGGTTCGGGAAGGGAAGCTCGCCCGTCTCCCGCCATCCCGCGACCTTTTCCGCAGCCTCGGTGCCCTTGTCTGCGTCCATTCCGCGATCGCGTGCCATGTAAAGGGTCCGCGCCGGAGAGGCGAAGTCCGTACCCGCCTTTTCGATCACGTCCATCATCCGGAAGATGATGTCTTCCTGAATGGCGAGAAACTCCGAATAATCGACGGTCTTGATATAGGCGAAGATCTCGTATTCCACCCGGTTATCGGCAACGCCCAAAAGCCGCACACGGGCTGGATCCTTGAGCACCTTCGGGTGGCCGATCAGAAGCCTGCGGATTTCCGTCAGCACGAAGCGCAACTGGTCGAGACTGGTTTCCGGCCTGAGTGCAAAGGTGCGCCGCATCAGCACGCTGTCGCGGCGGGTGAAATTCTCGATGTCGGAGCTCATGAAATCGGAATTGGGAATGGTGATCAGCGTGCGTTCAAGGGTGCGGACGACAGTTGCGCGCAGGCCGATATGCTCGATCGAGCCGATCCGTCCATTGTAGCGGCCGAAATCATTCACATCGACCGGCCGGTCGATGAACAGGATGACGGCTGAAATCACATTCTCCAGCGTCGACCGTGCCGCAAAGGCGATCGCGATACCGCTGATGCCGAGGCCGGCAACGGCCGCGCCATAGGGGATCCTGAGCGCTTCGGCAAACATCAGCACGCTTGCGCAGATGATCAGAACCTTGGTCATTCCGACAAGCAGGGTGGCCAGAAATTCGCCGCGCGGGGTGATGAGGCCGGCATTGGAAACGATCTTCCGAAACCGGTCCACGAGCCAGAACGAGAACGGGATGGAGCCGACGATCATCAGAAGCACGGCGAAAGACTTGATGGTCGAGCCGAAGCCGGACGGCAGGCCGAGCACGGCAAAGCCGATATAGTTGAT
Source organism: Martelella limonii (assembly GCF_013344475.1). Taxonomy (GTDB): domain Bacteria; phylum Pseudomonadota; class Alphaproteobacteria; order Rhizobiales; family Rhizobiaceae; genus Martelella; species Martelella limonii. Next base: position 128,764 of record NZ_JABUOU010000008.1, on the reverse strand, counting down.
GATGCCGAACACCAGAAGGCGAATGCCCCAGATGGCGAAATAGGCGCTGTTGGAGATCTCGTTGCCGCGCCTCAACAGGCGTTGGCCCAGCATCAGGACGATGCCCGTCAGGACGCTCGCGATCACGCCAACCGCAATCAGGCAAAGCAGGCTTGCCCATTGCCACGCTTCGAGCGGGCCGATGGGCTGGAGCCATGTCGTGCTGAGCCCTGCGATCCATGCGCGGATGCGAAAATAAGGGGCCTGTGACTGGGTGTCATACGGCAGGACCCGTGTTGCCTGCGGCAGGTTTTCGGTCTCGCCGTAAAGCGAGCGGATGGATCGGACCGTCTCCGGCGTGAATTTCCACATCACCCCGTCTTCGGTCTCCGTCGGCGCCAGCACGATATCGCCTGCCGGATGCACGAAATAGATGAAGGGCTCGCGCGAGCTTGGATCGTTCGGAATTTCCTGGAAAACAACTTCGCCGATCCGCGCGATGACTTCGTTCAGGTATTCGGCCACCAGCACCGCCTGCCGGTCGCGGACCACCGGGGGCAGCTCGGAAAGGTCGAGCGCGGCAATGGCAGTATCCTGCATGGCGGGCCCGGCGCGCATCGCATCGATGAAGCTCTCCATGGCCGCGCGTGGCGTCGACCCATCGAACTGGGTGCTGCCGCTATGGACGATCGCCGGCGTCTGGGCCGAGATTTCGGCAAGCAGAGCCTTCACATCTTCAACCGGCGGGGCAACCATGAACCAGTCATCATTGGGCTTGCGAAATTGCAGTGTCAGCGTCTTCCCGTCATATCGGGTGAGCGTGATCTCCGCTTCGCTGCCTTCAGGCGGCGCGGTTTCGAAGATCGCCGGATCGACGGTGAACTGGTCGAGAAGAAGGGCAAGCGGAGCCAGTTCCCGGCCATGGTTCTCGCGCCCGCCGCCTGGAAAGATCAGCAGAGATAGCAGGTCGTCCTGATATTCCAGCCGCCCGCTCTGCACGGCCTCTGCGGCGATCAGGAACGTGCGCAGCGTTTCCGCGGGCGAAGACTGAAAGGCGCGCAGCGCCTGGTCATGATTGGGACGGATCCGCGAACCCGTCCACCATTGCTTGTTGCCAAGCCTGCCGATGAAGCTCTTGCCATCGTCGGAGAGCACGAATTCAAAGGAGCCGCTGGCTTTCGGCGTGCTCCATGTTCCCGTCAGCCGATTGCCGTCGACCTCGCCCTCCAACTTGCCCTTGTAGGCGGGATAGCGGCCGGTCACCTGGTTGTCGGTCTGCTGCATGTAGACCCGCGCGCCGCCATCGAACCAGCGGGAATCCCAGGCACCCGTCCAGTCCGGCGAGGCCGCAGCAGCCTGCAGGGCGCATGCCAGAACGAGAGCGATGCCCAGAAGGAGGGTGCGCAGGTTTGAAAGCGATCCGCGCATCACGCCGTCCATCTCATAGCTTCATGCAGCAGCGACAGGGCCCCCTTTTTCTCCACCCTTCATCACCCGGTTCTGGGCTTCGGGCTCCCGATTAAGGGGGAAGGGAGGGCCGTGGTCAAGGCCGGTGAGCCGAAGTGCGCCTTGCGCTGAGCGCTACCCTTGCCCATTGAAGGTCCGTCAGAATATGCCACGGCAAGATTGAAAGGTGCTGTCTTGGGTATGGAACATAGCGGTCGCGTCTGCCGTTAATGCGTGCGGGCAGTGTTCTTCCCGACGGACTTTGCGGTGAGGCGCCTGCTGGTTTCGGCGTTTTGTTGAGGTGTGCTGTTGACGGTATGTCGTCGCCATTTCGGTCAGGATGGCTTTGATAATGTCAGTATCGGCTGGTGAAAGAATGCCAATCGGTTGTCAAAAGATACCGTAAAATAAACAGGTCTTTGTTGATTAAAAAAAGCGTATGATACAGAAGCGTTATTTCTCCGGAATATTATAGAATGCTGTTATGAGTTGTATCTTGGCATCCCGCTCTCCAGTGGTAGTCAGCTGATCGGAAGCGCATTGAACACGAAATATATACGTTTGCTCGAGAAGATATTCTCTTCCAATCCGCGCCCGCTTTTCGATCTGGTCACTGCCTCGCCGTTGGCCATATGCATCACCGATGCCGAGGGCAGGTTCACCTTTGCAAATCGCGCCTATTGCCATCTTTACGGCTATCCGCTGGAAGATCTGATCGGCCAGGAGTTCACGCTCGTGGTCCAGGATCATTTCAAGGAGGTCGCGTGGAAAATGCATCACAATTTCATCGAGACCGGAAGCGACAATCTCGGCGCGGGTGAGGAGGACATGATCGGCGAGTGGATCGTGATCGATCGCGGCGGCAACCGAAAGGTCATCCAGGCAGAAGCGCTGCGCATCACCGATGATCTTGGAAACCCCTACAAGGTGACCTTCGTCGTGGATGTCACCGGGCATAAGGAGACCGAGCGCGGTCTCCTGAAAACCAATGCCAAGCTCGCCTTCATGGCCGATCATGACATGCTGATGTCAATCTTCAACCGCAGGGCAGGCCTCGAGATCATGGAACGGGAGATGCTCGCCGCCAGGAGAACGGGACGGCAGCTCTGCATCGCGCTGATCGATATAGACCACTTCAAGGCGGTCAACGATACCTATGGGCACCGCGTGGGCGATCAGGTCTTGAGTGTGGTGGCAGCGCGTTTGTCCGACAACATGCGCAAGGCCGACACGCTTGTGCGGTACGGCGGTGAGGAATTGCTGATCATCATGCCGGCAAGTACCTGCCCCGAGGCCAAGCGAGCGGTTGAACGCTTGCTGTCGCTGGTGACCGGCACGCCTGTCAGCGAGCGCGCCATATCCGTTACCTTTTCGGGAGGGATCGCCGAATATAATCCGGGATTGACTGCCGATCGGCTGCTTGAGCGCGCGGATATGGCTCTCTACAAGGCAAAGGAGCAGCGCAACCGGATTGCAGTCTGGTCCGAAAGCTGTACCACGCTCGACAGATAGGACGCGCGCGTCTTATCCACGCCTCTCTGCATCAACGAAAATCGCTTCCTTGCCGCAGCGAGTGGCGCTGTCAGGGCCGTCTTAGGCCATGCGTGGAAAAGAAACGGCTTCCGCGCCTGCAGTTCAGGCTCTAGAACGGTTGCTGTCTGTTGAAAGAGGTCTGCTCGGTATGGGTCCATTGCTGGATGTTGTTGTTGTTCTGCTGCTGATTATGCTGGCGCTTTCGAATTCCAGGCTGAAAGTGCGGTTGAAGCGGCTTGAAGACGAGCAGAAGTCCAGCAGCGACCGGCTGGACAGGCTTGAGGGCCAGCCCGATGCCGGGATGTTGCCCGCCGCGCGCAAGCCGCAGCCGGAGAGCACCGCGCCAGCGTTGGCCGGCGCCCCATCGGCTGCATCGGCTGCACCATCAGCACCGGTGGCAGAGGCTGTTTCCGCCGTACCGGGAGAAGGCGAGGGCGCGCCCAACGAGCCGCCGCGCGCCTTTGTCTTCAGCGCGACGCTGCTGCCGCGCTTTTGGGCCTGGATCAGGCAGAACTGGACAATTGCCCTTGCTGCGCTTTCGCTTGCGCTTGGCGGGGTTTTCATGGTGCAATATGGCGTCGAAAACGGCCTGCTGACCCCTTTCTGGCGGGTGGCGGGCGCGCTGATCCTTGGCATCGCTCTCATCGCTGCGGGCGAGGTGATCCGCAGGCGTTATGGAGACGATACAGAAGGCGCAACCGGCTCGCTTCCTTCCGTCTTTGCCGGCGCCGGTCTGATCACGCTGTTTTCCGCAGTGCTTGCAGCACGCCACCTTTATGGCCTGATATCGCCGGAGGCAACGCTTGCGGGGCTGGTGGTGGTCAGCTTTCTCGCTGTAGGGCTCGGCTGGCTCTACGGGGCGATGCTGACGGCGGTCGGCATTATCGGCGCCACGGCAGCACCCCTGATCGTCGGCGGCAGTTCGGACAATGGCTGGCTTATCTATTACTATTTTGCATTCATCGCGATTGCGGGGCTTGCCGTCGACAGCGTCAAGCGCTGGGCGTGGGTCTCGGCCATCGTGCTGATTACCACCTGCTCGGCCGCGAGCATCCTTTATGCAGCAATCGACGGACCGCTGCACTATATCGCGTTTCTCGCCATTGCATGGGCCGCCTCCATCATCGTTCCGGTACAGAGCCTGGTCCCGCACCACGGCGGCCAGACCACGCTTGCCACACTGATGCGCATCCGGCCGCGTGCGGATTTTCCGACCCGCGTCGCAGCCGCGATGACGTTCTTTGTCAGCAGCGCCGCACTGTTTCTGACAGTTGAAGGCCTCTCCGCCATCGACGCGACGGTTGTCTTCGGGTTCATCGCCGCACTTCTCGCCGCTTCGCTGGTCTGGATGTGCCGTGCCGAGGCGCTTAAGGATATTGCCCTCCTGCCGGCAGCCGCCTTCCTTGCCGTGCCCGTGTTGCAGGCGGCAGACTACGGCCCGCTTTACGCCCAGATCCTTGCGATAAACGGGGCCGGATCGGATGTGAGCACCTCGGCATTCTTCATCACGCTTGGGGTGATCCTGGCAACACTTGCCTCCGTGCTTGCCTTCTGGCGGATGACGCGGGAGCATGAGGATCCGAAAGCGGCGATCGGCTTTGCGCTTGCCGCAGCGGTGCTCGCGCCGGCCATGGCCTTCATCTTCCAGTTCCTGTGGTCGCCAGAACTGGCCGTTGGAACCTACCGCTGGAGTATCCATCTTCTCGCGGTGTCCCTGGTCATGGCCTTTCTCACGGACCGCACGATGCGCGGCGAGGATCGCGCCTCCCGCCAGCTGCGTGCAGGGCTGTTTGCGATCGCCGCCCTTTCGATGCTGGCGCTTGCGCTGTTCGTGGTGCTCACCCAGACTGCGTTGACGCTGGCGCTGGGCGTTGTCGTGATCCTCACCGTCTGGCTCGACCGGCGCTTCGATCTCGCGCTCATCGGCGTGTTCACCAAGGTGGCGCTTGCGATCATCGCATTCCGGCTTGTGGCGAGCCCCGGCTTCTTCTGGGCGGTGCAAAGTGACACCTCCTGGCTTTCCGTGATCGAGGCCTATGCGGGAACCCTGGCGCTGCTTTATGCCGGCTGGCACCTCTCCACGCATCGCGCCCGCCTTGCGTTGCAGCTTGCGATCGAAACGACGATCTGGACGATTGCCGCCGTGTTTGCCTGCGCGGTGATCCAGCGGCTGGTGCCGGAGGAACCGGGCCTTCTGGCCGCGGTGATGGCGATCGCCATGCTCGCGCAGATCAGCCGCATCCGAACTTCGGGCGCATGGATGAAGCGTCTGCGCGGTGCGCTTGCGGTCATTTTCGGGCTCATTTCCGCGGTGCTGATCGCCGTGCCGCTGACATTTTCCAATCCGCTCGCCTCCGGCAGCGGGCCGGTCTCGGGTCCGCTCCTCTTCGACAGCATCGCGCTCAGCTATCTTCCGCTGGCGATGGTGCTTGCCGTGGGCGCCTGGAAGATCGGCGATCCGGGGCGTTTTCTCCGGATCGGCTTCATCGGAATATCCTCCGCGCTGTTCTGCTTCTACGTTGCCCTGGAGATCCGCCGGTTCTGGCGCGGGCCCGCGCTTTCGGTGCCGGGCGTGACCCAGCCCGAACTCTACACATACACGCTGGCGCTGGTCATCGCGTGTGCGGCGCTGCTGTTGGTAAGCTTCTCCCGCCGATCGCATGTGCTGCGCAAGGTCGCCATGGCCATGATCGCTCTGACGATCGCCAAGGTCTTCCTGATCGATATTTCCGGTCTTGAGGGACTGCTGCGCGTCGTCTCGCTGATCGGCCTCGGCCTTGCGCTCGCGGGTCTCGGCTGGCTGGAGCGCACCATGAGCCTTAGGTGGAATCGGAACGGGACTTGAAGCAGCATGCCGGTAAGCGTGTTGCCAGCTACTTCTTGTCCTGCCCGAACATCTTTTTCAGCATGTCGGCCATCGGCCCTGTTTCGGGAAGCTTGGGCTTGCCGGGCTGGCGGGCCTTGTGGATGTGCGACTGACCCTTGCGGACGGGAGCGGCAGGTGCCGGCTCCGCCTTCCGGGGTTCGCCGCCTGAAGAAAGCGCAAGCTTGTTCATCAGCTGCGAATCCTCGCCTCGCGCCAGCAGATCGGCATTGCGGGCAAGGGCTTCCAGCATAGGCTCAAGCCATTCCGCATCGGACTTGGCGAAATCGCCCAGAACATGGCCATGCACCCGCTCCTTGGCGCCCGGATGGCCGATACCCAGCCGCAGCCGCCGGTATTGCGTGCCGCAATGCGCATCGATCGACTTGATGCCGTTGTGGCCGCCGGAACCGCCGCCGGTCTTGATGCGCGCCTTTCCGGGCAGCAGATCGAGCTCGTCATAGATCACAACGAGATCGTCTGGCGTCAGCTTGTAGAAGCGCATGGCTTCGCCAACGCTCTCGCCCGAGAGGTTCATGAAGGTTTGCGGCTTGACGAGCAGAACCTTTTCGCCGCCGAGGCTTCCCTCCGCGATCAGGCCCTTGAACTTCTTCGACCAGGGCGAAAAGCCATTGGCGTCGGCGATCGCGTCAGCGGCCATGAAGCCGATATTGTGGCGATTGCCGGCATATTGGCTGCCCGGATTGCCGAGGCCCGCGATGATGAGCATGGGTACGTCCCGTGTTGAAAACCGCTTTCAAGAACCGGTTTTCGGTGCCGGTGTCAACTGGAACGGATCCAGGCAACGGTTTGGGCGAGCGTCATCGGCCGTGCATAAAGGTAGCCCTGGCCCAGTTGAACGCCAATCGCCTGCACCTGGCGCGCCTGCTCGTTGTTCTCGACGCCTTCGGCCACCAACACGCAACCCATGCTGATGGAAATGGCTGCGATGCCTTCAATCAGACGGCGGGCGCGGCTGGCAACCGCCTGATCGGGATCGGTGAGATTGCGGGTGAACGACTGATCGATCTTGATGATGTCGGCCTGGAGGCGCGACAGATAGGACAGTGACGAATAGCCGGTGCCGAAATCATCCAGCGCCAGCCGACAGCCCAGCGCCCTGAGCTTGAGAAGGCTTTCGCGGATGCGATCGCTGTCGTCGATGAAAACGGCTTCCGTGATTTCGATTGTCAGCCGGGATGGCGAGATGCCGAAGGCTTCGAGCTTGTCGCCCACGAAATCGATCATGGCCGGGTTGAGCTGGTTCGGCGAGAGGTTCACGCTCATGTTGAGCTGTTCGTTCTCGCAATGCCTGCTGATCTGGCGCAGCCCCGCCAGCGCCTTGGCGAGGAATTGCCTCCCGGCCGGGCCGATCTGTTCTGTTTCTTCGGCAATGGCGATGAATTCGTTCGGCATGATCACCCCTTTCTGGGGGTGACTGAGGCGCATCAGCGATTCGAAGCCCACCAGTCGTCCGCTTGCCAGGCTGATGATCGGCTGGAAGCGCGGCTCGAACAGATTGTCTTCAATGCCGCGCTGGATATCGGCCTGGATTTCAGCGCGCTTCCTGGTGTCGGCGAGCATGGCGGGCTGAAACCATGTCGTGCCCTGGCGACCGGTCGCCTTCTGTGCGGAAACCGCGATGGTCGCGTTGCGCATCAAGGTTTCGCTGGTATTGGCATGCAGCGGCGCAATGGCAATGCCCACCCTGATATTGACCGTGACGGAGTGGGTGCGCACCAGAACCGGACGATAGGTCGCATAGTGAATGGCGGCCGCGAAATTCTCCGCAAGGGTCCTGGCATTCGGACCCTTGATTACAAAGGCGAACTCGTCACCCCCCAGCCTTGCCGAGAGTGAAACAGGGTCGAGCGCCGCGCTCAGGCGGCTGACGAAGGCGCGCAACACCTCTTCGCTTGTCTCATAGCCATGGTGGTCGATGACGAGCTTGAAACGGTCGAAATCGGCGAGGATGCAGATGATTTCATCACCGCCTGCAGCAAGGAGCCGGGTCAGCGCGCGTTCGAAGCCCATCCGGTTCAACAGTCCGGTCAGCTGATCGGTAAGGACCGGCGGCAAAGGGTGCCCCGCCTCGCTGATTTCCGGCAGTTGGCGGATGATGGCGAGCGTGAAGTGCTGGCCGTCCGGCGTGGAGACCGGGCTTGCCGCAAACCAGATGTCGATGGTTTCGCCCTTCCTGGCAAGGAATTTCAGCGTTCCGACCTGAGAAACGCCGGACGATGTCAACCGCTCCAGCCGGTCTGTCACCATCTTGCGGTCTGCGTCGGAAATGAAATGATGAAGCGGGCGTCCGATGACATTTTCCCGGCGATAGCCGCCGGCCTTCAGCCAGCCGGGGCTGACATCGACGACCTTGCCATGGACCGAAAGCAGCATCGCCATGTCCGTTTCACTTTCAAGCAGGCCACCCAGCGTGCCCACCTGCGGCAGGGCCGCATCCTCCGTCGGTGATAGAATGCGCGCGAGCCGTCGATGCCGCGGTCTGCTCACGGATGATGAAGACCGGGTGGCCTGCAAATGGCGGCGAAGCACAAGGTTCTGCAGCAGTTCGGGCGCGCGCCAGATCAGCAAGACCTTGAAGGCGAATGCCAGCAAGCAAAGTCCGATGAGGATGGTGCAGATCCAGCGATCGGGACGCACGAAATAGAGCGAAAGCTCGGTCATCTGGTTGGCGCCGGCGGCGGGCGTGATCGGGCGGGTTAGCGCCATCAGGGCCTTTTCGCCGCCCCGCGTCAGGTCATCATCCTTCAGCACGATGTCCGGCAAGCCTCGGGCGCGCCTGATCTCGATCTTCCTGACCTCAGGCGTGGCGACCAGACCTTGCGCGATGACGCTGGCTGTTTCCAAATCTGCCGTTGCCAGAACCAGCACCGTTTCATCGGCAAGTGTGGAGATATAGCCGGTCGCGTCTGTGATGCGTTCCTCTATTACCCAGAGGCCACAAAGGGAAGCCAGCACGATCGCGGTTGCCAGGGAAAGTCCGCATGTTAGCGCAATCTTTCCCGGAGTACCTATTCTTCGGAGCCGCAATCAATACCCCTGACTTGCGCAATGCATTCAACGCCCGGCTTGGCCCCATCGTCTGGCCGTCAAGCCGAAATGCTCCGGCACCGGTTACGCGGCTGGCGCGTTTGAAAATTGAAGTTTCAAATCTTTAATATCGTCACTTGGCCGTATTCGCCATAAAAAAACACGTCTGCTTGAAACTGAAAAGCGCGGACAAATGCCCGCGCCTTTCGATGCTTCTGAAACCGGTCCGAAGAAGATCAGTCTTCTTCCGAACCTTCTTCTTCGACTTCATCGGCTTCCTCGTCGCCATCCTCGGCATCGGACTTGAGGCCGGCAGGCGTTGCGATGGTTGCAATGGTGAAGTCGCGGTCGGTGATGACGGGCGTCACGTTTTCCGGCAGTTCGACCGCCGAAATGTGGATGCTGTCGCCGAGTTCGGCCGAAGCGAGGTCAACCGTGATGCTGTCCGGGATCGCATTGGCCGGGCAGTGGAATTCAACTTCGTGGCGGACGATGTTGAGCACGCCGCCCTTGCGGATACCGGGGCACTTTTCATCATTGATGAAGTGAACCGGAACAGCGACGGTCACGACGCTCTTTTCCGAAATCCGCAGGAAGTCGACATGCATCACGAAATCGCGAACCGGGTCGAGCTGGTAGTCCTTCGGCAGGACCATGTACTTCTTCTTGCCGACTTCGACAGTGAAGGTGGTCGTCATGAAACCACCGCCGAAGATGCGCTTCGAGATCTCGTTGCGGGAGATCGCGATCGAAACAGGGGCTTGTTTGTCGCCGTAAATGACAGCGGGTACCATGCCGTTGCGACGCAGTTCCCGGGCGGACCCCTTACCGACCCGTTCGCGTGCTTCGGCCGTGAGCATTGCATTGGTCTTGCTCATGGCAATTCCTTTCGGTTGTGTTAGGAGCGCCCTGCAGGCCATACATTGATCGTCTGCAAGACGGAGCGCCGTCTCCGTCGCTCATTCGCGCTGCCTCCAAGGGTGTCTGCGCGAACGGGCTGCCTATATAGGAGGTAGCCCCAAAAGGCAAGCAAACCTATCCAAAAGAGAGATTGACGGTGTATCGTCGCGGATAAATAACGTTGGGCCTGACGGGGTCACCCGATCCGGACTGATTGCGTCCTCGTATCAGGACAGGTTCACGGAGGTTTATTTGGACGCGATGTCTGGTTTCATGGCGGATGGGCACATGTATCGTGCCTTCGCGGCTGCGTTTTTCGTGGCGCTTGTCGGCGGCTATCTGACGATGAGCCTGATCGTGCGCGTGCGTTCCACGCCGATAGAACAAGCCTGGATCTGGCTGCTGCTTTCCGGGGCCGTCGGCGGCATGACGATCTGGTGCACCCATTTCTCCGCCATGCTCGGCTATGATGACAATCTGCCGCACGTCTATGATCCAGCGCTCACATTTCTGTCGCTCGCGATCGCCGTCATCATGACGACGGCAGGCGTCTTCGTCTTCTATCGGGGCGGGCGGAAGCTTCCCGTGGAATTGGGAGGGGCGATCGTCGGAGCAGGCATTGCGCTGATGCATTTCGTCGGCATGGCGGGCTATGACGGTCCGGGGCGCTATGAATGGTCCTGGGGCTTTGTCGCAGCGAGCATCGTCCTTGGAATCCTGTTCTCAACGCTCGCCTTTTCCGCGCCCGTGCGCATGCGCGCCCTTTGCTGCCAGATGGTCGCCACGTCGTTCTTCATCCTGGCGATCTTCAGCGTGCACTTCATCAGCATGATTGGAATGGAGGTCGTCAACGACGGCTCCATACCCATTCCCGGTGAGGGGCTGTCGTCGCAGACCATGACCTTCTTTACCGCGCAGGGCATCAGCGTGGTGGTGATCGTGGGACTGGCGCTTCTGATCATCGAAGCCAAGAACCGCGAACAGGTCGACAGACAGGTCACGATCGCCGGAGCGCATGACGGTCTGACCGGCCTGCCCAATCGCCGCTCCTTCTCGACTGTGCTCGAACGCCTGATCGACGAGGGCAGCCATGGCAATAGCAGGTTCGCCGTGGGCTTTCTGGACATCATCGGGTTCAAGGAGATCAACGACGTCCATGGACACAGCGCGGGCGACCATATCCTGCGCCATGTCGCACGAGGGCTGGTGGAGCAACTGCCTTCCGATTGCTTCGTAGCGCGCGTGGGCGATGACGAATTCGCAGTCATCCTGAAAACGTCTGCCGGCCGGGTCGAGGTGGCGCGGACCTTTCGCCGCGCGCTCGATGAAATCGCCCGGCCGATCGTCTGGGAGGGAACCTCCTTCGAAGTGAAGCTCCATTGCGGCTTCACCGGGTTTCCCACCGACGGCAATTCCACATATGAGCTGATTGCCCGCATCGATGTTGCGCTTCAGCGCGCCAAGCGGGGCGGCGCCAACAGCATCGTCTTCTACGACGTCAGACGCGATCATGGCGAACGGCGGCTGAACGCCCTGGCGCTGGACATGCGCCGGGCTCTTGAGGAAGGGGAGTTCCGCCTGTTCTATCAGCAGCAGCGTCTGACCGAGACCCGCGAAATATTCGGCTTCGAGGTGTTGCTCCGCTGGTTCCACAAGGATCTCGGTCTCATCAGTCCCGACGAGTTCATACCGCTTGCCGAGCGCACCGGCTTTATCGGCGCGCTCGGCGAATGGGTGCTGCGCCAGGCCTGTCTGGATGGCGCGACCTGGCGCAACCCTTTCCAGATCGGCGTCAATGTCTCGGCCAGCCAGCTTGCCGATGCGCGCTTCCCGCGAAAGGTCGAGGCTATCCTGCGGGAAACCGGTTTTCCGCCCGAGCGGCTTGAACTGGAATTCACCGAAAGCGGCCTCGTCGAGGATGGCCAGCGCGCCCATGATTCGATCTCGGCGCTGAAGCGGCTCGGAGTGAAGATCGCGATGGATGATTTCGGAACCGGCTACTCGTCGCTCGCGACGCTGCAGCAGTTTCCCTTCGACAAGATCAAGATCGACCGGTCGTTCGTGGCAGGCCTGCCGGGGGACGAGTTGTCGGCTGCAATCGTGCGCGCCACGGTCATCATCAGCCGGAGCCTCGGGATAAGGGTGCTAGCAGAAGGCGTCGAAACCGAGGAGCAGCTCGAATTCCTGCATCGTGAACACTGCCTGCGCGCGCAGGGCTATTATTTCGGCAAGCCTGAGCCCCGCAGCGCGATCGAGGCCGTCGTCAACGGCAACGACATCGCCGTGCCTGTGCAGCCGCCGGTCAGGAGCATGGCCGTCTGACGCTTTGTGCCGCAAACGGGAATGAGGGTTCAGGCGCCGGCGCGCCTCAAGGCGAAGGCAATCCGGTGCGGCAGCGTCAAAACGGCGGACTGAACCGCAGCGGCCCCGACTTGACGAAGCCGTCCTGAGGAAACCGCGGGTGGATCGTCTCAGTCGAACAGGCTTGAAACGGAGGATTCGTGGCTGGTGCGGTTGATGGCCTCGCCGATCAGCCCTGCCGTGGAAACCACCCGCACCTTGGACGAGGCCACCATGTCGCTGCGCGGCTGGATCGAATCGGTGATCACCAGTTCTTCGAGCTTGGAATTGGAAATCCGCTCGACGGCGGCGCCGGAAAGGACGCCGTGGGTGATGTAGGCGGTGACTGACAGCGCGCCATTGTTCAAAAGCGCCTCTGCGGCGTTCACCAGAGTGCCGCCGGAATCAACGATATCGTCGATCAGGATGCAGTCCTTGCCCTCGACATCGCCGATAATGTTCATCACTTCGCTTTCGCCCGGCCGTTCACGGCGCTTGTCGACGATCGCGAGAAGACAGTCGAGCCGCTTGGCAAGTGCACGGGCGCGCACCACACCGCCGATATCGGGCGAAACCACCATGACATTATCCAGATTGCGCCGCGCCTTGATGTCGCGGGTGAGAATCGGAAGGGCATAGAGATTGTCTGTGGGGATATCGAAGAAGCCCTGGATCTGGCCTGCGTGAAGGTCGAGCGTGAGGACGCGGTTGGCGCCGGCCTGGGTGATGAGGTTTGCCACGAGCTTGGCAGAGATCGGCGTGCGCGGACCGGGCTTGCGGTCCTGGCGGGCATAGCCGAAATAGGGCAGAACCGCTGTGATCCGGCGCGCGGAAGAACGCCGGAACGCATCGATCATGATCAGCAGTTCCATCAGGTGGTCATTGGTCGGAAACGAGGTCGACTGGACGACGAAGACGTCCTCGCCGCGCACATTTTCCTGAATTTCAACGAAGATTTCCTGATCGGCGAAGCGGCGAACCGTAGCCTTGCCGAGCGGTACATTGAGATAGTTACAGATCGCTTCGGCAAGCTGTCGGTTGGAATTGCCCGCGAAAACTTTCATATCATACCGCCCGTTCAGTCTGACTGTCGCTTTTTAACGTGGATCAACGTTAAAGCAAGTCCGCAGTCAAGCCGCGAAGCGGGTTTTTCCGGATTTTTTACATTTCCATGACGCGACTTACGTGCCTCAACCCTGCGTGTCGAGCCAGCCCAGAAGCGCGCCGATCGATTTCTGTCCGATCGCCGACATCATCTCCGGCGTGACGCCTGTCCACGGATCGGAGCCGGTAAATCCGCCGCTGGTCGACGCTTCGCGATCCTGGATGCGGTGCAGCCTGACGCCATTCTGGCCGATCACGTCCCAGACATAGATGACCGAGACCACGCCGTCCTGATCGACAGCCGAGAAATAGCCCTTGAGGCTGAGGTCGGCCGCGGCATCATCCATGGCGACGATCGAGAGCCCCGCCGCCCGTGCGGTGTCGCCAAGACGGGCCGAAAGCGGCTGCAGCTTGTCTGACGGCGCTCCGATGATCGGCAGGAAGCGGATCGTGTCTGCGGCTGCGATCGATGCCGCCGGTGCCGCAGCGGGCGCCGTTGCCGCCTGCTGCGGGGGTGAAGCCGGAGCCTGGGGCGCCTGAACGGGCGGGGGAAGGGCGGCGGAGGGGGCGACCACGGCCGGTTGCGGCGGCTCGTAGGCCGGAGCGGCGGGCTGAAGGCCTGCAGCCTGCGCGCCGAATGTGCTCGGCGGACGACCGACGCCGGGCGTCGCGTCATAGGTGGTGCCGCTTGCCTGTGCTACCTGGTAGGACGCACCGCTGGCCTGGGCGACCTCATAGGTCTGGGCCGGTGCCGCCGCATAGGTCGGCTGGGCGATCCCTGACGGTGCTGCGAGTGACTGTCTGGAAACGGTCTCGGCAGGCGCGGCCGCAATCGGTGCCGGCGAAGCTGCAGGCGGCAGGGTGCCGACAGGCTCCGGAGGCCCGCTGTCGCCCATCATCGCGTCGAAACGTGTGCAGGCTGAAAGCAGTCCGGCCACGAGTAGAATGCTTGCTGCGCGCACCATTTCCCTCGCCCTTCCGTTGAAAATCCGGTCAATTTTCGGGAGAGGGCGAGGCAATGTCAAACGCCGACCGTGATCGTGCTTTATTTTGTGTAAAGCTCGAGACCAAGACGCGACAGCGGGCGCGGATCATCCTCGCCGGTCAGGTAGGTGCGCCCGAGCGTCATGGCGGTGCCGCTGTCGGAATCCATGATGATGATATGCACGAACAGCGACATCGAGGGCAGGATCGGATGCGGATTGCCGGTGTGGAACATCTGGTGCTCCATCCACGACGGCGCGAATCGGGCGCCGAGCGAATAGCCGCAGGCATTCAGCCGATGGCGCGACAGGCCGCGCGCATCCATGATCTCGGCATGCTTGTCGAACACCTCGCCGAAGGTGTGACCCGGCCTGAGGATTTCCTCGATCGCAGACAGCGTCGCGGTTGCCGCGCGAAACAGTGACTGGTGGCGGTCGCTTGGTTCGCCGACCAGAACCGTGCGCATGGCGGCCACGTGATAATGCGACCATACGCCCGCCCATTCGAGGGTCAGCTGGTCATTGGCATCGAGCTTGCGGCGGCCGGATTTCGAACGGCAAAGAAGTGCGCTCTCGCCCGAGCCGACGATGAAGTTGTTGGCCGGATAGTCGCCGCCGCCTGAAAGGACCGCGCCCTGCATGGTGGCAAGGATCTCGGCTTCGTCGGCGCCGGGGCGGATCAACGGCAATGCGGCCTCGAAGGCATCGTCGCAAAGCGTCGCCGCCTTTTCGATGCAGGCGATTTCCGCCGGCGACTTGATCAGCCGGAGATTGCTGACAAGGTAGGAGGCATCCTCGAGCTGGCCGAAAGAGCTCAGCTGGCTGTCGAGGAAGTGGGTCGACCGTCCGGTAATGCCGTGGGTGTCGTATTCGACGCCGATGCGGCAGCCGAGCAGGTCCATGTCGGAGAGCATGTCCTTCAGGTCGCGCGAGGGGTCGGTCTGGCCGCGATCCACCCAGATGCGGATTTCGGAGATATTGGATGTCTGGCGGGCCTGGCGGACATCGGCGGAGCGCGTCAACAGCGCCGTGCGCCCATCGGCGGTCACGACCAGGCATTGGAAGAACACGAAGCCGAACGTGTCATAGCCCGTCAGCCAGTACATGCTTTCCTGCGCGAACAGGAGCACGGCATCGAGCTTCTTCTCCGCCATCGCGGCCTTCAGCCGCGTCAATCGTTCCGCATATTCTTCAGCTTCAAAAGCGAGCGCCATGTCAGTCTCCCCCGGCGTGATCCCACGCCATGAAATGCTCAGATGATGGAAATGGCCGAAATCTGCCGGCCATAATCTGCGGCGCCGCGATGGGTGCCGCGACGATAGGAATAAAAACCTTCCTCGTCCTGATAGGTGCAGTGACGGATGATGTCGTGCTCTATCCCCGCCCGTTCAAGTCTCAGGCCGATGAATGACGGCAGGTCGAAAAAGGCATGGCCATCGGTCGGCGAGGGGCGAAAAAGCGCCCTGAATGTCGGATCGGCCGTGGTGAAGCGCTCGACGAATTCGGGGCCGACCTCATAGGCTTCCGGCCCGATCGTGGGGCCGAGCGCGGCGATGATCGCGCGCCTTTTCGCGCCGAGCGATACCATTTTCTCGACGGTCGCCTCGATCACGCCGCTGAAGGCGCCGCGCCAGCCGGCATGGGCTGCCGCGATGATCTCGTTTTCCGGGTCGGCAAACAGCAAGGGGCCGCAATCGGCGGTCAGCACGCCGAGCACGAGCCCGGGCGTCGCACTCGCCATGCCGTCGGCATGGGGACGCTCGCCCTCAGGCGGGGCGGAAACGGCAAGCGCGTCGGCGGAATGGCATTGATAGAGCGTGACGAGCTTGTCGGCCGGCTGGTCGAACCAGGCTGCGACGCGCGCCCGGTTTTCAGCGACAGCTCCGGGCTCGTCGGCAGAGCCGATGCCGCAGTTGAGGCTCTCGTAAAGGCCCGCAGAAACGCCGCCCTTGCGGGTGAAGAAGCCGTGACGGATATCGGTTCCGGCAAGCCTTTCCTCGAAAAGCGGGCTTTGCATCGGTGAAGGCGCATCGCGATCGGCGGTGTCAGGCATGCAATCCATCCAGTGTGTCGTGGCGCAAATGGTGGGGCGTCAGGCGATGGTTTGTCAATCCGTGCCGTCGAACGGGGGGAGTCTCACGGTGGGGGACGAGATGGCAAGCGCCTTGAAAAGATCGCCCATGTCGTCCGGCCCGTCGCCTGCAAGTCGGCGGGCCTGCGCGACGATCGCTTCCTGCGTGGCGCGATCTTTGCCGCGCCCGAGTGCCGAGGCGCGTGCGCCAAGCCCGAGGTCTGCCAGAAGGGCGCCTTGGGTCATGGCCGGGTGAATGTGGGCGCCTTCGAGGCGTGCCGCTTTGGCAAGCGCTTCGAAATCCACATGGCTCGTCAGGTCGGCTTCGCCCGGATGAGCAAGCGGCGGATCGAAGCGGTGATCACGCAGTGCCTGCAGCGTATCGCCAAAGCCGCTTTCAAGATGGCCATAGTCGATCACCAGCGCGCTGCCGCCTGCGCGCGCAAGCCGTGCGGCGATCTCCCGCATCAACCCCTCGCGCGCCGGCGCGTATTCGAAGATCGCTCCCTCCGGCGCGTGCTCGAAGCCTTTCGGCAGGGTATCGCCGTCGAGACGGGCAGGCGACAGGCAAAAGCCGAGCGCGCCGTCATCGTCAACCTGAACCGCGCGCTCGAAGAAATCCGCGCCCGATTTCACGAATTGCCGGATCGGCAGCGCGTCGAAGAGTTCGTTGGCGACAAACAGCGTGAAGCCGTCAGCTATGTCCTCCAGCCGGTCAACCCAGTGGATCAGTCGGACGTGGGCCTTGAGTGTTTCCTTCTGACGGGCGCGGAGGGCGGGGCTTGTCTCCAGCATGCAAACCGAAAGCCCATGATACATCTGCGGTGACAGGGCGGCGATGGTGCGCAGGCAATCCGCCATCATCGTGCCGCGTCCGGGGCCGCCTTCGATCAGCCGGGTCGCGGAGGGACTGCCATGGGCCTGCCAGGCGGTGATCAGGAAAACGCCGACAAGTTCGCCGAAGAGCTGGGAGATTTCCGGCGCTGTGGTGAAGTCGCCGTCCTTGCCCAGCGGGTCGCGCGTCAGGTAATAGCCGTGCTCGGGGTCGGCAAGGCAGAGCGAGAAATAGGTCGAGACCGGCATCGGGCCATCGGCCTCGATCATGGCCCTGATCTTGTTCAGCAGCGGCGTGGTCAAGGGCTCTGGCTCCGCTTTGCCATCCGCCCCGAATTCCAGATGCCCCAGAGGCCGATGGCAAGCATCGGCAATGACAGCACCATGCCCATGGTCACGAAGCCGCCAAACAGATAGCCGAGTTGCGGGTCGGGCTCGCGGAAGAACTCGACGAAGATCCGTGACAGCGCGTAGAGGCAGATGAAGATGCTTGCCGTCAGGCCGGGCCGTTTCAGCGTGCCGAAGAACTGTGTGATGATGAACAGGATAATGAGCGTCATCAGCCCCTCGAGACCCGCCTCGTAGAGCTGGCTCGGGTGACGCGGCAGGTCGCCTGCACCGGGAAACACCATCGCCCACGGCACGTCCGAGACCCGGCCCCACAATTCGCCGTTGACGAAGTTGGCGATGCGGCCGAAGAACAGCCCGATCGGCGCCACCGTTCCGATCAGGTCCAGCAGCGACCAGACCGGGATGTCGTGGCGTCTCGAAAAGATCACCATCGCGATGATCATGCCCATCAGTCCGCCATGGAACGACATGCCGCCGTCCTGGATGTAGAAAAGCGTCAGCGGATTGGCGATCAGGGTGCCCGTGGCATAAAACAGCATGTAGCCGAGCCGCCCGCCGACGACGATGCCGATCACCGACCAGGTGACGAAATCGTCGAGCCGGGCGATCTCCATCGGCCTTGTATTGCCCGGCCAGAGCCTTTCCCGCTTCAGAAGCTGGCGCGCATAGAGCCAGCCGAGCAGGATGCCGACCACATAGGCAAGGCCGTACCAGTGGACCGGAAGCGGGCCGAGATTCACGGCGACCGGATCGATCGCGGGGTAGGGAATGGCGGCAAGCCGGATATTGTCTGGCAGCAAGGCAAGGGTTCCTTTTTGATCGCGCCGGAAGATGGCGATATAATCCAGCCCGGTCAAGCTGGCGAAAGTGTGGGGCCTACGGCAGATATTGATGGCGCGGGCTTGCGGCATGGGCAAACCGGCACTACTTCAAGATAAATTGAGCCGGCACGGGCGCCGGCACGACCAAGGAGACAGCGACATGAGTTCCGGCACTACCCGCATCCTCGACGATCTGGCGAAGCTGATGACCGATGCGGCAGGCTCCGTGCAGAGCGCGGGCAAGGACCTGGAGACCGCGGTCAAGGCTCAGGTGGAACGCTGGCTGAACAGCATGGATGTCGTCAAGCGCGAGGAATTCGACGCCGTGCGCGACATGGCGATCCGGGCCCGCGATGAAAATGACGCGCTCAGGGCGCGCATCGAGGCGCTTGAGGCAAAGCACGCCGCCGGCGAATAAAGCGCCTCCCAGGCCACAAGAAAATCGGAATTTGAGAGCGGGCTGCCAGTGCAGCCCGCTTTTTCGTTTTCGGGAGGCAGGCGGGAACGGCTTGCGGAGCGGTTAAGACAAAATTCACCAAAAAAATTCCAACCTGTGGACATGCTGAAAAAACTGAGGTCGCAGAGTCAGTTAGGCGGTCCGACTGAATCATTTTGACAGGCTGCAAATGGGGCCGGAGGCGAAAGCTTCAGGTCTGGGGGCTGGCGCTGGCGAAAACGCATTATACACTGATTTTAATAGATGATTCGAAATGGAAGCTGGAGAGCCCCCAAGCATTCGCGCCAATCCGCAAAGCCGGAGGTGCGGCGGCTCTCGCGCTGAACAGGTGGTTTATGAGCCTTGGTTTGCTGGAAATCGAACGACTGAACAATCCGGTCGACATGATCGAATTCGTGGCTGCCACGAATGAGTGGACGTTCGAGCGTTCGGGCGAGGATGAAATCGCCATGACGGTGGGCGGCCGCTGGGCGGATTACCATGTGTCGTTTTCCTGGATGAGCCATTACGAGGCGCTGCATCTGGCCTGCGCCTTTGACCTGCGCGTGCCGGAACACCGCGTCAACGAGGTGCTCAAGCTTCTGTCGCGCGTCAATGCGCAGGTGCTGATGGGCCATTTCGACTTCTGGGCGCATGAGAATGTCGTGGTCTACCGCCAGTCGCTGCTTCTGGCAGGCGGGGCCGAGCCTACAAACCAGCAGGTCGAGGGCACGCTTTCGGGCGGGCTCGATGCCTGCGAGAACTATTTTCAGGCCTTCCAGTTCGTGGTCTGGTCCGGCATGTCCGCCGACGACGCGATGAAGGCCGTCCTGTTCGAGACCGTTGGAGAAGCCTGATATGAGCGCGCTTGCCGAGATCGATGGCCTGGTTCTTGTCGGCGCTGGAAACATGGGCGGCGCGATGCTGTCAGGCTGGGTCGCAGGCGGCCTCAGGCGCGAAGCGATCACCGTCATCGATCCCAATCCCGCCAACAGCATCAAGAACCTTCTCGACAGCAGCGGCATCCGCCATGTGGTCGCCGCCTCCGAGGCGATCAAGGCGAAGATCCTCGTCCTCGCCGTCAAGCCGCAGGTGATGTATGCCGTCCTCGAAACCGTCCGTCCGATGGTTGACGAGAACACGCTGGTCGTTTCGGTCGCAGCCGGCAAGACGCTCGCCTATTTCGAAGAGCGTCTCGGCCATGTGCCGACGGTGCGCACCATCCCCAATACGCCCGCGATGATCGGCCGCGGCATGATCGGCGCTTATGCCAATGAGCGGGTTGACGAGACCGGCCGGGCAACCGCCGATGCGCTGCTTGCAGCCGTCGGCGATGTCGAATGGGTCGAAAAGGAAGCCGATATCGATGCGGTGACCGCGGTTTCCGGCAGCGGTCCGGCCTATGTGTTCCATATGGTGGAAGTGATGGCGGAAGCCGGCCGCAAGCTCGGGCTCGATGCCGATCTTGCCATGCGGCTTGCACGCGGCACGGTGATCGGCGCCGGCGCGCTGCTTGATCGCTCCCCGGACGATGCGGGCGCGCTTCGCAAGAATGTCACGTCCCCCGGCGGGACAACGGCTGCGGCACTCGAGCATCTGATGGCGGAGGACGGCATTCAGCCGGTGTTCGACCGCGCTCTTGACGCCGCTTGCAAACGCTCCCGTGAACTTGCCGGTTAGGTGCCAAGA
Source organism: Martelella limonii (assembly GCF_013344475.1). Classification (GTDB taxonomy): domain Bacteria; phylum Pseudomonadota; class Alphaproteobacteria; order Rhizobiales; family Rhizobiaceae; genus Martelella; species Martelella limonii. Next base: position 108,363 of record NZ_JABUOU010000008.1, on the reverse strand, counting down.
TGAGTGACGAGATCAGCTTCGACGATTTCCTGAAGGTCGATATCCGCATCGGCACGATCATCGAGGTGGAAGACTTTCCCGAGGCCCGCAAGCCCGCCTACAAGTTGAAGATCGATTTCGGTCCCGAGATCGGCGTCAAGAAATCATCCGCCCAGATCACGGTGCATTACAAGCGGGAAAGCCTGCTTGGCCGTCAGGTCATGGCGGTTGTCAATTTTCCACCGCGCCAGATCGGTCCGGTTCGTTCCGAAGTGCTCACGCTCGGCTTTGCCGACGAAACCGGCGCCGTTGTGCTTGCCGGCATCGACAGGCACATCGAGAACGGCGCGCGCCTGCATTAGGCGCCCTTCGTGATGGAGGGCAATCTTGCTCTTCACATTCCGGATATTGTTCGCAGGCCCAGTGGCGAAGACGCCTGACGGTTCCGACATCATCTTGAGCGCAGCCGGGACTTTGCAGACTGTGGCAGTCTAGCGTCTTCCACGCGGGCCGGGCCTGCCGCCGCGCATCGGGCGGCCGCGTTTGGATTTGTGGAAGGAGCGGGTTGCGGCGGGCAGTTTCTTGCCGTTGCTCAGCATCTCGAAGCGCAGCGCGCCTGCAAGCGGGATCGCCTCCACGAGCTGGACCTCGACATCGTCGCCGAGCTGGTAGCCGAGCCCTGTCTTCTCGCCGACCAGCGCCTGGCGCACCTCGTCATGGACGAAATAATCGGACCCGAGCGTGGAGACCGGAATGAAGCCGTCCGCGCCATACTCCGGCAGCGCGATGAACAGGCCGGACCGGGTGACGCCCGCGACGCGACCGTCGAAGCTCTCGCCGATGCGGCCCGCAAGATGGTGCGCGACCAGCCGGTCGACGGTCTCGCGCTCGGCGGCCATGGCGCGGCGCTCGAAGGTCGAGATCTCGGCGGCGATGTCCTCGAGCTGGGCCTCTTCCTCAGCCGTCAGCCCGCCTTCGCCGAGATGGAGCGAGGCGACCAGCGCGCGGTGGACGATCAGGTCGGCATAGCGGCGGATCGGCGAGGTGAAATGGGCGTATTTCATCAGGTTCAGGCCAAAATGCCCGATATTTTCCGGTGAATAGACCGCCTGGCTCTGAGAGCGCAGCACCATCTGGTTGACGATATCCTTGTGCGGGCTGTCCTCGGCCTTCGACAGGATGCCGTTGAAGGAATTGGCGCGCAGATTGCCGCCCTTGGCAAGCGGGATCGAGAGCGTGGCCAGAAACTCGCGCAGCGTCTCCTGCTTGGCAAGCGAGGGGGCGTCGTGGGTGCGGTAGATCAGCGTCTGGCGCTTCTGCTCCAGCGTCTCGGCGGCGGCGACATTCGCCTGGATCATCATCTCCTCGATCAGCTTGTGGGCGTCGAGGCGAGGGGGCACGACCACCTTGTCGACCGTGCCGTCTTCCTTCAGCAGAATGCGGCGCTCCGGCATGTCGAGTTCGAGCGGCTGTCGGCGGTCGCGGCCGCGCTTCATCGCTTCATAAGCAGCCCAAAGCGGCTTCAGCACGGGTTCGAGCAGCGGGCCGGTCTTGTCGTCAGTCTTTCCGTCAATCGCGGCCTGGGCCTGCTGGTAGGAGAGCTTGGCGGCGCTCTTCATCATGATGCGGTGGAAGGTGTGGGAGGCCTTGCGGCCCTCCTTCGAGAACGCCATCCGCACGGCGAGCGCCGGCCGGTCCTCTCCCTCGCGCAGCGAGCAGAGATCGTTGGAAATCCGCTCGGGCAGCATCGGCACCACCCGGTCCGGGAAATAGACCGAATTGCCGCGCTTCAGCGCCTCGCGGTCGAGCGAGGATTTCGGGCGAACGTAATAGGAGACATCGGCGATCGCGACGGTGACAATCACGCCGCCTTCGTTCTCCGGACGCGTATCGGCTTCCGCATAGACAGCGTCGTCATGGTCCTTGGCATCCGCCGGATCGATGGTGACGAGCGGCAGGTCGCGCCAGTCCTCGCGGTGCGACATGGTGGCGGGCCTTGCGGCCTCGGCCTCGTCCATCACTTCCTTCGGGAAGATATGGGGAATGCCGTGGGCATGGATCGCGATCATCGATACGGCCTTCTCGGACGCCAGCGAGCCGACGACGGCAAGGACCGCGCCGCGCGGCTGGCCGTAGCGGCCGGAGCGCTGGACATCGACTTCCACGAGATCGCCGTCCTTGGCATCGGCAAGATCGACGAGATCGATCTCGTCGTCGCGCCTGTCGATCGGCATCAGCCGCGCCGAACCGTCGTCCAGCATCCGCACCACGCCAAGTGCTGCAAGCTTGCGCTTGTCGAGCACCTTGATGATGCGGGCGGTGTAAGCGGGGCCGGTCTCCGATTTCGAAGGGAAGATCTTTGCAAGGATGCGGTCGCCGAGGCCTGCCGTCGGTCCATTGCGCTTGCCGCTCTTGGCGCCACCCGACTGGCGCACGAGCACGGCGGGGGCCACCCCTTCGTGATCCGGCCATTCGGCAGGGCGCGCAATCAGCTCGCCATCCTTGTCGCGGGTGGTGATGTCGAGAACGGTCACAGGCGGCAGGGCGCCGGGGCGCATCAGGCTTTTGCGCTTCTTCTGCAGCAGGCCCTCGTTTTCGAGGTCGCGCAACAGCAATTTCAGCGCCACCCGGTCATCACCCTTGATCCCGAAGGCCTTGGCGATCTCGCGCTTGGAGGCCTGGTCCGGGTTCTCGCTGATGAAGGCGAGCAGCACGTCCCGCGGCGGCACAGCGCCATGGATGATGGTCTGGCCCGGAGTGATGGTCTGGCCGGTGGCGGCCTTCTGCTTTTCCGTCCGGCGGGGACGCGGTTTCTGGCTCAACTGTCGCTCTTTTCAGCCGCCTTCTTTGTCGAAGCGGTGGTTTTCTTGGTTGCGGCGGCCTTTTTCGGCGCAGCCTTCTTGGCAGGGGCTTTCTTGGCGGCAGCGGCCTTCTTGGCCGGCTTCTTGATGCCGGCCTTTTCGGCACGGGCGGCCAGAAGCGGGATCGCCTCTTCCATGGTGATCGATTGCGGGTCCTTGCCCTTCGGGATGGTGGCGTTGATCTTGCCCCATTTCACATAGGGGCCATAGCGACCTTCGTTTACAGAGACTTCGCCGCCTTCAGGATGGTCGCCAAGCGACTTCAGCGCGGCAGGCGCAGACCGCCCGCGACCGCCATTGGCCCGCTTGTCGGCGAGCACGGAGACAGCGCGGTTGACGCCGATCGAGAACACGTCTTCGATGCTCTCGACATTGGCATAGGTGCCGTCATGGAGCACGAACGGCCCGTAGCGGCCGAGGCCGGCGGTGATCACCTTGCCGTCTTCCGGATGCTGACCCACATCGCGCGGCAGGCCCAGGAGCTGAAGCGCCTTGTCGAGGTCGATATCCTCCGGCTTCCAGCCCTTCGGCAGCGAGGAACGCTTGGCCTCCTTGCCATCGCCGCGCTGGACATAAGGCCCGAAGCGGCCGGAGCGCAGGGTCACCGGCTCCTGCGTTTCGGGATCTGTGCCAAGCTCGCTCGGTTCATTCGGGTTGAGGCCGCCATTCTGGGCCTCCGCATCGCCGGAAAGCTGACGGGTGAAGCTGCAGTCCGGATAGTTCGAGCAGCCGACGAAGGCGCCGTATTTGCCGAGCTTCAGCGACAGCTGGCCGGTCCCGCAGACCTGGCACTGGCGCGGATCGCCGCCATCCTCGCGCTTGGGAAAGACCAGCGGCGCCAGCGCCTCGTTCAGCGCATCGAGCACGTTGGTGACGCGCAACTCCTTGGTGCCTTCGACCTGGGCGTGGAAATCATTCCAGAAGTCGCGCAGCACCTGCTTCCACTCGAGCGTGCCGTCGGAAATCTTGTCGAGCTTTTCCTCAAGCTCGGCCGTGAAGTCGTATTCGACATAGCGGTTGAAGAAATTCTCGAGGAAGGCCGTCACCAGCCGGCCCTTGGGCTCGGGCGTCAGCTTGCGGCTCTCGATCGTCACATATTCGCGGTCGCGCAGCGTTGCGAGCGTCGAGGCATAGGTCGACGGCCGGCCGATGCCGAGCTCTTCCAGCCGCTTGATCAGCGAGGCTTCCGAATAGCGCGGCGGCGGTTCGGTGAAGTGCTGGGTGGCGCGGATCTTGTCCTTGTCGACGGCCTCGCCCTGGTTGATCTCGGGCAGGCGGCCGTCATCCTCGTCCTCGTCGGACGGGGTCTTTTCCTCGCGGTTGTCGGCATAGGCGGCAAGGAACCCGTCGAACTTCACGACCGTGCCGACAGCGCGCAGGCCGGCGCTCTCGCCGCCCTTGGCAGCGGTGATTTCGGCGGTGGTGCGCTCCATTTCGGCAGACGCCATCTGACTTGCAATGCCGCGCTTCCAGACGAGGTCGTATAGACGGAACTGGTCGGCATCGAGGAACTTCTTCACCGATTGGGGCGTGCGGGTAAAGTCGGTCGGGCGGATCGCCTCATGGGCTTCCTGCGCGTTCTTGGCCTTCACCGAATAGTGGCGGGCGCTTTCGGGCAAGTAGCGCTTTCCGAACTGGTCGCCGATCGCATCGCGCGCAGCGGTGATGGCTTCCGGCGCCATCGAGACGCCGTCGGTACGCATATAGGTGATCAGACCGGCGGTCTCGCCGCCGATGTCGACGCCTTCGTAAAGCCGCTGCGCCACCTGCATGGTGCGCGAGGCGGAAAAGCCGAGGCGCGAGGAGGCGGCCTGCTGCAGGGTCGAGGTGGTGAAGGGCGGTCCCGGATTGCGCTTGACCGGCTTTGCCTCGACGCTTGCCACCGAATAGGTGGCGCCTTCGAGCAGGTCGCGGATGCGGAAGGCCTGTTCCTGGTTCTTTACCGAGTTCTTCTGGACGCGCTTGCCGTCGGCCTGCACCAGGCGCGCCTCGAAGCCATCGCCGCGCACGGTCTTCAGGTCGGCAACGATGTTCCAGTATTCTTCCGGAACGAAGCGTTCGATCTCGTTTTCGCGGTCGCAGACAAGTCTCAGCGCCACCGACTGGACGCGGCCGGCCGAGCGCGCGCCCGGCAGCTTGCGCCACAACACCGGCGACAGGTTGAAGCCGACGAGATAGTCGAGCGCGCGGCGGGCGAGATAGGCGTTGACGAGCGATTCATCGATATCGCGCGGGTTCGCCATGGCATCGAGCACGGATTTCTTGGTGATCGCGTTGAACACGACGCGCTTGACCGGCTTGTCCTTCAGAAGCTTCTTCTTGTTCAGGAGGTCGAGGACGTGCCACGAGATCGCTTCGCCTTCCCTGTCCGGGTCGGTCGCGAGGATCAGGCCGTCAGCATTCTTCATCGCGTCGGCGATATCCTTGACCCGCTTTGCCGAGGCGGTGTCAACTTTCCACGACATCGAGAAATCGTCATCGGGCAGGACCGAGCCGTCCTTGGCGGGCAGATCACGCACATGGCCGAACGAGGCGAGTACCTTGTAATCCTTGCCGAGATATTTGTTGATCGTCTTGGCTTTGGCGGGCGACTCTACAACAACAACGTCCATGTGTTCCGTTTCCTGGATCTGCATCGAATGTCCGTTCGATGCCCGCATCTTTGCGGCAAATTTTGGCTCGCGCGCTCGGCTCTCTCCTGCCGGAGGGGCCAGCGCTTGCGAGCGGGTCTGTCTTCATCGTCGGCTGAAACGCTCAGGCCCGTGCCCTGCTCTGCCAGCGCGCTTTGCATCCGCTTCTACCATATTCGCTGACAGATCAAGCGGAATGGCTGATTTCCGTCCATTTGGGCGGCTTTTCGGCATTTGGGCCTCGGCTTCCGAAATGGACAGCGATTGCCGCCGGGTCAAGCCCCGCGCTGATTTTTTGCCGATTTGCACGTCAATACAACCTAAGGCGAATGTTGCCTGACATTGCAATCTCAGGCAGGGACGTTATTGTCGATCAACATGGCAAATTCCGGGGTTTGACTGGTTCCGCGACGGCTGCAGGGGTGCGCGAATGTCCTCTTTTCTTCATGAAAACAAAAAGAATGGCAAGTTGACAGAGGACGAGATCATCTACATCCGTCAGATACTGGGGCAGTTGCGCAGGATTTCCGACAAGGACGGCGCGGAAATGCTCTGCTATCTGATCGATATGGCGTTCATCGAAGCGGGCGACGTCCAGGCGCGGATCGCCCGATCGGCCGATTGAGGCGTCAAGGCTTCAAATCATCGAGACTTTTCCGCCCGCATGCCTGACCAGTCGTCCGGCAAGGTCGAGTTCGAGCAGGATCATCTGCACCGCCGCTGCGTTCACACCGGTAAATCGGATCAGATCGTCGATCTCGCAGGGGCTCGGCCCGAGCGCCTGGGCAACCCGCACGCGGTCGTCGTCATCGGGCGCGGCGGCGGGCAGATCGTCGTCCTCATCCTCGTCCGCTCCCCCCTTGAACGGCAACTCCATGTCCGAGAGCGGCGAAAGCGCTTCCAGTACGTCTTCCGGGCTGCAGACGATCATTGCTCCCTGCTTGATCAGGCCATTCGTGCCCTGGGCGCGCGGATCCAGCGGCGAGCCCGGCACGGCGAGCACGAGACGGCCGGCCTCATTTGCAAGGCGCGCGGTGATCAGCGATCCGGAACGGTTTGCCGCCTCGATCACCACCACGGCAAGCGAACAGCCGGCGATCAGACGGTTGCGGCGGGGAAAGTCGCGGGCGCGCGGCTCCCAGCCATAGGGCATTTCGCTGATGGCGACGCCGCCTTCCTCGCAGATTTCACGGTAGAGCCCGATGTTTTCGGGAGGGTAGGGGCGGTCGAGCCCACCGGCAATGACGGCAAGCGTGCCATGAAACAGGCTGGCGCGGTGGGCGGCGGTATCGATCCCGCGCGCAAGGCCGGAGACGACGGTGTAGCCGGCGCCCGCCGCGGCATTTGCGATCATCGCGGTGAACTTGGCACCCGCGACTGAAGCATTGCGTGCGCCGACGATGCCAAGCGCGGGTCGGGTCGCCACATCGCCGCTCCCCGACATCGCAAGCAGTGGCGGCGCGCCGTCAATTGCCCTCAGCGCCGGGGGATAGTCCGGCTCTCCGATTGCCACGAACCGCCCCTTGTTGCGCAGAGCCGTCTCGATTTCGCCTTCGGCCTCTGCCACCGTCGCCACGCGAAAACGCTTGTCGGCGCCGCCGCGCACGGCAAGTTCCGGCAAGCGTTCAAGCGCCGCCTCGGCGCTGCCATAATGATTGATCAGTTCGCGGAAGGTAACGGGCCCGACATTGTCGCTGCGGATCAGCCGCAGCCAGGCGACGCGCTGGCTTTCAGAAAGGGTAATGCCGGACCGGCCGTTCAAAGGGGAGCTTCCGGTACGCGGGCGCGTCTCGCCCTGGCGCGGTCGTTCCCCGTTGTCGTCACCCCTTGTCTCCGATCCTGCTTTCGGTGCCTGAAATCAGGCGTTCGATATTGGTCTTGTGCCGCCACCAGGAGATGACCGTCAGAACGGCCATGACAAGTGAAACCTGCGGTAGGCCCATTATCCACAGAGCAACCGGAATGACAAGCGTCGCGATCAGCGCCGAAAGCGATGAATAGCGCGAGAGCCTCGCCATCAGCAGCCATACAAAGGCGAAGATCAGCACTGCGGCAGGTGCGACACCGAGGAGCACGCCGATATAGGTCGCCACACCCTTGCCGCCCTTGAAGCCGAGCCAGATCGGAAACAGATGGCCGATGAAGGCGGCCGCACCCGCAAGCAGGCCTGCCTGGCTGCCGTAAAGCGTCGAAGCGAGAATGACGGCGCAGGTGGCCTTCAGCGCATCGAGCAGAAGCGTCAGCGCTGCCAGGTGCCGCTTGCCGGTGCGCAGCACATTGGTGGCGCCGATATTGCCGGAGCCGATGCCGCGGATGTCGCCTAGGCCTGCGGCCTTGGTGATCAGGTAGCCGAACGGGATCGAGCCGAGAAGATAGCCGCCGACAAGCGCAATCACCGTCTCGGTCGCGGTCAGATCGAATGAGAACATGTCAGCCCCTTTTGCCTCAGTCTGCCAGATAGACGAGCTTGCCGCCAACATAGGTCCGAACGGCGCGGCCGGAAAAGCGTGCATTTTCGAACGGCGTGTTTTTCGAACGCGAGACCAGCCGGTCCGCCGTCACCACCCATGGCTCGTCGAGATCGATCAGGGTGATGTCGGCCCTGGCGCCGGGCGTCAGCGTGCCGGCTGGAAGATCAAAGATCTTCGCAGGCCGCGTCGACATCGCATCGATCAGCCGCATCAGCGGCACATCGGCGCTGTGATGCAGCCTGAGAGCTGCCGAGAGCATGGTTTCAAGGCCGATCGCGCCATCCTCGGCGTCGGAGAAGGGCAGGCGCTTGGTGTCGACATCCTGCGGGTCGTGCGACGACACGATGATGTCGATCAGGCCGTCCTTCAGGGCTTCGACCATCTTCAGCCGGTCTTCTTCCTGCCTCAGCGGCGGCGACAGCTTGAAGAAGGTGCGATATTCGCCAATGTCGTTTTCATTCAGCGTCAGATGGTTGATCGAAATGCCGCTGGAGACCGATGCCCCGCGCGACCGCGCCACACCAATCGCCTCGACCGATTCCGGAACCGAAATCAGGGCGGCGTGGTAACGGGCTCTCGTCAGCGTCGCGAGCCGGAGGTCGCGCTCGAGCGGGATCACCTCGGCCTCGCGCGGCGTGCCCGAAAGGCCGAGCCAGCTTGCAAACAGTCCCTCGTTCATCACGCCGGTCTCGGAGAGATAGCGGTCGCGCGGCTCAAGCGCCACCACGGCGTCAAACGAGCGGGCATAGGTCATGGCGCGCCGCAGCACGCGGTTGTCGGAAAGCGAGTAGCGGCCATTGGCGAAGGCAACCGCGCCTTGTGCCTTGAGCATGCCGACCTCGGTCATCTCGTCGCCCTTGAGACCCTTGGTGAGGGCTGCAGCGGGATAGACATTGACCACGGCGTTGTCGCGCGCCGTTTTCAGCACGAATTCCAGCAGCGCGACGTCATCAATCGGCGGATGGGTGTCCGGCATCATGATGAAGGAGGTGATGCCGCCGGCAGCTGCCGCAAGGCCTGCGGACTGGATGGTTTCGGTATGCTCCGCGCCGGGTTCGCCGACAAAGACATGGGCATCGACAAGGCCGGGGGTTGCAACCAGGCCGTTGCAATCAATGACCTCGGCGCCTTCCGGCGCGCCCTGATTTCGGGCATCGGCGCCGGCTGCAGAAATCCGCCCGTCTTCAACAATGATCGTGCCGGTTTCGTCGAGATTACGGGAGGGGTCGATGATCCGGGCGTTGTTCAGAACGAGCGGTCTCATGTGCGCGGCCCTCCGTTTTCAGACAGCATCAGGGTTTCCATCACCGCCATGCGCACGGCGACGCCCATCTCCACCTGCCGCTCGATCACGCTTTGCGGACCGTCCGCCACATCGGAGGCGATTTCCACGCCGCGGTTCATCGGGCCCGGATGCATCACCAGCGCATCGTCCTTGGCGGCCTTCAGCTTCTCGCGATCGAGGCCCCAGAAGTGGAAATATTCGCGGATCGACGGCACGAAGGCGCCGGACATGCGCTCGCGCTGGAGGCGGAGCATCATCACCACGTCGGCGCCTTTCAGCCCTTCCTCCATGGTGTCGCAGACCTCGACGCTCATGTCGCGGATGCCCGCCGGCAGAAGCGTTGCGGGACCGACGACGCGCACCCGTGCGCCCATCGTGTTGAGCAGGATGATGTTGGAGCGGGCGACGCGCGAATGCAGGATGTCGCCGCAGATCGCGACCACGATATTGTCGAGGCGGCCCTTGGCCTGGCGGATCGTCAGCGCATCGAGCAGCGCCTGTGTCGGGTGTTCATGCGCGCCGTCGCCGGCATTGATCACCGAGCAGGCAACCTTCTGCGACAGGAGTTCGGCTGCACCTGCGGAGGAATGGCGGATCACCAGCACGTCCGGATGCATCGCATTCAGCGTCATCGCCGTGTCGATCAGGGTCTCGCCCTTCTTGACGGAGGAATTGCCGACCGACATGTTCATCACATCCGCGCCGAGCCGCTTTCCGGCAAGCTCGAACGAGGCCTGGGTGCGGGTCGATGCCTCGAAAAACAGGTTGATCTGGGTAAGCCCGCGCAAAACGCTGTTCTTCTTTTCACGGGACCGGTTGAAGGCAATTGCCTCTTCGGCCTTGTCGAGAAGCGTTTCGATATCGACGGGAGAGAGCCCCTTGATGCCGATCAGGTGTCGGTGGGGAAAGAAGACCATGAAGCTTTCCTCCGGTCGTGCGGTCAGTCGGTGGAAGTTTAGCGGTCTATAATGGCTTGCCCGCCTCGCCGCAAGCTTTGACAGATGATATCGAAGCATGCCAACTGCCGGGAACCCGAAAACGGAAATCATGCCGATGGCCGAAGCCGACATCTACAAGACGCTGAACCAGCCGAGACCGTGGAGCAATCTCAATGCCTTCCAGTCCGATCCGCTGCTCGGCGACCTGACGCGCAATCTTGCCAGACCCTTGCGCGACGAGTTCGATGCGATCGGCCGATACGTCACCTCGCCGGATGCGCAGGAGCTGGCGATGATGGCCAACACCAGCCTGCCGCAGCTGAAGACCCACGGTCTGGCGGGCGAGCGGCTCGATGTTGTGTCTTTCCATCCGGCCTATCACGCGCTGATGCGCCGTTCGATGGCGGCGGGGCTGCACTCCTCGCTGTGGGAACCGCCGCGCGATGCCGATTCGAAGTCGAAGGCCCACAAGCTGCGCGCGGTCCGGATGTTCCTCTCCGCCCAGCTCGAATGCGGGCATCTGGAGCCGATGTCGTCGACCTCGGCAGCGCTCGCCGTCCTGTCGGCATCACCGCCGCTTCGGGCCGACTGGGCGCCGAAGATCCTCTCGCGCAAATACGACACCACCAACCGCGCCCAGAGCCAGAAGACCTCCGCCACCATCGGCCTTGCGATTGCGGAAAAGCAGGCAGGCAGCGACATGCGCGCGCTTGTCACCAAGGCGCAGCGCGTGAGCGAGGGCGTCTATCGGCTTTCGGGGCACAAATGGTTCGTGTCCGCGCCGATGAGCGATGCCTTCATCATGCTTGCCGATGTCGAGGGCAAACCGGGATGTTTCCTGGTGCCGCGGCTGCTTGATGAAGGCCGCAGCAATGCGCTGCGCTATCAGCGCCTGAAGGACAAGATCGGATTGAGATCGAACGCGGCGGTGGAAGTCGAATTTTCCGATGCGTTCGGCTTCCTCCTCGGACCGGCCGATGGCGGGCTCAGGACCATTCTCGACATGCTGACGCTGATGCGCCTCGACAGTGCGATCATTGCCTCCGGCATGATGCGGGCAGCCGTTGCCGAAGCCACCCATGCGACGCGTGGCCGGCGGGTCGGCGGCCGGTCTCTCGTGGTACAGCCCTTGATGATGCGGGTGCTAGCGGATCTGGCGCTCGATGTCGCCGCTGCCGGCGCGCTCTCCTTCCGGCTGGCCGACAGTTTCGACCGGGCCCGCGACAGCGGCGAGGAGGCGGCCTATGCGCGGGTGATGACCCCGGTTGCCAAATACTGGACCACGAAGATTGCGCCCGCCGTTGTGGCGGAGGCGATGGAGGCGATGGGCGGCAGCGGCTATATCGAGGATCGTCCGATTGCCCGTCACTACCGCGATGCGCCGGGCCTCGCGCTCAATGACGGTGCGGGCAACATGATGGCGCTCGACCTGCGCCGGGTGGTGGAACACGGCAGCGAATTGTTCGATGCGGTCTTCCAGGTGATCGCCCGGGATCTGGGACAGTCCGGCCCCAAGATCGTGGAACTGCTGCGCGCGGCGATGGCGCTTTGCAAGACCGATGAGAGCGCATCGCGCATCTTCATCGAGCAGATGGCGCTTGCAGCAGGTGCCGCGGAGCTCTACCGGCTCGGCGCGGGGCGCATCGCCGATGCCTTTCTCGAGACCCGGCTTGCGGCTGGCTGGCGCTCGACCTACGGCATGCTCGATACCCGCTTCGACCCGAGCTACATCGTGGAACTGCTGTTTCCCGAGATCGACTGACAGCGGATTGAACCCGGTCTGTTTTCGGGCACGGGCGGGCGAAACGGCGTGCAGCGCCATTCGAAAGAATGTCCGGCAAAAAGACAAAGAGGCCATGCCCCGGGGGGCACGGCCTCAATATCGCGAACAGCGCTGACGCGAGCACGCTCAAACGTGCGCCGCTTCCCCGAACGAATGCTGCCGTTCAGGCGCTTTCGCTGATCAGAATGCGGAACGGCGAGCGCGCTCGCGGTTGAGTTCAGCGCGCGACTTGCCCATGGCGCTCAGCGAAGCGTCGTCGAGGCGCATCAGGGCGTCGGCAACATAGCGCTCGGCCTGACGCTGGCGTGCATCGGTAAGGTTCTTGTAAGCGGTGCGGAAAAAGCCCATTTCAATTCTCCCTGTCTTAAATGCGTTCGCCGGACCGTCCGGCATCCGAAGCAGGCTGCCGAGGTGTTCGGCGCGCTTCGTCATCAACTGTCCCTGATATACGCCTTCGCTTACCGTTCAGGCAGGTGGGCAAGCTCATGGGAGCCATGCGTCTTTTGCATGCATGGCTTAAAATAGCCTAATCTCGAGGCACGGCGGTCCTGCGCGACCGCTGAAAAACGCCGTTCAGGCAATTCCGATCCGCGGCAGGATCGGCTATCGTCCGGCCGACAATCATCCGGTGGTATTCATGTTTCAATCCTTCGACGTATCCTCCCGCCCCGAACAGGCCGCACCCCGCTTTGCCGCGCTTCGCGCCCTGTTTCCCTCGCTCGGCATCAACGCCTTTCTGGTGCCGCGCACCGATGAATATCAGGGCGAATACGTGCCACCTTCGTCCGAACGGCTTGCCTTTCTCACTGGCTTTACGGGTTCAGCGGGCATTGCGCTGGTGATGGAGGAGCAGGCGATCGTGTTTGTCGATGGCCGCTATACCACCCAGCTTGCCGCCCAGACGGATCCTGCGCTCATGGAAGCAGGCGATCTCGTCAACGCGCCGCCGCCGGTCTGGCTTGGCGAGCATAAACCGGGCGGCATCAAGCTCGGCATCGATCCCTGGCTGCATACGCCGGCGGAAGTGGAAAGGCTGCGGACGGTCCTTTCTGGAATCGGGGGTGAACTCGTCATCCTTGGCGAAAATCCGGTCGACCGGATCTGGACCGGCCGGCCTTCGGAACCAGGCGCACCGGTCGCGGTGCAAAAGCTGGACCATGCCGGCGAGCCGGCGGCCGACAAGATCGCTGCCATTGCTAGGATGCTCGGGACCAAAAAGGCCGATGCGGTCCTGATCGCGGATTCCACCTCGGTCGCCTGGCTGTTCAACATACGCGGCAATGACATTGCGCACACGCCCGCGCCGCTGTCGCGCGCGATCGTGAAGGCGGACGGCACGGCGATCCTGTTTCTCGCGCAGGAAAAGGTGACAGGGGAGGCGGCTGAGCATCTGGCGCCGCTTGCCGAAATCCGTCCGCCGTCTGAGCTTGGCGAGGCGCTTGCCGCGATCGCGCGCGCAGGCGAGACGGTGCTGATCGACCGCGCTGCGGTGCCTTATGCGGTGGTCGAGATCGTGGAGGCGGCTGGCGGCAGCTGGCAGAATGCGCCAGATCCGGTGCCCCCTCAACGCGCCATCAAGAACGCGGCCGAGAAGAGCGGGACGCGGGCTGCTCATGTGCAGGATGGCGCCGCCATGGTATCCTTCCTTTCCTGGCTCGACAATCAGCCGGCTGGCAGCGTCAGCGAGATCGATGCCGCCAAGGCGCTCGAAGCGGCGCGGGCCGAAACCGGCCTGCGGATGCAGAACCCGCTGCGCGACATATCCTTCGACACGATCTCGGGCTCGGGCCCCAATGCCGCGATCATCCATTACCGGGTGACCAGCGAGACCGACCGCCATCTTCAGGCCGGCGAAATGTACCTGGTCGATTCCGGCGCGCAATATCAGAACGGAACGACCGACATTACCCGGACGCTGGCGATCGGCGCCGTCGACGAGACACAGAAAAAGTTCTTCACGCTGGTGCTGAAGGGCATGATCGCCATTTCGCGCGCCCGTTTCCCGGTCGGCACGCGCGGCATGGATCTCGATCCGCTGGCCCGGCTGGCGCTTTGGAATGCGGGGGTCGACTATGCCCATGGCACCGGCCACGGCGTCGGCTCCTATCTCTCCGTGCATGAGGGCCCGCAGCGGATTTCACGTCTCGGCTCGGCGGAGTTGAAGCCCGGCATGATCCTCTCCAACGAACCGGGCTATTATCGTCCCGGCGCCTTCGGCATCCGCATCGAGAACCTGGTTCTCGTCAAGGAGGCCCAGCCGATCGAGGGCGGCGAGATCCCCATGCTGTCCTTCGAGACGCTGACATGGTGCCCGATCGACCGGCGGCTGATCCTGCCTGCCTTGTTGAGCGAAGAGGAAATCGCATGGCTCGATCAGTATCACGCGCAGGTGCTTGAAAAGCTTCGGCCGCTCGTCACTGACGAGGACGAACGCGCCTGGCTTGAGGCTGCAACCCGGCCGCTCGCCTGAGCGGCTCAGGCGAGCACGACAAAGCGCATCAGCATCAGCACCGACCAGCCGATGGCGATCATGGGAAGAGGGGACGCGAAGCGCATGCCGAAAACCAGGGCAGCGGCCATCGCGACCCGGGTATCCCATCCGCCCGCATAAAAGGACGGTGCGACAAGCGTGGTCAGCACGGCCGCCGGAATGGCATTGAGCGCTGCCTCCACGCGCGGCGGAATATGGGAGACCACCGACAGAAGGATATAGCCGGCAATGCGCGTCAGGTAGGTCACGAGACCTGCAGCAAGGATCACCAGCACGATATGATCATCGGTAAAACTGCTCATGGCTGTTCTGCCTCGGCCGGCTTTTTCGGCGGAAGGGCTGCTGCCAGCAGGATTCCGGCGAGCGCACCGGCGCTCACATGCCAGGGCGAACCGATCGTGACATAGGCGATGATCGACGATACGGCGCTGATCGCGACCACCGGTATGTAATTGGCGCGGTGCCGGAAGCCGACGACGATGTTGAGGAAGTAGACCGGCAGCAGAACGTCCAGCCCCAGCGCTTCTGGATTGGCGATGAGGCCGCCGATCGTCGCGCCGACCAGCGTCATGGCGTTCCAGAGCAGATAGAAGCAGAGTGCGACGCCCATATACCAGGCGAAGGTGACGGGCGTTCCCCCGTCCTCGCGCTTCAGGGTTTCGGCGAATTGCGGATCCGTGAGGAAAAAGAACGACAGGAAGCGCTGCGGGGCGGAGAACCGCTTGAAGATCGGCGTCACCGCCGCAGAATAGAGGACGTGGCGGAAATTGACGGCGAGGATGGAGGCGACGATCATCCAGGCAGCGACATGCTGACCGAAGAGTTCGACGCCGACCAGCTGGCTGGCGCCGGCAAAGATCGAGAGGCTCATCAGCGATGCTTCCGCGATCGACTGACCCTGCGACACCGCCACGGCACCGAACAGCATGCCGAAGGGAGCCGCCGACAGGGCCGGGGCGAGGCCGGAGCGGATTCCCGCGAAGAAATGGCCCTGCTCTTTCAAAACGGAGGTCTCCCCTTGCCGGGACGGAAATCGATCGGCCGAGGGAGGGCCATATGGGTGCGCAACCTCAAGCGCGCTTTCGATGCCTTAGACGGTTATCGCGGCCATGACAAATCAGAACCATTGATGGATTGATCAACCGTGGCCGCGGCCTTCCAGAACCTGATCGCTGGTGATGATCTCGACGCCGGCCGTGCGCATTTCCTCGAATGCGGCCTTGACGCCGTCAGGATCGATACCGCGGCATCCATCCGCGATCAGCCGGATCCGCACGCCCGGCAGCATCGAAAGCGCATCGAGCGCGGAGAACTTGACGCAGTAGTCGGTTGCGAGACCCATGATATCAAGCGAGGTGGCCGACTGATGCTTCAGATAGGCATCGAGGCCGGTGACGGCGTGATGGTCGTTGTCGCGAAAGGCGGAATAGGAATCGACTTCCGGATCTTCGCCCTTGCGCTGCACGTAGTCGATCGAGGTGACGTTGAGGTTCGGGTGAAAATCGGCGTCGGGCGTGTTCTGGACGCAGTGATCCGGCCACATCACCTGCGGCTTGCCGTTGAGTGTGCCCATGTCGAAGGGTTGCTTGCCGGGATGGGAGGAGGCGAAGGAGCCATGGCCTTCGGGATGCCAATCCTGAGACGCGACGATCAGCCCATAGCCGCCGTTCTCGATCAGCCTGTTGGCGACCGGCACCACCGCATTGCCATCAGCAACGGCCAGATTGCCGCCAGGGCAGAAGCCGTTCTGGATATCGACCAACAACAGCGCTTTCATCGTTCACCTCTCATGCGTCTCGATCGGCCCTATCTGCCATGAAGCGTGCCTCAATTGGAAGCCGGGAGATAATATTCGACCGGCTTCGGGCGGCTGAAAAGATAGCCTTGCAGGCTTTCGCAGCCGTAGCGGCGCAGCCATTCTTCCTGTTCCTGGGTTTCCACGCCCTCTGCGACGATCATGAGGCCGAGATGGTGGGCTGTCGTGATGATCAGTTCCACGAGCGATGTATCGTTGCTGTCATGGGGGACGCCGGAGACGAAGGACTGATCGATCTTCAATTCGTCCAGCGGAAGCTGCTTGAGATAGATGAGCGCGGAATAACCCGTTCCGAAATCATCGATCGAAAGCCGCACATTGAGAGCACGAATGCCCATCAGCTGCGCCAGTGTCAGCTCGAAATTCGCGATCATCAGGCTCTCGGTCATTTCCAGCGTCAGATGCTCCGGCGAGAAGCTGTAACGTTGCAGGAGGTTCCCTAGCTGTTCCACGAAATCTTCCTGCAGAAACTGCTGTACCGACACGTTCACCGACAGATGAAGATCCGGATAGGCGTTGAGGAGCTTGCAGGCTTCCTCGAGCACCCATGCGCCGATCGGCACGATCAGGCCGGTGGTCTCTGCCACATCGATGAAATCGCCGGGACTGATGATGCCGCGTTCGGGATGGTCGAGCCGCAGCAGAACCTCAAAATGGCGTCCATCCGGGTTGAGGGTGATGATCGGTTGCAGGTAGATCCTGAAGCCGTTGGTCTGCAGTGCCCGCTCGATCGCCGTTTCCAGATCGAAGCGCGAGACCAGCTCATCCACCATCTCCTCATGGAACCAGCTGATGCTGCCGCGCCCCTTGGCCTTGGCATTGTGCATGGCAAGGTCCGCACGCCGCAATTCGTCATTGGCGCTTTCGGCATCGGGCCCGACCAGCACGGCGCCGACGCAGGTGCTGGGCGTGATGTGATGACTGTTGACGAAGGCTTTCTGAGACAGTTTCTCGTGCAGCGCGCCGAGCCTTGCGGAAGCCTTTTGCCAGGCATCGTTGCGATCGGTGCCGAGGTCGGTCAACAGCACCAGGAATTCATCGCTGGAAAGGCGCGCAGCAAAGCTTCCCCCCTCGATGCTGTTGCGCAGCCTCCGGCCCGTGGTGCGCAGGAGCGCATCACCGATATTGTGCCCGAAGATCGAATTCACGGCGGCGAAGTTGTCCAGGTCGAAGATGGCGAAGGCGATATATTGCTGAGATTGCTTCTGGGCGGTCAGTGATTCCAGGATCACATCCTGCGCCCGCGCGCGGTTTGCAAGCTTGGTCAGCGGATCGAAGAAGGCAAGGGTTTCGATGCGCTCCTCGCTGCGGCGCCGCTCGGTGACGTCGCGCCAGATGCTGATGGTGCCGAGCGGCTCACCGCGCGCGTTGATCACGGGTTTCTGCAGCATTTCGAACGTGTGGTTCTTGCCGCCCGGACTTGTCATCTCCGTCTGGATGACGCGCGTTTCGCGCCGCTTCGGGTCGGATGACGCCTCGTCGGGCAAGAGGCTGTCCGCTGCCGCCCCGAAAAGCTCCCGGTCGGTCTTGCCGACGATCATGTCCGGCGGAGTGCCGAGAAATTCCGCCGCTGCGTGGTTGCAGGCGGCAATCTGGCCATCGGGCCGCCTGAAATAGATCTGATCCGGTATGGCGTCCATCATGACGCGGAGCACGAGGTGCTGGCGGGCAAGCTCCCTGACGAGGCGGCGCCTGCGGAGCGAAATGAAAACAAGCAGCAGGATTGTCATCACAAGCAGGCCGAAAACCACCAGGAACGACATATGCTTGTTCATGGTGTCCAGTGTCCCCGGCGGCGCTTCCGCTTGCAGGCCCTCTGTCAGGCCGGCATCTTCGCCGGGCCTGGAGAGCAGTCTTTCTTCAACCACGGCCGAAATCAGTGCGGTCTCGTTGTCGTGGCTGATCGGCCAGGAGAAGACGCGCACCTCATGCACCTCGCCATTCTTGAGGCGATGGCGGAGCTCGAAGTAATTGTGCTCCATCAGTGCCGCCTGCCTCAGGTTCTGCAGGATTTGCGCCTGTTTCTGCGGATTGAAATCGGACACAGTCAGCGTCTGGAACTCTTCCCGCGTCCAGCCGTAGAGAGCTTCGGCAGCGTCATTCGATGCCAGAAATTCGCCCGTCTGAGGATCGATCGCATACATCGGCGTCGGACTTTGATCGATCGCAGGCGGAAATTCGAACGCCTTTTGACCAGCGTGGAGCTGTGCCACGGAAACGAGAATAAAAAACAATGCCATCGGAGCGAGGCAGCAAACATTCAGCCATGGTCTGAACGTTGAGTGAATAACAGCCTCCTGCTCATCCGTGTGTATGTAAATCGCCTTGGCGGGGACAACCTGTAGAAAATATGAGTATGCTACCCAACTAATTTAAAATTGTTAAATGAATGCGTAGTCAGGCGTCATCCATCTTAAAGATAGAGGTCTTGACTACCTTGTGTAGAGGGTGCTGATACACCCATAGGTATTTATTTTGCGTAAGCGAATTTCGACGTTAAGCCGGTTTGACGAAGCCGTCCAGAACGCGTTTGCGGCCCGCCTTGTCGAAATCGATCGTCAGCTTGTTGCCTTCGATGCCGGAAATGTTGCCATTTCCGAATTTCATGTGGAAGACGCGATCGCCGACATGAAAGGCCGAGCTTTGCTCGCCCGTGCTGCGCGCCACCAGTTCGCCCTCGATCGTCTGTCCGCGCGGACCGCTTTCGCCATAGCCGATCCGCTCCACCTGATGGCCGGAACGGGTGCCCCAATTGTCGCGGGTCGCGCTGGTGCGGTTGGTCTGCGCGCGTTTCCAGCCGGGCGTGGCATAGGTGTTTGAGAACGGCTCGGCGCGGTCGAAGCGCGACTGGCCGTAGCCGCCATAGGAGACCTCGGTTTCGCCGACCTCGACGTGATCCTCCGGAAGTTCATCCAGGAAACGCGACGGCATCGTCGACTGCCACAGGCCGTGAATGCGCCGGTTGGACACAAACCAGATATGGCAGTTGCGCTTGGCGCGGGTCAGGCCGACATAGGCAAGCCTGCGCTCTTCCTCCAGCCCGGCCCGGCCGCTCTCATCGAGCGCGCGCTGATGGGGAAACAGGCCTTCCTCCCAGCCCGGCAGGAACACGGTCTTGAACTCGAGCCCCTTGGCCGAGTGCAGAGTCATGATCGAGACGGCGTCCATCTCCTCGTTCTGGTCCACGTCCATCACCAGCGAAACATGCTCGAGGAAGCCCCGCATGCTCTCGAAGCCCTCCATGGAGCGGATCAGCTCCTTGAGGTTCTCAAGACGGCCCGGCGCCTCCGCTGACCTGTCGTTCTGCCACATTTCGGTATAGCCGCTCTCGTCGAGAATCTGCTCGGCAAGCTCGGTATGGGGCGTGGATTCGAGAAGCTCCTGCCAGCGCTCGAACTGGGTAACGACGTCGAACAGCGCCTTGCGGGGCTTCGGCTTCAACTCGTCGGTGTCGATCAGCTCGCGGGCTGCCGCCAGCATCGGAATGTCGCGGGCGCGGGCATAGTCGTGCACCTTGCGCACACTCGCATCGCCGAGGCCGCGCTTCGGCGTGTTGATGATCCGCTCGAGCGCCAGATCGTCGGCCGGCTGGCAGGTGAGCCGGAAAAACGCCATCGCATCGCGGATCTCGAGACGCTCGTAAAAGCGCGGACCGCCAATGACGCGGTAGTTGAGACCAAGCGTGACGAAGCGGTCTTCGAATTCGCGCATCTGGAACGAGGCGCGCACGAGGATCGCCATTTCGTTCAGCGCTTCGCCGCGCTTCTGATACTGCTCGATCTCCTCGCCGACCGCGCGCGCCTCTTCCTCGGAATCCCAGGCGGCATGCACCTGAACCTTCTCGTCATCCGGGTCGGCCCTTTCGGTGAACAGCGTCTTGCCGAGGCGTCCTTCATTATGGGCAATGAGATTGCCGGCAGCACCCAGAATATGGGCCGTCGAGCGGTAGTTGCGTTCGAGCCGGATCACCTTGGCGCCCCGGAAATCCTTTTCGAAGCGCAGGATGTTGTCGACCTCCGCGCCGCGCCAGCCATAGATCGACTGGTCGTCGTCGCCGACGCAGCAGAGATTGACGGCCTCGCCTTCCGGGCGCTGGGCAAGCAGGCGCAGCCACATGTACTGCGCGGTGTTGGTGTCCTGATACTCGTCGACGAGGATGTAGCGGAAGCGCTTGTGGTATTCCTTCAGGATATCCGGGTTCTTCTTGAAGAGTTCGATCGGATGGAGAAGAAGGTCGCCGAAATCGCAGGCATTCAGCGTCTTCAGCCGGTCCTGATAGGCCTGGTAGAGCTCGCGGCCCTTGCCATTGGCAAAGGCGCGCGCATCGCCCTCGGCAATGGTCTTCGGCGTCAGGCCCTTGTTCTTCCAGTTGTCGATCATGCCGGCAAACTGGCGCGCCGGCCAGCGCTTGTCGTCGAGACCTTCGGCCTGGATCAGCTGCTTGATCAGCCGCAGCACATCGTCGGTGTCGAGGATCGTGAAATCGGAGCGCAGGCCGGCCAGTTCGGCATGACGGCGCAGAAGCTTGACGCCGATCGAGTGGAAGGTGCCGAGCCAGGGCATGCCTTCGACGGCGCCGCCGACCAGAACGCCGATGCGCTCCTTCATTTCGCGCGCGGCCTTGTTGGTGAAGGTGACTGCGAGGATCTGGCTCGGATAGGCTCTGGCCGATGCGAGAATATGGGCAATGCGCGTCGTCAGAACCCGGGTCTTGCCGGTGCCTGCGCCGGCGAGAACCAGAAGCGGCCCCTCCGTCGTCTCCACCGCATCGCGCTGTTCGGGATTGAGGCCGGACAGATAGTCGGGCGCATCCGGCACGCGCCGCGCCGCCATGGCGCGCTGCGCGAGGCTGGAACGCACGGGCTTTGCCGGCTCGGCATCGTCTTCGTCGAAGAACGGTATATTATCTTCACCTTGAATCATGCGGCCAATCTAGTGGCTCGCATGGCAAAGGTGAAGGCGGCGCAGCAGATGAGAACAAAAAAAGCACATCGCCGGACCCGAATTCTGCCATGTCGATCCAACATTACAATTTTGTGAGGTTCGGTCTGCCGCCTTGCGATCATCGATCCGTTCAAGATACTTCAAAACTTACGTCCCCCGCTTTTCCGATCCGAGGTCATGAATGCGCTTTTACAAACAGCTTGCCGTCAGTCTGGGTGTTCTGGCAGTCGGAGCGGCGAGCTGGCTCTACTTTGCGCCCGGCGGCCGCGCGGTACTGTCCTCGGCCGGCATTCTTGAAAGCGCGGACAAGGCGGACGCTTCCGGTGGCAGGCGGGCCGGCGGCTTTGGCGGCAAGGGCGGCATCACGGTTGTGACCGCCCCGGCAAGGCTTGGCACAGTCAACGACCAGCTCACCGCGATCGGCAGCGGGGCAGCGCTCCAGTCGGTGACGCTCTTGCCGGAACAGGCCGGGACAATCCAGAATATCAATATTTCTTCCGGCGACACCGTCGAAAAGGGCGAGATCATTGCCGAGCTCGACGATCGCGAGCAGGTGCTGGCGCGCAATCTGGCAAGTGTTGCGCTTGAGAGCGCCACGCGGCAGGCCGAGGTGAACCGCAAGATCCAGTCTTCGATCTCCAATCTCGAAGTCTATAACGCGGAAATTGCTGAAAAATCGGCTGCGCTCGATCTCGAGACAGCCGAGCTTGATCTTGCCCGCCGCCAGATCGTCGCGCCAATTTCCGGCGTTGCCGGCATCGTCGCCGTCAATGTCGGCGACTACGTCACGACCGCGTCCGAGATCGTGACCATCGATGATCGCTCCGCGATCTTTGTCGATTTCTCCGTGCCTGAGCGTTTCGCAACGGCCGTCGCCAAGGGCGCACCTGTCGAGGCAAGCCTCGTTGCTGCCCCGCAGAAACGGTTCGAGGGCGTTGTCGAGGCCGTCGACAACCGCATCGATGCGGCAAGCCGCACCTTCACCGTGCGCGCGCGCATCGACAACGACAATGATGCGTTGCGCGCCGGGATGTCCTTCGAGGTGACCATGCGTTTTCCAGGCGAGGTCTTCCCTGCCGTCGATCCGCTGGCGATCCAGTGGGATTCCGACGGCGCCTTCGTCTGGAAGGTTGCGGACGGAAAGGCCGAGAAGCTGCGCGTCAGGGTCATCCAGCGCGATCCCGACCTGGTTCTGGTCGATGCCGAACTGGAAGAGGGCGAGCCGATCATCATCGAGGGCATCCAGCGCCTGCGCGAGGGCGCCGCCGTGAGCGAGCAGGGCGCCCCCGCCGGAGGCGCAGCATGAGCGATCCGCAGCAGGAGCCGGTGAAAGAAGCGGAAGAGATCGTCGCGGACGAGCGTGCCGAACACGGGTTTACCGCAATTTTCGTGCGCCGGCCGATCATGGCTCTGGTGTTCAACGCGCTGATCGTGGTTGCCGGCCTGGCGGCCTATTTCGGCGTGGAGGTGCGCGAACTGCCGGATGTCGACCAGCCTGTCATCACCGTCCGCACGACGTTTTCGGGTGCTTCCCCCGAAACCGTGGACCGCGAGGTGACGGACGTGATCGAGGGCGCGGTGGCGCGCGTCTCGGGGCTGAGTTCCATGTCGTCGAATTCGCAGACCGGCTCCAGCCGGGTTACCCTGGAATTCAACAAGGACACCGATATCAACGTCGCCTCGATGGATGTGCGCGACGCTGTCGGTCGCATTCAGGGGCAATTACCGGAGGATGCCGACGAGCCGCGCATCGTCAAGGCCGATTCCGATGCGCAGCCGATCCTGCGGCTTGCCATAACCTCGTCCGTGCTCGATATCGACGACCTTACCAAATATGTGTCGGACACGATCGAGGATCGCCTTGCTGCCGTGCCGGGCGTCGCAGATGTCGCCGTTTACGGCGAGCGCGACAAGATCTTCCGGATCGATATCAACCAGGCCGCTCTTGCAAGTCGTGGCCTGACGGTCGCCGATCTTGGAAACGCGCTTTCGGACATGTCGTGGGATGTCCCGGCGGGTGCGCTGACCAGCACCACCCAGGCGCTTGGCGTGCGCGCGACGGCGGACCTGACCACGCCGGAAGATTTCGCCGATCTCCTGATCTCCGACAATGTCCGTCTCGGCGACGTCGCGACGGTGGTGTTCGGGCCGGATACCGCGGCGACCGCGCTCAGATACAACGGCCAGCCGGGCATCGGCCTCGGCATCATCCGGCAGGCGAAGTCGAATACGCTGGATATCTCGCAAGGCGTGCGAAACGTTGTCGCGGAGATCGAGCCCAACCTTCCGGAAGGCACCACGATCAAAATTTCGAGCGATGACGCGGTGTTCATCTCGGGCTCGATCGACGAGGTGGTCCGTTCGCTGCTTCTGGCATCGCTGATCGTGGTCGCGATCATCTTCCTGTTCCTGCGCGACTGGCGCGCGACCATCATCCCGGCGATCACCCTGCCGGTGGCGCTGGTGGGGACAATGGCTGCGATCTATCTCGCGGGCTTTTCCATCAATATCCTGACCCTGCTTGCGATCGTGCTCGCCACCGGCATGGTGGTTGATGACGCGATCGTCGTGCTCGAGAACATCGTCCGCCTGCGCGCGCTCGGCATGGGGCCGCGCGCTGCCGCCGTGCTGGGCACGAAACAGGTGTTCTTCGCCGTGATCACCACCACGGCCACGCTTGCGGCCGTGTTCGTGCCCTTGTCCTTCCTGCCCGGTCAGGCCGGCGGGCTGTTCCGCGAATTCGGCTTCGTGCTGGCCTTCGCCGTGATGCTGTCCTCCTTCGTGGCGCTGACGCTCTGTCCGATGCTGGCCTCGCGCATTCTCGTTCAGCACAAGGAGGCCCGCGCCGGCCTTCTTACGCGCGCCGGAAACGGCTTCAACCGGTTTTATGCCCGCACGCTTTCCATGGCGCTTTCCGCGCCGCTGGTGGTTCTGTCCTTCGGTGCGCTGCTGATGTTCGGCGCCTATCTCGCCTATGCGAACATCACCTCGGAACTGCTCCCGAGCGAAGACCGGTCCATGCTGATGATGCGGGTATCGGCGCCGGAGGGCGTTAGTCTCGATTACACCCGCGACCGCATCCAGCAGGTCGAGGAAACACTCCAGCCGCTGATCGAAAGCGGTGAAATCGAGAGCGTG
Organism: Martelella limonii; assembly: GCF_013344475.1. Lineage (GTDB taxonomy): Bacteria > Pseudomonadota > Alphaproteobacteria > Rhizobiales > Rhizobiaceae > Martelella > Martelella limonii. The sequence goes on along the minus strand of NZ_JABUOU010000008.1, from coordinate 84,027 downwards.
TTCTCGATCTCGGGCTTCGGCAGCAACACCAATAGCGGTTTCATGGTGATGACGCTGGCGCCCTGGGCGGAGCGCGAGCGTGTGCAGAGCGCCATCGCCAACGATGTCAACAGGGCCGCAGGCTCGATTCCGGCGGTGCGGGCCTTCGCCTTCCAGCCGAACTCGCTGAACATTCGCGGCGGCGGCAACGGCCTGAGCGTCGCCCTTGTCGGATCGACGCATGAGAAGCTGTCTGCTGCGGCCTCGGCGATCGTGGCCGCCATGGAGGCCGATCCGATGTTCGACGCGCCGAGGCTCAGCAATGATGCCTCACAGGCGCAGCTTTCCCTTTCGCTCGATCGCCGCCGTGCAAGCGATCTTGGCATCGATATCGCCGGGCTCTCGCAGGCGCTGAGAGCATTGCTCGAGGGCCGCTCCGTCGGAGAGGTGTTCATCGATGGCGAGGCCTATGATGTGCAGTTGCGCTCCGACACCCGAAAAGTCGACGATCCCACCGACCTTCAGAATATCTTCCTGAAAACCGGCGATGGCCGGATCGTGCCGCTCTCGACCATCGCCACGCTCGAGGAAAAGTCGATCGCGCCGACGCTCGAGCGCGAGAACCAGCTGGCTGCTGTGTCTCTCTCCTCGAGCCTCGCGCCCGGCGTGGCCCTGGGCGATGCCTATCAGCGGCTCCTGACGATCGCAGAGCCGCTGCTGCCGGAGGGCGCGCATGTCGAAGCGCAGGCGGAAGCCGCCGCGCTCGGCGAGAATGCTTCGGGCATGTCCATGGTGTTCGGCTTTGCGATCATCATCGTGTTTCTGGTGCTCGCCGCCCAGTTCGAAAGCGTTTGGAGTTCGCTGATCATTCTGGCGACGGTGCCCTTCGGTATCGGCTGCGCCGTGATTGCGATGCTGATCACCGGAACCACGCTCAACATCTATTCGCAGATCGGCCTTGTGCTTCTGATCGGCGTGATGGCGAAGAACGGCATTCTGATCGTCGAGTTCGCCAATCAGCTGCGCGACCGCGGGGAAGGGGTGCGCGACGCGATCGAGCATGCGACCTTGCTGCGTCTCCGGCCGGTGATGATGACCATGATATCAACCGTCCTTGGCGGCATTCCGCTGGTGATGGCCTCGGGGGCCGGCGCCGAGGCCCGTGTGGCGCTCGGCTGGGTGATCGTCGGCGGGCTCGGCCTTGCCACCATCATCACGCTCTACATCACGCCGGTCGCCTATCTGATTTTGGCGCGTTTTTCGAAGCCGAAAGCCGATGAGGAGCGCCGCCTCAATGCCGAGATGCGGGACGCGGGCCTTATCGGACATCACTGATACCGCGTTGCAACATTTCGTTGCGAACGGAATTCGACAGGCACAACTTGCGGAATCGTCCGCCATGCTATTGATATGGGTGAGACGGCCGCACCGGCCGTCCATTCCGACACCAAGGGGGAACACCATGATCAGGAACATCGCCATCGCGCTTACCGGAACGCTGCTTTTGGCAGGTTGCGCGTCTACCGGCGCTGACGACGTCGCACCGCAGGAAGTATCGGTCACCAATATCTCGGTATCCGATCCGGGCGCCTACATGGACAGCCAGGAGCAGGCCTTCCGTGACCAGTTGCAGGGCACGGGCGTCACGATCGTCCGTACGCCCAACTATATCGCTGTGGTCTTCCCGTCCGCGATCAGCTTCGAGACCGACAAGTCCACCATCGTTCCGGAATTCGGCCCGGCGCTCGACACCGTTGCCGCCCTGATGACCAAGTACAGCGCCACCAATGTCGACGTGAACGGCTACACCGATTCCACCGGTTCGGATGCCTATAACCTCAAGCTGTCTCAGGAACGCGCCAATGCCGTCGCCGGTGCTCTGATCCAGCGCGGCGTCAGCCCGCAGCGTCTGCTGCCCGTCGGTTACGGCAAGGCCAATCCGGTTGCGAGCAACGACACGGCTGACGGTCGCGCGCAGAACCGGCGCGTGGAACTGCGCATCGCACCGCCTGCCGCTGCCGGCACGACGGGCGCAGCTGTCATGGCGCCGCCACTGGCAAATTAATCCGATTACGCTATCTTTCAGAGCGTGTCCGCGTTTCCTTGAGGCGCCGGCACGCTCTGTTTGTTCGTGCTGTACTGTGTTCGCGCGGGCCGTGTGTCTGGCGCAAGGGGGCGCAAGAAAGCAGCAGACAAGCGTCATATGATTGCCGCAAATAAACGGCTTGAACGTAAACGAAGCTTTTCAATCCGAGGGACACAATGCTCAAGAAGATCACGATCGCGGCGGCAGGCTTTGCCTTCCTGGCCGGCTGCACGACCACCGACCCGTATTCGGGCCAGACCGTTTCCAACAACACCGGGACCGGCGTTCTCGCCGGTGGCGCGCTGGGCGCGCTTGCAGGTCTGGCCGTTGGCGGTGATGCCAAGGGCGCTGCGATCGGCGGCGCGCTGGGCGCGATCGCCGGCGGCGGTATCGGCGCCTACATGGACAATCAGGAACGCGAATTCCGCCAGGCACTGGCCGGAACGGGCGTTTCCGTGGTTCGCAACGGCGACATGCTGACCCTGATCATGCCGGGCAATGTAACCTTCCCGACCGACGGCTACTCCATCCTGCCGAATTTCTACAACACGCTGAACGCCGTTTCGACCGTGCTGCGCAAGTATGACCGCACCGCAGTCAACGTGAATGGCTATACCGACTCCACCGGTTCCGTCGAATACAATCAGCGTCTGTCGCAGGACCGTGCCAACAGCGTTGGCAATTACCTGGTTCAGAGCGGCGTCGCCGGCAGCCGCATCTCGGCCGTTGGTTTCGGTCCGTCCAACCCGATTGCTTCGAATAGCACGCCGGAAGGCCGTGCGCAGAACCGCCGCGTCGAAATCCAGATTTCCGCCGTCAAGATGTAGTGAAAAAGGCGGCCTTAGGGCCGCCTTCACCCGAAGGGTCGCCATGGTTTTCATGCGCGGCCCTTTTTTTCTGGGTCCGGTTTACCTGAGCTTGAGGTTCACCGGCGCCCGGCCATCGCTGCGGCCGGGAATGTAGATGTGGATCTTCGCCGCAGGCTCGATGGCGCGCGCGGCCCTTTCGCTCTGGCTTGCCAGAAGGCTCACCAGCTCGCGCGCCCTGTAGCGCCCCTGGAAGCGGGCATAGTCGGCGAGCTTCTGAGCTGCTTCATGCAGCGGGTTGCCGCGGCGATCGCCGGAGAGGGAAGAATGGCCTGACATCATTCCAAAACGCTGTTTCCTGGTCACGTTTATCCTCATACGCAAGACTCTCAAGGATTTACCGGTGGGTTGGAGCGCGCGTGACGGCGAGGTCGGTGGGTCGAACTTTCGCTGTTCTTGCTTTCCAAAACCTTACCCCGGAGGATAGGACGGAAACCTTTCAAAACCATTTACAGCAAAACGCCGGCCCATATTCTGGACCGGCGTTTCTGGATTTTTAAAGGGCGTGAGCGCCGTTTTGGAGCAGCGCTTACTGCAGGCTTGCCCAGCAGCTGACGCCGTTCTGCTTCAGCGCGCGGCAGGCGCGCACAGCCTCTTCCTGATCATCGAAGCCACCGAAGCGGGCGCGATACACTTCCTGGCCGCCGGTATTGTAGGCAAGCGCGAAAGGCTTGGAGGCGTCAAGTGCACCGCCGGCCTTGCTCTTGGTGCTGTTGAGCAGCGCCTGGGCCGCTTCGGGCGTTGCCGCCGTGCCGACCTGCACGACCCAGCCGCGGGCGGTGCGGATCGAGCCGGTCTTGATCGAGACGTCGGGTTCGGCTGCCTCGGCTGCCGGAATGATGGCGTTTCCGACAGTGTCGGCCACGTCGTCCGCCGTGTCGAGAATGTCTTCGACGCTCAGCGGATTGCCGCTTGCAGGCTCGATCCGTGCGCTGGGAACCGGAACATTGGCAATGAGCTCGGCCTGCGGGCCGGAGAGTACGGCCGGGGCTGCAGGGGCGACATCGTCATTGGCATAGGCCAGAGCCACGCCGCCGGCCTGGTTGGTCGGGCGGGCATAGGGGATCGGGCCGGTCTTCGGGAATACCATGGCGGCAGCGACGACAACGGGAGCGCCACTCGTCTTGGTGCGGGCAATCACGAAGTTCTTGCGGCCGTTGGAGGCCTTCGGGAGGTAGGTCGTGATCAGCCGAGTCGCCCATTTGTCGCGGCTTGCCGCAGTGGCGCCGCCCATGACGACGGCGACGATCGAACGATTGCCGGAAATGGCCGAGGTGGCGATGTTGAAGCCAGAAGCATTGGTATAGCCGGTCTTGATGCCGTCCACGCCCTGCACATTGCCGAGCAGGTGGTTGTGGTTGCCGATCGTCGACTTGCCGTATTTGAAGCTGCGGGTGCCGAAATATTTGTAGTACTGCGGAAAGTGCTGGCGCAGCGCAATGCCGAGACGGGCCTGGTCGCGCGCCGTGGTCTTCTGCCCCGTATTGGGCAGGCCGTGGGCGTTGCGATAGGTCGTGTTCGTCATGCCGAGCGAATGCGCCTTGTTCGTCATCATGGTGGTGAAATTGCTTTCCGAACCACCGAGGAATTCGCCGAGCGCGGTCGCAACATCGTTGGCCGAGCGGGTCACAAGCGCGTAGATCGCAGTCTCGACTGTCACCGATCCGCCGGCGGGAATGCCGAGCTTGGTCGGCGGCTCGGAGGCCGCGTTCTTGGAGAAGGGCACCTTGGAATTCAGCGTGATGCGACCATCGTCCAGCGCTTCAAACGTGAGGTAGAGCGTCATCATCTTCGTCAGCGAGGCAGGATAGCGCGGCGCATCGGGCGCCTCGCCATAAAGCACCTTGCCGGTGTTGACGTCGATCACGATTGCGGCGTCATTGCTATCGGCGCGCGCTGAGGACATGCCGGTCAGCAGAATCGTGAAGGCCGCGAAAAGGATCGCGGCCGCTGAAAACCGGCTCTTGGGGAATCGGCTTGATGCCTGTCTTTGCATAAGAAAAACTCTTGCGAATTCTGGCGGTTGTTGTTTGCTGGCGGTTCCGTGACCGGATGATACCGGGCAGGAAAGCACTTTGCTAGGCTGTTATCGAGTGTGCGCAAATCGGAGTTAATATCGCCTTAAGGTCCTGGCCCGAGGGCGCATTTAATTCAGAAATCATGCATAAATGCGCCGCTGCTTTCCAATGTCGGCCGGATCGGATATCACACCGCAAACAGGAGAGCGAGCATGCAAACCCCGCGCACCGGCGGCGACCGGATGGAACGGCGCCGTGAACCGGCCATCAATCTGCCGCCCGTCGTGATCGCAGCGCTCGGCGTGCTGTTCGCGATCTTCCTGCTTCAGGAGTTCTTGCTCGACTATCGCACCAATGTGACCGTCTGGCAGGAATTCGGTTTCGTACCGGCGCGCTACGTCCACAGCCTCGCGGACCAGAATTTCGGGTGGCTCTGGTCGCCCATCACCTATTCGCTGCTCCATGGCGGCTGGGCGCATATCGTGTTCAACAGCATCTGGCTTGCAATCTTCGGCGCACCCGTGGCGCGGCGCATCGGCGCGGTGCGCTTCCTCTTGCTATGGGTGCTGAGTGCCGCCGCGTCGGCCTTTTTCTTCGCGGCCACAGATTGGGGCGCTGCGACCGTGCTGATCGGCGCATCCGGCGTCGTTTCCGCCTATATGGGGTCGGCGTGCCGCTTCGTGTTTTCCGGCGGGCGGTTTCTGCCGCAGGCCCATCTCGGTCCGCGCCTTTCGATCGCCGCGGTATTTGCCGACCGCACCGCCCGGGCCTTCGTGCTGCTCTGGCTCGTCGGCAACCTGCTGATCGCGGCGGGCGTCAGCTTCATCGGTGTCAGCGCCGGCGAGATTGCGTGGCAGGCGCATGTCGGGGGTTTCCTGTTCGGCTTCCTTGTCTTTCCCCTGTTTGATGTCAGCAATCCGCGCGAACGCGTTTTCTGAACGGCTTTCTTGCAATCGCCTGAAACCTCATGCACCATTCGCCATTGCACTGCCTTTCAGGAGGAGGCAGGGCGCAGGCGTTGCAAACGAGGAGGTTTCGATGTCCATTACCGTCAGAATGATACTTGCCGAAAAGGGGCGGGCAGTCGTCACTGCCAAGGGTGATACGCCCATTTCGGAGATCGCCATGATCCTTCATCAGAACCGGATCGGCGCCGTGGTGATCGTTGGCAGCGATGACAGCATTGCCGGGATCTTCACCGAACGCGATCTCGTCGGCGCGATCGGCAAGCACGGGTCTGGATGTCTTTCCCATCCGGTTTCCAAGGAAATGACAGAAAACGTCTATCGCTGCGACGAGGGCGTCAGCGTCAACGAATTGATGCAGGTGATGACCAAGCGCCATTTCCGCCATGTCCCCGTTGAGGTCGATGGCAGGCTGGCCGGTATCATTTCGATCGGTGACGTTGTGAAATCCCGCATCCGCGAGGTCGAGCAGGAAGCCGAGCACATCAAGTCTTATATCGCCGGATAGGCGGCTCCGCCGGGCAGCGCAGGGAACCCCGCCGAAACAGGCGGGGATCAAGGCTTGCTGCGCCTTACTTGTCGGCGTAGACCTTCGCCGGATCGAAGGCGCGTTGATCGTCGATCACGCTCAGGACCGCTTTGCCGTCTGCGATTTTGGCCTGGCGGTAGAAGCAGGAGCGGCGGCCGGTGTGGCACGCGGCATCATGGCCGGACATGGTGACCTTCAGCAAAACCGCATCCTGATCGCAATCAGTCAGGATCGCGTCCACCTTCTGCAGGTTGCCGGAGGTTTCCCCCTTCTTCCACAGCGCCTTGCGCGAGCGGCTGTAATAATGGGCAAAGCCGGTCTCAAGCGTCAGCGCCAGTGCTTCCGCATTCATGTGGGCGAGCATCAGCACCTGGTTGTCACGGCTGTCGGTGACGACGGCGGTCACGAGGCCGTTTTCATCAAAGCGCGGGGTGAAGCTTCGGGATTCATCGAGCAGGGTCTTGTCCTGCGGTGGCTTTTCAAAATTGAGCATGGCCTTTTCCGTTTCTGGCAGGCTAGATAGAACGCAGAACCGGACTTGGCAAATCCGCGCCGCGCACTTGTCGCCGCGGTGGCGCGAACCCATCTTCGGTCAGAAGAATCATAAGCGTCGCAGGACGATTGATGGACGATATCTATTCCGCCCGGATACTGAAACACGCCGGCAATGTGACCCGGGTCGGTGTCCTTGACAATGCCAAAGCCTCGGCCTCCGCGCACTCGAAACTGTGCGGTTCGCGCCTGACGGTCCATCTCGATCTCGAGGATGGCAGGGTCAGTGATTTCTCTCATGAATTGAAAGCCTGCGCGCTCGGGCAGGCATCGTCTGCAATCATGGCCGAGGCCATCATAGGCGCGACGGCTGCAGAAATCCGCGATGCGCGCGAAAAGATGCGGGCGATGCTTAAGGACGGCGGAGACGGCCCCGATGGGCGGTTTTCCGAAATGCGCTGCCTGTTGCCGGTGAAGGACTATCCCGCCCGCCACGGCTCGGTGATGCTGACCTTCGAGGCAACCCTCAAGGCGCTTGATCAGCTGGAAGAGCGCGAAGCGCCGGAGGCTGCCGAGCGGCGCCCGGAGGCTGTCGAGCGGCGCAATGTGTAGCGGGCATTCGCGCAATTTTTCAGGCGCTTTCCCTAAAACGCCCGGCAGGCTCCTGGGGCTCGGGCTGATCCGGTTCTACCAGCTGACCTTTTCCAGCCTGATCGGGCAATCCTGCCGTCATTTGCCGACCTGCTCGGAATATGGCTATGAGGCGATCGCCCGGCACGGTCTGTGGTCGGGCGGATTTCTGACGCTGTTTCGCGTCGGGCGCTGCGGGCCGGGCGGAACCGCCGGTTTCGATCCGGTGCCAGAGGCGCTCGATCCCACCTGGCACTGGTACACGCCCTGGCGCTTCTACCGCGCAGGGCGCCGTCACGCCTGAAGGCGCGCGATCACCAGAAAGCCCGGCGTCGGTTCGCCGTTTTCAAACCTGACGTTGATGTCGGTGACTTCGAGCGTGGTAAAGCCCGCCTTCGCCAGCTGCGCCTCGATATAGGGGAGGCTGTGGCCGAAACGGTGATGCGGACCAACGCCGTAGCCGGCGCCCTTCAGCCGTTCTTCCGGCAATGTCTCCGACGAAAAGGCGAAGATGCCGCCCGGTTCCATGTTGGCGGCAGCGCCCGCAAAGAACCGGTCGAGCGTTCCGAGATAGGGCAGAACGTCCGCAGCGATGATGAGATCGAACGGCGTCTCGTCGGTCTCGTCGAGGAATTCCTCGGCTTCGGCAACGAACAGCGTGTCGTAAAGCCCTTTTTCATAGGCGATCTCGACCATGTTCTCGGAAATGTCGAGCCCGCTGATGTCATCGGCCATGTCGTTCAGCGCGTCGCCCGCAAGCCCGGTTCCGCAGCCGATGTCGAGCATGCGCATGAACGGACCGAGCGACAGCGACTGGAACCGCTGGCGGATCGTCATCGGCACGCAGTAGCCGAGCTGTTCGACCAGAATATCCTCGAAATCGTCGGCATGCTGGTCGAACAGGGTTTCGACATAGGCTTCGGGCGCCTTCAGCGGCGTGTCGCCAAAGCCTGTGGCGGCAAGGCGCACGGCCGCGCCTCCATGGTCATCGGGGTCAAGGGCCAGCACTTCGCGATAGGCCTCTGCGGCCTCTGCAAGCTTGCCGGATTTCTCAAGCGAGAGCGCGCGGTTATAGGCCTCTGCCAGTTTCTCTTCGTCGATCTTCTTTGCCATCAGCCTGCCTCATGAGTGTCAGCCCCCGCTCTATGCCGCAAGGGCCGGCGGCGCAACCGCCGATTTGTCAGGAAGCGCCCGCAGCAAGACGTTTGCGGGCGGCCGAAAGCTCGGGCGCGGTGTTGATATTGAAAAATGGATCACCCTCAGCATCGGTTTCAAAATCGGCAAACCGGTTTGGGTGACGGGCGATGAAGGCCATGAGTTTCCGCTCGCCGCTTTCGAGAAACAGGGCAAGGTCGTCTGTCAGGCAGAACGGCCATAGCGCAAACACCGGGTGGGCGCAGCCGTTCGAACGGGCGACGATGATTTCCTGCGGCGCCGGCATTTCGGCAAGCAAGCGGCTGACCAGATCCACCGGAAAGAATGGGGTATCGACGGCGATCGAGACCATGTGTGTGGCAGGAATGCCCCGGAAATGGCGAAGGCCTGCGAGGATTCCCGCAAGCGGGCCTTCATGCTGGTCGTTTCGGTCGGCAATCACCGGCGCGCCGGCGGCGATATCGGCGCTGTGGCGGCTGACGGCGACCGGCCGGGTCTGGTCGGCAAGCCGGGAGAGCGCATGATCGAGCAGCGTTTCCGCGCCGAAGGAGAGTTGTGCCTTGTCGCAGCCCATGCGTTGCGATTGACCGCCCGCAAGTATGGTCGCCGGAACCGTCTCCATCAATCGCGCAGGACCTCCTCTTCCGCACGGGCGAGGGGGCCGCTGCCCTGCGGACCGCCGGGCTGGGTGGTCTCGCTCAGCGGCGCAATGCCCCTCTGCCGCTCGCGGTAGAAGGAGTAAAGGCCCGCGACGACCACGATCGCCCCCCCGATCAGAACATTGATGCCGGGATAGGTCGAGAACATGAGCATGCCGAGGATCGCCGACCACAGCAAGCCGGTGTAGCGGAACGGCGCCACATAGGAGATATCGGCGCTACGCACCGCAAAGACGATGAACTGGTAGCCGATCAGCAGGAAGCCAGCGGCCAGGGTCAAGAGCCCCACGACCGGCCAGCGCATCAGGTCCCAGTCCTGTTCGATGGTGCCAAGCCCGGCGCCGCCGATGGTCAGCATGGTGGAGGTCGAAAGGGTGATGATGATCGCCGGGACGTCGGGGCGGATCGCCTTGGTCAGCAGATCGCGGGCCGTGGCGAACAGCATGGCGATCACCACATAGATCGCGCCGTCCTCGAACCCTTCCGGGCCCGGCTTGATGATGATCATGACGCCGATGAAGCCGGCGATGATCGCGCTCCAGCGCCGCCAGCCCACGGGCTCGCCCATGAACAGCGCCGCGCCGAGCGTCACCGCCAGCGGCAGGCATTGCAGGATCGCCGCCGCATTGGCGAGCGGCATGGCCTTCAGCGCCTCGAGATAGGCGACAGCGGCAATCAGCTCGCAGGTGCTGCGCGTCAGCACCCTTGGCTCGATGGCATCCCGGATGTTGGAAAACGCGCCGGCCCGCCAGGCGAGCGCAAGTGCGATCAACACGACGATCAGGCCACGGAAGAACATGATCTGGCCGACGCCGACCTCCTCGGTCAGAAGTTTCACGATCGCATCATTGACCGCGAAGCTCGCCATGCCGGCTATCATGAAAAGCGCGCCGGAAAGATTTGAGGAAATACGCATCATCCGCCCATATTTGATCAATCGTTCATATCGCCGAACGGAAGGCGGGGAAAGGGCAGGTTTGACCGACGGTAAAAATTCAGCCGCCGGTCATGCTCATGTGACGCGCGACGGCAATGCGGGCGGTCTTGTCGTCGAGCTCGAAATTATGCTCCTTCGGCTTGCGGGCAATGGCATTGTCGATCGCACGGTGGAGCGCGTCGTCATCGTCCGGATTGTCGCGCAGCACGGCGCGGAAATCGGCATTGTCGTCCTGGCCGAGGCACATGTAGAGCATGCCCGTGCAGGTAAGGCGCACCCGGTTGCAGCTGGCGCAGAAATTATGGCTGAGCGGCGTGATGAAGCCGAGCCGGCCGCCGGTTTCCGCAATCTGGACATAGCGCGCAGGGCCGCCGGTATCGAGCGGCAGATCGGTCAGCGTGAAACGGTCTTCGAGATCGCGCCTGACCTTCGACAGCGGCAGATATTGCGACGAGCGGTCGGTATCGACCTCGCCAAGCGGCATCGCCTCGATCAGGCTGATGTCCATGCCGTTTCCATGGGCAAACCGGATCAGGCCGTCGATTTCATGCTCGTTGAAACCGGCAAGCGCCACGGCGTTGATCTTCACCTTCAGGCCGGCGGTGCGGGCGGCGTCGAGCCCCGCCATCACCTTGTCGAAATCGCCCCAGCGGGTGATTTCGCGAAACTTGCCGGCATCGAGCGTGTCGAGCGAGACATTGATGCGGCGCATGCCGGCATCGTAAAGGTCTTGCGCAAAGCGGGTGAGCTGGGAGCCGTTGGTGGTGAGCGTCAACTCGTTCAGCGCGCCGTCATGGATGCGGCGGCCCAGCGCCTCGATCAGATGCATCACATTCTTGCGCATCAGCGGCTCGCCGCCGGTCAGCCTCAGCTTGCGGACGCCCTTGTCGATGAAGGCGTTGCAGAGCCGCTCGAGCTCTTCCAGCGTCAGAAGGTCGCGCTTGGGCAGAAAGGTCATGTTTTCCGCCATGCAGTAGGTGCAGCGGAAATCGCAGCGGTCGGTCACCGAAACACGCAGATAGGAGATCGCCCGGCCAAAGGGGTCGATCATCGGTGCAGGCTTTTCGCCGGTAATGTCGCTGATATGCCGGTTCACGGTAACTCTCCTTGGCGGCAAGATGTTCTTCTGCTTGGCAAGCGTCAAGTCAGATGCCAAACAAAGGTCCGTGAGGATGACAAGATGGAGCGGACCGTGATCGCCATACCGACCGAAATCAGGGTCTCGAAGGACCGCCGAACGCTGACCGTGACGTTTGATGATGACGCCCGATTCGCGCTGCCTGCCGAAATGCTGCGCGTTCTGTCGCCTTCGGCGGAGGTCAAGGGCCATGGGCCGGGCCAGGCGGTGACGGTTCCCGGCAAGCGCAATGTCGGGATCATGACGGTATCGCCTGCAGGCAATTACGCGATCCGTATCGGCTTTGACGACATGCATGACAGCGGCATCTATACCTGGACCTATCTGCGTGAGCTGGGCGAAGGCGGTGCTGCGATGTTTGCCGACTACGAGGCCGAGCTTGCGGCAAAGGGCATGACCCGCGACCGTGCCGAACGGCCGCGGTGAGCCCGGTTGGCGACCATGACGACGAGGACAGGACCCATGAAGACCATCGAAACGGTTGAGGCGTTGCGCGCCATTTACGGCGAGCCCAGCCAGGCGGCAATCGCCAAGGTTGCCGATCGTCTGACGCCCGCCTATCGCCGCTGGATCGAGGCATCGCCGTTTCTTGCGATCGCGACTGCGGGTGCGGACGGGCTTGATTGCTCGCCGCGCGGCGATGATGGTGCCGTGGTCCGGATCGCCGACGCACGGACCGTGATGCTGCCGGACTGGCGCGGCAACAACCGTGTCGACTCGCTCGAGAATATCGTTACCGATCCGCGCGTTGCGCTGATGTTTCTGGTGCCGGGATCCCGCAATGCGCTGCGCATCAACGGTTCGGCGGTCGTTGCCATAGATGAGGGGCTGCTCGAAAGCTTCGAGATGGATGGCAGGCATCCGCGCAGCGTGATCGTGGTGACGATCAGGGCGGTCTATTTCCAGTGCGCAAGGGCGCTGATGCGCTCAGGCCTCTGGAACCCCGACCGTTTCATCGACCCGGCATCACTGCCAAGTGCGGGTGAGATGACGAAACAGGCAGGCGCGGAAGATTTCGACGCGGAGCGCTACGACCGGGAATGGCCGGAACGCGCTCATCGCAGCATGTGGTGATCAGGTCTGTGATGCGCCGCGCCGCGCCTTTTTCCGCGATCCGCCGCCGAGCAGTTCGGCGATCCAGTTGAGCGACGGTATCTGCTCGCAGACCGTCAGAAGCGCGATCGTGATCGGCACGCCAAGGAAAGTGCCGAACAGGCCCCACATGAAGGTCCAGAAGAAGATCGAGAACACCACCACGAAGGGCGAGATCGACAGCGTCGAGCCGGAGACCATGGGCTCGACATAGTTTCCGATGATGAACTGAATCAGGTTGAGCGAGGCAAACAGCATCAGCGCGGTTTCCCAGTTTTCGAACTGGATCACGCCGTAAAGCGAGGGAAAGACGGTTGCGATCACCGAGCCGATGAAGGGAATGTAGTTGAGCGCAAAGGCGATCACGCCCCATTCGATCGGATAGTCGAGACCGGTGAGCGTGGCCGCGCCCCAGAACAGGAAGCCCGTGATCGCGCTCATCTCGGTTCTGACCAGCATGTAGCGGCCGAACTTGCGTGCGGTCTCGTGCGCGATCCGGAGCGCTGTCGACGCAAAACCCGGCTGGTTGATGACGTCGAGCTTCTTGCGCAGATGATCGACCTCGGTCAGGCCAAGCACCACATAGGCAAGCACCACCAGCCAGAAGCTCAGCGTCGTGCTCGCCTGTCCGGTGATCTGGCGGACCGTGCGCACCACGAGGCTGACATTGAAGACATCCGACAGCGAGCTTGCGATCGATATCCCTTTGTCTCCAAACCAGGTGACGGCGCCCTGATAGGCGGCCTGGAGCTGCCAGGCGGCCTCTACGAAGGAGGTCGCCACCCGGCTGAAGCCCCAGATCACCAGCGTCGCGAAGATCACGAACACGACGATCGTTGAAATCACGGTCAGGGCGAGCGCGAGGATTGACGGCATGAATTTCTGCAGCGCGTTCTTGATCGGCCAGGTGACCGCGATGATGAACAGCGCAAGTGCGACCGGTTTCAAAAAACCACCCGCCCAGCGGATCGCCAGCAGAAGCAGGATCACGAAGATCAGGGACGTGACGATGGTGACGCCGCGCCGAGAGCCGGCAGGTTCGGGCATTCAGGTCTCGCAAAGGTCTTGCTTGAGAGGAACTCGCCGAAAATGTATCGTCCCCGCCTGACATGCGCAAGCAGAACCGCGACCACCCGAGAGGACCGACATGAGCGAATTCATCGATGAGCCGGCGAGCCCCGAACAGGTACTTGCTTTCTGGTTCGAGGAACTGACGCCGAAGGACTGGTTCAACCCGGATGACGGACCGGCGCTCGATCGCACCATTCTCTACCGGTTCTTCGCCACCCACCGTGCGCTTGCCCGCGACGTGGATGCGCGCTGGCGGGCAACGCCCGACGCCCAGCTTGCCGCCGTGATCGTGCTCGACCAGTTTCCCCGGAACATCTACCGCGCCACGCCGCTTGCCTTTGCCACCGACAGGCTGGCGCTGAGGGCTGCGAAATTTGCCGTTGCAAGCGGCGCCGACAAGGCCGTTGCCGAAGACCGCCGCGCTTTCTTCTACATGCCGTTCGAGCATTCCGAGAAGCTGAAGGATCAAAACCGTTCCGTCGAACTTTTCGCAGCGCTCGGCAATGAGGAATATTCGCGCTTTGCCGAAAGCCATCGCGATGTGATCGCGCGGTTCGGACGCTTCCCGCATCGCAATGCCATCCTCAAGCGCCGCTCGACACCGGTCGAGAGGGACTACCTTTCCAGCCCGGACAATACCGGCTGGGGCCAGAAGTAAAGGTTTGTCCCGGCGCCATCAAATTGACGCGCTGGTCGGCAATGGCACCGATGGAAACAGGAAGGGCGACTTGATGGTGCGGAGTGTGGCTGGTTTATTCAGGGTTTTGTCGCTTGTCTTGGTGCTTGCATCCGGTGCTGTGGTGGCGCATGCCCAGTCGGCGGAAAGCCAGCTCGTGGATGCGGTCGCTCCGCTCGTTTCCGGGGAAAAGGCCGATGGTACGGCCTCTTCTGCCGATCCGGCCGCCGCTCAGCAGCAGGAAGCTGAGCCCGCGCCCCAGCCGATCTCCGATCCTTTCATCGAGGATGCGAAGGACCGCATCGACACCTTTGCCCGGCAGCTTGCAACCGTCAACGAGACGCTCGACGAAACGACGGGAAATGGCCCCGATCTCGGACAGCTGCAAACCACCGTCGACCAGCTTCAGACCGAGCTTTCCAAGGCCTCTCAGGAGATTTCCGACCGGCTGGCCCAGGTCCGTGCGCAGCTCGTGGAACTCGGCAGCGCGCCCGGCCCGAGCGAGGCGCCGGAACCGCCGGTGACCACCCAGGAGCGCAACCAGCTTCTTGCCCAGCGTTCGGAAATCAACGCGCTCTATGATCAGGCCCAGAAGCTCACCGACAGCGCCAACGCAACCTCGGCCGACATCAGCAGGCAGCGGCGTGAGCAGTTCACGGAAACGCTGTTTACCCATACGGATCTGGTCCAGCTGTTCTCGTCCGATTTCATCCAGCTCGTACGCAACGAGTTCACCGTCTTCAGGGTCTCCTATGGCGGCTGGTTGAACTATATCTGGCACACGAAACGCATCGCCTTTCTCGCAGCCCTTTTCCTGTCTCTGCTATCGGCGATCTTTTCCTACCGCCTGTCGAGGCGGATCCTCGAGCGCACCAACCTCGACCTGCAGGAACAGGAGCCAGACTATGTCGCGCGGCTTCTGGCGTGTTTCTGGAATACGACGATCCCGAGTCTGGCGCTGCTCGCCTTCCTGATAACCTCCTATGTGTTGTTCTTCACGCTCAACATCTTCCTGCCGGATGTGGAGCGCTTCGTGCGCGAGGCCTATATCTCGATCGCGATCGTGATTTTCGTGTTCCTGCTGTCGCGCAACGTGTTGACGCCCAACCGGCAGCAATGGCGGTTGATGCCGGTCAGCAATTCCGCCGCGCGCAACCTGACCTTTGCCTTCACGGCACTTGCGACGATCAACTGGGCGGACATTCTGCTCGGCGTCCTGAACGATACGCTTGACGCCGATCTGAAGCTGGAGGTCGCCAGCAGCCTGATTGCCTCCGTCTTGATCGGCAGCATCCTGATCGCGGTCTCGTTCATCCGGCCAAGGTCCCTGCTCGGCGCGTCCAAATCGAAGAAGCGCGCGATCAAGATGCTGTTTCCCTCGACGATCGCGGTGCTTACGCGTCTTGTCGGCGTGTTCATCGTGCTCGCCGCCGTGATCGGCTATGTCGCCCTTGCGCGCTTTGCCGCGCGGCAGGTGGTGCTGAGCGGCGCGGTTCTGATCACCATGTATATCGGCATGCTGCTTGGCCAGGCGGTGTCGCAGCCGGGCAGTTTCTCGCGCACGAGCTTTGGCAGGCGGTTCGGCTCCCGCTTCGGGATTTCGGGCGTGCGCAGCGATCAGATTTCGCTCCTTCTCGGGCTTTGGACCTATGCGGCAACCCTGATCGTCGGCATTCCGCTGATCCTCCTGTCATGGGGCGTCCGGTGGGAGGAGATGAAGCTGTGGGCCGGCCAGCATCTGACATCGATCACGATCGGTTCGATCTCGATATCGCTTGGCGGCATTATGATCGGCATTCTGCTGTTCATTGTCGGCTATCTGGGAACGCGCTGGTTCCAGGGCTGGTTCGATGACAATGTGCTGTTGCGCTCCCGCGCCGATGCCGGCGTCCGCAACTCGGTCAAGACCGGGATCAGCTATCTCGGGATCGCGATCGCAAGCTTGCTGGCGATCTCGGCGGCCGGTGTCAACCTGTCGAGCCTTGCACTCGTCGCTTCGGCGCTTTCCATCGGTATCGGCTTCGGGCTCCAGACCATCGTCTCCAACTTCGTCTCGGGCCTGATCCTGCTCGTGGAACGGCCCTTCAAGGTCGGAGACTGGATCGTCTCCGGCACCACCGAGGGCTTCGTCAAACGCATCTCGGTGCGCGCGACCGAAATCGAGACTTTCCAGCGCCAGTCGATCATCGTTCCGAATTCCGAACTCATCAACGCCTCAGTCGGCAACTGGATGCATCACAACCAGATGGGCCGGTCCGAGGTGACGGTGGGCGTTTCCTATGACAGCGATCCGCGCACTGTAATGGCCATCCTGATGGAGATCGGCACCACCCATCCGCTGGTGCTGCAGAACCCGGAGCCGATGGTGATCTTTCTGGGCTTCGGCGAATCGACGCTCGATTTCGAGCTGCGCGTCTACCTTGCCGATGTCTTCAACGGGATCGCGGTGCGCAACGATATCAGGGTGGCGATCTTCGAACGGTTCCGCGAGGAGGGCATCAGCATTCCCTATCCGCAGCGCGACCTCCACATCATTCCCCAGAAGGAACGTCAGGACGAACTGGCAAACACCGTCCGCAAGCATATGCGCAAGTCCAAGGTCGAGCCCGCAGAAACGGCCACGCCGATTGAAACGGCGACCGGCCCGGCCTATGACCACCCCGATGCCGGGAATGACGATGGCGGGGAACGCTGAAATCCAGGCGGTTTTCGTCAGGTCGCGGCCACATGCATGCATGTCGCAAACGGGCTGTTTTCGCCGCGATGGCCGATGCATAGTTGCAGTCAGAAAAGGCCCGTCGACAAGCATGTCAGTGTGCGGACAGTCCTCCCCCTTCCTGTCGAACCCTCGGGCGCGGTCCGGGCGAGGCAGCGAAGGGAATGGAGTCCTCGTCATCCCCTGATGCGCCGGAAGCGGGCGGCTCAGACACATTGCAAAGGCGGCAGGGATGACGACCAAAACAAGGGCACTGGTAATCGGCGGCGGCGTGGTCGGCGTATCGACGCTTTACCATCTGGCGAAGAAGGGCTGGTCGGACGCGGTTCTGATCGAGCGCAAGGAACTGACATCCGGCTCGACATGGCATGCCGCAGGTCTCTTGCCGCTCTTCAACATGAGCTATTCCGTCGGCCAGCTTCACAAATATTCGGTTGATCTCTACGGCGCGCTGGAAGCGGAGACCGGCCTCAATGTCGGCTTCTCGAAGGTCTCCAATATCCGTCTGGCAATGACGAAGGACCGGATGGATGAGTATCTTTATTATTCCGGCATCGCAGAAACCATCGGCGTCAACGTGAAATTCCTGACGCCGGAAGAGCTCAAGGAGGTTTGGCCTCTCTGCGAAACCGACGGCATTCTGGGCGCGATCCAGCATCCCGATGACGGCTATATCCAGCCCGCCGATCTCACCCAGGCGCTGGCCAAGGGCGCGCGCGACCGGGGTGCCAGGATCATGCGCAACACCACCGTCACGGCGCTTCACCAGAATCCGGACGGGACCTGGCATGTGGAGACGGACAAGGAGGTCTTCACCGCCGATCACGTGATCTCCTGCACCGGCAATTTTGCCCGCAAGACAGGCAAGATGGTCGGGATCAACATCCCGGTGATCCCGGTGGAGCACCAGTACATCGTCACCGAACCGCACCCGGCGATCCTCGAGCGCAAGAAGCAGGGGCTGCCGGAAATGGGCGTGCTGCGCGAATCCGACAGCGCCTGGTACATGCGCGAGGAAGCCGGCGGCCTGATCCTCGGCCCGTATGAGACCGGCGCGCCGGTCTGCTATGTCGATGGCCCCTCGGATGACAGCGAGTATGAGCTTTTCCAGGAAGAGCTCGACCGGCTGATGCCGCATATCGAGACCGCGTTTACCCGCGTACCCGCCTTCTCCGAAGTCGGCATCAAGAAGGTCTATAACGGCGCGATCGCCTATACGCCCGACGGCAACCCGATCGTGGGGCCTGCGCCGGGGCTCAAGAATTTCTGGCTGAACGAGGGCCACTCCTTCGGCATCACGGCCGCCGGCGGTGCCGGCTGGCAGCTTGCCGAATGGATCGTCGACGGGGAGCCGACCGTCGATCTGGCAGGGGTCGATCCCCGCCGCTTCGGCCCTTACGCCACCGAAGGCTACCTGATCGCCAAGAACGAGGAAGCCTATGCCAACGTCTTCACCATGCACTATCCGGATGAGGAGCGGGCCGCCGCCCGTCCGCTGAAGACCTCGCCGGTCTATTCCAGGCTGAAGGCGGCAGGCGGCGTGTTCGGCTCCGTCTATGGCTGGGAGCGGGCCAACTGGTATGCGCCCGAAGGCTATGCGCTCGACGAGAGCGAACTTGGCGTCGGTGCGGATGTGCTGACAAACCATAACCACGCAGCCCCGCTGGATGATGGTCGGATCGTGGAAAAGTGGTCGTTCCGCCGTTCGAACTATTTCGAGCATGTCGGCAATGAGGTGAAGCACGTTCATGAAAAAGTCGGCGTGCTCGACATGACGCCGTTTGCCAAGATGGAAGTCTCGGGCGTCGGCGCCCGCGCCTTCCTCGACAGCATCTTCGCCAATGCGATTCCGAAGAAGCGTGGCCGCATCGCGCTTTGTCATCTGCTCGGCCAGGAAGGCGGGGTGAGGGCGGAATTCACTTTGTACGAATGGGCGCCGGACCGCTTCTACCTGGTCTCCGGCGCTGGACTGGAAAACCACGACCACGACCTGTTGATGAAGCTTGCGCCGACCGATGGTTCGGTCACACTCAGGCCGCTGACCATGGAAATGGGCGTGCTGGTGCTCGCCGGGCCGAAATCGCGCGAGCTCCTGAAGAAGCTGACGCGCAGCTCGCTCGAAAATGCCGATTTCGGCTGGCTGACCGGTCAGCCGATCTCGATCGGGGCAGCCAGCTGCCATGCGCTGCGGGTGAATTTCGTCGGCGAACTCGGCTGGGAGCTGCATCACCCGATCGCGATGCAGACCTATATTTTCGACAGGCTGATGGAAGCTGGCGCCGAATTCGATATCAAGCCCTTCGGCATCCGCGCGATGAACGCAATGGCGCTCGAAAAATCCTACCGCGCGATGCAGCGCGAGATGTCGATCGAGTACACGGCTTACGAATCCGGTCTCGACCGCTTCATCAAGCCGGCCAAGGATTTCATCGGCAAGGAGGCGCTGCTGTCGAAGAAGGAGGCGGGGCTTTCCTCCGTGTTCTCGACGCTGATCGTCGAAGGCGTGACCGATTGCGATGCGCGCGGCTCCGAAGCGATCTTCGATGGCGACGGCAATCTCGCGGGCCGTGCCACCCAGGGCGGTTTCGGCTGGCGTATCGGAAAGTCGATTGCGCTTGCCATGCTGAAGCCGGAATACGCGGCAGCGGGCACGAAGCTGAAGATCAAGATCCTCGGCGAACTTTATGAAGCGACGGTCGTGGAGGAAAGCCCCTTCGATCCGGAGAACGAGGCTTTGAGGGCGTAAATTGCTTTGCACATTGCTGCCAAAATGCGGCAAATGGCATCATGAATCAGGAAAATACCGATAACTTGCCGAAAGTCCTTCGGCAATTGCAGCCCATCGTCCTTCTTGCAGCAGTGCTTCTGGTGGGCTCCAACGCCTTCATCCTCAGCCCGATCCTGTCGGATGTAGCGGGAGCTCTCGGGACCGATTCCTATCGGATCACCTGGGCGATTTCTGCATTTGGCGCCGCCACCGCTGTTTCTTCGCTCATGCTCGGCAGCCTCGTCGACAGGCTGCCGGCCAGCCGGGTGCTCGGCGGTGCCGCCCTGCTGCTGGCGCTTGCGCAGGTGCTCAGCAGCCTCAGCCAGCACTGGCTCTGGCTTTGCCTTTCACAGGCGGTGGCGGGCATAGCGGTTGGCGTGCTTCTGCCGGGCAGCTACGTGACTGCGGCGGCCTCGGCGCCGAAGGGGCGTGAAGCCGCCCGGCTCGGCCTCGTGCTCACGGGCTGGGCGCTGGCGCTGGTGCTGGCGGTGCCGCTTGCGGCTTTCATCAGCGACTGGCTTGGATGGCGCTTTGTCTATGTGTTGCTTTCCGGACTTTCGCTGTTTGTCGGTATCGGCCTCTTTGCAGCGCTGCCGCGAAGCCTGAGCACGGCAGCGGTCAGAACCCCGGTCTGGAGGGCCTTCCGTCTTCCGGGCGTCGCGCCCGTGGTCGCCGTGATCTTGATGTTCATGTCCGCGTTTTACGGCAGTTTTGCTTTTTTCGGGGAGGGCATGCGCGCTGCGTTTGGCCTTTCCACAAAAGGCGCAGGCGTGTTCGTCATGGCTTATGGGCTGGGATTCGGGCTGGCCGGGCTTGGCCTCAGCTTCGCCGCACCGCAAGTGAACCGCCGTTATCTCCTGACGGTGCTGGTGGCGATCGCCGCAAGCTATGCCTGCTGGCATTTTGCGCTGATGTCGCCTGTCAGTGCGTTTCTTGGCACGGCAATCTGGGGCGGTCTCAACCAGCTTGGACTGAATGCCCTTGTCGTTTCCCTTAACCGGAGGGCCGGAACGGCGCGCGGCGCGGTGATGGGGCTTAACGGCGCCGTGACCTATTCTGCCGTGTTTGCGGGCCCCATGCTCATGGGGCCGCTTTATGAAAGCGCAGGATTTGCAGGTGTTACCGGAATGGGCGCCGTGCTGGTGCTTTTCGCTGCCCTGATCGCGGCGAGAAGCCTTTGACGAAACGCCTGCAGCGCTTGGCGCGCATGGGCTCTCGCCGGATCGGTTAACGCATCGTCATCACTGCGTTCATGTTCTCTCAACCCTGCGAAAACGGGTTTTGATAACCATTTGCCCGCGTTGGAATTTCTTAACCGTCCTTGTTAAGGCGGCTGGTAACAACCTCGCCTATGATCGCCCTCAGACGAACGGAAAAGTTCGCACAATAAAACCGGTTTTCCGGGGACAGAGATAAGGGTGATCAGATGACGAATACGCAGGTCATGAGGGGGCAGGACGAAACGGTTCTTCGGATCGATCCGGCATATTTTCCGCAGAAATTCTCCTACGTCGCACGCGGCGCTTCCAGCGACAACCGCATCGCCGTCAAGCTCGACCAGCGCGGCGCAGTCGTTCGCCGCAACCTGCCTTCGAGCAACCTTCCGTTCTCGATCGCGCTTCCGGGCCGGGCCTTCAAGGGCGTTGCCGCTCGTGCCATAGCCCATGTCGATGGCGGCATCACGGTCACGCTGGAGCTCCACCATGCCGATCCGGAACTTTGCATTCCGCTTCTTGTCGCCCATGATCTTGAGGCAATTGTGGCGGACTGGCAGGAATGGGCAACGCTCTATGACATTCCGATGCTGATGGTCGAGGCCGATGGCGCTGCCCGCGCGGTCGATTTCCAGCCGCACCGCATCACCGCCGCCAATGACGAGATCGGTCCGCGCCGCCGCAAGGCCACCCGTCCCGTTCCGCGCCTGACGATGCGCATGGAAGATGCAACGCTCGGCGTGGCGTTGAAGGTCGCAGGCCGCGCAGTCGCGGCCTGAGGGTCGGACCCAGAAGGGTCAGCCGAGGAAGATTGCCGCGACCAGACCGGCAAAGATGACCATGCCGACATAGTGGTTCGACTTGAACAGTCTGAGACATTGCGCGCCGTTGCCGATATCGAGGACGGCAATCTGATAGAACAGCATGAGGCCGGCAATGACGAGCCCGGCATAGGCAGGCCAGCCAAGCCCCGCGAGGGAAAAGGCAAGCGCCATCAGCGCCAGCATCGCGGCGTAGAAAAAGATCAGCCAGGGCTTTGTCCTGTCCCCAAAAAGGCGCGCGGTGGAACGAACGCCGATGAGGGCGTCATCCTCCTTGTCCTGATGAGCATAGATCGTGTCATAGCCGATCGTCCACAGGATCGCGGCGAGATAGACCAGTACCGCCGGTCCCGAAAGCGCCCCGAAGACCGCCGCCCAGCCCATCAGTCCGCCCCACGAAAACGCAAGCCCCAGCACGAATTGCGGCCAGTCGGTAAACCGCTTGGCAAAGGGATATATCGCGACGACGAGAAGCGAGGCGATGCCGAGCAGGATCGTGAAGCCATTGAAGCACAGCAGCACCGCAAGTCCGGTGAGCGCCTGCAGCAGGATGAAGATCTTTGCCTGTTTCCGGCTTACCCTGCCGGATGGCAGCGGACGCGAGCGGGTCCGCGCCACCTGGTTATCGATGTCATGGTCGACAAGGTCGTTATAGGTGCAGCCGGCGCCGCGCATGACGATGGCGCCAAGCCAGAACAACAGGACATGCGCGACGAACTGGCCGGGCCGGAAGGCATTGGCATCCGCCGTCACCGCTGCGGCCATCGCCGCCGACCACAGGCAAGGCCAAAGCAGAAGCTGCCAGCCGATCGGGCGGTCCCAGCGGGCGAGCTGGGCATAGGGCCAGAGCCTCGGCGGCAGCAGCCGGTAAACGAAATTGTCGGACGGCGCGTCGGCCACGCGGCCATCATCACCGAAAATATTGCTCATCTGCTGCGTGCCTTGCGCCCAGGCCGGATCAGGAAAAGTCGACCGGCTCCATGGGCTTCCGGTTCGCTTCCGCGGCTTTCAGTTTGTCTTCCGCCTCGAACATATAACGGCGGTTATTGGGTGTGGCAAACTGGCTCTTGGAGAGCTGAATCTGGAAGATGAACATCTTGTCCCACTCGAACGCCATCTCGGAACCGGCCAGATAGAATTCCCACATCCGGAAGAACTGCTCGTCATAGAGCTTGATCGCCTCTTCCTTGCGCGCCACGAATCGCTCCCGCCAGGCGCGGAGCGTATAGGCGTAATGCATCGGCAGGATTTCGATGTCGCGGACCAGCAGACCCGCCTTCTCGATCGCCGGCAACACCTCGGACAGTGCAGGGATATATCCGCCGGGGAAGATGTACTTCTCGATGAACGGATTGTTGAAGCCGTGGGCGGCGACATCGCGCCCGATGGAGTGCAGCAGCATGACACCGTCATCATCAAGCAGCTCGAAACACTTCTCGAAGAAGTTCTGATAGCGCCCGATGCCGACATGTTCGAACATGCCGACGGAGACAATCCGGTCGAAGGGCTTGGCCTTCATCGTCCGGTAGTCCTGAAGCTGAAAGCGCACCTTGTCGGAAAGGCCGCGCTTATCCGCGCGGTTCGACGCGATCGAAAGCTGTTCGTGCGACAGCGTGATGCCGGTCATGTCGACGCCGGCCATCTCTGCAAGGTAGATGCTGAGCCCGCCCCAGCCGCAGCCGATTTCCAGAACGCGCTGGTTTTCCTCGAGCAGCAGCTTGCTGGCGATATGGCGCTTCTTGGCGAGCTGCGCCTCGTCGAGAGAGATACCCGCCGGCTCGAAATAGGCACAGGAATATTGCCAGTCTTCGTCCAGAAACAGGCTGAAGAGCGGTGGCGTCAGATCATAGTGATGGGAAACATTCTTGCGGTTGTTGTTGATCGGGAGCCGGGTCTGCAACTGGGCAAGGCCGGTACGCCAGAACAGCCTTGCCGCCATCAGCGGCGAGAAGACGATGTCCAGTGTATTGCGCCGCACCAAGGAGAGGAAATCATAGATATTGCCTTCCTCCATGATGAACCGGCCCTGCATATACATTTCGCCGAGTGCCAGTGGCGGGTCGCGTGCAATGAGCTTTTCTGCCTCTTCATCTGCAAAGCGGATGGCCACCCTGTCGCCGGTGCCA
Source organism: Martelella limonii (assembly GCF_013344475.1). GTDB lineage: Bacteria > Pseudomonadota > Alphaproteobacteria > Rhizobiales > Rhizobiaceae > Martelella > Martelella limonii. Next base: position 60,090 of record NZ_JABUOU010000008.1, on the reverse strand, counting down.
TCACCGAACATCGTCACCTTTCCCGTTGCGTCCGTGAGCTTCAAAGTGCCGGTTTTAAAAATCTTATCAACAAGGTTGAACAGCATTGACGCCATAGCAATCCCCCGAATGCCTGCTTAAGTCACATATTATTTGACGCAGAATATTCAATCTGACGCAAGAAACAAGGCGGAGGAAAGCGCCGTGGCGTGGGGAAACTCGAGTGTCGATATGTTCACTTGCGAGAAGTCCCCGTTGTTGCAGCCTGGGATTGTGCTGGCGGCGGAATCGTTTCATATAAGGATTGATTCGCAAGCGTGGGTGCGGGTATAGCGATCTTCTTCGCTGATTTGGTTTCATCTGCGAGTTGGGTTGGCAGTGCATCCTGTTGGGGGGGGCAATGACAGGAAGTCTGATTAGAAGGTCCTACGCGCAGGTGTTTTCGAACCTTGGCGTGATCTGCAAGATCATGTGGTTATGGGGTGGAATACTGCTGATAGGCATGATCGCCTCAAGCTGGGTGCTCTATCGGCTTGGCATCCTGCCGGAATTGCTGACTACGGGAACAGCAAAGCTGCCCCAGAGTTGGGCGCCGGCTATCTTCGCCCTGTTCTTCGCAGCCGTAGTGCTGCAATTTTTCGCGGTCACCGTGATCTCCATCCAGTGGTTGCGGCTGGGCGTTTTGGATGAGAGGCCTGCAGGGATTTTCGCCAGTTTCGGGAACCGTGGCTGGCGCTTCATCTGGCGTTCCATTCTCTTTCTTTGGCTGATGACTCTTGTGATGATGCTGGTCTTCATGCCGCTTCTCATCGTTCTGGGGTTAATCGGGTCGCTGTCATCCAACGTGCTCGGCAACGTGCCGATGGTGTTGCTCGGAGCGGTTGGGTTGATCATCCTCATTGCCGCATGGATATGGGTATCCACGTTGATGCTGCGCCATGCTCTGGTCTTTCCCGCCGTCGCAGCCGACCGTGAGATGAGCTTCGCGCATGCACGCGCCATCAGCCGGGGTCGGGGGCGTGAACTTTTCCTGGCGGTTCTGGCGATTGCAGTCCCGCTGCTCGTGGTTCAGATCATCGTCACGGGGCTCGGCCAGACCGCGCTCTATCTGATGGCGAGAGAAGGCGCATATCTGGCCGCCGTCATAGCACTGTCGGTTACCAATGCGCTCGGCGTTTTGATCGGTGCGGTCGGATATTTCGGCTTTCTGAGCGTCCTCGCAATCTCCTACCGGCAATTCACCGATAAGACGTCCGAACGCGCCGAGCGAGGCAACTGAGCTCTCACTTCTTCCGCATGGCGTCCGCAAGCGCCGCGCCGAAAGCGCCCTGACCCTGCGGCTTGCCGCCGCGGTCATTGCCGCGCTCGCGCGGCCGGTCGTTGCGTGGGCTGCGCGATGGCGGCGGCGTGCCGTCGTCCTTCTTCATCGAAAGGCCGATGCGCTTGCGCTTCACGTCGACATCGACAACGCGCACCTTCACAACGTCGCCGGCCTTGACCACCTCGTGCGGGTCCCGGACGAACCGGTCGGCAAGCTGGGAAACGTGGACGAGACCGTCCTGGTGGACGCCGATATCGACGAAGGCGCCGAAGGCCGCCACATTTGTCACTGTGCCTTCGAGCGTCATGCCGGGTTTAAGGTCCGAGATCGCATCAATGCCATCGGCAAAGCTTGCCGTTTTGAACTCCGGACGCGGGTCGCGGCCGGGCTTTTCAAGCTCCGCCAGAATGTCACGCACGGTCGGCAGGCCGAAGCGCTCATCCACGAAGGCGCGGGGATCGACGGCCTTCAGGGCGGCGCTGTCGCCCATCAGTGTGCGCAGGTCACGTCCGCAGGCGGCAACGATCTTTTTGGCCACGCTATAGGCTTCCGGGTGCACGGCGGAGGCATCGAGCGGCTCGACGCCGTCGCGGATGCGCAGGAACCCGGCGCTCTGCTCGAAGGCGCGCGGCCCCAGGCGGGCAACCTTCAGCAGTTCCTTGCGGCTCCTGAAGGCACCGTTCTGGTCGCGGTGGACCACGATCGATTCGGCGATTGCAGGGCCGAGGCCTGACACGCGGGCGAGAAGCGGGGCGGAGGCCGTGTTGAGATCGACGCCGACGCCATTCACGGCATCTTCGACAACGGCATCAAGTGCGCGGGACAGCTTGATCTGGTCAACATCGTGCTGGTACTGGCCGACGCCGATCGACTTCGGTTCGATCTTCACCAGTTCGGCGAGCGGATCCTGCAGGCGGCGTGCGATCGAGACCGCGCCGCGCAGCGACACGTCGAGGCCCGGAAATTCCTTTGCGGCCGTTTCCGAGGCGGAATAGACCGAGGCCCCGGCCTCCGACACGATCACCTTCAGCGGCTTCGGCTCCGGTATCTCCTTCAGCACATCGGCCACCAGCTTCTCGGTCTCCCGGCTTGCCGTGCCATTCCCGATCGCGATCAGCGACACATTGTGGCGGGCGATCAGCGCCTTCAGCGCCGCAATCGATCCCTGAATGTCATTGCGCGGCTGGAACGGATAGATGGTGACGGTATCGAGCAGCTTGCCGGTGCCATCGACGGCGGCCACCTTGACGCCGGTGCGGATGCCTGGATCAAGGCCAAGCGTGACGCGCGAGCCTGCGGGCGCAGCCAGCAGCAGGTCCTTCAGATTGCGGGCGAACACGTTGATCGCCTCGTCCTCCGCGCGTTCGCGCATCTCGCGCATCAGGTCGAGCGAGAGCGAGGTGGAGAGCTTCACCCGCCAGCACCAGCCGGCAACCTGCATCAGAAATGCGTTCGCCTTGCCGGATGCGCCGATATCGAAGAACCGGGCAATCATCTGCTGGGCCGGCTTGACCGGCGATGGATCGTCGCGGTCGGCTTCGATCGCAACCGACAGCACTTCCTCGTTGAAGCCGCGCAGCATGGCGAGCACGCGGTGGCCCGGCGCTTTCGCAAAATCTTCCGCGTGGTCGAAATAGTCGGAGAACTTCTGGCCCGCTTCTTCCTTGCCCGCAACGACCCTGGCGTAGAGCTTGGCATTGTCGCGCATGTACTGGCGCAGCCGGCCCACCAGCGCGGCGTTTTCGGCAAATTCTTCCGAAAGGATATCGCGCGCGCCGTCGAGCGCTGCGCGGGTATCGGCGACCTTGTCGTTGACGAAGCCTGCGGCGAGCTTTTCCGGATCGGCGTTGCGATCCCTGAAGATTGCGTCGGCGAGCGGCTGGAGGCCGTTTTCGCGCGCGATCATTGCTCTTGTGCGGCGCTTGGGCTTGTAGGGAAGGTAGAGATCCTCGAGTTCGGATTTCGTGGTGACGGCGGCGATCTTTCCCGAAAGCTCATCCGTCATCTTGCCTTGGCTGGTGATCGATTCGACGATCGTGCTCCGTCGCGCTTCGAGTTCGCGCAGATAGCCGACCCGTTCGGCAAGGGTGCGCAACTGGCCGTCATCGAGCCCGCCGGTCGCTTCCTTGCGGTAGCGCGCGACGAAGGGCACGGTCGCGCCGTCATCCAGAAGCCTTAGCGCGGCATCCACCTGGTCGGGGCGGGCCTTGATTTCCTCTGCGACGATGCGGGCGATTTTTGCTGCGGGCATATGTTTCATTCCATCTTTGAAGGAGGAGCGAATTTAGGCGTTCATCGCGCCGAAACAATGGCTTTCCGAAGGGTAGGGGTGAGCGTCCACAATATTGCCCCTGATGTTAACGCATCCCGGCCTTGACCTTTTCCGCGCGCCTGCTTACCCAACCGCCAACAGGGTGACAAACGGAGCGGACCCATGAATGTCCTTCTGATCGGTTCTGGCGGGCGCGAGCATGCGCTGGCCTGGAAACTCGCGCAATCCCCCGAAATCGGCGATCTGTTTGCCGCGCCAGGCAATCCCGGCATCGCCCACCACGCGGTTTGCGTGGCGCTCGATGTAACAGACCATCAGGCGGTTGTTTCCTTCTGCAGGGAAAAGGCCATCGATCTGGTGGTGGTCGGACCCGAGGCGCCGCTGGTTGCAGGCATTGCCGACGATCTTCAGGCTGCAGGCCTCAAGGTGTTCGGCCCGACAAAGGCCGCGGCCCAGCTCGAAGGCTCCAAGGGTTTCACCAAGGACCTCTGCGCCCGTTACAAGATTCCGACCGGCGCCTATCAGCGCTTCGACAATGCCGAGGCCGCCAAGGCCTATGTGCATGAAATCGGCGCCCCGATCGTGATCAAGGCCGATGGCCTTGCCGCCGGCAAGGGCGTCACGGTCGCGCGCACCAATGACGAGGCGATCGCCGCCATCGAGGACTGCTTCTCCGGCACGTTCGGCGAAGCGGGCGCCGAAGTGGTGGTCGAGGAATTTCTGGTCGGCGAAGAGGCAAGCTTCTTCTGCCTCTCCGATGGCAAGAATGCGCTGGCGCTTGCGACCGCGCAGGATCACAAGGCCGTCGGCGACGGCGACACCGGGCCGAACACCGGTGGCATGGGCGCCTATTCGCCCGCTCCGGTCATGGATGCGGCGATGATCGAGCGCACGATGAAGGAGATCATCGAGCCGACGATCCGCGGCATGGCCGAAATGGGCCATCCTTTCCAGGGCGTGCTGTATGCCGGCCTGATGATCACATCGAAAGGCCCGGAGCTGATCGAGTACAATGCCCGCTTCGGCGATCCGGAATGCCAGGTCCTGATGATGCGGCTGAAGAGCGATCTCCTGCCGATCCTTGCCGCCTGCGCCGAAGGCCGCCTCGATGAGGTGACCGCGGAGTGGACAGATCAGACCGCGCTGACGGTTGTCGTGGCGACCAGGGGGTATCCGGGAGCATACAAGAAGGGCAGCGAAATCAAGGCATTGCCAGATGACGACCGGTTCGCCCATACCTTCCATGCCGGCACGGCGGTGAAGGACAGCAAGCTGATCGCCACCGGCGGCCGCGTGCTGAACGTCACGGCGCTTGGACCGAATGTGACGGAGGCGCAGACGCGCGCCTATGAGCTGATCGAAGATATCGACTGGCCGGAGGGCTTCTGCCGCCGCGATATCGGCTGGCGCGCTGTCGCCCGCGAAGAGGGCTGACGTCGGCCGCTGTTGACGTTTGCGGGCACAAGGTCCCGTACCTGACAGATCGCTTTGCCGCCGCCGGATCTCCGTCGGCGGCTTTACTATGCCCTTCGTCCTCAGGCCGGGATGATCAATGCCTGGGCGCGCGCCTTCAGAAGGTCTGCAATCCGTTCCGTCGTTTCCCGGTCAAGCCGCGTGACCGGGCCCGAAACCGCGATCGCGCCGCGCAAGACGCCATTCTGATCGAAGACGGGCGCCGCGATCGCTGCCACATCCGGATTGCGCTCGCCGCGTGAGGTCGCGTAACCCTTGCTGCGGACCGCATCCCATTCGGGATCGCGATTGCCATTGAAAGCCTGCAGCACCTTGCCGGAGGCGCCGAAGCCGATCGGCAGTTCGACGCCTTCCGCCACCGAATGGCGGATGGCCCGCGCGGGCTCGCTGCGATAGAGGCAGAGGCGGATATCCCCGCGCCGTACGTAGAAGGAGGCGGTTTCGCCTGTCTCTTCGGCAAGGCGTGCGAGTTCGGCCCTGATCCCGTCCCCAAGCGAAAATGATGCGCGATATTGTGCGCCAAGCCGCCAGACCGTGCTCGCCAGCCGGTAGTGGCCGTGCTCGTCACGTTCGACATATCCGAAGCGAATCAGAGAGTTGAGCAGTCTCAGGATGGTGCTCTTGTAGAGCCCTGTCTGTTTCGAAAGGGCGGCCAGCGTCAATGGCGAATCGGCCGTCGCGAAGCACTCGAGTATCAGAAGGGCCCGGTCCACGGCGTCGACGCCCTTGTGCTCTTCTGTCGGGTTCACGGCATTCCCCAATCCTCTGGACTGTCAAGTTTCGTTCTGTTATGATGAACGACGTTCTATTGAATAGAACGATAAGATATGATTGGCAAGCTTAAATTGACGAACACTCAACAAAAGACGTCACCCCTTTCCGGAATCAGGGTTCTGGATCTCACCAATGTGCTGGCGGGCCCGTTCTGCTGTCACCAGCTGGCCCACATGGGCGCAGAGGTGATCAAGGTCGAGAATGTGAAGGGTGGGGATCTGGCGCGCCAGCTCGGCGCCGATCCGGAGCTCAATGCTCGTAACATGGGCATCTCCTTCCTCGCCCAGAATGCCGGCAAGAAGTCGGTCACGCTCAATCTCAAGGACGAGACCGGCAAGGCGCTTCTGAAACAGCTGGTGGCAAGCGCCGACGTGCTGGTCGAAAACTATCGCCCCGGCGTGATGAAGCGGCTCGGCGTCGATTACGAGGTGCTGAAAGCCGTCAACCCGAACCTCGTCTATTGCGCGATATCCGGTTTCGGGCAGGAGGGGCCCTGGGTCCATCGTCCGGCCTATGACCAGATCATCCAGGGCAGTTCCGGCGTGATGTCGATTACCGGCGGCGCTGACAGTGCTCCGATGCGGGTGGGCTATCCGATCGCCGATACGATCGGCGGCATGACGGCGGCGTTTGCGATCGCAGCGGCGCTCAATGCGCCGGAGCGTGGCGCCTTTATCGATGTTTCGATGCTGGAATCGGTGATCGCGACCATGGGCTGGGCGGTTTCGAACTATCTGATCGGCGGCGTGGCGCCGACCGCGAACGGCAATGAGAACCTGACATCGGCCCCTTCAGGCACGTTTCAGGCCGAAGATGCACCCATCAATATTGCCGCCAACAAGGATGAGCAGTGGGAAGCGCTGGCGCGCCATATCGGCAGGCCGGAACTGATTGCCGATCCGCGCTATGCCACCCGCGAATTGCGCAAGACGAACCGTCTCACGCTGAAGGCCGAAATCGAAACCGTGCTGGTCACCCGGCCTGCGCGCGACTGGGCGCGTGAACTGAACCGGATCGGGGTGCCTGCAGGCGCGGTTCTTTCCGTTCCCGAAGTGCTCGCCCATCCGCAGATCACCGAACGGGGCCTGCTTGCGACTTTTGGCTTAGTGCCGGGGGTCGAAAGAGACATTACAGTCGTCAGAACCGGGTTCAAGGTCGATGGCAGCGCGCCTGCCGTTGATTCGCCGCCCCCTGAGCTCGGCCAGGACAATGAAGACATTTATCGTGGTCTCGGCCTCACCGGCCGGCAGGTCGCAGAATTGAAGGAAAGCGGGGTCATATGAGCGACGTTGCCGATTGGTGGACCACCGAAATCATCGACATGGCGCCCGGCCAGATCCGCATGCGCGGCAAGCCGATCGAGGAGCTCATCGGCAATGTCAGCTTTGCCCAGATGGTATGGCTGATGACGCGTGGCACGCTGCCTTCCAGAGCGGAAGCTGATCTCCTCGAGGCAGCGCTCGTTGCCGCCGTCGATCACGGTCCGCAGGCGCCCTCGATTGCTGCGGCCCGCATGGCGGTGACCTGCGGGCTTTCGCTCAATGGCGCGATGGCCAATGCCGTCAACATGCTGGACGACGTCCATGGCGGCGCGGGCGAACAGGCGCTGGAGCTTTACCGGGAGATCGATGCGCTGGCCGATGGCCGTGAAGAGCGGCTTGCGGGCGCTGTGGCCGAGGCGGTCGACGCCTTTCAGAAAGCGCGCGGCAAATATATTCCGGGCTTCGGGCACCGGTTCCACAAACCCGTCGATCCCCGCAGCCCGCGGCTGCTGGCGCTTGTCGACGAGGCCGCGGCAGCCGGCGTGGTGAGCGGCCGCTTCGCCGCGATCGGCCGCGCGCTCTCCGACCATCTTCAGGCACTGCGCGGCAAGCCCGTGCCCATGAACATCGATGGCGCAACGGCCGTGATTTATGGCGAGCTCGGCTTTCCGGCGCCGCTTGCGCGCGGGCTTTTCTGCCTGTCGCGCTCGGTTGGCGCGATGTCGCACGCCTATGAACAGATGCAGCAGGGAGGCCGCAACAAGGGCCCGACCCCGCCGCACTACCGGTGGACCTACAAGGGCCCCAATCCGATTTCCTGAAATGGTCAAAAGGGAGGACCATCATGACCAGACTACGTAACCTCTTGGCAGCATTGTCGCTCGGCCTTGCCGTCGCAAGCCCGGCCGCAGCCTTCGAGCCGAGTGCGACGGAATGCATCGCACCCGCAGCCCCCGGCGGCGGCTGGGACTTCACCTGCCGCCAGGTCGGCAAGGTGATGCAGGACCTGAAGCTGGTGCCCGGCACGATGCAGGTCATCAATCTCGTGGGCGGCTCGGGCGGCGTGGCCTTTGCCGAAGTCGTCACCAAGCGCGACAGTGACGAAGATCTGCTGGTCGCAGCCTCGTCCGCCACCGCCACCCGTCTGGCGCAGGGCGCATTCCCGGGCAACAACGCCGATCAGGTCCGCTGGGTCGGCTCGATCGGCGCCGATTACGGCATCATCGCCGTTGCCAAGGACTCGCCGATCAACACGCTTCCCGAGCTTCTCGACAAGATCAAGGCCGATCCGAAGAGCGTCGCGATCGCAGGCGGCTCCGCTGTCGGCGGCTGGGACCATCTGAAGGTGCTGATGGCCGCGAAGAAGGCGGGCGTTGCCGATGTCCGGCAGATCAAATACGTCGCCTTCGAGGGCGGCGGCGAGGCCGTGACGCAGCTTCTGGCTGGCTCGGTGCAGGCGTTTACCGGCGATGCTTCCGAAGCCAAGGGCTTCGTCGATTCCGGCGATATCAAGGTGATCGCGGTGCTCGCGCCCGAGCGCATGCCCGGCGACTTCGCGAACTTCCCGACCGCCAAGGAACAGGGTGTTGATGTAGTCGGCGCCAACTGGCGCGGTTTCTACGCCCCCGGCAAGATCAGCGACGAGGCCTATGACTACTGGGTGGACGCCGTTCAGCAGGTCTATGTCTCCGACGAATGGAAGCAGATCATGACCCAGAGCGGTCTGGCACCTCTGGACAAGAGCGGCCCGGAATTCCAGGCCTTCGTGATGGAATCCATCGCGGAGATCCAGGAATTGTCGCGCGAGATCGGCATTTTGAAGTAATATCGCCGACAGAGGCCGGCCGGTGGGGGAACCTGCCGGCCTTTTCATCCGGTTTCAAAGCGCGATCACACGCGTCTTGATGCATATGTGCCCTGGGGAGGCATTCCATGAGTGACCGTATTTTCGGCGGCTTCGGCATCGTCATTGCTGCCATCTATATCTGGCAGGCCTGGCTCACGCCCGAAAGCTTCATGAGCGATCCGATCGGACCGAAGACGTTTCCGATCATCGTTGGCGTCATCCTTGCCGTGGCGAGCCTCGTCATCGTGCTGATGCCGGACGCCGAGCCCGACTGGCCACAGGCAAAGTCGCTCGCGGAGATCGCCGTCTCGGCCTGTCTGCTGTTTGCCTACGCCTACTTCCTGCCTGTGCTTGGCTTCGTGATCGCCACGATGATTGCCGCGGGCTTCCTGTCCTGGCGGCTGGGCGCACCGGCGCTGAAGGCGGCGATTGCCGGCGTCTGCATTTCCGTCGGAATTTACGTCGTGTTCCATCTCGTGCTCGGTCTGCATCTGGCGACCGGGCCGCTTGGTATCTAGGGGGAAGCCATGCAGACGATTTCCGCACTTGCCGACGGCTTCGCCGTTGCGCTCACCTTCCAGAACATGGCGCTTGCCCTGCTGGGCTGCTTTCTCGGCACCATCATCGGCGCCTTGCCGGGTCTTGGGCCGTCGAATGGGGTAGCGATCCTGATCCCGCTTGCCTTCACGCTCGGCCTTCCTGCAACGCCGGCGCTCATCCTTTTGACCTCGATCTATTTCGGGGCGATGTATGGCGGGCGCATTTCCTCGATCCTGCTCAACATTCCCGGCGACGAGCCGGCGATGATGACGACGCTGGACGGCTATCCGATGGCCCAGCAGGGCCGCGCCGGAGAGGCGCTGGCGCTTTCGGGCATTGCGTCATTCGTCGGCTCGTTCTTCGCCATCTGCGGTCTTGCGGTGCTGGCGCCGCAGCTGGTCAAGGTCGCGCTGCTGTTCGGCCCCGCGGAATATTTCGCGCTCTATGTGCTTGCCTTTGCAACGCTTGGCGGGGTGACGAGCCGCAACCAGGCGAAGTCGGCGTTCGCTGCAGCGCTTGGTCTCGGAATCGCCATGATCGGCGTCGACCAGCAGACCGGTGTTCCGCGTCTGACCTTCGGCGAAATCCACCTTTATGACGGCATCGATTTCCTGGTGGCGATCGTTGGTCTCTTCGCGCTTTCGGAGGTGTTCACCTTCCTCGAGCACCGTGGCAGCGACGTCGACAAGGCCGAGAGCAAGGATGACAAGGTCAAGATCGGCCGCATCCTGCCGCAGTGGAAGATGTTGCGCTTCACCAGCGGATCCATGGCGCGCGGCACGGTGATCGGCTTTCTGGCGGGCGTGCTGCCGGGGGCGGGTGCCTCGCTCGGCTCGTTCCTCGCCTATGGCGCCGAACGCAGCCTGAAGAACGGCAAGAACACGTTCGGCAAGGGCGATCCGCGCGGTGTTGCAGCACCCGAGGCCGGAAACAATGCCGCTGCCGGCGGCGCGCTGGTGCCGATGCTTGCACTCGGCGTGCCGGGCTCCGGCACCACCGCTGTGCTGCTGGCGATGTTGCTGGCGCTCAACATTACGCCCGGCCCGCTGCTCTTTACCCAGAACCCCGACGTGGTGTGGGGCCTGATTGCGGCCCTGATGATCGGCAACGTCATGCTGCTGCTCCTCAACATCCCGATGGTAGGCCTGTTCGTGCGGCTTCTGCTGGTGCCGTCGCGCTACCTGATGCCGGCGGTGGCGATGATTTCCTTCGTCGGGATCTACGGCATTTCCGGTTCGGTCTTCGACCTGACGGTGATGATCCTGTTCGGTCTCGGCGGCTGGGCGCTGCGCAAGCTTGATGTGCCGCTGGTTCCGGTGATCATGGGCGTGCTTCTGGGCAACCAGATGGAGGTCAACCTGCGTCGCGCCATGACGATCTCCGACGGCGAATGGAGCACGCTCTTCGCATCGCCGCTGTCGATCGGGCTCTGGCTGGTGGCAATTGCGGGCTTTGCGCTGCCCATCGTTCTGAGCCGCATGAACCGCCGCATCGATCCCGCCAAGCTGCGCAGCGAGGAAGTGTCTGAAGGCGATTGATGTTGCGAAAAAGGCGGTGGCTGCCTGCATTGGCGGCCGCTCATGGTATTCAGGCCAATCCGGCACCCAGCCGGGTTGGCCTTTTGTTTTCAGCATGCCGTTTCCGCCGGTCTTCGAAAGGCAATTGCGCAGTTGAGGATGCGTCCGGCAAGACACGAAAGCTCGGACTTCCGTCTCGCCCACCACGAGGTCCGGCAAGCTTTCGATGGTTAAAGAGGCTTTAACCCATCGCTGTTAGCCTGACCGGCGAATCTGCCTGAACCGTTTGCGGTTCCTGGCGGATGTGTTGGTTTGAAGATTTGAAGGTATCGGGCAAATGGCTGCACGGGCAGAGCGTTTTGAACACAGAAGCGGCGGCGAGTTTTCGCTCATCTCATTTGTGCGGCGCTATGTTGCGGCCCTCTTCGGCTTCGCCCTGTTCGTGGCGCTTTGCCTTGCAATCGCGGCCATGGCGACTTGGAATGTCGATGATCCGAGCGCGCTTCACGCGACCGGAAGGCTTCCCACCAATATTCTCGGTTATACCGGCGCCGATTTTGCCGACATCGTGATGCAGGCCTTTGGTCTTGCGAGCGTTTTCGCGCTGCTCCCGATGCTTGCCTGGTCGCTTTCGATGATGGCCGGGCGACGCATCTACCGCAAACCCTCCCGTATCATCGCCTGGGCCGGTGCGGCGATCCTGACGGCAGCCGTTCTCGGCTGCGTGCCGCCGCCGCCGACCTGGCCGCTGCCGAACGGTCTCGGCGGGGTGTCCGGCGATATCATCCTGCGCTTTCCAGCGCTCTTCATCGGTGAATATCCGTCGGGTCTGGCCGCCATGATCGTCGGCGGCATCTTCGGCCTGCCCGCGCTCTTCCTCCAGCTTTATGCCGCTGGACTGATCTTCCGCCAGCCTCGGTTCGTTCCTGAAAAGCCTTCCTCGAAGCGCAGGGCCAGCGAGCCGGGCGCGCCTTCCGTCGCCGACCTTTCCGAGGAGCGTGAAGGCTTCTTCTCCTTCGCTCCGGTGGTCGGCCATCTGGCGCATGTCTGGTATCTGTCACGGGCCCGGTTCAACAAGATCTTCGGCCGCCGCCGCAGGGACGATTCGCTGGAATTCGACGAACCCTACGATTTCAACGAGGACAGCTTCGATCGTCTCGATGACGAGGCACCTGCCTATCCGTCCTTCCGCCGCAGCGGCGAGCCCAGCCTCGTCGATCCGGACCGTCCGCGCGAACAGGGTTACAGGCCTGCCGATCCGCCGCCGTTCGACTATGGCGCAGGCGATGATTACGACGACGAGGACAGCCTGCCGGAGGGCGTGCTGAGCGCCGACTTCGAACAGAGAGAGACTGTCGCTGCGGGACGTCGCGGCGCGCAGCGCGGCCGCGTGGTCGCAACACCCGCCGAACCGCCGCGTCCCGCCAATGCCGGCAATATGCGCCGGGGTGGCGCACCGCACGCGCAGCGCGGCTTCGAACTGCCGTCGGTGGCGCTGCTTGCCGAGCCCAAGGGCCTTGGCCGCGACCGGGCGCTTTCGAGCGACGTGCTGGAGGAAAATGCCCGTACGCTTGAAAAGGTGCTCGAAGATTTCGGCGTCAAGGGCGAGATCATCCATGTCCGTCCCGGCCCGGTGGTCACGCTATACGAACTGGAGCCCGCTCCGGGCATCAAGTCCTCGCGCGTGATCGGCCTTGCCGACGATATCGCCCGCTCGATGGCGGCGATCTCCGCTCGCGTGGCTGTCATTCCCGGCCGCAATGCGATCGGCATCGAGCTGCCGAACCCGAACCGGGAGACCGTGTTCCTGCGCGAACTCGTCGCCAGCCAGGATTTCCAGAATTCCAAGGCGAAGCTTGCCATGGCGCTCGGCAAGACCATCGGCGGCGAACCGGTGACGGCCGACCTTGCCAAGATGCCGCATCTGCTGATTGCCGGCACCACCGGTTCGGGCAAGTCCGTTGCCGTCAACACCATGATCCTGTCGTTGCTCTACCGCCTGTCGCCGGAACAGTGCCGCCTGATCATGATCGACCCGAAAATGCTCGAACTCTCCGTCTATGACGGCATTCCGCACCTGCTTTCGCCGGTCGTGACCGATCCGAAGAAGGCTGTCGTCGCGCTGAAATGGACCGTGCGGGAGATGGAAGAACGCTACAAGAACATGGCAAAGCTCGGCGTGCGCAACATCGACGGCTTCAACAGCCGCGTGGCGCAGGCCGGCGAGAAGGGCGAAACCCTGTCGCGCACCGTGCAGACCGGCTTCGACCGCGAGACCGGCGAGGCGGTTTACGAGACCGAGGAATTCGATCTCGCGCCGATGCCCTATATCGTCGTGATCATCGACGAGATGGCCGACCTGATGATGGTCGCCGGCAAGGATATCGAAGGCGCTGTCCAGCGGCTGGCGCAGATGGCGCGCGCGGCGGGTATCCACGTCATCATGGCGACCCAGCGCCCCTCGGTTGACGTCATCACCGGCACGATCAAGGCAAACTTCCCGACGCGCATTTCCTTCCAGGTGACATCGAAGATCGACAGCCGCACCATTTTGGGAGAGCAGGGGGCCGAGCAGCTTCTCGGCCAGGGCGATATGCTGCACATGGCCGGGGGCGGGCGCATCCAGCGCGTCCACGGGCCGTTCGTCTCCGATCCGGAAGTCGAAGAAATCGTCGCCTACCTCAAGACCCAGGGCACGCCGGACTACCTCGATGCGATCACCGCCGATGACGATGAAGATGGCGATGGTGGCTATGACGGCGAGGGCGGCGGCTCGGGCAACCTTGCCAAGTCCGACGACCCTTATGACCAGGCGGTTGCAGTCGTTCTGCGCGATGGCAAGGCCTCGACCTCTTACGTCCAGCGCCGCCTCGGCATCGGCTACAACCGCGCGGCGAGCCTGATCGAGCGGATGGAGCAGGAAGGCATCATCGGACCGGCGAACCATGCCGGAAAACGCGAAATACTCGTGCCGACCGAACAGGACATCATTGAAGGGCCGCGCTGACGCCCCATCTTTGTCCTCAAACAAAGCCTGTCGGTTGGCCGCGAAAACGCCGCGTTGCCGGCTCAACCGGGCCGCAATCAGTTTTCAGGATCGCATCATGAGCAAAACAAAAAACACTTCATCCAAGATCCAGGGTCGCCGCCGTTTTCTCGGTGGTCTCGTCGCAACATCGGCGCTGCTGCTGGCCGTTCCCGCAATGGCGGAATTGCTGCCGAGCGCCGGCAATGTTCCCTTGCCGACAAAACGTGACGGCTCGCTGCCGGTTCAGCAGGTGGCGACGGCGTCTGCTGCCAGTGCGGCGCAGCGCGTTGCCGACCATTTCTCCTCGGTCAAATCGATGACCGGCGAGTTCATGCAGTTTGGTCCGCGCGGAGAACAGTCCGGCGGCAAGTTCTATCTCGAACGTCCGGGCAAGCTGCGCTTCGACTATGACGCGCCATCGACGCTGAAGGTGATCGCCGACGGACGCAATGTCGCGGTCGGCAACGGAAGTCTCGACACCTGGGATTTTTATCCGCTGTCGCGCACGCCGCTGTCGCTTCTGCTGGCCGACAAGATCGACCTTCAGCACCGCATGGTGCGCGACGTGCGCGAGCAGAACGGCCTGACGGTGATCGTGCTCGGCGACAAGACGGTCTTCGGCGATCAGGTGATCACGCTGATGTTCGACAGCAAGACCTTCGAATTGCGCCAGTGGACGATCACCGATGCGCAGGGCAAGGACACGACGGTGATCCTGTCGAACGTCAAGACCGGCGTGCAGTTCGCCCGCTCGGTGTTCCGCATCCCCTATGACCAGATCATGGCGAGCCCGGGCAGCGACAACTGACGCCGCTCTTCCGGGGCCAGGGCGAATCGCCTATTGCTGATCCCCCGATCAGCAAGGAAGGCCTATCCCGTGAAACTGACGACATGGAACATCAATTCGGTGCGCCTCAGGCTTCCGATCGTGGAGCACTTTCTGAAGGCGTACGCCCCGGATATTCTCTGTCTTCAGGAGATCAAGTGCCTGAACGACCAGTTTCCCTACAAGCCGCTGCGGGCGCTTGGTTACGAGCATATCGCGGTGCATGGCCAGAAGGGCTATCACGGGGTGGCGATCATCTCGCGCATCCCGCTCGGCGAAGGGTTCTCGACCGACTACTGCGCCATGGGCGACACACGCCATATTTCGGCGGTGATCGACGCCGGCGGCCGCAAGATCCGCTTGCACAATTTCTATGTGCCGGCCGGCGGTGACGAGCCCGATCCCGAGATCAATCCGAAATTCCGCCACAAGCTCGACTTCCTGGAAGAGATGAAGGTGTTGAAGGCCGATCAGGGCGACGGCATCGGCTCGATCCTGGTGGGCGACCTCAACATTGCGCCCATGGAAAACGACGTCTGGTCGCACAAGCAACTCCTGAAAGTCGTCAGCCACACGCCCGTCGAGACCGAAGGCATGATGGATCTGATCGAGAAGGGCGGCTGGGTGGACCTGATGCGCCACGTCACGCCCGCAGACGAAAAGCTCTATACGTGGTGGAGCTACCGCGCCAAGGACTGGCAGGCCGCCAATCGCGGCCGCCGTCTGGACCATATCTGGACCTCGCCCGATCTCGTGCCGGCGTTCGAGCGCTTCGATATCCTCACCGAAGCCCGCGGTTGGGAAAAGCCATCCGACCACGTGCCGGTAACGGCGCATTTTTCGCTTTGATCGTCAGCCCTTCGGCGGCAGCTCTCTGACGGCCCCCTGAAGCAGGATGCCGAGCACTACGGCATTGAGGATGTGCCAGAGGAAATGCGTGCCGAGGCCTGCCGTCAGCGCGCAGGCGGACTGGTCGAGGCTGCGGAATGTCAGCGACATGATGAAGATGGCGGTCGCCGCCGCGAAATAGCGCCAAACGGGATGCTCGCGCCAGAGCGTGATGACCGTACCAAGCGCCATGGCGATGAGGGCAGGGGCATATTGCAGCGAGCCATTGAGCGGCGCTGCGCCTTCGCGGGAGACGAGCCCGACGAGATAGGCGATCAGCGCAAAGCCCATGATGGTCGCAATCATGTAGCCGATCACATCAAAGGTCCTGTCGCCCGCTGCGCGGACGAACAGAAGCAGGATGTAGAGGAAGAAGAACAGCCAGATGGGGATGACGTCGAGCGCCGCGGACAGCGGCGTTGCGAGCGTATGGAACAGGAATGAGCCGATGCCGATGAGGGCGACGAGGGCGATGACCGTGAGTTCGAGGGGGCCTCTCTGCGCGCGCCGCCATGCTTGCGGCCAGGCGAGCGCTGCGGCGATGATGAAGGCGATATTGGTCAATGCGTTGATCGGCTCGGCCCAGAAGCCGGCGGCCGTGCGTTCGCAGTAAATGTCGATATAGGGGGCAGGGTCCATCAGCGTCACCGGTTTGTTCAACGCATTCTAGCGCGAACCTGCCTTACCGGGCCAGAGCATACACTGCCGTCAGCGTGGCTTTGCCCAGCTCAGTATTCGCCCTCATCGCCACCGGCCTTCGATTCGTCTTCGGCAACCGGTATCGCATAAGAGCCGGTAAGCCAGCGCGACAGATCAAGCTCGCGGCAGCGGGAACTGCAGAAGGGATAGTTCTCCCGCGTCGAGGGCCGTCCGCATTCGGGGCAGTCGCGGGGTTTGCGCAAAGGTTCGACGCTGGCTTTCTTGGTCTCGCTCATGTCCATGCTCTCTGAACGTCATAGCCGCGCCCGGAAAGCAGGTGCGCGGTCTCATAAAGCGGCAGCCCGACCACGGCGGAATGCGAGCCGACGAGCTGACTGATGAAGGCAGCTGCCATGCCCTGGATGGCATATCCGCCGGCCTTTCCATGCCAATCGCCGGAGGCGAGATAGGCCGAGATTTCGTGGCGCGACAGATGCTTGAAGGTGACGCGGCTTTCGATCACGCGGGCCTTGTGGCCATCCTCGCCGACCGGATGCACGCAGAGCCCGGTATAGACCCGGTGTCCGCGCCCGGAAAGAAGCGCGAGGCAGGCTTGAGCCTCATCTTCGCGTTCCGCCTTCGGCAGGACCCTGCGGCCCACCGCAACCACCGTATCGGCGGCGATGACGAGCGCGCCATGCCATGCCGCATCCGCGCCGAGCGCGGCACAGACGGCTTCCGCCTTCTTGCGGGCAAGCCTTTCGGCAAGCTGCCGCGGCGTCTCCCTGGCAAGCGCGGTCTCGTCGATATCGGCGGGATGAATGCGGTCCGGCTTGATGCCGATCTGCGCCAGCAGCTCGACCCTTCGGGGAGAGGCCGATGCCAGCACGAGTTTGGGATTGTTCGCGGTCAAGCCAGTGCCTTGAGCTTCTTACTTGAAGCGGTAGGTGATCCGACCCTTGGTGAGATCGTACGGGGTCATTTCGACCAGAACCTTGTCGCCAGCGAGAACGCGGATGCGGTTCTTGCGCATGCGGCCGGCGGTATGGGCGATGATTTCGTGCTCGTTTTCGAGTTTGACCCGGAAGGTCGCGTTCGGCAGAAGCTCGACGACGACGCCCGGAAACTCAAGTACTTCTTCTTTTGCCATGTATGTCGTTTTCTTCTCTTTGCTGCGTTGCCGGATTGCCGGTCAAACGCCACGACCCCGCGGGGGCCAAATGCCGGCGGGGAGGTGCCAGTTTCAATGGGTTGCAGCCTTGTCGCAGCGGGTTGATGCGCGCGGGGCTGCGGGATTTGCGGCGGAACCTACACAATAGTTCAACGTTTGTGAACCGGCTTTGGGTCCGTGACCGCTTTTTGTTCCGGGGGAGGCCGGCGTTCAGCCGCGCCAGTAGAGCACGCAGAACAGTGTGAACAGACGCCTCGCGGTGTCGAAGTCCATTTCTATCTTGCCTTTCAGCCTGTCCTGCAGGGTCTGCGAGCCTTCATTGTGGACACCGCGGCGGCCCATGTCGATCGCCTCGATCTTGGAGGGGGAGGCGGATTTGATCGCTTCGTAATAGCTGTCGCAGATCATGAAATAGTCTTTCACGATGCGGCGGAACGGTGTCAGCGACAGGATGTGAGTCGCGACCTTTTCGCCGCCTTCGAGCGTGATGTCGAAGACGAGCCGCTTTTCCATGATCGAGAGCGTCAGCTTGTAGGGGCCGCCGGTGTGGCCTGCCGGCTTGAAGTGGTTTTCCTCCAGAAGATCGAAGATCGCAACCGCGCGTTCGTGCTCGACATCGGGCGAAGCCCGGCCGATGCTCTCGTCGAGTTCGACATCGCTCAGCCTGAATTCGCCCTCGCTCATCTCTATTCCTTGCGGTTGAGGCGGATGGAAACCGATCGCCCGTGGGCGGATAGTCCCTCGCATTCTGCAAGCTCGATGGCTGCTGGCGCAAGAGCATTCAGCTGTTCGGGACCAAGTCTGAGGATAGACGTGCGTTTCATGAAGTCCAGTACCGAAAGGCCGGAAGAAAAGCGCGCCGAACGGGCGGTGGGCAGAACATGGTTCGAACCGCCGACATAATCGCCGATCGCCTCCGGCGTATGGTGGCCGACGAAGATCGCGCCGGCATTGCGCACAAGCGGTATCAGCGCGTCGGGATCGTCGACCGCAAGCTCCAGATGCTCCGGCGCGATCCGGTTGGAAATCGGCATGGCGGCTGCAAGATCCGGCACGGTGATGATCGCGCCGAAGTCGCGCCAGCTCGCGCCCGCAATCTCGGCACGGGGAAGCGTCTTCAGCTGCCGTTCGACCGCCTCTTCCACCGCCTTGCCGAGATCGGCACTGGTGGTGATCAGGATCGCCTGCGCGCCCGTGTCATGCTCGGCCTGGGCCAGAAGGTCGGCTGCAATCCAGTCGGGATTGTTGTCGCCATCGGCAATCACCAGCACTTCGGAGGGGCCGGCGATCATGTCGATGCCGACCGTGCCGAACACCGCGCGCTTGGCGGCTGCGACATAGGCATTGCCGGGGCCGACGATCTTCGAGACCGGCGCAATGCTCTCGGTGCCAAAGGCAAGGGCTGCCACGGCCTGCGCGCCGCCTATCCGGTAGATCTCGCTGACGCCTGCAATCTTGGCAGCGGCAAGCACGGCCGGGTTGACCGCGCCCTTCATGGCGGGCACGACCATGACGATGCGCTCCACGCCCGCAACGCTTGCCGGAACGGCGTTCATCAGCACCGAGCTTGGATAGCTTGCGGTTCCGCCGGGAACATAAAGGCCGACGGCTTCGACCGCCGTCCAGCGATGGCCAAGCCCGACGCCGATCGCGTCCTCGTAGAAATCATCCTTCGGCAATTGACGCGCGTGGTGGCTGCGGATGCGCTTTTCGGCAAGCTCCAGCGCCTCGATCACCTTCCGATCGACCGCTGCATAGGCGGCGTCGATCTCGTCTGCGCCGACGCGCATCGGCGTCACCGCAAAATCGATGCTGTCAAAACGGGCGGAATAATCGGCAAGGGCTGCGTCGCCTTCAGCCCTGACGCGGGCGAGGATCGCCTCCACCACGTCACCGACATCCTTCGACACCTCGCGCTTCATGGATAGCAGGGCGCGAAAGCCGCTCTCGAAATCATCATCCGCCGCGTTGAGCCAGATCGCCATAAGTGCCTCGGTATTCGATATTGAAAAGGATCAGCGGGGGTGGTGAGGGCGGCCGCGGGCTTCCCAGCTTCCGGAAAGGTCGCTCATCAGCGCCTCGATGCATTCGACATCGGCCACGATCTCGCCGCCGCCCGAAAGCGCAAGCACGATCGAGCCTTCCGGGCCTTCGCCCGACTTTTCGAACTGAACGGAGAGAAGATTGTTGACGGCGTCGCGGGCGTCGCGCTCAAGCCCGATGCTGCGCACTGCCGTGACCCGCTTGAACACGAGCGCTGCGCGCCGGCGCTCCGGCTTCTTGAAGAAGCCGCGCTTCTTTTCCCAGACGAAACGGTTGGTGAGGAGCTGGAGCTGACCTGCGACCCTGGAAAAGGTGACATCCACCGACAGGAAGACGGCGTCCTGCATGTGCGCGGAAATCACGGCGAGGTCTTCCTCGTCGAGCGCCATCAGCTTCAGTGGGTCGGTCGTCATGCGCATGTTCCCGGCGGTTGGTGTTTTCCCCGAGATAGGGCCAAGGGCAGGCTTTCGCAACCGCTGAAGCCCGCCCTTGTCTGGTTTATCGGCGTCAGTCCGAAATACGTTCGATTTCAGCACCGCAATTGGTGAGCTTCTCTTCGAGATTCTCGAAACCGCGGTCGAGATGATAGACGCGCGAGACATTGGTTTCGCCCTTGGCTGCAAGACCGGCGATCACCAGCGACACCGAGGCGCGCAGATCGGTTGCCATCACCGGCGCGCCGTGCAGTTCGCGTACGCCGCGGATCGTGGCCGTCTGGCCGGAAAGCGCGATGTCGGCGCCGAGGCGGGCGAGTTCCTGAACATGCATGAACCGGTTTTCGAAAATCGTTTCGACAATGCGCGACGTGCCCTTCGCCCGCGTCATCAGGCCCATGAACTGCGCCTGCAGATCGGTAGGGAAGCCCGGATAGGGTTCGGTGGTGATGTCGACCGGGCGGATGTCGTCGCCGTGGCCGACGATATGGATGCCGGTTTCTGTGGTGGTGATCTCCGCGCCAGCGGCCGAGATTGCGGCCAACGCTGCGGTTAGCAGGCTCGCATCGGTATTTTCAAGCGTGACTTCGCCGCCCGTCATGGCAACGGCCATGGCATAGGTACCGGTTTCGATGCGGTCCGGCAGAACGGCGTGGCGTGCGCCCGAAAGCGATGTGACGCCCTCGATCGTGATCATCGACGTGCCTTCGCCCTCGATCTTCGCACCCATGGCCTTGAGGCAGCGGGCGAGATCGACGATTTCCGGTTCGCGCGCAGCGTTTTCCAGAACGGTGGTGCCCTTGGCAAGCGTTGCCGCCATCATCAGCGTGTGGGTGGCGCCGACCGAGACTTTCGGGAATACGTAGCGGCCGCCGGCAAGCCCGCCAGACGGGGCCTTCGCCTCGACATAGCCGGCCTCGATCTCGATTTCGGCGCCCATGGCCTTCAGGCCTTCGATGAAGAGATCGACGGGACGCGTGCCGATGGCGCAGCCGCCGGGCAGCGAAACGCGGGCAATGCCCTCGCGCGCCAGCAGCGGACCGATGACCCAGAACGACGCCCGCATCTTGCGCACCAGTTCATAGGATGCGGTGGTGTCGGTGATCGTGGGGCAGCTGAAATGAATTGTGCGGGCGTAGCCATCGCCCTGGCGCTCGCGCCGGCCCTTGACCGAGATGTCAACGCCGTGGCTGCCGAGGATGCGCATCAGCGATTCGACGTCGGCCAGATGCGGCACGTTTTCAAGCGTCAGCGTATCGCTGGTCAAAAGCGAGGCGATCATCAGAGGCAGGGCAGCGTTCTTTGCGCCTGAGATGGGGATGACACCCTTGAGCGGGTTCCCGCCGACGACTCTGATTCTATCCATGTGAAACAATTCCGGGCAGGCCCGGCCTCTCCTTGAAGCTGATGGGGCGTCGCTTTAGACGAAGCGGCCCCTATGATCAATTGCATTGGTTGAGAAGTCGTTTCCGACGACCGCCGTTTCAATGCGTATATAGGCCAATGCACAAGGAATGGTGAAAAATGGCAGGGGCAAGGCTGGCAAAGCTGCATTGTCGATGCCGGCGCAAAGCAAGCACGATGCCGGCCTCACTCCTGATCTGACGCCTTGTCAGTGGATGCGGGCAGGCCGTCGGTCTCGTCGGCGGCGCCCTTGCGGCGGGCGCGGGTCTGCTGCTTGCGCCGCATCAGGTTTTCCCTCAGCTTTTGTGCCGCGCGGGCCTTGCGTTCTTCTGCGGCGCGTTCGGCCGCTGTCATGGAAGGTTTGTCGTTCATGTCGGTTCCGGCAAAACTGTCGGTATGCGAAAGTTTTCTTGAGAAGCGTCTTGCACTCGAAGTCGAGCTATGGCAATAGGCCGCTTGCCTGCACCGGACAACGGTGACTGGCACGTTCCGGTCCACCGGAAACGGGCTGCTATAGCTCAGGGGTAGAGCACTCCCTTGGTAAGGGAGAGGCCGAGAGTTCAAATCTCTCTAGCAGCACCATTCATCTCCAGCGTTCCACATCTGCACAGATAACGCCCTGCGCTTCGGCTCATATGGTCCCATCTTCAAGATGCGCTTTCCTGGGCGTCCTGTTGCCTGCGCGCGCAGGCGCCTCTCTGCATCCGCCTGTCCGCAAGGCATTTTTCCATGCGATTTTTCAGCCCTGCGTTTTTTGCATAGGGGGGATGCTGAAACGGGTCTATCTGCCGTCGCATGAACCGATTATATCCCGGTTCAAGACGAGTTGATGAGCGTCGATCAAGACGCAGACGAACGAAGGAAGACGAACATGGGTGTCGCACGCACTTTCAACAACTGGATGAAGTATCGCCAGACCGTTGCCGAGCTTGACCGGATGTCGACCCGTGAATTGTCCGACCTCGGCATCAGCCGCCAGGATATTCGTCGGGTTGCCCGCAAGGCCGCATTCTGACCGATTGAAATCAGGAATTCGCAGGGCATTCTCCTCCTCCTCCCAAATGCCCTCCGATAGGTCGGTGATCCTCCTCCTCCTCCCAAATCACCGGCCAACCAAAATGACGCTCACCGGATCCTCCTCCCCCGGTGAGCGTTATTTTTTTGTGCTGATGGCGCTTCTCCTCGCTTGCTGCCGTACCGGTTTCATTCGCTTTTTCCCAGCCTTGCATTCAATGCATAGGACTTCTGCTTTTGCCTACCTGCCAGGCATCGGCCGAAAGGCCTATATCTCGAAGTGTCGAAAGACAGGGATGCGCCGCAACGATTGCGACGCCGAAAACCTTCAAACGAAGGGAGATTGATATGAGCATGGCACGTAGCTTCAACAGCTGGATGAAATACCGTCAGACCGTCAGCGAGCTCAATCGCATGAACAGCCGCGAGCTGGCCGATCTCGGTATCAACCGCGAAGATATCCGCCAGGTTGCCCGCAAGGCAGTCAAGTAAGCGGACGCGGACATGACCGCCCTATGAGGCGGTGACATTTTCCAAACGGCCCTCTGCCCACCTCCCGGGCAGGGGGCTTTTTTTTGCATTGAGCAGGCTGCTTTTCTGTCAACCGTACCGAAATTTAAAAATTTAGCGTCTTGCCCCGATCCTCAATGTCGCGTAACAAGCCACTATCGAATTTGTTTGTTAAGTTACGTCGGCGCGCGAGCGCACAGAACGATCTTCCTATCAAAGTCGAGCACTGCATGATGTACATCATGTGATCTTTGAACGCACGATTTGAAAGGAAATCGTTATGAGCGTCGGAACAGTAAAATTCTTCAATTCCACCAAGGGTTATGGCTTCATCGAACCGGAAGATGGCGGCAAGGACGTTTTCGTTCACATTTCCGCTGTTGAGCGCTCGGGCATGACCACGCTTGCTGAAGGCCAGAAGGTCAACTTCGAAGTTGTCGCCGATCGCCGCACCGGCAAGAGCGCCGCTGAAAACCTCAGCGCCGCCTGATTGGCGAAAGCCTTAGGCTGACATTTGAAACCCTCCGGAGCATCCGCTTCGGAGGGTTTTTCTTTGCTCCGTGAGGCCCGCCTGACCCGGTTGCCGGCTTCACAGCGGTCACGCCGGGTAAAGAGGGGGAGGGCGACCCCTAAAGATCGCCCCGTTCCAATCACTGCGTGTTTCCGACGTCCGTTGCCGTCTCGTAGCCTTCCATCTTGATCGTCTTGACGTCGGCTGCATCGAGATCCTGCGCCGTCAGATCGACATAGCGGATGCTGCTGCTGTCATAGGTCCGGAAGTAGAAGCGCTGGTTTTCCAGGTCGCTCGCCGTCGTCCACTGGGTGTAGTCCTGATGGACCTGGCCATCGGCATCGGTTTCCCGGATCGATCCCTTCGGAATGTCGAAATTGTTCAGGATGTGGAACGCCTGGAACACTTCGTCCTCGCTGGTGGCACCCTTGTCGACGCCGGTCTGGAACAGTGCCGCCCGCACGAAGCGCGAGGTGGAGGTGAAATCGCCCGGAACGCCCAGCATGCCGGTGCCCTCGCCAAAACCCGTCACCGTGACATCGCCAAGCTCTTTGGGCGGCACGTTGTCGTAGGAGAGGTTGACGTAGTTCTTCAGGTTGAGCATGTGCCAGTCGAAGGGCGGATTGTTGGTGATGACGCCGAGCTTGTTGTCGTGGATGTTGAGCTCGCCATCGACATATTCGACGACGATCGTCTTGCCGGTCACATCGGTGATTACGTAGTGAACCGGAAGGACGATGCCGAACTGCTCGAACACCACCGGAGCGACAGTGATGTCGGCAAGGGCCGCGCGGGCTTCTTCGACATTTGCGAAATTGTCGAGAATGTAGGAGCCAAGCTCCCACGGCGCGAGCGTGCTTGACTGTGCTTCAGCGGTGTAAGGCTGGAAGCCTGCCGACTGGCTGAAATAGAAGATGCCGATCGACAGCCCCTTTTCATTGAAACCGTCGACCATCAGGGGCAGGCCGGTGGCATTGGCGCCAACGCTTGCATATTTGGCTTTCCAGCTGATGCCCGGCTTGCCATCCGGCGTGCTGCCGACGCGCGCGAAATTGCGCGGCGAAACGATCACGTCCGACTGGAGGTCGACGCCGAACTCCATCGTGCGCGCACGCACTACAGAGCCATCCTTGGCGGTGAGCGTTATGCCTGTGCAGGCCTCGGCCGCAGGCGTCAGCATCGCGACGGATGCGAGAGCGGCAGCAGTCAATCGAATGCCCTTGGAAATTAGCGTGGTCTTCATCGTCTTCTCCGGTTGTGCGGTCTGTAACAGGGCGGCCGGGCCTGTGGAATTCACACGGCGGCGCGACACGCAGACAACAAGAGCGCTATCAGCTTTTGCGATGTCAGTCTTGACGAACGAAGATCGAGAACGGAAAAAGGTAAGGGTTTGTCTCGGGAATAGTCATTTTAAAACAATGGCTTCTCTGCGCGCGCTTTGCGCGCGCAGTATCTGGTGTTACCAGAAAAAGTCTGAGAGCCGATGGCGCGCGGTCCGGGACCGCGCGCGGGAAGATGGCCTAGCGCACCAGGAGAACCGGGATCCTGCAGGCACGAAGAACGGATGTCGTCGTCGATCCGATCACGAGCGCGCGGATGCGGGAATGACCATAGGCGCCCATCACCAGCAGGTCCGCCTGTTCTTCGGCGGCGACCTCCTCGATCACCTTCTCGGCGTGGCCCGGCCGGTTGACGAGCTTCGCCTTGATATGGCTTGCCTCCAACCTGCGGACAGCCTCTCTGGCCTTGCCGGAAAGCGTATCTCCTTCCTTCGAGACGGCCAGAAGCGTGACTTCGGTCTTGTCGAGGATCGGGCTTGTGGTGACGCGCTCTACCGCCTTGTCGGCGCTTGCGCCGCCATCATAGGCGATCAGCACCTTGTGGATCGGCCTGAAGGCGCGCGCGGCCACGAAGACCGGGCATTTGGCGGTGCGCACCGCGCGTTCGAGGTTCGAGCCCAGATGCCCGGAGGCAAAATCCGCACCCTCGCCACGTTTGCCGATGACGATGAGGCGCGAGGCCGTGCCGACATCCTCGATTGCCTCGACGAAATCGCCGTTGCGCATCTTGGTCGTGACAGCGGTGACGCCATCTTCCGAAAGCCGCGCCACGGCGGCTTCCAGGAGCAGGCGTCCGCGCTTTTGCGAGAGTTTTGCGTTCTGCGCATCCGCTTCGGCGAGCTCTTCGAGAAGGGACGTGCGGGCGCCAAGGCCGATCGAGCCGGAGAGATTGGCCTCCGACTGGCGGTCGCGCGTGCGGCCCAGAACATGGACGAGTTCAACGGCGATGCCGAGTTGACCCGCAATCCAGGCCGCATGGTCGCACACGCTTTCGGCATAGGTGGAGCCATCGATAAAGGCTGTCAGCTTTTCCATTTTCGTCTCCTCCTTCAATGGCCCTGTTTCATGAATACTTCGAGGGCATCGGGCTTGTCGTGAACCGCGAGCCGGTCAACGATCGTGGCGCTCGCCTCGTTCAGACCGACGACGTCCACCTCGGCCCCTTCACGGCGGAATTTCATCACCACCATGTCGAGCGCGGCAACGCTGGAGATATCCCAGATATGGGCACGGGTCAGGTCGATGACGACCTTTTCCAGCACTTCGCGGAAATCGAAGGCGGCGTTGAAATCCTCGACCGAGGCGAAGAACAGCTGACCCTCGACATGGTAGGTCCGGGTGTTGCCATCCTCAGACAGCGAGGAGCGAACGCCGAAGAACTGCGCGATTTTCCAGGCAAAGAAGATACCGGACAGCAGCACGCCGACCAGCACGCCGATGGCGAGATTATGCGTGGCGACCACCACTGCGACCACCGCGACCATCACGATCGAGGAGGAGCGCGGATGCTCCTTCAGATTCCTGATCGACGACCAGGAGAAGGTGCCGATCGAAACCATGATCATCACGGCAACCAGTGCCGGCATGGGGATCTGGCGCACCCACTGGTCAAGCACGACCACGAGAAGCAGCAGCACGATGCCGGCGATGAAGGTGGACAGACGACCGCGGCCGCCGGATTTGATGTTGATCATCGACTGGCCGATCATGGCGCAGCCCGCCATGCCGCCGATGAAGCCGGTGCAGAAATTGGCGATGCCCTGGCCCGCGCATTCCTGGTTGCGGTTGGAGCGGGTATCAGTCAGGTCGTCGATCAGCTGCGCCGTCATCAGGCTTTCGAGCAGACCGACAACGGCGACCGCCAGCGAATAGGGCAGGATGATCAGCAGCGTGTCGAGCGTGAACGGCACCATCGGCAGGTGGAAGAAAGGGAAACTGTCCGGCAGCTCGCCCATGTCACCGACATTGCGGACATCGAGGCCGAGGAGGACGGTGATGATGGTGATCAGCACGATCGCGACCAGCGGCGAGGGCACGGCCTTGGTAAAGCGCGGCAGAATGTAGATGATTGCCAGCGCTGCTGCGACCAGAACATAGGTCATCGGCGTGACGTCGATGAGTTCGGGAAGCTGGGCCATGAAGATCAGGATCGCCAGCGCATTGACGAAGCCCGTCATCACCGAGCGCGAGACGAAGCGCATCAGCGCGCCGAGCTTCAATATGCCGAAAATCACCTGGATGACACCGGCGAGCACGGTGGCGGCGAGCAGATATTCAAGCCCGTAGCTGGCCACCAGCGGCGTCATCAGCACGGCGGTTGCCGCCGTTGCCGCCGAGATCATGCCCGGACGGCCGCCGACGAAGGCGATGATCACCGCGATCGAGAACGAGGCGAACAGGCCGACCTTTGGGTCGACGCCGGCGATGATGGAAAAGGCGATGGCTTCCGGAATGAGCGCCATCGCCACGACGAGACCGGAGAGAATATCGGCGCGGGGCGTGCCGAACCACTCGCGGCGGTACTGGGTAAGCGAAAATGACATGTGTGATCCCTGAAATTCTGTTTGCGGCACGGCAAGGGCCGCACCGTGGGAGGAAACAGGTTTTCAATGGTTATCCGGCGGATCGGCGGCCGGAAGAGCCACCCGGATTTTCACCGGGTCCGTGGTTCAATGCCTTGTCAATAACCGTGCACGCCCTGAAGGGCAAGGTTCAGAGGGCAAATTATGGCCAAAAAGCGCCATTGCGGCGCGCTGCCGCCTTGATCGCCGCGCGTCGCGGGAACCAATGCCGCCAACCATCCGTTGAAACAGGCGTAGCGTATTCCTGTATCCGGAGTGAAGATCATGGCCTCACGTGCATTGTGGAAAGGGCAGATGCGGCTTTCGCTGGTGTCGATCGCCGTCGAGTTGCATTCCGCCACCAGTCGCAGTTCGAGCGTTTCCTTCCGGCAGATCCACCAGCCGAGCGGAAAACGGGTGCGCTACGAAAAGGTCGTCGAAGGCATCGGCCCGGTCGATGCGGATGACATTGTGAAGGGCTACGAGCAGAACGGCGAATATATCCTGATCGACCCCGAAGAGGTGGATGCGATCAAGCTCGAGACCAAGCGGACCTTCGAACTGGTGCAGTTCGTCGGCTCCTGCGAGATCCCGCCGATCTATTACGACAAGCCCTATTATATCGTGCCGGCCGATGATCTGGCGGAAGAGGCCTACCGTGTGATCCGCGACGCGCTCCGGCGTTCGGAAAAGACTGCACTCGGGCAGCTGACAATGCGCGGCAAGGAATATCTCGCCGCCGTGCGCCCCTGCGGCGACGGGTTGCTTCTGGAGACGCTGCATTACGCCGACGAGATCCGCAATGCAGATCCGCTGTTTTCGTCGATCGAGGACGAGGCGAGCGACGATGATCTGCTCGACGTTGCGACCTCGCTGATCGAGCGCAAGACCGCACCCTTCAAGGCCGAGCATTTCCACGACCATTACCGCGAGGCGCTGACCGAGCTTCTGAAGGCCAAGCAGAAGAACAGGAAGACGCCGCGGGCCCGTGCCGACGAGAAGGACCGTGACGCCGGTTCCGGAGACAATGTCGTGGATCTGATGAGCGCGCTGAAGAAGAGCCTGGACGGCACGAAAAAGAGCGGCAGCGGAGCCAAGCGCCCGGCTTCGAAGTCCTCTGCCGCCAAGTCCCCCGCCAAATCAACGAGCCGCAAGAAGGCCTCGTGACATGGCCGACAAGCTTGCCGACTACGAGACCAAGCGCGACTTCTCGCAGACGACGGAGCCGAAGCGCGGCCGCAGGCGCAGGAGCAAGGCCGGCAAGCTCACATTCGTGGTGCAGAAGCACGCCGCCCGCAGGCTTCATTACGATTTTCGGCTGGAATGGGACGGGGTGCTTTTGAGCTGGGCCGTCACCCGCGGCCCGAGCGATGATCCCGGCGAAAAGCGGCTTGCCGTGCGGACCGAGGATCACCCGCTCGACTACGCCGATTTCGAGGGCACGATCCCCAAGGGCCAGTATGGCGGCGGCACGGTGATGGTGTGGGACACCGGAAGCTGGGAGCCGCTGCACGACCCGGAGGAGGGGCTTAGGGCGGGCAAGCTGCATTTCCGCTTGCACGGCGCGCGGATGCAGGGCGGCTTTGCGCTGGTGCGCATGCGCGGCCGCGAAAAGCGCGAGAACTGGCTCTTGATCAAGGAACGCGATGAGCAGGCGAGCGATGAACCTGACCGGCTGACCGACACCTATCAGCTGAGCGCCGCCACCGGCCGCAGCTTCGAGGAAATCGAGGCCGGTCACCATGTCTGGAAGCGCAAGACGAAAAAGCCCGGCGAAAAGCCCGAGGCGGCGAAGGCGGAGAAGAAGACCGCGCGCCCGAAATTCCCCGCCTTCCGCAAGCCGCAGCTTGCCACGCTCTATGATGAAGCGCCGGAGGGGGTGGACTGGATCCACGAGACCAAGTTCGACGGCTATCGCTGTATCGCCGCCATCAGCGAGGGTGCTGCCAAACTCTACACCCGCTCCGGTAAGGACTGGACGGAACGCTATGGCGCGCTTGCCGATGCCTTCGAAGCGCTTGGCGATGAAAGCCTGCTGATCGACGGCGAGATCATGGCGGCGAATGTGAAGAAGGGCGCGTCGGCCTTCTCCGCGCTGCAGTTGGCGTTGAAGTCGGGCGGGGAACTGGTGTTCTATGCCTTCGACATTCTGGAGCGTGGCGGCAAGTCGCTGACCGCCCTGCCGCTCAGCGAACGCAAGCAGCAGTTGGAAGAGGCGCTGTCGCCGCTCGATCTCGACGCCGGGCCGGTGCGGCTTTCCACCTATGTCGAAGGCGATGGCGGCGATATCCTCGAAAAAATCTGCGCTGCCGGCGGCGAGGGGATCGTCTCCAAGAAGGCGGATGCGCCCTATCGCCATGCCCGCACCAGCGCCTGGCGCAAGATCAAATGCACAAGGCGGCAGGAATTCGTGATCGGCGGCTATTCGCCGTCAGACAAGAAGGGCCGCCCCTTCGCCTCGCTGCTCGTCGGCCAGTACGACGATGCGGGCGTGTTCTGCTATCGCGGCCGGGTTGGCACGGGGTTCAACGAGGCGGTGCTCGATGATCTCGGCGCCCGCCTGCAGAAGCTCGCCCGCAAGACCACGCCCTTTGCCGAGGTGCCGGGCGAGATCGCCCGCGATGCGCGGTGGGTGACGCCGAAGCTTGCGGCGGAAATCGATTTTGCCGAGTTCACCGCCGACGGCCATATCCGCCACGGCGCGTTTCTCGGCCTGCGCGACGACAAGGAGGCGGGCGCGGTGCGTCAGGAAAAACCGAAAAAGACCGGCGACGAGACCATTGCCGGCATCGCAATCACCCATCCGGAGCGTCAGCTTTTCGGCAAGGCGGGCATCACCAAAGCGGATGTCGCCCGCCATTATGCGCTGGTCGGCAAGCGGATGCTGGAGATTGCCGGCAAGCGGCCGGTGTCGCTCTACCGCTGCCCCTCCGGCATCGATGGCGAGAGCTTCTTCCAGAAACATGCCGGCAAGGGCTTCCCGGACGAGATGACCCGCATCGACATCGAGGAAAAGGACGGCGACACCGGCGAATATCTCTATGTCGCAAGCCCGGCAGCCTTCGTCGCCGCCGCCCAGATGGGCACGATCGAGTTTCACGGCT
Source organism: Martelella limonii (assembly GCF_013344475.1). Lineage (GTDB taxonomy): Bacteria > Pseudomonadota > Alphaproteobacteria > Rhizobiales > Rhizobiaceae > Martelella > Martelella limonii. Next base: position 29,633 of record NZ_JABUOU010000008.1, on the reverse strand, counting down.
GGGGTGCCAGCGCCGACCGGATCGAGGCGCCCGACCGGCTGATCTTCGACCTCGACCCGGATGAGGGCCTCGGCTTTGCCGAAACGAAAAAGGCCGCCTTCGAGATGCGCGATGTGCTGGAGGAGATCGGCCTTCTCTCCACCGCCATGGTCACCGGCGGCAAGGGCATCCATGTCATCGTGCCGCTGAAGCGGACGGTGAGCTGGGAGACGCTGAAGGCCTTCGCCAGGACCTTCGCCCACATGCTGGCGGAAGAAGCCCCCGACCGCTACATCGCCACCATGTCGAAGGCCAAGCGCCGAAACCGCATCTTCATCGACTGGCTCCGCAACGAACGCGGCGCCACCGCCATCCTCCCCTATTCGCTGCGCGCCCGCCCGAACGCCCCCGTGGCAACGCCGGTGACCTGGGAGGAGCTCAAGGCCCTGAAGAGCGCTTCGGGCTTTACGATCGGGGATATGGAGGCGCGGCTGAAGGCCAAGGACCCGGCGCTGGCGGTGAAGCCGCAGACGCTGGGAAAGGCGGTGATTGGGCGGCTGGAGAAGCGGGTGGGGTGAGGCGGTGGCGAGAGAGGGGCCGTGAGCTTACTGAGACTCTAACGTCTCTGGCATTTCGATGTGGTAGCCTCACTACCTAGTTGTAGATCCTAGAGTGAATTTGTAGTCGAGTTTTAACCGAAATAAAACCGCATTAGTTAAATCTTTTTCGAAAAGGAGGAACAAATGGATTTCTTCGAATACAGAAAATATTCGACAAAAAGGTGGAATGGCTACTTTAAATTATTATCGCGATCAGGTTCTCGCCTTCAATCACCTGAAGGGTGTGTAACGCTTTTCCCAACCCATATTGTCTTTATGAATTTTGGAGATCAGTACGGAATGGAGTTGATTGGCGCTAGCAGATCCCCGCGAGAACTTCAACCAAGAATCGCCAAATATGAAGAAATTCATATGTATTTTGATATATTCAAAGGTAGAGTTGAAGGAGGGTCCACTATTTCAATTGAAGGTAAGGATGTTCCATATTTAGATGGATTCGTAAGTTTTTCAAATATTCTTTTCTGTCAAGGAAAAGACTTTGATTCTGCAAAAAATAGATTCGGATTTATATCAGAATATGGGACTATTTTAAATCGAACCGGTGGTGAAGGATCTCACTTTCACTTTAATTCTAGTTCTCAGAATTTGTTAATTGAAAATTGTGGAATTCTTAATCATCACGATGGCCTTTTTCGTGGGAAGAACATATTGCTTCTTGGGATCCACGGAAAGTCCATCAACTCCAACCAGCTCGAAAAATTCTTTCATAACCTCTTGGGTGTTGATGAAAGATGCCAGCCCGTGGAGAATGGTGCGAAATCCGCCACGGTTCGTGGGGTTGCTACGGTAAAACGAGATAGTGTGGCGATCTTCGAAAGCTCGATGCTTCAGAATGTTGCACTTTCGGGCGGGCTGCGTGAAACAACCATCGACGAATATCTGGCCACGCATCCAAATATTCTGGAAGGACTATTCAACTCGGCGAGAGTTATACACAATGCCGCCTTGGAATGGATTGAGCATGATGGGGGCATCGATGAGAAATCAATCAAGCCGGACGCTTTTATTTTGCGGCGAGACGGTTATTTCGATATCGCTGATTTCAAGCTGGCTGCTATCGATAAGAAGAGCTTAACTAGAGGAAAGCGTTCGCGTCGCAGATTTATAGATTACGTGAATGAGGGGCTTTCTCAGCTGGCTAACTATCAGAGTTATTTTGGCTTTGATAAAAATAAAGAATATGCCTGGGAAAAATACAACATAAAGGTAGATAATCCGAAAAAAATTTTGATTGTAGGGAGTATGGAGAATTCGAACCCAGAAGAAATACATCAAGCCCTGCGCGCCTACGATTCAAGCTACTCAATAATTGACTATGATGCCATCGCAATAGGTCACCAAGCTTCCGTTGGTTGGGGCCTGATATAGGAATTTATTAGATAATTGATTCTTAGGCATTTTTGCCTGTAACACTTGGCCGGTTCCACAAGCAAAGAGAATGCGGTATCTGCGGGTTTAAACGCTCTAAAAGGCCGTTGATCTGGGCCAAGTAAAAAACAAGCTAGCAACAGATTCGGAAGTTAAATGTCCGGCTTCTGCGCATCCTAGTCGTGTGCTTGATACGTGGCGAACGTCCGCTCTCCACCCGTCATAAAACTTCGCTAGAAGCGCAACGGACGGCAGCTTTCAGGACAAGGTCGAGAGAAGGCGAACGACCAAACTGGAGGCGCCAAACGGCTCATCTCCCCACCCCTCACCCCCCAAGCGCCGCCCCCACCAGCGCCTTGGCATCCGCGCTGTCCCACTCCGCCGGTCCGTTCAGCGAGCCCAGCAGGCAGCCATTGCCGTCCACCAGCACCGTTGACGGCAGGCCGAAGGCGAGGCCCTGTTTCTTCAGGGTGTTGAAGGTTGCCATGGTCTCGTCGCGGTAGAAGGCGAGGTTGGTGATGTCGGTTTCCTTGAGGAAGGTGAGCGGCTTGTCGTCGCTGTCGCCGCCGCTGTCGAGGTTGATCGCGACGACTTCGAAATTGTCGCCGCCCATGTCGGCTTCCAGCCGGTCGAGCGCCGGCATTTCCTCGCGGCAGGGAATGCACCATGTGGCCCAGAGGTTGATCAGCGCCGTCTTGCCGGAAAGGTCGGCAAGCGTCGTCTCGCCGTCGGCATCGCGGAAGGTGAGGGCGGAGAGCTTTTTCGGTTCGTCGGCGGGAATGAAGGCTGCGACCTCGCCCCTGGCGAAGGGCTTCAGCCGTTCTGCGGTCTCCGTGGCGGCCTTGCACGCGCCCGCAATCTCGCCCGCACCATTGCCAGAAACGGCGTTTTTCACGTATACCGCCACGGCGCCGGCAATCAGGCCAGCGGCAAGCGCGATTACAAACAGTTTGGCGGAGACCGGGCTCTTGCGGCTCTTCTTCGTCATTTCACTCTCCAGATAGGCACTTCATGGCTTCCGACAACTCGAACAAGATGTGGGGCGGGCGTTTCTCCTCCGGCCCGGACGCGATCATGGAGGAAATTAATGCCTCCATCGATTTCGACAAGGCGCTTTACAACGAGGATATCGACGGCTCGATCGCGCACGCGACCATGCTTGCCGCCAAAGCGATCATTTCGGAAGAGGACAAGCGGTCAATTATCGACGGGCTCACAACAATTCGTCGTGAGATCGAGGCGGGCGACTTCACCTTCTCGCGCCAGCTCGAGGATATTCACATGAATATCGAAAGCCGGCTGCGCGAGCTGATCGGCCCCGCCGCCGGACGTCTGCACACCGCCCGCTCGCGCAACGACCAGGTCGCGCTCGATTTCCGTCTCTGGGTGAAGAAGGAGCTTGCCCGCACCGAGGAAGCGCTGTCGCGGCTGATCGGCGTGTTTCTGACGCGGGCGGAAGAGCATGCCGGCACGGTGATGCCGGGCTTTACCCATCTGCAGACCGCCCAGCCCGTGACCTTCGGCCATCACTGCATGGCCTATGTCGAAATGTTCGGCCGCGACCGCTCGCGCGTCCGCGATGCCATCGAGCGCCTCGACGAAAGCCCGATCGGCGCGGCCGCGCTCGCAGGCACCGGCTTTGCCATCGACCGCCACATGACGGCAGAAGCGCTCGGCTTTTCCGGCGGGCCGACGCGCAATTCGATCGATACGGTCTCCGACCGCGATTTCGCGCTGGAATTCCTCTCGATCGCCTCGATCTGCGGCACGCATCTGTCGCGGCTGGCGGAAGAGATCGTGATCTGGTCGACGCCGCAGTTCAATTTCGTGCGGCTGTCGGATAGTTTTTCGACCGGCTCGTCGATCATGCCGCAGAAGAAGAACCCGGATGCCGCCGAACTGGTGCGCGCCAAGACCGGCCGCATCAACGGCTCGCTGGTGGCGCTGCTGACCGTGATGAAGGGCCTGCCGCTCGCCTATTCCAAGGACATGCAGGAAGACAAGGAGCAGGTCTTCGACGCCGCCCGCAGCCTGGATCTGGCGATTGCCGCGATGACCGGCATGATCGGCGACCTGACGGTCAATGTGGCCTCGATGAAGGCTGCCGCCGGCTCCGGCTTTTCCACCGCGACGGATCTCGCCGACTGGCTGGTGCGCGAGGCGGGCCTGCCGTTCCGCGACGCCCACCACGCAACGGGCGCCGCCGTGGCGCTCGCCGAGAAGAAGGGCTGCGATCTTGCCGAACTGTCGCTCGAAGAGCTTCAGGGCATCAACGCCCAGATCACCGCAGGAATTTTCGACGTGTTGACGGTCGAAGCCTCGGTCGCCAGCCGCAAGAGCTTCGGCGGCACGGCCCCGGACGAGGTGAAAAAGCAGATCGCCTGGTGGCGCGAGCGGGTCTGAGGTCCTTCTGACAAGGTCCGGTCCCGGCTCGGGTCGGTGATCATGCGCCATGTGTTGGCATGACGGGGACATCGCGATGTCGCCTGGACCCTCGGGTCAAGCCCGAGGGTGACACGGAGCGTGGGAGGGGCACCGCACGCCCGCTCCATCGCTGTCAGGACAGGATTGACAAGCCTGTCGACCGGGCGTTTCATTCAAGGCAGCAAGCGAGGCACCGCCATGGCTGACAATGTCACGAATGAATTGCTGCTCGAGCATCTGAAGGCGATCCAGTCGCGCATGACCAATCTCGAACATGGTCAGGCCGAGATAAAGACAACTTTGATCGGCATGCAGCAGCATATGCTCGGCTTCATGACGCAAACGACCGCTCATGAGAGTGCGATCGCGAACATTCACGCCCGTCTGGAGCGGATCGAAAGACGGCTGGAAATCTCCGACAAGGTGTGACACGCCGAAAACGGGGGTGCACAAAGCGATCCTGATCGGCTATCAGGTTTGCCTGAGGGTGCGCAGCACCCGCTTGCTGTTCGGGGCTCCTGATGAAGAAGACTGTGACGATTGCCGTTCTTGCGCTGATGGCGCTTTCGCTTGGCGCTTGCGGAAGGCGCGGGCCGCTGGAAGTGCCGCCGCCGACGCCGAAACAGCAGGCGCGCGCCGCCAGTGCCCAGGCCGCCGGCGGTGAGGCCGAGCCGACGATCCAGCTAGCCCCCAACGACAAGCCGATCATCTTCGATGGTTCCGGCGACAATGTCATCAATGCCGGGCCGGATGCCGCCGTCGATGGCGAGCCCTTCCTCCTCGATCCACTGCTTAACTGACGCAGGCCAGACGTGAACCATTTCGAATATCGTGACGGCGTGCTCCATGCCGAAGGCGTTTCCATAGAGGCGATCGCGGCTGCCGTGGGCACGCCGTTCTATTGCTATTCCACCGCCACCTTCACCCGCCATTACAAGGTGTTCGCGGAAGCCTTTGCGGGGACGGATTCTCTGGTCTGCTACGCGGTCAAGGCCAACTCCAACCAGGCCGTCCTGAAGACGCTCGCCAATCTCGGCGCCGGTATGGATGTGGTCTCGGAAGGCGAGTTGCGCCGTGCGCTCGCCGCCGGCGTGCCGGCAGAGCGGATCGTCTTTTCCGGCGTCGGCAAGACCGTGCGCGAGATCGACTTCGCGCTTGAGGCCGGCATCTACTGCTTCAACGTCGAATCGGAACCGGAACTTGAGGTGCTGAACGCCCGGGCGATGAAAAAGGGCGTGACGGCGCCGGTCTCCTTCCGCATCAATCCGGATGTCGATGCCAAGACCCATGCCAAGATCTCGACCGGCAAGAAGGAAAACAAGTTCGGCATCGCCTTTGCCCGCGCCCATGATGTCTATGCCCATGCGGCGAGCCTTCCCGGCATTCGCGTCACCGGCATCGACATGCATATCGGCAGCCAGATCACCGAGCTTTCGCCGTTCCGCGATGCCTTCCGGCTGATGCGGCAGCTTGTGACGGAACTGCGCGCCGCAGGCCACGCGATCGACCATGTCGATGTCGGCGGCGGGCTCGGCATTCCCTATCAGTTCGACAACAATCCGCCGCCGGAGCCGCTCGCCTATGCCAGCATCATCCGCGAGGAACTGTCGGGCCTCGATTGCCGGATTGTCGCGGAGCCGGGACGGATGATCGCGGGCAATGCCGGTATCTTCGTCACCGAAGTCATCTATGTGAAGGATGCGGATGCCAGAAGCTTCGTCATCGTCGATGGCGCGATGAACGATCTCATTCGCCCGACGCTTTACGATGCCTATCACGAGATTCGCCCCGTGGCGCTGAAGCCTGCTGCGGATCGCATGACGGCCGATGTCGTGGGTCCCGTCTGCGAGACCGGGGATTATCTGGCGCTTGCGCGCGAGATGGCGCGGCCCGAACCCGGTGATCTGCTGGCGGTCTCGACGGCGGGCGCCTACGGCGCGGTGCAGGCCGGCACCTACAACACCAGGCTTCTGGTGCCGGAGGTGCTGGTCGATGGCGACCGCTTCCATGTGGTGCGCCCGCGCGGCAGCTATGAAGAGCTGATCGGCCTCGATTCGGTTCCCGACTGGCTCTAAGCCAGACGCGGCAATATCGCCCGGGATTTTGCCGCTTGACCTCGCTATCGACACAAAGCGTGCTATCCTGATCCGATCACGCCGTGCGACGACAGGGGCTCATGACCGCCGATACCGATAGAGCTGAACCAGGCAGGACTGCAGCGGATGACGCGTTGACGCGCCGCATTCGCAGCAAGCGGCGGCTCACGCAATTCAACCTGTTGATAGAGGAGCTGGCGCCGCGCCTTTTGTGGCCGGGGCTGATTGTCGCGCTTTATCTCGCGCTGTCCTGGCTCGGCGTTTTCCTGCTCATGCCGTTTGCCGCGCGCATTGTGCTTCTGGCGGGTCTCGTGGCCGGGTTCCTGGTCAGCCTCTGGCCGCTGCGGCGCGTCCGTTTCCCTTCCGTACACGCTGCCGAACGCCGTCTTGAGGCGCATAACGCGCTTTCCCATCAGGCCATTTCCGTGCGGCTCGACCGCCCGGCGCATGAGACGCCGGAGGCGATGGCGCTGTGGCAGGCGCATCAAAGCCGCATGGCCGAGAAGCTGCGCGCGATCGACAGCGGCCTGCCGAAGCCAGACCTCGCAGCCCTCGATCCCTATGCCCTGCGCGCCATTCCGGTGCTGTTGCTGTTCGTTGCCTGGCTTTATGCCGGTCCCGACAGATCGGCGCGGCTTGCCGATGCGTTTCAGCCGCCTGCAGGCGAGGGAGAGACTGCGGTGGCGCTACGCTTCGACGCCTGGATATCGCCGCCTGCCTATACCCGCAAGGCGCCGGTCTATCTTCAGGCAGAGGGCGGCGAAGCCGTGACGGGCATTCCGGCGGGATCCGTTCTGACCGTCAGGCTTTCCGGACGCGGCGCCGACCAGCCGGTCACCTTCACGCCGGAGGGGGGCGATGCGGAACAGGCCGCGGCTTCGCAAGACGACGGTGCGCTTGCCAAGAGCGCCAGCTTCACGCTCTCGTCCGGCGGCCGGCTTGAGGCGGCGGGCCGCAGCTGGGATATCGCGGTCGACGCCGATCAGCCGCCGGTGATTGCCTTCAAGGGGACGCCGAAGGCCGCGGCGAACGGCGCGCTGGAAATCGAATATACCGTGACGGATGACTACGGCGTCAGCCGCCTCCATGCCGAGATCGGGCCGGCGGGCGAGGGGCAGGAGGGCGCCAAGCCGGTCTATCCGCTGCCGGAATTTCCGCTCAACATGCCGGCGCGCTCCTCGAAGGATCACTCCGCGCTCACCAGCCGGAACCTGACAGAGCATCCGCTTTCCGGCACGCCCGTGACCATTACGCTCATTGCAGAGGACGCGGCGGGGCAGACCGGCCGTACGCCTGCGCTCGAAATGGTGCTCCCGGCCAAGGCGTTTCGCAACCTTCTGGCGGGATCGGTCGCCGAGCAGCGCCAGATCTTTTCCCTCGACACCCGGCGCATGCCGGAAGCGCTGCAATATAGCCATGCCATCACGCTCCGGCCGGAAGAAACGATCCCCGACCTTTCCCAGTTCCTGCTGATCAAGTCGGCCCAGACCCGAATGTCCCTCGCGCATGACGAGGAGAGCTTTCGCGATACGGCCGACTACATGTGGGATATCGCGACCGGCATAGAGGATGGCGCATTGTCGGATGCGGAGCGGCGGCTCAGGGATGCGCAGGATGCGCTGAGTGAGGCGCTGCAGAACGGCGCGTCGGAGGCGGAGATTGCGCGGCTGATGCAGGAGCTGCGCGAGGCGATGCAGCAGTTCATGTCCGAGATGGCAGAGCGCATGCAGCCCTCCGATCAGCAGCCCGGCAATCAGCAGACGCTGCGCCAGCGCGATCTCGACAATCTGATGAACCAGCTCGAGAACCTCGCCCGTTCCGGCGACCGGGATGCCGCCCAGCAGCTTCTGTCGGAGCTGCAACGGATGATGAACAACCTGCAGCCTCCATCCCAGACGGCGGGCCAGCAGGGGGGTCAGCAGAATTCGGAGATGCGCCAGCAGGTCGACAAGCTTGGCGAATTGATCCAGGAGCAGCAACGGCTGATGAACGAGACATTCGATCTCGACCAGCAATTGCGTGACCGCGAGCGCTGGGGTGATCCACAGCCGATGCCAGGCATGCCCGAGGAGAGCGGCGAGAAACAGCCGCGCGACATGACGGCGGACGAACTGCGCGAAGCGCTGAAACAGCTCCAGCAACAGCAGAAGTCGCTTTCAGAACAGCTTTCCGAATTGCAGGAGAAGCTTTCAGAGCTCGGCATGCCGCCCGCGGAAGGCTTCGACCAGGCCGGCGAGGCCATGGATGGCGCGGCCGAATCGCTGGGTGAGGGCCAAGGCTCGAGCGCGGTTGAAGGGCAGGGCAAGGCGCTTCAGGCGCTGCGGGATGGCGCGCAGCAGATGATGAACGCGATGATGGCAGGGCAGGGGCAGCAAGGCCAGCAGGGGCAGGGCCCGGGCGGCCAGCAGGGCTTCGGCAATCAGGCAGGCCGCGATCCGCTCGGCCGCAATCAGGGCGCAGATGGCCTCGACTTCGGAGACAATGTGGACGTGCCCGACGAGATCACCGTCCAGCGCGCCCGCGAGATTCTCGACGCCATCCGCGAGCGCCTTAACGAGGATGCGCCGCTTCCCTCCGAGCCGCCCTATCTGGAACGGCTTCTGGAGCCCCAGTCCCAGAACTGATTTGTCCTGTGCTGAGCCTTTAAAATGGCGGTCCGGATGGCCACCTTAAGTGAGGACGCACGCATTGTTGCGTTCTCAAGAAGGAGTATTCGTCATGACCAAGAGATTCGAAAACAAGACCATCATTGTCACCGGCGGCGCGTCGGGAATCGGCGAAGCCTGCGTCCACCTTCTGGCGCGGGAAGGGGCCAATGTCGTCGTTGCCGATCTCAATGAGGATCATGCGCAAAAGGTCGTGAAAGATGTCGAAAAGTCCGGCGGCAATGCCAAGGCCTTTGCGCTCGATGTCGGCGATTCGAAAGCGGTAGAAGCAATGGTGCAGTTTGCTGTCGATAGCTATGGCGGGCTTTACGGCGCGATCAACAATGCCGGCATCGGCGGACCGTCCGCCCCGATCGGCGACTACGACATCGAGGCCTGGCACAAGGTTCTGGCCGTGGACCTGCATGCAGTGTTCTATTGCATGAAGTATGAGCTTGCCGCGATCGAGGCCTCGGGCGGCGGCGCGATCGTCAACATGTCGTCAATTCTCGGGACGAATGGCTTGCCGACTGCACCGGCCTATGTCGCGTCGAAGCATGCGGTGGTGGGTATGACGAAGTCTGCGGCGCTCGAATATTCCAAGCGTGGCATCCGCATCAATGCGGTCGGCCCCGGCTTCATCCGCACGCCGCTCCTTGATGCGAACATGGAGCCCGATGCGATCGAGGCTCTGGTCGCCCTGCATCCCATCGGTCGGCTCGGCACGTCTGAAGAGGTCGCGGCGCTGACGGCATTCCTGCTGTCGGAAGAGGCGTCCTTCATCACCGGCAGCTATCACCTGGTTGATGGCGGCTACGCCGCGCAGTAACGGATGGCCGGCCTCGCCGACTGGCTTTGACAGCCTGCATTCGTCCCCGGAACCGGAATGCGTCCGGTTTCGATCTCGGTCTGAAAGGGAAAACTGAGGACGGAGGCGCCGCGAGGGCTTTCAATCCGTGCATTCTTCAAAAACACTCTTGCAAAGCGCGCGTCATCCCCGTAAATGGGCGCCATGCCTGATGCCGGTGCGCGGAATACCGCCTGTCGCCGGCGATGGGTAAAGGGGTATAGCTCAGTTGGTAGAGCGGCGGTCTCCAAAACCGCAGGTCGGGGGTTCGAGCCCCTCTGCCCCTGCCAGTTCAGCGGATCGGCGGCGCAAATCGGTCGCCGGTAGGCAGGATACGAAACAAAAGTACGTTTTTCTCTTGTGTCAACGAAAAACAGTGCTATGTAGTGAAAAACAGACTCGCGGTGCGTGGAGCTGGATCTTCCGCTTTACGTGCCGTAAAGGCGTGGGCAGTTTATGGCATCTAAAACCAATCCATTCACGTTTCTGCAGCAAGTGCGCGCTGAGACGGCCAAGGTAGTTTGGCCATCGCGGCGCGAAACTGTCATTTCGACGCTGATGGTCATCGTCATGGTGGTGATCGCGTCGTTCTTCTTTTTTGCTGCAGACCAGTTGATGAGCTTGTTGATGAATTTCATCCTCAACCTCGGCGCCTGATCGAGAGGGGTGAAGCAAGATGGCAATGCGTTGGTATATCGTTCACGCCTATTCCAACTTCGAAAAGAAGGTGGCTGAAGCGATCGAGGAAAAGGCCCGACAGAAGGGTCTCGACCAGTATTTCGACCGCATTCTCGTTCCGACCGAAAAGGTTGTCGAGGTGCGTCGCGGCCGCAAGGTCGATTCGGAGCGCAAGTTCTTCCCCGGCTATGTTCTGGTCAGGGCTGAGCTGAATGATGAGGTGTTCCACCTGATCAAGAATACGCCCCGGGTTACCGGTTTTCTGGGAAGTGATCAGAAGCCTGTTCCGATTCCGGATTCGGAAGCCGAGCATATCCTCGGTCAGGTTCAGGAAGGCGTCGAGCGTCCGAAGGCCACCGTGTCCTTCGAGATCGGCGAAAATGTCCGGGTGTCCGACGGTCCGTTCGCATCGTTCAACGGTGTGGTTCAGGACGTCGATGAAGAGCGCGCCCGCCTGAAGGTCGAAGTTTCGATCTTCGGTCGCGCAACCCCGGTCGAGCTGGAATACGCTCAGGTCGAAAAAGTTTAAAGATTTGCCCTTCGGGGCATTTTCGCGTGGGAGAACGGGCGCTCAAGCCTGCGCTCAGAAAGTTCGCACCACGCAACCGCAGCCGCCGGCATTGCCGGCATGATGGATCGGTCATCCGGTCCGAATTTGGAAAGGCAGAGAAATGGCTAAGAAAGTTGCAGGCCAGCTCAAGCTGCAGGTCCCGGCAGGTTCGGCAAATCCGTCCCCGCCGATCGGTCCCGCACTTGGTCAGCGTGGCATTAACATCATGGAATTCTGCAAGGCGTTCAACGCGGCTTCGCAGGAAATGGAAAAGGGTATGCCGATCCCGGTGATCATTACCTATTTCCAGGACAAGTCCTTCACCTTCGTGATGAAACAGCCGCCGGTCTCCTACTTCCTCAAGAAGGAAGCGAAGATCAAGTCCGGTTCGAAGACCCCGGGCAAGGCATCGGCTGGTTCGATCAGCGCTGAACAGGTTCGCAAGATTGCGGAAGCCAAGATGAGCGATCTGAACGCCGCCGATATCGAAGGCGCAATGCGCATGGTCGAGGGCTCTGCCCGCGCCATGGGCCTCGAAGTGACGGGTTGATTGCCATGACCAAGATTGCAAAGCGTATTCAGAAGACCCGCGAAGGCGTCGACGTCAACAAGCTGTACGGCCTGTCCGAAGCGGTCAAGATGGTCAAGGAACGCGCCACGGCGAAGTTCGACGAAACCATCGAAGTTGCGATGAACCTCGGCGTTGATCCGCGTCATGCAGACCAGATGGTCCGCGGCGTCGTCAACCTGCCGAACGGCACTGGCCGTACCGTCCGCGTTGCTGTTTTCGCCCGTGGCGCCAAGGCTGATGAAGCCAAGGAAGCCGGCGCGGACATCGTTGGCGCGGAAGACCTGGTCGAGACCGTCCAGTCCGGCAAGATCGATTTCGATCGCTGCATTGCCACGCCGGACATGATGCCGCTCGTCGGCCGTCTCGGCAAGGTTCTCGGCCCGCGCGGCATGATGCCGAACCCGAAAGTCGGAACCGTCACGATGGACGTCAAGGCAGCTGTTGAAGCTTCCAAGGGCGGCGCCGTCGAGTTCCGCGTCGAGAAGGCCGGTATCGTTCACGCCGGCATCGGCAAGGCTTCGTTCGAAGCTTCGGCTCTGGAAGAAAACATCCGTGCTTTCGCCGACGCCGTCGTCAAGGCAAAGCCGGCCGGCGCCAAGGGCAACTACGTCAAGCGCGTTGCGCTGTCCTCGACGATGGGCCCGGGCGTCAAGATCGACTTCTCGTCGGTCAACGCTTAAGTTCTAGAATTTCCGGAAGTCGCTTCCGGCAAATGTTTTCCGGGCCCCAGGGCCCGGGAAAATCCGGGGTAAAACCCGGTTTCCTGTCCGAGATTGCAGGTGGGCAACCTTAATCATTTTGCCTGCATGAGACGGGTGAGACCAATTTTTCCGTGGGTGTCGATCACCCCTTGCGGACTGATTTGGTTCGAACCTGGTGTGCCTAGGCGCTTGAGAAATCGCGCGCCGATGGGGGCAGGATCCTCGAGCGTCGCTTGGGATCTTGGAAATCAAGACCCATGCGGCAAAGGCAAACCGGCAGATCCGGAAATGGATCTGTCAACTGGAGATAGGCAGTGGAAAGAGCGGAAAAACGCGAATTCGTCACGGAACTGAACGAAGTCTTCAAGGCTTCGGGCTCGGTTGTCGTGGCCCACTATGCCGGTGTCACCGTTGCGCAGATGAACGCATTCCGTTCAAAGATGCGTGAAGCGGGCGGCACTGTCAAAGTCGCGAAGAACCGCCTGGCCAAGATTGCCCTTCAGGGTACGGAGTCCGAGGGAATGGCTGACCTGTTCAAGGGTCAGACGCTCATCGCTTATTGCGATGACCCGGTGACGGCTCCGAAGGTCTGCATGGATTTCGCCAAGGGCAACGACAAGCTCGTTGTCATCGGCGGCGCCATGGGGGCAACCGTGCTCGACGCCGATGGTGTGAAGTCGCTTGCGACCATGCCTTCGCTGGACGAGCTGCGTGCGAAGCTTGTGGGTATGATTCAGACCCCGGCGACCCGAATCGCAACGATTGCTTCTGCACCCGCAAGCCAGCTTGCGCGCGTGCTCAACGCCTATGCCACGAAGGACGAGGCCGCTTGAGCGGTTTTTCGCTGTTTATAAAAATTTCGAACCAGTTCGAACCAAACACTGAAGGAAGATGAACATGGCTGATCTCGCCAAAATCGTAGAAGAACTCTCTGAGCTGACGGTTCTCGAAGCCGCTGAGCTTTCCAAGATGCTCGAAGAAAAGTGGGGCGTTTCCGCCGCTGCACCCGTAGCCGTTGCTGCTGCCGGTGGCGCTGGCGTCGCTGCTGAAGCCGTTGAAGAAAAGACCGAATTCGACGTCATCCTCGCTGATGCCGGCGGCAACAAGATCGGCGTCATCAAGGAAGTCCGCGCGATCACCGGTCTCGGCCTCAAGGAAGCCAAGGACCTCGTCGAAGGCGCTCCGAAGCCGGTCAAGGAAGCCGTTTCCAAGGCTGAAGCTGAAGAACTCAAGGGCAAGCTGGAAGCAGCTGGCGCCAAGGTTGAGCTCAAGTAAGCTTTGCTTTTCAGTTTCGCGGGCGGGTTCTTCCTGCCCGCGAGACGACAACTGATCTGAAGCCATTACCCAAAGTCCCCTTCGGGCCTTTGGGTAATGGGTTCTCAAGAAGACCCTTAAATGATGACGGAGCCAATTGGCCATCGGTGACCGTCTGTTGCAGGCCCGGATGCAGATTGACAAGGAGCTACCTGAATGGCTCAGACCCTTTCCTTCAATGGTCGCAGGCGCGTACGCAAGTTCTTCGGTAAGATCCCGGAAGTCGCGGAGATGCCGAACCTGATCGAGGTTCAGAAGGCCTCATACGATCAGTTCCTCATGGTTGACGAGCCCAAGGGCGGACGTCCCGATGAGGGGCTGCAGGCGGTGTTCAAATCCGTCTTCCCGATGACCGACTTTTCCGGCGCCTCGATGCTCGAATTCGTGTCCTACGAATTCGAACAGCCGAAGTTCGACGTCGAGGAATGCCGCCAGCGCGACCTCACCTATGCAGCGCCGCTGAAGGTGAAACTGCGCCTGATCGTGTTCGATATCGACGAAGATACCGGCGCCAAGTCGATCAAGGACATCAAGGAACAGTCCGTCTACATGGGCGACATGCCGCTGATGACCAACAACGCGACCTTCGTCGTGAATGGCACCGAGCGCGTCATCGTTTCGCAGATGCACCGTTCGCCGGGCGTGTTCTTCGACCATGACAAGGGCAAGAGCCACTCTTCCGGCAAGCTGCTCTTTGCTGCCCGCGTGATCCCCTACCGCGGTTCCTGGCTCGACATCGAGTTCGACGCCAAGGATATCGTCCATGCCCGTATCGACCGCCGCCGCAAGATCCCGGCGACGTCGCTGCTGATGGCCCTTGGCATGGATACCGAGGAAATCCTCGAAACCTTCTACGACAAGGCGACCTATGAACGCGATGGCGATGGCTGGAAGGTTCCCTTCTCGCCGGAGCGCCTGCGCGGCCAGAAGGTTGTTTCCAACCTGATCGACGCCGATAGCGGCGAAGTCGTGGTCGAGGCCGGCAAGAAGCTGACCCCGCGCATGCTGAAGAAGCTGTCTGAAGGCGGCGTCAAGGCACTGAAGGTAACCGACGAAGAGCTTTACGGCACCTTCCTCGCCGAAGACATCGTCAACATGGAAACCGGCGAGATCTATCTCGAGGCCGGCGAAGAGATCGACGAGAAGAACCTCGCCGGCATCAACGATCAGGGTATCGATGAGCTTGCGATCCTCAACATCGACCACGTCAATGTTGGCGCCTATATCCGCAACACGCTTGTTGCAGACAAGAATGAGAACCGTCAGGACGCCCTGTTCGATATCTACCGCGTCATGCGTCCGGGTGAGCCGCCGACCATGGATTCGGCCGAAGCCATGTTCAACTCGCTGTTCTTCGACAGCGAGCGCTATGATCTGTCGGCTGTTGGCCGCGTGAAGATGAACATGCGTCTCGATCTCGACGCCGAAGACACCGTCCGCGTTCTGCGCAAGGAAGACATCCTGGCCGTCGTCAAGACGCTGGTGGACCTGCGCGACGGCAAGGGCGAGATCGACGACATCGACAACCTCGGTAACCGCCGTGTTCGTTCGGTCGGCGAGCTGATGGAAAACCAGTATCGTCTGGGTCTCCTGCGCATGGAGCGCGCGATCAAGGAACGTATGTCCTCGATCGAGATCGACACCGTGATGCCGCAGGACCTGATCAACGCCAAGCCGGCGGCTGCCGCCGTGCGCGAGTTCTTCGGCTCCTCGCAGCTGTCGCAGTTCATGGACCAGATCAACCCGCTGTCGGAAATCACCCACAAGCGCCGTCTTTCGGCTCTTGGCCCGGGCGGTCTGACGCGCGAACGCGCGGGCTTCGAAGTCCGCGACGTGCATCCGACCCATTATGGCCGTATCTGCCCGATCGAGACGCCGGAAGGCCCGAACATCGGTCTGATCAACTCGCTCGCAACCTTTGCCCGCGTCAACAAGTACGGCTTCATCGAAAGCCCGTACCGCAAGATCTCCGAGGACGGCAAGCTCACCGACGAGGTGATCTATCTGTCGGCGATGGAAGAGGCGAAGTACTACATCGCCCAGGCCAATTCGGTGATGAACGATGACGGTACCTTCGTCGAAGAGTTCGTCGTCTGCCGTCATGCCGGCGAAGTGATGCTGGCACCGCGTGAAAACATCAACCTGATGGACGTTTCGCCGAAGCAGCTCGTTTCGGTCGCAGCCGCCCTCATTCCGTTCCTGGAAAACGACGACGCCAACCGCGCTCTCATGGGCTCGAACATGCAGCGTCAGGCCGTGCCGCTTCTGCGCGCCGAAGCCCCGTTCGTCGGAACCGGCATGGAGCCGATCGTTGCCCGTGACAGTGGCGCTGCGATTGCCGCCAAGCGCGGTGGCGTGGTCGACCAGGTCGACGCGACCCGTATCGTTATCCGCGCCACGGAAGACCTCGATGCCTCCAAGTCCGGCGTCGATATCTACCGTCTGATGAAGTTCCAGCGTTCGAACCAGAACACCTGCGTCAACCAGCGTCCGCTGGTCCGCGTCGGCGACGTTCTGAACAAGGGCGACATCATTGCCGACGGTCCGTCGACCGACCTTGGCGACCTGGCGCTCGGCCGCAACGCGCTCGTCGCGTTCATGCCGTGGAACGGCTACAACTACGAGGACTCGATCCTGCTTTCCGAGCGGATCGTTTCGGATGACGTCTTCACCTCGATCCATCTGGAAGAATTCGAGGTCATGGCCCGCGACACCAAGCTCGGTCCGGAAGAAATCACCCGCGACATTCCGAACGTATCGGAAGAAGCGCTGAAGAACCTCGATGAAGCCGGCATCGTCTATATCGGTGCGGAAGTGCATCCGGGCGACATTCTCGTCGGCAAGATCACGCCGAAGGGCGAAAGCCCGATGACGCCGGAAGAAAAGCTTCTGCGCGCAATCTTCGGCGAGAAGGCTTCGGACGTTCGCGATACCTCGATGCGCATGCCGCCCGGCACCTTCGGTACCGTCGTGGAAGTCCGCGTCTTCAACCGCCACGGCGTTGAAAAGGACGAGCGCGCGATGGCGATCGAGCGCGAGGAAATCGAACGCCTCGCAAAGGACCGCGATGACGAACAGGCGATCCTCGATCGCAACGTCTACTCGCGTCTTTCCGACATGCTGCGCGGCCAGACGTCGATCGCCGGCCCGAAGGGCTTCAAGAAGGGCGTCGTGCTCTCCGACGAAGTGATCTCGGCCTATCCGCGTTCGCAGTGGTGGATGTTTGCCGTTGAAAGCGAAGAGGTTCAGGCTGAGCTTGAAGCGCTTCGCGGCCAGTATGACGAATCCAAGAACCGCCTTGAGCAGCGCTTCATGGACAAGGTCGAAAAGGTCCAGCGCGGCGATGAAATGCCTCCGGGCGTGATGAAGATGGTCAAGGTCTTCGTGGCTGTGAAGCGCAAGATCCAGCCCGGCGACAAGATGGCCGGCCGCCACGGCAACAAGGGTGTGGTCTCCCGCATCCTGCCCGCCGAAGACATGCCGTTCCTCGAAGACGGAACCCATGTCGACGTCGTGCTGAACCCGCTTGGCGTTCCGAGCCGCATGAATGTCGGCCAGATTCTGGAAACGCATCTGGCCTGGGGTTGTGCCGGCATGGGCAAGCGCATCGGCGAGATGCTCGAAGCCTACAAGGAAACCAACGACATCGGCCCGCTGAAGGAAACGCTGACCGAGGTCTATGCTTCCGAGGCCCGCAACGAGGTCGAGTACTTCGATGACGATGGTCTGGTGCGTCTCGCCGAAGAGGCAAAGCGCGGCGTTTCGATCGCCACGCCGGTCTTCGACGGTGCCCATGAGGGCGACGTGTCCGAGATGCTGGAGCGCGCAGGCTTTGATCCGTCGGGTCAGTCGGTCCTCTATGACGGCCGTACCGGCGAGCAGTTCGACCGCAAGGTCACGGTCGGCTACATGTACATGATCAAGCTCAACCACCTGGTTGACGACAAGATCCATGCACGCTCGATCGGTCCGTACTCGCTCGTGACCCAGCAGCCGCTGGGTGGCAAGGCGCAGTTCGGCGGCCAGCGCTTCGGCGAAATGGAGGTCTGGGCGCTCGAGGCTTACGGCGCCGCCTACACGCTGCAGGAAATGCTGACCGTGAAGTCGGATGACGTTGCCGGCCGTACCAAGGTCTATGAAGCCATCGTCCGTGGCGATGATACGTTTGAGGCCGGTATTCCGGAGAGTTTCAACGTTCTCGTCAAGGAAATGCGCTCGCTCGGCCTTTCGGTGGAGCTCGAAAACTCCGCCGAGGAGCCGCAGGGCGAAGCCGAGCTTCCCGACGCTGCGGAATAGGATTGAAAGCCGACGCGCCTGCCGGATGGTGGGCGCGTCGCCGATGCTCGAGGCCTGCAGTCAGGCCGGGAGTGTCAGTTTCGCCGCATTTTGCGGCCATTACCGTTTTTCAGGGCAGTTCGTCCGTTCCCGGGGTTTGACCGGATCGACTGCCAACAAGGGCGATGCCGCCCAGTCAAGGAGACAGGCATGAACCAAGAGGTCATGAATCTTTTCAATCCGCAGGCGCCGGCGCAGGTCTTCGATTCGATCCGGATCTCGATCGCCAGCCCGGAGAAGATCCTTTCCTGGTCTTATGGCGAAATCAAGAAGCCGGAAACCATCAACTACCGCACCTTCAAGCCGGAGCGCGACGGCCTTTTCTGCTCGCGCATCTTCGGCCCGATGAAGGATTACGAGTGCCTGTGCGGCAAGTACAAGCGCATGAAATACAAGGGTATTATCTGCGAAAAGTGCGGCGTGGAAGTCACGCTGTCGCGCGTTCGCCGTGAGCGCATGGGCCATATCGAGCTCGCCGCCCCCGTTGCCCATATCTGGTTCCTGAAGTCGCTGCCGAGCCGCATTTCCACGCTGCTCGACATGACGCTGAAGGATGTAGAGCGCGTGCTCTACTTCGAAAACTACATCGTCACCGAACCCGGCCTCACCGACCTGAAGGAGAACCAGCTCCTTTCGGAAGAAGAATACATGATGGCCATCGACGAGTTCGGTGAGGACCAGTTCACCGCCAATATCGGCGCTGAAGCGATCTACGAGATGCTTGCCAGCATGGATCTCGAGAAGATCGCCGGCGACCTGCGCGCGGAACTGGCCGACACCACGTCGGACCTGAAGCAGAAGAAGCTGATGAAGCGTCTCAAGATCGTTGAGAACTTCCTCGATTCCGGCAACCGTCCGGAATGGATGATCATGAAGGTCGTTCCGGTGATCCCGCCGGATCTGCGCCCGCTCGTGCCGCTCGACGGCGGCCGGTTCGCGACCTCGGACCTCAACGACCTCTATCGCCGCGTCATCAACCGGAACAACCGTCTGAAGCGGCTGATCGAGCTGCGCGCACCGGGCATCATCATCCGCAACGAAAAGCGGATGCTGCAGGAATCGGTCGATGCGCTGTTTGACAACGGCCGTCGCGGCCGGGTCATCACCGGCGCCAACAAGCGTCCGCTGAAGTCGATCTCCGACATGCTCAAGGGCAAGCAGGGCCGGTTCCGTCAGAACCTGCTCGGCAAGCGCGTCGACTATTCCGGCCGTTCGGTCATCGTGACCGGTCCGGAACTGAAGCTGCATCAGTGCGGCCTGCCGAAGAAGATGGCGCTCGAACTGTTCAAGCCGTTCATCTACGCCCGTCTCGACGCCAAGGGTTACTCCTCGACCGTCAAGCAGGCGAAGAAGCTGGTTGAGAAGGAACGTCCGGAAGTCTGGGATATCCTCGACGAGGTTATCCGCGAGCATCCGGTTCTCCTGAACCGTGCTCCGACGCTGCACCGTCTTGGAATCCAGGCGTTTGAACCGATCCTCGTCGAAGGCAAGGCGATCCAGCTTCATCCGCTGGTCTGCACGGCCTTCAACGCCGACTTCGATGGCGACCAGATGGCCGTTCACATTCCGCTGTCGCTCGAAGCGCAGCTGGAAGCGCGCGTCCTGATGATGTCGACCAACAACATCCTGCACCCGGCCAATGGTCTGCCGATCATCGTGCCGTCGCAGGACATGGTGCTGGGCCTCTACTACCTGTCGATCATGAACGACAAGGAACCGGGCGAGGGCATGGTGTTTGCCGATATGGGCGAGCTGCATCATGCGCTGGAAAACAAGGTCGTCACGCTGCACTCCAAGATCAAGGGCCGGTTCAAGACCGTGGACGAGGACGGCAATGTCGTCTCCAAGATCCACGACACCACCCCTGGCCGCATGATCATCGGCGAACTGCTGCCGAAGAACGTCAACGTGCCGTTCGATACCTGCAATCAGGAAATGACCAAGAAGAACATCTCCAAGATGATCGACACGGTCTACCGCCATTGCGGCCAGAAGGACACGGTGATCTTCTGCGACCGGATCATGCAGCTCGGCTTCAGCCACGCCTGCAAGGCCGGCATTTCGTTCGGCAAGGACGACATGGTCATTCCGGATGCCAAGCACACGATCGTCGCCGAGACCGAAGCGCTGGTGAAGGAATACGAGCAGCAGTACAATGACGGCCTGATCACTCAGGGCGAAAAGTACAACAAGGTCGTCGACGCCTGGGGCAAGGCCACCGAGAAGGTGACCGAAGAGATGATGGCCCGCATTCGCGCGGTCGAATTCGATCCGGAAACCGGCCGCCAGAAGCAGATGAACTCGATCTATATGATGAGCCATTCAGGCGCGCGTGGTTCGGTGAACCAGATGCGTCAGTTGGGCGGCATGCGCGGCCTGATGGCCAAGCCCTCGGGCGAGATCATCGAGACGCCGATCATCTCGAACTTCAAGGAAGGCCTGACCGTGAACGAGTACTTCAACTCGTCGCACGGCGCCCGTAAGGGTCTGGCCGATACCGCCCTGAAGACCGCGAACTCGGGTTATCTGACCCGCCGTCTGGTCGACGTTGCGCAGGATTGCATCGTCAACACAGCCGATTGCGGCACCGACAAGGGCCTGACCATGACCGCCATCGTCGATGCCGGTCAGGTCGTGGCATCGATCGGCCAGCGCGTTCTCGGCCGTGCCGCACTTGTTGACATCGAAGATCCGACCACAGGCGAGCTGATCGTAGAGGGCGGTCGTCAGATCAACGAGGCCGACGTCATCAAGATCGAGGCTGCGGGCATCCAGTCGGTGCAGATTCGCTCGGCTCTGACCTGCGAAGTCCAGACGGGCGTTTGCCAGGTCTGCTATGGTCGCGACCTCGCCCGTGGTACGCCGGTCAACCTCGGCGAGGCTGTCGGCGTTATCGCTGCCCAGTCGATCGGCGAGCCCGGCACGCAGCTGACCATGCGTACCTTCCATCTTGGCGGTACGGCGAACGTGGTTGACCAGTCGTTCCTGGAATCCTCCTATGAGGGCACTGTGCGCATCAAGAACCGTAATGTTCTGCGCAATTCCGATGGCGTTCTGGTGGCTATGGGCCGCAACATGGCGGTTCAGATTCTCGACCAGCGCGGCCAGGAACGGTCTTCGCAGAAGGTTGCCTACGGTTCGAAGCTGTTCATCGACGATGGCGATACCGTCAAGCGCGGTCAGCGTCTCGCCGAGTGGGACCCCTATACCCGCCCGATGATGACGGAAATCGCCGGTACGGTTGATTTCGAGGATCTTGTCGAAGGTCTCTCGGTTACCGAAACAACGGATGAAGCAACCGGCTTCACCAAGCGTTCGGTTATCGACTGGCGCTCGACGCCCCGCGGCTCCGATCTGAAGCCATCCATCGTCATCAAGGGCGAAGATGGTGAAATCCTGAAGCTGCCGCGTGGCACCGAAGCCCGTCTGCCGCTGTCCGTCGACGCGATCCTCTCGGTCGAGCCGGGCCAGAAGGTCAGCCAGGGTGACGTGCTTGCACGTTCGCCGCTGGAAAGCGCCAAGACCAAGGACATTACCGGTGGTCTGCCGCGCGTTGCGGAACTGTTCGAAGCCCGCCGTCCGAAGGACCATGCCGTGATCGCCGAGATCGACGGTACGATCCGCTTCGGCCGCGACTACAAGAACAAGCGCCGCATCCAGATCGAGCCTGCGGAAGACGGTGTCGAACCGGTGGAATACCTCATTCCGAAGTCGAAGCCGTTCCATCTTCAGGACGGCGACTACATCGAAAAGGGCGACTACATCCTCGACGGCAATCCTGCTCCCCACGACATCCTTGCGATCAAGGGCGTCGAGGCGCTGGCCTCCTACCTCGTCAACGAGATCCAGGAAGTCTATCGTCTGCAGGGCGTTGTCATCAACGACAAGCACATCGAGGTGATCGTTCGCCAGATGCTGCAGAAGATCGAGATCACCTCTTCGGGCGACAGCGGCTATATCTCCGGCGATATTGTCGAGGCGATTGCCTTCGACAATCTCAATGAGGAGCTGGTTGCACAGGGCAAGCGTCCTGCCGAAGGCGAGCCGGTTCTGCTCGGCATCACCAAGGCTTCGCTGCAGACGCCGTCGTTCTTCTCGGCCGCTTCGTTCCAGGAGACCACCAAGGTCCTTACGGAAGCTGCGATTGCCGGCAAGGTCGATACGCTGCAGGGTCTGAAGGAAAACATCATCGTCGGCCGTCTGATCCCGGCCGGTACGGGTCGCGCCATGTCCCAGGTACGCCGCATTGCGTCGACCCGCGACGACCTCATCATCGACGCCCGCCGCAAGGCTTCCGGCGCCGACGATGCGACGCCGATGCTGTCCTCGATGAACCAGGAGCCGCAGCCGGGCGAATAACCCCACGTTGCTGAACTATCTGAAGGCCCGGTGCGCGCGCACCGGGCCTTTTTTCGTCTTCGCTTGATCGTACGGCTGGCCCATTTTTGGTACTGATGAAATTCGGCTTTGAGAATGCGTCCCTCCGGGCCTAACATTTTGACCGCCGCGCTCCCCGCTTTGAAAAGATGAACAGGGGATGCGGGGCAGCGCTGAATGGAGGGACAAAACATGAGCGTGAACTTGAAGAAACTGGGCCTTGGCGGACGTGTCGCAGCTTGCGCGATCGCGGCATCGATGATGTTTGCGTCAGTGGCCGAGGCATGCACCGGCATTACGATGGTGGCGAAGGATGGCACTGTTGTTCGCGGACGCACCATGGAATTCGGCATCGACATCAAGTCGAACGTCATCGTTGTACCGCGCAATTTCGATCGCGTCGGCACGGCGCCGGATGGGGCGAGCGGCAAGAGCTGGAAGACGAAATATGCAAGCGTGGGCGCCAATGCGCTCGACCTGCCAGTCATCATCGATGGCCTTAATGAAAAGGGGCTTTCCGCCGGCATCTTCTATTTCATGGATTATGCGGACTACCAGCCGTATACCGATGCTGACGCAGCGAACACGATTGCGCCCTGGGAAGTGGTTTCCTACATTCTCGACAATTTCGCGACCGTCGAGGAAGCGCGCGCAGGGATCGAGGACGTCGTTGTCCCAGCCGTTGTGTTCAAGCAGTGGAACATGGTCATGCCGGTCCATTACGTCGTGACCGATCCGAGCGGCGCCACGCTGGTGATCGAATATGTCGATGGCAAGCTGACGCTCCACGACAATCCGATCGGCACGGTTACCAACCAGCCCGCATTCGACTGGCACCTGACCAATCTCAACAACTACATCAACCTCGATCTCTGGAATGTCGAACCGAAGACGATCGGCAAGCTGAAGGTACCCGGTCTCGGCGAGGGCACCGGGCTTCTGGGTCTGCCGGGCGACTTCACGCCGCCATCGCGCTTCGTGCGCGCCGCGATCTATTCCAATGGCGAGTTCGACAGTACCGACGGGCCTGATGCCACGTTCGAGCTGTTCCACATCCTCAACAATTTCGACATTCCCCGCGGCGTTGTCAGGACCGGCAGGGAAAAGGATGACCACGGCAATATCATCGCCGACTATACCCAGTGGACGAGCGGCAACGACACCAAGTCGAAGACCTTCTACATCCGCACATATGACGATTCCGCCATCCGCAAGATCTCTCTGGACGACCAGGACCTCGACGCGAAGGCGGTCAAGACCTTCATGCTGGATAGCGAGCAGGAATATTTCCCGCTCGGCGATGCACAGTAAGGTCCATTCGCACTGAACCGGTTGAGCCGGCTCCCAGGGGGCCGGCTCTTCTTAATATTGACGCCAGTCGGGTCTATTCGCCATCGCCGAGCTTGACGATCGCGACCTCGCCCTCAAGGGCGGTCTGATAGGCCGATGCGTGCGGCTCTTCGTCGGGAATCTCGGTGATCATCCCGATCTGGTCAAGGTCGGCTTCCGCATAGCCCTCATTCGCGAGCGCATTGAGCGTGTTGCGCACGGCGGTGTCCTCATCGGGGGCGGCGATCAGCACGTGAACTTCGGTGTCTCCGTTCCACTCGTGATAGACCTTGCCGGTGATGATGAAGACCATGCGCTCGCCGTCGCTGGTGTAGCCGGGTATGGCAATCATGATGCTCTCCTGTCGCGTCCTTTGCCCCTTGTTTCATATCGCGCCGCCGATTGAAAGCGCCACTGTCGCGGGTTGACCCGGGCCCACGTCCGCATTATCTGACGGGCAATCGCAAATCTGATCGGAATGGCAGGACGATGAATTCTCACCGCACAGCAAAAACCACCTGTTTTGCTCCACGGGAGACATCTGCTCATGCCTATCACGCTTTCCGCTCTGACCTTCATCACGCCTGACGGCCAGCTTCTCTTCGACAATCTGAGTGCGGTCTTCGGACCCGAACGCACCGGTCTCGTCGGTCGCAACGGCGCCGGCAAATCGACCCTTCTGCGGCTGATAGCAGGCAAGCTGCGACCGACCTCCGGCAGCATCCACGTATCCGGCAGGCTTGGCATCTTCGACCAGGTGGTGCGCCCAGCGCCGGGCGAGACGATCGCCGGGTTGTTCGGCATCGAGGCAATGCTTGCTGCGATCGCGCGGGCGGAGCAGGGGCTTGCCAACGCCGAGGACCTTGCCGAGATCGACTGGGCGGTGGAGGAGCGGGCCCTGAGGGCGCTGGCCGCGACCGGGCTTTCGGCCGGGCTCGATACCCCGCTTGAACGCCTTTCCGGCGGAGAGACGACGCGGGCGCGGCTCGCCCGGCTGATCTTCGATGCGCCCGGTTTCATCCTCCTCGACGAGCCGTCCAATAATCTCGACAGGGAGGGCAGGGCGGCGCTCGGGCAATTCCTCGCAAGCTGGCGCGGCGGCGCTCTTGTCGTCAGCCATGACAGGACGCTGCTCGAGGGGATGGATGCGATTGCGGCGCTCTCCGGTCGGGGTCTCAGGCGCTATGGCGGCAATTACAGCTTCTACGAGGCGGAGCGCCGGGCCGAGCAGGGCGTTCTGGCGCACGATCTGCAGCATGCCGAGAAGGTGGCCAGCGAGGCTCGCCAGGACGCGCGCAGGCGCGCTGAACGCCAGGCGCGCCATGATGCCTCCGGCCGGAGGTTGCGCGACAGCGGCAGCCTCTCGAAGATGAAGCTCGACAGCATGAAGGAGCACGCCGAAGCCTCGGATGGCCGCAATCAGCAACTCTCGGACCGGCAGGCAAGAGCGGCTTCTGAGGCGCTTGATGCGGTCAGGAAGAGGGTGGAGATCGAAATGCCATTCTCGGTGCAGCTGTCGCCCTCAGGGTTGCAGCGGCAACGCCGGGTGGCAAGGGCCGATGCGCTCTCGGCGGGATATCCCCCGGCGCCGCTTCTGTTTTCAGACCTCTCGTTCGAGATCGTCGGTCCGGAGCGGACCGCGGTTGATGGACAGAACGGCGCGGGAAAATCGACCTTGATTGCCATATTGACGGGCAGGCACGAAGCGGTTTCCGGCTCGGCCGAGATCTATGTTTCATGGGCGCTGTTTGATCAGGCGTTGTCGCTTCTCGATCCGCAAGCGAGCGTCCGCGACAATTTTCGGCGGCTGAACCCGGCCGAGGACGAAAACGGCGCGCGGGCGGCACTCGCCCGGTTCCGCTTCCGCGCCGACGAGGCCTTGCGCAGGGTCGCCGACCTGAGCGGCGGCGAGCGTTTGCGTGCCGGCCTCGCAGTGGCGATCGGCGGCAAGAGCCCGGTCGAACTGCTGATCCTCGACGAGCCGACCAACCATCTCGATCTCGAGAGCCTTCAGGCGCTGGAACAGGGATTGAATGCCTATGACGGCGCGCTGCTCGTCGTCAGCCATGATGGGTCCTTCCTCGAAAGAATCGGGATCACAAGGAGAATCGGGCTCGGCCGCAGGGGCGGAATCGCCTGAGTCATTTTATTGCGCGTCAGGCGTCCGTCCTTGCCAAAACTTGCCGGACGTCATGGAACCGCCGTAAAACCGGGGCCTTCCGGGCGTTTTGGTAAAGAAATTACCGCCATCAGGCTTGACGATGTCGGGTGAAGCGAGTATGTCGGCGCCAACGGAACCCATGTGAGGTCTGGCCGTTCGGGAAGCCAAATGTCCCGGAGTTCACCTCAGACTAGGTTCTCATACAGCACGTTGAAGATCAAAATGCTGCACGCATGACGCGGCAAAATGCCCGTGTCCTCTGCTTTAAGGTCCATCCGCCGGAAAGGCGGCTTGGGCCGTGCTTGTGCGCATATAGCGCTTGACGTGCTTCTTTTCGCCGGCGACGGTATAAAAAATGCCCCAGAAGGGCGATGAGACACGAACTCAAGGGATGGTTGAATGCCTACCGTAAACCAATTGATCCGCAAGCCGCGTCAGCCCCAGGTGAAGCGGAATAAGGTTCCCGCTCTGGAGCAGAACCCGCAGAAGCGCGGCGTTTGCACCCGCGTCTACACCACGACGCCGAAGAAGCCGAACTCGGCGCTTCGTAAGGTTGCCAAGATCCGTCTGACCAATGGCTTCGAAGTCATCGGCTACATTCCGGGTGAAGGCCACAACCTGCAGGAACACTCCGTCGTCATGATCCGTGGCGGCCGCGTAAAGGACTTGCCGGGCGTTCGCTACCACATCATCCGTGGTGTGCTCGATACCCAGGGCGTCAAGAATCGTAAGCAGCGTCGTTCGAAGTACGGTGCAAAGCGTCCGAAGTAATTCGGTTTTCATTTTTTTGGCGCTGCGCGAGGTTCTCCGCGTTCTAAGTGCCGCAACTGTTGAGAGACAAAAGACATGTCACGACGCCACAGTGCAGAAAAGCGCGAGATCAATCCGGACCCCAAGTTCGGCGATCTCGTTGTCACCAAGTTCATGAATGCCGTCATGCTGCACGGCAAGAAGTCGGTCGCAGAATCGATCGTCTACGGTGCGCTCGACGCCGTCGAAGGCAAGATGAAGCAGAACCCGGTTGAGGTTTTCCATCAGGCTCTCGACAACGTTGCTCCGCATGTCGAAGTTCGTTCCCGCCGCGTTGGTGGTGCGACCTACCAGGTTCCGGTCGATGTCCGTCCGGAGCGCCGTCAGGCGCTGGCGATCCGCTGGATGATCGCAGCTGCGCGCAAGCGCAACGAAACCACCATGATCGAGCGCCTGTCGGGCGAGCTCATGGATGCTGCGAACAACCGTGGTTCGGCCGTCAAGAAGCGTGAAGACACGCACAAGATGGCTGATGCCAACCGCGCATTCTCGCATTACCGCTGGTAATTAGAACACCGAGGAAGGCCTGCTATCATGGCTCGCGAATATAATATCGAAGACTACCGCAATTTCGGGATCATGGCGCATATCGACGCTGGCAAGACCACGACGACCGAGCGCATCCTGTTCTACACCGGTAAGTCGCACAAGATCGGCGAAGTGCACGACGGCGCTGCCACCATGGACTGGATGGAGCAGGAGCAGGAGCGTGGCATCACGATCACCTCTGCTGCCACCACGACCTTCTGGCAGGGGCGCGACGGCAAGAAGCGCCGCTTCAACATCATCGACACCCCCGGCCACGTTGACTTCACCATCGAAGTCGAGCGTTCGCTGCGCGTTCTCGACGGTGCTGTCGCCCTTCTCGACGCCAATGCCGGCGTTGAGCCGCAGACGGAAACCGTCTGGCGTCAGGCCGACAAGTACAACGTTCCGCGGATGATCTTCTGCAACAAGATGGACAAGATCGGCGCCGACTTCTATCGCTCGGTATCCATGGTCAAGTCCCGTCTCGGCGCGACCCCGGTTGTCATTCAGCTGCCTATCGGCGCTGAAAACGACTTTGCCGGCGTGATCGACCTGATCGAGATGAAGGCACTGGTCTGGGACGGCGAGCATCTCGGCGCCCAGTGGGAAGTCACCGACATCCCGGCCGACATGAAGGACAAGGCTGAAGAATACCGCGAGCTGATGATCGAAACGATCGTCGATATCGACGAGGAAGCCATGGAAGCTTACCTCGAAGGCAACATGCCCGATAACGACAAGATCCGCGAACTCATCCGCAAGGGTACGATCAACGTCGAGTTCTTCCCGATGCTCTGCGGTTCGGCCTTCAAGAACAAGGGCGTTCAGCCGCTTCTCGACGCTGTTGTGGACTTCCTGCCGTCGCCGGTCGAAATTCCCGCGATCAAGGGCATCGACGTCAAGACCGAAGCTGAGATCGCGCGTAAGGCAGACGATGCCGAGCCGCTCTCCATGCTCGCGTTCAAGATCATGAACGACCCCTTCGTCGGCTCGCTGACGTTCTGCCGCGTCTATTCCGGCACGATCGAAAAGGGTTCGGGCGTTCTGAACACGGTCAAGGAGAAGCGCGAGCGCGTCGGCCGCATGCTGCAGATGCACTCTAACTCGCGTTCGGACATCGACGTGGCTTATGCCGGCGACATCGTTGCGCTTGCTGGGCTCAAGGAAACCACCACCGGTGACACGCTCTGCGATCCGCTGAAGCCTGTTATCCTGGAGCGGATGGAATTCCCCGAGCCGGTTATCCGGATCGCGATCGAGCCGAAGACCAAGGCCGACCAGGAAAAGATGGGTCTCGCCCTCAACCGTCTGGCTGCCGAGGATCCGTCCTTCCGCGTTGCCACCGACGAAGAGTCCGGCCAGACCATCATCGCCGGCATGGGCGAGCTTCACCTCGACATCATCGTTGACCGCATGCGTCGCGAGTTCAAGGTTGAAGCCAATGTGGGCGCACCGCAGGTGGCTTACCGCGAAACGATCACGGCTCAGCACGAAGAAGACTACACCCACAAGAAGCAGTCGGGTGGTTCGGGTCAGTTCGCGCGCGTCAAGATCATTTTCGAACCCAATCCGGATGGCGAGGATTTCGTATTCGAATCCAAGATCGTCGGCGGTACTGTTCCGAAGGAATATATTCCTGGCGTTCAGAAGGGTATCGAAAGCGTTCTGTCCTCCGGTCCGCTGGCTGGCTTCCCGATGCTCGGCATCAAGGCCACGCTCGTTGACGGTGCATACCATGACGTCGACTCGTCGGTTCTCGCCTTCGAAATCGCCGCGCGCGCCTGCTTCCGTGAAGCAGCCCGCAAGGCCGGTGCTCAGCTTCTCGAGCCGATCATGAAGGTTGAAGTTGTGACGCCTGAGGACTACGTCGGCGATGTCATCGGCGACCTGAACTCGCGTCGCGGTCAGATCCAGGGCCAGGAGCCGCGCGGCAACGCGTCGGTCATCGAAGCCCAGGTTCCGCTGGCCAACATGTTCAAGTATGTCGATACGCTGCGCTCCATGTCGCAGGGCCGCGCCCAGTATTCGATGGTCTTTGACCACAATGCGCCGGTGCCTTCGAATGTCGCACAGGAAATTCAGGCTAAGTACTCCGGTCAGAAGTGACCGGGGCACACCCGTAACGAAAAAGATAGTGACCCCGTCGCGGGTTCGACAGGAATAGGAGCCTAAAATGGCAAAAGCAAAGTTTGAGCGGAGCAAACCGCACGTAAACATCGGCACGATCGGCCACGTTGACCATGGCAAGACGTCGCTGACGGCTGCGATCACGAAGTTCTTCGGCGAGTTCCGCGCCTACG
>NZ_JABUOU010000007.1 GCF_013344475.1 Martelella limonii | reverse complement strand
CGGGATAGAACGCCTTCATCGCCAGATGCATCATCACCGAGGAATCCTTCCCGATCGAGTACAGCATCACCGGCTTGGCAAAACTGGCTGCAACCTCGCGGAAGATGTGGATGGATTCCGCCTCAAGTCTCTGCAAATGGGTAAGAGCCATCAAATATTCCCGATAATATGAATGAAACTGAATTTTTCAAAATGCGACCTATGGATAAAGATTCGGCGGGATAAGTAAATGTCAATTTGACCGATGGACCCGAGGTTTTTGAAATGAAATCCTAAACCCCTGCCATGTGGAAGCCTCGAGTTACCCCGTCTTGAGGCGTTTGCGACAGAAGTTCCGATGTGTGGCGCGGCTTTACGGTCATTTCCCTATCTGGGTTTTCGGCATTTCGGCCCCTTTCCGCGGCCTCTTCGTCATGCGATCGCACGTCTTCCCTCATGGAACACATTGCGGAGCATGTTGGTGATGGTGGCCGTGCCGATCTTCATCTTCGCCCTGTTAATGCCGGAGGTCCTGATGAAGATGACCTGGGCCATGACTTCCCTCTATTTTCCGGAGAGCCTTGGGTTCTCAATCTGGCCTCAAGCGGCCTGTTTTTAAGTACCATTCTCATCGCGAACGCGTTGGGCGAGATGTTGCCTGGCGATGTGAACCACCCCGGCTTTGCCGGCGACCCCAACTTGTGAGAAGTAGGGTCTATGACAAGTAAGACGACGGACAAATTTTTCTCCTGAAGTCTGCGCCCGCGCTGTTCGAATGGTGGCCGAGCATGAAGCGGAACATCCTTCGCGATGGGCGGCGGTGTCTTCCATAGCCGGCAAGATCGGCTGCTCGTCGCATACGCTCAATGAGTGGGTGAAGAAGACCGAGGTAGACAGCGGCAAGCGAACTGGTCTGGCGAGTGACATCGCCGAGAAGATGAAGGCTCTGGAACGGGAGAACCGCGAGCTTCGTCAGGCCAACGAGATTTCGCGCAAGGCGTCCGCATATTTTGCCCAGACGGAGCTCGACCGCCCACTGAAGCGATGATTGCTTTCATCGACGAACACCGCGCGGTGCTCGGGTTCGAGCCGATCTGCAGACTGATGCCGATTGCCCCATCCACCTATTATGAGGTCGTTGGGAAGCGTACGGACGTGGAACGCCTGTCGGCCCGCGCCCGGAGCGACATGGCCATGGAGATCGAGATACGCCGGGTGTTCAACCAGAACGTCCAGGTTTATGGCGTGCGGAAAGTCTGGCGGCAGTTGCAGCGAGAAGGCTTCGATGTCGTTCCCTGCACCGTCGCACGGCTCATGAAAATGATGGGGCTTCAAGGCATCATTCGCGGCAAGCCAGTCAAAGCTACCGCGTCGGACAAGTCCGCTCCATGCCCACTCGACCGTGTGAACCGACAGTCCTTCGCTCCAGCGCCAAACATGCTGTGTTTATCTGATTTTCCTTATGACGCGACATGGCAGGGCTTCGTTTACGTGGCCTTCGTCATTGATGCCTTCGCCCGCCGCATCGTCGGGTGGCGGGCAAGCCGAACGGCCCATGCGGGCTTTGTGCTCGATGCCCTCGACCACACACTGCATGATCGGCGGCCTGTCCATCGCGACGGCGTGGTTCACCATTCCGATCGCGGCTCGCAGTAAGTGTCCATTCGCTTTTCCGCGCGATTGGCGGAAGCAGGCATAGAGCCTTCTGTCGGAAGTACTGGCGAGAGTTATGACAACACTCTCGCCGAAACGATCAACGGTCTTCGCACGGCCGATGTCATCGACAGGCTAGGACCATGGCGCAACTTTGCAGCCGTGGGGTTGGCCACGCTCGAATGGGTCGATTGGTTCAACAACCGCCGCCTTCTCAAGCCAATCGGGAACATTCCGTCCGCCGAGGCGGAAGAACAATACTACGCCATGCCGGGCGCGACAGCTATGGCCGCATAACTTAGGCCAAGCGGCCTCCGACAAACTCGGGAGGGTTGACTTATAAGAGCAGATAATTGTGAAACACAATCAATGTACTGCTCATTCGCGAATGGCTAGTCGCCGGTTCGTATCCGTCCAAGACCTGATGCTGTCCGTCAGTGTCGGCTGGGTTATTCTGGCCTGCTGCCGGGAGGCCTCAGGCCCTTGGGGCTTATCAGGAGCCCGCGCAATCGCGGCACGACGTTCGCACTTTGCTCGTTGTTGACGCAGGTTTATGAGTTTACCTAATTCTGACTCAGCTTGAACTGCCGACCGCTGCCACGAGGTGCAAGGTTTACCAGCAGCAGAATCCGCCGTCGACCAGCAGGTCGACGCCGGTGCAATAGGAGGATGCGTTGGACAGAAGGAAGATCGCGGGGCCGACCATTTCGTCGACGGTTGCCATGCGCTGCATCGGCGTCTGGCTCTCGAATTCCTTGGTCTGGTGCACCATTTCGGGACGGGTGTTCATGGGGGTGGCGGTGTAGCCGGGGCTGATCGAATTGACCCGAATGCCGCGATCGACCCATTCCATTGCCATCGATTTCGACATGTGAATCACGCCGGCCTTTGATGCGTTGTAATGCACCTGATTGAGGCCGCGATTGACGATCACGCCGGACATGGATGCGATGTTGACGATCGATCCGCCCTTGCCATGAGAGAGCATCGCGCGTGCCTCTGCCCGGCAGGACAGCCACACGCCCTTCATGTTGATGTCCATCAGAGTCTGATACTGATCCTCGGACATCTCCTCGCAAGGATTGGCATTGGCGATGCCTGCGGCGTTGAGCGCCAGGAGGAGCGAACCGAGCTCGGCCTCGGTCTTTGCAACCGCCTCCTCCAAGGCAACTTCAGAGGTCACATCAGCTGCGATCTGCAATGATTTTCGTCCGGCCCTGGCGATAAACTCGGCCGTTCTTTCAAGCCCGTCATCCGTGCGCCGATCGACGAGCGCGACATCCGCGCCACATTGGGCGAGTCCCATGGCAATGCGCTGGCCGATACCGCTGCCCGCGCCGGTGACAAGCGCGACTCGGCCCGAAAGATCGAACATGGCGGGCGCGTTAAGTGTAATTTCGGAATTCTCGTTCATAATCCAATTCTTTCTGCTGTGCGAACATCAAACCTGTCGGAGCGCGCTCACGACATGATCAATCCGCCATCGACATTGATGGTCTGGCCGGTGATGTATTCTGCGTCGTTGCTTGCGAGAAAGGCGATCAGGCCGGCAACGTCCTTGCCTTCGCCGGCGCGCTTCATCGGTATGTTCTCCACCCAGCTTGCCATCAATTCTCCGGGTCCGAAATCGCCGAGCATCTTGCCCCAGACGCGGTCATTGTAGTCCCACATATCGGTCTTGATGATGCCGGGGCAGATCGCGTTGACGGTGATGTTGTCGAGCGCCACCTCCTTGGCAAGACTCTGGGTCATGCCCATGACGCCGAATTTCGATGCGGCATAATGCGGGGTGTAGATGAAGCCGTCGCGTGCCTGACCGGAAGCGATATTGATCAGCCGTCCGCCCTTGCCGGAAGCGCGCATATGGCGGATCGCCTGCTGGCAGCACAGGAACGCACCCTTGGTGTTAACCGCCATCGTGGCATCCCATTCGGCAACCGTCAGGTCCTCGACCTTGGCGATGGTGATGATGCCGGCGTTCTGCACCGAGATATCGACGCCCCCGAAGTCGCGCGCCGCGCGGTCGTAGAGTGCTGTCACCGCTTCGTGGTCAGTCACGTCGCAGATAATACCCGCCGTCTTTGCGCCGGTCATGTCCGAAAGCGCCTGCGCAGCCGCCTCGACCTGGGCCTCGACGGATGCGATGACAAGGTTTGCGCCCTCTTCCGCAAAGCGGGTAGCGATCGCAAAGCCGATCCCCTTGTTGCCGCCGGTGACGACGATGGTCTTTCCCTTAAAACGTTGCATTTCAGACTCCATGTCCTGTCAGGCCGTGGCGAGTTCCATCACCGAGACGTCATTTGCTTCGCTGTGGTCGAGAATGCCCGTCTGCCGTCCGGCCGCCATCACGAGAATGCGGTTCGAGACGCCGAGCACCTCCTCCAGATCGGAGCTGACGACGATCACGGCGACGCCGTTCTCGGCCAGGCCGTGGATGATTTCGTAGATTGAAGACCGCGCACCAACGTCAATGCCCCGGGTCGGTTCGTCGAGCAGCACCACGCGCGGATTGCGGGCGAGCCATTTGGCGATCACCACCTTCTGCTGATTGCCGCCGGACATCTCGCCGGCCTTCTGGTGACCTTTGCCCTTGACGCCGAACTTCGCGATGTTCTCATCCGCAAAGGAATGGATACGGCTCTTGCTGAGCCAGCCGCCGCGGCTGACAGTTTCAAAATTCGAATAGGCGATGTTTTCTGCAATGCTGTGGTCGAGTATGACGCCCTGAAGCTTGCGGTCCTCGGGAACCAGAACGATGCCGTTGGCGATCGCCTGCTGGGGCGAGGCGGGGGTGATGTCCTGGCCATTGAGCGTGATCGTGCCGGAAGCGATCGGGTCAGCGCCGGCAATGGCGCGCACCAGTTCGGTCCGTCCTGCGCCCACAAGGCCGGCGATCCCGAAGATTTCGCCGCGCCGGACGGAGAAGCTTACATCGTTGAACCTGCCACTCGGTCCCGAAAGGCCCGTGACCTCCAGAACCGTCTCTTCGCTCGGCTGATGCAGGGGCGGAAACATCTGTTCCATGCTGCGCCCGACCATCGCTTCGACAATGGTGCGCACGGGAAGGTCGGCGGTGTCAAATTCCTGAACCTTGTCACCGTCGCGCATGACAATGATGCGGTCGGCAATCTGCCTTATTTCTTCCAGCCGGTGGGAAATGTAGATGATGCCGACGCCCTCGGCCTTCAGCCGCTCAATCTGCTTGAACAGGAGCCGGGTTTCCTCGCCGCCAAGCGCGGCTGTCGGTTCATCGAGAATGAGCAGTTTCGCGTTCAGCGTCAGTGCCTTGGCGATTTCGATCAGCTGCTGGCTCGCCGTTGACAGATTTTCGACCTTGCGACGCGGCGATATGGTGAGTCCGAGCCGATCCAGGCCGTGCTCGGCGCGCCGGTTCATCTCGGCGCGGTCGACGCGCCCGTTTTTCATCGGATAGCGACCAACGAAGATATTCTCGGCAATCGTCAGATGCGGCAGCAACAGCAGTTCCTGATGGATCATGCCGACGCCGGCGTCGATCGCCTCGCGGGGGGTGGCGGGCGCGTAGACCGCGCCCTGCCAGGTCATCGTGCCGGACGAGGGGAGGACGGTTCCGGAGATGACGTTTGAAACGGTGGATTTACCGGCGCCGTTTTCGCCGAGCAGCGCCACGACTTCGCCGGCATGGATATCCAGATCGATCCCGTGCAGGACCTCGACAGGTCCATAGGACTTGCGAATGTCCCTGAGGGACAGGATTGGAGATTTGCCGCTTTCCGTCATGGCGCCGCCCTTTATCGATGTTGCGTCGTCTGCAGGTTTACGGATGGTTTTCGACGAACTGCGGCGCATTCTCGCAGGTGGTCAGAACCGCATTTGGTGTCTGGCGCTCAGGCACGCTCTCACCGGCGGCAACCTTGATGGCGGAATCCACGGCAAGACGGCCCATCATCTGGGTGCTCTGGGTGGCGGTAGCCACGAACGGACCTTCGCACTTGGCGAGGTATTCAAGTGCCGCGACGTCGCCGTCATAGCCGCCGATGATGACCTGGTCGGAGAGGCCGGCAACATCGACAGCCTTGGCCGCGCCCATGGCGAGACCATCAGCCTGGCCGAAGATCAGCTTGAGATCCGGATGGGCCTGCAGCATGTTCTGGGCAATCGAGAAGCCTTCATCCGGTGACCACATCTGGCTCCACTGTTCGGTGACCAGCTCGACATTCGGGTTTTCCTCGATGGCGCGCATGCAGCCCTTGGTGCGGTCGACTTCAGGCGTGGTGCCCTTCTGGCCGTGGATCATCGCCATCTTGCCCTCGCCGCCGGCAAGATCGATGATGTGCTTGCAGACCTGATAGGCGGATTCAACGCTTTCGCCGGCAATGAAGGTATCGCCCGGCGCGCCTTCGGGCGTACGGTCGACATTGATCACTGGAATGCCTTCAGCGCGGGCTAGGCGGGTCGGAACGGCGGCGGCGGCGGCGCCTGCTGGGATGTAGATGAAGGCGTCGATGCCCTGGGTCATCAGATCCTGAACCTGGCTGACCTGGGTCGCGGTGTCATTCTTGGCATCAACGACGATGACCTCGATGCCTTTTTCCTTGCCGTAGTTTTCAACGCCAAGCTTGATCTGGTTGAAGAAGTCGGCCTGAAGGTTCGGCACAGCAAGGCCAATCTTGTTGACTTCGTCAGCAAGTGCCGGTCCGGCCAGAGCAACGGATGCGAGCGCAGCCGCGATGATTTTCTTGCAGATTTTCATGATATTCTCCTCCTAGTGTTTGGGTTCTCAACCCCGTTTGAAGCCCGGTTTCGGGCCCCGTTATCTGGCCGGTCTGAACCGGCCGAAATTTATCTGCTCCTGTGCTTGAAGGTTTCTGCGGCGACGGCGAGCACGATGACCGCGCCGATGATGACAGCCTGCAGAAACGGGGAAACAGACAGTAGATTGAGGCCATTGCGCAGGACGCCGATGATCAGCACGCCGATGATCGTGCCGACGACACCGCCCGATCCACCCGAAAGGCTTGTGCCGCCGATGACAACGGCCGCGATCGCATCAAGTTCGTAGGAAACGCCGGAGCTCGGCTGCACGGAATCGAGTCTTGCAGCCAGAAGCACGCCTGCAAGGCCTGCAAGAGCTGCGCAGCTCGTATAGACCAGTATCGTCGTTTTGCGGACATTGATGCCGGCAAGGCGTGCGACTTCAGGGTTGCCGCCAATCGCGTAGAGAATACGGCCGCCCTGGCGATAGCGCAGGAACAGGATCGCGGCCGCGAACACAACCAGCATGACGGCGACAGTCATGGTCAGGAACCCGCCATAGCGGATGATCGCACTCATATTGAACCAGGGCGCAAAACCGATGATCTGCGAGCCGTTGGTAATCATGTTGGCAAGTCCGCGCGCGATCGACATCATGGCAAGCGTGGCAATGAAAGCGGGCACCTTGAATTCGGTGATCATGAGCCCGGAGGCAACGCCGCAGACTGCTGCGGCAGCCAGCGCGCCGCCAATGGCGACAATCATCGGCATGCCGGCTTCGACGTTGAGATAGCCGAGCACCATCATCGCCAGCGCCAGCACAGAACCAACCGAGAGGTCGATGCCGCCGATCAGAATGACGAAGGTCATGCCCACGGCCATGATGCCGAGCACGGTGATCTGATCGAGAATGTTTAGAAAGTTTCGGAAGGACAGAAAAGCGTCGGTCGCAAAGGTCAGGAAAATGCAGAGCAGCACCAGACCGATCAGCGGCCCCGTTGCGCCCGACAGCGATACCATCTCTGAAAGGCGCGGCTTCTGCGCAGGGGCCTCCTGTGTCACTGCCATGTTTTCCTCCTCATGCGCATATGTATTCACACCTGATAGAAAATCCATAATGGATGCAGTTAAGCCTGTCAAGCAGCGGTTGCGACGCCGATCACCTACGGAAGGCCTTGCGCCATTACTCGCGTCTTTTCTTTGGAGCGGATAGCATGGCTTCGCAGCGGCCAACCCATCTTGACAAAAGCTTATCGCGCATGTTTAATAGGTTGAGAATAATTATGCATAGGTGACATATGGACCCCCAGGAACTGCGCGTTATCGCAAATCGCATCCGGCGCCGCGATGTTACAGCCGTCTTTGAAGCTGGCGCCGGCCATATCGGCGGCGAGATGTCCGTCACCGATCTTCTCACCGCACTCTATTTCCACACAATGAAGGTAGACCCGGCGAACCCGCTTGCCCCCGCGCGCGACCGCCTTGTTCTTTCAAAAGGCCATACCGCGCTTGCGCTCTACATTGTGCTGTCTGAAAAGGGGTTTATCCCACAAGATGAGATTTCAACCTTCCTGAAGCATCGCTCGCGGCTCAACGGGCATCCCAACCGGGTCAAGGTTCCTGGCGTGGAAACCAATACCGGCCCGCTCGGACATGGCCTTCCGGTCGCGGTCGGCATGGCGAAGGCTGCAAAACTCGACAAGGCCGGCTGGCGCACCTTCGTCATCACCGGCGATGGCGAAATGCAGGAGGGCTCCAACTGGGAAGCAATCATGGCCGGCGCGCATTTTGGGCTCGACAATCTGACGCTGATTATCGACCACAATCGTCTGCAGCAGGGCGCACGTCTGGCAGACACAAACAATATCGCGCCGCTTGCGCCAAAGCTTGAAGCATTCGGCTGGGCTGTTGAAGAGATTGATGGCCATGACATGGGGGCGATCTGCCGTGCACTTTCGGCGGACGCCATCACCCCCGGTAAACCGAAATGCATCGTTGCTCATACCAACAAGGGGCACGGCATCTCCTTCATGTCCGACAATGTCGCCTGGCACCACAAGGTGCCGAATGAAGAGCAATACCGCCAGGCCATGGCCGAACTCGAGGAGGCCGTTCGATGAATATGCCGTTCGAAACCGCGAAACTGCACGACTGCCGCAACGCCTTTACCGAGACGCTGGAACAGCTGGCAGCGCAGGACAGCAACATCGTTGCGGTCTGCAATGACTCCGTCGGCTCTTCCAAGCTTGGCGGCTTCGGCGAGAAGTTTCCCGAGCGGCTGATCAATGTCGGCATTGCCGAGCAGAACATGGTGGGCGTCGGGGCGGGGCTCGCCAATGGCGGCAAGATTCCGTTCGTCTGCGCTGCCGCGCCATTCCTGACGGGGCGCGCGCTGGAGCAGATCAAGGCCGATGTCGCCTATTCCGAGACAAACGTGAAGCTTGTCGGTATTTCCTCCGGCATGGCCTATGGCGAACTCGGGCCGACTCACCATTCGATAGAGGATTTCGCCTGGATCCGCGCGCTTCCCAACGTGCCGGTGATTGCGCCCGCCGACCGTACCGAAACCTCGGCCGTCATTCGCTGGGCAGCCGAGCACAAGGGCGGCTGTTTCCTGCGGTTGAGCCGCGTCGGCGTGCCGGACCTCCTGCCGGAAGGGCACGTCTTCAAGCTCGGCAAGGCCGATATGCTGCGTGACGGCGACGCCCTCACCATTATCGCCAACGGGGTTCTGACCCACCGTGCCGTGCTGGCCGCCGCCATTCTTGAAAAGCGTGGTATTGCCGCCCGCGTTCTCAACATGGCAAGCGTGCGCCCGATCGACGAGGACGCAATCATCGCGGCGGCCCGTCAGACCGGCGCGATTCTGACCTGCGAGGAGCATACGATCTTCGGCGGGCTCGGCAGCGCTGTTGCCGAAGTGGTGGTTGATGCCGCGCCAGTGCCGATGAAGCGGCTTGGCGTGCCGGGCGTTTTCGCCCATACCGGTTCAGCCAACACGCTGCTTGACGATTTCGGCATGGCGCCTGACGCGATCGCCGAAAGCGCTGCGGCGCTGATCGCGCGGAAGGGATGACATGAAAGGCAAGGCGATCCTGGCGATCGACGAGGGCACCACCAATTCCAAGGCGGTGCTGTTGTCTGATGCTGGCAATATTATCGCCAGCGCTTCGGCTCCCGTACCCATCAGTCATCCGAAATCTGGCTGGGTGGAACAGGATGCAGAAGCAATCTGGCAAGCGACCGCGGTGGCGATTGCCGAATGCCTGAAGAAAACGCCTCGTGTCGAGATCGTCGCGCTCGGCATTTCCAATCAACGTGAATCGATCCTGATCTGGGATCGCAAGAGCGGCCGCCCCCTTGGGCCCGTCATTAGCTGGCAGTGCCGCCGCACGGCTGACGCCTGCAGGGCTTTGCGCGAGGCCGGTCACGAGGCCGATGTCATCGCCCGCACCGGCCTGCCGCTCGACCCCATGTTTCCGGCAACCAAAGTCGCCTGGTTGCTCGACCATCATGGGCGCGAAGGGAGCGATGTCTGTATCGGCACTGTCGATAGCTGGTTGATCTGGAAACTGTCCGGCGGCAGCGTCCATGCCACAGACCGGTCAAATGCTGCGCGCACCCAGCTTTTCAACCTTGCCGAAGGTTCTTGGGACGATGATCTCTGCCGGCTTTTCGGAGTCGACCCGGCCATGCTGCCTGCCGTCTTCGACAGCGCCCATGTATTTGGTACAACGAAGAATGTCGGCGTACTCCCCGACGGTCTTCCCATCGCTGCGGCCATCGGCGACAGCCATGCGGCGCTGTTCAGCCATGCCGCCTTTGCCCCCGG
Source organism: Martelella limonii (assembly GCF_013344475.1). Lineage (GTDB taxonomy): Bacteria > Pseudomonadota > Alphaproteobacteria > Rhizobiales > Rhizobiaceae > Martelella > Martelella limonii. The sequence goes on along the minus strand of NZ_JABUOU010000007.1, from coordinate 226,240 downwards.
CGATGGCAAGATGACATTCGGGACCGGCTCATCAGTGATGACGACGCTTGCCGACTACATCGTGCCGCCGGACGGCATCACCACCACAATCGCCTGGTCGATTGCCGGCCGTCCGACCTTCGCCTTCGAAGGCAATATTCTGGTGAGCGCCTCGGTTTTCCCCTGGACTGCGGAGCTGCTCGGCCTTGACAGTGTCGAGGCGTTGCTTGCGCTTGCTCAAACGGTCGATGATGCCGGCGGCGTCTCGCTGGTGCCTGCCCATGTCGGCCTCGGCTCGCCGCACTGGGACGCCGATGCGCGGGGTCTCGCCTGCGGCCTCTCATTCTCCACGAAGCCGGCGCATATTGCCCGGGCTGCGGCCGAAAGCCTCGCCTTACAGGTGCGGGATGTGTACGCGATCATGGCCGAAGCCGCGGGCGCTGCCGGTCGGATTTCCGTCGATGGCGGGCCGAGCCGCAACCGCTTCCTCATGCAACTCGTGGCAGATTATCTCGACCGCCCGGTCACACCCTGCCGCAATGCAGAGGCGTCCGCGATCGGCGCGGCGCATCTTGCAGGGCTTGCTACCGGCTTCTGGCCCGATCTGGAGGCGCTTTCGGCCCTTGCCCAGCGCGAACCTGAAATCACGCCTTCCATGCCCGCGGAAGGGCGAAATCGTTCTATTGGAGAATGGACAAAAGCGATTGCCCGGGCCACATTCGCCGTGTAGGGAATAAATATTCACACCAGCCACGACGAGCCAACAGACACCATGTCCCGCCTCAATGAACTACGGATGATTGCCCGTGTGGCACAGATGTATCATATCGAGGGACAGCGCCAGTCGGAAATCGCCAAGCATCTCCGGATTTCGCAGGCGACGGTGTCGCGCATGCTGAAGCGCGCGCAGGAAGAGGAGATCGTTCGCACCACCGTGGTTGCACCGTCGGGCACTTATGCCGAGCTTGAAGCCGGCCTCAGGAGCCGGTTCGGCCTTTCCGAAGCGATCGTAGTAGAATGTTCGGAGGACCGAGACGGCGCGATCATGGCGCGGATCGGCGAGGCGGCGGCACATTTTCTCGAAGCGACGCTGCAGGCCGGCGAGATAATCGGTGTTTCGAGTTGGTCGGAAACTATTCTGCGGATGGTGGACAATATTCATCCGATGAAATCCGGCAAGGCGCGCTATGTGGTGCAGACGCTTGGCGGTATGGGCGACCCGACTGTTCAGATCCACGCCAACCAGCTCACCACGCGGCTTGCGCGGCTGACAGGCGCTGAGGCGCATCTTCTCAGTGCACCGGGCGTGGCTCAGTCGCGGGAAGCAAAGCTTGTGCTGCTCGGCGATACCTATGTGCGCCAGACCATGGAGCTTTTCCCCAGGATTACGCTCGCCATTGTCGGTATCGGCGCCATGGAGCCATCCGGCATGCTGGCGCGGAGCGGCAATGTGTTTTCCTCGCGCGAGCTTGCCGAAGTCGCCGAAGCGGGCGGCGTCGGTGATATCAGCCTGCGCTTCTTTGATGCAGAGGGCGGTTTCGTCAAGACGCCGCTGCATGACCGGGTCATCGGCATGACACTGGAGGAACTGTCGAAGGTCGACCGTGTCATCGCGCTTGCCGGCGGTCGCTCCAAGACGGAGGCCATTCGCGGCGCGCTCAGGACCGGCGTTATCGACCTTCTGATCACAGACAGGTTTACCGCCGAGCGGCTACTCGAACCGTAACTTTAATCTTAAGCGGCCGTTCATTACTCTGATAACGGCTTAGCTGGCAGATGAACAGTTGACGCGGCTTTCGCCATATTTCTGAAGTGCCAACCGAGTTCGGTGACGCTGTCGCTCGGTACCGATGGTCTCCGCACCTGTCAGCAGACTGCGGCACTCTCGATAGCGTGCGATGGCGCGGAACCGATATCTATGAGCTTAAGGCCGAAGGCAGCTATCTTCATCCGCTGCGCGCTCTCTTCAATCTGGCGCTGACAGCTGAGGCGCCTGTCGCCCGCACCTATCGGTCAGCGTGGAACAGATGGTACTCTTGGAGCCCGGTTTTTCGGAAACCGTCGGCCACATGAAAATTCTCGGTGCGGTGATCTTCGGCGAGGTGCAGGGCAATATCTCCGACGCCTGCAACAAGGCGATCGAACTCGGCAAGCCGGCGCTGATGCGCGACGGCTGGAAAAAGGTGTTCGAGCCCTATGAACGCGCTGCCAGCATCCAGCGGATTATCTGATCGCGGCCTCGCTGACCTGCCATCCGACAGGGAAACATCATCTGGTCGCGACGCGAGGGAGGACCTGTCTGTGCCGGCTCAGCGATGCGCGTCGAGGATCAGGTCGGCCGCCTTCTCGCCTACCATGATCGTGGGGGCATTCGTGTTTCCCGGGGTCGGGGTCGGGAAGATCGAGGCGTCCACCACCCTCAGGGCGTCCACGCCGTAGACCTTCAGTTGTGCATCCACAACGTCGCGGGTCGGGTCCGGGCCCATGCGGCAGATGCCAACGGGTTGGAAGACCGAGCCTGCGCGCTTTCTGAAATTCGGCCGTGAGAAGGGGCTGGAGGGTCTGCTGTCCTGATGCAAGACCAAGAGCGTCGCGATCAACCTCTAGAGTTTCGCCGCATCACATGCTGCTTGAGATCAGGCTTGTCTCGCTGTCGGAAACGCCCTCGATCAGCCTGTCGAGCCGCTTCTGCTGCGTGCCTCGGGCAATCCCCAGCGTCTCAGAGAGACTGGAAGGCGCGGCGCGGCCATCGTTGCGAAGCTACGCGATGATCTCCCGATCCGGTTGGTTGGGGACATATTTGGCAAGGGCGTCAGGGCTTCGTCTGAGACGAGGATGCGAGAACTCGCCGAAGCGCTGGAGGAGCATTTCCGGCGTTGGGAGCAGTTTGACAAGACGCCGTGCGTTGCCGCCCATTGCGCCGATGGGGTGATTGAGCTTATGCCCACCTTCGATGGCAGGCAATACGGCTTCAAATATGTCAAACGCCATCCGGAGAACACCCGGCTCCAAGACATCGACCCGGCCGCGACCGGAAAGACGTACCGCAATCTTGAAGGCAGCGGGCTGTCGGTGGCCGCCTGCCGCCCGTCAGAGGAGGCGTTGGAGGGAGCCCAGATCGTCACCAGCTGCACCGCGCTCCGCTATCTCGCGGAGCTGGTCCTGGGCACCGACCGCTATGAAAATCTCGACATGGTCGTCTATCCCGACGGACCGCGCGATCTCTTCGGAATGCTTCGGCGATCAACCTGACCCGTTGGGGACCGGTCCGGCGCAGCGGAATTGTCACTCTTTCATTGCGCTGCGATACGCTCGAACAGGCGGGCAACCGCTTCCGCGCCGGGGTCGGTATGACCGTCAAGCTTTGTCGCACTGACATAGCTGGCGCGACCGGCATTTGCCTTGGTCATTGCGGCGGTGGCGTTCGCGCCCTCCCTGGCAGCGGAGGCCGCGGCCGCGAAGCCATTTCCGAGGGCTTCGAGCGCTGGGGCAAGGGCGTCTATCATGGTTCTGTCGCCGGGTTTTGCGCCGCCGACGTCCTCCATCCGGGAAAGACCGTCCGAAAGCGCCGCGATTAGATCTTTCTGCTTAGCGCTTGCCTCCGCAGCTGCCGAGAAGAACACGGCGAGCAGAACGCCCGAGGATCCGCCCATCGTCTCGCTCAAGATCCGGCCGAGGGCGCGAAGCAGAAGCGTGCTGTCGTTCAGAGGCAGCCGATCCATGCCATCGAGTATCGCACGCGCGGCCGTGGCGAGCGTTGAGCCGGTATCGCCATCGCCCGATTTGGCATCGAGCGCATTGAGATCCGGCTCCGCTTCGATGAGCGCCGTGCAGCAGGATTTGAGCAGCGCTTCCGTCCTTGAGTCCAAGGACGGGGAAACATGTTCGCCAACCTCTGCGGCCGGCATGGCGACCACGCCGGGGGCGGAAAAACTGTTCAGCCCTGGCCAGGCGCTGATCCGCGTCGGAGCTGAAAGCCGTTCCAGATCTTCGCGGTCTGCAGGATAGAGTGAAATCGAGAAGCCGTGCATGTCGAGCGCGGTCATCATCGCAGCCGGTCCGATGATATGCGAAACCCTGTCTCCGATCCGGGACGTTCTGAGCGTTTCGACGAGGATCGACATTTCAAGCGCAGTGGTGCCACCGAGATTGTTGAGCATCGCCACATAATGGGGTGCCTCCAGATGGGGGGTGAGCCGTTCGATCGCGGACGAAAGGGCTTTGCTTGCCGTCTCGAACGGGAGCGTCTCGGCGCCCGGTTCACCGTGGATCCCCAGCCCCAGCTCGATCTCGCCCTCGGCCAGCCGGTCCTCGCGCGCACCGCCCGGCATGGTGCAGGTGCTGAGCGACATGCCGATGCTGAAGACCTGGTCCGCAGCGCGCTGCGCGGCCGCGGTCACGACGTCAAGATCGCGGCCGGATTCTGCGGTGGCGCCTGCAATCTTGTGGACGAACAAGGTGCCTGCCACGCCGCGCGGCTGCTTTAGGTCGGGAATGGCAATGTCGTCGCCGACGATGACCATATTCACCTTCAGGCCGCTTTCGCGGGCGCGCGCGGCAGCAAGACCGAAGTTCAGCCGGTCGCCGGTATAGTTCTTGACGATCAGAAGGCAGCCCGCTGCACCGGTCACGGCCCGGATGCCGGCAAGGACTGCATCGACGGAAGGGGAAGCAAAGACGTCGCCGCAGATTGCGGCGGTCAGCATCCCTTCGCCGACGTAACCGGCATGCGCCGGCTCATGCCCCGATCCGCCCCCGGAAATGATCGCGACCTTCTCCTTGTCCCAGTCGCTCCGGACGACGACGCGGGTGAAGGGATAGCCATCGAGGCGGGCGAGACGGCCGCCGGACGCGGCGACAAGCCCGTTGATCGCATCCTGGATGATATCTGTCTTGGCGTTTATGAACTGGGCCATTGCTGCTGCTCTTTCTTCTCGAAGGCTGAAGTTCAGCCGTCTTCTGCATCACGCGATGACGGGCCGCGCCCGCCATCGGTGCGTAAGCTTATCACCTTGTTGTTGTTATTGGCACAAGAGCGTGCAGATCCGGCTGGCGAGCGAATGTCAGCGCGAATCGGACGCGCATTTTTGTCATTGCCCCTCACAGCCGACGTTCGTGTTTTGCCCGGTGTCCGATGCCGCTGCCCGCCCTCGGCTCGGGTATGGCAAGATCATCAGCGTCGCAGCGCCGGTCAGTCAGGGGCTCTGCGCAGGTTTTGCGGCGATACGATGCCCAGAAGGGCCATGTCGCGGTCGATTTTGCTGTGAGACCTTCCAACAGGGTCGAGGTCTCTTTCCGTTTCATTGCCCTATTTCATTGATCTGCACGCTGTCTCTGTCACTTTATATTTGCTGAAATTAGTTAATCATTTTAGCATCAGCGCAGGGCCCGGCCGTGCCCGATGGTCATGACCTTTTCAAGTGGAGGGATCTGATGAGGCAGATTTTGATTGTTGTTTTCGCGATCACAGCCGGGTCAGTTCCCGCGCTCGCTTTTGCCCAGTCCAATGTCGCCGTTGCCTATAGCGACTCCACGCAGGATGTTGGTTTTGCGGAGGAAGATTCGGAAAGCGCAGCGAGCGACAAGGCGATGGCCGAATGCGGCAAGGGCGGCGCGAGCGACTGCTCCATCGCCTTTTCGGGCAGCGATATGTGCGTTTCGCTGGCGCGCGCTACCAGCAAGCCCGCCTTTGGCATCGGTGCAGGCTCCAGCCGGCAGTCCTCGCAGGACGAGGCCTTGGCCAAATGCGCAGAGGGCGGAGCGGAGGGTTGCAACATCCACGACACATATTGCGCGCCGTCAAACCTGGAATAGCGCGCGTCATCGCAGGGGCCAGGCGTTTAAGGGGGCGTTTTCATGATACGCTACAGGCTGAGCCGGTCTCTGCCCGGCCAAACCGCTGTTCAGGCGCGGCGTGTTCTCTGTCGCGTTTTTAGCCTCGCAGCGATGGCCCCCGCGCCAGCGATGGCGGAGTACTGGCCGGATTATAGTGCGGGGGGAACGAGCTACACGATCAATGCGAGCAGCGGAAGTTCGGCCTCGGTTCTCCAATTCGATCTTCAGCTCACGACCAAGCCCGGAACCGCGGAGGAGCTGACCAGCAAAACGATCGACTTTCTGATGGATACGGGGTCGACGGGAATTGCGGTCGATTCCAAGCTTCTGACCGACGATGAGAACCTGGTGCGGACGGATCAGCGCGGCTGGGTTTATTACAACTCCACCGGACTTTTGGCGGTCGGCTATATCGTCGAGGCAAAGGTCCAGTTCGTCGATGCCGTCGGCGCGACGGTAACGGCGACCGTGCCGATCCTTGCCGTGGACAACAAGGAATGCGTCGGCAACGGCGCCAATTCGGCCGGCTGCGACAAGGCCAGGAACGAGCCGATCACGATGATGGGCGTCGGCTTCGGACGCAACACGCTGGGCGAGGACAATGCCGCGATGCCGGTCTCATCGCTGATCAAGGAACCCGCGCAATATGCCTATCTCGCCGGGCTTCTCGACAATGCTGGCCAGACGTCGCAAGACCTCAATCCGCTGCTGCATATCGACAATACCGGCGCGGACTTTCTGCCGGGCTATATCATCGACTGGAATACCGGGGGATCGGGCAATGTCGGTGGTCCCGATGCGCAGGTAACGGTGAAGGTAGGGCTGACGCCCGCCAATACCGGTGGCTTCGCCTTTGGCCAGCTCGCGCCGATCCAGGATTCGGAAGGGCAGTCCTCCTGGACCATGGCGGCTGCGGGCGTGCAACTGACGAATGGCGGAAATGTTGCGGGTCCGCAAACGGGCATTTTCCTCGCCGATACCGGCGTTTCAGACAGCTTCATCAACGCCGCGACCGACCAACCGTCCGCTTTCTACAACACCGGCCCAGCCGGAGATGTGGTGAGGGACGGGACATCGGTCTATATCCAGCTTCTCGACGCGGGCGACCATGTCACACTCTCCTATGTTTATGAGGCCGTATGCGCAGGGTCGCCGCCGCCCGCCGGCTGCAGTCAGGCAACGCCCAACCCGCTGAAATGGGTCGAGCCGCATGATGGCAATGGCTTCCTCAATACCGGGCTGAATTTCTACCGGCAGTTCACCTACATGTTCGATCCGGAAAACGGTTATCTGGGGCTGAAGCCGAACAATCTAGATGCAGCTTCCGGCGTCGCGTTCACGCCGGTGATTTCGGCAATCGGACAGATCAGTTTCTCATCCGACATGACCACCGCCTTGCCGGTCTACCTGCGCGCGACGAACAGCGCGAACCCGGCCGCCAATGCCACGCCTTCGATCGCCGCGGCTTATGGCGTGACCGCAACCTTCAACAACAGCCTTTCCGGGCCCGGCGACCTGATCCTGAACGGCCCGGGCACGGTCGTGCTCAACGGCGCCAACGTCTATACCGGCGCGACCACGGTGCAATCGGGCACCTTGGCCATCACGCACTCCTCGGCGAGCCCTGTCACTGTTCTGGCCCCCGGCACATTCGCGCTTTCTGGCGTGTTGGCGGGCAATATCAACAATAGCGGCATCACCAGTATCGCCGCCACGGGCTCGGTAAACGGCGACGTGAACACGTCGGGCACCTTCATCCATAACGGCTCGGTCAGCGGCACGGTGATCGCCAGCGGCAGAATTTCGGGAACCGGAACGATCGGCGACCTGAAGGTGGGCGAAAACGGTACGCTTGCGACCGGCAACTCGGTCGGCACGATGACGGTCCTTGGCGATTATGACTTCGGTCCGGAGGCCACACGCGAGGTCGAGATCAGCGCCGACGGCGCGATTGATCTTCTGCAGGTTGGCGGCAAGGCTGCGCTCGATGGCGGCACGGTGATCGCTCTCGGAGAGACCGGCTTCGTGCCTTCCCTCGGCGCGGCCTATGTCTTCCTCCATGCCGATGGCGGTATTTTCGGGCAGCATGATGTTCTGGAAGGCGGCCTATTCGATGACAGCCTCTATCCGTTCCTAACCACTGGGATCGCCTATGGTGTCAATGATGCCGCGCTGGTGGTCGCCCGCAGCGGCCTGACGTTCGCCGATGCGGGCATGACGCCGAACGAGGTGGCGGTAGGGCGCGCGCTCGACAGTTTCGTGCCGGCAAGCGCGCTCGACATGCCTTTGACCCATTTGACGATCGGCGAATACCAGAGCGCTGCCGCAGCGCTTTCCGGCGAGATCTACGCATCGGCGCAGACCAGCCTTCAAAATGGCGCCTATGAGGTGCGCGACACTCTTGGGGCGCGCCTTTCCGGCAATCAGGTTGCGATCACCGCTGCCCCGCTGCCCGGACTGGGCGCGGAAGCCTGGATTTCGGGGTATGGCAACTGGTCGACCACAGACAGGACCGTCAACACTGGCGAACTGACCAGCAGGACAGGCGGCATGCTCGCGGGTGTGGATATTGCCGTGTCCGACTGGGGACGGGCGGGCATCGCCGCCGGCTACGGGTCGGACAGTTTTAAAATTTCGCGCGAGCTTGCCTCAGGCAGCGCCGCCACATTTACGCTCGCGGCTTATGGCGGAGGCGGCATAGGGGCCTTCAGCGCGCACCTTGGCGGCAGTTTCGCGTGGCATGATGTCAGCGTCGCCCGCACCATCAGCTTCCCCGGCTATTTTGCCAATGAGGGCGCGGATTATTCAGCGACCACGGGCCAGGTTTTCGGCGAGGCGGCCTTTGATCTTGGTCTCGACCCTCTGGACATCGAAGCTTTCGGCGGCCTTGCCTATGTCGCGACCGCGACGGACGGGTTTTCGGAAGGGAATGGCCTGACCGCACTTGTCGGGGGCGGGGAGACCCAGGCCAATACGCTATCGACGGTCGGCTTCAGGTTTGGCAAGACCTTGCCCCTCGGTGGAGGTGCCGTCAGAGCCAATGCGATGATCGGTTGGCAACATGCCTTTGGCGATGTCGATCCGAGCGCATCGCTTGCCTTCGCCAAGGGCGGGGCGGGTTTTAGCGTTGTGGGCGCCCCGATCGCCGAAGATGCCGCCGTGGTCGCGCTAGGCCTAAACTTCTCATTCACGGAGCGCACCGCGTTGCAGTTCGGCTATAACGGACGGGCCGGCAGCGGCGCCACGGTAAATGCCGCCTATGCAGCCCTATCCCTTTCGTTCTGAATGTGACGCCGAGCGGTCGGCTGTTGCAAGGCGGCGGGTCTTGCGCGTTTTACTCAATCTTGTGTCCGAGATGTCTGATCGTCTCGGACATGCATAGGACCTTTTGCTGTTCGAGGGTGTGGGGCCAATGATAACTTTCTGGCGGTCTTCTCATCCTTCGGCCTGTTGGCCGGAACGCTCACCACGATGAAGGCGTGCGATCTGCGCAGCCTCCGTCATTGGATGTCCTGGGGCTGCATAGTCGCAGGCACGGTCGGGCTGGTTTCTAACGTGTCGATCTTCGTGGGGCGCAATACCTAGGCCGTCATTCAGTGTAGAATACCTCATTATCAGGATTCGGCGATATAAATTCGCTTTGGAGTGTGCGCTCGATACCCTGTTGAAGGGTGAATGGCGGTACAAAGCCATCTAACTCCGATTTGGCCGAATTGAACGCGGTAGAAGAACAAAACTTCTTTATCCTAATCGAACTTATCGGAAGCCGCTTTCCTGTAATTCGTGTGAACCCATCCGCAGCGTAACCCAGGATTATACCAATCCAATACGGAAGGCGTATTCCCACGTTATCCTTTCCTTTGAGGACGGTGCGAACTTGGCGGACAAGTGAATTCATATCCATATCCGGCGTATCGACGTAATTGAAAACAGCGTATTTCTGGTCTGCTTCAATGCACCGCTCAAGAAATGCGACAATATTGCCGATGTACGCCATGGATTTGCGATTTCTTCCTGCTCCCACCATGAGAAAATTGCCAGACGATATCTGTCTCAAGAGATTGTAGACGTTGCCTCTATTTCCCTCGCCGAAAATTACTGTCGGACGAACAATGATCAGCTCGTTATCGCCTCTGCGTTGCCATGAGCGAAGCTTTTCTTCCGCTTGATGCTTGGTTTTGCCGTATTCATTGAATGGGTTGATCGCGCCAGTCTCATCTGTTCCGGGTTTCGCAAAGCCGTAAACCGCTACAGAGCTTGTAAAAACGATCTTTCTAATGTCCTTCTCCGTGCAAACCTGCGCAATATTCATTGCCCCTTCGACGTTAGTGCGCGTGTATTCCGACTTGTCGCGGATATCGTCACGATGGACCGCTGCGAGATTTACAACGACGTCGCCTGTAATGGTGCTTCTGAGGCTTTCGAGTTCACGCACATCGCCAAACTTGCACTTGTCTGGAAAGCGTTTGCTCGGCTTTATGTCGATGATTTCAAAAGGAATCTGGCAATCTGCCAACCTCTGGCAGAGGTTGGTGCCGACAAAGCCCGCCCCCCCAACAATCGTAATTTTTGAAAATCTTTTCATTGGGATATAACTCCGCGGATGGCAGCGCTATGCATTTGACTACCCCCGCTATTGATAGGTTGCCTTCAAAAGGTTATCTATGGGTTGTGTAGATGATATGACCTTGCTTATAAAGGCATTAAGGCCAAATATGCGCCTCGCAGGGTTTGAGCCGATGTTGCATGATCCAGCATGTCGCTTGGGAGACGTACCGTGGATACGGTTTTCGAGGGGTACATTCTCTCGTGGCTATCCATTTGAATTATTTTAATGTGTTCAATATTTGATTGTTGCAATTCATCGACTATTCTCTTCTCCATGTGGAATGACTGGCTATCGCGGCTTTTAATTTCTTGAAGATTTAGTCGATTTATTATGTGTAATTTTGTCTCTATTTCAGCTTAGAGCCTCGATGAGGGCTGAAAATGATTAATCAATTAGGGTCCCCGGTAGATCGGATTGACTATGTCATACGGGATATATCCAATAATTATGGAAGAATTTACATGACTTTCACACCTATGACATTTTGTTGCTAGTTGATGGGGCGCTGAGCGCTTGCGCTTCGCGGCTAATATTTTTTGACAACCTGCTTTTCTTCCTTAAGTGGTTTCCTGTTCAATTGGTGCTATTTGTTGCATCGCAACCAGCAGTTTGAAGCAAAGCTGATCAGCGCCTTCCGGTGACGCCACGAATGGGTTCTCGGTCGTTGAAAAAGGTGAAGCGAGCTGATGTCGTTTCGATGCCAGCTTTTTGCAAGCCTGGTATTTTTCGCGCGCTTGCTTGAAAATCGCAAAGCGGGAACCTGACGGAGTGCCTTTTGAGAAGGGTCGGATTGCCAAAGAACAGCTTGGCTTGCGTGCGCGGCAAGCTTGGAAAAACGCGAAACGGTGCGCTTATCTTGAGCGTTTCAACAATCACGAGCGATGCTAATATGGCGTGTAACAGGGGCACTTTGAGTCAAGCGGTGGTGCATCTCCCGAGTAGTCATCAACGATGGGTTGGTTTCAAGACGTGTCTCCGCTTGGGCTCGCGGCTTGGACAAGAGCAAGGCATATCGTCAAGATGAGGCTCCTGCTCAACAAATTCATGTCCTTCGGGGCTATATCTGTGGCGCAGAAGCTTATTGCTTTGGTGTTGCAGATTCAAATCATCGCGTTTGCCGGTGAAACCGAATTCGGCGCTTATATATACTTGCTCAACATCACCAATCTTGTCGCGATGGTCGTCGTATTCGGCTTTCCTCAGCTCTTGACGCGGGAAATTGCTTATTATCACGCCTCAGGTCAAGATCACCAGCTTCGCGGAATTTTGCGGTTTTCGTCCGCCTTCGTTGCGGTTGGCACGTTGATTGTTGCGATTGTGGGAGCATTGGCATGCTGGTCCTACTGCTCGCCGGTTGCCGAGATTTACGACTACGCGGCATGGATCGCGATACTTCTGTTCACCACATTGACCCTGACCAGCTTGCAGCAGGCGATTCTTCGTGGTCTGCAGCGTGTCATGGTCGCCGCTTGGCCGATGATGCTGCTGCAGCCGCTGACCATGCTGGGGCTTGTGGTCGCGTCAAAACTCCTGGATTGGGAGGGAACGGCGCTCGAACTGCTGATCTATATGGTTGTCGGAAACCTGGTGGCTTCAATCTTCATGGCCTTCTTCATCAGGCGCGCCCTCGCTGTGCAGGGAAGCCAGAAGAAGATTGTTCCCTCCTATAGTCTCTCGGTTTGGTGGCGCAGCCTGCTGCCGTTCTTCTTGCTGGGTGGTATTGCCCTTCTGATGCAGCGAAGTGACATTCTGATCCTCGGCATTTACTATCCGCCTGAGGACATCGGCGTTTACGCGGTTGCAGCACAGTTGGGCTTTTTGGCCCAAATGCCGATCATGATCGTGAACTCGACGATCGAGCCACAGATCGCGGCGGCCCATGCACGCAATGAGTATGGCCAGATGAGAAAGCTCTACGCCGACCTGTCGGTACTCACCGGCGTATCCGTGATTGCAGTTTGCGCCGGACTATGGTTAGCGGGCCCGCTGCTTCTGACTCATTTGTTCGGTCCAACTTACATAAATTCTTATCACCCGCTTTTGATCATCGCACTGGGCTTCGCTATTGGGGCGTTGATAGGTCCGACTGGCACTTTCCTCAGTATGGTTGGCAAGGAAAGAATGACGCTTTATGCTGTCGGCGGCGCGGTTGTCTTGAACATTGCCTTGAATTTTCTGCTCATACCATTGGCGGGGCTTGAGGGTGCGGCTATTGCAACATCCGTGGCTATGGTCTTGTCCAAGGTCATAATGGCTGTGATGGTCTGGCGGGAATTGGGGATCAGGCCCGGACCGCTTGGATATTTCGGACTGGCGCGCGCCAACGTTGCGCCGCAAAAAAGTGAGAACGTGAAATGATCGGCTTTCAGAATGATGCACCAGTGGTTATCTTCGGGATGCACCGGTCGGGGACAACGATTGTCGGCGATATCCTTCAGGCGCACGGCGTATTCTCTGGAGCGCAGCAGGACGTAAACGGAGAAGCGGTACTGTTTCAGGCGCTGAACGCGTGGATGTTTACGACCAGCGGGGCAAGTTGGGACAACCCCGCCGCCATGATCAATCTGCTTAGGGACACGGATTGCTTGGAGCTTACGGACGCCTATCTGCGTCGTATTCTGTCCGGCCCGCTGCGGGGCCGCTACCTCGGCTGGAGCGCGCTGATGGGACAGAGGTCCGGCTTGCGCAAGGCGTATCGGACTTGGGGCTGGAAAGACCCCAGAAATACATTCACTCTGCCGATCTGGGAAAACATCTATCCCAATGCACGCTACATCTATGTCGAACGCCATGGCGTCGACGTGGCGCACAGTCTTGTGACGCGACGCCATCGTGAGATGGATGGCTATCGGAGAAAATTCGACCAGTACCCGTTCATTTACGGAATGCGCATGAAACGGGGCGGCTTTTCGGACTCGATGCGAAGCTCGACGATGGAGCATGCCTTTGGGATATGGGAAGAATATGTCGCCGAAGGCCGTGCCCATGTCGCGCGCCTGGGGCCGGCTCGCGTGGCATCCGTGAATTTCGAGGATTTGTGCGCGACGCCGCGCGACACCGTCGGCAAACTTCTCGAGCTCCTTGAGCTGGGCGATGCCAAGCAGGTGAAGCAGGATGCGATCGCGAAACTGAAGCCCGAGCGAGCCTTGGCGCACCGCAGGGATCAAGAGCTGAGCAAATTTGCAGAGAGCCATGCCGACCGGTTGAATGAGCCCCTCGCAAAGTCGCTTCATGCTCATTCGCAATTGGCCTTCTCGTGATGTCAGCGCGCCGTTTTTTCTGTGTATCTTATTACGAGGGAAATCTCGACCTGCTGAAATATGCGGGCGAGGACTACCTTGTCTATTTCAAGGGTGAGGAAAACCGAGAAAGCTATGAAGCTTTTTCCGGGCCGAACAAAGTCTGGATCGAGAATACGGGATACAATCTATCGGCCTATTTGCGGTTCATCGACGATCATTATGACGATCTCCCGGAAATCGTGGTTTTTTGCAAGAACAGTACTTATCCACGTCACGTATCCGAAGACTGTTTTAGCCGATTGTGCATGCGCGACGTCTATACTCCGATCGTCGACCCCGAGAGTTGGGAAGGCATGAACTTTCCTGTCGCTGTGATGTCGACTGCGGGCGACTTCCTGGAAATCAACGACAGCTGGTACTCGCGAAAGAAGCGCGGCCGCTATTTCAACGACTTCCAGAGTTTTTTCCGGTTCCTGTTTCCTGATACGCGGGAGCCCACATATGTGCGTTTTGGGCCGGGCGCCAATGTCGTCGTTCCGCGAGCACACATTTTGCTGCGCAGCCGCGCATTCTACCGCAATCTGCGCAGTTTCATCGGTTATGAACCCCTGGCTGTTGAATCGTTTTTCGTCGAGAGAGCGCTGGACGCCATTTTCTGCGCCCCGTTCGAGGAGAACCCTGCCATGAGTGTCAGCCTCGATAGCGCCGGCCTCGCTGACTTGGCAAAACGTTGCCAGGAGACCTATCGCGCCCAGACCCGTTTGAAACGTGCCGTGACGCGTCTCGGATATGCTGTTTCGAGACGCATGAACAAATTGCCGGGAGGCGCGTCGTGATTGATGCTGTAGCAGATACGCAACCTTCCCACGCCCGGCGCGTGATCGACGTTTTCCTGTTTTACAAAGAACTGGATCTTCTGGAACTGCGGTTTCGCGCACTTTACGATCATGTCGATTTCTTCGTGGTGACGGAATGCGAAGAGACATTTTCCGGCAAACCGAAGCCGATGTATTTTGCGGAGAACCGGGATCGCTTCGCCGCTTTCGAAGACAAGATCATCTACAACGCGGTTGACAAGGATACTCTTTCCGAACTTCAGGGTGCGGATTGGCAGAAGTATGTTACCTCGCCGGATGCCGTACGTGCGCATAAGCACAACATGCGTCCGCCAAGGCAGCTGCGTGCGTCGTTGAAACGCGAAATCACGCATCGCGATGCTGCCGTGAAGGGACTGGCCAGCGTGGCCAGACCGGATGACCTCATCCTGTTGAGCGATGTCGATGAACTGCCCGATGCGCGGGTGATTGGCCGGCTGCGCGATCAGGCCGTAGAGCGGCCGTCCTATTTTCAGATGCGTTGGTCGCTGTACTACATCAACAACCTGGTCGATGCGCCGTGGTTCGGAACCGTCGCATTCACCTACGACATGCTTGAAGGTCAGTCCCTCGATCTGCTTCGCTATGCCTCCAGCAACCCTGCAGGACTGCCTGGTCCTCCGATTGCGGATGCGGGATGGCATTTCAGCTATCTCGGCGGCAGCGATGCCATTCAGGATAAGCTCAGGGCGCTGCCCTATCAGGGGATGCGGGCGGAGCTCGCGAAAGTGCTGAGCCGCTTCCGCCGCGGCGCCTGGCAAAAAAGCATCGACGGAAACGCCGACATCCTGCTGCAAAACAGGACGCTGCGCACGGTTGCCATTGACGATAGTTTCCCGGCCGAGATCTTTCAAATCAGGGGCTTCATCGAGAAATACGCCCGCTCGACGTCCGAGCCCGTGAATGCGGGGGCGGCATGATGAAAGACGCGGCTGGCATCGTTCGCACGAATTTCCTCGCTGGCCAGGGGCTTGGCAACCAGCTTTGGGTCTATGCCGCGGGCCGGGGCATTGCCGCGCATCTGCGGCGGCCGCATGTCGTCACCGGTCTCGAACTGTTCAAGGGTGCCGGGTTTCTGGAAATCGACAGCGCAGACGATCCCGATCCCGGTGCGCCGGTCACGCCGTTCAACGAAGCGCTGTTCTATGATCCGGCGCTTAAATATTTCTCCGCGACATATGACAGTCGTGTGGAGAAATTGCCGCCGCGCGCGCAGATCGACGGGTTGTTTCAGAGCGAAAAGTATTTTTACGGCCGCACCGGCGATCTCGCGGACTGGGTTCGTCCGACCGAGCAGCTGCAGCGGCTTTCAGAAAAATACGCGGACACATGCGTCCTCAATTTGCGGGGAGGCGAATATAAGCGACACAAGTCCCTGATCCTGCCGCGCTCTTACTGGGATCACGCCATCGCCTGCCTGCGCGAGCGCGTGCGGGCGGACAACATTCTCGTGGTGACCGACGACCGGCCCTATGCGCGCGCATTCCTGCCGGAGTTCGAGGTTCTGGAGGGGGGAGTGGCCGAGTGTTATGCCGCTCTGATGGGGGCGAAAGCGCTTGTCGTGTCGAATTCCAGCTTTTCCTATTTCCCGATCAAGACGCGCCGTGACGTGCCATTGGTCATCGCCCCCGAACACTGGGCGCGCTACGGTCACGCGGCAAAACGCTGGGCGATGCCGTCCAATTTCTACGAGGGCTGGCTATACATCGGAACCGATGGTCGCCCCTGCGATCCGGACGCATGCCGAAACGCCGCGGAACTGGATGCGCAAACCTATGAAGTCGAATACAGTGTTCGCGTGCCTGCCGATATGGGGATCGGTCTCCCAAAGACGCGGCATTTGCCGCAATGGCTGAAACGGCCCCTGAAAAAAATGGCCGCGCGGATCGCCCCGACACGGATAGGGTGACCAACACAAGATGTCTGCTGTCGATAAAAGAACAAATATTCGCGGTCCCGCAAAATTAGATGCATCGTCGCGTCGTACGAGGGCAAGATTGAGAGATCCGGCTCTTGACGGGCTAATTATTTTGGTCCGATTAGTGTTTATTGTAATTTTTACTTACTTTTTGATTCTTCTTACGAATGAAAGATTGCCTGATTACGAATCGTATCTTTTTCTATACAATTCAAGCTATGAGCTTGGAGGTAGATACACAGGCTTTGCATTCCTATTAGAATTCTTGCAATATATTGGAGTTTCATATGAAGCTTTTAGATTTATTGTATTTTCTCTAGGCATCATTCTATGTGTTATTCTGTTGCGATTTAATCCTTCGCGTTCAGAAAATGAAAAAATATATTCAAGTTATTTCAGTAAAAGTAGCTTATTTCTTTTAGCGCTTATGTTCGTATTCGTTCTGGAGTTTTATCTTGTTCGACTTCGCGCAGGAATTTCAATTCTATTTTTATGTCTCGGTTATATCACTCTATTGAACGGGCATAAATTTCGAGTTCGAAATTGGTTGGCAAGTGCGTACGTTCTAATCTGTTTTTTTGTAAGTGCCTTTGTTCACACTCAAACATTTATGGTTCTATTTGCGTTTCTTTTCCCGCCGTTATTGTGGAAAAAACGCTTTCTTTTGCGGAATTTCTCAGGTGCTTCTGCGTATTTCATAATATGCGTAGTAATGTGGATTGTTTTATACTGGAAAGGAGTGAGTGGATCGACTTCATTCAGAGGAGAGCATCTTATTTCTGAACTGAATCCAGTCCGATTTTTTTCAATTTCCTTTTTCCCGATCCTGATATGGATACCTGTATGGTTGTGGTATCGAAAGAAGGTCAGGCGTGTCGATCGAGCTGATTATTTCCCGTACCTCTACGCCTTGAACTACGTCGCTTGCGCAATTGCTATTGTTCTCTTTTATTTTTCGGGCGCAGGCGCGGACGATGGAGAGGCAATCGTTCGCGTTGTTACGCTATCATCTGTCGGCGCAGCAATCTGCATATCTGGCTGGGGCACGAACATCAAGAATGCGATGGCCGTGTATCTGATCTCGAGCAACTCACTCTTCTTTCTTAATACCCTGTATTTTTAGGTAAGTATTTTCACAATGAATGAGCCCTTTAATGTTAGGCGAGCACGCCTCAGCATTCTGATACCGACGTACAGATACGCGGCGGGGTTGGAGCGCATATTGTCAGTCCTTGCGCCCTTGCCGGATGATGTCGAGGTTCTTGTATTTGACGACTCGCCCGAGCCGGACCTGCAAGCCATCATTGCGCGATTCGCCAAGAAGATGCCGCGCCTCAGCTATCGTCACAACCCGACGCATTCCGGCGCATCGCTTGGCGCGGGGGCAAACTGGAACGCGTTGCTTGAGGCGTCATCGGGGGAGTATGTGCTCCTGATGCATCATGACGAGGTGCCGTTGGACCGCGATTTTCTCGATCTCCTGCGCGAGCGCCTGTCCCGGCCAGATGCATCGGATGCTTATATGCTTGATCTCATGCTTGTCGACGAAGAGCTGCGGCCGATCCGCCGTCATACACCGCGTTGGATGCGGCGTTTTGTGCCCGGGCGGACGCCGACCTATCTGTTCCGGCGCAACGTCATCGGTCCCACCGGTACCATGGTGATCCGGCGCAGCGTTTTGCCCCGTTTCGATCCGACCCTGCGCTGGTTGATCGATGTCGACTTCTACGTGCAGCTTTTCCAGCAGAACATTGACTGGATGTTCGAGCCCGATATCCGAATCGGCTCCGTGCAACGTAGCGAGGGCAGCATTACCGCAAGCCTGTCGGGCCGCCTTGGTCAGATCGACGCGGCGGAACGAAGGATGCTGGCAGGCCGCTATCCGAAAGCACGTCTCTGGTTGGGCGCGCCTATGGGGGCGCCGATCCGCTGGATGGAAACACTGGCCTGGGGCGTTCTGAGAACCGGCATGCGCCTTATGTCCCGAATGAATGTCTCGTGAGCAAGGAGTGCGCGGATGATCGTGGTCAACATAATGGGCGGGCTCGGCAACCAGATGTTCCAATACGCCTGCGGACAGGCGATTGCGGCACAGACCGGACACGAGGTGCGCTACGCCGTTGACACCATCGGCGCGTTTGCGACGGCGCGGTCCCTGGAACTCGAACGGGCGTTCGGGATTGATCTGCCGGTTGCCGGCACGCGCGATCTCGAGGGCATTCTCGGGCGCTGGCGTGCTGCGCCGACGGTGCGGCGCGCGCTCGCGCGACCGGAGGCGCGGTTGTTTCGCGGGAAGCGGTTTATCGCAGAGCAGCGATTTGCCTTTATCCCGGATCTGAAGGCACGAGCTGCTGCAGGGGCCTATCTGCACGGCTATTGGCAAAGCGCCAGATATTTCGAGGAGCGAGCGAGCCAGATCGCTCAATCTTTCACGTTCCAGGGAAAGCTCGATCCTTCCAACCAGGCCGTTATATCCCGGATCGCTGACGGACCCGCGATCGGCATCCATATTCGACGGGGAGACTATGTTTCAAACCCGGCGGCTTCGGCGGCGCATGGCGCGCTGCCCGGCGCCTTCTTTATCGACACGGTCAGGCAGTTGCGCGCCACCATGCCCGGCGCGCGCGTCTTTGCGTTTTCTGATGATCCTGCATGGGTGAAGGCGAACCTCGTGGAGCAGGTTGGCAATTGTGAATGCGTCTCACACAATACCGGCGAGAATAGCTTTCGAGACATGCAGCTTATGGCCCGCTGCGACGCCCTGGTGATTTCGAACAGCTCATTCAGCTGGTGGGCCGCCTGGCTCAACGCGCGGCCGGAGAAAATCATAATCGCGCCCAAACAATGGTTCGCAGACCCGCGCCTGGATGGCTCGGCGATCGTGCCGGATACGTGGATGAGGACGTAGGATGGACAACAACATCGAGCGCGGTCAAGAGATCAGGCCCGCCGGAGGATTCACGGTTCTCATGGCGGTATACCACAAGGATTCACCGGAGCTTTTTCGAAACGCATTGGAGAGTGTTTTTCTGAACAGCCTGGCGCCCAACGCTGTTCTGGTGGTTGCTGACGGACCGCTGACCCCTCAGCTCGATGACGTTTTATCCGATTTCGGGTCTCGGGAGCCTACACTTGGCGTTGTGCGGCTGCCGGCAAACCTCGGTCTGGCAAATGCGTTAAACGAGGGGCTTAAACACGTCGAAACCGAATGGGTGGCGCGGGCGGATTCGGATGACCGCAACCATGAAGATCGCTTTGCAAAGCAGGCTGCTGCATTGCTGGCTGCCGGAGAGGAGCTGGATATCATCGGCAGTGCCATTCGAGAAATTGACCAGGATGGTACGCAACTGGCCGTGCGTCGCACCGTTTCCGGTCACGATGCAATTATCAGTTATGCCACCCGGCGAAGTCCTTTCAATCACATGACGGTTTGGTACCGTGCTGCCTTTGCGCAGAAAGTTGGCGGATATCCTGATATTTTCTTGAAGGAAGACTATGGGCTTTGGGCCAGCATGATACAGGCTGGCGCGCGCTGCGAGAATTTGTCAGACATTACGGTAGACGCAATGACCGGTAGGGAGATGTACAAGCGTCGTGGCGGTTTGAAATATGCGATTGCCGAGGTCAAACTTCAGAAGCATCTTGCGAAATGTAACGTAAAGCCTAATTATATTGCGATAATTGATGGTTTTGTTCGGGCGTCCATCTTCCTGATGCCTGCCTCCTTTCGATCAGTAGTGTACAGAAGAGTCTTACGCTCTGATTTATCTCGCGTAAAACGGCCGGTGACGTAGGGCGCAGCCTCGCAAAGCTTGAACCAAAGGCTTCTCGCGCGGATCGGCGGCAGAGCTATAAAAGCCATTCGCTCTCACTGCAGGCCGCGTTCGTGTCGCAGCAGGCTTTGTATCCTGCGAAACGCCTTGGGTAATCCTCCCCCTTTTAACGGGGTTCAGCGGTAGAATTCACCCGGCTATTTTCAGTTTCCGAGCGGGTGTTGTGCCGCCAATACCCATGTTGGGCTGTTCGTGGTCGTCCAGGCTACACCACGTCCTGAGACATGATCGAAGCGGAGGCGGAAGAACAATACTACGCCATGCTGGGCGCGCCAGCTATGGCCGCATAACTTAGGCCAGACGGTCTCCGACAAACTCTGTACGCTTCAAAACCCCTGATCAGGGGATTCCAATCATTGGGTTGCTGACCAATAAGCGCCGGCGGAGCTTTACTTCGTAAGCAAGTCGGCACGGTTTCCCGATTGCCGAAGCCGCTTCGATAGCATGGTTCCAGAAGATGATTTCAGGGGAGCAACCATGCGGCAAGGCCAACCGACCAGAAGACCAGTTCATTCATCCGTGGGTTCCCGAAAGCGCCCAAAAGGCGTGACCAAACGTGCGCTCCAATCTGCTCCCAGATTGGCATTGTTGGCCTCGACCGCGTTTACTGCCCTTTCGGGACCGGCGCTTGCCGGGCTTTGGATCGATAAAGATGTTACCGTCGACGGCATCGACGGCGGTCCATACGGGAAAGCTATTTCAGAACCTGATTTTGTTTCTGTGGGGGTGAAGAACCCCGCTTCGCTGACGATTTCCAGAGGCGGGACCGTAACCGCTCCCATCGCCAATATCGGCACCAATGAGCGCGGCACGGCAACGATCACCGGCGCAGGATCGCGTTGGTATGACTTCGTTATTTCGCGCGTCGGCTGGAACGCCGAAGGCGTGCTGACCATCACGGACAGTGGTGCGATGAGCGGAAAGGACATGGTTCTCGGCGCAAACGATATTGCGCAGGGGACCATCAATCTGTCCGGTTCCGGCTCCAAACTGGCGCTCACTGGTGCATTGACCGTGGGTGGCGAAGGCACCGGGATTCTGAACCTGTCAGGCGGCGGAACGGTAGAGGCCGTCAGCGGCGTCATCGGCGCAGCGGCTGGCAGCTCGGGCAAGGCCATTGTTTCGGGAGTCGGTACGACGTGGACAAGCACCGGCGGCGTGCTGGCGGTCGGCGACCGCGGGGACGGCGTTTTGACATTGGCTGATAGCGCAAACGTCGTTGCGGATGATCGTGTTGACATCGCCAGGGAAAGCGGCTCCACCGGCACGCTCATTATCGGTGCTGCGGCGGGCGAGACAGCCGCGGCCGCCGGCACGCTTCAGACCGGTGCGATCGTCTTCGGCGCGGGCGATGGCAGCATCGTCTTCAATCATACAGAAAGCGCCTATTCCTTTGCGCCCGATATCAGCGGCGCGGGTGGCGTCGACGTCTATTCCGGCACGACCATCCTGACAGGCACCAACACCTATACCGGCGGCACACGGATCGAAGGCGGCACCCTGCGGGCGGGCGCACCCTTTGGGTTTGCGGACAATACGGCCTACACGGTCAATGGCGGCATGCTCGATCTCAATGGCCATGATCTCACCATGTCGAAGCTTTCAGGGACCGGCGGAACGGTGGGGCTTGGAACGGCCACGCTGACGGTCAGCCAGGATGCCGACACGACGTTTGCTGGCAGCTTCAGTGGCTCCGGCACGCTGGCGCTCGATGGGCCGGGACGCCTCGAACTGACGGGAACGACCAGCGCCTATAGCGGCGATGTGCGGGTTGCCTCCGGCACGCTCGAGATCAACAATGCATTTTCAAGCGGGTCAGGCTTCATTGGAACCGTCGCCGGTGAGGATGGCCGTGTCGACGTCACCGGTCCGGCGGCGTTGTGGACGCTGAACGGTGATCTTGATGTCGGGCGCACTGGTTCCGGCGCGCTCGTGATCAGCGGCGGCGGCGGCGTCGAAGCGTCCGGAAAGATCGCTGTCGGCAGTGCATCGCTTTCCCTGCCCAAGGGCAGCATCACGGTTACCGGAGAAGGATCGCGTCTTTCCACCGGGACTGGCGGGGCACTGACCATCGGGTCGATTGCGGGCAGCACGCTTGCGGTCGAAGATGGCGGTGCTGTTACCAGTGGAACGGCGACGCTCGGACAGTCCGCATGGACGAGAGGCACCGCGACGGTCAGCGGGACCGGCTCGCTCTGGACCACGGGTTCGATGAAAATTGGCAGCGCGGGCGCCACCGGTGTGCTGACGGTTGCCGATGGCGGCAAGGTTCGCGCCACCGACACGTTTTCGATCGGGTCAAACGGAACGTTGAACATCGGTGCTGCAGCCGGCGATACGGCTGTCGCGGCAGGCAATGTCGACACATTGCTGATCGATTTCGGCACGGGCAGCGGCAAGATCGTCTTCAACCACACCGACACGGATTACACGTTCTTCCCGGATATAAAGGGCGCGGGCAGCATCGAAGCCTATTCCGGCACGACCACGCTGTTCGGCAACAACATCTATACTGGCGAAACCAGGGTCGAGGGCGGCATTCTGCGGGCCGGCTCGCTGCTCGCCTTCGCGCAGGGCGGGACCTATACGGTCAATGGCGGCGTGCTCGATCTCAACGGCAATGATCTGATGATGTCCAGGCTTTCGGGAACCGGCGGTACGGTCGGCCTCGGAACAGCCAGGCTGTCGCTCAGCCAGGATGCCGATACCGAGTATGGCGGCAGCTTCACAGGCTCCGGCACGCTGGCGTTCTTCGGCCCCGGACGCCTCCGGCTGACGGGGGCGACCAGCGCCTATAGTGGCGATATTCGGGTTGCCTCAGGCACGCTCGAGATCAACAATGCGTTTGCAAGCGGGTCCGGATATATTGGAACCGTCGCTGATGAAGCTGGCCGCGTCGACGTGACCGGTCCTTCGGCCCTGTGGAAGCTGAACGGTGATCTCTATGTCGGACGCACGGGTTCCGGCACGGTTGTGATCAGCGACGGTGGCGGCGTCAACGCGTCCGGCAAGATAGCTGTCGGCAGTGCATCGTTTGCATTGCCCAGCGGCAGCATCACGGTTACCGGAACAGGATCGCGGCTTTCCACCGGGACTGGCGGATCACTGGTCATCGGGTCGATTACGGGCAGCACGCTTGCGGTCGACAATGGCGGCGCTGTGACCAGTGGAACGGCGACGCTCGGACAGTCCGCGTGGACGAGAGGCACGGCGACGGTCAGTGGGACCGGCTCGCTCTGGACCACTGGTTCGATGAAGGTCGGAAGCGCGGGCGCCACCGGGGTGATGACGGTTGCCGAGGGCGGCACGGTTCGCGCCACGGACGCGTTTTCAATCGGGACACAGGGAAGGCTGAACATCGGTGCTGCGGCAGGCGAGACGGCTGTCGCAGCGGGCGTTGTCGACACCGGGCTGATCGACTTCGGCACGCGCAGCGGCAAGATCGTCTTCAATCATACCGATACCGATTACGCCTTTGCCCCCGCCATCGCCGGTGCTGGCAGCGTCGAGGTCTATTCAGGCATGACCATTCTCGCCGGCAATAACAGCTATAGCGGTGGCACCACGGTTGAAGGCGGCATCCTGCGGGCTGGCGCAGCCAGCGCGTTCGCGCAAGATACCGCCTACACGGTCAATGGCGGCATGCTGGACCTTGATGGCCATGATCTCACCATGTCCGCGCTTTCGGGAACCGGCGGCACGGTTGGTCTGGGAACGGGTAGGCTGACGGTCAGCCAGGACGTCGATACGCTTTTCGCGGGCAAGTTTACCGGCTCCGGCATGCTGACGCTTTCGGGAACCGGCCGTCTCCGGTTGACGGGTCCGACCAGTGCCTATAGCGGCAATGTGCGCGTTGTCTCGGGCACGCTCGAGATCAACAACATGTTTGCGAGCGAGGCAGGGGTCATCGGTGCGGGCGCCGGCGATATCGGTCAGGTCGACGTAACCGGCCCGGCCGCTGCGTGGTTGCTGAACGGCGACCTCAATGTCGGGCGTAATGGTTCCGGCGCGCTGGCGATCAGTGATGGCGGCGGCGTCAACGCGTCGGGCAATATTGCCGTCGGCACCACGGCGCCGTCATTCGCAACCGGCCAGGTCACCGTTGCCGGAAGCGGATCGCGGCTTTCCACCGGGGCTGGCGGGTCGCTCATCATCGGGGCGCTTGCCGGCAGCACGCTGGCAATCGAAGAGGGCGGCGCCGTTGACAGCGCAACAGCCACGCTGGGCCAGGCCGGATGGGCGAGAGGCAGCGCCACGGTCAGCGGAACCGGCTCGCTCTGGACCACCGGTACGATGAATGTCGGCGGCATGGGCGCCGGAACGCTGACGGTTGCCGATGGCGGCACGGTTCGAGCCGCGAACGCCTTTGCCATCGGGACACAGGGCGTTCTGAATATCGGTGCAGCAGCGGGCGAGACTGCGGTCGCTGCAGGCGTTGTCGATACATCGCTGATCGACTTCGGCACGGGGAGCGGCAAGATCGTCTTCAACCATACCAACCCGGATTACACTTTTGCGCCTGATATTACCGGCGCGGGTGGCGTCGAAGTCTATTCCGGCACGACCATACTGACGGGCAAAAGCAGCTATACCGGCGGCACGGATGTTTTCGGCGGCAAGCTGGTGGTCAATGGCATTACCGGCGCGGTCAATGTGTCCGCCGCTGCCATGCTTGCCGGCTCCGGGACGGTCGGGGATACGGTGGTTTCCGGCATGGTTGCGCCGGGCAATTCCATCGGGACAATGCATGTCGCCGGCGATCTTGGTCTTGGCGCCGGCGCAGTCTACCAGGTCGAGGTCAATGACGCTGGCACGGACGCAGGCATCAACAACGACCTGATCACGGTCGCGGGCGCGGCATCGATAGACAAGGGCGCAAATCTCGTCGTCCTGGCGGATCGGTCCGGCGATACCGGCGCCGGCTATGATCCGGTCAATGTTTATACCGTGGTGACTGCTGAAGGCGGTGTCACGGGTGGCTTTGGCAGCGTGAGCGACAATTTCGCCTTTCTCGACTCCTATCTCGGCTATGACGCCACAAACGTCTATCTGACGCTTCAGAGAAACGATGCCGATTTCGTCGATGGTGCAATAACGCCAAACCAGAAGGCAACGGCGGAAGGTCTGGAAAGCCTGTCACCAGATACGGCGCTCTATCGGGCGATCCTCGGGCTTTATGAAAATGAGGCCCCTGAAATATTCGATGCGCTGTCCGGCGAAATCCATGCCTCTGCCAATACCGTTTTGCGCGATCAGCCGAAGCAGGTCGAAAGGGCAATTCTCTCGCGCATCGATGCCGCCTTTGCCACGGACGGTGCTGAGGGCGCTGCGCAAACCGGCGAAACCCTGGCAGCTGAAGGGGTGTCGGTCTGGTTCGATGCTCTGGGCGGGCGCGGGCGCTATCAGGGCGATGGCAATGCCCATACCGTGGACACCTCCGGCGGCGGAGCCCTGTTCGGCGGCGATGTCCGTGTCGACCAGGACTGGCTGTTCGGCCTTGCCGCAGGCTACATGAATGCCTCGATTGAAGAGAAGGGGTTCACGGCCTCCGCGGATACCGACAGCTACTATGTCGGCGGGTATGGCAGCACGCAGACAGGTCCGTTCAGCTTCAGCTTCGGCGGCTCCTACGGCCATCACGCAATCTCCACCAAGCGGAGCGTGTCCTTTGTCGGGCTGAGCGAACAACTGGACGCCGACTATGATGCGCGGACGCTGCAGGCCTTTGCCGAAACGGGCTGGCGGTTCGGAGACGAGGCCGGATACCTGCAGCCGTTCGCGGCGGCATCCTATGTCAACCTGAAGACAGACGGGTTTTCCGAGACCGGCGGCATGGCGGCGCTCCACGCGGCGTCGCAGATGCAGGATCTGTGGACCACGACGCTTGGCCTGCGCGCCAGCCGTGACATAATGCTCGGCGAAACGGCGGCGCGCCTTTCCGGACACGCCGGTTGGCAGCATGCCTATGGCGATCTCAACGGGACCTCGATGATGGCTTTCAATGGCGGCAGCGATTTCGGGATCTCCGGTGTTCCAACAGCCCGTGACGCAGCCCTGCTCGGGGTCGGCCTGTCCTTCGACCTTTCAAACGAAGCCAGCCTGTCCCTTGGCTATGAAGGGCAGCTTGCCGAAGGGGTGCAAGATCATAATTTCAGCATGCGCTTCGACCTTCGCTTCTAGATCGTCAAAGCAGCATGGGCCGGTCATGCACAATCGCGCGCAACATCATCAAAGGGGTTCTTGAAATGACAGCATCCGTCTCGTGCGATCTTCTGAAACGAAGAAGCCTGCCGCTCCTGGCGCTGCTTGTGCTGACCTCAGGTGGTATCGAAACCGCCGTCGCGGCCGAAGCGTGCGTTCAGGATGTCGACCGCGTCCTGTCGATGCCGGCTGCACAGGCGGCAAGCTCGAAGCGTCTTTCTGAAGCGCTTGCGTCAAGGCTCGACGCCGCTGTGACAAAGGCGCTGCACCAGACTGCAGCGCCCGGCGCGATTGTCGGCGTGCGCACGCCCGAGGGTTCATGGGTAGAGGGTGTTGGCATCGCTGATCCCGGTACAGGCGCGCAGATGTCGCCAGGCATGCATACACGCATCGGTTCGGTCACAAAGACCTTCACGGGAACCGTTCTTCTGCGACTGGCTGAAGACGGCCTTCTTTCGCTGGACGACACGATCGGCGCCTATGTCGCGGGCATTCCGAACGGCGATAAAATCACGCTGCGACAGCTGGCAAACATGACGAGCGGTATTGCCAGCTACACCGCCTCGGAGCGGTTTGTGAACTTGTACCTTGAAGACCCGAACATGTTTTTCTCACCGGAGGACCTGGTAGCCTACGCTGTCGAGAACTCTCCGCTGTTCGAGCCCGGTTCTGAATATGACTATTCCAACACCAACACGATCCTGCTTGGGATGGTGATCGAGAAGGTCACCGGTCGACCGGTCGAGACGGCCTTGAGAACAATGATCTTCGAACCGCTCGGTCTGGAAAATACGAGCTGGCCAGGCAGGCAGACCGCAATCCCCGCACCTTACGCCCGCGGTATCTCGCTGCAAGGTCATGATGCGACCCCCGAAGCCCCGCTGGACGCCACCAACTGGAACCCGGCATCGCTCTGGACCGCTGGCGAGATCATTTCCGATGTCGATGACCTGCTCGCCTATGGCAGGGCTCTGGCAACCGGCCACGGCCTTCTTGACGTAAGGTCGCAGGAACAGCGGCTGCGTTCTTTCCAGGGTCCCGAAGGTTATGGTCTGGCGCTACATTGCACCGACGGCTGGGTCGGTCATACGGGAGAGATGCCGGGATACACGACGATTGTCTATTACAATTCCACAACCGATACGACCGTGGCCATACAGACCAACAGCGACATTCCTTCAGATGATTGCGGTGATGCTGCCGCTTTGCTCTCGAGCCCGCAGGGTATTGTGTGCTCCTCGCCCGCCATGCGCATTTTCAATGCCGTAGCGCCTCTTCTTGGCGGCACGGCAGCCCCGTAAGGCGCTTGCAAACCCATCAGCGGGCACTTCAGCGAACGTGATCCGATTGGTCTTTGGCGTTCCGGCGATCGGTTACAGTGCTGCGGGCTTTGCATCCAATATCCCGACGCTCGCCTTTACGGTGCTTTTCATCAGCACTGGCATCGCGCTCGCACGCCCGACCCTCATTCTGGGGTGTACGCCGAACCTCCAACTTGCATCCTAGGATCTTCTGTTGTTCTTTCGGCACGGGTCCGCCTATATGGGCCAGGTCTCGGCGCAGGCTGGTTCATTGACCGGAGGGCCGATCAGGATGATGGATGAAATGGCCGTGGACGACCAAAACGACAGCCTTCCCGAGCAGCTGGAGCGCGCGCGTGTGGCGTGGTTCTATTTCGTGGGCGGTCTCACCCAGCAGGAGATCGCGGCCCGGATGGACATGACCAGGCTGCGGGTGAACAAGATCATCGGCCAGGTGCGTGAGGATGGCGAAGTCCAGATCGACGTCAAGCTGCCGCTCATCGACTGCATCGCTCTGGCCGAGGCCGTTGCCGAACGATACGGCCTCGCCGAAGCCGTCGTGGTGCCCGACGTACAGGATTTTCTCGAACAGAAACGCGTGATCGGCGAGGCCGCCGGGGCCATGGCCGGCAGCCTGATCGAGCGGCGTGATCTCGGTATCGGTATTGCAACGGGCCGTACGCTCAGCTTCGCCGTGCGCCGTCTCAACGCGCGCCCCCATGCAGACAGCTGGGTGGTCGGTCTGACCGGCGGCGCTACGCGCTCGTCCGGGACCAACACTTTCGAGGTGGCGACGAGTTTTGCGCGCAAGCTGGGTATCGAGTGCCACTACCTGACGGCGCCGCTCTACTGCGCCTCACCGGAGAGCCGCGAGGCGCTGCTTCTGATCGACGAGCTGACGGATGTGCTGGCGCGCACCGAGATTGCCGATCTCGGGATCGCCTCCTGCGGTTGGCTGGCCGAGGACACGACGCTGACGCAGATCAGGGTCGTGAAGGACAATCTCGACGAGATTCTGAAAAGAGGCGCCGTCGGCGAATTTCTGGGCTGTTTCCTCAATGCACAGGGGCAACCGGTCGATCATTTCCTGAACGACTCGATCATGGCGCTCAGCCCCGAGAAGATGAAGCTCAAGCCGATGTCGATGCTGGTTTCGGGCGGAATCGAGAAGGTGCAGATCATCCGCGCCATCCTGCGCGGCGGCTACGTCAACCGGCTTGCGACAAATGAATCCGTGGCCCGCGCGCTGATGGCCGGGCCACGGTAGATTTCAGGCGGCGGTGGAGGCTTCCGCGAGAGTGGCGGCCATGGCGCGCAGCGTGATCCATGTCGATGCCGCACCGGGGTCGATATGGCCCTTGGAGCGCGCGCCGAGTTTGGCGGACCGGCCGCGGCGCGATTCCAGGTTGGCCGTTGCATTCATGCCTTCTTCGGCTCCGTCCCTTGCCGCATTCATGACGTCGACTTCCGATCCGGACGCGGCGGCGCGCTCGGCGCGCTCCACCGCCGGCACCCAGGCGTCGATCATTGTCTTGTCGCCCGGTTCGGCGCGTCCCCGGTCGCGCACGCCCTGGAGTGCGGCTGCAAGCCATGCAGACAGCGCCTCTGCATCAAGGTTCAGCCGGTCGCTGACTGCTGCGCCCGCGCGCAGGAATGCCGTCGCGTAAAGGGGGCCGGAGGAGGCGCCGACGGCATCGAGGAAGGCCTTCGCCATCCGTTTGCAGCTGCCCTCGATGGTCTCGTCTTGCTCTGCATTGGCGAGCGCGCCCTGCACGGCCTTCCAGCCGATTTCCATCGTGATGCCGTGATCGCCGTCGCCGATGACGCCGTCGAGCTCGGAAAGCCAATCGCGCTCGGCGATGATCTCGTCGCCGGCGCGCTGCATCATGGCGCGGAAGATCGCGGGGGTAATGGCGCCATCGCTCTTCAGCTTGGCGGCGGCCTTTGTCTTGACGGCGCTGTCGCTTGCTTTCGCTGCCCGCCTGAGCGAGTGAGCGCTGCCTGCGACCGCCCCTTCGGTGGTGCCGACCGTCAGAGCCGGCGTTCTGCAGGGATGGTCAAGAAGGCGCGTCAGTTCGTCGTCCAGCTTCAGGAGGGTAATGGATGCGCCCGCCATTTCCAGAGACGTGGCATATTCCCCGACCCAGGAATGATGGATGCCGATGCCTCTTTCGTCCAGGACGGACTTGAGCCGATTGAAGATGATGTAGAGTTCTATCAACGATGTCGATCCGAGCCCGTTGACCAGCACGGCGACGCGGTCGCCTTTCACGGGAGCCATTTCGCTCAGGATCGAATCCAGCAGTTCATCCGTCACCGTGTCGGCCGAGGCCAGTTTCTCGCGCCGGACGCCGGGCTCTCCGTGAAGGCCCATGCCGATTTCCATGTCTTCGTCGCTGATCTCGAAATTCGGCTTTCCGGTCTGGGGCAGGGAGCATGGTCCCAGCGCAACCCCCATCGAAAGCGTAGCGTCATTGGCCTTCTGCGCCAATGACGCTACGCGGGCAAGCGGCTCGCCCAAATCGGCCGCAGCGCCCGCGATCTTGAA
This sequence comes from Martelella limonii, assembly GCF_013344475.1. Taxonomy (GTDB): domain Bacteria; phylum Pseudomonadota; class Alphaproteobacteria; order Rhizobiales; family Rhizobiaceae; genus Martelella; species Martelella limonii. The sequence continues at coordinate 195,899 of NZ_JABUOU010000007.1, read as the reverse complement.
GACGAAGAAATCGCCGGCAATGCCGCGGCGCTCCGAACGCAGTTCCCTTGGCGCGGAGGCGACGTCATCTGCAACCTGTATCTGGCGCACCTGCGTGCCTTCTGCTTCCAGCTCCTCTGCCGCCATCGTGAAGTTCATGACGTCGCCGGTGTAGTTGCCGTAGAGAAAGACAACGCCGGCTCCGCCATCGACCGCGCGGGCAGCGTCGAGAATCTGTTCCGGAGAGGGTGAGGCAAAGATGTTTCCAACGGCGGCCGCATCGGCAAGGCCGCGCCCCACATAACCGGCAAAGGCTGGCTCATGGCCCGAACCGCCGCCAACGACGATTCCTACCTTTCCGTCTCTCGGACCGTCCACGGCGACAATGGCGCGCCCGGTCTTTCCTTCACGCATCAGCATGTCAGGATGCGCCGCCACCATGCCCGAGACCAGCTGAGGAATGATGTCTTCGGGCGCGTTGATGAGTTTCTTGGTCTTTGTCATTTGAATTCCACTTTATCAGATCATGCGCCGTCGCGGCGAAGATAGCGGCGGGAGATCGCGTCGAAGGAGATCGCGATGACCACGATGGCGCCGGATACGACCCCTTGCCAATAGGGCGAAACGCCGAACAGGACGATGATGTTCTCGATGATCGCGATTATGCAGGCGCCAAAGATCGCGCCCAGCGGCGATCCGACGCCGCCGGTCGTGGCAACCCCGCCGATAACGGCTGCGGCGATGGGTGCGAGGACCCAGGCCTGTCCAATGGAGGGCTGAGCGGTTCCGAGCCGCGCGACCATCAGCAGACCCGCGAGAGCGGACAGCATGCCGGCGAAGGTAAAGACCAGGATCCGGATGCGGTCAACGCGAATGCCCAGCATGCGGGCGGCTGCCGCATTGTTGCCAATGGCGTACATGTACCGGCCCATGGCGGTTTTCATGGTGAGGAACAGAGCAGCCACGAGGACGACGAGCATGATCAGAAACGGAACCGGAAGCCCGAAGACGTCTCCCCGGCCAAGAAACTGGATGCCCTGCGGAATGTTGGTGATGGCAACGCCCTTGGTCAGGACCAGGATCGCGCCGCCATAGATGCCTGCCGTACCGATGGTCAGGACGAGCGAATGCAGGCCGAGGGCGGTGACCAGGAAGCCGTTCAGGAAGCCTAGCGCCATGCCAAGCGCCAGCGCGAGAACGAGCGCCACGCCCCAGGGGAGCCCCGCCTGGACCATCAGCATGCCGGAGACCACGCCACACAGACCGCCTATGGTTCCAAGCGACAGGTCAAGCTCGCCCAATATCATCAGCGACGACTGCGCGATCGTCACCAGCCCGACGAAGGCGAGCCCCCGCGCAATCACCGACATGTTGTAGCCCGACAGGAAATAGGGCGAGATCAAAGCCGAAACGGCAAAGATCACGACGAGTGCCACGAAGACGCCGGCAAGCGGATTGCGGACCAGGATTGCGAGGGGGGACGATGTGCGTTTTTGAGTTGTCGGGTCAATGGACATGAAATGCCTCTGCCTTGTTGGTGGCCTGTGCGTCAGACCCGGTTCCGGTCGCAAAGATTGCGCCAACCAATGTTTCAGTATCGGTGGTGGCGGCATCGAAATCGCCGGTGATGCGCCCACCATGCATGGTGACGATCCTGCTTGCGCAACGTCTGAGTTCCGTCATCTCCGATGAGATCAGGATGATGCCGACGCCTTGCTCGGCGAGCTCTTTCATGATCCGGTAGATTTCCGCTTTCGTGCGGATGTCGATGCCCTTTGTCGGCTCGTCGAAGATCAGGATGCGCGGCGTTGTCGCCATGGCACGGCCGATGATCGCCTTTTGCTGGTTGCCGCCGGAGAGATTGGAAATCCGCTGGCCAGGGCTCGCGGCCTTGATGTCGTAATCATCGATGACCTTGCGCACCAGTGTGCGTTCCTTGCCGAAATCGATTCCGGCGGCGCCCGAGGTCAGCGACAATGCGGAAATTCCGATATTTTCCCTGAGCGATAGCAGCGGAAAAATTCCGTGATGCTTGCGTTCCTCGGACAGATACAGCATGCCGGCGCTCACCGAGGCTGCCGTGTCATTGAGACGCCACGTGCGGCCTTCCACCTCGACCTTGCCCGAGGATGCCTTGCGGAAGCCGAAAATGGTCTGCATCAGTTCCGATCGTCCAGCCCCCACCAGTCCGGCAAAACCCAGGACCTCTCCCCGGTTCAGGCGAAAGCTGATGTCGTTGAACATGTGTCCCGACAGGTGTTCTACGGTCATGATCGTGTCGGTTACGGCGCAGTTCGGGCGGAAATGTTCATCGATCGCCACCTCGCGGCCCGACATCGCCCGGATCAGGACGGCTTCGTCGATATCGGCCACCTTGCCCGCATCCACCTTCTGGCCGTTGCGCAACACGGTGTAGTCATCGCCGATCTCGAAGACTTCTTCCATCTTGTGGGAAATGAAGACGATGGCGTGGTCCCTGTCCAGAAAGCCGCGGATCACCTTGAAGATGCGCGCCACTTCGCGCGCGGTCAGAGCCGAGGTAGGCTCGTCCAGGATCAGAACCTTCATGTCCTTGTTCGTCGAAGCACGGGCAATCTGCAGAAGCTGCTGGTCGGGCACCGATATGTGCCGGACAAGGTCGGACGGCCTTGCCTCGATGCCGAACCTGTCGAGATAGGTCTGTGCCTCGGCTTCCATCCGGCGCCGGTTCACGAACGGGCCGTGTCCTGTGCGATCGAACGGCATGAACAGGTTTTCCGCCACGCTGACATCGGCGAAAAGCGACAGTTCCTGCGGAACATAGGCGATTTTCCGGAAGAGTTCCGGGTGGTCGACGGGGTTCTTTCCGTCGATCTCAATGGTTCCGGTCGTCGCCCGGTCGGAGCCGGTGAGGATTTTCACCAGCGTGGATTTTCCGGCGCCGTTTTCGCCGGCAAGAATGTGGGTTCGGCCCAGTTCCACGTCGAGATCAACATCGTCAAGCGCGGTCACGCCGGGGAAAACCCTGCTGAGGCCGCGTGCCTTGAGGTAGGTCATGTGTCCTCCTTGGAGCAGCTTGCAGATCAGTCAATTGAGAAGCATTGAAAGACGCTGGGGCGTGCACCCGCAGGTGCCGCCCTGACAACGCGGCCGGCGCAATGCCGGCCGCGGCAGACGGCTTAGCCGTCCACGTTGTCCTTGGTCAGGAATGCATTGCCGGTGTCGAGATACTGCGGAACCGGCGCGCCGGTGGCCTGGGCCCAGAGCAGCATGACCGACCAGTAGCCCTGGAGTTCCGGCTGCGACGCGGACGAGCTGTCGGCGACGCCCGAACGGATCATGTCGAGCATCTCCGGCAGGTTGTCGAGGCCGACGAGCGTGACCTGGCCCTGCTTGCCAGCTTCGATGATTGCCTGACCGATGCCGATCGGACCGGCGGCATCGGAAGCGACCCAACCCTTCAGGTTCGGATGAGCCTGCATGATGGCGGCAGCCTGCTGCTGAGCCGTCTCGATGCTGTCATTGTCGATGCCTTCGGCAACGACGGTGATGCCTTCATGCTCGGCAAACACCTCACGATGGCATTCTGCGCGGATGGCGTGGTTTGGTGCGGTCGGTACGCCCATCATGATCGCGACTTCGCCTTCGCCATCGAGGACTTCGACCAGCCGCCGCGCGGCGATCTTGGCCTGCTCGCAGAAATCAGAGCCGATATAGGGGATCGCCATGCCTTCCGGCGGAATCGAGTCGAAGATCACCAGCGGAATGTCCTGGCTCTGCGCGGCTTCAAGCGACCCGCGATTGCCCGACGGGTCGAGCAAATCGATCGCGATGCCGTCTGGGCGCGTAGAGATCGCGCTCTCCACGATCTGCACCTGCTGGACGACGTCCGCCGTCTGGGGCGCGGAGTAGACGATTTCGATATTCGCGCCGGTCTGGGCCTTCAGGGCTTCGGCAGCCATCTGCGCGCCGTCATTGACCTTGTCGAACCACGGATGGACGACCTTCGGCACGACGAGAAAGCGATAGCTGTCCTTTTTGGCAGTACCGGCTGCATCCTGAGCAGCAGCGGCCATCGGCATCGCAATGACCAATCCGGCCAGCAAAGCGGTAAGTTTCTTCATGAGATTTCCTCCCGTTCATGTTCGCCGCTCGTTTAAGCGGCCCTCCTGGCAGGGGCCTAGATCCCCCATAGCCTAGTACCGAATACATCTGTCAATTCAGAAATACAAGTGCATAGTGCAGATTGCCATGTTTCCCGGTGTAAAGCGCGAGAGCATCCGCTCGCCCGAGACCTCCGCGATGCGGCCAATGCCGCACGCGCTTGCCGAACGTGCTTGATTGACGGCCGGAATCTACGCAAACTGCAGGCGAGAGGTGCATCGGCGTGGCGCGCTGCCAGAAAGCCGGAGGGGATATGATCGGTCGGCCTGTTTCAGCGTTGCTGCTTTTGTTCTTCCTGACATCGGGCGAGATGGCAGCGTTCGCGGACGAACCGGTTCTGACGATCGTGACCGCCGACGGTGAGAAGCTTTACGACCGCGCCGCACTTGAGGCCTTGCCGCAATCGCGGATCCGCACCCATACCAGTGTTACGGACGGCCTGCAGCAATTCACCGGCCCCCTGATGCGGGACCTTCTGGCAGATGCGGGCTTTCAATCCGCCGAGGTGCGCGCCTTGGCCCTCAATGACTATGAAGTTGTCATACCGCTTTCGGATTTCGAGCGGTTCGATGTGATTGCTGCGCTCTCGATGAATGGACACGACCTGACCCCGCGCGACAAGGGGCCGGTGTGGATTGTCTATCCGCGTGATGATGACGCGGTTTTGCAGGACATACGGTACGATTATCGCTGGGTCTGGCAGCTCACGAGGCTCGAGGCGCCATGACCAGGCGCTGGCTCTGGCATTCCGGCCTGCCGCTCGCGGTGCTGCTGGTGTTTGTCGGGCTGGTGATCTTCGGCATCACGCGACTGGTTGCCATTGAAAAGACCATGCGGATCGACAATGCGACCAACATGCTCTGGGTGCTCACGCAAACCGAGATCGAAGCGTTGCGGATGAAGGCGGTGCTGCTGGAAACGCCGGTATCGCAGGAAAGGGTTCTCCGGCAGTTCGATCTTCTCTCAAGCCGTCTCGATCTGCTGTTACAGGGGCCGCAGCTGCGTTATCTGGAGGAACGCAGTCTTTTGGAAGAAGTGCGATCGAAAACCGCAGAGATTGCGCGGCTCGATCCTGCGCGTACCAGTCCGGACTCCGCAAATCCGACGGCACTTGCGAATGTCCTGGATAGCCTTGAGCGTACGCTGAACCGCGCTGCCAATCGCACCATGGTGGTCGAGTGGGAGGCGCTTTCGCAGCGGCTCGAGCTTTATCGCAGCGCGGTCGCGCAGGTTGTGTATTCGCTTGTGGGCGGTGTGGTTGCCGCTCTTTATCTTGCCTGGCGGGTGGTGGCGGACCAGCGGCTGCGCCAGGAACTTGACCGTGAACGTGCGACAGTGGCCTATTGGCGCGATTTCGCCGCTGTTGTCTCGCATCAGTTTCGCACACCCCTTGCCGTTATCGACAGCGCCGCGCAACGCCTTTTGCGGCGCGGCCGCAGTCTGGAACAGGAGGCGCTGGCCGAGAAGCAGAAAACCATCCGCGATATGGTTGCCTCGCTTGACCGGCTGGTGGACGCCGCCCTCCTGATCGGGCAGCTCGATCATGGCCTGCGCGCGATCGATGTGGCCGCCACGGATCTGGTGCAGGCCGTTGGCGATCTGGTGGAAGACTTGCAGATGCGGCTGCAGCCGCGCATCATCACCTTTGAAAGCGAGCGCGACGCGATGGTAGCTCTTTGCGATCGCCGGCTGGTCGCGCATATCCTGATCAACCTTGTCGACAATGCGTCGCAATATTCGCCTTCCGATACGCCTGTTGAGATTTCGCTGAAAGCAGGCCTGGGTGAAATCGGCTGCGTTGTCAGGGATCACGGCGATGGCATTGCCGAGGCCGATGTCGAAATGCTGTTTGAACGTTTCCGGCGCGGCGCCGGCCGGCTTTCCGGTGACGGGACAGGCATCGGGTTGTGGACGGCCTATCGGTTGGCAGAACTGATGGATGGTCGCATCTCTGTGGAGAGCAGGAAGGGAGAAGGAGCGGCTTTCACATTGTGGCTGCCGGAATATCTTGGTGACGGGGGTGGCGTTGAACAACAAGGCGAGAATTCTGGTTTGTGAAGACGAGCCTGCGCTGCGCAATGATATTTGTGCGGAACTTGTCGAGGCCGGCTATGAAGCAGTCGGGGTTCGCGATGGGAATGACGCTCTTGCCTTTCTGGCGGAAGGTCGCCCTGATCTGATCCTCTGCGATATTGCCATGCCGGTTCTCGACGGGCGCGGACTGCTTGACCGTATCCGGGACGATAGGCCCGACCTCTCGACAGTCCCGTTCCTGTTTCTGACAGCTTTCAGCGATCGGCAGGACATCATCGCGGGAAAGCTCGGCGGGGCGGATGACTATCTGGTCAAGCCGGTCGACTATGAAATGCTGCTGGCGACCGTTTCCGCGCATTTGCGGCTTGTCAGCCGGGTAGAAATCGCCGTCAACGATCGTCTGGCACAAACGCGAGAGGCTCTGGGTTCAGCCGAAAACGGCCACTATTCTGCCCTTGAATGTCTGGCGCAGGCGCTGGTCATTGTCGATCGCGAGGCACATGTCCTATACGCCAATCCCAAGGCCAGAAGCTTAGCCTGCATCGGCGCCGGGCTGCAGCTCGATCGGGCGCTCTCGCTGTCAAAAAACAACGCGCTGTTCATCGATGCGCTTGCCGAAGTGATGGCGGATGAAACAGGCATGGTGAGATCGGTCATCGTGACAGCGCCGGAGCGCGATCGCGAGATGATCTTGCTGATCGGCCGGATTGCGGCCGTGGAAGGCGTCCAACGGGCAGCGCTCGTTGTGATTGCCGACCCCGGAACCCGGTCGATACCGGAGCCCGACTTGTTGCAAGCAGCCCTGAACCTGACCCCAAAGGAGGCCGAGCTCGCAGCGCTTCTCGCCAAGGGACTGCGCAGCGAGGAAATAGCCGATGTCATGGGTGTATCGTCGACGACGGTTTCGTATCACCTCAAGAACCTGTTCGCCAAGACGCAGACCAACAGGCAAAGCGATCTTGTTGTGTTCATTCTCTCACTTTGTGCGCTTTCCCCCTCCAGATAGAGGGGGCATCAATTCCCAAACGACGCTTTAATCCCGTCTTGCCTTTGAAAATGCCAGGGGATGTGGCGCGCGCATGTGGGATTTTTCATTCGCTAGAAGCATGGCGCTGATGGGCCGCACTGCACCTTTCGTGCTGATGCGGGTTGTTGTCTATTTCGCCATTGCCGCACTTTTTGTGGCGGTCACCGGCACGGGTGCCGGGATTGGCTATTCTGTCGCAAGTTTCGGCGATGCGGAGCAGCGCGCGACCGGCGCCCTCTGGGGTGGCGGCATTGGCCTGGCGTTAACCGCTGGCGTCATCTACATGCTGCGCGAATATCTCCTCTACATGGTCAAGGCCGGACATATCGCGGTGATGGTCGAGCTGCTGGATGGACGCGACATTCCGGCGGGACAGGGGCAGATTGCCTATGCCCGCAGGATTGTCGCGAACCATTTCGGCCAGTCTTCCGTCCTGTTTGGCCTGGACCAGCTCGTCAAGGGCGTCATCAGCGTCGTGACCGGGCTTGTAGAAGGCATTGTATCCCTTATTCCGATCCCAGGGCTGAACGGTCTGGCGGGACTTTTGCGGGCCTATCTGAAGATTGCCGTCGGGCTTCTCGATGAAGTCATCCTGGCGCATAATTTCCGCCATCGCTCCGACAATCCCTGGGCTTCGGCGCAAGAGGCGCTGGTGCTTTATGGCCAGAATGCAAAGCCGATGATGATCAATGCGTCCTGGGTGGCGCTGTTTGTCTATGGGCTCTCGTTCATCGTGTTCCTGCTCATGCTCGCGCCTGCTGCAGCCGTGGTCTACCTCATTCCCGGAGCCTGGTCGGCGGGTGGTTTCGTGTTCGCCCTGCTGTTTGCCTGGGCGGTCAAGGCCGCGCTGATCGAGCCCTTTGCCATTGCCTGCCTGTTGCAGGCCTTCTTCAAGGTCACGGACGGACAGAAGCCCGATCCGGCATGGCAACACCAGCTTGATCAGGCATCGGGGAAATTCAGGAGGTTGGGTGAGCGCGCGACGACATGGGTCGGCGCGGGCTTTGGCTCCAGACCGCGCGGGCAAGCGGCCCGATGAACATCATATCCGGAGGACACATCTTGAAAACGCTGGTTTCTATTCTGCTTGGCATTGCGACACTTTGTGCGACTTCGCTGAACGCTGCAGCAGAAGACGCGGGCCGCACCATCATCGTCATGGACGGATCGGGCTCGATGTGGGGGCAGATCGACGGGGTTCCCAAGCTTGAAATCGCGCGCAAGGCGGTCGCCGATCTCGTCGGCGAGATCGGGCCGGAGCGCGAAGTCGGGCTTGTTGCCTACGGTCATCGCACCAGGGGCGATTGCTCCGACATCGAAGTCATGGTGCAGCCGGCGCCCGGCGCGGGTGGCGATATCGTCGCTGCGGTCAATGCCATGCGTTTCCAGGGGCGCACGCCCTTGAGCGATGCGGTGCGTCAGGGCGCGGAGGCGCTCCGCATTACCGAGAACCCGGCGACACTCGTGCTGGTGACGGATGGCCTTGAAACCTGCGGTGCGGATCCATGCGCGCTCGGCAACGAACTGGAAGCGGCGGGGATCGATTTCACCGCCCATGTCGTTGGCTTCGGGCTTTCCAAGGATGACGGTGCCAAGGTTGCCTGTCTGGCGGAGAATACCGGTGGCCGATATATCCAGGCGGGCAATGCGGACGCCCTTTCGGCGGCACTCGCGCAAACCGTTCTCGAGGAAAAGCCGCCTGCACCAAAACCCGTGGCTGCACTGCCGAAGGCAAGCCTTGAGGCGCCTGCATCCGCGCCGATCACCACCACCATCACGGTCGTCTGGCAAGGGCCGGCCGGCCCGGACGACTATGTCGATATCGTTCCGGCAAACCAGCCGGCAACCCGGTCGCTGAACTGGGCCTATACACGCGATGGGCAACCTTCCGTGGTGAGAATGCCAGCGAGCCCCGGAGACTATCTGTTGCGCTATGTCTGGGCGAGCGCTCAGGGGGATGAGGTGGTGGCAACCCTGCCGATTGCCGTGACGGAGGCCGAATTCGCCCTCGATGCACCGGTCTCCGCCGAACAGGGCGCGGTGATCACCGTCCATTGGCAGGGACCCGGCAATGAGGGCGACTATATCGATGTGGTCGAAGCCGGTGCTGAGCGCACCAGTTCCGAGCTGTCCTACACCTATGCCAGCGCCGGAAATCCGCTTGAGATCCAGGTGCCGATCAGCATTGGACAATATGATCTGCGCTACATCGTGCAAGGAACGGAGGCGCGCGCGATCGGCCTTGCGGTGCCTCTTACGGTCATGCCGACAACAGCGCGTCTGATCGCACCCGATCAGGTCCAGCCGGGCGCAGAATTTCCTGTTCGCTTCAGCGGGCCAAACAGCTCCGGCGACTGGGTCGATCTAGTGACGCCGGGCTTTGATGCGTTCAGTGGTGAACTCACCTATTTTTACACCCGCGACACGCGTGGCAATGAAAATACGCTGACCGCGCCGGATGCACCGGGACGTTACGAACTGCGGTATATCGTCGAAGGCCATGATGGCCGGGCTGTGCTGGCGCGCCGGCCGCTTGAGGTCAGCCCATCCGCGCCTGCCCGCCTTGCCTTGCCGCCAGCCGAAGATGCCGACGCGATGCCGTCCGACCAGATGACCCTGGAATCCGGGGAGCTGGACGCAGGACGTCTGGAGCCGGATTCGATGCAGGATATCGGCCTCGGCGACGATGTCGCCTATGTCTGCAAGGGGGCCGCCTTCTGCCCGTTTACGGACCGGCAAACCGGTCTGTCATTCATGCTGCCGGATGGCTGGATTACAGATTTCCCGACGACCGAGGCTTGGACAACCGGTGGCGAGCCGGGTCTGCCGCGCATGAATTTCATGAAGAGTGCCGGAGATACGATTGAGACGATCGTGCTCAATCCGCACCAGTGGATCGCCAGCAACGGACCATGCCAGGAGGTCTCGATGGGGCAGCTTTGCTATTTCGAAAGCAATGACCCGACGATCGCGGCGATTGCTGCCTTTATTGCGCAGACGCTGAACTTTGCGCCGCCTGCCGGCATGACCGGCGATATGGACCCGACCCATGGGCCGGATGAGGTGTTGCCGGCGGAAAAGATCGGCTACCGGTGCGAACAGGATGGCTTGCCCTGTGTTTTCGTCGATCAGGCAACCGGCATAGCCTTTCCGCTGCCGCCGCGCTGGTTCACCGACATCCCATGGCTGGAACCGGCCCCTGCGGGTGGCATCAGTGATCGGCCGCATATGATATTCTACAGCCCGATGGAAGTCCCTGACATTATTGCGCTCAATCCGGACGGCTGGGATGAGCAGGCAGGCCCTTGTGCGTCGTTTCGCTATGGCATCGCCTGCATGACCGGTGCGGGCGATCCTGCAAACCGGGCTGCATTCGATCTGGTAACCGACAAGATCCGGTTGACAAGGCCGCAAGACGCCGCAGCAGACACCAACACTCTGCCGGATCCGGCCGCAGCCGTTTCCAAGCTGGCGGAGCAATTGAAAGGTCAGGACCCGGCGGCAGCGGCAAGCGCCGAGGCTCTGGCCTCCGCAATGACCGCGATGGCCGCGATGGGAAAGGATGGCAGCAGTTCCGGCGATCCATCTGCCGTTCTGGGCGTGCTGCTCGGCGCGATAGAGGCGCAGCAAGCGACGCCCGCACCGACATCGCGAGGCACCGTTCTGCGTCGCTGCCCGATAGAGGCCGACTGTACGTTTCAGCAGCCCGATCTGGGGATATCAGGGGCCCTGCCTGCAGGGTGGTCGGTCGAGGTTGCGGCACGCGGGAGCGACGGGCGGATTTCGACATGGTTCACCGATCAGGACCCGGCGGGAAACCGGAAGCGGCTTGGCCTGAACCAGCCCGGCGGAAGTGATTGCGAAGTCACGGCGCTCGGTTCGCTCTGCTATTTCAGTGCCTACATTTCCACCGGCGAGTTCGACCTGATCAGAGGCAGCCTCACCGGCAGTGCCCAGGCGGGGTCAGGTCGCGCGCTTGTCCTTCCAAAACCGGGGCAGGGCGTTGATGCCGATGCCTTCGAGGCGCTCCGCCGCCAGCTGACGGGGAATTGATATGCGCGTATTGATCGCAATGCTGATCGCCGCCTGTCTTGGATCAACGTCTTCTGCTCAGATCGGCTGCCCGCCAATGGTGGTGCTGATCGAAGAGGGCGTCAGGGTCGATTTCGTCAGTGCCGATCCGGCAATGCTGGCTGCTCTTGATACCGAGGCCGCCTTGCGGCCGGAGGGCTCGACCATGTTCGTGATAAGCAAGGGCAAACCCGCGCAATGGGCACCACCCGATACCCGCCCGGATGAGCTCGCGGTGATGGCTGCAACGGATGACATCCGCTACGAAGGGCCAACCCTTTGCCGACCGAAGAGCAAGGTCTTCAAGGCAGGCGTTCCGGTGGAGGGCCCGCAACCGAAAAGCGGCAGATGGCGTGCCGAAGTGGGGCCTGCCAGCATTGAAGGCTGCCCGGCCCAGTTTCAGGATATGATCGCCAGCCGCGCAGGTATTCTGGATGCGATGAACCAGGGGGAGAGAACGCTGCAGTTTTCGCCGCCATTCCATCCCTCGCAGCTGGAAATGTCAGAGGCGGCGGGGCTCAAGTGGAAGACTTCGGGAAAGGGGTGGATCACCAATTTCGTTCCACCGATGGAACAGGCAGAAGGCGCGAGCAGCGATGTGACGCTGTTCATGCAGGTCACGAACCCTGACCGCATCGACCTGTCCACCAGCATCGTCATCAAGCTGCCCGCGATCGCTGCCGCCATGCTTGGAGTAGGGCCGCAGGGATGCCGGATCGACCGAGACGGAGCCTGGATCCGGATCGCAGACTGAAAGTCATGCGTTGCGGGCGGGAGTGCTTCGAAACGCGCTGCGCGATGCCGGCTGTCATGAAGCCGGCATCTTTGTCGACCGTGTCCTGCAGTCAGGATGGGCAGACCTTGCCCGCGTGGAAATGGCTGTCGCAAAAAGCGAGCGCTTCATCAGGGTGCACTGTCTGTGGAGAAAATCAAACGCGACTTTTCAGCAGTCGTCCTGATCGTTTCTGCATTCAAAATCATCAAATCCGCCAAACGGAATTGAATTGACGATTCAGTCTTTTCGGAGACCTTTCCTGGTACCGAAGAAATATAATGTGGCGCGATTGAGGTCGGTCTGCCATCTTTCTCACATTGCTAATAAATATATTAGGGTGCGAAACGTGGATAAGAAGCGGCACTATATATCGGTCAGCCAGGTTGATCCGAAACAGGTTCGCAAACACGTGGCCGGCAAGAGGCGATGGATTGCATCGTCACTTCTGTTTCATTCCACGGCTCTTGCCGGAACGCTTGCCGGTGTTCCCATGCCGTTTTATTCCCGTGGCTACACCCGCGCCTATGCGTCGGTGACGTGCGAACCGTCCTGGGTGACGACCGAAACGGCTTCAAACATAGACAAGGATCAGTTTGAGAGCAGAAACAGCGACATTGCTTCGCAGACAATCAGCTGCACGATTTCTTCCGGGACTTTGACAACGACGCAATATGCCTATGGCGGTGCCTATATGGCGCTCATCAATCCAGGCGATGGCGGCGGGAGCGATACCTACCGCGGTCAGACCTATGGCGTGCATTCCAACTGGGCGTGGTCGGGCTTTGGTGTGAAGGTCACCAATAGCGCGACGGTCACGGTGAGCGAGGCTGGCGACACCGATCTGCTTTTTGCCCCTGGAGATGAGATTCCCTACAGCAATCTGCGTATCGGCAGAACCCAGTCCAACGGGCTGAATGCGGTGTCGCTCGGCGCGCTCAACTGGAGCGGGACCGACACGAACAAGGAGACCGGGGCCGGGGATGGCGGCAATGTTTCCATCATAAGCTCCGGGGATGTCTCAAGCTTGGTGGGCGGCGGCATTTTCGCGCTCTCACAAGGAGGGGCCACGCGCGATTCCCATGACAAGGATGCCAATGCAGGTCAGGGGGGTGCCGTCTCCGTGCATTCAACCGGAACGGTGTCCGGCGCCACCTTCGGCATTGCCGCGCTGAGCCTTGGCGGTCCGGCCACCTATTCGGGTTCGGGCGATTACACCTCGAGCGGATATGCCTTGCCCGTTTCGGTCTACACATCGAAATCCGTCTACGCCACCAAGAGCGGGCCGGCCATTCTGGCCGCTTCATATGGCGGCAATACACCCTATAACACCAATAGCTTCGAGACAGGCCCCGGTGGCGATGGCGGCGGGAGCAGTTCCGTCGATGTAGAAAATCCGAATGCAACGGCTGCCGAGGTTCAGGTCGGTTCAGCGCAAACGCCGATGGCGGGCAAGATCACCACACAGTCTGCCGGTGCGGTTTACCTTGGAACCGTCTATCAGAGCGTTCAGCTCACCCGTAAAACCGGTGCGGCGATCATGGCGATCTCGCGATCGGGCGATGGCCTGCCGGGTGGCGGCAAGAAGGCGATGGAGGGGTTCAACGCATCGCCGGTTGCCGTGACGGTCTACGGGGCGTCATCGACCCTGCTTGATTCCCAAGGCGACTACTCTCCCGGCATTCTCGCCGTCAGCCAGGGCGGCACCTCGTATGAAAGCACCAAGGATGGACGGGAAGCGCCAGGCGGCGGTGGTGCTAACGTCAATGTCAAGCTCACCGGCGGCGGGCAGATCATAACCCACGGCGATACTTCAAGCGCCATTATCGCCCAATCTCTGGGCGGCGGTGGATCATCGACCTACAAGGGTGAAAACGGGTGGGGCGGTCTCGCCCAGATCGTGACCGTAGCCAATGATTTCGGTCTCACCACATACGGCGATCATTCGCACGGCATCATTGCGCAATCGGCATCTGCGGCAGATGGCGATGGGATCTATACGAATTCGGATGGTGGGACGCTCACCTGGGGCGATACGAGCGCAAACGGTTCGACCAGCGATGACGTTACTGTGACCAATACGGGCAACATCACGGTTCATGGCATCGATTCCCACGGCATAGTGGCGCAATCGATCGGCGGCGGTGGCGGGTTGCTTGAATCTGCCGGAAGCGTGCCCACGACGAGCCTGACGTATGGCACTGCCGTAGCAAGCCCCTATGACGGCCAGACGGTCGGCGGGCAGAATTCCGGTTCGGTGCCTGGCACGGTGACGGTCACCAACAAGGGCAATATTTCGACGTATGGCGGTTATGCCGGGGCAAAAACTGCGGCCAGCAGCTCCGACCAGACGGAACTGGGCGGCGGGATCGCCATTCTCGCGCAGTCGATCGGCGGCGGCGGCGGCACCAACAGTGGCACCGGCTCGACGGGCGCGATCGGAGCGGGCACGAGCTCAAGTTCGGCCGTCAAGAGCAGCAGCGACAGTGCCACGTCGGGCAGCAATGGCGGCACGGTCGACGTCCACAATTATGGCAATCTGAGCACGGTGGGCTCGGAAGCGCACGGCATCGTCGCCCAATCGATCGGCGGCGGCGGCGGTCAGGGGCGCAACAAGAAGGGCCTGTTTCACACGGTCGGCGGCGCCGGCGGTCCCGGGGGTGATGGCGGAAGCGCTCTGATCATAACCGAGAGCGGCACGTCCATCTCTGTTGCCGGCGACTATGCGATGGGGATGATTGCCCACTCCGTTGGCGGTGGTGGTGGTGCCGGTGGTCAGGCCACGGCCTGGGGCATCGGCTTTTCAAGCGCCACCGGTGGAAGCGGCGGTGCGGGAGGAGAGGGCGGTTCCGCGCAGGTCACGCAATATGGTTCCGGGACCAAAGGTGCGTCCGGCTACAGCATCGTGTCGACCAAGGGCGATCACGGAACCGGCATGCTGGTGCAGTCGATCGGCGGCGGCGGCGGCGTTGGCGGCAATGGCAAATCGACCGCTGCCGGTCTCGGCATTGCCATTTCGATTGCGCATGGCGGCACGGGCGCTTATGGCGGTGATGGCGGCGAGGCAAAGGTCTATACCAACGGCGTGGTTTCGACGTCCGGGACCGATGCCCAGGGCATCGTCGTCCAGTCGATCGGCGGTGGCGGCGGTTCGGGTGGCCAGGCGTCCTCAAAAGCGATTTCCGCGGGCGTTCCCTTCGATGAAGAGGGCAACACGGTTTCGCTTTCTGTATCCGTTGCCCATGGCGGCAATGCTGGTGCCGGTGGCGATGGCGGCACGGCAAACGCGCATATCTACAAGACCTCAAGGGTTGTCACCACCGGCGACGGAGCGGGCGGCCTCGTCGTCCAATCGATCGGCGGCGGCGGCGGCAATGGCGGCGATGCGACCGCCAGCTCTGTCGCTAAATCGATCACCTCCTGGCTGGCTGAAGACGAGGAGGCCGTGGATGCCGGCACGGATTTTGCGGTCTCGGTGAATTCCTATGTAGGCGGTTCCGGCGGCATCGGCGGGGTCGGCGGCACGGTCAGCGTCAGCCATTATGGCGCGATCAGCACGACGGGCAGCTATGCTGATGCCATCCTGGCGCATTCGATCGGCGGCGGCGGCGGCAATGCCGGAACGGGCTCCGGCTCGACGAAGGCCGCGAATGGCATCAAGTCGGCGGCGCTGAATATCGGTCTGGGAGCCGATGGTGGTTCAGGCAATGATGGCGGCAGTGTCGATGTCCACATGGATGATGCCGGGGCCTCACTCTACACCGGCGGTCATGTGTCACGCGGGATATTCGCCCAGTCGATCGGCGGCGGCGGCGGTTCGTCTTCCGGCGGCGGCGGGAGCGGCGATGCCGACTGGGCCCTCACGATCGGCCTTGGCGCGAAGGGGTCGGCAGGCGGCGATGGCGGCGCGGTGAGCATTTCAAGCGAAGGCACGATCACCACAAAGGGAGACTGGTCGGATGCCATTCTCGCCCAGTCGATCGGCGGCGGCGGCGGTGCGGCCGGTTCCGGGAAGAGTTCTCTTTCGATCAAGGAGGACGAGGATGACGACGACGATGATGATGATGACGACAGCGACGACGCGGCGGAAGCGACGCAACTGTCCATGGCCGCGGTTGCATCGTCGGATGACGACGACGACGATGACGGTGGTGATGATGACAGCGACGACGACAGCGACGACAAAACGCTGACATTCGGCGTAACCGTCGGTTCGACCGGTGGAGCGGGCGGAGCCGGTGGAACCGTGACCATCGGCGAGGATGGTTCCGGAACGATTGTCGGGACCGGCACAATCCATACCTATGGCACGATGTCGTCCGGCATTGTCGCGCAGTCGATCGGCGGCGGCGGCGGCGCGGTCGCGATTTCGTCCGGCAGCGACGATTCCGACGACAGCAGTTCTTCCAGTGCGTCGGGCAGCTCCGACAGCA
Source organism: Martelella limonii (assembly GCF_013344475.1). Lineage (GTDB taxonomy): Bacteria > Pseudomonadota > Alphaproteobacteria > Rhizobiales > Rhizobiaceae > Martelella > Martelella limonii. The sequence continues at coordinate 179,440 of NZ_JABUOU010000007.1, read as the reverse complement.
GCAGTTGCGATAGCGCGTCCAGCGCGAGCAGTTCGGATAGCGACTCCGACGACAAGGATAGCTGCGCCACGCTCACCATCGGCTCGGCAGGGGGAAGCGGCGGCGATGGCGGCGATGTCTCGGTTTACGCCGGCAGCATCTATACCGGCGGATTCGCATCCCACGGCGTGGTTGCCCAGTCGATTGCCGGCGGCGGCGGCATCGGGTTTTCGTCGGGACTTGCCATTTCCAAGGTCAAGATCGGCCTCGGCGGAACGTCGGTTGGCAGCGCCGGAACGGCCGGCACTGTAACCGTCAAGACGCTCTCGGATACCCAGATCGTGACCAAGGGCGATGGCTCGCAGGGCATCATTGCCCAGTCCATCGGCGGCGGCGGCGGTCTCGTCAGTGTGGCGCTTGGCACAGCCAACGCGGTCAATGACGACACCATATCCAACGTGTTGAGCGCGACCTTAGGGTCCGACGACGGATCGGGTGACGCCCATGGCGGCGCGGTCAGTATCTCGCATTCCGGCAAGATCAGAACATATGGCACACGCTCTGTCGGTATTGTCGGCCAGTCGATCAGTGGCGGCGGCGGCTTCCTGACGGCCGCTTCGACGGTCACCGACAAGATGACGTTCATCAAGGAACAGGCGCCCAACAGCGCAGACAAGGTGAGCGTCACCGTCGAAGGCGACGCCTCTATCGTCACCTCCGGCGACGGCGCTTTCGGCGTTCTGGCGCAAACGGTTTCCGGCGGCGGTGGGGTGGCGGGCGATCTGGCGCAGAAGCTCAATGCCACCTACGGCTATTACGGCGGCCTCTCGAGCGGATCGAATTTCTACTATACCGATAGCGGCAACGCCGAAAGCGCAGGAACCGTCGACGTTTCGGTCGCATCAGGGGCATCCGTCTATACCACCGGCAAATATGCCCACGGGATCGTGGCGCAGGCCATTGGCGGATCGGGCGGCATCTTCACCCAGAACGGCAAGACCTATGCGGGAACACTCGGCCGCTTCAACAATACCGAAGGCGATCGTGCGGACGGCAACACGATGACCGGCTCGCTGGCCGTGACGGTCGACGGCTCGGTCACGGCGAAGGATCCGACGGCGTGGGGCGTATGGGCGCAGACGACCAGCCCGACCATGACGCTGACGATCAACAAGGGCGGGTCGGTGACGGGATCGGGCGCTTCGGCGACGAATGGCGATTTCCTGGGCGGTGCGGTCTATGCGTCAGGTGCGGCGACGACCAGCATCACCCATAACAATTACGGCACGCTGAGCGGCAATCTGCTGCACCACACATTCGCGACGCCGTCTTCGTCTGCGGCTGACGGCGCGGTAAAGATGGCGGCTTTGGGTGGTACCAGCCTGTTGCTCAACCAGGGCACGGGCACGTTCGTGACCGGTGCGATCGCTGATGTCGATGGCGTTCTCAACGCCGGCAGCATCAATCCCGGCGGCGCGTGGAACACGATTTCCACGACCTTTACCGGCGATCTTCTGGGTGTCGGTACCAAAGCCGATGGCAGCGCCTATGATGTCGCCGATCTCGGCCTTTCGACCACGTTTTCGCCCTTCAGCTACTTCAAGCGCAGCGACAGGTTCGACTGGCGGACGGATACGTCCAGCAGCGGCGGGCTTTTGACAGATGTCGATGTCGACATGGAAAACGGCACTGCTGATAGAGTGCTGATCGAGGGCGATTTCGCCGGTACCTGGGGCGTTGATGTCAACGCCAATGCGCTGCTTCCGAAGACACGCACCGAGTTTCTGAAGGCTGAAGGGGCAGATATGTCGGCGATCACGGCGCTGTCCTCGCTGGTCTTCGATTTCACCGAGGTCACCAAATCGTCCGAGGGCTGGCAAGGTTTCTCCGTTGACGATGCGCATTTCACCGGCAATGGCGTTTCGCTCGGCAAGAATGCCGGCGAAGTCTCGAAGGCGATGCAGCAGTCCTGGGACAAAATCTCCGACGGCAGCGCGAGTGAACTGAAATTTGACACGGACGAGATCTCGCTCGGACAGGCGTTCGGTGCGTTCCATCAGTCCGAGCCGGAAACCTTCTCCGACATGCTGCTGGAGCTCGACTCGCAGACGGCGGCCGCGCCATTGGCGGCTTCGCCCTCTGCCGCAATCGCAGCCGCCAGCAGCGTGCTGTCTTGCCCGGCCTTCGAGACGACCGGTGTGATGATGGATGAGGGGTCTTGCGTTTGGAGCCGCGCGCTTGGCGGCGAGACGACGCAGGAGGCGCACGGCGATGCGCGCGGCTACACGCAATCGGTCGGCGGCTTGCAGTTCGGCGGCCAGACGGAAATCAGCGATGGCTGGTTCCTGGGCTCAGCGCTTTCCTATGAGAATAGCTGGTTCCGCGATGACAGCGGCTCGGAAAAGATGGACCAGCAGTCCTTTACCGGCGCGGTTGCGCTGAAGCGGGAAATGGGGCCCTGGCTCCTCGGCCTGGTCGCGGGCGCGGGTTACAATTCCGGCGATTCCAAGCGTTACATCAATCTCGACACACTCTCCGCCACGGCGCGGGGCGAGCCGGATTCCGCGATGCTCTTTGCCCGGTTCCGCGCATCCTATGAAGTGGCTTTCGGCGATCAGTATTACATGCGCCCGAGGGTCGATTTCGATGTCATCAACATGCAGCAGTTCGGCTATACTGAAACCGGCGCCGGTGCGTTGAACCTGATGGTCGACGGCAATTCCGATACCGCCTTCGGCGTGACGCCGGGGATCGAGTTCGGCGTGCGAATCCCGTTCAAGGAGGACTGGCCGGCGCGGCTTTACGGCGATCTCGGCGTTACGTTCCTGTCGTCGGACGCCTGGGAGACCACCGCGCGTTTTGCAGGCCTGTCCTCAATGGACAGTTTCTCGACCTTCACGCCGATTGCCGATACCGTCGGGCATGTCTCGCTCGGGCTCGATCTTGCAAAGCGCCAGGGCATGGAGCTGAAATTCCAGTACGACGGTGCGTTTGCCGACGACTATCAGTCGCATGTCGGCTCCGTACGCTTCGGCTACCGGTTTTGATGAAGCGGGCCTTTTAGGAGAAGCTGGAGAGCGGCAAGAATGTCCTCTCTCTCTTACCCGCAAAACTCCCGGCATGCCGCATGTGTGCCGGCCCGTTTGAAGAGAAGGGGCCGGACAATCAGGCCATGCCGCCGTTCGCGGGGGAGGTCGTGCCTGAGGCGACGCGCTCGCCCTATTTCTTCAGGTCGTCATCCCGGCGAAGCTCATCAACAGCCTCATTCCATAGGCGAAGACAGCCAGAGCGAGAACGCTCCCGGCCCAGATGGCGATCAGCCAGCCGATCCGGCTCAGCCATTTGTTGCGGGTCTCAGGAAGGTCGCGCATCAGTGATATCCTTCTCCGGCGCGAACCTTGCCGCGGAACACGTAATAGGACCATGCGGTGTAGGCGAGGATGAAGGGGATGATGAACAGCGCCCCGACAAGCGCAAATCCCAGGCTCTCGGGTGGCGCTGCCGCCTGCCAGATCGAGACGCCCGGCGGGATGATGTTCGGCCACAGGCTGATGGCGAGCCCCGAATAGCCCACGAACAGCAGAAAAAGGGAGAGGATGAAGGGCGCTGCATGGCTTTTGCCGGCAAGCGTCTTCAGCAGAAGAAAGACCGCCAGCAGAACCAGCAGGGGAACAGGCAGGAAGAAGATCAGGTCGGGCAGCGTGAACCAGCGCTCGGCGACGTCGGGATGGGCAAGCGGCGTCCACAGGCTGACGAGCGCGATCGCGCCGAGCAGGGCTAGCGTGATCGGCCTGCCGAGCTGCCGCATTCGATCCTGCAGCGCCCCCTCTGTCTTCATCACCAGCCAGGTCGTTCCCAAAAGCGCATAGGCGACCAGAAGGGCGGCCCCGGTGAACAGGCTGAACGGCGTCAGGAAGGCCAGCGCACCGCCGGCATAGACCCCGTTCTCCATCGCAAAACCGTTGATGAAGGCGCCAATCGCGACCCCCTGGAAGAAGGTCGCGATATAGGAGCCCCAGGCGAAGGCCTTGTCCCAGAATGGCCGGTGCGCCTCATCTGCCTTGAAGCGGAACTCGAATGCGACGCCGCGCCAGATCAGCCCGGCCAGCATCAGGATCAAGGGGAAATAGAGCGCGCTCAGGATCGTGGCATAGGCCAGCGGAAAGGCGGCCAGCAGTCCGGCGCCGCCAAGCACCAGCCAGGTCTCGTTGCCATCCCAGACCGGCGCGACACTGTTGACCATGACGTCCCGATCCTCCTTTCCCTTTACGAAGGGAAAGAGAATGCCGATGCCGAGGTCAAAACCGTCCATGATCACATACATCATCAACCCGAAGCCGATGATGATCGCCCATAGAAGAGGCAGGTCGATACCCATGTTCATATCCTCTCAGTTGATCGACGGATCGGTGTTGTCGGGCGCCGCCGACAGCGGCCGCGATGGGCGTTGACTTTGTCCGGGCGTCTGCGGAGGGTTATCGTTCCTGCTGACGCCGGGCCCCTTGGCGACAAGCTTCAGCATGTAGCCGACGCCGACGCCGAAGACGCAGAAATACATGACGATGAACATCAGCAGCGTGACCGACAAGGCGAGCGCCGAGTGGTTCGAGACCGCATCCGAGGTTCGCATCACGCCATAGACGACCCAGGGCTGTCGGCCGATTTCGGTGGTGAACCAGCCTGCGAGAATGGCGATCAGGCCGCTCGGCCCCATGACGGTGGCAAAGCGCAGGAACAAGCGGTTTTCATATAGCCTCCCGCCACGGCGCAGCCACAGCGCCCAGGCGCCAAGAGCGAGCATCAGAAAGCCGAGACCGACCATGATCCGGAACGACCAGAATACGACGGTGGAATTGGGGCGGTCCTCCGGCGGGTATTCGCTGAGGCCGGGAAACTGGCCGTCAAGGGTATGGGTGAGGATGATGCTGCCCAGATGGGGGATCTGGACAGCATATTTGGTTTCCTCGGCTTGCATGTCCGGCCAGCCGAACAGGGTCAGCGGCACGCCCTTCTCGCCGGGTTCGTTGCGCCAGTGGCCTTCGATCGCCGCGATCTTGGCGGGCTGGTACTCCAGCGTATTCAAGCCGTGCTGATCGCCGACGGCGATCTGGATCGGAGTCACGACGATCAGCATCCACATCGCCATGGAGAACATCTTGCGCACATGTGCATCGTTGCGTCCGCGCAGGAGATGCCATGCACCGGAGGCGCCCACGAACAGCGCGGTTGCCAGAAAGGCGGCAATGGTCATATGCAGCAGGCGGTAGGGGAAGGATGGGTTGAAGATCACCTTCAGCCAGTCCGTCGGCACGATCACGCCATTGACGATGTCGTAGCCCTGCGGCGTCTGCATCCAGCTGTTGGAGGCGAGAATCCAGGTTGCCGAAATCAGCGTGCCGATCGCGACCATGATGGTGGAAAAGAAGTGCAGCCCCGGGCCGACCCTGTTCCAGCCGAACAGCATGACGCCGAGAAAGCCGGCCTCCAGGAAGAACGCCGTCAGCACCTCATAGGCCAGAAGCGGTCCGGTGACCGACCCGGCAAAAGCAGAGAAGTAACTCCAGTTCGTGCCGAACTGGTAGGCCATGACGAGGCCGGAGACGACGCCCATCGCAAAATTGACGGCAAAGACCTTGGTCCAGAAATGGTAGAGATCGCGATAGACCGTATCCTTCTTCCACAGCCAGAGCCCCTCCAGCACCGCCAGGAAGCTGGCGAGCCCGATGGTGATGGCCGGAAAGATGATGTGGAACGACACGGTAAAGCCGAACTGGATGCGCGCGAGTTCAAGGGCGGTCAGGCCGAACATGAAAGTGCTCCTTCTGAAGCCTGGAAAATGGCTCGGGTTGCGGCCAAGGGGTGGTCAATGCGGTCGGCAAGAAGGCAAAGCCCTGCCTCCGGCCCGTCGCGATCGGGCGCGACGCCAGGCGAAGGTCTCACTGCCTCGACGGGATGGGCGAGGGTTGCGAACGCCGCGGCGGGGAAGATCGAAACGCCCGAACTGGTCTCGGAGCGGATCGCGCTGGCGCGTGTCACGATTTCCGCATCGACGACCGAAGCCACTGCAATCTCGCTCTGCGCGGGCAGCCGCTCACAGCGCGCAGCCCGGCCCGGCGGGACGTCGTTCCCGATCAGTCGCTTTTTCCGCATCTCTTGGCGCCTCTACCGTCCATACAAAGATGATATATTGTATGGTTAAATTTGTAAAGGCGACTGTGTTCCGGTGATCGTGCTCGCCAACTATACAGCTGATAAGATAGCATAAAATTGCTTTCCGAAAAGCTTTAAAACCGCGCGCGATGGGTGTATGGGCGAAAGTCGTTGCATTAGAGGCATACAATAGCTATTTTCGGGGAAGTGTATGGCTATTCGGAGTCTCCTGATCCGGCCAACGCAGGACCGCACATTGCAGGTGGCAATATCATGACGAATTACGATGACAGGTTTCAGGCTCTGCTTTCGGAGCTGAAACTTGATGGACGCTACAGGACATTCGCGGAGCTTGAACGTATCGCAGGCGCTTTCCCGGCGGCGCTGCGGCACAGGCCGGATGGCACCACGCAGCGGGTGACCGTCTGGTGCAGCAATGATTATCTCGGCATGGGCCAGCACCCCGATATTCTCGACGCAATGCATCGTGCGATCGATCTTTCCGGCGCGGGAACAGGCGGCACGCGCAATATTTCCGGCACCAATCATCAGCATGTCGCGCTGGAAAGCGAGCTTGCCGACCTGCATGGCAAGGAGGCGGCGCTGATCTTCACGTCAGGCTGGATTTCAAATCTGGCCGCGCTCGGCACGCTTGGCCGCATCCTGCCGGATTGCGCGATCTTCTCCGACGCGCTCAATCACAATTCGATGATCGAGGGCATCAGGCGCTCCGGCGCCGAGCGTTTCATCTTCCGCCACAATGATGTTGCCCACCTTGAGGAACTGATGGCGGGAATTGATCCTGCCCGGCCGAAAATCGTCGCCTTCGAGAGCGTCTACAGCATGGACGGCGATATCGCGCCGATCGCGGCGATCTGCGACGTCGCCGACCGTTACGGCGCGATCACCTATCTCGACGAGGTCCATGCCGTCGGTCTCTACGGACCCGAGGGCGGCGGCATCGCCGACCGCGAAGGCCTCGCCGACCGGCTGACGATCATCGAAGGCACGCTTGCCAAGGCCTTCGGGGTGATGGGCGGCTATGTCGCGGGCCCGGCGCTGCTGGTCGATGTGATCCGCTCGATGGCGGACAGCTTCATCTTCACCACCTCCCTCTGTCCGCATCTCGCCGCCGGCGCCCTTGCGGCGGTGCGCCATGTCCGGACCCATCCGGAGGAGCGCACCCGACAGGCGGAAAATGCTGCCGCACTGAAGGCCATGCTCCAGGCCGCCGGGATCCCGGTACTCGATACGCCAAGCCACATCCTGCCCGTGATCGTGGGCGATGCGCATCTCTGTCGCGAGATCTGCGCGCGTCTTCTCGATCAGCACGACATCTATGTCCAGCCGATCAACTATCCCACGGTAGCCCGGGGGCAGGAGCGCCTGAGGATCACGCCGACGCCGTTTCACACCCAAGATCACATGCTCGCTTTGACGCAAGCGCTCTCCGAAGCCGGGCAGGCGCTCGACTGGCTCGGCAAGGCCCGTCACGTCGCCTGAGGCCGTACAATTTCGCGATCGAACGCATAAAACAACACAAAGTGACAGAGTCAAAACGATGAACTGGATTCCCATAGTCCTTATAATATTCAAGTTTGGCGTACTCGCCGCGACCATCTTCTACTCACTGAAGTCACACCGTGATGGAGAAAGGGAGCAAGCAAGAGAGAGAGAAGCCAAAAGGCAGCGGGAAAAGGTCGAGCACACCGTTGATCCCTCAGCGCCCGACTTGAAGGTCGGCGGTTGACAACACGGAGGGCGAACTGGCCGGCCTGCAAGGCAAGGAGCGCGTGTTAACCTTCACATCAGGCTGGATTTCCAATCTGGCTGCGGCGGCACGCTTGGCCGCATGATGCGCTCTTTAAGGCCGGGCAGGTGCTTGGCTGGCTCGGCGCGACCCGCCGGGTTGCCTGACGCCTGCGCGCTCGACCGCGCCGAACTGGCGGCCGGACCGACCCTCTTATCGATCTGCTTCCGCTGCGCATACTCGGTGTTCGATGGCGGCGCTTGGGTCGAGCATGCCTTCCTGTCCTCGAGAAAGCCGAGGAAGGGAAGTGTATCGTGAGAGAGAGATCATGGTTTGGAGGTGACCCCTGCCTGAGCGGAAAGCGCCCCTTCGAGGCACCGGCTTCAGTCGCCGCAAGAGCGGCTGTTTTAGGGTCTGGAAAGGCGGCATCCAGTCAGCGTGGCACCCAGGCGTTAGTGTCCTTGAAAGGGAGCTTCGTGCGCGATCTTTTCGGCGATGAAGTCGATGAAGGCGCGTGTGGCGGCTGGCAGGTGCCGCCGCGACGCATAGATCGCGTAGAGCGATAGCGCGAGAGGTTCCCATTCGGGCAATACATGGACCAGCTCTCCGCTGGCGATATAGGGGCGGGCGGCGAAGACCGGCAGCATGACAACGCCCAGCCCCTCCAGTGCCGCACGGGCAAGGATCAGGGTCTCGTTGGTCTGCAACGGGCCATCGACCTCGATCCGGGCGGTGCGCCCAGGACCAGAAAGGGTCCAACTGCCGCCGCCGAATTGCGCAAAGGTCACGCAAGGGCAGGCGGCAAGCGCCTCAGGGGCTTCCGGCAGGCCGATCCGCGAGATGAGGGCAGGGGCGGCGCAAAGCACCGACTTGACGCCGCCGAGCCGACGCGCGATCACGGCGCTGTCCAGCGACCCGCTGATCCGCAGGGATACGTCGATCCGATCCTGGACGAGATCGACCAGCCGGTCAGTGACCTGCAGATCGATCGATACCTTCGGATAACGACTGGCGAAATCGGGCGCCATGGGCAGGAAGATCACGTCGGCCAGCATTCCGGGCATGGCAACGCGCAACTGTCCCTGGGGCGTCCCGTCATCAGACGCCTGGCCGGATATGCCGTTTGCGATTTCTACCAGCTTCCGGCAGCGGACAAGCGCCCGCTCTCCGGCGGTTGATAGCGACATGTGACGGGTCGAGCGGTGCAGAAGGCGTGTTCCGGCCCAGTCTTCCATCGCGGCGAGATAGCGGGACGCCATGGCGCGCGACATTCCAAGCGCCTCGGCGGCGGCCGTGGCGCTGCCACGTTCGACCGTTTCGATGAAGACTTCCGCGGCGATGATCCGATCCAGCATCTATTCGCTCATATCATGCAACAGTGTTGGCAATAATAGCCCATATATCTTCAAAACAGGAAAAAATATAAGGGCGTCAATTACGCACAAGCATAAGGATGCCTGAGATGTTTCATCTTACCTACCTTTTCGATCCGCTCTGCGGCTGGTGCTATGCGGCTGCGCCTCAGCTGAAGCGCGTCGCCGAGACCTATGGCGAGCGGCTGACGCTGATGCCGACTGGCCTTTTTGTGCCGCCCCGCCCCGTCTCCGCGATCGCGGACCATGCCCGCGCCAATGACGGCCGCATCCAGGCGCTGACCGGCCAACCCTTCAGCGAGGCCTATCATCAAGGTGTGATGCGTGCGCCGGGCGGCGTGTTTTCATCTCAGGCGCTGACCCTCGGCCTCGTCGCGCTGGGCCAGATCGACCCCGCCCTCGAACCGCTGTTCCTGCATGCGGCGCAAAAGGCCCGTTACGTCGACGGTCTGGACACGGCCCGTGCCGATGTGGTGGCCGCCATTGCTGAGACGGTTGCCGGCCGCTTCGGGATCGAACGCGACTCAGTGGCGATTCAGGCAGCGATCGAAGGCGACGCGGCGCTGAAAGAGGCGACCGACCGCCGCATTTCCGACGCGCTCGCATTGATGGCGAAGCTCGGCGTCCATGGCGTCCCGCAGCTCGTCGTTACCGATCGGCACGGGGCACGGATCATCGACAGCCAGACCCTCTATTCGGGCGGCGACGCCGTTCTTGCCGCGCTCGAACAGCCTGCGCGAGCCTGACACGAAAAATCTTCCCGAGCGTCGCGCTTATAGAGCCATCCGGCAAAGCTGGAAAGCGCCTCCAAAGGGCGTAATCGTCATCAGATGAGCGCGACCTCACGGGCAATTGGCGGCCGCCCGAGCGCGCCAAGTGGGTTTCGTGCGACAACAGCGTTGAGGGCATTGGCGATGATGCTTTGCGTCATGCTCGCAATGACATGGCGTCGGACAGAGTGCGGGCAGCACCCAGCCATCAGCGACCTCCGTCGGGCATCCACCGCATCAGTTTGCGACCCTTAATCATCGTCAGCGTGAAATGACGGGAAAGCCCGTATTTTATGGTCAGAGTATCCCGCCTCCAGCCTGTTCCCGAAGAAGGAGCGGGGACATTCGGGCTGTCGGTGCGCGTCGCATGGAGCCACTTGCGCGCTGATCCGGATGTGCTAATTTTGAATGACTTGTTAGGCAATGAAATTTTGGAGGCGAGGTCGCACTCTCCGTCATTGGCAGCTGCTTACCGCGAAGAGCGGATAAAGCCCTTGTTCGCGTTGGCCGATGCGAATGTCGGAGCGGAGGCAGGTGAATTCCGGGATGCCTGTCGGCTCTCGCCTCGTTCGAGGTCTCGCCGCTCATCGTCATGATGGGGGAGACGCTCATTTTCGGGAGGCCCCGCGCCGTCGATATTCCCTTCTACATTCTGGCCCATGTCGATCTCGGATGGAACGGCCTGGTCGTCACGCGCTTCTGAACGGCCGGGAGCGAAATCCGCGCGAAAGCGCGCCATCAGGAAGAATGATCATGCAGCCAAAGCAGAATGGCAGGACACATGTCGTCATCGTAGGCGGAGGCATCGCGGGGCTGGCCCTCGCGACAAGACTTGGCCATCGACTGGGCTTGCGGGGCGAGGCGTAGATCTCGCTCGTAGACCGCAACCTATGGCATGTCTGGAAGCCGATGCTGCACACATTCGCCGCCGGCACGGCCAACGCCTATCAGGAGAAGATTTCCTATCTGGCCCATGCGGCAACGCACGGCTTCGGTTTCATCCCGGGAACGATGACGGATGTCGATGTGCGTCAAAGGCGGATCGTGCTCGCGCCGATCCTGTCCGAGGAGGGAGCGGAGGTGCTGGCCGAGCGGTCCTTACCTTACGATTTCCTGGTTCTAGCCGGGGGCAGCCGCGCGAATGACTTCGGCACACCGGGCGTTGCCGAGTGGTGCCAGTTCATCGATGATCTGCATGAGGCGCAGAACTTCAACCGGCTCTTCTACGACGATCTCCTGCGCGCCGCCGAAATGGGCACGCCATTGAACATCGCCATCGTCGGCGGCGGCGCGACCGGCGTCGAGCTCGCCGCGGAGGTTCACCAGCTTGTCGCGATCGCCAAGGGCTACGGCAGCGGTCTGGATCCAAAGCTCGGGATCACGCTGATCGAGAGCGGTCCCCGCATCCTCGCCGCCTTTCCCGAAAGCGTCGCCGCCGGAGCGCACAAGCAGCTGTCCGAGCTCGGCGTCCGGGTGCTCACCTCGACGCGCGTTGTCACGGCGGATGAGAATGGCTTTGTCTTGGCCGATGGCCGTCGCATCGATTCGAGGCTTCGGGTCTGGGCGGCGGGGATCAGGGCGCCCGGCCCCTTTGCTGGCATCGGCGAATTCGAGCATGCCCGATCGGGGCAGATCGTCGTTGGACCAGATCTGCGCGTCAAAGGCACCGATAACGTCTTCGCGATCGGGGATTGTGCGAGCCTGACGGTCGCGCCATCGGACCGGCCTCTGCCCCCGACCGCCCAGGTGGCCCGCCAGCAGGCCCTTCATCTTGCCAGGCACCTGCCGGCTTCGCTCCAGGGCCGACCGATTCCGCCTTTCAGGTTCCGCGATCTGGGTTCGCTGGTGTCGCTTGGCAAATACAATGCCTTCGGCACGCTCGGACGTCAGGGGTTCTACAAAGGCGGCTTCATTCAAGGCCAGTTCGCCCGGCTGAGCCACGCCGCGCTTTACCGGCTGCATCAGGTGGAGTTGCATGGAGCGTGGCGCGCTGCATTGCTGTGGCTGTCCGCCATGGTCGCGGCATCGGTGCGCCCGAATATCCGCGTCGACTAGACGGGGCGCACGACGCCGGGCCGGAGACGCGTTTTTGCAATGCGGGACGAAACCGCCTCGGAGCGGCATCCCGGCACCAACCGGGTGTCGCTCCAGAGTGTTTTGGAGTTCGACGGGTTGGAGAGGGACACACGCCGGATCTGCCAACCAACTCCATGCTTTCGGAAATTCTGGGCACCAAGTCGCATGGTGCCCGCGCGCCGTCGCGGCTTTCAGGGCCAAGGCCAATGCTTCGATTTGAATTTTCAGGCGATCTGCGGTAACGCTCGTGAGCCAGAATGACATCGGAAGTATCCGTAGGGGAGGACGGACTTCAAATGATGCCCCGATCGAAAAATTATCCTTTCTTTCCGCGCCTCCCATGTTCTCCTTGCAACAATCTTGCAGCAGCATGCGCAGAGGTGCTTTCATGAGCTCTTCCCCGCTTCTTGAAATGGAAGCCATCTCGAAGACCTTTGGTCCGGTGAAGGCGCTTTCCGATGTCGCGATCACGGCCTATGGCGGTGAGGTGCATGCGCTCATGGGCGAGAACGGCGCCGGCAAATCCACTTTGATGAAGATCCTTTCCGGCGCCTATGTCCCGGACAAGGGCGGCTCCATCCTCGTTGGCGGAGAAGCGATGCCGACCGGCAATCCGAAAGCGGCCAAGGCGCGCGGCGTCGCGGTGATCTATCAGGAACTTTCGCTCGCTCCCAATCTGACGGTTGCCGAGAACATCTTTCTGGGAGCGGAGCGTGCGCGGGCCGGCATCGTCAATCGCGCTGAAATGCGGGACGCGACCAGGCCAATTCTGAAGCGGCTTGGTGTCAATTTTTCACCGTCGACGATTGTTGGAAGCCTGTCGCTCGGGGAGCGGCAATTGGTGGAGATCGCGCGCGCCATGTCCACCAATGCCCGGATCATTGTCATGGACGAGCCGACCACCTCGCTTTCGAGCCGGGAGACGGAACGCCTTTTCGAGGTGATTGCAGCGCTGAAGGCAGATGGCATCGCGATCATCTATATCAGCCACCGCATGGATGAAATCTACCGCCTTGCCGACCGCTGCTCGGTGCTGCGCGACGGGCGCTATATCGGAACGCTCACCCGTGACCAGCTGAGCGCGGAGCGCCTGATCTCGATGATGGTGGGCCGCGAGCTTTCATCCTTTTATACCAAGGAGCATGTGGACCACGGCGAAGACAGCGAAGTCGTCCTCGAGGTGCAGAACATGAGCGCTGGCACCAAGGTAAAAGACTGCTCCTTCCGTGTGTGCAGGGGCGAGGTTTTGGGTATTGCGGGGCTCGTGGGTTCCGGCCGCACGGAGCTTGCGCGGTTGATCTACGGTGCTGACAGGGCAAGCGCCGGCAAGGTTTTTCTGAATGGCACCGAGGTCACCCCGCACAGCCCCGGCGCTGCCCTTTCCGAAGGCATCGTATACCTGACCGAAGACCGCAAGCAGCTTGGTCTTTTTCTGGATATGACGATTGCCGACAACATCAATGTCTGCGTGATGGGAAAAGATGCCGGACCGGGCGGCATGCGTAATTTCCGTGCAGCACGCGATCGTGCAAGGCGTCAGTTCGAGGCGCTCTCCATCCGCGCGCATTCGCCTTTCGCCAATGTCGGATCGCTGTCGGGCGGCAATCAGCAAAAGGTGCTGCTTGGCCGGCTGCTGGAGGTGCATCCCAAGGTCATCATTCTTGATGAGCCGACGCGCGGGGTCGATGTCGGGGCGAAATCGGAGATCTACAGGATCATCGATGAGCTGGCGCGGCAGGGACTTGCCATCATCATGATCTCAAGCGAGCTGCCGGAGATCATCAACGTGGCAGACCGCGCAATCGTCATGCGCGAGGGCAGGATTGCGGGTGAGGTCAGGTCAGCTGCCGGCAAGCCGATCGAGCAGGAAGCAATTATGCGGTTGTCGACCGGTACACGGTCCGCCGCCTGAAGAGGGAAGGCCGTAGGGCCAGGGAGACGAGTATGAGTGAAGCCGGGAGCGGATCGTCGGGAAGCAGGTCCCTGAATTTCAGCGCGTTGGCAAAGACGGTGGGCATGCTGCCGGTGCTGATCCTGCTTGCAATCGGATTTCAGCTGCTGACGGGCAAGTTTCTTGCGGTCAACAATCTTTCGATCGTTCTGCAGCAGGCCTCGATCAACATCGTGCTGGCGGCGGGCATGACCTTCGTCATCCTGACCGGCGGCATCGACCTTTCGGTTGGCTCCATTCTTGCGGCTTCGGCCATGGCAGCGGTGATCTTTTCGCTCATGCCGGAGCTTGGATGGCTCGGCGTGCCGGCAGGGCTGGGGCTGGGGCTGTTTTTCGGGCTCGCCAACGGCTCGCTGGTGGCCTTGTTGCAGCTGCCGCCCTTCATCGTGACCCTTGGATCATTGACGGCGGTGCGCGGTGTGGCGCGTCTGATGGGCCAAGATACGACGGTCTTCAATGGCGATCTGCCGTTTGCGATCATCGGTAACGGAGACATTCTGGGGGTGCCGATTCTCGCCATTCTGGCGCTGGCCGTCATTCTCGTCGCCTGGTTCATTCTTCGCCGCACCGTTCTGGGCACCTGGATTTATGCAGTGGGCGGAAACCAGGAGGCTGCCCGGTTGACGGGGATCAAGGTGCCGGTCGTCCTGTTGTTCGTCTACGGCTTCTCAGGCCTGATGGCCGGTCTCGGCGGGGTCATGTCCGCCGCGCGCCTCTATGCCGCCAATGGCCTGCAGCTCGGTCAATCCTACGAACTTGATGCCATTGCCGCCGTCATTCTTGGAGGAACCAGTTTCATCGGCGGCGTCGGCTCCATCTGGGGCACGCTGATCGGTGCGCTGATCATCGCTGTTCTTTCAAACGGCCTCATTCTGACAGGTACGTCCGATATCTGGCAGTTCATCATCAAAGGCCTCGTAATCATTGCCGCCGTGACGCTTGACCGGTTCCGCGGCAGGAGTTCCGGCACGACCTGACCCGTGCCCGAAAACCCGAAGAAAACCAAAGTGGAGGAAGACTACATGCGTATTTCGAAAAAGATCCTTTTTGCCGGGGCGGCGGCGCTTGCCCTGACGACCGGCAGCCTTGCTGCCCAGGCCGAGGACAAGCCCTTGAACAGCATCGGCATTTCCGTCGGTCTTCTGGGGAACCCCTTCTTCGTCGCGACCATCAAGGGTATTGAGGATCGCGCCCGCGAGATCAACCCGGATGTTGAAATCACGTCGGTCTCCGCCGACTACGACCTCAACAAGCAGGTCAGCCAGATCGACAGCTTCATCGCGAAGGGCGTCGACATCATCATGCTGAATGCGGTTGACGACACCGCGATTGCGCCTGCGGTACAGCGTGCGAAGAAGGCGGGCATCACCGTTGCGGCCTTCGACGTGTCGGCACCCGGCGCCGATGTCACGGTCATGACCGACAATATCGCCGCCGGCAAGAAAGCCTGCCAGTACATTGTCGATGCGCTCGACAGCAAAGGCAATGTCGCCATCATCAAGGGCCCGTCCTCTTCGTCGCTGAACGACCGGTTCTCCGGCTGCATGGATGTGTTCAAGGCCAATGACGGCATCAATGTCGTTTCTAACGATCAGAATGGCGGCGCGGCGCGCGAAGGCGGCATGAACGTGATGCAGGGCCTGCTGACCCGCTATTCCGATCTCGACGCCGTCTTCGGCGCGAATGACCCGATGGCGCTTGGCGCACAGCTTGCTGCAAGGCAGCTTGGCCGCGATGTCATCATTACCGGTGTAGACGGGGCGCCGGACACCGAAAAATCGCTGAAGGACCCGAATTCGCTGGTCAAGGCTTCCGCATCGCAGGACCCTTATCTGATGGCCGGTGAGGCACTCGAACTCGGCTACAAGTTCTTCAACGGCGAGGAGATAGCGGAGACCACCGTTCTGCTCGAGCCCGAACTCATCACGGCTGACAACATCAACAGCTACAAGGGCTGGACGGCGAAGCGCGACTGATAGAGGGGCGGGCCATGTCGCATTGGACCATGTCGCATTGGGCCATGTTGCATTGGGGCATGTCGGATTGCCGTCATGGCCCGCTCCAGCTCGCGGCGCGCGTCGGGAAATGAAAGGCGCGTTCCCGCACCATCTCTTTACCCTCATTTTCAAATTGCTCAGCCGACGCGTCTCCTCGGGTACGGGTCAGAGGGCTTAGACGTTGACCAGACATCCCGGTTTTCTTCACCCGGCAGATCAGGTCAATTCTGCAGACGCCAGCGCACGGGGCGCGGTCGGCTTCCAGATCAGCGGCGTCCTCAAGGCCGATCTGAAGGCGAATGATCGGGCCTCTTTCCTTCCACAGCCGAAGGCTGCGCGATCGCGGATGGACGGGCAGAACAAGGCTTTCATAGCCACCCAGCTGAACCCAATCCTGAACATGTAGAGCGTGTCCATGAACCGGCGGGCGACATCCGGAACCTTCGAGGCGAGCACAATGGAGTTGACAAAAGGCGGGATTTGAACTTTTCTTGTAAAGCGGTTTAGTAAATCGCTTTACAAAATGAAACTGAGAAGGTCGCAAAGGCCTTCCGAGGGCGAACGAGATGGCAAAGGCACCAGGCCTGAAAGATGTGGCGAAGGCTGCGGGCGTTTCCGTGGCGACGATTTCGCGTCTCCTGAACGGCTCACTGGTCCTGCCGGATGAAACGCGGATGCGCATCGAAACCGCCATCCACGATCTGGGCTATGTTCCGAACCCGCATGCACAGCGCCTCAGCCGCGGCCGCTCCGACATGATCGGACTCGTCATTCCCGATATCTCGAACCCGTTCTTCGCAATGCTCGTCGCCGCGATCGAGGAGGAGGCGGACAAGCTTGGTCTTGCCGTCTCGCTCAATGCCACGCTCAACCGGCCTGGACGCGAGAAGAAATATCTCGGTCTCATCGAGCATCACCACGTCGACGGGCTGATCTTCGTCACCAACCATCCGGATGATGGCGAGCTTGCAGCCCTGATCAACCGCACCGGAAAGGTTGTCATCGTCGACGAGGACGTACCGGGCGCCATGGTCCCCAAGCTGTTCTGCGACAATCACCAGGGCGGCTATCTTGCGGGACGGCATCTGGCCGAGTTCGGCCATAACAAGGTGGTCTTTGTCGGTGGACCCGAAGCGATGATTTCCACCACCCGCCGCCACGCAGGGCTCGAGCAGGGGCTTCGCGAGCGTTTTGGCGAAAACGTCGAGATCACCCGCTACTGCGGCGAATACACCGTTTCGGCCGGTCGTCATGCGGCGCGGCGTTTTCTCGACGAGAAGCTTCCGGCCACCGCGATCTTTGCCAGTTCCGACGAAATCGCGATCGGCATGATCGAGGTCCTCTATTCCGAGGGCGTCAGCGTTCCCGACCGGGTATCGGTCATAGGTTTCGACGATGTCGGCCCGCTCCACCTGTTTTCGCCGCCCTTGACGGCGGTGCGCCAGCCGGTCCGCTCGATCGGCGCGCGCGCCCTGTCTCTTCTTCTTGAAACCGATTGGCAGCAGTCCGGCTCCCTCGAACGGGAAGAACTGCTGCCCGTGGAAATCGTCGTGCGGAGTTCCGTCGCGCCGCCGGCGATCGAAAAAAAGCGACGCTCATAACCAAGCCAGAGGATGAACGCATGACTTTCAGATTTTCCCGCAGGACACTCCTTTCGACAGCGCTTGCCGCCGGTGTTTTGGCAGGCGGCCTTTCGACCGGCGCAGTCGCCGCTGACAAGACGTTCGCGCTTGTGCAGATCAACCAGCAGGCCCTGTTCTTCAACGACATCAATCGCGGTGCGGAAGAAAAGGCGAAGGAACTCGGCGTTGGACTGCAGATCTACAATGCCAATAACGACCCGGCGATGCAGAACAACGCTGTCGAAACCTACATTCAGGAAGGCGTGGACGGCCTTGCTGTCGTTGCGATCGACGTCAACGGTATCATGCCCGCCGTCGAGCAGGCCGATGCGGCCGGAATTCCGGTTGTCGCGATCGACGCGATCCTGCCTGAAGGCCCGCAGAAAGCCCAGATCGGTGTCGACAACGCCAAGGCTGGCGCAGACATCGGCGCCTATTTCCTCGACTATGTGAAGGCGGATATGGGCGGCAAGGCCAAGGTCGGCGTCGTCGGCGCCTTGAACTCCTACATTCAGAACGTGCGTCAGGAAGGCTTCCAGGGCGCAATCGAAGGTGTTGACGGCATCGAGCTTGCCGGCGTCGTGGATGGCCAGAATGTGCAGGATACAGCGCTTGCAGCGGCGGAAAACCTGATTACCGCCAACCCCGACCTGACCGCCATTTACGCCACTGGCGAGCCGGCCCTGATGGGTGCGATCGCCGCTGTCGAAAGCCAGGGCAAGCAGGACGACATCAAGATCTTCGGCTGGGACCTGACGGCCCAGGCGATCAACGGCATCGATGACGGCTTCGTCGTCGCCGTGATCCAGCAGGATCCGGCGCTGATGGGGGCTGCCGCCGTCGAGGCGCTCAACGATCTCTCCAGCGGCGAGACCGTCGAAGCTTCGATCTCGGTGCCTGTCACGATCGTCGACAACACCAATGTCGAACCTTACCGCGCTATCTTTAAATGATGTCGGATATCCAGCAAATGGGTGCCGCCGGCAGTGGAGGGGATGCCCCCCTCCGCTCGCCGGAGAGGCCCTCGAAAGAACCGGCCATTTCCCTTCGCGGCATAACCAAGACCTTCGGCTCGCATCAGGCGCTGCGCGGGGTCGACCTCGACCTTTATCCCGGCGAGTGCCTCGGCCTCGTCGGCGACAATGCCGCAGGGAAATCGACCCTCACCAAGATCATTTCCGGTACCTACATTCCAGACGGCGGCACGATCAGGATTGGCGGCGAAGCCGTCGCGCTGTCGGGACCGGCCGATGCCCGCAATCGCAACATCGAAATGGTGTTCCAGGATCTGAGCCTGTGTGACCATATCGATGTCGTGGGCAATCTGTTTCTCGGCCGCGAAATCTCCAGTGGCCTGTTTCTTGATCGCAAGAAGATGACGGTTGAGGCCGAGCGCATGCTCGAGGCGCTCGAGATCCGCATTCCGCGTCTTTCCGCCAAGGTGGAGAAGCTCTCGGGCGGTCAGCGTCAGGCGATCGCGATCGCGCGCGCTGCATCCTTCCAGCCGAAAGTCCTGATCATGGATGAACCGACCTCGGCGCTGGCCGTGGCGGAGGTGGAAGCCGTGCTGAACCTGATCAACCGGGTCAAGGCCAAGGGTGTTTCGGTCGTCCTGATCACCCACCGCCTGCAGGACCTGTTCCGTGTCTGCGACCGTATTGCCGTCATGTATGAAGGCACCAAGGTTGCCGAACGCATGATCGGCGACACCAGCCTCGAAGACCTCGTCCAACTCATTGTCGGGGGACAAAGACATTGAGCGCCTATACCGAACGCGCCAAGGGCTCGCCGATCATCGACTTTCTCGGTGAAAACGCCCAGGTGCTCTCCATCGCCTTCTTCTTCGCCGTCTGCTTCATCTTCTTCTCGGTCAGCACCGATACGTTCCTGACGACCGGCAACCTGCTCAATGTCATCCGGCAGGCAGCGCCGATCCTGATCGTCGCCATCGCCATGACCTTCGTGATCATCACCGGCGGTATCGACCTCTCCGTGGGCTCGATCATCGCGGTCATCAATGCGGTGGTCGCGATGATCATCGCCGCCGGCATGCCCTGGCCGCTTGCCATCGTCGCCATGCTGGCGCTCGGAGCCTTCATAGGACTGTTCCAGGGCTGGTTCGTCTCCTATCAGGGCATTCCCGCCTTCATCGTCACGCTCGCCGGCCTCTCGATCTTCCGTGGCCTCGCGCTTTATCTCACCAAAGGCTATTCGATCCCGATCCGCGATGTTGAGGGTTTTCTGTTCCTCGGCCGTGGTGAAGTGTTCGGCGTGCCGTTCCCGGCCATCATCGCGGTCATCGTCGCGATCATCGGCTATATCGTAATCTCGAAGACGCGCTATGGTCGCCAGGTTGTCGCCATCGGTTCCAATCTGGAGGCGGCACGCCGCGTCGGCATGCCTGCCAGATTCGTGCTGATGTCGGTCTACGTGCTTTCTGGCCTTGCCTGCGGACTGGCCGGCCTGTTGATGGCAGCGCGCCTCGGTTCCGGCTCATCCAACGCAGCCGTCGGGTTTGAACTGCAGGCAATCGCCGCCGTGGTTCTTGGCGGGACATCGCTGATGGGCGGTCGCGGCACCATCCTCGGGACCGTGCTTGGCACCATGACCATTGCCGTCATCGGAAATGGTCTGATCCTGATGCATATCTCGCCGTTCTTCACCCAGATCGTTACCGGGGCGATCATTCTTCTGGCGATCTGGCTTAACACCCGGATATTCGGCGCGAATTTCAGCTTCCGCCGGAGCAGGGGAGGGAAATGATGTCTGCAACCGAACTTTCCGAAGCCCATACGGGCTCCGGCAAGGTCATGACGGTCAACGGGCCGGTCAGTGCTGCCGATATCGGTGTGACATTGATGCACGAGCATGTGCTGAATGACTGCACATGCTGGTGGAACCCGCCTAGGACGCCGGAGCGGCAGTACCTCGCTGGCGGTTTCGTCTGCATGGAGATCCTGAGCGAGTTGCGTCAGGATCCCTTCGTCAACAAGCACAACATCACGCTTGATGATGAGAAGCTCGCGATTTCAGAACTGAAGCCGTTCGTCGATGCCGGCGGGCGCACGCTGGTCGAACCCACCTGCCAGGGCATCGGGCGCAATCCCGAAGCCATGCAGCGCATTTCGGCGGCCACGGGCCTCAACATCGTCATCGGCGCGGGATATTATCTGCAGGATTCCCACCCCGAAAAGCTCGCATCGATGTCGGAGAAGGATATTGCCGACGAGATCGTTGACGAGGCGACGGCCGGCATTGACGGCACGGGCGTAAAGATCGGGCTGATCGGCGAGATCGGCGTTTCCGCCGATTTTACTGAAGCAGAGCGCAAGTCTCTGCGCGGCGCAGCCCAGGCTCAGCGCCGCACCGGCCTGCCGCTGATGGTGCATCTGCCGGGCTGGTTCCGCCTCGGCCATGAGGTGCTGGATACGGTTGCGGGCGAGGGCGCGGACCTGAATCATACCGTGCTCTGCCACATGAACCCTTCCCATGACGATTTCACCTATCAGAGCGAACTCGCATCGCGCGGTGCCTTTATCGAGTACGACATGATCGGCATGGATTTCTTCTATGCCGACCAGCAGGTGCAGTGCCCGAGCGACGAGGAGTGTGCCCGTGCGATCGTCAGGCTGGTCGAGGCGGGCCATGGCGGACGTCTTCTCCTGTCGCATGACGTCTTCCTGAAGATGATGCTCACGCATTATGGCGGCAACGGCTATGCCTATGTGCTGCGCCACTTTCTGCCGCGCCTCGCCCGCCACGGGCTTGATCAGGCAATGCTTGTGCGGTTCATGACTGACAATCCGCGCGCGGTTTTCGACAGCGCCGTGCGATAGAGCATATCGCGGCCAGGTGGAAACACCTGACGATCGCGAAAATGCGCCAAGACAAAGAGATGGAGCTGTTTCGCGGTTTCCGTGAAATGCGGAACTGCTCTGAAATTCGAACAGAAACGGGACTGAAATGACAAAGAAAGTACTTCTGGTCGGTGAAAGCTGGGTCACCTCCGAAACCCATTACAAGGGGTTCGACCAGTTCGGCAGCGTCCACTTCCACCTTGGTGCCAAGCCGCTGGTCGATGCGCTGAAGGGCAGCGAATTCGAACTGACCTACATGACCGCCCACGAGGCTGCGGACGGCTTTCCCTTCGAGATGGAAGGGCTCGACACATATGACGTGATCATCCTGTCTGACATCGGCGCCAACACGCTGCTTCTGCCGCCCGCCGTATGGCAGCAGTCGAAGACTGTTCCCAATCGCCTGAAGCTGATCAAGGCCTGGGTAGAAAAGGGCGGTGGCCTGTTGATGTGCGGGGGCTACTTCTCGTTCCAGGGCATAGACGGCAAGGCGCGCTGGCGGCGGACCGCCGTCGAGGATGTGCTGCCGGTGACCTGCCTACCGTGGGATGACCGCGTGGAAATACCGGAAGGCACGACGCCCGACATCCTGCTGGCCGATCATCCGACGCTTGCGGGTATTTCAGGTGATTGGCCGGTCATGCTCGGCGTCAACGAGGTCGAGTTGCGCGAACGCGACGATATCGAAGTGGTTGCCCGTCTGCCGGAAGAACAGGGCGGTCATCCGCTGCTGGTGACAGGCCGGGCCGGCAAGGGCAGAAGCGCCGTCTGGACCTCGGATATCGGCCCGCACTGGCTTTCGCCCGCCTTCTGCGAATGGGACGGTTATGGCACGCTTTGGAAGAACATCCTCGGCTGGCTTGCCGAAACGGAATGACGAGACCGGGACGGACTTGCATTCCCAACGCGCCGGCGACCCCCTTAGCCGGCGAAAATCATCGCAAGTTCGTCCCGACTGGGAAAGGCCCGGCGCGTTCCGCGTCGGGCAACGGTCAGTGCAGATGCAGCGCTTGCGTGGGAAATGGCGCGCGCGTCGAGCACACCGCCACGATGGGCGGCCGATGCCAGTGCCGCGCCCATGAAAGTGTCGCCGGCGCCGGTGGTGTCGATGGCCGTTGCCTTGACGGCGGGGACGTGGACGAAGTCGCCGCCGCTCGTGCTCAAAATGGCGCCGTTGGTGCCCGCGGTCAGCACGACCTGGCGAATGCCGAGGCCATGAAGGGTTTCGGCGGCCGTCTGTCCGGTGCTGCCGGCAAGGCTCAGACTTTCGCTCTCGTTAAGAAAGACAATGTCGATGAAACGCCAGAGGCGATCGAAATACGGGCGAAGGGGCGACGGGTTGAAAACTGTCACCATGCCGCGTTCGCGGCCGCTCTTCAAAAGCGCCTCGGTCGTTGCGGCGTTGAGATTGCCCTGCATGACGAGAAAATCGCCGGGCTCTGCTTCGCCAAGCGCCTTCATTGCGACGTCAAGCGGCAGCGCTTCGGCGGCTTCGGTGGTGGTCACGTTCGCGTTCTCGCCGTCAGGCGTGGTCAGCACCATCGAGAAATCGGTCGATATGCCGGAAAGCCGCGAAAGCCTTGCATCAAGCGGTTCTTGGGCAAGCTGCTCGCAGATCGTTGCCGAACGGAAATCGTCGCCGGTGGCCGAAACGAGGGTGGTTTCAAGGCCGCCACGGGCCATGACAACGGCCTGGTTGGTGCCTTTGCCGCCCAGATCGCGGCTTACGATCCGGCCCAAGATCGAGACGCCGGGCTCCGGTAGCCCGTCGACTGAAATGGTTTCGTCAATAGCGGCATTACCAATCACGAACGCACGCATTTTTTAGCTTCCTGGAGAGTTTTATGCAGAAAATATCAGATGGAACTTCAAGCGCCATACGGGAAATATTTCAGGCTGACAAGGTTCTGCTTGGCATGATCCATTGCCCGTCCTTTCCCGGCTCCCCGCGTTACAGAGGCGCATCGGTCGATAGCATCTATGATGCGTGCATGCGGGATGCCGACGCCCTGATCGGCGGTGGCCTCGACGGACTGGTGATTGAAAATCACGGCGATATCCCGTTTTCCAAGCCGGAGGACATCGGCCATGAAACCGCGGCCTTCATGTCTGTGGTAACCGATCGGATCAAGACGGCAACCGGCGTTCCGCTTGGCATCAATGTGCTGGCGAATGCGCCGATCCCGGCGCTTGCGATCGCGCTTGCCGGCGGTGCGCACTTCATCCGCGTCAACCAGTGGGCCAATGCCTATGTCGCCAATGAAGGCTTCATGGAAGGCCGCGCCGGTGAGGCTCTGCGCTATCGTGCGCTGTTGCGCGCCGAACACATCAAGGTCTTTGCCGACAGCCATGTGAAACATGGTGCCCATGCGATCACCGCCGACCGCACCATTCCCGAACAGACCCGCGATCTCGCCTTCTTCGATGCCGATGTGGTGATCGCCACCGGCCAGCGCACCGGCAACGCGGCAACGATCGAGGAGATCGACGAAGTCCGCTCGGCAACGGACCTGCCGTTGATGGTCGGTTCGGGTGTCAACAAGGACAATATCGGCGACATCCTAGCCCGCACCAATGGCGTGATCGTCGCCTCTTCCCTCAAGGAAGGCGGTGTGTGGTGGAACCCGGTCGATCCGGAACGGGTCAGGACCTTCATGGACGCAGCGCGCCCCGCACTCGGCCGGGATTGAGGGGCCGCCCGGATGGAAAAGCTCTCCGACTTCATTCTGCGCGAGAACAGATCCGTGTTCGACGAAATGGTCACGCACCGTTTCGTCGAGGACATCAAGGCCGATACTCTGCCGAAGGCTGCGTTCGAACGCTATCTTGTATTCGAGGGCGCCTTTGTCGAGACGGCGATCTCGATCTTTGCCTATGCATTGGCAAGGGCCGAGACCATGGCTGACCGGCGCTTTCTGATCGGCGTGCTCGATGCCCTCGCAAACCACCAGATCACCTATTTCGAGCGGACATTTGCCGCTCGCGGTATTGATGCGGCGGACTTCGACGTGAACGTTCCGGCCGTTGCGCGGTTTCGCGAGGGCATGCTCGCAATCGCGCGCGACGGTGGTTTCATAGACACCGTCGCGGCGATGTTTGCCGCCGAATGGATGTATTGGACGTGGTCGAAGGACGCGGCGCAGCAGAGCATTTCCGATCCGCTTCTGGCGGAATGGGTGGGGCTTCACACCGATGACGCCTTTGCCGCCCAGGCCACATGGCTGAAGGTTCGGCTCGACGAGGCGGGCGAAACGCTCAGTGAAGGCCAGAGGGCGCATCTCAGCGCCGTCTTCGGCAAGGCGATGCGGCTCGAGATCGACTTCCACACTGCCGCCTATCAACAGGAACCGGCGGCATGACGTCGCCTCAGGTCAGTGCAGACCGTCTCCTTGCGCGCCTCGACGCCTTCGCCGCGATCGGTGCCACGCCTGGCGGCGGGGTGAACAGGCAGGCCTTGACACGCCGCGATCGTGAAGCCCGCGCGTTTTTGACGGCGCTTTCCAAAGCGCGCGGCTTTTCCGTCTTTCAGGACGATATGGCCAACCTGTTCATCCGCATGGAGGGTCGCGATCCGAGCCTGCCGCCCTTGCTGATCGGCTCGCATCTCGACAGCCAGCCTGCGGGCGGCCGTTTCGATGGCGCGCTTGGCACACTGACCGCCTTCGAGGTTCTGGAAAGCCTCGCGGATGCCGGTGTCGTGCCGCAGAGGCCGGTCGAAGTGGTCGTCTGGACCAACGAGGAAGGCTGCCGTTTCGCACCGGGCTGCATGGGATCGCGTGCCTTCGTCGAGGGCAGCATCCCGGACGGATGGGAAGCGCTGCGCGCGGTCGATGACGGCGCTCTGTTCGATGACGAGCGCCTTGCAACGATTGCGGCGCTTGCGCCTGATGTCGGTCATCGCGCGCTCGGATGTCCGGTCGCCGCCTATCTCGAGCTCCATATCGAGCAGGGCCCCTCGCTTGAGCGCGAAGAGATCCCCGTGGGCATTGTCACCGGCGTGCAGGGGACCCGCTGGCTGGAGGTTCTCTTCGAAGGGCAGACGGCGCATGCCGGCACCACGGCGCTTCAATACCGGCGCGATCCACTGAAGGCGCTCACGGCGGCGCTTGCGGAACTTTATGCAACGATCATGCCCGAAAACGCCGAGGCCCGCTTCACGGTCGGACGGATTGCCGTGACGCCGGGCAGCGTCAATGCGATTCCGGCGACGGCCGGCTGCTCGATCGACCTTCGCCACCCGCAAGCCGATGTTCTCGACCGGCTTGAAGCGCGCATCCGCAAACGGCTGGCGGAAGCGGCCGAAGCGGAAGTCGTGACCGTTGCCATCAGCAAGACCGTCGACATGGCGCCCGTCACCTTTGCCGATGACGTCGTCTCCGCATTGCAGATTGCCGCGCAGAAGGGCGGTTTCAGGACCAGAGCCATGATCTCCGGCGCCTTTCACGATGCGTTGTTTCTCGCAGGCCATGCGCCATCTGCCATGATCTTCGTTCCCTGCCGCGACGGCCTGAGCCACAACGAGGCTGAGTTCGTCAGGCCGGAAGACAGCATCGCAGGCGCCCGCATGTTCCTGACGTCGGTGCTGGAATTGCTTAGCCGGTTGTGACCTTCATGAGGTACTTCAAGTTTTGCGGGCTCTGATGTCCATGAGAGCAAGCATCATGGGTGGATATGGTGCCTGGCCTGGGTCGGCCTTGCGTTCATCGCCGCATAACAATGGTCTGCAATCTCCGCCCTTGTCGTCAGCCAGAGAGATGGGTCCGCGAAGCAATGGGCTGCGATGTCGTTGATCGCCCAGGCGGCGGCAGGCCGGCCGAAGCAATGGCCGTGGGCGAAGATGTCGAGAATGATCGTTTCCGGGGGCTGCGACTTGATGCCGTTAAGGGCTTCCACGAAGAGATCCACGAACTGACCCGGCGTCCGCCCGAAGCGCATGGCATGGGGCAGGTCATTGAATTCGACCGACATCGGGATCGCGAGGATTTCGCCCTCGGCGAACCGCTGCAGATAAGGCCGGTCGGCATCGAGCGCGTCGCCATGCCAGCGATATCCGGCCCGCATCAGCCTTCGTTGAGCCGAAGGACCTGAAGTGACACGCGGACTGACCCAGCCCGACGGGCGCGCGCCGGTCGCCGCCGTGATCGCCGCGGTGCTGCGCTCGATCGATGCGCGATCGTCCTCCGCGCTCAGCATGGGAGACAGCATGTCCTGCGACAGCCCGTGACCGACGATATCGTGACCCGCCCGCGCGGCCCGCGACAGGGCTTCGGGTTGACGCTCGGCGACCAGTCCCGAGGCCAGAATGCTCGCCCGCACCCCGTTTCGCTCGAGGATATCGAGCAATCGCCGACTTCCGGACGCCGCATTGTAGCGACCGTAGGAATCGGCGTTGGGATCAAAGAGACCGCCCGGCAGCACATTGCCCATCGGCCCGACGCCGGAGGTCCTGCCGTCGCGCCATATCTCCCATGCCACGTTGAACACGACCGCGATCCTCCGTCCCTTGGGCCAAAGCAGATCGGCGGGAAGCGCGATCGTCTCGTATCTGTCTTCGGTATCGGTCATGGCGGATGTTCCTGGCGTGTTGCGCCTCAAGGTTTAACCGCCGCCCGCATATGCGGGAACTTCAATCCTTGCACGGCGACATGCACCGCATGCAGAATGGTAGGGTGAACTTCGTGCATGCGGCACTGCCGATTATGCATTTCGTGCAGTCCGTCTCCCTCGTGTAGTGTTCTGATAGTTTCCCGGCACGGGACCGGCGAGATCAAGGGAGGAAGACATGATCAAGACCATTACACGACGGGCCTTATGCGTCACCGTGGCTGCTGCGGCTCTGGCTGCGGCAACCATCATGCCTGTCGGCATTGCCCACGCGGCGGAATTCAACCTGAAGCTCGCCTGGCTGACCGCCGACAGTCCAACGGACCCATATGCCATCACGGCGCATGCCTTCAAGGACGCGATCGAGACCGCCATGCCGGGCCGTGTCGAGGTATCGCTGTTTCCCAACCGGCAGCTCGGGGACGACAAGGAGATCCTCGAAGGGCTGCAATTCGGCACGATCGACATGGGCATCATCACAAATGCGGTGGTCGCCAATCTGGAGCCGACCTATCAGCTCCTCGATCTGCCCTTCCTCTTTGGCAACGCCGAACAGGCGCACACGGTGCTCGACGGATCGGTGGGCCAGCAGCTGGCTGAGAACCTGGGCAAGCACGGGATCGTGTCTCTCGGGGCGGCCGAAGGCGGATTTCGCAACATGATCAACAACACCAGGCCAGTGCGAACGCCCGCAGATGTCGAAGGCGTCAAGTACCGCACAATGCAGAACCCCGTCTTCATCGAGATGTTTTCGGCGCTCGGCGGAAGCCCCGTGCCGATGGCCTGGGGCGAGGTTTTCACCGCCATGCAGCAGGGCACCATTGACGGGCTCGAGATCCCGACTTCGGTCGTCAATTCCAACAATTATGCCGATGTCACCAAATACCTGAGCTTCACGCGCCATACCTATTCGGCAATCCAGCTGCTGATGGCCGAGCGCACCTTCAACAAGCTGCCTGAGGATGTGCAGCAGGCGGTGATCGCGGCGGGAAAATCCGCCATCGAGACCGAACGCGCCGCCGTCTCTGCGGCTGAAGACCAGGTGGTCGCGGCGTTGAAGGAAAAGGGCATGGAGATCAACGAAATCGACGATGTCACAGCGTTTCGCGAGAAAGTCGGCCCGGTCTACAAGCAGTTTGAACCGACGATCGGCCCGGACCTCCTGAACGGCGCGCTGCAAGCCGTCGGCAATTGAGCCCCATGCGCCGCCTTGCCGCCCTCATCGAGACCACGAGCCGCGTTACCGCGCGGCTCGTCGCCACGCTTTGCGTCGGGATCATCTACGTGATGCTCGCCCTGCTGGTGACGCAGGTTCTGATGCGCTACTTCCTCGGAAAGCCGCCCAGCTGGACCGAGGAGGCGGCCATCATCCTCTTCACGTGGCTGGTGCTGCTTTATGCGACCGTCGGCCTGCGTGAAGGTTTTCATGTGGCAATCGAGACCATACCGGCGCACCGCCCGCGTCTCAGGCTCTGGTCGGATCGGCTGGTGGCAGCCCTCGCTCTGTTCTTCGGGTGGATAACGCTGACGGCGGGTATCGCCTATGTCATCCGCACCGGAGGCCAGAGGACCGCCGCGCTGCAATTGCCGATCGAGGTGCTTTATCTCGCGGTACCGGTCTGCGGTGCCCTGTTCATGCTGCACGCGGCCGCCCGTCTCATAGCCCCTGGACAGGCCCCGGCACAGACGCCGGACACGGCGATCGGTGTGGGCGGCTCGCGGGGCGGGGACGCCGGGGAGATTATCGAATGAGCCTGACGATCCTTTCGCTCGCCATCGGTCTGCCCGCCATGCTGCTGATGCGCGTGCCGCTCGCGCTTGCCATCGGGCTTGCAACCATCGCCGCGCTGTGGACGGCCGATATCGACCTGATGATCTTCGCCCAGCGCATGGTCTCCGGTACACAATCGTTCAGTCTTCTGGCCATTCCCTTTTTCATCCTCGCTGGCGATCTGATGACGGCGGGCGGTATTTCGCGCCGGCTCGTTGGCTTTGCCGATGTGCTGGTGCGCCACCGCACCGGCGGTCTCGGCATGGTCGCCGTGTTGGCCGCCGCCTTCTTTGCAGCACTCTCAGGTTCGGCCCCGGCGACAACCGCGGCCATCGGCGCGATCATGATCCCCGAAATGGAAAAGCGCGGCTATTCCCGCGCCTTTGCAACCGCGCTTGCCGTTGCCGGCGGGATCATCGGCCCGATGCTGCCGCCCTCCATTCCCATGGTGGTCTGGGGTGTGATGTCGGAGACCTCGATCAGCGACCTGTTTCTCGCCGGCATCGTGCCCGGCCTACTGCTGGCGATCGGCCTGATGGCGGTCTGCTGGTGGCATGCGCGCCGTAACGGCATCACGCCCGAGCCAAAGGCCAGCCGCACGGAAATCTGGCGCGCCTTCAACGATGCGAAATGGGCGCTGTGCGGTCCAATCGTCGTGCTCGGCGGCATCTATGGCGGCATCGTCACGCCGACGGAAGCGGCGATCGTCGCCAGCGTTTTTGCCCTGATCCTGGGCATCGGCGTCTACCGCGAACTGTCAATCTCGCGCATCGGTGCGGTTACCCGCGGCTCTCTCAAGACGATGACCATTGTGATGTTCATCATCGCGCTTGCGAACGGCTTCGGCTGGATCATGGCGTTCGAGGAGATCCCGGGGCGGTTGACGGAAAGCCTCGCCCCTCTTTCGGGCATGCCGGTGCTCTATGTGCTGATGCTCAATCTATCGCTTCTCGTGATCGGTTGCGTCATGGACAATCTCGCGGCGATGATCGTGCTGGCGTCCTTCCTCGTTCCCATCGGCAAGCAACTGGGCATGGATCCGGTCCAGTTCGGCGCAATGGTTTCGATCAACTTCACCATCGGCATGGCCACGCCGCCCTTCGGCTATACCCTGTTCGTGGGGGCCGCGATCAGCGGATTGCGGATCGGGCAGATCGCGCGGCCGCTGATGCCCATGCTGGCGGTGATGATCGCCGTGCTGTTGCTGGTCGCCTTCGTGCCGCCGGTGACGCTCGCCATCTCCGGTCTGCTGCAATGAGGACAAGGTGATGGTGAACCTGCGCAATTTCGATCTCAATCTGCTGGTGATCTTCCGCGCGATCATGAGCCGGGGCTCGATTGCAGGCGCCGCGGACGAGGTTGGCCTCTCGCCCTCGGCCGTGAGCCATGCGCTCGGGCGGCTGCGCGTGATGCTCAATGACGAGCTGTTCTTCCGCACGGCCGACGGCGTCGAGCCGACCAAACGCGCTGTCGACCTCAATGCCGACATCGAGCGCGGCCTCGGCTTCATCTCGACCGCGATCTCGCAGCAGCATCTGTTCGTGCCCGCCGATGCCGAGCGGGTGTTCACGATCCAGGTGGCGGATTATGTCTCCGGATTCCTTCTGCCGCGGCTGGTGCGCCGTCTCCAGGCCGAGGCGCCGCGTGTCTCGATCGATATCCTGCCATTTTCGATCTCGCAGGAGGGCGTCTGGGACCGGGTCGACATGCAGGTGCGCCTGACGCCCGGCCGCCTGCAGCCGCAAACGGTGCGAAGCCAGCGTCTTCTCGCGGAAGAGGTGGTGGTTCTGATGCGCCCCGATCATCCCCGCGCCGGCGCGCCGATGACGGCGGAGCTCTACGCCGAGCTCCCCCACGTCAAGCTGTCGCAATCGGCAACCGGCACCACGGTCATCGAGGACGCGCTGTTGGCGCGCGGCCTGCGGCGGCATCTGCCGATGACGGTCGCGAGCTGGTTCGACATCCCCGATATCGTCGCCAATTCCGATCTTATCGCGATCGCGCCCCGCCGCCTGCTTTCGCTCGACCCACGGCTCGAACATCTCATATCGGCGCCGCTTCCGCTCGAGGAAGTCGTGTTCTCCTTCGATCTGTGCTGGGACCTCCGGACCGAACGCGAACCCGGCCAGAAATGGCTGCGCAGCGTCATCGCCGACATATTCAAGACGGTCGGTGAACCCTAGGCTATGAAAGCCCTTGCCTACGTCGACCGAGCAATTCCCAAGGTCCTCCGCGGCTTCGTTGTCTGTCCTTCCCCTCGTTCCGACAGGTCCAGGCGCATGGAACCTCTGGGAGTGGACGGATGAGGTTCATCTGAAACGATCGAGCCAGCCGAGGGTGTCCTCGGTCTTGACATTGGGCTTGTACTCCGCGCCGAGCGGCGCCGAATAGGCGCTGTCTTCGATCACCTTGAAGATATGGTCATAGGCGACTTCGCCATGGTCCGGAGTGCCCCGGTCGGGGACGGAGGCAAACTGAACGTGTCCGATATGCGGAAGCAGTTTCAGAAAGCGGTTGGTCAGGTCGCCCTCCAGAAGCTGGATGTGATAGCAGTCGAACATCAGCTTGAGGTTTCCGGCCCCCACCTCCTCGATGATCGAGAGCGCAAGCGCTGTGCCCGACAGGAAATAGCCCGGCGCGTCATAGGCGTTGAGCGGCTCGATCAGGATCGTTCTGTCCGGCGCCCTTTTGCAGGCATAGGCGAGATTGGAAACGAAGGTCCGATGCGCCTCCGCCCCGCTTGCAAACCCCGCCATGACATGGATGGCGCCCGCATCGATCGCGCCGGCATAGTCGGCGGCCTCATCGATCGCGGCTCTTGCGTCGGCCTCGCGTCCGGGAAGGGCCGACAGTCCGTTTTCGCCGGCCTTGCCGCGCCGGGTGTTGAGGCCAAGCATTTTCAGGCCGGTTTCATCGAGGGCGGATCTGACGTCCTCGGCCGGAACATCGTAGGGCCAGTGACATTCCACGGCATCGAAGCCGGCGGTCTTCGCGCAGCGGATCGCTTCCGGCAAGGGGCGGTCGTTCCACAGAAAGCCGAGATTGGCGGAAAACTTCATTTCTCCCACTCCACCTCGAACCTGTCGACGATCGACGCGATCTGGTTCTCGCTCAGCATGCGCGGCTGAAAACCGCGCATCATGATTGCCAGCCGCGCGGTGTCCTCAAGCTCTTCGATGGCGTTGCAGGCGGCCTCGACATCCTTGCCGGCGACGACCGGGCCATGATTGGCCAGCATCACCGCCGTGCGCTTGCCCGCAAGCCCGCGAATGGCCTCGCCTATGGCGCTATCGCCCGGAAGGAAGAACGGCAGCAGCTTGACCTTGCCGAGTTTCATGATGGCGTAGGGTGTGAGCGGCGGCAGGAAATTATCCTCGTTCGCGTCGGGCATCAGCGACCAGGCGACGGAATGACAGCTGTGGAGGTGGACCACGGCGCCCGCCGATTTCCGGGTTTCGTAAAAGGCGCTGTGGAGCGGCATTTCCTTGGTCGGCTTATCGCCGTCGATCAGCCTGCCCTTGTCGTCGAAGCGCGACAGCCGCGCCGGATCCAGCCGGCCGAACGAGTGACCCGTCGGGCTTACCAGCAGCCCGCCATCATCGGTGCGGGCCGAAATATTCCCCGTCGAGCCGCCCGTCAGTCCGCGATCGAACATCGACTTCGCCAGCATGCATATCTGTTCTCTGAGAACGGCTTCCGCGCTCATGGTTGCTCCAGTTCTGCAAGCGCCTCGGTAAAGAAGCCCTCCGCACCAAAATTTCCGGATTTCAGGGTGATCGCGATCGGATGCTCGCCGGCGCTAGAAAAGCACCAGGGCACGCCCGGCGCAATTTCGGCGCCGACATCGAGCTGTTTCACGCCGAGCGCCCTGGTCACCGCGCCGGATGTCTCGCCGCCTGCGATCACGAAACGCCTTGCGCCCATGTCGCGGGCGGCGACGGCCAGTTCAGCCAAGGCATCCTCAACAATCTGCCCGGATCTGGCCGGGCCGAGCCGTTCCTGGGCAAGCCGCACGGATTGCGGGTCTGCGGTTGCGTAGATCAGCGGTGCGCGATCGAGGTCCTGCGCGGCGAGCCAGTCGCGCGCGCCTTTGACGCCTTCATCGGCCAGAACCAGCGGATCGAGGCGGTAATGAGGTACGCCCCTTGCGATATAGGCCGCCACCTGACCGTTGGTCGCTGCCGAGCAACTGCCGGAAAGCACGATCGCTCCGGCGGGCAGGGGCGTTTTCTCTGTCCTGTGGGCCTCGTCCGCCAGCACGCCATCGGCGAGATAGAGGCCGGGCAAGGGCATCGCCACCGCGCTGCCGCCTGTCAGAAGCGGCATGTCACGGCATGCATTGGCGATCACATGCAGATCGTCGTTGGCAACGGCGTCTACCACGACATGCGAAACGCCCTTCAGGCGCAGGGTTTCGAGCTCAGCCCGGACCGCATACGCGCCCCTGGCGACGGTCAGCCTGTCGACAAGGCCGACCGGCTTCGTGACCTGCGGTTCAAGCAGCCGCATCAGGTTGGAATCGCGCATCGGCGTCAGCGGATGGTCCCGCATCGAGCTTTCCGCCAGCGGCTGACGGCCGACGAACAGATTGCCCATGAAGATGGAACGGCCATTTTCGGGAAAGGCGGGGCAATAAATGGTCTGCTCAACCCCGATTGCTGCCATCAAGGCTTCGGCGACAGGGCCGATATTGCCCTTGGGCGTCGAATCGAAGGTCGAACAATATTTCCAGAAGAAACGGGTCGCGCCGGCCTCCCGCAGCCATTGCAAGGCGGCAAGGGCATCCTCCACCGCTTCCAAGACGGGCGCGGTGCGCGATTTCAGCGCGATCACCTCGCAGGGGGCTGTTGAGGCGGGCGCTGCGTCTGGCACGCCGATGCGCAGCGACACTGGAACGCCGCTTCTCGCCAGAAGGCCTGCGAGATCGGTCGCGCCGGTGAAGTCATCGGCGATGCAGCCAAGGATCGTTGCCATGATGTCAGGCCTCCCCTGGCAGGGTGAGCCCTGCATTGCGGGCATAGACCTTGGCGACCGCGGCATCGTCCTCTGATCCGAGGCCCATGCCGGCTGCGGCCAGAAACTGCTGGAGGGCCGCCGCGGTGATCGGCGCGCTGAACTTCGCCTCGCGGGCAATGTCGAGCACGATGCCGAGATCCTTCGGCCAGATGTTGACGGAGCTGAGAGGCGTATAGTCGCCCTTCACCACATGCGGCGCGCGATTTTCCAGCATCCAGCTCGTGCCGGCGCATTTGGAAATGACCGCGACAAAATTCTCCGGCGATACGCCCTGCGTCATGCCGAAGGTCAGCGCCTCGGCCATCGCGGCAATATGGACGCCTGCAAGAAGCTGGTTCACGGCCTTCATCGCCGATCCGGCTCCCGCTTCATTGCCCAGTTCGAAAACGGTCTCGGCGGTGGCATCGAGCGCCGGCCGTGCGGCCGCAAAGGCCTCCGGCGTGCCGGACGCCATGATTGAAAGGCGGCCTTCGGCGGCCTTGGCGGCCCCTCCGGAAATCGGCGCGTCGAGATAGTGGATCTCGTATTTCTCACAGGCCGCTTCCATCTGCCGCGCAAAGGCGGGCGGGACGGTCGCGCAGGCGATGACCACCGAGCCTGGTGTCATCAGGGGCACCACGCCGGTATCGCCGAAAAGGACCTCTTCCGTTTGCGCCGCATTCAGGACAACAACCATGACGATCGATGCGCGCCTGGCTTCGCTCGCCATATCGCCCGTCGCGCCGCCATCCGCCCGGAAGCGCGCGACCGCGTCCGGATTGACATCGAAGCCGGCAACGGAGAGCCCGCTGCGCAACAGCGATCTTGCCATTCCGTAGCCCATAGATCCCAGCCCGAACAGAATTGCGTGACCAGCTTCGTTGTTGTGTTCGGTCATGACCGACTCCGTTTTTTGACTATCCATGGCACAGGTTCGGCGCTTGCAAAACAGATATTGTCGCCGCGGCCATCTGGAAAAGGTGAGGCTTCAGCTTGCGGCCACACATCCTGCGCGTGCGCCGCGCTTCCTTTTTCATCACGCCGAGGTTCACTTGCACGGCTGATGGCGCAATCGGCAGGGTCGCTTCGTGGCCTTGTTTCGAGGCGGCGCGGATGTTGCGAATCTGCCGTTTGATATGCTCGAAGAAATAGCTACGATAAAAGGCGCCTTTTGCAGGGGAGGAGGGAGCCTGACTTGAACCGTAGCTCTATGTCTGATTCCGGACTTTATCCCATGCCGGGAGACGAGGGGGAGCGCCTTGAAGCTTTGCGCCAGTTCCAGATCATGGATACGCCCCCGGAAGAGAACTTCGATCGATTGACGCGCCTTGCGGCCCTGCTTTTCGATGTCCCGATCGTTCTCATCTCGATTGTCGGCAGGGACAGGCAGTTCTTCAAATCGCGCGTCGGGCTCGATGTTTGCGAGACAAGCCGCGATGTTTCGTTTTGTGCGCACGCCCTCATCCAGGACGAAGTCCTGTTCATACCCGATGCGCTGAATGATCCGCGCTTTGCGACAAATCCACTGGTTCTAGGGCATCCCTTCATTCGTTTCTATGCGGGGAAACCTCTCGTTACACGGACCGGACACAAGCTTGGAACGACCTGCCTGATCGACAACAAGCCCAGGGGTTCCTTTTCGGACGCCGATCGCAAGCTTCTGGCCGATGTTGCGGAGCTGGTCATGGATCGCTTCGAGTTGCGGCGGCTTGAGTTCATGCGATCGGTCAGCCATCGGCGCTTCGAGAGCGTTGCGCGAAGCGCACCCGATGCCATCATCTTCACGGACAGCGAAGGGAGGGTCACCTTCTGGAACAAGGCCGCCGAGACCATTTTCGGATATCGGGAAGCAGAGATCCTGCATCGCTCGTGCGAGATGCTGGTGCCCGACAGCTGGCTCACGATATTCGAAGCGGAAATGGAAAGGCTGAGGTCTGGCGCTCCGCTTGAGCTTGCCGACCGGATTGTGGAGTTGCCTGGCCTGAGAAAGGATGGATCCGAATTCCCCTCGGAGTTCTCGCTGTCAACATGGTACGAAGGCGATGAGGTTTGTGCCGGCGCGATTGTCCGGGATATCAGCGAGCGACGTCACAATGAAGAACGTCTTTTCCGGCTTGCCTCCCTTGACCCGTTGACGGATCTGCCGAACCGCGGTGCCTGGCGGGAGTGCCTGAAGAAAGAAATGGCGAGCCTCAAGCCCCTGACCGTCCTGTTGATGGATCTTGACGGCTTCAAGGAGGTCAACGATACGCACGGGCATTCTGCGGGGGATGCCGTGCTCAAGGATGTGGCTCGTCGTCTCCAGCGCGTCTGCCCCGATGCGCTGATGATTGCCCGTTTGGGCGGCGATGAGTTTGTTGCCCTGCTGGAGGGAAATGACGAACGTGCAGCGCTCCTCAAGGCGCTGGAAATTGTAAGAACCGTATCGGAGCATTACGAATTTGCCGGGTTGCGTGCCGAGATCGGCATCAGCGTCGGCATAGCGCTTGCCCCTCAACATAGCCGGCGGCCCGAAGAATTGCTCGGCGCAGCCGATCTTGCACTCTATCGCGCGAAAAAGAATGGCAAGGGCCGCGCCGAAATGTTTGTGCCAGCACTGCGCGAGGTCGCGGTCGCGCGACGCAGCTTCGAAAATGAGCTGGAGCGGGCGTTTCTGGAAAATGAGTTCGTGCTCTTCTTTCAACCGCAGTTCGGATTGGAAACCATGCAGTTGACGGGGGCCGAGGCGCTGTTGCGGTGGAACCATCCGCAGCGTGGCCTGTTGTCGCCTGCGTCCTTTATCGATGTCCTCAGCACCAAGCCGTCATCGGCGGAGACGGGCGAGTGGATATTGCGCAGCGCGCTGAGGCAGGCTGCGGCATGGCGAAAGCTGGTGCCGCATTTCCGCGTAGGCGTCAATCTCTTCGAAAGCCAGTTCAGAACCGGGAAGCTTGTCACGGTTGTCGAGAAAGCACTTGCGCAATATGCCCTGAATGCCAACGCTCTCGAACTTGAAATCGTCGAGAACACGCGCCTTCACGATGATTTCGCAACGCTCCAGATGCTGAAGGATCTGCGCAACCTTGGCGTGGAGCTCGCCTTTGACGATTATGGCACCGGCTTCGCGTCGCTCAGCCTCCTCAAGAAATTTCCGGTGAGCCGGCTGAAGATTGACCGCACATTCATCCGCGACATCGACACGGATCCCGAAGACGAAGCGATCGTCCGTGTCATCCTCGAGCTCGGCAAGGCGTTCGGAATGAAGGTCATTGCTGAAGGTGTCGAGACCGAAGCCCAGATGGACCTCCTCCGGAAATTCAACTGTCCTGAAGTCCAGGGCTACCTGTTCGGCCGGCCAATGCCCGCTGCCGATTTCGAAGCAGCCTATATCGTAAAAGGCTGAAGAAGGATCAGCCTCCAGGTGGCGGTTTGGCGTGTATCTGGACCGGCTCAGGATTTTCCGGCGCGACCGTGTTCACAAAGGCCCGGAAATCAACAGCGTCAACTTCGTTCAGCCGGGCGTCAACGCGGCGATCCTCAACCGGATCACCGGCAGCACGCCATCCTCGATTGCGGGTGCGATGAGCGGCAATGGCCAGGTCTATCTAGTTAATCCCAATGGTATCGCTATCACGCCAACGGGCACAGTTCGCGCAGGTGTTGTGCGGATGTGGAGGCATTTATGTCGCAAGCATCGTGTCAAACCGGCTGACAGTTTAGTATAAGTCACCCGCAGGAATGCGTGGAAGGCCCGGAACCAGAAAAGAGGCAGGAATGGCGGCAGAGGCGGCGAAAACGAAAACGCGCGGATCGGGAACCCAGAAGGTTTATGAGACACTGCGCCGGGAAATTCTGGCGATGGAGCTGAAGCCGTGCAGTCCGCTGGACGAGGTCAGGCTCTCCGAACGCTTCGGCATGTCGCGCACGCCGGTGCGCGAGGCCCTGCTCAGGCTTGCAAGCGACACGCTCGTGACCACGCTGCCCAACCGCAACACCATCGTTTCCGCCATCAACTTTGCCGACATGCCGCATTATTTCGAGGCGCTGACGCTGATGTACCGGACCAGCACCAGGGGGGCTGCCGCGCGCGCGCCGCACGACCGGGCCATGATGAAGGATATCCGCGACCGTCAGGACCAGTTCGTTGCCGCAGTGGAGGCGCAGGATGCGTTCGCCATGATCGAGGCGAACCGCGAGTTTCACGTCGCCATCGCCCAACTGGCGGGCAACGCTTACTACACCGGTTTCTTCTCGCGCCTGCTGGATGAGGGGCGCCGCATCCTGCGGCTCTATTATTCGACCTTCGACGATCAGCTGCCGCGCCAGTATGTCAATGAACACGAGGATATCATCGCGGCTATCGAGGCCGGCGATACCGCAAGGGCCGACCAGCTGGCGATCGCGCATGCGGACCAGATCGTGCGCCAGATACAGCAGTATCTGTCGCGGGAAACCGGGCAGGCGCGCACGCTGCCGCTGGATTGAACCGTGAAACAACAGCAAGATGCGGCTCTGATACATTCGTCAAAACAAGACCTTGGCGGTTCCGTTTCGGCCAGTCCCGGTGTTGCAGGATGAAACGGGTCGAAGAGGCTACGAGGTCGAGACAGCTTTCGCTCGAAAAATGTGAGGTCCCGATGAAAGACGAACCAGCTTTGGACGCCGTTGTCATTGGCGGCGGCATTATCGGATGCATGGCCGGGCGCTATCTGCTCGCGGCCGGGCGAACGGTCACGATCCTCGAGCGCAGCGCGATTGCCGCCGGAAGCAGCGCGGGCAATGCCGGCATTCTCGCCTTCCCGGAGATCGTGCCGATCCCGTCGCCGGGGATCATCTGGAAGGCGCCCGGATGGCTGCTCGACCCGCTGGGGCCGCTCAGCATCCGCCCGTCCTATGCGCCGAGGCTGGCGCCCTGGTTCTGGCATTTCTGGCGGGCGAGCGCGCGCGTAAATTTCGAGCGCGGCCATCAGGTCCAGGCCGAGCTCATGCGACTTGCCGAAGCCGAATACGCAATGATCCGGAAGGACGCCCGGCTGACGTCCTTTATCGTCAATACCGGCACGCTGGACCTCTACGATACTGAACAGAGCTTCCGCGCTGCAGCGCCCGGCTGGGTGAAGAAGCGCGAGGCGGGTTTCGACTTC
The DNA here is from genome assembly GCF_013344475.1 of Martelella limonii. GTDB lineage: Bacteria > Pseudomonadota > Alphaproteobacteria > Rhizobiales > Rhizobiaceae > Martelella > Martelella limonii. The sequence goes on along the minus strand of NZ_JABUOU010000007.1, from coordinate 140,422 downwards.
CACCGCGTCGGACGCAGCGAGATTGAAGCGCTGCAGCCCGGTCTGGCCCCGTGTTTCGAACATGCAATCTACAGCGAGGACGGTCTGCAGGTGTCCGATCCGGCAGATTTTACCCGTGCGGTGGCCGACAGCCTGATGCAAGACGGTGCCACGCTTAGGATTGGCGAAGCCTCGGCCATCGAGCCAACCGAGGCGGGGGCCCGCATTCGGCTTGCCGATGGCCGGTCGATTGCGGCACGCACCGTCATTGTCGCCTGCGGCGCCTGGTCGAAACGGCTTGCCGGAAGTCTCGGCGAAACGGTCCTGCTCGATACCGAGCGCGGCTACAACACTACCTTGCCGGCATCAGCCTTCCCGCTGCAACGCCAGCTCTATTTCAACGATCATTCCTTTGTCGCAACGCCGCTGAGAGACGGCATCCGGGTCGGCGGCGCGGTGGAATTTGGCGGACTTGATCTGCCGGCCAATTTCAAACGGGCCGATATGCTGCTGAAACTCGCCAAGCGGTTCATGCCGGGGCTTGAGACGGAAGGCGGCAGGCAGTGGATGGGCTTTCGTCCGTCCATGCCCGATTGCCTGCCGGTGATCGATCGCTCCAAGGCCGCGCCGAACGTGCTCTATGCCTTTGGCCACGGACATCTGGGCTTGACCCAGTCGGCGGCCACGGGGCGTCTGATCGCCGAACTGGCCATGCAGAACAAGCCTTCGATCAATCTCGAAAACCTGCGCTTCGACCGGTTTTCCGGTCGATGACGGAACTGGGCGGATGGCGTCTCAACGCGATTGTCGACAAACTGGCGACAAATATGCTAGGCGAGTGGCATGAACGCAAACGCCCGGTCCGCGATCGGGTGAAGATGGAGAAACCGCAGCCATGACCGCCGACACGCGCCCCTCAGCAATCAGCGAAGACGAACGGAAGGGCAGGATTTCGCGGCTGCGCGCGGCCATGCAGGCGCATGGCGCCGACGCGCTGCTGCTCGGCTCGACCACGAGCCTTACCTATTTCACGGGCCTTGCCTGGCATCCAAGCGAACGCCTGGTCGGGGCGCTCATCACTGCCGAAAGCCTCACCTATATCGCCCCTGCCTTCGAGGTTTCAAAGATCGAGACGCTCGAGCGTCTCGACGGCGATATTGCGCCATGGCAGGAGCATGAAGATGTTGCAGCCCTGGTGGCGAAGCTTCTCGGCGAGGGTCGGACGCTGGCATTGGACGACGTGCTGCCGCTGTTTGTCCATTCGGCGCTTGCCCGCCGGATCGCGCCGGAGCGGCTCAGCGACGGCGGCCACATGATTTCAGAGCTGAGAGCGGTGAAATCGCCGGCCGAGATCGCGCTGATGCAATATGCCATGGGTGTGACACACGAAGTGCACCGCCGTGTCCATGCGATGATCCAGCCGGGGATTCGCGCCTCCGAGGTGGTGCGCTTCATCGACCAGTCCCACCGTGCGCTCTGCGGTTCGGGCAGCAGCTTCGCGATCTGCTCCTTCGGTGTTGCGACCGCGCTGCCGCATGGCGTCGATCACGACCAGACCTATGCGGAGGGCGATGTCATTCTGGTCGACACCGGCACCATTGTCGGCGGCTACCAGTCGGACATGACGCGGACCTATGTGAAGGCGGAGCCTTCTGCCGAATTCGCCCGGATATGGGGGATCGAGCGGGAGGCGCAGCAGGCCGTTTTCGATGCCGCCAGGCCTGGAGTTCCGGCTGAAACCCTCGACGAAGCGGCGCGCCGCGTGATCACCGCCCATGGCCTTGGACCCGATTATCGTCTGCCCGGCCTGCCGCACAGGGCGGGACACGGCCTTGGCATGGACATCCATGAAGCGCCCTATATCGTGCGCGGCAATACCACGCCGCTCTCGCCCGGCATGTGCTTTTCCAACGAGCCGATGATCGTGGTGCCCGATAGGTTCGGGGTCCGGCTAGAGGACATCATTCACATGGGCGAGGCGGGGCCGATCTGGTTCACGGAGCCAGGCAAAGGCCCGACCGAGCCCTTCGCCTGAACGCCGGGCTTCACACCACCTTGATCCATGGGGCAGATTGCTTCCGGGCGCTTTCCGGATAGCGCGATCGCGGCATTACGCCTGAAGGGAGATGGCATGAGCGACGACTTTGAAATGATTGCCACCGATGAGGCGCGGGCGCTGGGCGAAAGCCTGCTGCTGGCCGCCGGCTACTCGGAAGATCATGCGCGCACGATCACCGATTGCGTCGTGCGGGCACAGATGGATGAATGCCATTCGCACGGTCTCTACCGGCTGATCAGCTGCCTCGATCTGATAGAGCGCGGCAAGGTCGATCCGGCCGCGACGCCGGTTGTCGAAGACCGCGCGCCGGCCATTGTCCGCGTTGATGCGCGCCGCGGTGTTTCGCTTGCAGCCTTCGAGGCCGGGCTTCCGGTGCTCACCGAAAAGGCCCGGCAGAGCGGTATCGCGGCGCTGGCGATCAACAACTGCTTTCACTTTTCTGCGCTCTGGCCGGAAGTGGAAAGGATCGCGGATGAAGGCCTTGTCGCCATCGCCGTCACCGTCAGCCATGCCTGGGTCGCGCCCGCCGGCGGCAGCAGGCCGGTGTTCGGCACCAATCCGTTCTCGTTCGGCTGGCCCCGCCCGGGCAAGCATCCCTTCGTGTTCGACTTCGCCACCTCGGCGATCGCCCGTGGCGATATCGAACTGCACCGGCGCATGAAGCTGCCCTTGCCGGAAGGAACCGCGATCGATGCGGATGGCGAACCGACGACAGATCCGGACAAAGCCGTTGAAGGTGCCATGCTGACCTTCGGCGGCCACAAGGGATCGGCGCTTTCCGCAATGATCGAATTGCTGGCCGGGCCGCTGATCGGCGATTTCACCAGCGCCGAATCGATCGCGTTCGATGACGGCGCGAAGGTTGTGCCGTTTCATGGCGAGTTGATCATCGCGCTCGACCCGGCCTCCTTTCTGGGACAGGCAGCCTCCGACAATCTGAAGCGCGGCGAGGCTTTGTTCGAGGCTGTCGAAGGCCAGGGCGCGCGTCTTCCAGCCGCGAGGCGCTACCGTGCGAGAGCCCGCAGCGAAAAGGCCGGCGCCATGCCGGTGCGCAGGAATGTGCTTGATGAATTGCGCGTGCGCGCGGCGACCCTTGAAATCAAGACGCGTTGAGAACCAGACAGAGGATGCACCAATGACGATTACCGGCGAGTTGCTGATCGGCAACCGGACCCGCATGGGCCAAAACGGAACGCTGACGGCTATCGAAGCTGCGACCGGACAGGCGCTGGAAGGCGTCTTCGGCGGCGCAAGCGCGGCCGATCTCGACGCGGCGGCGCAGTTGGCCTGGCAGGCTTTCCCGGCCTATCGCGACACCGCGCTCGAAAACCGGGCGGCTTTTCTGGAAAAGGCGGCCGAAAACATCCTCTCCATCGGCGAACTGCTGATCGAGCGCGCCATGGCCGAAAGCGGTCTGCCGCGACCGCGCCTCGAGGGCGAACGCATGCGCACCGTCACCCAACTGCGTCTCTTCGCAGGCGTCGTGCGCGAAGGTGCGTTTCAGGATCTGCGCTTCGACGCGGCTGATGCGGCGCGTACGCCGCCCAAGCCGGATCTGAGGCTGCGCAAGGTGGGCCTCGGCCCGGTTGCCGTCTTCGGGGCATCGAACTTCCCGCTCGCCTTCTCGGTCGCCGGCGGTGATACCGCGTCCGCGCTCGCCGCCGGTTGCCCGGTCATAGTCAAGGCCCATCCGGCTCATCCCGGCACCTCGGAACTTGTCGCCCGCGCGCTGCAGCAGGCCGTGATCGACTGCGGCATGCCGGAGGGCACGTTCTCCATGCTGCACGATAGCGGCCATGAGATTGGCGGCGCACTGGTGGCTCATCCGCTGATCCGCGCCGTTGGCTTCACCGGCTCGCGCCGGGGCGGGTTGGCGCTGGTCGATATCGCCGCAAAGCGAAGGATACCGATCCCGGTTTATGCCGAGATGAGCGCGATCAATCCGGTCCTCTTGTTTCCGGAAGCGCTGAAGGCGCGTGGTGGCAAGATTGGCGGGGCTTTTGCCGCATCGCTGACGCTCGGCGCCGGCCAGTTCTGCACCAATCCCGGGCTGGTGCTGGCGGTCGAAGGCGAGGGGCTTGAAGCTTTCAAGGCAGGCGCGGTGGAGGCTCTGAAGGCGCTGCCGGCGCAGACGATGCTGACAGCGGGTATAGGCCAGGCCTATCGCGAGGGCATCGCAAAACTGGTCGGCCACAGCGATGTAACGCAGCTTGCAGAGGGACAGGAAGGCGATGACCGGCGCGGTCAGGCCGCCCTATTCGAAACGACGGCGGCTTCCTTCATGAAGGACAAGAGCCTGCACGACGAAGTTTTCGGCGCCGCGGGCCTCATCGTCAAGTGCCGCGATCTTGCGGAAGTTGAGGCGGTCATCGACGATCTCGAAGGCCAGCTCACCGTGGCGCTTCACATTGACGAGGGCGACCACAAGACGGCGGCAAGACTTATGCCGAAGCTCGAAATGCTGGCCGGCCGGCTGCTCGTCAATGGATTTGGCACCGGCGTCGAGGTATCGCCGGCCATGGTTCATGGCGGCCCCTATCCGGCAACGTCCGATGTGCGCTCCACCTCGGTCGGCACAATGGCGATCGATCGCTTCCTGCGCCCGGTGGCCTATCAGGACATGCCGGCGGACCTGCTTCCCGAAGGCTTGCGCGACCGGGACTGACCGGCAGGGAAACGGCCCCGCCCTCCACACGGGTTGAACCCATCGCGGTTCAAGTCATGGCGAGCGCCTGTTCGGTCTTGAGATCGAACAGGCGCATGCGTTTCGGGTCGAACGAAAGCGGCACTGTCGTTCCGGCGCGCTGGTGATCCTCGGGCTCCAAGCCGCTCAGATGGCGATGCCGTTGCGGAACAGGTCTTGCGGGTGGAACAGCAGTTCGGCGACTGACATGACATAGGCCTGACCGGTGATCGACGGGATCACGCCGCCATGCTGTCCGGCCTTGTAGAAAAGCCTGTATGTGGAGCCGATGATGCTTTCCTGAATGATTTCCTGGCCTTCAGCCAGCTGGCCCGCAGCGGCAAGGCATGCCAGCCGCGCCGAGGAACCGGTGCCACAGGGAGAACGGTCATAGGCATCGTCAGGGCAAAGCACGAAGTTGCGGCTATGCGCGGCATCGTTGCCGGAAGGCCCGTAAAAGATGACATGGTCGACCGGTTCGCCATTTTCACCGCCGATCTTCTGCGCGTTGAGCTGGGTCCGGGTGGCGATGGCGAGATCGGTCAGCGCGCGGATATTGGCCGGCGTCACAGGAACAGGGCTCGGGTCGACCAGAAAGAACCAGTTGCCGCCATAGGCCACATCCCCCGTTATGGGACCTGCTATGGGGCTGGGGCCGAAATCCGATACTTCGACCGTTATCCCTGACGCGATCCGCCGGCTTTCGATGTTGGTGACGGTGACGGTGCTTTCATCCCGAACATCGACCGTGACGATGCCGACCGGCGTTTCGATCCGGTGAAGTCCCTTGCCGATCCGGCCCAGGTGATAAAGCGTGACCGCCAGGCCGATCGTGCCATGGCCGCACATGCCCAGAACGGCCCCGACATCGAAATAGATGACGCCGGTCACGCAGGACGGATCGACCGGCGGCACCAGCAGCGCCCCGACCATGGCCACCTGGCCTCTCGGCTCAAGCACCACCGCGCGATAGGCATCGTAATAGCGGGTCGCGAGCAGGGCCGCGCGCTCGGAAAGCGGGCCGGAGCCGAGATCGGGAAAACCGTCGAGGATGACCCGCGTCGGTTCGCCGGCGGTGTGGCTGTCGATCACATGCATGCGCGCTCCATCACCATGATCCGCGACTGGCTTCAGGCCGCCCAGTCGGCATACCAGGACTTGAACTGACTGTATTGTTCCTCGACGAAGGCCTTCTGCGGTGCGGTCAACGCATCGGTTTCGTTGAAATGCAGGGTATATTCTTCATCGCCATTCAGCACCATCAGATATTTGTAGAACAGTACCAGATCGACGCCTTCGTCGAATGTCGAAAGCACCATCAGTGCCTCCTCAAGCTCGCGTGCCTTGACGCGGGCCTTGCTGTCGCCCTCGGCGGCAGACCTGCAGAGCGAAACGAGATGCAGGACCTCCTTCGGGAGCGCGTTGCCGATACCGGTAATCGCGCCGGTGGCGCCGCATTTGACAAAGCCATGGAAAACCTGGGTATCGACGCCCACCATCAGCGTCAGGTCTTCATTGCCTGAGGTGATGTGTTCGGCGGCGTAGGAAAGCGAGGCTGCGCCGCCGAATTCCTTGAAGCCGATCAGGTTGGGATAGTCCGTGCGCAGGGCGAAGAACAGGTCGGCGCGGGTTTCAAAGCCGTAATGGGGGCTGTTGTAGATCACGGCGGGCAGACCGTTCGCCGCTTCGAGGATCGCCGAGAAATGCGCCTTCTGGGCCGGGACCGAGGTTCCCCGCGACAGAACGCGCGGAATGACCATCAGGCCCGCAGCGCCGACACGGGCTGCATGTGCGGTGATCGCCACAGCCGATTTCGTATTGATCGCGCCGGTCCCCACAATGACGGGAACGCCTGCCTCGACCAGCGCCTCGACGCCCTGCATCCGTTCCTCATCCGTCAGAAGCGGCCAGTCGCCCATCGAACCGCAATAGACGACGGCCGACATGCCGGCCTCGACGAGCGCCTGTCCCTTCCGGGCAAGGGCTTCAAAATCCGGCGTGCGATCGGCCTTGCAGGGGGTCATCAGGGCCGGAATACAGCCGGTGAAGATCGTGTCGCTCATCTGGGGTCCTTTCGCATGAACAAGGAATTGAGGTCGGCGGGCCCATTCCTGCCACGTGTTTAAGGCGCTGCCCGAGCCTGTCGTTTGAAGCCCAACTAACACCTATAATTCAGTTTGTCGACAATTAAAATGCCGAGGAAAGGCCCGTCATCCGGCGCGTTTTGCCATGGCGCGGCTGACCTGGAATGGGTGGACCCGAAAGCGCAAAGAGCGCTTTTCCGCCATTGTCTTGCGCAATCAGAACACCCGCCATGGCGCCGATATGCAAAGATCGACGAAGTCGGGCGCATGTGGCGGGTCGACTATCGGGGGCGCCCATGTTCAAGGTCTTTTCCGGCATCTGGGCTCTGCTGGTCGGCATCGTGCTGATCATGCTCGGCAACGGCATGCAGTTTACCCTGATCGGCCTGCGGGGCGGTCTCGAGGGGTTTTCGGCCGCCTCGCTTGCAATCGTGACATCCGGCTATTTCGTCGGCTTCCTGTCCGGTGCCCGCTACACCCCGGTTCTGATCCGCAATGTCGGCCATGTGCGCGTGTTTGCGGCCCTTGGCAGCTTCATGTCGGCGGCCCTGATCACACTTCCCCTGATCGTAGAGCCATGGGCATGGACGCTTTTGCGCGTTCTCATCGGCTTCTGCATGTCGGGCATCTATGTCACGGCGGAAAGCTGGCTCAACGACGCCTCGACCAACGAGACGCGCGGCAAGGTGCTGTCCGCTTACATGATCGCCCAGACACTCGGCATTATCGGGGCACAGGGGCTGCTGACGCTTGACGATGCGCAGACCTCGGTGCTGTTCATTGGCGCGTCGATCCTCGTCTCGATTTCGTTCGCGCCGGTGCTCCTGACCGTCGGCCAGGCGCCGCGGACCGAGGTTACGCGGCCAATGGCCTTGCGGGAACTCTATCGCCAGTCGCCGCTCGGCACGATCGGCATCTTCTTCCTCGGCAGTGCCTATGCGACGCAATCCGGCATGGGGGCCGTGTTCGGCACGCTCATCGGCATGACGGCGGATCAGATCTCCCTGCTGGTGGCGATGCTGTTTGCCGGTGCGCTTGCCTTTCAGTATCCGATCGGCTGGATCTCGGATCGCATCGACCGGCGCAAGCTGATCTTCGCAGCCTCGCTGGTCGGGGCTGTGGCATGTATTTGCGGCTTTCTGGCCGGGGGCGGATTGTGGGCGCTGATGGCCGCGGCCTTTGTTGCCGGCGGCATGACGACGCCGCTTTATGCTTTGTTTCTTGCCTACACCAATGATTTCCTGTCGCCGGAAGACATGCCGGCGGCGTCGGGCGGTCTGGTCTTTACCTTTGGGCTTGGCGCGATCGCCGGCCCGCTGGTGACTGGCTGGGCCATGCAATGGGGAGGGCCGTTTTTCTTCTGGCTGGTGCTCGGCACGACATTCGCGCTCATCGCCCTTTACGCGCTTTATCGCATGACGCAGCGCCCCGGCATTCCGGCAAGCCAGACGGACAGCTATCTCGGCGTGACGCCGACCGCGACGCCGGTTGCCGTCGAGGCCGCCAGCGCCTGGGCGGTGGACCAGGCGGAAACAGACCGCACGGAACAGGATCGAACCCCCTGTCTCAACCGGAATGCATGATCGGGGCGGCAGAGTTCAGGCCGCCAGTGCGGCAGGCCCTTCCCGCCTCCAGATCCCACCTTTCTGATAGCGACCTGCGATCTGACCGTTCTCCAGCGCCAGCAGATGGAGCCAGCGATTGTCGAACAGCGCCCTGACGTCAGGGTGGGCATCGAGGACGCGGGAGATCGCGTCCTCGGGCGCTTCGATCAGCACCGACAGCCTGAGCGGCGTGTGCGCCAGGGTCTCGCCGTCATTGACCGACTGCCAGGGCAGGCCGGGGCGCAGGCGGCCGCCATTGCCCTCGACAACGCCGATGCCGCCGACCACGTTGTGGATGAGCTTGTTGCCGCCGCCGAAGACCTCCGGTGCAACCGTCGAACCGAAATATTGCAGGCTGATCCAGCTCGCGACGACGACCGGGGCCGTCAATATCAGCTCCAGCGTCCTGAAGCCGTCATCCGCCCGCCAGTCATAGCTGTGCAGAAAGGCGCGGCCGTCAAGGCTCGCCCCGGCCGTCAGGGTGCGGGGCGCGGCAATGAATGTCGCGCATCCGGCAAGCCCCCATTCGGGCCGGATTTCCGACCAGCTGGCGGCCCGCGCCGCGATCGATTGCGCGCGCACACCCGGCAGCCGGATAGCCCTTTCGGCGCGCGCTTGGGCACCCGCCCTCTTCAGCCATTGCCGTATGCGATCGATCTCAGCCTTGTCGTGCGGGAAATCCTCGTCAAACAGCGTGACCTCGTCGGTTGTGGTATCGTGCAGGGCGGCGATGAATCGGGTGTCTTCGGCCAGATCGATGCCGTGCCCGGCAAGGCCGGCGCGGGCTTGCCCGTCATTCAGCAGGCTTGCCAGCAGTCGTGCTGAGACCTCTCCCGAATAGCCGCCGCAGGCCCCGCAATGATAGGCGCTCTGATGCGGATTGTTGGTGATATTGGCGCCATGGCCGACGAGCAGGACCGCCCTTGCGTGGCCGTGCGTCAGGCTCATCGCCTTCAGGACCTGGGCGGCCGTTGCGGCTTTTGCTTCCGCGCCAAGCGCCGGGTCGAGCTTCGGCGCCGAATGGCATGTCGCGCATGTGCGGCCAAGGCCGAGCGTGTCCTTCATCAGCTTGACGGCATAAAACAGTCCGGCTGCCTCCACATAGGCAAAGGATGAGACGGCCGCCTGACGGAACCGTCCGAGCGCCCTGATCGACCGCGCCTTGATGCGGGTCTTGTTTTCGCTTTCGGGTGTGCCGAGGCCGTTCGAGTGGAGCGCAGGCTTCAGCAGGACAGGCAGATGGTTTTCGGTCATATCCGAGCCATGCTCCCGGTGCGCCACAGGCAGACCGAAGAAGCCCGCAAAGCCGAGCGTCTCGATGTCCGGGCTCTGGTTTTCCAGCGCGCGCCGGAACACTTCCGAGCGCACGTCTATGCAGAAGGCGGCCTGCAGGGAGGGACGGTGTTCGCCTTCATGTTCCGCACCGGCGAGGCTTTCGGAGAGCGCCCGAAGGTAAGCGCGCTCGCCTGCGTCCTGCAGGATCTCGTCTGCCACGTCATCTGATGAGGGGGCCACCGGGGCGGCATGAAGCGAAAGCGTTTCCTGCCATGTTTCCGTGAGGTCCGGATACCGGTTGAGCAGCGCTTCTTCCCAGATCAGCCGAATGGCGAGAAGGTCGCCGAGCGTGTCGTCCGATGCGCCATTCTGCTCGGCGCGCCACAGCATCCAGCGGGCATGCTGTGCCCAGCCGCCAAGATCCATGACAAGCCTGTGAAACAGGGACGGGGCCGCCTCTGCGGTGATCCCAAGCCGGTCGGCTGCCTTCAGGATGGCCTTTTCCGGCCGGTCCGGCGCGGAGGACACATTGGAGCAGAAGCCGGAGAGCCCCGCAATTTCCGGCGTCAGATCGCGACTTGCCCATACCCGCCAGGCGGCGAAAGCAGCCTGATCGGGCGCAGGCGACCACAGCGCCTGTCCGCGGTCGAAATAGCCGGCCGCCCAAAGACCGATCGTCTTTTCGATGATCGAAGGCCAGTCTATGCCGGAGAATCCGGCGGCAAGATCGGCGATCGTCGGAACGGGTTCGCAGAGCGGCCGCTCCTGGCCGGCGATCGCCTTCAGATGCGCGACACTGGCGGGCCTGCTTGCGGCAGGGCTTGCCGAAAGGGCTGCTGCGAGGTCTCGCTCGGTGATCTGACCGCTGGCGATGGCGGACTGGTAATGATGCCGCGAACGGGAGAGACGTACGCCTGCGCACCTCGAAAGGCGCGCGGAAGCAGAAGCGAAATCCTCGCCCGTCTGGCCCAGGAACGGATTGACGGCAACCGTGGCGTCGAGCGGAAAGGCAGGCGGCACGGCTCTGATCGCTTTCCGGGCCGCATCGAGGATATCGGGGGCCTCGAGCGTCGCGAAGTGACCTTCATCGATGAACATCTGAATTCCTCTCATGATCTGGATTTCGCCAGCCGGTAGCCGCCGATGGCCCGGTCGAGCAGTGCATTGAGATAGAGACCGTTTGCGATATGGACGCGGAGCCCCGCAGTGGACGGGTGATGGGCCCACAGCGGGAACAGCGCCTGCGCAAAGGCGACGAGGCCGAAGGACGCCACTGCGAGCACGATCAGCGCCCATTCGAGCGGACCCGCAACGGGCGTGTGCGGCAGGCTCGCGCCCCACAGCAGCTTGGCGACCTGCTGGAAGGTGAAATAGGCGAGCGCGACGAAGAGCGCCGAGACCGATGTCCGTCTGGTCAGTTCGGCGGGGGCGGCATCGGCGAGCCCCTGCGCCACCAGATAGGCGACGCCGAAGATCAGCATTGCGCCGATGGCGAGCGCCTGCGGCGATTTCGGACCTGCCGCCAGCGAGAATACTACCGATACGACAGCGTAGAGAACGAGCGCGATTGCGAAGGAACGCAGGACGTTTGCAACGCTTGGAATGGCGATCGGACCCGGACGGCGAAGATTGACGACCGCCGCCACAGCACCGCCCGAAGACAGAAAGGCATGCGCCTTGTAGAGCGAATGGGCAACGATATGGAGAAGGGCCAGCGGCCACAGGCCGAGACCGCATTGCAGCAGCATGAAACCCATCTGCGCGATCGTGGACCAGGCGAGCGCCGTCTTGACCGCGCTTTGCGTCAGCATCACCACAGCGCCGAAGAGCGCGGTCAGCCCGCCAAGGGCAACGAGCACGCCCATTGCGCCAGGGCTTGCCTGCACGAGGTCTGCCGTCCGGATCAGCAGGAAGCCGCCCGCATTGATGATGCCGGCGTGCAGCAGTGCGGAAACCGGCGTCGGCGCTTCCATCACCTCCGTCAGCCAGCCATGCAGCGGGAAGGTTGCCGCCTTCAGGGCTGCCGCCAGCACCAGCAGGCCGACGGCCAGATGCTGGACGAGGGAGAGGTGCGGCCCGACGGTCTGAAACAATGCGCCGAGTTCGACCGTGCCGGTGCTTGCGAAGAACAGGCCGGTCGCGCCAAACAGCGCAATGTCGCCGGCATGCCAGACGAGCATGAATTTCGTTGCAGCCCGCCTTGCAGCCGGACGTTCCGGATAAAACAGCAGGAGCTGCCGCAGGCATATGCCGATCGCGATGAAGCCGAGCAGAAGGAGCGTCAGGCTGCCCGACTGGACGACGATCTGGACGGCGGCGAGAGCCGCCAGCATCAAACCGTGAAACCTGCCTTCCCGCGCTTCGCCGTCGAGGTAGGAGCGGGCGTAGCGCATGACGACCCAGCCGATGAATGCCACGAGCAGGGTCATCGTGATGCTGACCGGGTCGAGCCGGATTGCGAGCATGAAAGGGCCTTTCAAGAGGCTTGCCGTCGACGGGCCGAGGACCAGCAATTGTCCCAGGCCAGCCAGGGCGACCGCGATCGCAGCAAGCGCACTTGCCTCGGCGATCACAGGATATCGGCCCGGGCGGCGGCCGGGACGCGCGATCGAGAGGGCGGCAGCGGCAAGCAGCACGATCGGGGCCAGCAGTGGCGAGGGAACGAGATGCGACATGGAAACCTCACGGTCGATTGAATGTGCCGTGGATATAGCGCCTCGCTTTCATTGAAAAAATTACATATATAATTAGAAATCGTTCTGTTTTATGGAAGTGAAGCCGATTGAACCTCCACCATCTGCGTCTGTTCAGGGCCGTTGCACGGGATGGCACGCTCACCGGCGCTGCCCGCGCGCTCAACCTCTCGCAATCCGCGCTTTCATCCCAGATCAAGACGCTCGAAGCATCTCTCGGGCATGACCTGTTCGAGCGGCGCGGCCGGGGCCTGGTGCTGACCGAAGCCGGCCGTATCGCGCTTGATCATGCCGAAGCGATCTTCCGAACGGCGGACGATCTGGCGGCAACGCTCAGGAATGCGGGCACGGCGCGCAGGGCCCTGCGCGTCGGCGCGCTCGCGACCTTGTCCCGAAACTTCCAGATCGGTTTCATCGAACCCCTGATCGGACGCGCCGATGTGGAGGCGGTGCTCAGATCCGGGGCCCAGCCTGAACTGCTGCGGGCCCTTGAGGCGCTGTCGATCGATGTGGTGCTGACCAACCTTGTGCCCGCGCGCGATGCCTCCAGCCCCTATCTGGTGCATGCCTTGTCGGAGCAGCCGGTCAGTCTGATCGGCCCTCCGGCAGCCGCCGGACTGGTCGGGCGGCCGCTGCCGGAGCTTCTGTCTGCCGAGCCCCTGATCCTGCCGACGCCGGAATCGGCGCTTCGGGCGTCCTTCGATGCGATGGTGGTGCAACTCGGCATTTCCCCGAGAATTGCAGCGGAAGCCGACGACATGGCGATGCTGCGCCTGCTGGCGCGCGCCAATGCCGGTCTTGCGGTCATCCCGCCGATTGTGGTGAGAGACGAACTCGCCTCGGGCCGCCTTATCGAGCTGGGCACCCTTGCCGGGCTCAAGGAGGAGTTCTTCGCCATCACCCTGCATCGGCGTTTCCCCAACCCGCTGGTTGCGGAGCTTCTTGGCGCCTATGAGACCCGCAGCGCTTCAACATGACAGGTTGTCGCAGCGCAGCGAGAGTGCACCACTTTTCGAGATGGTGTCTGGAAACTTGATGGCTGTTCGATCGAACGGCACTACTGAAAGCCGCCTCGCAAGTCCGGTCAGAAAGCCGCGCTCGCCGCAGGTTTCGTATAAGAAAAACGAATAATTCAATTCGATACAGAATTACAATTTATGTTGCGGCGCAACCAAGCGCATGAAATCATCTCCTGACAACAAGCCGAAAACGGCACTTCCAGTAGGAGAACACTATGAGATTTCACGCCAGGTCCGGCCTTGCCGGATTGTCGATGCTGCTTGCCGTTTCGGCAGCGCAGGCACAGGACACCATCAATACAGCTCTCGACGGCACCTTCGCGCCACACGCCATGCCGACGCTCGACGGCAAGGTCGAGGGTTTCAACGTCGATCTCGCAAGTCTGATCGGCGAGCGGCTGGGCAAGCCTGTGGAGCTGACGGCTGCACAGTTTTCCGGACTTATCCCGGCGCTTCAGGCCGGTACATATGATTTCCTCGCGGCGCCGATTACCGTCACCGAGGAGCGTTCTGCCAACATGCTCTTCACCGAAGGCTTCATGGACACCAATTTCGGTTTCCTGGTCCCTGAAGGCGCCCCCGACTACACCAGCCTCGAAGATTTCAAGGGTAAGACGATCGCGGTCAACAAGGGCTCCAACTATGAGAGCTTCCTGAAGGATCGTGCGGACGAATATGGCTGGACGGTGGAGAGCTACGGCACCAATACCGATGCCGTTGCAGCCGTCGTTGCCGGGCGCGCCGATGCCAATCTTGCCGGCGCGACCGTCGTCGCCTGGGCGGCCAAGAAGAACCCGCAGGTCAAGATTTCCTATGAATATCCGACCGGTCTGGTCTGGGGGCTTGCCTTCCGCAAGGATGATGTCGAGGGCAGAAACACCGTCGACAAGGCGATCGAATGCCTGAAGATCGACGGCTCGATGGCGGCGCTTTCGGAAAAGTGGTTCGGCGTCACCCCGAAGGAAGGCACCACGATCGTGACCCCGACCAAGGGCTACGGCGTTCCGGGCTTCGACGGCTATGTGGACGACGACCACACGCCCTCCTGCGATTTCTGATGTGAATGCCGCCGGGGAGGGCCGCATGGCCCGCTTCCCGGCTGCGCTGCAAGAGACTGGTCACGACATGCTGGAAATCGTCGCGCTCGAGAAGCGCTTTGCCGAAACAGAGGTTCTGCGCAAGATTGACCTCAAGGTCGAAAAGGGCGAGTTGGTGTTCGTGATCGGGCCGTCCGGGTCCGGCAAGAGCACGATGCTTAGATGCTGCAACCGGCTCGAGGAGCCGACCGGCGGCGACATCATCATTGCCGGCCGCAACATCATGTCCGGCACCCGCAACGACCTGAAACGCATGCGCCTGCAGGTGGGCATGGTGTTTCAGGGGTTCCACCTCTATCCGCACATGTCGGTGATCCGAAACGTCACGCTGGCGCAGAGAAAGGCGCTGAAGCGCACGGATGAGGAAGCGCGGGCCCGCGCGCTCGAAATGCTGGATCAGGTGGGCCTTGCCCACAAGGCCGATGCCTATCCGGCCGAGCTTTCCGGCGGCCAGCAGCAGCGCGTGGCGATTGCCCGTGCGCTGGCGCTCGATCCCAAGGTGATGCTGTTCGACGAGCCTACCTCAGCCCTCGATCCCGAGCTTGTCGGCTCGGTGCTCGCCGTGATGAAGGACCTGAAATCCAAGGGCATGACCATGCTGGTCGTCAGCCACGAGATGGGCTTTGCTCGCGAGACAGCCGACAGGGTGGTGTTCATGGATGGCGGGGTGATCGTCGAGGAGGGAACGCCCGAGGAAATCTTCGGCGCGCCCAAGATGGAGCGCACCAAGGCCTTCCTTTCGCGCGTATCGCATTAGGCCCGCCATGGACAGGTTTCTGAACACCTTCTTCAATCCGGACATGATGCGGACCTATGCGCCGGATGTCATTGCCGGCGTCTGGGTCACGCTCACGGTGGCAGGCGCCGTCATCGTCGCCGGCGTCCTCGGCGGTCTCCTGCTTGCCTGCCTCAGGACCTATGGACACCGGCCGCTCAATGTCGCGATCATCTGCTTTGCCGATATCTTCCGGGCGCTCCCGCCGCTCGTCGTCATCCTGCTGATGTATTTCGGTCTGCCGTCTGCGGGGATACGGCTCTCCGGCCCGATGGTGCTGTTCATCGTGCTGGCGCTCACGCTGGCCGCCTTCGCCGAGGAGCTTTTCTGGGCGGGCTTTGCCTCGATCGGCAAAGGCCAGTGGGAAGCCGGAACCGCGACCGGCCTCGGCTTCACCCAGACGCTGATCCATGTGGCGCTGCCGCAGGCCGTGCGTCTGGCAACCCCGCCGCTCGTCAACCGGGTGCTGGCGATCACAAAGATGACCGCGCTCGGCTCGGTGATTGGCGTTTCGGAAATCCTGTCGGCGGCACAATCGGCGCAGGCCTTTTCCGGCAGCGCCACGCCCCTGTCGCTTGCGGCGATTGCCTATCTGGTGATCTTCCTGCCGGTCGTTTTCATCGCACGCTGGCTGGAAGGCCTGCAGGATTGGAAGGCGAACTGAGATGCAGGCAATCATCGACCAGTTCTTCAATTTCGAGATCATGCGGCAGGCGCTGCCGATGCTGCTGACCGGGCTTGTGATGACGCTGAAGCTCTGCGTCGTCGTGGTGATCTTCGGCCTTGCCGGCGGACTTGCCGTCGCGCTCGGCGCTACCAGCCCGCGCCGCTGGCTCAGATACCCGACCATGGTGTTCGTCGACATCTTCCGGGCCATGCCGCCGCTGGTGCTGCTGATCTTCATCTATTCCGGACTGCCCTTCGCCGGCATCCGGATCAGCCCGTTTGCGGCCGTCGCGGTCGCCTTCCTGCTCAACAACTCGGCCTATTACGGCGAGGTCTACCGCGCCGGCATCCTGTCGATCGGGCGCGGCCAATGGGAGGCGGCGGCCTCCACCGGGCTCGGCATGCCGCAGGCGCTCGCCTATGTCATCCTGCCGCAGGCCGTCCGCAACGTGCTGCCGGAGCTGCTGTCGAACACTGTCGAGGTCATCAAGCTGACGTCGCTTGCCTCCGTCGTCTCGCTTGCGGAACTTCTCTATGCCGCCAACATGGCGCGCTCGATCACCTACAATGCCTCACCGCTGGTGCTTGCCGCCTTCATCTACCTTCTCCTGCTCTGGCCGCTGGTGCGGCTCGTCAGCCGCTTCCAGCGACAACTGGCGACGTAAGCGTTTTTGCCTCAAAGGAAATGCCCATGACCACGATGACGATTGCCGGCGCCCAGCTCGGTCCCACCCAGAAAGCCGACAGCCGCGAGCAGGTTGTCGCCCGCATGATTGCGCTTCTCGAACAAGCGGCTTCGAAGGGCGCGACGCTGGTCGTTTATCCCGAGCTCGCGCTGACGACCTTTTTCCCGCGCTGGTACATGCCCGACTGGAACGAGGTCGACACCTGGTTCGAGCGCGAAATGCCGAATGGCGCGACCATGCCGCTGTTCGAGCGCGCTCGCGATCTCGGCGTCGCGATCACCTTTGGCTATGCCGAGCTGACGCCGGACGGGCACCATTTCAACACCTCGATCCTGACCAACCGCAAGGGCGAAATCGTCGGCAAATACCGCAAGATCCACCTGCCGGGCCATGACGAATACGATCCGAACCGCGGCTTCCAGCATCTCGAGAAGCGCTATTTCGAGCCCGGCGATCTCGGCTTCAATGTCTGGCGCAACGAGGGCGTGATCATGGGCATGGCGATCTGCAACGACCGCCGCTGGCCGGAGACCTATCGCTGCCTCGGCCTGCAGGGCGTGGAACTGGTGACGATTGGCTACAACACGCCTGCCGTGAACGCGGAGATGAGCGCCGAGGGCAAGGAAAAGCGCCTGTTCCATTCCGAGTTGTCGCTGCAGGCCGGGGCCTATCAGAACGCGACCTTCGTCGCCGGCATCGCCAAGGCCGGTATGGAGGATGGCCATCCGCTGATGGGCGGTTCGATCATCGTCGATCCGGACGGTTTCATCCTGGCGCGCGCCGAGACCGAGGACGACGAGCTGATCACCGCAGACTGCGACTTTTCAAAATGCGCCTTCGGCAAATCGACGATCTTCGACTTCGCCCGCCACCGCCGCATCGAGCATTACGGCCGGATCACGTCGCAGACCGGCGTGAAGGTCGAGGTCTGAGGAACCACGCCGATGACATCGCCAGGCCCGATCCTCGTGATCAACCCCAACAGTTCCGAGCGCGTGACCGAGGGCCTGCGCGCGGCCCTTGCCGGCTTCATGCACCCGGACGCTCCGACCGTCGAATGCCTCACGATTGCTCATGGTCCGCCGGGCGTGGTAACACAGCGCGAGGTGGACGAGGCGGCGCTGAATGTCGGCCGCGTCATCGAGGAGCGCACCGATGCCATGGCCTACGTGATCGCCTGCTATTCTCAGCCCGGCGTCGATATCGCGCGATCCCTGACGAAGCGGCCGGTCTACGGCATTCAGGATGCGGGCGTGCTTTCGGCGCTTGCGGTCGCAGACAGTTTCGGCGTGGTGGCGGTGAGCGAGCTTTCGATCCCCCGGCATCTGCGTCAGCTCCGCCGTCTCGGCGTCGAGGGCCGGCTTGCCGGCGAGGTCGCGCTTGAAGGCAGCGTCAGCGTCGCAGACAGTGGACACGGGGAGGAAAGCTATGGCCTTCTCCAGAAGGCGGGCTCCAAGCTCAAGGCAATGGGGGCAGGCGCGATCGTGCTCGGCTGCGCCGGCATGTCGGGTCATCGCAAGCGGCTCCAGGGCGAACTAAGCCTGCCCGTCATCGATCCCACCCAGGCCGCCGTCGCCATGGCCTTTGGTTATGCGGTGACGGAAAACGCATGACGGAGGCGACCCCCGATATCTCGCTCCGCCTGCTCGAGATCTTCGATGCGGTGATGCGCTGCGGCTCGACGGTGGAAGCGGCGGAAGAGCTCGGAATTTCGCAGCCGGCCGTTTCCAGCGGATTGCGCCAGCTTGAAACCCATATCGGCGTCACCCTTTTCGAACGTCTTCATCGCAGGCTCCAGCCGACCGAGGAGGCGATGACCCTCCATGAGGAGATCAAGCCGGTCTTCGGTCTGGTCAAGGGCTTCAGCGCGCGGGCGCGCGATATCCGTCAGGGTGTGTCGGGCCGCCTTCGGATCATTTCAACGCCGCCGCTCGGTCATACGGTGGCGCCGCTTGCCATGCAGCGGTTTCTGAAGGATCGCGAGGGCGTCTCGGTCGCCTATGATGTGCGCAGGCTGGAACATGTCATTGCCGCCGTCCAGACCGGGGCGGCCGATATCGGGCTGGCGCTCGCGCTCAACGATCATCCTGCCGTCAATGTTTCGGTGATTGCGAAGACCCATATGGTCGCAGTCCTGCCGGAGGCGTCAGCGCCCGGGCAGACCGTCAGCGCCGCAGCGCTTTCCGGCCATCGCTTCATCGGTCTCGAAATCGATTCCCGTCTGGGGCAGATGGTCCGGGCGGCCTTCGAGCGCGACGGCGCACCCTATCAGCCCCGCGTGGAAGTGCGCTATTGCGCCACCGCCGCCGTTCTTGTCGGCGCCGGGATCGGGGCTGCCGTGATCGATCCCTTCAGCGCCGCCTTCCATGCCAAGCCTGATATTGCGGTGCGCGCCTTCCTGCCGCCGATCGAGATCACAGCCGTGATGATCACGCGCAAGGGCGTGCCGCGCTCGCGGCTGCTGCATGCCTTCATCTCGGAAATGAAACAGGCGCTCGCCGATTTCCAGGTTGCCGCGACGACTTCTTGAGCTTCTCAGGCCTTAAAGAACTAGCAGCGATTCATCATCCGCGATCAGGGCGCGGAGCAGGCCCTTTCGGGTGTTGTCGGTGTGCTGGATGATCGCCTCGCGGGTGGCCTCGCCGTCACGGGCGCGAAGCCCGGCGACGATGCGGGCATGGTCGGCGGAGGTTTCCGGGTTCACGTCGCGGATCGTGGCGCCCATGTGGAAGAGCCGCGTGGATTCCTCGAGATAGGAGCCGATCAGCGTGGCGAGCCGGGGTACCCGGGCCCCCTCGGCAATCGCGGCATGGAAATCATTGTTGGCCTTGATGAAGGCCGCAATCGTCGGCTCCTCGTCCGGCACATACTGCGCGTCCGAAAGCGCCTCGATCCGGTCGAGTTCCTCTTCGGTGAGGCGGGCAGCGGCGAGCTCTCCGGCAACGCCCTCAAGCGCCTTGCGCACCGTGAACACGTCGTTGACGCTTTTCACGGTAACCGCTGTCACCCGATAGCCGCGCCGGGGAAAGGCCTCGACCAGACCCTCGAGCGTCAGACGCGCCAACGCCTCGCGCACCGGCGTCTTGCTCATCGCCAGCCTTTCGGCCAGCTCCTGTTCGCCGATTTCCGCCCCCGGTTGCAACCGGCAGGTGATGATTTCGGCGCGCAAAAGCTCATAGGCCTGCGCCGTGAGCGACCTCGATTTGTCCTGCTGCGTGCCGTTCTTGCGAACGCTCGCCTTCGTCTCGCTCTTGCCGCGCGCCATTGCCACCCCCATTACCTCTCTTCCAGCGCCTTTGCCATACGCGCAAGCGCTTCGGCAAGGGTCTCTTTTGCACATGCGAAATTCAGGCGGACCCAGTTCTCAAGGCCCGGGCCGAAATCCGTCCCGCTGCTGAGGCCGATGCGGGCATGCTCCAGAAGCCAGTCATGAGCTGGTTTGTCGAGTTCATAACCCGAAAGATCGATCCAAGCGAGAAAGCTCGCTTCCGCCGGCAACAGTTTCGCCTTCGGAAGCCTGTCAGCCATGAAGGACTGCAAAAGATCGCGGTTCTCCGCAATCACAGCGCGAACGGCATTCCGCCATGCGCCGGCGTCGCGGTAAGCCGCCTCCATGGCGGCGAGCCCGAGAATGTTGACGCTGTCGACGAGGCCCTTTTTCGCAGCCATGAACGCGGTCCGGAGCTTCTCATCGGCAATCACGGCAAAGGCTGCCTTCAGACCGGCGATGTTCCAGGTCTTGCTCGCGGCCATCAGCGTGATCGTCCGCGCCTCGATCGCCTTCGAAAGCGATGCGACCGGAACATGCGTCCGGCCATCAAGCGTGAGGCCGCAATGGATCTCGTCCGACACCAGCACCATGTCGTTGCGGATGCAGAGTTCGGCCCGGAACGCCAGCTCGTCACGTGTATAAACGCGTCCGGTCGGGTTCTGCGGATTGCAGAGCAGCATGAGCTTCGAGCGCGCGGCCGCCTCTTCAAGGGCCGCTTGATCCGACGTCCAGCGTCCGTCATCGGACGGGCTCTGCCAGACGGCGGCGGTCTTCAACCCCCACGTCGCGGGTGCCGTGCGCAGAGGCTTGTAGACGGGAAACTCCTGCATCACCGTGTCGCCGGGCGCGGTGAAGGCGTTGAGCGCCATGTTGAAGCCCGGCTCCACGCCCGGCAGGAACACCAGCCATTCGGGCTCGATGTGCCAGCCATATTCGGCCGCAAGTGCTGAAACCAGGGTTTCGCGCAGGCTGTCGGTCGCGGCTCCATAACCGAGCACCGGATGGGCAAGGCGCTTTTCGATAGCGGCTATGATTTCGGGCGCGACCGCGAAATCCATGTCGGCGACCGGCAGCGGGATGACGTCGGGCCCGAAGGCCCGCCATTTGTTGGCATCGCTGCCGCGCCGGTCGACGGAGACGATCGCGGTCATCAAAGGCTCCGGATCATGCCGCCATCGGCACGGATCATCGAACCGGTGATGAAGCTTGCCTGTTCGGAGGCGAGGAAGGCGACGATCGCGGCGAACTCCTCCGGCCGGCCGTAGCGGCCCGCAGGGATGGTCTTGCGGGAGGCCTCGCGCACGGCATCCACGCTCTCGCCGGACTTCGCGGCCTTGCCGGCGTCGAGTTCGGCCACGCGGTCGGTCGCGATCCGGCCGGGCAGCACCATGTTGACGGTGATGCCCTTGTCGGCGACTTCGCCCGCAAGCGTCTTCGACCAGCCGGCCATGGCGCCACGCACGCCGTTCGACAGCGCCAGATTGGGGATCGGCACCTCGATGCCCGATGAACCGATGGTGATGACGCGGCCCCAGCCCTTGTCGCTCATGCCGGCAAGGGCAGCATCCGTGAGTTCGAACACGGGCGTTGCCATGGCGGCGAAGGCCGCCTGCCAGGCAGCAGCCGACTGGCCGCGCGCGGGTCCGGCTTTCGGACCGCCGCAATTGTTGACGAGAACATCGACCGGCTCCTTGGCAAGCAGGTCCTTCATAGCCGCAACCGACTGCGGGTCTTCGAGATCGAGCGCAACAGCGGTGATCCGCGCGGCGATTTCGGGCGAAAGGCCCTGAGGCAGGGCGCCGGAGCGGGAGGCGGCGATCACGGTCGCACCTTCTTCGGCGAGAAGGGCGGCGGAGGCGGCCCCAAGACCACGGCTTGCGCCGATCACCAGCGCGCGTTTTCCGGAAAGTTTGAAGTCCATCAGCCAAGTTCCTTCAGTCTTTTTGTCTGTCTTTCGATGAGGCGTTCAACCTCGGCAATCGCGGCCGGCGCCAGTCCGGCGCCCGGCTTGCGCAGGGCGGCGGAGGCAATCGCGCCGCGCTTTGCGAGCGCATATTTGCGCACGGCAAGGCCGAGGCCCGGCTGCTGCTCGTAGCGCACCAGCGGCAGATAGGCGTCGAAGATATCCTGTGCCCGGTCCATGTCGCCGGCGTCGGCAAGCGCGACCACATCCGCCATCATTTCGGGATAGCCGAAGCCGGTCATCGCGCCATTGGCGCCGCGCGCCATCTCTTCCGGCAGGAACACGCCGCCATTGCCGCAGAGGATCGAGATCCGGCGGCGGCCCTTGCCTTCGGCATCGCGCAGCGCCGAGATCTTGGCAAGGCCCGGCCAGTCCTCATGCTTCAGCATGACGATCTGCTCGTTTTCCTCGATGATCCGGCCCATCAGCGGCACGGAGATCTGCACGCCCGTCGACAGCGGGAAATCCTGCAGCACGACAGGCACGCCATCGCCTGCGGCGGCGCAGGCCTGGCTGTAATAGGTCGCGATCTGCTCGTCGGTCCGGAGGCTTCCGGGCGGGGCGATCATCACGCCGGCAGCACCCATATCCATCACGGCCCCGGAAAGCTCGGAGATCGCGGCAAGGCCCGGGGCCGAGACGCCGGCGACAACCGGCGTATCGCCAGCACGCTTGATCACGCGCGCGACGATTTCGCGGGCTTCCGCCTGCGTCAGCTTCGGCGCCTCGCCCATCATGCCGAGCACGGTGATGCCGGTCGCGCCCTTTTCAATGTAGAAGTCGGTAACGCGGTCGAGGCTGTCGAAATCGACGGCGCCGTTTTCGTGAAACGGCGTGACCGAGATCACGTAGACGCCCTTGGCGTCATTGGTCAGAAGGCTCATTTTCCCTATCCTCAGTTGCCGAACCAGCAATCGGCGCCGCGGGCGAGATAGCGCCCCGAGCCCTGCCGGCCGGTGATGGTGTTGCCGTCAAAGCCCCGTTCGCCGCGCAGATACGTGGCCGCGACCTTGACCGTGAAGGTGTCGCCATGGAAGGGCGACCAGTTCAGCCCGTCATGGGCCTTGGCCTCATCCCAGATGAAGGCGCCTTGTTCCAGAATGGCGAAATCCGCATCCATGCCGACCCGGATCGAGCCCTTGCGGTCGGAAAGGCCGAAGAAGGTGGCCGGACGCTCCGAGAGCTGCTCGGCGGCGAGCATGGCGGCATCGAGCCCGCGCGCTTCCGCGGCGGTGAAGAAGGCGGGCAGCAGGGTTTCAAGCCCCGGCACGCCGGCGCCGGCGTCGAAGATCGAGTCCGTCAGCTTGCCGTCGATCGGCCAGCTCGAATGGTCCGACGAGGTGAAGGCGACAAGCCCGTCGACGATCGCATCCCAGAGATTGTCGACCTCGCCGGGGCGGATCGGCGGGTTGACCTTCATGCGCGGGCCGAGCCTTTCGCCATCGCGGGCGGCATCGAACCAGAGATAGTGCACGCAGGTTTCCCCCGTCGCGCGCACGCCGAGATCGGCAAAGGCGCCGACCTGCGAGAACCCGTCGCCGCTCGACAGATGCACCGGATGGGCATGCGCCCCGGTTGCCTGCGCGAGCGCCAGGAACTGGGCGGTTGCTGCAAGCTCGGCCGCCACGGGCCGGGCGGTGGAGTGGGCGTTGATGCCGTTTTCGCCGGCAGCGCGGGCGCGCGCCATCCGCTCCAGCACGATCTCCTGATCCTCGTTGTGAAGGCCGATGGGAAGATTGGTGGGCGCAAGCTTTTCCATGATGTCGAGCATCAGCGCGGCATCGATGCGGGGAAAGCGCGTCGGCGAGCTTTCGAACGAGGAGATCTTGAAGGCAACGACGCCGCCGTCGATCAGCGCATCGATCTGATCCGTGCCGGTCTCGGCGGTAATCGTTCCATAAAGCGCGACATCGGCATGGCTGTGGGTGGCGATCGCGTCGACCTTGGCCTTGAGCCGTTCGGGGCGGTCCAGAGGGGTTGGGTTGTCGAACGGCATGTCGACCAGCGTGGTGACGCCGCCGGCAATCGCCGAGCGGGTGGTATCGCCGATGCCCTCAAGGCCCTTGGCGCTGGTGGCATGGGTCTGGCCGTCGATTACGCCGGGCATGATCAGCCGGTCACCGTAGTCGACGGTTTCCGCCGCCTCCGGCGGGGTCGTCGTGCTGTCGCCGATCGCCGCGATCTTGCCGTCACGAACGGCGATCCAGCCGCCCTCGATGGCGGCGAGCGGGGTGATGACGGTTCCGCGCAGTAGCAGGTCCATAATTAAGCCTTTGCAAGATATTCGAGATTGAGAGCGGAGATGGCGGCGGCAACGCCCGCCTGCACCGGATCGATGACCGGTACGCCGATCGCCTGCTGCAGGAACGGGCGCTGGTTGCCCATGCCGGCACAGCCGAGCACGATGACATCGGCGCCATCCTTTCCCGCGAGCGCCTTGCCGGTTTCGATGACCTTTTCGCGCGACAGTCCCTCGTCGCCTGATTCTTCGACCGTGAGATCCGCCGAACGGTCACCGGCGAGCCGGGCGGTGATGCCGAGCCCCTCGATCCGCACCGCGTGGCGGGCAATCGAAGACGGGCCGAGCGAGACGACGCCGAAGCGCCGGCCGAACTGGAGTGCGGCGTAATAACCGGCCTCGGCAACGCCGATCACCGGGATTTCCGTCACCGCCGCGCGGGTAGCATCGACGCCCGGATCGGAAAAGCAGGCGACGACCACGGCGTCGGCATCGCCGATGAGCGCCCGCGCCCGCACCATCGGGCCGACGGCTGCGACATCGGCATCGCTCTCGATGCCGAGCGGTGCCTCCGGCAGGCGCTCGAACACGAGCTGGTGGTTGGTGGTCGCGGCAAGGCCTGCAACGGAGCGACGGATGGACTCCGTCACCTTTTCGGAACTGTTGGGGTTCAGAACGAGAATACGCGCCATGATGGTGTTACTCTATCGGCTCACGCGGCCTCTTGGCGCATGACAAAATGATCGGGGCCGACTGCGTCATAGGTGCGGTGCGGCGGCATGAAGTCGGCGGGGAAGATCGGGCTTTTCAGCTCCTGAAGCGGAATGTTGCGCCGCATCAGCCGGCGCGCGGGATCGGGTTCCGGCACGGCGGAGAGCAGACGGCGCGTATAGGGGTGGGCGGGATTGGCGAAGATCTCGGCGCGCGGGCCGATCTCGACGATCTCGCCGAGCAGCATGACGGCGACCCGGTGGCTGATGCGCTCGACCACGGCCATGTCATGGCTGATGAACAGATAGGAAAGCCCGAGCTCCTGCTGCAGCCGCATCATCAGGTTCACGACCTGGGCCTTGATGGTGACATCGAGGGCGGAAACGGACTCGTCCGCGATGATCAGCTTCGGATCGAGCCCGAGCGCGCGGGCGATCGCGATGCGCTGGCGCTGTCCGCCGGAAAATTCATGCGGCCAGCGCGTGGCCATATCCGGCGACAACCCGACCTGCTCGAGAAGGGAGGCAACCTTCGTGCGCGCCTCGGCGGGCGTGGTGAGACCATGGGCCAGCATCGGCTCCGCGATCGCCTCTCCGATCCGCATGCGCGGATTGAGGCTGGAGAACGGGTCCTGAAAGATCATCTGCATCGATTGGCGAAGCTTCAGCAGGCCCTTGCGCGAAAGGTGCGAAACATCCTGGCCGTGAAGCGTCACCGTTCCGGAGACGGGCTTGGTCAGCCGCAAAATGGCGCGACCCGTGGTCGACTTGCCGCAGCCCGATTCCCCGACAAGCGCCAGCGTCTCGCCCTTCTTCAGCGAGAACGAGACATTCTCCACCGCGTGGACACGGGCATGAACCCGCCCGAGGACGCCCTTTCGCAGGTCGAAGCGCGCGCAGAGGTTCTTGACCTCAAGCACCGGCGCACCCGCGTGGTCGACGGTGTCGACCGGTTCGGCCAGAATGCCGTCTCGCCCCGGATAGGGGCGGGGGACGGGACTGTCGCCGAGATCACCGAGACGGGGAGCTGCCGCCAGAAGGTCGCGGGTGTAATCGGTTTTCGGTCGGGCGAAGACGTCTTCGGTCGCGCCGGTCTCCAGCATTTTGGAGCGGTACATGACGACCGTCTTTTCCGCGATCTCGGCGACGACGCCCATGTCGTGGGTGATGAACATCACCGCCATATGGTCTTCGTCCTGCAATTCCTTGATCAGCTCGAGGATCTGCGCCTGGATCGTGACGTCGAGCGCTGTGGTCGGCTCGTCGGCGATCAGCAGCTTCGGCGCGCAGGCAAGTGCCGTCGCGATCATCACGCGCTGAAGCATGCCGCCCGACATTTCATGCGGATATTCCGAGGCCCGCTTTGCGGCAGCCGGAATGCGCACCCGGTCCATCAGCCGGATCGCTTCCCTCCGCGCCTCCGCTTTCGGCAGGCCGCGATGCCGCCGCAGCGGCTCGGCAATCTGAGCGCCGACAGACATTACCGGGTTCAGTGACGTCATCGGTTCCTGGAAGATCATCGCGACTTCATTGCCGCGCACATTTTGCATCTCTTCTTCGGAAAGCTTGAGAAGATCACGGCCCCTGAAGTGAATTTCGCCGGTAACGCGCGCCTTGCGCTTGGGCAGCAGCCCCATCACCGAGAGCGCGGTGACGCTCTTGCCCGAGCCTGATTCTCCGACAACGGCCACGGTTTCGCCCGCGTCCACGTCAAAACTCACGCCGTCCACGACATTGCGCCAGCCATCGGCGGTCGAAAAGGCGGTGGTCAGGTTGCGGACGGACAGAACGGTCATGGCGACGATTTTCCATGGAGGAGTGCGAGAGACTTTTTTGTTGCATCGATTTACACCGCATTGCAATCATTCTGTCAAATATAAAGTTCTTCGTGATATATCTATAAAACGAAATTATGGAGGTCGGATATTGAGGATCGATAGTGAGACGCGCGGCAAGGTGCTGGTAACGCCGCAGGCGCTTTTCGAGATGATAGAGAGTGGTGCCGCGCCGCACATCATCGTGGTGCAGTCCACCAACCCCTATACCGGCGCCGACTCGCGCAACGGCGTCTATATTCCGGGCGCGGTGGAAGCAGAGGCCTATCGCGATTTCCAGGGTCCGGCGAGCCCGGAGGCGGGCAATCGTCCGCTCCCCGCAATCGCCGATCTGGAGGTCGCGGCAAGGGCATGGGGGCTGACATGCGAGCGCCCGATCATCATCTACGACGCCGACCGGGCGATGACTGCGGCGCGGGCGTGGTGGGTGCTGAAATGGGCGGATCTGCCGGATGTGCGCGTGCTGGATGGCGGCCTGCCGGCCTGGATTTCCGCCGGACTTCCGACCGAGGATGAACCGTTTATTCCCGAAAAATCAGATATTTCGCTCTCACCTGGCCATATGCCGCAGTTCGACGCCGAACAGGCGGCGGGACTTGCGGAAGAGGGCGTCCTGCTCGACGCCCGCATCCGGCCGAACTATATCGGCGGCCCCGAGGTCGGCGGCGATCCGGCGCGCGGACATATACCGGGCGCCCTCAGCGCGCCGACGCTCGATACGCTGACCGACCCCGGCCCGTTTGCCGATAGCGCCACGCTGAAGGAACTGTTCTCCGGCCTTGGCATCGACGGCGTAAAACCGGTCGGGGTCTATTGCGGGGCGGGCATGTCGGCAGCCCACGAGGTGCTGGCGCTTGCCGCCATCGGCGTCGAGGCGGCGATGTATCCGGGGTCATGGTCGCACTATGTCAGCCGAGGCGACCGGCCGGTGAAGCGTGGACCGTTTCCGCGATGATCAAGGTGTGTGCAGCGCCCTTGTGCAGATGCACAAACGGTAATCATGTGACATGTTTTCTGACGAAATTGGATGCTTCATTTCACATGAATCGATTTTTGATATTGCAAAAGAAATATCACGGGTATTGAAATAGCGACGACCGGAAAAATCCGGCAGGTCGAAAACAAGAGGAGTTCAGTATGAACCTGACCCGCAGATCCTTCGGGGCGATGTCAGGTGCTGCATTGGCCATGGGCTTTGCCGCCATCGTGTCCGCCGGTGCTGTCGCCAGCTTCGCCACTACCGCCACCGCGCAAGAGAGCGAAACGCTCGTGATTGCGGTCCCATCCGATCCGGCCGGCCTTGAGCCCGGCATCAACAAGGCCGAACCGGTCGGCAGCGAGATCATCCTCAACGTGTTCGACACGCTGGTTGCCTGGAAGGCACCGGATTTTGCCGAGCTTGAAGGCCGGCTTGCCAACGACTGGTCGATCTCCGACGATGGCAAGACCTTCACCTTCGACCTGCAGGAAGGCGTGGCATTCCAGGATGGCACGCCGTTCAACGCGGAGTCGGTGAAGTTCTCGCTTGAACGCACCAAGGAAATGAACCCTTACGTCGAAGCCTCCCTCGGCATGATCGACAGCATCGAGACGCCGAGCGACAGCGAGGTGGTAATCCAGCTGAGCGAGCCCTATCCGGCCTTCATGTCGATCCTCGCCCAGCCGCAGGCAGCGATCGTCTCGCCCGCCGCAGTCGAGAAATACGGCGACGACTTTGCCAACCATCCGGTCGGCACGGGCCCGTTCGCATTCCGCGCCTATGAGCCGGACACCCGCGTGGTGCTCGACGCCAACCCGGACTATTTCCGTGGCGCGCCGAAGCTGAAGCGCCTGATCTACCGGATCATTCCCGAGGCCTCGACCCGCAGGCTGGAGCTGGAAAATGGCGGCATCGACGTCATCCAGCAGCAGAGCCAGCTTTCCGCCGTTCCCTCCGAAGAGATGAAGGCTTTCGCCGACAACGCCGACATCACGATCATCGAGAAGCCCTCGCAGATCATCCGCCAGCTCGAGTTCAACAACTCGAAGACGGATTCGCCGGTTGCCGATATCAAGGTGCGCGAAGCGATCGCCCATGCGATCGACTATGACGGTCTGCTCTCCGGCGTCTTCGACGGCACGGCCGAGCGCGTCTACGGTCCGCTCACCTCCAACAGCTGGGCCTTCGATCCCAAGGTCGAGGAACTTGCGCCTCGCTATGATCCCGAGCTTGCCAAACAGCTGCTCGCGGAAGCCGGCTACAAGCCAGGCGACCTGAACCTCAAGCTCTACTCCTTCCAGGGCTCGCTCTGGGGCGATGTCGCGACCTTCGTCCAGGCCAATCTCGCAGATGTCGGCATCAATACGGAGATCGCCCAGACGGAATTCCCGTCCTACCGGGCACTGCATGTTGCCGGTGACTGGGACATCGCGCTCGATGGCCGCCAGCCGTGGTACAACGACCCGGATGCGCACATCACGATCGGCTATCTCTCCGGCCTGAAGAATTCGGCCATGACCTTCCGCATGCCCGAGAATGAAGAGCTCGACGCTCTGATCGTCAAGGCGCAGCAGGACCCCGACATGGATGCCCGCAAGGCGCTTTATGGCGAAATCCAGGAAGAGCTCGTGAAGGAGGTTCCGGCGGCCTATCTGTTCAGCCCGAAGCTGATCGTGTTCACCCGTTCGAACGTCGATGGCCTGGTCATCAACTCGGCTCCGCCGCTGACCGAATATTTCGGCGTCTCGAAGCAGTAAGCGCCCCGTTCAAGGGCTTTCGCGACAGGCCCCGGCCCGCTTCCCCGAAAGGGGCGGCGGGCCGGGGCGAAACTCTACCAGATGTGCTTTTGGCGGCGACATCAGTCGCCCCGAAAGCACAGGACGGCTCGGTGCCCTCCCAGCCGGGCCGTCTCCTTTCGCAAGGTGATTGAATGTTTGCATTTCTTGTGCGGCGGTTGCTGGCGCTGATACCGGTGCTGCTGCTGGTCCTGGTGATCGTGTTTTCGCTGGTACGCCTCATTCCGGGCGATCCGGCCGTCACCCTGCTCGGCCCTGGCGCCACTGAAAGCCAGATCGCCGCGCTGCGCGCCCAGCTCGATCTCGACCAGCCGGCGCTGGTGCAATTCTGGAGCTATTTCACCGGGCTCCTGCATGGCGACATGGGCAATTCGCTGAAGAGCGGCCAGCCGGTACTGAGCGAGATCCTGATCCGCCTGCCGGCCACGCTCGAAATCTCGATCACCGCGGTTCTGATCGCCATTCTGATCGGCATTCCGATCGGCGTCGTCACCGCAACCCGCGCCAATTCCGGTTTCGACCACACCGTGCGCGTCATTTCGCTGACGGGCGTTTCGATGCCGGCCTTCCTGCTGGCGCTGCTGCTGCAGCTGGTATTTGCCACCTGGCTTGGCTGGCTGCCGGTGTCTGGCCGCATCTCGCCCTATTTCTTCGTCGACCGGGTCACCGGCTTTTCGATCATCGACGCCTGGCTGTCGGGCGAGCCCGGCGCGGTGGCAAGCGCCATCGCCCACATGGTGCTGCCGACCACCGTCCTCGCGGTGTTCCTGGCGGCGACGCTTGGCCGCTTTGTGCGCTCGACCATGCTGGAGGTGATGGATGAGGACTTCGTGCGCACCGCCCGCGCCAAGGGCCTGAGCCGCCATGATGTCGTCTATAACCACGCGCTGCGCAATTCGCTGCTGCCGGCGATCACCGTGGTCGGCCTCAAATTCGCGGAAATGCTGGGCGGCGCGATCCTGACCGAGACGATCTTCTCCTGGCCGGGGATCGGGCGCTACATGTACGAGGCGATCCGCAACCGCGATTACCCCGTCATCCAGGGCGCAACCCTGGTGTTCGCGCTGATGTTCATGCTGACCTCGCTGATCGTCGACATTCTCTATGCCGTGCTCGACCCGCGCGTCCGCCGCAAGATGAGCTGAGGAGACACTGATGCGCGACCTGAAACGCTTCCTTGCCAACAACACGCTCGCCCTCGTCGGCACGATCGTGCTTGCCATCCTGCTGCTCGCCGTCCTGATCGGCCCCTTCTTCCTGCCGTCGCCGCTCGCCATCAACATGGCCGACAAACTGCAGCCGCCATCGCTCAGCCATTGGCTCGGGACCGACAATTTCGGCCGCGACATGCTGTCCCGCGTCTTGAATGGCGGGCGTTACACGCTGGCGATCGGCGTGTTCGTGGTGGCCGCCGCCTTCATGGTTGGCGTGTTCTTCGGCCTCGTCGCCGGTTTTGCCGGCGGCATCGTCGACACCGTGATCATGCGCATCGTCGACGCGATCCTGTCGTTTCCGGCCCTCGTGCTGGCGATTGCGCTTGCCGCCGCCTTCGGCCCGAGCCTGCAGAACGCCATGATCGCGGTCGCGATCACGCTCGCCCCGCAATTTGCCCGCGTTGCCCGCGCGCAGTCGC
Organism: Martelella limonii; assembly: GCF_013344475.1. Lineage (GTDB taxonomy): Bacteria > Pseudomonadota > Alphaproteobacteria > Rhizobiales > Rhizobiaceae > Martelella > Martelella limonii. Next base: position 109,376 of record NZ_JABUOU010000007.1, on the reverse strand, counting down.
TCGGCGTGTCATCGAGGCTCTATGTCGAGGCCGCTTATGCGCTGGGGCTTCCGCGTGGTCGCATCCTCAACCGCTACATTCTTGTCAATTCGATCGGCCCGCTGCTGGTGCAGGCCTCGCTCGCCTTCGGCAGCGCCATCCTGCAGACCTCGGCGCTCGGCTTCCTCGGCCTCGGCGCCCAGCCGCCGCTGCCCGAATGGGGGGCTGACGTGTCTGCCAATCTGAGCTTCGTGCGCTCCAGCCCTTGGACGGCGCTCGGGCCCGGCTTTGCGATCCTGATCACGGTGCTTTCCTTCAACCTGATCGGTGATAGCCTCGCCGACTGGTTCAATCCGCGCCGCAGGAGTGCTGCATGATCACGATCGCGCTCGAAAAGATCGATTTCCTGCCGCCCGACCGCGTCACCGACGATGCCAGCATCCTGACGCTGAAGAACCTGGTGCTGGAGCCGATGTTGCGCTGGGAAAACGGCGCGGCCCGGCCGGGCCTGTTCGACCGCTGGCATCTCTCCGACGACGGATGCCGCTGGACCCTGACGCTGCGTGACGGCGCTGCCTATCACGACGGAGCGCCGGTAACGGCCGATGACGCCAGGCGGTTCATCGTGGCGATCTGCGATGCCCGCGACATGTTCGGCATGCCCTGGTCCTATGCCCGCTATCTGGAAGGTGCCGAGATCACCGCAGAAGGCGCCGTGCTTTCGATCGCGACGCCGGACGCCTTTCCCGACCTGCCGGACATTCTTTCCGAATTCTACCTGCCGAAGATCGCCCCCGACGGAACCGCGACGATCGGCACGGGGCCGTGGCAGGTCGTTGCCTTCGAGCGCGGCGCATCCGTGACCGTCCGTCACAGCGACGGGCGGGAACTGCGGCTGATCGCGATGCCGGAGGCCGAAGCGCGGCTTCAGGCGCTGAGCGCCGGCGAGATCGACGTCGCCACCCATCTGGAGCGGCTTGACACGCCGCGGCGGAGCCTCGACGGCCATGTCTGGCATGAACAGCCGACCACGCTTTCGGTGATCGCCTATATGAACGGTAGGGAAGGGGCCTTTGCCGATCCCAGCCTTCGCCTCGCCGCAAATCTCGCGCTCGACCGAGAGAAGCTGGTGTCCGAAGTCATGGGCGGGCTTGGCGTGCCGGCAAAAACCATCGTCAGCCCGTTCCACAACGGCATGGCCGATCAAATGCCCGATATCCCCTTCGACCCGGAAAGGGCCGCAGCCCTCGTCGCCGCCTCCGCCGCGCCGAAGACGCTTACCCTGCGCACCCCGCTCTACATGCCCGAGCGCGCGCCGGAGATTGCTGCCTTCATCGCAAAAAGCCTTCAGGCCGTCGGGTTTGCGGTCACCATCGATACGGCCCATGACCGTCCCGGCTATGCTCGCGAACTCGGCGCCAAGAAGACCGGCGATCTCGCGATCTTCGATTCCTCGCCCCACAGCACGTTCCGGGTGTTGGACGACAAGATTTCGTCGCGCTCCCGCGCCGTCTGGTGGCAGGGCGTCGAGGATCAAGAGGCCGATCAGCTGTTCGAAACCGCACGTCGCACGGTCGCGACCGAAGCCCGCGCAAAGGCCTATGCCCGCGTGCTTGCCCATCTCGGCGCGCACCCGCACTGGCTCTATCTGTTCCACCCCATCGACTGCATGGCGCATGCCGCAGGGCTCGACGGCTTCAGCCTCGATCCCAAGGGCTATCTTCGCGTCGCCTGAATAAAAAGAGGACCATCATGATCACCGAAGGCCTGAAAGAATGCGCGATCACCTTCTATTATTACGAGGACATCCACGCGGTTGCCCCGTTCTATGAGGATGTGCTCGGCTTCGAACTCGTGCTCGACCAGGGTCTCGCCCGGATCTACCGGATCGCCGGCAACGCCTATTTCGGCATCGTCGACGGCAACAAGGGCCATCTGAAGCACCAGCCGAAGAGCGCCGCACTGCTGACCGTCGTCTCCGAGGACGTCGAAGCCTGGCACGAGAAGCTTTCTAAGGCCGGCGTCACGGGCCTTTCCGGGATGCTGCGCGGCAATTACTGCGAACACTTCTTCTTCGAGGATCCGGCGGGCTACGCGATCGAGATCCAGCGCTTTCACAATCCCGAGGTCGCCAAGCTGTTCAAATGACCACCGAGAAGACAGCCACCGAGGGTGGGCCTCACGATGCGACGATCCTGCCGCTGCTCGCCCGCTTCACCCATGAGGACAAGGAAGCCAAGGGGCTGCGCGCCTTCAGCGGCGAGGCGGCCGGGCCGCGCCGGCCGGTGCATTTCACCGCCGCCGAAATGGTGTTCATGTTCCCGGCGCTGCTGCTCCACGCCCCCGATGGCGGCGGCAAGACCACCTTCGGTCGGCTGTTGTCCGAAGCGCTGAACGGGGACGGGCGTGCCCGCGACACTTGCTTCCGCCCGGCCTATCGCAACGCCGAGGGCGACCTTCTGGCGCAGGACCTGCCCGAGGTGCTGCCTCAGGCCGTTCTCTGCGGCCGCGACGATGATGTCGATGCCATGCTTTCCGCAATCCTTGCCGGTGACGACGCGCCGGTTCTCCTGATCATCGACGCGTTGGAAACCCGTGCCGATCCCGAAGCGCTGCTCGCCCGCTGTGCGGTCGCCATCACCGAGCGGCCCTCGCTCCGGCTTCTCATCCTCTGCGAAAGCCGCGCGCTCGAAGGCATCCGCCGCCCGGCGAGCATCCCGGAATACGGGCTTCTCGGCCTAGCGCTGCCGGAACGTGCCGTCTTCGAGACCGGGAACGGGCTGTCCGCTGCCCATGACGATCGGGCGTTCTTGCTCCCCGGCCTCTGGCGGCTCTCGCTCGAACGCGGCCGGCCGGTGGCACCCCGCGACGCTGCCGCGCTCGCCCCGGCCGATGCCGACTGGGCCGAAACCTTCCGCGATGCCACGGCGCTTGAGGCGATGAGCGACGCGGCGCTGCTGGAAGCCGTCACCGCCCGGCCGGACCGGTGGGCCGGCCCGCTCGACCTTCTCTGCGACTGGATCGGTCCCGATGCGCCAAGGGCGGCAGCATTGGCGCGTGGCCTTGCGCGTTCTGAAGCCGATCTGCCCGTGCTGCTCTGCGCCGGAAAACTGGTCGCGACCGGCACGCCCGAAGCCGAAGCGCTGACCGCCGCGCTGGTGGACGCGATCGCGACAGGCGGTGCGCCGGCCGGCCTCAGACGGCGCGCGGGCGAGGTTCTCGCAAGGCTCGGCGATCCGCGCGACCTCGAAGAGCTGGCAAGCGTTGCTGCCGGCCTTTACCCGATGGGCGGCGACATCCACCCGAACTCCGCGCCGCCGCACCACGCACCGGTCGGCGATTTCAGGATCGGCGTCTACCCGGTCGTCAACGCCGCCTATCTCCGCTTCGTCACAGAAACCGGCCGGTCCTGGAAGAGCGTCAATGGCCGCGACCCGGAGCGCGCCTCCCATCCGGCAACCGATCTCACCTGGCATGATGCCCGCGCCTATTGCGTCTGGGTGACGGAGAAATGGCGCGCCGAGGGCCGCATCGGAGCGGAAGAGATCGCCCGCCTGCCCTTTGAGCGTGAATGGGAGGCGGCCGCACGCGGGCCCTCCGGCCTTATCTATCCGTGGGGCGAGACGTGGGCCGCGGAGCACGCCGATGGCGAGGAAACCGGCTTCAACGACATTTGCACCGTCGGCCTGTTTCCCGAAGGCCGCGCGCCGTCGGGCACGCTCGACATGGCGGGGCAGGTCTGGGAATGGTGCACGACGCTCTGGGGCCCGGACATGGCCACGCCCTCCTTCGCCTTCCCTTGGCAGGCGGATGGCCGCGAGGCGCTCGATGCCCCCGCCGATATCCGCCGGGTGCTGCGCGGCGGCTGCTTCTCCAGCCCTGCATGGAAGGCAAACGGCGTCTATCGCGGCTCGCTCGAACCCGCCGGCTCCTGGCGCGGCAACGGCTTCCGGATCGTGGTGGCGAAGGGCTGAGGGCTGAAACGGTCGTTCGCCTCTGACATATTGCGCAGTCGGGCGGAACCGCTTGGCGGGTCAGGGTTGCGCCTTGGCAGCAAGCGCCGCGACACCGATCAGGCCGGCGTCCGCGCCCGTCCTTGCCGCTCTCAACGTTGGTCTCAGCCGTTCCGGCAGGGTCGCAAGCTTGCTCGAAACGTGATCGAGGAAGCCGTTTGCAAGGCCAATTCCTCCACCGATGATGATGGCGTCGGGATCGAGCATCACCTTGATATCTGCGCAGAGCGCTGCAACCCTCTCCGCCGAGCCATTGACGATGTCGCGCGCCCAGTCGGCGCCCTGGGCGGCAGCGGCGAATACGGATGGCGCATCGGCATCATGGCCGCGCCGGGCGGCCTCTGCCGCAATGAATTTGCCGGAAACCCGGTCCTCGAGCGGCGCGAGGCCGCTGCGGGTGCTTCCGGTCAGGCCGAAATGACCGGCAAGACCGGTCATCAGCCTGCCCCCTGCGATCACGCCACCGCCGATCCCGGTCGATATCGTCAGGAAGACGATCGATTGCGGCGACTTGCCGGCCGCCATATATTCGCCCCATGCCGCCGCCTGGGCATCGTTTACGGCGAAAACCGGCCCCCCGAAGAGGCCTTCTGCCTTCTCAGCCAGAGGATAGCGGCCGGGAATGGGAAGCGTCTTCGGGTTCAAGGCCTGCCAGTATCCGTCTTCCACCAGGCCTGTGGCTGCGATGCCGACGCGGGCATACCGACCGCTCCAATCCTGCGCGGCTGAAGCGATCGCTTCAAGCCAGCGATCGGGCGTGCCGCCGGCATCTGTCGCAATCCTGACCTTCTCGATCACCCCCATTCCCGAAACCAGAGCCGCCATGGACTTGGTGCCTCCGATATCGATGGCAAGAACCGGCTCTGCCTCCGTCCGATAGGCCTCGGCCAGCGCCTCGCTGAACCAGGAGGTGACATGTTCGGTGCGGGTGATCGCAGAGCCGACGGTAACGGCGTAGGCGCCTGCGCGCGCAGCTTCCGCAGCCTGTTCCGGCGTGCGAATGCGGCCTTCTGCGATCACGTACGGGGTGAGGGCGGCGATCGCCGCAATGAGGTCGATATCGGGGTCAACCGGCTCAGGGCCGCCGACATAGCCCGAAAGCGTGGTGCCGATGAAACCGATACCGCAGGCAAGGGCGTGGCGGGCATCTGCGACCGATGAACAGTCCGCCATGGTAAGCTTTCCATGCGTGCGGGCCGCTTCTGCAAGCTCTGCGAGCGCAACCGGACGGGGGCGGCTTGTCGCATCGAAGGCAATGATATCCGCCCCGGCTTCGACCAGATCGTCCACATCGGACAGAAACGGCGTGATGCGCACCGGACTGTCTTGAAGATCGCGCTTGACGATGCCGATGATCGGAACATCGACGGCAGGGCGCACGGCCCGGACGTACCGCGCGGATTCGATGCGGATGGCCGCCGCACCTGCTGCAACGGCCGCCCGGGCAAGGCCCGTCACGAAGGATGGCGCATCCATCGGGCCGCCGGGGATGGGCTGGCAGGATACGATCAGGCTGTTCTTCAGGATATCTGGCTGCACGGTAACTCTCGCTGCATTTTTTCAATATTGCAGCCGAAAAGCAACCGGAATGCAACCAGTTAACAACTGGTATTATCTTTGTAACTCGAACACGAAATCATAGACGTCGCCGCGATAGCGTGTCTCGCAATATTCGACAACCTCACCATCAGACAGAAAGCACCTGCGCTCCGTGACGAGAAGGGGCGTTGCAGGAGGGCAGTCGAGATGCCGGCAGTCTTCCTGCGAAGCGGGTCTGGCGCGCAGGCGTTGAATGGCCCTTTGCGGCAGAAAGCCGCGCGATTGCAGCGCCTCGTAGAGCGAATCCCCCACCAGCTCGGGCGCGGGAAGGTAGCGCTGCGGCACGCTGGACGTCTCGATCGCAATCGGCTTTCCGTCCGCGGTGCGGACGCGCTTCATCCGCAAAACGGGATCGCCGCCGCCAACGCCCAGCGCCATCATTTCCGACGGCGATGGGCGACTCATCGCCTTCGAGATCCATCTGCATCCGGGTTCCATGCCGCGCGCACGGATGTCTTCGGAAAAGCTGGTAAGCGTTGCCATCGTCTTTTCAACCTTCGAGGCGACTTCCGTCCTGGCGCCGTGGCGCCTTGCCAGCAGTCCGTCCTCCTCAAGCAGTGCAAAGCTCTTGCGCACGGTCACGCGCGAAAGGCCCAGCGCTTCGGCCAGGATGCGCTCTCCCGGCAGTCTTTCGCCGGCGTGGAGGGCGTTCGAAAGGATGATGTGTTCGATCGCGGTTTTCAGCCGCTTGTAAAGCGGCATGTTGGCGGAAAGCCCGGCGAGCTCCCGCCGCAAGTCTTCGACAATGTCGGGCGTGGTCATCTGCAAACCTGAAGATCGAAAAAAATCTCTGGATTTATACTGGTATTATCATTGCGCCGCAAATCAGCGCTGTGCCAGGCCGGATGATGTGCCCCGAAGGCAGGCCTATCCCGCGACGAGAACGGCGTTGAGGTCGACGAGATAGCGGTCGGAGAGGGGAAGGCTGGCCGCGCCGAGCGAGCGCCCGTTCGGTCCGATCGTGCCTTCGCGAAGCTCGGGTTTCTCGATGCCCGGGGCATCGATTTCGCTCAGATATGCGGCCGTTCTTCTGACGATCTCCGCGCGAATGTCGCCGGGCAGCCAGCCGTCGATCAGCACGGTTCCGACATCGACGACCGAACATGCAGCGACGATCGCGATCGCAAGGCTGCTGCAGGTCTCTTCGATCCAGGCCTCCATGATCGCTGCGTCGATCGCCCAGCCATCCGGCTTGCCCCACAGGCTTTCGGTGGATTTTCCGGCTTCGGCAAGCGCCCGTTCCAGCAGCCAGAGCGAGGCCGTGTCCGCGAGTTGCCGGTACCCGCCATCCGTGTGCGCGATCGGGAGCGAGCCGAGCGCGGCGGCATTGCCGGAGCGCCCGGTGTAGAGCCGGTTGTCGATGACAAGGCCGCCGCCGATGAAATAGCCGATGAAGAAATGCAGGAAATCCTGCGGCCGCTCGCCCTTGCCGAAAGCGAGCTCCGCGCCGCAGGCAGCCGAGGCATCGTTCTGCAGGTAAACTGGGAGGCCGAGACTGGCTTCGAGCTCCGCGCGAATGTCACGGGCACGCCACTCGTCCATCTGGCCATCCGGGGCGCCTGCAATGCGCGCCCAGTCCCAGATGCGGAAAGGGATCGCGATGCCAAGCCCGGCCAGCCGGTCCTGCGGAACCGTCGCCCGCATTCTGGCAACCGCCGGCAGGACGAACGCCAGCATGTCATCGAGTCGCGGATAATCATAAACGAGGTGGGCGCTCTCCAGCACATCGCCGATGAAATTAAGAAGAACAATGTCGGCCGAACGGCGACCGATCTTGAGGCCGAAGAAAAAGGCGCCATCCGGTGCAAGTCCCATCGGAACGGATGGCTGGCCGATCCTGCCGCGCACCGGCTCTCCGCGCTTCAGCAGCCCTTCCTGTTCCAGCGAGCGAACGATCACGGCGCTTGTCTGGATCGAGAGCCCGGTGACGCGGGCAATCTCCGCCTTGGCCAACGGTCCGTTGCTGCGGATCGTGGAGAGCACCAGCCGCTCGTTATGGGCGCGTACGCCCGACTGGTTCGATCCTCTCGACGTCGTGAGCTTCCTGAAACTCTTTCCCTGGCCGGCAAAATGCGTCGTCACGTTTAAAGCTCCCTCTTCAGCTCTAGGTGCAGGATAAGCCGCGATTTGTAAATTGGCTACAATAAATAACTCGGAGTGATTTAATATCTTGACAAGCGGCTGCCTTATCGTGCTTCCTGTGTTCATTGCGGTGTTTGCCGCGGTTTGAGCGGGCTTGGGAGAGCCCGCTGGTCAACGGAGGAAAAATCTCATGAAGCTCAATAAAATGGGTTCGAAGGCCCTGTTTTGCGCGACGGCGCTCGGCGTTGCGGTTCTGGCGGCAAATGCCAACGCCGCAGACACCTCGGCCTGCCTGATCACCAAGACGGATACCAATCCCTTCTTCGTCAAGATGAAGGAGGGTGCAGTCGCCAAGGCGCAGGAACTTGGTATCGATCTCAAGACCTTTGCGGGCAAGATCGACGGCGATCACGAAACCCAGGTTCAGGCGGTCGAAACCTGCATCGCCGACGGCGCCAAGGGCATCTTGATCACCCCGTCCGACAGCTCCGCAATCGTTCCTGTGGTCGAGCAGGCCCGCAATGCCGGCATTCTCGTGATCGCACTCGATACGTCGCTGGAGCCGATTGATGCGGCCGACGCCACATTTGCCACCGACAATTTCCGCGCAGGCGAACTGATCGGCGCCTGGGCTGCGGCAAGGCTTGGCGACGAAGCCGCCAATGCCCGCATCGCCATGCTCGATCTCGGCGTCAGCCAGCCCTCCGTCGACGTTATGCGCGACCAGGGCTTCCTGCAGGGTTTCGGGATCGATCTTGCTGATCCAAACCGCTGGGGCGACGAGACTGACGAGCGGATCGTTGGCAATGATGTGACGGCCGGCAATGAAGAAGGCGGCCAGCGCGCCATGGAAAACCTTCTCGCCAAGGATCCGATGATCAACGTCGTCTATACAATCAACGAGCCGGCCGCGGCTGGCGCCTACCAGGCGCTGAAGGCGATTGGCCGTGAAAGCGACGTTCTGATCGTCTCCGTCGATGGCGGATGCCCCGGCGTCCAGAATGTCGCGGATGGCATCATCGGCGCCACGTCGCAGCAATATCCGCTGCTGATGGCTTCGAAAGGCATCGAGGCGATTGCCCAGTTTGCCGCCGACGGCACCAAGCCTGCGCTGACGGAAGGCAAGAACTTCTTCGATACCGGTGTCGCTCTGGTGACCGATCATCCGGTTGACGGCGTGGAGTCGATCACCGCCGAAGAGGGCATGAAGCTCTGCTGGGGCTGATGCCATTGACCTGATCGTTTCGGAGAGGCCGGAAACCGGCCTCTCCCTGATCCCGACAGTCAGGCGCGGGCCGGATGCGCCGATTTTATTTCCGGGACCTATTCAGGAGTGAGCGTGATGCAGGAACCGACCGCGAAGCGGGATGATTACGAATCCGTACTCGGGCAGAGCCCGGCAAAACTCGCGGAATTCGAGCGCGAGCCTGACCGGATGATGGACAAGGTCCAGCATGCCTTGCATCAGACGCCGGCACTGGTGCCGCTGATTGTTCTCATGATGTCGATCGCGGTTTTCGGCGCGCTGCTGGGATCCAAGTTCTTCTCGCCCTTTGCCCTCACCCTGATCCTGCAGCAGGTTCAGATCGTGGGCATCGTCGCGGCGGCACAAAGCCTGGTCATCCTGACGGCGGGCATTGATCTCTCGGTCGGCGCGATCATGGTTCTGAGTTCCGTGATCATGGGGCAGTTCACGTTTCGCTATGGGTTTCCGCCCGCCCTGTCGATCGTCTGCGGCCTTGCCTGCGGCGCGTTGGTAGGCTTCATCAACGGGTTTCTGGTCGCCCGCGTCAAGCTGCCGCCCTTCATCGTTACCCTCGGCATGTGGCAGATCGCGCTGGCGACCAACTTCCTTTATTCTGCCAATGAAACGATCCGCGCCCAGGATATCGAGGCTGCGGCGCCGCTGCTCCAATTTTTCGGCAACAAGTTCTCGCTCGGCGGCGCGGTCTTCACCTATGGCGTTATCTTCATGATCGCGCTGGTGCTGCTGCTTGCCTATGTCCTGCGTCAGACCGCCTGGGGCCGGCATGTCTATGCGGTCGGGGATGATCCAGAAGCGGCCGAACTCGCCGGCGTCAATGTCAAGCGCACGCTGATCTCGGTCTATGTACTCTCCGGCCTGATCTGCGGCTTTGCCGGCTGGGCCCTGATCGGCCGCATCGGCTCGGTGTCGCCCACATCCGGCCAGTTGAGCAATATCGAATCCATCACCGCCGTCGTGATCGGCGGCATCTCACTCTTCGGCGGGCGCGGCTCCGTGCTCGGCACGCTGTTCGGCGCCCTGATCGTCGGCGTCTTTACGCTGGGTCTGCGGCTCATGGGCGCGGATGCCCAATGGACCTACCTGTTGATCGGCCTGCTGATCATCGCCGCCGTTGCTCTCGACCAGTGGATCAGAAAGGTATCACTATGACCGAACCGCTCCTGAAGGCCCGCAACCTCGTCAAGCGCTACGGCAAGGTGACGGCGCTCGATCACTGCGATTTCGACCTGATGCCCGGAGAGATCCTGGCGGTCATCGGCGACAATGGCGCCGGCAAGTCGACGCTGATCAAGGCGATATCCGGCGCCGTTCTGCCGGACTCCGGCGAAATCCACATGGAGGGCAAACGCCTCAACTTCACCTCTCCCAATGATGCCCGCGAAGCCGGCATCGAGACGGTCTACCAGACGCTTGCGATGTCGCCGGCACTGTCGATCGCCGACAACATGTTCATGGGGCGCGAGCTGCGCAAGCCAGGCATCATGGGCAAGTTGTTTCGCCAGCTCGACCGGCCGGAGATGGAGCGCATTGCCCGGCAGAAGCTCAGCGATCTCGGCCTGATGACCATCCAGAACATCAATCAGGCGGTGGAGACCTTGTCCGGCGGACAGCGGCAGGGGGTTGCGGTGGCGCGGGCGGCGGCCTTTGGCTCCAAGGTCATCATTCTCGACGAACCGACCGCCGCGCTCGGCGTCAAGGAATCGCGCCGGGTGCTTGAACTGATCCTCGACGTCAAGGCGCGCGGCATTCCGATCATCCTGATCTCGCACAATATGCCGCATGTCTTCGAGGTGGCCGATCGCATTCACGTCCATCGCCTTGGGCGGCGCCTCTGCGTCGTCAATCCGAAGGATTACACGATGTCGGATGCCGTCGCCTTCATGACCGGCGCCAAGGAACCGCCGGAGCTTGCGGAAGCCTCATAATCCGGCACTGACGAAGCCCGCCCTCTCAAGGCCTCGAACATCTGCGCCGCGTCCTCTAAGGGCGAAGCGCAGATGTTTGCGTTCGTCCGGATGGCGTCCTTGACCCCATGGACTTGACGAAGCTTATCATCTAGATTATACGCTTAATCAGACGTGTTTCTGGAGGATGACCGTTGACCATCAGGCATAGGCGCTCAAGACGTGTGACCCAGAGCGATGTCGCGGCCATGGCCGGCGTTTCGACCGCCGTGGTGTCTGCCGTCATCTCGCCGAAGCCCAACAAGACCATTCGCGTGGGCGAGGACGCCGAAAAGCGGGTCCGCGCCGCCATGGTCGAGCTCGGCTATGCGCCTGATGTCGTCGCCCAGTCGCTGGCGGGCGGTCAGCGCAATATCATCGGCGTCTTTACCTATGAGGCCGTGTTTCCTTCCGATCGGCGGAACTTCTTTTATCCCTTCCTTCTCGGCATTGAGCGGGGAGCGATGAAGCTTGGTCAGGATCTGCTGCTGTTCACCTCATCGACCCTTGAAAAGGGCCGGCGCAGCATCTTCCCGAAAGGCACCAATCGCATGGGCATCGCCGATGGCGCGATCCTTCTCGGGGCTTCGCAGGACAAGGATGATCTCAAGCGGCTTTGCGACACCGGCTTTCCCTTCGTCACGATCGGACGGCGTGAAATCGAGGGCGGCCAGATCAGCTGGGTCGCGCCGGACTATGAAAACGCCGTGAGCGACGTCGTCGCCCGATGCCGCACAATGGGGCATCGGGCGATGATGCTGATCGGCGAAGAGGATGTTCGGGAGCAGAACCAGGACCGCGAGCGCGGCTTCGTCGACCGGGAGCATGGCGACCTGAACCTGTTCGTCGACAGGATAGCGCCTGAAAGGATCAATCCGGCATGGATCCGCGCGCTCTTTGAAAACGGGGTGACGGTGGTTCTTGCCGAGACCTTCGCGCATGCGGTGGCGCTTGAGCGTGAACTGGCAGCGCTCGGACTTTCAATTCCTGATGACATTTCCGTCGTCGCACTCGCCGCGCCCCTGTTTGACGAGGCCGAGGGGGAGCGCTGGACCCGCATTTCCATTCCCAGAGAGGAAATGGGCGAGCGGGCGGTAGAGACCTTGATCGCGATTGTGCGCGAGCCGGGAAAGATGCCTGACAATATCATGCAGCCACTGGGCTATGTCCCGGGCGAGACGCTGAAAGCAATCTGAATCCGATCTGAAACGGGAGGTAATGAAAGATCATGTCAACACAACTGATTAAGCGGTTAATCATCGCATCGGCCCTCACAGGGTCATTCGCTTCGGCAGCCTGTGCCGAAGATTTGCGGTTCACGGTGTGGACCGGAAGCGAGGCGCATCTTGCCATGCTGAACGGCATCGCCGAAGGCTTTGCCGAGACCCATCCGGACGTCACGGTACAGTTCGATACCATCCCGTTCGGCGATTATGTGCAGAAGCTGACGCTTCAGCTCGCCGGCGGCAATCCGCCGGATCTCGGCTGGCTGCTCGAAAGCTCGGCGCCTGCCTTCGTCAATGCGGGCGTTCTGGAAGACGTTTCCGATACGCTTGCCGCGGCGGACGACTATAATTATGCCGACTTTTCCGAGCCGGCGATGGGGCTTTGGACCAAGGGTGATGCGGTTTACGGCGTTCCGTTCTCGACCTCGCCCTTCCTGATCTACTTCAACGCATCGCTCTACGAGGCTGCGGGCCTTGAAACTCCGGCCGAACGCGCTGCAGACGGCACCTGGACGTGGGAACAGCTGAAGGCTGACGCCGCCGCCCTCAAGGATGCCGATGCCGGAATTTGGGGGTATGAAACGGTCGATGGCCAGGGATACGGTGCGCGCGTGATGCACAACCTGATGCCGATCGTGCGTTCTTATGGCGGTGATGCCTGGACGGACGGATCGTGCATGCTCGACAGCCCGGAATCCGTTGCAGCCGTCAAGCTCTTCCACGATATGGTCTATGCCGACAAATCGACCGTGCCGCCTGGCGAGCAGGGCGACTTCTTCTCCGGCAATGCTGCCCTGACGATGACGCAGATCTCGCGCGTTTCCAAGCTTGCGGACGTCGATTTCGACTGGGGCTTCGCGCCCTTGCCCTCCGGTCCTGCCGGTGACGCCTCGACGGTCGGACAGGCCGCCGTTGTTGCCTTCGCGCAGGGCAAGAACAAGGAACTGGCGGCGGAATTCCTCGCCTACATGACCAATGCCGACAATGTCGCCAGAATGGCCGAGTTCTTCCCGCCTGCGCGCAAGTCGGTACTGGAAAGCGAGGCCTTCCTTTCGAGCAATCCGGCGGTGACGCCGGAGCAGATGGAGATCGTCGCGGCCGGGATCGAGAGCGGATCAGTTCTGCCGAGCCATGAGCGCTACCCGCAGATCGAGGCGGCGTCGCGGCCCGATTTTGATGCGCTCTGGGCCGCGGATGCGGATGTCCCGGCAGTGCTCGCCAAGCTCTGCGACGATATCGATCCGTTGCTGAAGTAAGACCGGTGCCCCGGCGGTCTGGTGCAAGGCCGCCGGTCACCACCCCATTCGTATCTCGCGCGCATAAAGGAAGCGATGATGTCCGCTCTCCGTCCGGGACTGACGCTCAGGACCCGCGAAGCGATCGCCGGCTGGCTGTTTGTCAGCCCGATCCTGACCGGGTTCCTGATCTTCTTCGTCGGCCCGCTGATCGCCGTCTTTTATTATTCCACCACGGAGTGGAACCTGCTGTCCCAGCAATCCCGTTTCGTGGGCATGGAAAACTATGTCGATGCGCTGACGCGGAACGACACGTTCTGGCACGTGCTCGGCAACTCGCTGGTGTTTGCGGCCGGGCTCGTCCCGCTCAACATGGCGCTGGCGCTCGGGCTGGCGATCGCGCTGTCGCGTCCCTTCAGGGGCGTCGTCATCTTCCGCACGATGTTCTTTGCCCCCGTCATCACCTCGGCCGTGGCCTGGGCGATCATATGGACGTTTCTGCTGCAGCACGAAAGCGGCGCCGTCAACCAGGCGCTCTCAGTGATCGGCATCGACGGGCCGAACTGGCTGCATGAGCCGCGATGGGCGATGGCATCGGTGATCGTGACCCGTGTTCTGAAGACAGTCGGCCTCAACATGATCCTCTATATCGCGGCGCTGCAATCGATACCGCGCGACTATGAGGAAGCGGCGAGGCTCGAGGGCGCCACCAGCTGGGACATTTTCCGCCGCATCACCTGGCCGCTGCTTGCCCCGACCACGCTCGTCATCATGGTCATCACGGTGGTCGGGTCGCTGAAGGTGTTCGACCATATCTATCTGATGACCGGGGGCGGCCCGCAGAATGCCACTCTGGTGCTCGCCTTCTACATCTACGAGCAGGGCTTCAAGTTCTTCAATACCGGCTATGCCTCGGCGCTCGCCGTCGTGCTGTTCGTGCTGATCCTGGCGCTGACCATCCTGCAGATGCTTTTGAAGGCGGTGCGCAAATGAATTATCGACTTCAACAGAAGATCAGCCGGATCTGCTGGATCGTGGGCCTTTCGGCTCTGGCCATTCCCTTTGTGTTTCCGTTCATCTGGATGGTGTCCGGAGCGCTCAAGGGGCAGGCGGACGTGTTTTCCTCGGCATCGCTGATCCCGGCGACGGCCCACTGGTCGAACTTTTCTGAGGTCTTCGCCTATCAGCCGTTTGCCCGGCAATATTTCAACTCGCTTTATATCGCCGTGCTCGTGACCGGGCTGACGCTGTTCATCTCGTCGCTCGCCGGCTATGCGCTGGCAAGGCTGCGCTTTGCCGGAAGCGCCCTTGTCCTGCTTCTGCTGATTTCGGCGCTGATGATGCCCGAGGAAGTCACCATCGTTCCGAACTTCTTCCTGATGAAGTATCTGGGTCTGATGAACACCCATATGCCGCTGATCCTGCTGCCGGTTTTCGGCTCGCAGGGCGTGATGGCAACCTTCCTCATGCGCCAGTATTTCATGGCCTTGCCGAAGGAGCTGGAAGAGGCCGGCCGCATGGATGGGCTCACGCGTTTCGGCGTCTATTTCAAGGTGGCGCTGCCTTTGTCAAAGCCCGCGCTTTCCGCGGTCGGCATCATCACGTTCCTGTTCTCCTGGAACCTCTTTCTCGAGCCGCTGGTCTTCGTGAACGACATCAAGCTGTTCACCCTGCCGCTCGCACTCGCCAACTTTACCGACACCTACGGTTTGCCGCTCTGGCACCTGCAGCTTGCAGCCACGGCGGTTGCCGTCATTCCCATGCTCATCGTCTACATTCTGGCCCAGCGCCAGATCGTCGAAAGTTTTGCCTTGTCAGGCGTGAAAGGATAAGAAAATGAAAGAACTGACCAGCGATATCGTCATCATCGGTGGCGGTCTCGGCGGCGTTGCTGCGGCCCTTGCGGCCCTCAAGCTCGGGCGCAGCGTCATCCTGACAGAGGAATTCAAGTGGCTGGGTGGCCAGTTGACGACGCAGGCCGTTCCGCCGGACGAAAACCCGTGGATCGAAAGCGACGGATCAACCGCAAGCTACCGCCAGCTGCGGGCCGAAATCCGCGATTATTACCGCCGCAATTATCCGCTGACAGACGAGGCGCGCGCCGACGACAACCTCAATCCGGGAAGCGGCAATGTTTCGCCGATCTGTGCAGAGCCGCGCGCGGGCGTTGCTGCCATCGACGCGCTCCTCGCTCCGTGGTTTGCGACCGACCGGCTCACCATCCTGATGTCGGCAAAGCCAATTGCCGCCGAAACCGATGGCGACCGCTTTACCTCGGTCACAGTGCGATCCTTCGAATATGGCGATGTTGTCCTGACGGGCCGCTATTTCATCGACGCGACGGAGCTTGGCGATCTGCTGGAACTCGGCAATGTCGAGCATGTCATCGGCGCGGAAAGCCAGGCCGAGACGGGAGAGCCTGCCGCGCTGGCGGGGGGCGCCAACCCGCTTGACCAGCAGGCGGTCAGCTGGTGCTTCGCGATGAGCTATCATCCGGATGAAGACCATACGATCGAGCGACCGCGCGACTACGACATCTGGCGCGATTTCAAGCTCGACTTCTGGCCTGATCGGCAGCTGTCCTTCGTCGGCCCCAACCCGGTGACGCTGGAACCGGACAACCGCCCGCTCTTTGCCGGCGACAGCGATCAGAAATTTGCCGCCGATAACTGGCACTACCGCCGGATCTTCTACCGCCGGCACCATGTCGGCAACCGCTATGCCTCTGACGTCTGCCTCGTCAACTGGCCGCAGATCGATTATTGCGGCGGGCCGCTTGTCGGCGTTCCGGCAGAAGAAGCAGAGCGGCATCTGGAGGGCGCGCGGCAATTGTCGCTGTCGATGCTTTACTGGATGCAGACCGAGGCGCCGCGCCATGACGGTGGCTATGGCTATCAAGGTCTGAAGCCTGCGGGCGCGGTGATGGGTACGCTCGATGGGCTCACGATCGCGCCCTATATCCGCGAAAGCCGCCGGATCAAGGCGCTGTTCACGGTCACGGAAAACCATGTCGGCATCGATGCCCGCAAGGGCCTGACGGGCGCCGAGCAGTTTGCGGATTCGGTCGGTGTCGGTTCCTACCGCATCGACCTTCACCCCTCCACGGCACCCCGCAACTATGTCGATATCGCCAACTGGCCGTTCCAGATCCCGCTTGGCAGCCTGATCCCCGAGCGGGTCACCAATATGCTTCCGGCCTGCAAGAACATTGGCACCACCCATCTGACCAATGGCTGCTACCGTCTGCATCCTGTGGAATGGAACATCGGCGAAAGCGTCGGGGCGCTTGCGGCCTACTGCCTCAACAACGACATCAGCCCGCGCGGCGTGCGCGAAACGGCAGAACGGCTTGCGGATTTCCAGGGGATCCTGACCAGCCGTTTTGACGTTCCGCTCGCATGGCCGCAGCATATCCGTGAAACGCCGAGGCTCGAACTGTTCGGGCGCGTGGAGTAAGAGGCATGGCCAGGCTCGAACTTAAAGATATCCGCAAATCCTACGGGGCCGCCGAGGTCATCAAGGGCATCGACCTCGTGATCGAAGACGGCACGTTTTGCGTCTTCGTCGGTCCTTCCGGTTGCGGCAAGTCGACGCTCTTGCGCATGATCGCCGGCCTTGAGGACATCTCCGGCGGAACGCTCGAAATCGGCGGCCAGAGGATGAATGATATCGCGCCCGCGAGGCGCGGTGTCGCCATGGTGTTCCAATCCTATGCGCTTTATCCGCACCTGACGGTGAAGGAGAACATTGCCTTCGGCCTGAGGGTGAGAAAGGTGCCGGCCGAGCGGATCGAGACGCTTGTCGGCAATGCCGTCAGCATGCTGCAGCTAGACACGCTCACCGGGCGTTACCCGCGCGAGCTCTCCGGCGGCCAGCGCCAGCGCGTGGCGATCGGCCGCGCCATCGTCGGCGAGCCGGAGACCTTCCTGTTCGACGAGCCGCTGTCGAACCTCGATGCCGAACTCAGGGTGCACATGCGCACCCAGATCGCAGAGCTGCACGAACGTTTGAAGCGCACCATGATCTACGTGACCCACGACCAGGTCGAGGCGATGACGCTTGCCGACAAGATCGTCCTGCTGCGCGATGGCCGGATTGAACAGGTCGGGACGCCGCAGGATCTCTATGAACGCCCGCAGAACCTGTTTGCCGCTCAGTTCATCGGCGCGCCGAAAATGAACATCTTCGAGCTCACCGGCCCGTTCGAGGCCTTGCGCGCTGCGCTTCAGCTCGACCGTGACGCCCGCTATTGCGGCATTCGTCCGGACAGCCTGATGATCATGCCGGAGGGCGAGGGGGTTCTGTCGGCAAGGGTCAGGCTGACGGAGTATCTCGGCAACGCGCGGCTCGTCCATGCCGAGATCGACGGGCACCCGCCGGTGATACTGGAGCAGCCGGTAGGAAGCACATTTGCCGCCGGCACCCGCATCGCCCTTGGCGCCCAACCGTCGAGCGTCCACGCCTTCAGAGAGGACGGTACCCGTATCGGATAAAAAAGCGAGATCGCAACCGGATTGAAACGCGCCTCGGAGACAGGCAAGGCCTGCCATACCCTCTCACGGGCGTCCGTCTTCTGATTGCGCGCTACACGACCACATTGCGCGGTTTGCCGGCGGCGAAGGCGTCGATGTTGTCCATCAGCTGGTCGGCGAGGGCCTGGATTGCCTCGCGGCTGGCCCAGGCGACGTGGGGCGTCACGATCACGTTGTCGCGTCTTGCGATGCGGTGGATGATATGGTCTGCGCCGGGCGGTTCGGCGGTTGCGACATCGAAGCCGGCGCCGCGGATCAGGCCCGCTTCCAATGCGCGCTCCAGCGCGTCCTCGTCCACCAGTCCGCCGCGCGCGGTGTTGATCAGCAATGGCGTCTGGCCCATCTGCGCGAATTCGGCGTCGGAAATCATGTTGCGCGTTGAAGGCGTCAGCGGGCAGTGCAGCGTGATGATGTCGCTGGTGCGCAGCACGGTCTCGAAGGGCGTGTAGAGCGATCCGATGTGTTCTGCACCCTTGTGGCCCGAAAAGACGATATCCATGCCGAAGCCGCGGGCGATGGCGGCAACGCTCTGGCCGAGCGCGCCGCTGCCGATGATGCCCAGCCGCTTTCCGGCAAGGTCGGCGATCGGATAGTCGAAATAGCTGAACGAGGCGGCTTCCTCCCAGCGGCCCGCGATCACCGAACGGCGATAGGGGATGAGGCTGCGCTGCAAGGCGAGGATCAGCGCGAAGGTGTGTTCCGGCACGGTGTTCTTCGCGTAGCCGCGAATATTGCTGACGGTGATCCCGGCCTCTGCGCAAGCCTTGGTGTCGACGATGTCGTAACCCGTTGCCGAAATCGCGATCATCTTGAGCCGTTTTGCGCCGGCAATGGCGGCTGCACGGACCGGCACCTTGTTGGTGATGACGATATCGGCATCGGTGATCCGCTCCGCCACGGCCTCCGGCGGCGTCTTGTCGAAGCTTTCGAAATCGGCGTCGAAGCCCGGTGCGCGCAGAACGGTTTCAGGCGACAGCGTGGACCGGTCGAGGAAGACAATTTTCATGCGGCTCATCAGAAGGATATTCCAGGTTCTAAGGCACAGCCGATGAGCGGCATTCGCCTTATGCGCGAAATCGGAGCACGCACTAGGTGATGCGGTGCAGGCTTTGTCAAGCGCACTCGTCCCCCGTCGCGTACGCCATAAGCAGGTGGATACAGGGACGGCGGAGCATGCCTTTCTAGAGGATGATCTGCTTCAGGAATTCGACCGCTTCCATGCCCTTCAGGCTGCGCGCCCACAACCGTTCGGTCATGCTGGCATGGAGCGAAACCGCTTCCGGGGCAGCCGAGATCGAGGCGACGCCGATGCGGATGTTGGGGAGTGCGCCGAGCCTGAACGGGCTGGTTGCCAGCGTCCGGCGGGTGCCGTTGCGGAAGATCTGGAAGCTCGATCCCGGGATCGAATCGACCACCAGCCCGACCTGCACGCCGATCGGCTGATCGCGCAGCATCCGCAGGATGTTTTCGATCTCGTGACGGGCGATATCCTTGCGCTCTGCCACATCGACATTCTTCAGTCCGTAGGCGCCGATCAGGCCGATGCGGGCGAACTGTTCAAGCTCGGCTGCAGAAACGAGGCTGAGAATGGACGGGCGGTGTTCGCGGAAGGCCTCCTTGCGCTGCCGCAGGATACCCGTCAGCACCTTGATCTCTTCGAGCGATTTCTCTCTGAACGGGGCGTCTTCCGGAACGCTTTCTTCGAGCACCTGCTGAAGATACTGGTCGTATTCGTCGGTCGTCAGCAGGTAGGAGACGGGACCGAACAGGACATGGATCTGTTCGACCTTTTCTTCCAGCTGGCGCATGCGTTCGAAGAAGCCGACGGCATTGGCGATATATTCCGTGCCGATGCCCATGAGGTTTGGCAACGTCACGCCCAGGCGGTCGGCGATCATCACCAGCGTGTCGACTTTCGGCGTCGCGCCTGCCTCGTAGCGATAGATTGCGGCGCGCGAGATGCCGATCTGATTGGCGAGGTCTTCCGGGGTGAGGCCAGCGCCGATGCGAAAGGCTTTGAGGCGCTGACCGATTTCGCGTATTGAAAGTTCCGTGTCGCTCATGTCCCCTCCGCGAAAATCGGTAAATCATGATAAAGATACACGAATTTCATTGCGGTGAAAGGGAATTCTCAATTATGAGAATTTTCTTGACATGGAGATTGCGGGGTCCTTAAATGCTCCCTTCTCGCCACGCCATGAGCTATAAGGGGAACGCTTCACATGCTCAAACTTTTCGCACAGTCGCTTGCAGCCACAGCACTCATCGGAGTGCTTTTCGCCAGCTCCGTAAACGCCGCAGAATACGTTGCCAAGATCGGTCATCTGGAATCTGCTGCCCAGAGCCGGAATGTCTATCTTGAGAAGGTGGCGGAGCTCGTCAACGAGCGCACCAATGGCGAGGTCGAGTTCCAGATCTTCCCGGCCGGCCAGCTCGGCACCCAGCGCGAAATGACGGAAGGCGTGCAGCTTGGCACGCTCGAGGCGACCGTAGCGCCCGCAGCCTTCCTTGGCGGTTTCGATCCCGCGATCTCTATCCTCGATATTCCCTACCTGCTGCCGGCAGACGATGCCGAAGCGGTTGATCTGACCAGCGGTCCTTTCGGCGAAGCGCTCTGCGACAGCTTCAACGAGAAGGGCGTGACCTGCATCGGTCTGTGGCCGAACGGCCGCAAGAGCTTTACCTCCAACAAGCCGATCGCCTCGATCGACGATTTCGCCAGCCAGAAATTCCGCGTGATGGATTCCAAGATCCTGGTGGAACAGTTCAAGGCGCTTGGTGCGCAGGCGAACCCGATCCCCTTCGGCGAACTTTATACCTCGCTGCAGACCGGCGTGGTTGACGGCGAGGAGAACCCGCTCGACACCATCAAGAACATGAAGTTCTACGAGGTGCAGAAATATCTCCTCGTCTCCGATCACGGCGCCATGGAAGACGTGATCCTGTTCAACCCGGCCTTCTGGTCGAGCCTGCCGGAAGAGTATCAGACGACGATTACGGAGACCTTCCAGGAAGTTGTGCCGGACCTTTTGGCGCACAAGAAGGCGGCCGTCGACGCAGCGCTTGAAACCATCAAGGAAAACGGCGTCGAGGTGACGGTTGCGACCGACGCCCAGAAAGCAGAGCTGCGCGACATCACCTATCCGGCCGCCAAGGCTGCCTATATCGCCCAGACCGGCGAGCAGGGCGAAGACCTGATCGAGCTTTACGAAGCCGAATATGCGAAAGTGACCGGAAACTAAGCCTTTTCATCACCATGCAAGCACCGGCCCCTGGGCCGGTGCTGTCGTTTCTGAACCCGCATCGCTTCTCCCGCCGCCGCAAGGCCTGCATTCTCTGGAGATTGTCCATGACCGCCGTCAACGTG
This sequence comes from Martelella limonii, assembly GCF_013344475.1. Classification (GTDB taxonomy): domain Bacteria; phylum Pseudomonadota; class Alphaproteobacteria; order Rhizobiales; family Rhizobiaceae; genus Martelella; species Martelella limonii. The sequence goes on along the minus strand of NZ_JABUOU010000007.1, from coordinate 88,133 downwards.
CTGCGCCTGGCTGAACGCATCGTGATCGTGACCATCTTCATTCTGATGGTCTGCTTCTATTTCGCCAGCGTGCTGATGCGGGAGTTCGGCGGCACCATAGCGTCCGATTTCGGCTGGCTGGAAGAGGTGGTCTCGCTTCTCAATATCTATCTGGTCTTCCTGACCGCAGGCCTTGCGCTGGAGCGCGGCCGCCAGGTCAGCATCAATTCCTTCCGGGATGGGATCGCGGCACGGACAGGCCTGCCGCTTCGCCGGATCATCGATCTGACCGGGTTCCTCGTGTCGGTTTACCTTGTCTGGCTCGGCTGGAAACTCTGCAGCTTCGTTCTCGCCATGGGGCAGAAGAACCCGACGCTCGAGATCTCCACGGTCTGGCTTTATCTCGCGCCGACGGTCGGCTTCGGGCTGCTTGCCCTGCGCTTCCTGTTGAGCGGTTTTGGAATGTATGACCGGTTTGAAAACGCGGTAGGAGAACACTGACATGATCTGGCTCGTTCTCATCGCCGTTCTCACCCTTGCTCTGCTGATCTCGGGTTTCGAAATGTTCCTGGTGCTGGCCGTGCCGGCGCTGCTGGTCAAGCTCGTGTTCTACGGAAAATTGCCGGATCCGGTGATCGTGCAGAAGGTCGTCGGCGGCATCGACCATGAAACGCTGCTGGCCATTCCCTTCTTCATCCTCGCCGCCGAACTGATGGGGCAGGGCGAGATTGCCGGGCGCCTGACGGGGCTCATCAAGGTGTTCCTCGGCCACCTGCGGGGCGGCTTCGGCTATACCACGATCGGTGGTTCAATGGCCTTCGGCTCGGTCTCCGGCTCGGCGCCCGCCACCGTCGCCGCCATGGCCAACATGGCCTATCCGGAAATGCGCAAGGCCGGTTTCAGCGAGCGTTTCTCGCTCGGCCTGATCGTCTCCAGCGCCGAGACGGCACTGCTCATTCCGCCCTCGATCACCTTCATCGTCTATGGCTGGATGACCGGCACCTCGATTGCCAAGCTGTTCATCGGGGGGCTGAGCGTCGGGATCGTGCTGGCGCTGACCTTTGCGGTTCTGGTCGCGATCGAAAGCCGGCGGAAGGGCCTGCCGCGCGGGGCCCGGGCCACCTGGCCGGAGCGCTTCGAGGCGATCCGCAGGTCCGGCTGGGCGGTCGGCATGCCGGTCATCATTCTCGGCGGCATCTATAGCGGGATCTTCACGCCCACGGAAGCGGCCGCCGCCAGCGTCGTTTACGCCGTTTTTGTCGAAAGCATCGTGTTCCGCACGCTGTCCTGGTCGGGTTTCTTCAACCTGGTCGAGCGCGCCGCGATCTCGACGTCGATCATCTTCATCCTGCTCGCCGTCGGCAGCCTGCTTGCCTATTTCATCACGCTGGCGCAGGTCCCGGTCGCGATCACCGCCTTTCTGGCCGAGAACAATACCGGGCCGATCATGTTCCTGATCGCGGTCAATCTCCTGTTCCTGATTGCCGGCATGTTCATCGATCCGAATTCGGCGCTGCTGATCCTGATCCCGCCGCTGTTCCCGGCGGCCGTGGCGCTCGGCATCGATCCCGTCCATCTCGGCATGATCGTGACGCTCAACATCAGCCTCGGCATGATCACGCCGCCCTTCGGTCTCGACATTTTCGTGGCGGCCTCTACGCTTTCGAAACCGGTCACGACCATCATTTCCGGCATCACGCCGTTCATCATCGCCAATTTCGTGGCGCTGCTGATCGTGACCTATATCCCTGAAATCTCGCTGTTTCTGCCGAACCTGCTCTATCGCTGAGCGGGTGCGGCAGATCGCAATAAGTATAATATTGTGCCTGTGGTCTCAAAAATGAGAATTTTGTTGACAGAAGAGACGCTTCGCCATAGCCTCTCTTTTTAACTCCTGTAGCAAAGGAGCCTGTCATGGCAGACCTGACACGAACGACCCGATCGCGCCGCGCTGATTAGCCGCCCGCGCCTGATCTCCAAGCCTTAAAACCAGATTGTCTGAACACTGCCTCCCGCGGTGTCGTCTCCCGTTTCTTGAGCACGCCATGTCTAAGATCGTTGAAATCGCTGAACATAAGCCCATTCCCCTGATCCGCGAGGCGATCTGCACGGTGCGTGAAAATACGCCCGTGAACAGCCAGTACCGCCATCTCGTTCTCGACGCGCCGGCGGAAATTCTGGATTGCCAGCCGGGCCAGTTCTTCCATCTGCTCTGCCGCAGCCCGTCCGCGCCCGGACCGTTCTTCCGCCGTCCGATGAGCATTTACGGCTTCGATGCCGGCGCGGGCACGCTGTCGTTTCTCTACAAGGTGGCGGGCGAAGGTACCGGGGTTCTCGCAACGCTTGCTGCAGGCGATCCGCTCAGCGTCGTCGGGCCGCTCGGCATCGGTTTCACCATCCCGGACACCATGCGCCATCCGCTGCTGGTGGCCCGCGGCGTCGGCCTTGCAACGCTCGCGCCGCTTGCGCTGGCCCTGCGCGAACGTGGCCTCAAGGCGACGGCGATCTGCAGTGCGCGGTCTGCCGAATTCCTGATGTCGGTGTCGCTGTTCCGGTCCTGGGGTCTGGAGGTGATCACGATCAGCGATGACGAGGGCAGTTCCAGCGTTGAAAACCTGCGTGAGGTTGTGGAAGGCCTGATGACGGGGGAGGGCGTTGACGGTGTCTATACCTGTGGCTCGAAGCGCATCACCCGGCTTCTCAAGGCGCTTTGCGCGCGCCACGAGATCTTTGGCGAGGTCGCGCTCGAACAGCACATGGCCTGCGGGGTCGGCGTCTGCCAGGCCTGCGTTTTGCCGTTCGAGCGCGACGGCGTGCGCGAAGACTTGAGGGTCTGCCGCGACGGGCCTGTCTTCAACCTTCAGGAGGTCGTATGATGGCGGATCTCACCACACGCGTCGGCTCCATGACGCTCAAAAACCCGATCATGCCGGCATCCGGCACCTTCGGGCTTGAAATGGCGGAGGTGTTCGACCTCGATTGCCTCGGCGCACTGGTGCTGAAGACGGTGACGCCGCATCTGCGCAGCGGTAACCCCGTGCCGCGCGTCTGCGAGCTTGAGGGCGGCATGCTGAACTCGATCGGCATCCCCTCCAAGGGCGGTCAGTATCTGATCGAAAACACGCTGCCGAAATTTGCGCCCTACAGCGCGCCCGTGGTTGTCAGCATCTCGGCCGACAGCGCCGAGGCTTTCGCGGAATTCGCCGAAAGCCTCTCGGCCACAAATATCGACGCCATCGAGGCCAATATCTCTTGCCCCAATATCGAGGATGACGGCAAGGCCTTCGCCATGAGCGCTGAGGCGACTTTCAAAGTGATTTCGGCGATCCGCCGGGCCACGCATCTGCCGCTCTGGGCGAAGCTATCGCCCAATGTCGGAGCGCCTGCCGATATTGCGCGCGCCGCCGAAGATGCCGGCGCCGATGCGCTCGTCACCACCAACACCATGCTGGGGATGGCCGTTGATGTGCGCACCAGAGCCTTCAAGCTCGGCAATATCATGGGCGGCCTGTCGGGCCCGGCGCTGAAGCCGATCGCGCTGCGGGTGACCTATCAGTGCGCGCGGGCGGTTTCGATCCCGGTGATTGGCTGCGGCGGCATTTCGAGCGCGACGGATATCATGGAGTATCTGATCGCCGGCGCCACGGCCGTTCAGGTTGGAACCGCGAACTTCATCGATCCGTCGATCATGCCGAAGCTTGTCACCGCGCTCGCCGATGCGCTGGACGCCGAAGGCATTGCGCGGTCTGAAGATCTCGTCGGCGCTGCAATTTCGGGCGACAGGGAGATCGCCCGCGTGGAGGAAATCGCATGACACATCACCAGGGCCGGCTCGCGCCCGAAATCATTTGCGCGGAGTTCGAAACGCTGGCCGCGACGCTTTTCGATGCGGTGGCGCGGCTCAGCCCGGCACCTGCTGGGGTCAACCGACCGGCCTTTTCCGAACGGGAAACCGAGGTGCTCGCCTATCTGAAGGGCGTTGCCGAAGCCGAGGGGCTTTCAACTGCCTATGATGCCGGCTGCAACCTTCTGATCAGCCTGCCGGAACATCAAGACGCGGAACAGTACTGCCTGATCGGCTCGCATGCCGACAGCATTGACCAGGGCGGCAATTTCGATGGCCTTGCGGGCGTGGTTGCGGGCCTTCTCTCCCTGATCGCGGCGCGGCGCGGTCTCGTCCGCCCGTTCGTCAAGCCGGTGCGGGTGATTGCGATGCGCGGCGAGGAGAGTGCCTGGTTCGGCCCATGCTATATCGGCTCGAAGGCGCTTCTCGGACGGCTGACGCCGGAAGAGCTTGCGGCCGCCCACAAGGCCGATGGCCGTCCGCTTGCCGAGCATATGCAATCAGTCGGAATCGATATCGAAAAGGTGCGTGCCGGCACGCCGCTGATGCGGGCGGAAGAGATCCTGCAATATCTCGAAGTTCATATCGAACAGGGTCCGGTTCTGGTCGAGCGCGGTCTGCCCGTGGCGGTCGTGACCGGCATTCGCGGGAATTTCCGCTACAAGTCGATCGCCTGCTTTGGCGAAAGCGGCCATTCCGGCGCCGTTCCCAAGGCCTACCGCCACGACCCGGTGCTGGCGATGGCGGACCTGATGGCCCATCTCGACGCTGCCTGGCAGGAAGCGCTCGATGGGGGCTCCGATCTGGTGGTGACCAGCGGCGTCGTGTCCACCAATGGCGCGACCCACGCCATGTCGCGCATTCCCGATGCGGTTCATTTCAGCCTCGACGTGCGCTCCGACGATGTGCAGGTTCTCGAGCGCTTTCACGCGCTGCTGCTCAGCGAAATCGCCCGCATCGAGGCGGCGCGCAAGGTGAGGTTCGAACTGGGCGATCCGCTGAGAACAGAGCCTGCCGCGCTCTCGGGTCCGCTTGCGCAGGCGCTCGCACACGCCGGCAGGGAAGCCGGCCTCGATCCGCCGCTGATGGTATCCGGCGGCGGGCATGATGCGGCGGTTTTTGCCGGAAAGGGGATTCCCAGCGGCATGATTTTCGTGCGAAACGATCATGGCTCGCACAATCCGGATGAAGCCATGGAGATTGGCGACCTTCTATGCGCGGTCGCATTGCTGTGTCATTACCTTGGCAAGACTGCAGAATTCGATAAGACCGAAGAGATCGAAAACAGACAAGAGGAAGCCTCAGTGTTCAAGGATATTCCCGCACTCGTGATTGAAAACAAGGTTGCCGTGAAGGCTTTCGGCAAGGCTGCGCATCAGGCATTCCGTCAGGCAGAGGCAGAGCCGGAAAAGGCTGCGGGCTATCTGCTGCTCGGGATCGTGGCCGCAGACTTCGCCGACGACAATTACGAAACGCCGATGCTTCACCGCGCGGGCGAGGAATGCCTCCGGGAAATGCAGGGATATGCCGAGACGCTGGAAAAGGTCTATGCGGAAGGTTCGAGCGAGGAAAAGCTGGCAGCGCTTTCCGACATCGCCCGCGCCATCGCCGTTCGCCGCAACAGCTGAAATCGCGCGCCCGCCGAGGCGGCGCTAGGGTCTTGTCTGCTCGATCTTCCGGTTCCTGCCCTGAGCGCCGCCAGGGGCCAGCTTGCGCCAAAGGGACGGTGGCTTTCATCTTTCCGCCGGAACAAGGCAGGGTGTTTGCGTGTTAGCCTTGCCTGGGCCCGCGTGCGGGCTGCTTGAAGGAGTGAATGAACCATGGCGCATTATACCTATCACATCGGACAGCATGACGGCGGCTGGGCCTACCGCCTTGGCGATGTCTGGTCCGAACCCTTTCCCGACCACGCGACGGCGCTTGCGACGGCAAAGAAAGTGGCGCTGCGCCAGCATGTCGAAGGCGAGACTGCGGAGATCATGTATGAAACCGCAGACGGCGAGTGGAAGACTGAGCATATCGACCGAAGCGAAAAGCCGGATGTCGCCGTGAAGGACGTCTGACATTTTGCAGATGGCGAGGGCGCGCTGCGCCATCGCCTGATCCTGGCGCGCCCGGAATTCAGCAGAAATGGACGTGCCATCACGGCGCGGTCACGAAGCCCTTTGACGACCCAAGCCTCAAGGCAAAGCGCAGGCGGCCCGCAAGCCGTCATCGTCAGGCGCGCCCCCAGCATCCAGCGCCCTTGCTCTTTCCCTTTACACGACTGGTCCGCCGCATGGCGGATTTTCGCCTTTTTTCCCGCATTTTTGCCGCCTCACGCACGTTCTTTTGCATTGCCGATTTTTTGGGGTTCCTGAACTTGACCGGTTTATTACTAACTGGTAGGTAATGTGCACGTTGATGGGAGGAATACCAATGGCTGATACCAATCGTATCGGGATCATCATGCACGGCGTCACGGGCCGCATGGGAATGAACCAGCATCTGATCCGTTCGGTGCTTGCAATCCGCGATCAGGGCGGATTGCGCATGAAGGACGGTTCGATCGCGATGCCGGACCCGATCATTGTCGGGCGCAATGGCGCCAAGATCGAAGAGCTTGCCCGGCGCCACGGCGTCGAGCGCTACACCACCGATCTCGATGCAGCCCTTGCCGATCCCCATAACATCATCTTCTTCGATGCCGCCTCCACCAAGCTGCGCCCGACTCTTCTGAGAAAAGCGATCGATGCCGGCAAGCATGTCTATTCCGAAAAGCCGGTTTCCGAAGGCCTGGAAGAGGCGGTGGCGATTGCCCGCTACGCCAAGGAAAAGGGCGTCAAGAACGGCATCGTGCACGACAAGCTCGATCTTCCCGGCCTTCTGAAGCTGAAGCGCCTGCGCGACACCGGCTTCTTCGGCAAGATCCTCTCCGTCAAGGGCGAGTTCGGCTACTGGGTCTTCACCGGCGAGGACCTGCCTGCGCAGCGGCCGAGCTGGAACTATCGCGCCGAGGATGGCGGCGGCATGGTGTCCGACATGCTGTGCCACTGGCGCTATGTGCTCGACAATGTGGTCGCACCGGTGAAAGCCGTCTCCTGCACCACCGCAACCCATATCCCGACCCGCCTCGATGAACAGGGCAAGGAATACAAGGCGACTGCCGACGATGCCGCCTATGCGACCTTCGAGCTCGAGGGCGACATCATCGCCCATATCAATTCGAGCTGGTGCACCCGCGTCCGTCGCGACGACCTGGTTACCTTCCAGATCGACGGAACCCATGGCTCGGCCGTCGCCGGTCTGCACAAATGCGTGAGCCAGCATCGCGCCAACACGCCGAAGCCCGTCTGGAACCCGGATGAGCCGCAGAAGATGGACTTCTTCGAAGACTGGCAGGAAGTGCCGGACAATGCGGTCTACGACAATGGCTTCAAGGTGCAGTGGGAGCAGTTCCTGCGCCACGTCCTGGAGGATGGTCCGTGGGCCTATACGTTGGCGGAAGGCGCCAAGGGCGTCCAGCTGGCCGAAGCCGGCTACACCAGCGCGCGCGAACGGCGCTGGGTCGATATCGGGGATCTGGGGATCTGATGATGAGCAAGGTCATTCTTCCAGCCGCTTCCGGCGGCACTGAAACCTTCACCTTTTCGGGCAATGCGGCGCCTGTCGATACCGGTGCCTGGAACCGCAAGGTGTTTGCGGCGGCCCATGTGGTTGTCTATCCGTTTGCCGACAACAATCCCTGGCAGGATTGCAATGTCGACTGGGACACGACGATGGCATTCCGCCGCCACCTGTGGTCGCTCGGCTTCGGCGTTGCCGAGGCCATGGATACCGCCCAGCGCGGCATGGGCATGGATTGGCCGACCTCGCTGGAGCTGATCCAGCGTTCGGTTTCCGAAGCGAAGGCGGACGGTCATTCGATCGCTTGCGGCGCGGGCACCGATCATCTCGATCCCGCCGACGCGAAGACGGTCGACGATGTGATCGCGGCCTACGAGATGCAGTGCGAAGCGGTGGAAGCGACCGGCGGTCAGGTGATCCTGATGGCTTCGCGCGCGCTCTGCAAGGTTGCGAAAAGCGCGGATGATTACGCCCGCGTCTATGGCCGCATTCTGTCCGGCCTGAAACAGCCGGCCGTGCTGCACTGGCTCGGCGAGATGTTCGACCCGGCACTTGAGGGCTACTGGGCAAGCAGCGACCACATGACCGCGATGGACACCTGCCTCGAGATCATCGAGGCAAATGCCGCCAAGGTCGACGGCATCAAGATCTCGCTTCTCTCGGCGGACAAGGAAATCGCCATGCGCCGCCGCTTGCCGGATGGCGTCAAGATGTATACCGGCGACGACTTCAACTACCCGGAGCTGATTGAAGGCGATGAACAGGGCTACAGCCACGCGCTTCTCGGCATCTTCGACCCGATCGCGCCAGTTGCCGCAACCGGGCTTGCAGCCCTTGCCAAGGGCGACATGGAGCGTTTCAACGCCGTGATGGCGCCGACCGTTCCGCTGTCGCGCCACATCTTCAAGGCTCCGACCCGCTACTACAAGACCGGCGTCGTGTTTCTCGCCTATCTGATGGGCCATCAGGACCATTTCATCATGCTTGGCGGCCAGCAGAGCGCGCGTTCGGCGCAGCATCTGGCTCACGTGGTGCGCCTTGCCGATGCCGCCGGTCTGTTCGCCGATGCCGAAATGGCGGCTGTCCGCACGGCCCGCGTGATGGCGACACACGGTATCGGGGTCTAGGCGGCATGGCGGCGATCACACCCGAAAGGCTGTCGCTCAACACGGCCACCACCCGCGCCCAGTGGAAGCTGGATCAGGCGATCGAGGGCTGCGCCCGCCACGGCTTCGGCGGGATCGCGCCCTGGCGCGATCAGTTGCAGGCGCTTGGTCCTGAAAAGGCAGCGCGTCAGATCCGGGAAGCCGGGCTAGCCGTCTCGGGCCTTTGCCGCGGCGGCTGGTTCACCGCGGAAGGCGCGCTGACGCAGAATGTGCTCGACGACAATCGCCGCGCCGTTGACGAGGCCGTCACCATCGGGGCTGAATGCCTCGTCATGGTCGTTGGCGGCCTTGCGCCGGGTTCGCGCGATCTCGAAAGCGCCCGTGCAATGATCGAGGAAGGTCTCGCGAAGACCCTCGACTATGCCCGCACTGTCGACATGAAGATCGCCATCGAGCCGCTGCATCCGATGTATGCGGCGGACCGGGCGGCGGTGAACACCATGCGCCAGGCGCTCGATATCTGCGACCGTCTCGGCGATGGCATCGGCGTTGCAGCCGACGTCTATCACATCTGGTGGGACCCGGAGGTCAGGGACCAAATTGCCCGCGCCGGAAAGAAACGCCTGATGGCGTTCCACCTCTGCGACTGGCTGGTGCCGACCACCGACATGCTGAACGATCGCGGCATGATGGGCGACGGCGTCATCGACATTGCCGGCCTGCGCGGCGCCGTGGAAGCGGAGGGCTTTTCTGGGCTCAACGAGGTCGAGATATTCTCTCAGGAGAACTGGTGGAAGCGCGATCCGGACGAGGTGATGCGCGTCATCATCGAGCGGGCGGGAAGCGTCTGCTGAAAGACCCGGGCGGCATTCGCCCGGACGAATGGAAGATTGCCTGCGGCGCGGGCAGGTGGCTGCGGTGAGGAGAAACGCGAGAGGAGTGTTTCTCTGATCCGGCCGGAAACTGCGCAGCGCAAGCACTTGACAGGAGGTCATGTGCTCGTAACCTACTATTTAGTAGTCAAGGGAGGAGACTATCATGTCCATGTTTTCGAAACTGGCCGTTTCCGCGGCCACATTCGCCATCATCGCCACCGGCGCGGCATCGGCCGAAACCTGGCAGCCGGATCGCCCGATCAACATCATCGTGCCGTGGTCTGCCGGCGGCTCGACCGACCAGGTGACCCGCGTCGTCGCGCCGATCCTGGCCGAGGCACTCGACACCGAAGTCGTTGTCGTCAATCAGCCCGGCGCCTCCGGCTCGATCGGCACCAAGGCGGCGATGGATGCGCCGCATGACGGCTATACCTGGACCGCTAACGCGATTGCCAACAACGCGACCTACGCGGTTTCGGGCCTGCTCGAAGAGAGCAATATCGACGACTATCGCATCTATCTCCATGTCGCCAACGCGCCGCTGATCTCGGTCAACGCCGATTCGCCTTACAAGGATTTCGGTGAACTTCTGGAAGCGATGAAGACCGGCAATGTCACGGTCGGCACGGCAGGCGTCACCTCTTCCGGCGGCACGGCGCTTGCAACGCTGAACGATGCGGTCGGCGGCAACATGACCGCGCGCATGGTGGCCTATGACGGCGGCAATCCTGCCGTCATCGCAGCCGCTTCCGGCGAGGTCGACATGACCACTCAGCTCGCCGTCGAACAGACGGAAATGATCAAGGCCGGAAGGCTTCGCCCGCTGGCAGTGCTTTCGGATACGCCGCTCGAAATCGAAGGCATCGATCCGATTCCGCCGGTAACGGAATGGCTCGATATCGAGGTCGCGCCTGATTATTTCGGCGTCTTCATTCCGAAGGGTGCGCCGCAGGAAGTCTATGACACGGTCGACCAGGTCTGGGCTGACAAGGTGATGAACTCCGAGGAGCTGAAGTCGTATGCGCTCCAGCGCGGGGCAAGCTTTGCACCGAGCTACGGCGACGAAGCCCGCGCCCGCGCCATTCCGGTGGCAACGAACGAAGCCTGCGCCATGAAAGCGCGCGGCGAAGCCGTCAAGGATCCGTCCGAAGTCGGCCTGACCTGCAAGGAATAAGGGACTGGCTGGCCGGCACGTTTTGAAGCGTGCCGGCCGCCGGCTTTCTTCGTGGCGAAGCGTGCTGAATGAATGCTGCCGTGGATCTTGCCCCCAACTTTCTCTCCCCTCCGGGGCGAGAATTTGGGGGGCTGTGCGGCGCGTTTCCGGCTCCTTCGGAAGGGAGCCGGAACCACGTCCTGAAAATGCGGCAAGGCCATTCCTGCGCCGTGACATGACACACCAAACCGGGGCGGCGGCATAGTCGCCGTCCCATCCAATCACCTCGGAGGCAGCATGTTGAAGTTGCGATCTCTCGATCTTGTGGTCACGACGATCCTTCTGGCGGTGGGTATTGCCCAGTTCGTCGGCGGCTACACGATGGACCGTCTTGAGGTTCGTCACATCCATCCGGCCAGTATTCCCGGTCTGCTGCCGATGTTTCTGGGCTTTGCGATCACGCTTGTCGCAATCTTCCAGCTCTACGGTCTGTATCAGGCGCGTCTCGGCGCGGATGACAACCGGCCTTCGGGCGCGATCGATCGCACGGAACTCGGGCGCCTTCTCGGCCTGATCGCTCTCTGCGCGGTCTATGCCCTGTTCCTCGTCGGGCGTATCCATTTCTGGGTGGCGAGCAGCCTGTTCGTCGCCTGCTTCATCATGATTTTCGAACTTCACCGGGACATGACGCGGCGCGCGATGGCGATTACCACCGCCCGCGCGGTGATCATCGCCGTCGTTTTCGGCGGCGCGATATCCTACCTCTTTGAAGACCTGTTTCTGGTGCGCCTGCCATGACCACCGTTCTCGATGCACTCGGCTCCGCCTTTGCCAATCTCACCACGCCGGTCATGCTCTTTAATGTCGCATGGGCGACGCTGCTCGGCATCTTCGTCGGCGCGCTGCCGGGGCTGACGGCCACCATGGGCGTGGCGCTTCTGACCACGCTGACCTATTCGCTCGATCGCGACGCCGCCATTCTGGTGCTGATCTGCATGTATGTCGGTGCAATCTATGGCGGGTCGCGCAGCGCCATCCTGCTCAACATCCCGGGAACGCCCGCAAGCGCCGCAACGGCGCTCGACGGGTTTCCTCTCGTCCGCAAGGGCAAGGGCAGCCTCGCCATGGCGATCGCGACGCTCGGCTCGATGCTCGGCACGCTTGTCGGGATCGCCATGCTGATCCTGATCGCCCCGCCGCTTGCGGAAGCGGCCTTCGGCTTCGGATCCTACGAGTTCTTCTGGCTGGCGCTCTTCGGCATCATCATTTCCGGTCAGCTGACTCATGGCGGCGAACCGCTGAAGGGCTACATGGCCGGCCTGATCGGGCTTTCGATCGCCATGATCGGCTCGGAAGGCATTCATTCCTACGTGCGCTTCAACTTCGACATCCAGCAGATGAATGGCGGGATCGACCTTATCCCGGCCATGGTCGGCGCCTTCGGCTTTGCAGAGGTGCTGTTTGCGATGACCATGCCGGCCGCCCAGATGGCCAACGAGAAATCGGTCAAGGCGCCAGTCTCGGAACTGCTGTCCTCGGTCTGGCGCTACAAGCGCACCGTGCTCGAATCCGGCATTATCGGGACGCTGGTGGGCATCATTCCGGGCGTCGGCGAGGATATCGGCGCCTGGGGCTCCTATGCGGCGGCCAAGCGTCACTCCAAGGAGCGTGATGAATTCGGCAAGGGCAGCCAGGAGGGGTTGATTGCAGCAGAAACCGGCAACTCCGCCGTCGTTCCCGGCTCGCTGATCCCGACGCTGACGCTCGGCATTCCGGGCTCTGCTTCCGCCGCCGTCCTGATTGCAGCCCTTTTCCTCCACGGCGTGCGCCCCGGCCCGATGATCATGTTCGATCAGCCGGAGATGATCTATACCATCGCCGTGATGCTGATCCTGGCTACCATTGCCATGGGCGTGTTCGGCATGGCGCTGACGCCGCTGTTCGTGCGGGTGCTGAAGGTGCCGCGCACGATCCTGATGCCGATGGTGTTCACGCTCTGCGTCATCGGCCCATACGCGTTGTCGCAGCGCATCTTCGATATCTGGGTCATGTTCGCCTTCGGCGTTGTCGGCTATGTGCTGCGCCGGCTCAACTATCCGATGGCGCCGCTGGTGCTGGGCATCATCCTCGGCAGCCTGCTCGACAAGAGCCTGCGTCGTGGTCTGATCCTTTCCAACGGCGATGTCTCCGCCTTCTTCACACGGCCGGTTTCCGCAGCCTTTGCCGTTGTGATCGCCCTGGTGATCCTGTTTTCGATCCCGCCGGTGCGCAGGCTATTCCAGTTCAGACGGCCGAATGCTAACAGAGATGGCACGTCCACAAACGGGGAGTAGACATGGCGAAAGGGGCAGCAGTGAAACCGAGACGGGGCATCCGCGATGCCGAAGCATCGCGCGCCGCCATCCTTCAGGCTGCTCTCGATGAGTTCTCCTCCGTCGGCTATGACGGTGCGCGGGTGGATCGCATCGCCGAACAGGCGGGGCTTTCGAAGCCGCTTCTCTACGATTATTTCGGCGACAAGGACGAGCTGTACAAGGCCGCGCTGCGCGAGGCCTATGTGCAGATCCGCGCGGGCGAGGAGGAGCTGGCGCTTGATGCGCTGACGCCCGAAGAGGCGATTGCGGCGCTGGTGATGTTCACCATGACCCACTTCCGCACCAAACCATGGTTCATCACCATGCTGAACACCGAAAACCTCCGTCAGGGCTCCTCTGTCGGCGCGATCGGGGACAGGCGCGAGATCCAGTCCAAGCTTCTGGTGAAGCTTTCCGACGTCTTGAAGCGCGGTGCAGAGGAGGGCGTATTTCAACGCCGGGCGGAGCCGGTCGAGGTCTATCTCCTGATCGCATCGCTCTGCTATTTCCCGGTTTCCAATCGCTACACGCTTGCCGAAGTCTTCGGCTTCGAGGCGACCGAAGAGGCGCTGAACGCCCATGCCCGCCGCGCGACGGAAGCCGTCGTCGGTTGGCTCAAGCAAAAGGGATAGGCGACATGCGCCTCACCTGTTGCACCGAACTTCTGCATCGCGAGGGTTTTGCATTCGAGGATCAGTGCCGGTTTGCAAAGGCCGTCGGCTACCAGGCGCTCGAACTGGCCGTGGAATGCCTGCCCGGCAACCCGATGACGGTGTCGATGGCCGAGATCCACAAGCTGCGCGAGATCGCGCGCTGGAACGGTCTCGAGATTGCAGGTCTGCACTGGCTGCTTTCCGATGCTCCGTCGCTTTCAATCACCGATCCGTCCCGCAGCCGTGAAACCGAGGTCTATTTGCTGCGGCTTGTCGAGATCTGCGCCGAGCTTGGCGGGCGCGTTCTGGTGCATGGCTCGCCCAGACAAAGAGCGCCGCTTGCCGGCATGAGCGCGCAGGACACCCTGGTGCATGTCGCAGCGCTGTTCCGCAATGTGGCGGACGCTGCGGCAAGGCACGGTCTCGTCTATGCCATTGAGCCGCTTTCGTCAGACCAGACGCCCTTCATAAACACGCTCGATGAGGCTCAGGAACTGGTCGACATGATCGGCTCCGATCATTTCCGCACCATGCTGGACTGCTCGTCGGCCGCGCTTGCCGAAGAAGACAGCGTGCCGGACCTTGCGCGGCGATGGCTGCCGACCGGCCGCATCGCCCATGTCCATCTCAACGACAGCAATCGCGGCGCGCCGGGCACCGGGCATGATGATTTTTCGGCCATCATCGCCGCCATCGTCGAGACCGGCTATGACGGCGATCTCTCTGTCGAGCCGTTCACCACATGCGTGAACGCGCAGACGACGCTTGCGATTGCCGCCGCCACCGTCAAGGCCCATCTGCAGACCTTCGAAAGGGGGACGCCGTGAGAGCAATGCCCGTCACGCTGGAGAGGATCTCGTTTCGCCTGAGCCCGGTGCAATTCCGTCTTCCGTTCCACTTCGGCAATACGGTGGTCACGCAAACGGATCAGGCGTTCGTGACGCTGTCGATCCTTGTGGATGGAGCGCGCGTGGAGGGGCGCTCGGCGCAGCTTCTGGTGCCGCGCTGGTTCGACAAGCGCGCAAGCCGTAGCAATGCCGAAACGGTCGCCGATCTGAAGCTTTCCGTGGAATGCGCGCTCGCGTCGGCGCAGGCGATCTCCGGCGAGACGATAGCGGCAGCCACCACCCGCATGCGCCGGGAGGTCGAGGCCGCCATGCCGGAGGGAACGCCGCGTCTTGCCGCCCATTTCGGCCCGGCACTTGTCGAGATGGCGCTGATCGATGCGCTCTGCTTTGCAAGCGGCCTGAATTTTCCGCAGGCTGCCCGGCAGGATCTGTTCGGCGTCTGCGAACTGGAAGCCTTCGATATCGCGCCCGAAGCCATTGCCAAGGCGCTTTCGGCGCTTGCACCGCAACCCGCCATCGCCCCGCGTCAGACCGTCGGCTTCGATGCCCCGCTCTATCGCAGCGACGTCTCTGACGGCACGCCGGATGACGGTCAGCCGGTGAGCCTTGAGGCAATCATCAACGCCACCGGCATTTCGGCCTTCAAGATCAAGCTGAAGGGCGATCCGGACGCCGATATCGAACGGCTGTCCCGCATAGCCGGTCTGATCCGGCCGATGGAAGGCTACCGCGTGACGCTCGACGCCAACGAGCAGTACCAGCCAGACAGGTTCGCTACCTTTCTCGAGCGATTGCATACGGAACGTGAGCTTGCCTCCCTCCGCGCCGCCATCGCCTTCATCGAACAGCCCTTTGCCCGCGAATCCGCGCTGACCATGGAGATTGCGCCTGAACTGTCCCGTCTGCCGCTGATCATCGACGAGAGCGACGACCATGACGGCGCCTTCGCGACAGCGCGCGCGCATGGCTGGGCCGGCACTTCGATCAAGAGCTGCAAGGGCGTCCTGCGCGCGCTGCTCAACTATGCCCGTGTATCCGCAGGCAGAGAGCGCGGGGAAAATCTCTTCATTTCCGCGGAAGACCTCACCTGCCAGCCGGGGCTCTGCTGGCAGCAGGATACGCTGATGGCGGCAACGCTTGGCTGCCGCGATATCGAGCGCAACGGCCACCATTTCGGCGGCGGCCTTCAGGGCTATGACGATCTCGAAAAGGCGCGCCTCCTTGCCGCCCATCCCGAAATCTATCGCAAGACAGAAGGCCGCATCGGCCTCAGGATCGAGGACGGAACCGTGGCGATCGGCTCTCTGTTCAGGCCGGGCTTTGCGCGCTGACATGACGTAAGGTCCTAGCCCGATGACGGTCGCTTGCGTTCCAGCGCGACGGCGTCGCTATCCTTCAGGACGCCGGTCCACGGCCAAAAAAATCGGCTTGCTGACACCCATCGGTCTATGCATATTGCACGCGCGTGCACAAAGGAGATTGGCGTGTCGGACCTGATGGATCAGCGCTTTGCGTTTCTGGAAAAAGTCATACGCTCTGCGGGCCGTCTGGTGAAGCAGGGATATGATGCGCGCACCGCCAACACCCATGCAATGAAGGGCCCGCAGGATTTCCTCACCGAAACGGATCTCGCTTCGGAGGCGCATATCCGCAGCGCCATCGCCGAGGCGTTTCCCGACGACTCCTTCTTCGGCGAGGAGGGCGGCGGCAGCGTCGAGGGCAATGTGTGGGTGGTGGACCCGATCGATGGAACCGCCAATTTCACCCGCGGCGTCGATCATTTCTGTATTTCCATCGGCTTTGTTGCAGACGGCGTTCCGGAAATGGGCGCGATCTACAATCCTGTCACGGAGGCTTTTTATTGCGCCCGGCGCGGGCAGGGGGCGACGCTGAACGGCCGCAAGCTCGGCGTTTCGAACACCGCCGCATTCAGCGCCGCGTCCATCGAGCTTGGCTGGTCGCCCCGGATTTCCAACGAGCGCTATCTGCATGCGCTTTCCGAGCTTCTGCGGATCGGCAGCAATGTGCGCCGGCTCGGCTCCGGCGCCATGGCGCTTGCCCATGTTGCCGATGGCCGGTCGGACGCGTATGTGGAGCTGCATATGAATTCCTGGGACTGCGTGCCGGGACTGCTGATTGTCAGCGAGGCGGGCGGGGCCGTCTGTCCTTATCTGGCGCTCGGCGATTTGCGCGCGGGCGGCCCGGTTTTGGCAGCAACGCCCGCACTGGCTGAAGGTATCAGCAAGGCTGTCGGCATTCCGCTTCGCGCAGATCTTCTTTGAAGCGTGGCTTTCGTCCGCCGGTCTTGAAAACAATGTCTCGCGGTCGCGCCAGAGGCGACGGCGCAGGGAGTTTATCGATGGATGCGTTTCGGTTCGCGGTGATCGCGGATGCCCATTTTCACGATATCGAAGCCGATTACGGCTTTGCCGGTCTCGTTCTCGATGGCGGCCGGCTTGCGCTGCGCAGTTTTGCCGAAACTCGTATCTCGACCCGCGTCTTCAACGAAAGCCACCGCGCTCTGCATGTCGCGCTGGATCAGGTTTTGGCGCGCGGCATCCGTCATGTCGTTCTGCTCGGCGATTACAGCGATGATGGCCAGCGCATCACCATGGTAGGGCTGCGCACGATCCTGCTTCGCTATGAGCGCGTTCATGGCATTCGGTTCTGGGCGCTGCCGGGCAATCACGACATCTTTGCACTCGAGGGCAGGCACCAGACAAAGGAGTTCATCGGCGCGGACGGCGCCCGGGTCACGGTCTCGAGCGATCCCGATCACGCCCGCCACGTGGCGGGGCTGCACTGCGCAGGCTACCCTGAAGGCCTGACGCCGATGGCCAAATTCGGCTATTTCCGGCGTCCCGACGATCTGCACTGGGAAACGCCGTTCGGCCTTTCCGACCGCGCGGAGGATCGCGTTTATGAGGTCGTGTCTCCGAACGGAGAAACGCGTCATCGGCTGATGGATGCGAGCTATCTCGTTGAGCCCGTGCCCGGCGTCTGGTTCATGATGATCGATGCCAATGTGTTCGCCCCGCTCGATCACCCCGCCTCCCGCGCGGATGCCTTTGAAGACAGCACGGCTGCCGGATGGAACGGCATGATGCAGCACAAGCCGTTCATCTTCGCGTGGATTGCGGATGTTCAGGAGCGCGCGCGCCGGGCGGGCAAGAAACTGCTGATGTTTTCGCATTATCCCGTGCTCGACCCGTTCGACGATCATGGGCGCGGAGAGGCGCGCCTGTTCGGCGCCAAGAGCTTCGCCCGCCGCATACCGCAGCCGGATGTAGGCGAGCGGCTTCTCTCGGCCGGCGGCGGCATTCATTTTAGCGGTCATCTTCACGTCCACAGCACCACCACGCATGACAAGGGCGAAAGCAGCCTCGTCAACATTGCAGTGCCGTCTCTGGTCGCCTTTCCGGCGGCCTGGAAGGAGGTGTCGCTTGGCGCAGAAGAGATCGTGCCTTGCGATCGGCCGCTCGGCGATATCGCCTGCGATCCGCGCATAGCGGCGGCCTATCGGCTGGAAAACCGTGGCGGCGAAGATCACCCCTGCTTCAGTGCCGGCAGCTACGGCGCTTTCCTGAAAGCCCATATGCGCGGGCTCGTTTCGGATCGGTTCATCGCGCGCGACTGGCCGGAACAGATGGCTGACCTTCCCGGACGGATCACATGCGGCGAAGCCTGTGCCGTGGCGGGCGTTACGCCCCCGTCCGCTCTCGCGGCGCTCCCGTTCTTCGAGATTGTCTGCGACTGGTACATGCTGCGCAATGGCGGCGCGATGGCCAGGGCGGAGATCGAGCCCACACGGCTTGCGTTCTACGACGCGCTGACGCTCAGCCCCGCCGCCATCAGTGACGAGGCGACATTCCTCAACACCTTTTTCGCCATGCTCGGCCATTACGCCCGGCAGGCACGGAAACCTGCCATATCGCACGCGCTTCAGGGAGCCGGACTTTCGGCGGCTGAGTGAAGATTTCTGTCCTGACTGCTTCCGGCGGCGCTGAACGCCCGCCTGCGGGCGGCAGCGTTCGTCAGCCGCCGCGGATCGACGAGCGCCAGACGAGATCGGCATGCAAGGTGACCGACGGATCGGCAAGCGCCACCTGTTGCGTCACGCCGAGCCAGTCGACGGCGCAATCGGCGATCGCGTCGACGGGCTGGGAAAAAGTGGTGAGATCATAGGACCCCCATCCGGCCTGCTCGATATTGTCGAAGCCGGCGACGGAGAGCTGGTCCGGGATGGAGAGCGAGAACTGCTGGCGCGCCGCGTCCATGAAGCCGCAGGCAATCAGATCATTGGCGCAGAACACGCCGTCGGGCCGGTCTGCGCGGGTAAGCAGCCGCTGGGCGAGCATGCGCCCGGTGCTGTAGGACGTGTTGCCGTAGCGCTCGACGATCACCTCGATGCCTTCCGCCTCGGCCGCCTTTATGAAGCCGGTTTCGCGCGCCATCAGGCTCGGCGTCATTGCAGCGGAATTGGCAAAGGCAAGCCGGCGGCAGCCTGCGCGCAGGAACGCCGTCAGGATCCGCCGGGCGGCCTCGTCATTGTCGAAACTGATGCGGAACGGCCCTTCCTGATCGTCGTCGCGGTTGATGAGGACCAGCCGCAATCCGTTCTTCAGGCAGAGCTTGACGATCGACTTGTCCGGCAGGCCCGAGAGGATGATCGAGGCATCGGCGCGATAGCTGATCGCCTGGCGCAGTGCCGCGTCCACGCTGCCGTCCGAGCGGTCGGTATTGACCAGCATCGCGATCTTGCCCGCATCCTGCAATTTCTGGGTCATGGCGCTGACGAGCGCCGAACGGTAGGGCGTGGCGACCTCGGAGGCGATCAGGCAGACGATGCCGCTCTCATTGCGCATCAGCCCGCGCGCCAGATGGTTGACATGGTAGCCAAGCTCTTCGGCGGCAGCCAAGACTTTACGGCGGGTTTCGGCAGAAACGCTGGCGCCGGGGGTGAAGGTGCGGGAGACGGCCGAGCGGGAAACGCCGGCGCGACGCGCGACTTCCTGCGCGCTCACAAATTCTTTTTCGGCCATATTTCCCCCTCAACCTCCTCATTCTGCTTTGGAATGCACTGTTGTGCAACCGGCGGTTCGTGAATTTTTTGTGACAGATCGTTGACAGTGCAATATCGGTCATGCACCCTCTGCACACGCTTGCAAAGCGAACGGCGTGGAGGCGCCGGCAAAAGAGGAGGAAATCATGGGTTCAGTACGTTTGGCCGCAGCCGCCCTGGCTGCGACGGTTACCGGCATGGGATATTCGGCCCAGGCTGCGGAAAGCCTCAATCTGATCTGCTCGGCAGATGTCGTGATCTGCGAAATGATGACAAACCGGTTTGAAAAGGAAACCGGAATCGATGTGAACATGGTGCGGCTGTCTTCCGGCGAGGCCTATGCCAAGATCAGGGCAGAATCGCGCAATCCGAAGACGGATATCTGGTGGGCCGGCACGGGCGATCCCCATCTGCAGGCCGCGTCGGAAGGTCTGACCGAAGCCTATGAATCGCCGATGCTCCCGGAGCTCAATGACTGGGCGGTGGCGCAGGCCAAGAGCGCCGACTACCGCACCGTCGGCGTCTATGCCGGCGCGCTCGGCTGGGGTTACAACACCGATATCTTCGCGAAGAAGGGGCTTTCCGAGCCCAAATGCTGGGCCGATCTGACGGATGAAAGCTACAAGGGCGAAATCCAGATCGCAAACCCGAACTCGTCGGGCACCGCCTATACCGCCCTTGCCACGCTGGTGCAGCTGATGGGCGAGGACGAGGCTTTCGCGTACCTCGCAAATCTCAACAAGAACGTCTCGCAATATACCAAGTCAGGCTCTGCGCCGGTGAAGTCGGCAGCGCGCGGCGAGACCGGTCTCGGCATCGTGTTCATGCATGATGCTGTTGCCCAGACCGTCGAAGGCTTCCCGGTGAAGGTCGTGGCCCCATGCGAAGGCACCGGCTACGAGATCGGCTCGATGTCGATCGTCAAGGGCGCGCGCAACATGGACAGCGCCAAGACATGGTATGACTGGGCGCTGACGGCCGACGTTCAGTCGTCGATGAAGGACGCCAAATCCTTCCAGCTTCCCTCCAACAAGAACGCCCAGGTGCCGGAGGAAGCGCCCAAATTCGAGGACATCAAGCTCATCGATTATGACTTCGTCATCTATGGTGATCCGGAAAAGCGCAAGGCGCTGCTGGAGCGCTGGGACAAGGAAATCGGCGCCAACGCCAATTGACGAGCCTTCGGCGCATCGCATGCGCGGTGCGCCGGAATTGTCTTCGCATACGCTCCGGGCAGGATGATGACCCCACAAAATCGCAGACTGGATATCATTCTGGCTGCCGCGGTTCTAAGCTTCGTGCTGCTGCCGTGGTACCGGGTGGAAGGCGGCTTCTTCGCCTTTGAATGGCTCACCGGCTATTACGGCGATGCCGACCTCGCCCCCGGCATCGTGCAGGTCTTCGGCTTTGACCGGATCTGGCTCGCCGTACCGATGCTGCTGCTTCTGTCAAGCCTTTCCGCCCGGCTCATGCCGCTCGGCGAGGCCCGGGGGAGGTTGCTCGTCTGGTGCGGGGCGGTGGGTGTCGCCTATCTTGCCGTCGAGGGGCTTTCGATCGGCTATATGGGCTGGAACTGGAGCGTCCTTGAACGCCTGATGCCGGAGGTGGACGGCCAGCTTGCCATGGGCGGCGGCGCCATCGTTCTGGGCATCGCCTTCGTGCTGATCTTTTCGATGGGGCTTGCCGAGCGCGGCGTGATGAAGGGCGATGCCTTCATCGTCTCGTCGATCAGCATGCTGGTGTTTCTGGTCGCGATCTTCGTGTTCTATCCGATCGGGTCGATGTTCGTCGGCGCGTTCCAGGATTTTGATGGCTCGTTCCAGCCGGACGGCTTCATCAACAACATGCAGGATCCCTCGATCTGGAGCCTCGACTGCCTGATCGGCGGTGCCCGCTGCGGCGTTGCCTGGCGCACCCTGTTTCTCGCGATCATGACCGCCGCCGGGTCCACGCTGCTGGGCCTCGCCTTCGCGCTGGTCGCGACAAGGACGCGCTTTCCCTTCAAGAAGGGGCTGCGGCTCCTCACCATCCTGCCGATCATCACCCCGCCCTTCGTCGTCGGCCTCGCGCTGACGCTGCTGCTCGGTCGCTCCGGCGTCGTGACCCAGATGATGGCCGACGTGTTCGGCGTCGAGCCCGGACGCTGGCTTTACGGATTGACCGGCATCTGGATTGCGCAGGTGCTGTCGTTCACCCCGATTTCCTTCCTCGTTCTGATCGGCGTCGTCGAAGGCGTCAGCCCGTCGATGGAGGAGGCGTCGCAGACGCTGCGCGCCGGGCGCTGGCGCACCTTCCTCAAGGTATCGCTGCCGCTGATGAAGCCCGGCCTCGCCAACGCCTTCCTGATCGGCTTCATCGAGAGCATGGCCGATTTCGGAAATCCGCTGGTGCTTGGCGGCAGCCATGGGGTGCTGTCGACCGAAATCTTCTTCGCCGTGGTCGGCGCCCAGAACGATCCTTCGCGCGCCGCCGTTCTCGCCATGATCCTGCTATGTTTCACCCTTTCCGCCTTCCTGATCCAGCGCCTCTGGCTTTCCGGCCGCAATTACGCGACCGTCACGGGCAAGGGCGATTCCGGGGCCCATATCGCGCTGCCGAAAGGGCTTTCGATCGCCGTCCATGCGGTCGTGATCCCCTGGGCGGTGTTCACGCTGGTGGTTTACGCCATGATCCTGTTCGGCGGGTTCGTGAAGATCTGGGGGCTCGATAACAGCCTTACGCTTGAACACTATATTCGCGCCTTTTCGATCTCCTTCCGCGATGGCGGGATCGCCTGGACGGGCGTTGCCTGGAATTCCTTCTGGACCACGATGGAGATTGCGCTGATCGCCGCGCCGCTGACGGCCGCCGTCGGGCTTCTGACGGCCTATATCATCGTGCGTCAGAAATTTGCCGGGCGAGGACTTTTCGAGTTCGCGCTGATGATGAGCTTTGCCATTCCAGGCACGGTCATCGGCATCAGCTACATCATGGCCTTCAACCTGCCGCCGCTGGAAATGACCGGCACGGCGCTGATCCTGATCACCTGCTTCGTGTTCCGCAACATGCCGGTTGGCGTGCGCGGGGGCGTGGCGGCGATGACGCAGCTCGACCAGAGCCTGGACGAGGCGTCCCTGACGCTGAGGTCCAGCAGTTTCCGCACCATCCGCAAGGTCATCCTGCCGCTGTTGCGGCCGGCAATCACTGCGGCCCTGGTCTATTCCTTCGTGCGGGCCATTACCTCGATCAGCGCCGTCATCTTCCTCGTCAGTGCCGAATACAACATGGCGACGTCCTATATCGTCGGGCTTGTCGAAAACGGCGAATATGGCATTGCAATCGCCTATTCCTCGGCCCTGATCGTGGTGATGGTCACCATTATCGGCGGGTTCCAGCTTCTGGTCGGCGAACGGAAGCTCAGGCGGGAAAACCGTATCGGCGGCAAGGCCGGACGCGCGAAAATCAATCAGGAGCAGACAGCATGAACCGCGACAAGACCGGCTCCGTCGTCTTCGAGAATGTGAAGAAGATGTTCGGATCCTTCACAGCCATTCCCGATCTTTCGATCGAGATCGAGCCCGGAACGCTGGTGACACTGCTCGGTCCCTCCGGCTGCGGCAAGACAACGACGCTGCGGATGCTGGCGGGCCTCGAACACCCGACCGAAGGGCGCATCCTGATCGGCGGCAAGGATGTCACCATGCTGCCCGCCAATGAGCGGGACGTGTCGATGGTGTTCCAGTCCTATGCCCTGTTTCCGCATATGAGCGTGCTCGACAATGTCGCCTACGGGCTCGAAGCGTCGGGTCTCAAGAAGCGCGAGGCGCGCGAACGGGCCGAGGAGGGCATGGCGCTGGTCGGGCTTCATGATTACGGCGCGCGCCTGCCGGCCGAGCTTTCCGGCGGTCAGCAGCAACGTGTGGCGGTTGCCCGCGCGCTGGTTCTGGAGCCGCAGGTGCTGTTGCTGGATGAACCGCTCTCTAATCTCGACGCGCGCCTGCGCCGCAAGGTGCGCACCGATATCCGCGATCTCCAGCAGCGTCTGGGCTTCACCGCGGTCTACGTCACCCATGATCAGGACGAAGCGCTTGCCGTGTCGGACCGCATTATCGTGATGCAGCAGGGCCGGATCGCGCAGGAGGGGCCGCCGCGCGAGCTCTACGAAAATCCCGCCTCCTCCTTCATCGCAGACTTCATGGGCGAGGCGAACGTGGTCGCCTGCGAAATCGTGGCGATCAATGGCGACATGGCGCAGGTCACCCTCGGTGATACCGAACATTCCGTGCCTGCGCGCAATGCCAGGGAAGGGGCGGCAAAGCTCGCCATCCGCCCCAATGCGATCAACATCAGGCCCGGCACAGAAGGCGGGATCAAGGGCAAGGTCCTGCATGCGGCCTATCTCGGCGATCACATCGAATATGAAATCGACAGCGAGATCGGCTCCCTGTTCGTGGTGGACGCTGCGGAAAGCCAGCCCCTGCCGGCGGGCAGCGATGTCGTTCTGTCGCTTGCCCGGCGCGGCGTCGCGCTGATTGCAGACAGCTGAGGGAGCATAGTCATGGACGTTGAAAATGCAGCAGCCCTCGAAAACCGATACGCGCTTGCCGAACGGATGGCCCGCGAGGGTGGGGCGGTGGCGCATCAATATTTCCGCGACCGCGGAAGTCTCGCGATCGAGACCAAGCGCGATCCGCAGGATGTCGTCTCGATCGCCGATCGCGGCGTCGAGCAGCTGATCCGCAAGGCGATTGCAAAAGAATTTCCGGAAGACGGCGTGCTGGGCGAGGAATATGGCCTGGAAGCCGGCACATCCGGCTTCACCTGGGTCATCGACCCGATCGACGGCACCAGCGCGTTTCTGGCCGGCATGCCGACATGGTGCGTTTCGATCGGGCTGCTTCATGAGGGCAAGGCGGTGGTCGGGGTGATCAATGCGCCCTGCCTTGATGAGCATTACGCCGCTGCGGCCGGAAAGGGTGCCTTCCTGAACGGCGAAAGGCTGTTGCTCACGGGTGCAATCACGCCCCGCAATGCCCTGACCGGGATCGGCGCCAACAGCGAGGTCTCGCCGCAATCGGTTGCCGCCATGGTCGAGCGTCTGCTCATGGAAAACGGCAATTTCATCCGCAACGGTTCCGGCGCTCTGATGATCGCCTATGTCGCGGCAGGCCGTCTGGCAGGCTATATCGAGCCGTCCATGCATGCCTGGGACTGCCTGGCGGGCTATTGTCTTGTTGTGGAAGCAGGTGGATCGCACCTGCCCTTTCCCGTGGAGGGCAAAGGCCTGACGGGCGGCGCGCCGGTGCTGGCGGCCGGTCCTGGAAGCTTGGACGCGCTTGCAAAGATTGCGCAGTTCGTGGAAGTCTGAGAAGGTAAAGTTTCCGCCTCCGGCCGGGGAGGGCTGGCGGCGGTGTCAAGGGTGGCCGATGGCTGCCCGTCATTGGTTGGGAGGAAACATGTCTATTCGTTTAAAAGCCGCATCGACGGCTCTGTTCGCCGTGGCCTTTGCCATCGGCAGCCAGGCATTCGCAGAGACCGAATTGCAATGGTGGCACGCCATGACCGGCGCCAATAACGAGGTGGTCGATCAACTGGCGAAGGAATTCAACGACAGCCAGGACGATTACAAGATCGTGCCGGTGTTCAAGGGCACCTATCCCGAAACGCTGAATGCCGGCATCGCCGCATTCCGCTCGCGCCAGCCGCCGGCGATCATCCAGGTCTTCGATGCAGGCTCCGGCGTGATGATGTCTGCCGAAGGTGCCGTGGTGCCGGTTGCCGAGGTGCTGGAAAAGGGCGGCTATACCTTCGACAAGTCGAACTATCTGCCGGGCATCGTCGCCTATTATTCGAAGCCGGATGGCACCATGCTGTCCTTCCCCTACAACTCGTCGTCGCCGATCCTCTATTACAACAAGGATATCTTCGAAAAGGCCGGCCTCGATCCGAACGCGCCGCCCAAGACCTGGCCGGAAGTCTTCGATGCCGCACGCAAGATCAAGACCAGCGGTGCGGCCAATTGCGGCCTGACCTCGACCTGGCTCACCTGGATCCAGACCGAGAATTTCGCCGCGTGGAACAATGTGCCCTATGGCACCAATGAGAACGGACTTGCGGGCACCGATGTCGAGCTGGAAATCAATGCGCCGATCTATGTCGAGCATTTTCAGGCGATCGCCGACCTCGCCAAGGATGGCGTGTTCCGCTATGGCGGACGCACCTCGGAGGCCAAGCAGCTGTTTCTTTCCGGCGAATGCGGCATCCTGACGGAATCCTCCGGCGGGCTGGGCGATATCGTCAAGAGCGGCATGAATTACGGCATCGGCCAGCTGCCTTATTATGAAGGTCACGGACCGCAGAACACGATCCCGGGCGGCGCCAGCCTCTGGGTGTTTGCAGGCAAGAGCGACGACGAGGAAAAGGGCATTGCCGAGTTCTTCAACTTCCTGTCGCAGACCGATATCCAGGCCCGCCTGCACCAGGTTTCCGGTTATCTGCCGGTGACGATGGCGGCCTATGAGGCGACCAAGGAATCCGGTTTCTACGACAAGAACCCGGGCCGCGAAACGCCGATCCAGCAGATGATGGGCAAGGCGCCCACCGAAAACTCCAAGGGCGTGCGCCTCGTCAACCTGCCGCAGGTGCGCGATATCCTGAACGAGGAGTTCGAGAAGATGCTCGCCGGCGAACAGGATGCGAAGGCAGCGCTTGATTCAGCCGTCGAACGCGCAAACGCATCGATCAAAGAGGCGAACGGCCGGTAAAGAGGCCAGCCGCACTCCGCCCGCCGCTGATGGCGGGCGGTTCCTTTTTGTTTGCGGAGAGTGCCGTGCAACGCGTCGTGTTTCCAAACAAGGTCCTGCCCTACGTCCTGGTGGCGCCGCAGATCATCCTGACGGTGATCTTCTTCATCCTGCCTGCAAGCCAGGCGCTCTATCAGTCCGCGCTGCGCGAAGACGCCTTCGGGCTGCGCTCGACCTTTGTCGGCCTCGACAATTTTCGCATGCTGTTTGAGGATCCGGGCTATCTGCACTCGGTCAAGGTGACGGTGATCTTCACAGTCGCGACTGCGCTTTTGTCGATGGCGGTGGCGCTGCTGCTTGCGACCGCTGCCGACAAGGTGGTCCGGGGGAAGACCTTCTACCGCACGCTGATGATCTGGCCCTATGCGGTGGCGCCAGCCGTTGCCGGCATGCTGTTCCTGTTCATGTTCAACCCGGCCATGGGCACGCTTGCCTACATCATGCGCCGCAACGGGTTCGACTGGGACCCGCTGCTCAATGGCTCCCAGGCGATGACGATGGTGATCGTGGCGGCAGCCTGGAAGCAGATCAGCTACAATTTCCTGTTCTTCGTCGCGGGCCTGCAGGCGATCCCGAAATCGCTGATCGAGGCTGCGGCGATCGATGGCGCCCGTGGCGCACGGCGGTTCTGGACCATTGTGTTTCCGCTGCTTGCGCCCACCACCTTCTTCCTGCTGGTGGTCAACACGGTCTACGCCTTCTTCGATACGTTCGGCATCATCCATGCTGTAACCGGCGGCGGGCCGGCGCGGGCGACCGAGATCCTGGTCTACAAGGTCTATAATGATGGCTTCGTGAACCTCAATCTCGGCTCGTCCGCGGCGCAGTCCGTGGTGCTGATGATCATCGTCATCGCGCTCACAGCCTTCCAGTTCCGTTTCATCGAAAAGCGGGTGCATTATGCGTGAGGCCGGCAGATGATTGAAAAACGTCCCTTCGCGACAGCGCTTGGCCACCTCTATCTGGTGCTCGGCATCATCATTGTCGCCTTTCCGATCTATTATACCTTCGTCGCCTCGACCATGACGTCGAGCGAGATCATCCGCCCGCCAATCTCTCTGCTTCCGGGCGGGCATCTCGTCGAGAACTATGCGGAAGCGCTGTCCGGCGGGGTCGAACGCGTCGTCGGCGTCAGCCTCGGGCGGATGCTCCTCAATACCTTGCTGGTGTCGCTGGCAATCGCCATCGGCAAGATCGTGATCTCGTTCCTGTCGGCCTTCGCGATCGTGTTCTTCCGCTTTCCCTTCCGGATGGTGTTCTTCTGGATGATCTTCATCACCCTGATGCTGCCCGTCGAAGTGCGCATCCTGCCGACCTACCGGGTGATCGTCGAACTCGGCATGATCGACACCTATGCCGGGCTGACGCTGCCGCTGATGGCGTCTGCCACCGCCACTTTCCTGTTTCGCCAGTTCTTCCTGACGATCCCGGGGGAGCTCGTCGAGGCGGCGCGGATCGACAATGCCGGTCCGCTCCGGTTCATGCGCGACATCCTGCTGCCGCTGTCGCGCACCAATATCGCGGCCCTGTTCGTGATCCTGTTCATCTATGGCTGGACCCAATATCTTTGGCCGCTTCTGATCACCAATGACGCACAGATGACCACGATCATCATCGGGCTCAGGAAAATGGTCGATTTCACCGATGCCTCGACGCCGTGGAACTATGTGATGGTGACCGCGATCCTCGCCATCATCCCGCCGATCGTCGTCGTCGTCCTGATGCAGCGCTGGTTCGTCAAGGGCCTTGTGGAGACAGAGAAATAATGTCCGGAATTCATCTGAAGGATGTCCGCAAGGTCTATGCGGGCGATATCGAAGCCATCAAGGGTGTCACGCTCGACATTGCGGATGGCGAACTCGTGGTTCTCGTCGGGCCCTCCGGCTGCGGCAAGTCGACTCTGCTGCGCATGATCGCGGGGCTTGAGAGCATCACGTCAGGCGATATCGTGATTGCCGACCGCGTGGTCAACACGCTGGAGCCGGCGGAACGCGATATCGCCATGGTATTCCAGAACTATGCGCTCTACCCGCACATGACGGTGCGCCAGAACCTTGCCTATGGGCTGAAGAATCGCGGCATGCCCAAGGCCGAGATCGAGCAGCGGATCGGCAAGGCTGCAGCCGCGCTCGAGATCGCGCAATATCTGGACCGCAAGCCCCGCCAGCTTTCCGGCGGCCAGCGCCAGCGTGTCGCCATGGGCCGCGCGATCGTGCGTGAACCATCCGCCTTCCTGTTCGACGAGCCGCTCTCCAATCTCGATGCGAAATTGCGCACCCAGATGCGGGTCGAGATCAAGCGACTGCAGCGCTCGCTCGCCACCACCAGCGTCTATGTCACCCATGACCAGATGGAGGCGATGACGCTCGCCGACCGGCTGGTGGTGCTGAACGGCGGGCGGATCGAGCAGATGGGTACGCCGATCGAGCTCTATGAACGTCCGGCCACGACCTTTGTTGCAACCTTCATCGGTTCGCCCTCGATGAACCTGTTCGCCGTGCCCGGCGATGCCGCGATCGTATACAACAGTCCGGCGATGGACCGGGGCGAGGTTGCGACGGTGGGCGTGCGACCCGAGGATCTCGTGCCGGTCGACGAGGGCGACCTGACGCCCGCCATCAGCCTGCAGGCGGCCGTGGAGGCGATCGAACTCGTTGGCGCCGAAAGCTATGTCTACGCCAGAACGGACGATGGCCTGGCGGTCCTCTTCCGCGTGGCCGGCCGAAGCCGCATGCCGATCGGCAGCACGGTGACCATCGGCGCGCCGGAAGCTGCGCTGCATCTATACGACAAGGATGGCAAGAGGATCGAGGCGCCGGCGGGGTGAACGGCGATCGGATCTGATCGCCGCCATGCGATAGGTTCTATCCCTGGGTGGCGAAGGTGCGGTCTGCAAGTTTCGGCAGCATCAGGCGGAAGACGATCGATCGCACGCCCTGGAAGGCGAGCATCGCAATCCACAGGCCGTGATTGCCGAAGAGCGGCTGAAGCACGGCCCAGATCGCAAAATAACAGGCAAGCGAGACCAGCATCAGATTGCGCATTTCGCGCGACCAGGTGGCCCCGATGAAGACGCCGTCCATCTGGAAGGCGATGACGCCGACAAGCGGCATGATCGCGGCATAGGGCAGGTATGCCTGAGCGAGCGCCTGCGTTTCGGGGATCGGAGCGATCAGCGCGACCACGGCCGGTCCGGTAAAAAAGAAGGTCGCCGAAACGATCACCGCCATCACGATCCCCCAGAGCGTCGTCAACCGGATCACACGGTCGAAGGAGGGACGGTAAAAGGCGCCGATGGCGCGACCGGCAAGCTGCTCGGCGGCCGTGGCAAATCCGTCGAGAAAGGCCACGCCGAAGAAATAGTAGCGCAGCAGCACGGTGTTGGCGGCGAGGATATCCGTGCCCAGAACGCCGGACTGGCGGGTGAAGAAGGACAGGCCGATCAGAAGCGCGAAGGAGCGGATCATCATGTCGCGGTTGACAGAAAACATCCGCCTCATGGTCGCAAGATCCGGCTTTTCCCAAAGCCTCAGGTCGGTCCGCCTGAGGATCAGGATCGCGCCGGCAAAGGCTGTCAGCCCTTCGGCCACAAGGCTGGCCGCGCCTGCGCCTGCAAGCCCATGGTCAGACCAGAGCACCCAGAGGAAGGCGAAAAACAGCGTGAGCCCGTTGAGCGCCACCTGCAGGAGAAGCGCCGTCACGGCCTCGCCGCGCCCGATCACCCAGCCGAAGACGACGAAGTTGAACAGCGCAAACGGCGCCGACCAGACCCGCCAGGAATAATAGGTCCAGGCCGCTTCGCCGACGGGGCCGTCGGCATCGAGCGCCAGAAGTCCGAGCCTGCCGATCGGCACATGCAGGAGCACGATCAGGAGGCCGGAAAAAAGCGCAATCATGATGCCGCCCAAGAGCATGCGCTGTTCAAGCCGCCGGTCGCCCGCACCAACCGCCTGCGCGGTAAAGCCGGTGGTCGCGCCGCGCAGAAAATTGAAAGTGACGAACAGCACATCGAAGATCACCGCGGCAAGCGCCACGCCGCCGATCAGTACCTCGTTGCGTAGTTGTCCGATCACGCCGGTTGCGGCAAGGCCGACCAGCGGCGTCGAGAAATGCGCCACCATCATCGGCAGTGCAATGGTCAGCACCTGCCTGTGGGTGACGTGAAAGGGGCGGGGCGTCCGTGCCTTTTCCAAATGCTTTATTCCTCAGCGCGCTCCAGCGCGTGCGCATGTCACCAGGTTCTTCAAAAGCATGGCCCGTGTCAGCGCACCGACGGACCCGTGGGGCGGGGTCATCCAACCCGCAATGGTGCGGCATGCCTCGTCGATATCCGAGACCATCCGTCCGTCTTCAGTGTAGCTGATGCCGACGCCGACAAGGGCCGCACCCGGTTTCACCATGTCGGGAGTGACGAAGCCTGCGGCGCCAAGCGCTGCGATCACGATATCCGCCCGCCTGAGTTCGGCCGCGACATCGACGCTTTTCGAATGGAGAAGCGTTACGGTGGCGTCGATGCCTCGCTGCGACAGCAGCATCGCAAGCGGCCTTCCGACCAGGGCCCCGCGTCCCAGAATGGCGACACGGCGGCCGGTGAGCGGCACCTGATGATGCTGGAGCAGTGCCAGGATGCCCGCCGGCGTGCAGGGCGGTAGGCGCGGCTTGCCGGAGACCAGGCGTCCGAGATTGAACGGATGCAGCCCGTCGATATCCTTGACCGGCAAAACCGCCTCGATTGAGTCATCGCCATCGAGGTGGCCGGGCAGGGGCAGCTGAACCATCAGGCCGTGAACGGTGGGGTCGCGGTTCAGCGTGTCGATGGTTTTCGAAAGCATCTCCGTCGATATGTCGCTGCCAAGGCGAATATCGCGCGCCGCAATGCCGGTCTCGGCGCAGTCCTGATGCTTGCGCGCAATATAGGACGCGCTTGCCGGATCGTCGCCGACAAGAACCGTCGCGAGCAAGGGCGTTATGCCGCGTGCTGCAAGGTCTCGAACCTCAAGCGAAATTTCTGCGCGCAGCCTGGCGGCAAGCGCCTCGCCATCGAGGCATATTGCCGCCCCGTGCTGCCGGTCCGCGACCGTCATTTGAGACCGATGGAGGGATCGATGAAGCGGTTGGTGACAACATCGTCCGGGCTCACATCCGGATCGGAACGCTCGTCCAGATGAGGCTTGGTGATTGCCAGCATCTCGGCGACGCGGTCCATGTCGAAGTCGCCGACCGTCTCGTTCGGGCCGTTGCCGATAATGCCGTTTGCCACCATGGTTTTTGCCGCGAAATCGGTGACGTCTGCATCGGTCTTCCACCAGCCGACGCCATTGCCGGCCTCGTTGAAGGCGACGATCAGCGCGTTGATCTCGGCAGGGTCGGCGGCATAGTCGACCGTTGCCTGCTGCAGCAGCGGCACCAATTTTTCGAGGCAGGGCGCAAGCTCGTCCATCCGGCTCTTGGCAACCGAAACCATGCCCGTGTAATTGCGGTAGCCGAGATCGTCGATCAGCAGATAGTCGATCGGCTTGCCCCAATTGTTGCCATGCTCGAACTTGTAGGCCTCGCTCGTCAGAAAGCCCTGGTTCAGCCAAGTGCCGTTATGGGTGACGAAGTTCTCGCCGTCACCGCGATAGCCCTCGATGAACACCTCTTCCGGCACGCCCTCTTCGACCAGATAGCGGCCGAAGGTGCGCTTGATCGTCGAGACGTAGATCTTGCCTTCATCGCTGTCAGCAAACGCCTTCAGATCATCGATCGAGTGGAAGCCGTCGGGGTAGGTTGCCTTGTCCCACAACAGCACGGTCGGCGAGATATCGAGCGGCGCGAACACGCCGACCACGGGAAAGCGCTTGGAAAAGATGAAGGCGTTGTCGAGTTCCTGATAGCCGAGATGCGGCACGACGCCGGCCTTCGAATTGCCCATGTAGAGCGCGGAATAGGCGGTTTCGCCATCGCCGAGGCCAAGTCCGCCGCCGCCCTCGAGAATGGTGAGGTCGATGCCGGTCGCGCCGAGCGGTCCGGTATACTGTCCCGGCGACATCTCGCCGCCGCCGCCGATCAGCTGGTAGAGCGGTGCCTGCTCGGCCTGCATCAGCCAGTCCTTCTGGATGATCAGCGGGTTCGGGCAGACATCGGCAAGCGGCGTGGCGTAATGCGCCTTGGCGAAGGAACCGGGTTCTTCGGCATGGGCGGGCAGGGCGGCAAAACCGGCGAAAAGCGCGGTCAAGAGCGTGTTTGCGGTCTTGGTCTTCATGGTATTCCCCTTCAGTTAGGCGTCCACGGAAATGTCATTCCTGCCCCGCGCCCGAATCGTGCCAGTGGGCAAAGAGCCGGTTGCCGAGCCAGTTGAAGCCCAGATAGACGCCGATCGACAGGGCCGAGGCGGCCAGAAGCGCGGCATACATCTGCTCGTATTTGAAGTCTATTTTCGCGTTCATCAGCAATTGGCCGAGCCCGCCCTTTCCCGAGAGAAAGAAAAGTTCGGAAACGATCGCGGCGATCACCGCCATGCTGCCGGCAATCCTCAGTCCTGCAAACAGGGTCGGCGTTGCCGATGGCAGGCCTGCCTTCTTCAGGATTACCCACCAGCCGGCGTTCTGGAGACGGAACAGGTCGATGATGTTGCGGTCGACGCTCTTCAGCCCGAGCAAAAGCGTCGTGGGAATGGCGAAGAAGGTGAACAGCGCCACGATCAGCACTTTCGGCAGGAAACCGAAGCCGAGCGCGCTCTGGATCAGCGGAATGATCGCCATGATCGGGATCGACTGCAGCGCCACCAGATAAGGGAACACCGCCTTTTCCGCGACATAGTACCGAAACATCAGGATGCCGAGCAGAATGCCGACAGGGATCGAGATGGCGAGGCCCGAAAGCGCGATCGCGACCGTCGTCAGCGCCCTGAGGCCGAGTTCGGCCATGAATTCCCGGTTGGAAATGGCGTTTTGCCACATGCCGTTCGCACCCGGCAGCAGGAATTGCCGGTGTTCGGGCAATCCGCTGCGCACCGCCGCATAGAGGATGACAACCGCAATCCCCATTGCAAGCGGCGGTATCAGGCTGTGGGCGAGCCTTCGGGCAAAACCCGGCGGCCGTTTCAGCGGTTTTGGCTGATAGCGCTCGATCTCGGCGGTCACGGGCTTTTCCATCGCTCAGTCCTCGATCGCATGGCGAAGCGCCCTTGATACCAGGCCGCAAAGGCGCGCGAATTCCGGCTCGTAGCGCAGCTCGGCGCTGCGCTCATCGCCGAGATCGATGTCGACTGTCTCGATGATGCGGCCCGGCCTGCGCGACATCACGACAACCCGCGTCGACATGTAAACGGCCTCCGCAATCGAATGGGTCACGAACAGGCCGGTGAACCCTTCACGCCGGTAGTGGGCGCGCACCTCGTCGTTCAGGCGTTCGCGGGTAATCTCGTCCAGCGCGCCAAAGGGCTCGTCGAACATGAAGACCTTCGGATTGAGCGAGAGCGACCGGGCAAGCGAGGCGCGCATGCGCATGCCGCCGGAAAGCCGCTTCGGATAATGGTTCTCGAAACCGGTCAGGCCTACCAGCGCGATCTTTTCCGCAGCGATCTGCTTTCGCGCGCTAACGGGGTAGTCTCTCAGCTCCATCAGCAGTTCGACATTTTCGCTGACCGGCCGCCAGGGCAGGAGGGTGGGATCCTGAAAGGTGTAGCCGAGCCTCTGCCGGTCAACCCAGATGTCGCCGGCGGTATGCGTGGAAAGGCCGCTCGCGATGCGCAACAGCGTCGACTTTCCGCAGCCGGAAGGGCCGACGATCGAGACGAATTCACCGGATCTGACGGAAAGATCGATATCCTTCAACGCTTCCGTGCCATCGGGAAACGTCATCGAGACGTTGGAAAACACGATGGCATTGCTGCCGGTCAGGCCCGATCCAGCGTCGGTTTCAGGGCCGTTCTTCAGAGCCGGTTTCATCTGGCTTTCGATCATCGGGCGCAATGTCCTCAGCGGCTCAGAAGTTCAGCATGGCTTGCCGCACATCTTCGATGAAGGCGGCTGAGCGTTTCTGCGTCATATTGTTGATGTCGTCAAGAGCATGATATTCCACCTTGACGCGCGGATGGCAAACGACGCGCAAAAACCGCGTGGCATTGCGGCGCGGCGGATCGCCCAGCATCATCGCCCGCCAGCGTTTCGACCCATAGGTAGTAACGGTCGCGAGCTTGCGGATGTTGGTAAGCCCCGGCGACAATTTTCCATCCTGGAGCTTGAAGGACACGTCCGGCAGGAAGACGCGATCGAAATAGCCCTTCATGATCGCCGGCCAGCCGAAATTCCAGACAGGGTGGCACAGCACCACCGCGTCGGCGGCCATCAGGCGCTCGACATAAGGCTGGACCCGGCTGCGGTTGATCGCAATGTCGTGGTACTCGCTGCGGTCCTCAGCAGAAAGCACCGGATCGAAACCCTCCGCATAAAGGTCGAGGTCGTCCACCTCGTGGCCGGCCGTCTTCAGGCTTTCGACCACGGTTTCGTGCAACCGTGCGGCGAGGCTGTCTTTCAGCGGATGGGCATATATGACGTGAACCTTCATGGGAGGGCTATTTCTTCTCGGAGTTGAACAGAAAGATGCGATCCTTTTCCCAGCGCCAGTCCGGGTCGGTGAAGGCAATCATCTTTCCCGGATTGAGCAGGCCCTTGGGATCGTTTTCGCGCTTGAACTGAAGCTGAGCCTCATCGGTGCGTTTCATGCCCCCCTCCTCGAGCGTCACGCGGTGAGGGTTGAAGACGGTCAGGCCGAGACCGTTTTCGAGCGTTTCGACGATCAGTTCGATGTGTTCGGTGGATTGGTAGCGCACAAGCGGCATGGCAACCGCGCTCAGGCGGCCGGCAAAGCGCGTGAACTCAAAATGCATCAGCAGGTCTTCGCCGAATGTTTCCTCGATCCGCCGGAGGCTGCCTTCGAGATCGTCCTGCGGCAGCAGCATCTGCAGATAGGTGATCTCGTCGTCGACCTTGAGCGCGCGCAGCGTCGTGTGGTTCCATGCGATCTCATGGATCGGCGGCAAGCGCTGGCCTTTCGCGTGCCCGTCGACCGGAAAGCGGATCGCGGCATTGCCGCTCCCGGCAACGATCTCTTCGAGTGCCGGCAGGCAGTCGCGCGCGACGATCAGCGCGATCGCCGCATCGCCAGGCCGCGTAAAATGCTGGTAGCGGCCGAAATATCGCTCCGGGATCGGCGCCTGGAAGGTGGAAAGCATCCGCAGCGCAATCTGCGGATGATCGCCGAGAAGGAAGGCGAGCCGGTTCGCGGCGTTGAAGTCCTCCGCGCCGATCAGCACATCGACCCAATCGCCAGCCGGATCGATGGGGATTTCGACTTCGGTGATGACGCCGTTGACGCCATAGGCATGGGCGGCCTTGGCGATATCGTCTCCGGTCAGTTCGAGGATGCGCGGCTCGGCTTCCATCGTGACGAGGCGGAGGCGACGGATGTTGGCGGGATTGCGAAGCCCGCCCCAGCGCACGGCGCCGATGCCGCTGGAGCCGCCGGCAATGAAGCCGCCAATGGTGGCTGTGGCGACGGTCGAGGGAAACAGGCGGATTTCGCGGCCTTTCTCCCGCGCTGCTTCCTCCACGCGGGCAAGCACGGCGCCGGGTTCTGCGATCAGATGATCGTCGGCGACCGCGATCACGTTTTTCATGTGTTTCATATGCAGGACCGCGCCGCCTGCAAGCGGCATGGCCTGGCCGTAATTGCCGGTTCCCGCCCCGCGCACCGTGACCGGCACGTCATGGCGATGGCAGGTCGCGAGGATATCGACAATCTCAGCCTCGTTGCGCGGGGCGACGACAAAATCGCCGCAGACTGCGTCGAGCAGTTCCTTCAGGACCGGACTGTACCAGTAGAAGTCCCGGCTTTTTTGCTGCACCGTTCGGGCATTGTCGTCCAGATCGTAGCAGGAGAGCGCCTTGCGGCAGGCTTCGATGTTCTCCTTCATGCGCTTGCCCTCCACTCGGACCCATGCATGGCGATGTCGAACAGGCCGCCCGAGAGCGGCCGTCCCGTGCGCAACACAGTGCGCCGCATGCCGGATGGCGTAAACAGGTCTGCCCAGTCCCGTGCCTCGAAGATTGCGCAATCGGCATCGTCTCCGGGCCTGATCCAGCCGCAATCGGCGAGCCCGATGATCTTTGCGGCGCGCCAGTGGACCGATGGCGCCCAGTGCGCGGGCGCGTTTTCGAGGTGGGCGAGGATATGGGCCTGACGCAGAACATCCACCATGTCGAAATCGCCATAGGGATAAAACGCATCGCGGACATTGTCGGAGGCAAAACAGGTGGCGATGCCGGCGGCGTCGAGTTCGTGCACCGGGGCAATGCCGCGCCAGCGCGGCGTGTGGCCCGCTCTTCGATCCTGCAGGAAGCCATTGGTCAGCGGAAGCGCGATCACGCTGATCCCGGCCTCGGCGACCCGATCGATGAGACGGGAATTGTCTTCCATCGCGGAAAGTGCGCAGCAATGGCCGGCCGTAATCCGCCCCTTGTGTCCGCGCTGCAGGGCGATATCGGCAAGCAGACGAAGACCGTCGGCATCAGCAGCGAGCGTTTCGTCGACATGAAGGTCAAGATCGAGCCCATGGGCATCGGCGGCTGCCAGCAGCCGTTCGAGCCGCGGTTTTGACGTCGCGCCGGGGGCGATGAAGGCGCCTAGAACGCCGCCGATCTCGGCAAGCTGACGGCAGCGTGTGTCGAAGTCTTCGCCCTCGACGCGGAACAGTGCCATCAGCGCCACCGCCTGCAGCCTGATCCTGTCTTTCCATTCCGTGCGCATTGCACGAAAGGCCGCCCAGGCGGGGCTTGAAAGCGGCGCATCGAAGGTATCGAGATGGGTGCGCATCGCTACCGTATTGTTGCGCTCGGCGGCGGCCAGCGCTCGCTGCATTCGCCCTGCGATATCTTCTTCCGTCCTGTGGCCTGCATCGGCCATGGAAAGCGCGACGGCGCTGCCGAGGCCTTCGGTCGAAAAACCGGTGCGGTGGACGGTGAAGGCCTTGTCGAGATGGACATGCGCATCGACGAAGCCGGGCAGAATGATCCGTCCGCCGGCATCCTGCCCGGGCTCAGCCGGGTCGGCGATGGCGAGCTTGCCGTTGCGGATCGCAAGGTCGAGGCGCACCAGGCCTGTCTGCGGATCCGGCGCGCCATGATCGAAGCCGGAGACCAGGGTTGCAGGCGCGCTCAGATTGCGCAGCGTCAGCGATCGGGTCTCGACTGACGGCTTCATGCGCGCCCTCCGGGACCGGCGCAAGCGGCGGTTTCATCAAGCAGGCGCGCATAGCGGCCTGCTGCATGTTCTGCGATTGCCGCGCCGGTTGCCGCCGTCGCCGAGGCGGCATCACCGGCAACGCCTGCGGGGTGCAGGTCCTCTGCAACCCACCCCATGCCGACCGGCCCCGCCATGCGCAGCACCGCGTTTTCCTCTGCCATTTGTGCCGAGGCGGGCACAAAGTTCTCCGCCCTTGTCATGTCAACGAGGTCCGGCCTGACATGCAGCATCACGGCCGTTTCCACGAGCCCGCCATGGATGCCGTCGCGCTGTTCGCGCGCGCTGATGAGACCATCCGGAAATCCCATCGCCATCCATCCGGCCGAAACGACCAGCATGTTCTGCTCCACCCGCAGCGCGCGGGCCGCCATCTGCAGCACCGGCACGTTTCCGCCATGGGCATTCAGGAAAACGAGTTTTGAAAATCCGGCGCGGGCGACGCTTCGTCCGATCTGCATCAGGGTGGCGAAGAGCGTCGGCCCGTCAAGCGTCAGCGTGCCCGGAAAGGAAAGGTGTTCGTCGGACTTGGCGTAGGTCACGGTGGGCAGGATGTAGACCTCGGCCTTGAGAGCCCGCCGCGCAGCCTCCCGCGCCATGTGGCCTGCGAGCAGGCTATCGGTGGCAAGCGGCAAATGGGGGCCGTGCTGCTCGGTGGCGCCAACCGGCAGCAGCGCCAGCGCACGATCGGGATCGATGGCGCTGAAATCAGTGGTCTTCAGGTCTTGCCAATGATAGTAAGCCATGTATTGTTCGCTTATCGAGCAAATGTTCGTTAAAGCGTAAACGAACGTGCTCCCGGGTCAAGTCGAAAATTGCGCACTGCAACATTGCCTTCGTTGAGGAGATGCCGCCATGCTGGATGAGCAGGACCGGGAAATTTCACTGACCTTCGCCAAGGGTCTTTCAGTCCTGCTTGCCTTCGATGCCCGAGACCGATCCATCACGGTCTCGGAGATCGCGCAGAAGGTCGGCCTCAACCGCGCAGTGGCGCGCCGGCTGGTGCGCACGCTGGAACAGCTTGGTTATGTCACAAGCGATCGCGGCCGGTATGCGTTGACGCCGCATGTGCTGAGATTGAGCCAGGGCTTCATCGAGGGCAGGGGGATCCCGCAACTGATCCAGCCGGTGTTGCGCGCGGCTGCAGATGACATCGGCGAGGCGGTCTCCTTCGCCATGCTGGATGATACCGACGCGGTCTATGTCGCCCATGCCTTCCTGCCGGCGAAATTCACGCTGAACCGGATTTCGGTCGGCACCCGCGTACCGCTCTGGCCGACGGCAGCGGGCCGTGCCATCCTTGCCTTTCTGAATGCCGAACGCGGCGATCCGCTGTTGAAAACCCCGGAATTCGCCGTTTACGCCAATGCCGCCGGCACGGACCAGTCGGCCTTCTCCGAGTTGCTCGCGGTCATTCGCGCCGCAGGATATGCCATTACGGACAGCGAATACATCGTCGGCGTCGGCTCGATTGCCGTACCTGTGCTCGATCCTGCCCGTGGCGAGGTGATCGGCGCGACATCGATCATCTTCGAATGCGGCCGATACAACGAAGCGGAGCTTGCGGAGATGGCGTTGCGGCTGCGCACATGCGCGGCGCATATCGCAGCCGCATTCTGAGGGGGAGAGCATGGTTGAGATCGTAAAAGGGTTCGAGCTTGCGCGTCGCATCGATTGCGAGACTGCCGCGCAGATAGCCGCCCTTGGCCGCGCGCCCCGCTGTCACGTGCTGATCGAACCGGAAAATCCGGGCCAGGCAGCCTATGCGGCGCGTCTCGGCACTGCGGCGGCCGCGCTCGGGATCGAACTTCAAACAGAGGCTTACGCCGACGATCCCGGCGATACCCTGGAACGGCTTCGAAGGCTCGGCGCTGCACGCGATATCGACGCGGTGATCACGCTTTATCCTCTGCCTCCGGGCCTTGCGGCAGAAGATGCGGCCGTGCTGCTTGGTGCAGGTCATGATGTCGACGGACTTCATCCCGAAAATGCCGGCAGGCTTGCCCTCGGCATGCCAAACCGCCCACCGGCCACGGCCTTGGCCTGCAAGCTTTTGGCGGAAGCGCTTGCGGGCGACCTCAGGGGCCGGGACATCGTGCTGGTCGGCGCCTCCCGCATTGTCGGCCGGCCTCTTGCAAACCTGCTGCTCGATGCGGAGGCGACCGTGACGCTGACCCATGCCGCAACCCGCGACCTTGCTTCCCATACGCTACGGGCCGACATCGTCGTCACGGCTGCGGGCGTTGCCGGATTGATGGGCGCTGATCATCTCCGCGACGGGGCGATCGTGCTCGATGTCGCGATCAATCGCGGG
Organism: Martelella limonii; assembly: GCF_013344475.1. Taxonomy (GTDB): domain Bacteria; phylum Pseudomonadota; class Alphaproteobacteria; order Rhizobiales; family Rhizobiaceae; genus Martelella; species Martelella limonii. The sequence goes on along the minus strand of NZ_JABUOU010000007.1, from coordinate 48,274 downwards.
GCAGACGGCCTTGTCGGCGATGTCGATCTTTCGGCGATTTCTGAAAGGCCGATCACCATCACCCATGTGCCGGATGGCGTCGGCCCTGTGACCACGGCCTGCATGATGCGCAACATTGTCGAAGCGGCGCGTTGAGCGCGCGCATCAATCATATTGCATCGCAGCAGGTTTTGCCTTTCCATGGCGTGGAATCACTGCAAGCTCGACCATGATCGAAAAGGGAAAAACCATGATGAATGCCGTCCGTATGACTGTGTTGACATCGCTTGCGCTGGTCGCGGCGCTACCGGCTGCTCATGCCGCAGACGAAATCCGCCCCGGCGTGACCTATGCCGGCACGCCCTCTGAAGATCCGGATCGGGCTGCTATGGAAAACCTGATCTTCGATCTGGCCTCGGCCTGGGCATCCTGCAACCCGGACCTGATGGACGGCGTGGTTACGGATGATGTTGCGTTTTCCTACCCGACCAATGCGATCACCGGCAAGGAGGCGATGCTGGGCGATCTCGAAGCCTTCTGCAAGGCGGCCAAGGATACCAGTATCTATCTTCCGGCAGACGCCTTCTTCATCGACACCGAGACCGGCAGGATTGCCGCCGAACTCCAGTTCCGCACCTTTCAGCGCGGCGCCCGCCAGGTGGTCAACGATGTCTGGGTCGCCCATGTCAGCGATGGGAAGATTTCGGTGATAAAGGAATATCTCGATGGGCGCGTAAAGGATCTCCAGAGCCTCGGCGTGCTGGAATTGACCGAGAGCCCTGAAACGCTGACCCCGTGGCCGGCGCGCACAAAGGAATGGGAAGCATGCTTCCCGATCGTCAAGGCAGCGCCGGTCAATACCTGCCCCTGACGGCCACCTGCCTTCGGGTTCGTTCCGCCGGCGCGGCAGCGCTTGCGGCTTCGTGACGCTGAAATCACAAGCACTCTGACAACCTCCGGCCTCTCGTTCTGCCTTCCGGCAGTGTGAGGGGCCGAAATCGTCCGCCCGGCTACAGCGCCAGAAAATCAAAATTTGCGAAATAATGATTGCAATAAAATGCAATAGATATTACGTAATAAACAACACCAGATTTACAGGAGTTCTTCCATGTTGCCGCAACCCGAAGTCACCGGCTTTTACGACAAGCGCACCGGCTCCATCCAGTATGTCGTTGCCGATACGGCAGCGAAGAAATGCGCGATCATCGACCCTGTTCTCGATTACGACGAGAAGTCCGGCTCGACGGCGACCACCCATGCCGACGCGATTTTGCGGTTCATTGCCGACAAGGGCTATGACATCGAGTGGATTCTCGACACCCATCCCCATGCCGATCATTTTTCGGCTGCCAGCTACCTGAAGGAAAAGACCGGCGCGCCGACCGCGATCGGCGAGAAGGTGACCGAGGTTCAAAAGCTCTGGAAGGATTTCTACAACTGGCCGGACTTTCCCACCGATGGTTCGCAGTGGGACAAGCTCTTTGCAGAGGGTGAAACGTTCACGGTCGGCACGATCTCCGGACGCGTGATGTTTTCACCGGGCCACACGCTCGCCTCCATTACCTATGTGATCGGCGACGCCGCCTTTGTGCATGACACGCTGTTCATGCCGGATTCGGGAACCGCCCGGGCCGATTTTCCGGGCGGCAGCGCAAGCGCCCTGTGGCATTCGATCCAGGACATTCTATCCCTGCCGGATCAAACCCGCATCTTTACCGGCCATGACTATCAGCCCGGCGGGCGAGAGCCGCGCTATGAATCCACCGTTGCCGAGCAGAGAGCCAGCAACGCCCACATCTCTGTCTACAAGGATGAAAGCGCCTTTGTCGAAGCCCGCAAGGCCCGCGACCGCACGCTGCCCATGCCGAAGCTGATCCTGCATGCGTTGCAGGTCAACACCAATGGTGGCAGGCTTCCCGAGCCGGAGGAAAACGGCACGCGCTATCTGAAGATACCGCTCAACCTGTTTGCTGAAACCGCGTGGGGGTGATGGATGGAGACGCTTTCTTCCGAGATGGCTGAGATGAAGGCGAAGGTCGGTGATGCCTCCGCCTTCCTGAAGACGCTGTCCAATCCCGACCGCTTGCTGATTGCCTGCGCGCTGGTGGATGGCGAACGCTCGGTGCGTGCGCTCGAGGATACGCTCGGCATCCGTCAGCCAGGCCTGTCGCAGCAGATTGCCGGCCTGCGCGATGCCGGTCTGATCTCAGGCCGCAAGGAAGGCAAGCAGGTATTCTACCGTCTCGCCGATCCCCGCGTCCAGACCTTCATAACCACGATGCATCAGCTGTTCTGCAAGCCGCAACCCACCGGAGGTCCAAGATGACCGAATTCACACCATGGCTCTCGCTGTTCGGGGGCGCGCTGATCGGCGTTGCCGCTGTGCTTTTGATGGCGGTCAGCGGCCGCGTAGCAGGGCTCTCCGGCATTGTCTCGGGCGCGCTCCTACCCGGGTCGACCGATCGAAGCTGGCGGATCGCCTTTCTGCTCGGCGCGATCGTGGCGCCGGCGATCCTGGTCCACGCTGCGGGCATCGCGATCCCGTTCCAGAACACGGTTCCGCTGCCCTGGCTGATCATTGGCGGGCTGATCGTCGGTATCGGCGTCAATCTCGGCGCCGGATGCACCTCGGGTCACGGCGTTTGCGGCCTTGCCCGCTTCTCCAGACGCTCACTTGCGGCGACGCTCGTCTTCATGGCCACGACCTTTGTGACCGTATTCGTCATCCGCCACGTGCTTGGAGGTTTCTGATGCCCGCATTGGTTCTTGTCTTTCTCTCCGGTCTTCTCTTCGGCACGGGCATTGCTGTCTCGGGCATGATCAATCCGGCCAAGGTCCTGAACTTTTTCGATCTCGCGGGCAGTTTCGATCCGTCGCTCGCCTTCGTGATGGGAGGCGCGCTGATCGTGACCGCGATCGGATACCGGTTCGTGCTGAAGCGCAAGGCGCCGCTCTTCGATCGCGCGTTTCATCTGCCGGGCACCCGCAAGATCGACGTCGCCCTGGTGGCTGGAGCGGCCACGTTCGGCCTGGGCTGGGGGATTGCCGGGTTCTGCCCCGGCGGGGCCATACCGGCGCTGGGGCTGATGGATGTCGACGTGGTGGCCTTCGTGCTGTCGATGGTCGCAGGCATGGCGCTCGCCCGCACCCTCAGGCAGGGTGTTTTGCGTCGGCGCCTGGCCGAAGGCGGCGCACAGTAACGCTTGGACCTTGCTTCCGGCGCGCTTTCCATGCGCCGGAAAAGCTTGCAGTTGCCAGAAAAGGCATAAATGCGCAAACATGCTCATATCGCGCTCTGGAGGGCGCGGATATCGGAGGGTGTGCGCATGAGAGATCGCATTGATGAGACTATCGCATGGCGTTCGGACAATCCGCACCTCAGCGGAAATTTTGCACCGATCGGCCGTGAAATCGACCGGGACGGGCTGGAGGTCATTTCAGGCCGGATCCCCGAGGAACTGAACGGCGCCTATATTCGCAACGGCCCCAACCCGCGCTACGAGCCTGTCTCCTACAATTATCCGCTGGAAGGCGACGGCATGCTGCATGCCGTCCGGTTTGCGAGCGGCAAGGCAAGCTACCACAACCGCTATGTGCGCACCCGCAGTTTCGAAATCGAGGACAATGCCGGGCGCGGGGTCTTCGGCGGCCTGATGGCGCCGCGGCCGATCGAACCCGGCCTGCTTGGCCCTCATGACGATCCGGACAATCCGTTCAAGGCTTCCGCCTTCATCAGCGTGATGCACCATGGCGACCATTTGCTGGCGCTCGGCGAGGGCGAGCCTGCCTGGGAGATTGGCCCGAACCTCGAAACCCTCGGTCCCTGGACCGCCGGAACGGACCAGCCGATCATGCTCGGCGCCCATAACCGGGTGCATCCGGCGACGGGCGACATGTTCGCGCTGAGCTATGACATCGAACGCCCGACCGTGCTGATCCACCATATCGGCGCTGACGGCAAGCTGCGCCGCTCTTTCGACATTGCGCTCGCTGCGCCCAGCATGATCCACGATTTCGTCCTTACCGAACGCCACATCGTGCTCCTGATCGGACCGGCCGTGTTTGACATGGAGGCGATGATGCAGGGCCAAGCCTTCCTGCAATGGCGCCCGGAGCTTGGAACCCGCATTGCCGTGATGCCGCTTGATGGCGGAACCGTTCGCTGGTTCGAGGCCGATGCCTTCTTCGTCTATCACTTCGCCAATGGCTTCGAGCGCGGCGGCGATATCGTGATCGACTATGTCCAGCACCAGAAACTCTATCTCGGCTATGGCGCACGCAACACCGAGCCCCCGATGCTGCGCCGGCTTGTGCTCGACACCCATTCGGGCAGCGTCAGGGCGCAGACATGGTTTGACAGGGTTGCGGAGTTTCCGCGGATCGATGACCGCCTGACCGCGCTTGCCTCACGCTACGTCTATGCCCCGACGCTGACGGAAACGCTTGTCAGCGCCCATGGCGCGTCCGGAACCTTCAACTGTCTCATGCGCGTCGACACCGAAACCGGCGATGTCGTCCACCATGATTTCGGCAATCACATTGCCGGTGAAGCGGTGTTCATTCCGAAGGGAGAGCCCGCGAATGCCGGTTTCCTCGCCACCTATCTCTACGACCCCGAAACCGAAACGAGCGAACTGGTGCTGCTTGATTCCGAAGGCATCGAGGATGGACCGGTGCTGCGGCTGCGCATGCCCCAACGCGTGCCCCAGGGCCTTCATGGCGCCTGGGTGCCGGCCTAGCGCAGGGCTTTTGGAGGGAGGGCCGTGAAATCTGATGCCCGGTCGCCGGGCTTTCGGAACCGCTTTCCCGGGTGTGCGTTATGGCACAATGAGTATTACGGAACTCGACAGCGTTGCAGCAGAAGCCAAGCTTAACTCCGGACTGGTATACATTCCGGGGCTTGAGACCGGTATCACGCGCAGGACCGGCAAGCGCGGCTTTCTCTATTACGCGCCTGACGGCAAGCGGATCACGGATCGCGAGGAGATCGCCCGGCTCGATGCGCTTGCCATTCCGCCCGCCTATACCGACGTGGTGATCTCGACCAACCCGTTTTCGCATCTCCAGGCGATCGGACGGGACGCGCGCGGACGCAGGCAATACCGATATCATCCGGACTGGCATGCCGCGCGCGGCAAGGCGAAATTCGAAAGCCTGGTGGATTTTGCCGACCGGCTTCCAGATCTGCGTGAACGCGTCGAGCGCGATCTGCGCACCCGCGGCATGCGGATGGAGAAGGCGCTGGCAACCGTGGTGTGGATGCTCGACAATCTCTATATCCGCGTCGGTAACGCAACCTATGCCGAAACCAACAAATCCTATGGATTGACCACTTTGCGCGCGCGCCATGTCAAGGTCGAGGGCGGAAGCGTGAAGTTCCGCTTCAAGGGCAAGTCCGGCAAGGAATGGAACCTGAAGCACAGCGACCGCCGCATCGCCAATGTCGTGCGCAAGCTGCAGGAACTGCCCGGCCAGCACCTCTTTCAATATGTCTGCGACGATGAGGGATGCCGTCCGGTCACCTCACACGACGTCAACAGCTATATCCGCGAAGTGACCGGCAACCAGTTCAGCTCGAAACAGTTCAGGACCTGGGGCGCGACCTGCATGGCGCTCGATGCGCTGGCTCCGCTCGAGGTGGCTGACACCCGGCGCGGTCTTGCGCTGCAGCTCAACGAGGCGATCGACAGCGTGGCGGCACGGCTCGTCAATACGCGCGCGGTCTGCCGCTCTTCCTATATTCATCCGGCCGTATTCGAGGATTTCGAGGCGGGCGTGCTCAGCGATGTGCTGAAACTCAGAACCAGAAGCGAGCGCCTGCTGGAATGGCTCGATGAAGAAGAAATCCGGGCATTGCGCTGGCTGAAGACGCGAACACCTTCAAGCCCCGCCTGAGTGGGCGACCCCCCGGTCCAGATCGCAACTATTGCCGGAGGGCGTTCTGATTGAGCGCCTAATCCCGCCGGCCCCAGACAATGAAATTGCCATTGGCAAAATCGCTGTCGGTGTTCTGGTTGGTCTTGCCATAGGCGAAGGCTGTCTTTCTGGTGGCGCATTCGGTCATGCCGCCTGCAGCCCTCACGATGGCGTCGCCTGCTGCGACATCCCACTCCATCGTCCTGCCGAAACGCGGGTAGACATCGGCAACCCCCTCGGCAACGAGGCAGAATTTCAGCGATGATCCGACCGATTCAATGCCGGCGACGCCGATCTTCTGCATGAACGCGTCCGTCTCCGGCGTGTTGTGCGATCGGCTGGCAACGGCGACCGGCGCGTCAGGCATGGAGCGGCAGCTGATCGGCTCTGCCTTGACTACCGCGCCGTTTGCAATCGTCAGCTTCTCGGCGCCATTTCCGTTGGTGCGATAGGCCACATTGCGCGCAGGAGCATAGACAATGCCGGCGACCGGCTTGCCGTCTTCGATGAGCGCGATATTGACGGTGAAATCCGCGCGGCGGTTGATGAATTCTCTGGTGCCGTCCACCGGATCGACCAGAAAGAAGCGCCCGCCGGCGATATCAGGCACCCGGCCCGCGGCAACGCTTTCTTCGGCGATCACGGGAATGTCCGGAAAGGCATTCGTCAGATGCCGGAGGATGATGACTTCCGCCTGGTTGTCGGCCTCGGTCACCGGCGAGCAATCGGCTTTATAAGCAACCTCGATTCCTTTGTCGTAGATCGCCATGATCGCGATGCCGGCTTCCAGCGCCGCATCGAGGAAAACCTGCTGCATCTCGGCCATCCCGGCACCTCTTTCATCTTCACCAGCCGTCGCATCGGCCTTTGATCCCGTATCAGCGAACGCTATAAAGCGGTCTGGAGAAGATTGCACCATCGATATACGGTTCTGGCCGGCTCCATCTGGCGCATTTGGGAGAGAACTTATGCGGGAACGCGACTTCATGAAACCCGGCAAGTCCGTTGCCATCGCCGAAAATGCGATGGCCGCGACATCGCATCCGCAGGCAACGCTCGCCGCGCTCGATATCCTGCGTGCCGGCGGCAATGCGGTGGATGCGGCGATTGCAGCGGTCGCCCTGCAGGGCGTGGTCGATCCGCATATGACCGGCATCGGCGGTGATTGTTTCGCGCTTTATACGCCGGCAGGCGGCAAGCCGGTTGCGCTCAACGGTTCGGGGCGCGCGCCAGCCGCCGCCGATGCCGCCCTGCTCCGAAGTCAGGGCATGACGGCGATTTCCGATCTCTCGGTGCATTCGGTCACCGTCCCGGGTGCGGTCGGCGCATGGGACCATCTCAGCAGCACCTATGGCCGCATTGGGCTCGACGCCATTCTTCAGCCGGCGATCCGTGCGGCGCGCGAGGGCTTTACGGTTGCCCCGCGCGTTGCCCGCGACTGGTCGCGTTATGCCGGCAGGCTGAAGGCGCATGAAGCCTCCGTCCGGCAATTCCTGCCGGGAGGGCGCGCGCCTTCGGTTGGCGACCGGCTCGGCAACGAGGCCCTTGCGGCAACGCTTGAAAAGATAGCGCGCGAGGGCCGAAAGGCGTTTTACGAGGGAGAGGTTGCCGAGGATATCGTGAACACCCTCAAGGCGCTTGGCGGGCTTCACACGCTTGAAGATTTCGAAAATGCGCGCCCGGACATGGCAGAGCCGATCGCCGCCGATTATCGCGGCTTCAAGCTGATGGAGTGCCCGCCCAACGGTCAGGGGCTTGCCGCGCTGATCATGACGCGCATCCTCGAAGGCTTCGATCTTGGCGAAGGCCGTCTGTCGGATGCCGATCGCATCCATCTTCTGGCCGAGGCCGCAAAGTCGGCCTACCGCCAGCGCGATCTCTATATATCCGACCCCGACACGATGTGCGTTTCCGTTGAAGAACTTCTCGACGAACACCGGATCGCCGCGATCCGATCGAAGATATCGCTTGATCGGGCATCCGATCCGACCGCGCTCGACATGCCGGTTCACAAGGACACGGTCTATGTCAGCGTCGTCGATCGCGACGGCAATGCGATCTCGCTGATCAACTCTATCTTCGCGGCCTTCGGAAGCGGCATCTACGCGGAAGGCTCGGGCGTTCTGCTGCAAAACCGCGGAAGCGGCTTCTCGCTTCAGGAAGGCCATGCAAACGTCATCGGTCCCTCGAAACGGCCGTTCCACACCATTATCCCGGCGATGCTGTTTCAGGACGAAAAGCCGGTGATCTCGTTCGGCGTCATGGGCGGGCAGTACCAGGCAAACGGCCATGCCCATTTCATCTCGCAGGTCGTCGATCGCGGTTTCGATGTGCAGATGGCCTCCGACCAGCCGCGCAGTTTCTTCACCGAAGGCGCAATCAGCCTGGAGCCGACAATCCCGGAAGATGTGCGGCGCGAGCTGGAGCGGCGCGGGCACAAGACCCGGATCGCCGACGAGCCGCTTGGCGGATGCCAGGCGATCATGATCGACCACGCACGCGGCGTGCTGTGGGGTGCCTCCGACCACCGCAAGGACGGGATCGCGCTCGGCTATTGAGCGCGATCCCGGCGCGGCACCTCAGCTGAAGATCACGCCCTTGCGCAGGATGAAATTGCCATAGGGGCGCATCTCGCTGGTGGCGACGATGGCGAAGGCTTCACTGGCGCGCTGATAGAAGTCGAAACGTTCGAGCGAGGCCGGCTCATAGCCTTCGGCCTTGATGATCGGCAGCGCATCGGCAATGGCGGGCGGCACGGTATCCGGCTCGCCGACGACCTGCATGGTGACGACAGGGTCGGGCTCGAATGCGTCGAGAGGCAGGACGGTCAGGATCGCGGCGAGCGCCTTGATCGCATCGCATCCAATGGCAAGCGGCGAACCGTAAACGGTCTGCTCGCCGACCGACGCGGCCGGGAAATTGGCGTCGACAATCACGATCTCGTCGCCGTGGCCCATCATGGCAAGCACGTGCAGGAGGTCGGGCCCCAGAAGCGGATCGATCCCTTTCAGCATGGCAGTTCCTTTCACAAAAACGGTTGTGGCGGGGAGGGTCTCCGACACCCTCTGACCTTATCACACGGTTCCCTGTAATGGAGGCCGCGTCCTGTCTATGGCGTGCAGGAATTCAATCCTATCTCAACGCTGCGGCGATATTGCCGCCATCGACTGTGGTGACGCTTGCCGTGGTGCTTTCGGCGAGCGCGAGATCGAGAAAGGCGTGGGCGACATCGTCGGCGGTGACCTCGCGGTTGAGCAGATTGCCACCCATATATTCGGCAACGGTCAGACCGCGAGCGGCCGCGCGGCTAGCGATCATCTGATCGTCGAGAAGGCCGGAGCGGATGCGATCGGCATTGACGGCGTTGGAGCGGATCCCGTCCTTGCCGTGCTCCAGCGCATATTGGCGCGACAGGAACAGGGTTGCGGCCTTGGGAAGACCGTAGGCGCCGAAATCGGCGCCGGGATTGACCGCCTGCTTGCTGGCATTGAACAGAAGCGCGCCGCCGGTCGCCTGCGCCTTCATGATCCGGACCGCCTGCTGCGCCACGCTCTGATGAGCGAAGAAGTTCAGTTCGAAACTCTTGCGCAGCAAGGCGTCATCGAGCGTCGCAATCGGCCCCTGGAAGGCCGCGCCTGCGTTGGACACCACGACATCGACGCCACCGAAGCGCTTGACCGCTGCGTCGAACCCGGCCCTGACCGAAACCGGATCGGTGACATCCATCGCGACGCCGATCGCGCCATTGCCGGCTTCTTTCGCGACCTCTTTCGCACGGTCACCATCAAGGTCAGCGACGACGACATGCGCCCCTTCTGTCGCAAACAGGCGGGCAACGGCCGCCCCGATCGCGCCGCCGCCGCCGGTGACGAGCGCCACCTGGCCGGTCAGCGGCTTTTCCTTGTTGCCGGCAAGCTTCGCCTGCTCCAGCGACCAGTATTCGAGATCGAACAGGTCCGGGCGGCTGACAGGCTCGAACCGTCCGACCATTTCGGCATCGCGCGCCGCCTCGATCCACATCTCGCCGAGATCGGCGGCGATCTTGGCTTCCTTTGCCGTGCGGCCATGACCGAACAGGCCGACGCCCGGCACCAGCGTCAGCCGGGGCATGGTGTCGAGCATGGTCCGCTGGACGTCGTCGCGATTATTGTTCTCATTGAAATAGTCCGTGTAGGCGGCGCTGTAGCGCGAAACGGCATCGGCGGTCGCCTCCGCGAAGCCTGCGAGATCGGTCGCAACCGGCGCCGGCAGTACCATCGGGCCGGTCTTGATCCGGATCGAAAGGTCGGGCGTCGAGACGCCGCGCTCGGCCATGTCGGAAAGCTCGGCGGCATTGACGAAGTCCATGATCTCAGGCGAGGCGCGGAAATCATTGACCATGCGCCCGAAGCGCTTGCCCTCGCGGCGGATCGCGACTGCGCCGCGCAGGATCGGTGCGATCGCTTCCGGCCCTGCAAGACCTTCGGGCAGGCTGACGGCGTGGAAGGCCGGACGGCCCTCGCGCCGGACATAGTCTTCCGCGCGGCTGACATAGTCGATCATCAGGTCATAGGCGTCCTTCGCGGTTTCCGCGAAGGTGAAGATGCCGTGCTTGTCGAGGATCAGCGCCTCGGCATCGGGTTTGGCGTCGTAGGCTTCGGCGGCGGCCTTGGCGAGCGCGAAACCCGGCATGATATAGGGGACGAAGGCGAAGCGGTCGCCGAACGCGGCTTCGGAGAGCCTCAGGCTCTCGGCCTGATCGACGATCGCCAGCACCGCGGTCGAATGGGTGTGGTTGACGAATTTCTGCGGCAGGAAAGCGTGGAGCAGCGTTTCGACCGAGGGGTTGGGTGACGAAGGGTCGATCAGATTGGCGCGCTGCAGCGTTACCATGTCCTCATCCGAAAGCGCATCGAAGGCGCGCGCCTTCAACAGCGGCTTCAGCTTGACCGCCGGAAGGCCCGCAGGCTCGATCGTTGCCATGTCCCAGCCGCTGCCCTTGACGCAGAGCACGTCGAAGTCTTCACCGACGAGGTCACGGGCGCTCGTCTTGACCGATGTGTTTCCGCCGCCATGGAGCACCAGGCGCGGCTCGCCGCCCAGAAGGCGGGTGGTGTAGGTGCAAAGCGCGAGATCCGCGTTGACGCCGTCCTTGCCGTAGCGCTCGACAGCCGCCTTTGCCGCGGCATCGTTCCAGAGATTTTCCATCGATCATCCTCCCTGAGACCCTCGGGTCCCGGTCTTTCAAAACCTTCAGTTCCGCAAGGCCCGGCTCAGGCCTTCCAGGCTTCCATGAGCTGTTCGGCCATGCTGCGGGTCACCACCAGATGGGACACGAAGCCGCCTCTGAGCGCCGCTTTCAACGCCTCGAACTTCTCACGCTCCTGCACCACCATCAGCCGCTTCGGGATGTTGCGCAGCGTGTCGAGATCGGCGGAAATGCAGCGGCGATTGTGTTCGCAGTCCATGATCGCGCCGCTTTCATCGATCACCTGGCCGGCGATCACGCCGGCCGCGCCCTCTTCGCCGAGCGCCTCGATCGCCTCCGCCGACAGCGCGCCGCAGGTGACGAGGTGGCTGTCGGGTGCGATGCCGCCGACGGAATAGAGCACCAAATCGCATTCGCCGATCATAGCCATCTGCTGGTGGATGATGTCCTCGTTGCGCAGCGCGGTGCAGAGCGCCTCCGTGCTCAGCACAAGTGGCGCATAGAAATTGATGCCCTCGGCATTCAGCCGCCGCGCGATTTCCGTGGTGCACTGGTCGGGGCGATAATTATAGGGCGCGCCGAGATTGCCGCAGAGCTGGATCACGGTCACGCCCTGCAGGTCTGCAAAGGGCATGGCATCGGCGATGTGATAGACCGTCCGCCCCCAGGCGACGCCGACCTTGTCGCCCTTGTTGATCAGGCCCTGGAACACGGCGGCGGCCACCACCGGCATTTCGGTGTCGGGGTCGAGCGCCTGGCGATCCTCGGGCACGATCCAGACCGCCTCGAGCCCGATCAGGTCTTCCATCTCGCGGGCCAGCACGTCGTCGGCAAAGAGCTCAGTCGAGGTGGAGATCGTGACGATGCCCATCTCGCGGGCGCGGCGCAGATACATCGCGACCGAGGCCCGCGAAATGTCGAGCTGTCTGGCAACCTCGTCCTGGCGCAGCCCGTGGGTGTAGTAAAGCCAGGCAGCTTTATGAAGAATGCGGTCGCTCGGTCGGATCAGCATCGTGCTCTCGTTGTGCAATGGACATTATCCAGGTCGGGTGAAAAAAGTGAACTTGCCCCTTTCGCCACCCGCCCGCAAGCATCTGCCCTACCCTGCCCGCACCGTTTCACATAGCCTGCGGCATGCAGCCACCAGCGTTTCGCGTTCGCGGATCAGCGCGCCGCCGATGAGGTAGATCACGTCCTTGCCGTAAGCGTCCTGCATCTCCGGGACCCGCTCGAATGTCATGCCGCCGCCCGGCGCCGGCAGGATCGGCTTGAGCCCAGCGAATTCTTCCAGGCAGGCATCGACGATCGACAGGCATTCGGCGCGCGAGAAGCTGAAGCGGCCACCGAAATTCGGGTAGACGGCGGCATCGACACCCATCAATCGCTGCAGCGTGCCGTAATAGAAGGCATGCGAAAAGCCGCAGCCCGCGCCCACCACATTGGCGCCGGAGAAAGCCGGGTGAGAGATGATCGGCAGACCGAAATCGGGGTCGGCCGCAAGCTGGCGGGCAACATCGTAACCGGCAAGCGCCGGTGCCAGCATCACGCCGCCGGCCCCCTCCTCCTTCGCCTCATAGGCGCGCTCGATCGTGCCGCCGCGATGCGCGGTGATGTTGGGGATGAACCGCGTCCTGAAGCCGGTCTTGCCGTTGGCCTCCTCGATTGCTGCAACGCAAGCGGAAAGCCGTTCGGAAAAGGGCGCGGTCTTCTGGTCGGCAAGGCCATGATCGTCCTTGACGAAATCCATGCCGCCGAGCGCGAAGTCACCGGCGAGGCGCGCAAGATCAGCCGTAGAAAGCCCGACCGGCTTGATCGCCGACATCAGAAGCGGTCCGTCCGCGGCGCCGGCAAGCTCCAGGAGCCCTGCCCGCCCGAAACGCGGACCGGGCGTGATCTCTGCGAGCGCCGGAGACGGCTTCAAGCCGATCAGCCGCGTCTGCTGCAGGATCGAGGAATTGCCGAACAGCACATTCAGGAATTGCAGGAAGTCGCCGCCGGCATCGTCCATGCTGTAGGAGATCGCGGCGACATGGCCGCCATCGCGCGCCTCAAGGCCCTCCAGCCTCCCGAGGATCTCATCCTCGACATAGCCTGCCGGAACGATGTCGCGGGGGATCTCGACGGTCTGTTCGACGGTGATGTTGAGCGCGCGCTGTTTGGCGGTCTCGTAATCGGTCTCGCCGATCAGATAGGATGCGATGAAGCGTTCCGCCATCACAGCGCCTCCGCCTTTTCCGCCGAATGGACGGCATCAAGACGCACGGCCTGCAGGGCATCGTCGGTGATGCCGAGCTTGGCGCCGAGCACATCCTCGATGGCCGCCACCAGCGCACCGGCATCGAGACCGTATTTCTTCATCAGATACGGCTTGGATGCGCCGTGCGCGAAGGTGTCGTTGAGGCCGAGACGGCGAAGCTTCACGCCAAGCCCCTCCTCCGCGATGATCTCAGCCGCAATCGTGCCGAGCCCGCCGGTGATGATGTGGTTTTCGAGCGTGATCACGCCCTTCTTGCCGCGCGCAGCTTCAAGGAAGGTAGCGCGGTCGAAGGGTTTCAGCGTCGAGGCGTGGAGGTGGTGGACGCCGACGCCCTTTTCCGAAAGCGCTGCGGTCGCGCGCAGGGCCTCTTCGGTGCAGACGCCCGAGGTCAGCACCAGAATGTCGTCGCCGGAGCTCAGCGTCCTCAGCTTGTTGAATTCGAAAGGCGTCGAGAACAGCCGCGGCACCTGGCCGCGCAGCACCCGCACATAGACCGGGCCGTCAATGCTGTCGGCAACCTCGAGCACGGTCTCGACCTCGGTCGCGTCACCGGTTTCCAGCACCGTCATGTTGGGGATCGCGCGCATCACGGCGATATCCTCGATCGCCTGATGGGTGATGCCACCGGGCGTGGTAATGCCGGGCAGGAAACCCATCATCCGCACCTTGCGGTTGGAATAGGCGATCGAATTGATCAGCTGGTCGTAGGGCCTGCGGTACAGAAACACTGCGAAGGTGTGGATGAAGGGGCGGTAGCCCTGCATCGCAAGTCCGCCGGCAAAGGACAGCATGTTCTGCTCGGCCATGCCGAGCGAGAGGAACTGGTCGGGATGGCGGTCGCGGAAGCCATCGACCTCGCAGGACGAGGTGAGATCCGCCGAAAGGCACATCACTTCGGGCCGGGCTGTAGCGAAGGTTTCGAATGCCGCAGCATACGGTCGGTTGACGATTTCCACCATGATCAGGCCTTTTCGATTTCTTGCATGTCGACGCCAAGTTCGGCGGCCAGCGCATCGCGCATCTCGACGCGCTCGGCCTCGCTCTTGAAGCGGACGTAATGAAGGCGCGGGAAGCGCTTCTTGAGAAAATCCATGCCCTGATAGGGCGAGGTATTGGCAAGGATGATCAGCGGCTTGCCGGGCTCGGCGCTTGCCGCCGCGTCTCGCATGGCCTCGAGATCATGACCGTTGATCGAGCGGCAGGTGGCGCCGAAGGCCGTGATGCGCTCCGGCAGATTGACCAGTTCCTGCACCGAGGCCATGGCGCCGTCGCATTGCTGGTTGTTGACGTCGACGATGACGCGGATGTTGTCGATGCCGTGGTGGCGCATGTTGGAAATGCACTCCCAGGTCTGGCCCTCCTGGAACTCGCCGTCCGACATGTAGACCCAGACCTTGCCCTTTTCGCCCGCGCGCTTGCGGGCAAAGGCAACACCGGAGGCCATGGAAAGGCCCTGCGCCAGCGAGCCGGTGGTGACTTCCATGCCGGGAGAGTGCTCGGCCCCGATCATTTCCACCGAGCCGCCATCCTTGTTGAAATGGTCGAGCGCGTTCTCGTCCATGCGCCCCATCTCGATCAGCGCGGAATAGATCACCAGCGCATAATGGGCGGGCGAGACGAAGAAGCGGTCGTAATCCGGGCCGAAGGGGCCGTGATAACCGGCGCCGGTAAAGGCATCCGGATTATCGGCCGAAGGCACGCCGGCAAAGGGCTTCGGCACGGGCGGCAGCGTCGGCGCTCCGAGATTGAGCGCCTCGTTATAGAGAAAGGCAAGGCTTTCGGCGGCCGAACAGGCCTGGCTCAGATAGCCGCCATTGTTGCGCATCGTGTGCAGGAACACGCGCTTGCGGATACCGTGCGCGACGTCCTCGGTCGATTTCTGGTTGGTCAGGGGCATGGGTCTCAATTCTCTTTCTCAAACAGCCGGGCAAGACCTTCGGCAGACGCCTCGGCAACGCCGCGCTCGGTGATCAGGCCGGTCACGAGCCTGGCAGGCGTGACGTCGAAGGCCGGATTGCGCGCGGGCGTGCCCTTGGGCGAAATCCGGACGGAAATGATCGCGCCCTCGGCATTTTCACCCTGAACGAAGCTGACCTCGTCGCCGCTCCGCTCCTCGATCGGGATCTCGGAAACGCCGTCATTGACGGTCCAGTCGATGGTCGGTGACGGCAGGGCGACGTAGAACGGCACCCCGTTGTCCTTTGCCGCCAGCGCCTTCAGATAGGTGCCGATCTTGTTGCAGACATCGCCCGACGCGGTGGTGCGGTCCGTGCCGACGATCACCATGTCGATCTCGCCATGCTGCATCAGATGGCCGCCGGCATTGTCGACGATCAGATCGTGCGGCACGCCGTGGCCGTTCATCTCCCACGCGGTCAGCTGGGCGCCCTGGTTGCGCGGGCGGGTTTCGTCGACGAAGACATGGACCGGAATGCCTGCTTCCATCGCGAGATAGACCGGCGCGGTCGCCGTGCCGTAGTCGACGGTTGCAAGCCAGCCGGCATTGCAATGGGTCAGGATGTTCACCGGCTCGCCGGGCTTCTTGCCGGCTGCGATCTTCTTGATAATCTCAAGTCCGTGACCGCCGATGGCGCGGTTGAGCGCCACGTCTTCGTCCGCAATTTCGGCCGCGCGGGCGTAAGCCGCCTCGGCGCGCTTTTCGGGCGCAACAGGACGGAGCGTCTTGCGCATCTCGTCCAGCGCCCATTTGAGGTTGATGGCGGTGGGCCGGGTTTCGTGCAGCCTGTCCCAGGTGGCGTCGAGATTGTCGTCCGACGGATCATCGAGCATGGCGATTGCCACGCCATAGGCCGCGGTGACGCCGATCAGAGGGGCGCCGCGCACCCACATGTCGGAAATCGCGGTCGCGACCGCCTCGACCGTTGAAAGCGTAACGATCCGGAAATCATGGGGCAACCAGCGCTGGTCGATGATATCAACGGAGCGGCCATCCTCGTTCAGCCAGATCGTGCGGTAATGCTTGTCGCCAACCTTCATCGGGCGCTCTCCTCTTCAAGCCGCATGGCCAGTCTTTCCAAAGCGTCAAGGCTGCTGATGTGGCGGCGGTTGACGGCGATGTGGCGGCCGAATTCGAGCGCCGCCGTCTCCGAACGGGCCTTCTGCGCGCGATCGGCGATGGTTTCGAAGTCGGCGTTGTGGGCAAGACCCAGAATGCGGCGATGGATCTCGACGCCGGCAAAGCCGAGCATGTCTTCGAACAGCGCATGCAGGAAGGCGTCCAGCGCCTGTTCCGCGCCCAGGCTGTCGCCCTGGTCCTCGTAAAGGCTGCGCTGATAGAGAATGCCGGTGCGCTCCTCGCGCCACAGGCGGGCAAACTCGTCGCGGAACACGGCCCATGTGGTCGAGATCGTGTCGAGCAGGAAGGCGCGCATGGCGTCGCGCGATCCTTCCTGCTCATGGCCACGCTGGGAGAAATAGCTCATCCAGAAATTGGCAAGCAGCATGCCGACATCGAAGGCCATGGGGCCGTAGAAGGCGAATTCGGGATCGATCACCCTTGTCTCGTCTGCCGTCACCATGATCGAGCCGGTGTGCAGGTCGCCGTGGAGCATGGTTTCCGCGCGGGTCACGAAAGCAAGCTTCATGTCCTGTGCCGCCACCTTCAGGTCCCGGTCGGCGCGCAGCCTTGCCACGACGCCGTCAAGTTCGGGCGTGGTGTGGCTGTTCATGTCGGCATCGTAATAGGGATCGGTGAACACGAGGGATTCGGTAATGTCGCAGAGCGCGTCATTCTCGGAAAACAGCGCCATGTCCTTCTTGCGCGCGACCGCCTTCATCGAAAGGTCCGAGCCCCTGAACAGCGTGCGGGCCATGAACAGGCCGAGATCGGGGCCGATCTTCGGCAGGTTCTCGCCTTCGATCAGCGCCCGGCGCAGGATGATATGGGGCGTCAGGAATTCCTGAACGATGATCGCCTGCGCCTCGTCGAAGTGAAAAACCTCCGGCACGGAACCGGGCGCGCGCGCGGCCTGGCGGATCAGCGCATTATATTCGAAGAAGGAGCGCTTCAGCGGCAGCGGCCAGCCCTCGCCGACAAGGCGCACATAGGGCAGCGCCTGCTTGACGATCATGGCGCTGCCGCCGCCCTCGACGATGAACACGAGGTTCAGATTGCCGTCGCCGACCTCGCGAACCTGCCAGCCTGACGGCTCTCCCAGCTTTTCGGTCAACACCTTCAGCCCGCCCAACCGCGACGGCAGGGTTGCGGGTTCCAGTGCCTCAAAGGCCTCTTCCAGCGCCATAGAACATCCTCCCAAATGCGCCCTTGCGATGTCGCGCTTCCGCAGGGCTTTCGATCACGCTAGCGTCGCACGCTGTCATTTGTCAACACTAATGACATTTGCTATTTCGTTTTTCTGTCAAATGTCATTGCTGTTGACATTTGATGATTTCCGCTCCTAGGATGATGGCGGGAGGAGTTGAAATTCATGACCGCAGTGTTCCGTATCAACGGGCTGCGCAAGGCGTTCGGGCCTATCCAGGTGCTGGATGGGGTCGATCTCGACCTTTGCGCTGGCGCCGTGACCGTGCTGATGGGCGCCAATGGCGCCGGCAAGTCGACGCTCGTGCGCACCGTCACCGGGCTTTACCGGCCCGACAGCGGCACCATTTCGCTTGCAGGCAAGCCCTTTACTCCGGCAACACCCGCCGAGGCGATTGCCGCCGGTGTCGTCACCGTTCACCAGAACATCAATGACGGCGTGGCCGCCGATCTCGATGTCGCGACCAATCTCGTGCTCGACCGCCTGTCGGGTCGCGGCGCTTCGATGTTCTTCAATCCCTACAAGGTACGCCGGCAGGCGCGTCGCGTCGCCGAGGCCATGGGGCTCTCGCTCGATCTTTCCGCCAAGGTCTCGGATCTCTCGCTTGCCGACCGGCAGATGGTCGCGATTGCCCGCGCCATGGCGCACAAGCCGCGCGTGCTGATTCTCGACGAGCCGACATCGTCGCTGTCGAGTGCCGAGGCTGACCGACTGTTTGCGCTGCTCGACCGGCTGCGCGCCGATGGCGTCGCGATCCTCTATATTTCCCACCG
Source organism: Martelella limonii (assembly GCF_013344475.1). Lineage (GTDB taxonomy): Bacteria > Pseudomonadota > Alphaproteobacteria > Rhizobiales > Rhizobiaceae > Martelella > Martelella limonii. The sequence continues at coordinate 29,878 of NZ_JABUOU010000007.1, read as the reverse complement.
CATGTCCGACATCCGCCGGCTCGCCGATACCATCGTCGCGCTGCGCGACGGGCGGATTTCCGGCGTGTTCGAGGGGCCGGAGCTCGATTACAAGGGCGCCGTCGATGCCATGCTGGGCCGCACCATCGGCCAGGGCCATGTCGATGTCCGCGACGGCGGGCCGGAGGTGTTTTCGGCCGAAAACCTCGTGATCGCGCCCAACCGCAAGCCGTTCTCGCTGGCGCTCCTCGAGGGCGAGGTGGTGGCTGTCACCGGTCTGGTCGGCGTCGGCAAGACGGTGCTTGCCGAAACGCTGTTCGGCGCGCGCCGCCCCCATGGCGGCAGCATGACGCTCGAAGGGCGTCCCTATGCGCCCAAGAATCCGGGTGCCGCGATCGCCGATGGCGTCTTCCTGGTTGCCAAGGATCGCGCGGTCAGCGGTATCGTGCCCGACTTCAACATTTACGAGAATATCAGCCTGCCGTTCCTGAAGCGTCTGTCATCGTTCGGCGTGATGAGCCGGTCGCGCGAAAAGGCGCAAGCCCGCGACCAGATTGCCGGTCTGAATGTCGTCTGCCGCACCGAGCGCGACCAGATGCAGACGCTTTCCGGCGGCAACCAGCAGAAGGTGATGGTCGGGCGCTGGCTCAGCCAGGATGCCCGCCTGCTCGTGCTCGACGAGCCGTTCCAGGGCGTGGACATTGCTGCCCGGCGCGATATCGCCTCGACGCTGCGTCAGTCGGCGGCCGGCCGGGCAACCATCGTCTTCCTGACCGAACTCGACGAAGCCTTCGAGATCGCCGACCGCATTCTGGTGATGTCGGAACACACGATCGTCGGCGAGCATCGCAACCTTGAAATCGACCTCGATACACTTCTCGCCCAGATCGCCGGGCGTCTGGAAATGGTGAGCCAATGACCCATAACGACACCGCCCCTGCAGCCGCTGCGGCCAAGCCGAAAAAGACCAGCGGCGGCGCACGCGCGCTTGCCATCAAATACGGCTTTCTGGCGCTTCTGTTCGCGCTGATTCTCGTGTTCTCGATCTCCGCCAAGGGCTTTGCCTCGCCGCAGAGCGCGGTCTTTATCCTGCAGTCGGTCTCCATCACCGGCATTCTGGCGCTCGGCGTCACCGCCACCCTCGTCGTCGGCGGATTTGACCTCTCGATCGGCTCGGTTGCGACCACGGCGCTGATGGCGTCGTCCTATGTGATGGTGGTGATGGGCGGCAATGCCTTCGAGGCCGTCGCCGTCTGCCTGGTGATCGGCGGCCTGATCGGCCTGATCAACGGGATTCTCATCGTCTATGGCCGCGTGCCCGATCTGTTGGCCACGCTCGGCATGATGTTCCTGCTGCTCGGGCTGCAGCGCATTCCGACCGAAGGCCGCTCGATTGCGACCGGCATGACCCTGCCGGACGGTTCGCAGGCGGAAGGCGCTTTCAGCGCGGCCTTTCTGGCGCTCGGCCGTCATCGCTTCGACCTCATTCTGCCCAATCTGGTGCCGGTTTCGGTGGTTGTCCTGATCGTGCTTGCGATCCTGATCTGGTTTTTCCTGGAGTTCACCCGGTTCGGGCGGATGATGTATGCGGTCGGCTCCAACGAGCGCGCTGCCGCTCTCGCTGGCGCCCCGGTCAATGGGTACAAGATCCTCGCCTATGTGATCTCGGCCGAGTTTGCCTCGATCGGCGGCATTCTGCTGGCGGCCCGGCTCGGACGCGGCGATATCGCTTCCGGCAACAATCTCCTGCTCGATGCGGTCGCCGCCGCGCTGATCGGCTTTGCAGTTCTCGGCGCCGCCAAGCCGAATGCCTTCGGCACGGCCATCGGCGCGCTGTTCGTCGGCATCCTGTTGCAGGGGCTGACGATGATGAATGCACCCTATTACACGCAGGATTTCGTCAAGGGTGCGGTGCTGGTGATCGCGCTGGTCTTCACCTTCGCGCTGTCGACCCGGCACAAGCATTGAATAAGCGCGGGCAACCGCCCGCGTCGGGAGCTGATACTGGCGCCGGTATCAGGCCCTCGGGAGGAGGCGCACATGATCTGGATCTCAGACTTGGAGGAATGAGAATATGAAAATCACACGCAGACTGTTCAACATGATGGCGGCTGGCGCCCTTATCTCCGCCACCGCTGTACCGGCAGCGTTTGCCGCCGACATGCCGGCACCCTTCGACAAGCCGGAGGATGTCACCATCGCGCTGGTGCGCTACCTCTCCACGGGCGACTTCTTCCAGTCCTATCTGGCAGGTGTCGAGGCCCAGTCGAAGGCGCTCGGCATCGACCTGCGCGTTCTCGACAGCCGTCAGGATGCTGCCCTTCAGGCGGATATGGTCGATCAGGCGATCGCACTTGGCGTTGACGGCATCATCATCCAGCACGGGCTGACGGAAAGCATGCGCGAAGCCGCCCAGCGCGCCGTCGATGCCGGCATTGATGTGGTTGCCTTCGACGTGAACGTCGAAAACGATGCGATCCCGCAGATCGAGCAGTCGGACCACGATCTGGCTCGCCTCGCGCTCGAGCAGGCGATCAAGGACAATGGCGATTCGTTCACGGCCGGCTATGTCTATGTTCCCGGCATCGCGCCGCTCGACCGCCGCGACGAGGTCTGGCAGGAATTCAAGGAAAAATATCCGGGCATCGACGAGGTCGCGACCTTTGGCACGCTCGACAACCCGATTGCAAACTCGGTTGCCAACCAGGCCCGGTCGGTTCTGTCGGCAAACCCGACCATCACCGTCATGTTCGCGCCCTATGACGAATTCGCCAAGGGCGTGAAGATCGCCGTTGATGAGGCCGGCATGTCGGATTCGATCAAGATCTATTCCGCCGACGTGTCGACCTCCGATATCGCCGCCATGCGCGAGCCGGGCAGTGCCTGGATGGCGACCGCTGCCACCAATCCCGCCGTCGTCGGCGAGGTCTCGGTGCGTGCGCTCGCCATGATGATTGCCGGTGAGGATCCCGGCCACAACGTGGTCGTGCCGCCGACCCTGATTACCCAGCAGGCGCTGCTCGATGGCGATATCGAGAACATGCAGCAGCTCAGCGAAAAGCTGCCCGCCTTCGCCCATGCCGATGTCGCCACGCCGGACTGGATGCCCCTGCCCGACCGTCAGTAGCCGCTTGCAAAAGCCAGTCTTGACCATGGAAAACCCCGGCCCTGCCGGGGTTTTTTCGTTCTCAGAACTAGCCTCCCTCAGGCAGCGGCCCTTTGCAATACAACAATTGCAAAGGGCCGCTTTAAAAATGTCAGAAGACGTTTGACATCTGGTTGCGACTCCCGCTAAAAGACAATTGTCGAACTTGGTTTTACATTAGTTCGACAGGCGTGAATGGGAGGAATTGTCGTGCAGGCTTTGCTTGAGGTGCATGGTCTCGGAAAGTCGTTTTCCGGGGTGCCCGCGCTCATCGATGGCGCATTCCGGCTGATGCCGGGATCGGTGCATGCGCTTTGCGGCGGCAACGGCGCCGGCAAGTCCACTTTCCTCAAAATCGTCATGGGAATCCAGCCGCGCGATCGCGGCACGATCAAGCGCAATGGCAAGCCCGTCCAGTTCTCATCCCCCGGCGAGGCGCTCGCCAATGGCATTTCCATCATCGAGCAGGAGCTGAGCCCGGTTCCGGCAATGACGGTTGCTGAAAACATTTTCCTCGGCCGCGAGCCGAGCGGTGCCTTCGGGCGCATCGATTTCAAGACCATGAACGCCCGTGCGCAGGAGCTGCTTGACGGGCTGAAATTCACCATCCGCGCCACCGACATGATGATGGATCTGACGGTCGCCCAGACCCAGCTCGTCGAAATCGCCAAGGCGCTTTCCTATGATGCCGAAGTCATCATCATGGACGAGCCGACATCGGCGCTCGGCGAGGCCGAAGCCGACCAGCTGTTCGCGGCGGTCAAGACGCTGAAGGCGCGCGGCAAGGGCGTTATCTATGTCAGCCACCGGCTCTCGGAAATCTTCACCATCTGCGACAGCTATACCGTTTTCCGCGATGGCCGCTTCATCGAGGATGGCGCGCTTGCCGATATCGACAAGGACAAGCTGATCAGCCTGATCGTCGGACGGCCGCTGTCGGAAGAATTCGTCAAGGACAACGCGCCGGGCGCCGAGGCGACGCTTTCGGTAACGGGCCTGTCAGCAGCCCATGGCGTGCGCGACGTTTCCTTCAAGGCCCATCGCGGCGAGATCCTGGCGCTTTACGGGCTGATGGGATCCGGGCGCAGCGAGATCTTCGACCGGCTCTTCGGTCTCTCCGATGAAACCGAGGGCACGATCGAGGTTAATGGCGAGAAGAAGACCATCACGCGACCGTCCGAGGCGATTGCCGCAGGGCTCGCTTACGTGACCGAAGACCGCAAGGGTTCGGGCCTGGTTCTGACCGGGGATGTCCGTGAAAACCTGTGCCTTGCCACGCTCGACCGGATGTCGACGCCGCTGATGATGAAGGCGAAGGCTGAAACGGAAGCCGCCGACCGCATGGTCGATACGCTCAACATCAAGACCGCATCGCTGAAGCTTGGCGTGTCGAGCCTTTCGGGCGGCAACCAGCAGAAGGTCGTGCTCGGAAAATGGTTCCTGACGGAGCCGAGCGTGCTGCTTCTCGATGAACCCACCCGCGGCGTCGATGTCGGCGCCAAGCGGGAAATCTACCGCGTCATGTCCGATTTCGCCAAGGCCGGCGGAACCGTGATCATGATTTCTTCCGAAACCGACGAGGTGCTCGGCATGGCCGATCGCGCGATCGTGATGCGTGATGGCCGGGTTGCCGGCGCGCTCGACAGGGCGGAACTTTCCGCCGAGAAACTGCTGCATCTCGCAGCCTAGAAAAAGTGTCGCGGGACGGGGACGGCGCTCGATGTGCCGACCTCGCACCCGCGGATGACCCGTCAAGCGGGGAGGACCAGACGTTGACAGAGACCCAGAATGCCAAAACCCCGGCCGGCGCCGGAACGGAACAGCAGCGCACGATTACCGAGCGGCTGGGCCCCATCGCGCAGCGCTACGGCATCCTGATTGCGCTGATCCTCGTCTGCATCGTGCTTTCCGTTGTCAGCGAGAACTTCCTCAGCCCGCGCAATATCGTCAACGTGCTGCGCCAGACCTCGATCAACGGCATTCTCGCCATCGGCATGACCTTTGTCATCCTGACGCGCGGCATCGATCTGTCGGTCGGCTCGGTGGTCGCCCTTGCCGGCGTGGTCTCCGCCTCGTTCGCCACCACATCATCGGCGGCCTTCATTCCCGGAACGCCCTATATCGCGCCGCTCGCGATCCTCGTCGGTCTCGGCGCGGGCATTGCCATGGGCGCGATCTCGGGTACGGCCGTTGCGCGGTTTTCGGTACCCGCCTTCGTTGCCACGCTCGGCATGCTTTCGGCAGCGCGCGGGCTGACCCTGATCTATTCCGGCGGTCGGCCGATCCCGGCGCTGACCGATGGCTATCGCTGGATCGGTACCGGCGACGTGTTCGGTCTTCCGGTTCCGATCATCCTGTTTGCTGCCGTCTTCCTGATCGCCCATTTCGTGCTGACCAGCACCAAGTTCGGCCGCCATATCTATGCCGTCGGCGGCAATCCGCACGCTGCCAAGGTCTCCGGCCTCAGTGTCAACCGCATCCGCTTCCTGGTCTATGTCATTTCCGGCGCGCTTGCAGGCCTTGCCGGCATGGTACTCGCCGCCCGCACCGGTTCTGCGCTGCCGCAGGCAGGCGTTGCCTATGAGCTGGATGCGATCGCAGCAGTCGTCATCGGCGGCACCAGCCTCTCCGGCGGTATCGGCCGCGTCAGCGGTACGGTCATTGGCGCGCTGCTGATCGGCGTGATGAACAATGGTCTCGATCTGCTTGGCGTCGAATCCTACTACCAGCAGGTCATCAAGGGCGCGCTGATCGTCGCCGCCGTGATGCTGGACCGTTCCCGCAAGAGCGAGGCCTGAGGCCTCGCCAAGAGATCCGGCTTTGCCGGTTAATGATGCCGCATCCCCGATCTTAGAAAAGTCGCGGCATAGGCAATCCACATGTCACCTAAGGGAGGAAACCCGACATGAAACTGCGTAATATCCTCGCAACCACCGCCCTCGTCGGCGCGGCATTTGCCGCCACCACCGCAAGCGCGCAGGATCCGCTGAAGATCGGCGCGGCCGTTTACGGCCTCAATGCCGAGTTCATGCAGCTCTGGGCGAACGCCGCCGAGAACCATCCGTCGGTAAAGGACGGCACGGTCGACCTCACCATCTTCGACGGCCGCTACGATGCGCTGGTCCAGCAGGAACAGTTCGAAACCATGATCACCCAGGGTTTTGACGCCATCGTTTTCGTCCCGATCGACATCGAAGCCGGTGCCACCGCCGTTCAGGCCGCCGCCGATGAAGGCATTCCGGTCGTTGGCTCCAACACCCAGGTCAACTCCGATCTGCTGACCTCCTATGTCGGCTCCGACGACGTGGAAGCCGGTTATCTCGAAGCCAAGGCCGTTCTCGACGACATCAGCTGCTCGGGCGATGTGGTCGTCATCGAAGGCCCGATCGGCCAGTCCGCGCAGATCCAGCGCGGCGAAGGCAATGAGAAGGCGCTCGCCGAATGCGGCGACGGCGTGAAGGTTCTGGAACAGCAGACCGCCAACTGGAGCCGCGCCGAAGCTCAGTCGCTGATGGAAAACTGGCTGACCGCCCATGGCAGCGACATCAAGGGCGTGATCGCCCAGAACGATGAGATGGCCCTTGGCGCGATCGAAGCCATCAAGGCCGCCGGCCTCAATGTCAGCGACTTCTCGATTGCCGGCGTCGACGGCGTGACCGATGCGCTCGAAGCCGTCAAGCGCGGCGACATGCACTCGATCCTGCAGGACGGCCAGGCCCAGGCGCTCGGCGCGATCGACGTTGCCATCAAGGCCGTCAATCCTGATTACGAGCCGACCTCCGGTATCTGGGAAAAGTATCCGCAGATGCAGTGGAACAACGGCGAATCCAAGCAGTACAACGTTCCGTGGACGCCGGTCACGGCTGACAATGTCGACGAACTCCTGAAAGAGCGTCAGTAAGCATTGAGACTTGCCTGCGGCCCTTGCCGGCCGCAGGCGCACCCGTCGCGGCCCGGCCGCCACAGCAGCCATAAGAAAGGACGTGTCCATGGCGTCTTCCCCTGAATTTTCACTTGCCGGCAAGGTTGCCGTCGTCACCGGTGCGGCATCCGGCATCGGCGCGGCGATTGCCACAGCCTTTGCCGCGAAGGGCGCGCGCGTCGCCATTCTCGACATGAACCGCGATGCGGCGAGCGCCATGGCCGGGGAACTTTCCGGCGCCAAGGCCTATGCGTGCAACGTCACCGACAGCGACAGCATCGAAAAGGCGATTGCCGATGTGAAGGCTGAGCTTGGCGACATCGACATTCTGGTGAATTCCGCCGGCATCGTCGATCTGGCGCCGGCCGAGGATCTTTCGCGCGCTGCCTGGGACCGCACCATCGCCGTCAATCTCACCGGCACCTATCTGATGTGCCAGAGCGTTGGCCGCGCGATGATCGCCGCAGGCAAAGGCGGACGGATCGTCAACCTGGCAAGCCAGGCGGGTTCCGTCGCCATCGAAGGCCATGTGGCCTATTGCGCCACCAAGTTTGCCGTCATCGGCGTCACCAAGACACTGGCGCTTGAATGGGGCAAGCACGGCATTACCGCCAATTCGATTTCGCCCACGGTCGTGATGACCGATCTTGGCCGCAAGGCCTGGGAAGGCGAAAAGGGCGAGGCCATGAAGGCGCAGATCCCGAGTGGGCGTTTTGCCGAGCCGGAAGAAATTGCCGCCGCTGCCGTCTTCCTCGCCTCCGATGAGGCAGCCATGATCAACGGCGCCGACCTTCTGGTCGACGGCGGATATACCGTGCGGTGAATGATGAACGATAGGGTCGCTTCCATGCAGAGATTTATCAACAACCCGGACGATCTGGTCGATGAAACCGTTGCCGGTTTCGTCAAAGCCCATCGTGATCTGGTCCGCGTCGACCCCGAAAATCCGCGCGTGATCGTATCGCAGGCAGCGCCGGTTTCCGGCAAGGTCGGCATCGTCACCGGCGGTGGCTCCGGCCATGAGCCGGCCTTCATCGGTTATACCGGCCGCAACATGGTCGATGCCGTTGCCGTGGGCGAACTGTTCTCCTCGCCGACTGCCAAGAGCTTTGCCGATGCGATGCGGGCCGCCAATGGCGGCGCGGGTGTTGCGGTGCTCTATGGCAATTATGCCGGCGACAACATGAACGTCAAAATGGCCGCCGCAATGGTGGAAAAGGATGGGATCGAAGTGGCGACCGTGGTCGCCAATGACGATGTCTGCTCGGCGCCCCTTTCCGAGCGCGAAAAGCGCCGCGGCGTTGCGGGCGAAATCTTCATGTGGAAGATCGCCGGCGCGGTTGCAGCCAAGGGTGGTTCGTTGAAAGAGGTGCAGGCCGCTGCCCAGAAGGCGATCGACAGCGTGCGCTCCGTCGGCGTCGGTCTCGGCCCCTGCACGCTGCCCGCCGTCGGCCATCCGAATTTTCAGATCGAGGCTGGCACAATGGAGGTCGGTATCGGCCATCACGGCGAGCCGGGCACCCGCGTCGAACCCCTGAAGCAGGCGAATGCCGTTGCCGCCGACATGGTCAAGATCGTGATGGACGATCATGATCTGCCGGAGGGCAGCGAGGTCGCAGTGCTGGTTTCCGGTCTCGGTGCGACGCCGGTCAACGAACTCTATGTGCTCTATGATCGTATGGAGCAGGAGATCGAAGCGCGCGGGGCCAATGTCTACCGCGCCTATGTCGGCAATTACTTCACCTCGCTCGAAATGATCGGCGCCACGCTCTCGGTGATGGTGCTTGATGACGAGATGAAGGCGCTGCTCGACATGGAAGCCACAGCTCCAGGCTTCAGCCAGACAGGTGATGCCGCGCCAGAACTGCACAGGGCCGCCGCCGTCAAGACATCGGCAACGGTGCGTGAAGAGGTGACCGAGACGGAAACCGCCATGCCGCGTGCCGCCGAAACCATCAAAGGCCCCTCGGTGAAAAATGCCGGCAATGCCGCGATCATCGAGGAAGTTGCCGCGGTCATCGTCGAGAACAAGGCATGGCTTTCGGAAATCGACGGCAAGATCGGCGATGGCGACCACGGCATCAACATGGCCAAGGGCTTTGGCCGGGCCGCCGAGCGCATTGCCGCTGCTGACATGACGATCGATGCTGCGATGAACGTGCTGTCCGACGTGCTGATGTCCGAAATCGGCGGCTCGATGGGCCCGCTTTACGGTCTGATGTTCCAGGAGATGGCGGCCTCGATCGAGGGCCGCACGGCGATCGACGCGGATGCGTTTTCGGTGATGCTGAATGCCGGGCTCGCAGGCGTCCGCTCGACCGGTTCGGCGAAGGTTGGCGACAAGACGCTGATCGACACCCTGGTGCCGGCCGTTGAAGCCTTCGATGCGGCAAAGGCGGAAGGGTTCTCCCCTGCCCTTTCGAAGATGGCGGAAGCCGCCGAGAAAGGCCGCGACTCGACCGTCGATCTCGTTGCGCGGATCGGCCGGGCCAGCAGGCTCGGCGAGCGCTCGCGCGGCGTGCTTGACGCCGGTGCCACCTCCTGCTGCATGATCCTCTCCGAGCTTGGAAACGGTTTCTCCCGCCGGCTTCAGGATTGATGAGAGGACCATGCGGGCGAGCACAGGAATCGCTTGTGCTCGCCCGCATGCTCACCGCATAATGGCGGTTATGATGTATCTCGATTGCCATGCCCTCGCCGACCTTTTTCGCGCCCTTGCGCGGCGCATGAATGACGAGCGCGATTACCTTGCAGAGCTCGATGGGGCGATCGGCGATGCCGACCATGGAACGGCGATGGCGGAGGGATTTTCCGCAGCAGCCGTCGCCCTCACCCATGATGTGGCCGACCATCCGTCGCTGCGTATTGCGCTGACGGGTGCGGCGCGCTCCTTCCTCAATGCCGTCGGTGCCACCACCGGTCCGCTTTACGCAAGCGGGCTGACGCGCGCCGGTCTTGCGATGCCCGACGAGCCGCGCGTGGAATTCGACCGGATTGCCGATATCCTGCTCGGGATTTCCGAAGGGATCGAGGAACGCGGCAAGGCTTCTCCCGGCGACAAGACCATGCTCGATGCCTGGCTTCCCGCGGCCCATGCCATCCGGGATGCGCGGCAGGCGGGCGAGCCGCTTGCCGCCGTCATGGAGCGTGCGGCGACTGCAGCACAGGAAGGCGCGGAAGCCACCCGGGGCATGGTTGCGGCCAAGGGCCGGGCTGCGCGGCTTGGCGCGCGCACCATCGGCCATCTCGATCCCGGTGCAGTCTCGGCAGCAGCGCTCATTGATGCAATGCGCGAATGGGTTCTTGCGGCAGCCGGGCGAGAGAACCGTTGATGGCCAGAAAACCGCGCGTCGCGACCGCACTCGAAAGGCAGTCCGGTTCCCAGCTTCCCTTGCGGTTCGGTGGCGATCCGCTGTTGTGGGCTGCCTGGCTCTATTACGAAGAAGGCATGACGCAGGGTGACATCGCGGTTGCGATGGGCATTTCGCGGCCGACAGTCAACGCCTATCTCGCGGATGCCCGTACCCTTGGCATCGTGTCGATCGAGATCGCGCCGGAAAAATTCCGGCAATTGTCGCTTGCCCAGAGCCTCAAGGAACATTTCGGCCTCGCCGACTGTCTGGTGATCCCCTCTTCGGGCGGCGAACGGACGCTGACGGAGCGGCTCGGTGCTGCCGGCGCGCAGGTGCTGGCGCTTCATGCCCAGTCCGGCGATACGATCGCGGTCACCTGGGGGCGGACGATGCTGTCGATCGCCAATGCGGTCGAACGGGTCAATCTCAGGGACATGCGCGTGGTGCAGGCAACCGGCGGCACCACGGCAAAGATCCCATGGACGCCCGAGGCTTGCGCCACCAGGCTTGCCGAGGCGCTCGATGCGCGCTGCATCCCCCTCTCCTCCCCCGCCATCCTGTCGTCGCAGGCGGTGCGCGACGTGCTGTTCGAGGAGCCGGTGCTGGCCGAGCAACTCGCCGTTCTCTCCGCGGCAAACCGGATTCTTCTCGGCATTTCCTCGCTCCGGGCCGAGAGCACGATCCATACCAGCGGCTTCTTCGACAAGGTCGATGTCAACGAGCACTATCACGCCGCGGTCGGCAGCATTGCCGGGCGGCTGATCAATGCCCGTGGAGAGCCCGTGGCGGGACCGCTCGATGGCCGCACGGTGGGCATTGAGCTTTCGGCGCTTCGCGCCATTCCGCAGCGCATTGCGGTTGCCGGCGGCATCGACAAGGTGCAGGCGATCCTGGCGGCGCTGCGCGGCGGCTATGTCAGCGTGCTGGTGACCGATGTGGACACGGCCTGGGGCATATTGCGCTCGGAGAATGTCGATATCCGCCCGCAGCGCATGGAGGGTGCCAAGGCGCCTCAACTGCCCGAGCGGGTCCACACCAAGAAATTCATAAACCGTCCGCAGGATGCCGTTGACGAGACGCTTTCAAGCGCGCTTCTGGCACATCCGGAAATCCTGGCGCCGGTTCCCGGCGCGCCGCGCGCGCTGCGCTCCGTGAATGCCCCGCGCCCCGGCAAGGTCGGCCTTGTGATCGGTGGCGGCGCGGGACATGAACCCGGATTTTTCGGCTATGTCGGCCCCGGCCTTGCCGATGCCGTCGTGGTCGGCAATGTGTTTGCCGCCCCTCCCCCCGATCCGATCCTGGCCTGCACCCGGGCCGTCAATGCCGGCGCGGGCGTGATGCATATCTTCGGCAATTTCTCCGGCGATGTGATGAATTTCGAGATCGCCGCCGAAATGGCCGCCGCCGAGGGCATCGATGTCGATGCCGTGGTGACGACCGATGATATCGCCTCTGCCCCGCGCGAGATGCGCGCGACCCGGCGCGGGGTCGCGGGCAATGTGTTCATCTTCAAGGTTGCGGGGGCTGCCTGCGAGCGGATGCTGCCGCTGGAGGCCTGCGTGGCGGTAACGCGCCGCGCCAACCAGCGCACCTTTACCATGGGGCTTGCGCTGGAGCCGGGCGCATCGATCGAGACCCGCAGGCCGACCTTCCTGCTCGGGCCGGACGAGATGGAAATCGGTGTCGGCGTCCATGGCGAGCCGGGGATTGCCCGCGCCGCGATCGGTACGGCCGATCAGGCCGCCGATCTCCTGGTCGACCGGCTGCTCGACGAGATGCTGCCGAAGGAAGGCGACCGCGTGGCGCTGCTGGTCAATTCGCTCGGCGCTACGCCGGATATGGAGCTCTATATCCTCAATGGCCGGATCCGCCGCAGGCTGAAGGCCCACGGCATCGCGGTCACCCGCTCGCTGGTCGGGCGCTATTACACCTCGCTCGACATGGCGGGGGTTTCGGTATCCCTGATGCATCTCGATGACGAACTCGCGGAGCTTCTGGATGCGCCGTGCGCGTCGGTGGCACTGTCGCAATCGTAGAACGGGCCTACTCCCAGGGCGAGATCAGGTCGATGCCGGTCTCTTGAAAATCCTTGATGTTGCGGGTCGCGAGCGTGCCGCCATGGACGCGGGCAATCGCCGCGATCATGCCATCCGGGGCCGTCATCGGCCGCCGGGCGCGCGCCGCCGCGCCCATGATCTCGCCATAGGCAAGGGCCGCGGTTTCGGTGAGTCCGAAAATGCGGTCGGCAAAGCGCTGACGCCATGCGGCAAGCCCCTCCTCCAGCCGGTTTGCGCGCTGGTCGGGGCGGATCTTGGCGATGCCATAGGCAATTTCGGCAATCACCACGCTCGGTAGCGCCAACTCTCCGTCATGGCGGATGAGCCAGTCGAGCACGCGGGCGTCGGGTTCGCGCCGCAGCGTCTCGGAAACCACATTGGTGTCGACGAAGATCACAGCGCCGGCCCGTCATGTGGCGTGCGGTTTTCTGCAATCACCGCGTCGACATCGATATCCGTGCCGTGGTCGCTGGCAAGGCGGGTGTAGAACTGCCGCGCCGGCTCGCGCCCCGCTTCCCGCTCGGCATAGATTTCCAGCGCGCGTTCGACGATATCGGCGATCGAGCGCTTTTCCCGCTGCGCCAGATGATGCGCCAGATCGCGGGCGCGGCGGCTTCGGACGGAGAGTTGCGGTTCTGCCATTGGCGTTCTCCTTTGGTGTTGCGCAGGCTTATGCGGCGCCCTGGGGCGCGCAGGTGGGAAGCCCATGCTTCGGCGTTGGCTTAAGGCGGTTCTATTGGCGTTCGGCACCCGCTCACGGCTCACAGCCAACTCCAGCAAACTGGTTAGTCTTCTTCAGTCCCCTCCGCCCGCGTCACCCTGGGGCTTGACCCGAGGGTCCAGGCCGCCGCCTCCAGTGTCGCCTGGATGCTCGGGTCAAGCCCGAGCATGACACCCGAGAGGGGGGCTCCAGGCGATTGCGATCCGGCGGTTTCCTGATCAAGCCGCCTTTGAAAGGGACGAGCATTTCTCTTGCGATCAATGTAGGGAAGGACGCGCGTGATGGCAAGATGGCAGGCGCCATCCAGATGGCAGGTCAGTCCTCTGCCCTCAGGAAGTCATTGACAATGAGGTTGAAGATTTCCGGCTTTTCCATGTGCACGTTGTGCGCTGAGCCCGGCACCACCGCGAGCCGGCATCCGGGAATGCTGTGCCACAGCATTTCCGGCTGGCGCCAGCTATAGGAGCGGTCACCGTCGCCCCAGAGCACCAGCGTCGGCATGCGAAATTGCGGCAGCGCGGCCGTTGCATCCCAGTTTTCCCAGGCGGTAAGGCTTGCAAGGGCTGCCTGCAGGCTGGCGCGGCGGCCTTCGGCAAGGCAGACCGCATAGCCCTCGGCTGCCGAACCCTTCACGAACCACGTCGCGGCGATGCGGGCGGCGGTGGCGTCTAGGCCATCGCTTGCGATACGCCGGCGCGAGGTCTCGATCGTTTCGAACCGATCGGGCAGAACGCCGACGGGACCCGTCCCGTAGAGGATCAGCCTGTCGATCCGCTCCGGCGCCATGGTCGCCATCTGTTGAACCACCATGCCGCCCATGGAGTGGCCGAGCAGATGGAAATGCTCGACGCGAAGCGCATTGAGCGTTTCAAGCACCATCCGGGCATGGCCTTCTATGCTCTCGGGCGCCTCGATATGGCCGCTTGCCCCGAACCCGGCAAGGTTTGGCGCGATGCAGTGAAAGTGGCCGGAAAGGGCCGAGAACTGGCCCTCCCACATTCCCGCCCCGCCGAGATAGCCGTGAACCAGCACCAGAGGCGCGCCGTCTCCCTCCGTGCGACAGACAAGGGGATCCATGATGCCTACTCGACAGCCGTGAGGTCGAAATTCTCGCCGGGGAAATATTTCGCAAGCCGGATATCGGCGGTGCGGGCATGGCCTTCCATGCCTTCAAGCCGGGAGATCCGGGCCGTGGCGCGTGCCACCGGCTTTGCGCCCTCGCGGCTGGCGCGCTGCCAGGTCACGATCTTCAGGAACTTGTGAACCGAAAGGCCGCCGGTATAGCGCGCCGCTCCCGATGTCGGCAGGACGTGATTGGTGCCGGCGGCCTTGTCGCCGTAGGCCACCGTGGTTTCCTCGCCGAGGAACAGCGAGCCGTAGCAGGTGAGCCGCGAAAGCCACCAGTCGAGGTCTTCTGCCTGGACGCTCAGATGCTCGGGCGCGTAGTCGTCGGCGGTCGCTGCCACCTCCTCGCGGGTGTCGCAGACGATGACTTCGGCATAGTCGCGCCAAGCTGCCTCGGCGCTTGCCCGGTTGGGCTCCGGCAGGGCGTCGATCAGGCGCGGCACGATCGCCATCACCTGCTCGGCGAGCACCGCGCTGTCGGTGACGAGCCAGACCGGGGAATTGTAGCCATGCTCGGCCTGGCCCACGAGATCGGCGGCGACGATTTCCGGATCGGCGCTCTGATCGGCGATCACCAGGCTGTCGGTGGGACCCGCGAACATGTCGATGCCGACACGCCCGAACAGGATGCGCTTGGCCTCGGCCACGAACTGGTTGCCGGGGCCCACGAGGATATCGGCTTTCGGCTGGCCGAACAGGCCGAAGGCCATGGAAGCAACCCCCTGCACCCCGCCCATGGCGAGGATACTGTCTGCGCCGCAGAGATCGGCGGTATAGAGAATGGCCGGATGAACGCCTGTTTCCGGACGCGGGGGCGAGGCGACAGTGATATGGCCGCAGCCTGCGACCTTGGCGGTGGTGACCGTCATGATCGCCGAGGCGACATGGCTGTAGCGCCCGCCGGGCACATAGCAGCCGGCCGCCTGGCATGGGATGATCTTCTGGCCGGCGAAGAAGCCGGGTGCGATCTCGATTTCCGTTTCGCTCAGCGTCGCCTTCTGGGCCTCGGCAAAGCGGCGGATATTGTCATGGGCGAAGCGGATATCATCCTTCAGCTTCTGCGGCAGGCTTGCCGCCGCAGCCTCGATCTCGTCGCGGGTGACGACGATATTGCCGCCATAACGGTCGAATTTCGCTGCATAGGCTTCGGCAACGGTCTCGCCGCCCGCCTCGATCTCATTGAGAATGGTCTGGACAAGACCGGTGACGGAGGCTGCGTCGCTTTCAGCGGTCTTGTCAGCCTTCTTCAGATAGGTACGCGGCACGGGTGACCCCCTTCATTGCGGAATATGGCATGGCATGGCGGCAGGGCTGTCAGGCCTTGCCCTTCCAAGGCACCAGCCTGCGTTCGAGAAAGCGCATCAGCATGTCGAAGCCGTAGGCAATGGCGGCAATCACGATGATGCCCATGATCACGGTCGGCGTCTGCAGGAATTGCGAGGCCGACAGCACCATGTAGCCGATGCCCTTGGTGGCGGCGACCATCTCTGCGGCGACGAGCGTGGTCCAGCCGAAACCGATGCCGATGCGCATGGCGGTCAGGATTTCCGGCAGGGCTGCGGGCAGGATCACGTAGCGCATCACCTTCCAGCGGCTGGCGCCGAAGGAATAGGCGGCGTGGATCTGTTCGATCGCGGCCGATTTCACGCCGGAGCGGGCGCCGAGCGCCACGGGCGCAAACACCGACAGGAAGATCAGCAGCACCTTCGAGGTTTCGCCGATGCCGAACCAGATGATCATCAGCGGGAGATAGGCGAGCGGCGGGATCGGGCGGTAGAACTCGATCGGCGGGTCGAATATGCCCCGGATCATCGGGCTCATGCCCATGGCAAGACCAAGCGGAATGCCGATCAGGCAGGCCAGCAGAAACGCGCCGAAGACGCGGGCTGCGGAAATGAGGATATGGACGTAGAGCGGCGTGCCGGTAAACCCGTTCTGCATGGTGTCGAAGAACTTGCCGACGATTGCGACAGGCGACGGCACGAACAGCGGCTTGACCAGACCGAGCGCGGTGACGGCCCACCAGATTGCAATCAGGATCACCATGGTGACGATGCTGAGGATCATGGTGTCGCCGTAACCCGGGACGCCATAGGTTTCGCCGGGCCGTGTCGCCCTTCCCTTGGAAAGGCGCGCGAACAGGCTGGTGTTTTTCTTGGCGGGCCGGGCCGCGGCGCCCGCTTCAGACTTGGTTTTGGTGATGTCGGTCATGCCGCGTCTTCCTCATCGGCGAAGATGATGGAAAGCACCTCCTCGCGCAGTTTGATGAACTCGGGCGAAGCCTTGACCTCGCGCGCTTTTGCACCCTCGATGAACTGGCGTGAAAAGGGCAGGTCGAAGCGGTGGGTGATGCGGCCGGGACGCGGCGACATCACGATCAGCTTCGTGCCCATGAAGAGCGCTTCCTCGACGCTGTGGGTAATGAAGAACACAGTCTTTCTGGTGTTGTCCCAGATCTTGAGAATGAGTTCCTGGGCTTTCTCGCGCGTCAGCGCGTCGAGCGCGCCGAGCGGTTCGTCCATCAGGAGCACCCGTGGATCGCATGTCAGCGCCCGCGCAATGCCGATGCGCTGCTGCATGCCGCCAGACAGCGCATAGATCGGCGATTGTTCGAAGCCCGTGAGGCCAAGGAGCGCGATGAACTTCTCGGCGATCGCGTCGCGTTCCGCCTTCGGGCGGCCCTGCAGCTTCAGACCGAATGCGACGTTTTCCCGCACTGTCAGCCAGGGCATCAGCGCGTGTTTTTGAAACACCACCGAGCGGTCGGCGCCGGGGCCTTCGACCTTGTGGCCGTCCAGCAGTATTTCCCCGCTCGTGGGCGAGAGAAACCCGGCGATGAGGTTGAGGAGCGTCGATTTTCCGCAGCCCGAAGCGCCGAGGGCGACGACGAAATCGCCTTCGCCGAGCGACAGTTCGACCTTTCGGAGCGCCTCCACCGGCGCGTTGCCGCTGGCGGATGGATAGACGACGGACGCACTGTTGATTTCCAACACCATGATCGTAATCCCATCTGCCCCCGGATTGTGCAGAACCGGGGGCGTTGCGTGGAAAGTGCCGGGCTTACTTGGCGGCTTCGGCGTAATCGGCGTTGACGAACGGCGTATAATCGTCGGCAACGGAATCGATACGTCCGGCGGATTTCAGGAACTCGGCCGTGCCCTTCACGGTCTCTGCCGAGCCGCCGAGCCAGGTTGCGCTGACCTGTTCGGAAAGCGGCAGGAAGGCGAAGCCTTCCAGAATGCCGGGCACCTGTTCCGGATCGGCGCCGGTGGCCTTCGCCAGCGTCTGGACCTCTTCGCTGTCGGCTGTCCACTTGGCAGGGTCGGCAAGATAGGCCTTGTTGACGCTGTCGACTTCCTTCAGGAAGGCTACCATCTTGTCCTTGTTCTCCTCGCCGAATTCGGTGTTGACCACCCAAGCGTCGAAGGTCGGGTAGCCCCAGGCTGCCGTTTCGTCCGCACCGATCAGGAGCGTGCCGGTCTTCAGGATTTCGGACTGAACGGGCTGCCAGATCCAGGCTGCATCAATGGCGTTCTGTTCCCAGGCGGCAGCGATCTGGTCCGGCGGCATGTTCATGATGGTGACGTCGCCCTCGGCGATGCCTTCATGCTTCAACGCACCCATCAGCGAGAAATGTGCGGTGGAGCCCACCGGCACGGCGATCCGCTTGCCCTTCAGGTCTGCGAGCGTCTTGATGCCGGAATCATTGGACACGATCAGGGATTCCGCCTTGCCGATCACATCGGAGAAGGCGATCATCTGCAGATCCACGCCCTGGCTTGCCGCGATCGCAAGCGGCGAGGAGCCGAGTTCCGACAGCACGACGTCGCCGGAGGCCATGGCGGCGATCACATCCGTGCCGGAGGCGAATTTGCGCCATTCCACATCCCAGCCGGTCGCCTTTTCAACGGCATCCGAGGAGGCCAGAAGCTGCATCGGCGTCGGGTTGCCGAAATGGCCGATAATGATCGTTTCGGCAAAAGCCGCTCCGCTCATCAGGATCGTCAATGTGCCTGCGATGGCACCAGTCATAAGGGTCTTCAACATTCCACTCTCCAGATTTGGTTTCAGGCGGGGTTATTGTTGTTCTTGATGCTGACACTGCTCCCCGCATTGCGTGTTCAGCTTGTATTCTCTCAAGTCATCCGCCCGGCCGAAAACGCGACGCAGGCCTCAGCCAGAAGATCGATCGTGTCGATCGCGACGGCGTCCGGATCGACAGCCTCGCAGACCAGCGACAATTCCGAACAGGCGATCAGCAACAAGTCCGCGCCCTCGCCCAGAAGTGCGCGCGAGAGCGCCGCCATCCGGCATCTCGCCGTCTCATCCGCGCCGTACATCTTGATGTGGCGGATCAGCGACAGGAGCGCTGCATCATCCGACAGATAAAGCGGCGTGCGCGCCGTGCCCGCGAACGCCTTGTCGAACACGCCGGTAAGGCGTACCGCAGGCGAGGCAAGCATGCCGATGCGCGCACCAGGCCGGGTTTCGGACGAGACGCTCGTGATCGATAGCTGCACCATGTCGATAAAGGGGATCGACACGGCTGCGCGCACCTGATCGGCATAATGGTGTGCCGTATTGCAGGGCATGGCAAGCGCTTCCGCGCCGAAAGCTTCCAGCTTTTGCGCCATGCCGGCAATCACGGGGCCGGGGTCTTCGCCCCGCCCCTCGATCAGCGCCCGGATCCGCGATGGAACCTGCGGGTTGTTGTCGACGAACATCGGCACATGGCCTGCATCGTCCTCCACCGGCGTTGCGGCGATGATGCGGCGCATCAGAAGCACTGTTGCCTCTGGCCCCATGCCGCCGATAATCCCGATCCGCCGCATCTCAGGCCGCCCCTTTCAGACGAAGCGACGTTCCGCAGTGAATGATGATCTCGGCTATGTGCGCGCAGTCCTCGATGCTGAAGGTCAGCGGAATGCGCATGTCGAACAGGCCGGACAGAACCCGGTCAGTCTCCGGCAGCGCCTGATCCGCGATGAAGCGCCAGCTGTGATGATTGCTGGTAAACGCCACGGGGTCGGCATCGCCGAACCATTTCAGCTCGACGCCGAGCGCCTTCGCCTCGGCCATGAAGGCGCAGGCCTCGTCCGCGGTGATGCCCTCGGCAAGAAACTGGATGGAGCTTCCGACCGGGTCTTCGGCGGCGGGGCGTTCGGGCAGATGGAACAGGCCGGACGCCTTCAGCGCCGTCTCGATGGTCCTGTATCGGTCGTTCCAGCGGGCGATGTTGCGGCCAAGGACCGCGAGCTGCGGCCTGAGGATCGCGGCGCGCAGATTGTCCATCCGGCCCGAGCAGTTGGGCGTCTCAAGCCGTGCCGCTTCGAAATAGTGCTTTTCCGGCGCTGCGCCGTGGCGTTCGTAGAGCATGTAGGAGCCGGAAAGAATGATGGCGCGCGCCATGAAATCCGGATCGTTCGAGGTCAGGAGACCGCCCTCGCCTGCGTTCATGTGCTTGTAAGTCTGCGTGCTGAAGCAGGCTGCGTGCCCGAAATTGCCGCTTTTCGTGCCATTCCAGCTTGCTCCCATCGTGTGGGCGCAATCCTCGATGACCGTCAGTCCATGTCTTTCGGCAATCGCCATCACCGCATCCATGTCGGCAAGATGGCCGCGCATGTGGGATATGAGCAGGAAGCGGGCGCCATCGGCCTTGCGCGCGAGATCGTTAAGATCGATCACCAGATCGCGGGTGCATTCGACCAGCACCGGCCTTCCGCCGGCATTCACGATCGCACCCGGCACGGGCGAGAGCGTGAAGGCGTTGGTCAGCACGGGCTCGCCATGCTTCAAGCCCGCCGCCATCAGCGCAATATCCATGGCATAGCCGCCGGAGGCACAGGCCAGACAGTAATCGGCGCCCTGAAAGGCGGCATATTCGGCTTCCAGCAGGGCGGCTTCCGAAGTCTCGCCCGCAACCGTGTTGTAGCGATGCAGCCGCCCGCTTTCGAGCACCCGCAGGGCAGCGGCGATCGCTTCGGGGGCGATCGGCTCCTGCTGGGTAAATGCGCCTGCAAATGGTTTCGGTGCCATGGAGATGAAAGCTTTCTGTTCTCAGGCTACGGCGGCAGTATGATCAAAGGTAAAAGCGCTTGTATAGCCAAACAATCCTGCCGAGCCGCCGGTGTGGAGAAAAACGATTTTTTCACCCTTCCGGAATGTGCCCTTGCGGCAAAGATCGATCAGGCCGGCGGCGCCCTTGCCCGAATAGACCGGATCAAGAAGAATGCCCTCGAGCTGCGCGAAAATTTCGATCGCCTCGATGGTCGAGGGCGCCGGGATGCCGTAACCGTCGCCGACATAATCGGTATTGGCGACCACATCCTCGCGGCTGACGACGCCGGGGCAGCCGAGCTTTTCTGCGGTGGCGAGCGCAAGCTTGTAGACGTTTTCCTCCTGCTTCGGCTTCGGCGCGCGCACGCCGATGCCAAGCAGCGGGATCTGCGCATTGATCGCCTTGAGGCCGACGATCAGCCCGGCCTGGGTGCCGGCGCTGCCGGTGGCGTGGATGAGGTGGTCGATGACGAGATCACGCTCATTGGCCTGGTAGACGAGTTCCAGTGCACAATTCGCATAGCCGAGCGCCCCGGTGGCATTCGAGCCGCCGCCCGGAATGGTGTAGACGGTCTTGCCGGTTTTGCGCATCGCGTCGGCAACGGTTTCCATTTCGGCATTCATGTCCATACCGCCATGGCGCTTTTCGGCCGTCGCGCCATGGAGGTAATCGAGGAAGACATTGCCATTTGCGTTATAATTCGGGTCGTTCGATCCGGTACGGTCTTCCAGAAGAACGTGGCACTCCATCCCGAGCCGTGCAGCAGCAGCAGCCGTCTGGCGCGCGTGGTTGGACTGGGTGGCGCCCTGCGTCATCACGACGTCTGCCTTCATCGCCTGCGCCTCGGCCATCAGGAATTCCAGCTTCCGGGTCTTGTTGCCGCCGGTCGAAAGCCCGGTGCAATCATCGCGCTTGATCCAGATTTCCGGGCCGCCAAGCTCCGCCGTCAGACGATCGAGCCGCTCCAGCGGCGTCGGAAGGTGGGCGAGGTGAACGCGAGGGAAACGAGCGAGATGCATGGAAAACCAACCTTGATAAAATTGCCTGTTATCAAATCTTGCGCATTTCTTTTGCTTGATCAAATGCCGATTACGCGGGATAATATGCACAAACTGCATGTTAAGAGGTTTCGCGATGCGTCTGGAATGGCTTGAGGATATTCTGGCGGTGGTGGAGACAGGTTCCTTCAATGCCGCCGCGACCCGCCGCAATGTCACCCAGCCGGCCTTCTCGCGCCGGATCCGCGCGATCGAGGATTTCGTCGGCGCGGAACTGTTCGACCGCGAGCGCAAGCCGGTTGGGCTGAAGCCGTCGATCTCCGCGCAGCAGGATGAGATCAAGCGGCTCGTCAACGGCATGAAGGATCTGCTCTACGAACTGCGGCGGCAGGGACGCGAGGCCAGCAACCGCATCATCATCGCCAGCCAGCACGCCATCACCACCTCGCGCGCGCCGAAGATCATCGAGGGGTTTTCAAGCAATCTCGATGTCAGCGTGCGCCTGCGCTCGGCCAACCGCGATGAATGCCTGGCGCTGCTGATGACCAAGCAGGCCGATCTTCTGCTGAATTACCAGTCGCAGGCCGAAGCCGCGGAAGAAACGGAAGACTATCTCGAGCGGGTCAATCTTGGCCCCGAGGCCTTCATCCCGGTGTTTGCCACCCATGGCCTGGGGCTCTTGAACGACAGCTATGCCCGCGGCGAGTTGCCGGTGATCGCCTATCCGGGCGACGCCTTTCTCGGCAGGATCTTCAATGAAGAGGTGATGCCGCAGATCAAGAGCGGCGAATTCGTGCATCGCAAGGTCGAGACCGCGTTGACGCTTGCCGCACTCCAGTTTGCAATCAGGGGTGTCGGGGTTGCCTGGGTGCCTGAAAGCATTGCCACGGATGCGATCCGTGCGGGTCTGATCTTCAATCTCAGCGAGGTGCTGCCGCATACCACGCTGGCGGTGGCGGCAGTGCGGCTTGCAGGCGCGCACACGGCTGTTCAGGACAAGCTCTGGGCGGAAATCAACGCGGCGCGTTGAGAAGGCGTCCGTCGTTCAAAGCACAACCGAAAAGACGTCGCGCGAGTTCAGGTTCCGGACCTGGCTTACCGTCTGGCCATCCCAGTAATAGGAAAAATGCTGGCCCTGGACCGGAATGCCGGCCACATCCGGAAAGAACAGCGCAACGGCAAGTCCCTCGGGATAACGGACACTGCGGTAGAGAATGCCGTCTGCCGATTGCGCGTGAAGGGCTGCGCCGAGCGCCTGCGGCGCGGCGTAGTCATCGGGATGGTAGAGATCGGCAAAACGCTCGGCATTGCTGACATCGTGAAGATCGGCATCGAGCGTTCCGACAAGCTCGCGGAAATCGGATGTCCAGCCGGGCGGCTCGCGGGTTGCGGCCATGAAAACGGCATGGTGATGCATGGTCTCGAACAGTGCGACCTCGATCCGGTCGCCTGCATAGTAGACGCCGAACGTGCCATCGCTGAAACGGCTCGGGCGATCCGGCGAGGTGTGCACGAAGGGCGCCATGGCCCACGAGGCGCCCTCGCCCGCGACCCGCCGTGCCGGCGGCACCAGATCAAGCATGCCGACGCTTTCGCTGATGCGCGGATTGGTCTTCGCCTCGGCGGAAAGGATCGCATCCCAGTCGGCCGGGTCGGCGATATCCTCGAACAGATCGATGGGCGGGAAGCGCGACCGGACGATCCGGTGGGCCTTCGCCCACCTTACCTTGCGTTTTTCTGGATGCGCCAAGCCTAGCCGCCCCGAACACTGTCAAGATAACGCCTGATGCGCATGATGTCGGTCAGTTCCCCGGCAAGCATGACAGCAAGCGCCGAGGAGCCGCCAAAGGCCTCGTTCGGTCGGCGCACCCAGTCATAAGCCCGCTGTGGCTGGGTGAAGATGATCCTCAGCGCCTTGTGGATGCCCATCAGGTTCGAAAGCCGGGCCTTCAGGTCACGCGGAACGCGGCCGATTTCTCCGGTCTTCCAGCGTGCAAAGGTACGGGCCGAAAGGCCCCCGAGCAGAATGCAAGCCTCGTGATCGCTCACCCCCCATCGGGAGAAGAGATTGACCACCGCCCGCGCCATGGCTTCGCCCTCCGCATCCGTGATTTCGGGCGCGGCTGAACGAAAGGCGGTTTTTTCGATCATCTGAAGGTGCGGCATATCTCGCTCCGTCTGTCATATGGCGACATATAGGAGTTATTCCGCCAAAAGGCAAGGCTATCAGCCTCAACGCACCCTGCGGAGCGTTTCTGAAGGCGTTTCGCCGTAGGCGGTGCGATAGGCAGAGGCCGCGCGACCCAGATGGCCGAAACCCGATGCCAGCACGGCATCTGCAACCGTGAGAGACGATGACGGCTTTGTCAGGAGCGAGCGCAGCAGAGCAAGCCTTGCCTTCTGGACGCCCTCGGAGAGGGTGTGGCCGAGCGCCTTGCGATAGGCTTCCTGCAGCGTGCGCAGGGGTGTTCCGGCCGCAGCCGCGACATCGGCCATCGCAATATTGTCTGCGGCATGCGCGTTGATGAACTCCTCCGCCTTCTGCACCGAAAGCGGGCCGGCGGCTGCGACAGGGCCCTGCAGCAAGGCGGAACGGTTGCTCGATAGCCCGGTCAGCATCAGCGATATCAGGCCATCGCGCAGCATCACCCGGTAGGGATCCGGCACGGCCCCGCCGCCTTCGGCCGCTTCGAACATCAGCCTGACATGCGACAGGATGCTTTTGCCGATCGGGGTGGTGAGATCGACTGCGGGGACGAACTCGATGGGTGCGGTAACGCGGTGGGTCATGCTCTCGAAGAAGTCCTCCACGGCGCGGCGGCGCATCAGCACGATCAGCTTTTCGCAGCCCTCGCCCCAGACCATCCGCGAGGCAAGCGTGGGGGAGAGCAGCGAGCCGCCCCTCCCCGCCTCTACTTCCGCAATCCTGCTGCCGCAGCGGACATTGGCCTTCCCGGCCGTCGGAAGCTGCAGCAGGAAAAAGTTGGAAAGCTCGCCTGGATCGATCTCGACCTTGGCGCCGTAGGAAACGAAGTTAACGGAATAGCCAGGCTGTTCGACAGCGTTATGGACGGCATGAAACGCGCCCCCGTCCTGGTCCTGAACGCTGAGAAAATGCGGGCAGAAGATGCGTCCGATCGCATCGCGCGCCTCATCGACGGCGCGGGTATCGACCAGGCCGTGATCCTTGAGGGGTATTGCAGGCGCATCGATCATCGACGGTTTTCCCTCGGATGTCGAATTGAGGCCATGTTCGCCAAGCGCATGCTGCGCAATCGAGGCTAAGGCGTTCAAGGCCGTCTGGAATTGATTTAAGCATAAAGTGGAGGGAAAATCCATTCGCAATCTTCTCGGGGCCGGTTTCGTTGGCGGGCCGCTGGCGAGAGCGCCGACTTGGCGCCGGCGGAAATTGCGCGAGGGAATTGCTGGTAGAACGAAAGGAGGGTTTGCCCTGGAATGTTGGCAAGCAGGGTTCTCCTCCCGGGAATGAGCCTTCAGCTATACTCGTCCGAAGAAATCCCGAGGCGTCATGCCGCGAAATCGCCATCCTGTCCGCCCCTCCCCTCCCCCAAGCTCAATTGCAGAGCTTCGGCCGAAAGGCATTGTTTCTTTTGGGATGCATCGCGCAAGCTTGAACGTGCTGGGCATCAGGCCGCGAATTGTCCCCTCCCCTCCCCCTTCAGTTGGCGCAGTCGCCTTCTCTATCGAAATCCGCTGCCCGGTAACGCTTCGCCCCACGCACGGCATTGATTAAAATTGCTTTTTCTTGAGCTTCATATTATCGATAATCGGGTTCAACGATCTATGCGGACCCAGCCAACTCCGGTTCGAAGCCAAAAAGGCGAGATGCAATGACGAGGTCGCCAAACTGGCAGCATGTCTATGATGTTCTGGAGGCGGACATATTGTCGGGGCATCGGCTCCCTGGTGCTCGTCTCGTGGAAGACGATGTCATGGCGCAGACAGCATCAACCCGGCATGCCGTCCGCCGCGCCTTTGCTGCGCTGGAGCGTGACGGCCTCACCAATCTCGAGCCCCGCAAGGGCATGCGGGTGTTCAGCCTGCAGCCGGATGCGCTTTCCGAGATCGTCGAGATCCGCTTGTGTCTCGAGCGGCAGGCAATCGCTCGGCTCCCCTTCCCAGTGAGCGCCGGCAAGCTAGCGACCCTCAGACAGATTGCCGGCCGCCATCGGGGGGCGTCGCGCGACCTGGATTCGGTGGCGGCCTTTCGGCTCGACATGCTGTTTCATGAGACGCTCTATCGTGCCGCAGGCAGCCGCCAACTGGTTGATGCCATCCTTCGATACGCCCGACCGGGTCACGCCGTCCATCGCGCTGCTTTCAACGACAGCGGTCTTCGGGAGGCAGAGACGGCACAGCATGATGCGATGATCAAAGCGATCGCTGCCGAAGATCGAGACGCCCTTCGCCAGCTTGTGGATGAACATCTGCATCGGCCCCTTTCCTTTTTCCGGGCCGCGAGCATGCGTGGCAAGAAGCCCGCTTGAACGGCGTGTGCCCAGTGTGAAAACGCGCAAAAGTTTTCAATTGAAAACTCCCGCAGAGGAAAGCGAAAGACGGTGGCGTGCAACGTACTGCGGAGGTCGGTAGAGGCGGATGGGTAGCGGTCACCCGCGACAAATATTCAAGCGTTCGGCTTTCGACACCGAGCGAAGGTGACCCAACGGCAATCGGCGTGTTTTCAATTGAAAACTTTTTCACCGTGGCAGCTTTCATCCGCTTCAGCAGGCGTCGCGGTCCGCAAGGCGCACAATCGCCTCTTTCATGATTGCGTTCGCGCGGGGCGAGGGGCCTACTTTTACACACTTGCTTTGCCCGGCTTGCGCGGCCGCCTGTATCCTTGATAGGGGCCTGAACGTGAAACACCCGCCGTAGGACCGCTTCAGGCCCGCGCCGCGATGGGCGTATGCACGGACCAACGCGCATCGTAGGCTATCTTCTGGCAGTGCCGGCTCCGTCAGAAGCGTGAGACAGTATAGTATGCAGAAGCCCATTGCTGCGGCTCGTGCCGAAACAAAGTGCGACCCGGTCGCGCGGAAATACTGCAAATACGGGCCTTTTCATCTCTGTGAGCATCTGACATTAACCTTTCATTAACGAAAAATACCTTGCAGAATCGGAACGAGTCATGCAGCGTTGACGCAAATGAAGTGATTTCGGACAGGAAACCGTCAGATGAACGAAACAGCCGCATATAGCCCGATCGGCGACACCGCGGCAAAGATCGAGGATTACACCGAAAGGCTGTCGGCGGAGCTGCAGTCAATGCGCCATCGCATCTATCCGCCGGAGGCGCGCAAGCAGTTCACGCGCACCTTTTCGACGCTCGATCTGGTCAAGCTGCTCGATGTGCCGGAAAGCACATTGCGGGCAATGACGATTGATGGCAAGGGCCCTCAGCCGACACGCGCGGACAACAACCGCCGCATCTATCAGGTCGAACAGCTCGGCGAGCTGCGCCAGTTTCTGGCCGACCGGCGCCCGGACGACGCGATCCGTCTCTGGCCGCGGCGTCGGGCAGGGGAGAAGCTGCAGGTCGTTGCCACCGCGAATTTCAAGGGCGGCAGTTCCAAGACCACCACGTCGATCCATCTGTCGCATTATCTGGCACTTCAGGGCTATCGCGTGCTCTGCATCGATCTTGATCCCCAGGCCTCGATGACGTCGATCTTCGGCTTGCAGCCGGAATTCGATGTCGGCGAGAACGAAACCGTTTATGCAGCCCTGCGCTATGACAATGAGCGCCGGCCGCTTTCCGAGGTGATCCGCGAAAGCTATTTCCCCGGCATCGATCTCGTTCCCGGCAACCTGGAGCTGATGGATTTCGAGTTCGATACGCCAGCCTACCTCTCCCAGCGCGAACGTGATGCGCTTGGCCTGTTCTTCGAGCGGCTGAAGAATGCGATCGCATCCGTTGAAGATCAGTATGATTTCGTCGTGCTCGATACGCCGCCCTCGCTCGGCTATTCCACGCTTGCCGCCCTTTATGCGGCCACCGGCCTCATCGTCACCGTTCATCCGGCGATGCTTGATGTTGCCTCCTGCAACCAGTTTCTCATCATGATTTCGGATCTTGCCGACACGCTGGCCCAGTTCGGCGCGCGGTTCGACCATGATTTCCTGAAATTCCTGATGACCCGGGTCAATCCGAATGACGGTCCGCAGAAATACATGGCAAGCGTGATGCGCCGCCTGTTCGAGAATGACGTGCTGGTCTACGAGGCGATCGAATCGACGGCCATCGCCGGCGCCGGCGTTGCCAAGAAGTCGCTTTACGAGCTTGAAAGCGGCGAGGTCGGCCGGGAAACCCTGAAACGGGCGATCGAAAGCGCCGACAATGTGAATGGTGAAATTCTGGCTCTGCTGCAGACCGTGTGGGGGAGGGCGCCATGAAAAAGAACATTCTGAAGATGATGGCAGAGGCGAGCGCCGACGAGAAACCGTCCGAGCAGCCGCCGGTCTCGCCGCTTTCGC
The DNA here is from genome assembly GCF_013344475.1 of Martelella limonii. Lineage (GTDB taxonomy): Bacteria > Pseudomonadota > Alphaproteobacteria > Rhizobiales > Rhizobiaceae > Martelella > Martelella limonii. Next base: position 2,025 of record NZ_JABUOU010000007.1, on the reverse strand, counting down.
GCGCGAGGCGTGGTTCATCCGTGGTCAACAATGTCGGCAAGGCACTGAATTCACTGTCGGAATCAAGCAGTATCGTGCTCGATCCGTCAAAAATCGATGCCTCGCCCTACCAGGATCGCTTTGCCGGTGACGGCGAAACCACCGAGGAAATCGAAAACCTTGCCGCATCGATCCGGGCCGAAGGGCAGAAGATGCCGGTCCTGGTGCGGCCCCATCCGAAGGCCGAGGGCCGCTATCAGCTGGCCTATGGCCATCGCAGGCTTGCCGCTGTCCGCCTTCTTGCCGCAGAAAGCAAGACGCCGGCCGAGGTCACGATCCGTGCCTTCGTGCGACCGCTCGACGACCGGGAGCTGCTTGTCGAGCAGTCTCTCGAAAATGGCGTGCGCGAGAACCTGACATGGATCGAGCAGGCCTTGTGGGCCGCACAGCTCAGGCAAGCCGGCTTCTCCAGCGTTGCCATCGAGCCCGTGCTTGGGCTGTCCAAGACGCCGATCTCGCTGATGCTGAAGGTGGCGAATGCCATCCCGCACGATATCATCTTTGCCATCGGGCGCGCCAAGGGCGTCGGTCGGCCGAAGTGGATGACGCTTGCCGATCTCTGCCTCAAGGGTGGGGATGAAACCGTGGCGCGGATCCGTGGCGGTCTCGAAAGTCCGGCTTTCAAGGCAGCGGATCCATCGAGGCGTATCGATTTTGCAGCGCGTATCGCGCGCGGCGGAGAAGAAACGCGGGCGGAGGCTTCTGTGCGCGAGCTCGTCAGCAATGGCCGCGCGCTCGGCCGTATTTCCACATCCGCATCCGGGACGACCATTTCGATTGCGGGAGCAGAGCGGGATTTCGCCGCCTGGCTTACCGACCGGATGGATGATCTGGCTGCGGAGTATTTTTCATCAAGGGCCGGCTCCGATCGCAAGAATTGAGATCGGAACGACCTGAAAACCGAGGCAGCAAAAGGAGAGAAACAGACAAAAGAAAAGGCCCCCAAACGACAAGCGTCCGGAAGCCGATAAGTTCTTAGCACCTACTGATTCGCATTTCCGTTCGTATCCGTCAAGAGGCTTCCTCGCATTTGGTGTGGGGGAGGGGTGGATTCTTTTGCCTTTTTGAAAGGTGAACCCATGGAACATGCGATGACGACGACGCCCTTCGGGCGGCGGCCGATGACGCTTGCGATGCTTTCTGCCCAGAAGGCGGCGCGGGCGGTACCGGAAGGCGCGCGGGCGAACAAGTGGAAACTGTTCCACAATGTGCGCGCGGCGCGGGCAGCGCTTGGCGCCAGCGATCGCGGCCTTGCGATCCTGAATGCGCTTTTGACCTTCTATCCCGAAAACGAGCTCTCGGCCGAGACGGGCTTTGTCGTCTGGCCGTCGAACGAGCAGCTGATCGCGCGCGCCAACGGCATTTCGCCGGCAACGCTCAGGCGCCATCTGGCGGTCCTGGTCGATTGCGGGCTGATCATCCGCCGCGACAGCCCGAACGGCAAGCGCTTTGCCAGAAAGGGCAGGGGAGGGCAGGTGGAGCAGGCCTATGGTTTTGATCTGTCGCCGCTTGTCGCGCGGGCGCAAGAGTTTGCGGCGCTCGCCGAGACAATTGCTGCCGAACGGCAGGCGCTCAAATGCGCGCGCGAGCGGCTGACGCTTCTGCGCCGCGACATCGTCAAGATGATCGAGGCAGCGCTTGACGAGGGGGTTGCTGGCGACTGGGCGAAGATGAGCCAGGTTTACCGCGCCATCATCGACCGGCTTCCGAGGATGCCTGACCTGACGACGGCAGAGGATATCTGCGATGCGCTTTCGCTTCTGCATGAAGAGGTGCGCGACACATTGGAATTCCACGTCAATTCGGAAAATATGAACGCCAATGAGTCTCATTCTGCGCGCCACAAACAGAATTCAAACCCAGAATCCCAATTTGAATCTGAATACGGCTTTGGAGAAAAGACAGAAGCGAGCGGCAGCGCCGCGGAAACCGACAACCTCCACACCCTGCCGAAGCGCGAATTGCCGCTGGCACTGGTGCTCGATG
>NZ_JABUOU010000006.1 GCF_013344475.1 Martelella limonii | reverse complement strand
AGCATAACGCGGGGTGGAGCAGCCCCCGTCGGACCGCAGAAGGCGAAGCCTTCGAGGACCGACAAAATACAAAACACCGGGCGACCCAATGGACAATCCGTCCAACGCAGGTCCCCCCGGTCGCTCAAAGCATAACGCGGGGTGGAGCAGCCCGGTAGCTCGTCAGGCTCATAACCTGAAGGCCGCAGGTTCAAATCCTGCCCCCGCAACCAAAACTACAAATATAGCCCCCTGACAAAGTCAGGGGGCTTTTTTGTGCAAGGAGGAATAGCGTCGAGGAAACGTTGCGGTGGACATTGCCGCTCATGCGAGTATAGTTAAAGGCAAACTATTCTGGGTTGAATTTCTGGAGATCTGATGAGATGGTTCTGTGTCGCCTCGTCTGAACGTTGGCTCCCAAACCGTGGTGAATTCATATCGGCTGGCACTTTCCTTTTCTCGACACTTGCAGCGTCTCCGATGAAATCTTTGGTGGCGGCCGAGAGATGGTTGGGAGCCGATCGCATGGCCCCGCTGCCGATAGGAGGGGGCAGGCTGTTCAGGCCGGCAACTTTTTCCGAGAGCTTCCGTAGCCGCATGGAACTGCCTGTCCGCTTTGGGCGCGAAAGACGGGGAGCGTTCAAGTGGCCTGCATCGCTACGGCGGACGAGATGGGCGCGCAATGCGGAAACTGTTCCGGAACGACACAAGCAGCGGCATCGCGGGGTCTCGCAGCGCCTGATGATTCAAAAGTACGCGGCGGCAGGCCGTTCTGGCTGATTGAAATAGACAGGAATGGAAGTGCCGATGGAGACCATTTTCCTACTCGTATTTGGTTCTGCGGTTGGATTTTTCGTTCGTGCTTCCCTTGGCCGAAAGCAGGCCGTCAATGCCCTCACGACTGAGATGGCGATGCGCAAGCAGCTGGAACAGCTGCAAGCCGAGAACGGCGCCCTGCATAAGAGCGAAGCGATTCGGCTGGCGAAGATGGAAAGCGCCAGACGCTTCTTCGCGGAGAATGACATATCTGACGTTGAGAACCAGGTGAAGTTCATCCGTCAGGCCAGGTTGCGGGCGGTAGCGCCGGTCAACAAGGAGGCGGTGATGGTCCTCTATGCGCTTGAAAATTGGATTAGGGCAAGCGGTTCCGGCTGGCGCGTCGCCTTCGAGGTTTCGATGGGGGCCTTTATCAAGACCGCCTTTGATCAGAAGGATGAGATGCAAAAGGCCGCTTTCAGTTCCTATAATAGCAAGCGGGTGGATTTTCTTCTGATTGATAAGAAGGGCGCCCCCCGGCTGGTCGTCGAATACCACGGCTCTGGGCACGATCTCTCAGATGATGCCTCGGCGCGTATGGAGGTCAAGCGACTGGCGCTGGAGCGCGCGGGCATCCCACTCGTCGAAATTCCTGCCGGTATGCAGAGGGCGGACATTCTCTCCATGGTGGAACAAGCTCTGCCTCTCGGGCTCGCGCCTGCGGGGTGACAGTCCAGGTTCGAAGTGAAAGACGGCGTTGATTGGGTCGCAAGCGGCGCCTTGAGCGACAAAGTGCTGAGCACGTTCGAATGCGCCACGACGACACGGTCGAAACACATCACTGGCAATGCGCACAACCAACCGCTCGGCACGCCTTGAAAACGATATAGGGGAAGTGGTGCCCAGACGCGGATTCGAACCACGGACACGCGGATTTTCAATCCGCTGCTCTACCAACTGAGCTATCTGGGCTTCCGCCGCGAGGGCGGGTCGGGCAAGCGCCCTTGGGTGAGCGCGTTTATAGCATCTTGTTTTTTCAAGTCCAGCGCCGATTTGCGGAAATTTGAAGAAAAATTCAGTCGGGCCAGCGCTGGCTGCGGGACAGCCCGTGCCTCAGGACGAATGGTCCGTGACGAACGCGTCTGCAAGCAGAATCACGGCCCCGATCCTTGCATTTCCGAGCTCGTAGACGACGTCGTCACCACGCCGCCGCACGGCCACGAGCCGTTCGTGGAGGAGGGTCGATATCGATGTGACCAAGGGCTTGAATGCAAGGCCTGTCGCTTGGCTGAGTTCGCTCAGGGTGCGAGACCCGGTCTGCAGTGCGCGCGCGATCTTCAGGCGGTGATCGGCGGCAAGCAGCGACAGAATTTCCGCAGCCCACATCAGTCGAGCATCGGGCTCGCTTGCCGTCGGGAAGTGGACGACGTCTCCAGTAATGTTCATGATCTTGACCCGTTTTTAATTGTAGTAAAATCTAATTTAGTCATTAGTTTTACTTTTATAGTCTGATTTTCAGGCATCTTTATTTTTTCGGAGTGGCTTTGTCGAATGTTTTTCAACGTTAGTTCGGACTTTTCTGTATTGAGATCGTGGCGGATTGATGGTCCGGCATGAGGGCGGCCATCTTTTGCTGACGCTTAACTCTCCGGTCATCGGGTCAGTTAGCCGGGTGAAGACTTTCATCAATGTTGCAGGCCGGGACGCATTGCAGGAGAGGGCTTGTGGCTGCATGCCGGCAAGGTACGTCTGTCGATGCGATCCTGACTGAATATCCTTCGAAGTCCCGTCTGTAGCCGGTCGGGATGGGAGATGCCGGCGCTCGGGCGAAGCCTGGCGCCCCTTGTCGCGGCTCGACAAGCGCATGCGGCAGCGCAACAGAAGGTCGCCGGTTCATATTGCAGTGCAATTCACAATTGCCAATCGGTTCCGACGTGCTAACCTTGTCAAATAGGGAAAGCAGGTAAGAATGACGACAGTTGCCGAGACGCCGCAAAAGCCCATGGTCATCACCCGCCGGTTGCGGGAAAGCATCAGGCTCCATCTGGAAAACATCTATCCCGAAAAGGACTCGCGCGCGCTGACGCGGCAGGTTCTCGAAGCCTTCTGGAGCGATGGCGTGGTGCCGCGAAAGCGCGGCCGTACCGCCGGCAACGCCATGTGGAGTGCCGACAACACCTATGTCATCACCTATGGCAATTCGATCATCGACGGCGAGCACAAGCCGCTTTCGCTGCTACAGGATTTTCTCACCGAAAACCTGAAGGGCGTGATCAAGGGCGTGCATATCCTGCCCTATTTCCCCTACACATCCGATGACGGCTTCTCGATCACCGATTACCGCGTGGTCGATTCCGGGCTTGGCGGCTGGGAGGATATCGAACGGATCAGCCGCGAGTTCCGCCTGATGTCGGATCTCGTGCTCAACCATTGTTCGAGCCAGAGCCACTGGTTCAACGAATTCCGCATGGGCCACGAGCCCTACAAGGACTTCTTCTTCACCGCCTCACTCGACGACGACCTGTCGCAGGTGGTGCGCCCGCGCGCCCATCCGCTGTTGCGCACTGTCGAGACCGCCGATGGCGAACGCCATGTCTGGTGCACCTTCAGCCATGATCAGGTGGATTTCGATTTCTCCAATCCGGAAGTCCTGCTCGAATTCCTCCGGATCATGCGTTTCCATATCAATCGCGGCGTGCGCACCATCCGGCTCGATGCCTGCGCCTTCATGTGGAAGGAGGTCGGCACCTCCTGCATCCATCTGCCAGAGACCCATGAAATCATCCGGCTGATGCGGGTGCTGGCCGACTTCAGCGAGGAAAGCGTGGTTCTCATTACCGAGACCAATGTTCCGAATGTCGAAAACCTTTCCTATTTCGGCAATCGCAACGAAGCGCACATGATCTACAATTTCTCGCTGCCGCCCCTGATGCTGCACGCGCTCTTGAACGGCACGTCGCACTATCTCAATGCCTGGCAGATGGCGATGCCGCCGGCCCAGATGGGGTGCGCCTATTTCAACTTCACCGCCTCTCATGACGGCATCGGACTCCGCCCTGCCGAGAGCCTTTTGTCGGAAGAGGCGATCACCGGCATGGTCGATACCATCCAGCAATTCGGCGGCCGGGTGTCGATGCGCCAGCTCTCCGATGGCACGATGCGGCCCTACGAGATGAATGTGTCGCTGTTCGATGCGCTGAAGGGCACCGTCAAGGGCGAGGATGAATACAACATCCCGCGCTTCCTCTGCAGCCAGACGATCGCCATGGCGCTGGAAGGGATTCCGGCCTTCTACATCCACTCGCTGCTGGCGACCGGCAATGATCAGGAGGGCGTGGAAAAATCGGGCCACAACCGCGCCATCAATCGCCATCGCTGGAATTACGACAGGCTGCAGGAAGCGCTTGCCGATGAAACCACGCAGCATGCGCAGGTCTTCAACGAAATGTGCCGGCTGATCGGCATCCGCACCCAGCAGCAGGCCTTCCACCCGAACGCCACCCAGTTCACGCTCCATCTCGGCGAAAAGCTGTTCGGCTTCTGGCGCCAGAGCGTCGATCGCTCGCAGAGCATCTTCGCGATCGGCAACGTAACGGACGAAACGCTGGAAATTCCGGCCATGTCGCTCAACCTGATCGGCGGCGAGAACTGGACCGACCTGATTTCCGGAGAGCCGATTACGGGCGGCGGCAACAAGATCAGCTTTGCGCCCTACCAGTGCCGGTGGATTTCAAACCGGGCGTGACTTTCGCTTATAGCGGATCGTCTCGAACCGGGCGCCAAGCCCGTCATAGAGCAGGAGCCTGCCGATCAGCGGTTCGCCCGCGCCGGTGATCAGCTTGATCGCCTCCATCGCCATCAGCGTGCCGATCACGCCCGTAACCGGGCCGATGACGCCGGCTTCCGCGCAGGACGGCACGAGCCCTGCGGGCGGCTGCTTCGGATAGAGGTCGCGGTAGCGCGGATTGGGCTTGCCGTCCGCATCGTGCCGATGCGGGCAGAGCACGGTGAGCGAGCCGTCGAAGCGGCCGACCGCGCCTGTGACCAGCGGGATTTCCGCCCGCTCGGCGGCATCTGCCGCAAGGTAACGGGTGTCGAAATTATCCGAGCCGTCCATCAGGATGTCATAGCCCTTGAGCATGGCATCGATATTGCCATCGTCGAGCCGGGCGTCATGCCGCTTCACGATCACATGCGGGTTGATCCGGGCAATCGCCCGGGCCGCGCTTTCGGTCTTTGCCGCGCCGATCGTGCCGCTGTCGTGGATCACCTGGCGCTGCAGGTTTGACAGGCTGACGCCGTCATCATCGGCAATGCCGAGCGTGCCGACCCCGGCGGCGGCGAGATAGGCCAGCACCGGGCTTCCGAGCCCGCCGGCCCCGATCACCAGCACGCGGGCCCGCTTCAGCGCCTGCTGGCCCGCGCCGCCGATTTCGGGCAGCACGATGTGGCGGGCGTAGCGTTCGATTTCCTCGGAGGAGAGGGGTTCACTGTCGATCATCTGCGGACTATAGCAGGGGCAATCGGGGCGGACATGCCCGTTTTTTAAAAGGTGGCGGAAAATTCCATGAGTGACGCGCGCATCGTAGAGCTGGAAGAAACCCTCGCCTATCAGGCGAAGACCATAGACGAACTGTCCGAGCAACTGACCCTTCAGTGGAAGGAGATCGACCGGCTCAAGAAGCAGTTCGAGGTTCTGACCGACCGGTTCCTGACGTTGGAAGAAACCGCCGGCGAACGCCCGGCGATCACCAAGCCGCCGCATTACTGATCGGCTTCGCCCACTATGCTGCCCGCGGTCACGTTGAAGAACTGGCCGCGATCGCCGAGCGCGTCGAACAGCGCACGGTCCGTGCCGGTCATGAAGGCCTGTCCGCCGATATCGTCGATCCGCTCGAACAGCGCCTTGCGCCTGCCGGCATCGAGATGGGCCGCCACCTCGTCAAACAGCATGATCGGCGGATATCCGCTGATCCGGCGCGTCAACTCCGCATGCGCCAGCACCAGCCCGATCAGTAGCGCCTTCTGCTCTCCGGTCGAACAGAGCGCCGCCTCCATCTGTTTTGCCGCATGGCGCACGTCGAGGTCGCTCCTGTGCGGGCCGTCGAGCGTGCGCCCGGCGCCTGCATCGCGGTAGCGTTCTTCCTCCAGAAGCGCGCGGTAGCGGTCCTCGAGATCGATCGAAGGGGCTTCGGCGTGATCGGCGAAGAAGCCGGAAAGATTGATTTCGGGGATCGGGAAGGGCGAGCCGCCGGCGGTCTCGGCAATCAGCGCGGCGAGAAGCGATACCAGTTCGCGCCGCGCCAGCGCCATCGCCACGCCGAGGCTTGCCATCTGCGCTTCGAGCCCGGAAAGCCAGGCGGGTTCCATTCGCCGCTCCGACAGGAGCCGGTTGCGCGAGCGCATGGCGCGTTCGAAATCGGCGACGCGGCGTCCGTGGGCGGGGTCGATCGACAACACCATGCGATCGACGAAGCGGCGCCGGTCGGAGGCCGAACCGGTAAAGAGCCCGTCCATCGCAGGCGTCAGCCAGATCACGCGGGCGTGGTCGAGCAGTTCGTCGCCGCTTGCCGCCTGGGTGCCGTTGATGCGTACCTTGCGGGCCGCCCCTTCCGCGCCATCGGTCCCGGTGCCAATCGCGACGCCGCCTTCCATGCCTTCGAGCTCGGTAAAGACGGTGAAACCGGCTGAAGCCTCCTTGCGGACCACCTGTCCATAGGCCGCGCGCCTCAGCCCCCTGCCGGGCGACAGGAAGGAGACGGCTTCCAGAAGATTGGTCTTGCCCGAACCGTTGTCGCCCGTCAGCACCACATGCCGCCCGTCGAAGGAGAGCGCTGCATGCGCGTAATTGCGGAAGTCGGTCAGCTTCAGCGATGTCAGGAAGATCAGGGGCAGCATGATGCGGTTCGGCTCAAATCATCGGTCCGCCCCTTATGGGCCAAAAGACACGACGGCGAAAGCCTGTCGGGCATTGCTTTCCGAAGCCAGTGGCATCAGCCGGGAGCAGGGCGGGTCGTTTTCGAAAGCCGTCAGTTCGTTGAAAAAACTGCAGCGCGGCAAGGGTTTGCAATGCGCTTTCTGAAATTCAACAGCCTTGGCCGCCTGGATGCTCGGTCCGAGCATGACCCCTGTGAGCGTGTCAGCGAAATCGTCCTGCTCATTCAACAGGATGTCAGCAGTCTGGCGGCCTTGGAAAACGTGCGCTATTTCTCGACCAGTTTCAGGTTCCGGTCGAAGACCTTCAGCACCTGTCGAAGGTCATGGCCGCGTTTCAGCACCATGCCGGCGGTGTTGGTCACGCAAAATGCGCCCTGCTTGGCGGCAAGTTTCGGGTTCTTCTCGATCCGGTAAAGCGGCAGTTCGCCGGCGCGCTTGAACACCGAGAATACGGCCTTGTCCTTCATGTGATCGAGGGCGTAATCGCGCCACTCGCCTTCGCCGACCATACGTCCGTAGATCCAGAGGATTGCATCGAGTTCGCGTCGATGGAATGTGATCGGCAGGGTTTCGTTCTTCTGACCCGCGCGATACTGGGTGATATCCACGATGTTGGCATCGCCCCGACCGCGTTGCGTTTCCGGCTTCTCGGCCATAGCGTCTCCGCTTCGCAAACATGACAGTTGAAAGACAGTCTGCCCTTATCAGGTAAAATTGCAAGACCGGTTTCGCGGCATGGTCCGGCCAACGCTTTGTTAACTGAAACGGGTTATCCCTTGTTAAGTGCGTTTGTAAGAGTTCAGTATCCATGCGTCATGGTCCCTCAAAGCCGTCCGTTTCCGGCATGCCGGCAAAGCCTTGGGTAACGGCGGCGTACAATCTCGCGCTTTTGAGAGCGGGGTGGCGATGAGCATCATTCGCAAGGACCTCGGTCAACGCCCGCCCGCCCGCCTCAAATCCAAGCTCTCCGTCGTCCAGCCCGGCAAGGCCGTTCCCGATATCCGTCTGGAGGTCAGAAGCGGTGGTGAGTTCTCGCTCTATTCGCAGGCGCCCGATCATATGGAAGCGGCGATGGATCGTCTCGCCGAGACCGCCATCGAGCGCAACATCTTCCAGACGCCCGCCTTTCTGCTGCCCGCCCTTGGCGAAAGCCATTCGCTGCTGCGCGTCGCGCTGATGGAAGATGGCAGCGACAGCGATGACAGCCTGACCGCGCTGATGACGTTTTCGGTGCGCGGCAACGGCTCGCACCTGCTTGCTCATGCCATTGGCGATATCGGCTATCACGCGCCGCTGATCTCCCGGCATCGGCCGATGGCAACGCTCGACCAGCTGTTCGAGGCGCTGGCCGGCTCGCTCGTCAACCTGCCGGGCATAGCGGTGTTCCCGCATCTGCTTGCCGATGGCGCCTTCATGCGGTTTGCCCGAGCGGTCGCTGCCGCCCGCGGCCTTGCCTTTCGCGTGACCCATGCCCGCCGCCGCCGTGCGCTTTCCGGAACGCTTCAGCCCAATGCCGGGCTTTCCGCATCGGAGCGCGCGTTGTGGCAGGAGCATCTCCAAAAGTGGGAAGCGCTCAACAGGCGCGGAAAGGTCGGCTACCGGATTGCCCGCAATCCCTCGGAAGCGGCCGGAATGCTCGAGGACCTTTCGGCGCTGACCGAAGTCGTCGACGAGGACCGCGCCCGGTTTAGAGCCTTGTTGCCAACGGCGCGAAAGCTCGCGCTGAACGATCAGCTCCGGATCCATGCGCTCTATCTCGACGGCGACATGATCGCGGCTGCTGTCCAGCCGCTCACCAATGGCGAGGCCTGGATCTGGCAGGTCTTCGTGCGGCCCGACATGGCGCAGGACGCCGTCGACGAGCAGCTGATCATGCGGCTGACGGAATGGAACGGCCGCGATGCCAATATCGCAATCACCCGCACGGCGCCCGGCGCCGGGCCCTATCTCGCCGAACGTTTCTGGCCGGTCGATGAAGGCTATGCGACGCTGATGGTCGCGATCCGCCCCGGCATGGAACGCGCGCTCGACGCCCTTGCGCGCGACCATCGCGGGTAGATTTCCCGGGCGGTGCGCGCTTTCCGATCGCGTTTTTTGATTATGTGAATCGCTTTTCTTTGGCAGTGCCGATCTGCCTGGATCCTCGGGCCAAGCCCGAGGATGACCAGAGTTTGGGCGAAGCGTCCTGTCAACAAGCGGAGACGCCGGCTGTAGGCCGGCGTGACATCCGGATGGGGACCGGAGAGGCTGGCCGTCTCGTCAGCACGCCTTCAGGCGCGAGCCTTCCGGGCGGTTCATCAGGGTGAAGATGTCGATGTCGGAAAGGAGCGGGTGGAAGTCCTGCTCGGAATCCGCCCGGATCAGCACTTCGAGCGGAACCACCGGCGCCACCATGGCACCCTTCCAGCAGGCGGCATCGAGGTCGACTTCGAAGCCCGGCTTGGCGCTGCCGGCGTCGCGCGCGGCCGCCATCAGCTCCTGCTGATCGCGCAGGCGCAACGCATCGGCCGGCGCAAGGCGCAGGAGCGTCACGACCTGGCCGGGCTTGCGGAACTCGGCAACGGCGCTCGAGGCATTTTCAGGCGCTGCGTCGACCAGCATGTAGTTCTGGCTGATATCGCCGCCTGCACCCCGCTGATAGACGGTGAGCTCGATCTGGTTTTTCGGGAGGCTGAATTCCTCCGGCGCGAGCACCGCAATCCGGAGCGATGCCGGATTGGCGGCGATCGGTGTGGGGATCGGATCGCTGCCACCGGGCATGAACGAAAAGGTCGAACAGGCCGAAAGCAGCGCTGCTGCGGAAATTACCAGGGAAGTTGCCAGAAAACGCATGAGGCCGGTCGTCCTGCTTGAAGTTCGGTGACGGCGAACTTACCCGAGCAGGATTAATGCCGGGTAAAATCGGTGTCGCGTACAGACGCTTTCAATCCAGGCGCGACAATCCGCCTTCAGGCGCCGAGATGCCGTTCGCCGCGGGCCTTTGCCAGCGCAATCTGGTGCTGGCGTTCGCGGAAGCGGGCGCGGTCGGTTTCCGAGTAGGTCTCGGCGCAATGCGGGCAGGAAACCCCTGCCTCGTAATCGGCCGAAAGCTTGTCTTCCGGCGTCACCGGATGGCGGCAGGCGTGGCAGAGCTCATGCTCGCCTTCCTTGAGCCCGTGGGTCACGGAAACGCGCTCGTCGAACACGAAGCAGGCGCCGTCCCAGAGGCTGTTTTCTTCCGGAACCTCTTCGAGATATTTCAGGATGCCGCCCTTCAGGTGGTAGACCTCATCGAAGCCCTGCTGCTTCATGAAGGCGGTTGCCTTTTCGCAGCGAATGCCGCCGGTGCAGTACATCGCGATCTTCGGCTTGTTGTGCAGGCCCTGGTTTTCCGCGACCCAGGCCGGAAACTCGCGAAAGGTCCTGGTCTTGGGGTCGACGGCGCCGCGGAAGGTGCCGATCGCAGTTTCGTAATCATTGCGGGTGTCGATCACGATCGTATCCGGATCGGAGATCAGCGCGTTCCAGTCCTTCGCCTCGACATAGGTGCCGACCGATTGCAGCGGATCGACCGTCTCCACGCCCATGGTGACGATTTCCTTCTTCAGCCGCACCTTCATGCGGATGAAAGGCATTTTCGAAGCGGTGCTTTCCTTGTGCTCGGTACCGGCAAGCTCAGGCCGCGCGCGGATGAAGGCGAGCACATTGGCAATGCCTTCCGGCGTGCCGGCGATCGTGCCGTTGATGCCTTCATGGGCAAGCAGCAGCGTGCCCTTCACGCCGTTTTCGTCGGCGACAGCCTGCAGCGGCGCGCGAAACGATGCGAAATCGGGAAAACGGGCGAAATGATAAAGCGCTGCGACCAGATATGACATGGTCTGCCTCCGCGGTTCGTTCGGTCTATCAGGTAAATTGGTGGCCCGCCCAATACACCCATTGGCAGGGCTTTGCAATTCTCAGGCCTCGTCCCGCGCCTGGTGCTTCTTCCAGAGCGTGCGGATCACCGCTGCCTCCATGTCGGCATCATCGTCGAACACCTTGCGGGCGGATTTTACCGCACGGCGGCGCAGCAGAGCCCGTTCGGCAAGGGCTGCCTTGCGGCATAGGCCGAGAACGTCAAGCGGCATGTCGGGTGCATCCTGGCTTTCAAGCAGCGCGATCAATCCGCTGAGGTCGTGCTCGTGGCCGACGAGATCGGCAAGCGCCTTGGCATCGGCGCGCTTCGCCTTCAGCGCGGACGGCCAGAGCGGCGAAACCAGCGCGCAGAACATCCAGTAGGTCTGGGCCTCCTTGCGCAACTCGTGGAAGTGCTCGTCGCTTTCTTCCGCGCGCACCGCCATCACGGCGACATGGGCGGCGTCAAGCTGCTTCTCCCAGGCCTTTGCGAGCGCCTTTTGCGGTTTCACGTCATCGAAATCCTGCCTCTCCACCGCCGCGATCGCATCGCGGCAGACGGTGATCGCATCCTTCGCCTTCTTCTGAAGCGCATCGTCGCCCGATGCCATCCGGTCGCGGCGTGCTGCAAGCGCTGCCTCAAGGCGGGCCAGCGCCATGTCGGTATCGCCATCGGCCGCCTTCTGCCTCAGATAATGCAGGCATTCGATCATGGCGGCGGCATCGCGGTCGGCGGACAGGGTTCGTGCAAGTTCGCGGATGCGGGCATTCTCCTCGCGCGCAAACGCCTTGGCGGCAGGGCGTATCAGGCGGTAGAGGCCGCGGACCCGCTTGAATTTCTTGCGCGCGTCGTGGATCGCCTCATGGATGCCGTCCGGCTGCTTCTTCAGCGCCCGCATGGCATCTTCGAGCTGGGAGATCGCCACCTTCCTGACGGCTTCGTCGAAAGGACGGTCGGGGTCGAGCGTGAAGGCCATGTCAGTCTGTCTCCGTCGGTAGCGTGCCGGTCTGCGAGAGCGTCTGGTTGAGATAGCGCGGATCGCCGGTCACCTCGCGGCCGAGCCATTCCGGCAGGGCGGGGATCGCCGCTTCGTCCGGCAGTTCCACCTCGGCCACCACAAGGCCGGCATGAGCGCCATGATAAACATCGATTTCCCAGACGAAATCGCCGTCCGGGACGCGGTAGCGGGTCTTGTCTATGACAGCGCCGAGCGCATGGGAGGCGAGTTCCTTCGCATCCGCAAGGGGAATGTCGTATTCGTATTCGTCGCGGGAAAGGCCGGCGCCGCCGAACTTCATCGTCAGCCGCGCGGTCGCGCCATCGGTGATGCGCACGCGCGCAGAGCGTTCCGGGCCGCTCATCAGATAGGCCTGGGTCAGCCTTGCGCCTTTTGTCGCATGGTGTTTCCAGCCATCTCCATCGACCAGAAACTTGCGTTCGATTTCCTTGGCCATCGTCCCTTTCCGCATCTGTCGAGACGGCGCGCAGCAGTCATTCTGCGCACATGAACACACGTTATGGAGATGTCTTCGTCCGCAGGCAATGGCCCGCTTCGATTATGCCCGCTTCGGGGCTCGACTTGCAGCCGTCGGCGCGGTATCCCAGACACACTATCAATGAAGGCACCGGTTGGAAGATGGAAGCGAAAACACAAACCCTCCTCAAGGCGCTGACGGCGCAGCCCGTGATCCCGGTCATGATCGTCGAATCGATCGAACATGCCGTGCCGCTGGCGCGCGCACTGGTCGAAGGCGGCTTGAAGACCCTCGAGATTACCCTGCGCACCGATGCGGCCCTTGATGCCATCAGGGCCATGACGGACGAGATCGAAGGCGCGGTTATCGGCGCCGGCACCATCCTGTCTGCGCGCGATTATGCCGCAGCCGAAAAGGCCGGTGCACAGTTCATCGTCTCGCCCGGCATCAACGGCGATATCCTCGACGCCGCAGACGACAGCGAAGTGCCGCTCTTGCCCGGCACGGCAACGGCAAGCGAAGTGCTGTCGCTGCGCGAGGAAGGCTACCGGGTGATGAAGTTCTTCCCCGCCGAACAGGCCGGCGGCGCGCCCTATCTGAAGGCGCTTGCTTCGCCTCTGCCCGATATCAAGTTCTGCCCCACCGGCGGCGTATCGCTCGAGAATGCGGCGGATTACCTGAAGCTTCCGAACGTCGTCTGCGTCGGCGGCTCTTGGGTTGCGCCGAAGGACATGGTCGCGCGTGGTGACTGGGACGGGATCCGCAGGCTCGCCGAAGAGGCCTGCGCCAAGCTGAAGGTCTGAGGCCACCGGCTTTTTCCGGCCCCGGCCTTGCGGTCGGGGCCCTTGCATAAGGGGATGCAATGCAGGATCTGTCCGATTTTCCGCCGCGCGCGCGTCCGCAGCCGATCGTCCAGAACGGCGCAAGCGTTGCCGTGGAGCCTTATGACGGGGCCCGCCACGGGGAAGAGCTCTTCGAGGGGCTTGGTGGTACGGCGGATGCGATCAATGCGCTCCTGCTTTATTTTCCGAACGGGCCGTTCGAGGGGGTCTCGGATTTCCGCGCCTGGCTCGACCGCGAAAACGCGTCCGGCAGCTACGTGACCCGCGTCTTCCGTTCCGTGGACAGCGGCAAGCTCGTTGGCATGGCGAGCTATATGCGGCTCGACGAGAAGAACGGGGTGATCGAGGTCGGCGCGGTTGCCCACGGCCCGGCGATGCAGCGCTCGACCATGTCCACCGAAGTCCATTACCTGATGGCGCGCCACGTCTTCGACGATCTCGGCTACCGGCGCTATGAGTGGAAGCTCAACAACGACAACGCAAAAAGCCATGCGAGCGCGAAGCGGCTCGGCTTTGCCTATGAAGGCGTGTTCCGCCAGCATATGGTGGCCAAGGGCAAGAACCGCGACACGGCATGGTATGCAATGATCGACAGCGACTGGCCGGGGCTGAAGGCGGCATTCGAGGCCTTTCTGTCACCGGCGAATTTCGATGCGGGTGGCGGCCAGATCCGTTCGCTTGCAGCGATCCGGGAGGGAGCCGTCCATGGCTGAATCGAACAACCGCTCCGCGATCATAGCCGCAGCGGTGATCTTTCTCGGCCTCCTGATCGGGGGCTATTTCCTGCCCGATGCGGTGCTCTATCTCTCACAGTTTTCAGTGTGGCTTGCCATCGGCGTCGGCGTTCTGTTCGTGCTTGCGGTCTTCATGATATTCTGGCTGCGCGCCCGCTACCAGAAGCGCCACGGATAAAGGGCTCAGAAAAGGCGAGGCGATGACCGAGATTACAGCGAACTGGGCCGCGGCCCACATGCCGCGCACCGCGCGCGCGGTGGCCGCACTGCCGGACATGACGGGCGTAAGGCTCGCCATGAGCATGCATCTCGACATGAAGATGCTGCCGCTGGTGAAAGGGCTTGCAGGCCGGGGCGCGGAGCTTTTCGTGACCACCTGCAATCCTGCAACCGTGCGCAACGAGGTCGTCGATGCGATGCGCGCCGCCGGCGCCCGGGTCGATGCCTACAAGAACATGCCGGAAGACGACTGGATGACGGCGATCCGCACCGGCCTCGACTGGCAGCCGACGCATCTTTGCGAGATGGGCTCGGACTTCACCCATATGCTGCTGTCGGAAGGCATGGACATGCCGCCGATCAGGGCTGGGCTTGAGGCAACCGGATCGGGGATCAACCGCCTCAAGGGCGCGCTGCCGCCCTGGCCGATCTTCAACTGGGACGACCTGCCGGTGAAGGAAGGGCTCCACAACCGCCACATGGTGGGCCTGACCACCTGGAACGCCTTCTTCACCCGCACGCTGCTGAGCCTCCATGAAAAGAACGTGCTTGTGGTCGGCTACGGCTCTGTGGGCCAGGGCCTTGCGGCAAGCGCGCGGGCCTTCGGCGGCACGGTGATGGTGGCCGAAGTTGATCCTGCGCGGCTTCTGCAGGCGCGCTATGATGGTTTCCTTGCAGGGTCGGTGCCGGACGTCGCGCCGCTTGCGGATGTGATCGTGACCGGTACCGGCGCACATCATGTCGTGCCGTATTCGGTAATCGAAGACCTGAAGGATGGCTGTTTCCTGCTGAATGCCGGGCATCGGATCGACGAGATCGAGCTGTCGCCGCTTGCGGGGCTTGAAAAGGTCGATGCACTGCCGGCCGTCACGACCTACAGGCTTGTCTCCGGCAACAGCATCCATCTGTTCGTGAATGGCGCCATGGCCAATCTGGTGGGCGGCGAGGGCGACAGTCTGAACGCATTCGACATGACGCTTGCGGTGATGGCCGAGGGGATCGGCCACATTGTCGGGGCGGGAGAAGACGCCGCGTCCGGTGTGCATCTTCTGCCGCGTTCTGTCTGGGAACGCGCCTGCGCCTGATCGGCGCGTATCCGGACCTCATGCCGTCTGCGGGCGGCAGATGAAACCCGGCCTGGCCGGAAACAGGGGAAACATGATGCTGAACGGATTTTTCGCACGCCTTCTGGGGCGCAATGGCAGAGCCATGCTTGCGGGCCTGCCGCTCGCGCTTGCAGCAATGCCTGCCGCAGCCTTCGATCTTCCGGCATACCTCCAGACCATCCGGGCGGACTATGATGTCCCCGCCATTGCGGCTGCGGTCGTCAAGAATGGCGAGACCGTCGCCATTGCCGCTGTCGGCACACGGGTCGCGGGCGAGGATATTCCGGTCGCAATCGATGACCGCTTTCATCTCGGCTCAAACACCAAGGCGATGACCGCGACGCTTGCGGCGATGATGGTGGAAGAGGGCAAGCTCGACTGGGATGTCACCGTCGGCGACGTGCTCGGCGAAGACTTTCCGGGCATGAGCGAAAGCCTCCGCAACGCGACCCTTGTCGAATTGCTGTCGCATTCAAGCGGCATTCCCTCTGACGATGCCGAACTGGTCGACCTCTATTTCTCGGCAGAAACCTTTGATTACAATCCGTGGGAACGCCGCCATAACCTGCTCGACACCTGGAAGGCGCATGAGATCACTGTGCCGGAAGGCTCGCCCTTCCAGTATTCGAACTTCGGTTACGTCATCGCCGCGATGATGGTGGAAAAGGTCTCCGGCGCGCATTGGGAAACCATGATCAACGAGCGGATCTTCGCGCCGCTCGGCCTTGAGACGGCGGGCCTCGGTCCACAGGCGACCTTTGGCGTCATCGACGCGCCGGTCAGCCACCGTCTTCGAGAGGACGGATCGCTGAAGCCGATCTACTGGGGGCCTGCCTCAGATGTGCCGCCGGTAATCGGACCCGCCGGCAATGCGCATATGTCGATCGGCGACTATGCCCAATGGGCGGGCTGGAATGCCGGCGAGGGAAAGCGCGGGCCTGCGCTGGTTTCGGCCGAGACGCTGAAATTCCTGCATCAGCCGCAGGTCGAAACGCCGGTTCTGGAAAACGCGCCGCCCGGAACGCCCACCACCGGTGCCTATGCGCTTGGCTGGGGCGTGGTTCCGTTTGACTTCGCGCCTGAGCCGCTGGTGACCCATAACGGCTCCAATTCGATGAACCTTGCGCGGATCATCATCGATCCCGAGCAGGACCTCGCGATCGCGGTTCTCCTCAACCGTCCGGGTCAGGCCGCGCAGGAAGCGGGCGGAGCGGTTCTTGAAAAGCTCTATACCGAATATTCGACGCCCGATTGATCGCTTCGCGATCGCGCTTATATCAGCGCCGGTGCCCCGCAGTGCCGGCGTCTTGGGCATGCGCGGGAAGGCCGGGGTGGAAATCGTAAACCACCCGGCAAAAAGCCCGAAAATTGGCTCCAAAATGCTCAGATAAGGGTGAAACAGCGCCTTGCAGAGCGTTTTGGTGCTTATTATATACCGATCACAACGGCGTTATCGCCGGTTCGGAAATCAAATCAAGACCATGCTCAAGGGGCCGTCAAGGAATGCCTGAAGGGTTCTGATGGCCTGCTTAAAAGGAGAGAAGTAAAATGGCTAAAGTAATCGGTATCGACCTGGGAACCACCAACTCCTGCATCGCCATCATGGATGGCAAGGATGCAAAGGTGATTGAAAACGCCGAAGGCGCGCGCACGACCCCGTCGATGGTGGCCTTCTCCGAAGATGGCGAGCGCCTCGTCGGCCAGCCCGCCAAGCGCCAGGCCGTCACCAACCCCACCAATACGCTGTTCGCAGTGAAGCGCCTGATCGGCCGCCGCTTCGATGATCCGACCGTGACCAAGGACAAGGGCCTCGTTCCCTTCGAGATCGTCAAGGGCGACAATGGCGATGCGTGGGTGAAGGCCAACGACAAGTCCTATTCCCCTTCGCAGGTCTCGGCCATGGTGCTTCAGAAGATGAAGGAAACCGCCGAAGCCTATCTCGGCGAAAAGGTTGAGCAGGCCGTGATCACGGTGCCCGCCTACTTCAACGACGCCCAGCGCCAGGCGACCAAGGATGCCGGCAAGATCGCGGGTCTTGAAGTCCTGCGCATCATCAACGAGCCGACGGCTGCTGCCCTTGCCTATGGTCTTGACAAGAACGACGGCAAGACCATTGCCGTATACGACCTTGGCGGCGGCACCTTCGACGTGTCGATCCTCGAGATCGGCGATGGCGTCTTCGAAGTGAAGTCGACCAATGGCGACACCTTCCTCGGCGGTGAAGACTTCGACATGCGTCTCGTCGAATACCTTGCCGATGAGTTCAAGAAGGAAAACGGCATTGACCTGCGCTCCGACAAGCTTGCCCTGCAGCGCCTGAAGGAAGCTGCGGAAAAGGCCAAGATCGAGCTCTCGTCCTCGCAGCAGACCGAAATCAACCTGCCGTTCATCACGGCGGATGCTTCCGGCCCGAAGCACCTGACGCTGAAATTGACCCGTGCCAAGTTCGAAAACCTGGTCGACGATCTGGTCAAGCGCACCGTCGGTCCGTGCAAGGCCGCTCTGAAGGATGCCGGCGTTTCGGCAAGCGAGATCGATGAAGTCGTTCTCGTCGGCGGCATGAGCCGCATGCCGAAGGTGCAGGAAACCGTCAAGCAGCTGTTCGGCAAGGACCCGCACAAGGGCGTCAACCCGGATGAAGTCGTGGCACTCGGCGCTGCGATCCAGGGCGGCGTGCTGCAGGGCGACGTCAAGGACGTTCTGCTGCTCGACGTGACGCCGCTGTCGCTCGGTATCGAAACGCTCGGTGGCGTGTTCACCCGCCTGATCGACCGCAATACGACGATTCCGACGAAGAAGAGCCAGACCTTCTCGACAGCCGAGGACAACCAGTCCGCCGTGACCATCCGCGTCGCCCAGGGCGAGCGCGAAATGGCGGCCGACAACAAGATGCTCGGCCAGTTCGACCTCGTCGGCATTCCGCCGGCCCCGCGCGGCGTGCCGCAGATCGAAGTCACCTTCGACATCGACGCCAACGGCATCGTCAACGTGTCGGCCAAGGACAAGGGCACCGGCAAGGAGCACCAGATCCGTATCCAGGCTTCGGGTGGTCTTTCCGACGCCGATATCGACCAGATGGTGAAGGATGCCGAAGCCAACGCCGAAGCCGACAAGAAGCGTCGTGCCGGCGTGGAAGCCAAGAACCAGGCCGAAAGCCTGATCCACTCCTCCGAGCAGTCGCTCAAGGAGCATGGCGACAAGGTTTCCGAGGCGGACCGTACGGCGATCCAGACCGCGATCGACGATCTCAAGGCAGCCGTTGCCGCAGAGACGCCGGACGCCGACGACATCCAGGCCAAGACCCAGACGCTGATGGAAGCCTCCATGAAGCTCGGTCAGGCGATCTATGAGGCCCAGCAGGCCGACGAAACCGAGCAGGCCTCGGCGGATGCGGCCCGCGACGCCAAGGCGGATGACGTTGTTGATGCCGACTTCGAAGACGTCAGCGATGACGACGACAAGAAGAAGTCGGCCTGATCTGACGATCGAGCATCCCTGAACTGACACGATTCCGGCCGTCTCCTGGCGGCCGGACCACTCTTTTTGAAGAGGTTTGGCAACTCCATGGCAAAAGCGGATTATTACGAGACACTCGGCGTCGGTCGCTCGGCTGACGAAAAGGAGCTGAAAAGCGCCTTCCGCAAGCTTGCGATGAAGTATCACCCGGACCGCAATCCGGATAATGCCGACGCCGAGAAGAAGTTCAAGGAAATCAACGAAGCCTATGAGACGCTGAAGGATCCCCAGAAGCGCGCGGCCTATGACCGTTTCGGCCATGCCGCGTTCGAGAATGGCGGGCCGGGTGCCGGCGGCTTCGGCGGTGGTGCCCAAGGTTTCGGCGGCGCCGGTGGTTTCTCCGACATCTTCGAGGACATCTTTGGCGAGATGATGGGCGGCGCCCGTGGGCGGCGTCAGCCGAACGGTCGCGAACGCGGCGCCGATCTGCGCTACAACATGGAAATCACGCTGGAAGAGGCGTTCCATGGCAAGACCGCCCAGATCCGCGTGCCTAGCTCCGTCGTTTGTGACGAATGCACGGGCTCGGGTGCGAAACCCGGCTCTTCGCCGACGACCTGTGCGACCTGTCACGGCGCCGGCCGCGTGCGTGCGGCCCAGGGTTTCTTCTCGGTGGAGCGCACCTGCCCGACCTGTCACGGTCGCGGCGAGACCATCTCCGACCCGTGCCCGAAATGCCGCGGCGAAGGTCGCGTCATCGAGGAGCGGTCGCTGTCGGTCAACATTCCCGCCGGCATCGAGGATGGCACCCGAATCCGTCTTCAGGGCGAAGGCGAGGCGGGTCTGCGCGGCGGGCCTTCGGGCGATCTTTATATTTTCCTGTCGGTAAAGCCGCATCCGTTCTTCCAGCGTGACGGCGCGGACCTGCATTGTTCCGTTCCGATCTCGATGACGCAGGCCTCGCTCGGCGGCAAGTTCGAAGTGACCACGCTTGAAGGCGCGAAATCGCGGGTATCGGTGCCGGAAGGCACCCAGACCGGCAAGCAGTTCCGTCTGAAGGGCAAGGGCATGCCGGTGCTGCGTTCCTCCCATCGCGGCGACCTTTATATCCAGGTCCGGGTCGAAACCCCGCAGAAGCTCACCAAGCGCCAGCGCGAGCTGCTGCAGGAATTCGAAGAGCTGTCATCGAACGAGAACAATCCGGAATCGAACGGGTTCTTCTCGAAGATGAAGGATTTCTTCGGGACGGAATGAGGTTTGAAAATCGCAGGCTATCCAAGAGGCGTCGGGGCAACCCGGCGCCTTTTTGCTGCTGCTGGGTATCAAAGCTTTGGGGATCCTCTGGCCTTGTCCACGAATGTCATTCTCGGGCCAACTCTGTAGCCTTTCTCGTGCAATCACACCGAAAGCGGCAGCGGATCGCTGGTGTTGCCCTCGCCGAGGCTCAGTTGCATGAACACGGTATCGAGCCAGCGGCCATGCTTGAAGCCGGTGCCTGTCAATCGCCCCGCCTCCGAGAAGCCGATGGCCTTGTGCAGCGCGACCGAGGCGGGGCTTGCGCCGCCGATGACGGCGACCATCTGGCGGAAGCCGCGCTGTTCACATTCGCGAACAAGCGCTGCAAGCAGCAGCTTTCCGACACCCCTGCCGCGCGCGAGCGGCGACAGATAGACGGAGTTTTCGACGAGGAAGCGGTAGGCCGGGCGGGTGCGGAAGGCACTGGCATAGGCATAGCCGACCAGCGCGCCATCCTCGATTGCCGCAAGATAGGGATAGCCGCCAGCGGTGATCGTCTCCATGCGCCTTTCCATTTCGGCCCGGTCCGGCGGGTCAAGCTCATAGCTTGCAACGCCATTCAGCACGCTTTCGGCATAGATCTCGGTAATGGCGGCGATATCGCCGGGGGTGGCAGGTCTGAGGGTGATGGTCATCGTCGGGTGGTGCTTCGTCAGGCTCTGGAACACCGCAATCGAAGCGCGCTTTTCCCCAAAAAGGCAAGGGCCTTGTTTCGAAGCCCATCCTCACAAAAAAAGGCGGCCCGAAGGCCGCCTTGAGCACGTTCATCCACGAAGGAATCAGTTCCGGTTGCCGAGCAGACGCAGCATGAACAGGAACATGTTGATGAAGTCGAGGTACAGCGTCAGCGCACCCATGACGGCCTTGCGGCCAGCCACTTCATGGCCATCGCCCTCATAGTACATTTCCTTGATCTTCTGGGTATCCCAGGCGGTCAGGCCAGCGAAGATCAGCACGCCGAGGACCGAGATCGCGAAGCCGAGCGCGCTCGACTGCAGGAAGATGTTGACGACCATGGCGATGATGACGCCGAACAGGCCGATGACCATGAACGAACCCATCGCCGACAGGTCACGCTTGGTGGTGTAGCCGTAGAGCGACAGCGCACCGAAGGACGCCGCGGTGATGAAGAAGGTCTGGACGACGCTCTGACCGGTATAGACCAGGAAGATGGTCGAGAGCGAAATGCCCGTCAGTGCGGCATACACCCAGAAAGCGGTCTGGGCTGCGGCAACGGACATCTTGTTGATGCGGAACGCCAGGAAGAAGAAGGCGATCAGCGGGGCAAACATCACCAGCCATTTCAGCGGCGAGGCATACATGACCTGACCGAATTCGGTCAGCTGCACCTGGCCGCTGGCGTCGCCGGCAACCGACAGGGTAAAGATTCCATAGGCCGCGATGCCGGTAATCACGAGGCCAAGAGCCATCAGATTGTAAACGCGCAGCATGTAAGCGCGCAGGCCCTGATCGATTTCAGCACTCGCTTGCGCTCCTGCATGCGCGCGATTCTGATAATTGCGAAGATCAGCCATTGAGTTCCTCTAAAAAAGCCCCTCGTGGTTCACGGTGTCGGAAATCGCCATGGGGCGGACATCCAGGCGCCGCTGGGGGGCTCCAGCAAGCCTGCCTTCAATATGATGGGAACGGACAGGCGATACAAGGCATATCCGGTTGAAATCCGTCACCTATTGCTCAAATTTTCGTAAGAATCGCATGCCCTGACCTGCAAAACCATCAAGCGCTTCACCATCTTTATTGCCAGGAGGCCGCAGATGCGGTCGCAAGCAGCGAGGATACTCATGCGCTATTTCATTGCCGTCATCTTGCCGTGGCTGTCGTTTTTCACCATCGGCAAACCCTTTTCCGGCGTCCTCTGCCTGATCCTGCAGATTACCCTTATCGGCTGGCCGATCGCGGCGCTCTGGGCGCTTTTTGCGGTCCAGAACTATTGGGCCGATCGCCGCAACAACGAGTTGATGGACGCGCTTCGCCGCGACAAGTGATGGTGGCTCCCGGAGCGGCTCCGTTTTTCAACGCGCCGCTCCAAAGCTATTTGTTTCGCGGTTCCAGACGGAAAACCGGTTCGCCTCGAATTGCTTTACAGCTCGCGCAGATAAAGCGCGGGCTTCTGGCCAAGCAGATGCCAGGTTCCTGCAAGGCCGATCGCAACCGTCACGATCACGGCGCCGCAGATCGTCCCGATCGCCACGGTTGGCAGCAGCGCGAAGGGCAGCATCATGATCTTTGTCAACGCATACCATGACGCCGCCGAGCCAGCCGCAAGCGCGAACACGCCGGTGGCAAAGCCCAAGAGAAGATATTCGTAGACGAAGGCCCGGATCAGCGCCGGGCGCGTCGCGCCGAGCGTCTTCATGATCACCGCATCATGGCCGCGCCTGCGGTTGCCTGCGGCAAGCGCACCGGAAAGCACCAGGACCGAGGCGATGAGCGCGATTGCGGCGGCCGCCCGGATCGCGGTCGCAAGCTGGCTGACAAGATCGCCCGCAACCTCCAGCGCCGCCTTGACCTCGATCGTCGTGACGGTCGGGAAGGTGCGGGTCACGGCGCCGAGGATCCCGGCATTCCTGGCGTTGTCGGAGCCGGGGTCGGAAAGCGTGGCGAGCCAGCTATGCGGCGCCCCGGCAAAGGTGTTGGGCGAAAATACCATCACGAAGTTGATCGCCAGCGAATCCCATTCCACCGTCCTGAAATTGGCGATGGTCGCGGTGATGTCGCGGCCGAGCACGCTGATGGTCACCGTATCGCCAAGCTTCAGGCCGAGTTCGCGGCCCTCATCGGCGGAAAACGAGACCAGGGGCTTGCCGCTGTAATTCTCAGGCCACCATTCGCCTTCCGCAAGCTTGGCGTTTTCTGGCAACGTCGCGTCATAGGTGATGCCGCGGTCGCCGCGCAGCACCCATTTGGCGTCCTCGGTGGGCGCCTTCCACTCGCTGGTCCGGATGTCGTTGAGCGCCAGTATCCTGCCGCGCAGCATCGGCACCAGCGTCAGTTCGCCATCCGGCGCCTGCTCGCCGATCAGCGCCTTGAAGTCATTGACCTCATTGCCCTGGATATCGATGAAGAAGAAGTCGGGGGCACGCTCCGGCAGGGAGCGCGAAAGCTCGCGATTGAGATTGCCGTCGATGAGGGCAAGGCCGACCAGAAGCGTGAGGCCAAGACCGAGCGAGAGCACGACCGAGCCGGTCAGCGCGCCGGGCCTGTGGATGTTGCCGAGAGCAAGCCGCAGCGATGGCGCGCGCGGATGCGGCGCCCTTGCCGCCGCCCATTTGATTGCTACCGCCACGAGCCTGAGAACCA
This sequence comes from Martelella limonii, assembly GCF_013344475.1. Taxonomy (GTDB): domain Bacteria; phylum Pseudomonadota; class Alphaproteobacteria; order Rhizobiales; family Rhizobiaceae; genus Martelella; species Martelella limonii. The sequence goes on along the minus strand of NZ_JABUOU010000006.1, from coordinate 228,022 downwards.
CGAAGGCGCCGGCGACCGCGGCGAGGAACACGCCCGCCACGAATTTTTCCTCCGCGGTGACGATCGCCAGCGCAGACAGAATGGCGAGGGTCGCTGCGGTTGCCGCCAGAAACGGCCAGGACGGCCGGCGGCCCTCGTCAAAGCCATGCTCGCGCAGCAGTGCTGTCGCCGGAACATTGCGGGCGGAGGCAAGCGGCAGGATTGCAAAGGCGAGCGCGGTCAGGAGGCCGAAAAGGGCCGCAAGCGCAAGCGCCAGTGGAAAGATGCCGGCGGGGATCGCGATATCCAGCAGCGAGGAGAGCAAAGGCAGCGCGATCAGCGGAATGATCGCGCCGAAGACCACGCCGATCGCAATCCCGATCAGGGCAACCAGCATGATCTGCAGGAAGTAGATCGCGACCACCATATCGGCAGGCGCGCCCATGCATTTGAAGGCGGCGATCGCCCGGCGGCGGCTTTCGAGATAGGCGCTGACGGCGTTGGCGATGCCGACGCCGCCGGTAATCAGCGTTGCAAGCCCCACAAGCGTCAGGAATTCCGAAAGCCGGTCGACATTTTCAGACAGCGATGGCGCGGCGCGGTCGCTGGTGCGGATCTGCCAGCCTGTATCGGGGAATTTCGTTTCCGCCTCGGTTTTCACCGCGTCCGGGCTGGCCGCCGGATCTGCAAGCCGGATGCGATAGCCGTATTCGGTGAGGCTTCCGGTCTGGACAAGGCCGGAAGCATCGAGGGCGGCGCGGCTGATCATGATGCGGGGCGCGAAGGCAAAGCCTTCCGAGAGCGCATCCGGCTCCTGAACCAGCGTGCCGGATACCACGAGTTCGGTATTGCCGAGGAGCAGCGTGTCGCCGGGCGAAAGCTTCAGCCGTTCCGCCAGCAGCGGCGCCAGCAGCACGCCATATCGGCCGTCCTTTTCGGCGATCGCCATGTCGACGGGCATGGCCGGATCGGAGATCACCGTGCCGTAGAGCGGATAGGCGTCGTCAACGGCCTTCACCTCGGCAAGTGCCTGGTCGGAGCCATCTGGAAGCCGCGTCATGGAGCGCATCGTCACCGATTGCGACATCGGCCCCAGGGTTTCGATATAGGCAAGCGCCGCGCCGTCAAGCGGCTGGTTATCACGTTCGAAGCGGATATCGCCGGCCAAGATTTCGCGGCCGCGCTCTGCAATGCCGTCATTGACGGCGGTGGAGACCGAGTTGACGGCGGCGATCGCGGCAACGCCAAGCGCGATGCAGGCGAGAAAGATGTAGAAGCCGGAAAGCCCGCCGCGCATTTCGCGCAGCGCAAATTTCAGCGCGAGGGGAAGGTTGAGACGGTTTGCTTTCATCGGACAGGCGTTTCCGAAGGCGCGACGATCTCACCGGAGCGCACATGCACCTGCCGGTCGCAGCGCGCGGCAAGCGCCGGATCATGGGTGACGAGCACCAGCGTCGTGCCCATTTCGCGCTGACGGGCAAACAGCAGGTCGGCGATCTGGCTGCCGGTTTCGCCATCGAGATTGCCGGTCGGCTCGTCCGCGATCAGAACCGAGGGCTCGGGGGCAAGTGCGCGGGCAATCGCCACGCGCTGCTGTTCGCCGCCGGAAAGCTGACCCGGATAATGGGTGAGGCGGTGGCCGAGGCCGACGCTTTCCAGCGCCGCACGGGCACGCTCGAAGGCATCGGCGCGGCCGGCAAGCTCCAACGGGATCGCGGCATTTTCGAGCGCGGTCATGTTCGCGATCAGGTGGAACGACTGGAAAACGATCCCGACATTTTCGCCGCGGAACGCCGCAAGCGCATCTTCCGTGAGTTTTGAAAGCGCGGTGCCGTTGATCGTGATCTCGCCGCTGTCGAGCCGTTCAAGCCCTGCGATCACCATCAGCAGCGTGGACTTGCCGGAGCCGGAGGGGCCGAGAATGCCGACGGATTCCGCGCGGCCGATTTCAAGCGACATGCCCTTCAGCACATGTACGGCGGCAGAGCCGCGTCCGAGCGTCAGATGGGCGTCTTCAAGTGCAATCAGGTTTTCAGACAAATTTGTTTCCCGCTTTGAAATCATGAGGTCGGCGCAACACATAAGGGACTACGCCGTTTCCGCACCAGTGGACCGATCTTGCGGCAGAAAACCCGATTTAGGAGTTCGACCATGCGATTGAAAGCGACACTGCCGATTGTTTTTGCAATTTCCATGTTGGCAGGCGGGGCCGTCCGGGCGGAAACGCCGCTCGAGATCGTCGTGCTCGGCGACAGCCTGGTGGCTGGCTACGAGCTCGGACCGGGCGAGGATTATCCGTCAAAGCTGCAGGCTGCACTGACCGAAGCCGGCTACGATGTGAAGATCGCCAATGCCGGCGTGTCGGGCGACACCACCAGCGGCGGGCTTGCACGGCTCGACTGGTCGGTGCCGGATGGCACCAATGGCGTGATTCTGGAACTCGGCGCCAATGATGCGTTGCGCGGTATTGCACCGCAAGAGGCGGCTAAAAACCTTTCGACCATCATCGAGCGTCTGGAGGATCGCGAGATCCCGGTGATGCTGATGGGCATGATGGCGCCGCCGAACATGGGGGCATCCTATGGTGCCGAGTTCAATCCGATCTATCCGGAACTTGCGAGCGAATACGGGCTGGAGCTCTATCCGTTCTTTCTCGACGGCGTTGCCACACACGCCGATCTGCAGCTTGCCGACGGCATGCATCCCAATGCCAGGGGCGTTGAGGTGATGGTGGAGAAAACGCTCCCGAGCGTGGAGGCCTTCCTCCAATCCATCAGGGGAGAAACAAAATAACGCTTGCCAGAAACCGGGTTAAGTGATTCGCTGAGGGTACGACAAGCAGATTCGGGGAGCTCGCCATGCCGAGAATTTTCACCGCCCTCGAAATCCCGCGCGAACAGGCGTTAAGTCTTTCGCTTCTGCGCGGCGGCCTGCCCGGGGCCCGCTGGATCGATGTGGAGAACTACCACATCACCTTGCGGTTCATCGGCGATGTCGACTTCCGCACAGCCGACGAAGTCGTGCAATGGCTCGACCGGATCGATCGTCCCGCCTTCCAGCTCTCGCTGTCCGGAACCGGTCATTTCGGCTCCAAGAAACCCCATGCGATCTGGGCCGGCGTTTCGCCCGCGCCCGATCTTTTCGCGCTGCAGGGCGATATCGACCGCATGTGCCAGCGGCTCGGGCTGCGCGCCGATCCACGCAAGTTCATGCCGCATGTCACGCTCGCGCGGCTGCGCGGCACCAAGGTGCCGGATGTGGTGGATTATCTTTCCGCACGCGGAAATTTCCAGACGCTGCCATTTACGGCGGGCCGCTTCGTTCTGCTGTCATCGCGCGATTCCGTTGGCGGCGGACCCTACAAGGTCGAAGAGGCGTTCGACCTTTACGATCCGATGGACGCCTACAGCTTCGACAGCAGCGACTGGCAGCCCGCCAACAGCATGTGGTAGACGGTCTCGAACCCGTCATCCTCGTCATAATAGGGATCGGGCACCTCTTCGTGCCGGCCGAGCGTGTAGTCTGAAAACAGGGCGATTTCAGCTTTCGGGCTGTGACCTCCGAGGCGTTTGAGCGCCGTGACATTGTTGAAATCCATGCCCAGGATCAGGGAAAACCGGTCGAAATCCGCCGGCCTGATCTGACGGGCGCGCTGGTGGTCGATGTCGAAGCCGTGGCGTTTCGCTGTCGCCCTTGAGCGCGGGTCTGCGCGTTCTCCCGCGTGCCAGTTGCCGATGCCCGCTGAATCAAGGAGGAAGTCATCGCCGCGGCCGGCCTCGCCGGCAAGGTGCGCAAACACCCCTTCGGCCAGCGGCGAACGGCAGATATTGCCGCTGCAGACGAACAGGATTGCGGGTTTTTCGGGTTGTGCCATGATGTATTCGCAATTTTCTGACGGTATGAGTGCGAGGGAGGATGCCATGGATGACGCCCGACTGGAACCCGAAGCGCTCGACCGGGCGCTTGGCGAGCGCGCCGGCTGGTCGCTTGCCGAAGACGGCACGGCGATCACCCGCGATTTCAGGTTTGCCGATTTTCGCGAGGCCTTCGCCTTCATGAGCGAATGCGCGCTGGCAGCCGAGCGGCTCGATCATCATCCGGTCTGGAACAATGTCTATAACCGGGTCGGCGTGTCGCTAACCACCCATTCGTCCGGAGGCGTCAGCGCCCGCGATCTCGCACTCGGCGAGATCATGGACAAGGCAGCCGGCCGCTATGGTATTTGAGTGCTGACGCCCTATATCGCGGGGTAACAGGGAGTTTTTCATGAGCGACATCAAATATGGTGACATTCTGGAGCCCGAAGACGACGAGACCCGGGCTGAAAATGAACGGATCGTGCGCGCTGGCTTCTGGCACAAGCTGACCAAGACGGCCGCGCGCATTCCGTTCGCCCGCGATGCGGTGGCAGCCTATTACTGCGCGACCGACAGGGATACGCCGCTCGGCGCAAAGGTCGTGCTCTATTCGGCGCTTGCCTATTTCATCATGCCGGCAGATCTGATCCCCGACATCTTCCTGTTCGTTGGCTTTACCGACGACCTGGCGGTGCTCACTGCCGCGCTGACGATGATCCGGCGCAATGTCAGCGACGACCATTATGATCGCGCAGATGCGGCGCTGACGGCGATCCGGAAGGGCTGATTTGGTTTTCGGACGCTCTTGCCGCATTCTCGCCGTGATTGGCGGCATTTGTCTGTCTCATAATCAATGAGCCACTGAAATGGGCGGCCGGGCCTTAACCGTTCCAACGTTGAGATTTTGGTAACCTCGATTGCGTATGTAATTGGCTCAATCTCAAAGTAGCGGGACGCGCCGAGGCAAGGTCGCGCGCCCGGCACCAAGCAGAGAAAATCGGCAGGATCACATGTTTGCAAAAAGAATCGTCCTCGTACTGGTACTTCTATTCACCGGCGCCTCGATCGCTTCCGCGCAGACGCCGACACCCATCCAGAAATTCGATGCATGGGTCGCCTATTCCTACCAGTCGGATGCAGGCAAGGTGTGCTACGCCCTTTCCGTGCCGGCAAAGAAGGAGCCGGCCAATGTGGATCACGGCGACAACTTCTTCGTGGTCACGAAATATCCGGGCCAGAGCGTTTCGCTCGAGCCGCAGGCGATGATGGGTTTCACGCTGAAGGAAGGCTCGACCATCAACGTGATCGTCGACGGCAAGAGCTTCGCGATGTATCACAAGGGCAAGGGCGGCTGGCTTGAAAATGCGGCCCAGGAGCCGACGCTGGTTGCAGCTCTGAAGGCGGGTCGCACCATGGAAGTCAAGGCAACCTCGGCGCGCGGTACGGTCACCAGCCATACTTATTCGCTGATCGGCGTTACTGCGGCGCTGAACAAGATCAGCACCTGCAAGTAAACCTCAGTCAGGTTCCAAGTTTCCAAACCCGGCTCCGGCCGGGTTTTTCGCGTGCGCGGTGAAGACAAGCTGTGTATGAAAACACGGCCAGAAACAAAGAGGGCAGGTCCATGATCCCCGTAGATGATCTCGTTGGAATGAAGGTTCTCGTGACCGGGGCAAGCTCCGGTATCGGTGCCGCGGCTGCCGAGGCGCTCTCGCGCTGTGGTGCCGAGGTGTGCGTGCATTATTACAGCGGCAAGGAGGCGGCGGCAGCGCTTGCCGACCGGCTGAAGAGGGCAGGCGGAAAGGCGCATGTAGTGGGCGGCGATGTCGCAAAGGCCGACGAGGCGCAGCGCATCGTGGACGAGGCGGTCGCGATCATGGGCGGTCTCGACTGTCTGATCAACAATGCCGGCGCGATCGGCCGCACCAGCGTTGGCGCATTCGACGAGGCCGTCTACGAACAGGTGTTCGATCTCAACACCCGTTCGATCCTGAGGCTTGTGCGCCAGGCGCTGCCCGCCCTGAAGGCGAGCGACCGGGCCTCCGTCATCAATGTCGGTTCGATCGCGGCACGCAATGGCGGCGCGATGGGATCAGGCATTTACGCAGCGGCGAAATCGGCGGCGCATTCGCTGACCCGTTCGCTCGCGAAGGAACTTGCCGGTGACGGGATCCGGGTCAATGCGCTGGCGCCCGGCGTGATCGAAACGCCGTTCCACGATGAAACCCCGCATGCAGCCATGAATGCCGCCCTCAACACGATCCCGCTCGGCAGGCTCGGAACGGCTCAGGATTGCGCCTGGAGTTTTGCGTTTCTCGCCTCGCCGACCATGTCCGGCTACATCACCGGACAGGTCATCGATATCAATGGCGGGCAATATATGCCGTAAGGCCGCGATCAGGCGCTTTTGAGAAAGCGCTGGTTGCGCTCCATCAGCAGACCCCAGTTCTGGGCGGAGGCAAGGTGGAGCGCAATCGCGTCTGCCCAGCCCTTTTCCGTCCAGTGCTTCAGCGTCTTGGCCGACAGCGCGCGATAGCGCTCGATGTCGATCACGCGGAAGCCATCCAGGCGGTAGCGCGACTTGTCGGGGAAATCCATGTCGACATGGCGGGCGACCAGCAGGTCTGCTTCGGCAACGGCCTTCAGGAACGCCGTGTCCTGCGCCCGGTGCTGGTGATAGGCCTCGCAGAGATTGAGCATCGGCTCGACCACCTTGCTCGCGGTCCCGTCCTCGTTGAAGATCGGCGCGGCATCGGGGGCCTCTTCGAGCGGTTTTACCATGTCGCTGCCGCTGTCATAGGCCAGATAGCGCGTGTCCTGGTCCTGCGACTGCACCAGAATGAAGGGATAACGGCGAATATAGGCCGGCACATAGGTCTGCGCCGCCCAGCCGCCGTTCTCTTCAAGCATGAGATTGTGCCCCTGCTTCAAGCCGACGATCGCGACCGGGGACGGATCCTTTTCGCCGACAAACACGATCGGATAGTGACGGATGGCCGGCATGAATTCGCTGACGGAAAGGGGAATGGCGGTCGCCTCGGCCGTGAACGAAAAGTCGCGCTCTTTCGCAAGCCCCATTCCCTTGTGGTCTTCAAATCGCAGGACCTCGGGTTTCTTGTAAAAAAGCGGCAATTGAGTCTGGGTCGTCATATATTCCGGTCTCCTAAAGGCACTGTGACCTAAAACGCTCGCCCTGCCCGATCGGTTGCAGGGGTTTGGCAATCTCTTGAAATATTAAGCTAATATACTTTCGATCCCGTTGACACGATCCGCTGCCGTTGCAACAGTTAACTACTTGTTAATTTTTCGGCAAGGGGGAGTGGGGACGATGAAGTATTTGAGCGTGGCCGTGCTTGGCGCGGCCGCAGTCGTTGCCGGCTGTGGCAGTGACAGCAATGATGTGATTTCGACCAATGCCGTTGGCTATTTTGGGGACGTCAACATGCGCACGGCGCAGGTCACCGGCTCTGGCGGCGCCGCCGCCAATATCAGCGTCAATGGCGATGATACGGTTACCGTCGTGATGACGGAAGGGCCGGATGCCGGCCAATCGGCGAATTTCTATGCCGATGGCTCCGGCGGCTTTGTCAGCGACGACGCCGACGCCTATCTGCAGCTTGGCTATTTCAACAATCCGGCGATCAAGGAAGGGCCCGTTGTCGCGCTGATCGAGGTGGAGCCGGGTGGGGATGACCTGACCTTCACGGCGGTGCGCTCGACCAACGGCATGACGCCCGCTTCCCAGATGCCCTTGACCGGCACGGCCGTTTATCGCGGCAACCATCTCGGCGGCGCAGCGGTCACCGACTATTCGCTGCCCTTCCCGCCATCCACGCTCGACTATATCGAGGGCGGCTTCCAGGCGAACGTGAACTTCGGGACCGGCCAGCTCGCCGGCGCGATGCAGAGCGATATGGGCGACATTACCTTCGATGCCACGATCCAGGGCTCGGAATTCAACTCCAACCCCAATTCGATTGCGATCGCCAATGATTATGGTTTGATCAATCAGGGTGCTTCCGGGGTTGAAGGCGGGTTTTACGGCCCGGCGGCGGCCGGCATGGCGGGTACCTATCTGCTGAATGGTGCAGGCGATCTGACAGGATCCGGCGCCGTTGGTACATTCATTGCCGACCGATGAAGAACGCGTTATCACGGGCCGGCCGCCGGCCCGTGATTGCCAATGCCGGGTGCTGCCCGGCCGAAAATGTAATGAGTGACTGGTAATCGCATGCAGATCGCGCGTTTGTTCTCCTGTTGGTCGAAACTGGCGGCTGACGTCGCTTTTTTCGCTGTGTTTTACGCTGTGATTTGTGCTGGGCTTGGCGCTGGTCAGGCGCATGCGGCCAATCCCTTTCCCGAGATCAAGATGCTGATCGAATCGGGACAATACGACAAGGCGATGGCGCTCTCGGCCCATCTCACCAGCGATCCCGAGATGTCGGTGATCTCGCAGCAGTTTACCTATGCGCTGATCCTGAAGCGCCAGGGGAAGCTGACGCAGGCGGCCGCCATCATGCGTGAAATCCTCACCCAGAAGCCCGATCTGACGCGCGTGCGCCAGGAACTTGCCCACACGCTGTCGCTCATGGGAGAGAAAAAGGCGGCGATCTATCATTTCTCGCTTCTGGCCGACACCGCGCCAAGCGAATCGCTCCGCTCCTTCTATGAGGATTTCATCGACCGGGTGAACCTCGACCGGCCCTGGACGCTGGGCGGCTATGTGGCGATTGCGCCGAGCTCGAACATTTCCGATGCGACCGACGAGGATCTGGTTCATGTCGGCGGCGTGGCGCTTGCGCCCGGCGAAAAGGCCGAAAGCGGCGTCGGTCTGAATTACGGCGCGAACGGTACCTACACATTTGAACTCGTCGACGACCTGTCGCTGACCTTCGGCGGCTCGGTAACCGGTCTTGCCTACAGGGAAACCCAGTACAACCAGACCCAGTTCGGCGGTTTCTCCCAATTGTCCTGGCGCATGGATCCGTGGATCTTCAGCGGCGGCATTGCCGCCGAGCGCGTGCTCATCGGCAACGAGCCCTACCGCACCGGCTATGGCCCGGTGTTTTCCGTGCGCCGTTCCTTCGGCCCGTTCGGCGTCACCTCGGCAAGCGTGTCCTATCAGCTGCTCGATTATGACGAGATCGACGCCTTTGACGGCTATGAGGCGGGCTTCAGCCTCAATCACCGCTATGCGCTGACGGCAGCCAGCAGCATCCGTTTCGGCGGCGGCTACAATCATGTCCATGCCGAAAACGACATCAACTCCTATGACGGCTACAATGTGAATGCCAAATATGCCCGGGAATGGTCGGGCGGAATTCTCACGGATATCGCCGTGTCGGGCACGCTGCGCGATTATGTCGGCGATTTTCCGCTGATGACCAAGCCGCGTCTCGACCGGCGGATCGATGTCGAGGTCGGCGCCACCTTCCGCACGCTCGCGGCCAAGGGTTTCGCGCCGCGGCTCGAATATGCCTATTCGCAGAACTTCTCGAATGTCGAGCTCTACGAGTACAACAAGAGCACGATTTCGCTGTTCATCACCAAGGAGTTCTGACGGCGTGGTGGACGCAAGTGCGTCCGGATATCATTTGCCGGCTGCAACCTGCAGGAACTCGACCTCCTGGTCGGGGCGGATGATGGCGGCGGTGAGCCTGCCATTGGCATAGGCGCCGGTATCGATCGAGATCATGCCGTTGGCCATGGTCGGCCGGTCCACGATGGTGTGGCCGTGGACGATCCAGATGCCATCCGCGCGGGCGAGCTTTCCGAAGGCCGGATGGCCCCAGGTGAGATTGCTGGCGCGCTGGCCTTCGATGGGCTTGCGCGGATCGGCGCCGGCATGGACCACGGCAACATTGCCGCTTTTCCAGAGCGTCTGCATCGCGCCCAGCATCTGGCGGGTTTCGGGGCCGATCTGTTCGACCACCGCGTCGCGCGTCTTGCGCAGTTCCTCCGGGCCGCGAACGCCCGAAAGCGCCATTCCCTTGAAGCTTTCAAGCGTCTGCAGTCCGCCATACCGCAGGAAGCGTTCGCCCTTTTCTTCCGGCGCCTCAAGAAAGTCGAGAAACATGTCCTCATGGTTGCCCTTGAGGCAGACGATATCGCCGGCTTTCGCCTGGCGTTCGGAAAGCATCCGCAACACGCCGGCCGAATCGGGGCCACGGTCGATATAGTCGCCGACATGCACGATGGTGAGGCCGGGAGCGGCGGCAGCGATCTTTTCCCACATCAGGGCAAGGGCTTCGGAACAGCCGTGGATGTCGCCGATCGCCACGAAGCCTTGCTCTGGTGCCGGCAGGCCACCGCGAAACGGAGCTGGCGCTTCCTCGTCCCGCGCTTCCGGTTTGGGGCTGGTAAAAAGGCTTCGCAAAGATCTCATCGGCGGCTCCAATGCCAGGGCGCTCTGCGCCTGCGTGGTTCATGGCTCCAGCATCGCGCGGGAGCAGGCAGCGTGATGGTTCGGGCGAAGCTAAAGCAGTTTGTGGCCACACGCAAACGCAAGGGACGGACCGCTGGTTCCCTTGGCGTGCTCCCTTGACATCTTCCCCACGACCGAAGGGCGGGCAGCCTGTTGCGCGCAAGCGCTGGCGGGAAGGCGGCTCCCGGCCAGAGCAAGATGGCCGGGAGAGAGGACGATTTTCCTATTCGGGCTGGCCGTAATAGGCGCCGGCGCCATGCTTGCGCAGAAAGTGCTTGTCGAGCAGCTCCTGTTCGATCGGCTTCAGTCCCGGCTCCAGCTGCAGCGACATCAGCGCCATGTCGGCGATGCATTCGACGGCAACGGCGACTTCGACCGCCTTCGCAACCGTCTTGCCCCAGGTAAACGGCGCGTGGCGGTTGACCAGCACGGCCGGAAAATCGAGCGGGTTCAGATCCTTGAAGCGCTCGACGATGACATTGCCGGTTTCCCATTCATAGGCGGATGCGATCTCCTCCGGCGTCATCTTCCGGGTTACGGGGATTTCGCCGTAGAAATAGTCCGCATGGGTGGTGCCGAAATTCGGGATCGCACGGCCGGCCTGTGCGAAGGAAGTCGCGCGGGTCGAATGGGTGTGGACCACGCCGCCGATCTCCTCGAAGGCGAGGAACAGGCGGCGGTGGGTGGGGGTATCGGAGGAGGGGCGCAGATTGCCCTCCACGATCTTGCCCTCGAAATCCACGATCACCATGTTTTCGGGCGACAGGTCGCCATAATCGACGCCGCTCGGCTTGATCGCGAACACGGCCCGGTCGCGGTCGACCGCGCTTGCATTGCCGAAGGTGAGGTTGATCAGCCCCTGTTTCGGCAGCGCGATATTGGCCTCGTAAGCCTGGCGGCGGATGTCGTCGTAAAGTCCGCTCACGCCTTCACTCCAAGCGCCAGATGCCAGTAGATCTCGTTGGTCCTGAGATCCTGCTTGAAGCGGTCGAGCCTGGTGTCGTCATTGATGACGGCAAGTTCGATCCCGGCCATGGTGGCGAAATCTTCCAGCATCTCGGTCGTCACATCGTTGGAATAGGCGGTGTGGTGGGCGCCGCCCGCCAGAATCCAGGCCGAAAGCGCGGTCTTGAAGTCCGGCTTGCATTCCCAGACGGCGCGGGCAACAGGAAGCTTCGGCAGGTCGGGATGTTCGACGGACGTGACTTCGTTGACGAGCAGGCGGAAGCGGTTGCCCATATCCATCAGGCTGGCATTCAGCGCCGGGCCAAGCTTCGCGTTGAAGACCATGCGCACCGGATCGGCCTTGCCGCCGATGCCGAGGGGATGGATCTCAATGTTCGGCTTGCCGTCTGCGATCGTCGGGCAGATTTCCAGCATGTGGGAGCCCAGCACCTGCTCCTGGCCGGGCGCCATGTGATAGGTATAGTCCTCCATGAACGAGGTCGCCCCGCTCATGCCGTGGCCCATCACCTTGAGCGCGCGCACCAGCGCCACCGTCTTCCAGTCGCCTTCACCGGCAAAGCCGTAGCCGGCGGCCATCATCCGCTGGGTCGCCATGCCCGGCAGGGTCTCCATGCCGTGCAGATCCTCGAAGGTGTCGGTAAAGCCCTTGAAGCCGCCGGCCTCGAGGAAGGTCTTGAGGCCGAGTTCCTGGCGCGCCGCATTCAGCAGGCTGTCATGGCGGTCCCCGCCCTTTTTCAGCGCGTCGACGACATTGTATTCGTTCTCGTAGCTTGCGGCGAGATCGGCGACGTCGCTGTCTGCGAGCGTTTCCATGACATCGACGAGATCCATGATGCCGTAGCCGTTGACCGAGAAGCCGAGCTTCATTTCGGCGGCCACCTTGTCGCCGTCGGTGACGGCCACTTCACGCATATTGTCGCCGAAGCGGCAGAAGCGGGCGCCCTGCCAGTCGTCCCAGGCGCGGGCAGCGCGCATCCAGGCGTCGATGCGGGCGTGGACTTCCGGGTCCGACCAGTGGCCGGCCACGACCTTGCGGCCAAGGCGCATGCGGGTGTGGATGAAGCCTGCCTCGCGGTCGCCATGGGCGGCCTGGTTGAGGTTCATGTAATCCATGTCGATCGTATCCCACGGCAATTCGCGGGCATACTGGGTGTGGAGATGCAGGAACGGCTTGTTGAGCTGCGACAGGCCACGGATCCACATTTTCGACGGCGAGAATGTGTGCATCCACAGGATCAGGCCGCCGCATTCAGGGTCGGAATTGGCGCGGACCGCGAGCTCGGTGGCTTCTGCCGGGCTCTTCACCACCGGCTGCTGCACGATTTCAAGCGGCAGCTTGCCATCCTTGGAAAGTGCAGCGGTGATTTCGCTGAACTGCGCATCCACCTGGGCGAGCGTTTCCGGACCATAAAGATGCTGCGAGCCGCAGACGAACCAGATCTTGAGGGGCTTGAGGCCGATCATGTGTATCCTCCTGGGAGTGGCGACGTTGCGCCGTCTGTTATGCGCCGCGAACCTTGTCGCGGATGTCGATCAGGTCTTTCATGACGCGCGACAGGTCGGCATCGCGGGTGATGCCGCCAAAGCCGTCATGGAGCGTCAGATAGAGACCATAGAGTTCCTCGTAGACCGCGACGTTTTCCGGGATGGGGTCATAGCGGATGTCTTTGAGCCCGGTCATGGCGCGGGTCGTGGTCTTGATATCGGCATGGGCGCCGCCGACGGCGGCTGCAGCCACCGCCGCGCCGAGCGCGCAGGTCTGGGCCGAACGGGTCACCAGCATGGTGCGGTTCATCACGTCGGCATAGACCTGCATCAGCATCGGGTTCTTCTCGGCAATGCCGCCGGCGCAGACCACCTTGTCGATCGGCACGCCGTAATCGGTCATGCGCTCGACGATGGCGCGCGCGCCGAAGGCGGTCGCCTCCACCAGTGCGCGATAGATCTCGGCGCGGCTGGAATAGAGCGTCTGGCCGAGGATCAGCCCGGTCAGGCGCTGGTCGACCAGAATGGTGCGGTTGCCGTTGTTCCAGTCGAGCGCCAAAAGGCCGCTCTGGCCGGGTTTCATCGTGGTCGCTTCGCGCGTCAGTTCCTCATGGAGCGCCGCGCCGCCCTGGCAGACGCGTTCAACCCACCATTTGAAGATGTCGCCGACCGCCGACTGGCCGGCCTCGATGCCGTAATAGCCGGGCAGGATCGAGCCTTCGACGATGCCGCAGACGCCGGGAATGGTGTCGGACTTCGAAAGATCGACGATCGCGCAATCGCATGTGGAGGTGCCGATGACCTTGACCAGCATGCCCTCCTCGATGCCGCAGCCGATCGAGCCCAGGTGGTTGTCGAAGGCGCCGGTGGCAATCGCGATGCCTTCCGGCAGGCCGAGCCTTTCGGCCCATTCGGGGCAAAGCTTGCCGGCGGGAACGGAGATGTCCTGGGCGGTGTCATAAAGCCGGTCGCGCAGATCGGCGAGCGCCGGATCGAGGCTTGAGAGGAACTCCTTGTCCGGCAGGCCGCCCCATTTCGGATTGTAAAGCCCCTTGTGGCCGGCAGCGCAGACGCCGCGCTTGATGTCGGCGGGCGATTTCACGCCGGCAAGAACGGAGGGAATCCAGTCGGCAAGTTCGACCCAGGAATGGGCGGCATCGAAGACCTTGCGGTCGACATTGAGGCAGTGCCAGATCTTCGACCACCACCATTCCGACGAGTAGGTATCGCCGACCATGGCGAGGTAATGCGGGCGTTCGGCCTTGCCGAGCGCGGTGATCTTCTCCGCCTCGCGCCAGCTGGTATGGTCCTTCCAGAGCCAGCAATAGGCGTTCAGATTGTCCTCGAAGCCTGCGTCCATGGAAAGGGCGCCGTTCTGGGTATTGACGGGAAGGGGGCTCGAGCCGGTGGTATCGACGCCGATCCCGATGACCTTCGAAACATCGAATTTCTCGTGGCGGGCGGCCTGTTCCAGCGCGCCGCGGATGCTGGCTTCAAGACCCTTGAGATAATCGGCCGGGCTCTGGCGGGCAAGCAACGGGTCGCCGGAATCCAGAAGAACGCCATCTTCGCCGCTCGGATAGGCGAAGACATGGGTGCCGTATTCAAAGCCGTCATCGCAGCCGACGACGAGCGCGCGGACGGTGTTTGTGCCGTAATCGATTCCGATGGAGAACATGAGTGCTTCGCCCTATTCCAATTCGTATTGGGTTGCCGGCGTTCGACCGGCAACCTTTATGTTTTTCAATGCGCCGTGGCACGGTCCATGGTCAATCGCAGAAGTCCCTTCTGCAGCACGATGAACAGGAGCAGCAGAACACCGATTGCAATCTTGGTCCACCAACTCGAAAGTGTGCCATCGAACACGATATAGGTCTGGATCAGGCCCATTGTCAGCACACCGAACAGCGTTCCAAACACATAGCCTGCGCCACCGGTCAAAAGCGTGCCCCCGATGACGACGGTGGCGATGGCCGTAAGCTCCGTCCCGACGGTCGCGAGTGGATAACCGGATCCGGTATAGATCGCGAACACGATCCCGGAAAGCCCCGCCATCAAGCCCGAAAAGGCGTAGATCGATACCGTGGTGCGTCCGATCCGCGATCCCATCAGGCGCGCCGTCTGCTCGCCGCCGCCAAGCGCGAAGACATTGGTGCCGAAGCGGGTCTTGTGCGCGACGAAGTGGCCGGCGACGAAGCAGAGAAGCATCACCACGCCGATCAGCGTCAGACGACCCTTGCCGGGCAGAACCCAATAGGTCTTCTGCAGCATGGCAAAGAAGTCGTTGTTGATCGGCACGGAATCGATGGTCATCATGTAGGCGACGCCGCGCGCCAGGAACATGCCGGCGAGCGTCACGATGAAGGCAGGCATGCCGAGCGTGTGGATCAGCCAGCCCATGGCTGCGCCGAAGACGGTTGTAATGACCAGCAGCAGCACGAAGACCACAAGCGGGTGAAGCCCGGTATCGCGCAGCAGCACGGAGATGAACACGCCCGCAAAGGCGATCACCGAACCGACCGACAGGTCGATGCCGCCCGACAGGATCACCACCGTCATGCCGACGGCCACGATGCCGAGATAGGCATTGTCCGTCAGAAGGTTACCGGCAACCCGTGTCGACAGCATGAACGGGAACTGGATGTAGCATATCGCATAGGCGACGATGAAGATCGCGATCGTGGCATAGAGCGGGTAGAGGCGCGGATTTTTCACTTGCCTGCCTCCCCTGCCTGCTTGCCGCCAAACAGATTGCGCCGCATGTATTTCAGATCGCCGGTGATGTTCGGCGATTGCAGAACCAGAATGAAGACCACCAGAACAGCCTTGATCACGAGATTGTATTCGGAGGGGAAGCCCGCCAGCAGGATGCCGGTATCGATGGTCTGGATGATCATCGCACCAATCACGGCCGCCGAGATCGAGAACCGTCCGCCCATCAGCGAGTTGCCGCCGATGACGGTGGCGAGCACGGCATCAAGCTCGAGCCAGAGCCCGGCATTGTTGGCGTCGGCGCCGCGAATATCGGCGGTAATGATGATGCCGGCAAGCGCCGCGCAGAAGCCGGACGCCATGTAGACGGCGATCAAGAGCACGTGCGCGTTGATACCGGCCAGCGCCGATGCCTTGCGGTTGACGCCGATCGCCTCGATCAGCAGGCCGAGTGCAGTGCGTCGCACCAGCAGGATGACGAGCGCTGCGGCCAGGACCCAGATCCAGACCGGAACCGGAATGCCGAGAAGCGAACCGGAGCCGAGATAGGCAAAGCTCGGCAGGTTGAAGGTGAGGATGCGGCCTTCGGTGATCAACTGCGCGATGCCGCGGCCGGAGATCATCAGGATCAGCGTTGCCACGATCGGCTGGATGCCGATGAAGGCAACGAGCACGCCATTGAAGAGGCCTGCGATAAGACCGACGATGATGGCCATGGCAATCGCTGCCGCAAGGCCGTAGCCGGCGCCGATCGTGGCCGCCGCCATGGCGCCCGCAATCGCGATCACGGTGCCGACCGAAAGGTCGATGCCGCGCGTGGCAACCACCAGCGTCATGCCGATCGCCAGAAGTGCGACCGGCGCGCCGCGTTTCAAGACGTCGATCACCGGGCCGACGAAGCGGCCGCCGGAATAGTCGATCTGCAGGAAGCTCGGAAAGAACAGGCTGACCAGAGCGACCAGCACCGCCAGCGTGATCAGCTGGGGAATGACGCGTTTCAGACCCTTAGGCATTACACGGCCTCCCGCTCGTCGGAGGCGATCGCCTTGACGATGTTTTCGGTGGCGATCTGGGCTCCGGTCAGTTCTGCGACATGACGGCGGTCGCGCACCACGATCACGCGGTCCGACGCTGCAATCAGCTCGTCAAGTTCGGATGAGATGATGAGGATCGCCATGCCCTCCTTGGTGATGTCCTGGATCAGGTTCAGAATTTCGGCGTGCGCGCCGACATCGATGCCGCGCGTCGGTTCGTCGAGGATCAGGAAGCGCGGGTTCATGGCGAGCCAGCGGGCAAGCACGACTTTCTGCTGGTTGCCGCCGGACAGTTCGCCGATCGGCTTTTCCGCGCTCGAGGTCCGGATATCGAGTTTCTTGATGTATTCGGCTGCGAGCCGGTCCTGTTCCGTCCGGCTGATCGGCCGCGCCCAGCCGCGCCGCGCCTGAAGCGCAAGCGCAATGTTCTCGCGCACGGAGAGATCGGCGATGATGCCGTCGGTCTTGCGGTCTTCCGGGGCAAAGCCGAAGCCTGCCGCAATCGCATCGCGCGGGCTTGAAAGGCTGACCTTGCCATTCTTGTCCGAAACAGAGCCGCTGCTGGCGCTGCGCACGCCGAACATCAGTTCGGCAGTTTCTGTGCGGCCCGAGCCGAGAAGACCGGCAAGGCCGATGACCTCGCCGCTGCGGATATCAAGATCGAAGGGTTCGACGACATTGCGCTTGCCGAGACCGCGTACCGTCAGCACCGGTTCGGCACTGACCCGGCCTTCGGTGCCGCGCCGTTCGCCATCGGTTTCGGCCTCGTCAAGTTCGCGGCCCAGCATATGGGAAATCAGCCGCACCCGGTCGAGTTCGGCGGTCTTCTCGGTGGTGATCTTGCAGCCATTGCGGAGCACGGTAACGCGGTCCGTCAGCGAGAATACCTGATCGAGGAAGTGGGAGACGAAGATGATCCCGAGACCTTGGTCGCGCAGCTTGCGCACGACGTCGAACAGCATTTCGACTTCACGCGCATCAAGGCTTGCGGTCGGCTCGTCCAGGATCAGCACCTTGCCGGAAAGGGCAACTGCGCGGGCGATGGCGACGATCTGCTGGACGGCGACGGAATAGCTGCCGAGATCGCGCGAGACGTCGATATCGAGGCCGTAGCCTGCAATCATCGCCTCGGCCTCGCGCCGCATGGCCGCGCCGTTGATGATCCCGAACCGGCGCGGTTCGCGCCCGAAGGTCAGGTTCTGGGCGACCGTCAGGTTCGAAAGCAGGTTCACTTCCTGATAGACGGTGCCGATGCCCAGATCCTGGGCCTCCAGCGTCGATTGGGGAGAAATGGTTTCGCCATCCAGCCTGATGATGCCGTCGTCGCGGTTGTAGGCGCCGGTCAGGCATTTGATCAGCGTGGATTTTCCTGCGCCGTTTTCGCCGAGAAGGGCGTGGACTTCGCCGGCTGCGAGCTCGAAATCGACATTGTCGAGCGCCTTCATGCCGATGAAGCTCTTGGTGAGATTTTGAATTGTCAGAAGCATTATCGAGCACCTTGGAACGAACGCGCGGCGCCTGTTGTCAACGCGCATCATCGCGGAACCGGGCGCGTGCCCGATTGCGATATGCGCTAGGCATGCCGAGGCGGCCGGAGCCCCGATGACCCCGACCGCACCCGGGAGGAAGGCTTAGTAGCCGAGGCTCTTGCGGCGCTCTGCCTCACCCTGCGGATCGTCAGCCTGGGTATAAAGCTTCGATTCCGTCTGGATGAACTTCGGCGGCATCGTGCCGTCCTTCATGTAGGCTTCGAGCGCATCAAAGGCCGGGCCTGCCATGTTCGGCGTCAGTTCCACCGTGGCATTTGCCTCGCCGGCAGCCATGGCCTGGAAGTAGTCCGGAACCGCGTCGATCGCGACGATCAGGATGTCCGTGCCGGGCTTCAGGCCTGCTTCCTTGATCGCCTGGATGGCGCCGACGGCCATGTCGTCATTGTGGGCATAGAGTGCGCAGATGTCTGCACCGCCGTTTTCAGCCTGGAGGAAGCTCTCCATGACTTCCTTGCCCTGCGAGCGGGTGAAGTCACCCGTCTGGCTGCGGACGATCTCGATGTTGGAATGGCCATCGATCGCGTTGCGGAAGCCGGTGGCGCGGTCGATCGCAGGCGACGAACCGGTGGTGCCCTGCAGCTCGACGACGCGGCACGGCTTGTCGCCGACCGTATCGACCAGCCAGCCGCCAGCCACTTCGCCTTCATGCACGAGGTTGGAGCCGACTGCCGTCAGATAAAGGTCGTCGGAGCTGTCGACCGAACGGTCGAGCAGGATCACCGGAATGTCGGCGTCCTTGGCTTCTTCCAGAGCGCTGTCCCAGCCGGTTGCGACGACCGGTGCCAGAAGAATGGCGTCGACGCCCTGGGCCACGAAGGCGCGGATGGCGGCGATCTGGTTTTCCTGCTTCTGCTGGGCATCGGAGAATTTCAGGTCGATGCCGCGCTCTTCAGCCTGCTGCTTGGTGAGCGTGGTTTCAGCCGCGCGCCAGCCCGATTCCGAGCCGATCTGCGAGAAGCCGACGGTCTGGGCCGAAGCGGCAGCAGCCGTCATCGTGAGTGCGGCCACAGTCGTAAGAAGTAGCTTTTTCATGTATTATGTCCTCCCGTTTACATCATTGCGGCAAGGCAGCCGCATGCACGGATGGCGCGTGATCGCGCCGCCCGGAAAATCGCCGAGATGAACCATCGAGCCGGGGGCATGTCCTCCCGCCACGGCTGTTTGGTTTTGAAGGCCGCCTCAGGGTTTCCCGTTTTGGTTGCCAGCAAATTTATCCTTGCGATTGGGAGAGTGTTGCAATTTACCGTGATAGAGACAAATGAATAATCGTGTTTCTGATATAGCAGAAATGGTATGGATATGATGCGCAGCGGCGAGCGGTATAGCGGACAGGACGAATTCATCCGGCGAGGACTGCGGTTTTCGCAGATGCGCCTGATCGCGCTTCTCGACCGCAAGGGCCAGATTTCTTCGGCCGCCGCCCAGCTCGGCATGACCCAGTCGGCGGCCTCGCGCCTGCTGTCGGAACTGGAGCATACCGTCGGCGCCAAGCTCTACGAGCGCCATGGCCGCGGCGTGGAACTGACGGAAGCCGGCCAGGCGATGGCGGAGCAGGCGCTGCTGATCCTCAACCAGCTCGACAATGCCCACCGGGAAATCGCCCAGATCGTCGAGGGCGCGCGCGGTCTGGTGCGCATGGGCGCGGTGACCGGGCCGTCGCTGCAGCTGATGATGCCTGTCATCCGGCAGTTGCGCGAGCATTATCCGGAGATCGAGGTCTCGGTGCTGGTCGATACATCCGACAAGCTTGCCGAGGCCCTGTTCTCGCATGACATTGACTTCTACATCGGCCGTCTGCCCGAGGATATGGATGCCAAATCCGTGACCATGCGCCCGCTTGGCGTCGAACCGGTCACCATGATTGCGGGCCTGAACCACCCGCTTGCCGGCAGGGAGACGGTCTCGATCGGCGACTGCCTCGATTACGACTGGGTGCTCCAGCCCGTGGGCGCGCTGATGCGCCGCTCGGTCGAAGCCTATCTGATGGCCCATGGCTTCCAGCTTCCCCGCCACGTTTTCGTGACGACATCGCCGCTTCTGTCGCTTGCCATCATCGCCGAGACCGATGCGGTGACGCCTGTCGCACAGCCGGTCGCCGATTTCTTCCACAAGGACGGCAAGCTCGGCGCCGCCATCTGCCAGCTTCCGGTGCGTGAGCGTATCGAGGTCAGCGCCTATTCGATCATCCAGCGGGTGACCGCCGTGCAGCCGCCGCCGGTCAAACGGGTGCTGGCGCTGATCGAGCGGCAGGTGGCGCTCGATCCGGAGGCATTTCCCCAAAGCGGGGTCCCTCTTCGCAAGCAGACTTGATCATGGTCAATGCGCGCTGATCCGAAAAGCGCAGACTGACCCCATCAATCCTGCACACAGGAGGAACAACAGATGTTCAAGAAGATCATCGTGCCGGTCGATATCGCAACGCCCGAAAAAGGCCTCGACATTTTCACCAAGGCCGCAAGTCTCATGGATGAGGGCGGCCAGATCGTGCTGCTTCACGTGGTCGAGGAAGTGCCCACATATCTCGCGATCGACATTCCTGTCGACATGATCGAAAACGCCGCGAACGAGGCGCAGGACCGGCTGACAGAGCTGCGTGCCCGCACCGGCATCGACGCGACGATCGAACTTCGGATCGGCCCGCCTGCGCGCGAAATCCTTGCCTGCGCCGAGGAGCAGGGCGCAGACCTCATCATCATCGCCTCGCATCGGCCTGATTTCTCGAATTATCTGATCGGCTCTACGGCCGATCGCGTCGTGCGCCATGCCAAATGCTCGGTCCTGGTCCGCAGATAAGCGCTGCCAACTGAAGCTTATGGAGGATGAAATGGACGTCAACCGTTACAAGACAATGCTTGAAGGCCGCGAGGCCGAGATCATGGACCGGCTCCGCCGGATCGACGGCGACCTCGGTCGCGCCCGCAATCCCGACAGCGCGGAACGGGCAACCGAATCGGAAAACGACGAGGTTCTCGAAGAATTCGGCCATGTCGGCTCCGATGAAATGAAGGCGATCACCGCTGCGCTCAAGCGCATCGAGGACGGCACCTACGGCATCTGCGTCAGCTGCGGCGCGCAGATCTCGAAGGAGCGGCTTGAGGCCGTGCCGCAGACGCCGTTCTGCAAGGCATGTGCTACGGCACATTGACGAAGGCTGATCGCGGGCGCTTTCGAGGGCTCCTCAGCCGGCGGAAAGCGCGCGCAGGGCGACTGAGCGGCCAGCAGCGGAAAGGCCGGTCTGGGCGTTCATGTCCGGGGTGGCGGATGGCGCGATGATTGTCCCATCAATCCGTTCGCCGCCTTTTATGGCCGGTATATCCGGCCGCTGCCCGGGCGCGCGCCTGCGCCGCATCCCTTCAGTTTCGCCGGACCCCGGTGTCAGCCAAGCATTTCGGGGGCGTCGATCCGGGCAAACTATCGCTATCCAGAGCGCACACATGATGATATTCGGCGACCAGCAAAGGTGGTAACCATGACGCCGAATACCGAATTCAATGCCCAATCCGCGATCGCCGCCATACATCCGGCGCTCGCCTCCGCCCTCGCGGCGAAAGGCTACAGCACGCTTACGCCGGTGCAAATGGCGATGACGGATGAAGATCACGCCGACGCCGACCTGCTGGTCTCGGCGCAGACGGGATCGGGAAAGACGGTTGCCTTCGGCATCGCCATCGCGCCGACGCTGCTTGGAAACGGCGCGCGTTTCGACGCCGCTGCCGCGCCGCTCGGTCTTGTCATCGCGCCCACGCGCGAACTTGCCGTCCAGGTCCAGAAGGAACTCGAGTGGCTCTACGCAGGCGCGGATGTCAGGATCGCAACCTGCGTCGGCGGCATGGACATGCGCAACGAACGCCGGGCGCTTGAGCGCGGCGCCCATCTCGTCGTCGGCACGCCCGGGCGGCTGCGCGATCACATCATGCGCGGCGCGCTGGACCTTGGCGCCATCCGCGCCGTTGTTCTCGACGAAGCCGACGAGATGCTGGATCTCGGCTTTCGCGACGACCTGGAATTCATCCTCGGCGCCGCGCCGCAGGAACGCCGCACATTGCTGTTTTCGGCGACCGTACGGCGCGGCATCGCCGAGCTTGCGAGGACCGTGCAGAAGAACGCGGTGCGCATCGAGACGACGGCGCCGACCGCCCAGCATGCCGACATCGAATACCAGCTGATGCTGGTGCGGCGCGACGAGCGCGAACATGCCATCATCAATACGCTTCTCGATACTGACAGCGCGAGCGCGCTGGTGTTCTGCCACACGCGCGAAGCGGTTCGTCATCTGACGGCCCGGCTCGCCAATCGCGGCTTCGCGGTGGTTTCGCTTTCGGGCGAGATGGCGCAATCGGAGCGCTCGAATGCGCTGCAATCGATGCGCGACGGACGCGCGCGGGTCTGCGTGGCGACCGATGTCGCAGCGCGCGGCATCGACCTTCCGAACCTCGACCTCGTGGTCCATGCCGATGTGCCGAGCAACCCGGAGACCCTGCTGCATCGCTCCGGCCGAACCGGCCGTGCCGGTCGAAAGGGCGTCTGCGTGCTGATCGTGCCGGAAAACCGGCGAGGCGCTGCCCAGCGTGTGCTGGCATTGGCGAAGCTGACGGCGACCGTTCGTGCCGCGCCCGGCATTGCCGATATCGAGGCGCGCTATCGCCGGCGGATCATCGATGCCGCAGCTTCTGCAGCACCCCCGGAAGACGCGGAGGCGCAATTCGTGGCCGAGCTGCTGGAGCGGGTGGGGCCCGAGCGCATCGCCGCAGCGTTCCTGCGCCAGCAAGTGGCTGCAAACCCGGTCCCCGAGGAGCTCGTGCCGCTTCGCGCCGATGCGCTTGAAAACCGGACATCCGGGCGTGACCGCCGCTCCGCAGACCGAAACGCGTCGGTTCGCGAGCCGCGCCCCACGGACATGCCGGACGGCGTATGGTTCACCATCTCGCTCGGGCGCAAGCAGCGCGCCGATCCGAAATTCCTGCTGCCGATGATCTGCAATGCCGGCGGCGTGACCAAACGCGATGTCGGTGCAATCAGGATCGATGATACCGAAACCCGTTTCGAGATTTCGGCCGAAAAGGCCAGTGCCTTTGCAAAGCAGATCAGGCAGCCCGGCAGCCTTGAGAAAGGCATCATGATTGCGCCTTCCGGCGAAATGCGCGAGAAGCCGAGACAAGCGAAGCCGGGTCAGGCGAAGCCGAAATTCAAGCAGGACGGCAAGCCCAACCGCAAACACAAGGCCCCTTCTGCCGATCGCGGCAAGCCGCCGAAGAACAAGAGCCGCAAACCGAAGCGTCCCGCCTGATCCGGGCGGATCGGCTGTACGCTGCCCTGGACCACCGAACGGTCCAGGCCGCGTTGCCGGCAGCAGGTCATACTCTCAGGAATACTTTCCAAGCGGGAACGGGCGCTCGTCGCCGAAGTCATGCCGCTCAAAGCCGGTTCCCTGCGAAACCCGCTTTGACACGCGCCTGGCGCTCGCCCACTATGGTGCGACTAGAAAACCGAGGAGGATTTTATGGTGAGACTATTGGGTCTGGGTTTGGCTGCGGCGCTGATGATGGCCGGGCCGGTGTTGGCTGAGGATGAGCAGGTCCAGTATTCCGACGCGCCGACGGCAGACTGTCTTGCCGGCGCGGAGACGGCGGAGGCAATGCGCGCCTGCATCGGGCTTGCGACGGCGAAATGCGTCGATGCCTCGGATTACGGCTCGACGACCATCGGCATGATGCAATGCGCCGAGAAGGAAACGGCCTTCTGGGATGGCAAGCTGAATGCGACCTATAAAGATCTGATGGCGCGCGCCGAAAAGTTCGACAAGATGAATGCGGATGATCCACGCATTGTCGAAAAGATCGCCGACAGCCTGCGCGCCATGCAGCGCGCCTGGATCCCCTATCGCGATGCCACCTGCACCTTCCAGTATTCGCTCGGCATGGGCGGCACGATCGCCTCGACGCTCGCCTCCCATTGCCAACTCGACATGACGGCCGAGCAGTTCATCTATCTGACGCATGCCTGGGAGCCGCTTGGAAACTGATGGACGATCCGGTTGCGGCATTGTAATGGCTCGCCTGCCGTGCTGCGTGCGATTGCGGCATTTTTGAAAGACAGGTGTGCCCATGATGATACGCGATGCCGTTGAGGCCGATCTTCCGGCCGTGCTCGAGATCTACAACGACGCCGTGATCCATTCGACGGCGATCTGGAACGAGATCGTCGTCGATTTGGACAACCGCAAGGCATGGCTTGCCGCGCGCCGGGACAAGGGCTTTCCGGTGCTGGTGGCCGAGCGCGACGGCGCCGTTCTCGGCTACGCAAGCTATGGCGACTGGCGCGCCTTTGATGGCTATCGTCACACGGTGGAGCATTCGGTCTATGTCAGGAGCGACGTGCGTGGCGGCGGCATCGGCCGGGCGCTGATGCAAGCGCTGCTCGCCAGGGCGCAAGAGGCGGGCGTTCATGCGATGATCGCCGCGATCGAGGCTGGCAATACAGGCTCGATCGCGCTGCACGAAAAACTTGGTTTCTTCCATACGGGCCGCTATCCCGAAGTCGGCACCAAGTTCGGCCGCTGGCTGGATCTGGTGACGATGCAGTACCGGTTTGCGGAAAAGACTGGCGCGGCCGGCTGAGGGTTTTGGCTCGGTCATTCCGAGCGTGTTGCCGGTCCCGCAGCACCGGGCGGTAGGCGTCGTGCTGTCGGCCAGGCCCGGGCGTATCGGCGATGCAGGATGGTTGATCCGGAACGGCCTTGCCGGGCGGCCTGGACCCTCGGGTCAAGCCCGAGGATGACCCATAATATGGGCTGGTTCTTTGATGAAAACTGGGTTCTCATCCGGCTTCCGGCTTCCGGCTTCCGGCTTCCGGCTTCCGGTTCTGGCGAAGCCCGATGACTGACCTCAGATTGCGCCGAGCGTCCGGTTCACGGCGTTTTTCCAGCCCTTGTAGAGCCGTTCGCGGGTGTCTGCGTCCATTGCCGGCGTGAATTGGCGCTCAAGCGCCCAGGTGCGGGCGAATTCGGCGCGATCCGGATAGAGCCCGGCGCGGCTTCCGGCAAGCCATGCGACGCCGAGCGTGGTGGTTTCAACCACTTCGGGACGGTCGACCTTCACGCCCAGGATGTCGGAAAGGAACTGCATGGTCCAGTCATTGGCGCTCATGCCGCCATCGACACGCAGGATATTGGCGCTGTCCGATCCGCCCCAGTCGTCATGCATGGCTTCCAGCAGGTCGCGGGTCTGGTAGCCGACGCTTTGGAGAGCCGCGCGGGCAAATTCCGCCGGGCCAGAATTGCGGGTGAGGCCGTAGATCGCGCCGCGGCTTTCCGCATCCCAGTAGGGCGCGCCAAGGCCGGTGAAGGCGGGAACCATGTAGAGCGTCTGCTTCGTGTCGGCGGATTTTGCCAGCGCATCGGTCTCGCGGGCGTGGCGGATCACCTTGAGGCCGTCCCGCAGCCATTGCACCACGGCGCCGGCGATGAAGATCGAACCTTCCAGCGCATAGGTGGGCGTGCCATCGAACTGATAGGCGATCGTGGTCAGCATCCGGTTGCGGCTCTTCACCATCTTGTCGCCGGTGTTGAGCAGCGCGAAACAGCCCGTGCCATAGGTTGATTTCAGCATGCCGGGTTCGAAACAGGCCTGACCGATGGTGGCCGCCTGCTGGTCGCCGGCAACGCCAAAGATCGGAAGCTCCTTGCCGAACAGGTCCGCGCGGGTCATGCCGAAATCGGCCGCGCAGTCCTTCACCTCCGGCAGGATCGCCTGCGGAATCTTCAAAAGCTTGCAGATGTCCTGATCCCATTCGCCGCGCGCGATATTGTAGAGCATGGTGCGCGCGGCATTGGTGGCGTCGGTCACATGCGACCTTCCGCCGGTAAGCCGCCAGATCAGATAGGTATCGACCGTGCCGAAGGCGAGCTTGCCGTCCTCGGCCTTTTCGCGCGCGCCCTCGACATTGTCGAGCAGCCAGGAAAGCTTTGTGGCGGAGAAATAGGGGTCCAGCAGCAGGCCGGTGGCCTCGGTGATGAAGCCCTCATGGCCCTCCTCGCGGAGCCTCGCGCAGTGGTCTGCGGTGCGCCGGTCCTGCCAGACGATGGCGTTGTGGATCGGCCGGCCGGTGTCGCGATCCCAGACGATCACGGTTTCGCGCTGGTTGGCGATGCCGATGGCGGCAATCGAGCTGGCGGCGATCTCCGCGCGCTCGATCGCCTCGCGGCAGGTCGCCGCCACCGTCGACCAGATATCGGCCGGATCGTGCTCGACATGGCCGGAGGCCGGGTAATGCTGCGGAAATTCCTCCTGAGCGGACGCGACGATCCGCATCTGATCGTCGAAGACGATGGCGCGGCTCGACGTCGTGCCCTGATCGATTGCCAGAATATGGCCCATGCTTTTTCCTCCCGCTTTTATTGTCTTGTCAGCCTTCGCCCCGCATGAAGGCATCAAGCGCTGCAATTTCTTCGGCGCTCATCCTAAGGCCGCGCTTGGTGCGGCGGAAGACGATATCCTCGGCCGTCTGCGCAAATTCCTTCTCCATCAACCAGCGCACTTCTGCTTCATAAAGGCCTGCGCCGAAATCGCGGCCGAGATCGGCTGCGGTCCGGGCATCGCCCAGAAGCGCCCAGCACTCGCTGCCATAGGTGCGGATCAGGCGCAGCGCGGCAGCGTGATCGAGGAAGGGGTAGTCGGCCGCAAGCTTTCCCGGCATGGCAGACGTTTGCGAAACGGCAAAGTCGCCGCCCGGAAGCGTTGAGGTAGCGGTCCAGTCGCCGCCAGCCTGTGGAAAATAGCGGGACAACTTGTGGATAACGGCTTCCGCCAGTTTGCGGTGGGTGGTGATCTTGCCGCCGAAGACGCTGAGCAGCGGCGCGCCGTCATCGCGCAGCGAAAGCACGTAGTCGCGCGTGGCGGCGGTGGCGGAAGAGGCGCCGTCATCATAGAGCGGGCGCACGCCCGAATAGGTCCAGACGATATCGTCGGCCGTCACCGGCGTCTCGAAATATTCCGAGGCGAAGCGGCAGAGATAGTCTGCCTCCTCCGGCGTGCACTTTGCTTCGCTTGCAGGCCCGTGATGATCCTGATCGGTGGTGCCGATCAGCGTGAAATCCTGCTCGTAGGGAATGGTGAAGATGATCCGCCCGTCCGAGCCCTGGAAAAAATAGCAGCGGTCGTGGTCGTAGAGCTTGCGGGTGACGATATGGCTGCCGCGCACCAGCCGCACCTTTTCCTTGGTGTTGACGTCGAGCTGGCCCTTCAGCAGATCGGCAACCCAGGGACCACCGGCATTCACCAGCGCCCGGGCGTGGACCGGCGGAAGCGGACCGGAAGCGCCCTCGAGCGCGACCTTCCACAGCGTCTTGCCATCTTCGCCCTTCACCTGTTCGGCGCCGGTCACGCGGGTGCGCGTCATGATCGTCGCGCCGCGGGAGGCCGCATCGCGGGCCATCAGCGAGACCAGACGGGCATCCTGGATCCAGCAGTCCGAATATTCGAAGGCGCGGCGATATTCGCTTTTGAGCGGTTTTCCGGCGTTTTCGCGCGCAAGGTCGAGCGTGCTGGTCGCCGGCAGGATCTTGCGGCCGCCGAGATGATCGTAGAGAAACAGGCCGAGCCGGAGCAGCCACCAGGGACGCAGGCCCTTGTGGTGCGGGAGCACGAAGCGCATCGGCCAGGAGATGTGCGGCATCGCCTTCAACAGCACCTCACGCTCGATCAACGCTTCGCGCACCAGCCGGAACTCGTAATATTCCAGATAACGCAAGCCGCCGTGATAGAGCTTGGTGGAGGCGGAAGAGGTTGCCGATGCCAGATCGTGCATCTCGGCAAGTGCCACCGACAGCCCGCGCCCGGCAGCATCTCTGGCGACGCCAACACCGTTGACGCCACCGCCGATGACGAAAATGTCGACAGGTTCTGACATGCAAGTCTCCCGCTTTTGTAAAGCGTGATCCTGCGCCTTCATTTTCGTTTTGTCAAAGGTAATGTTCGTAATTATTCGTTTTGAGTTTTTGCTATTCCGCTGGCTGCTTGTGCCCGGAGACCGCTGCGCCGCTGTCTGCGCTGAGCCGCAGCAACGGCAGGACGGCGGCGAGCGAGACGAAGGACACGACCACAAAGGCGATGTGGAAGTGCTGGACGGTCAGCTGTTCGCCGCTGATCCAGCCGGTCACTTCCAGGATGGTGGCGGCAAAGGCGACGCCAAGGGCAAGGCTCACCTGCTGGTACATCGAGGTCGAGGCGGTGGCCTGGCTTGCCTGGGCAGGCTCGATATCGGCATAGCCGAGCGCATTGACGCCGGTGAAGAAGAAGGATCGGCAAAGGCCGGTGCCGAACAGGATCAGAAGAATGATCACGCGTGGCGTGGTCGCCTCGAAAAACGCAAAGCTCACGGTGAGCACCGAGGTGCCGATCGCGGCCGTGATGAGCACGTTGCGAAAACCGTAGGCGGCAAAGACGCGCGGCGCGATGAACTTCATCATCAAGGCGCCTGCGGCCCCCACAAAGGTGATCATGCCGGACTGGAACGGGTTGAGGCCGAAGCCGAGCTGCAGCATCAGCGGCATCAGAAACGGGAACGCGCCGGTTGCCATGCGGAAGAAGGCGGAGGCGCTGACGCCCGCGCGGTAGCTTGCCGTCCGGAACAGGTTGAGGTTCAGGAGCGGGTTCTGCTTGCGGCGCGCGTGAAAAAGATAGGTGATGGCGGCAGCGACACCGATCAGCGTGGTGATGAGGCCGGTCGCCGGCGGCAGCGCCGGAAGCGAGATCACCGACAGGCCGAAGACCAGCCCGGCGGCCGCCGTCGCCACCAGGAAGAAGCCCATCCAGTCGAGGTTGGAGGGCGGCTCGTCCTTGATCACCGGCAGGAAGATGGCGGACATGATCAGCCCGAGAATGCCGATCGGCACATTGATCAGGAAGATCCAGTGCCAGGAGAAATAGGTGGTGATGAAGCCGCCGACGGGCGGCCCCGCCATCGGCCCGACCAGAGCGGGGATCGTCAGAAGCGCCATTGCCCGCACAAGCTGGGACCGGTCGGTCGTGCGCAGGATCACGAGGCGGCCGACGGGCGTCATCATCGCCCCGCCCATGCCCTGCAGGAAGCGGGCGCCCACGAATTCCAGCAGGTTGCCGGAGATCGCGCAGCAGATCGAGCCTGCAAGGAAGACCACGATCGCCGAGCGGAATACCCGTGCCGCCCCGAAACGGTCCGCCATCCAGCCCGAGACCGGAATGAAGATCGCAAGTGCCACCATGTAGGTCGTCAGCGCCAGCTTCAGCGTGATCGGTCCGACATCTAGGTCTTTCGCAATGGCGGGAAGGGCGGTGGAGATCACCGTCGAATCCATGTTCTCCATGAACAGGGCTACGGCCATGATGAGCGGTACGACGGGATTCATGGAATGCGCTTTTCTCGAAATCATGTGCGAAAGGCATGTTTCTTAAACCCCTTGGCTGCAATTGCCAATGGTCATTCTCCCCAGGGCCTCACGTAAAAGTGAGACCCGTGACGGCGTGAAATCGAGCCGATGCGCTTGAAACGTCCCGAATCTGCCCAAGGTCAGGTGTTTGTTTGAAGAGAGGACGATCATGGCAGAAATGAAGGGTATCCACCGCCGCCGCCTGATGGCGACAGCAGGTCTGACCGCACTTGCCGCGCCCTTTGCAGCGCGCGGCAGCGCGCACGCGGCCGATGATGAGACGATGGCGCAGGCCGAGGGGCCGCGCACCGACAGCTTCCCGCTTGGCGATTTCAAGCTCGTCGTGGTTGAGGATGGCAGCCGGGTCATGGAAAATCCCGGCGAGACCTTCGGCACGGGCCAGGCGCCCGAAGCCGTCGGCGCGCTTCTCGAAGAGAACTTCCTGCCCGCAGACAAGATGGTCAACGGCTTTGCGCCGGTGCTGGTGGATACGGGCGAACAGACGATCCTGTTCGACACCGGGATGGGCCCCGCAGGCCGCTCCTGGGGCGCCGGCCGGCTGATCGAGGGGCTGAAGGCCAATGGCTATCAGCCGGGCGATATCGACGTCGTCGTCATCACCCACATGCATGGCGACCATATCAACGGGCTGATGGAAGAAGTCGGCCCGGCCTTTCCCAATGCACGCTATGTGTTCGGCGACAAGGAATATGCCTTCTGGAGCGACGAGTCGCGGATGGGCACGCCTGCCGAAGGCGGGCACGAGAGCGTCAAGAAGCTGATCGTGCCGCTTGTCGACAAGGCGACCTTCATCAAGGGCGGGGACACGGTGGCGCCGGGCATCACGGCGATCGAGGCCTTTGGCCACACGCCGGGGCACATGGTGTTCATGCTCGAATCCGGCGGCCGCAAGCTGCTGCTGACGGCCGACACCGCCAACCACTACGTGCTCTCGCTGCAGCGGCCGGACTGGCAGGTGCGTTTCGACATGGACAAGGACATGGCCGCCGCGACACGAAAACAGGTGTTCGACATGGTTGCGGAAGAAAGGATCCCGTTCCTCGGCTATCACATGCCGTTCCCCTCGGTCGGCTATGTCGAAAAGACTGATCAGGGCTACGTTTTCATGCCGAAGACCTATCAGTTCAGGCTCTGATCCCGGCCCGCCGGAGAGCATCGTTGGAAAAAGCTGCAATCCGCAGCGATCGTTGCGGATTGCTATTTCCATCCCGTCATCTTCGTGTTACGAGCACTCGCCAACTTCCAGGATTATCTTGCAAGGGACCGGGCGGCAAAAAGCCATCCGGGCCATTTCGTATTTTGAAAAGGAAATTGGCCATGGCGCAGATTATTCAGGCCGCGACCGGCGTGCAGGCACTCACCTTCGATGACGTGCTGCTGCAGCCGGGTCATTCGGAGGTCATGCCGGGGCAGGTGGATGTTTCCACCACGATCGCCCAGGACATCCACCTCAACCTTCCGATCCTTTCCTCCGCAATGGATACCGTCACCGAGGCCCGGCTTGCCATTGCCATGGCGCAGGCTGGCGGCATCGGCGTCATCCACCGCAACCTGTCCCCCTTCGAACAGGCCGATCAGGTTCGCCAGGTCAAGAAGTTCGAAAGCGGCATGGTCGTCAATCCGGTGACGATCGGCCCCGATTCAACGCTCGCCGAAGCGCTGGCGCTGATGAAGGCGCACAAGATTTCCGGTATTCCGGTGGTCGAGCAGGGCACCAGCGACGGCAACAGCTCCGGCCGTCTCGTCGGCATTCTCACCAACCGCGATGTCCGTTTCGCCTCCAAGCCC
This sequence comes from Martelella limonii, assembly GCF_013344475.1. GTDB lineage: Bacteria > Pseudomonadota > Alphaproteobacteria > Rhizobiales > Rhizobiaceae > Martelella > Martelella limonii. The sequence goes on along the minus strand of NZ_JABUOU010000006.1, from coordinate 196,802 downwards.
GAGCAGCGCATCTATGAGCTGATGACGCGCGAGAACCTCATCACGGTCCGCGAAACAGTCGACCAGCAGGAAGCCAAGCGCCTGCTGCACCGCCATCGCATCGAAAAGCTGCTCGTCGTCGATGATCGCGGCCACTGCGTGGGGCTGATCACCGTCAAGGACATGGAAAAGTCGCAGCTGAACCCGAATGCCTCGAAGGATGCGCAGGGAAGGCTCCGTGCTGCTGCGGCGATCTCGGTCGGCGATGACGGCTATCAGCGCGCCGAGATGCTGGTCGATGCCGGCGTTGACCTGATCGTCATCGATACCGCGCATGGCCACTCCCAGAAGGTGCTGGACGCCGTCGGCCGGGTGAAGACGCTGTCGAATTCGGTGCGCATCATGGCGGGCAATGTGGCGACGGCGGATGGCACCAAGGCGCTGATCGATGTCGGTGCCGATGCTGTCAAGGTCGGGATCGGGCCGGGCTCGATCTGCACCACCCGCATCGTCGCAGGCGTCGGCGTGCCGCAGCTGGCAGCCGTGATGGCAGCCGCTGATGCCGCGCGCGCCGCCGGCATTCCGGTGATCGCCGATGGCGGCATCAAGTTCTCGGGCGATCTGGCCAAGGCGATTGCCGCGGGCGCCTCCGCCGTCATGGTCGGCTCGCTGCTGGCCGGCACGGATGAAAGCCCGGGCGAAGTGTTCCTCTATCAGGGCCGCTCCTTCAAGGCCTATCGCGGCATGGGCTCCGTTGGCGCCATGGCGCGCGGCTCGGCCGACCGTTATTTCCAGGCGGAAGTGCGCGATACGCTGAAGCTGGTGCCGGAAGGCATCGAAGGACAGGTGCCCTATAAGGGCCCGGCGGGTGCTGTGCTGCACCAGCTCGGCGGCGGCCTGCGCGCCGCCATGGGCTATGTCGGCGGCAAGAACATCATCGACTTTCAGGAAAAGGCGACCTTCGTGCAGATCTCGAACGCAGGCCTGCGCGAAAGCCACGCCCACGACGTGACGATCACGCGCGAAAGCCCGAATTATCCGGGCGGCGTTTGATTTTATTGCGGTAGGAAAGTCGGATCGGCGGGATGGAAATCCCGCCGATTTGCTTTTGGGCAAAGCTGCATCTTGACCAGACAGGACTGTGAACTATAGTTCACATATGGCGAACGTGCTGCAAACGGAAACATTCTCCGAATGGCTGTCGCAGCTCCGGGACCGACCGGCGCGCGCAAGGATTATCGCACGCATCCGCCGTATCGAGCAGGACAACCTGGGTGACGTGAAACATCTCGGTCAGGGGCTTTCGGAAATCCGCATTCACCATGGACCCGGTTATCGCATTTATTTTTCGCGCGATGGCGAAACCATCGTTATCCTCTTGTGCGGCGGCGACAAATCCACGCAGCAGAGAGATATCGGCAAGGCGCGCGCGTTGATGAAGGGATTGGCGTAATGGAAACTGAAAAGACCGGCGCACTCATGCCGTTTGATGCTGCGGACTACCTCGAAACGCCGGAAGACATTGCGCTCTACCTTGATGCCGTTCTGGAGGAGGGGGACGCCGCGCTCATTGCTGTGGCGCTGGGGGATGTGGCGCGTTCCAAGGGCATGACGGCGGTTGCGCGCGAGGCCGGGGTGACGCGCGAAGCGCTCTACAAGGCATTGAGCGAGAAGGGCGACCCCAAGCTTTCGACATTGCTTGGGGTTCTCAAGGCGCTCGGCCTGCACCTCTCGGTCAAGTCGGTGATGCCGCATGACGATGCGGCATAAGGCCCTCAGCTCTGGCTCTGCGACTGGCTCTGGCCGGCGACCTTCAACCTGACTTCCAGCGTCTCGCGACCGCCGCCGATCGTCATGCCTGAGACGGGAGCGGCGTCCTTGTAGTCGAGGCCGGATGCCACGCGGACATAGCGTTCGTCGGGGCAGACCTTGTTGGCGGCGTCGAAACCCACCCAGCCGAGGCCTTCCAGATAGCATTCGGCCCAGGCGTGGCTCGCGGTCTGGTTCGGCATATCCTCCATGAAGAGGTAGCCCGAGATGTAGCGTGCCGGCACCTTCATCGCGCGGGCGCAGGCGATGACGATGTGGGCGTAATCCTGGCACACGCCCGCCTTGTTTTCGAGCGCTTCGGCTGCAGTCGTTGCCACGGAGGTGGAGCCCGGCTTGAAGGTCATGGTCTTGTCCATGATCGCCATCAGATCGTGCAGGCGCGCAAGTTCAGAATCGCCCTCGAGCCGTTCCACGAGTTCCCTGATCGGCTCCTCGGCAACCGTCAGCGGCGTTGGCCGCAGGAATAGCCAGAGCGGAATGTCCGGCGAAGCCGGGCCGAAGATGCCGTCGGTATCGCGCGTTTCCACCGTGCCGGTGGCTGTCAGGCGCACCGTGTTCTGTTCGCCCTCGACCGAGACCAGCCGCACATGGTTCTCGTACTGGTCCACATAGGCGACCTCGCTTTTGGCCCCCTCGATGGAGACGGTCCAGTCGCGCACGGTCTGGCCGCTGGAGTCCACGGGCGTGAGGCGCAGCCGCTGCAGCGAAAACTGAACCGGCTCGTCATAGCTGTATTCAGTCACATGATTGATGTTCAAAAGCATCGTCTTCTGTCCTCTCTTCGCTTCAGACGTAGAAGCGATACCCCTCGCTGATTTGCTGGCTCACCGTGTTGTTGCGCGTGACAAAATCCTCTAGGAACTCGTGCAGACCATTATCCATGATGGTTTTGATCTTCTGGCTTCTGAGCGTGTTGCGGATCGCGTGGGCGGTCTCGTGTGCCTGCACCCGCACGCCGTAATCGGCGGCCAGATAGTCGAGATTGAGCGCAACTTTCTCGTAGCAATAGGCAAGCGAGCGGGGCAGCTGCACATCGAGGATCAGGAATTCGGCAATTTGGCTCGGCTTGTACTCGCCATTGTGCACCCAGCCATAGGCGCGATGGGCCGAGACCGAGCGCAGGATCGACTCCCACTGCAGATTGTCGAGCGAGGTGCCGACATGATGCACCGAGGGCAGGAGCACGTAATATTTCACGTCGAGAATGCGGCTGGTATTGTCCGCACGCTCGATGAAGGTGCCGATATGGGCGAAATTGTAGATCTCGTTTCGCAGCATCGACCCATGGAAGGTGCCGCGGATCAGCGCGGTGCGGAGCTTGATCGCGTCGATCGCCTTCGGCAGATCCGCGGGCTTCACCTTGGCGCCGAGAAGGGCGCGCGTCTCGATCCAGCACTCATTGGTCGCCTCCCATGTCTCGCGCGTCAGCGCGGTGCGCACCAGGCGGGCATTGTTGCGGCCCGCATCGATGCAGGAGACGACGCTCGACGGATTGCGGCGATCGCGCAGAAGGAAGTCGATCGCGTTTTCCGCGGTCAGCTTGTCGTAGACCTCGAAATAGGCTTCCTGGACGCCGGCGCTCTGCAGAATGCCGTCCCAGTCGTCGGCCCCCTTGGATCGGGTCAGCGACACGCGCTGGCCGGCATCGATCAGGCGGGCAATGTTTTCGGCGCGCTCGATGTAGCGGAACATCCAGAACAGGCCATTGGCGGTTTTTCCGAGCATGATCAGTCCTCCAGCACCCAGGTGTCCTTGGTTCCGCCGCCCTGGCTGGAATTCACCACCAGGGAGCCCTCCTTGATCGCGACGCGGGTAAGCCCTCCGGGCATGATCCTGACGCGGTCGGAGACCAGAACATAGGGTCGAAGGTCGACATGGCGGGGCGCAATGCCCTTCTTGACGAGGATCGGAACGGTCGACAGCGAAAGCGTCGGCTGGGCGATGTAGTTGGCAGGCCGCGCGCGCAGCTTGGCCGTGAAATCCTCCAGCTCCTTCTTGCTTGCCGCCGGACCCACCAGCATGCCGTAGCCGCCGGAGCCGTGCACTTCCTTGACCACCAGATCGGCGATGTTGTCGAGCACATAGGCAAGGCTGTCCGGCTCGGAGCAGCGCCAGGTCGGCACGTTTTCCAGAAGCGGTTTCTGGCCAGTGTAGAATTCGACGATTTCCGGCATGTAGGAATAGATCGCCTTGTCGTCGGAAATGCCGGTGCCGGGCGCGTTGGCGATCGTGATGTTGCCGGCGCGGTAGACGTCCATGATGCCCGGGACGCCGAGCGCGGAGTCGGGTCGGAAGGTGAGCGGGTCGAGGAAGTCGTCGTCGACGCGGCGATAGATCACGTCGATCGCCTCGTAGCCGCGGGTGGTGCGCATCTTCACCTTGCCGTCGATGACGCGCAGGTCGGAGCCCTCGACCAGTTCCACGCCCATCATGTCGGCCAGGAAGGAGTGCTCGTAATAGGCGGAATTGTAGATGCCGGGGGTGAGCACCGCCACGCGCGGCCTTGTGCCGGAAAAGCCGGGAGGGGCAAGCGTGGCAAGGCTCTGGCGCAGAAGCTGCGGATAGTCTTCCACCCTGCGCACGCGGTTCTTGTAAAACAGTTCGGGAAACATCTGCATCATGGTTTCCCGGTTTTCCAGCATGTAGGAAACGCCGGACGGGGTGCGGGCATTGTCTTCCAGAACGTAGAACTGGTCCTCGCCGGTGCGCACGATATCGGTGCCGACGATGTGGGTGTAGACGCCGCCGGGCGGCTCGAAGCCAATCATCTGCGGCAGGAAGGCGTCGTTTTCCTCGATCAGGCGGCGCGGAAGCCGGCCAGCCTTGATGATTTCCTGCTTGTGGTAGATGTCCTTCAGGAAGGCGTTCAGCGCAATCACGCGCTGTTCGATGCCGGCGGCGAGCTTGCGCCATTCCTTGCCGGCGATGATGCGCGGCACAATGTCGAAAGGAATGAGCTTCTCAGACGAGTCCGCATGGCCATAAACGGCAAAGGTGATGCCGGTCTTGCGGAATATGTTCTCGGCATCTCTGGATTTGGCGATCAATGAGGCCGGGTTTTGCTGGCTGTACCAGTCGTAATAGTCCTTGTAGGGCTCGCGCGGTTGGTTTCCCGCGTTCATCATTTCATCGAATGCCAAAGCGTTCATCCCCCGATTGTTATTCTCTCATATCAATACAACATCGACAGTAATGCAAGCGGCATGCCTGTCCGAACGATATTGTTTTTTACGGTCCTTGATGAGAGGAACGCGCTGAAAAACAGGCAGTTCCGTAGAAACTGCGCCGCTTTAATATGCAGCCTGCGATGGTGGGGGGTGCAATCTCAGGTTTTTCGATCGGGAGTTTGTGCACGCGGTCAGCCGATGTTGCGGCATAATCGGTGCGGAAACATGCCGCAGGCCGGGGCCGGCGGTACAAGGAGCGCGCGGCGCGATCGCATTCGAGATGGCTGCTCGTCGATTGTGCTGGCGATGCTTCGCCATCATCAGCGGCATGGGCCATCCCCGGTTTGCAGAGGCGTTTCGGGGGGGGGGCGCGTTCTTGTCAGGGACGGGAAGGGAGTGGGCGCAAGCCCGGAAAAGGGCCGGCAGATAGATGACCCGCCGCCGAAGCGGCGGGTCATCAAAGGGTGTTACGCGCTCTGGCGACGGTCGCCTTGGCGGTTGCGCGGGCGGCGGTTCTTGGCCGGACGGCTGCGGTTTGCCGCATCGCGCGGCTGGCCGTCGCGCTGGCCATCGCGTTGACCGTTGTCACGCGGCGCGCCATTGGCCGAAGGCCGTGCACGGCGTGCAGGCTTGCCGCTTGCACCGGGACGGCCACGGCCGCGGCTGTTGCCGCGTGCGGGGCGCTCCATGGTGGCATGAGGCTCGCCGCTGGCGATCGTAATCTCGATGCCCGTCAGCTTCTGGATGTCACGCAGCAGCGCGGTTTCTTCCGGCGTGCAGAATGCAATCGCCTTGCCTTCCTTGCCGGCGCGTGCGGTACGGCCGATACGGTGCACATAGGCGTCGGCCACTTCCGGCAGGTCGTAGTTGTAGACATGGGTCACGCCGGGCACGTCGATGCCGCGTGCGGCAACGTCGGTTGCAACCAGAACGTTGATCTCGCCGGTCTTGAATGCCTTCAACGCGCGCTCGCGCTGACCCTGGCTCTTGTTGCCATGGATCGAGGCGGTGGCGAAGCCGCGGCTTTCGAGATGCTTCATCAGCTTCTCGGCGCCGTGCTTGGTGCGCAGGAATACGATCGCACGGCCTTCCGGATTGTTGGTGAGTTCCTGGCGCAGGATCTCGACCTTGTCGTTCTTGCCGGAGACGAAGTGGACGGCCTGTTCGACCTTGTCTGCGGTCTTGCCGGGCGGGCTCACTTCGACGCGCTCCGGATTGGTCAGGAAGCGCTTGGAAAGCTCGGCGATGGTTTTCGGCATGGTGGCCGAAAACAGCATGGTCTGACGCTCGTCCGGGACCATCGAAGCGATCTTCTTCAGGTCATGGATGAAACCGAGGTCGAGCATCTGGTCGGCTTCGTCGAGCACGAGGTAGCGCACGGCCGAAAGGTTCAGCGCCTTGCGGTCGAGCAGGTCCAGCAGACGGCCGGGGGTGGCGACGAGAATATCGGTGCCCCCGGAAAGCTGATGCTGCTGGCGGTTGATGGAAGCGCCGCCGACGACGATGTTGACCTTGAGCGGCGTCTTGCGGGCAAAGATGCGCAGGTTTTCTGCAATCTGGTTCACCAGTTCGCGCGTCGGCGCGAGAATCAGCGTCTTGACGGCCTTGGGGGCGGGCTTGCCGCCATTGGCAAGCAGCATGTCGATGATCGGCAGGCCGAACGCGGCGGTCTTGCCGGTGCCGGTCTGGGCAAGGCCCATGATGTCACGGCCTTCGAGAACCAGCGGGATCGCCTTCGCCTGGATCGGCGTCGGGGTTTCGTAGCCTTCGCTGGCAATGCGGGCAACGAGCTGTTCGGAAAGTCCAAGTGTATTGAAGTCGGTCAAATCTAAAGCGCCTTTCAAGGCATGCCGAAAGCACTCCGCGCCTCTGCGCAAATCGCAGATGCCGGTGTTTTCGGTTTCAAGAACCCCGCGTGAAGTGGGAACTTATCGGTGGAAATTGCCTTCCGCGCGCCGGGCGGGAAACCCGGTCTTATCAACAGGCGCTTGCCCTGGACTTGCCGCGCCCAAGTTCGGGACATCTGCGACAGGCATGCTCACGCGGCATGCGAACAGGTGGAAAGCTGGGCACTACATGATGCGCGAACCATCAAAAGTCAAGCGTTACCTTTCGCCAGGTCGGTAACCGGCGAGCATTTCGCGCTTTCCGGCAAAGCCCGGACGGCGCTCGACCAAGAATCCGGCGGCCTGGAGATTGCGGCGCACGAAGCCGGCGGCCGTGTAGGTGCCGAAGGTGCCGCCGGGACCGGTGTGGTCAAACACCGCCCGCATCAGGCTTTCCGACCACATGTCGGGATTGCGCGCCGGCGCGAAACCGTCGAGATACCAGGCGTCGAATGTATCGTGCAGCGCCGCAAGCGAGGCGAGCGCATCGCCGCAGATGACGGTGAGGCTGGTCTGCGGGTCGAGCGCAAGCGTGATGATGCCGTCCGGGCGGTCCGGCCATGCCGCGACGAGCGCCTGCCGCTCCGCTTCGATTTCCGGCCAGTGCGCCAGCGCGCGGACGATGTCGTCCCGTGTCATCGGATAAAGCTCGAAGGAGGTGAAGCTGAGATGCCCATCCCGCTTGCGGCAGGTCTTCCATTGCCGGAACGTCTCGCAGAAATTGAGCCCCGTGCCGAAGCCCAGCTCGCCGATGCTGAAGCGCCCGCAAGCCGGAAAGCGTTCGGCAAGCCTGTTGGCGTCGATGAAGACATGGCCGCATTCGGCGCGGCCGTCGGCGATCGAGAAGAAATGGTCCTGAAAGGCTTCAGAAAACGGCCTTTCGCCGTCCTGCCAGGTGATCGCGTCGTTGAGAGGCTGTTGCATGCGTCCGCCATTTGTGGTCCATCGCGGGCATGAATGACGCGCCGACCACTCTCCGTCAAATGATGAATGCCGATCTCGCCATCGTCGGCGGCGGCATCATGGGCCTTTGGGCTGCCTATCATGCGGAAAAGGCCGGCATCGACACGGTGCTGATCGACAGCGGCGCGCCTGCCACCAGCAATGGCCTGCTCGGCGCGCTGATGGCCTATATGCCGGACCAGTGGGACGAAAAGAAGCAGTTCCAGTTCGAGGCGCTTTCGGCCCTTGAAGCCGAGATCGGCACGCTGGAGGCGGAAACCGGCATCTCGACCGGCTATCGCCGCTCCGGAAGGGTGATGCCGCTTTCAAGCGAACAGCAGGTGGAGACGGCACGGCGGCGCGCAGAGGCTGCGGCGCTCAACTGGCGCGATGGCGCGACGCGCTATCACTGGCGCGTGGTCGATCGGCCGCCGCTTGAGAACTGGCCGGCGGCCGATCCCGCAGCGCTTGCCTATGTCCACGAAACCTTCGCGGCCCATGTCTTCCCGCGCGGCGTCATGTCGGCACTCGAAGCCTTCCTGAAGGGCGCGCGCCATGTGCGCAGGCACGAGGCAGGGGTCGCGGCCATCGATGCCGCGGGCTCCGCTCTCAGGCTCGCCGATGGCGGAAAGTTCGGTTTTGGCAGGCTCATCGTTGCAGCCGGCGCAGGCGCCTTTCCCCTGCTGCAGCCGCTGCTTGCGCCCGAGGGCAAGCCGCTTGGGCGGCCGGTCAAGGGCCAGGCGGCGCTGCTTGCAGCCGATTGCGATCCGTCATGGCCGCTGATCTTTGACAACGGGCTCTACGTGGTCGCCCATGAAGGCGAACGGGTGGCGATCGGGTCCACCACCGAAGATGCCTATGACGATCCCTTCTCGACCGATCATCAGATCGATGCTCTGGTCGAGGAAGCCCGCAGACGGGTGCCCGCGCTTGCCGATGCACCGGTGGTGGAGCGGTGGGCGGGCCTCAGGCCCCGCGGCGTCCACCGCGAGCCGATGATCGGCGTCGTGGATCAGCATCCTTCCATCATTGCGCTTGGCGGCGGTTTCAAGACCAGTTTTGGCATTGCCGCCCGGCTTGCACGGCATGCGGTCGCCCTTGCCGCCGCGAAGCCGGTCGAACGGCTTCCGGAGATCTACGATCTCGGCATTTATATTCGCCGCGCCCACGGCGGCACACGCTGAAGACATGCGATGTCGTCCGGATCCCGGCTGACCGCCGCGCGTGCCTAAATCCGGTCCGCTCCGGATGCGTCGTACCAGTGTCATCGGAATCGGATATCGCATGGGCGAGGACGCCGATAGACGGCGATAAGTGACACCCGATGCCAGCCGAACGCTATGCCATCTGCTTTACGCCGTCGCCGCATGACGGGCTTGCGATCGTGGGCGCGAACTGGATCGGCCGCAATGCATTTTCAGGCGCGCCGGTAGAGCCGCCGACGATCGTCGGCCTGCCGCTCTCCGAGATCGCGTTTCACACCGCCGTTCCGCGCCGCTACGGCTTTCACGGCATGCTGAAATCGCCGTTCCATCTCGCCGATGGTGTCAGCGAGTCGCTGCTTCTGAAGCAGCTGATGCGCTTTGCCGCGCGGTTTGCGCCCTTCACCCTGCCGCCGCTGAAGATCGTCCAGCGCCGCGATACGCTGGCGCTTGCCACCATGGTTTCGGTGCCCTCGCTCAATCAGCTTGCCGAGAGCATCGTCATCGAATTCGATCATCTGCGCGCGCCCCTGTCCGAGGCCGAGATCGAACGGCGCGATACCGGCAGCCTGACGCCGGAGCAGTTTGCCAATCTGCACCGCTGGGGCGAGCCGGATGTGCTGTCGGCCTTCTCCTTCCACATGCCGCTGACCGGCCCTTTGACAGCGCGCGAAGTGCCGCGCATGGAACGCTTCCTCGCCGCCTTCTTCGGGCCGATCCTGCTGGAGCCCGTTGAGGTCGATCACATTGCACTGTTCATCGAGGAAGAGCCCGGCGCGCCCTTCTGCGTCCATTCGCTGCATCCGATGGGAGAGCTGCGGGCGCGCAGGTCGGCCTGAGGGGCTGAAACCGGCGTCTCGCCTTTGCCTTGCATGCCGCGATCGCGTCAACCGTTTCCTGTGAGTTGCCGCCTTTCCTCTTTTCGCGTCACCAGAGGTGGTCTACCGTCTGGCGATACATGAAATGAGGGAAGCATGACTGCCGAGACAAGCGATTACCCGCGCGACCTTGTGGGCTATGGCCGCAACCCGCCTGATCCGAAATGGCCGAACGACGCCCGGATCGCGGTGCAGTTCGTCATCAATTACGAAGAGGGCGGCGAGAGCTGCATTCTCGATGGCGACCCGGCCTCCGAACGGCTGTTGTCGGAAATCGTCGGTGCTGAAGCCTGGCCCGGCCAGCGCAACCGCAACATGGAATCGCTCTATGAGTATGGTTCGCGTGCGGGCTTCTGGCGGCTGTGGCGGCTCTTCACCCGCATGGACATCCCGGTCACCGTCTACGGCGTCACGCAGGCGATGGCGCGCAATCCGGAGGCCGTTGCCGCGATGAAGGAGGCCGGCTGGGAGATCGCCAGCCACGGCCTCCGATGGCTCGAATACAAGGATTTCGACGTTGAGACCGAACGCGCCCATATTCGCGAGGCGGTGCGGCTTCATGAAGAAGTCGCGGGCGAGCGCCCCTACGGGCTCTATCAGGGCAAGCCGTCCGACAACACGCTCGATCTGGTGATGGAAGAGGGCGGTTTCCTCTATTCCTCCGACACCTATGCCGACGATCTGCCCTACTGGACGCATACCCCCGACGGCAAGCCTTTCCTGCTCATACCCTACACGCTCGACAATAATGACATGCGCTTTGCCACCCCGCAGGGCTTCAACTCCGGCGAACAGTTCTTCACCTATCTGAAGGACGCCTTCGATACGCTCTATGACGAAGGGCTGAACGGCGCGCCCAAGATGATGTCGATCGGGCTGCATTGCAGGCTCGTCGGCAAGCCGGGCCGGTTGGCCGGTCTCAAGCGGTTCCTCGATTACGTGCAGAACCACGACAAGGTGTGGCTTGCAAAGCGCATCGAGATCGCCCGCCACTGGTATGAAAACCACCTGCCCGAGGAGGCTCAGCGATGATCGACCGCCAACATTTCGTCAACCGCTTCGGCGGCGTCTATGAACATTCCCCCTTCATCGCAGAGCGCGCCCTTGATCGCGGGATGGTCTCAGAGCCGCTGACGGCTGACGGCGTGGGCAAGGCCTTCCGCACCGTGTTTCGCGATGCAAGCGAAGCCGAGCGTCTCGGCGTGCTCAGAGCCCATCCCGATCTTGCCGGCAAGCTTGCGATTGCCGGAGAGTTGACGGAGGAAAGCCGCCGGGAACAGGCCGGCGCCGGCCTCGACAGGCTCTCGCCCGAAGAGCATGCGGAGTTTACGAAGCTCAATTCTGATTATATAGAAAAATTCCGGTTTCCCTTTATCATTGCGGTCGCCGGCCTAAACAAGGACGATATTCTCTCCGCCTTCAGGCTACGGATCGGAAATTCCGCTGCCGAGGAGCTTGAAACAGCCTGTGCCCAGGTCGAGAAGATCGCCGGTCTCAGGCTCGCTCACATGCTCGCGGAGTAATTTATGTCAGAACAAGAAAAGTCTGTTGCCCTGCCGGATTTCGCGGTCGGCGCAATCAACCTCGCCTCCGCCCGCCTCGGCGCCCGGGCCATTTATGCAACCGACCAGTTCTTCGCGCCGCTTTCCCGGATGCTGAAGGACGATGCCGCCGTGTTCCTGCCCGGCGAATATGATGAGCACGGCAAGTGGATGGACGGCTGGGAAAGCCGGCGCAAGCGCGTGCCGGGCCATGATTTCGCGATCATCCGCCTTGCCATGCCCGGCCGCATTCGCGGTTTCGATGTCGATACCTCGCATTTTACCGGCAATTATCCGCCGCAGTGCTCGATCGAGGGCTGTTTTATGGAAAGCGGCGATCCGGATGAGACCGCCGACTGGCAGGAAGTGTTGTCGCGCTCCGATCTCGGCCCCGACCGCCATCATTATTTCGAGATGGACCAGGACACGCGGCAGAAGGTGTTTACCCATCTGAGGCTGCACATCTTCCCCGATGGCGGCGTTGCGCGTCTCAGGGTCTATGGCTCTGCTTATTTCAACTGGGAAAAGGTCGGCGCCAACGAGGAGATCGATCTTGCCTATATCTTCGGCGGCACCCATGCGCTGCACTGGTCGGATGCCCATTACGGCCATCCCGACCGCATGCTGGCGCCCGGTCGCGGCATCAATATGGGCGATGGCTGGGAAACAGCGCGCCGGCGTGGCCCGGGTCACGACTGGGTGATCTTCAAGCTCGGCCATCCCGGCATCATCCGTCGCGTCGTCGCCGATACCGCACACTTCAAGGGCAATTATCCCGATACCTGCATGCTGCTCGGCGCCAACCTGCCGGACCAGAACGATGTGTTCAGCATGGAAGAGATCGAGGCTTCCGAAAAATGGCAGCCACTGCTCGTGCAGACCAAGCTGCAGGCCGATAATATTCACGAATTCAGCGGCGACGCCGTCAGCGATATCGGCCCCGTGACCCATGTCCGGCTTGCGATCTTCCCGGATGGCGGGGTCAGCCGGCTGCGCCTCTACGGGGTCAAGGCGTGATCCGCCTTCAGCCCGAGCCGCTGACGCCGGAAGCCTTTGCGCCCTTCGGCGACGTGATTGCGCCGGATCCTGCGACAGCGCGGCTGATCAATGGCGGCACCACGACGCGCTTTCATGAACTCGCCCGGGCGGAAGCGCTGGGCGAGGGGGCAAGCGTAATCATCAATATCTTCCGGGGCGAGGCGCGCCGCTTTCCCTACAAGGTCGACATGATGGAGCGACACCCCTTCGGCAGCCAGAGTTTCTCGCCGCTGTCGGGCCGGCCGTTTCTCGTGATCGTGGCCGAAGATGACGCAGGCGTGCCAGCAACGCCGCGCGTGTTCTTCGCCGAGAGCGGCCAGGGGGTGAATTACCGCGCCAATGTCTGGCACCATCCGCTGATGACGCTGGGTGAGGCGAGCGATTTTCTGGTTGTGGATCGCGCCGGACCGGGCAACAATCTGGACGAGTATTTTTATCCGACCCCGTTCGTCATCGAGGAGGCTTATCCATGACCGGCCTGACCACCCATGTTCTCGACACCGCCCTTGGCCAGCCGGCCTCGGACATGAAGATCGACCTCTACCGCCTCAACGGCGCGGAGCGCGTCTTCCTCAAGACGGTCTACACCAATGAGGACGGCCGGATCGACGGCGGCGCCATCCTCACGGCTGCTGACGTCGAGCCGGGCCAGTACGAACTCGTCTTCTTTGCCGGCGATTATCTGCGCAGAACCGGGGCAACGCTGACGGAACCGGCTTTCCTCGAGGATATACCGCTGCGCTTTGCGATCTCCGATGTGAGCGCGCATTACCATGTGCCGCTTCTGATCTCGGCGCATGCCTACTCCACCTATCGGGGCAGCTGATGAAGCTCGCCGCGATTGCCGACATTCATGGCAATATCGATGCGCTGGAAGCCGTGCTTGCCGACATCGGACGGCATCAGCCGGATATGATCGTCAATCTCGGCGACAGTCTCTCGGGCCCGCTTGCCGGCGCCGAAACCGCTGACCGCCTCCTGGCGCTCGATCTCACCACGGTGCGCGGCAATCACGACCGCGCGCTCGTCGATCGCCCGTTCGAGGAGATGGGCGACTGGGAGCGACCGGTCTTCGGCGCGCTCTCGGCTGACCACCTCCAGTGGATCCGCGACATGCCGACCGCAGCAGTGGTGGCGCATGAGGCCTATCTCTGCCATGCCACGCCGAAGAATGATGAGGTGATGTGGCTGGAGACGCTGATGGACAATGGCCATTTCGCGCTCCGCTCCCAGGCCGAAATAGAAGCGTTTGCCGCCGGCATTTCCTACCCGCTGATCCTGTGCGGTCACAGCCATGTTGCCCGCTCGGTGATGCTTGGCGATGGCCGGCTGATCGTCAATCCGGGCTCCGTCGGCTGTCCGGGCTTTGCCTACCACCTTCCCATCGACCACAAGCTGGAAATCGCAACGCCGTTTGCCTGCTATGCGATCATCGAAAAGACCGATATCGGCTGGACGCCGACATTCCACCAGGTCCGCTATGACACGCAGCGCATGGTTGGAATGGCGGACGAACGGGGCTATGCGGACTGGGCGCGTGTGCTTGCGACCGGGCGGGTGGGGTGAGGCCAGTCAGAAATCGACCTTAGCAAGAATGCTCCGGTCGATCTCCTCGATGTCGCGTTTGCCGCAGAGTGCCATGGTGACGTCGAGTTCCTTGCGGAGGATGTCGAGGGCGCGGGTGACGCCCTTCTTGCCCATGGCGCCGAGGCCGTAGAGATAGGGCCGGCCGATATAGGTGCCCCTGGCGCCGAGCGCGCGGGCCTTCAGCACGTCCTGTCCGGAGCGGATGCCGCCATCCATGTGTACTTCGACGTCATTGCCGACGGCATCGACGATCTTCGGCAGCATCGCAATCGACGACAGCGCGCCATCGAGCTGGCGGCCGCCGTGATTGGAAACGATGATCGCGTCGGCGCTCGTCTTCGCAGCCATTTCCGCGTCTTCGACGTCGAGCACGCCCTTGAGGATCAGCTTGCCGTCCCAGCGTTCGCGGATCCATTCCACATCCGACCAGGAAAGCCGCGTGTCGAACTGCTCGGCGGTCCAGACGGCAAGCGAGGAGAGATCGGAGGAGGCTGGCGCGTGGCCGACGATATTGCGGAATGATCGGCGCTTGGTCTGCAGCATTTCCAGCGCCCAGAAGGGGCGGGTGCCGACCTGCCAGACATGTTTCGGCGTGAATTTCGGCGGCGTCGACAGGCCGTTGACGATGTCCTTGTGGCGCTGGCCGAGGATCTGCAGGTCGAGCGTCAGCACCAGCGCCGAGCAGCCGGCAGCCTTGGCGCGGCCAATGAGGCTTTCGACGAAGCCGCGGTCCTTCATCACATAGAGCTGAAACCAGAAGGGCTTCGAGGTGTTTTCCGCCACATCCTCGATCGAGCAGACGCTCATGGTCGAGAGCGTGAAGGGCACGCCCGCATCCTCAGCCGCCTGTGCCGCCAGGATCTCGCCATCGGCATGCTGCATGCCGCAAAGCCCGGTGGGCGCGAGTGCGACCGGCATCGAAACATCCTGGCCGACCATGGTGCTTGCAAGCGAGCGATCCGACATGTCGACCAGAACCCGCTGGCGCAGGTGAACCTTTGCGAAATCGGCCTCGTTCGCCTTGTAGGTGCTTTGCGTCCACGCGCCGCTGTCGGCGTAGTCGTAGAACATCTTCGGCACCCGCCATTTCGCACGCCGCTTCAGGTCGGCAATCGTCAGTGGCTCAGAAAACATAGGCCTCTCCCGTCAACATGTTTTCGCTTATGGCAAATCCGCTTGCCCGCGCCAAGCCTGAAAAAAGCGCAGGCGGAATCGGGTGCGCCGCAGTCATCGCAGAGCTGACTTCGCGGGCTTGCCGGCGATATAGGTTTCTGCGATCGTCCGGTCGTCGCCAAGCGTCTGCAGCAGGAACAGCTCTTCGGAAAGCGAGGTAACCGCCTCCATCTTCAGCGCCATGGCAGGCGTGGCGCGCGCATCCAACACCACCAGATCTGCGTCGCTGCCGGGCGAGAGTGTGCCGATCCGGTGTGCAAGCCCAAGGGCATCGGCGTTGCCGAGCGTCATCAGGAAGAAGCTCTCCAGCGGCGTCAGCCGTTCGCCGCGCAATTGCTGGATCTTGTAAGCCTCGTCCATGGTCTTCAGCATCGAATAGCTTGTGCCGCCGCCGATATCGGTGGCAACCGCGATGCGAACCGGCTTTTCCCGCCGTTCAAGTTCCTTGAGCGGAAACAGGCCGGAGCCCAGAAACAGGTTCGATGTCGGGCAATGGACGGCAACCGCCCCGGTTTCAGACAGCGCGTCGCGCTCGCGCTCGGATAGGTGGATCGCGTGGCCCAGCAGCATATTGTCCCTGAGCAGGCCATAATGCGCATAGATATCGGTATAGTCTTTCGCCGCAGGATAAAGCGAGCAGGCGAATTCGATCTCCGCGAGGTTCTCCGACAGGTGGGTCTGGATGTGCAGGTCGGGGTGTTCGCGGGCAAGCGCCCCCGCCATCTCCATCTGCTCCGGCGTCGAGGTGATCGCAAAGCGCGGCGAAATCACCACGTGGTTGCGGCCCCTGCCATGCCAGGTGTCGATCACGGCCTTCGTGTCGTCATAGCCCGATTGCGGCGTATCGGTGAGCGCGTCCGGCGCATTGCGGTCCATCATCACCTTGCCGCCAAGCATCAGCATGTGGCGGCGCTCCGCCTCGGCGAAATAGGCGTCTGCGGAGGCCTTGTGAACGGAGCAATAGGCCACCGCCGTGGTCGTGCCGTTGCGGATCAGCTCATCGAACAGCGAAACCGCGATCCGCGCGCCATGGGCGGGATCGGCAAAGCGCTGCTCTTCAACGAAGGTGTAGGTGTTGAGCCATTCAAGCAGGTTTGCGGCGTAGGAGCCGATCACCTGCATTTGCGGGAAATGCAGATGGGTATCGATCAGCCCCGGCAGGATCAGATGCGGGCGGTGATCGACGGTCACGCAGTCCCGCGGCGCTTTGGCTCTGATATCAGTATAGGCGCCCATCGCGACGATGCGACCGTTCTCAAGCAGCAGGCCGCCATCGTCCTCGTAGTTGTAGCTCGCCGTATCCGAAAGGCTGTCGGGGCGGCGGTTGAACGACAAAAGCCGTCCGCGCAGAAGTCTCGTCATTCCGCCTTCGTCTGGATGCTCGATCTGTACCATGCCACCAGCTTTGCACGTTCGTCCGGCGTCATGCCGGTCACATTCCCCGGAGGCATGGCATGGCTGCGCCCGGCCTGCAAGTAAATCTGGTTGGCGCGGGACGCGATTTCGGCGTCGGTCTCGAAGCGCACATTGAGCGGCGGGCGGTGGATGCCTTCATAGACCGGCTCGGCCGCGTGGCACATCGAGCAGCGCGTGGAGACCACCTGCTTGGCATCGGCGAAATGGGGGTCCTGCGCAAACTTCTCGAATGCCGGCGCCACCGCCATGTCGGGGTTTTCCGCCTTGAAGAGCTGCGGCGAGGTGGAAAGCCACATGATCACGATGAAGATGAGCGCTGTCAGCAGCCAGGTCCAGTTCGGCTCGCCCTTGCGGGCATGGACGGTGTTGAAATAGTGCCGGATCGTGACGCCCATCAGGAACACCAGCGAGGCGATGATCCAGCTGTATGTGGTCGCAAACGCCAGAGGATAGTGGTTCGACAGCATGAAGAAGATGACCGGCAGCGTCAGGTAGTTGTTGTGGAGCGAGCGCTGCTTGGCTTCCTTGCCGAGCTTCGGATCCGGCGTCTTGCCGGCCTTCAGGTCGGCGACCACGATCTTCTGGTTGGGAATGATCACGAAGAACACGTTGGCGGTCATGATCGTCGCCGTGAACGCGCCCATATGCAGGAAGGCGGCGCGGCCGGTGAAGAGGTGCGAATAGCCCCAGGCCATGAACACCAGCAGGATGTAGAGCAGCAGCATCAGCCCGACGGTATGCTTGCCGAGCGGGGACTTGCAGAGATAGTGGTAGAACAGCCAGCCGACCGACAGCGAGGCGAGCGAGATCAGGATGGCGACCGGGGCCGAGACGTCGAGCACGCTGCGGTTGACCAGGAAAAGATCGGCGCCGCCGTAATAGACCAGCACCAGCATCAGGAAGCCGGACATCCAGGCGAAATAGGATTCCCACTTGAACCAGATCAGGTGCTCCGGCATGTGCGCAGGCGCAACCATATATTTCTGGATATTGTAGAACCCGCCGCCATGGACCTGCCACTCCTCGCCCGAAACGCCTTCCGGCAGTCCGGGGCGCGATACCAGGCCGAGATCGAGCGCGATGAAATAAAAGGAGGAGCCGATCCAGGCGATGGCGGTGATGACATGTAGCCAGCGCACGGCAAATTGCGCCCACTCCCACATGATGGCGAGTTCAAACATAAAGTGTCCCCAAAACTAAAATCAGCGTGATGATGCGCAATTTCCGCGCGAAAAAAAAGAGATGTTTTGCAAATGATCGCAAATAGATAGGAAGTTGTCACCGGGCTGCATCGGCGGTGTGCAGCCTGCCCGCTTTTGCGGCATGAATGACTGAAATCAGTTCAGCTGCAACCAGGGCGGCAATGATGGCGGGGCGCTTGTCGGCGACCGGAGTGCCGCCGATCGGCATGATGAGGCGCGCGCATTCCCGCTCCGTCAGCCGCTGCCTTCGGGCATAATTCAAGAAGGTGGCGCGTTTGGTTTTCGAGCCGATCATGCCGCAATAGCTGAGATCGGCCCGTTTGAGGGCTTCGGTCGCGATCAGGAAATCGAGCGCGTGGTCGTGGGTAAGAATGACGACGGCGCTTCCGGAAGGAAGGCCGGCAATCTCGGCCTCCGGCATGGGGGTAAGGCGAAGGCTGACGCCGTCTGCCAGCGCTTCCACCATGTCGCTGCGGGTTTCGATCAGCACGGTGTTGAAGGGCAGCGGCGCAAGCGCTGCCGAAAGCGCCGAACCGACATGGCCGCCGCCGAAGATGAAGACGGACGGCGCGCTCTCCGCCTCGGCGTCAAGCCTTGCGAGGAAGGCGGCGATTGCAGAGGCGTCCGCGATCTCGAAGGAAAGTTCTGTGCGCCCGCCGCAGCACTGGCCGATGTCCGGCCCGAGCGGAATGTCGAGCCGCATCGTGTCCGTGTTTCCGGAAAGCAGCGCACGGGCATGGTCGATCGCCATGAATTCCAGCTGTCCGCCGCCCACCGTGCCGCAGGTGGCGCTTGCCGAAACGGCGATCGCCGCGCCTTCCTCGCGCGGCGTCGAGCCCTTGACCGCCGAAACGGAGACGATCACCGCGCGGTCATGGCTCTCGAAGAAACGCCGGTAGCGCGTCGCCTCGTCCATCGCTCAGGCCTTTTTCATCCGCTCCACCGCCATCAGCACGCGTTCCGGCGTCGCCGGTGCATCAAGGCGGGGGCAGATGCGATAGTCGGCAACGCTCGCGACCGCCATCGAGATTGCTTCGAGAGCCGAGATCGCCAGCATGAAGGGCGGCTCGCCCACGGCCTTGGAACGGCCGATGGTGGGTTCCCGGTTTTCGGAAAAATCGGTGAGCCGGACATTGAAGATCTTGGGCCGGTCGGAGGCGAGCGGGATCTTGTAGGTGGATGGCGCGTGGGTGCGCAGGACGCCCTTGTCGTTCCACCAGAGCTCCTCCGTCGTCAGCCAGCCCATGCCCTGGATGAAGCCGCCCTCGATCTGGCCGATATCGATGGTCGGGTTCAGCGAGCGGCCGGCATCGTGGAGAATGTCGGTGCGATCGAAAATATATTCGCCCGTCAGCGTATCGATAGACACCTCGGTGCAGGCCGCGCCATAGGCGAAGTAGTAGAAGGGCCTGCCCTTGCCCGCCGCCCGGTCCCAGTGGATTTTCGGTGTCTTGTAGAAGCCCGCCGCCGAAAGCTGGATACGCCCGAAATAAGCGGCCTTGACCAGTTCGGGGAAGGGGACTTCCCGGGTGCCGATCCGCACGCGATTGGGCAGGAATGCGATGTCGCCGGCGTCCACCTGATAGTGGCTCGCCGCAAAGGCAATCAGCCGGTCCCTGATTTCCTTCGCCGCATTATAGGCCGCCATGCCGTTGAGGTCGGAGCCGGAGGAGGCGGCGGTCGCCGAGGTGTTGGGCACCTTGCCGGTGGTCGTCGCGGTGATCTTCACCCGTTCCAGGTCGATCTGGAACACATCGGCCACCACCTGCGCCACCTTGATGTAAAGCCCCTGGCCCATCTCCGTGCCGCCATGGTTCAGCTGCACAGAACCATCCTGATAGACATGGACGAGCGCGCCGGCCTGGTTGAAGGCGGTCATGGTGAAGGAGATGCCGAATTTCACCGGCGTCAGCGCGATGCCCTTCTTGATGATCGGGCTCGTCTTGTTGAAGTCGACGATCGCCTGGCGGCGGGCGCGGTAGTCCGCACTCTCCTCCAGCTCCTCGACGACGCGCAGGATGATGTTGTCCTCCACCGTCTGGTGATAGGGCGTGACATCGCGGCCGGAGCCGGCAGGCCCGTAGAAATTCGCCTTGCGGATATCGAGCGGATCCTTGCCGAGGGCGTAGGCGATCTCCTCGATCATGCGCTCGGCTGCCAGCATGCCCTGCGGCCCGCCGAAACCGCGATAGGCGGTGTTGGAGCAGGTGTGGGTTTTGAGCGGCCGCGTCACCAGATGGACGTTCGGATAGAAATAGGAACTGTCGGCGTGAAACAGCGTCCGGTCGGTGACCGGGCCCGAAAGATCGGCGGAAAAGCCGCAGCGCGCGGCAAAGGTGGCATCGACGGCCTCGATGACGCCGTCATCATCGTAGCCGATATCGTAGAAGGCCACGAAATCATGCCGCTTGCCGGTCATGATCATGTCCTCGTCGCGGTCCGGGCGGAACTTGATCGCGCGGTTCAGCTTCTTGGCCGCAAGTGCCGCGACGGCTGCAAAGCCATTGCCCTGCGTCTCCTTGCCGCCAAAGCCGCCGCCCATGCGGCGCTGGTAGACGGTGACGGCGTTAGACGGAATGTCGAGCACATGGCCGACGATATGCTGGATCTCGCTCGGGTGCTGGGTGGAGGACCAGACGGCGACCTCGTCATCCTCGCCGGGAATGGCGAGCGCGATCTGGCCTTCGAGATAGAAATGCTCCTGGCCGCCGATCTCCATTTCCGCCGTGATCCGGTTTTTCGCGGTCTCGAGCGCGGCCCTGGCATCGCCGCGCTGAAGCCTGAGCGGCGTCACCACATCCGGCGCATTATGGGAAAGCGCATCGCGCACGCTGGTCCAGAACGGCAGGTCCTCATAGGTGATCTCGGCCAGTTTCGCCGCAGCGCGGGCCTGATGGCGGGTCTCGGCGATCACGGCAAAGATCAGCTGGCCGTGATATTCGACGACGGTGTCTGCAAACAGCGGCTCGTCGTGATGTCCGCCCGAGGAGATGTCGTTGACGCCGGGCACATCCTTGCCGGTCAGCACGCAGACGACGCCGGGCGCTGCCTCGACCTTGGAGAGGTCCATCGCCACGATCTTCGCATGCGGCCGGTCGGAAAGGCCGGCGCCGGCGTGGAGCAGGCCGGCGGGCTCGGGCATGTCATCGATATATTCGGCGGTGCCGGCCACATGCTTGTGGGCGGAATCATGAACGCGCGGCTTGTGGATGCCACCGGAAATCTCGGACTTAAGATCAATATTGTCGTGGGTGCGCTGGTCCATCGCTCACGCCTCCTCTTCGGCAAAGCGGCGCAGTTCCTGCGCGTCGCCCATGGTTTCGAGCAGGAAGCGGGTCAGAAGGTTCTTCGCCGCAAGCATCCGGTAGGCGGCGGTGGCGCGCATGTCGGTCATCGGCTTGTAGTCTTCCTCGAAGGCGGCGCGTGCGGCCTCGACCGTGTCGGCGTTCCACGGCTTGCCGGCAAGGGCTTCCTCGACGGCGGTGGCGCGTTTGGGAATGCCCGCCATGCCGCCATAGGCGATGCGGATGCTATCGACCGTGCCGTCCTCTGCCCGTTTCAGATAGAAGGCGCCGCAGACGGCGGAGATGTCCTCCTCGCGGCGCTTGGCAACCTTGTAGACGGCAAAATGGCTTCCGGGCACGGGCTTGGGCACCGTCAGCGACAGCACGAATTCGCCGGGGTTCCTGTCCTGCTTGCCGTAATCGCGGAAATAGTCCTGCAGCGCGATGGTGCGGGTGCCGTCCGCCGATTGCAGCGTCAGCGTTGCGCCAAGCGCGATCATCGCCGGCGGGGTATCGCCGATCGGCGAGCCATTGGCGACATTGCCGCCGATCGTGCCCATATTGCGCACCTGCTCGCCGCCGATGCGGAAGATCAGCCGGGAAAAGGCCGGGATCGCTTCGGCAAGCGCCGGCAGCGCCTCGGTATAGGTCACGCCCGCGCCGATGATGAAGCCGGTATCGGTTTCGGTCAGGGTCTGCAGCTCTTCGAGATGGTTGATGAACACCATCGGGTTGAGCTTGCGCATCTGCTTGGTGACCCAGAGCCCGACATCGGTGGAGCCGGATACGATGGTCGCGTCGCGGTACTCCTTCAGCACATCGGCAAGCGCTGCGACGGAACCCGGAATGATCGCGCGGCTGTCGGCATCGCCGATCGTGATGGTCTCGCCGGTCTTCATCGCCGCAAGCTTTTCCATCACCCGGTCGCGTTCGCGGGCAATCGCGTCGAAGGCGGCATCGGGGCGGATCGCGGATGCTTTTTCCGCCGCCTTCACGATCGGTTCATAGCCGGTGCAGCGACAGAGATTGCCTTGCAGCGCCTTCTCGATCTCAAACCGGGACGGCTTTTCGTTTTCCATCCACAGCGCATAAAGCGACATCACGATACCGGGGGTGCAAAAGCCGCACTGCGATCCGTTGAGGTCGACCATGGCCTGCTGCACGGGATGCAGCGTGCCGTCCCTTGCCGCCAGATGCTCGATCGTCACCACATGGGTGGCGTTGAGCGACGCGGTGAACCGGATACAGGCATTGACGGTTTCATAGACGAGCTTGCCGCGCGCGAGCCTTCCGACCAGAACGGTGCATGCGCCGCAATCGCCTTCCGCGCAGCCCTCCTTGGAGCCGGTCAGCCGCCGGCCGATCCTCAGATAATCGAGCAGCGTCTGCGATGGCGACAGGGTTTCAAGCGCGATTTCCTGGTCGTTCAGTATGAACCGTAGCGTCATCAATTATCCTCATTCCGCTCAGGGGCGGCGTCACTTTGCGGTCCAGCCGCCATCGATCGAAATATGGGTGCCCGTCACCTGGGCCGCGGCATCGCTTGCCAGATAGAGCGCGGTCGCGGCAATCTGCTCCACGGTCACGAATTCCTTGGTGGGCTGGGCAGCAAGCAGCACCTCGGTCTTCACCTGCTCCTCGGTCATGCCGCGGGCTTTTGCCGTGTCGGGTATCTGCGCTTCCACCAGCGGGGTCAGCACATAGCCGGGACAGATGGCGTTGACGGTGATCTTGTGTTCCGCAAGCTCCAGCGCCACCGTCTTGGTCAGCCCCATCATGCCGTGCTTGGCCGAAACATAGGCGGACTTGTAGGGCGAGGCGACAAGGCCGTGGGCGGAAACGACATTGATGATGCGCCCGCGCCCCGCCGTCTTCATCACCGGCACGGTGTGGCGGATGGTGTGGAATGCGCTTGTCAGGTTGATCGCGATGATCTGGTCCCATCGCTCCGGCGGAAAATCTTCGATCGCTGCCACATGCTGGATCCCGGCATTGTTGACGAGCACGTCGATGCTGCCGAACGTGTCGGCGGCGGACGCGATCAGCGCCTCGATCTCTTCCGGCTTCGTCATGTCGGCGGGATGGTAGATCACCGATCCGCTGCCGAGTGCGCCGATCCGCTCCACCGCTGCGTCGATGTCTTCCTGCTTTCCGAAGCCGTTCAGGACGACATTGTCGCCCGCCGCTGCAAAACCTTCAGCGATACCGAGCCCGATGCCGCTGGTGGAGCCGGTGATCACGACCGTGCGTGCCATAAATGTCCGTTCCCGTTCTTGGTGTTTTGCCGGAAAGGTTATGCGCAATCAGCAATCCATGCAATCGGCTGAAGCCGCGTGAATGCAGCAGGTCCGGAAAAAATTGACCAAACGGTTCGAGAATGTCGCCGAGAGGTCTGAGCCGGATTCCGCGCTTGGATAATGCACATGTCGTCGCCGGTGCGTCCCCTAGAGATCGACCTCCTGAGCGAACCGCATGAACCCGTAAAAGAGTGCGCACCACACTCCTGCCCGTAAATGCCAGACCAGGGACTCTATTGGATAGATGCGCCACTCGAAGCCGCGAGAAGGCCATTTTAGCTGAACTGAGAAGCTTGTAAGCTTTCTTCTACTGGCCAGCGTGCCAATGGCAAGCAGGCTGGCAGCGAGCAAGGTGGTCAAAGCTATTCTGTCGGAATCCAACCCGAATAGAAACAGGGTCGTCGCGGTCGTTGCCATAATGGCGATCGCGCCCAGGACAGGGCGAAGCGCGTAGCGAAGGTGGCCGTGCTTTTCGGGAATATCCCTGGACGCGTCAACCCAAGGCAATAGCGCGGCAATGACGGCCCGGAAATAGGAATGCAGATTGGCCTGTGCGATGTCGAGGATGGCGACAAACATAATGTAAAGCACACCCGCGACCAGGCCGAACATCGGCGCCATGAAGCTGCTGCAGCTCATAGACGCCTGACACTCCGTATACGCCATTTCGATTTTTCCCGAAGAGCCCTCTCATTCGCCATCCTGTGCCGGAAAGGCAGGCAGCGCAACCTGAAGGGGCGCGGAGATGTGTGCGGTCACAAAGCCTGAACAATCCGTCACCCCGCGCAGGGCCATGACATTCGCCCCTGATTGCTCCATATGCTGGGGAAACCAAGCTGAAGCGACACGACGCGCTTGAAAGGATGAGTATGGAACTGGGCGTTTTCACCTTTGCCGATGTCGATCCGGCCGATGGCATCGATCGTGGCCGCGAGGCCGAAAAGCGGATGAAGAACCTGATGGAGGAGATCAGGCTTGCCGACAGTGTCGGGCTCGATGTCTTCGGCGTCGGCGAGCATCACCGCGTGGATTATCTCGTGTCCTCGCCTGCAACCGTGCTTGCGGGTGCTGCGACGATCACCGAGAAGATCCGCCTTACCAGCGCCGTCACCATCCTTTCCTCCGACGATCCGGTCCGGGTGTTCCAGCAGTTTTCTTCCGTCGATCTGCTCTCGGGTGGCCGGGCCGAGATCATGGCGGGCCGCGGCTCCTTCATCGAAAGCTTTCCGCTGTTCGGCTATCCGCTCGAAGCCTATGACCAGCTTTTCGACGAAAAGCTCGATCTGCTTCTGAAGATCCGCGACAACGAGAAAGTTACATGGTCGGGCAAGACCCGCGCGCCGATCAACAATCTTCCGGTCTATCCGCGCCCGGCGCAGGACCCGCTGCCGGTCTGGATCGCCGCTGGCGGCACGCCGCAATCCATGGCGCGAGCGGGCTTCCTCGGCCTGCCGCTGATCATTGCCATTCTCGGCGGCCAGCCGGCACGCTTCGCGCCGCTCTTCGATATCCACCGCCAGGCAGGCGAGCAGGCCGGTCACGACCCGGCGAAGCTGAAGCGCGCGATCTCGGTTCACGGCTTCCTGTCGGACACGACCGAAAAGGCCGCGGATGCCTTTTTCGAGCCGCAGAAGGCGGTGATGGACCGGATTGGCCGCGAGCGCGGCTGGGGCCCGCAGAGCCGGGCCCAGTATGATGCGACGAGGGCGCCGGACGGTGCGCTGTTTGTCGGCGGACCCGAGGAGCTTGCGAAAAAGATCGTTGCCCATCAGCGCATCCTGAAGCTTGATCGATTCATGATCCAGTTCGCCGTGGGGCTTGTGCCGCACGAGGAAGTGTTGCATGCCATCGACCTCTTCGGCACGAAGGTTGCGCCGATGGTGAAGGACATGCTGGCCACGGACAAGAAGGTCTGACGGCCGAACTGATAGTGAGCTGCGATGATTGTCGAAACCGAAGAAGAGCTTGAGGCGCTGAAGGATATCGGCCGGATATGCGCGACCGCCATCGAGAAGATGGCGGCGGCGCTTGAGCCCGGGATCACCACGCTGGAACTCGACAATATCGGTCGCGCCTATCTGGAAGAGAACGGCGCGCAATCGGCGCCGGAGGTGACCTACCGGTTTCCCGGCGCCACCTGCATCTCCGTCAATGAGGAGGTCGCCCACGGCATTCCGGGCGACCGGGTGATCGGCCCCGGGGATCTCGTCAATATCGATGTTTCGGCGGAAAAGAACGGCTTCTTTTCCGATACCGGCGCCTCCTTCGCCGTGCCGCCGGTCACAGCCAAGGTCAAGCGGCTTTGCCGCGATGGCAAGCGCGCGATGTGGACCGGCATCAATCAGGTGAAGCCCGGCGCAGGCTTTGCCGCGATCGGCAACGCCATCGGCGATTTCGCCCGCAAGAACCGCTATTCGCTGATCCAGAACCTTGCAAGCCACGGCATCGGCCGTTCACTGCATGAAGAGCCTTCGGAGCTATCGACATGGCCCGACAGGAGCGAAAGGCGGGTGATTGCCGAAGGCCAGGTCTTTACCGTCGAACCGTTCCTGTCGCTGGGCGGCGAATGGGCGGAGGAAGAGGACCGGGAATGGGTGCTCTATTCGGTTCCCCCGGCGCTCACCGTCCAGTTCGAACACACTATTGTCGCGACCCGCAACGGGCCGCTGGTGTTGACGATGGGCGAGGGGGCTTGAGAAGCAACGCGTTTCCACCTTCTCTTCCGTCATCCTCGGCCTTGTGCCGAGGATCTAAGCACATATCATCTCCACGGGCGTGAGCGGGCAACGCCACCTATGTCGCATCACCGTGGGCTCCTATCGCGCATTCTCGTGGTTAGATGCTCGGGACGGGCCCGAGCATGACGTCTGTGGGCGGGGTGAGGTCTAACATGGCATCGTCGTTGTCCAAAGCGCATCGCAATTCACCACCACCCTCGCAGGATCGTGACCAAGCTTAATTATCTTTAATTTCTCTTTGCTAAGTCTCATGCCTTAAAACGCAGTCAGCGCAACCAATCCGGAAGGCGATCCCTTGTTCCAGTCATTCTTCCCCCGGCCGAAGCTGTTTTTCCTGTCCGCCCTCGTCTGGACGCTGGTCGCGATCGCTGCATGGTACGGCGTGGTCCGCGAACTCGGCGTGGGGATGGGCTTCGCGCCCTATCCGGAAGGGGACCAGCCGATCGGGCTTGCGCACTTCATCACGCCGGATTTCCTCTGGTTCTATCTTTATTACGCCGTATTCTCGGTGATCTTCGGCGTGTTCTGGTGGGTGGTCGGCGATAACCGCAAATGGCAGGGCTGGTCGGTCTGGGGTTCGCAGCTGATCATCTTCATCACCTATTTCTCGGTGCAGATCTCTGTCGCGATCAACAACTGGCGGCGACCTTTCGGTGATACGCTGCAGGCCGCGCTTCAGGGTGGAGAAGGGATCACGGCGCAGAATTTCTACACGCTGATGCTGATCTTCCTTCAGATCGCGTTCCTCTCCGTGACGCTCTTCATCGTCACCCGCTTCTTCATCAGCCATTATATCTTCCGCTGGCGCACGGCGATGAACGATTATTACACCGGCATGTGGGATCGGGTCCGCCATATCGAGGGCGCCTCCCAGCGTGTGCAGGAAGACACGATGCGCTTCGCCTCGATCATGGAAGGCCTCGGCGTCTCGATGATCGATGCGGTGATGACGCTGATCGCGTTCCTGCCGGTGCTGTTCTCGCTGTCGCAATATGTCACCGAACTGCCGATCATCGGTGCGGTGCCGGCGCCGCTGTTCACGGCGGCCATCTTCTGGTCGCTGTTCGGCACGGTGCTGATGGTGGTGGTCGGGATCAAGCTGCCGGGGCTGGAATTCCGCAACCAGCGCGTCGAGGCCGCCTATCGTAAGGAACTCGTCTATGGCGAGGACCATGAGGACCGCGCGGATCCCGCGACCCTGAGCGAGCTTTTCGAAAATGTCAGGCGCAACTATTTCCGGCTCTACCTGCACTACACCTATTTCAACCTCGCCCGAAGCCTCTACCTGCAGGCCGACAACATCTTCGCCTATTTCATCCTGGTGCCGGCGATCGTGGCGGGCGCGGTGACCTACGGTCTGGTGCAGCAGATCGTTTCCGCCTTCGGCCAGGTGGCCTCCTCGTTCCAGTATCTGGTGATGTCGTGGTCGACGATCATCGAGCTGATCTCGATCTACAAGCGTCTTGCCGCCTTCGAGGCCGCGATCTTCGGCCAGCCGCTGCCCGAAATCGACCGTGAGGACTACCAGGAGCCCGGCGGCGACGTTGCCGATCCGCATCCGGAAGGGTGATGGGCGACATCCCGCCGCCTGATGCGGCATCGCGCGCACTGAGCGCGCAATAGAACGCTTCTAAACGCGCTCCTTCCATCGTAAGGTGCGGGCAATTGACGTGTTTGCCGAGGGGGCGCCCATGCTGATGCTGGTTATCGCGGTTCTGCTTTTCACCCTGACCCATCTCATCCACACATTCGCGCCCGGCTTGCGCCGGGCGATGATCGGCCGGATCGGCGAGAATGCCTGGAAAGGCCTGTTCTCGCTGGTTGCGCTGGCGGAATTCGCCTTCATGGTGTTCGCCTTCGGGCGTGCCCGGCAGGGCGGGGCCATCCTCTATGATCCGCCATTCTGGCTTGCTCACCTGACTGTATTCCTGATGCTGATCGCGATGATCTTTCTTGCGGCAAGCTTCTTTCCGCCAGGAAAGCTGGCATCCTTCGCCAAGCACCCGATGGTGCTCTCGGTGAAGATCTGGGCCTTTGCCCATCTTCTGGCCAATGGCGAGGCCGCTTCCGTCATCCTGTTTGCGGGCATCCTGATCTGGGCGGTGATCCTGCGCATTTCGCTGGCGCGGCGGGAGCGGGCCGGGCTTCTCGTCCGCAAACCTTTCGTCTCCGCGCGCTATGACGCCTATGCCTTCGTCCTCGGTATCGTGTTGTGGGGCCTGTTCATCTGGAAGCTGCATGTCTGGCTGATCGGCGTGCCGATCCAGTTCGGCGCATAAACGGCAGGATGAAGCGGCTTTTGCCCTTACAACAGAACGAAAAAACGGTTAGAAGGCCCGGCACGTAACAAAATGCACGCCGGAGTGAGCCCATGGCAAATCAGGATGACAGCTTTATCCGCGAGGTGAATGAGGAACTGCGTTCCGACAGGATGCGCGATGCCTGGCGGCGCTATGGCAAGATCCTGATTGCGGCAGCCGTCATTCTCGTGATCGGCACGGCCGGCTGGCGCGGTTATGAATACTGGCAGTCGCGCCAGGCGGCAAAGTCGGGCGATGTGTTCCTGACGGCGCTGAACCAGATCGATGCCGGCAATCTCGATGCCGCCAAGGAAACGCTCGCCCAGCTTGAGCAGGAAGGTCATGGCGCCTATCCGGTGCTCGCCCAGCTGCGCGCCGCGACGCTGCTATCCGAGGCAGGCGATACCGCCGCTGCGGTCTCCGCCTTCTCGTCGATCGGCAAGGATCGCGCCGTGCCGGAAGCAATCCGCGACGCGGCCAAGCTGCGTGCCGGCTGGCTTATGGTCGATACCGGCACCTATGAGCAGGTTTCGGCCGAAGTCGAGCAGCTGGCTGCCGATGGCAATCCGTTCCGGTTCTCGGCCCGCGAAATTCTTGGTCTTTCGGCCTTTCGCCTGAAGGACTATGCCCGCGCCCAGGAATGGTTCGAACAGATTTCCAACGATCCGCAGGCGCCGCGCAACGTGCTGAACCGCGCCCAGATCATGCTTGAGGTGATGACCGCCGACGGCGATGTGAAGGAAAGCGCCGCCGGCTGACCGCGGCATCTACGGTCAGGTGAGATTACGGCAAAGGCCGTCAGGAGAGCAGTGTCATGAGTTTCAAGGTCGCGATCGTCGGACGGCCCAATGTCGGCAAGTCGACACTGTTCAACCGTCTGGTGGGGCAGAAGCTGGCGCTTGTCGACGACACGCCGGGTGTCACCCGTGACCGCCGGCCGGGCGAGGCAAAGCTCTATGACCTGCGCTTCACCATCATCGACACGGCCGGTCTCGAAGAAGCCGCAGCCGATACGCTGCCGGGCCGCATGCGCGCCCAGACCGAAGCCGCGATCGACGAGGCCGATCTGTCGCTGTTCGTGGTCGATGCCAAGGCCGGGCTGACGCCAGCCGACAACACGCTTGCCGAAATGGTGCGCCGGCGCGGCAAGCCGGTGGTGCTGGTTGCCAACAAGGCAGAGGCGCGCGGTTCCGATGCGGGCTTCTATGATGCCTTCACGCTGGGGCTTGGCGAACCTTGCCCGATTTCGGCCGAACACGGCCAGGGCATGAACGATCTGCGCGAGGCGATCATCGCGGCAATCGGCGAGGAGCGCGCCTTTCCGAAGGAAGCGCCTGTCGACGAAGCGACGACCGACGTGATGCTGTCCAAGGAAGAGGCCGACAATCCGGAAGAGGCGGCCCCTTACGACGACAGCAAGCCGCTTCGGGTTGCCATCGTCGGCCGTCCGAATGCCGGCAAGTCGACGCTGATCAACCGCTATCTCGGCGAGGACCGGCTTCTGACCGGTCCGGAAGCGGGCATCACCCGCGATTCGATCTCGGTCGAATGGGAATGGCGCGGCCGGCCGATCAAGCTGTTTGACACCGCCGGCATGCGCCGCAAGGCGCGGGTGATCGAAAAGCTCGAGAAGCTCTCGGTTTCCGATGCGCTGAGGGCGATCCGCTTTGCCGAATGCGTGGTGATCGTGTTCGATGCCACGATCCCGTTCGAGAAGCAGGACCTGCAGATCGTCGATCTGGTCATCCGCGAAGGCCGCGCCGCCGTGCTTGCCTTCAACAAGTGGGACATGATCGAAGACCGCCAGGCCGTGCTCGCCGATCTGCGCGAAAAGACCGACCGGCTTCTGCCGCAGGCGCGCGGCATCCGCGCCGTGCCGATCTCCGGCGAGCGCGGAACCGGCCTCGACAAGCTGATGCAGGCGATCGCCGATACCGACAAGGTCTGGAACAGCCGGATCTCCACGGCCCGGCTCAACCGCTGGCTCGACCATCAGACCGTCAGCCATCCCCCGCCCGCCGTTTCCGGCCGGCGGTTGAGGATGAAATACATGACCCAGGTGAAAACCCGTCCACCGGGCTTCATGATTTCCTGCACCCGCCCCGATGCCGTGCCGGAAAGCTATATCCGCTATCTGACCAACGGCCTGCGCAATGATTTCGACATGCCGGGCGTACCGATCCGGATCCATTTCCGGGCCGGCGAAAACCCGTTCGAGCACAAGCGCAAGAAGAAGCGCTGAAGGCGGTTTCCCGCCTTATGCGCCTTCCGGCTTGAATTCGGTCTCGATGATCACCTCGACATCATCGCCGAGCGCGGGAGTCGCGAATGTGAGACCCCAGAGCGACCGCTTCACCGTCATGTGCCCCGAAAAGCCCAGCTTGGCGACCTTTTCGATCGGATGCTCGGCGAGCGAGCCATTGAAGGTAGCCTCCATCACGGCCGGATGCGTTTCCCCGCGCATGGTCAATTCGCCCTCGATCAGGCCGGTATTGTCGCCGGTGACCACGATCTTCTTCGATACGAAGACGATCGGGCTTGCCGCAAGAAACGCCGGATCACTGCCGATCTTGCCATCGAAATCCTCGACCTCCGGGAACGGGAAGTCGGTCCTGACGGAGGTTGGATCGATCTCCACTGTGAGGGTTGAAAGCTCCGGCGTGTCGGCATTCCAGTCGAGCTTCGCCTTCGCGCCGATAAAGCGCGCGGTGAAGTGCGACAGGCCGAAATGGTCGATCTTCCAGGTCACGCTGGTATGCGGACTGTCCTGTTCATAGAGACCGCTCGGCGCCGGCTGAGGCGTTTCCGCCAGTACCGGGCTTGCGATCATCAGGGCGAGAAGGAGGGAATAGAGACGCATTGTTGTCATCCTTGAGAATATAGGGGGTAAGTGTCGGGCATGATCGCATGGTGCAGCGGGCGCAATCCGGTTGCCATCGGCAGGCGCTTGCGGTGAAAGTGTCCGGGGTCATGCCGCAAGACCGGACTGCAGTGCCGCGAATTCCGCTTCGGTGAGCGAAGGCCGGATGGCGAATTCGATGACCGCGTTGAAAACCTCCGGCGGCATTCCCTGGCGCATTCCGCCGACCATCGCATTGCGTTCGGCCGGGTTCATCGCCGGCAGCATCATTCGGGTGAACGCCATGTTTTCTTCCGGCGGAAGCGAGGCGATGATGCGCATCTCGATCGCCTGCAGTTCCGCATCGGAGTAAGCCTGCCACAGGATCGGGCAGAGCACCGTTTCTTCCTCATGCATATGGGCGAAGTCATCCGCGATATAGGCGGCGAAGGTGAGGTAGAGCCCGCGCCCGGCCTCTATGCGCTCGGCGCCCCGGCTCTCTTCGATCGCGGCAATCTTGTTGGCTATGACGGTGAACGCCTCGCGATGATCGTCGTGCTGCTCGTCCAGGAGGCCGGTATCGATCGCGCGCGCCCGGAGCGCGGCATGGATTTCCCTGTCCTCGTGTTCGACATGGGCGGCGGCCATGGACAGCAGGCGCTTCAGGTCGGCGAGAAGCTTTTCGGTTGCGGCGGTGTCCTCGAAGTCATTGGCCCCGAGTCGGGCAAGAAGCATGCACTGCATGCGGCGAAGCCCCTTGTGAACGCCGCCGTAAAGGTCATAGCGGTTGGCCAGGAGAGGGGTGTTGGCCATGAAGTCGATATTGCTCATTTCGGTCTCCCCGGTTTGTTGAAAACGCCGTCGGTTCGGCGGCGACTTCCCATTAGCTGCACGACTTTTCCGGCGCTTCCTAAAAGCTTGCTAAGCGCATTGCCGCTTTCCTAAATGTTTCCTATCGGCCAGTTGTCGCTGCCGCAGGCTCGGCGTAAAGTGCCGCGACGGCAATCGCGTATGGCTGGGGGGCTTTCGTGCTTGAAGACGACGTCGCCGCATTTTTGTCCGGTAATGTGATGATTGTTGCGGCGATCACCGACGCGGCGCTGCGGCCCCATATCGGCCGTGGATGCGGCGCTTATTTTGATGGGGATCAGGGCGATATCGTGCTGCTGGCGTCCTCGACGCAGTGGCCGGACTTTTACGCCAATGCGGCGAAAGGCGGAATGATCGCGGCGACCTTCGCGAACCCGAGCAGCTATAGGGCAATCCAGGTCAAGGGCGCGATCGGCGCGGTTGCACGGGCATCCCCTGAGCAGGTGGAGCGTGCGGCGCGGTATGTTGCCGTCATGCTTGATATCCTTGCAGGCCTGGGTGTCAGCCGCCTTCAGCTTTCCTCGGTATTTTGCGATGCAGATTTGATCGCGATCCGGTTCTGGCCCGCCGACCTGTTCGTCCAGACCCCGGGGCCAGGCGCAGGCGCCCGGTTGCGGAGCGACATATGCTGAGCGTCCCGCTCGAGGCCATCCGCGAGAGCCTGGAGGGCATCATGCCCTCCGTGATTGCCACAAGCGACGCCGCCGGCATGCCCAACATTTCCTATCTGTCGCAGGTTCACTACATCGATAGCGAGCATGTCGGGCTCTCGAACCAGTTTTTCTCGAAGACGGCGGCAAATATCGAGATCACGGGAAGGGCCAAGCTCGTGGTGCTGGACGGCCGCAACGGCATGCAGCATGTCCTCGATCTCGTTTTCGAGCGCTCGGTCCGCTCCGGCGAGATTTTCGAGCGACTGGCGGCCCAGTTCGACGTCATGTCGGGCCTTCAGGAAACGTCTCACATGCTCGCCCTGCGGGCTGTCGACATCTACCGCGTTGAGGAATGCAGCCGCATCGATCCGGTGGCGCCGCTGGAACCGGTGCCGCTGCCTACGGATGGCCGTGACAATTATCTTTGGCAAGCGGCCGCGGCGGCAGGCGCGCTTGCGGAGGTCGGCGATGCCGAAACCCTGCTCGACGCCAGCTTGGCGCTGCTTTCGGAACGGTTTGACATCGGCCACGCCATGATCCTGGTGGCAGATCACGAGACGAACAGGCTCGTGACGGTTGCCAGTCGCGGCTATCCGCATTTCGGCTTCGGTGCCGAAATTGCCTTCGGCGAAGGCATCATCGGCGTCGCGGCGGCACGCCGGCAGACTGTGCGGATTCCCGATCTCAGGCGCAGCCGCCGCTATGTCTCGGCGATCGCGGCGTCAACAGCGGCAAACCGCGAAGAAATTCCCGTGCCGATGATCGAGGAGCCGCAGAGCCAGGTGGCGGTGCCGATGATCGCCGCTGGCCGCCTCATCGGTGTGGTGTTCGCAGAATCGGAAAAGAGCTTCGACTTTTCGCATGACGAGGAAGCCGTTCTCAGGATCATTGCGGCGCAGGTGGCCTCTGGCCTCGTCAATTTCGAACTCGCCGATGTTTCGGGCGAAGCGAGGGCGCCGTCAGCGCCGCCCCAGACCCACAGCGGCGATCGCACGGAGTTCCGGTTCCAGTTCTTTCCGCACGATGGAGGGGTGTTCATCGATAATGAATACGTCATTCGCGGCGTGCCGGGACGGCTGCTCCACCATTTCGTGAGCAGCTATGTCCAGACGGGCCGGACCGAATTTTCCAATCGCGAAATTCGCAGGGACCGCCGCCTCAACCTTCCGGATTTCAAGGACAATCTCGAGACCCGGCTGATCCTGCTGCGCCGCCGGCTGGAAGAGCGCGGCGGACCCTTGCGCCTGGAGCGGCCCGAGCGTGGTCAGATACGGCTGGTGATCGACGGCAGGCCCGAAATTTCCGTTTCCGGTGAATAGCCCCCGCCGCCTGCGATCTCGGCGGCCGGTCAACCGTCATGCGCGGCGATGATGTTTTCCAGAAACTGCGTGGCAGCCGCTTCCCAGGTATAGGTCTCGCCCAGCGCGCGCGCTTTCTCAGGCGAACATGAGAGCGCCTTCAGGCAGGCAGCTTTCAGGTCCTCGTCGAGAACGCCCGCCTCCTCATGGCCGCCAAGAATGTCGAGCGGGCCGGTGACCGGAAAGGCTGCGACCGGAATGCCGCTTGAAAGCGCCTCGATCGTGGTGTTGCCGAAAGTGTCGGTCTTGGACGTGAACACGAAGACGTCGGCCTCGGCATAGGCCTTTGCCAGGTCTTCTCCCTTCAGCATCCCCAGAAAATGGGCCTTCGGATATTTCTCCTGAAGATCACGGCGTGCCGGACCGTCGCCGACGATGACGATGCTGCCCGGCAGATCCAGCGACAAGAGGGCCGGAAGGTTCTTCTCGACAGCCGCCCGCGCCACCGTCAGAAAAACCGGTCTTGGCAGACCCCCAAACGGCGCGTCGCTCTTGGGGCGCGGATGGAACTGACGGGTATCGATCCCCCGGCTCCACGGTTTCAGGTTGTTGAACCCGTGGGCCTTCAGTTCGCGGGCAAGGCTGTCGGTGGCCACCATGCAGCCGTTTCCGGCATTGTGGAAATTGCGCATCATTCCGTAAAGCATGCCGATCGGCACGGGAAAACGCGCCGAGACATATTCCGGAAAGCGGGTGTGGTAGCTGGTCGAAAACCGGAAATCGTTCTTTCGGCACCAGCGGCGCGCCTTGTAACCCAGCGGGCCTTCGGTGGCGATGTGAACGTAATCGGGCCTGCTGTCCTCGATCAGCTGCGCAACGCGGCGATAGCTTGTCAGCGCCAGCCGGATTTCCGGATAGGTCGGCATGCCGATATTGCGGAACATGTCGGGGGTGATCATCGTCACCTTGACGCCCATCTTCTCAAGCTGGGCATTGGTGTTCTCGATGGTGCGGACCACGCCGTTCACCTGCGGATGCCAGGCATCGGAAATGAGGGTCAGTCTCTTTGCCGGTTCATGCATGCGCAGGTGATTCCCCAAACTGGGAGGCATTTCTCGGGTTTCAGCCGCTTTAGCCCGCCCATGTGTCAGCCATATTACAGGCCAACTATCGTCGTCATTGTGCGTTGCAAAGAAAGGTCTTCATCGCATTTACCTCGCGCGGTCCGGCAGATAGGCTGGCCGGGGTGCATTTCGAGCAAGGGATTTTCCATGACGAGTGATAACAGGCCGGAATGGTGGCGCGGCGGCGTCATCTACCAGATCTATCCGCGCTCCTTTCAGGATACCACCGGCGATGGCATCGGCGATCTGCCGGGCATCACACGGCGGCTGACCTATGTCGCGGAACTCGGCGTCGACGCCATCTGGCTGTCGCCCTTCTTCAAGTCGCCCATGGCGGATATGGGCTATGACGTCTCGGACTATCTCGATGTCGATCCGATGTTTGGAACACTCGATGATTTCAAGGCGCTTGTCGGTGAGGCACACCGCCTGGGGCTGAAGGTGATCATCGACCAGGTACTCTCCCACACCTCCGACGAGCATGCATGGTTTGAGGAAAGCCGTTCCAGCCGGGACAACCCCAAGGCCGACTGGTATGTCTGGGCCGATGCCAAGCCCGACGGGACGGCGCCCAACAACTGGATGTCGATCTTCGGAGGGCCGGGCTGGGAATGGGACGGCACCCGCAAGCAATATTACATGCACAATTTCCTGGCGAGCCAGCCGGATCTCAACTTCCACAGCAAGGCGGTGCAGGATGCCCTGCTCGAGACCGTTCGCTTCTGGCTCGATCTCGGCGTGGACGGCTTCCGGCTCGACACCGTCAACTATTATTTTTGCGATGCGGAATTGCGCGACAACCCGCCCATGCAGGGCGATGACGACGGCGCGGGCCTCGATGCGCCCGACGTCAATCCCTATGGCTTCCAGAAGCACATCTACGACAAGACCCGGCCGGAAAACATCGACTTCCTGAAGCGATTCCGAGCTCTGCTCGACGAGTATGAGGGCCGGTCTTCCGTTGGCGAGGTGGGGGATGGCGCGCGTTCGCTGAAGACGGTGGCCGATTATACCGCCGGCAATGACAAGCTGCACATGTGCTATACGTTCGACTTTCTGGGGCCGAATTTCTCGCCGGGCCATATCCGCCACTGCGTCGAGAATTTCTTCGCCACCGTCACCGATGGCTGGGTGTGCTGGGCGTTTTCCAACCACGACGTCGACCGCCATGTGTCGCGCTTTGCCCGCAGCGAGGAAGAGCGCGAACCGGTGGCGCGGCTTGCGCTGTCGGTGCTTGCAACGCTGAAGGGCTCGATCTGCCTCTATCAGGGCGAGGAGCTCGGCCTGCCGCAGGCGGAGCTTGCCTTCGAGGATCTGCGCGATCCCTACGGCATCCGTTTCTGGCCGTCCTTCAAGGGCCGCGATGGCTGCCGCACGCCCATGCCGTGGAGCAATGTGCCGCCGGATGCCGGCTTCTCCACCGCTGAGAAGCCGTGGCTGCCCGTCCCGGCGGAGCATCTGCCGCTCTCGGTCTTCGAGCAGGCCCCGCTTCCCGATACGGTCTTCAGCCACTACCGGGCAACGCTTGCGTTCCGCAAGGAGCATGCCGCCCTGTTTGACGGCGAGATCCAATTCATGGACAGCGAAGACCACGATATCCTGATCTTCACCCGCTCGAAGGACAACGAGACGCTGCTGTTCGTGTTCAACTTCGCCGAGACGCCGCGGACGGCCGCAATGCAGATGGCCGTCGACCACGTTGAGACGCTCGACCTTCCGGGCATGACAGGCGTGCTCAATGGCGCAACGGTGGAACTCGGCGCCTATGACGGGTTCTGCGCGCGGATATGACGATCACCGGTCGATGGTGACGCTCCACGAGAAGGTGGCAGTGTCGCCGGCTTCGAGCGTTTTCGTGAAGGGCCGGTCCTCGATGGCCGGCCCTTTTCCGTGGGCTGCCGCCATGCCATGCCAGGGTTCGACGCAGATATAGGGTGCGCCGGGCTTGGTCCAGAGCGCCAGATTGGGCAGGTTTTCGAAGCGGAAGTGCAGCGAGGGGCCATCCTCGGCGTTGAGGCTCAACTGATCGCCGGCCCCTTCCGGAAAGATCATCGCATCCTCTTCGAAATAGTCGTGATCAAGCGCCAGCAGGCCTTTCGAGAAGGGGGAGGGACGCGGCGCAAGATCGAGAAGCCCGTCGCGCAGACGGATCATCGAAGGCTCGGCGCCGTTTGCCAGCGCGATATGATGCACATGGCCTGCATTGACGCCCGGCATCGGCCACCGGAAGGCCGGATGGAAGCCGAAGCCGAAGGGCATCGGCCGCTCGTCGAGATTGGCGACCTCGGCGGTGACGGACAGGGTTCTGCCCTCAAGCGCGTGCGTGATGGAAAGGCGAAACGCAAATGGATAGGCCATCTGCGTGTCAGCGTTTGCCTCGAGCGAAAACCGGCAGGCGGTCGCACTCCGATCGGCGAGCGTGAACGGGCTCTTGCGGGCAAAGCCGTGCTGCTGCATCGGAAACGAAGCGCCCTCGATCGTCAGGCGATTGTCCGGCGCCTTGCCGACGATCGGAAACAGAACCGGCGCGCGGCCGGTCCAGTAGGCCGGATCGCCATCCCAGAGCCATTCGCTGCCGTCGCGCGTGGTGATCGAGCGGGTTTCCGCACCGAGCGCGGCCACCGCCACGGCAAGGTGTTCGTTTTCGATCAGAATGTCGTCGGCCATGGCGTCGTCTCCTTCTTGCCGCAGTGCAGCAATCCGGATGGTCGATCCGGCACGCTGTCGCACATGCGCTCGTCTCAGATATTGTCCTGCAGCACCTTGCGCATCTTGTCGAACAGCTCGTCGATTTCCGTCTTGGAGATGATCAGCGGGGGCGACATGGCGATGATATCGCCGGTGGTGCGGATCAGCAGGCCAGACTCGTAAGCCTTCAGGAAGGCGGTGAAGGCGCGCTTGGTCGGTTCGCCGGCAATCGGCTCGAGCTCGATCGCGCCGATCAGGCCGGTATTGCGGATGTCGATCACATGCGGGCAGTCCCTCAGGCTGTGGAGCTGTTCTTCCCAATAGGGCGAAAGCTCTTGCGCGCGGGTCAGCAGGCCCTCTTCCTTGTAGGTGTCGAGCGTGGCGAGTGCCGCGGCGGACGCCAGCGGATTGCCGGAATAGGTATAGCCATGGAAGAACTCGATCATGTGCTCGGGCCCGTTCATGAACGCGTCATGGATTTTTGAGGTCACGAACACGGCGCCCATCGGCACCACGCCATTGGTCAGGCCCTTGGCGGTGACGATGATATCGGGCGTCACGCCGTAATACTGGGCTGCAAACGGCGCGCCGAGACGGCCGTAACCGGTGATCACTTCGTCGAAGATCATCAGGATGCCGTGCTTGGTGCAGATGTCGCGCAGCTTCTGCAGATAGCCCTTTGGCGGAATGAGAACGCCGGTGGAGCCCGCCACGGGCTCGACGATCACGGCTGCGATCGTGGATGCATCATGCAGCGTCACGATCCGCTCGAGTTCGCTCGCGAGATCTCCGCCATGTTCGGGCTGGCCCTTGGTGAAGGCGTTCTTCTCGGGCAGATGAGTATGCGGCATATGGTCGACGCCGGTCAGAAGCGTGCCGAACATCTTGCGGTTGGAGACGATGCCGCCGACCGAAATGCCGCCGAAATTCACGCCGTGATAGCCGCGCTCGCGCCCGATCAGGCGGAACCGCGATCCGTCGCCCTTGGCCCGGTGATAGGCAAGCGCGACCTTCAGCGCCGTTTCGACCGATTCCGAGCCGGAATTGGTGTAAAGAACGTGATCGAGCCCGTCCGGAGCGATGTCGACAAGCCGGTTCGCAAGCTCGAATGCCTTGGGATGGGCAAGCTGGAAGGCGGGCGCATAGTCGAGTTCGGCCGCCTGCTTCTGGATCGCCTCGGTAATCTTGGGGCGGCAGTGGCCGGCATTGACGCACCAGAGGCCGGATGTCGCATCGAGCACCTGACGGCCATCGGCCGTGGTGTAATACATGTCCTTTGCCGCAACGAACATGCGCGGCGCCTTCTTGAACTGCCGATTGGCGGTAAACGGCATCCAGAACGCATCGAGATTGTTGGGCGTCACATTGGCGCTGTCGGACATGAATCTGCTCCAAAAGAAAGGGACCCGTTTCCGGGTCTTCATTGCATTGCTGCTGCTTTGGAGCACGTTATCAGCGGCGCTGACGCCGTCAAGCGAAAGCCGTTTGGCGAAGCCGGGAGAGGCCTGGATGACATCCAGGCCCGGCCTCGAAGGATCGTCAGCCGGCCTTGCGGTCGCCGAGCATTTCCTCGCTGTAGATTTCGCCGAGCGTGTCGAGAAGCTTGCGCACCGGTTCGGCATGGGTGCTGTAATAAATGGTCTGGGCTTCGCGGCGCGTTTCCACCAGGTTCTGTGCCCGCAGCTTGGAGAGGTGCTGGGACAGCGCTGACTGGCTGAGGCCAACCCTCACAGCCAGTGCCCCCACCGGCATCTCGCGCTCGATCAGAACGCAAAGGATCTGCAGCCTTTTGGGGTTTGCCATCGCGGAAAGCAGATCAGCGGCGGGAGATGTCTTTTCTGAAAGTGTGTTCGTATTCACATCAGTTCTCCTGGATCCTTGGACGGCTTTCCCAAGATTTTTTAAAATGCCTAAAATGGAATGTAGCCCAAGCGCGTGCAAAAAAATAATGTGAAATTTAGGGTATTTTCGGCGGAAAAGAGCCGAATCCGGGCAAGACTTGTTCGTACTTTTGGAAAACAGAGCCTGCGCAAGTAAAGGCCTGTCGCCGCTTGCGGCAGTTGCTGCGGCCGCCCGGTCTCAGGCCTGATCGACCAGGCTCTGGCCATCGATGCGATAGGCCCGCCCGAAGCCGCCATTGAGGTCGGCCGAAACCGGCGTCAAGCGGAAGAGCGAGAAATCGGGAAAATCGATATAGAGGCGTGCCTTCGGATGGCGCGCGAGAAACGTTGCGCGCAGCGCCTGATGGGCAGCACTGTCGCGCGGCACCCGGCCTGCGATGCAGCGGGTCGTCATCCGGGCGTGGGCCAGCGGATCGCCCTTTCCAGGCTCACCGGTGAGAAGCGACACCCGCTGGTCGCGTTCGATCGCCCTGGTGTGGCTCGCCAGTGCCGAAACCAGGATGATCGGCGTACCGTCGCTGTCGGTGGCAAGGAGCACGCGGCTTGCCAGCGGGAAGCCGGTCTCCGGTTCGTTGACCGCAATGGCCGCATAGGACGCATCCCGCAGCAGCGTCTTTGCGAGCGTGATGGCCTCGGCGTCGGCCTTAAGGAAGGGATCCTTGTTTTCAGCCATCGGCGTGACCTGACACATGCGAAAGGCTTTCGGGCCGGCGCGGCGCGAGGCCGGCGGCGATCTCGCGCGCGGAAATCGTTCCCGCGATCCGGCCGCCCTCGACCACGCCGATCGTGCCCGGCCGCTCGGCAAGCAGCCTGATCAGCGTCATCGCAGGCGTCGCCGATTTGACGGTCGCCGCGATCTGCGTTTCAAGCTGGCGGCGCGAGGAAACCGGCACCATGATGTCAGCTGCGGTCAGCACCGCAAGCGGATTGGTATTGGCCACGAAATCGGCGACATAATCATTGGCGGGGCGGCTGATGATGGCGCGCGGCGTGTCCGTCTGGATCAGCCGTCCGCCCTCCATGATCGCAATCCTGTCGCCGAGCTTGATGGCTTCGTCGAGATCGTGGCTGACGAACAGGATCGTTTTCTTCAGCCTTTGCTGCAGAGCAAGCAACTCATCCTGAAGATGCGAGCGGATCAGCGGATCGAGCGCCGAAAACGGTTCATCCATCAGAAGAATGGGCGCGCCGGTGGCAAAGGCGCGCGCAAGGCCCACGCGCTGCTGCATGCCGCCCGACAGGGCCGAGATCGGCTGATCTGCCCAGCGCGTCAGGTTCACGAGTTCCAGCTGTTCTTCCACCCGCGCGCGGCGTTCATGTTTCGCCATGCCCGAGAGCTCCAGCCCGAAGCCGACATTATCCGCAACGCTCAGCCATGGCAGCAGAGCAAATTGCTGGAACACCATGGAAACGGTATGGGAGCGCAGCGCCCGCAGCGTCTTTGCGTTGGCACGGTAGGGATTGACGAGGCCCTCTTCGGTTCTGACGCCGATCTCGCCGCGGATCACGGGCGCAAGGCCGTTAACGGCGCGCAGCAGCGTGGACTTGCCCGAACCGGAAAGGCCCATCAGCACAACGATCTCGCCGCGCGAAACCGAAAGCGTCGCATTCGAGACCCCGACGAGATTGCCGGTGCGCCGGTGGATTTCGTCACGGGAATGACCGGCATCCATGAGCGGCAGGGCGCGGCGCACATGTTTGCCATAAACGATATCGACGGCGTTGATTTCGACGGCTGTTTCCATGGGATCTGTATCGGGCTGGCGAAAGGCGGAATGGAGGGCGGATATGTGTCACATCCGACGTGGGGCGGCAAGACGGGCGGCGTTTCGATTTCTGTGGCTATCTATGATTTCGGCTTCTTGTATGCCGCCGATCGCGGCAAAAGGAAGGAAAAAGGATCGCCCATGGCAAAGCTGCATTATTACTACGCGACGATGAATGCGGGAAAATCGACCCTGCTTCTGCAGGCCGCCTATAATTACCGTGAGCGCGGCATGCATGCCGTCATCCTGCTTGCCGAATTCGACGATCGTGGCGGCAAGGGCGTGGTCTCCTCGCGCATCGGGCTTGAGGCGAATGCCGTGACCTTCGGCCCCGAGAGCGATCTTTACGAATGCGCAAAAGCCTTGAACGAAGAGCGCGCGATCGATTGCCTTTTCGTCGACGAGGTCCACTTCGCGGGCGCTGATCATGTCTGGCAGCTCGCGCGTGTGGTCGATGAGCTCAAGATCCCGGTCATGGCCTATGGCTTGAGGTCCGACTTCATGGGGCGGCTGTTTCCGGCCTCGACCGAACTCTTCATCCTCGCCGACGAGATCCGTGAAGTCAGGACGATCTGCCATTGCGGACGCAAGGCAACCATGGTCGTTCGCCAGGATCAGGATGGCAACGCCCTGCTTGACGGGCCGCAGATCGAGGTCGGCGGCAATGACCGCTACGTGTCCTATTGCCGGGTGCACTGGAAGGAAAAGACCGGCCGCCGCTGAAACGTCGGCGGTCGTCTCATATCAAGGGGCGCTCGCTCCGGTTGGCGCCGGGCACCGCGAAGGCAGCCTGTCTTTCCTGCGCGTCAATCGATCAGCTGAAGCCGGATCGCCTTCGCCACAAGCTGGGCCCGATTGACGCATTCAAGCTTGCGGATGGCATTGGCGAGATAGGCATTGATGGTATGGTCGGAGAGGCTCAGTATCCTGCCGATTTCATGCGACGTCTTGCCTTCCGCCGTCCACCTGATCACTTCGACTTCTCTCGAAGACAGGCTCTTGAAGCCGGTCTGGGGCGCAGGGCGCAACTGGTGAAAGCGGATAAAGGCGGCATCTGCCAGCGACTGGATATCCGCATTTTCATGCGCGCTCAGCGGCGCCCGGCTGCCATATACCATCAGGGCCAGTTGCTGGCGGGCGGCGACCGGCGCCGCCAGGAAGACCGCGCCCATGCGAACATTGATGGCTCTCAGCCGCAGGCCAAAAACCTGTGCGGGATCCGTCGGATCAAAATTCGCATGGCTGTCCCAGGCGACCGGAGAGACCCCCTCGCTCCAGCGGCGAATGAATTTCGAAGCTTTCAGCAATTCGGCCTGATCATAGGCTGCGATGTAAGGCTGGGGCAGCGAGCTGAAGTGGATCAACGGCTGAACGCGTGTTGAATGCTTGGACGGGACGTCCATCAACGTGAAGTGGATGAAACCAAAGGTTGATGTGCACTCACCAAGCTGGATGATCAGCTCCGGCATGGAAGCCGCCGCCAGAATCCGGCGCTTGATTGCAGACAATGTGTCTTCGCCATCGGTTGTCATGTACGGTATGTCATGTATTCTTTGTTTTTTTTTCATGTCAAACCTCTATCCGCCAGTCTCACGGTTCATCGTCGTGGGGCATAATTGATATCAGTTCGGTAGAAATGCTCTTATCATTTGGCGCGATATTCGCCGATAATCGGGTCTGAATCGCGATTTTTTCACTCTCGAATCGTATAATACACATGTAATGGTTGTATTTCAACGGGCGCATTGCGGCTCACAATGCAATTCATGGTGGCGTCTGCGTGCGTGATCCATCCCGTCGCCGCCGAGCCGGAAGCGCCGCTGCCATGCCTTCGGATGGAAAAACTTGGCCTGCGCCGGAGAGGGCGCCGGTACGAAGGCCGCAAGATCAATGCCGCTCAAACGCCTGTCGCCGTCAGACCGTGGGTCTGACGGCGACAGGCTTCACTTAAGAGCTTGCAGGATCCGGCCGGATGTTTATTCGGCTGCCTGACGGTGATCTGCGGCTGCGACATCGGCCTCGACAACGGCAAGGCTTGCCATGTTGACAATGCCGCGCGAGGTCACCGAGGGCGACATGATGTGCGCGGGAAGGGCGCTGCCGAGCAGGATCGGGCCGACATGAAGCGCGTCGGTCATGCCCTGCACCACGGTCATGGTGATGTGCGCAGCATCGAGCGAGGGGAAGATCAGCAGGTTGGCCTCGCCGGAAAGCGTGCTGTTGGGCATGGCGCGCTCGCGCAGATCCTCCGACAGGGCGGTATCGCCGTGCATTTCGCCGTCGACTTCGAGTTCCGGCATCCGGGCCCGCACCAGGGCCAGGGCTTCCCGCATCTTCGTCGCACTTTCGGAATCGCGCGAGCCGAAATTGGAATGCGAGACCAGGGCGGCCTTCGCCGTGATGCCGAAGCGTGCGACGGCCCGGGCAGACTGGATCGTGGTTTCGGCGATCTCCTCTGCCGAGGGCGAGTGCGTGACGTGGGTATCGGCAAAGAAGGTTGCGCCGCGGTTCGAGATCAGCAG
Source organism: Martelella limonii (assembly GCF_013344475.1). Classification (GTDB taxonomy): domain Bacteria; phylum Pseudomonadota; class Alphaproteobacteria; order Rhizobiales; family Rhizobiaceae; genus Martelella; species Martelella limonii. The sequence continues at coordinate 152,681 of NZ_JABUOU010000006.1, read as the reverse complement.
CCCGAGGCTCGAGAAGTCGCGAACATCCTCATGCTTGCCGATGATGTCACCGATATCGCGCAGATGCCGGTCGAAGCGGCCTTCCACGCCGCACAGAAGCGCATCTGCGTCACCGCGCTTTACCGCAAGCGCGCCGATCACCGTCGTATTGGTGCGCACGATGGTGCGGGCGCGATCGGGCGTCACGCCCTTGCGGGCGACGAAGGAGAGATATTCCTCGACATATTCCCGGAAGCGGCTGTCGCTCTCCGGGTTGATGATCTCGAAATCCTCGTGAAGCCGCATGCGCAGGCCATAACGCCGCAACCGGGTTTCGAGCACGTTCGGGCGGCCGATCAGGATCGGCTTGGAGATGTTTTCTTCCACCAGAACCTGGGCGGCGCGCAACACCCGTTCATCCTCGCCGTCGGAGAAGATCACCCGCTTGTGTTCGGCGGCCTTGGCGGCGGCGAACACGGGCTTCATCACCAGGCCCGAGCGGAAGGCAAAGCGGGTCAGATGCTCGTAATAGGCATCGTAATCCGGAATCGGACGCTCTGCCACGCCGGTTTCCTCGGCGGCGCGCGCCACGGCCGGGGCAATCCGGAGGATCAGGCGGGGGTCGAAGGGCGAGGGGATCAGGTAATCCGGACCGAAGATCAGCGGCTCGCCGTTTGCCGCATTGCGCGAGGCCTCCCAGACCTCCTCCTTGGCAAGACCGGCGATGGCGCGCACGGCGGCCATCTTCATTTCCTCGTTGATCGTCCGGGCGCCGCAATCCAGCGCGCCGCGGAAGATATAGGGGAAGCACAGCACGTTGTTGACCTGGTTCGGGAAATCCGACCTTCCGGTGCAAATCATCGCATCGTCGCGCTCGGCACGCGCCAGATCGGGCATGATCTCGGGCACGGGGTTTGCGAGCGCCAGCACCATGGGGTGCGGCGCCATCTGCTTCAAAAGCGATGGCTGGAGCGCGCCTGCGACCGACAGGCCGAGGAAGACATCCGCGCCCTTGATGTGGTCGGCAAGCTTGTGGTTGTCGCTTGCCTGCGCATAGATGGCCTTCCACTGATCCATGTGGGTTTCGCGCCCGGGATAGACCAGGCCGTCAATATCGAACACCCAGATGTTCTCGCGCCTGGCGCCGAGCGAGACCAGAAGGTTGAGGCATGCGAGTGCTGCCGCACCCGCGCCGGAGGCGACGATCTTGACGTCCGACAGCGACTTTCCGGCAAGTTCCAGCCCGTTCAGGATCGCGGCCGCCACGATGATCGCGGTGCCGTGCTGGTCGTCATGGAAGACCGGGATCTGCATCTTCTCGCGCAGGATTCGCTCGACCTCGAAACATTCCGGCGCCTTGATATCCTCGAGATTGATCCCGCCGAAGGTTGGCTCGAGTGCTGAAATGGTGGACACCATGCCATCGATGGTCGGGGCATCGATCTCGATGTCGAAAACGTCGATGCCTGCAAACTTCTTGAAGAGCACGGCCTTGCCCTCCATCACCGGCTTGGAGGCGAGCGGGCCGATATTGCCGAGACCCAGCACCGCCGTGCCGTTGGAGATCACGGCCACAAGATTGGCGCGAGAGGTATATTGTGCGGCATCGCTCGGATTTTCATGGATTGCGAGGCAGGGGGCGCCGACGCCGGGCGAATAGGCGAGCGCGAGGTCGCGCTGGTTGCCGAGCGGCTTGATCGCCTGGATCTCGAGTTTGCCCGCGCGCGGATAACGGTGGTAAAAAAGCGCCTGCTGCTGGAGGTCGTCTCCGGCTGGCTTCTTATCCGTTGTATCGCTCATCCTGTGGTCTCCTTGCCCGGCCTGCCTGCCGGTCCCGATTAAGTCGGGCGACTATATGGGGGGAGAAAAGGAACTGCAATCCGTCGCCGCGGTTCGCACGCTTTTCGATCGTTCCCGATGACGCAGTGTTTACTACTGCAGCTATTTCGCAGGCCGCGATTTCAGGTATGTTGGCGACAAATCAACCCGCGCCTGCGCGGCAAACGCTTTCTTTATCACGGAGCAGATGAATGAGTACCAACCGTATGTTGCAGCCGATGGCGCCGATGTTTCTTGCGCTCTTGCGCGTCGTCGCCGGCATTCTTTTCTTTGAACACGGCACCATGAAGATCCTGCATTTCCCGGTTTCCGAGATGCATCCCCCGATGTTCTCGATGCTGTGGATCGGTGGCATCCTCGAAATCATTGGCGGCGCGCTGATCGTGCTGGGCCTGTTTACCCGCGTTACGGCTTTCGTGCTTTCGGGCATGATGGCTGTTGCCTATTTCACGTTCCACGCACCGTCCTCGCTCTATCCGGCCAGCAACGGCGGTGATGCGGCGATCCTGTTCTGCTTCATCTTCCTCTACCTGGTTTTTGCAGGCCCCGGCGCCTTCAGCCTCGACGGCAAGGTCAAGTCCAAGATCTGACCGGCCTTTCCTTATGCCGGACCTCTCGAAGCGGGCCTCAGGGCCCGCTTTTTTGTCGGCGGAGCACAGCAAGGTTGCCCTTTGGCCCGATCCGCTTTAGGCCTCGGCTGACAAACCAGGGGAGCCGGCGCCATGATGCCGAAGCAATATATCGTACCGGGCATGATGATCAGGGACATGCTTGTGCCTGCGCCGCTCGACTGGTCGAGGCCGGACGGCCCAGTGGTGCAGATTTTCGTGCGCGAAATCGTCGACCCGATGAAGCGGCGGGAGACGCTTCCCGTGCTTGCCTATCTGCAGGGTGGACCGGGCGGCAAGTCACCCCGTCCCGTAGGCAGCGGGCCTGCATGGCTGCAAGAAGCGCTGAAGACCCATCGGGTGATCCTCATCGATCAGCGCGGGACCGGGCGCAGCAGCCGGATCGACGCGCATGTGATCTCCCGTTTCGAGACGGGCGAGGCTGCCGCCGACTATCTGATGCATTTCCGCGCCGACAGCATCGTTGCCGATTGCGAGCATATCCGCAGACAGCTGCTGGGCAATGTCAAATGGGAAACGCTCGGCCAGAGCTATGGCGGCTTCATCACGCTCACCTATCTTTCGCGCGCGCCTGAGGGGCTTGCCGCCTGCTATGTCACCGGCGGCCTTGCGGGCCTTTCCGCCGATGCCGAAACGGTCTATCGCCGCACCTATCCGCGCGTGCTTCAGAAGAACCGCCGTTACTATCAGCGCTATCAGGACGATACGCGCCTGATCGCGCGCATTGCCGATGTGCTCGAGGGCGCGGATGTGCGTCTGCCCGATGGCGACCGGCTGAGCGTCAAACGCTTGCAGGGCCTTGGCATGGCGCTCGGCCGCGGCATTGGTTTCGAAGCCCTGCATTTCCTGTTCGAGCAGGCCTTTGCCGATCCGGAAGAGACGCGGCTTTCCGACGGATTTCTCGCCTCCGTGATGGCGGAGACCGGCTTTTATGACAATCCGCTCTATGCGCTGCTGCATGAAAGCATCTATGCGCAGGGGCCTTCCGCGATGAACTTCGCGGCCGAACGGGTCAGGAGCGAGTTTCCGCGGTTCGATCCGGCGCAGCGCCCGCTGATGCTGACGGGCGAGATGATCTATCCGTGGATGTTCGAGGAAATCCGGTCCCTGAGGCCGTTCCGGAAGGCAGCCGAAGCGCTTGCTGCGCGAACGGACAATCCGCCGCTCTATGACGCGACCCGGCTTTTCGCGAACGACGTTCCGGTTGCAGCCGCGCTCTACCATGATGACATGTATGTCGATGCTGGTCTGTCGCAGGAGACCGCAGCAAGACTTGGCAACAGCCAGGTCTGGATCACCAATGAATATGAGCATGACGGCGTCGGTCAATCGACGGCGGTGTTCAAGCGGTTGCGCGACATGATCCGGGCATCCGGCGGGCCGCATGCGTAACGGCGGCATTGCTGTCAGGCGCGGCGTTCCATCAGATGGGCGCCGACCGCTTCCGGTTGAGAGATCAGCCCGAACCGCGGCAAGGGCGCCACATCCCCGGTTCTTCCCTCTCGTTCGTCGTAGAGGCTGAACTGGTTTCTGCCGTTGTTCTTGGAGCGATAGAGGGCGCTGTCCGCCTTGGCCAGAATGTCGTTGTAGTCTTCCTGGCTGCCCGGCATGTACACCGCACCGCCGACGCTGATCGTCATGGTCAGCGGCTGGCCATCGATCGAGAGCGGCTGATTGCGCACGGTGACGACCATTGCCTCGGCAATCTCGCTGAGATGCTTCTCCGCCTTCCCTGGCAAAAGAAGGCAGAATTCATCTCCGCCGGTGCGCGCCAGAAGCTGTGAATCGTCGAGCTGGCCCAGAATGGTCCGGGTGAAATGAAGCAAAGCCTCGTCCCCGGTCGCATGGCCATAGGTATCGTTCCAACTCTTGAACCTGTCGATGTCGAAGATCAGCACACCATAGGGCACGTTTTCCGATTCGCAGAATGCGTGAACGCGCGCGATCTGCTTCATGAAATCGCGGCGGTTGGAAATGCCGGTCAGCTCATCGCGCCTGGCGATGTTCTCCGCCTCGTAAAGCAGATTTTCGATGATCATGACGGCGATGCCGAAGATGAGCAGCGATCCGCTGACAATGATCAGGAGCAAGCCGTAAGACTGCACGTTTTCTGTTGCAGGAGACACATAATCCTGCAGTCCCATCATCGCGCTGGAAATGCCGGTGGCCAGATGCGACAGCATGCCGATCACCACACCCGCAGCCGCAAGCGGGATGCCGAAGCTGTGGCGGTTTCCATGCTTCACGAAGAGCGGAAGAATGAGGAACAGTGGCAGGATCTGTGCAAAAACGAAGATCGAGTCGCGCAGAAGCCAGCGCTCCCGGAAGAATATCAGCAGGGCGAGCGTGATCAGCAATGCAGTGGAAACGGGCTTCACCCGGATCGCGCGCCCGAAAAAGCGCCTCGTTCCAAGATAGAGCAGCCAAAATCCAGAGACTATGATTTCCTGTGCAAACACGGGAAGCAGGGAGGCGCTTTCCTGCGGAAGAAAGGTCATGACCCCCGATCCGAAGGCGAGCGTCAGGCTCGATGCCAACAGATAGCGCGCTGTCGGCAGGTTGCGATAAGCAAGGCAGGTCGCCGCCCACACGATGGCTGCAATGATAGATGTTAAGAGACCTACCACCTCGAGGGTTTGAATATCCAGACGTGGCAAAACCTGCATTGCGCCTACCGTAATCGGCTTTCGGAATATGGAAGGCCGCAATCCGGTTCCATCAAATATAAAGGCGCCGGTGCTAGATTAGTTCCATTCGCTGCCAAGAAAGTCTGCGAGTCTATTGGTCTTGCTTTCGTCCCTTGAACGACTTGGCCAGCACGAACATCTCGACCGATTCCGACCGCGATGCTGCGGGCTTGACGTGAATGACCTGCCGGAAGTTCTGCTTGAGCATGGTGAGCAGATCGTTCTCAGCGCCGCCCTGAAAGGTCTTGGCAAGGAAGTGTCCGCCCTCGGCAAGGGTCTCGACCGCAAAATAGGCCGCCACTTCGCACAGATACATCGTGCGCAGGTGATCGGTGCGGCGATGGCCGGTCGTCGGCGCTGCCATGTCCGATATGACCACATCCGGCGGACCGTCGAGGGCTTCGCGCAGAAGATCGGGCGCCGTCTCGTCCAGGAAGTCCATCTGGAAGAACTTGACCCCGGGAACGCCGTCCATTTCCAGAAAATCGATCGCCGCAACGCGGATGTTGGTGTCGGTGGAACCGGTAACCTTGGCGGCGATCTGGGACCAGCTCCCGGGGGCGGCGCCAAGATCGATGATCCGGCGGGCGCCCTTGAGGATGTTATGCTTCTCGTCGATTTCCAGAAGCTTGTAGGCCGCGCGCGCGCGGTAGCCCTCGGTCCTCGCCCGTTGCACATAGGGGTCGTTGATATGCCGTTCGAGCCATCGGCGCGAGGACGCCTTCAGCTTGGACTTCTTGACCTTCTGGCCGATTTTTCGGCCGGTCCTGACCGGCTTGGACGGTGGTTTGGTCACATTCAGTCCTTGTCTGCGGTGGTGCTCTGACGCCTGGCGTAATTGCCGCGGCGGCGTTGTTTGCGCCAGACGCCATCATGCATCATCATGTCGGTCAAAAGGCCTTCGCGCAGGCCGCGATCGGCAACGCGCATGCGCGATGCCGGCCAGCGTCTGCGGATGGCCTCGAGGATGGCGCAGCCCGCCAGAACGAGGTCTGCCCTGTCGGGCCCGATGCAGGGATTGGCCGCCCGTCCTGCAAAATCCCAGGACAAGAGCTTTGCCTGCATGGCGGAGACCTCGTCATCGGTGAGCCAGATTCCATCGACCTTGCGCCGGTCGTAGCGCGGCAGGTCGAGGTGGACGCCAGCAAGCGTGGTGACCGTGCCGGATGTGCCGATCAGATGGAAGCCGTCGTCATCCGCGCCGCCGCCAATCTCGGGGCAACTGAAATCGCCGAGCAGGCGGGAGACTTCCGACACCATGTTCTCGAAGATCTCTGGCGTCACATGGTGTCCGCCATAGCGCTCGGACAGTGTGACGACGCCGACCGGCAGCGACGTCCAGTGCGAAATATGATTGGCGATGCGATGCGAGCGGTTTTCGCCCAGCTTGATCACCGCGATTTCCGATGAGCCTCCGCCAATATCGAAGAGCACGGCCGAACGGGTTTCGCGGCCGATCAGCGAGGCGCAGCTTGAAACCGCAAGGCGGGCTTCGGTCTCGCGGTTGACGATTTCGAGGTCCAGCCCGGTTTCCGCCCGCACCCGTTTCAGAAAGATCTCGCCATTGTCGGCGGCGCGGCAGGCTTCGGTCGCAATCAGCCGCATGCGCTTGACGGAGCGTCCCCGGAGCTTTGCTGCACACATGGTCAGCGCGTCGATGGCGCGATCCATCGCGGCAGGCGACAGGCTGCCGGTGGCGGCAAGACCTTCGCCGAGGCGCACGATGCGAGAAAACCCGTCGACCACCCGGAACTGGTGATTGCGGGTCGGCTGGGCGATCAGCAGCCGGCAATTGTTGGTGCCGAGATCGAGCGCGGCATAAAGGCCGTTGCCATAGAGACGTGGCGGCGCCTTGCGCTCTTCCTTGACGGCAGGGGCGGGGACAGGCTTTTCGACGGCGACGGGCGCCGGCTTCTGTTCCGCGCCCGGAACGTGCTTGCAGCCGTCTGCGCCCAGCGGGCCCTTGGTATGGGACCGGCGACCACGCCGCCGCTTGCGGTTGCGGCGCGAAGGCTTGTCGCCATCGCGCGCAGTTTGTTCGTCATCGGGACGGGGGGCGGTTTGCCGCTCGCCTGCGGATGCCTTGGCGCTTCGCTGACGGCTCTTATCGTTGGCGTCGGATGAACGTGCCTGCGCGTTGCCGCCGGATGAGGCAGCCACGTTCGATGCGGGCACTCCGGCGGACGCCTTCGGGCGACCTTTCCGGGAGCGGCGACGGGCGCGTTTGCCCTTGCCGCCATTGTTCAAGCGCGCCCCGCCATCCGACAGCCCTGCGCTGTTTTGGGGGTCTTCCACTTTGCCAATTCCATCGCGCCGCGCAAACCGACAAATTGGCTCGCAGCAAGGCGCTCATATGATTTTCAGTTGGCAACACCATAGCAGTGCGACGGCAGAAGGCCAATGCCTTTTCTCGAAGCGATGCCGACCGGACAGGCGCACGCATCCCCGCCGGCACGGCAAAAGGGCCGGCGATGAAAAAGTTCGCTTCCCCCCTTGGCAAAGCCCGGCGTTTCTGTTTATAAGCCCTCCACATCCGCGGCGCCCGGCGCCGTCGTTGGGGAATAGGTTAACGGTAGACCCACGGACTCTGACTCCGTTAGTCCTGGTTCGAATCCAGGTTCCCCAGCCAATCCTTCCAGACCATCTTATACCTTGAAATCGCATCGCCCCGGCATCGCGTCTTCCGTGTGTTGCCGGTTTACGCCTGAAGCGCGGCGTCGCTCGCTCGCTTTGCTGCGTGCCGCTCCCTTGGCGGGTGCCACGCAATGCTGCGCGAACCGGAAGGACGCTGGCTTTCCGGGCAAACGGAAGGGGTCGTGGCCCGCCGGTCTTTCCGTATGTCTCTAAACAATTGAAAACGTGTCGGTTCCTGTGAAGCGCCTTCAAAAAACGGGATCGCCCCGAATTGATTCTTTACAGTTGACGATAAAACAGCAATGATCGAATTGGTATTTTAATGGTATTGTCGAAGGGCAAGTTTCTTGGCGCGTCTATCACTCAAGGGTATCGTCAAGCGCTTCAAGGAAACGGAAGTGCTGCACGGGATCGATCTGGAGATCGGCGATCGTGAACTGATCATTTTCGTCGGACCTTCGGGCTGCGGAAAATCGACGCTGCTGAGGCTGATCGCGGGGCTCGATCCGATTTCCGGCGGCACGCTTTCCATCAATGACAAGATCATGAATGACGTCGCGCCCTCGAAGCGGGGCGCTGCCATGGTGTTTCAGTCCTATGCGCTCTATCCGCATATGGATGTCTACGAGAACATGGCCTTTGGCGCCCGGCTGATGGGGCTGTCGAAAGACGAGGTCGAGGCCCGCATCGCCGAGGCGGCGCGGATGCTCCGGCTCGAGGACTATCTGAAGCGCAAACCGCGCGAGCTTTCCGGCGGCCAGCGCCAGCGCGTGGCGATCGCGCGCGCGGTGGTGCGCAAGCCGGATGTGTTTCTGCTCGACGAACCGCTCTCGAACCTTGATGCAGCGCTGCGCGCTGACGTGCGCATCGAGATCGCACGCCTCCACCGCGAGATCGGCGGTACGATGATCTATGTCACCCATGACCAGGTCGAGGCGATGACGCTTGCCGACCGGATCGTGGTGATGAACAATGGCTATATCGAGCAGGTGGGCAGCCCGCGCGAACTGTTCGAGACGCCGGCAAATACCTTTGTCGCAACCTTCATCGGCTCGCCGAAAATGTCGCTGCTCGATGTGGATAGCAGCGCTGGCAGGCTCGGCATTTCAGGCAGCGGCGCAATCCGGGCGCCCGCAGGCATTGCCGATGGCGCGCTCACCATCGGCGCGCGGTCCGACAGCCTGTCCGTCACGGCGGAACAAGGCGGGGACGGCTTTGCCGGCAATGTCATCTACACCGAATATCTCGGCGACGATTCATATGTTTACGTTCGGCTGAAAAGCGGCGAGCAGGTCACCATCAGGGTGCCGCCAACCGTCTTTTTCGAGGCCGACGACGAGGTCACCGTGACGGCGCAGGAGGATGCGCTTCACGTCTTTGACAGGGCGAGCGGCAAGCGCGTTTGAGAACCGCGTGTCTGCTTGTCATCGGTAATTCAGGGGAACGAACAAGAGGAACGATCTGATGACATCCTTTGCCAGAACTTTTTTGGTGGCCACCGCCTTTGCCGGCATGGCTGCACCGGCCTTTGCCGAAGACATCTCCTTCTGGGGATGGCGCGTGGAAGACGTGCCGCAATATGAAGCCTTCATCGAAACCTTCGAAAAGGCAAACCCGGATATCAATGTCGAACTCAGGATGATCGAGGCCGTCAATTACGGCACCATCCTGTCGACCGCGCTTGCCGGCGGCGCCGGTCCGGACGCGATGATGGTGCGCGCCTATGGCTCGTTCGAAAGCGTTGCATCCGGCGGATATCTGATGCCGCTGACGGAAGAAAACGTGCCGGCGCTCAAGGATTTTCCGGCCGATGCGCTGAAGGCGGAAACGCTGCGCGCCGACAACACCGTCTACGCCATCCCCTTCGCCTCGCAGACCATGATGGTGCTCTACAACAAGGACGTGTTCGCCGATCTCGGTCTCGAGCCGCCGAAGACCTGGGACGACATGAAGGCTGCGGCCGAGGCGCTCCAGGAAGCCGGCCTCTACGCCTTTGCCAACGGCACGGCGGACGCCTGGCAGAACGAGGTCCTGACCTTCGGTCTCGGTTCCTCAACCATGGGAAAGCCGTTCTACGAGGACGTGATGAGCGGCGATGCTGATTTCACCGATCCGCGCTTCGTCGATGCGCTGACCCGCATCAAGGATATGAGCCAGTATTTCCCGGAGGGCTTCATCGGTCTCGATTACGCCTCCTCGCAGCAGCTGTTTGCAACCGGCATGGCCGGCATGTTCGTTGGCGGCTCCTATGAGATCGCCGCGATGAAGGGCATGAACCCCGACATTAATATCGGCGCCATTCCGGCCCCGGTGGTCAACGCGGGCGATGAGGGCCTGGTCGCCGTGTTCTACGATGGCGGCTATGCCGGCAATGCGGCGAGCGAGCACAAGGATGCGGTGCTGAAGTTCCTGAACTTCCTCGCCTCGCAGGAATTCGGCCAGGCCTTTGCCACCGAGCTTTCCAACATCTCGCCGATCCCGGGCGTCACCTTCGACAATCCGGACCTGAAGGCCGTGTCGGAGCTCAACAAGACCTCGATGCCCTACATGATGCTGGTGAATTTCCGCTTCGAACAGCCGTCCGGATCGACGCTGGTCCAGGAAAACGTCCAGAAGATGATGGCGGGCGAGGCGACGCCTGAAGAGGTCGGCGCGACCGTGACCGAGGGCCTGTCGACCTATTACGAGCCCTTCCAGAAGAACTGATCACTCCTGATATGTGAGCCGGCCCTTGCGGCCGGCTCGCTGTGAGCAAGACGGAAGCGAATGCCATGAACCGCCTGATGCCGACACCGCGTGGCCTCTGGATCACCTGCCTGATCCTGCCGGCGCTTGCCGTGATGCTGCTGTTTGTCGCCTACCCGATCGTCTCGGCGCTCGCCTATGCCTTCTTCCACTGGAACGGCATGGCCCGCGGCGAATTCGTGGGCTTCCAGAATTTCTACGACGTGCTGTTTACCGAACCCTACAAGTCCACGGTCCAGAACGCCTTCATCAACAACATGATCGTGTTCGTCACGCTGATGGTGGTCCAGAACGGCGCCGCCTTCATTCTGGCCTATGCGCTGTGGCGCGAATTCCCGCTGGCGCGCTTCCATCGCATCGCGGTGTTCCTGCCGGTGGTGCTGTCGACCGTGATTGTCGGCTATCTTTGGAAGCTGTTCCTCAATCCGCTGTTCGGCATCGTCAACCAGACGCTGAAGGCCGTCGGCCTTGCCGAATGGGCGCAGCCCTGGCTCGGGCAGTCGGATACGGCGCTTGCCTCGCTGATCCTCGTCAATGCCTGGCACTGGGTCGGTTTTCCGACACTGATCTTCCTCGCCGCCATGCAGCGCATTCCCGGCGAAATCTACGATGCGGTGCGCATGGAGACGGAAAGCGAGTGGGTCAAGATCCGCAAGATCGTCTGGCCGCTGGTGGCGCCTGCGGCGACCATCGTCTTCGTGCTGCAGTTCATCGGTTCGTTCAACTGGTTTGAACTGCCTTATGTGATGGAAGGCATGAGCGGCTCGCCCTTTGGCAATACCGATGTGCTGGCGCTCTACTTCTACCGGCTCGCCTTCGGCAATCCGGGCGCCGGCAGTTCCGATTTCGGCCATGGCTCGGCGCTGGCAGCCCTCGTCTTCATCTTCATCACCGTGTTTGCCACCGCCATGACGCTTTACCTGCGCCGCCGGGAGATCGAGCTTTGAGCGATACGAGCTACACCGACCGCTCCGGCCTGATGCGCACATTCGGGCGCGACGGCTTGCTGCAGATCCTGCTGATCGCCAACACCTTCATCATGATCGCGCCGATCATCATCATGGTGTTCTCGGCCTTCAAGCCTTCGATGGCGATCTTCCGCGAGCCCTTCGCCATCCCCGATTTCACGGATCTCTCGAATTTCGAGGCGATCTGGACCGAGACCCATTTCGTCCGCTATTTCTTCAATTCGCTGCTGATCACCGGCTCGTCGATCCTCGCCATCCTGGTACTCGGATCGATGGCGGCCTATGCGCTGGGACGCTATCATTTCCGGGGTTCCAGCTTTCTGCTGCTGTTCTTCCTCGCCGGACTGACGCTGCCGCTGAAGCTCGCCGTCATTCCGCTGTTCGTGTTGATGCGCAAGATGGGCCTGCTCGACAGCCAGCTGTCGCTGATCCTGATCTACATCGCCATGGGCCTGCCCTCGACCGTGTTCATCATGACCGGCTTCATACGCTCCCTGCCGGGCGAGCTTGAAGATGCCGCCCGCATGGATGGCGCATCGGAAGCGCGGATCATGTGGTCGGTAATGCTGCCGCTGGCGCGGCCTGCGATGGTGATTGCCGCGATCCACAATCTGGTGCCGATCTGGAACGACTTCTTCTTCCCGCTGATCTTCATCCAGAACGACCTTCTGAAAACCCTGCCGCAGGGTCTGACGAGCTTCATGGGCGAATACACCACCAATTGGGGCGTGCTGTTTGCAGGGCTCACCTTTGCCGCAGCCCCGATCACGCTGCTCTACATCATCCTGTCGCGGCAGTTCATCAACGGCATGACCTCGGGCGCGATCAAATGACGCTGAAGCTGCAGCGGCGCGGGCTGGTGGTGTCCTGCCAGGCGCGCGCCGACAATCCGCTTCACGGCGCCCTCTTCATGGGCGCCATGGCGCTTGCCGCCCGCGATGGCGGTGCTGCGGCGATCCGTGCGAATGGCGCGGACGATGTGCGCGCGGTGAAGGCTGCGGGCCTTCCCGTGATCGGCATCGACAAGCAGTTTTCGCCGGATGTGCCGGTCTATATCACGCCGACGCTTGCCGCCTGCGATGCGCTTGCTGCAGCCGGCGCCGATGTGATCGGCATCGATGCGACCCGGCGCGCCCGCCGGGGCGATGCGCCGGAAATTCTGATCCGGCACATCAGGGAAACGCTCGGTCTCGAGGTGTTCTGCGATATCGCCACCTGCGAAGAAGGGATCGCCGCAGCACAGATGGGCGCGACCTATGTGGCAACCACGCTTTCCGGCTATACCGATGACACGCGCCGCGATGACGACCTGCCGGACTACGCCCTGATCGAGGCGCTTTCCGCCCGCATCGAGACGCCGGTGATCGCCGAGGGGCGGCTTTCGACCCCTGAGCGCGTCCGCCGCGCGCTTGATTGCGGCGCCTATGCGGTGGTTGTCGGCACGGCAATTACCAATCCGCGCGAGATCACCCGCGGTTTCGTCAGGCAGATCGAGGGCTGAGGCCATGGGCGGCTATTTTCTGGGCGGTGATATCGGCGGAACGGCATCGCGTTTCGTGCTGTGCGACGAGGCCGGCAATGTGGTGAAGCGCGGCGCGTCCGCAGGCGCCACCGGTCACACCTTCAACACCGAATCGCGCGAAAGGCTTGCCGCCAGCATCGCCGCCATTGCAGCGGAAATTTCGGTTCCCGTGGAGGCCGCCGTCTTCGGGCTTACCGGCTATGGCCCGCGCGCACGCGGCGACATTGAAGCCATGCTGGTGGCGGCCCTTGATGTGCGGCGCGAGCGGATTTTCATTTCCGACGATATCGAGCTTGCCTATCGCTGCCTGTTTCAGCCGGGCGAGGGCCATCTCGTCTCAGCCGGAACGGGCTCGATTGCCGTTCACCTCGAAAAGGATGGCGGTCTCTTCCGCATCGGCGGGCGCGGCATTCTGATCGACGATGCCGGCTCCGGCGGCTGGATCGGCCTTGCCGCCGTGCGCGCGCTTTACCGCCGGATCGACGAGGAAGGCGCTCCCGGCGACATGCAGGGGCTTGCCGATGCGCTCTACGCCACGGTCGGCGCGGACGACTGGTCGGACATGCGCGCCTATATCTATGGCGGCGACCGGGGGCAGATCGGCGCGCTTGCCCGGCCCGTGGCGGATGCGGCAAAGGCCGGTGACCCTTACGCGCTGGCGCTTCTCGTCGAGGCCGGTGCAGCGCTTGCCCGCCTCGGTAACATCCTGATCGCCCGCAAGGGCGCTCACCCCGTCGCCTTCATCGGCGGCGTTCTGAGGCTTCACCCGGTGATTGCCGAAACGATCCGCAGGGAGCTTGAAGGCGAGGCCCGCTTCCCGATCCTCGACCAGGCCGAAGGCGCCGCCCGCCTGGCGTGCGCGCTCTTTTCCAGAACTGAGCAAACAGACTGATCGACAGGCGAAGCGGCCCCGCCTATCCCATCCTACCGTGCGTCTTTCTCAAGCGCCGCATGGTCGTGGCGAAGCGGTCCGGATTGTTGAGGTCGTTGCCGTTCAGGCGGTGGATCGCCTGGTTGTGGGGGGCGGATTTGACGAGATCGGGATCGGTATAGGCCTCGTCGATGACGGCGGCGAGCGCATCGATCCAGCGGTCGATATCCTCCTTCGACCACATCTCGCCTGCCTCCGGCGTGAACGGCTCCGGCACGATCCACGGCTCGTGGCTCAGCCAGAAGGCATCGATGCCATAATCGGTGATGCGGGCCTGGACATCGAGCACGCCGACACCGGTTTCCCTCAGGAGCGGTTCCATGGACCAGCGCGTCATTTCCATACGCGGCGCTTCGATATGGGGGTGGGAGCGGGAAAGGCCCCGCAGCTTTGCGAGGCGGGCATCCATATAGTTGTTGGCGAGCACGGAGAGATCCGAGGCCTCGTGGATGCCGTCGGCCCCCATGGCGGCGACCCAGGCATAGGCCTTCATCACCTGCTGGACATTGCCGAGATATTCGCGGATCTTGCCTGCAGCTTCAGGGCGGGCGTCATCGAAACGGAAACCGTCTGCATCCTGCACCACCAGCGGGCCGGGCAGGAACGGGGCGAGCTCCGCCGAGCAGCCATAGGCCCCGACGGAGGGGCCATTGCCGCCCTTGGGCGCGCCGAATGTCTTGTGCAGCATGTACATGCAGGCATCGAAACCAAGCTCGCGGGCGCTGAGCTTGCCCATGACGCCGTTGAAATTGGCATGATCGTAGAAGCACAGGCCGCCGGCCTCATGCACGATCCTCACCCATTCACGGATTTCGGGATTGTAGATGCCCATGTCGTCCGGATTGCCGATCATCAGCGCGGCGGTGCGATCGGAAACCACGGATTTCAGCTGGTCCAGAGACGGATAGCCGTTTTCCTCCAGCGTCAGCGTGATCACCTTGAAGCCGGCGGTTGCCGCCGTTGCCGGATTGCACGGGTGGGACTGGATCGAGGTGATGATCTCGTCGCGCCTGCCGCCCTCGCCGCGCGCTTCCATGAAGGCGCGGGTGACGACGGCATGGGTATAGGCGGCATCGGCGCCGCCGCCCGGCTGGAAGATGAAGCGGTCCATGCCGGACAGCTGCCGCAGCATCATGTCGAGCCCGTGGATGAAGCCGAGCGTGCCCTGCAGCGTTTCCACCGGCTGGGCGGGGTGGGTTTCGGCCATGTCCGGCCGCCAGGCGATCGCCTCGCTGACGGGCGCATTGTATTTCATCGTGCAGGTGCCGAACAGGCTTACCCCCTGCATGCCGAGCGTCATCTGGGCAAGATGCAGATAGTGGCGGAACACCTCCGGCTCGGAAAGTTCGGGCAGGCAGGGTTTCGCCTTGCGCAGAAGAGCGGCCGGCACCAGCGCATCGGCGGCGCTGTCACCATCGAACATCAGGCCGCGCCGGCCCGGACTGCCCATTTCGGTGATGATCGGTTCATTCCAGCGGGGAGCGTGATAACCGGTCATCTGACGGCCCTTTCCAGTGCTGCGACCAGACGGTCGATA
The DNA here is from genome assembly GCF_013344475.1 of Martelella limonii. Taxonomy (GTDB): domain Bacteria; phylum Pseudomonadota; class Alphaproteobacteria; order Rhizobiales; family Rhizobiaceae; genus Martelella; species Martelella limonii. Next base: position 137,210 of record NZ_JABUOU010000006.1, on the reverse strand, counting down.
TCGGCGTCGGCATGGATTTCGGTGACGCAGTAAAGCGCCTTGCCATCGCCGAGATCGATGCCGCCGAATATGCGCTCCTCCAGGAGGGACTGATTGATATTCGCCACGGCCTTGCCGGTGCCGGTGAAATCGACCACGAATTCCTTGAAGAAGCCTCCGGGATAGACGATTTCGACGCCGGCCACGGTACCGATCCTTGCTGCGGCGGCGTGGGCACCGGCAATGATGGCGCGGCCGAGTTCGACGAAGCCCTCCGGGCCAAGCAGAGCCATGTAGGCGGCGGCGGCGATGGTCCAGAGATAGGTGGAATTGCCCGTCCAGTCCTTGCCCTCGTCGCGCATGCCATAGGAGGTCTGGTGGAACAGGCTGAGGCCGAAGCCGGTTTCGCCGGCAACGGCCGTCGGTGCGGCGCTGACGAGAAAGGTCGGGTATTCGCGGGCAAAGCGTTCCTCGTGGGGCGAGGCGATGAAGCCGCCGACGCCGCCGCCGCCATGCATATGGACGCCGAGCGGCTGCAGCGATCCGACCACCAGATCCGCACCAAGCGCTGCGGGCGATGCGGCGATGCCGAGCGAAAGCGGGTCGATGCCGGCGATCGTGAGTGCCCCGGCCTTGCGCGCGATCGCCGCGATTTCCTCTGCCGCCACCTCGAACTGTCCGAGATAGTTGGGGTTTTCGAAATAGACCGCTGCCGTCTCGCCATCCACCATGGCGGCAAGCTTGCCCGGATCAATGCGGCCGGTTGCGCCGTCTGCTTGGCAAAGGCGGATCGCGATCGCGCGGCCGGGCGTGGCCGACCGGCAATAGGTTTCGATCACCGAAAGCCGCTCGGGCGACATCGGCCCGGCGAGCACAACGGCGGAGCGGCCCGTCAGCCTTGCAGCCATGCGGATCGCGTGGCCGGCAGCGCAGCCCCAGCTGTAGACCGGCATGCCTACCAGATCCATCTCGATCAGTTCGCCGAGCAGGCTGCAGAACTCGAACCATGCCTGGTTGCGGCCGTGATCGGATTCTGGCGAACCGAACACCGAGGTCAGCCATTCCTGGCGGCGCACCAGCTCGTCGCAGACCGCAGGCACGTGATGCTGCCAGATGCCGCCGCCGAGAAAGGAAATGTTGGCCTCGCAATCCCGGTTGCCAGCTGCCATTTCGCGCAGATGGCGCTTCAGCGTGGCCTCCGAGCGGAACTGTGCCGGAAGCGAAAGCGGGGTCTTGCGATAATGGTCGGCCGGGATCTGGCTGAACAGGGAAGCAATGGAAGGCGCCCCGGTTTCTTTGAGCATCTCGGCCTTGATCGCCGAAACGCTGTTGGCCATCCAGGGATGGGAATGGGTGGGCATGAAAATTCCTCAAGATCGACTGTCGATTGAAATTCGCACAAATGTTCGAAATTAACAAGGCGCGGGCGTCAGTCCTCCCCCAGACGCATGACCATGCTGTCATTCGGGCCGGTCAGAACCCGGTGAAAACCGGCAAGTTCGGTATCGAGACCGAGATCGCCGGTATCGGCGTAAAGGCGCGAAAGGGCCGCAAGCTTCTCGCGCGTTGCCACGATGTGGATGTTGTCGCGGCCGGCGGCGCGGATCACGGCCGGTGAAATCTGGCGGTTGCCGCGGCCCAAAACGAAGCCCTGATTGCCGATGACGCCGACATAGAGGCTGATGGATCGCGCAGCGGCGCAGAGTGCTTCGAGCGCGCTGGCGGTGGCATCGGTCGCGCGTAGCTCTCCGCCGCGCACCGCATCGACGCCCATCAGCGACCCCTCTATCCCGAAACCCTGCTTGAGAGCCTGCATGGTGGTGCCGGGACCAAGCAGGATCAGGTCGCCGGATGGCGCGGCATGGGCGATCCTTCGCCCGAGCGCCATCATCGCGGCATTGCCGCCATCGGTCCGCACGGCTTTTGCGGCCTGCAACAGGTGAGGCATGTCGGGGGTGGCGGCGTAGCCGAACAGGCGGGCCGACGGGCGCCCTGCGGCAAGGGCCGCCTCGTCTGCATCCATGATCTCGGCGGGGCGGCGGGCAAAGCTTCCGGTACGTACGCGGCTTGCTATATCGCCCGCCTTTTCAGGAGTCAGCGCAAAGACGGCGGAATGCATCTTGACGCCTGCCGGAATGCCGATGAGGGGAACCCTGTCGCCGGTCACGGCGAAGATGTCGCGCGCGGTGCCGTCGCCGCCCGCAAACAGGATCAGCGAAATGCCGCGGTCGACCATCAGCGCCGCAAGCCGGCGCGTGTCGGCGGCGGTGGAGAGCGGACCGGCCGCCATCAGCGCCTCCGCCTGAAAGCCGAGATCGCGCGCCGCCTCCAGCCCCATGCCGCCCGCGCCGGTCAGGATGCGACAGGCCGGCAGGCGTCTCAGCGCGCGGATCGCCATGTCCCCGGCCGTTGCGATCGCGCCTTGCGCTCTTGCCGCTTCGATATCGGCGAAACGGTCGCTGCCGCGCGCGGCAAGCCGTGCACCCATGCCGGCCAGGGGATTGACGATCAGTCCGATCATGCGAGATCGCGCTTCAACCGGTTCATCGCCATCAAGGCGCGGTCCCGCCATGCAACGCGGTCTTCCCATTGCTCCAGCGGCAGGACGGCGCGGCGCTGACGATCGACATCGGCGACGAGATCGTCGGTCCAGGGATCGTCCTGCCCGCGCTCGGCACCCATGCGCCGGTAGGCTTCGCCCATGCGCGCGGCGTGGGCGGCGATGCCGCCGCGCACGTTGAGATCGCTGGTTTCGAACGGGCCGATAAAGGCGTAGCGCAGGCCGAGCCCGTCACGCATGATCTTGTCGAGGTCGTCGACCCCGACCACGCCATCGCGCACCAGGCAATAGGCTTCGCGCAGCACGGCGCCCTGAAGGCGGTTGAAGACGAAACCCTCCACCTCCTTGTTGACCTGAACCACCGACATGCCGGCCTCGGAAAGCAGCCTGGTCGCCGTTTCAAAGATCGCGGGTGCCGTGAAAGGCGCTGGAACGAGTTCCACCACCGGCAGAAGATAGGGCGGATTGCCGGGATGGGCGACGAGGCAGCGCTCGCGCCCTTCGAGCGCCCCTGCAAACCGGCTGGCGGTGATGGCCGAGGAGGAGGAGGCAAGCACGGTTTCGCAACCCGTCAGCGCGATCAGCCGGGCGAACAGGTCGCGTTTGATCTCCAGAACCTCCGGCGCGGCCTCCATCACCATGGCTGCATCGCCGACGGCGCTTTCGAGCTGGCTGTGATAGGTGATCCGTGCCGCAAGCGCGGCTGGTGGTTCATCCAGCAATGCATGATTGGCGAGCTCTGCGAGCCGGTCGGTGATGGCTGCGCGGGCCTTGTCGAGCTGGCCTTCGGCTGGATCATGGAGATTGACGGCAAAGCCTGCGCGGGCAAACACGATTGCCCAGGCCGCGCCGATCGATCCGGAGCCGACAATGGCTATGGGGGTGGAAACTGTCATGATCGGTAGCCTTGCGGTATGGGAGTGGTATAAAAACCCGTTGATATTCGAACAAATGTTCGTCTAGTAAACATAAACAAAATTCCGGGATTCGAACAATGACATTTTCGCTCGAAGGTAAAACCGTCCTCCTCACCGGCGCATCGAAGGGGATAGGCGCGGCCACCGCCCGTGTTCTGCTGGGCATGGGCGCCAATCTGATCGCCCATTACGGCAGCGACCGCGCCGGCGCCGAAGACGCTGTTGCCGGGTTCGATCCGGCGCGGGTGCAACTGATCGGGGCTGATCTCGGAAGGCTTTCCGATGTCCGCCGTCTTTGGGACGAAGCGGTTGCCTGGAAGGGGCGGGTCGATGTTCTCGTCAACAATGCCGCCGTCTTCATCAATGCCGGGGGCATCGAGGAGGAGGAGGCGGAGTGGGACGATGTCTGGGAAAAGACCCTTGCCGTCAATGTCCGCGCTCCCGCCGATCTGATGCGGGCGGCGGTGCGTCATTACAAGGAAAACGGCGGAGGGACCATCATTTCGGTGGTCAGCTGGAATGCGCAGCGCGGATCGTCCAGCCCGAAGACGATCGCCTACGCCGCATCCAAGGGCGCGATCAAGGCGGCAACGCAGACAATTGCGCGCAATTATGCTGACCGGAACATTCTTGCCTACATCATCGCGCCGGGCGTGGTGAAGACGCGCATGTCTGAAGATGCCGCAGCCGTGCTCGGCGGGGTCGAGAAGCTGACGGCAGGCCTTGCCATGGGCGAATGGGTGCCGCCGGAGGAGATCGGAAACCTGATCGGCTTTCTTTCAACCGGGGCTTGCCGGCACATGACCGGTGGGACAATCGATTTCAACGGCGCAAGCTATATCCGCTGAAATCGCTCCGGAATTCGACCCAAGGCGCGGTTGACATCGTGCGTATTATGAACAAATGTGCGTTGGACGCGCATTATCGCGCTGCGTCGCTCCGGTCCGTTCCGGCTGCGACGTTTGGTAAGATCAGGAGACATGCCAGATGGCAGCAGAATTCCGTGGCAGCTACACGGTCACCGTTACCCCGTTCACCGAAGACGGTGAGAAGATCGATTTCGAGGCCCTCAGGCGGTTTCTGGACTGGCAGGTCGAATGCGGCGTTCCCGGCGTCATCATCCTCGGAACGACCGGCGAGTTCCTGACGCTGAGCGATGAGGAGCGCCGTGCCTATATCGAGGCGACCGTGCGCCACGTCGACGGCCGCATGCATGTGCTGGTCGGCGCAATGAATGCCTATACGAAAAAGGCGGCCGAATATGCGGCCATGGCGGAGGAGCTTGGCGCAGACGGGCTCATGATCCTGCCGCCCTATTATTACACGCCCACGCATGACGAGATTTTCGAATATTACAAGGCGATCTGTGCGGCCACCAGCCTGCCGATCATGCTCTACAACAATCCCTTCACCTCCAATGTCGATATGCCGGCAACGCTGGTCGCAAGGCTGACGGCGGCATTCGGACAGATCCGTTACATCAAGGAAGCCTCGACCGATGTCGGCCGCGTGTTTGACGTGATTCGGGAAACCGATGGCGTCATGAATGTGTTTGCCGGCGAGCGGATCGTCGAATCCTTCCTGCTGGGTGCCGTCGGCTATGTCGATCCCTTCGGCAATTATATCCCGCGCGCCATCCAGGCGCTGTGGCGACTGCTGGAAGCGGGCCGGATCGACGATGCGAAGAAGATCCAGGCGCATATCACGAAGATCGAGCACACGATCGCCGAGGGTCATCCCACCTATGGACATCAGTGCTACTCGAAAGCGCTCGCCGCCCGCGCGGGCTATCCCGTCGGCGATGTGCGCGCGCCGCTCACGACCTTTTCCTCTCTGGGCGAGGAGGGCCGTCAGCGCCTCGAAGTGATTTCTGGTATCATCGATGAGCTCGACAGGCTGGTGGATGAGATCGAGGCTGCGGCCTGATAGCGAACATCCTTCTCCTCTCTCCCGTTCGCGGGAGAGAGGCCTCAGGCGCCGCAGTGGCCAATAAGCGATCTTGCAGACCTTGCCCTAAAAGGACCGGCTTTCACGCGTGCGCGCCACGGTATCAGTGCGGGAGCGCCTGGGTGATGCGGCTTGCGCTGTCGAGAAGCACGGGCAGCACCTTCTGCATCATTTCCTCGATCGTGTAGCGCGGGCTCGGGCAGCACACATTGAGTGCCGCGATCACCGCGCCCGAACGATCGGCAACCGGGACAGAGATCGAACGCAGGCCGATTTCATACTCCTGGTCGACCACCGAATAGCCGCGTGTCCTGGCATCGCGGATGGCGCTGCGAAGCTCCAGTTTGGAGGTGACCGTCTTCTCGGTAACGGGTACAAGCTTCACGTTTTCAAGGGCTGCGTCGAGGGCCCGGTCGTTCAGCGCGCCGAGCAGGACCCGGCCTGATGACATGCAATAGGCGGGCGCACGGCCGCCAAGCTCGATCGAGGCGTTGATCACGCGACGCGATTTGGCGGCGGCGATATAGACGCAGGAATCACCGCTCAGCACCACGCAGAAGCAGCTTTCCTGAAGCTTCTCCGCAAGGTCGTTCAGCACGGGCTGCACGACTTCGGGCAGGTTCATCGAGGCGAGCGCCGAAAAGCCGAGTTCCAGGATCTTCGGATTGAGGCTGAAATACTTGCCGTCGAACTGGGCATAGCCCTCGCGCACCAGCGTCAGCAGGAAGCGGCGCGCGGCGGCGCGGTTCATGTCCGCCTGCTCCGCCACTTCGCTCATCGTCATCGACGGCTTCGAGCGGGTGAACGTGCGGATCACGTCGAGCCCGCGCGCGAACGAGGTCACGTAATCGCGGGCGTTGTCATCCTCGGGAGAACCGATATCGGCCAGCTTCTTGGTCTTTGCTGTTGTGGTCATCGTTTCCCCCGTGCGGTACATGAACGTACCGGCTTATTGTTGATTGGAAGATGTTGCAAGCAACACCCCCTGATTTCGAACGTTTGTGCACGTGGTTTTGTTTCCCTTGTCAGGATTTACCATGGCGTGCGAGCGCCTCGCGACGGCGTGACAGGTAGAAGCCGTAGTTTTTCGGCAGAACGGATTCCGGATCGGCAAGGCCGAGTTGCACCGCCGCATGATAGCCGAACGCCGGATCCGACAGGAGTTCGCGCCCGAGCGCCACGAGATCGGCCTTTCCTTCGGCAATCACGGCTTCTGCCTGTGCGGCGTCCGTGATCAGGCCCACGGCCATGGTGGCGATGTCTGCGTCACGGCGGATCTCGTCGGCATAGGGGATCTGGTGGCCGGGCGTCTGCGGGATGCGGGTGCGCGCGACCGGGCCGTTGATGCCGCCCGCCGAGCAGTCGATGAGGTCGACGCGCTTCTCCTTCAGCGCCTTGGCAAGGCGCACCGTGTCGCCAATGTCCAGGCCGCCCTCCGCGTGGTCGACAGCAGAAGCACGGTAGAACAGCGGCATATCGGCGGGAATTGCGGCGCGGACCGCTTCGGTCACCTCCAGCGCCAGCCTGATGCGGTTTTCAAAACTGCCGCCGTAGCTGTCCGTCCGGGTGTTGGAGAGCGGCGAGATGAACGTGTGGATGAGATAGCCATGGGCGCCGTGGATTTCGACGAAGTCGAAGCCGGCCGCGACCGCGCGCTTGGCGGCGGCGGCAAAGGCGTCCACGATTTCGCCGATTTCATCGGCTTCCAACGCATGCGGCGCCGGCCAGCCTTCGGAATGGGGGACGGCGCCAGGGGCCACTGTCTGCCAGGCTTCGGGCGAAGAAGGGTCAAGCGGCCCCGCGCCATCCCAGGGGGAGGCAGAGCTTCCCTTGCGCCCGGAATGTCCAAGCTGGATGCCGGTCGGGATGCCGTATTTGCGGTAGAGAGCGGTGATCGTGGCAAGGCCATCGATCTGGCTGTCGTCCCAGATGCCGAGGCAGGACGGCGTAATGCGGCCCTCGGCCGTCACGCCCGTCGCCTCGACGACCGCGCCGCCGACGCCGCCAAGCGCAAAGCGCGCGTGATGGGCACGGTGCCAATCCTGTACATACCCGTCGACCGCCTCATACTGGCACATGGGCGACACCACGACACGATTGGGGAAGGTGACATTGCCGAGGGTGAAGGGGGTAAAGAGCATGGGAGAGGTCACGCGAATTTCCTGCTTGCTAAATGGGTCATGCGGATTGATTTTATATCTGCGAAATGCGAACAAAAGTTATCATAGCGAACAAATAAAGCCAAGCGGCAGCAAAGCAACGCTTATCGCGGCCTGGTGATACCATCCGCGAAATCGCGATAGAACAGGTCAGATAGAGCGCCTCCGGCATTTCGGTAAGATGCGGATCTGCTCTGAAGGGTGAATATATGACGGATGTCATCGTGATCGGCGGCGGTCTGGCGGGTGCGGCGACGGCCTTTTATCTCGCGCGCGACGGCGTCGATGTGACGCTGCTGGAGCGCGCGGATCTCAATACCGTGGCATCGGGCTCGAATGCCGGCAGCCTGCATGCGCAGATACCCCATGATCCCTTCGTCAGGAAAGGCGATGCCTGGGCGGCGGCCTATGCCTCGACGGTGGGTCTTCTCGCACGGTCGGTCGACATGTGGCGCGGACTTGGCGAGGAGCTCGGGGCTGATCTCGAGGTCAAGCTCGGCGGCGGATTGCTGGTTGCGCGCACGCAGGCCGATATGGCGGCGATCGAGCGCAAGGCCGTGTTCGAGCGCAGCCAGGGGCTTGAGATCCGGATTCTCGACCGCGCCGACCTCTCCCGCGAAGCGCCCTATGTCGCCGACAGCTTGATCGGAGGGGCGTTCTGTCCGCAGGAGGGCAAGGCCAACCCCTTCGCCGTCGCGCCCGCCTTTGCGCGGGCGGCGATTCGCCACGGCGCAACGATCAACCGGATGACGGAGGTGCGCGGCATCGACCGGGAGCGCGATGGTTATGCGGTTTCCACCGAAAGGGGCGTGTTCCGCGCCCGGCGGGTCGTCAACGCCGCCGGTTCGGATGCTGGCAAGATTGCCGCCATGCTCGGCGCCAATCTTGCCGATGTCCAGGCGTTTCCGATCCAGGTCAGCGTTTCGGAGCGGATCGCGCCGTTGATCCCGCATCTTCTCTACTGCGCCTCGGACAAGCTGACGCTGAAGCAGAACGGCGTCGGCTCGCTGCTGATCGGTGGCGGCTGGGAGGCCGATATCGGGCCGAACGGCACGCCGGTTGCCAACCCGCAATCGCTGAGGCGCAACATGCAGGTGGCGCTTTCCGTGGTGCCTGCGCTCGGCGATATCAGGATCGTCAGGAGCTGGGCGGCATTCGTGAACGGCACGGATGACTGGAAGCCGATCTTTGGCGAACTGCCCGGCCTGCCGGGCTTTTTCGTCAATTTCTTTCCATGGATGGGCTTTACCGGCGGACCCGTCGCGGCGCGGCTGGTGGCAAGCATGGTGCAGGGGCGCGAAGCCCCTTTCGACATCGATCTGGCACCCTTCCTGCCGAAAGGGTGAAGGCGGCGTCAAAGCCGCCCCCTTAATGCCGCCCCCTCAATGCCGGAGTATCTTGGAGACGAAAGCGTTGGTGCGGGCTTCCTTCGGATTGTCGAAGATATCCCCGGGCGCGCCTGTCTCGACGATCTGGCCCTGGTCCATCATCACCACGCGCGAGGACACCTGCCGCACGAAGTTCATTTCGTGCGAGACGATCAGCATGGTGATGCCTTCATTGGCAAGCTGACCGACGGTATCGAGAACCTCGGTGACCAGTTCGGGGTCAAGGGCGGCCGTCACTTCATCGAGCAGCAGGATCTCGGGCCTCAGCGTCAGCGCCCGGGCGATCGCCACGCGCTGCTGCTGGCCGCCGGAAAGCTGGTCCGGATAGGCTTTCAGCTTGGCCGACAGGCCGACGCGTTCGAGAATGGCGCGCGCTTCGGCGTCGACCTCGGCCTTGGGCCGCTTCTTGATCTCGACCGGCGCGATCGTGACGTTGCGCAGCACGTCCATGTTCTGGAACAGATTATATTGCTGAAAGACGATCGCCATCCGGTCGCGCATGGCCTTGAGGCTCGCGCGCGAGCCGTAATTGATGGCCTCGCCATCGATGACGACGCTGCCGGAGGAGGGCTTCAGGAGACCCATCAACACCCGAAGCAGCGTGCTTTTGCCTGAGCCCGAAGATCCGATCAGGCTGACGACCTCGCCCTTTTCGATGGACAGCGAGATGTTTTCCAGAACCTTGTGATCGCCGTAATGGGCGGACAGGTTTTTGACTTCAAGAAGAGGCAAGTCGTTTCTCCAGATAGGCGCCAAGCCGGGTCAGCGGATAGGAAAGGGCGAAATAGCCGGCAAGCACCACGCCATAGACGAGGAATGGCGAAAAGCCGCGGTTCATCAGGCTCTTGCCGGTAAAGGTCAGCTCGATCACACCCATCTGCGAGGCGAGCGAGGTATCCTTGATGAACATCACCATGAAGGCGAATGCCGGTGGAATGATCACTTTCCATGATTGCGGCAGGACCACGTGGAACTGGGTGCGCCAGAAGCCGAAATTCAGCGTTTCGGCGGCCTCCACCTGCTGGCGCGGGACCGATTCGACGCCGGCACGGATAATCTCCGACAGGAAGGCGGTCGACAGAAGGCAGATCGAGATCACCGCGATCGTGAACAGCGACATGTTGCGGCTGATCACCTGGATCGCGAACATCACGATGAACAAGATGACCAGAAACGGGATGCGCCGGAAAATCTCGACATAGAATGTGACAAGCAGCCTGAGCGGCAGCAGGACCTTCGCCCGCGTGGAGCGCAGGGCGGCGATGATGAAGCCGAAGACGAAGCCGGTCACGCAGCCGAGCGCCGTCAGCAGCAAGGTCGTCCCCATCGCCTTCAGGATGAAGATCATGTTGTAATAGGTGAAGAAGCGCGGCGCTTCCTGAATGATTCTGTCGAGCATCAGAAAATCCTCGCTCTGACGCGGAAGGCCCAGCGGCCGATCAGTGCCAGTGCCGCCGATGCGATCACGGTCAGCAGAATGTAGATCCCCGCGACCACGATGAAGGTCTCGATGGTGCGCAGGTTCTGGGTCGAGATGTTGATGGCGCGTCCGGTCAGTTCCTCGACGCCGAAGATCGCCGCCATGGAACTGCCAAGCACCAGCCAGATGAAGAAGTTGCTGAGCGGCGCAAACAATGTCTTGGCGACATGCGGCAGGATGACATAGCGCAGCGTCTGGAGATGGGACATGCCCAGCACTTCCGCCGACTCGATCTCCGCCTGGCGCACCGAAAGGATGCCGCCGCGCAGGATATCGGTCATGTAGGCACCGGTATTGATCGTCATGCCGATGACGACGGCGCCAAACGGGTTCAGCAGGATGCCGATATCCGGCAGGGCATAGAACAGGAAGAAGATCTGCACGAGCGCGGGCGTGTTGGTGAAGAACACCACATAGGCATTGGTGATGGCCCGCAGAACCCTGCCGCCCCTGAGCTTGGCGGTTGCCCCGCCAAGGCCGATCAGCGAACCGAGCCAGAATGAAAGGAAGGCAATCTCCAGCGTTATCACGGCTCCGCCAAGAAGATAGGCAAGCTCGTCGAAAACGACGCCGAACTGGAATGTATAATGCAAGTGTCTCACCCTTTCCCGGGGCGGGCAAATTCAGCCGGAAGAAAGCCCGGCGCCGTATCCGGCGTCCGGGCAAAACGATCAGAAGAACGGATTGGGGACCACCGGTTTCAGCATCGGAGTGCCGTACCAGGAGACCCATTCGTCGTTGATATAACCGCTGGAATGAAGATCATAAAGCAGGACATTGAGGAACAGGCGCAGGCCGTCATTGCCCTTGGCGACGCCGATGCTGTCATAATTGGTGAAGATCGTGTCATCCAGCGTCTTCCAGTTGACGTTCGGATAGTTCTTCGTGAAGGCCATGAAGAAGTCGATGTTCTCCACCAGCGCGTCGGCGCGGCCCTGGGCGATGGCCCGCACCGTATCGGCATTGGACTCGACCAGCAGGACCTTCGACGCCGGCAGCTGTTCCTTCAGGAAGTCCACCGACCAGTTGCCACGCATGTTCACCAGCGTGATGTCGGCGGTGTCGAGGTCTTTCCAGCTTGTGGCGTCAATCTTGTCGGTCGTCAGCACTGCCATCGATTCCGTGTGCAGGGGCACGGTGAAATCGATCAGTTTGGCGCGCTCGGCGGTGCGGGTCAGCGCACCAAGCGAGATGTCGATCTGGTCGGCGACCAGGAATGGCACGCGCTGTGCGGTTTCGGTGGGCACGAACTCAGCCTTGACGCCCAGCGACTCGGCGATCTTGTTGCCGACATCGATGTCGAAGCCTTCCAGCTCGTTCTTCTCCCCGTAAGAGCTCATCGGCGGGAAGTTCGGGTTGACCCCGACCCGGATTGTTCCGGACTGAATGATCTCATCGAGCGAACGGGCCTCGGCGGGGGCAATGAAGATGGCGGTCCCGACCAGCGCAATGGATGCAAGCGAAAGTAATTTACCAAGCATGAACTGTTCTCCTGTTCCGACCTGTGCCGGTCGTTGACTATCCGGTCTGAAGCGTCTCTCAAACCCGCCGCTAAGCTGACAATTCGTTGGCGTTGCGTCAATAAGAAAAGTGCGTAATGCGAACATTTGTCCGTTTTTAGTAATTCAGGCCATCCCGGCATCAACGCGCAGCAACTGACCGGATATGCCGCTTGCGGCGCTGCCTGCAAGAAAGGCGACCGTGGCGGCCACTTCCTGCACGGTGGCAAGCCGCCCGAGCGCGGTCTGGCTTTCAAGCGCTTCGAGCGCCGCGGCTTCGGACGGACCGGATTTCGCGCGGTCCCGGATGCGCGACAGCAGCGCATCGGTCGCGATCGGACCGGGAGCGATGCCGTTGACCCGGATGCCGAAGCGTCCGAGATCAAGGGCGGCAGCGCGCAATATGCCGAGAACGGCATGCTTGCTTGCGGTATAGATCAGCTGCCGCGGATGGGCGATGAGCGAATTGATGGAACCAGTCAGCACCACCGAGCCGCGGCTTTCGGTAAGCGCCGGCACCGCATGTTTCAGGGTCGCAAGCGCGCCGCGCGCATTCACCGCCATCACCTGGTCCCATTGCGCAAGATCGATCCCGGTCGTCTCCGACCATGGCGGCACCAGGCCGGCATTGACGATCAGGCAATCGATCCTGCCGTGGCGCGACACGGTCTCCGCAATCATCGCGCGCACCTCATCCTCGTCGCTGATATCGGCCTCGATCGCGGTGAAGCCTTCGGGCAGGGGATCGCTGTCATTTGCGAAGGTGAGGTCGGCGGCAACGCCGATTGCGCCCTCGTCCGCAAAGCGGCGGATGATCGCCGCGCCGAGGCCGCGGGCGCCGCCGGTAACCAGAACGACCTTGCCCTCGAGCATATTGGACATTTCTTCTTCTCCGGAATTTGGCGGGGCTTGCGCAGCTTCCCGCGCCGTGCAAAAATATGTACAGAAGTTCGCAGAGAGAACACAGAATCCGAAACGGCGCAATGCCGACCCCTGGTTTTCGGCGAAAACGCTCCTCACGCGGCACACGGCTGCCGCTTTTCTTCGGATGATGAATGACCGGGAAAACTGAAATCATTACGTTTGACGGCCGCAGGATCGAGGCCCGCCATGGCGAGAGCCTGGCGGCCGCGCTGACGGCTGCGGGCATCAGGCAGTTTCGCACGACGGCCCATGAGGCGCCGCGCGGCATGTTTTGCGGCATGGGCGTGTGCCAGGATTGCCTGGTCGAGGTCGATGGCAGGGCCAATGAGCGGGCCTGCATGGTCAAGGTGACCGGGCCGCTCGTCGCGCGCTCGGAAGCCCACGCCCGGCCGCTCGATGTCACGCAATCGGCAGGTGCGCCGAAGACCATTGATGACGTTCGCCTGATGCAGCCGGAAGTCCTGGTGATCGGCGCCGGTCCCGGAGGGCTATCCGCCGCGATCGCCGCGCGCAGCGCCGGGGCAGAGGTGCTGATGATCGACGAACGCAGCAAGCCCGGCGGACAATATTTCAAGCAGCCTGATGTCGATGGAGAGGGCGTCATGCCGCCCGATGCGCAGCATCGCGAGGGGGCGGCACTGGTGGAGCGCGCCCGCACGATCGGCGTCAAGATCCTGAATGATGTCACGGTCTGGGGCGCTTTCGCTCCCCTCGAATTTGCCGCCACGCATAACGGGGCGGCACTCAGGATCAGGCCGAAACGGGCGATCATCGCCACCGGCGCCTATGAGCGCGGCTGGCCGGTGCCGGGCTGGACTTTGCCGGGCGTGATGACCACGGGGGCTGCCCAGACGCTCTGGCGCACCGCGCGCCGCGTCCCCGGCAAGCGCGTGCTGATCGCCGGCAATGGTCCCCTCAACCTGCAACTCGCCGCCGAACTCGCCGATGGCGGAGCCGAGATTGTTGCCGTAGTCGAGGCCGCCGCCGCCCCCGGCGCAGGCGCGATCGGCGAACTCGCCACCATGGCCCTTGCGTCACCGAAGCTTGTGCTTGACGGCATTCGCTACCATCGCAAGCGCCGGAAGGCTGGCGCCCCGATGATCCATAGCGCCGTGGTGCGCGGGATCGAGCGGGACGGCGGCGCGCTGACGGTTTCCATCGGTGCGGCAGACGGGGGTGAGCCGTCCGGTCGCTACACGGTTGATGCCGTCTGTCTCGGCTATGGTTTCGAGCCGGCGAACGAGCTGCTGCGGGGGCTTGGCTGTGGTCACGATTTCGATCCGCAGCGCCGCCAGCTTGTCACGCGGCGCGATGACAGAGGGCAGACCACGGTCAGCGATGTTTATGCGCTGGGCGATTGCACCGGTCTTGGCGGGGCGCGTGCAGCGCTTGCGGAAGGAACGGTCATCGGGTCGAACGTGGCGGCAAGCCTTGGCCATGCGGCATCCGGCGAGGCTGACGCCACGGCTGCGCTTGCCCGCCATCGCAGGTTCCAGAGTGCGCTCTGGAGGCTCTACGCCTTCGACGGCTATCATCCGTCGCTGGCCAATCGCGAAACGCTGGTCTGCCGGTGCGAGGAAGTCTCGTTCGGCGAGATCGAGGATGCCCTTGCCGAGGATCTCAGCATGATCGGCGCGGTCAAGCGTCACACGCGCGTCGGCATGGGCCGCTGCCAGGGCCGTTATTGCGCGCCGGTGCTCGATACGCTGATGGCAGCGCGTGCGGGACGGGAGCGCGACGAGTTTTCCGGCTTTGCGCCCCGCGTTCCGGTGCGCCCGGTGCGCATTGCCGATATCGCCGGCGAGACAGTGGAATGAAGGCGGAAGACAGCGATGTCGTGGTGATCGGCGGCGGCATCGTCGGAATGGCGCTTGCCGCATTTCTGGCAGAGGCCGGCCGGGACGTGATGCTGGTCGACCGGGGCGAGGGCGGTGGGTCCACAGCCAATGCCGGAAGCCTGCATGTGCAGATGCAGAGCCGCTTCATGCAGCTTTACCCGGAAAACGTGCCGGGGATGGAGCGGCAATTGCCGCTCTATCCCAAGGCGACCCGCTTCTGGCAGGCCCTCGAAACCCGGCTTGGCGCGGATTTCGAGTTGAAGAAGAATGGCGGGCTGATGGTAGCGGAAAACCGTCAACAGCTCGACTTCCTGCATGTGAAGGCGGAGCGCGAACGCAAGCTCGGGCTTTCGGTTGATGTGCTCGAGCGCGACGCGCTGGAGAGGATCGCGCCCTATTTCGGCCCCGCCGTTGTCGGTGCGGAAATCTGCCATGACGAAGGCAAGCTCAATCCGCTGCGCGCCAATGCGGCTTTGAGGGCCCATGCGCTTGCCGAAGGCGTGCGCCTGAGGGAAGGGTGCGCCGTGACCGGCCTTGCGCGCGAAGCGGATGGCTATCGTGTGGCCTTGTCCGATGCGGGAGCGGTTCGCTGCGCCACGCTTGTGATCGCGGCGGCGGAGGGCACCGGCAAGCTTGCGGCGATGCTTGGGTTCACGATCCCCACCCGCGCCGAGCCGCTGCACATGAATATCACCGAGGCGGCCGCGCCGATGATCGGCCATCTCATTCAGCATGCCGACCGGATGATCACGCTGAAGCAGTTTGCGACCGGCCAGATCGTGATCGGTGGCGGATGGCCGGCCGATATCGCCGAAGGGCGCGGAGTTCCAAGGACCCGGCTCGACAGCATGATCGCCAATGTCACGCTCGCCAGCCACATCGTGCCGGCGGTTTCGCCGCTCAGGATCATCCGCACATGGGCGGGCATCAACACATCTGTGGATGGCAAGGGCGTGCTCGGTCCGGTGACCACGCATCCGGGGCTCTACATCGCGGTCCCGGGCGATGCCGGCTATACGCTCGGTCCGTTGTCGGCAAGGCTCGTCTGCGACACGATCCTCGGCCTTGATCCCGGCGAAGACCTTTCGGATTATTCACCGATGCGGTTTGCGTAAATCGCGCGAAAGCAGATCCGGCCGGCGTTAATCGTGCAATGCCACCCCGATGTCGCGGGCAGAGGCGAGCGCCAGGGCGAGGATGCGGGTCTGCATGTCTTCCAGCGAGATGCGCGTGGAAGGGCAGCAGACATTGAGCGCTGCGACGATCGCGCCGCTGCCGTCGCGCACGGGGACGGAGAGCGAGCGAAGGCCCACCTCGAGTTCCTGATCGACGATCGAAAAACCCTGGCGGCGGACATCGTCGAGCATATCGCGCAGCTGCACCTTGGAGGTTACGGTGTTCGGGGTAAATCGGGTCAGCGTCATTGTCTCGATATAGGTCTGCAACGCTTCCTCCGACAGCGCAGCAAGCAGCACTCGCCCGGTGGAGACGCAATGCGCAGGCACCCTGCTGCCGATCGAGATGCCGACATTGATGCGCCGGTTCAAGGGCGTTGCGCGTGCGACGTAGATGACCGATTCTCCATCGAGCACGGCGGCAAAACAGCTTTCGCTGAGCTCGGCCGACAGCGTGTCGAGCACGGGCTGCATCACGTCCCAGATGTTCATGGAAGACAGCGCGGAAAAGCCGAGTTCGAGGACTTTCGGCTTCAGCGCAAAATACTTGCCGTCGGTTTCGACATAGCCTTCATGGGCAAGCGTGAGCAGGAACCGGCGCACAGTCGCGCGGGTCATTCCCGTGACCTGCGCGACTTCGCTCAGCGTCATGCGCGGGCGGTAGCGGCTGAAGACGCGAATGACCTCCAGCCCGCGCGCCAGCGCATTCACATAGTCACGGCCGAGCGTGCCGGTATCGCTTTGCACCTCTGCCATCAACCCATATCGCCCAGGCAGAGATATTTCAGCTCGAGAAACTCCTCGATGCTGTGATGCGAACCCTCGCGTCCGATCCCGGACTGCTTGACGCCGCCGAAGGGCGCGCCTTCGAATGAGGTGAGCCCGGTATTGATGCCCATCTGTCCCGCTTCCAGCGCTTCGGCCACGCGGAAGGTGCGGGCGAGGTCGCGGGTGAAGAAATAGGCCGAGAGGCCGAACTCGCTGTCATTGGCCATCCGGATCGCTTCTTCCTCGGTCTTGAAGCGGATGATCGGGGCCACCGGTCCGAAGGTTTCCTCGCGGGCGATCTTCATTGCCTGCGTGGCATCGGCAAGAACGGTCGGCTCGTAGAATGTGCCGCCCAGCGCATGCCGTTTTCCGCCGGTAACGACGCGCGCGCCATTGGCAAGCGCATCGGCGACGTGATCCTCGACCTTGGCGATCGCGGCTTCATCGATCAGCGGGCCCTGGGCCACGCCGTCATCGAAGCCGTCGCCGACTTTCATTTCGGCGACCGCCTCGGCAAAGCGGTTGACGAAGGCGTCGTAGATGCCGTCCTGGACATAGATCCGGTTGGCGCAGACGCAGGTCTGGCCCATGTTGCGGAACTTGGACGCGATCGCGCCCTGCACGGCGGTTTCGAGCGATGCATCGTCAAAAACGATAAGGGGTGCATTGCCGCCGAGCTCCAGCGCCACCTTCTTGATGGTGCCGGCTGCCTTCGCCATCAGCTCGCGTCCCACCTCGGTTGAACCGGTGAAGGTGATCTTGCGCACCAGCGGATGCGTGACAAGCTCCTCGCCGACGACACTTGCCGCGCC
This sequence comes from Martelella limonii, assembly GCF_013344475.1. Taxonomy (GTDB): domain Bacteria; phylum Pseudomonadota; class Alphaproteobacteria; order Rhizobiales; family Rhizobiaceae; genus Martelella; species Martelella limonii. Next base: position 119,764 of record NZ_JABUOU010000006.1, on the reverse strand, counting down.
GGTGACGACGCTGAAGACGCCCTTCGGGAGGCCGGCGCGTTCGCCAAGTTCGGCAAGGGCGAGCGCGGAGAAAGGGGTGGCGCTGGCCGGTTTCAGCACCATGGTGCAGCCGGCGGCAATCGCGGGGCCGGCCTTGCGCGGGATCATGGCCATCGGAAAATTCCACGGCGTGATCGCGGCGCAGACGCCGATCGGCTGGCGCAGCACGAACATGCGCTTGTCGCGCGTCGGCGGCTCGATCGTTTCGCCGGCAACCCGCTTGGCGTCTTCGGCGAACCATTCGAAGAAAGCGGCGCCGTAGAGAATTTCGCCGCGCGCCTCGGCGAAGGGCTTGCCCTGTTCAGCCGTCAGCAACCGGCCGAGATCGTCGGCATTTTCAACGATCAGCTCGAACCATTTGCGCATGATCGCCGACCGTTCCTTGGCGGGCCGTGCGGCCCAGTCCGGGAAGGCTTTCTGCGCGGCTTCGATCGCCGCCACGGTTTCGGCGCGGCTTGCCTTGGGGACGGAGCCGATCCGTGCGCCGGTCGACGGGTTGAAGACGTCGATCCGGTCGCCACCGCCCTCGTGCCAGGTGCCATCGGCATAGAATGCCTGGCGTAGGAGAGACGGGTCCTGAACGATATTCATGGCGAGACTTCCTTCATGTGATGCCTTGAAACTGGGTACATCATCGATGATCCACTGTCATCGATTTCGTACAAGTGTGCACATTTTTCGTTCCTAGAAAACCCTGATTTTCTTCGAAGAATTCGAGGAATGTTGCGCGATCGTCAGGTCGCGCGGTGATTTTTCGCGAAAAATGAGGGCTCTCATCTTGTCATTTAACGAATTCGATGCACACTATGCGCACAGTTGTACGCAAAATCAATCAATCGTCATCTATGAGGGGAATGCGTTAACATGTCGAAGAAATCCACATCACTGACCGGAGCCGTTTCGCGCCGCACCGTGCTGCAGGGCATTGGCGCTGCCGGGCTTATCGGGGCGGCGCCAGCCTTCTCGCGTCGCGCCTTTGCCGCCGGGGACATCACCATCCGCTGGTGGTCGACGCAGGCGTCTCCCGATCAGCTTGCGATGTACAAGAACCAGATCAACGCTTTCGAAGCCGAAAATCCGGGCGTCAAGGTGCTGTTCGAGCCGACCTCCGACGAGGGCTACCCGGCCCAGCTCGCCGCCGCATTCGCGTCGGGCCAGGTCCCGAACGTGCTGACGCACCTTCCGTCCTTTGCCGCGCAGAATTATTATGGCCAGGGCCTGGTCGAGCCGATGGACGACGTGATCGCCGCCATCGGCGAGCAGAATTATTTCCCCGGCGCCAACGATGTCTACAAGACGGCGGACGGACATTATTGCGGTACGCCGATCGGCAATACCGCCGCCGACATGCTGTGGCTGCGCAAGGACCTGATGGAAAAGGCCGGCATCGACAAGAAGCCTGAGACCTTCGACGAACTGCGCGAAGCCTGCCGCAAGATGCAGGGCGGCGGCATCTATGGCGCGCCGCTTCCCTACGGCCTCAACTCGATGACCTCGCTGATCTTCATCGGCTTCATCCACCGCGCCGGCGGCCAGGTGTTCTCGAAGGATCTCGATATCGCGCTCGACAGCCAGGGCACCTATGATGCGCTCGAATTCTACCAGTCGATGCGCGAGTTCTGCCCGCCGGGCGCCAGCAACTATTCCTGGGGCGAAAGCCTGACGGCCTTCGTTTCCGGCGCTTCCGCAACCGGCATCTATGCCGGGCGCGTGCTTGCGAACGTGACCGCCCAGAACCCGGCCATTGCAGATTACGTGACCTGCGCCGTCTATCCGACGATTTCGCCGGATGTGAACCCGTGGACCTTCAACGACTTCCCGTCGGTGTTCATCCCGGCAGGCGCATCCAACATGGACATGACCAAGAAGTTCGCGGCCTTCCTGTTCCAGCCCGCCGGCTATATCCCGCAGCTCCATGCCGCGCCCGGCCATATCCTGCCGGTGCTGAAGACGATCGCCAACGATCCCGCCTATCTCGATAATCCGATCATCCAGAAATACGAGCCCGAGGTTGAACTCATGGCGAACGCCGCCGCCAAGGGCAAGAATCTCGGTTACGAGGAAAACGGCTGGAAGCCCAACGTCAAGGCCAACGACATCATCGCCAGCAATGCGATTGCCGAAATGGTGCAGCGCGTGGTGCTGAACGGCGAGAACGCCAAGACCGTCGTCAAGGATACGTCCGACAAGATCGAATCGATCATGGCCGAATAGGGCCTTGCCCGATCATCGGGACGCATCGCGCCTGTCGCGCGATGCGTCGATCACGCGCTGCCAGAGCGCGAACCGCTTGAAGGCTTTACTGGCGCAGGAGCGCGCCGCAACCATCGGAAGAGATCGTGGCGAACAAACAAGGCATGACATTGCAGAAGCGCTATGGCCTGATCGGCCTTGCGCTGATCGCGCCGACCGTACTCATCCTCTCGGCGGTGATCGTCTATCCGCTGATTTCCGCCATCTACCTGTCGTTCTTCTCGATCTACACCCCGACGCTGAAGGGGTCGTTCGTCGGCATCGACAATTATGTCGAACTCCTCGGCTCCTCCTATTTCTGGTTCGCGCTCTGGACCACGATCCTGTGGACCGCCGGCACGCTGGTGCTGCAGGTCGTCTTCGGCGTCGGCATGGCGATGCTGCTCAACCAGAACATCCTGTTCCGCTCGCTCGCGCGCAGCCTGGTGCTGTTTCCCTATTTCGTCTCGACGGTGGTGGCCGTGCTCGTGTGGCGCTGGCTGTTCAACGATCTCTACGGCATCCTGAACCACATGCTGATGGCGGTCGGCCTGACCGACATGCCGATCGACTATCTCGGCGTGATGCCGAATGCGATGATCTCGGTGATCACGGTCGGCGCCTGGAAGTTCTTTCCCTTCGTCGTCATCGCCGTGCTGGCGCGGCTGCAGACCATTCCCGAACATCTTTATGAGGCGGCGCGCATCGATGGCGCCGGCGCCTTCGGACGCTTCTTCGACATCACCCTGCCGCAACTCAAGGAGGTTCTGTCGATCGTGATCCTGCTGCGCATCATCTGGGACTTCAAGGAATTCGACCTGATCTATCTGTTGAGCGGCGGCGGTCCCTTGAACAATACCCGCACCCTGCCGCTGATCGTCTACCAGCAGGCCTTCGGGCTCAACCAGATGGGCATGGCCGCGACCTACGCGGTGGCGATGATGATCGTGATGCTGGTGTTCATGCTGTTCTATCTGGCGCGGGCAAGAAGGAGCGCGACATGAGACGTGGCTTGCTGGGCACGGTTGTTGTCAACATCGTAACCTGGGCGCTGGTTGTCGTCATCGCCTTCCCGCTGGTGTGGATGGTGCTGACATCGATCAAGCCGCAGAGCGAACTGTTTCGCATTCCGCCGCAGTTCCTGCCAGATCATGTGACCTTCGAGCACTACATGATCCTGCTCCGGGAAACGCCGTTCCTGCGTTATTTCCGCAACTCGATGATCCTGGCAACGTCGACGACCGCGCTTGTGATCGTGGTGGGTGCGCTCGGTGCCTACAGCCTGGTGCGGTTTCGCTATCGTGGGCGGGAAACGCTGGCGGGTCTGGTGCTGTTCACCTACCTTCTGCCGTCCGTCGTGCTGTTGATCCCGCTCTATCTGATGATGGTCAAGATCGGGCTCGCCAATTCGCTGCCGAGCCTGGTGATCGCCTACACCACGTTTTCGCTGCCCTATGCGCTCTGGCTGCTGCGCTCGTTCATGGCCGGCATTCCGGAAGATCTGGAATCGGCGGCCCTTGTGGATGGCGCAAGCCGGATCGGTGCCTTCGTCGACGTCATCCTGCCGCAGGCGCTGCCGGGCATCATCTCGACGGCGCTGTTCACCTTCATCCTTGCCTGGAACGAATATCTCTATGCGCTGGTGCTGGTGAATTCCGATCAGGTGCGGCCGCTGACCACCGGCGTGATGAACATGCTGATCACCGCCTTCAATATCGACTGGTCGCTGCTGATGGCGGCATCGGTCATGATGAGCATCCCGCTCATCATCATTTTCGCATTCCTGCAGAGTTACCTCACCCGCGGCTTCGGCGCCGGCGGCGTGAAGGGCTGAGCATTGAGGACAGTTTCTTGGTAGATGTTGTATTTGAAAAGGTTCAGAAAAAGTTCGGGCACGTCGTCGCGATCCCGGGCCTCGACCTTCATATCCGCTCCGGCGAATTCGTCTCCCTGCTCGGTCCATCGGGTTGCGGCAAGACGACAACGCTCAGAATGCTGGCGGGCCTCGAACACCCGACCGAAGGCAGGATCAGGATCGGCGAGCGCGAGGTCAACAATGTGGCCCCCGGCAGCCGCGACATCGCCATGGTGTTCCAGTCCTACGCGCTCTATCCGCATATGAGCGTGCGTGAGAACATCGCCTATCCGCTCAAGAAACGCGGCGTGCCGAAATCGGAGCACGCCACGCGCATCAAGGCCGCCGCCGATCTTCTGCAGCTCGGCCCTCTGCTCGACCGCAAGCCGAAGGAGCTTTCGGGCGGCCAGCAGCAGCGCGTGGCGCTCGGCCGGGCGCTGGTGCGCGAGCCCAAGGTCTTCCTCCTCGACGAGCCGCTCTCCAACCTCGATGCCAAGCTTCGCGCTCATATGCGCTCCGAGCTGATCGAGCTGCACAGGAGGCTCGGCCGCACCATGGTCTACGTCACCCACGACCAGCTCGAGGCAATGACGATGTCGACCCATATCGCGGTCATGCATGGCGGCGAGTTGCAGCAGTTCGGCACGCCTTCGGAAATCTATAACCGTCCGGTCAATACCTTCGTCGCCTCCTTCATCGGCACGCCGTCGATGACGCTGGTTCCGGCCGAACTTCTTGCCGAAGGCGGCCTGAAGCTGAAGCTCGGCGCCCATGTCTTCGATCTGCCGGATGACGTGGTTGAAGCGCGCCCGGACCGTGTCGCGCCGATCACGCTCGGCATCCGCCCGGAAGTGATCGAAGTCGGTCACGGGCCGGGCGTCGCGAAGGTCCGCATCGTCGAGCCCACCGGCCACGAAACCATCGTCATCCTCGATATCGACGGTGAGGATGTGACGGCCCGGATTTCCGGCGACACGGCGCTCAAAGCCGGCGAGACCGTCAAATTCGATCTCCGCCGCGATCGTTTGCACTTCTTTGATGCCGGCTCCGGCCGCCGGCTCAACCGCGATATCAGACCTTGAAAATTCAGGAGACTGGGATGACGAACATCCTGCGCAACACGCCCGATCTCGAGGAGATCGACAAGAAATACCTGTTCCATCCCTTCACCGCGCTCGCCGAGCACGAGAAGGCGGGGCCGACGGTGATCGTCGAGGGCAAAGGCTCGCGGCTTACCGACAATCATGGCCGATCCTATATCGACGGCATGGCGGGGCTGTGGTGCGTCAATGCCGGCTATGGCCGCAAGGAGATTGCCGATGTGCTGCATGACCAGGCGATGCGGCTTCCCTATTTCCACTCCTTCTCCTCCTGGGGCACCGATACCCCGGCGCTGCTCGCCGAAAAGGTGATCTCCAAGGCGCCGGAAGGCATGTCCAAGGTGTTTTTTGGCCAGTCCGGCTCGGATGCCAACGACACCCAGGTCAAGCTGGTCTGGTATTACTGGAACACGCGCGGCAAGCCTGAGAAGAAGAAGATCATCGCCCGCAATCGCGGCTATCACGGCGTTACCGTTGTGTCCGGTAGCCTGACCGGCATGCCGTCGCTGCACTCCGGTTTCGACCTGCCGCTGCCCTTCGTGCGCCACACCACCGCGCCCTACCGTCTCTGGGAAGCGGAAGCCGGCATGAGCGATGCCGATTTTTCGGCAAAGCTTGCCGCCGATCTGGAAGCGCTGATCCTCGCCGAAGGACCGGAGACTGTCGGCGCGATGATCATGGAGCCGGTCATGGGCGCCGGCGGCGTGATCGTGCCGCCGGAAGGCTATTATGACGCGATCCAGGCCGTGCTCGACAAATACGAGATCCTGCTGATCGCCGACGAGGTGATTTCAGGCTTCGGGCGTCTGGGCGACTGGTTCGGCTCCAAGGTCATGGGCATGAAGCCGGACCTGATCACGGTCGCCAAGGGCATCACGTCGGCCTATGTGCCGCTGTCTGGCTGTATCGTTTCGGAGAAGGTCTGGCGCACCGTTGTGGAAGGGCAGGCGAAGTTCGGTCCCTTCGGCCATGGCTATACCTACACAGCCCATCCGCTGTCGGCCGCCGCAGCACTCGCCAATCTCGAGATCATCGAAAATGACGGGCTGATCGGCAAGGCGGCGGAAACCGGCGCCTTCCTGCATCAGCAGCTTCATGCCGGCTTCGATGGCCATCCGCTGGTCGGCGAAATCCGTGGAGAAAAGCTGATCGGCGCCGTCGAGTTCGTGGCGAACAAGAACCCGATGACCCGCTTCGATCCGACATTGAAGATTGCCGCCAGGGTCGTGAAGGAGGCCCGCGATCGCGGCGTCATCACCCGCGCGCTTCCCCATGCGGACACGATCTCGTTCTCGCCGCCCTTCATCATCACCCGTGACGAAATCGAGGAGATGGTGACGGGCGTTCGCGCTGCGGTCGATGCTGTCATGGATCAGCTCGTCGCCGAAAAACTCTGGACGGAGCAGTAGGATGGACAGAAACAGCGTCAACTGGGCGGGCCCGATGCCCGCCGTCACCACGCCGTTTACGGATGACGGCGCGATCGACGAAAAAGCCTTTGCCCAAAACGTCGAGCGCATGATCGGCGAGGGCGCCACCGGCATCGTCGCCGGCGGCTGCACCGGCGAGTTCTGGGCGCTTTCCAATGCCGAGCGCAAGCGGCTTTACGAAATCTCCGCCGAGGTGATGAAGGGCAAGGGCACGCTGATCGTCGGCACTGGCGCGGTCACGGTCGATGAGACCGTCGACCTCACCAACGCCGCCGAAAAGGCAGGCGTCGACGGCGCGCTGATCCTTCCGCCCTATTTCGTCAAGCTTTCCGATGACGAGATCGTCGCGCATTTTTCAGACGTCAATGATCGGATCGGGTTGCCGGTCGTCGCCTACAATATCCCCGGCAATGCGGTGAATGCGCTTCTGCCGCATATCGTCGTGCGGCTGGCAGAGCTCGACCGTGTGGTTGCGGTCAAGGAGAGCTCGGGCGACTGGAACAACTACTACGCCACCTACCTCGCCGTGCATGAAAAGCTGAGGGTCTTCTGTGGCCCGTCTTCGGTGTTCGGCGTTCCCGCCGTCGATCTCGGCGCCGATGGCACGGTCGACTGCTTCCCCAACATGTGGCCGCATGGCGGGCTCGATCTCTACTTCGCGCCAAAGAATGGCGACCGCGAGAAGGCTGCAGAGGTGCAGGCGCTCGGCCGCAAGCTGACCGATCTCTGCACCAGCGGCGGACGCACGCTTTACCCCGCCACCAAGGCGGCCATGGACATGATGGGCCTTGCCGGCGGTGGAAGGCCGCGCCGGCCTTTGCGCCCGCTCGAAGGCGAACCGCTGAAGGGGCTCGAAACCGGCCTCAAGGCGCTCGGCCTGATCTGATCAACGAAAACAAGGGAGCTTCTGATGTCAAAGACCAATGCGCCGGAACTGAAGCCCGGCAATTATTCCACCACCTTCGGGGAATTCATCGGGATCGGGCCGAACGGCAATCTGTTCGTTGATGGTTGCGATGTGCAGGAGCTTGCCGAAAAATACGGCACGCCGCTCTACATCATGTCGGAAAACCAGCTGCGGCATAACTACCGCGCCTTCCGCGATGCGTTTCAGAAATACCATCCGGAAACCGAAATCCTGTTCGCCAACAAATCGAACAACGGCCTCGCCATCCGCCACATCATGAATCAGGAAGGGGCCGGCGGCGATTGTTTCGGCGCGCAGGAAATGTACATGGCGCTGCTTGCCGGCACCAACCCGAAGACGCTCGTCCTCAACGGTTCCAACAAGCAGGATGACGAGCTTGAAATGGCGATCGCCAACGGGCTCTGCATCAATATCGACGCCATGGACGAACTCGACCGGATCGCGGCCATTGCCGAGCGGCTCGATTGCGATGTCGATCTCGGCATTCGCCTGAAGCTCGATCTTGATCCGCTGAGGGATCGTAGCGGGGTTTCCATGCACGGCCCGGGCACGCTGAAACAGCAGAGCGATTCCACCAAATGGGGCATGAACCGCGAGCAGACGGTCGAGATCGTCAAGCGGGCGCAGTCCATGCCGTGCATGCATCTCAAGGAAACGCATTTCCATCTAAGCCGCATGTCCAACGTGCCGGCGGACTTCGCAGTGATGGCGCGCGAGATGATCACTTGGTCTGCGTTTATCCGCGACAATACCGGCTGGACGCCGCCCTGCATCGATATCGGCGGCGGCTGGACCTTCGGCAAATGGTACGGAACCGGCCCAAACAGCCAGCTCGATGATGCCAGCGCGCCGACGCCCGAGGATTACGCCAAGGCCTGCATCACCGCGATCCGCGAGGAGACCGAAAAGCACGGCCTGCCGATGCCCAAGCTCAGGCTCGAACCGGGCCGGGCGCTGTCCGGGCCCGCAGGCGTTGCCGTCGGCAGGGTCGGCGCGATCAAGGAGGGCTCCTCCAAGAAGTGGGTCAATCTCGATCTCTCCACCAATCACCTGTCCTGGGCCGCCGTGCTCGATTGGTACTATCATGCCGTGCCGGTGAAGGATGCGGGCGCGGAGCCAGTCGAGACGGTCGACCTTGTCGGCCCGCTCTGCAACTCCGACGAGGTCGGCCCGCATCGCAAGATGCCGGCGCTGAAGCGCGGTGACTATGTCGCCTTCCTCGATGCCGGCGGTTACACAGAATCCTCCGCCGCCCGCTACAACGCCCAGCTTCTGCCGGCAACGGTTCTGGTCGCGGGTGACGCTGCGGATCTCACCACCGAGCGCGAGCAGCTGCGCGATGTGGCAGGCCGTTTCCGGGTGCCGCCGCGTCTTCTCGCCGCTTCGTTCAAGCCGGAATAGGGGGCCAGACCATGGATCTTGGCATCAAGGGACGTCACGCGCTCGTCTGCGGCGGAAGCAAGGGGCTTGGCCGGGCTGCAGCGGAATCGCTCGCCGCAGAAGGCGTCAACCTCACGCTGCTTGCCCGCAACGCCGATACGCTGGCGGCTGCCGCCGACGAGATTTCCGAACGCCACGGCGTCACGGTCAAAACCATAGCAGCCGACGTCACCGACAGGAAGGCGCGGGCGGAAGCGCTTGGCGCCTGCCCGGACCCGGATATTCTCGTCACCAATCCGGGCCTGCGCCAGACGCCGTCCGACTTCCGCACGCTGTCGCGGGACGACTGGGACATGTGGTTCGAGGCCCATTGCTTCGCCTCGCTGGAGATGATCCAGAGTGTGGCGCCCGGCATGTGCGAACGGAAATTCGGCAGGATCGTCAATATTTCGGTCAGCTTCATCAAGTTTCCGCAGGTCAATTTCGGCCAGTCCCATGCGGCCCGTCTGGCGCTTGCCGGTGCGATCGCCTCCATGGTGCGCCAACTGGTGCCGCATAATGTGGTGATCAACAGCGTGCTGCCGGGCTTCTTCGACACGGATGCGCTGCAGACCAATCTCCACGGCCATGCAGCCCGCGGCAACACCACCTATGAGGCGATCGTCGAGGACCGGCTGAAATCGACCCCGGCGGGCCGGTTTGCCGATCCGCATGAATGCGGCGAGCTGATCGCCTTTCTGTGCGGCGCCAATGCCGGCTACATCACCGGCCAGAACATCGTGAATGATGGCGGCGTCTATCAGGGGATATTCTGATGGCCGCTTCGCTCTCGCCGGAAGGCCGCGTGATCATGATCTCGGGCGCGTCGCGCGGGATCGGCAGGGCGATTGCGCAGCGGCTGCATGATGACGGCTTTTGCCTTTCGCTCGGCATGCGCCGCCCGGTGATGCCGGAGGGTTTCGATCCGGCGCGGACAATCGTCGAAAAATTCGATGCCAGCGTGCCGGACGATGCCAAGAGCTGGCTCGATGCCACGCTTTCACGTTTCGGCCGGCTTGACGGGCTGATCAACAATGCCGGCATATTGCGCGCGCTGGACCTGCGCGAAGGCGACGAGGCGGTGCTGGACGAGATGTGGGCCGTCAACGTCAAGGCGCCCTATCGGCTGATCCGGCTTGCGCTGCCCGCGCTCGAACAGGCCGGCAATGGCCGCATCATCAACGTCGCCTCGACCGACGCCAAGCGCTACCGCGAGGGCGTTTCCGTCGCCTATACCATGACCAAGCACGCCGTTCTGGCGCTGAGCCATGCCGCAAAGTTCGCGGGATGGGAGAAGGGCGTCAGGGTCACCGCGCTTTGCCCGGGTGCTGTCGATACCGACCTCGTTGCCTCGATACCGGGCGTGACGCCTGCGGCCAACCGCATTGCGCCCGAGACGATCGCTGCCACCGTCAGCTTCCTGCTGTCTTTGCCCGACAATGCCTCGGTTGCCGAACTGGTGATGAACACGCGGCTCGAAAGCTCTCTTTGAGGCTATGCGTCCGCTTGCAATCCGTGTCATCGGCGTGATGGCCGGGCGTCGGCGATGCTGAGATCGCAACGATTGACCCGGCATGGGAGCGGGCGGTCTGCGATATCGTGTCCTACAGCCATTTCCCGACATAGCGTGCGGCGGCATATCCGCTCTGGATCGCAGCCTCCATGTTTGGAAATTCGAGATAGTCGCCGGCAAGCGCCAGGCGTTCCAGTGGTCGGGTCAGCGCGGGCTGGAGCGCCGCGCGGCCCGGGAAGGCAAAAGGCGCGCCGCTCTGCCAGCGCTTCACCACCGGTTCGCCCGCGATTTCAAAGGCGGGGAAAAGATCATGGAGATCGGAAAGCGCGCGGGATGCGATCGTCGCATCATCCTCTTTTGAGAGCGCTTCGGCGCGCGCAGCGCCCGCAAACATCATCAGGCTGCCGCCGCGTTCGTGATCGGCCAGCGCGAAGCGATTGACGGACTGGTTGAACAGCACGCTGAAATTCATATTCGGCATGGAAACGGCGTAGCTGCGCTCAATCGGCCCCGGCGCCTGCTCTTTGATGTTGATGGCAACGGACAGGAACGGGCCGTAACGCACCGCGGCAAGCGCTGCCCTGGTGTCTTCCGGCAAATCGCTTGCGATGCTGTGCGTTACTGGCGCTTGCGTTGCCACGATCGCTGTCTTGGCGCGGAGGCTGACAGGCCGCCCGGCGGCATCCTGCGCATGAATGAGGACATGACACTCATGCCGTTCCACACGCTCGACCGTCGTCTGCAGCCTCACGGCTTTGCCAAGGCGTTCGGCAAGCGCTTCCGGCAGGCGGGCAGATCCGCCCGCGAGGTTGAAGCCGGGGGAGGATGAAGACCACACATTGGCGAAGGATCTGAGGCCGTGGCCGGCGGAGATGATCGCCGGATCGCCGCCGCAGCGCTCCGTGATCGCGCGGATCAAACCGGCCGTTTGCGGGTGGAGCTTGCCGAGCCTTTGCAGCAGGGTTTCATCCTGCCCGAAAGCAAGGCGACGAGCCGTCATCTCGGCCCATGGCAGGTCTTGGCTCGCGCGCAGCATGTCCGCTGCCTCGGCAGACCCCTTCCTGAGCCTCAGTCCGGCCCTGGCAAGCGAAATACGGGCGATGGGGGCAAGCGGCAGTGTGAACGGCAGAAGCGAGGGATTGCCTTTCAGTTGCAGGCGCTTGCCATAGGCGATGCCCATCAGGCTCGCATCGATCGGGCGCAGGGAAAGCCCGAGTTCTGCGCACAGATTGCCGACGATCGAACCCGGTCCGCCGAACATATGCGCGCCGAAATTCTTCAGGCCCTCAGCGCCGATCGTGGAATGGATCCGTCCGCCGGGCCGGTCCGCCGCCTCCAGCACCACGATGTCATGCCCGCTGAGACTCCGGGCCGCCGCAAGCCCGGCAATGCCGCCGCCGACAATGATCACATCATGGAGGTGGTCGCCGGCGGCGGTTGCGGATCGTTCGCCGCCCGTCATGTCAGAGGATCTGCTTGCCGGTGGTGAAAGGCGAGCGTTCGCGCGGCAGATACTGGCCTTCCGGCGCGGTCGAAACCAGCGTGTCGCCCTCGGTAACGACGCGGCCGCGCAGCATCGTCAGCACCGGCCAGCCGGTGATCTCGAGACCCTCGTAAGGCGTGTAGTCGCAGCCATGGTGCAGATCCGTCTGACGTATGGTGCGGACGATATCCGGATCCCAGAGCGCGATATCGGCATCGGCGCCGACCGCGATCGTGCCCTTTTTCGGGTAGAGGCCATAGGTCTTGGCATGGTTGGTCGCCGTCAGCGCCACGAATTGGTTGAGGCTGATGCGGCCCTTCTTGACGCCTTCCGAAAACAGGATCGGCAGGCGCGTTTCGATGCCGGGAATGCCGTTCGGCACCCAGCGAAAGCCGTCATGCGCCTTCGCCGTCAGCTTGCCGTCCTCGGCGAAGCGATAGGGGCAGTGGTCGGAGGAAAACACCGAGAAAATGCCGTGCTGCAGGCCCTCCCAGCAGGCGGCCTGATCCTCGGTGGTGCGCGGCGGCGGGCTGCAGACGAATTTCGCGCCCTGCATTGCCTCGCCGTCCATATCCTCTTCCGTCAGCACCAGATATTGCGGGCAGGTTTCGCCGGAAATGTTGAGGCCGCGCCGCCGCGCGCGCTCGATCTCCTCCATCGCCTGCCGGTTGGAAACGTGCACGATCATGATCGGAACGTCGGTGATTTCGGCAAAGCTGATCGCGCGGTGGGTCGCCTCGCGCTCCACCGCGACCGGCCGGGAGGGGCCATGATAATAGGGCGCGGTCTTGCCCTCGGCTTCCAGCGCGTCGGCCAGAAAGCGGATCGTGTCATAGCCTTCGGCATGGATCATCACGAAGGCGCCGGTGCGCCGGGCGGCGGCCATCACCTCCAGCAGCTCGCGGTCCTTCAGCATCATGTCGTCATAGGTCATGAATACCTTGAGCGAGGTATAGCCTTCCTCGACGAGCGCCGGCAGTTCCTGGCCCAGAACACCCGGATTCGGATCGGTGAGGATCAGGTGGAAGCTGACATCGATATGGCAGCGGCCATCCGCCTCGGCGTGATAGGCCTTCAGTGCCTCGCGCAGCGTCTGCCCCTTCTGCTGGAGGCAGAAGGGCATGACCGTGGTGTTGCCGCCGAAGGCGGCGGCGATCGTGCCGCTTTCAAAGTCTTCTGCCATTACAACATCCGGCGCGCCGGGCTGGGAAATGTGAACGTGGCTGTCGATGCCGCCGGGCATGACCAGCTTGCCGCCGGCGTCGATGATCGTTGCCGCATCGTCAAGCGCCTCGGCAATGGCGGCGATCCGCCCGGCGCGGATGCCGATATCGGCCTTGAACGTGTCGGATGCCGTAACGACGGTGCCACCCTTGATGATCGTGTCAAAAGACATCTGTCATGCTCCATGGTTTCAGACGATCGACGCGCATGGAAACAGGCGCGAAAACCATCCGGATTTTAAAGTTATGTAATTGATATTTATGGAAAAAATGGCTTGCCATCGGTGGCGCGCCATGTTTTGATTTCCACCTGAAAACATGGTGATTTCGCCGCCCTCTAGGGCCGGCTCGGCTTCCCATCCAATGGAGATCATGCGCTTGTCCACCCCCATCGTTTCCGCGACGGCCGCTAAGCGGCTTGTCGGCATTCACGCGGCCACGGTCTGCCCCTTCACCGAAGGGTTTGCGATCGACGAAGGCGCGCTTGCGGCGCATATCGCGCAGGTCATGGCCGAGCCGCGCATCAACGGCCTGCTGGTCAACGGCCATGCCGGGGAGAATGCGCAGCTTTCGCGCGATGCGATGAAGGCGGTTGTCGCGATCGCCCGTGAGGCCGCGCGCCCTGACGCCTTCATCACCGCGGGGATCTACAGCGAGAGCACGCAAAAGGCCGCCGCCATGGCCCGCGATGCCACTGAGGCCGGTGCGGATGCGCTGCTGGTGTTCCCGCCCAATGGCTGGGCGCTTGGACAGGATCGCGAGACGGTGGTCGCCCATCATACGGGCATCGCCGAGGCCTCCGGCCTGCCGCTGGTGCTCTACCAGGCTCCGGTTGCCACCGGCCCGATGGCCTACCGTTCCGATACGCTGGAAGCGCTGATGGCCTTGCCGTCCGTTGCCGGAGTGAAGGAGGGAAGCTGGGAGGTCGCGACCTATGAGGAGAACTGGCGTCTTGCGCAACGCATGCGGCCCGACCTTTCGGTGATGGCGTCGGGCGATGAGCACCTTCTGACATGCTATCTGATCGGCACCACGGGCAGTCAGGTCAGCCTTGCCGCCGTCGTCCCCGGTCTCGTCTGCGATCTGTTCGAGGCGGCCAGCGCCGGCGATTTCAAGACCGCGCGCGCGGTGCATGAACGGCTCTATCCGCTGTCCGTCGCGATCTATCGAAAGCGATCCGGCGCCACGCCCACGGCGCGTCTGAAAGCCTGCCTGCATATTCTTGGCCTTATTCCCTCGGCCCGGGTGCTGCCGCCTAACCGGATGCCCGCGCCCGAGGAGTTTCACGCACTTGAAAGATTGCTCCGGTCGATGCTCTGAACACCGACCGGGCAAGAAACTGCGGCGGCGTGGATCATCCCGCCGCCGCACATCGCCCTGTCAGTCCTGGGTCGCCAGCTTGAACAGTTCCTTCTGGCTGTCGGTCTCCAGCATCTCTTCGTAAAGCGGAATGACCGCTTCGCGGAACGGAGCCGGATCGGGATGGCTGATCGTCACGCCCTTGGCCACGAGCGCATCGAGAAGCGGCTTTTCCTGGTCATCGACATATTGGCGCTGCCAGAGCGAGGCTTCCTCCCCGCTTTCCTTGAGCGCCACCTTAATATCCTCCGGCAGAGCGGCGAACTTGCCTTCGTTCATGAACACCACGGCCGTCATGTTCAGCCAGCCGAGAATGGCGAAATCGGGGGCGACTTCGTAGAGCTTCTGGCCGGTATAGTTGGTGGCAGCCCCTTCCGCGCCGTCGACAACGCCGCTCTGCAGCGCGCCGTAAAGTTCGGAATAGGCAAGCGGCGTCGGGTTGGCGCCGAAGGAGCGGAAGGCATCGACGTGGATCGGGTTCTGCATGGTGCGGATCTTCAGATTCTGAAGGTCGGCGATGCTTTCAACCGGCTCCTTGGTCATCAGGTGGCGGATGCCCGAGGAGAACACGCCGATCAGCTCGAAACCGGCGTTTTCGGCCGAGGTTTCCATCGCGGAATATACGGTTTCGTCTTCCAGCTTTTCGCTGAGCGCGGGAATGCTGGTGAACAGGAAGGGCAGGTCAAAGACGCGGAAGTCGGTGATATAGTTCGAAATCGTCGAATTGGCGGTCATCGCCATGTCGAGCGTGCCGAGCATCGTGCCTTCCACGAGCTGGGCCTCGTCGCCGAGCACGCCGTTCGGGAATATCTCGATCGTCGCGCGGCCGTCGGTCTTCTTTTCCAGAAGGTCGCGCATCAGCTGCAGGCCCTTGTCCTGAACTTCGTCGGCGGCATTGGTATGGGCGACCTTGAAGACATAGTCCGCAGCAAATGCGGGCAGCGCGGTCGCGGACAGGAGTGCGGCTAGGCCAAAGGCCGGTATAAGTTTCATATCATTCCCCTTTTTGTTTTTTCAGGATGGCAGTCGAGATCGGGTCAGCGGTAGACCAGATTGGGCAGGAACAGCGTCACCGCCGGGCAGAACGCCGTCAAAAGCAGGACGATGATCATCGGGATCAGCGGCAGCCACACCTTCGAGGCGGCCTGCTCGATGCGCCGGCCGGCGACCATCGCCGCGACATAAAGGCAGATGCCGTAGGGCGGCGTGATCAGGCCGATCGACAGGTTGAGCGCCATCAGCACCCCGAACTGGACCGGGTCGATGCCGTAGCTGACGGCAATCGGCATCAGCACCGGCAACAGGATGAGGATGGCCGAGATGCTTTCCATGAACATGCCGACGACGAGCAGCAGCAGGTTGACGATCAGCAGGAAGGCGAAGGGCGAGGCGGCAACGTCGCGCAGCCAGTGGTCGAGCGCGGTGGTGACGCCAAGCGAGGCGATGATCCAGGAGAAGATGCTGGCCGTCGACACGATGATCAGCACGGCCGCGGAAAGGCTGACGGTCCTGAGGACCAGCGGCGCCAGATCCTTCAGGTTCAGTTCGCGATAGACGAAACACGAGATGCCGAGCGTCACGAACACCGCAATGCAGGCGGCTTCTGTGGCGGTGAAGACGCCCCCGACAATGCCGCCGACTATGATGACCGGCACGAACAGCGCGGGTACGGCATCGATGAACACCTTGCCAAGCCGGCCAAGCGAAAACGGCTCCGCATCCCTGTAGGCCGGGCCGCCATTCCTGGCGTAAAGCCATGCGCCGAGGAGAAGGCTTGCCGAGATCAGGATGCCGGGGCCGATGCCGCCGAGAAACATCGCGCCGATCGACTGGTTGGCGGTGATCGCGATCACCACCATGACGATGCTGGGCGGAATGATCGATGCCATCGAGCCGGAAGCCGCGATGATGGCGACCGCCATATCGACGTCATAGCGGCGTTTTTTCATTTCCGGGACAAGGATGGAGCTGATCGCGGCGGTATCGGCCGAGCCGGAGCCGGAAATTGCCGCAAGTCCGGTCCCGGTGGTGATTGCCACCATGAACAGGCTGCCGGTGATCCAGCCCACCAGCGCGGTCGCCAGTTCGACAAAGCGGCGGGCGATGCCGCCTGCCTCCATGATGAGCCCGGCGGCGACGAAGAACGGGATCGCCATCAGCGGGAAGGAATTGACGCCGCCATAGACGCGCTGGGCGATGATGGTGAGCGGCACGTCGGTGAAGGCGATGATCGTGACCATGGCCGCCACGCCAAGTGCCAGCACGATCGGCATGCCGGAGAAGATCAGGAGGGCGAAACCGCCGAAGGCGAGGCTCATAGCTGTTCTCCCTTAAGGATGCCGGTCTTGCTGCGCGACAGAAGGTCCGGCAGCGTCGCGATGGTGAATTCCAGCGCGAAATAGGTCATGCCGACGGGAATGGCGGCGTAGGGGATGACCAGCGGCAGTCTCAGCGCCGCCGATTTGACCATCAACCCGATGGCGACAAGGCCGAAACTGCCATTGATCACCACCACCAGGAACCAGAGCCCGAGCAGGAAGGAGAGGCCGCCGACAAGCTTCTGAAGCCATTGCGGACACCTGACGATCAGCACATCGACGCCCACATGCTGGCGGTGGCGCATCGCAATGCCGGCGCCGAGCATCACCAGCCATATCTGGGCGAAGGTCGCGGTTTCTTCCGTGCCGGCGATCGAGTAGTTGAAGACGTAACGGCCGAGGATCTGCACGAGGATCGCAAACGCCATGTAGATGAAAAGGCAGATGGCGACCCCATCGACGATGTGCCGCAGCAGCGTCAGCGCCAGACGCGGAAGCTTCGCCAGAAACGGCCCGTCGGCCTTGGCATCCTGCTCGGCGGCAAGTTCGGTGTGCATGGCGTTGTCCTCAGTTGTCGCTGCGGTATCGGCCAAGCTTAGCGCGCTTTTCGGCGCTCACCAGTGGGGTGTGTATTATATTTAGGCATGCCTAAATTATAGGCATAATTCGCATTGATTATCGCGGTTGCGATGGCGATAAAGACAGTGACTGCCAGTCTCAATACGTTGGAAGCATCATGAAACACCAAGCTAGCCCGCCTGCCGCTGACGCCACGATCGGCCTTGCCGTCTGTGTCGTCGGAACCGTCGAGATGGTGTCGATTGCCAGCCGGACCGGTTATGATTTTCTGGTGGTCGACATGGAGCATGGCCGCATCGGGCTGGATCAGGTGACCGATATCTGCGTGGCGGGGCTGCTTGCCAAGATGCCGGTCTATGCCCGCGTCACCGGCCCGTCCTCCGCCGATATCGCCCGCGTGCTCGATTGCGGAGCGGTGGGTGTGATCGTTCCTCATGTGGATACGCTGGAAGAAGCCCGTGCCATCGTCAGGAAGACCCGCTTTCTGCCGATCGGGGAGCGTGCTCTGCCGGGCCCGCTTGCCATCAACGGCTTCGAGCCGGTGACGGTGGCAAGGCTTGTCGAAACCGCCGAGGCCAGCACGAAGGTCATTGCCATGATCGAAAGCCGGAGCGGGCTTGAGGCGGCAGGCGATATCGCGGCGCTTGACGGGATCGACGGGCTGATGATCGGCTCCAACGATCTTGCCGCCGCCCTCGGCCACCCCGGCGATATCGGCCATCCCGATGTCAGATCCGCTTTTGAGAAGATCGGCCGGGCGGCCGGTTCAAGCGGCAAGACCTTCGGAACCATGGGGTTGCCGCCGGAGATGCTGCGCGGCCACGCGCTCGACTTCGGCGCGCGCATGATTGTCGCCACCAACGAGATCAATCTGCTTTTTGACGGCGCCGCGCGCGCATTGGCGGATTTTCGCAAGATCGCCGAAGAGGCCTGAAACAGGACGGCCGTCAGCCCCTGATCTCGGCGATCCGCGTTCCGGTGGTCAGCGTGAAGGTGCGTATGAATTCGCGCGAATGCCGCGAAACCGCGTGGCTGCGGGACAATATCGCCGTCAGCGGCCGCGGAATGCGCGGCTCGAACGGCAGCACGGTCAGGTCGGAATAATGGCCGGAGGTTGCCGTCACCTCGTCAAGCAGGGCCACGCCCCAGCCTTCCTGCACGATCCGGGCTGCCGCATTCAGAAACCGCACCTCCACCTTCGGCTCATAGGGGATCGCCGATTTGCGGAAGGCCTCTTCCAGAAGCATTGCAATCCGGGTGCCTGAAAGCGGGCAGATCAGCCGCTCCTGCGCCAGATCCTGCGGCGTCACGAACGGCAATTTTGAAAGCGGACTGTCGGCGGAGCAGATGCAGACGGTGCGCAGTTCGTCGATCGGCTGCAGCAGCAGCGAATGGCGCTCGCCCGGATCGATGGCGAAGCCGACATCTGCAATCCCGGCCTCGACCGCCTCCAGCACATTGTGAAGCGGCTTGGTATCGAGCACGACGAACACGTCGGGAAAGCGCTCCAGGAACTCGCGCATCGCCATCGGCACCAGCGACTCGGTCACCTCCGATGTGGCGACGACGCGGATCCGGCCGATATGGCCCGCCTTGATGTCGAGCGCGCTCTGGTTGACGCTCTGCTGGAGCTGGAAGATCGGCTCGGCACGGGCATAGAGCAGCTTGGCCTCTTCGGTCGCCACCAGCCGGTTGCTCAGCCGTTCGAACAGGGTGAAACCCACCACCAGCTCCAGATGCCTGATCGCGTTGGAGACCGCTGGCTGCGACATGCCAAGCGCCTCGGCGGCGCCGACCGTGGTTCCCGAGGTCATCACCGCGTGGAATATCTCAAGCTGTCTGAGGTTCAATGTCCGTCTGCTCCAAACCTGGCGGGCTGGTCATTCGGCCTTTTCGAACACGATGTCCTGCGCGCCTTTCCAGAGCGCCATCGTGCCCAGTTCGTGCAGTTTGTCGAGATTGGATGTGACGGTAATGAAATGATTTCCGGCAAGCTGTCCCATTTTCGATGCGAAATGGACCCCGCCATAGGCCAGAAGAATCTCGGTCTCGCTGATGCCGCCGGGATAAAGGATGAACTGGCCCGGCGCGGGGTAGCTGGTGTGGTTTTCATAGCCGACGCCGAAATCCTTGTCGCCGAGCGGGATCCAGACGCCTTCGCCGGACCAGCGCACATGCACGACCTGGCTTCTGAACGGCAGGTGCGCGGCGAAGGACTTGCAGGTTTCTGGCGCCTTTTCGGTCTCGAGAACGGCGTCGAAGACGAACGGGCCGGCGGTGATCTTCAGTTTCATGGGCAATCCATTGGCAGGAGGGGAGGGGTCAGGGCTGGAGACCGGCGCATTGCGCCGTGTTGCGGATATGGTTCTGCATGGCCGCGCCCGCGGCCTCGGCAT
This sequence comes from Martelella limonii, assembly GCF_013344475.1. Classification (GTDB taxonomy): domain Bacteria; phylum Pseudomonadota; class Alphaproteobacteria; order Rhizobiales; family Rhizobiaceae; genus Martelella; species Martelella limonii. The sequence continues at coordinate 99,890 of NZ_JABUOU010000006.1, read as the reverse complement.
CGCCGGCGCGCAATGCGGCGATGATCTTGCGGTGCTCGCCGACGGAGGCCTTCATGCGCTCCGGGTCGGTGCGCGGGATCGGCTGGCGCTGGGTTTCGGTCAGCGTGTCGCGCACCACGTCATAAAGATTGCGGAGCATGGCGTTGGAGCAGGCGGACACGATCGTGCTGTGGAACTGGAGGTCGGCCTCGACATTGGCGATCAGATCCTGTTCGGCCCAGCTCGTCTCCATCGTCGCGGTGGCGTTTTCCATCAGGTCCAGCTGGTATTGGGTCAGCCGACCGGCGGCCAGGCGGGCGATCTCGCCCTCGAGCATGATCCGGGTCTGGAAGGCATCGAAAACCGAATAGCTGTCGGCATAGCGCCAGGTCTCGGCCGTGCCGGCATTCTGCTGCCGATTGAGGGTCACGAAGGTGCCGCGTCCGGGCTCGGTCTTGACGAGCCCCAATGTCTCCAGCGTCAGCAGCGCTTCGCGAAGCGAGGCGCGGCTGATGCCGAACTGGATCGAAAGGTCCCGTTGCGATGGTATCTTTTCGCCATCCTTCAGCTGGCCGGACTGGATCATCGACTGCAGCTGGCGCGCCACCGACTGTGGCAGCAATGTCTTTGTTAGCATGCAGTCCCGCCCTTCTTCTCTCGCGTCACAGTCTATTTTTTATCCGGCATATTGCAAAGCGGTCAAAGCCGTGCATGAATGGACTGACTGGTCAGACCAGTTAGTCCGGAGTACCATTGGTACATCCGTTTCGACCAAAAAAACAAGGGGAACTCTTATGAAACATACACTTCGCGTGACGCTTCTGTCTGCAGCACTTCTGGCGGCTGCCGGTGCCAATGCTGCGGATTGGACCGTCGGCGCCAATATCGGCAATGTTCCGTGGGAATTCGAAGATGCAAGCGGCAAGCCGGTCGGCTTCGAGGTCGATCTCGTGACCGAGATCGCGGACCGCATGGGCAAGACCGTCGAATTCGTCAACACGCCGTTCAACGGCCTGTTCTCCGCCGTGCAGTCCGGTCGCATCGACATGGCGGTATCGTCGATCACCATTACCGACAAACGCCTGGAATCGGTGTCCTTCGCCCAGCCTTATTATGACAGCGACCAGTCGCTTTCGACGGCAACCTCCACCGGCATCACCGGACTTGAGGGCATGGACGGCAAGGTCGTCGGCGTCGACACCGGCTCGACCGGCGACATGTGGGCCGAAGCCCACAAGGGCGAATACGGTTTTTCCGATATCAAGCGCTATGAAGGCCTCGCGCCTGCCATGCTCGACATGTCGGCGGGTCGTATCGACGGCTACATCTCCGACATTCCAGCCGTTCTCTATTATGTGAAGGACAAGCCCGAACTGAAGGTGGTCGAGCGCATTCCGACCGGCGAGAAATATTCGATCATGTTCAACAAGGACGCACCCCTTGCCGGCGAGGTGAACACCGTGATCACCGAACTCAAAGAGGACGGCACGCTTGCCGAAATCTACGAAAACTGGTTCGGCACGGCGCCGGATGCAGGCACGTCCACGGTTGAAGTGATGGATATGCCCAAGGCGAAGTAACGCCCGCCTGTCATTCCCATCAAGGCCGGCCGGCGCGCTTTGGCGCGTCGGCCGGCGCTCCCGGAGCCTTCGTCTTCCATGGACCTGATCAATACATTCCTGAATGTCGACGTCTTCATCGACAGTCTGCCGCAATTGCTGCGCGGCCTGCTGGTCACGATCGAGATCGGCATCACCAGCATTCTCGCAGGCCTGGCCGGCGGCCTCCTTCTGGCGATCATGAGGCTATACGCGCCGCGTCCGGTCACCGCCCTGATCCGCGTCTATATCGATATCTTCCGCTCGATACCGCTTCTGGTGCTGCTGATCGTGGTCTACTACGCGCTGCCCTTCGTCGGCATCAAACTGTCCGCGTTTCTCTCCGCCGTCACCGCCCTGTCGCTGGTTTCGGCGGCCTACACCGCCGAGATCTTTCGCGCCGGCATCCAGGCGATCCCGCGCGGGCAGTTCGAGGCGGCCGGCGCGCTCGGGCTGTCCGATCGCCATACCATGGCCGATATCATCCTGCCCCAGGCGATCCGCATCGTCATTCCGCCGCTCACCAACAATTGCATCAACGTCCTGAAGGACACCGCCCTTGCCTCCGTGGTTGCCATGCCGGATCTCCTGAAGCAGGCGACCCAGGCCCAGGCGCTCCACGCCAATCCGACGCCGCTTATCGGCGCGGCGATCATCTACCTGCTGATGCTGTGGCCGATGGTTTCGGTGGTCGCGCGGCTGGAGCAGCATTTCAGCCGGGGGCGCCGCTGATGACCGGCCGCACGCTCGTTTCCATGCGCGGCCTGACAAAGGCGTTCGGCGATTTCACCGTGCTGCACGGCATCGATCTCGATATCGCGGAAGGCGAGGTCGTCTGCATCATCGGCCCGTCCGGTTCCGGCAAGTCGACGCTGATCCGCTGCATCAACCGGCTCGAGGATTGCGACGCCGGTAGCGTGATCGAAATCGATGGCCTTGCGGTCCGGCGCGGCCCCGCACTTGCGCAGGTGCGCGCCGAAGTCGGCATGGTGTTCCAGAGCTTCAACCTGTTTCCGCATATGAGCGTGGTCCGCAACGTCATGCTGGCGCCGATGCGGGTGCGCGGCTTTTCGGCGGCGCGCGCGCGGACGCTCGCGCTGGCGCTCCTGAGCCGAGTGGGAATCGCCGAGCAGGCGGAAAAATATCCGGCGCAGCTTTCCGGCGGCCAGCAGCAGCGCGTCGCGATTGCGCGGGCGCTCGCGATGGAGCCGCGGGTGATGCTGTTCGATGAGCCGACATCCGCGCTCGATCCCGAAATGGTGGGAGAAGTGCTGGACGTGATGCGTGATCTCGCCAAGACCGGGGTCACCATGATCGTCGTCACCCATGAAATGGGCTTTGCCCGTCAGGTCGCCGACCGGGTGATCTTCATGGATGGCGGGCGCATCGTCGAGGCCGGAACGCCTGCCGACGTCTTCGACACGCCCGCCGAGCCGCGCACACGCGCTTTCCTGCGCGCCGTCCTTAACCACTGAACAACATCAAGAGGTAGACCAAATGCCCCCCTTGCCCGATCTCGATTTCGTGCGCAGCCAGTTTCCAGGACTGAAACAGGACTGCACGTTCTTCGACAATGCCGGCGGTTCGCAGATACTGAAAAGTGCTGTCGACCGCATCAACACGTTTCTATTTGAAAAGAATGTCCAGATCGGCGGATCCTATGCGGTGTCGCAATCGGCGGCTGCCGCGTTGCACGAGGCGCGCCAAGCGGGCATGACGCTCGTCAACGCGGCGCGACCGGAGGAAATCGTGTTCGGCCCCTCGACCACGGTTCTCCTCCAAAACCTCTCCCGCGCCATGGAAAGCCAGTTTGTGCCCGGCGACGAGATCATCGTCACCGTCAGCGACCACGAATCCAACATCGGCCCGTGGGATCGGCTGCAGGCGAGCGGCGTCGTGGTGAAATTCTGGCCCCTCGACCGGGAGACGCTCACGCTGAAGCTGGAGGATCTGGAGCCGCTGATGAGCGAGCGCACCCGGTTGGTCGCGGTCACCCATGTCTCCAACATCCTCGGCGCCGTCAACGACATCCGCGCGATCGCCGATTTCGTGCATGCCCGCGGCGCTCTGATCTGCGTGGATGCAGTTGCCTATGCGCCCCATCGTGCCATCGACGTTCAGGCTTTCGACGCCGACTTCTACGTCTTCAGCCTGTACAAGGTGTTCGGTCCGCATTACGCGCTGATGTACGGAAAATACGCGCTTCTCGCCGAACTCGACACGCTCTATCACTACTTCTACGGGAAAGAGAAGGTTCCGGGCAAGCTTGAGCCCGGCAATCCGAATTACGAACTCGCCTACGCCACCTGCGGCATCGTCGATTATCTGACTGGGCTTGGCGAACGGGCCGGAGAAACCGGTTCGTCAAGGATGAAGGTCGAGGCCGCCTACCGCGCGATCACCGCACAGGAGGAAGCCCTTTCCGAGCGGCTGCTGGCCTATATGAGAGCCCGCAACGACTGCACCATCATCGGCGATGCGTCAGCGGATGGTCGCCGGCGGGTGCCCACGATCGCCTTCCGACTGGATGGCCGGGATGCCGCCGACATCTGCCGTAAGGTCGATGGCTTTCAGGTCGCGATCCGGCACGGCGATTTCCACTCGCGCCGCCTTGCCGAATATCTCGGTCTCACCGACCACGGCGGCATGCTGCGCGTCTCGATGGTGCATTACAACACCATCGAGGAAGTCGATCGCCTGACGGCCGCGCTGGACACGATTCTGTCCGACGGCTCCTCGGTTTCGTGAAGCCTACCCGATCTCGCCGGCCCTACCGGTCGCGCTTTTCCGGAAGCATGCTCAAGCCGCGTGCGGCCCCCTTCAGGGCTTCCGGACCTTTGTCGAAGAGGTCCTCGTGCTCGTCGCCAATGAATGGGCGGGCACATCCATTCTTTGCCATTTGCGTCTCTTGAAATGCCGAGCCGTGTCGTAACGTGCCGCGTGTGAGAGCCCCTGTGCGCCATGGTCTGCAACTTCCATCTGCGTGCATCTAGAGAAGATGCATTTAAAAATTGAAACAGCCCTTGAAAGCACAAAAGCGGTGCTTTACGTTGATGCTATGCAAAATTCGCCACAGACCGCCATACTGCGTTACGAGCTCGCACCCGGACAGGCCGCAAGGGAGGCCTTGGATGAGACGATGGCCGCCTATGCCGCCATGTTCTCGATGCTCACGGCGGAGACCGCCATCGGCAAGGCCGGTGCCAACCTCGTGACCCTGCACGAACTCGCCTACGAGACGATCAGAACCCGAACGGGGCTTCCGGCACGCATGGTCACACTGGGGCTGCGAGACTTTGCGTCCAGCCTGGGGCGCAAGCCTGCCATTGACCGGCTGCCGCTGGACGAAAAGCTTTTTACCATCAAGGGGCCGACTGATCTCACGGTCGCGACCGTGAGGGGCCGGGTTTCGATACCCTATGATGTCGTCGGCTACAGCAACGGACAACTCGAGGTCTTCAACGCACAGCTTCTGGCAGAAAATGGCAGATATCACATCCTGATCGGCGTCACGCCACACAGCCATCGAACGGAGGGGAATATGATGATGAACGAGAGCATTCTGTCCCGCATGGGGCGCCTTATTGCCGGTCTTGCGAACAATGCCGTCGACAAGGCGGAAGGAAGCAACAAGATCATCGTGGTGGAGCAGGCGCTGCGCGAGATCGCCGAGGCCGCCCAAGAGGCCCGCAACGACATCGGCAAGGCCCGCGCCGAGGAATTCCGCATTCTCAGCCGCCACAAGGAAATTGCCGCGGATATCCAGAGGCTGGAGGAAAAGATCACGGCAGCAGTGGACGCCGGCCGCGATGACCTCGCCAAGGCCGGCGTTGCCCGCCAGATTGATCTGGAATCGCAGCTTGCGGCACTCGACAAGGCAATGGCCGATGTCGAAAGCCAGATAAAGGACGGCCAGCAGGCCCTGCAGGCGGTGCTCGCGACGCAGCGCGAAGTCGAGGCTCGGCTGGTCGAGCTGAAGAGCAGCGCCTCACGCATTGTCGATGAGACGGGGGCGAGCCAGGGCAAGCCGGGCGCGCTCGCCGGCGCAAATCGTGCGGCCGCAGCCATTACCCGCGTCACGGGCGTGCCGGGAAGCGAAACTTCCGCCAGCGCCGAACTGGACGAACTTGACAGGCTGCACCGCGAACGGGCGATCGAGGCAAGGCTTAACGCGTTCAAGGCCAATCGGAACTGACCCCTATGGATCTTTTCCTTTCGCAGGATTCCCTTCCCTTTGCCGTGGCTGCGATCATGCTGTTTGCGCTCGTCGGCATCGAACTGGTCTGCCTGATGATCGGTTTCTCAGTGGGCGAGACGGTCGATAACCTGCTGCCGGACGATCATGGCGACATATCCGGACTGATGTCCTGGCTGAATGTTGGCAGGGTGCCGGTTTTGATCCTGATCATGCTGATGCTTGGGCTGTTCTCGATGGCGGGTTTTGTCATCCAGATTGGCGCCGGCGCGCTCTGGTCTCCGTTGCCGTCAATTGTGGCAAGCCTTGCCGCGCTCGTTCTCGCCTTGCCGGCCGTGCGTGTCTCCAGCCGATGGGTCGCCCGTATCGTGCCGAAGGATGAGACATACGCCGTGGACCTGGCAGATCTGATCGGCCGTATCGGCGAAGTCACCGTCGGTCCGCTCGATCAGGGGCTTCCCGGTCGCGTCAAACTGCAGGACCAGCATGGCAACTGGCACGTGCTGCGCGCCAGGGCCGCCGGTGACCAAGTCCCAATCATGGTTGGCGCGCCGGTGCTTGTCGTTGATCTTGCCTCCGGCGTCTTTCTTGCAATACCGGCCCCGCCGGACCTTCTTTCATCCTAGCGGCACCTATTTCAGGAGTTTCCATGCTTTACGGTCTGTTTTTGCCCGCCCTAGTCGGCGTTGTCCTGATTTGCGGCATCGGCCTGGTCCTTGCCACGCTTTACACCCGCTCCAGCCGTGACGAGGCCTATGTTCGCACCGGCCTCGGCGGTCAGAAGGTCGTATTGGATGGCGGCTCCATCGTGTTGCCGATCTTTCACTCGATCGCCCGGGTGAACCTGAAAACCCTTCGCCTGGAGGTCCGGCGCGGCGAGGGCGATGCTCTGATCACCAAGGACCGCATGCGCGTGGATATCGGCGCTGAATTCTATGTTCGCGTCAAGCCCGATGCATCTTCGATCGCGCTGGCGGCACAGACCCTCGGCAGCCGGACCAATGATGCCGAACAGTTGCGGGTGCTGATCGAGGCCAAGTTCGTCGATGGCTTGCGCTCGGTGGCGGCCACCATGACGCTCGACGCACTACAGGAACAGCGCATGGATTTCGTAAAGGCCGTGCAGGAAGCCGTGGGTGCCGACCTTCAGTCCAATGGACTTGAGCTCGAATCGGTGTCTCTGACCCGCCTCGACCAGACGGACATCAAGCACTTCAACGAAAACAACTTCTTCGACGCACATGGTCTTGCCGCGCTCACCCGGATCACCGAAGGCCGCAAGAAGGAGCGCAACGAAATCGTCCGCGACACTGAAGTGGCCATCGCCCAGAAGGATCTTGAGGCACGCCAGCAGTCGTTGACGATCGAGCGCACGAAACGCGAGGCGGAGCTCAATCAGCAGCGCGACATTGCCAACAAGTCGGCCGCGACGCGGGCGGAGACAGCGCAGCAGGAACAGGCAGCCAAGCGTGCCGAGGAAGAGGCCCGTATCGGCGCCGAACAGGCTATTGCCGAGCGCGAAGCACTGGCAAAGCAGGTGCGAGAGAGCGCCAATATCGACACGACCCGCGCTGTCCAGCAGCGCGACACCGAGGCGCGTCGGGATCTCCAGATCGTCGAACAGGAAAGCGCCATCGCCGTAGCTAACAAGAGCCGCCAGGAATCAGAGGCCAAGGCGGCTGCGGAAACCGCGCGCGCCCTTGCCATTGCCGCAGAGGAAAAGGTCGGCACGGCACGCGCCATCGAAATCGCCGAGCGTGAGCGCCAGATCGCGGTCATCGATGCACGCAAGACCGCCGAGACGGAAGCCACTGCCGTGACGGTCGGTGCCGAGGCGGAAAAGCAGGCGGCTCTCGACAAGGCAGATGCCATCAAGACACTCGCCAATGCCGAAGCGGAAGCCGCCATCATCAATGCCAAGGGCGTGCTGGAGACCGGAAAGGCCAAGGCCCAGAGCGAGGCTCTGCTGAATGAGGCGCGCAACAAGCTGAGTGCAGCCATCATCGAATACGAGATCCTGCGCGAGCGCATCCGCATCATTCCAGAAGCTCTGGCCGAAGCGGTAAAGCCGATCGAGAAGATCTCCGACATCCGTATCTTCGACACCGGGGGAATGCTTGGCAGAGGTGCCGGAGGTGCAGGCTCTGCATCGGGCGGCATCGGCTTGGGCGAAGGCCTGGCCGGCCAGCTATTGTCCTACCAGGCCAACAAGCCTATCCTTGATCAATTGCTGAAGGAGGCCGGCTTCGAGGGTGACAATGCCATTGCATCGCTGATGGGAAGCCTGCATCGGGACCAGGGCGAAAGCAACAAGCCGACCGCGCCTTTGGATGGCGACACGGACGACTGACAATCAGCGCATGGGCATGATGTCCCGACGAGGCTTGCGACCCCGGATATGTCGTCCGGGGGCCGCATCCTGCGAATGTTCCGCTTGCAAACCAGGCCTGCCGGCGTCCTCTGAGCGTGGATATTGTCGCCATCGTGATCTGCGGATTGACTATATACGCTCACGCATAGGATGCCGCTCATGGGCTGCAAAGGACTGCCCCGGCACAAATCTAGACAGGACTTGGCCTGTCTCTGTCTGCGTTATAGCGTTCGCGCAATATCGAATGGGACCAGCAAGGTATGGCCAAGAAAACAACGCTCAACGCGAAGAACCTGGAGGCGCTGGGGACAAAGCGGCTGGCAGAACTTCTGATCGAAATATCGACTGGAAGCGCAGCTCATAAGCGACGCCTGCGCCTGGAACTCGCCGGGGAACAAAGCAGCGCCGAAGTGGCCCGGGAAATTAATAAGCACCTCAGCCGCATACAGCGCGCCCGTAGCTTCATCGACTGGCGAAAGGTCAAGAAGCTGAAAGCGGACCTCGAGACCCAGCGCTTGGCGATTACCGAGAAACTTGAACCTCAAGACCCCGATGAAGCTCTGGAGCTGATCTGGCGGTTTCTGCATCTGTCCGATTCTATTTTTGCCCGTTCCGATGATGGTAGCGGTTCGCTTATTGAGAGTTTTCATGCCGCCTGCGCTGATGCGGGGCGCATCGCAAAGGCATCAAAGACGTCCCCGGAAGCATTGGCCGAAAAGCTATTCCAGGCGCTGCAGGACAATGGCTACGGGCAATATGATCCGCTGATCGAAGAGATGATCCCGGCACTCGGAACTGGCGGACTTGCATGCCTGAAAGAACTGTCAACCCAATGGCTCGACGAGGCCAGACAGGAAAAACCCCGACGGGAGGGCCGGATCATCGGCATGAGCCAGAACGGACCGATTCACGAGGACGAGGTCTATAGCCGTCACGACGGTCTTTCCGCCCACATCGCGCTTGAGGCAATTGCCGATGCAGAGGGCGATGTCGATGCCTATATCGCGCTGCAAACCGAACAGGCCAGGAAGTCACCTGTTATCGCCGCGAGGATGGCCGAGCGGCTGCTGAAGGCCGGCCGAGCGGGAGAAGCTCTGACGCGGCTGGATCAGGCGTCCCCGGAGAAGGGCCGGTCTTTCCCGGTTCTGGAATGGGAGCAGTCACGGGCAGAAGCACTCGAGGCGCTGGGAAGGGCCAATGAGGCGCAACAGTTCAGATGGCGTTGCTTCCAAGCCTTGCTCGAACCGCAGCACCTTCGCGACTATTTGAAACGCCTGCCGGATTTCGATGACATTGAGGCCGAGGAAAAAGCAATGTCCTGGGTCGCGGCCTATCCAGACGTGAATGCGGCTCTGCTGTTCTTCATGGAATGGCCGGCGCGTCGCGAAGCCAATGCACTCACTCTGGATCGACATGCCGAGATCGATGGCAACGATTATGAAATTCTGACACCAGCCAGCGAGGCGTTAAAGGAACGGTATCCGCTTGCGGCGACGCTGCTACTCAGAGCAATGATCGACTTCAGCCTCGAGAACACCCGTTCGAGCCGCTACAAGCATGCAGCGAGGCACCTGATCGAGTGCGAGACCCTGGCATTGCAGATCGATGATTTCGGCTCATACGAGCCACACGATGTTTACCTGGACAAGTTGCAACGCGAACAAGGCGGGAAAACGCGCTTTTGGGCGGCCATGGATCGGCTGTGCTGAGGAAGCTGCGGCAAAAAGGCCCCGCCGATCGCTTCATCAAACCGCCCCCGTCGCAGCCCTCACGCCTACCTGAAGCGAACCATGCTCTTCGTGCCACCGATATGCTCAGATAGTCGCTGTATATACCATTGATTTTCAAATAAAAATCTGGCGGAGAGGGAGGGATTCGAACCCTCGATACGGTTGCCCGTATGCCGCATTTCGAGTGCGGTGCATTCGACCACTCTGCCACCTCTCCATAAAGTGCCGTGGTCTTGCGTTGTGACGCGGGGTGTCTCTTAGCGGGCAAAGCGCGCTCTTGCAAGGGTCATGATTGCAGTTTTTGCGCGGTCTGGCCTTCTGGAGGGGCCATGGTCATCTTTCGCACCTGGGCCTTCCTCAAAGGTCAGCCTGGTCGTGGACACAGGAGCGCGGTCAAAGCCGGCATATCCTTCAAGACCGGCCATGATTTTGCCTTAACTCAGGATAGATAATCCTCCAGATTTCGCCTCCAGCGTGTCGAAGAAGCACGCAGCGAAGGGTGCGCCTTGACCATCCGGCATGAATGCGGCCTTGCCCGTTCATCCGGCTCTCGTGAAGGAGCGAATGCGTGTTGAACAAGAGACTGTTGTCCACCGTTGCATTGGGGTTCATGCTGCTGTCCGGTCCAGCCTTCGCGGCCGGTGCCGCCGACGTCCGGCAGGAGGCGACGGCGTCGACCATGGCGGCCAACAAGGCAGTGCTGGAGGCGCTGCCATTTGACGATACCGGCGATTTTGCCGATGCCAGCAGGGGGCTGATTGCGCCGCTGCCCGAAGGCCCGCTCAAGAATGCCTCCGGCATCACCGTATGGGATCCGGCCGAATTCGATTTCGTGAAGGAGGGCAGCAAGGCTCCCGCCACGGTCAATCCGAGCCTCTGGCGGCAATCTCAGCTGGTCAACATGGCCGGCTTGTTCGAGGTCACCGACGGCATCTATCAGGTCCGCAACCAGGACCTCTCCAACATGACGATCATCGAAGGCGACGAGGGCATCACCATCGTCGATCCGCTGATCTCATCCGAAACCGCCAAGGCGGCGCTGGACCTTTATTACAAGGAGCGCGGCGAAAGGCCGGTCAAGGCCGTGATCTACTCCCACAGCCATGTCGACCATTATGGCGGCGTGCGCGGCGTCATCAGCGAGGATGACGTCAAGGCCGGCAAGGTCAAGGTCTACGCGCCCGCAGGCTTTCTCGATGCCGCGATCGCGGAAAACGTCATGGCCGGCAATGCCATGAGCCGGCGCGCATCCTACATGTATGGTGCGCTCCTGCCGGCAGATGCCAAGGGCCAGGTGGGCGCAGGTCTCGGCATGACCACGTCGGATGGCGGCGAGGTGACGTTGATCGCGCCCACCGATACGATCTCCAGCGATGGGCAGAAAGAGGTCATCGACGGACTGACCTATGATTTCATGCTCGCGCCCGGCTCCGAGGCGCCGTCGGAAATGCTGTGGTATATCGAGGAGAAGAAGGCGATCGAGGCGGCCGAGGACATTACCCACACGCTGCACAACACCTATTCCCTGCGCGGCGCCAAGACCCGGGATCCGCTCGCCTGGTCGAAATATATCAACGCCGCCAAGACCCGCTGGGGCGGGGAGGCGGAGGTGATGTTTGCCCAGCACCACTGGCCGACCTTCGGCAATGACAACATCAACAAGCTGTTGACCAGCCAGCGCGATCTCTACCGTTACATCAACGATCAGACGCTTCATCTCGTCAACCAGGGCTATACCAAGCGCGAGATTGCCGAACAGGTGGAATTGCCGCCGGCCCTTGCCGATGTCTGGGCCAATCGCGGCTATTACGGCTCGCTCTATCACGATGTCGCCGCGACGTATGATTTCTATCTCGGCTGGTTTGACGGCAACCCCGCAACGCTGCACGAACTGCCGCCAACCGAAGCGGCGAAGAATTATGTCGACTACATGGGCGGGGCCGAAGCGGTTCTCGAAAAGGCGCAGCAATCCTATGAGGATGGCAAGTATCGCTGGGTGGCGCAGGTGGTCAATGATGTGATCTTTGCGGATCCGACCAATGAGAAGGCGAAGGCGCTGCAGGCCAATGCGCTGGAACAGCTCGGCTATCAGGCCGAATCCGGGCCCTGGCGCAATTTCTATCTGACAGGCGCCCAGGAGCTTCGAAACGGCATTGCCGATCTGCCGGTCGCAAACAGCGTCAGTCCGGACACGATCCGCGCGATGGATCCGGACATGCTGTTCGACTATCTCGCCATTCTGATCGATGCCGGAAAGGCCGGAACGGCGAGCGCGACCTATAATGTCGATTTCGGCGGCGAGGACGGCAGCTACCTGCTCGAGCTTTCGAACGGCACGCTGAACCATACGGCGGGCGTCACCGCGCCGGATGCAGACGTCACGGTCAAGCTCAGCCGGGACACGCTGTCCAGCCTGATTCTCAAGCAGGAGACCGTGGATCAGGCGATCGAGAAGGGCGACCTCTCCTTCGATGGCGACCGGGAGGCCGTGAAGACGCTGCTCGGCTATGTCGAAGTGCCGGATTTCTGGTTCAACATCGTCACGCCGTAGCCCGTTTGCCTTGGCTCCCCTGCCCAGGGAAAACCCAATCCGGGCAGGGGAGATGGTGCCGGCGCTGCGGGCAGACACCGCGCGGCAGAAAATGGCGCGCCAAGCCCCTTGTTTATTGACTTCCGATCAACTCTGGCGTAAGCACGCTGCCGGACGCGTGTGTCTTCATGGCGCGCGCATGTTCGGGGGCTTGCTCCCGTTTCACCGGCAGACCGGGTTTTGAAAAGAATTTCTCTTCGAACTCGCTGCTTTAACCAGACTGACAAAAAGACGGTCGCACGCCTTTCGGGCGCGCAGAACCGGGCGAGAACATGAAAGGTCAAAATATGTTCGCAGTCATCAAGACCGGCGGTAAACAGTACCGCGTCAACGCCGATGATGTCATCACCATCGAAAAGCTCGATGGCGATCAAGGCGCAAAGATTGAATTTGCTGAAGTGCTCATGGTCGGCGAAGGCGCTGACGCCACGATCGGCGCTCCCTTCGTCAAGGGCGCGCTCGTCAAGGCGGAAGTTGTCGAGCAGACCCGCGGCAAGAAGGTCATCGCCTTCAAGAAGCGTCGTCGCCAGAACTCCAAGCGTTCGCGCGGCCATCGTCAGCATCACACGGTCGTAAAGATCACCGACATCGTCGCCGGTTGATCGTTAGAGCAGATTTCGAAGGTTTAAAGGAGAACTCCAATGGCACACAAAAAAGCTGGCGGTTCCTCGCGCAACGGTCGCGATTCTGAATCCAAGCGCCTTGGCGTAAAGAAGTTCGGTGGCGAGAACGTCATTCCGGGCAACATCATCATTCGTCAGCGCGGCACCAAGTGGCATCCCGGCGACAATGTCGGCATGGGCAAGGACCACACCATTTTTGCGAAGATCGAAGGCAACGTGACATTCCGCGCGCGCGGCAATGGCCGCATGTATGTGTCCGTGGCCCCGAAACAGGCCGAAGCAGCGGAATAAGCCGGAACGCTTTAAAACAGCCGGCGTCTCATTGACCCGGCTTGAAATTTCAGGTCACCCGACCTGGGTTTTGAAGAGAGAAGGGAAGATGGGACGCCACCATCTTCCCTTCTTTCGTTTCAAACCCAGGAAAGGACTGAGAAAATGCAAAGGGATCTACAAAGGGAGAGCCAATCCCGGCTTTCCAGAGAGCGGCTAAGGCCGGATAGTCAAAGGCGGGATTGCCCCGTTCTTCTGTCGCAACGGCTCGTCCTGAGAGCCCCGCACGAAGATGACATTGACGCCATTGCCCATCTCGCCAACAACGAAAAAATCGCGACCATGGTGTCGCGCATGCCGCATCCCTATTCCGTGACAGATGCCGCCAGTTTCGTGGAGCGAACGAAAGAGGGCGCGATTGGCAATTGCGTCTATGCCATCACCAAGGCCGACAACGGCGAATTCCTCGGCTGCTGCGGGATCGAGAACATTCCGCACGAGGAGGATGTCGTCGAGATCGGCTATTGGCTGGGCGAGCCCTATTGGGGCCACGGCTACACCACCGAGGCGGTTCAGGTTCTGATCGACATGATCTTCCGCACCCGCAGCGAAGTCGACCATATCGATGCGCGGTGCCGGGTCGTCAATGCCAGTTCCAGGCGGGTGCTGCACAAGTGCGGCTTCCAGTTCCAGGGTCCGGGCATGGTCCAGTCGCTCGCCGTCGGCAGCGCGGTTGCGGTCGAGTGGTACCGGCTCGAACGGCGCAACTGGATGTCGCTGAAGAGCTGGGGAGGCCAGCGATGAGCGCGGTGGCCGAATTGCTCGGCCCCTGCCGCGTCATCGAGACGCCGAGGCTGCAGCTGCGTCGGGTCCGCGCCGGCGATGCCGAACGGATCGCAAGCCTGCTTGGCGATCCCGATGTCACCCGCATGCTCGCCCGTGTTCCCGGCACATTCACGCTCGAAGACGCGGTCGAGTGGCTCGATCAGGTCGGTTATGACGATAACTGGCCCATGGCGATCACCCAGCCGGGTGATGGCGTGCCGATCGGGCTCGTCTCGATCGAGCGGCGGCAGGGCGGCTATCATCTCGGTTACTGGCTTGGCCGCTATTACTGGAACCGCGGCTTCATGAGCGAGGCGGTGTCGGGCCTGGCGGAACGCTTTTTCGAAGAGACGGCGGCGACGCTCCATTCCGGCGCGTTCTCCGACAACCCGGCCTCGCTGAAGGTGTTGCAGCGGCTCGGCTTCAAGGTCACCGGCCAGCGCGACATATGGTCGGTGAGCCGCGGCCGCATGACCCAGGAGATCACCACCGCGCTGACGCCGGCGACGTTTCAACCGTATCGGTTTTGATAATTGGCCGGGCCGTTCAGGCGGCCCGGCTTCACCCACGAAAATAACGATAATCTTTGACCTTCGCCCGCATGGCCTATATCGATGCGGCAATCACTCAAACTGAAGCGACCGAACGATGAAATTTCTCGATGAGGCAAAAGTCTATATCCGCTCCGGCGATGGCGGGGCAGGATCGGTGTCGTTTCACCGCGAGAAGTTCATCGAGTTCGGTGGACCGGATGGCGGTGACGGCGGGCGCGGCGGCGACGTCTGGATCGAGGCCGTCAACGGCCTCAACACGCTGATCGATTTCCGCTTCCAGCAGCATTTCAAGGGCGCGACCGGTGGACACGGCATGGGCCGCAACCGCACCGGCGCCAAGGGCGAGAGCGTGACCCTGAAGGTGCCGGTCGGCACCCAGGTCTTCGAGGAAGACAAGGAAACGCTGATCTGCGATCTGACCGAGGAAGGCGCGCGCTACCGGCTTGCCGCCGGCGGCAATGGCGGCTTCGGCAACGCCCATTTCAAGTCTTCCACCAACCAGGCGCCCCGCTGGGCCAATCCCGGCCTTGAGGGCGAGGAAAAGACGGTCTGGCTCAAGCTGAAGCTGATTGCCGATGCCGGTCTCGTCGGCCTGCCCAATGCCGGCAAGTCGACCTTTCTTGCAACCGTCACCCGCGCCCGGCCGAAGATCGCCAACTACCCCTTCACCACGCTCCACCCCAATCTGGGCGTTGCCAGCATTGACGGGCGCGAGATCATTCTGGCCGATATTCCCGGCCTGATCGAGGGCGCGCATGAGGGGGTCGGCATCGGCGACCGTTTCCTCGGCCATGTCGAGCGCACCCGCGTTCTCCTCCATCTGGTCTCGAGCCTGGAGGAGGATGTCGCCTCCGCCTACCGGACGGTGCGCAAGGAGCTTGAGGCCTATGATCCCGAGCTCGGCGAGAAGCAGGAGATCGTGGCGCTGTCGCAGATCGATATCCTCGATGACGAGGCATTGAAAGAGAAGAAGAAGGCGCTGGAAAAGGAAAGCGGCGGCCCGGTTCACGCCATTTCCGCCATTGCCCAGACCGGCATGACCGAAGTGCAGCGTGAACTGGCGAGCGTGATCCGCGCCGAAGAGGCCCGTCTCGGCGTGACCGCGCCCGAGCCGACGGAAGACAAGGGCCGCCACGACAAGTGGGAGCCCTGACATGAGCGGGCGGGTGATGGCCCATTACCGCCGGATCGTCATCAAGATCGGTTCGGCGCTTCTCGTTGATGGAAAGACCGGGCTGAAGCGTGCCTGGCTCGACCGGCTTTCGGATGATATCGCAGCGCTGAAGCGCGACGGCGTCGAGGTGCTCGTGGTCTCCTCGGGCGCCATTGCGCTCGGACGCACGGTGCTCAAGGTGCCCGCGGGCGCGCTGAAGCTTGAAGAGGCGCAGGCCGCCGCCGCCGTTGGCCAGATCGGCCTTGCCGGGGCCTGGACCGAAAGCCTGAAGGCGCACGATATCGTCGCCGGTCAGATCCTGCTGACGCTGCAGAACACCGAGGAGCGGCGGCAATATCTCAATGCCCGCGCCACGCTGCGACAATTGCTGAAGGTCGGCGCCGTGCCGATCATCAACGAGAACGACACGATCGCCACCAGCGAAATCCGTTACGGCGACAATGACCGGCTCGCCGCCCGCGTCGCCACCATGATCGGCGCGGACCTTCTGGTGCTGCTGTCGGACATTGACGGGCTCTACACCGCTCCGCCGCATCTCGATCCCAATGCTCGGTTTCTTGCCGAAATTCCGGCGATCACGCCCGAGATCGAGGCCATGGCCGGCGGCGCGGCCTCGGAGCTTTCGCGCGGCGGCATGCGCACCAAGGTCGAGGCCGGAAAGATCGCCACCGGTTCCGGCTGCGCGATGATCATTGCGTCGGGCAAGATCGACCATCCGCTGCGGGCGATCGCCGAGGGCGCGCGTCATTCGATCTTCCATGCGTCGAGCACGCCGGTCAGCGCGCGCAAGACCTGGATTGCCGGCCAGCTTCTGCCCGCCGGTACGATCCATATCGATGACGGTGCGGCGGCCGCCCTCAAGCGCGGCAACAGCCTGCTTGCGGCCGGCGTCACCGGCGTCGACGGGCATTTTTCGCGCGGCGATACCGTCGCCATCGTCAATCAGCAGGGCGGCGAGATCGCCCGCGGGCTTTCCGGCTATGACAGCGACGAGGCCCGGATGATTGCAGGTCAGAAATCCACCGGCATCGAGGCAATCCTCGGCTATCCCGCCCGCGCGGCGATGGTCCACCGCGACGATCTCGTGATGTCGGTGCAGAAACGGGAAGGATCGGCCCATGCCTGATCACGATGTGAAAACCGTCATGGCCGATCTCGGCCGCCGCGCCCGCAAGGCAGCAGGCGCGCTCGCGATCGCGTCGACGGATACCAAGAACAGGGCTCTTCTGGCGATGGCCGATGCGATCGAGGCGAACAGCGCCGCGATCCTCGCCGCCAATGCCGACGATGTCGCCCGCGCCAAAGACAACGGGATCACCGGTTCCTTCATCGACCGGCTGGAGCTCAACGGCGACCGCATCAAGGCGATGGCAGACGGTATCCGCGCCATTGCGGCACTGGCAGATCCGGTCGGTGATGTGATCGCCGCCTGGGATCGGCCCAACGGGCTTGCCATCGAGCGGGTGCGCACGCCGCTTGGCGTGATCGGCGTGATCTATGAAAGCCGGCCCAATGTGACGGCCGATGCCGGCGCGTTGTGTCTCAAGGCCGGCAATGCGGTGATCCTGCGCGGGGGTTCGGATTCGGCGCTGTCTGCGGCCGAAATTCATGCAGCGCTTTCCGAAGGCCTTGCAAAGGCGGGGCTTCCCGAAGACGCGATCCAGATCGTGCCGACCACGGACCGCGCTGCCGTTGGCGAAATGCTCTCCGGCCTTTCCGGCAATGTCGATGTCATCGTGCCGCGCGGCGGCAAGAGCCTTGTTGCCCGGGTGCAGTCGGAAGCGCGCGTGCCGGTATTCGCCCATCTGGAAGGGCTTTGCCATATCTATGTCGACAAGTCCGCAGACCTCGACATGGCCCGCGCGATCGTCGTCAACGCCAAGATGCGCCGCACCGGCATCTGCGGGGCCGCCGAAACCCTGCTGATTGACCGCGCTGCCGCCGACACCTTCGCAGCGCCCCTGATCGAGGCGCTGGAAGCAAAGGGCTGCCTGGTGCGGGTCGACCATGATATGATCGACTATGCGAAGGGCCGCGAAGAAGCGAATGAGGAAGACTGGTCCACCGAATATCTCGACGCCATCATCGCGGTGAAGCTGGTCGATGGTATTTCGGGTGCGATCGCGCATATAGGAAAATATTCGTCCCATCATACCGAAGCGGTGATCGCCGAGGATCCCGCTGTCGTTGCCCGCTTCTTCAACGAGATCGATTCCGCGATCCTCCTGCACAATGCCTCGACCCAGTTCGCCGATGGCGGCGAGTTCGGCATGGGCGCCGAGATCGGCATTGCCACCGGCAAGATGCATGCGCGCGGGCCGGTCGGCGTCGAACAGCTCACCTCGTTCAAATATCTGGTCCGCGGCAGTGGCCAGACCCGGGCCTGACGGCGTGAGGACAGTCGCGCGCCGCCATCTCGTGATGCCTCCAACGGCACCCGGCATGACCATCGGCCTTTACGGCGGGTCCTTCAATCCGCCCCATGAAGGCCATGCGCTGGTGGCAAGGCTTGCCATCCAGCGGCTGGGGCTCGACCGGCTGTGGTGGCTGGTGACGCCCGGAAACCCGCTGAAAAGCGGCAATGGCCTTGCCCCTCTTGGCGAAAGGCTCAAGCTTTCGGAGGCCATCGCCAGCGATCCGCGCATCATCGTCACCGCGCTCGAACAGGGGCTCGGCACGGCCTATACTGCGCGCACCATCGAGCATATCCTGCGCCGCCACAAGGGCGTCCGCTTTGTCTGGATCATGGGCGCCGACAATCTCGGTTCTTTCCACCGATGGCAGGAGTGGCGCAGGATTGCCGCAAGCGTGCCGATCGCGGTGATCGACCGGCCCGGCGCGACGCTCACTTATCTGTCCTCGAAGGCAGCACGAACGCTGGACCGGGCGCGGGTCAGCGAGCGCGATGCGCAATTGCTGGCCTATATGCGCCCGCCTGCCTGGACATTCATCCATGGCCCGCGCTCGAACCAGAGCTCCACGCTGTTGCGGGGCGGACGATGAGGCTTTCGATCATCGACCATGTCACCGATCCGGGACGGCAAGGCGGTGAAAGCGATGACCGCTTCGGGTGGAACGATCACAGCGTCTATGTGATCGATGGCGCGACGGGCATTGCCGGGCGGCAGGTTATGGCGGGCTTTTCCAGCGATGCCGCCTGGCTTGCCGATCTCGCCGCCCGCCGTTTCGGCGCGGCCGGACCTTCGACGGCGATCGAGACGGTGCGTGCGATCAATTCCGAAGCGCGGGACATCTATTGCGCCAGGGCAGGCGCGGGTGATCTTCCGCGCTATGCCTGGCCTGCCGCCGCCTTCCAGATGCTGAGCGTCGAGGGCCGCAGGCTGATTGCCTACGGGCTTGGCGATTGCCGGCTGTTTCTGCAGAGAGAAACGGACGGCGCGCTGTTCGAGACCACGGCGCTGAAGGGCAGCCGCGATGCCGAGATCGAGGCGGCCCGCCGCCATCTTGAACGCATCGGCGGGTTTCAGGGGGCCGCCGATATCGCGGGCGATGACGAGACCATGGCGGCGCTGAGAGCAGGCCGCAGCCGCCACAACACGCCGGATGGCCGGGTGTTCACGCTCGGTCTGGTGCCCGAGGCTGCGGATCGCGTGGTGCGGGAGGAGGTGGCGCTTGACGGCGCCGTGCGCGGACTTGTCTGTTCGGATGGCTTTGCCGCGCTCACCGACAATTACGGCGCCTATTCTGCCGCGGAACTGATCGAAGCGGCCTTCGACGGCGGGCTCAAGCCGCTTCTGGAAAGGCTCCGCCGGATCGAGCGGCTGGAAGACAGCGAAGGCCGGAAATTCCCGCGCTACAAGGTCAGCGACGATGCGACCGCCATCGCCTTTCGTCTGATGCCTTAGGGCATCGTGTAATTCTTGTGCCGAAAACTCTTGCACACGGCCCGCTTTGACATCATTTTCAGGGAAGCGGCGCGTCATGTCGGTGCGTCGCATTCCGTGCTTGTTCCAGATGAAAGGAAGAACACTGACAACATTGCACGCCAAGGGCGCCGATCTGGCGCCTCAGAGCAGGAAGAGCGGCGTTTCGTCCGCAGATCAGGCTCTTGCCACCGTCCTCGCCAGCCTTGAGGATTCGAAGGCTGAAGATATCGTGACCATCGACATCAGGGGCAAATCGGCGCTGGGCGACCACATGGTGGTCGTATCCGGACGTTCGAGCCGTCACGTGATGGCGATCTGCGATCATCTGGTGAAGGATATCAAGCATTCCGGAACGGACGCGCCCAAGGTCGAAGGTCAGGAGACCGGCGATTGGGTTCTGATCGATTCCGGCGATGTGATCGTCCATGTTTTCAGGCCGGAAGTCCGCGAATTCTACAACATCGAGAAGATGTGGTCGGCGCCTGAGATGAACGAGGCACGCCTGCACTAGCCCTTGCTGGTTGCCGGCGTGATGTGCCCGAACGGACCGCTGGATGCCTGAGGCACCCGGCAGGGCGGTTGTTGCGGGCTGAAAGACGAGACACATGCAGATCGGCATTTTCGCGGTCGGACGCCTGAAATCCGGACCGGAAAAGGAACTTGTCGCGCGCTATCTGGACCGGCTCAAGAAGACCGGCAAGGCGCAGGGGCTCGATTTCACCCGCGTCACCGAGGTCAATGAAAGCCGCGCCGGCAATGCCGCAACCCGAAAGCGCGAGGAAGCGGCGGCGCTCGAAAACGCGATTTCCTCCGATACCGTTCTGGTGCTGCTCGACGAGAACGGCAAATCCTTCGACAGCGTCGGCTTTGCCGGGCAGATCGAGAAGTTCCGCGATGCCGGCAAGCGCGAGATGATCTTCGCGATCGGCGGCGCCGACGGCCTTGATCCGGCCCTTGCCGCGCGCGCCGATCTGACGATCAATTTCGGCGCGATGACGTGGCCGCACCAGATCGTGCGCATTCTTCTGGCCGAACAGCTCTACCGCGCGGTCACGCTCATGTCGGGGCACCCCTATCACCGCGTCTGAGATGTGGCGCAGGCGGTTGCCTTTGAGACGATGTCTCGGTCATCAAAATATTGTGTGTTCGTGCGGCGTTGTTGTTTCGTTAACCTGAAGGCGCTCTAAATCCGGTTTTCCTCGCACGGAATGTCCATGTCTGCGACCACGGCCAGATCATTGCGGATTGTGCTTGCCCTCGGCCTTGCGGCCGGGGCGATTGCGCTGCCCGCCGCGGCCGAGGAGGCAAGTGCGGATTCCACGGAACTCGTGGATCAGCTGAGCAATGAGCGTTCCGACAAGAAGATCGAGCTTGACCAGATCGAAACCGCGATCACGCTGTCGAAGGACAAGATCACGGCGCTTCAGGGCGAGATCGACAAGCTCTCGGGTGACACGGCAGGCCTCAAGCAGGCGCTTGTCGCTTCTGCCGACCGCAGACGCCAGCTGGAAGACCAGATCGTTTCCGCCGAGACCCGCCTTGCCGCGCTGCGCGCGAATGAAGATGCGTTGAAGGCATCCTTGAATGCGGAGCGCGATGTGCTGGCGGATGTGCTGGCGGCGCTGCAGCGCATGGGCCGCGATCCGCCGCCCGCGCTGCTGGTTGCGCCCGGCGATGCGCTCGATTCCGTCAGGAGCGCCATCCTGCTGAACGGGGTCGTGCCGGAGATGCGCGGCCGCATGGAGAGCGTGCTTGCCGATCTGACCGAACTGCGGGACGTCAAGGCTGCACAGATCGAGGCGCGCGACGGGCTTGCGGGCGATCTCGACAGCCTTGCCGAGGAAAGCCGGCGGATGGATCTGCTGATTGCCGAAAACGAGAAGGCGGGTGCTGCAAGCGCCGAGGCGCTGGAGGCGGAGCGCCGCCAGGCCGAGCTGCTTGCCGCGCGCGCGACCGACCTCAACGGGTTGATCGCAAGCCTCGAAACCGAAATCACATCGGCGCGCAATGCCGCCCTCCTTGCCCGTCAGGAAGAGGAAAAGCGCCGCCAGATGAGCGAGGCGCAGCAGGCGGAGGCGCGTCAGCGTGCGCTGTCATCGACGCCCGATAAAAACCGCATTGCGCCCGCATATCCATTTTCCGATCTCAAGGGCCGCCTGGTCCTGCCTGTCTCGGGCGATATCCTGCGCCGTTACGGCGACCCCGATGGCACCGGTCACACGGCAAGCGGCATCACGATCGCAGCCCGGCCCGGCGCGCTGGTGAGCGCACCGGCCGATGCGACGGTGGTTTACGCGGGGCGGTTCAGAAGTTACGGAGAGATGGTCATCCTCAATGTCGGCGACGGCTACCATGTCGTCATGACGGGACTGGATGATCTGAAGGTGCACCAGGGCGATTTCGTCTTCTCCGGCGAGCCGCTCGCCGAAATGGGCACCACACGGATCGCAAGCGCTGCTACAATGGCGCTGGAAACGGACAGGCCGACGCTCTACATTGAGTTGCGACACGATGGGAAGCCGGTCGATTCTCAACCCTGGTGGGTGGACAATACTGATGGAAAGGCACGCAATGATACGTAGGGCAACGCTTCTGCTGGCTGGCGCCGTGATCGGCGCCTCGGCGACCGGCATTCTGGTTTCAGCCGATATACCGGCGCGCGCGGCCAGCGATGATTCGACCTATCGCGAGATGTCGCTGTTCGGCGATGTCTTCGAGCGGGTCCGCAGTCAGTATGTCTCGCCGCCCGATGAGGAAAAGATGATCCAGGATGCCATCAACGGCATGCTGGGCGGCCTTGATCCGCATTCGAGCTACATGACGGCCGAGGAATCGGAAGACATGCGCGACCAGTCGAAGGGCGAATTCGGCGGCCTTGGCATCGAAGTCACCATGGAGGACGAAGTCGTCAAGGTGGTGGCCCCGATCGATGACACGCCCGCTTCCAATGCCGGCGTGCTTGCCGGCGACAAGATTGTCGAGATCGACGGCGAAAGCGTGCATGGCATGTCGCTCAATGATGCCGTCGACCGCATGCGCGGCGAGGTGGGCGAGCCCATCGACATCACCATCCTGCGCGAAGGCGTGGCCAAGCCCATTGAAATGACGATCGTGCGCGGTGTCATTCCGGTGCAGTCGGTGAAGTGGCGCGTCGAAAACGACGATATCGGCTATATCCGCCTGACCACCTTCATGAACGAGAAGCTCGACGACAGCCTGCTCGAGGCGATCGCCGAGATCAAGAAGGAGGTCCCGGAGGACAAGCTCAAGGGCTATATCCTCGACCTGCGCCTGAACCCCGGCGGCTTCCTCAACCAAGCCGTTGCCGTTGCCGATACCTTCCTCGACGAAGGCGAGGTGGTTTCCACCCGCGGCCGCAATGCCAGCGAGACCCGCCGTTTCGATGCGGGACCGGGCGATGTGACCGATGGCAAGCCTCTGATCGTGCTCGTCAATGGCGGCTCGGCCTCGGCATCCGAAATTGTTGCAGGCGCGCTGCAGGATCTGAAGCGGGCGACGCTGGTCGGCACCCGCACATTCGGCAAGGGCTCGGTCCAGACGATCGTTCCGCTCGGCGCCGAAGGCTCGCTGCGGCTGACGACGGCGCTCTATTACACGCCGTCGGGCACCTCCATCCAGGGCACCGGCATCAGCCCGGACATCATCGTTGAGCAGGTTCTGCCAGAAGACCTTGAAGGCTTGATCCGTCCGGAAGGCGAATCCGCCCTGCGCGGCCATATCCAGGGCGACAAGGAAACCGATGAGGGCTCCGGCTCCGTTGCCTATGTTCCGCGGGAAACAAAGGACGATGTGCAGCTCAAATATGCAATCGACCTGCTTGAAGGCACGATCCAGAACGATGCCTTCCCCGCCGATCCGGAAAAAGCCGTAAAGGAACTGCAGGCCGCCAAGGCGCCGGCAGAGCCGGAACAGGAAATGGAAGAGGCCCACTGAGGCATTCTCGCTAGATCAAAGGCCGGGCTCGCCCCGGCCTTCTTCTTTTCCGGCAGGCCGGCCGGGGGCGCCTCCGGCCGTTCCGCGCTGGCTGCAGGCGCGGCGGCGGTTCCGGACGGGCTCAGGGCGAGGGAACCAATCTCATGGCCGCTGCATTGACCACGTTGATGCCTTGCCAAGGCAGACGAATCCCTTCACTTTCCCCATCCTCCCTCCTTCACGGGCAAGGAAAACGATTTGCGCTACGCCATCTATTTCACCCCCGCCATCGACCATCCGCTGACGATCGCCGCGAGCCGCTGGCTCGGCTATGACGTTTTTTCCGGCGAGGAAAGGCCGTTTCCGGACGATGTCGCGCTGCCGGCAGGACGGATGAGCACGGTGACGGCCGCCGCCGCCCGCTACGGCTTCCATGCCACGCTGAAGGCGCCGTTCACACTTGCCGGCAACACCACGCCCGCAGCGCTTGAGGCGGCGTTCGATGTGTTCTGCCGCAGGCAGCATGCCGTGCGCCTGCCCGAAATCACCCTTGCCAGGCTCGGCAAGTTTTACGCGCTTGTTCCCTCACAACCAAGCGATCCGCTGCAGGACCTTGCCGAAAGCGTCGTGCGGTATTTCGAGCCGATGCGGGCGCCCCTGTCGGTCGAGGACATCGCCCGCCGAAAGCCCGAGACGCTCACCGAGAACGAACGTCACAATCTGGAGCAATGGGGCTATCCCTACGTCTTCGACGATTTCCGCTTCCACATGACGCTTACCGGGCCTGTCACCGGCACGGACACGCATGCCGTCGAGACCGCAATCAAGACCTATTTCGCGCCCTTCATCGGCAAGCCGCTCGACATTTCCGGGCTTGGTCTGTTCATCGAGGAACGGCGCGGTGCACCGTTTGTCATTCGCCGCTGGCAGGAGCTGACCGGTGGCAATGCGGAGGAAACTGCGTGATGAGCAAGGAAACCATTCTGACCAATGCGCGCATCGTGCTTGAGGACGAAATCCTGATGGGCACGGTGGTCGCGCGCGACGGCGTGATCGTCGACATCGACACCGGAAAGAGCGAGCACGGCGAGGATATGGAAGGCGATTACGTCCTCCCCGGCCTGATCGAGCTCCACACCGACCATCTGGAAGGCCATTATGCGCCGCGCCCCGGCGTGCGCTGGGACAAGATTGCCGCAGTGCAGGCGCATGATGCCCAGATCATTTCCTCCGGCATTACCACGGTGTTCGATTGCCTGCGCATGGGCTCGGACGAGACCGACGGCTTCGATCTCGGCGAGATGCGCGACATGGCCGATGCGATCGAGCAGGCCGAGCGGGAAACGCGGCTGAAGGCGCAGCATTTCCTGCATTTGCGGTGTGAGGTCTCCGCCGCCAATGTGATGGAGCATTTTGCAGGCTTCGAGAACGATCCGCATGTCAAGATGGCGTCATTGATGGACCATGCGCCCGGTCAGCGTCAGTTTACCGATCTCGAGCAGTACGAGCTGTTCTACAAGCCGAAACGCGGCATGAATGACGAGGCGTTCAAGGCCTTCGTCGCTGAGAGGGTAGCCCAGTCCGAACGCTATTCCGCGCGCCACCGCCAGATGATCTCCGACCATTGCGCCGCACGCGGCATCGCCGTTGCAAGCCACGACGACGCTACGGTCGCGCATGTGGAGGAGGCGATCGGCCACGGCGTTGCCGTTGCCGAATTCCCCACGAGTTTCGAGGCCGCGAAGGCCTCGCACAAGGCTGGACTTTCGGTGCTTATGGGCGCGCCGAACGTGGTGCGCGGCAAGTCGCATTCCGGCAATATCGCCGCACGCGACCTTGCGAGCGCCGATGTGCTTGATCTTCTGTCCTCCGACTATGTGCCATCGAGCCTGCTTTATGCGCCGTTTCTCCTTGCCGATACGATCGAGACGGTAACGCTGCCGCGTGCAATCCGCATGGTGACGGCGACATCGGCCAGGGCGGTTGGCCTTGATGACCGTGGGCGGATCGCGCAAGGTCTGCGCGCCGATTTCGTGCGGGTCTTCCGCCCATCCGGTGCGCCTGTGGTCCGGTCCGTCTGGCGGTCCGGAAAACGGGTGGCGTGAGCGATGCGGGGGAGGGTGATCGTCATCGTCGGCCCCAGCGGTGCGGGCAAGGACAGCCTGATCAACCACGTGGCCGCGCGGCTTTCCGGTCACCCGCGTTTTGCGGTGGTGCGTAGGGTGATCACGCGCCATAGCGATGGCGCAACCGAAGTTCATGATACAATGACGCCCGAAGCCTTTGCCGCCGAGAAGGCCGCAGGCGGCTTTGCGGTCTCCTGGTGCGCTCATGGGCTTCATTATGGCATCCCCGTCGAGCACCGTAGTTTTGTCGAGAAGGGTGGCGTGGCGCTCTGCAACGGATCGCGCAAGGCGCTCGGCGCATTCCGTGCAGCCTTTGCCGACCTCACCATCGTCAATGTCACCGCCAGGCCGGAGATCCTCGCCGCGCGGCTCAATGCGCGGGGACGCGAAAGCGGCGACGAGATCACCGCCCGTCTCGCCCGCTCCACGCTTGCCGTCCACGACGATTTCGATGCGGTGACGATCGACAATTCGGATGCGCTCGAGGTTGCCGGAGAAGCGCTGGTGGCACTCATTCAAGGCTTCCTCGACCGGCAGCCTGACGGAAAACGCGGCACGGCCTGAGGGCGCTACCGGCTTCCAGCCAGCTGTTTTCTCCTGCCTCGCATTCAGCGACGATCGCCTGCTGGACGGCGTTGATCGACGCCTTTATCGGGCCGTTTCTGCCCATTTTCGCTCATCGTTAAGTGCTTGACAGCTCTCGGCAATCGGGGAGGGCAAGGTGATGCGCGTAAAAATTTATCATAATAAATACTTGTCAATTACAGATTCTTCATAATTAATTAAGGTAACCACCAACGAAGGAGAACCGCCAGATGAAACGCATCCTCGCAGCCTCGCTGGCTGCCGCGTCGCTCGCATTCGGCGCACCGGCGATGGCACAGACGCCACCCAACGTGCTGATTGTCGGTCAGATCGCCGAACCGAAATCGCTCGATCCCGCAACCGACACCGCCGTCAACGACTTCCGCATCCTCGTCAACATGTATGACGGCCTGGTGCGCTACAAGGACGGCACGCTCGAAGTCGAGCCGGCGCTTGCGGAAAGCTGGGACATCTCCGAGGACGGCAAGACCTATACGTTCAAGCTGCGCGAGGGCGTAAAATTCCACGACGGTTCGGATTTCAACGCCGAGGCGGTGAAGTTCAACTTCGACCGCATGCTGAACGAAGACAGCGAATATTACGACACCGGACCGTTCCCGCTGGCCTTCTTCTTCTCCTCGATCGACACGGTCGAGGTGGTTGATGACATGACGGTGAAGTTCGCGCTGACCGAGCCCTATGCTCCGTTTCTTTCGAACCTCGCCTATCCGACAGGTTTGATCGTATCGCCGGAAGCGGTGAAGGAATATGGCAAGGATTTCGGCCGCCACCCGTCCGGTACCGGCGCCTTCAAGTTCGAGGAGTGGGATCCGAACGCCAAGGTCGTGGTGTCGAAGAACGCCGATTACTGGGACGGCGCGCCGCCGCTTGAGGCTGTCGTGTTCCGCCCGATCACCGATGCTAATACCCGTGTTGCCGAAATGCTCTCGGGTGGTCTTGATGTGATGGTCGAGGTGCCGCCGGATGCGCTGCAGCAGTTTTCCGGCAATGACAATTACCAGGTCTACGAGCAGGCCGGACCGCATGTCTGGTTCCTGATCCTGAACACCAAGGATGGCGTCTTCGCCGACAAGAAGATCCGTCAGGCGGTCAATTACGCGATCAACAAGGAAGCGATCGTCAACGACATCCTGCAGGGCACGGCCGATGTTGCCGCAGGCCCGACGCCGCCGGCGTTCGCCTGGGCGTATGACGACAGCCTGTCGCCTTACCCCTACGACCCGGAAAAGGCGAAGGCGCTCCTGGAAGAAGCCGGCTATGACGGTTCCGAGCTGACCTTCTACGTCACTGAAGGCGGTTCGGGCATGCTGGAGCCGCAGGCGATGGCCACCCAGATCCAGGCCGACCTCCAGGCCGTTGGCGTTCCGGTCAAGATCGAGACCTATGAGTGGAACACCTTCCTCGGCAAGGTGAACCCCGGTCTCGAAGGCAAGGCCGACATGGCCGAAATGGCCTGGATGACCAACGACCCGGACACGCTGCCCTATCTGGCGCTGCGCTCCGAGGCCTTCCCCGACAAGGGCGGCTTCAACTCCGGCTACTATTCCAACCCGGATGTCGACACGCTTCTCGAACAGGCCCGGACCTCCACCGATCAGGCCGAGCGCGCTGAACTCTACAAGAAGATGCAGGCGATCGTGCAGGAAGACGCTCCGTGGGTGTTCGTCGCCAACTGGAAGCAGAACGCCGTCACCAAGGCGAGCGTCGAAAACTTCAAGCTCCAGCCGTCCTTCTTCCTGCAGCTGCAGAAGGTGGCGAAGCCGAACTGATCGGGCGGCTGCCCAAGCGCCCGGATTGGCGACAAACCTGTCCAGTGTTCGGGCGCTAACCTGTCCTCTTGACGGGCGTCATCCTCGGGCCTGTCCCGAGGATCTAATCCCCTCTCCATGCGAGCGGAGTCCATGGTCAGTCAGCAAGGCAGTTCCTTCTGACCTTTTCTGACCCGAAACGCCAATCGTACTGGTACGTGCTTAGACCCTCGGGACAAGCCCGAGGGTGACGACAGAGAGCGGGGCAGGCCTCGTCGCAGGGCTGCGCTGCTTGCTCCCCATATTCTCTCCCGCTTGCGGGAGAGATGCCCCGAAAGGGGCAGTGAGGGTGATGCAGCGTATCGGATCGGATCGTGAGGCCGTTCGTGGGGAGACACTCTCCCCTCACTGTCGCTTTCGCGACATCTCTCCCCTCCGGGGCGAGACGATTCGGGGGCTTTGCGGCAGACGCCATCGGCCCTTGGTCCTTCGTTTCATGGCCACCCATATGGAGAACATGCCATGGCACAATACATCCTGAAGCGGCTCCTGACGGTCATACCGGTGCTGTTCGGCCTCACCATCATCGTGTTCGCGATCATGGCGATGATCCCGGGCGATCCGGCAACCGCCATTCTCGGCTCCTATGCGACGCCGGAAAATGTCGATCGTATCAACCGGGCGCTCGGGCTCGACAAGCCGCTGGTGCAGCAATACTTCATCTGGCTCGGCAATATTCTCCACGGTGATTTCGGCCGGTCCTATACCCAGAACCGTCCGGTGATCGACATCATCACCGAGCGTTTCGGCAATACGCTGATCCTGGCCGGAACCTCGCTGGTGCTCTGTTCCATCCTCGGGCTGCTGGCCGGCATCGTCTCGGCGGTGCGCCAGTATGGCGTGACCGACAAGCTGGTGACGCTGTTCGTGCTGATCGGCATTTCGGTGCCGTCCTTCTGGCTCGGCCTGCTGCTGATCCTGCTGTTTGCCGTCAAGCTGCAATGGCTGCCGGCAAGCGGCATGTACGCGATCTATGGCGGCGGTGGTCCACTCGATCTTCTCAAACACCTGATCCTGCCGGCCTTTACCCTCGCGGTCGTGGCAACGGGCGTGGTGGCGCGGCTTACCCGCACATCCATGCTGGAAGTGTTGCGCCAGGACTATATCCGCACCGCCCGCGCCAAGGGGCTCACGGAGCGCCGGGTGATCATGCGCCACGCTTTCAAGGCGGCGCTGGTCTCCGTCATTCCGGTGCTCGGCATCCAGGCCGGTTTCGTGCTCGGCGGCGCGGTCTATATCGAGACCGTGTTCCAGTGGCCGGGCATCGGCTCGATGCTGGTGACCGCGATCTCCACCCGCGACCTGCTCACCGTTCAGGGGGGCGTGCTGATCGTGGCGGCAGCCTATGTGCTGTTCAACCTTGCCGCCGACGTCGTCCAGACCATGCTTGATCCGAGGTTGCGCTGATGACCGATGCCACGATGTCCACCCCCGTCAGAAAGAAGAAGAGCAGCCGTCCGAGCACGTTGAAGCTGCTGCTGAACAACACGCTTGCCACCACCGGACTGATCGTGCTGACGCTGATCGTCCTGGTGGCGATTGCAGCGCCGATCCTGCCGCTGCAGCCGCCGAACGTGACTGATCCCTCTGTCCGCCTGCTGCCGCCGCTTTCCGAAGGCCATCTGCTTGGAACGGATGCGCTTGGCCGCGATCTGTTGTCGCGGCTCGTCTGGGGCACACGCGTCAGCCTTGCCGTCGGCGTCTCGGCGACGCTGATTGCAGCCTTCTTCGGCTCGCTGATCGGCCTCGTGGCCGGCTATGCGGGCGGCAAGACCGACAATATCCTGATGCGCGGCATCGATATGGTCATGGCCTTTCCCTATATCCTGCTGGCGCTCGCGATCGTTGCCGTCTTGGGCCCCGGCCTCCTGAACGCGCTCTATGCGATCGCCGTCGTCAACATTCCGTTCTTTGCCCGCAACATTCGCGGCATGACGCTTGGCCTGTCGCGGCGGGAGTTCGTGGATGCGGCGCGGCTTTCCGGTAAATCGCATGCTGCCATCCTGTTCGGCGAAGTTCTGCCCAATGTCCTGCCGGTGATCATCATCACCATGTCGACCACGATCGGCTGGATGATCCTGGAGACGGCCGGCCTTTCCTTCCTGGGCCTCGGCGCGCAGCCGCCGCAGGCCGATCTCGGCTCCATGCTGGGCGATGGGCGCAAGGTGCTGTTCACCGATGCCCATGTCTCGATGGTGCCGGGCCTGATGATCTTCGCGCTGGTGATGAGCATCAACCTCCTCGGCGACGGCATTCGCGATGTACTCGATCCGCGCCTGAAATCCGGCGCGCTGGCGCGCCCCGGCGCCCGCACGGCGGTCAAGCGCGAGAAGGCACCCGCCGAAAAGCCGCGCGCTGGCGCGGTGCTCGATGTGCAGGACATGCGCACCGAGTTTCATGTCGGCGGCAGCATCTACAAGGCCGTCGGCGGCGTTGATCTGCATCTGAGAGATGGCGAATGTCTCGGGCTTGTCGGCGAATCGGGCTCCGGAAAATCCGTGACGGCGATGTCGCTGATGGGGCTGGTGCCGACGCCGCCCGGACGTATCGCGGGCGGCGCAGCGTGGTTTGACGGCGAGGACCTGTTTGCCGCAAGCGACGAACGCATCCGCCAGTTGCGCGGCGGGGCGGTCAGCCATGTCTTCCAGGATCCGCTGTCGACGCTGCATCCGCTTTATTCCGTCGGCGATCAGCTGATCGAGGCGATCCAGGCGCATCAGCCGCTGTCGAAATCAGAGGCCCGCGACGAGGCTACGCAGCTTCTGGAATCGGTGCGGATCCCCAACCCGGCCGAGCGGCTGAAGGCATTTCCGCACGAGCTTTCCGGCGGCATGCGCCAGCGCATCTCGATTGCCATAGCGCTTGCCAATGACGCGAAGCTGATCATCGCCGACGAGCCGACGACCGCGCTCGACGTCACCGTGCAGGCGCAGATCCTTGAGCTGATGAACGGGTTGCGCAAGGAGCGCAACACCGCGATCCTGTTCATCACCCATGATTTCGGCGTGGTCTCGGCAATCTGCGACCGGGTGGCGGTGATGTATGCGGGGCGGATCGTGGAGACCGGCACGACCGAGGAGATCCTCGCCAATCCTGCCCATCCCTACACCGCCAAGCTGATCGATTGCGTGCCGGTTCTGGGCGAACCCGACCGCAGGCTCGACGCCATCAAGGGCCGTCCGCCGGTGGTCAACGACCTGCCGGATGGCTGCGCCTTTGCCGACCGCTGTCCTTACGTGCAGGCCGATTGCCGCAAGGGCGACATTCCGATGCTGTCCTTCGGCGATGAGCGCGGCGCGCGCTGCATCCATCCGCTCAACCGGGAGACTGCCGATGCCTGAGGAAACGCTGATCGCAATCGACCGCGCCGAGCGTATTTTCGGCGGCGGCAAGACGTTGTTCGGCAAGAGGCTGCCCGCCGTCCACGCCGTCCAGGATGTCACCATCAATGTGCGCAAGGGCGAAACGCTCGGCATTGTCGGCGAGAGCGGCTGCGGCAAGTCGACGCTCGCGCGCCTGCTCTCGGGCCTCGATTTGCCGACCGGCGGCAAGATCACCCTCGAGGGCCGCGATCTCGCCCACGAGGCCCGAAAAAACCCGCGGGCGCTTGCCCGTCAGGTGCAGTATGTGTTCCAGGACCCGGTCTCCTCGCTCAACCCGCGCAAGAAGATCCGCACCATTCTGGAAGCCCCGCTCATCCATCTCCTGAAGATGAACAAGGCCGACCGCGAGAAGCGGCTGGAAGAGCTGATGGAGGCGGTCAATCTCGCGCCCGAATTTCTCGAGCGCTATCCGCATGAGTTTTCCGGCGGACAGGCCCAGCGGATCGGCATAGCCCGGGCGCTGGCCGCCGATCCGGAAGTGATCGTGCTCGACGAGCCGGTCTCTGCCCTCGACGTCTCGGTGCAGGCGCAGGTGCTCAACATTCTCGATGATCTGAAGGCCCGTTTCGGGCTCACCTATCTGTTCATCAGCCATGATCTCTCGGTGGTGGAATCAATCTCGGACCGGGTCGCGGTGATGTATTTCGGGCGGATCGTGGAGCTTGGCAGCCGCGATCAGGTGTTTGCCGAGCCGCTGCATCCCTATACCCATCTGCTGCTCAATTCTGCGCCCGCGCCCGGCCGCAAGGCGGTGTCCGGCGGCGACCGGCAGGCCGAACTGCCCGACCCCTACAATCCGCCGAAGGGCTGCGCCTTCTTCGCGCGCTGTCCGAACGGAACGGAGCATTGTCAGCAGAGCGTTCCGCCGATAGAGGAAGCGGCAGCAGGACCGGGTCACAGGGCTGCCTGTTTTCATCCGATGACCAAAAGAGCGCCATGAGGAAACCAAGCGACGAGAGCCGTCACGCATTTGCACCGCCCTTTGCCGAAAAGAAGCGCAAGCGCCCGGATATCATCGCCGACATGCTGCGCGAGCGTATCGTCGATGCCGGGCTGAAGCCGGGAGACAGGGTGCCGTCCGAGTGGCTTTCGCCGGAACAGCTTTCCGCCTCGCGCGGCACGGTGCGAGAGGCGCTGAAGATCCTCGAATTCCAGGGCATGATCGCGAGCAAGACCGGGCCCGGAGGCGGTGTCTTTGCAAGGGCAGTGGCGCCGGGTGAGGCGATCCAGACGGTCACCAACCTGTTCCTCGGCAATCCGCCTTCGCTTTCCGATATCTATGCGCTGCGCAAATCGCTTGAGCCGGAGCTTGCGGCAGAGGCCGCCTTGGCGCTGCCGGAGGCAGCCATCGAAAACCTGCAGGCGAAACTCCGCCTTTATGAAGCCGAGCCGGTCACCGTGGAAGAGGAATATCTCCAGCGCCTTGCCGAGCTTGATTTCCACGCGGAGCTTTCGCGCCATGCGACGAACGCGGTTCTGGGTTTTACCTGCGGCCTGCTTTTGAACCTTCTGCGTGACCTTCCCGAATGCCGCAAGATCTACCAGACCCCCAATCCCGGCCTCAAGGAAACCGGCATCTTCTACCAGGTCGAGCTGATCAAGGCGATCCGCAGCCGCAATCCGGACAAGGCGCGCCAGATCATGGCGGAACATATGGCCGAAGCCGAGGCTTATATGCTTGAGCGGGCGCGGCTGAACCGGGAGACGGAGCGTTGAGGGCGCTTGTATGGTGAGGAAGCGCCGAACATGGAGATGGATGGCGCTTAACGTTCGGCGCGCGCAACCGATGACGAAAGGCACGGCAATTGATGGATCGCCTATCCCGTCCAAGTGAAGGCCAGACCTTTGCGAGGCTTCTCGCCTGTCGGGAGCGGCGTGCCTTCCGCCTTTCCGCGTCACCCTCAAGCTTGACCCGGGGGTCCAGGCAGCGTTCTCCGTGTGGCCTGGATGCTCGGGTGAAGCCCGAGCCTGACACGAAGGGAGAGCTACGAGGGCATTTGCTCGCTTTCGATCTGCGGGAAGCATGTCTGAAACTCCGTCACCCGACCAACTCTGCCCATGATGGGAACGCTCGATGATCCGCACAATTCATTCAGACCATTGCCATCTTGGCTGGGACCGCTCCATCAAGCCGGTGCATTTTGCAAGGTCGGGCGAAACCATTGCCTTTTCCTGCCGTGACGCCGGGAATGGGCATTATCACCACGAAAGCACCGCCGCCGATATCCTGACCGCAGAACCTGCCAACGCCAACCCGCTCACCGGCCCGGTCTATGTGGACGGTGCCGAGCCCGGCGATGCGCTGAAGGTGACGATCCACGAATTCTCGCCGTCCGGCTTCGGCTGGAGCGCGGTCATCCCCGGCTTCGGACTGCTGGCGGATCAGTTCGCAGAACCGAAGCTGAAGCTCTGGGATTATGACACCACGGCGAAAACACCTGCCGTCTTCAACGATATCGCCAGCGTCCCGCTGCGCCCCTTCATCGGCACGATCGGCGTCGCGATGGCGGAACCCGGCAATCATTCGGTGATCCCGCCGCGCCATGTCGGCGGCAATCTCGACATTCGCGACATTGCAGCAGGTGCGACGCTCTATCTGCCGGTCGCCGTCGAGGGCGCGCTGCTGTCGCTGGGTGACACCCACGCCGCACAGGGCGATGGCGAGGTCTGCGGCACGGCGATCGAAAGCGCGATGGATGTCGAAATCACGGTCGAGGTGGTGAAGGGCGCGGCCCCAAAATTTCCGCGTTTCGAGACAAGGGGGCCGATCGCCCGCCATCTCGATGAAAGGGGCTACGAGGTGACGACCGGCGTCGGCCCGGATCTGATGGCGGCCGCCCGTGACGCCGTTTCCGGCATGATCGATCACCTTTCGGCATCGCGCGGACTTTCGCCCGAAGACGCCTACATGCTGTGCTCGGTTGCGGGCGATCTCAGGATCAGCGAAATCGTGGATGCGCCGAACTGGGTGGTGTCGTTCTATTTTCCGCGCATCGTCTTCGGCTAGGCGCGCCGCCGCTGTTCTGCGGGGCGCGCGCCATCGTTACCTCAGGCATGACCCGCGTGGTGCGGATGGGCGGCATCGTCGATCTTGTCGCTTTCCACGTCGGCCGAAAGATCCTGCTTCGCCTTGCCGATCGGCTGGCGTGTGAACCCTGCCATCGGGCCGGACTGCTGGAAGTCGCGCTTGATCTCGACATCGGAGGTCAGATAGGCGGTGATCATTTCCGCAATCGAGCGCAGCGCATGCATGTGGATGCGCTCATAGCCATGCGAGGCATCGACGCCGAAGGCGACGAGTGCCGTGCGCACGTCGGCGCCTGCCTCCACCGCACTTGCTGAATCCGAGCGGTAATAGCGGAACACATCCTTCTGGTAGCGGATGTCATTGGCCTTGCAGACATCCACCAGCTTCTTGGTCAGGTGCCAGTCAAACGGCCCGGTCTGGTCGGCCATGGCAATGGTGACGCCGAATTCGGAGGAATTCTGGCCGGGCGCGGTGGTGCCATTGTCGATCGAGACCAGCGAGGCGACCTCGGGCGAGACGATCGAGGAGGCGCCGACGCCGACTTCCTCGGCGATGGTGAACAGCCAGTGGCTTGCGACGGGCGTTTCCACCTTCTCCTCCTGCATCGCCTTCAGGGCGGCCAGCATCAGGGCAACACCCGCCTTGTTGTCGAGATGGCGGGAGACGATGAAGCCGTTCTCCATGAATTCCGGCTGCGGGTCGATGGCAACGATATCGCCGATCTCGATGCCGAGCCGGTCAAGATCCTGCTCGTCGCGGGTCAGCGCATCGACGCGCAACTCGACATATTGCCAGCCGACCGGCAGCTCGTCGATCTCGGTGTTGAAGGTGTGCCCGGAGGCCTTCAGCGGCAGGATAGTGCCGCGATAGGAACCCTTCTCGGTAAAGATCGTTGCGCGTGCACCTTCGGCAAAGCGGGCCGACCACGTTCCGATCGGGACGAGTTCGAGCCGGCCGTTGGACTTCAGATATTTTACCTGGGCGCCGAGCGTGTCGACATGGGAGACGACGGCGCGGGCGCCGCGGCTGTCGATGCCCTGGCGGACTGCGCGGATTGCGCCCCGCCTCGTCAGTTCCGCAGAAAGGCCCAGCTTTTCCAGTTCGCCGGTCACGAACCGCACGATCGGGTCGGTGTAGCCTGTGGGCGAGGGGATCGCGAGCAGCGATTTGAGAATATCGGCGAGGTAATCGGCGTCTATCGTCAGTCGTTTCATGTCTCACTCGTTCTTGTGGGCCTCACGCGCGGAGTGGCGCATGCCGGCCGGCATGGAGAGCGGGAAGAGCAGGTCGATGAACCGTTCTGCCGTCGGCTGCGGTTCGTGGTTCGCCAGCCCGGGCCGCTCATTGGCCTCGATGAAGGCATAATCAGGGTTTTGCGGGGACTTGATCATCAGGTCAATCCCCACCACGGGAATGTTGATCGCCCGCGCGGCCGAGATCGCGGCATCGACAAGCTTGGGGTGCACGATGTCGGTGACGTCGTGAATGGTGCCGCCGGTGTGGAGATTGGCGGTGCGGCGCACCCGGATCTCGGTGCCGGCCTTGGGCACATCGGCAAAGGTGTAGCCGGCATCGCGCACGGTGCGTTCGGTTTCGGCATCGAGCGGTATCGAGGATTCGCCGCCCGTGGCGGCCCTGCGCCGCTCGCTCTGGTTGGCAATGAGCTGCTCGATCGTCGACTTGCCGTCACCCACGATATGGGCGGGACGGCGCACGGCTGCCGCCACGAGCCGGTAATTGATGACGATCAGGCGAAGATCCTCGCCATCGACCATCTCCTCGATCAGCACCGTGTCGCAATAGTCCTTGGCTTCCTTCACGGCGGCCTGAAGGTCCTCGAATGTGGTGATGCCGACGGAAATGCCACGGCCCTGCTCGCCGCGCGCGGGCTTGACCACGAGG
Source organism: Martelella limonii (assembly GCF_013344475.1). GTDB lineage: Bacteria > Pseudomonadota > Alphaproteobacteria > Rhizobiales > Rhizobiaceae > Martelella > Martelella limonii. The sequence continues at coordinate 63,308 of NZ_JABUOU010000006.1, read as the reverse complement.
TGGCCCGCCTCTTCCAGAAACCCGCGAATGGCGTCATCGCCGGCATCCGAGGTCATCTGGCGCGGAACCTTAACGCCTGCTTCCTCGACGAACCGTCTGGTCACGGACTTGTCGTCACAGATAGACATGGCGACCGACGTCGTGAGTTCGGAAAGGCTCTCGCGGCAGTGGATCGAGCGGCCGCCATAGGAAAGGCGGAAGAAGCCGCCCTTGGCGTCGGTGATCTCCGCCGAAATGCCCCGGCGGCGCGCCTCGGTCACGATCAGCCGTGCATAGGGGTTGAGCGCCTCGTAATCCTCGGCTTCCGGGCCGGTGAACAGCTTCTCGTTGATCTGGTTCTTCCGCTTGACGGTGAAGTAGGGCACGCGGCGAAAGCCGAGCTTTTCGTATAGCCGGATCGCCGGGTCGTTGTCGTGCAGCACCGACAGGTCGAGATAGGATGCGCCGCGCGCGATGAAATGCTCGGCAAGCCGGCGCACCAGCGCTTCGCCGATGCCGCGCTGTCGGGCCTGTGGGTCGCTTGCAAGGCACCAGAGCGATGAGCCCCTTTCCGGATCGTTGAAGACACGGGTGTGGTCAATGCCGGTTACGGTGCCGAGAATGTCGCCGCTATGCTCTTCTTCCGCCACGAAATAGGAGATCGAGCGGGCATCGCGCTGGCGCCAGAAGAAATCGGGCCGCACCACGACCATGCCGCGCGAGGCATAGATCCTGTTGATCGCCTGTGCATCGATCTCCGACGTCAACCGGCGGATGAAGAAGCCCTGCGGTGGCTTTGAGGCCGGGCGGTAGGTGGAAAGCTCCAGCCGGTAGGTGTGGGATGGGTCGAGGAAGACCTCCTGCGGCGCATTGGCGAGCACCACATGCGGATCACGCACATAGATCGCGATATCGCGGTGGTCCGGCACTTCCGCGCGCAGGGTCTCGATCAGAAGCTTGGTATCGGAAAACGTCTGGCCGAAGACCACGCGCCCCCAACCGCAATCGATCGAGGCATCCGCCGTCATGCCGCCGCCATCATTGCTGATCGGCGGCTTCATGCCCTGCGAACGCATCCGCTTCAGACGATGCGAATAGGCATCGCGCCCGCGGTGGTCGTCTTTGGAGCCTTTGTCCGAACTCATCGGCCTACCCTCAGATGTCGTGTGACTGAAGCCACATTTCCAGAAGCGCGACCTGCCACAGTTCCGAACCGCGCAGCGGCGTGATGTGGCCGATCGGATCGATGAACAGGTCGTCGAGATAGGCCTTGTTGAACAGGCCGCGTTCGCTCGACACCTGGCTCGTCAGGACGTCGCGCACCATGTCGAGATATTCGCCGGAGATATATTTGAGCTGGGGCACCGGGAAATAGCCCTTCTTGCGGTCGATCACCTCATGCGGCACGACCAGGCGCGCGGCATCCTTCAGCACACCCTTGCCGCCGTCATTGAGCTTGAACTCCGGCGGAATGGTGGCCGCAAGCTCGGCAAGCTCATGATCGAGGAACGGCACGCGCGCCTCGAGGCCCCAGGCCATGGTCATGTTGTCGACGCGCTTGACCGGGTCGTCGACCAGCATCACCTGGCTGTCGAGACGCAGCGCCCGGTCAACGGGGCCTTCGGCGCCCCCCGCCATCAGATGGCTTTCGACAAAGGCGCGGCTGACATCTTCTTGCGCCAGCCATTCCGGCGAAAGGTGGCGGGCCATCTTGGCATGGTCGCGGTCGAAGAAGCCCTTGGCATAATCGCCGACGACATCATTCGAGTTCTCGAGCGGCGGATACCAGTGATAGCCGGCGAAAATCTCGTCCGCGCCCTGACCGGACTGGACCACCTTGATGTGCTTGGAAACCTCGCGCGACAGCAGGAAGAAGCCGATATTGTCATAGGACACCATCGGTTCCGACATCGCATTGATGGTATCGGGCAGCGCGCTCATCAATTCGGAGGACGGCACGAAGATCTTGTGGTGATCGGTGCCGAAGCGCTCGGCGATCAGGTCGGAATAGGTGAACTCGTCGCCCTTTTCGCCATTGGCTTCCTCGAAGCCGATCGAGAACGTCATCAGGTCCTTCTGGCCTTCTTCGGCGAGAAGTCCGGTGATGATCGAGGAATCGACGCCGCCTGACAGCAGCACGCCGACTGGCACGTCGGAAACCATGCGGCGGCGCACGGCGGTCCTCAGCGCATCGAGAACCCGGTCGCGCCATTCCTCGCGGCTGAGATTGGCCGTCGCGGTATCGCGCTCATGCTTCGGCGACCAGTAGCGGATATCCTCGAACGAACCATCGGGCTCGAAGCAGCGGGTGGTGGCCGGCGGCAGCTTGCGCACGCCCTTGATGATGGTATGCGGCGGCGGCACGACGGCGTGAAACGACATGTAATGGTGGAGCGCCACCGGATCGACCGATTTGTCGATGCCGCCGCCCTTCAACAGCGCAGGCAGCGTCGAGGCAAAGCGGATGTTGCGGCCGCTGGTCGCATAATAGAACGGCTTGATGCCGAACCGGTCGCGCGCGATCATCGCCTTGCCGCTGTCGCGCTCGACGATGGCGAAGGCGAACATGCCGTGGAACCGCTTCACGCAGTCGCGACCCCAGGCATGATAGGCCTTCATGATGACTTCGGTATCGCCGGTGGAGAAGAACTTGTAGCCCTTGTCCTCCAGCTCGCGCTTCAGCTCCGGGTAGTTGTAGATGCAACCGTTGAAGACGATGGTGAGGCCGAGTTCCGGATCGGTCATCGGCTGGGCGGCCTTTTCCGAAAGATCGATGATCTTCAGGCGGCGGTGGCCGAAGGCGAAGCGCCCCTGTGCAAATATGCCGCTGCCATCCGGCCCACGCGGCGCGAGCGCCTCTGTGATGCGGGCCACGGCTTCGGAATCGGCAAGTGTTCCATCGAATCTGATCTCTCCGGCAATACCACACATGGTCGGCTCGGTCGCTCCTTGAACGTTCGGCCCGCCTGAACGGGCCATGGGTGAAAGCGCCGTCGCGATCATCGCGCGGCGCAGTTTCTGGTCGGCGACGGGCCTGGGCCCGCGCTTAAGGGTTGTGTTTAGTTACAGCAGAAATCATTTGAGTTCAAATCATTTCTGCTGTAACTGATTGCCATCATGATGGACATCGAGACGGACATGGCGGCAGTGAATGCGGAAGCGGTGATGAAGGCGATCCGGCGCATCGCCCACGCAATCGACACCCGCTCCAAGCAGATAGGGCGGGAATCCGGGCTGACCATACCGCAGATCGTGGTTTTGAAGGCGGTCAGCGACCAGGGCGCGCTGACGACGGCGGCGATCTCGCGCCAGGCCGATCTCAGCGCCGCGACCACCGTGACCATTCTTGACAAGCTTGAGGCCAAGGGCCTGATCCGGCGCAACCGCTCCACCAGCGACCGCCGCACAGTCCAGGCCGAGCTGACGGAAACGGGGCGTGAGGCGCTTCTTTCCTCGCCTGCGTTTTTTGCCGACGGTTTCGCCTCGGATTTCGCGTCCTTCAGCAAGACCAAACAGCAGGACATCGTCGCCGCGTTCACAATGGTGGCCGATCTGCTGGATCGACACGACGTGGAAAAGACATAAGCCAAGCGCGGTCCCTCAGTGGTTGCGAAGGGCCGCGATCAGCTCGGATTTCTTCATGGACGATCGGCCATCGATGCCGATCTCGCGCGCGCGCTCATACAGTTCGTCGCGCGTCCACTCCTCGTAAGGCGATGCTTTCCCGCCTTTTTTCGAGGGGGATATGCCGGGATTGGCCTTCGCGTTCGCGATCCGCGCGGCCTTCTCCTTGGATGCGCCGTTGCGCCTCAGGGCTTCGTAGGTATCCTCGTCCTTGATGGAAGCATTGTCTTTCGCGGCTGCCATGGGCGCTCTCTCCGATCGGTCATTTTGATGCAACGACCGGAGCGCGCGTTTGGTTCCGGGCAGTCAGCGGTTAGCGCGTGCTTCCGCCCCGTCCACGATGGCGCGGATGGTGTCTGCGACCCGATAGGCGAAGGCGAAGGATTCGTCTGGCTCGAAGCCAGGATCCTCCTCCTGGCCCTTCACCGTCAGCAGTCCATCGAGTGCGCGGCGGAATACCGAATAATCCTTGCCTTCCGCGAGTGCTGCGGCAAGCGCGATCAGCACTTCCTGATGGGCGGCGATCTGGGCTTCCAGACGTTCCAGACGTTGCTCTGACATGATTTCCTCGCTCTGTTCTTCTGTTGCCATGAGGTACACAGCCCGGGGCCAAAAGCAATGGCGGTATCGCCGGCAGCGGAACCAAGCCGTGCGCCAGGCGTTTTTGAAGGAATTGCATTGCACTCAGCAGGAGCATTTCGTGTCCGTCGCCGAACCACCGCGCGAGTTTCATTCGCTGACGGAAATTGTTGAGCAGACCATGCGGGAAGCAGGAGAGGACCATGTATCCGTGGACCATCTGGTCTCCTCCTTCGGACATGCCTCCTTCGTGCCGCTGCTGATCCTGCCGGCGCTCGTTCTGATCACGCCCTTGAGCGGCGTGCCCGGCCTTTCCACGCTGTGCGGTCTGATCATCCTGCTGATCGCGGCGCAGCAGCTTGTCGGTCATAGCCAGATCTGGCTTCCCGGCTGGATCCGCAACCGAGAAATGCAATCTGACAAGTTCCACGCCGCCATGCAGAAGCTGCTCCCCATGACCCGTTTTATCGACAGGGCTGCCCGTGAGCGCCTGACATTCCTGTTCAAGCCGCCGCTCCTGTGGCTGCTCCCGCTTGCCTGCGTCATCTTCGGCGCATTGATGCCGGTGATGGAATTCATCCCGTTTTCATCGTCGCTGATCGGGGTGTCGGTGACGCTGATTGCATTCTCGATCCTGACCCGGGACGGGATCTTCGCGCTTCTTGCCCTCGTGCCGCTCGGCGTCGTGATCTGGGGCATGACCAGCGTGCTTTCCGCGCTCTGAGGCGCTCAGCCCGCCAGTGAGGTGCGCGGCCGATCAATGCCGAACTTCGCGCGATAGGCTGACGGGGAAATGCCCATCCAGCGCTGGAACGCGCGCGAGAAATTGGCGTGTTCTTCATAGCCCAGCGAAAAAGCGATCTCGGCGACCGAGACATTGGTCTGGGCGAGAAGCTCGAGCGCGCGCGTGCGGCGGGCAGCCTCCAGAATATCCTTGTAGGTGTAGCCCGCGGTCGACAGACGGCGTTGCAACCCCCTCACGCCGTACCCGACCGTTTGTGCAGCCCCTTCGATATCGCTCTTGCCTTCCAGAAGCCGCATCGCAACGATGGCGGAGAAGGAGCGTGCGGGTTCCTGCGCCTCCGGCAGCACCACATCGGCGGCGATATCCTTCAATGTCAAAGCCTGCAGCGCGGCGAGTTTTCCTTCAGGCTGTTTGCGCGCCAGCTGCTCGGCTGAAAACGGCAGCGCAACGCCTTTTCCTCCGCAGCGCAGCGGCGCCTGGAGCAGGGTTTCTATCACCTGGGCCTCGCGGTCGCGCGGATAGTTCACCTCGATCCACTCCGGAACCCATGCCCGGCCGAGATAAAGCCGCGCATAGCTCAACATCGGAAAAAGAAGGTGATCGGTGTAGTGCATGATGCGGTCTTGCCTGAGCGGGGGGACGACCCGCCAGACGAAACCGCGACCAACCGGCTGAAGCGTCATCTCGAAGGCTGACATGTGCGCCCAGTTGGTGGCATTGAGGCGATTGATGCCGGTGCCGAGCGTGGGCGCCTGGGTGCCGTACTGCGCCCATCCGCCCCAGCCCTGGTAATTGGTGTCCCGCCCGACCCGGAAGCCGAGAGTGCGGTCGTCCAGAATGGCGCCGGCCTGGGCAAACAGTTCTGCCATCACCGCAACCGGGATCGGCATGTTCGGGTTATCCAGGGTCTGTATCGGCAGACCGGCAGCGCGGAACGCCTTGAACAGCCCTTTTTCTCCTCCGCCTGTTTCGAGGAAATTGGGCAGGAGACCCATGCCCCGCGCTCTGGAAAGCCCCACCAAGCCCCGATTTCCTGACAAGATAATCTCCCGATTGACGCGAAATGAAAAGCTGCCAGGTGAATTACATCCTATCCCATATCAGAGTGGGGATAGGAGCAAGCTGGCCACAAACTCGGTCTACATGTAACTCAGGCTAACTAAGCGATTGTTTAAGAAGCTTTATTTGCATCAAAATGGTGGGCGTGATTGTCGCGCCGGGGTCACACCGTGTGGATCTCACATCCCTTTTATACAGCTTAACGTTGCCAAACCTCAAAGGCAACATATGACCAGCGTCATGGAACATCAGCCATGCGCGAAGGAGGGAATATCATGATGAAACTACCCCGGATCACAGGCGCGAAGGCGGCGTCCGCCTTCCTCGCGACAGCGCTTTGCGCGTCGGCGCTGACGAGCGTGACAGCGCTAGCTCAAGACGCAGCGCCGGCCCAGAGCAGCGCGCCGGCTGCAACCGCCGACACGGCCAAGCCGGCCGGAAGCCAGCCCAACATCCTTTTCATCATGGCAGATGACGTCGGTTACATGCAGCCGTCGATCTATCACCGTGGCCTGATGGTCGGCGAAACGCCGAACATCGACCGCATCGGCGAAGAAGGCATGATGTTCACCGACTACTATGCCGAGCAGAGCTGCACGGCTGGCCGTACCGCCTTCTTCACCGGCATGAACCCCGTCCGCGTCGGCATGCTGCTGCCCGAAATTCCGGGCTCCGAATCCTGGCTGCGCAAGGGCACGCCCTCGCTTGCCGTATTCATGCGCGACCTCGGCTATTCCACCGGCGAATTCGGCAAGAACCACCTGGGCGATACCGCTGAATCGCTGCCGACCGCCCATGGCTTCGAGGAATTCTGGGGCTATCTCTACCACCTCGACGCCATGCAGGCTGCAAGCTTCCCCGATATCAACTCCAGCCCGACCGTTCAGTCGATCGTGCCGCCCTGCACCAATACGCCGGTGCCCGGCCTTTCCGATCCCGACGGCGCGATCGATCCGTCCCAGGGTCTGTGCATGACCCCGCCGCGTCCGGTGATCGCTTGCACGTCCTCCGATGGCTCGCAGGAAAACCAGAGCTGCACGGATGAAGGTCCGATCACGCTCGACCGCTCGGCGACCATTGACGAGGAAATCTCGGCCAAGGTCGTCGACTTCCTGGATCGCAAGGACCCGGACAAGACCGGCAAGCCCTTCTTCGTCTGGTACAATCCTGCACGCATGCATGTGACCACTGTCCTGTCCGACAAGTACAAGGCCATGCTCGGCACGCAGGGCGGCAAGGACTGGGGCGTCAACGAAGCTGCGATGAAGCAGGTTGACGACAATATCGGTCTCGTCCTCGACAAGCTTGAGGAAATGGGTGAGCTGGATAATACCATCGTCGTTTTCACCACCGACAACGGCGCTGAAACCATCACCTTCCCCGATGGCGGCGTGACCCCGTTCGCAGCCGGCAAGCTCTCCACCTGGGAAGGCGGCATGCGCGTACCGCTCGTCATTCGCTGGCCTGGCCACATCGAAGCCGGTACGGTCAACAGCGACATCTTTTCCGCTCTCGACTGGATGCCGACGCTGGTTGAACTGGCAGGCGGCCCGAAGGGCGACGAGCTGAAGCAGAAGATCGAGGCCGGCGAATATCCGGGCATCGTCAAGACCACGCTCGACGGCGTGAACCAGGTCGGTTCGCTGCAGGGCCAGGGCTCCAAGCGCGATACCTTCTTCTACTATTCCGGCTCCACGCCTTCGGCCGTGCGCTACAAGAACTGGAAGATGTATTTCGCCATGGTCGACCAGGACCCGACGAAGACCTTCAACGGCGTCGAACAGTTCAGCTGGACTCAGGTCGTCAACATCAAGCGTGACCCCTTCGAACAGTCGATCGGTTCGTTCACCAAGACCCTTCAGGGTGTCGGTGGCGCGCTCGGCGGCCCGGTGACAGCCTATACCTATGACTGGAACATGCTGCCGATCGGCCAGGCCCTGTGGCTCAAGGAACTGGAAACCTACAAGGAGTTTCCGCCGCTCCAGCACCCGGCGAGCTACAACCTCGACCAGGTCATGGATCAGGTGAAGTCCTCGAGCACCTCGCGCGACTAGTCGCGGTCAAGATACGGGCCGGCCCAAACGGGCCACCCGGTTGTCGCCATGCTGCAGCGCGCACCCCGCGGCATGGCGCCGGCAAGGACGGGGGGCCTCTCGGCCTCCCGTCATTGTCCGTTCTGCGACAGCAATCGGAGGAGTAAATATGAGCATTGCATCCCCCATCCGCGCAGCGCTGATGGCGCCCGCCTTTGCCCTGGCGCTGTTCGTTTCCGCCTCGGCAGACCAGGCCGATCCGCTTCCCTCTTGGAATGCCGGCGAAAACAAGCAGGCCATCCTCGATTTCGTGACGTCTTCCACCGACAAGACAAACAGCGACTACATCGAGCCGGCCGACCGCATCGTCGTGTTCGACAATGACGGAACGCTCTGGACCGAGCATCCGATGTACACCCAGCTCGCCTTCGCGCTCGACCGGGTCAAGGCGCTTGCGCCGGAGCATCCGGAATGGAGCACCACCGAGCCGTTCCAGTCCGCGCTTGCGGGCGACATGCAGGGCCTTGCCAAGACCGGCGAAAAGGGTGTCCTTCAACTGATCGCCGCAACCCATACCGGCATGAGCACGGCCGATTTCGAGGCCATCGTTGCGGAGTGGTTCAAGACCGCCGAACACCCGCGCTTCAAGCGGCCCTATACCGAACTCGCCTATCAGCCCATGCTCGAAGTGCTCGACTATATGCGCGACAACGGTTTCAAGACCTATATCGTCTCCGGCGGCGGCGTTGAATTCATGCGCGTCGTCACGGAAGAGGTCTATGGCATTCCTTCCGAACAGGTCATCGGATCGGCCGTGAAGACCAAATATGAAATCGTCAACGGCGTTCCGCAGCTAACCCGCGAGGCGGCCCTGGGATTTGACGATGACAAGGCCGGCAAGCCGGTCGCCATCAATGCCGTGATCGGCAAGCGTCCCGTTGCAGCCTTCGGCAATTCCGACGGCGACAAGCAGATGCTGGAATGGACCGCAGCCGGAAAGGGCGCGCCGCTGATGATGTTCGTTCATCATGACGACGCCACCCGCGAATATGCCTATGGCCCTGCCGCAGGCCTGCCCGGCTCGCCCTTCGGCACCTTCTCCCAGGCCACGATGGACGAAGCCGAAAAAAGCGGCTGGCATATCATCAGCATGAAGGATGACTGGTCCGAGATCTTTCCGCCCGAGCAGAAATAGGCTCTCCGGCGTAAACCTTTGTCCGCCTTGTCCATGCCCAGCTCGGCGGACCTTTTATCAGACGGCGCGTGCGGTTCATCCGCCCGCGCCGTTTTCCGTATCCCGGTTCGTCAGCCCCAGCTGAAAGACGGGCCTTCCTCGCGGAAGCGGTCGAAATCCTCGATCGCCTTCAGCGAGCGGCCGTTGTCGATGGCGGCAAGGTCGAGGATGATGGTGTTGGCAATCGTCATCGGCACCACCAGCGACTGCGACTGGCCGAGTGTGCCGCGAGAGACGGTGATGTGATGGTCGGGCGCGGGCGTGAAACGGCCGCCTGCGACATCGGTGATCGCAAGCGTGGTCGCCCCGCGGCTTGCCGCGACCGAGCGGATGTCGTGCATCAGCGGCGGCGGGCTGCGGAAGGCGAAGAGCCACAGCACGTCCTGCGCTGTCATCGCCATCAGCGTTTCGCGCATCAGGTTCGGCGTCGCGGTCAGGTCGCATGCGGCATAGCCGGAGCGGTTGAGGCGGAGGTTGACGAGGTGGGCGAGCGCGCCGAAATGGCCGAGCCCGACCACGTAAATCCGCCGGCAGTCGCGCAGCGTCTCTGAAAACGTCCGGATCTGGCCGTCATGGACGGCCTTGCGGGCGTTTTCGAGCGCGGCGATCTCGCTGTCGATCACGGAGGAGACCAGCGCTCCTTCGTCGGCGCGCAGCAGCCGGGCGGCGACGCGGGCGGCGCCATTGTCGAAATCCTCGCCCTCTTCCACCAGGCTGTTCTGCAGGAAGGTGCGGAATTCGGGATAGCCATCGAAACCGAGCCTTCGTGCCAGCCTGACGGCGGAGGAGGGGTGAAGCCCCGCCCGGCTCGAGATCTCGCGGCCGTTTTCGAGAGCCGCCCGAAACGGGTTCTGCAGCAGCACATCGAGAAGGCGGCTATCGGCCTCCGTCAGCCGTTCGGCGTTGAGCGCCACGAGCTCGCTCAGATGCTGCGGGATGTCGTCTGTCCTGTCCATATGCCGTCCATGTCCCTACCGGTGTCAGATGCCCGCAACGGCAAGGTCGCGGCGTGCGCCGGTCTCGCTGTCGAAGACATGCGCGGCCTTCATGTCGCAGGCGATCCAGCAGGCGGAAAGATCGGCGGGAAGGGCGCTGCGATGCGCGGTCAGCGTAACCCGCCCGGCGGGCGTTTCGCAATGCAGCACAACATCTGATCCCGTCATTTCGCTCAAGGTGACCCGTGCGGGAAGCGCGATGCCCTCGGGCTTTTCCGCGAGAAGCGTGAGGGCGTCGGAACGCAGACCCACGGTCATGTCGGCGGGAATGCCTGCGCCCGGCAGTTCGGCAGCGGTCAGGAAATTCATTTCCGGCGCGCCGATGAAGCTTGCGACGAAGCGGTTGGCGGGCCGGTCGTAGATCGCCTCGGGCGTGTCGAACTGCTGCAGGTAGCCGCCCTTCATCACCGCGATCCGGTCGGCGAGCGACAGGGCCTCGGTCTGGTCGTGGGTGACGTAGATGATCGTCGCCTTCAGCGCCTTGTGCAGTTCCTTGATCTCCCGGCGGAGCGTCACGCGCAACGCATTGTCGAGGTTCGAAAGCGGCTCGTCCATCAGGAAGGTGGAGGTGTCGCGGGCAATGGCCCTGCCCATGGCCACGCGCTGGCGCTGGCCGCCGGAAAGGGCGGCGGGCTTGCGGTCGAGATAGGCGTCGAGCTGCAGCATGCCTGCCACTTCGACTGCCCGCTCGTTGCGCGCCTTCCTGGCCATGCCGCGCAGCTCCAGCCCGAAGGCGATGTTCTCGCGCACGGTCATATGCGGATAGAGCGCGTAGTTCTGGAAGATCATCGCGATGTCGCGGTCCTGCGGCGAGATGTCGTTGGCGCGTCTGCCGTCGATGATGATGTCGCCCTCAGGGCAGGTCTCGAGCCCCGCTATCAGGCGCAGAAGGGTGGACTTGCCGCAGCCGGAGGGGCCGACGATCACGATGAACTCGCCGGGCTCGATATCCATCGACACCCCGTGCAGCACCGTCGGCCCGTGATCATAGGCCTTGCGGATGTTCTTCAGCGAAATGCGGCTCATGGCGTTTCCTCCATGCGGGCGTTGCGGATGGCGATGGCGAGCGAGGGCCGGTCGGTGGTGAACACCTTCACGCTGAGATCGAATGCCTTTTCGATCTGGGAACGGGTGTGGGCGGCATAGCAGCCGAAGGCGAGGCCGGCATCCTCTGCCGATCGCATCAGGGCCGGGGTGGCAGTGTCGATATGCACGCTGATCTCGACAATACCGCGCAAGCGGGCAAGATCGATGACGCCGCGCGCGCCCAGCTGGGAGAGCACGGGGGGAGAGACCAGCCATAGCGCAGGCCGGTTAGTTGCGCCGCCAAGCTCTGTCAGCGTGTCAATCAGGAATGAGGAGAAGGTCGTGGCCGAGAGCTTTCCCGCCGCCGCGAGTGCCTTGACCGCTTTCGGCACGAAGCCTTTATAGGCGCGGCCGTCTGCGCCGGGCTTGATCTCGCAGCGGAAGCCGACCGGGCTTTCAGCGAAGATCGTGCAGAGCTCCTCGATGAACAGCGGATGGCGGAAGCCGGCGCCGGCGTGATCGACCACGGCCGCCCGCACTTCGGTCGCCGTCATTTCGGCGATCGCGCCGCTTGTGTCTGTGGTGCGGTCGAGCGTTGCGTCATGGTGGACGATGATGCGGCCGTCGGCGGTCGGGTGCAGGTCGAACTCGACCTCGTCGACGGCCATGGCTGCGGTCGCGGTAAAGCCGGCCCAGGTGCTATCTCCGAATTCGAGGGTTCCGCCGCGGTGGGAGGCAATGCGTGTCACTGTGGTCTTTCCTGTCATGCTGGTTCTATTTCACGGCGCCCATGGTAATGCCGCGGATCAGGTGGCGCTCGACCAGCACGAAACCGAGGATGACGGGCAGCATGGAGATGGCGGAGGCGGCCATCACGAGCGGCCAGTCGATCAGGCCTTCGCCGGGGTTGATGCGGTAGAGCTTCGCCAGCCCGACCTGGAGCGTGTAGAGGTCCTCGCGGCTGGTGGCGACCAGCGGCCAGATGTAGTTGTTCCACTCGGTGATGAAGATGTAGAGCCCCATCGACAGGATGGCGGGCTTTGCGATCGGCACGATCACCCGCCACAGCACCGTCATGGGCGAGGCGCCGTCCATATAGGCGGCCTCGTCCAGCGCGCGCGGAATGCCGCGGATATATTGCCGGAGGAAGAAGGCGGCAAAGCCGTTGGAGATCGCCGGCAGGATCAGGCCGGCATAGCTGTCGAGCAGACCGGCATCGGCGAGCGTCAGATAGTTCGGGATCAGGCTGATATGGCTCGGGATCATCAGCGTTGCGACGGTCGCGGCAAACAGCAGGTTGTTGCCGGGGAAGCGGTAACGCGCAAACGCATAGGCCGCCATGGTGGCAAAGGCGGTGCCGATCACGGTCACCGCGCCCGCCACGATCAGGCTGTTGAAGAGATAACGGGCGAAATTGTACTGGCCGATCGCGACCTTGTAATTGGCCAGCGTGAGGTCCAGCGTGCCGGTGTAATAGGCGTTTGCCGTCTCGAACGACATGAAGATCGAATAGAGAACCGGCGACAGGAACACGAGGCCGGCAAGCAGCGCAAGACCGGCATAGATGGGATTGTCAGGCTTCATAGTGAACCCTCTTTCCGAGAACGCGCGACTTGAACACCGCAAGCGCCACCAGCAGGATGAACAGGAGAACGGCGAGCGCCGAGCCCTGGCCGATGTCGAACAGCGTGAAACCGATCTCGTAGAGCCGGTTGACGATCAGGTCGGTGGCACCCGCCGGCCCGCCCTCGGTCATGACGTTGACGAGGGTGAACACCTGGAAGGCCTCGATCACCGAGATCACCAGCAGGAAATAGGTGGTGGGCATGACCAGCGGAAAGGTGACCCGGCGGAACACATGCATCCTCTTGCCGCCATCGACGGCGGCGGCATCATAAAGCTCCTGCGGGATCGCCTGCAGGCCCGCGATATAGATGATCACGTCGTAGCCGAGCTGCTTCCAGGTGTTGATGAAGATCAGCACGCCGAGCGCGAGCTCAGGGCTCTGCATCCAGCGGACCTTGTCGATGCCGAACAGGCCGAGCAGCCCGTTCATCATGCCGAAATCGGTCGAGAACACCCAGGAGAACACCACGGCGATCGAGACGGTGGAGGTAACGTAGGGCAGGAACAGCGCGCCGCGCAGGATCCGCCGGGCAAAGGTCTCGCGCGTCAGCGCGTTTGCGAGCACGAGGGCGAGCGCAAGCCGGAGCGGCACCGAGATGAAGGCGAAGATGGCGGTGACCCGGAGCGAATTCCAGAACGGATGCGAGTTGAACAGGATCATGTAGTTGTCGAGACCGACGAAGGGCTTTTCGGCCGACATGAAATCCCATTGCCGGACGCTGAGGTCGAGGCTGGTGACGATCGGGATATAGGTGAAGACCGCGATGAAGGTCATCAGCGGCAGGACGAGCAGATAGGGGGTCAGCTTGCGCGGCATGGGAAGCGTCCTCGGCTGCCGCTATCTGGCGGCAGGGCGGCGGTTGCGATCGGGCCCGCGCGCCGGTGAAGACGCGCAGGCCTCTGCATGGAAAGACGTGTCGGACTTACTTCGACAAACGCTCTGCTTCCTGGAAGGTGCGTGCCGCGAAGTCGGCGAGTGCCGACTGTGCATCGCGGGTGCCGAGCGCGATCGCCTGCCAGACATCATATTCGTTGGAGCGCATCCAGGTGACCACCGGCGGGCGCGGACGGCCGCGGGCGAAGTCGAGCTGTTCGATGGCAACCGTGATGCCTTCCTCGTTCGCAATCGCTTCCTTGGCGAGCGGCTCATCGGCGGTCTTCTTGTTGATCGGCATGTAGCCGGTGCCAGCAAACCAGATGGCGTTCGATTCCGGCGAGGCGGCAAACGAGATGAACTTGTAGGCCGCGTCCTTCACTTCGTCTTCGGACGACGAAAGAATGCCGATGCCGGCGCCGCCGATCGGAACCGCGCAGACCTTGTTGCAGGGCATGGGCAGCACCACGGCCTTGTCGCCGAGCGCCTTCACCACATCGCCATGGTCTCCGGTCGAGTTCATCATCAGGCCGGCATGGCCTGAGAGGAAGACCTGCTTGTCGACCTTCTCGTCTGTCACGCCGTCGGGGGAGGCAATGCCGTCCTTGACCAGCGACGCCATCCATTCATAGGTCTCGACGGTGTTCGGCGCGTCGATCATGATGTCGCCGGTCGTGGAATCGATCAGGTCGCTGTCATTCGACATGATCAGGCCCCAGCGGGCGAACTGGCCGGGCGCCGTCATGCCCTTGATGTTGTCGCTCTCGAGCATCTCGCTGATCGTGCCGGCGGCAACCGTGATGTCGGCAAAGGTCTTCAGCGGCGGAATGTCGGCATAGCCGGCCTGCTCGAAGATGTCCTTGTTGGCATAGAGAACGGGCGTCGAGGAATTGAACGGGATGATGTAGTTCTTGCCGTCATAGACGCCGACCTCGCGGGCAAAGCCGAACAGGTCTTCGGACAGCGGATCGCCGGCAAGCCTGTCGGTGAGGTCTTCCAGCACGCCGCGATCGGCGAAAAGGCCGTAGCGGGTGACTTCCATGATCACCGCGTCGGGCGCGCGCCTTGCTGGAATGGCGGCCTGAAGCTTGGCGACGATGTCGTTGTAGTCGCCGATGAACTGGTCATCGATATGGATGCCGGGATTGGCGGCCTCGAAATTGTCGATGATTTCGGCAAGCGCCTTGCCGTTGGACTTGTCCGGATTGAAGCTGTGCCAGAACTCGACGGTGGTATCGGCATGGGCGGCGGACGCCATGAGGGCGACAGCGCTTGCGAGGAGGCATGCGGAAAGGGTCTTCATGGGAAATCTTCCTTTGCAATTAGAATTGCAGCGTGATGGCCCCTTGCAATTATGCGCTCGAAACGACAAACCGATGAATGAAAGATGAAGCTTATATAACACCTTAAGCCGGCTTGCGGCGACGGCAGGATCAGGCGGCGGAAGCTTCCGCCTTTTCCTCCTGCTGGAAGCCCAGATAGGCAAGCAGGATGATGATCGGCGGTCCGAAGAAGCAGAGCCGGTGCAGGTAGCGCCAGGCGAGGGCTGCAAGCGCGCAGCCGAGTGCAAACAGGAACAGCGAGCGGATCAGCCGCTTCAGCCGGGCCTTCAGCTTCTTTCTGTCTTCCACCTCGCCGAAGATGAGGTCGGTAAGATCCAGCATGATCTGGGTGGTGGTTCCGGTCATCAGCGTTGATGGCGGCATGTCGGGAAGGTGCACCCGGTGGACCGCGTTCTGGATCGCCATGGAAACGACCAGCGTCATGCCGATGACCAGTTCCGCAGCGCTGTTCGGCACGCTGAAATCCAGGACGTATGAGAGCAGGCCGGCCGCCACGAACAGCACGAACTGGATCACCAGCAATACCGGCACCACCGGCCGGGACTGGCGTTTGAGCCAGCGTGCGAAATACCGCGCAGCCATGACTGCGACGCAGAACACCGGCAGCGCCAGCGATTTCGCAAGCAGCCCCCCGGTGCCGGTGGCGATGGCCGCGCCGAGCGTCACGAAGTTGCCGGTGACATGGGCCGTGAACAGCCCGTTCAGCGCGACAAAGCCCATGGTGTCGACATAGCCGCCATTGAGGCTGAGCGCCGAGGAAAGTAGGGAACGCGACATGGAGCACCTCCGCCCGAAAATTGCATGAAAACGCAGCCACACGGGGCGGGCCTTTGCCGGAACACGCTCCGCCGTGCCAATGCATGCCGTTCGGCCTTCGAAAGGTTAGCGGCGAAGGGTAAAGACATGGTTACACGGCTTGGAACGTCGGCTCGGTCCTGCCTTCACCTTTTTGCCTCCGCAGCTTGCCTTCCAACGGCTCAAAGCCTTTCGGAAAGTGCGGGCACCGCCTCAAAGAGGTCTGCCACCAGCCCGAAATCTGCGACCTCAAAGATCGGTGCTTCCTCGTCCTTGTTGATGGCGACGATCACCTTGGAATCCTTCATGCCGGCCAGGTGCTGGATCGCGCCGGAAATCCCGACCGCAACGTAAAGGTCGGGCGCCACCACCTTGCCGGTCTGGCCGACCTGCCAGTCATTGGGCGCAAAGCCGCTGTCGACCGCCGCGCGCGAGGCGCCGACGGCCGCACCGAGCTTGTCGGCGAGCGACTCGATCAGTGCGAAATTCTCTTTCGAGGCAAGGCCCCTGCCGCCCGAGACCACGATCCGGGCGGATGCAAGTTCCGGCCGGTCGCTCTCTGCCATCCTGTCCTCGACCCATGTCGAAAGCGCCGGGTCGCTGCCCGGCCCAATCGCCTCCACGCTTGCCGATCCGGTGGCAGCCGCCGCTGCGAAGGTTGATGTGCGGACGGTGAGAACCTTGATGGAGTCGCGCGACCGCACGGTCTGGATCGCATTGCCGGCATAGACCGGGCGTTCGAACGTGTCCGCATCGACCACGGCGGTCACATCGGTCAGGATCATGACGTCGAGAAGCGCCGCCACCCGTGGCAGGATGTTCTTGCCACCGCTGGTGGCGGGGGCGACGATATGGCTGAAATCTGCGGCAAGCGAAGCGATCAACGCGGCGAGCGGCTCTGCAAGGCGGTTTGCGTAAAGGCCGTCATCGGCAAGAAGCACCCTGACCACGCCATCGATGCGCGCCGCCTGTTCACCGGCGGCTCTTGCTGTCGAAAGAATGGTGACAGGACCAAGACTTGAGGCAGCGGATACGGCCTTTGCGGTCGCATCGAGATTGAGCGTGCCATCGCCGTTGATTTCGGCCAGAACAAGAACAGTCATGACAGGACCCCTGCTTCCTTGAGCGTTGCCACGAGCGCATCCACCGAGGCAACCTTGATCCCACCGGCGCGTTTGGCGGGTTCGGCGGTGCTGATGATCTCCAGCCGCGGCGCGATGTCGATGCCGAAATCGGCGGCGGATTTCTCCTCGAGCGGCTTCTTCTTCGCCTTCATGATGTTGGGCAGGCTTGCATAACGCGGTTCGTTGAGACGAAGGTCCGTGGTGATGATCGCCGGCAGGGCGACCCTGATGGTCTGCAGCCCGCCATCGACCTCGCGCGAGACGATCGCCACGCCGCCGCCGATGGCGCGATCGACGTCGAGTGCATTGGCAAAGGTCGCCTGGGCCCAGCCGAGCAGGCCGGCAAGCATCTGGCCGGTGGCGTTCATGTCGTTGTCGATCGCCTGCTTGCCCATGATGACGAGCCCCGGCGCTTCGGCTTCCACGATCTGTTGCAGGATCTTTGCGACGGCAAGCGGTTCGATGTTGGTCGCACCGTCATCGGCCGCAACCACCAGGATGGCGCGGTCCGCGCCCATGGCAAGCGCCGTGCGCAGCGTTTCCTGGCATTGCCTGACGCCGATCGAAACGACGATCACCTCGTCGGCCTTGCCGGCCTCCTTGAGCCGGATGGCTTCCTCCACCGCGATTTCATCGAACGGGTTCATCGACATCTTGACGTTGGCGAGATCGACCCCGGTGCCGTCCGCCTTGACGCGGACTTTCACATTATAGTCGATCACCCTCTTTACGGGGACGAGCAGTTTCATGGGAGCAATACGTCTTTCGTTGTTCGGTGGCTGCACAGCCGTCATCAGGCGGGGCGGGCGGCGGTGAGAATATGGTGGGCGCGAAGCCGGACCGGCTCATCGATCATGGCGCCATCAACGGCCACTGCGCCGTCTCCGGCGGCAAGCACGCGCTCGGCCCAGGCGATTTCGCGCTCGCTCGGTGCAAAGCCTGCAAGAACCTCCGGCACCTGTTTCGGGTGGATACAGAGCTTTCCCGTCATGCCGAGTGCGCGCGCATGTTCAGTATCGCTCCGCGTTTCCGCGGGGTCGTCGAGCCGTGCGGTGACGCCGTCGATCGGTCCCGGCTTGCCTGCAAGGCGCGAGGCAAGGACCAGTTCGCTGCGCGCGGGGATGAGGATCGCGCGGTCATGCGCTGCCCCCAGATCGGCGCAATAATCGATCGAGCCGAAGGCAAGGCGGCAGACGCCGTTCATCGCCGCAATCGCGCGCGCTGCGGCAATCCCGCGCGCGGTCTCGATCAGGGCGACCAGTGGAAGGCTGTCGCCGAGCGCCGCGCAGACCTCTGCCGTTTCCTCTTCCGCCTTTGGCAGGACGATCCCGGCAAAGGAGAGCGTGCGGACAGCGTCAAGATCGGCCGCGTGCCACGGCGTTCCGCGCGCATTGATGCGCACCAGAACCGGCTTCTGCGTGAAGTCGCAGCGGATATTGGCACGGGCTTCGTCCTTGGCATCGAGGCCGACGGCATCCTCGAGGTCGAGAATGATGGCGTCAGCCGCGCTGGCAGCGGCTTTCGCGAAGCGTTCGGGGCGGTTGGCCGGTACGAAGAGCGGCGCCTTGATGAGTTCGATGCCTACCATTCCGCCCGTGCCTCCATCGCCACCGGTCCGCCGGGCTCCGCCGTCCAGAGGTCGAAACCGTTATCGGTGCTCCGCGCATTGACGGCCAGCGATCTGTCGCCGAAGGCGGGTGACAGGCTTCGGAAGCTGAAGCGTGCCGGCCTTTCTTGCCTCAGATCGGCGGCATATTGCACCAGCAGCATCGCCTGCAGCGGCCCGTGCACCACGAGGCCCGGATAGCCTTCCACGTCGGTCACATAGGGGGCATCGTAATGGATGCGGTGGCTGTTGAAGGTCAGCGCGGAATAGCGGAAAAGCCGGGCGGCGGGCGTGGTGACGATGCGCTGGTGTTCGCCAGCGTCCGCCGGCTGCGGCGTTCTTGCCGCAAGCGCCTTGACCGGGGCCGCATTGGCTGGGCTCTGACTGGCCGGAGCCAGGTTGGCGGGGTCGCGGTAGACGATGTCCTGTCTCTCGGTCAGAGCCTTGCGGCCGCCGCTTTCGAGGTGATGTGTCACGGTCACGAAGCAGAGCCGGCCGGAGCGGCCCTCCTTGAGGGTCACATCTTCCACCACCGAGCGCCGCGAGATGGTTTCGCCGATCAGAAGCGGCGCGTGAAAGGTCAGCGCGCCGCCAGCCCACATCCGCCTTGGCAAGGGCACCGGCGGAAGGAAGTCGCCGCGCTCCGGATGGCCATCAGGGCCGAGGCTTGCGGTGGGGGTGGTCGGCTGGCACAGGCAGTGGTGGATCAGGAGCGGCGCCTCCGCGCCCTCATCGGTCGGATCCTCGCGATCGAGCGTGGCATTGAGGCGGGCAACCAGCGTCGGTGTCAGCAGTTCGAAGGCCTGTTCCTGGCGCCCGATCCAGCGCCTGAGGTGGTCGAGGTCGAGCGCTTCAGACATTGTCCACCTCCAGAGCGTTGAGCGCGGGCACCGCGCCGTAGCTGCGCGGCGCATCGTCCCAGACAGGGGCAGGCGCCGGATAGGAAACCGCCCCCCGCGGCGTTTCAACCGTGATCCTTCGCAAATGCGGATGGGCGGAAAGGCCGGCCATGTCGTTGACGGCTGCAAGCGCAACATCGGCGGCAATCAACCTGTCGATCGCCTCCGCGCCGGTCATGCGTGAAAAGGCCTCAGCGACCAGTGCGTCGGTCTCGGGGCGGTTTGCGACCCGTACCAGATTGCTGGAAAACCGGGGGTCACGGGCGATTTCGGCATTGCCGAGGAACACCGCGCAGAGCTTCTGCCATTCGCGTTCGCTCTGGATGGAGAGCAGGATCTGCGTCCCGTCACCGGCGACGAACACGCCGTAAGGGGCAATCGAGGGATGGGCAAGGCCGACCCGTTGCGGGCTCTTGCCAGCCTCATGGCTCAAAAGCGGCACGGTCAGCCAGTCCGCCATCACGTCGAACATGGAGATCGAGATATTGGCGCCCTGTCCGGTCTTTCCGCGCCGGATCAATGCCTCCAGAATGGCAGACTGGGCGGTGGCGCCGGTTGCGATATCGACCAGCGAAATGCCGACGCGGGCAGGCTCGGACGGTCCGCCCGTGATCGAGCAGAGGCCCGATTCCGCCTGCACGAGAAGGTCGTAGGCCTTGCGGTCCGCCATCGGCCCGTCCTCGCCGTAGCCGGAGATCGAGCAGGTGATGAGCTTCGGAAAGTCGCGCGAAAGCCGCTCGAAGCTGAAGCCGAGCCGCGACAGCGCACCGCGCTTCAGGTTCTGCACCAGAACATCGGCGGTCTCGAGCAGCTTTGCCAGAGTGGCCTGACCCGCCGGGTCGGCAAGGTCGAGCGTCTGAGAGGTCTTGCCGCGATTGAGCCAGACGAAATAGCTCGACTGGCCGTTTGCCACGTCGTCGTAACCGCGCGCAAAATCGCCTTCCGGGCGCTCGATCTTGATTACCTCCGCGCCGGCATCGGCAAGGCGCGATGTGCAGAACGGGGCCGCGACCGCCTGTTCGATGGCGATGACCCTGATCCCTTCAAGTGGCAGCATCAGAAGCTCCGGGGCAGGCCGAGAACGTGCTCGGCGATATAGGAGAGGATGAGATTGGTGGAGATCGGCGCCACCTGGTAAAGCCGGGTTTCCCGGAACTTGCGCTCGACATCGTATTCGCAGGCAAAGCCGAAACCGCCATGGAACTGGATACAGGCATTGGCGGCTTCCCAGCTTGCCTTGGCGGCAAGGTATTTCGCCATGTTCGCCTCCGCTCCGCAGGGCAGTCCCTCGTCATAGAGCCGGCAGGCCTTCTGGCGCATCAGATTGGCAGCCTCGATCTCGATATAGGCTTCGGCAATCGGAAACTGGACGCCCTGGTTCTGCCCGATGGGCCTTCCGAAGACGGTGCGCTCCTTGACGTAGCGCACCACGCGGTCGGTGAACCAGTAGCCGTCGCCGATGCATTCGGCCGCAATCAGCGTGCGCTCGGCATTGAGGCCGGTGAGGATGTATTTGAAGCCCTTGCCCTCTTCGCCGATCAGGTTCTCCTCGGGGATTTCGAGATTGTCGAAGAACAACTCGTTGGTCTCGTGGTTGACCATGTTGAGGATCGGGCGCACCTCCATGCCCGATTTCATCGCTTCCTTGATGTCGACCAGGAAGATCGAGAGGCCATCGGATTTCTTTTTAACCTCCGGCAGCGGCGTGGTCCTGGCAAGCAGGATCATCAGATCGGAATGCTGCAGGCGGCTGATCCAGACCTTCTGGCCGTTGACCACATAGCGGTCGCCCTTCTTCACGGCCGTGGTCTTGAGCTGTGTCGTGTCCGTGCCGGTCGTCGGCTCGGTCACGCCCATGGACTGCAGCCGCAATTCGCCGGTGGCAAGTTTCGGCAGGATGCGCTGGCGCTGCTCTTCGGAGCCGTGGCGCACCAGCGTGTTCATGTTGTACATCTGGCCATGGCAAGCCCCGGAATTGCCGCCGGCGCGGTTGATCTCTTCCATGATCACCGAGGCTTCCGTGAGCCCGAGGCCAGACCCGCCATATTCTTCCGGAATGAGCGCTGCCATCCAGCCGGCCCTGGTCAGCGCGTCGACGAATTCTTCGGGATAGCCGCGCGCTTCATCGATCTTGCGATGGTATTCGTCAGAAAATTCGGCGCAAAGCGCGCGCACCGCGTCGCGAATATCCTGAAATTCGTCGCTGACCTGATCGTACACCTATGTCTCCTCCAAGGGCTCGGCTTCCCTGCCGTTTTCCCCATCATCAAACCCCGGAGGTCATAAATCAAATATCTGAATGTACTTCCTGACATGCCTGAAATGTATGGATTGGCCCCGCCCTCACTGCCAGAAGCGACCCGATCGGGATCGGGTCGCTTCTGGCAGTGAGATCGCGCGTGAGTCAGACCGGATCCCAGCAGAACACATCTGCCGAAACATCGAGCGGCACATAGCTGGCCTTCAGCGCGGGGATCGCGTGGCTTGCAACGCTGTCGAGCGACCAGCCCTCGCTGCGCTGGACGGAGCGGACCGGGCGCGGCTGCGAGATCAGGAAGATCTCGTTGTTGCGCACGGCGAAGATCTGGCCGGTGGTGTCCGCGCCCGCGTCGGAGGCGAGGTAGAGCGCGACCGGGGCGATCTTTTCCGGCGACATCTCCTTCATGCGGTTGACGCGCTCCTCCTGCTCGGGGCTGTCAACCTTGATGGACGAGGTCATCCGGCTCCAGGCGAAGGGGGCTATGCAGTTGGAGCGGATGTTCCAGCGCTTCAGGTCGAGCGCGAGCGACTTTGACAGCGCGGTGATGCCGAGCTTGGCGGCCGAGTAGTTGGCCTGCGCCAGGTTGCCGATCAGGCCGGAGGTCGAGGTCATGTGGATCAGGCTGCCCGACCCCTGTTCGCGCATCACGTCCGACGCGGCGCGGCTGACATTGAACGTGCCGTAGAGATGGACCTTCACCACCGCATCAAAATTCTCGTAGGTCATCTTGTGAAAGAAGCAGTCGCGCAGGATGCCAGCATTGTTGACCACGGCGTCGAGCCGGCCGAAGGCGTCGGTCGCCTGCCGGACCATGGCCTTTGCGCCTTCGGGGTCGGTCACATCGTCGCCATTGGCAACGGCGCGCCCGCCTGCCTGTTCGATCGCGGCCACCGTCTCCTGCGCCGCAGCGCTCGATTCGCGCTGACCGTCGAGCGCTGCGCCGATATCGTTGACGACCACGCGCGCGCCCGCCTTTGCCGCCTCCATCGCAATCGCGCGTCCGATGCCGCCGCCGGCGCCGGTCACAAGCATGACCTTGCCATCAAGGTTCTTCACGTCAGACATGTATCCTCCCTATGTCCTGAAAATCTGTGTCAGCCGCCATGGGGGCGGCCGAACAGGCTGCGTTCGATCTGCGCTGCGGCCTCCGTCAGCGCCGTGGCGATGGCCTTGAGGCTTTCATCGGTCTGCTGTCCGGAAATGGTGATGCTGCTCATGCCGAGCCGTGGTGTGCCCTCAGCGTCGCTGACCAGCGCTGCCACGATGTCGAGCCCGCGAAACAGGTGGCCTCGATCAAAGCCGGCCCTCGTCGTTTTCGCCTGCTTCACATCTGCCCAGAAGCTTTCGAAGCTTGGAGCGTCCTGCCAGCGAACGGTTTCGAAGCCCCTGCGGGTCTCAGCCTCGGAAAGGCCTCTTGTCGCCGCATAGCAGCGGCCGATGGCACCGGAAAACGCCGGCAGGCGGCTATTCTGGGCAAGCACGGCATGCAGGATGTTGGGCGCGGTGAACCGGTCGATCAGCACGATGCGTGCGTTGGGCGTGATCTGCCAGAGCGCGATCATGGTCCGGTTCTCCGCAGCGATCGCCTGAAGCGTCGGGCGGATCACGTCCGTCGGATTGGCGCCGAGCAGGGGAATGGCAAACTCCATCAGCCCCATGCCCATGCGGTAGGTCTTCGCCTCGGGGTCGAAGCTCACGAGACCCTCATGGGCAAGCGTCCTCAAAATGTTGAAGGCGGACGACACGTTCAGCCCGGTTTCGCGCGCAATCAGCGTCGCGCCCATCGGCCGGCCCTCGGCGGCGAGAAGGCGCATGATGCTCATCGCGTTCTGGACGGCGGGGACGAGTTTCGGTCCGGCTTCTTCGGTCATTTCATTCCTCATGTAGAATGGCATTTACTATACAGAATAATTTTGTTAGATCAAGGCCAGGACGGAGTAACACCGAAGGAGGAGCGGACGATGCCGGCAGGGGTGGATAGTGATGTTTTTGAACAGCTTATGGCGAGTGTGGAGAGATTTGCCCGCGAGCGGCTGATCCCGGCCGAACGCCGTGTCGAGGAGGAGGATGCCATCCCCGAGGAGATCGTCTCGGAGATGAAGGAAATGGGCCTTTTCGGCCTCTCCACGCCCGAGGAATTCGGCGGCATCGGCGTCAACGTGCCGCAGGAAGCGCGCCTGATCGAGGCGCTGTGCTATGCGTCGCTCACCTTCCGCTCGCTGATCGGCACCAATGTGGGCATCGGTTCGCAGGGCATCGTCATGGATGGCACCCAGGCGCAGAAGGAACAATGGCTGCCGGGCGTGGCAAGCGGCGATGTGATCGCATCCTTCGCCCTGACCGAGCCCGACAACGGGTCTGATGCCGGCGGAATCCGCACCTCGGCGCGCCGCGATGGCAGCGATTTCGTGATCAACGGCACCAAGCGCTACATCACCAATGCGGTGCGTGCCGGCGTGTTCACCGTCTTTGCCCGCACCGATCCCGAAAAGCCGGGCGCGGATGGCGTTTCTGCCTTCATCGTCCCGGCGAACACCCCCGGCATCACCGTCGCCAAGCCCGACCGCAAGCTCGGCCAGCGCGGCACCAAGACCTCCGATGTCATCTTCGACAATGTCCGTCTGCCGGAAAGCGCCATTCTGGGCGGGCCGGAGCGGCTGAACCAGGGCTTCCGAACGGCCATGAAGGTGCTTGATCGCGGCCGCATCCATGTGGGCGCGATGGCGGTGGGCCAGAGCCAGCGCATGCTCGATATCGCCACCGACTATGCTTTGCAGCGCAAGCAGTTCGGCAAGCCGATCGGTGAGCATCAGCTGGTGCAGGGCATGCTGGCGGATTGCCAGGCAGAGCTTCATGCCGCGCGCGCGCTCGTCCGGGCCACGGCGGAAACATTCAACCGCGAAGGCAAGGCGATCCTGGAGGCCTCCTGCACCAAGTATTTCTGCACCGAGGCGGCGGGACGCATTGCCGATCGCGCGCTCCAGATCCATGGCGGCGCGGGCTACATGGCGGAGTACGACATCGAGCGGCTCTACCGCGATATCAGGCTTCTGCGCATCTATGAGGGCACGAGCCAGATCCAGCAGCTCGTGATTGCCAGGCGCACGCTTGCCGAGCGGGCGGGCTGAACCATGGCGGCAGCAAATTATCGAAGCCTCGATGAGATGCCGCCCCGGTCCACATTCTCGCTCCTGATGGGGATCGAGATCGTCACCTGCACGCCTGAAGAGGTGGTCTGCACGATGACGGCGACCGAGGCGATGTCGAACCGCAACGGCGTTCTGCATGGCGGCGCGCTGATGACGCTGGCCGACACGGCGGCGGGGACGGCTGCGTTCATCTGCAGCCCTGCCAACATCACCAACACGACGATCGAGGCGAAGACCAATTTCATCCGCGCGGTGAAGCTTGGCGAGACCGTGACCGCGCGCTGCGCGCCGGTTCATGTCGGCCGGACGACGGCGGTGCTCGAGGTCACCATGACGCGTGACGACGGCAAGGTCGTGGGCATTGCCACCCAGACCCACCTTTATCTCGGCGGAAATGAAGGCGAGAGCGCAAAAAGGGAAGAGAAATGACGGATATCGATACGGGCGCGCTTGGTCCGCAGGCCGCCTATGAAGCCTATCTCGCCGCTGGACGCTTCATGATCCAGCACGCGCCGAGCACCGGCGAACACGTGTTCTGGCCGCGCGTGGTTTCCCCGTCGGGCGCCACCGACCTCCAATGGGTCGAGGCGAAGGGTACCGGCACGGTCCATGCGATCACGGTCAACCGAGGCCGCGGGGAGTCGTATAATGTTGCGCTGATCGACCTCGATGAAGGCGTGCGCATGATGTCGACGCTGCCGGACGTGGAGACCGCCGCCATCGGCGCCCGCGTCAGGGCGCGCATCGAGACGACCGGGGAAGGCCCGCGCGTGGTCTTTGATCTGATCGGGGAGGAAGGCCGGTGAGCGAACGGACACTCAGGGGCAAGACGGCCATTGTCGGCATGGCAACGGCCGGCGTCGGCGAGGCCCACGGCTTTTCGGCAATGGAGCTTCTCGGCAAGGCGGCGGTTGCAGCCGTTGCCGATGCAGGCCTCAGGATGCAGGACATCGACGCCGTTTTCGCGGCGACCAGCAGCCATGCCTTTCCGACCATGAGCGTGGTCGAATATCTCGGGCTGAAGCCGAAATTCTTCGATGGCACCAATGTCGGCGGCTCGAGCTTCGAAATGCACCTGCTGCAGGCGACGCTGGCACTTGAGGCGGGGCTCTGCGATGCCGCGCTCGTCTGCTATGGCTCCAACCAGCGCACCGCTGGGGGACGGCTCGTCTCGATGAGCGAGCCGCAATGGCACGAAACACCCTACAGGCCACGCCATCCGATCACCGCCTATGCGCTGGCAACGAGCCGGCACATGGCGGAATTTGGCACCACGCGCGAACAGCTGGCCGATGTGGCGCTCGCCGCCCGCGGCTGGGCGAACCTCAACCCGGAGGCCTTTGCGCGCGGACCGCTCAGCAAGGACGAGGTTCTGTCGGCGCGGATGATCTCGGACCCGCTGACCAAGGCCGATTGCTGCCTTGTGACCGATGGGGCCGCGGCCTGCGTGCTGGTGCGCGCCGACCGGGCGAAGGATCTGCCCGGCAAGCCGGTCTATTTCCTGGGCGCCGCCGGTGCCAATTACCACCGTTCGATCGTCGCCATGCCCGATCTGACCACGACCGCAGCCGCCGAAAGCGGACCGCGCGCCATGGCCATGGCGGGCGTCGGCCAGGCCGATCTCGATCTGGTGATGGTCTATGACGCCTTCACCATCAACACGATCCTGTTTCTCGAGGATCTCGGCTTTTGCCCCAAGGGCGAGGGCGGGCGCTTCGTCGAGGGCGGGCGGATCGCGCCCGGCGGTGAGCTTGCGGTCAACACCAATGGCGGCGGGCTCTCCTGCGTGCATCCCGGCATGTACGGCCTGTTCCTGATCGCCGAGGCGGTGACCCAGATCCGTGGCGGTGCCGGCGAGCGCCAGATTGCCGATTGCGACCTTGCGCTCTGCCACGGCAATGGCGGCACGCTGTCGAGCCAGGTGACCGCCATTCTCGGATCGGAGGCCGTGCTGTGAGCAGTCTTTCCCATATAGACGGGCTTGTTGCGCCCGGTTCCGTCGCCGTCATCGGCGCATCCGACGATGTGACCCGCATTGGCGGGCGGCCGATCGCTGCCATGCTGAAAGCGGGTTACCAGGGCCGGATCCTGCCGGTCAATCCGAACCGCGACACCGTGCAGGGCCTTGCCTGCTACAAGAGCGTCGCCGATCTGCCCGAAACGCCCGATGCCGCGCTGATCGCGGTTCCGGCGAGGATGGTGGCTGAAACGATCGAGGCGCTTGGCCGGCGCGGCTGCAAGGCGGCAACGCTGTTTTCGGCGGGCTTTGCGGAGGTCGGCGCGGATGGCGAGGCCGCCCAGCGCGAGATCGTCGCGCTGGCGCGCGCGCATGGCATCCGCCTTCTCGGACCCAACACGCTTGGCGTCTACAATGCCGATATCGGCTATTACGGCACCTTCTCATCCTCGATCGATACCGGATTGCCGCGCCCGGGCAATATCGGCATCGCCAGCCAGTCCGGCGCCTTCGGCGCGCATCTGGGCGCGCTTGCGCGTGATCGCGGGCTCGGCTGCTCGGTGCTGATCACCACCGGCAACGAGGCCGATATCACCGTCGCCGAAGCGATCCGCTGGATGGTTGAAAGCGAGGGCACGGATGTGATCTGCACCTATATGGAGGCGATCAATGATGCCCCGGCACTGCTTGAGGCGCTTGATGCGGCGCGGGCGGCCGGCAAGCCTGTGCTGGCGCTGAAATCGGGCCGATCGGCGGTTGGCGCGCGAGCTGCCGCCTCGCACACAGCGTCGCTGACCGGCGATGCGGTGGTTGCCGATGCGGTGCTTTCCGCGCACGGCGCGATCGTGCTGCGCGATCCCGAAACCATGATGGACATCGCCTATGCCGCATCCCGCAAGGTGTTTCCTACCGAACATTCGCTCGGCATCGTCACGATCAGCGGCGGCGCGGGCATTGTCGCAAGCGACGAGGCCGAACGGGTGGGCCTGCCGATGCCCGCCATGCCCGAGGCGGCGCAGGCGATGCTGAAGGCAGCGCTGCCTTATGCCTCGCCGGTCAATCCGCTCGATTGTACGGCGCAGGCACTCAACGATCCGTCGCTGCTGGAGCTCTTTACCCGCAGCGGCCTCGAGGATGGCGGCTATGGCGCGGTGCTCTGCTTCTTCACCTATGTGGCCGGCAGCCGTGCCATGTCCGACGCCATTCTGGCGGCGATGAAACCGCTGCGCGCCGCCTTCCCGGACCGGATCATCGCGTTTTGCGCCCTTGGCGAGCAGGAGGTGCTGCAGCGCTATGATGATGCGGGCATCCTGGTCTTCAGCGATCCGTGCCGCGCGGTGAGAGCGCTCGATGCGATCCTCAGGATCGGTGCGGCAAGGGCGGGCGGAGAGAGGGAAGCGCTTCCGCAGCCATTGCCGGTTGCCCTGCCGGCCGCGACGCCGGATGAGGCCGCCGCGAAGACGCTGCTTGCCGAAGCCGGCATTGCCGCAGCACCCGAGCGGGCAACGGAGAGCGCCGAAGAGGCGGTCGCAGCCGCCGAGGCCTTTGGCTATCCCGTGGTGATGAAGGTGCTCTCGCCGGATATCCTGCACAAGTCGGATATCGGTGCGGTCAAGCTCGATATACTCGATGCCGATGGGGTGCGCCGCGCCTATGACGAAATCCTTTCAGCGGCAGCGGATCATGCGCCGGATGCGAAGGTGACGGGCATTCTCGTGGCAAGGCAGCTTTCCGGCGGGGTCGAATGCCTGATGGGCATCAACCGCGATCCGACCTTCGGCCCGATCGCGGTTTTCGGTCTGGGCGGCATCTTCGTCGAGGTGCTGAACGATGTGGCGCTGAGAGCCTGCCCCTTCGGGCCTGAGACGGCGCGCGACATGATCCTTTCGATCAAGAGCGCTGCAATCCTTCAGGGCGCAAGAGGTCAGGCGCCGGCCGATATCGATGCGCTCGCCGGGATGCTGTCGCGCCTTTCCATGTTTGCGGCAGGGGCCGGCGAACGGCTGGTCTCGATCGATCTCAATCCCGTGCTGGCAATGCCGGATGGCGCCTATGCGCTCGATGCCGTGATCGAGATCGCGGCCGGGGAGGACGTCCATGGCCATTGACTACGACCACCTGATGTCCTTCGACATTCCCGAGGTGCGGCAGAGCTATGGCCTTGCCGATGTCGCGCTCTTCGGGCTTTCCGTCGGCCTGGGGCAGGACCCGATGGATATGCGCGCGCTCGCCTATGTCGGCGCGCTCGACGATGACCGCCGCGCCATGCCGGCGATCGCAAACATTCTCTGCCATCCGGGTTTCTGGCTGGCACGCCCGGAAACAGGGGTCGACGCGCTGAAGCTTGTTCATGGCGAACAGGGCATGACGCTGCACCAGACGCTGCCGGTCGAGGGCACGCTGGTGGCAAAGACCCGGGTGACCGGGATCGTCGACAAGGGCGAGGGGCGCGGCGCGCTGCTCTATTCCGAAAAGGAAATCCGGGACGCCGGAACCGGCGCCCTGCTTGCAACCTGCCGCAACACCACCTTCCTGCGCGGCGATGGCGGTTTCGGCGGCCCTTCCGGGCCGGTCAAGACACCGCACTCGCTGCCGGAGCGGGCGCCGGACCATGTGTTCGACACGCCGACGCGGCCGGAACAGGCACTGTATTACCGCTTGAACGCCGATCCCAACCCGCTGCACCTCGATCCCCGGATTGCCAGGCAGGCCGGATTCGAGCGGCCAATCCTGCACGGTCTGTGCACCTTCGGCTGCGCCGCTCATGCGCTGCTTGCGGTGATGTGCGACTATGACGCCGGCCGCTTCGGTGCCATGGATGGCCGGTTCACCGCCTTTGTCTATCCGGGCGAGACGCTCCGCACGGAGATCTGGAACGACGGGTCGTTCCGCACCCGCATTCTGGAGCGCGACAAGATCGCGATCGGCAACGGGCTCTTCAAGCGGAGGGAGGCTCAATGAGCATCGAGACAAAACCGGGCGAGGAGGGACTTCTCGTCATCACGCTCAATGAGCCGGAGCGGCGCAATCCGATCGGCCATGCTGCGCGGAAGGCGCTTCTCGCGGTCCTTTCGGATGCGGCCGGCGACGATGCGGTCCGGGCCGTGGTGCTGACCGGCGCGGGCGGGCATTTCTCGGCCGGCGGCGATATCCGCGATCAGGGCGAACGAAGCCTCGGCGTCCATCGCGAGCGTTTTGCCGTCATCGGCGACATGATCACGCGGATGGCCCGGTTTCCCAAGCCGCTCGTGGCAGCGGTCGAGGGCTTTGCCGCGGGCGGTGGCTTTGCATTGGCGCTTGCCTGCCCCACGATTGTCGCCGCGCGCGACGCGCGCTTCGTGGCAAGCTTCACAAAGATCGCGCTGATGCCGGACATGGGGCTGCTCAGCACGCTGCCGGCTCGCATCGGAAAGGCGAAGGCCCGGCAACTGATCCTCTCCAACCGCGTCGTTTCGGGGGAAGAGGCGGAGAGGATCGGCCTCGTCGACCAGCTCACCGATCCGGGCGATGTGCTTGCTGCGGCATCGGCGCTTGCTCTGGCGGAGGCGAGCGGGCCCGCCATGCCAAGGCAATTCGTGCTCGACTGGTTCGCACGCGATCTGGCCGAGGCGCTCGAATACGAACAGGCGCTGCAGCCGATCCTCATCAACAGCGCCGATGCGGCGGAAGGGCGGGCGGCTTTTGCCGAGAAGAGGACGCCGCGTTTTCGCGGATGCTGAGCCGCAAGGAGCATGCGGCGCCGGTGCCGGCCGCGTCCGAAGGGACGCTGCCGATCACGCTGCGCCGCATCTCGATGGCGTTTGTCACGCTTTCCGCGCTGGTCCTGGTTGTCTTTCATTCACACGCCTTGCTGCTTCTGGCCGTTGGCGCGCTCCTGCTTTTTCTGGTGCTGGCCGTGCGCCAGTACCGCACCGGCGCCTGGGTGCCGATCCTGCTTTCGCTGGGTGTCCTGGCGCTGTCCCTCGCCAGGGGCGTGCATGCCGATGTGCTGTATCAGGCCGCAGACCGGATGATCTTTCTGGCCGCGCTGATTGCCATGCTCGGAACGCTGCGGTCCGCAGCCGCGATCGCGCCCGAGGTGTTGCAGGCGGGCGCCTATGTGACCAACCAGCCGGCGTCGCGCCGTTATGCCGCGATGACCTTCGGCGGCCATCTCTTCGGCGTACTGATCAATTTCGGCGGGCTTGCGCTGCTGCTCGATCTTGCCAAGCGTTCGATGTCGACCGAGGCGGCAGCGCATCTGCCGGACGCGGCGCGCGAGGCGCGGCTGCGCCGGATGACGCTGGCAATCGTGCGCGGCTTTTCGCTGATCTCGCTCTGGTCCCCCTTCGGCTTTGCCACCAACGCGCTGCTGATCACGCTGCCCGGCGTGTCCTACATGGATTTCGGTCCCGTGGGCTTTGCCATGTCCTTCGTGTTCGTCGCCATCGGCTGGGGGCTTGACCGGCTGGATGGCAGGCGTTTTCGCAAGCTCGGCCTGACGCCTCCGAAGCCGCCAGAGGGCAGCTGGCGGGGTGCGGCGGCCCTTGTCGGGCACGTTCTGGCGCTCGGAAGCACTGTCTTTGCCACCCATGAGCTGACCCCGCTCAGCTTTCAGGAGGCCTTGATCTTTGCGGTGCCGGTCTATGCCTTTCTATGGTCCGCATCTGCCGGGCGGCGATCGATGGGGCGGGCCTCGGCCGGAGCGGCCAGTGCCGCACAGACAACTTGGAAGCGCCTTTCGGACCTTGGCCCGGAGGTCAGCGTGTTCGCCGCCGCAGGCTTCCTGCCGGTGCTGCTCCTGGCGCTGATCCCGACGGAGACACTGCAGGCAACCATTGTCACCCTCGGGCTCGATGCGTTTTCGATCATGATCGGGCTCAGCCTGCTCACGGTGGTCCTCGCGCTCATCGGCATCAACCCGATCGTGACGACCTCGGTGTTCGGCTCGATTGCCGCAGAGCTTGCCGTTCCGGGGCTGAGCAACACCGCGATCGCGCTTGCCATTACCGGGGGGTGGACGTCGGTGATCGGCCTGTCGCCCTTCATCACCACGCTGGTGATCGCCTCGACCATCATGGGACGAAGCAGCACGACGATCGGCCTTGTCTGGAACGGCCTTTACTGCGCGACCATTCTTTCCGTCTGGCTGTTGTTGATTTCGGGTCTGATGCTGACTGGTATGATATAAACACCGGCAACGTGTTTGGGCATTGCACGCACGGACACCATGCCGGTGTGTTATGTCGGCTTTCTAAAGCGTCGTGCCCGGCCATTGCCCCTTTGCAACCATGGCATGTATTTCCGACGTCATGAATTCTGCGAAATTGCTGGTCAGCCGCGAGCCCGGCCGGTTCAGTGGGGTCATCAGCACGAGCGTGCGATCGATGGTGCGGCGGACGATCGGGCGCGCGATCAGCCGGCCCTCTCGCACCTGGTTGATCACGCTGACCAGCGGCAGGATGGTGCTGCCGAGGCCGCGTTCGACGAAGGCGAGCATGGTCGGCAGGATATCGATTTCGAGCACCACATTGAGGTCGATATTTTCGTCCTGCGCGATGGATTCGACGCGGCCGCGCAACCCGTGCTCGGGGTTGGGCAGGATCAGCGGCTTTTCCAGTGCGTCGCGCACCGGGATCGGAACGCCGTCCTTGCCGCCTTCGGACGTGGCCGACTGGATCAGGAAAAGCTGCTCGATGATGATCGGCTGCGACCTGATGGACGGGGACTTCTGGCCTTCATAGGCAACGCCGAGATCGATCTTTCCACGCAGCAGCCAGTCCTGCACATGGCCGCTGAAGCCCGAGATGATCCGAAGTTTCACATCCGGATATTCGGCAAGCGTGCGCTCGATCATATGGGTCGCAAGGATGTCCGAGACCGTTGGCGGCAGGCCGAGCGTCACCGTGCCCGAAAGCGGCGCCCGGTTGCCCGAGATCTCGCCCGCCATTTCCGTCACGTCTTCGAGAATGGCCTTGGCGCGGCGCGCAAGCCTGATGCCCTCCTCGGTCGGCATGACGCCCCGGCCATGGCGGCGCAGCAGCGCGACGCCGAGCTCGTCTTCCAGCGCCTTGACGACGCGGCTCAGCGCCGGCTGAGCGATGTTGAGGCGCTCGGCGGCGGCGGTGATGCTGCTGAGCTCTACAACCTGAATGAAATAGCGCAACTGGCGGAAATCCATTCATGCCTCATTTGTATCTCTGATATCAGAATAATGCATTTGAATCATTTGTGCCACTTCGCCAATCTCATTCGCGGAGGAAGGAGTCAATCCCGCGCGGCCCGGCAAAAGGGCGCCGGGCTTGAGATCACTGGAGGCGTGATCGCTCCGCGTTTTTTCGTTGCACAGGGAGGAATGCATGATGACTGGATTGAAATTCGGGGTGGCGCTTGGCGCCCTCATGACGTTGACGGCCTTTGGCGCCGCCGCCCAGGAACTGCCGAAGACGATGGTCTGGACGTCCTATGATGTGGGCTCGGCGGGCTACGCCGAAGCCTCTGCCATCGCAGACGCCTTTGGCAAGGAATTCGGAACCCGGGTTCGCATCCAGCCGTCGGGCAGCGGCATCGGCCGTCTGCAGCCGCTGCTGCAGGGGCGTGCCGATTATGCGTTCCTGGCAACCGAAGCCTTCTTCGTTTCGGAAGGCGCGTTCGATTTCGCCACCAAGGACTGGGGCCCGCGCGAACTGCGTGCCGTTGCCGGCCGCCCGGCAGGCATCACGCTGATTGCTGCCGGCGATGCCGGGATCGAGACGGTGGCCGATGCCCGCGGCAAGCGCATCGCATTCGTTGCCGGCAACCCGTCGGTCAACGTCAAGTGCGAGGCGATCCTGGCCTTTGGCGGGCTGACGCTGGACGATGTCGAAGTCGTCACCTTCCCGACCTATGGCGCGGCGATGGCGTCGATGACCCGCAACGAATCCGACGCGACCTGCACCACGCCGACGACCAGCCAGCTCTATGAACTGGCCGAAAGCCCGCGCGGTATCCACTATGCGCCGCTTGAGGCGGACAATGCGGCAGGCTGGGAAGGCATGCTCAAGGTACTGCCGATCATGGGACCGTCGGATGAAGACGTCGCCGCCGGCCTGAAGGAAGGCGAAATCGCCAAGATGGCCGCCTATCGCTACCCTGTCATCACCACGACGCCCGACAAGTCGCCGGACGAGGTCTATGCCTTCATCAAGGCGCTGGACGAATCCTACGATCTCTACAAGGACGGCACGGCCACCATGGCGCGCTGGTCGCTCGACAAATCCGGACGGCCGGCGATCGACGTGCCCTTCCATGAGGGCGCCATCCGCTACCTGAAGGAGAAGGGAATCTGGACCTCAGAGGACGATGCCTGGAACGACAAGCGGATCGAGCGCATGGATGCTCTGGTCGCCGCCTGGGACGAATTCAAGCCCCAGAATGAAGGCCTTTCCGACGAGGACTTTGCCCAGGCATGGATGGCCAGGCGCGCCGAGGTCGTGGCCGGCCTGAACTGACGCCCGGTTGCCTCAACGCCCCGGCGCCTGCCGCGCCGGGGTCCGGCTTGCCTTGACCAGGAAGAATCCATGATTTCCGACACCACGATCGATGGCGCTCAGCCCGCATTCAAGGCCGTCAGCGCTCCGCCGCCGGTTCCCGGCCAGACAGTGTTCCGCATCATTGTCATGGTTCTGGGCGTCCTCGGGATCGCCATGGCGATCAACCAGCAATTCCTGCTGAACCTGTTCGGGTTCCAGCCGCTCGGCAACGCCTATCTCTATTATCTGATCGGCATCTTCCTGGCCGTCGCCTTTCTGAGCCTGCCGGTGAGTGCGCATGATCCGCGCCTTCTCTGGTGGCTCAATCCGGTGCTTGCGGCAGCAGCGCTCGTCAGCGCCGGCTGGCTCGGCATGCATGGGCTCGACATCATCCAGAAGGGCTGGGAGTATGATGCGCCGGGAATGGCCGACATCATGTCCTCGGTGCTGATCGTGCTGGTACTCGAAGGCGTGCGACGCGCCGGCGGGCCGATCCTGCTGTTCACGGCGCTCCTGTTCGGCACCTATCCGCTTTATGCCGATTTCATGCCGGGCTTTCTCTGGGGCACGCAATATTCGCTGATCGGCACGGTGCGCGCCCATGTGCTAGGCGTCGAATCGATCATCGGCATCCCGATGCAGGTCGTTGCCGAACTGGTGATCGGCTTCGTGATCTTCGGCTCCGTTCTGGTCGCGACCAAGGGCAGCGATTTCTTCATGGAGCTTGCCTCCGCGCTGCTCGGCCACAGCCGTGGCGGCCCGGCCAAGGTGGCGGTGATGGGATCCGGCATTCTCGGCTCGCTCTCCGGCAGCGTGATCTCGAATATCCTGACCTCTGCGCCCTTCTCGATCCCGACCATGCGCAGGATCGGCTATCCCGCCCATTATGCTGCGGCGATCGAGGCCTGCGCCTCGACCGGCGCGACGCTGATGCCGCCGGTGATGGGAACCGTGGCCTTCGTCATGGCCTCTTTCCTGGGCGTACAGTATTCGACGATTGTCGTCGCGGCCGTCATCCCGGCGCTGCTGTTCTACATCGCGCTGCTGTTCCAGGTCGACATGTATGCCGCTCGCCGGGGGCTTGAGGGCCTGCCGAAAAGCGAGATCCCGCCGATCTGGCCGGTGCTGAAAACGGGCTGGCCCTATCTCCTCAGCCTTGCGGTTCTGATCTTCGTGCTGATGGTGCTGCGCATGGAAGCGCGCTCGCCCTATTATGCATCGGCAGTCATGCTGGTGGCGACGGCCTTTCGCAAGGAAACCCGGATCACGCTTGCCCGCGCCAAGGCGCTGCTGCTCGATATCTCGACCAATATCGCAAATCTCGTCGCAGTGCTTGCCGGTATCGGCCTTGTCGTCGGCGGCCTTTCCTATACCGGCGTTGCCGGCGCGTTCTCCCGCGAGCTCCTGCTTTATGCGGGCGGCAACACCGCCCTGATGCTGCTTGCCGGTGCCGTGACGAGCTTCGTGCTCGGCATGGGGATGACGGTCACGGCCTGCTACATCTTCCTGTCGATCCTGCTTGCGCCGGCTCTGGTGCAGGCTGGCCTCAACCCGATCGCCAGCCATCTCTTCATCCTTTACTGGGGCATGCTGTCCTATATCACACCGCCGGTGGCGCTGGCTGCAATCACGGCCGCCAACGTCGCAGGATCGAAGCCGATGCGCACCGGGTTCTACGCCATGCGCCTCGGCATGCCGCTGTTCGTGATCCCCTTCATCTTCGTCTACGACCCGGCGCTGATCATGGATGGCACCTGGCTGCAGATCTTCGAGCGGGTGGCGCTGACGCTGGTGGCGATCTGGGCGATCACGTCCGCCTTCGAGGGATGGATCTACAAGGTCGGAAAGGTGGGCGTCGTCAGCCGGATCGTCTTTGCCGCGGGCGGCGTGCTGATCATCTTTCCGGAGATTATCACCAGCCTGATCGGCGCCGGTATTCTGGTGGCGGTGATGGCGGCCAATCGCGGCTTTGCCCGGCGCAGTGCCGCGGCCAAGGCGTGATCTGAAAGGCAGGAGAGACAGA
The DNA here is from genome assembly GCF_013344475.1 of Martelella limonii. GTDB lineage: Bacteria > Pseudomonadota > Alphaproteobacteria > Rhizobiales > Rhizobiaceae > Martelella > Martelella limonii. The sequence continues at coordinate 26,888 of NZ_JABUOU010000006.1, read as the reverse complement.
TGGACAAGCGTGTGGCGGACCTTGAAACCGCCGTCGCCCCGATCAATGACGGCGCCTCGGTGATGATCGGCGGCTTCGGCTCATCCGGCATCCCCTACGGCCTGATCGATGCCCTGCTCGACCAGGGCGCCACGGGGCTCACCGTGATCTCCAACAATGCCGGCGCCGGGGAAACCGGCATTGCCAGGCTGCTGAAGGCCGGACGGGTGGCGAAGGTCATCTGCTCCTATCCGCGCACGCCAGGCTCGGTCTGGTTCGAGAAGCGCTACCAGGCGGGCGAGGTCGCGCTCGAAGTCGTACCGCAAGGCACGCTTGCCGAACGCATCCGCGCGGCCGGCGCCGGTCTTGGCGGGTTTCTGACACCGACGGGCTACGGAACGCTTCTGGCGGAGGGCAAGGAAACCCGGGTCATCGATGGCAGGGGGTATGTGCTCGAAGCGCCCTTGCCTGCGGATTTCGCGCTTCTGCGTGCCGAGCGCGGCGACAGATGGGGCAATCTCTCGTTTCACGCCACGGCGCGCAATTTCAACCCGATCATGGCCATGGGCGCCCGCCATGCCGTGGCGGAAGTGCGCCATCTTTCCGAAACGCCGCTCGATCCCGAGCATGTGGTCACCCCCGGCATCTTCGTGAAGTCGGTCGTCGAATACGGAGTGCGGCCATGACTATGCCTACAGAAAGTCCGGTTCGGCTCAACAGGCTTACCGATGCGCAGTTGGCGGCCCGCGTTGCCCGGGACATTCCCGATGGCTCCTATGTCAATCTCGGCATCGGCAAGCCGACACACGTCTCGGCCTATGTGCCGGAGGGCCGGGAGGTCAATTACCACTCCGAAAACGGCATTCTCGGCATCGGCCCGGTGCCGGAAGCGGGCGCGGAGGATCTCGAGCTGATCGATGCCAGCAAGCGCTATGTCACCGCAGCGCCGGGAGCTGCCTATTTCGAGCATTCCACTAGCTTTGCGATGATGCGCGGCGGCCATATCGATATTGCGGTGCTCGGCGCCTATCAGGTGGCCGAAAACGGCGATCTCGCCAACTGGGCTACGCTGGACGAGACCTTTCCGCCAGCCGTTGGCGGGGCGATGGATCTGGTGGTCGGGGTGCCGCGCATCTTCATCATGATGAGCCATGTCAATCGCGACGGAACGCCCAAGCTGCTGAAACGCTGCACCTATCCGCTGACGGGCCTTGGCGTGGTCAGCCGGGTCTATACCGATCTTGCCGTGCTGGATGTGACGCCGGACGGTTTCCGGCTGGTCGAGTTGACGGCGGGTAACAGCCTGGAAGACGTGCAGGCGCTGACGGAAGCGAGGATCCTTGCCTGAGGTGGGAAAGAGGCGGATGCGGTCTATGACCGGAAAGGCACTGCGCCCAACAGGCGGGACCGGCGGCTGCGGGCGCGCCATTGCTTTGCGACGTGGTAAGAGCGCATGGACATGAAGGCCTTCAGCGACAGGCTGCCGAGTTTCCCGTTGTTCGTGTCCGCAGCGCGGCCGGATGCCTTTGCCGCGGCCTGTGCCTGCGGCACGGACATGGTCGTGATCGATCTGGAGGATTCGGTTGCCCCCGACAGCAAGGCGGCGGTGCGTCGCATTCCCGAAAGCGCGCTCCCGAAACAGCGATCGGTGAAGCTCTATCTGAGGGTCAATGGCATCGGCACGCTTTGGCACCGCGATGACGTGGCCTTTGCGCGCATGGCCGGCGTTGACGGGGTCGTGCTGCCGAAGGCCGAAGGTGCTCCAGCGCTGGTCGCTCTGCGCGCCGCGCTTCTGCCCGGGCAGAAGATCATCGCCCAGATCGAGACGGCACGGGGGCTTTCGCGCTGCGAGGAAATTGCCGAGGTTGCCGACCGCCTGGCGCTCGGCTCGCTCGACCTTTGCGAGGATCTCGGCGCCCGCCACACCCGCATGGCGTTGTTGCCGCTGCGCAGCCGTCTGGTGATGGCGGCGCGCCTTGCCGGCAGCCTGCCGCCGCTTGATGGCGTCACGGTGAGTGTGACAGATGATGCGGTGATCGCCGATGATGCGATGCATGCAAACGAGCTCGGCTTTGGCGGCAAGTGCCTTATCCATCCCCGCCAGCTCGCGCCGTCGCGGGCGGGCTTTCGTGCGCGGCCCGAGGATCTGGACTGGGCGCGCCATGCGCTCGCCGCCGATGATGGCGCCTTGCCGGATGCGGCGGGCGAGGTGCAGCATTCGCCGGTTGCCGTCAGGGCGCAGCGCCTGATGCTGCGCGGCCAGTGGCCCATGGATGAGGAGCTTGCGCCGGCCGGCAGCGGGGCAAACGCAAAAGGCGCTGCGGCCAAGGGCGGGCTTTCAGGAAAATCGCGAAGGAAAGGAAGGTCCCGATGATCGAGCATGACACGTCCCGCAAAAGGGTTGAGGCGCTGAAGGCCGGGCTGAAGCTGCCGCTGATCGGCGCGCCGATGTTTCTCGCTTCCGGGGTGGAGCTGGTGGTGGCGCAGTGCAGGGCAGGCATTATCGGCACCTTTCCGGCGCTGAACGCCCGGCCCGCCGAACAGCTTGACGCTTGGCTCACCGACATCACGGAGCGGCTTGCCGCCGACGCTGATGTCACGGGAGCGGCGCCCGCGCCCTACGGCGTCAATCTGATCGTCAATGATTACAACACCCGGCTTGAGGAAGATCTTGCGACCGTCGAGCGCCACAAGGTGCCGCTCGTCATCACCTCGCTTTCGGCGCCCGACAAGGTGGTTGCTGCGGTCCATGGCTATGGCGGGCTGGTGTTTCATGATGTGGTCAAGGCGCGCCATGCCCGAAGGGCGCTCGCCGCCGGGGTGGACGGCCTCATTCTCGTTGCCGCCGGTGCCGGCGGCCATGCGGGCACGCTCAGTCCGTTCGCGCTGGTCGCGGAGGTGCGCGCCTTTTACGACGGGCCGCTGGTGCTCTCTGGCGCGATTGCCAATGGGCGCGCGGTTCTCGCCGCCGAGGCGCTCGGCTGCGACTTCGCCTATGCCGGCACGGTGTTCATTCCGACGGATGAGGCGATCGCGCCCGAAGCCCACAAGGCCATGGTCGTTGCCGCGGCGTCCGACGATATTCTCTACACCCCGCTCTTTTCCGGAACCCACGCCAATTATCTGGTGCCAAGCATTAAGGCGGCTGGCGTCGATCTCGAAGAGGCAAGACTTGCCCAGCCGAAACGCATGGGCGGCCGCAGCGATCCCGATCGACCGCGCGCCTGGTCCGAAATCTGGAGCGCGGGGCAGGCGGTGGCGCAATCGCATGCGACAGAGCCTGCCGCAGACATCATCGCGCGGCTGACAGCGCAATATCATTCTGCGAGGGCTGCGCTGTGCGGCTGATGCTTCGCTTCGGAAGACGCGGCAATAGAGGAGAGACGCCATGACACTTGCCGCCATGCTGGCCCGTTTTGCGGTCGGCACGGATATGAACGATGCGCGCATGCGCAGCTTCGTCCGCCTCTCGCTGTTCGATTGGGCAACCGTCGGCATTGCCGGCGTGAATGAGCCTGTTGCCCGCGCAGCCCGCGCCATGGCGGGCGATCTTGGCGGTGCAAATCGCGGGGCGACGCTTTTCGGTGGGGGTCAGGCAGGCGTTGCCACGGCGGCGCTGGTGAATGGCGCGACAAGCCATGCGCTTGATTATGACGATACCCATTTCGGCCATATCGGCCATCCGAGCGTCGCCGTCATTCCCGCAGCGCTCGCCGTTGCGGAAACGAGCGAGGCGGGTGCAGCCGCATTTTTCGATGCGGTGGCGGTCGGGCTGGAGACCGCCTGCCGCATGGGGGCATGGCTCGGACGATCTCATTATGAAGCGGGTTTCCATCAGACGGGCACATCCGGCGCCTTTGGCGCTGCGGCCGCTGCCGCGCGCGTTCTGGGGCTTGATGCCGGGCAGACGGCGGAAGCGCTTGCGATCACCGCAACCCGGGCTGCGGGCCTCAAGAGCCAGTTCGGCACGATGGGGAAACCTTTGAATGCGGGCTTTGCGGCCGAGGTCGGGGTAACGGCAGCGCTTCTGGCAAAGGCGGGCGCCCGCTCGGCGCCGGAGGCGATCGAGGGTGCGCAGGGTTTCGGGCCAACCCATGCCGGAAGCGCGACAACGTCCGCCTTCGACGGCCTGGGCGAGACCTGGGTGTTTCCCAAGATCTCCTACAAGTTTCATGCCTGCTGTCACGGGCTTCACGCCATGCTCGAGGCCGTGCGCAGCCTGCGGGAAGGCGGACTTCTGCCGGATGATGTCGAAAGCGTCACCATAGTCACAAATCCGCGCTGGCTTCAGGTCTGCAATCAGCCGGAACCTTCGACGGGGCTGCAGGCGAAGTTCTCCTACCGGCTTGCCGCCGCGATGATGCTTGCGGGCGTCGATACCGCCGCGCTCGATGTCTACAGCGAGGAAACCTGCAGGCGCGCCGACCTTGTCGCCCTGCGCGACCGGGTGAGGGTGGAGCCAGATGCGGCACTCGGCGACAGCGAGGCGGTGGTGAGTGTCGTTGCGCGCGGGAAGACCCGCGCGGCCCGCCACGACATTCTCGACACTGCCGATCCGGACGGCATCGAAAAGCGCCTGCGGGAAAAGGCTGCAACGCTGATCGGCAGCGATGCGGGCAACCGGCTTTTTTCCGCGATCAGCGGCCTGGAAGAGGGGCGCACGGCGCTCGCCTTGCTGACCCGCCAGATCGCCGCCAGCGACTGACAGGAAAGATCAGGGGCGGAGCGCCGAGGGCGTTTCGCAGCAAGCGGGAAAGACGCAGCCTCCGCCAGATTTCGGCCAGAACGCGTTCACAGGGCTGTTTTGCGTTTCCCCGGAACAGCTCTAGCGCGTGGCGATCGCCACGGCCGCCCCGCCGATCATGCCGGCGCTGAGGCGGTTCGCGATCTTCATCGCACGCGGGCTCTTCAACACGAGGCGGGCTTTCGAGGCCATGAATACCCATGACAGATCGACGACGGCAAGCACCAGGACGAGGGTCAGGGTCAGCTCGATCCAGCCGACCAGCGTGACGCTTGCAAGATCGAGGATGGTGGGCAGCAGCGCCACGTAGAACATCATGATCTTCGGATTGCCGATCGTCACGCTCAAGCCGGTCAGGAACATCTTCCAGCCGGATGAGGCCTCGGGCAATGCCTCGCCTGCCTCTCCCGTTTCGGCAAACCACATCTTCCATGCGAGATAGAGAAGATAGGCAACGCCTGCCCATTTGATGACGACGAAAACGCCGTGGAAGGCGGTGGCGACCGCAGCCAGTCCGAAGACGGCAAGCGTCAGCCACAGCGCCTCGCCGAGCCACATTGCCGCCAAAAACGGCAGCACGTCGCGATGCCCGCGCGACAGCACGCGGGCAACAAGCGCGGCCACGCTCGGCCCAGGCGAGCCTGCGGCAACAAACAGCGTGATGGCGAAAAGGGCAAGCGCGCCGAGCGTCATGGTCCGATCCTCAGACTGCCATCAGAGGCCTAGAAAGGCAGCTTCATGCCGGGCGGGATCGGCAGGCCGGCGGTAAGTTCCTTGGTCATCTCCTGTGCCTTTTCCTCGGCGCGGTCCTTGGCGTCGCGGTGGGCGGCGACAATCAGGTCTTCCAGCATCTCGGCCTCGTCGCCATTGAGCAGGCTCGGGTCGATCTTGATCGACAGCATCTCGCCCTTGCCGGTCATGTCGATCTTCACCATGCCGCCGCCGGACACGCCTTCCACGCGGGCGGCTGCAATCTCTTCCTGCAACTGCTCCATCTTGGCCTGCATTTCCTTGACCTTGCCCATCATGCCCATCAGATCGCGCATGTCTTCTCCTTGAATGTTATCGTTGGGTTCTATTCGTCTAAATCGTCTTCCGGCAGCACGTCGCCATCCTCGTTGACGGCGGCGTCGGGCGCATCGCCCTCCGCCGTGTCGGCCGTCTCGGTTTCGGCGCGTACCCGGACATCGCGGATTTCCGCGCCGGGGAAGAATTTCAGGATCGCCGCGATATCCGGGTCCTCGCGGGCATCGCGGAAACGCTGCTCGCGTTCGGCCTCTTCTGCCTCCAGAAGCGTCGGCTGGCCCTTTTCCTTGCTGAGGCTGACGAACCAGCTCTCGCCGGTCCATTCCCTAAGCTTCGAGCCGAGATCGTTGAGAAAGGTTGCCGACGTGCCGGGCAGAAGGTTGACCTCCAGCCGTCCCGGCTCAAGCCGCACCAGCCGCACGAAATTGCGGATCTCGGCGCGCATCTTGATTGCGCGGTTCTTCGAGCAAAGCTCGGTAATGTCCTGCAGCGACTTGATCGCCGAAGTCCGCTGGGGCTCGGGCTGCGGTTCCGGCTCGGACACCACGGTCTCCGGTTCCGGCGGCAGTTCTGGCTTCAGCGCTTCGGCGCGCTGCGGATGCAGCATGGTGACGGTGGCCGATTGCCGGGGCGCTTCGCCGGTCTGCCGGGAGGAAACCGCATTGGTGCTGCCGGAGCCGCCGGCCTGCGGGCGGCCTGCCGGCGGGGCTGAGGGGGCAGGGCCTGCGGTCGCTCCACCCTCTTCGAGAGCCAGCAGCCTGCGGGCGGCATCTTCGGGCGAGGGCAGGTTGGCTGCATGCGCAAGCCGGATCAGCACCATTTCGGCGGCCCCCAGCGGGCGGGCGGCATTCTCGGTTTCGGGAATGCCCTTCAGCAGCATCTGCCAGATGCGCGACAGCGCGGAGACCGCCACCCGTTCTGCAAAAGCCATGCCTTCGCTGCGCTCGATCTCGCTCAGCGATACATCCTCGGCGCCTTCGGGCACATATTTGAGCCGCGTCACCAGATGGGTGAAATCGGCAAGATCGTTCAGCACCACCACCGGATTGGCGCCTGCCTCATATTGCGACTGGAATTCGGCAAGGGCTGCGGCCACATCGCCGGTGACGATATGGCCGAACAGGTCGACAATCCGGGCGCGGTCGGCAAGGCCCAGCATCGCGCGCACGGCGGCGGCTTCCACATGGCCGCTGCCATGCGAAATCGCCTGATCGAGCAGCGACAGCCCGTCACGGGCAGAGCCTTCGGCAGCGCGGGCAATCATCTGCACCGCCTCGTCCTCGATCTCGACGCCTTCCTTGGCGGCGATCGTGGAGAACAGCCGCACCAGATCGGCAGCCGGAATCCGGCGCAGGTCGAAGCGCTGGCAGCGCGACAGAACGGTGATCGGAACTTTACGGATTTCGGTGGTGGCGAAGATGAATTTCACATGCTCCGGCGGCTCTTCCAGCGTCTTCAACAGGCCGTTGAAGGCCTGGTTGGAGAGCATGTGCACCTCGTCGATGATGTAGACCTTGTAGCGCGCCGTGGACGGGCGGTAGCGCACCTGATCGATGATCTCGCGGATATCGTCGATACCGGTATGGGAGGCGGCGTCCATCTCGATCACGTCGACATGGCGCCCTTCCATGATCGCCTGGCAGTGCTCGCCAAGCTCCTTGAGCTCGATGGTCGGCCGGTCGATCGTGTCGGTCTTGTAATTGAGGCCGCGGGCAAGAATGCGGGCGGTGGTGGTCTTGCCGACGCCGCGCACCCCGGTCAGCATGTAGGCTTGCGCGATCCGGCCGGTCTCGAAGGCGTTGGTGAGCGTGCGCACCATCGCCTCCTGGCCGACCATGAGATCGGAGAAGTCCTTGGGGCGGTATTTGCGCGCCAGAACCCGGTAACCGGCATCCTTTCCGCGCTGCTCTTCAATCTCGGCCATTGCCACCTTTCCTGTCCGGTTTGCGACCGGGTTTTCAACAATAGCCCAAGCCGTGCGACGCTGTCACAGCGTATGGTTCAGTCTGGCAGAGCTTTTGGCGAAATGCACAGAATTTCTGATGCCGCCATCAGGCTGCGGGCGCCCCGCACACATCGACCCAGTCCGCGCCAGTGATCTCGACGAGCCGCTCGGGCGAAATCCGGACCGCGGCATTGCGCGCGCCGGCTGCCGGATAGACCGCATCGAAGGCCTTCAGGCTTTCATCGCAATAGACCCGGATCGGGCTTGCAAGGCCGAAGGGGCAGACGCCGCCGACCGGATGGCCGGTGATCGCCTCGACCTCTTCCAGCGGCAGCATGCGCACCTTGCCGCCGAAGGCGGCCTTGGCCTTCTTGTTGTCGATCCTGGCATCGCCGCGCGCAACCAGCAGAAACACGTCATCCTTCACGCTGAAGGACAGCGTCTTGGCGATCTGGGCGGGGGCGACATTATGGGCGCTTGCAGCTTCTTCCACCGTCGCGCTTGAGGCTTCCGTCTCGATGATGGCGATGTCGGGGGCTGCCTGACGAAGATGGGCGCGCACGCTTTGAAGGCTCATGGCATCTCCGGAATGATCCGTAGAAGGGTGGGAGGCCGGCACGGTGACCCGTACACAACTCGTTGGGGCTGCTTCCTTCCGGACCTGACCCGGTTGGCGAGTGGTACGCCCACCACCAGCCTCCCGACCGGACATATCGTCAATTTGGAGGGTGAATGCAAGCGCGGCTGTCAAAAATTCTGGGGTGGAGCCAGCGCCGCCGCCGGCAACAGCAGATTTGCGATTGCCGCGAATTTCCCGTTTGATAGAGATGGAGCGAACGAACCAAGGGAGCAGCATGCAGGACTTTCCGATCGATCCGCGTCTCGAGCGCGACAGCGTGGCCATCGCCGATCTGGGGCTTTGCCAGTTGCGGCTTTCGCGCGACGCCCGCTGGCCGTGGCTTCTTGCCATTCCCCAGCGCGCGAACATGACCGAAATCTTCGAGCTCGCGCCGCTCGATCAGACCATGCTGACCTTCGAGGTCAACGAAGCCGCAAAGGCGCTTTCAACAGTCACCGGGGCGGACAAGATCAACGTCGCGGCGATCGGCAATATCGTCCGCCAGCTCCACATTCATATCGTCGCCCGGTTTGAGGGCGATGCCAACTGGCCGGGCCCGATCTGGGGCCACGGCACGCCGGAGCCGCGATCCGATGAGGATATCGAGGCACTGGCCCGCAAGATCACAGAGGCAATGGCACGTTCATGACATCACTGTTTCACAAGGCCGGTCCACACGAGGAGCCGAGCGCGCTGACAGCCTTTGCCGGCTGCCGCATCATCCGCGACAGCGAGCACCGCGATGAAAAGGCCCTCGAAAAGGCCGCCGCCGAGCCCAATGCCCGTTTCTTCGGCTTCGTCGATGGCAAGGGCATCGTCAAGCATGAGCGCCAGGTGCTCGATCCCTATTTCGCACGCTACGAGTTGGCCGATCTGTCGCCTGATCCGGAAAGCGCGATCCTGCTCGGACGGGAACCCTCCGGCGCGCCGCTGATCTCGATCAAGCTCGGCCTCGACCCGGAACACCTGCCGGGGCATCTGAAGGTGCTGACCACGCGCGCCGCCTATAGCGAAAGCCTGCTCGACGAAGCGACGCTCGGCGCCTTCGCGCTTGCCGTCAGCCTCAATGCCTGGACGGACAATCATGCCTTTTGCGGTCGCTGCGGCGCGCCGTCGAAATCGGCAGCCGGCGGGTTCCGCCGCGAATGCACGGCCTGCGGCAACATGATGTTCCCGCGCACCGATCCGGTGGTGATCATGCTGATCGTCGATGAGGCGGGCGACCGCGTGCTGCTCGGCCGAAGCCCGCATTTTCCGGAAGGGCGCTATTCCTGTCTTGCGGGTTTTCTCGAACCCGGCGAAACCATCGAGGATGCGGTCCGGCGCGAGACGCTGGAGGAATCCGGCATCCGGGTCGGCGCCGTGCGCTATCACGCCTCCCAGCCCTGGCCGATGCCGCATTCGCTGATGCTCGGCTGCTATGGCAGGGCCGAGAGCCTCGACATCAGTCCCGACGACGCCGAACTCGAGGATTGCCGCTGGTTCTCGCGCGAGGAATTGCGGCTCGCCGTCGAAGGCAAACATCCCGATGGCATCAACGCTCCGGCCGAAGGCGCGATTGCCTTCAGGCTGGTGCGCGATTTCCTCGACTGGGCATGAACGGTGGCCGGCTCGCGTTCGGAACGGTTGCTCGCACTGCTGCAGGCGCTGCGCGGTCATCGCTATCCGGTCACGGGTGAAACGCTCGCGGAAAAGCTCGGCATCAGCCTCAGAACGCTTTACCGCGACATTGCAAGCCTGAGAGCGCAGGGGGCCGCGATCGAGGGCGAGGCGGGGCTCGGCTATGTGCTGCGCCCCGGATTCCTGCTGCCGCCGATGATGTTCTCGCAGGAGGAGATCGAGGCGCTGGTGCTCGGCAGCCGCTGGGTCGAAAAGGCGACGGATGCCACGCTCTCGGCCGCGGCTGCAACCGCGCTTGCCAAGATCACCGCGGTGCTGCCGGCCGCGCTCGGCGATGCCGTGGATGAGACGGCGCTGATCATCGGCCCGCGCGATCTTGCCGTGGAGACCGCCGATATCGCTGCGCTTCGAAGCGCGATCCGCCGCGAGCGAAAACTCGAGATCGGCTACAGCGACGAGGCGGGCAACGTCACCCGAAGGGTGATCTGGCCGATCGGCCTTGCCTATTTCGAGCGCGTCCGCGTCGTCGTCGGCTGGTGCGAGCTCAGGGCAGATTTCCGCCATTTCCGCACCGACCGGATGGCGAGCCTCGCCGAGACCGGCGCGCGCTATCCCAAACGCAGGATGGCGCTTCTTTCCGAATGGCGGCGGAACATGGACTATGCCTGACGGCTGCTGACAGAAGCTGTCACCGGCGGGCGCTATTGCTCCTCTCGTTTTCAAACGAAGGAGAAAGACATGACTGCCCTGCCGCTCAACCTGATCGTGCTTTACGTCGAAGATCCGAAGGCCAGCGCCGACTTCTACGCCGCCTTTCTTGGCCTCAAGCCCATGGCGCTTTCCGAGGGCTTCTCGTCGCTGACGACCGATAGCGGCCTGACGCTCGGCCTCTGGCGCAAGGCCACCGCCCACCCCAGGGCCGAAGGCGGGCCCGGCTCGTCCGAGATCGGCATCATGGCTTCCGGCGAAGGCGGCGTCGCGGCACTCTATGATCGCGTGAGAGCGGATGGGCTCAATATCATCGAGCCGCTGATGACGGCCGATTTCGGCCCGACATTCGTGATCACCGATCCCGATGGCCATCGCATCCGCGTGTGCGAACCTGACAAGTAAGGCGCGCAGGCCCCGGGCGGACGTCGTCCGGGGCCTTGCTGTCAGTCGACGTCGTCGAGAGACTGGAGATGGCTGCGCATCGGGTGTCCCTCATAGACGCCGAGGATGCGGACGCTCTCGGTGAAAAAGCCAAGTTCTTCGAGCGCGCGCGCCACCGCCGGATCATCGGGATGGCCCTCGATATCGGCATAGAACTGCGTGGCGATGAACTTGCCGCCGATCTGGTAGCTCTCGAGCTTGGTCATGTTGATGCCGTTGGTGGCAAAGCCGCCAAGCGCCTTGTAGAGCGCTGCCGGAATGTTGCGGACCTTGAAGATGAAGGTCGTGACGATGGTGCGGTCGCCATCGCTGCGTTTCGCCTGCTTCGCCTTGTCGGCCAGGATCACGAAGCGTGTCACGTTGCTTTCGCTGTCCTCGACATTTTCGGCAAGGATATCAAGCCCGTAGAGCGAGGCCGCAAGGCGCGGCGCCAGGGCCGCCATGGTCCGGTCGCCGCGCTCCTTCACCAGCATCGCGGCGCCCGCCGTATCGCCGGCAATCACCGCATTCCACTTGTTGCGGCGGATGATCTTGCGGCACTGGCCGAGCGCGTGGATATGGCTGTGCACGGTCCTGATGTCGTCCAGCGTCACGCCGGGCAGCGCCATCAGCTGGAAGCGGATCGGCATGAAATATTCGCCGATGATCGACAGGTGCGAATCGGGAAGCTGGTAGTGGATATCGGCAACCCGGCCGGCGAGCGTGTTCTCGATCGGGATCATCGCCAGATCGGCATCGCCGTTCTCGACCGCCAGAAACGCATCCTCGAAGGTCTTGCAGGGCAGCGGCTCCATGTCGGGATACATGTCCCGGCAGGCCATGTCGGAATTGGCGCCGTATTCGCCCTGGAACGAAATGCGGTTGGTCTTCATGATCATGATCTGGCACTTTCGAGAATGCGGCGCGCCTTTTCGAGGTCCTCGGCGGTATCGACGCCGAGCGGCACGGTTTTGACGATCTCGGCATCGATGCGCATGCCGGCTTCCAGCGCACGCAACTGCTCTAGCTTCTCGCGGCTTTCAAGCGTGGAGACGGGGAGCGTGACGAACCGCTCCAGCGCCGCGCGCCGATAGGTATAAAGTCCTATGTGATGATAAAGCGGGCCTTCGCCCCAGGGCGCGGTCGCGCGGGTGAAATAGAGGGCGCGCAGGCGCGACGGCCCGATAGGGGAGCCGACGATCTTGACGACCTGCGACGCCGTCTTTTCGGCCTCGTTGGTGATCTCGACGGCTAGGGTCGCGATATCGACGGCGGGATCTTCCAGCGGCGCCAGCGAGGCGGCGATCAGCGCCGGGTCAAGCGTCGGCAGGTCGCCCTGGACATTGACGACGAGCCGAGCCTTGCCTTCAGGATCGACCTTTTGCAGCGCTTCGTGGATGCGGTCGGAGCCGGACTGGTGCTCCTTCCCCGTCATCACGGCTTCGAAGCCCGCCTGTTCCACAGCATCGAAGACTGAGGCTTCGTCGACGGCGACGACCACCCGTCCCATGGCTGATTCGCGCGCGCGCTCGGCGACATGGACGATCATCGGTATGCCCGCAATATCGGCGAGCGGCTTGCCGGGAAGGCGCGTCGAGGCCATCCGCGCCGGAATTAGAATGATCGTTTCATGGGATTTGTCGATCGCCACTTGCAAGCTCTCCGTTAATTTGCCACTGACAGTTTGATGGGCCGGTCTGCGTGCCGATGCGGCGTTGCATCGCGGCATCAAAAGACATAGGTTCTGCAAGAATGCAAGGTGTCCGGTAGAGGGCTGGACGGAAGGGGAGCGGCAACGCAATGAAATTCAATCTCAATATGGTCCTTGCGGCCCTGTTGGGGACGGTCTTCGTCCTGATGACGGTTTCTTTTATTTCCGAAGCTATTTTCGATCCGCACCATCCCGAAAAGGAAGGGTTCGTGATCGAGGTTGCCGAGACTACGGGCGGCGCACCGGCTGAAGTCCAGGAAACGCCGATTGCCGTTCTGCTTGCTTCTGCCAGCGCCGATGCCGGCGAGCGCGTGTTCAAGCGCTGTCAGGCCTGTCACGACGTGACCGAGGGCGGCCCCAACAAGGTTGGCCCGAACCTCTGGGATGTCGTGGATCGTCCGATCGCAAGCCATGAAGGCTTTTCCTATTCTGCTGCCATGCAGGAATTTTCGGAAGGCGGCTCCAAGCACTGGACCTATGAAAATCTTGACGCCTTCATCAAGGCGCCCAAGAAGGATATTCCCGGCACGGCCATGGGCTTTGCAGGTCTTGCCGCAGACAAGGATCGCGCGGACCTGATCGCCTATCTCAGCACGCTGTCGAACAGCCCCGTTCCGTTCCCGGAGCCGCCGGCAGAAGGCGCTTCCGATGAAGCTGCCGCACCGGCAGACGGCGCGAGCGAGACGGCGGCTCCTGCCGAAGGCGCAGCCGAGGAAGCTCAGCCAGCCGACGCAAACATGGAGCCGAAAGAGGCGACAGCCGAGCCCGCAGAGGGCGCGGAGCCGACGCCTCCCGGCGCTGCCGAGAGCGAGCAGCCGGCAAAGACCGAGTAAGAAACCGGCAACGGAAGAACGACAAAAAGCGGGGCTTCGGCTCCGCTTTTTTTGTGGTGTGGAGCGGAGCGCCGGTCATATCATCCGGTTGCCCTTCTCCGTGGGTTAAAGCGCCCGCATCGGCGTATGTGCCGCCTTCAGTAGCCGAGCAGCAGAACCCAGAGACTGACCGTCACCACGCCGAGAATGGTGGTGAGCGTGATGGTGGAGGCGGCGATGTTGCGGCCGGTGCCGAACTGGTCGGCAAGCAGGAAGGCGTTGACGCCTGCGGGGCAGGAGGCACCCAGCACCAGCCCGGCCATGACCGGCTGCGGCAATCCGAAGAGATGCGACAGCGCATAGACCAGACCCGGCAGCAGCGCGAGCTTGATCACGGTGATGGCCGAAAACAACCCGGCATTGCCGGCGACCTTATATTGCGCAAGCGTCATGCCGATCGACACCAGCGCGACGGGAGCGGCAATGCCTGCGAGCATGGAAATGATCGCAGCGAGCGGCGCGGCAGGCTCCACGCCGGTGAAATTCATGATCCCGCCGATGATCAGTCCGATCACGAGCGGGTTGGTGGCGAGATTGTAGCCGACCGTTGTCGCAAGCTTACCCGGCGCGCTGACGATGCCGCCCTCGCGGGCCTTGGCGCGTTCGGCAAGCACGGTCGCCGTCACCATCAGGACCGGCATATGGATGGCGAGCACCACGGAGATGGCTACCAGCGCCCTGTCGCCGGCGACATGGCTGATCAGCGGAACGCCAAGCAGCGCCAGGTTCGAGAACGTGCCGGACAGCCCGATGACCACCGCCGACAGCCTGTCGCGCCGGAAGCCGAACCGCGCTGTCAGCGATGCGACGATCCAGGCGATCGCAATGCTGGAGAAATAGACCGCCCATATGCTCAAGGGGTCCGTGCCGGTGAAATCGGCATTGGCGATGGTGCGCATCAACAGGACCGGCAGGCCGACCCTGTAGACGAAGGCCGAGAGCACGCCCGCATGGTTTTCCGGAAGATAGCGCGTCTTCACGGCGATCCAGCCGATCAGGATGAGGGCGAAGATCGGGATGACGCTGTCGAATATCTGCTGCATGTCGGGCTTTCAGGCGGGCGGCCGCAGGGGCCGTTTAAGTCTGAAACTGTGCCCCCGGAAAGCCGCTGTCAAGCCCGGCCGCTCAACCCTTCAGCGCTGCTGCCGGTGGCTGGCGATAGGCGATCAGCGCGGGGAGGGCGGAGAGAATGGCTGCAGCCAGCACCAGCCCGGCCGCCGATCCGATATCTGCTGCGGTGAAGCCGACGGGCAGCGAAACCCCGCGCTCTGCCGTGATCGCGCGCGCGATCGCCGCTGCTGCAGCATAGCCCGCCGCATAGCCAAGCGCGATGCCGAGGGCGACGAGCAGGAACAGCTCACCCCAGACGATGGCGAAGACCGAAGCACGCGGCGCGCCGAAAGCACGCAGCGCCCCGATTTCGCGCCGGCGCTGGGATACATGGATGACGGTCACCAGAAGCAGGGCGGCGGCAACCAGCGCCTGGGCGCCGATGGCGATGGCGCTCAGCACCTGGCGTGCATCGCCAAGGGTGGCGTATAGTTTTGTCAGCACCTCTGCCGGGAAGACGGCAAGCGTATCATCGCCCCGGTATTCCTGGCGCAGGCGATAGGCATCGGCAATGGCGTTCGGTTTGACGAGAATGGCCGGCAGGCCGGGCGTTTCGCCCTTGTGCCAGTCCTCGTCGATCGGGGTTGCGGGATCAAGATGATGGTCTTCACCCTCTTCCGCAGCACCGTGTTCGTGTGCCTCCTCATGCTCATGCTCATGCTCATGCTCTGATGCATGCGCGTGGTCGTCCGCGTCATCATGCCCATGACCGGCTTCGCCGTGCGCGTCGTGATCGCCGTCTTCATGGGCCTCAAGGCCGTGGATCTTCCAGACCGCCTCGATCGGCACGAAGATCGCGCGGTCCCAGGGCGTGCCGGTCTTCTCGGCCTTGCCGGTCACCGTATAGGCAAGCTCGCCATGGGTATGGCCGCCGGTCTCGACGGTGCCATGGAGCGGCTTGATCGTGTCGCCGATCTGAAGGGCCACGGCGGACCCGATCACGGCGTCGCCGAGATGGGAAAAGTTCATGCCCTCGCTGAAGCCCGGCGTGGTTTCGGTAATCAGCTGCGACGTGGTGCCGACGATCGGATAGCCATCGTAGGAATCGCCGAAGCCGATCGGGGCCGCCCATTTGACGCGCGGATCGTCCTGAAGGGCCGGGAGGATATCGCCGTCCATCAGCGGCAGATCGGCTGCCTGAAGAAAGACCGAGGAGAGCACCAGCTGGGTCTCGCTGCCCGGTGCGCCGATGACGAGATCGAATTTCTCCGACGCCCGGGCACTGCCGAGCCGGAGCGCGCGCTCTTCGAGCGTGACGGCAACGCCGAGCGCTGTTGCCAGCATGATCAGGATCACGATGACGATGGAGCCGGCCCAGAGCCGTCTGAGATCGGAAAGGATAAAGCGCAGCATCCGGTCAGCCCTTGTTCTCGTCGGTGGAAATGGTGCCGGAAATCAGCGTGATTTCGCGCGAAAGCGGTTCCACCAGCCGGCGGTCATGGGAAACGACGATCAGCGTCGTGTCTTCGGCAAGCTCCAGCAGCAGCCGGCCGACGGTTTCGCCGGAGGCGGCATCGAGGCTCGCTGTGGGCTCGTCGGCGACGATGATTGCAGGCTTGCGCAACAGCGCGCGGGCAACGGCGACGCGCTGCATCTCGCCGCGCGACATGGTGCCGGTCTTCTGGTCGTGGCGCGAAAGGCCGACGCGATCGAGCAGGTCGTGGGCGCGGCGGATGCGCTCCTCGCCGGCAGCGCGCGCGAGGCGGGCGGGGAGCAGCACGTTTTCGGCTGCGGAGAGTGCCGGAAACAGATGAAAATCCTGCATCACCAGGCCGATATTCTCACCCCGGAAGCGGTCGCGGCCGGTCTCGGAGAGCGCGGCGAGATCGGTATCGCCCCACCGGACGTGTCCGCCTGAAAGGCGCTCGAGGCCAGTGATGATGTTGACGAGCGTGCTCTTGCCGGAGCCGGACGGGCCGGTGACGGCAACGCGCTCGCCCGCCCGGATCTCAAGCCGCGGGATCGTCAGCACCGCGCCGTCGACACCGTCATAGGTGACGGCGACATCTTCGATGAGGAGAGGCAGCATCGTCTGGCCTTCTGAAATGGAGAGGATTAAGCGTCAGACCGCGCGGTAGCGCGCATCGCGCAGCCTGAGCTGGCTGACGAAGCCGGTTTCCGGGTCGGTCCAGGAGCCATGCTCGAGCGTGCCGGTCACCTCGATCATCTGGTTCGGCTGGGTAAAGGTCTGCTTGCGGTCGAGATAGACAACCATGATGTTGTCCGGCCAGTCGGCATCGCTCGAACAGAACGGGCAGAGCGCCATCGGGATTTCTGAGAGCACGAAGAACTGCGCCTCCGCCTTCAGCGGCGGGGCCATGAAACCGCGGATCGAGACGCTCTTGCCGGTCAGCTCCTTGACCTTGTCGGAGAATTTCAGACCGAGCGGGCTGTAGCTGCCGTAAAGGCCGTCGAATGTCAGCTGGTCGGCAGCGAATGCAGGGCGCAAGGGCAGAAAAGCGGCAAGACCGCAGGCGGCGGCAAACAGGCTGCGGCGGTTCAGGAGGGGCGCTGTCATGGTCGCGGTTCCTTTTGGTCGAATTCGAAGGGGCGCCGTCCTCGGGTGCCGATCGCACGCCCGATCGGAGAGGACCGGGCGTTGCCGCCCGGTCCCTTATAGCACTTACTACTTCTGGGTGGTGCCGAGCGCGAAGGCATCGGCCAGCACGCCGTAGACGTCGGACTGTTCCATATAGCCCTTGAACTGATCGGCGTTCGGGCCACTGGCCTGCAGCACGACGTCGTCGACGGCATGGACGCCGGTCGAGGCGTTGTGCGGCAGGTTGCCGGTGCGCAGAACGGCGCCGGGAACATCCTTGTAGGCTTCGTTGGCAACATAGTTGCCGTTCTCGTCCTTGATCGCCGGATCGAACGGACCATCCATCTTCGGACGGAAGGTTTCATAGTAATCCGGGAAGTTGTTGGAGAACATGGCGAGGCGGCGGGAGACATCGATCTTGTCCGGGTAGCCGTCGCCGTTCTCGTCGGTGTAGTTCGGGAAGCCGGCATCGTCATAGGTGCCGACCTTGTCGCGCATTTCTTCCGCGTCGATCTCGTCGTCGATCGTGCCGACGATCGACATGCCGTGGGTATGGTCGCCGGTGACGACAACGAGCGTGTCCGGATGGGACCTGGCGAAGTCCATGGCAACGCCGACGGCCTGGTCATATTCGATCATGTCGATGGCGGCGCGGTCCCAGTCGAGCGGATGCGACATCTTGTCGACATTGGCCGCTTCGACCATCAGGAAGAAGCCGTCTTCATTTTCGGACAGGCGGTCGATGGCGGTCTTGGTCATGGCGACCAGGCCCGGCTGGTTCGGGAACTTCTCGACGGTGCCCTTCTTCAGGAAGTCGCGGTCGAGCGTCGAATCCATGTTGCCGGTGTGGAACAGGCCAAGCAGCTTGGTGTTCTTGTCGGCGGCATCCATCTCGTCGGCGGTCGTGGCAACGGTGTAGCCGGCGTCCTCGAACATGGCGATGTAGTCATTGTCGTCCTTGCGCTTGGAACCGGCAATGTCGGACTTCAGGAAGTAGGCCGAGCCGCCGCCGAGGATGACTTCCGGCTTGACGTCGTAGAACATGCCGACGATCTCGGCCTTGTCGCCGCGCAGGCGGGTATGGGCGACAACGGCGGCAGGCGTCGCGTCTTCGATTTCAGCCGTGGACACGACGCCGATTGCCTTGCCGGTCTGGCGGCGCAGCGCCTCGGCAATGGTTTCGACCTTCGGGTCGTCCAGGCTGTCGGGCGTGCGGTCGGCATAGACGCCGAGCGCGTTCACGCGGGTCTTGTGGCCGGTCATGTAGGCGGACATGGTGTTGGCGGAGTCGGTCGCGATCGAATGGGTCGACGACGTGCCGATCGTTGCCATGTTGTCGAGGTCATCCATGTTGAGGCGGCCGTCGGCCTTGCCCTCGGTCATGCCCTTGGACATGATGCGGGCAGCGGTGCGGTGGCCCATCGACAACCCGTCGGCAACGAAGAAGATCACGTTCTTGGCCTTGGGGGTTTCGGCGGTGCCGTAAACCGTCCAGGTGACTGATTTTTCCTCGGCATCGCCGGCCTTGACGTCGACGGTGTAATCGCCGGCATCGGCAATGGCGAGATCGCGCAGGATCAGGGCCGAGCCGAGGCTTTCGCCGTCTTCACCCTTTTCGTCGGCAACGAAATCGGCTTCGTGGCCGAACACATCTGCATAAGGCTTGCCGTTGACGGTGACATCGACATCACCGGCATCATAGACCGCGTCGAGCTCGACCTTGAAGTCGAACGGCGACGAGGCAAGGATGGTTGCCCGGTCGAGCGGGTAGATCGTTGCAGCGTTGGCCGTGCCGGCAAGGCAGGTGGCGGCGGCGAGAAGAGCGAGGCGAGCGCGCATGGGAACCTCTTTGAAAGAGTGTTGGAAAGACTGTGCGGTTCCGCGATAGTCCTGCAGCGTAACATTTGCGTGACGCTTTTGCTGCGCTTTTGTGAAGCTCAGCTGCGGTTGCGCCTGCCCCTTGGCTTCAGATAGCGCCGCCGCTTCCGGCGCTTGATCGAATAATGCAGCACCCGGGTGATGTACCAGAACAGCACGATCGAGATCACGCCCGCCACCAGGAAGCCGGTGGCATTGCCGGCGACATGGGCGACGGCGATGATATTGCGCGAGAAGATGAAGCCGAGGATGTTGTAGGTCGAAACCCAGATGATCTGGCCGCTGACGGAGGCGAGCGAAAAGGCGCGCCAGCGCATGCCGGCAGCGCCCGCCACCGGATTGATATAGGGACTTATCTGGGCCAGCAGCCAGCGGGTGAAGAAGATCGCGAGAACGCCGCGCCGCTCGAGATAGTCCTCGGCGCGGTCGACCAGGCGCTGGCGTTTGGGTCCGCGCGCGGCGAAACTGGCCACATAGCGGGCGCCGCCCTTGCGCCCGACCCAGTAGCCGATCTGGTCAGACGTGCAGGCGGCGGCAAAGCAGGCTGCGATGGTCGGAAGCATCGGCAGGTCGCCGGAGGCTGCAAGCGAGCCCCCGAACAGCATGATCACAGCGGCCGGCATCGGGATACCGAGACAGCCGAGCATCACGATCATCGCGATCACCGGTATGCCATAGACCGGCACCAGCGACAGGAATTGCTCATTCATCGTCGGCGGCCCGTTCATGCGCATCGAGCGCCCTGGCGATCTGCTCCTCAAGCTCATCCAGCGTCTCGTCGCGGGCCTGCATGATCCGCCAGAGCGGCAGCCGGCGGCTGTTCAGCGGATCAAGTTCCAGCGCTTCTGCGAGTTCGAAGACGGGTATCTTGTGGATCATCGCCACATGGCCGAGCGTCATCCAGCCTCTGAGCTCCAGTTCGCGGTGGGAGAATTTCCAGGAATAGAGCGCGAAAACGGTCTTCAGCGCGAAGGCGAGCGTCAGGATGACGGCCGCCAGAAAGGCGATGGAAATCACGCGGTGGCGGCGCCACAGGGCGCGGACGGGGTTTTTCAGCCGCATCGTCTTCCTTTCCGGTTCCAGTCCCTTCCGTTAGAACTTTGGCGGCGATTGCACAAGCCGCGCGGCGACGACGGCAGCCCCCGGGCGGGGATGGCTCCGGCATCAGATGGCCGCCCCGCGGCTGTCGTTTTTGGGTATCGTGCGCGCGGTCTATCCGCTATGAACCCGGTATTCGAAAGACGACAGGCGATGGAGAGACGCGACATGATCCGCGTGCATAAACAGGATATTCCGGCAGACCATGCGAGCCGCTACACCGGCGCAATCGCGATCGACAGCGAGACGCTGGGCCTGATCCCGCGCCGCGACCGGCTGTGCGTGGTGCAGATCTCGCCGGGCGACGGCAGCGCCGACCTGATCCAGATCGCGCCGGGCCAGACGGAAGCCCCCAATCTCTGCGCCATGCTGGCCGATCCCGCCCGCCAGAAGATCTTCCATTTCGGCCGGTTCGATATCGCCGTGCTCTACCACACCTTCGGCGTGACCACGACCAACGTGTTCTGTACCAAGATCGCCTCGCGGCTGACCCGCACCTATACCGACCGGCACGGGCTGAAGGACAATCTGCGCGAAATGCTCGATGTCGACGTTTCCAAGGCGCAGCAATCCTCCGACTGGGCGGCTGAGGAGCTTTCCGAGGCACAATTGCAATATGCGGCGTCGGACGTTCTCTATCTTCACCGCCTGCGCGACAAGCTGATGGAAAGGCTGATCCGCGACGGACGCATGGAGCTTGCGAGCGCCTGTTTCGAATTCCTGCCGACCCGCGCCAAGCTCGACCTTCTCGGCTGGGAAGAGACCGACATCTTCGCGCATAGCTGAGGTGCGCCCGCCCAGATCTCCGCGTCATCCTCGGGCTTGACCCGAGGATCCATCCACGTTGGTCGCGAGCGGAGGTGGCGTTCTGGCAGGCAATTTCACCACGACGAAGGTTCACCTGAATGCCGGTCGCGGAGAGAATCGCCTGGATCCTCGGGTCAAGCCCGAGGATGACCCCCGGAAGGGCTGAGGGCGTTTCGAAAGGCCGATTTTGGTAAGCCTGACGGTATTGGATTTATGGCCTCGCCGTCGTCGGCTTCAGTGACGGTTTTGGCCTGCCCGGCCGCCATTTCGTCCTGTTGCATATATGCAACAAAATTGTTCCAAGCCCTCTTTAAACCATCCGATTTCGCACCCATATCAACTCCAGGCGGCCAGACGGTCGTCCAGGGAACTCGCCTCGCATGAGGGGGTTTATCTTGATCATCGCATCGTCGCTTTCAAAGGGCGGTTCGAGGAATGGAGAGATTGATATGAATTTCGAAAAATATTCAGAGCGTGTTCGCGGCTTTCTCCAGTCGGCGCAGACCTATGCGCTGGGTGAAGGCCATCAGCAGTTCGACGCCGAGCACATCCTCAAGGTTCTGCTCGACGACAGCGAAGGCATGGCCGCATCGCTGATCACACGCGCCGGCGGCGATCCCGCCAAGGCCCGGCTTGCCAATGATGCAGCGCTTGCCAAACTGCCGAAGGTGACCGGCGGCAATGGCCAGATCTATCTCGCCCAGCCGCTCGCCAAGGTCTTCAACACTGCCGAAGAGGCCGCCAAGAAGGCCGGTGACAGTTTCGTCACCGTTGAGCGCCTTCTTCTGGCGCTCGTCATCGAAAAGAGCGCTTCGACCGCGAAGACGCTTGCCGGCGCCGGCGTGACGCCGAACGGGCTGAACGCTGCCATCAACGAAATCCGAAAAGGTCGCACCGCCGACAGCGCCAGCGCCGAACAGGCCTATGACGCGCTGAAGAAATATGCGCGCGACCTGACGGCGGATGCCCGCGACGGCAAGCTCGATCCCGTCATCGGACGCGACGATGAAATCCGCCGCACGATCCAGGTTCTGTCGCGCCGCACCAAGAACAATCCCGTGCTCATCGGCGAGCCCGGCGTCGGCAAGACCGCGATCACCGAGGGCCTGGCGCTCCGGATCGTCAATGGCGACGTGCCGGAAAGCCTCAAGGACAAGAAGCTGATGTCGCTCGACATGGGCGCGCTGATTGCGGGTGCGAAATATCGCGGCGAGTTCGAGGAGCGTCTGAAGGCGGTTCTGAACGAGGTGCAGGCGGAAGCCGGCCAGATCATCCTGTTCATCGACGAGATGCACACGCTGGTGGGCGCGGGCAAGGCCGATGGCGCGATGGATGCCTCGAACCTTCTGAAGCCGGCCCTTGCGCGCGGCGAGCTGCACTGCGTCGGCGCGACCACGCTCGATGAATACCGCAAGCATGTGGAAAAGGATGCCGCTCTTGCCCGTCGTTTCCAGCCGGTCATGGTGGCCGAGCCGACGGTCGAGGACACGATCTCGATCCTGCGCGGGCTGAAGGAAAAATACGAGCAGCACCATCAGGTGCGCATCGCCGACAGCGCGCTGGTGGCCGCCGCCACGCTTTCGAACCGCTACATCACCGACAGGTTCCTGCCGGACAAGGCGATCGACCTGATGGACGAGGCCGCAAGCCGCGTGCGCATGCAGGTGGATTCCAAGCCCGAAGAGCTTGACGAGCTAGACCGGCGGATCATCCAGCTCAAGATCGAGCGGGAAGCGCTGAAGAAGGAAACCGACACGGCCTCCAAGGACCGTCTGGCGAAACTCGAAAGCGAACTCACCTCGCTCGAGGAAGAGGCAGATGCGCTGACGGCGCGCTGGCAGTCGGAAAAGAACAAGCTCAACCGGGCAGCCGATCTCAAGAAACAGCTTGAGAGCGCCCGCAACGAGCTTGCCATCGCCCAGCGCGGCGGCGAGTTCCAGAAGGCGGGCGAGCTCGCCTATGGCACGATCCCGCAGCTCGAAAAGGAGCTTGTCGAGGCCGAGAGCGAAGACAACACCGTAACGGATTCGATCCTGCAGGAGGTCGTGACCCCGGACAATATTGCCCAGGTCGTCTCCCGCTGGACCGGGATCCCGGTCGACAAGATGCTGGAAGGCGAGCGCGACAAGCTGCTTCGCATGGAAGATGAGCTTGCCCGATGGGTCGTCGGCCAGGGCGAGGCGGTTCAGGCCGTATCGCGCTCGGTCCGCCGTGCCCGTGCCGGCCTGCAGGATCCGAACCGGCCGATCGGCTCGTTCATCTTCTTGGGTCCCACCGGCGTCGGCAAGACCGAGCTGACCAAGTCGCTGGCCCGGTTCCTGTTCGACGACGAGACCGCGATGGTGCGCATGGACATGTCGGAATTCATGGAGAAGCACTCCGTGGCCCGGCTGATCGGGGCGCCTCCCGGCTATGTCGGCTACGACGAGGGTGGCGTGCTGACCGAAGCGGTTCGCCGCCGGCCCTATCAGGTGATCCTGTTCGACGAGATCGAAAAGGCGCATCCGGATGTGTTCAACGTGCTGCTGCAGGTGCTCGATGACGGGCGTCTGACCGACGGCCAGGGCCGCACGGTCGACTTCCGCAACACGATCATCATCATGACCTCGAACCTGGGCGCGGAATTCCTGACCCAGCTCGGCGATCATGAGGACAGCGAGGCAGCGCGTGATCAGGTCATGGCCGTGGTTCGGGCATCGTTCCGACCGGAATTCCTGAACCGAGTCGACGATATCATCCTGTTCCACCGGCTGCGCCGGGACGATATGGGCAAGATCGTCGACATCCAGCTCGGCCGTCTCGAGAGGCTGCTGGCCGAACGCAAGATCGAGCTGGATCTGACGCCGGAAGCCCGCAACTGGCTCGCCGAGAAGGGCTATGATCCCGCCTATGGCGCGCGCCCCCTGAAGCGCGTGATCCAGACGGCCGTGCAGGATCCGCTGGCCGAAAAGCTGCTCGGCGGCGAGATCGCCGATGGTGCCCATGTGCGCGTCGACGCCGGTTCCGACCGGCTGGTCTTCGGCACGGGCCGCAAGCTCGATCAGGTTGCCTGATCGGCAGGTCTTGCAAACGACATGTCAAACGACAGGAGCCCGCCGTTTCCCGGCGGGCTTCTCAGACTGCAGATAAAGCCACCACGTCTGAGATTTCCACGCACGCCAATCTCACCCCGGGGATCATGCTCGGACTTGATCCAGGCGGCTCAAGTGAGTGACTTTCCCAAATTTTAACAGGGTGACTGACCTTGCTGCCTGGATCCTCGGGTCAAGCCCGAGGATGACGCCGGGTGTGAGAGGTGTGAGGACAGGTTTGTCAGAAAGCAAAGGCCTGCCGATTGATTGTCGGCGGGCCTTTTTCACGTCGCGGCTTTGGAAAAGCCGTTCCCTATTGCGAGGCTGACGCGACCTGGCCACCGTCGTTGCCAAGAAGGGAATCGATGCGCGCACGTTCGGATTCGAAGCGGGCGAGGTTGTCGCCCGAAAGCGCTTCGGAATTCGGGAAGCGGATCTTCATCGGGTTGACCTTGGTGCCGTTGACGATCACCTCGTAATGGAGATGCGCGCCCGTGACCAGGCCGGTGGCGCCCACATAGCCGATCAGCTGGCCCTGCTTGATGCGCGCACCCGGCTTGACGCCCGGGGCGATCTTGCTCTGGTGATTGTAGGACGTCTCGTAGCCATTGGCGTGGCGAATGATGGTCTGGTTGCCATAGCCGCTCGACCAGCCGGCCTTTTCCACGATCCCGTCGCCGGCCGCAATGATCGGCGTACCGGTGGGCGCAGCCCAGTCAACGCCGGGATGCATGCGGGCATATTTCAGCACGGGGTGGCGGCGCATGCCGAAGCCCGAGGTGAACCGGCCCTTGGGGACCGGATTGCGCAGCAGGAAGCGGCGAATGCTCTTGCCGTCCTTGTCGTAGAAATCCACCGCGCCGGTTTCCGGATCGCGGAAGCGGTAAAGCTGGATCTTCTCCCCGCCGATTTCCGCGTCGATGTAAAACAGCTCGGAATCCTCCGACGCGCCGCCGTCCGGCGTGGCGTCGGAGAAGAACAGCTCGAGGGAATCGTCCGGGGACGCCTGCGACTGCAGGTCGACCTTGCTCGCCAGCAGATTGATCAGCTGCGACGACATCTGTTCCGTCAGGTCATAGCTGAGCATGGCCCGGTAGATGCCGTCATAGATGCGCACCGATTTCTGGTTCGAGCCGAGCAGAAGATCGGTGTCGTCGGCAGAAGCGTTGGCCACCGCATCGCTCATGGCCGGGGGCGTGCCCTTGACGAACCGTCCCTTGTCGTTCAGCGCCATGGTCATCGCATGCTCGCCATTGCGGTAAAGGCTGAGCCGCACCACGCGCATGTTGCGGCCCATTCGCAACAGCCCGATGCGCAGCGTATCGCCGGCCTGCAGCATGGCGGAGCCGGTGCCTTCCTTGATCAGCCTGCCAAGCTCGGCAGACTGCGGCGGCGGATAGCCGGCCGCCGTCAGCAGGTCGGAGGTATCGACGGCCTGGCGCACCGGCAGGATGTCATCGCTGAAATCGCGCGTGAACACGGATTGCAGCGCGCTGACGGACACATTCTCGTCCACGATCTGCGCAGCAAGGCCCGGCTTGATCGCAAGCAGGGAAGGCTCAGGCTCGAATCGGTCCGGATCGACATAGCTCAGCATCGAGATCTCGCCGACGCTGTCCTGGAGCGATGCCTCGTTGGCGAGGATCGTCGCCTCGATCTCTTCGCTGGTAAGGTCGGCGGCGTAAGGGGCATCCGGGCGCGTCATTGGAAAGGCGATCGAGCGGATCTCCACTTCGCCCTGAACGTCGGTGTCATAGATGATATCAGCCGCGCGCGCTGCCGGCGCGGGCTGATCGCCTGAGGCGAACACCTCATAAGGGTCGAACTTGGGGTAGGAGGGCGTTTCGCCGTAATTGGCGGCAAGGGCCATCTTCACTTCGGAGAACGGCTCGTAGTGGATGACGTCGCTGTCGCCCTGGCGCACGGCGGTCGGCACCTGAAGGATGCGGCGATTGGAGGGCTTGGCGATAACAGCGGTCTGCACCAGACGATCGCCGCGTGCGGCGCTGTCCTCATCGTCAAGGCGATCGATCGCGGTCTTGGCAAAGGCGGAGGCGGGGATCGCAAGGCGCTGGCGCCCGTCAACGGCCGCGGAAAGGGCAATCGCCATCAGGGCGGTGCTCGTCAGACCTGTCAGGCAGACGCCGGCGAGCCACCGCAGCGAGACATCCCGCCTTGCCGGAGGTGTGCGCCCGTCGACGACGATCGGATTTCGCCGGCCAAATGCACGCGCCGGATTATCTTTCACTTTCATGGACCTGCCGTCTCGCGCCGCAATCTCAGTATCTGCCCGTTCCCATGTGCCGAAATTAGGCGAGTGTGTCAAACAACCATCAGGACAATCGGCCCCTTTGAAGGCGCCGTCTGCATTCTCTCTCTTGCCGGTTTTCCCCAACACGGATCTCGATCCGGATGGACGGGCGACTGTCCGGCTTGAACATGGCGGATTGAAGGCGCTGTCATGAAGGCTCCGGATCTACCCGGCTTTTGGGGCGTGATCGACGCGGGAACGAGCAGCCTCGATTCAGCATTCAAAAATAATGTTCAAAATCAATACCATAACAAAAATGTCATTTTTTTCGGAAAACCTTGTTGACGATCGGGAACGGGCGGGTCTATAAGCCGCCTCACCGAACGACGGGGCGGCGCTTCTGCGGGGCTTACGGTTCGAAAAAATCTTCCGACAGGCTGAGATGCTTAGTCAGGCTGAACTTTAGGGATTGGCCGAGCGAGGATTG
>NZ_JABUOU010000040.1 GCF_013344475.1 Martelella limonii | reverse complement strand
TCGAGCTTTTCGAGCATCGCCTTGAAGATCCCAGCATAGGCGGGGTCGTTTGCGACGTTGAAGAGCTCCATCGGATCCTTGTCGCAATCGTAGAGTTCCCATTCCGGGGGCGCATTGTTCTCGCGCGCGCCGTCCTGGCCGAGCGCCTTGTTGTACCAGTAGATCAGCTTGTAGTGCTGGTCGCGCACGCCGTAATGCGCCCAGGCTTCGTGGATCTCGTCATTGTGCATCCAGTAGCGGTGATAGGCGAGCTGGTCCCAGTCCTCCGGCGTCTCCCCGCGCAGCATCGCCCGCATCGAGGTGCCCTGCATGTAGCTCGGCACCCTGACGCCCGCCCAGTCGAGGAAGGTCGCGGCGAAGTCGACATTGCAGGCGATGTCGCTGGAGGTGCGGCCAGCGGCGATCTCCGCCGGATAGCGGCACAGGAACGGCATCTGGTAGCTTTCCTCATACATGAAGCGCTTGTCGAACCAGCCATGCTCGCCGAGGAAGAAGCCCTGGTCGGAAGTGTAGATCACCACCGTGTTTTCGGCGAGACCCAGTTTGTC
>NZ_JABUOU010000005.1:86736-276106 GCF_013344475.1 Martelella limonii | reverse complement strand
CATCGAGCACCAGTGCCAGCGGCAATTCGCGCTTCGGCAGGGTGTGGAGGTTGTCGGTTTCCGCGGCGCTGCCGCTCGCTTCTGTCTTTTCTCCAAAGCCGTATTCAGATTCAAATTGGGATTCTGGATTTGAATTCTGTTTGTGGCGCGCAGAATGAGACTCATTGGCGTTCATATTTTCCGAATTGACGTGGAATTCCAATGTGTCGCGCACCTCTTCATGCAGAAGCGAAAGCGCATCGCAGATATCCTCGGCCGTCGTCACGTCAGGCATGCGCGGAAGCCGGTCGATGATGGCGCGGTAAACCTGGCTCATCTTCGCCCAGTCGCCAGGAACCCCCTCGTCAAGCGCTGCCTCGATCATCTTGACGATGTCCCGGCGCAGAAGCGTCAGCCGCTCGCGCGCGCATTTCAGCGCCTGCCGTTCGGCAGCAATCGTCTCGGCGAGCGCAGCAAACTCTTGCGCCCGCGCGACAAGCGGCGACAGATCAAAACCATAGGCCTGCTCCACCTGCCCTCCCCTGCCCTTCCTGGCAAAGCGCTTGCCGTTCGGGCTGTCGCGGCGGATGATCAGCCCGCAATCGACCAGGACCGCCAGATGGCGCCTGAGCGTTGCCGGCGAAATGCCGTTGGCGCGCGCGATCAGCTGCTCGTTCGACGGCCAGACGACAAAGCCTGTCTCGGCCGAGAGCTCGTTTTCGGGATAGAAGGTCAAAAGCGCATTCAGGATCGCAAGACCGCGATCGCTGGCGCCAAGCGCTGCCCGCGCCGCGCGCACATTGTGGAACAGTTTCCACTTGTTCGCCCGCGCGCCTTCCGGTACCGCCCGCGCCGCCTTCTGGGCAGAAAGCATCGCAAGCGTCATCGGCCGCCGCCCAAAGGGCGTCGTCGTCATCGCATGTTCCATGGTTCACCTTTCAAAAAGGCAAAAGAATCCACCCCTCCCCCACACCAAATGCGAGGAAGCCTCTTGACGGATACGAACGGAAATGCGAATCAGTAGGTGCTAGTTACAAATCGGCTTCCGGACGCTTGTCGTTTGGGGGCCTTTTTCTTTTGCGCGTTATCCTTTCTTCTGCTGGCGTTGAAATTCGGCATAAAGCTCTTCCAGTTGCCCGGAGAGATAGGCGCCGAACGCATCTGCATCCTGCGCCTTGAGAGAGAGCGAAAAACCATTGGCGGCGTTCTTCGTTGTCACGCTCACCTTGTTGTCGCTGAACGACCACGACGTCTCGCTGGTGTTTTTCGGCCGGGCCCGTCTTCCCTTCCGCTTCAGCTCATCGAGCAATGCAAGGCATCGCTCCGGCGAGGCGAGCGCCTGAAATGCGTCCTCGCTCATGAACTGACGGGCCTGCTGCAGCTTGGCCGGCGGCAGCAGCAACCGCTTGAGCTCATCCCACCGATCCCGGCCGATGCCCTTGGCGGCGCCGATCTGCTCGAGAATATCCATCGGAATGCCGTCGGCGACCGAAAGCATGCGCGACAGCATGGCATTGTCGATGCTGAGCGCTTGGCGAATGGCCTCCCTGTCGATGCCGGCGGCGAGCAACCGGCTGGCAAACAGCGCCTTCTCGATGAAGGAAAGATCTGCACGCGCGGTGTTTTCCTGCCCCTGGGCAACCACATGCGCCAGCTCCTCGAGATCGCGAATGATCGCGCGCACCTTGATGCCAAGCGTCTTGGCCGCCCGCGTGCGGCGATGGCCGTAGACCAGGATGAACCGGCCGGCGATATCGGGATTGCGGCGAACCAGGACCGGTGAAATCTGCCCCGCCTCGCGAATGGCTTCGACGAGGACGTCGAACGCCTCTCCATCCTCCTCGATGCGATCGACATAAGGCGACGGGTCGATGTCGTTCGGGTCGAGCAGGACGATCATCTCTCCATCCTGGACGCGCAGCGAATTCTCCGCCATTTCCTCCAGCGATTGCAGCATCGAGCGCGACGCGCCGCGAAGCGCATAGGCGGAGCGTCCGTCGCGGGCGGCGTCCGGCGCCTCGGGCTTTTCCTTTGGTCCGCCGAGCTGGCTGAGGAGATGCTTTCGTGCCATGTCAGCCCACCCTTTTCAGCGATAAGCGATTGAAGTGACGGCAAGAATCACCGCGTCGTACGGCTGGCAACATCATTTTCGCCCCCATGCTTCGTGGATCAGATCGGCGATCTCGCCATTGACGTCGTTGAGACAGCCGATCGCGCGGTCATAGGTCGTGCGCGTGAACTGGACGCGCTCGACTTCGTAAAGCGTCTGCTTGGTGATGCCAGCATCGGAAATGGCGGTCGACTTCACCATGTGGTTCTTCAGCATGCGGCTGCCGAACATGGCCTGCATGAAGCCGACCATCTGGGCCTGCGGTCCATCCGTCGGCTCGTAGCGGGTCACCAGATAGCGGAACCAGTTGAGCTTGACGCTGGCGCCGACGCTGCGGATCGAATCCAGAATGCCGCCGAGCATCAACAGGAACTGGCTCATAGACAGGATGTCGAGCATCTGGGGGTGCACGGTGATGAGCACCGACGTGGATGCGGTCAACGCCGTCAGCGTCAGATAGCCAAGCTGCGGCGGGCAGTCGATCACCACGACGTCGTAATTGTCCTCGACCTCCTTCAGTGCCCGCGTCAGCCGGGTAAAGAACAGCCGGCCTTCCTGGGACGAGCGGTCGGTGGCGGCGAGCGGCGTTTCGTACTCATATTCCTGCAGTTCGAGATTGGCCGGCACGATATCGAGACCGGGAAAATTCGTCGGCCGTATGATGGCGCTGATCGGCTTGATCTCGTCATCATAACGCAGCGCCTCGAACAGCGAGGGGGAATTGTCGAGTTCCGGCTGAATGCCGTGCAACGCCGTAAGCGAGGCCTGCGGGTCGAGATCGATGGCGAGCACGCGGTGGCCGGTGAGCGCGAGATATTGCGCAAGGTGGGCCGTCGTCGTGGTCTTGCCGCTGCCGCCCTTGAAATTGACGACCGACAGGATCTGCAACGCATCGCCTGGCCGGCGGTGAGGGACGTAGAACTTTTCCGAGCGGCCATTCTTGTCCAGAAACCGGCGAAGCTCCAGGATCTGTTCGGCGGAATAGGACCGCCGGCCGGAGGCGGAAACGACCGGCGAGGGCCCCTTGCCTTCCAGATGAAGTTTCTTGATATGGTTCTGGGTGACGCCGAGAAAATCGGCGACCTCCGCAATGCCGAAAAGCCGAAGGCCCTTCTGGGCGTTCGGCGGGAATTGCTCGATGCGCAGCAGGTCGAGCTTATCCGAGATAAGCTTTCCCTGATCAAGGATCTCATCGGCAAAATCTGTCTTGCCGGCGTTTGGAACGGACTGTGTCGTCAAGGAATCACTGCCATCGACTCGGTTAATTCTCAAAGAACGCTTTTTGCCCGGAGTGGCCCTTAAAAGCGTTATTAGTATGGACCGATTCGTTGCCTGCGCAAGGCATTTTTAGTTAATGAGAGGTTAACGTCTCAGGCCACCCTGCGACAGTGCAAAAACAGCGCCGGCGGCGGAACGGAAGCGCGCTGAAAATGCATCGCTGTGCGGTCATGCTCCGTGCGAAAAACGCCGCGCAGAGATATCTCTAACATTCTCTTTTTCTTGCAGATAATGCGATTCTGTACGGCTGGCAATCAAACCATCACAGGGCAACCGGTATGGGCGCGCCGACATGGCCGCGCACCGTGTTGAAGGAGTGCGCTTCCGTCGGGGACAATGTGAACGGGCGGCACGCTTCAATGAAAGCGGGGAGGGACCGGCACCCACCCATGCGCGCGCGTTCATTCACGAGGCCCGCGCCAGACTTCTGCAAGCCCCGCAAAACGGGCCGGACGAAACGACTGGTTAACGTTTTTTTCCTATGATTTTGACTGTGTGACAGTTCTCAGATTGGTCTTCATCAGCATGCCTATTTCGCGTTATCCCAGCCTTCAATCGAAACCCGCCGATTCGACAAAAACGGACAACGCCGAAGCAGAAGGCGCAAAGACCGCCGAGGCTTCGCGACGCAATCCGGAAGCGGCCATCCTTGACCCGGATCGTCTGCCGAGCTGGCAGCGCCCCTTCGTGCTCGGCCCGAATGTGCGCTTCACCCGCACCCCGCACCGCAAGCATCCCGAGCCCGGAATGGCAGCGGCCGATGATCCGGAAGACGTCGCCTTCGGTCCGCAGCTGCCCTCACCGGCAACGGCGCTGCAGGAGCGGATCGCAGAAGAACTGCCCGCGGCGAGGCCTGGCGCTGAGGACATCGAAGCGCTGAGGGAAGAGAGCGACGACCTCGCCGAAGACATCTTGGATAGAGCGGAAGAGGGGGCGTCGATGCCCTGGTATCTTTCGCCGGATGCCGACACCGGGATCGCCACCGCCGATGCCGCGATTGAGACCGGAGGCAGTGATTCCGTCAGCGCCGAGCCCGATCCGGCGACAGCCGGCATGCATGAAGAATTGATCGGAGGAAGTGCCGTAGTGTCTGAAGCAGATGTCATTCTTGAAGAAGCCGAAGACGACGTCTTTTCCTATCTGCCCGACGGGCTTGCTTTCGAGATGATGGCGCTTGGCGGCACGCAACGCCGGCCGGCAGAACGGCGGGCACAGAAGGAAGGCCACGCCACGATCGCCCCGCAGCCGGTGGCGCCGGCCGAGGCGCTTGAAGAGACGATGGATGCCGTTCTCATGACCGCACCTTGGACCGCTTCATGCACGGCGGCACAGGATGACATCGAGACCGTGGTCAATGCAGTGGAACCGAGCACGGGCGACCGCCCGTCGCCGGTCGCGCTCTATCGCCAGGTCCTGCTCCACAGCCCGGTCCGTGCTGCCGCTGCGGCCATCGCCGAAGCGCCGGAAGCACCGCCCGCATGCGATGACAGCGCGGAAGAGACCGCTCCCGTCATGGAACACATGGCGGAGGCAGAGGCAGAGGCAGAGGCAGACGAAAGCACGGATAGCGTGCATGATGAAGTTTTTGCACCTCAACCGGTCAACCATGTCGCGAGTGTCTCTCCGCTCAACGTTCTGGCAAAACATGAAGAAACCGATTTCATCTTCCCCTCGATCGAGCTCCTGCAGCAGCCGCGCACGGATGAGGCCAGTGAGCTCAGCCAGGAAGCGCTGGAGCAGAGCGCCGGGCTTCTCGAGAGCATTCTGGAAGATTTCGGCGTCAAGGGCGAGATTATCGATGTGCGTCCGGGACCCGTGGTCACGATGTATGAATTCGAGCCGGCGCCGGGCGTGAAGTCTTCGCGCGTCATCAATCTTTCGGATGACATCGCCCGCTCCATGTCGGCGCTGTCCGCCCGCGTGGCGGTCATCCCCGGCCGCAACGTCATCGGCATCGAACTGCCGAACGAGGAGCGCGAGACCGTCTATCTGCGCGAACTGTTCGAAAGCCGCCAATACATGACGACGGATTTCCGCCTGCCGCTCTGCCTCGGCAAGAATATCGGCGGAGAGCCGGTCGTGGCGGAACTTGCGAAGATGCCGCATCTGCTGGTCGCCGGCACCACCGGTTCGGGAAAGTCGGTCGCGATCAACACCATGATCCTGTCGCTGCTCTATCATCTGCGCCCGGAAGAATGCCGCCTGATCATGGTCGATCCGAAAATGCTGGAACTGTCGGTCTATGACGGCATCCCGCATCTTCTCACCCCGGTCGTGACCGATCCGAAAAAGGCCGTGCTGGCGCTCAAATGGGCCGTGCGGGAAATGGAAGAGCGCTACCGCAAGATGTCGCGGCTCGGCGTGCGCAATATCGACGGCTTCAACAAGCGCGTTGCGGAGGCGCGCGCCTCGGGCGAGACGATCATGGTCTCGGTGCCCACCGGCTTCGACCGCACCACCGGTGAGCAGATCTTCGAGGAACAGGAACTCGATCTTTCGGCGCTGCCCTATATCGTCGTCATCGTCGACGAGATGGCGGACCTGATGATGGTCGCCGGCAAGGAGATCGAGGGCACGATCCAGCGCCTGGCGCAGATGGCGCGCGCGGCCGGCATCCATCTGATCATGGCGACCCAGCGCCCCTCGGTCGATGTGATCACCGGCACGATCAAGGCCAACTTCCCCACCCGCATCTCCTTCCAGGTCACGTCCAAGATCGACAGCCGCACGATCCTCGGCGAACAGGGCGCGGAATATCTTCTGGGGCAGGGGGACATGCTGCACATGAAGGGGGGAGGGCGGATCGCCCGCGTCCACGGACCCTTCGTTTCCGATTACGAGGTCGAGAAAGTGGTCGATCACCTCAAGACCCAGGGCACGCCCACCTATCTCGGCAGCGTCGTCGTCGATGAGGAAGAGGATGAGGAAGGCGAAGAGGATACGCCGGTCTTCGACGCCACCGAGATGGCAAGCGAAGGCGATGATGCCGACGAGCTCTTCGCCAAGGCAGTCAAGATCGTCCAGCGCGACAAAAAGTGCTCGACCTCCTATATCCAGCGCCGCCTGTCGATCGGCTACAACCGTGCCGCCTCGCTGGTGGAACGCATGGAAAAGGAAGGCCTTGTGGGTCCGGCAAACCATGTCGGCAAGCGCGAGATCCTCGACACGGGCGCTGCCGGCTGAAACGCGTCTGCGCCGGGATAGAAGCCAACACCGGCCGGCCCTGGCCGGTGTTTCCGGCTGCGGACCCGGAACCGCTGCCGATCGAAGAATCCGTGCAGACGGTCCATCTTCTTCGTGCTTCCGGCTGTCTCACCCAAGAACGGCTCGGCAATTTTTGAGCCCCCCATGCGGCGGGCAGGGATCTCAAATCCCTCTCCGTCTCGCTGTGGCGGATGCACGATCCCGTTGTAGTGTCTGTTGAATACCGGCCCCTGCGGCCGTCGCCTTCAGTCAGGCTGGAGGCGGCCGGTGTCGAGGAAGCGCTCGAGCTGGTCGACATGGCGCGCGATGTCGAAACCGTTTTCAGTGAGCCAGTCCGGATTGTAATAGGTATCGGCATAGCGCGCGCCGCTGTCGCAGATCAGCGTGACGAGCGAGCCCTCGCGCCTTTCATGCATCATCTGCGCGGCGATCTGGCAAAGCCCGAAGAAATTCGTGCCCGTCGAGCCACCGACCTGGCGGAAGATACGCTTCGACAAAACGTGCATCGCCGCAAGCGAGGCAACGTCTGGCACGCGGATCATGTGGTCGATGACCGTCGGCAGGAAGGAAGGCTCGACGCGCGGCCTGCCGATCCCCTCGATCCTCGAGCCGTCATTGCGGCAGACGGTGCGGTCGCCGCTGACATAGCTGTCGTAAAACACGGAGTTCTCGACATCGACAACGCAGAGCCGCGTCGGCAGGTTGCGATAGCGGATATAGCGGCCGATCGTCGCCGATGTGCCGCCCGTGCCGGCGCTCATCACCACCCATTCGGGCGTCGGATGCTCCTCGTTCTCAAGCTGGGCGAAAATGCTCTCGGCAATGTTGTTGTTGCCGCGCCAGTCGGTGGCGCGCTCGGCGAAGGTGAACTGGTCGAGATAGTGGCCGCCGGTCTCGTTGGCGATCTGCTGCGCGGCATCGTAAACCTCGCCGGAGCGCTCCACCAGATGGCAGCGCCCGCCGAAACGCTCGATCGCCTCGATCTTCTGGCGCGAGGTGGTCCGCGGCATCACCGCGATGAAGGGCAGATGCAGGATGCGGGCGAAATAGGCTTCCGATACCGCCGTCGAGCCGGAAGACGCCTCGACCAGCGTGGTGCCCTCGCGGATATGGCCGTTGCAGATGCCGTAGAGAACCAGCGAACGGGCAAGACGATGCTTCAGGCTGCCGGTCGGATGGGTGCTTTCATCCTTCAGATAGACCGAGAGTCCGGTAAGGCCGGGAAAGACCGGTTTGATCAGGTGCGTATCGGCGGAGCGGCGGGCGTCGCCCTGCAGCAGGCCGATGGCGCGGCGCGCCCAGGCGCGCTCGGCGCAGGCCGGAAGCGCGATCGACAGTGAATCCGCAAGCAGATTGTCGCCGCTCATAGCGCGATCACCGCCTCGACCTCGACCATCGCGCCCTTGGGAAGCGCCGACACCTCGTAACAGGCGCGTGCCGGGAAGGGCTCGGAGAAGGCCCTGCCATATTCCGCATTGACATCGGCAAAGCCGGAAAGATCGGTCAGCAGCACGGTCGTCTTGATCGTCGCCGAAAGGTCGGCGCCTGCCTCTTCGGCAATCGCGGCGATGTTCTTCAGGCATTGGCGCATCTGCTCGACAGCGCCGCCTTCCACGAAATCGCCCGTCGCAGGATCGATCGGGAGCTGGCCGGAGACGAACAGCAGATCGCCGTGGCGCACGGCCTGGCTATAGGGGCCGATCGCTGCAGGCGCCTTGTCGGTGTTGATGGCTTTCATGACGGCGTCCCTTTTTCTTCATTGTCCGAATGGCCGAGCGGATGCATCAGCCGATTGGCCCAGCCGAATATAGCAATAGCATGAATGAGGTCGATAATCTCGAACGGCTCGAGGCCGGCCGCCTTGAGCGCCGCGATATGATCGCCTCCGGCGCGGGGCGGTGTTGCCGTCAGCGCTTCGGCAAACGCGACGATGGCGGCGTCGCGGGCCGACAGGCTTTCGCGGTTTTCTGTCCAGAGCGAAGCAATCACCGCGGAGGAGCCGGAGAGGCGGATGTGCTGGCGGGCATGGACATTGGCGCAGTAGCGACAGCCATTCACCATCGAGGCGGCAAGCGCCCCCAGTTCCCGTTCGGCGCGCGGCAGGCCACCCTCGGCATACATGATGGCATTGAACAGCGTGGTGCGCGCCACATAGCTTTCCGGGTCATGGGCGAGCGTGCGCACATAGGGCGAGACCTTCTTCGCCGACGGCGTCACCTTCATGGCTTCGAGCTGTTCCGCCGTTGCCTCCGCGATCTCGACGGGCGGCAGATGCGGATGCCAGGTGAGCGGCTTTATGCGGATCGAACCAAGCCTCGTCATGCGGACTGCTCCAGAAGCAGCAAGCCATGGGCGACCCTGATCTGGAAGCAGACGAAAGCGAGAAGCTCCGAAAGCGCGATCACCTGCGGCACGGTCATGCCCGCCTCAAGCAATGCCTCGAGGCTCTCGCGGCTGCTCGCGCCCGGATTCGCCGCGATCATGTCCGCATGGTCGGCCATGGCCGCAAGCCGGCGGTCCTCAGGCCTTTCCCCGTGCGAAAGAGCTGCAAGCGCTTGATCTTCGGGCGCGGGATAATCGGCGAGCAGGCGGTCATTTTCAGCCGTCAGGGCCACGCGGCGGGCGAGGGCTGCACGGAGCGAAGGCGAAAGGCCGAGATCGTTATCGGGCGTAAGCACCGCCATGCGGCAATCTTCCGCGCCGTTCAGGAATTCGGGGCGAAGCGCGCGAAGATCAAAGACGGCGCCGCCTTCTGCAAGGTTGGCTGCGCGATCCAGCGCGTCAGGCCGGGCATGGTGTATGGTCATTGAGGTCCCATGATGAGATTGGGGAGCCAGAGCGTGATCTCGGGCACGGCTGCGAGCAGGATCAGCACGACAATCGGCGGGATCAGCAATGGCAGGATCGAAATCGCCAGCTTTTCGAAGCGGACGCCCGAGACAGCCGACATCAGGTAGAGCCCGACGCCGAGCGGCGGCGTGGCAATGCCCAGAAGCAGGGCAAGCGTGATCACCATGCCGAACTGCACCCGGTCGATGCCGAAGGCATCGGCTGCAGGCAGAAGCAGCGGCAGGAGAATGATCTTGGCCGGCGTCGCTTCCATGAAGCAGCCGATGATGATCAGCAGCACGATGGTAAAGGCCATGAAGATCCAGGGCTTGCTGATCGCCTCCAGAATGCCGGAGGCAAAGGCCTGCGGCACCTGTTCGAAGGCAAACAGCCAGCCCATGATCTGGGAAACGCCGATGATCATCATGATCAGGGACGAAAGAACCGCGCTTTCCGTCAGCGCCGTGCGGACGCCCTGCCAGGTGACAGTACGGTAGAACAGGCCGATCAGCAGTGAATAGCCGCAGGCGATCACGCCAGCTTCCGTCGCAGTGGCAAAGCCGAAGATGATGGCGCTCAGGATGATCGCGGGCGCGATCAGGGCCGGAAGGCCTTCTATCGTCGCGCGGCGGATATCGCGCATGCTGGCGCGCTTCTCCCGCGGCATCGGCGTCCAGGTCGACACGACGCGGATATAGAGGATGAAGGCGAGCGCGACGAGAATGCCGGGCACGATGCCGGCAAGGAACAGCCGCGCAACCGACTGGTTGGCAAGCCAGGCGTAGACGATCAGGCTGATCGAGGGCGGAACGATCGGCCCGACCAGAGACGTCGCGACGGTCAGCGCCGCGGAAAACTCCGGCGAATAGCCGCGCTCGCGCATCGCCTTGACCTCAAGCTGGCCGAGACCGGCGATATCGGCCGTTGCGGCGCCCGAGACGCCCGCAAAAAGCAGCGATGCCACGACGTTGACATAGGCAAGGCCCGCCCGGAAATGGCCGATCAGCGCCAGGCAGAAATTGAAGATGCGATCCGTCAGCCCGATCGTGTTCATCAGATTGCCGGCAAGCACGAAGAAGGGGATCGCGAGCAGCGCCGGCTTTGCGGCACCATCGAGGATCTGCTGCGGCACGACGATCGCCATGTCGCCGAAACCCGCCCAGTAGAGACCGATAATGGCGCCCGCGCCAATGGCGACGGTGACCGGCACGCCGACGAGCATCAAGAGCACGAAGCCGCCGATGACGATCAGACCGAGGATCATTCGACCGCTCCTTTTTCCGCCGTTTCGATGTCGCGCGGAAAGGCATCCGCGCGGCCGGTCGCAATCTCGATGAAGGACAACAGGAAATGCAGGAAAATCAGCGTCGCCGAGATGAAAAGCGGCAGCGACTGGGTCCAGATCGGAAGGCCGGTGCCATCCATCGGCGCGCGCTGCAGGGAAATCAACGCCGGCGCGCCGCGCAGGATCGTGGCCATGACGGCCATGCCGACGGCTGAGGCAAACATGCCGCCCATCCGGCGCCAGAACGGCGGCAGACGGCTCATGAAAATGTCGACAACGACATCGCGGCGGCTGCGCATGTAAACGAAAAAGCCGAGCAGGAGCATCCACATGAACAGAAGCAGCGTCCAGGAGAAAATCCAGCCGAAGGCGTGATCAAACACCGCCCGGAAGGCGACGTTGAAGAGGTTGAGGGCAACCATGACGGCAAGACAGAGGGTTGCCAGCCCCTTGAAGAGGCTGGCGATTGCGTCGAGAAGACCGTCAAGCGTGCGCATGAGGCTTACTGCTTTGCAGCCTGGACGGCGTCCATCAGGCCCTCGGGCAATTCGCCCTTGTCGGCGCGTTCCTGATAGAAGACAGCCATTTTCTCGACGAAGGGCGCGGTGTCGAAGTCGAAATTGACGCTGACGCCCTTCTTGGCTTCGAGGTCAGACTTCAGCGAGACTGCCTGTTCTTCCAGAAGCTCCCTGGAATAGGCGGACGCTTCGCTGTGGGCGCGCTCGAATGCGGCCTGCTGTTCCGGCGTAAGCTTGTCCCAGGCCTTGGCGTTCATCATCCAGGCCACAGCCTGCGGATATTCATCGGTACGGATGATGTTCGGCGCGACCTCGTAGAAACGGGTGGATTCGATCAGCTCCGCAGGCGAGGTCACGGCGTCGACGATGCCGCGATTGATGCCGTCATAGACCTCGCCCCAGGGAAGCACGCGCACTTCCGCGCCGAGATAGGTCCAGGCGTCGATGATCAGCTGATCCTGAAACTGGCGCAGTTTCAGACCCTCGATGTCATCCACCGAGGTCACCGGGGTGTTGGAGAGAAGGGTGCGGAAGGTGCCCCGCGGCATAGCCGGAATATTGCCGAGAACGGTGATGTTGGCCTTTTCCTCCACCGTGCCGAGCCATGACTGGAACAGGTCGCCATCGATGAAGGTCGACCACTGGTCGTAATTGTCGAACAGGAAGGGCGCGGACGCATAGCGGATGCTGTCTTCCCAGCGCGACATGAAGGACAGGCTCGAAGGCGCGAGCTGGATGATGCCCTGGCTCAGCTGCTCGATCACCGAATCCATCGAGCCGATCTGCTCGTTGGGATAGATCTTCACCTCGATGTCGCCATCGGTATATTCCGAAACGAGGTCGGCGAACTTCTGGTAGGCCTTACCTTCGAAGCTGTCGGGCGTCATCATGGAGCTCAAGCGCCAGACATCGGCGGCCGCAGCCGGCTGCGTCATCGCGATCGTGCCGATTGCAATCGTCGCGATACCCGCGATGCGTGTTATCAAAGACATGCTGCTATTCCTCTCTTTATTGCACCTTCCCGCTTCAGGCGGTTGGCGCATGAATGGCTCGATCTGCACTTGCCAATATCACATATATGGATAATGATGAGCTTAATATGTCAATATCGAATGATAAAATTTCCGATGTGAAATCGCTCGAAGCCTTCCAGGCCGCCATGGCCTGCGGCTCGATGACGGCTGCCGCAAGGGAACTGGGCATCGGCCAGCCTGCGGTGACGCGCCAGATCAAGGAGCTGGAAGAGGCCGTCGGCTTCCCGCTGTTCCACCGCAACGGTCCGCGCATTTCGCCCACCGAGCGCGGCCTGCAATTCTATGGCGAAGTGCAGCGGCTGATGGCGGGCCTGCACCAGATCCGCGAACGCGCGGCCGCCATCCGCGAGGGCCGGATCGCGGCCATCGACATCGCCGCCACCCCCACCATGGCCGGCGGTCTCTTGAGCCCCACGCTTGCCCGCATGGGGGGTGATCTCCCGGGCGTCGTCAACATCGAGACCATGAATGCCGAACATGTGGCGCGCGCAGTCACCAATCGCACCGCAGATTTCGGCATTTCCGCGCTACCCCTGGAACATGCCACGCTCGAAGCCAAGGTGATCTGCGAATCCCGGCTGGTCGCCGCCGTCGAAAAGGGGGGCGCTTTCGATGTCGGAGACCCGCTTCCGCTCCGCGCTCTCGCAAGCG
This sequence comes from Martelella limonii, assembly GCF_013344475.1. GTDB lineage: Bacteria > Pseudomonadota > Alphaproteobacteria > Rhizobiales > Rhizobiaceae > Martelella > Martelella limonii. The sequence continues at coordinate 263,218 of NZ_JABUOU010000005.1, read as the reverse complement.
CCCGCCTTCTGACCGTCGGCAATGCCTACCGGATCCGTGGCAAGATCAATGGCGCGCTTGCCCGCCAGAACATTGCGCCCGCTGGCGAGATCGTCACCAATTCCTCGCTCAATGCCATGATGGCTGCGCGCGCCGGGCTCGGCATCGCGATCATCGACCCGATCACGGCCTTCGGCATTCCGGTCGAAGGCGTTTCGATCCGCCCCCTGTCGGTCGAGCTCAGCTATATCTGGGGCCTTTTCAGTGCCGCCGGACGTCTGCTTCCCGGCGAACTCCTCACCTTTGCGGCAAGCTTCAAGGCCGCCTGTTCTGAAATTATCCCCGACTGCGTGTTTCACGATCCCTCCGATGTCCGCCTGCTGGAGCGGTCCAGCCTGTAACTCAAGGAACCGAACTTCATGACGCAACCGTCCGGACTTGCGGCCCTCGAGGCCGAACTTCTGCGGCAACGCACGCTTTTGAACCTGCCGCCGAAGGCATGGATGCCGAGCAGGGAAGGGCCGGCGGGCGCGGAGGTTCTGGATGTGGCGATCGTCGGCGCGGGTCTTTGCGGCCTCGCCGCCAATCTTGCGCTCCGCATGGAGGGAATTTTCAGGATCCGGCTCTTCGACCGCGCCAGCAAGGGCAGGGAAGGGCCGTGGGTCACCTATGCGCGCATGGAGACGCTGCGCACGCTCAAGCAGGCGGCCGGTCCCGCGATGGGCATTCCGGCGCTCACCTTCCGCGCCTGGTTCGAGGCGCAGTGGGGCGCCGATGCCTGGGAGCGGATGGAGCTTGCGCCGCGCACCATGTGGATGGACTACATGAACTGGTTTGCGCGCGTGAGCGAGGCCGATGTCGTCAATAAATGCGCGGTCGAAAGGATCACGCCCGAGGGCGATCTTCTGCGACTGACGACATCGGAAGGGCCGGTCTATGCGCGCCGCGTGGTGATCGCAACCGGGCTCGACGCCATGGGCGCGCCGCGCCTTCCGGAGGTCGCGCGCCATATCCCGAAGGGCAAGGTCTATCACTCCGCCGATGTCTTCGACACCGCGACCCTCAGGGGCAAGCGGGTGATCGTCGTGGGTGCCGGCGCCTCGGCCATGGACAATGCGGCAACCGCGCTCGAAGAAGGCTGCGCGAGGCTCGACCTTCTGGTGCGCCGCCCTGCCATACCCGTCATCGACAAGTTCACCGGAACCGGCTCGCGCGGCATGACGGCGGGCTTCGTCGGCCTGCCTGACGAGGTCAAGTGGGAAATCATGAACGAGGGCGACCGTTTCCCCGTGCCGCCGCCGAAACATTCCGTCGAACGCGTCGCCCGCCATGCCAATGCCTTTCTCCATGTCGGGGCTCCGGTGACCGCGATCGAGGAGCGCGCAGACGGCATCCGCGTCATGACACCCAAAGGCGCGCTCGACGCCGATGTCGCGATCTTTGCCACGGGCTTCGGCATCGACCTTTCCCAACGCCCGGAGCTTGCGGAATTCGCGCCGCATATCCGCAGTTGGGGCGATGTCATGGGCGCCAACAAGGCGGCGGAAAATCCGGGCCTTGCCGCCCATCCCTATCTCGCGCCCGACTTCACCTTCCTCGAGAAACAGGAAGGGGCGTGCCCCGCGCTTTCAAGGCTCGCCTGCTTTGCCTACCCCTCGGTTCCGAGCCACGGCAAGGTGACCTCCGGCATTCCCTCCTCGAGCGAAGGTGCGCGCCGGCTGGCATCCGGTCTGGTCCGCTCCTTCATGGCCGAGGACGCGGCGATCCATCTGGCCCGCTTCCGCAACTACGACATTCCCGACATGACCGGCGAGGAATGGCTCCCGACCAACCTTGCCGCCACCGCCTGATTTTAGGAAAGACCCATGACCGACCTTCATTCCTCCGCAATCGTCATCGACGCGCTGCAATGCTCTGACTTCAACCGCGACATCCTTCTGGAAGCAAAGAGCGGCGGCGTGACCGCGATCAGCGCCTCTTCCGTTCTCTGGGAGAATTTCGAGGGCGGGATCGAATACGTGATCATGTGGAAGCACAAACTTGCCGAAAACGCCGATATCGCCATGCCCGTCAGGACGCTGGACGATATCCGCCGCGCCAAGGCGGAAGGCAAGGTCGGCATCATCTTCGGCTGGCAGAACACGTCGCCTGTCGAGGACCGGCTCGATTATTTCGCGATCTTCAAGGATCTCGGCGTCAACATCATGCAGCTGACCTACAACACCCAGACGCTGTTCGGCGCGGGCTATCTGGAAGAAAAGGACAGCGGACTGACCGGCTTCGGCCGCGAGGCCGTCGACGAAATGGGCCGTTGCGGCATCCTGATCGACCTCTCCCATGTCGGCGTCCAGACCGCGCTCGACACGATCGCCTATTCGCAAAAGCCGGTTGCCATTACCCACTGCCTGCCGCGCAGCCTGAAGGATGTGCCGCGCAACAAGCCGGACGAGGTCTTCAAGGCATGCGCGGAAAAGGGCGGCGTCATCGGCACCTCGCTCTTTGCGCCGGGTCTTGCGAAGGGCAATGACGCGACCGTCGCCGATGTCATCGACGCCATGGAATACACCATGGATCTGGTTGGCGAGGACCATGTCGCGATCGGAACCGACTTCAACCACAACCGGCCACGCCCTGGCCCTTGGCTCTTGTGGGCCAACAAGGACAAGGGCACGGGTCGCACGCTGACCGAATTCGGCTCTGCCAAGATCACCAAGCCCGAGGGCATTCGCCGCAATGACGAATTTCCGAACCTGACGGCGGAAATGCAGCGCCGGGGCTGGTCTGATGCCCGCATCTTGAAGATCCTCGGCGGGAACTGGATGCGTCTCTTCGCCACCGTCTGGGGCTGACCCACAAACGGAAAGGTAGGCGGGCCGTTAGCCCGCCTACCGCGCATCAATGCCGTTTCAAATCTCTCAGAAGGTCACGCGCCAGTTAGCCGCAACCCAGGCATTGGCCGATTCGCCACGCGTGGTGACATTGCCCATGATCGACAGGGTGGAGCCCGCAATATCGACCTCGAAACCGGCCCCGGCGCGCAGCCAGTCCTGCTGATAGGAAGCGCCTGCGAAGTTGAAGCCGCCAAGCCCGAGCACCTGTCCGCTGACATTGGAACCATGGCTCTGGAACCGATGGACGCCTTCGAGCGTGCCGATCAGGTTGACCTTTTCGCTGACCGGAATGGTGGTGTCGAAGCCGTAACGCAGCTCTGTCGTATCGTCGCACAGCCTGTCGAATGAAGCCGGGAAGGCGCCGCCGGTTTCCGTGTAGCCATTGAGGCAGTTACTCGCAAAGGAGACCTCGCCATAGGGCGAGAGGTAGGGCAGGGCGTTTTCCCACTCCAGACGGCCGCGGATGCCATAGCCTTCCGTACCGGTATTGCCGACGGAGCTATCGATCAGGCCGCCATTGGTGACGTAGTTGCGGGTGATATCGGCTTCGCCCCAGAGCCCGACGCCGGTGACGACGCCCCAGAGCCCGCTGACCTCATCTCCCGCCAAAAGGCCCATGGCTTCAAGCTTGACGTAACCGGCATTCACATCGGTGCTGCCACCAAACATCGTGTTCTGGTTGAGACCGGTATAGCCGACGATGCCGTTCAACTGGATGGGACCAAAATTGTGACCGAAGCCGAATTCGCCAAGCCCGAGCGTGCCGTCGCGGCTGCCGTGATCGTCACTGCCCCAGTCGCCGCTTGCCCAGGTGATCGATTTGCCCGCGGGCGCGCGCCGGTCGAGCGGGCGGGAGCCCGCGCCATTGGTGATGATCCCAAGGCTGTTCAGCGTGGCCGTCGCGGCAGTCGCCGTGGTGCCAAGGCTTGCCGCGAGCGACGTGACGGTGATCAGGCCCGCGCCGCCGCCTGCGCCCGATCCGCCGCCGGCCGTACCGCCGCCGGTATTGCCGCCTGTGCCGCCGCCGCCCGTGTTGCCACCGGTATTGCCGCCCGTGCCGCCGCCCGTGCCGCCATTGCCCGTTGTTCCACCGCCAGCCGTTCCGCCGCCGCTGTTCCCGCCAGTGGACCCGCCACCGGTCGAACCGCCACCCGTGCTTCCGCCACCTGTCGTGCCGCCGCCGGTACCGCCGCCTGGCAAATTACCGCTTGGCCCGGTCCCGTTGCCGCGCGCGATGTAGACCTCGTCATCGCGCGTCCGTCCGACCACGACCGAGCCGTCTTCATTGGTGGCATCGGCGGTCTCCGTGATGATCGACTGGCCGGGGAAATTCGCAGGCACCTCCGCGCCGCTTGCGCGCAGCCAGTCCTCGACCGTCACCATGCCGGTGTCCTCGGACCACCGGAAGCCGTGCTCGCCATTATAGCTGACATTGCCGACGATGACCTGGCCATTGCCCGAAATGCCCTGGGCCCAGGACAGGACCGAGGGCGCGCCATCAAGTCCACCCAGCGAGCCGATCTCGCCATTGACCCAGCGGACGGCTTGAGCCGCATATCCCTTTTGCGAGTAGCCGGCGATGATGCTGCCGTCCCAGGAAATGTCGGTCGCAACGGTGAGCTTGTTTTCAAGGGAGGGCAACGCCTCAATGCCCGTCGCCTCGGTCCAACGGAACCCGTTCTGAAGGTTGCCGGCAGTCATAGCCATGCCGACGACCACCGAGCCGTCGTAATTTGCAGAAAGCGGCTGGTCCGCCTTGATGGTGTCCCCGCCGGGAAGGAAGCCAAGGCTTTGCATGCCGTTATCCGCGGTCCAGCGGAAACCTTCGCCATTGTTCAGGCCGCCGCTATAGCCGACCACGACCTTTCCATCCCCGGAAACGGCCGTCGCCAACGAGGTGAAGCCGTCATTGAGCGTGCCGAGCGCTTGAAACCCGCCAGCTTCCGTCCAGCGATAGGCCCCGCCCGTGCCGAAGAGATCGCCCGAGGCCTTGCCCACGATGACGCTGCCGTCCTCGGAAATGTCGGTGGATGTGTAGGACTGTCCCTGCACCAGCGGCGAACTGGCGGGGCGGTCGGCCGAAGGCCGCGTGCCATTCGCGGCATCCCATATGAAACCGCTCTGGATGCTCTTGGCATAGCTGCGATACACCGTGCCGACAAAGGCGCTGCCGTCGGCCGTGATCCCGCCGATCGTCGCCATGTCGGTCAGGCCCTTGCCGTAGGTCGTATCTTCGGGATCGCCGTAATAGGCGCGTATCTCCGCAGCCGGATTGAAGATCTGGATGCTGGCGGTTTCTTCTGCACTGGCGCCCGATACCACAACAAGTGACAGTGAGGTCAGCGCGGTGGATCGAAAAAACCTCTTGTAAGTCTTCGCCGTCATTGAAAAAGTGCCCTTCCGATGAGTCAACAATGCCTCAAGGAGCAGTAGCGGAGCAGAATGCGTCGCGGCATCACCTGAACAGGTGAGGTTCCGGCGCGCCACGCATGTATAAAACCAGTAGAACCGTTCTACGGAGAAGCGTTGCAGGTGCTCAAAAGTTTGACGCCGTTTACTGTTCTGGCCATTGCCGCTCTCGCTGGACTTGCCGCAGTCCTGGCAACGCTTGCCGTCGCGCTTGATCGCCCCTGGCTGGGGCTGCGTTTCTCGGTCGAAGACTGGTCTTCCATCGTCCGCATCGAAGACGTGGCACCCGATGGTCCCGCACGGCTGCTGCCGCCCGGCATGGCGGTTTCGGCGATCGGCGACGTCGTTCCGGAGCCGGGCGATCTGATCGACGAGCCGGATGTGGCGGAAAGCTACAAGGCGCTTGCCCGCTTCTTCGAGCGGCAAAGGCTGCTGAACCGGGTCCTGTCCGCCGATGCCGTCACCATTTCGGCAAATGAACCCGAGGTTCGGCAATTCCTGGTCACCCCTGCCCCGCACCGCCCCATGGACAGCCTGCCTGCCGTGTTCTGGGTCCAGATCGTGACCGGGCTTGCAACGCTTCTGATCGGCGTCTGGGTCTGGAGCCTGCGCCGCGACGACATGGCCGCGCGGCTTTTGGCTGCAGCCGGGATATCGATCCCCGTTTCGGCATTTCCGGCGGCCATCTATTCGACGCGCGAACTGGCGCTACCCGGCGATCTCTTCCATGCGCTGTCCGCGCTCAATCACTTCGGAACGCTCTCTTTCGGCGTTGCCCTGCTCGGGCTCTTCCTCGTCTATCCGAGGAGGCTGGCTTCAAACCGGCTTATCCTGGTCCTGGCACTCCTGTTCGGGGCCGTCTGGGTACTGGACTGCCTGCAGCGCGTGTTCCCGAGCCCGACCGAGGGCGTCTTTGTCTCCGTGGTGATCCTCATGGCTGGCATTCTTGTCAGCGCTGCCGTGCAATATGCGGTGAGCCGCCGGGACCCCGCGGGCCGTGCTGCGATCCGCTGGTTTGCGCTGTCCGTCGGCCTTTGCGCGGGGAGCTTCGTTTCGGTCATCATCCTTCCAAACCTGTTCGGCGTTCGCCCGACGATCGAGCAGGGCTATGCCTTCGTGTTGTTCGGCCTCCTGTTCGTTTGCGTTGCCGTGGGCGTTGCCCGCTATCGGCTGTTCGAGCTTGAAGGCTGGGCCTTTGCGGTTCTGACCTATCTCGGCGCCTTTGCTCTTCTGCTTCTGCTTGATGCGACGCTGATCTATTTCATGGCCATCGACCGGTCGGAAGCCTTCGCGCTATCGCTGCTGGTCGTCGCGCTGGTCTATCTGCCCTTCCGCGACTGGATGGCAAGGCGGCTGATGGCGCGGCACGCATTCGACCGCGAAACATTGTTCGGACGGATCGTCGACATCGCCCTTGCCGAAAACAGGGTGCAGGAGGAACGCTGGCGGCAGATCCTTCAGGACGCGTTTCAGCCGCTGCAGATCTCCGTCGACAGCTATTCTCATGAAACCGAACCATCCATCGCCGATGACGGGCTGTCGCTTCGCCTGCCGGCCATTGCCGGGCTTTCTCCGCTGAAATTGACCTACGCCCATCGGGGCAGGCGGCTGTTCAGCCCGCGGGACCGCCGCTTTGCCGCCGACATATGTGCGATGCTCGGCCATGCCATCATGAGCCGCGATGCGCGCGAGAGGGGGGCGAGCGAGGAGCGCATGCGCATAGCCCGCGACATGCACGACAATATGGGCGCACAGCTGCTTTCCGCCCTTCACAGCCAGACTCCCGAACGCAAGGACACGCTGATCCGCGAAACGATTTCGGACCTGCGCGATATCGTCAACAATGCAGCGCGCGGCGGCAAGAGGCTGGACGAGCTGCTCGCCGATCTCAGGATCGAGGCGCTGGAACGGCTGGCGGCGGCCGATATCACGCTCGACTGGCAGGATGCCAGCGACGATGGCGATGTCATGCTCGCGCCGAACGTCGCCTATGCGTTGCGTTCCATTCTGCGCGAAATCATCAGCAACACCATCCGCCACTCCGGGGCAGGGCGGATGCGGGTGCGCTTTGGCGTCAAAGACGGCATCGTAGAACTCGACGTCAGCGACAATGGCCGGGGGCTTTCCGCGCAGACGGAGCGGACCGGCAATGGCCTCGCCAATCTGGAAGCCCGCCTTGTCGCGCTTCATGGCACGCTGCATCTCTGCGATGGACAGCCTGGCCTTTCCGTTCGCGCCCGCTTTCCGCTGACGGAGGACCACCAGCCATGACACGCATCTTGATTGTCGAGGACCTGGGAGAGGCGCGGACATGGCTGACGGCCATTGCGAAGAAAGCCTTCCCCGCGCCGCATGCTGTTGATGCCGCGACCACGATGAAAGCCGGGCTCGCAGCCGCGGCTGAGTATGATTACGACGTGGCGCTGATCGATCTCAGCCTGCCGGATGGCACCGGGATCGAGGTCCTCAGGGCGCTGAGGTCGCGGAACGCGCAGACGCTTTGCGTGATCACCACCGCGATGGGAGACGATGCCCATATCGTCTCGGCGCTTTCGGCCGGCGCCAATGGCTATCTCTTGAAGGAGCAGCCATCCGACATGATCGTCAGGCAGCTGCAGCAGCTTGCGGAGGGCATTCCGGCGCTGTCGCCGGCAATCGCAAGGCGGATCATGGAGCATTTTCAGCTGACCGGACCTGCGGCGGAACCGGAGAGCGCCCTTACCGAACGCGAGCGGGAGGTGCTGGCGCTCATCAGTCGCGGTCTGCGCAATGTCGATGTTTCCGAGCAGCTTGGCCTCTCGGGCAATACCGTCGCGACCCACATCAAGTCGATCTATCGCAAGCTCGGCATCTCCTCGCGGGCCGAGGCATCCTGGTATGCGGCCATGATGGGGCTTGCACCGGGCAAGGCGGAATAGTCCGGCGGTCGGCCGGTGCTACGCGCAGCGCTCCGGCATGAAGCCGGAGGGCGGACGGTTTGCCTTCTGCGCGACTGTGCACAGACTTTACCACCTGTCTGATTTACCCTGATACCATGCACTGCTATCTTCGCGTGACAGATCGGCCTGCGCATTGCGCCTTGTATTCGTGCCGGCCGGCAGATCGGGAGAAAGAATTGAACGAAAAGACAGGACCGGGCACGCCGTCGCGGCTTGCAATAGAGGTCGAGCGCTATCCCGCGACCTCGCGCATCCTTCACTGGGTGATCGCCGTTCTCGTGCTGCTGACATGGCCGCTCGGCATGGTCATCAAATTCGTGAAGAACGAAGTCTCGCTCGATTTCTACATGATCCACGAAAGCCTTGGCTTTCTGGTCCTGTGGCTGATGCTGCTGCGGGTCGGCAACCGGCTTCTGACGCGCAAGCCGGAAGAAGATGGACCACGGATCGAACAGATCGTGGCCGCTTCCGTCCACGGCATGTTTTATCTTTTCCTGATCATCATGCCGCTGAGCGGCTTTCTGGCCACGAACGCACACGGCTTTCCGTTCACCTGGTTCGGCGTCCTGCCGATCTGGAGCCCGATCGGCAAAGCGCCCGATATTGCCGGAACCCTGTCCGCCATCCATCTGGTGACCGCGTGGATCCTCGCCGTCCTGTTCGTGCTCCATATCGGTGCGGTGCTGATGCATCATGTGATCCGCCGCGATTTCACCCTCTACCGGATCCTGTAGCGCATGAAAGCCATCGAACTGAACGCTTCCGTCTGGGAACGTCTGCTGGCGGTGCGCGGTGGCGCGCCCTTATCGGGCGATGATCCAGCGACAGTGCTCTACGGCAAGATTGCCGGCGCCAAGCGGCCCTTCGTTCTTGCCCAGGTCGGCCAGTCGCTCGACGGCCGGATCGCGACGCCTTCCGGCGATGCCATGGATGTCTCGGGCCCTGACGGCCTTCTCCATCTGCATCGCTGCCGGGCGCTGGTCGATGCCGTGATCGTCGGCCTCAACACCGTGAAGGCCGACAATCCGCGTCTGTCCGTCCGGCTGGTCGAGGGTCCGTCACCCGTGCGCGTGGTGATCGATTGCAACGGCGCGCTGGATGGCAGCGAGGGCCTGTTTCATGATGGCGGCGCGCCGGTGATCGTGATCGAAAGCACGGCCACGGACACGCGGATCCTGCCGAACGCCGAGATCATTCGCCTCGCGCCCTCCGGCAAAGGGCTTGCGACCCGCGATATCGTCAACGTCCTCACCGCGCGCGGCCTTTCCCGCATTCTCGTGGAAGGCGGATCACGCACCATTGCCCGGTTCATCGAAGAGAACAACGTCGACCGGCTGCATGTCGCGATTTCTCCGCTGATCATCGGTGCGGGCCCGAGCGGGCTCAATCTTTCACCCGTTGCGCGGCTTGTGGACGCACCACGCCCAAAGGCCGACATCTACAATCTCGGCAGCGATATCCTGTTCGACTGCGCGCTCTCAGGCAGGTAATGCGATGATATCGGTGTGGCCGACGGTGCAATGGCTGTCCTGAAGCGCGGTCGCTGCGATCCTGAAGGCAATCCAGTCCTCGATTTCACCCGATGACAGCCCGCCGATCTCCTGCAGCGGCTGGCGGAAGCCCTCGACGAAGGCCTTTTGAAGGGCAGCGCTCTCCCCGGACAGACGCCAGGGACTGTCGCCGGTTTCAACCTTGAAGCCGCGGCTTTCCAAAAGAGCTTCAAGCCGCTCCGCCGCTGCCGGGCCGAGCGCCACGCCGAACCCCTTGTCGGTCTGCTGGTGCCGGTTGAAACTTTCGACCACGCTTTCATCCAGCGGATGGGATACGGACCAGCCGATCCGGCCATTATAGTTCAGGGCGGCGTAAAGTCCGATGCGATGGCGTGAGAGCACGTCGGAAAAGGCCGAGGTGAAAGCCTCGGAGCAGAGATCGAAAAGCGCGGAGGCCGTCACCATGGCTGCACTCTCGAGCGGAAGCCGATCGAGTGCGTTGAGATCGAGCTGCTGGTAGTCGGCACGGGCCTTATCCCCGGAGAGTTCCGCCGCGCGATCGAGCAGGCGCGGATCATTATCGACCAGCAGCCACCGGGCGTCGCCGGGCATGACATTCGAAAGGCTGCGAAGTGTCGAGCCGGTACCGCAGCCGATATCGATGATCAGGGGATCGGCGACCGGCGCGAGGTGGCGCGCGCATGTCTCCATCAGCCCCTGATGGCGTGCGGCCCTGTCCGCAGGTTCCCTGAGGCTCAGCCAGTCTGCGTCAAAGCTCATCAAATTGTCTCCAGCATGTTTGCAACGATCCGGCCCGTTTCGGCCCAGTCGGGCAGGCGGCTTCCGGCCTGTCTCGCGCCCGCAGCCTTTTCCCGGCGCAGCTGCGGATCAGTGATGAGGCGCCGCAGCGCATCGGCGAAGGCCGCGGTATCATCCACCGGCACCAGCATGCCGGCGGTCTCCGGCACCACATCGGGCACCGCACCCGCGCGGCAGGCGACGATGGGGAGGCCGCGGGCCAGCGCCTCGGCGAACACCATGCCATAGCCTTCATAGCGGCTTGCAAGGGCGAAGATGTCCGCGCCGGCGTAAAGCGGGCCGGTATCGTCAACCGATCCTGGCAGCAAAATCCGTTCCGCAAGGCCGCTGTCGGCAATCTGCCGCTCAAGTGCGGCAGCGGTGGCCGGATCGAGATCGCGGCCCCCCGCAATCGTCGCCGTCCAGTCGCGGTCCTCGATCATCTTCAGCGCGGAAATCAGCACATCATGTCCCTTGCGCGCGGTCAGCGACCCGATCGAGAGGATGTGCGGCCCGCGCGCGTTTCCCGTTGCCGCAGGGGCCGCATCGGTGCCCGGCACGGCAACCGTGATGCTCTCCGGCGTCACGCCGAAACCGGCTGAAAGCTCCCGCGCAGTCTCCGGAGAGGTGACGACGATATGGCGGACATGGGACAGTGCGCGGCGTTCGCTGTCGCGCAGGCGCGACGCTTCCGTCGCGGATATGCCGGTCTCAAGCGATAGCGGGTGATGAACCAGGGCGACGAGCCTCAGCCTTTTTGCCTCGCGCGCGGCAAAGTCGTCGAGCACGCCGAAGGCCAGACCGTCGATCATCACCAGCGTGCCATCGGCGAGCGATGAAAGCGCCTGTTCCGCCGCCCGTTTCACGTTTGCCGCCGGGGCTGGAAAACCATCGCCGAGCGGCAGACGCTCGACTTGCCATCCCGCATCCTCAAGCGCTGCGATCAACCGCCGGTCATAGCCATAGCCGCCGGTTCGAAGCTGGAGGTTGCCGGGATAGGCAAAGACGAGTTTCAAAGCTCGGCCTCGTACCAGCCGCGCGCGGCATGGCTTTCATGGAGGGTCACGCGGATCTTGCAGATCCTGTGGCTGCCAGGCCCGAGCCGGCCGTCGGCAACCGCTTCGGCGAGCCGGTCGAAGATGAACTTTGCGATCACCTCGGTCGTCGTTACCTTGCCATTCAACGCCTCGACCTCATCGAGATTCTGATAGTTGAGCGGCTTCAGCACCTCGCCCAGAACCGTGGTCGCCGCGCCGATATCGACCGCAAGCCCGTCCTCGTCGAGATCGCGCGTGAAGAACGCCGCGTCGGTGACGAACGTGGCGCCGTGCATGGCCTGGGCGGGTCCGAATACCGGACGCGGAAGCGAATGTGCGATCATGATGTGATCGCGAACCTCGACTGCAAACATGAATTCTTTTCCTCAGTAGTAGATGCGATGGCAGAGCGTGTCGGGCGATGACAGGATGCCGGGATAGGCCGAAACAATGTCCCCGAATGAAGTGTGCCCCGAGATCAGGGCGTCAAGGCGCGGATCTGAAAGAAGCGCGAGCGCCTTGGCCATGCGCCGGGAAAAAGTCCAGCGGGCGCGGTGCGATGGCGGCAATGTGCCGACCTGCGAACTGACGATCGAAAGCCGCATGGCATGAAACGAACCGCCAAGCGGGATGGTGGTTTCTCCCTCGCCGTGCCAGCTTGCCTCGACGATCCGCGCTTCCTTGCCGGCAGCGCCGAGCGCGCTTGCAAGCGCCTGCTCCGAACCCGAGGCATTGACCGCGACATCGAAAGGTCCGGAAAACGCGCCGGTGCTGAACGAGATCCCGAGTTTTTCTGCCAGCCCGGCGCGGCTCTCGTTCGGATCGATCAGCGTCGTCTCGGTGCCCGGTATCCGGCTGGAGAGATAGGCAACCAGCGCGCCCACCGTGCCGGCGCCGAAAACGGCAACGGTGTCTCCGGGCTGGATGCCTGCATCCCAGACGATGTTGAGTGCGGTTTCCATATTGGCCGCAAGAACCGCACGCTCCGGCGGCAGGGCATCGGGAAGCGGCGTCATCATCGCGGCAGGGGCCACGAACCGGTCCTGATGGGGGTGGAGACAGAAGACGGAGCGACCGGCAAGGTCCGCCGGGCCCGCGATCACCCGGCCGACGGCGGCATAGCCATATTTTACGGGAAAGGAAAAATCGCCTTCCATGTTCGGTCCGCGCATGCGGCCCTGTTCGCTTTGAGGCACCTGTCCATGAAAGACAACTTTTTCCGTGCCCCGGCTGATGCCCGTAAACAGTGTCTCGACCAGCGCCTCGTCATCGGAGGGCGCGGCGATTTTCTCCTCGCGCAAGACGCATTGTCCGGCTTGCTGAAACCAGAGAGCGGTCGCGGAACAGGGAAAGGACGGGCTTCCAGACAGTATTTTTTCCTGCACGCTCTTCTCCATTTGTCTCGCCAAACCCCGTGAATCCAAAGACGCTTATGGCACGCGCATTGTTCCGGCTCACATAAAGTTCAGCTTCCAATGATCTTTTTTGTGGAGCAGACTAAACCACTTAAAGAGATCAGACGTTTCTATAACGGACGTCACAATGATCCGGTTTGCCCCGACACATCTTTTAATGGGTGCCAGGCGGGGCGAACGACGCGGAGGAAACGACATGACAAATGATGATTTCAGCGATTTCCAGTCGGTTACGCCCGAGATTGCGGTGGAAAGGGCTGTGGCCGAACTGAGGTTTGGACGCCCGGTGATCCTTCGCGACGGCGACCGGCGGCTTGCGACACTGGCGCTCGACTGCGTGACACCGGCGGTCTTTGACCGCTTCGCACGCGCATCGGAAAACCGTCACAGCCTGTTTCTGACGGACGAGCGGGCCGAGCGGCTCGGCATCGCGTCAAAAGGCGGGATCGCTGTCCCGCTTGCGGGCAAGAGCTTCGACGATGCCGCGCGCCTTGCCTATGCGCTCGGCGAGAAAAAGCCCGGGACCTTTCTACAGGCCGAAGCGCTGATGGCTTCATCGGCCAATCTCGCGCGGCTGGCATTGCTGCTGCCCGCCATGGTGACGCATGAGCTTTCGGCCGGCGACAGCCGGTTCGCGGCCTGCGAGAGCCTGGATGTCACTGCATTCGGAAGAAGCGATGCCGCGCGGCAGGAATTCCAGCCCGTGGTTCGCACGCGCGTGCCGCTGAAGGAGATCGGAGACGCGGATTTCGCGGTCTTCCGGGGCGGTCTCGCCCAGAAGGATCAGGTCGCCATCATCGTCGGCAAGCCGGACCTTTCCAAACCCGTAGCGGTGCGCATCCATTCCTCCTGCCTGACCGGCGACCTCTGCGGCTCGCTCAAATGCGACTGCGGCGATCAGCTTCGCAACGGGCTGAAGCAGCTGAAAGCTGCAGGCGGCGGCGTGCTCCTCTATCTCGATCAGGAAGGGCGCGGCACGGGGATCGGCGCGAAGATGCGCGCCTATGGCTATCAGCACCAGGGCCTCGATACCATCGACGCCGATGCCGAACTCGGTCTTGCCAGCGATCATCGCCGCTACGAGGCAGCGGCCGCCATGCTGCGGCTTCTCGGCATGCAGCGCGTGGTGCTTCATACCAACAACCCGACCAAGATCGACGGCTTGCTGAAGAACGGCATAGATGTCGTCGGGCAGGTCACGGTGACCGGCGAAGTCACCCGCGAAAACGTCAATTACCTGCGGACCAAGGCGATCAGGGCTGGGCACCTCCTGACGCTCGAGAGCCTGGTTGCGGCAGAATAGGGCGCCATGAGCACGTTTGGACCGCCGACAGCCGGGTCGGGAGAGCTTCACCGCATCGCGCTTGCTGCCCGTCATGGCGACCGGGATGCGGCGTGGCGCCGGTTGAAGAATGCGGCGCTGGCGCTCGGCGCAGTCTACGCCGTATCGCTTGCTGCGTTCGGCCTGCTTGCCTATCACTTCGAGACAGGCCTTGCGACCCCGATCGCGGCGGCGCTGCTGCTGCTTGCGATCTTCGCGATCGTGATCCGCTCGCTGCCGGGCCACCCGCATGAACGGTTCGGGCCCGCCAACATCATCACCGCCATCCGCGCATCCCTGACGAGCTTTTTCGGCGCGGCAATCCTGTTTGCAGAACCGGCGGCAGAGGCCGATCCTCTGCTGACCTGGCTGATCGTGATCGTGATCCTTGCGCTTGCGCTTGACGGGATCGACGGCAACCTGGCGCGACGCACGGGGCTTCAGTCTTCGCTCGGCACCCGCTTCGACATGGAGGTCGATGCGCTGCTGATCCTGCTTCTGTCCGTCGCCGCCTTCCTTCTCGGCAAGGCCGGCATCTGGGTGCTCGCGATCGGACTGATGCGCTATGGCTTCGTTCTGGGGCAGATATGTCTGCCGTTTCTCACCGCGCCGTTGCCGCCATCGTTCCTCCGCAAGCTGATCTGCGTCGTTCAGGTGGCGGCACTCTGTCTGATCCTCGCGCCGGCGATCGCGCCGCCGGTTTCGACGGCGATTGCCGCAACGGCACTTATCCTGATCACCTATTCCTTCGGCGTCGATGTCTTCGGCCTTGCCCGCCGGCGTTACCGCCGGCCATGACCGCGCCGAAACGTGATCGCCAGAAACAGGAGACCTTGCGGCGCGACACCCAGGAGCGAGAGCAGACCGTAAAGCAGGCTCGCCGAAAGCCCCTCGGCGCTGGTCAGCCCGAGAAGCGGCCAGAGCGCCGCGGCGGCAGCCTCGCGCGTTCCCCAGCCGCCGATGCCTGCCGGGATCAGCATCGTCATCAGGCAGAGCGGGATGATGGTGATCGCTGCAACCGGCGGCAGGGCCGCCCCCGTGGCCGCCGCCGCGATCATGAACACGGCGATATAGGACAGCACCGTCAGCATGCTGAGGCCGAACTGCACGGCAAATGCACCGCGATGCCAGAAGACGGCGGCGAGATCCGGCTTCAACGTGGCAAACCGCGCCATCAGCCGCGAACGGGCGATGACGAGCCCGAGACAGGCGAAAACGGCCAATATCCCCGCGCAGATGAGAACGAGACGGCCGAAGCCGGGCGGCAGGCTTTCGGCCAGCACCAGAGGCCAGACAAACAACCCGACACCCGCCAGCAGGAAGAAGGCAAGCTGACCGGAAAGCCGCTCCAGCACGATCGCCGCCGCCGGGCGTTTCCAGTCATCCGCCGTACGGGCGCGATAGCCGCGGATCGCATCGCCCGCCATGCCACCGGGCAGGACCTGGTTGACCAAGCTTGCAATGTAATATTCCCGGATCGCAAGGCCGATCGGGATTGCATGCCCAAGCCTGCCGGCCGTAAACCGCCAGCGCAGCGCCGACAGGACGACCTGGGCCTGGACGATGGCAAGCGCGGCAAGGACGGGTGGAAGCGACACGTTTTCGAACGCCGCCAGGACATCGGCGGGATCGACAGCCATGACCAGTCCGGCAATGATTGCCAGACAGAAAACCACCGCGAGGACTGCATATGCGGACAAGAGCCGCTCCTTTCCAAGTCGCAGCCCATCGGCCGCTTAGAGAAGGCAAGTCATGATGGCTGATCGGGTTGCTTGCAAGCAAAACCGGCAGGCACGGGCATTCGTGGCCGCGCTTGTCTTCCTCGTCATCGCGGTTTTCGTGCTGAACCTGCCGGACCATCCGCATGCGTTTTCGGCGAAAGCATTCCTGCACCTGCCGATCGAAGTCCCGATCCTGGGCCTTGCTCTGGTGCTGCTGCCCGCGCGGCTGGCGCGCCTGCTCGCGATGCTTGCGACGCTTGCGCTGGGCATCGTTCTGTTTCTTCGGCTCGGCGATATCGGCGTGCAATCGGCGTTTCAGCGCCCGTTCAACCCCTATCTCGACCTCCGGATCTTTGCCGATGGCTGGAACGTGTTTTCCGGCGCTGTCGGCGCGCTTGGCGCGGGCCTTGCCGTAGCCCTGACGATCCTCGCCTTCCTTGCCGTGCTTGCCGTCTTTTTCCGCGCCGCTTCTGCACTCGCGCGGCTTTCAGGCCGGGCGGAAAAGACGGCCGGCTTCGGCTTCGCCGCCCTGCTCGCGCTGGGGATCGTGCTCTGGGGCACCGGCGCTGCCACGGGAACGCGCGCCTATGCGGATGCGGGCAGCTCCGTCTATATCGTTCACCGTGTCGAGGCGGTTGCGCGCTCCGTCAAGGACATGCAGCTCTTCGACCAGTCGCTTGCCGGAGACGATCCTGCGGCAGAGACCGACAGCCTGTTCTCGGCGGTCAAGGGCCGCGATGTCGTTCTGATCTTCATCGAATCCTATGGCCGGAGCGCGATCGAGGACCCGCTTTACGCGCCGCTGATCGATCCACGGCTCGGCGCGATCGAACAGGAATTGACCAAGGCGGGCTTTGCCACGGCAAGCGGCTGGAGCCGGTCTCCGACCATGGGGGGCCTGAGCTGGCTTGCCCATGGCACCTTCCTTTCCGGCCTCTGGGTCGACAACCAGGCGCGGTACGACCGTCTGATGATCAGCGGTCGCAAGAGCCTGAACCGGCTGTTTCATGAAAACGGCTGGCGCACCGCCGCCGTGATGCCGGCGATCACCATGGACTGGCCGGAGAGCGCCTATTACGGCTACGAGACGATCTTCGCCGCCAAGGACCTCGGCTACAAGGGCAAGCCGTTCAACTGGGTGACGATGCCCGACCAGTACACGCTGTCGGCCTTCGACCGGCTGGTCCGCCATGACGGCGACCCGCGCCCGGTGATGGCGGAGATCGCCCTGATCTCCAGCCATGCGCCCTGGACGCCCGTTCCGACCCTCATCGACTGGGCCGATGTCGGCGATGGCAGCGTGTTCGACGCCCAGGCAACGAGCGGCGATCCGCCCGCAGTGGTCTGGGCTGACCGGGAACGGGTGCAGCGGCAGTATATCGGCACCATCGATTACGCGCTGCAGACGGTCGGCGACTATATTGCCCGCTTCGGGGACGACGGCGTCTTCATCGTGCTCGGCGATCACCAGCCGGCCCCCATCATCACCGGTCCGGATGCCTCGCGCGATGTGCCGGTCCATATCATCAGCCGCGATCGGAATCTCGTCGAAAGGTTTGAAACCGAATGGTTCACCCCCGGCATGATCCCTGCCGCCGATGAACCCGATCCGACCATGGACACGATGCGCGACAGGGTGATCCGGTTCTTCTCGGGCGTTGAAGATTAACGTCCGGCGCGCGGAAGGCCCCTCTGGGGGCGTTCAAAGCCTCTCAGCCAGCGCGTCGACAAGCGCGTCATCGACATAATGCGGACCGTCGAAGAGGTAGAGCTGATAGCCGGAAAGCGCCCTGATCTGGGGCACCAGTTCCGCGGCGGTGGCGGGGCGGAAACGGCCTTTTCCCAGCGGGCGGAACGCCTCGGCGATGACGCGCACGCGATGCTTGCCGAAGCGGGCGGCAAGTTGATCGGCATAATCGCGCGCCGTTCGAGGGGTGCGGGCCTCGACGCCCACGCCATCCTGAAAGAAAATACCGACATCATCCGGCAGCCATTCCGCAAGCCACCCGGCAAGCGCCGCGCCGCCGATATTGGCGCTGTCATAGACGCTGATCCACAACGGCCGCGGCAGGCGGGCGAGCGCCTCGGGCATCACGGCCGGCGCCTCCTTCCATGTCGGGTCCACCTCGACGGGGAAATAATAGCCAACGACATTCAGCGGCAGCTCTGCCTTCGCCGCCACCGCAGACGCATCCGCCAGCGCAAGGACATTGTCACGCGATGCCCTTTCCGAAAAATTGCCGGCAAGGCCCAATATGACGGAGCGCGCCCAGGGCTCTTGGCCGATCCGCGCCCAGTCCGGCATCTTTTCTGCGGGTCGTTTGCCGAGCCCCGGAGCAAAGCCGATGCCATCAACCTCGCTCCACTGGATCAGAAGATGGTCGACACCGAGCCGCTGCCAGTTTCCCTCCGGGGCCGTGGTCGACGTGTCGAGCTGCCAGACGATCCCGGCAACGCCTCCGCCGCCGAGCCAGCGGGGCAGGGCATTGCGCAGGACGGCCAACACGCCCAGCACCGAGACAAGCCCCAGAAGCGCCAGGCCGACGATCACGCTGCGGCGGGTTACAGTGCGAGGTTGAGAGTGGCGAACCATCCGCGCGCCCTGTCATCACCGCCAAGCCGCGCCCGGTACTGGACGTTGAAATCCAGATGCGACATCGGCGCTTGGTACTTGGTCTCGCGGAACCAGTAACGAACGTTCACGCCGGGGCCCGCGCCAAGCGCGAATGTGTTTGCATCCAGATTGTCGAAATCGGCGGAAACACCGACAAAGGGCGTGACCACCAGCCGGCCGCCGTCGCCACCCAGCCTGTAGCTGCGGCCAAGACTGGCATTGGCATCCCAGAAATTCTCGCCGCTTACCAGATAGCTGCCGGCCTCGGCATAATACTGGCCGGACCACCACTGGTCTTTCCAGGGCATGAGATCATTGTTGAAGCCGCCGGAAATGGCCGCGCGCAGCAAGAAGTCGTCGCGGCTGTCTCGCCCGATCTTGAAATATTGCGCGGCTTCGACAATGACGTTGAGATTGGTGAACGGCTTGACGCGCACGCCTGCCGCTCCCTGCATGGTGGAAGCGCCGATCGCGCCATCGAGTGAATCGTAAAGCGTGGTGAACTGGCGGATGAAGAAATCGACGGTGCGGCCGTCGCGGTAGCCGAATGCTTCCGGCCGCCAGTAGAACTCGGTGCCAAGCTGCATGGTCCGCCCGGCAGACGCCGGCGGCGTCAGATAGCCGTCGCCAATGCCGCTGCTGCCGTAGAACAGGCCGATATTGGCGCCCCAGCGCCGCGTAATATCCGACACCTGGCGCCTGAGCCCATAGAGTTCTTCCGGCGAAAGCTGCAGCCGTCCGGCGTCGGCCGCGTCGATGACCTGTTTCAGCCAG
The DNA here is from genome assembly GCF_013344475.1 of Martelella limonii. Lineage (GTDB taxonomy): Bacteria > Pseudomonadota > Alphaproteobacteria > Rhizobiales > Rhizobiaceae > Martelella > Martelella limonii. The sequence goes on along the minus strand of NZ_JABUOU010000005.1, from coordinate 243,830 downwards.
GCGATGGCCGCATCGTTCTGATAGTCCCGCCGCGCCGCATAGGCAGCATCGATCAGCTGCCGGTCGCCGAGCTGGCCCGCGCCATAGGCCTCGGCAAAGGCATCGTAGGCAATCGAACGATCGCCGAGCCTTGCCGCAAGATAGGCCGTGTCCGTCGCCGAAAGGGCGGAGAGCGAACCGTCCTGCTCGGCAGCGCCAAAGGCCGCGCGCGCGCTCCGCTCGCCGCTCTCGGCGTCGATCAGGTCGAGCCGGGCGACGGTAATATCGGCGCGCTGGCGATCGGTTTGGGAGAGTGCCGCGGCCTGTTGAAGCGCGGTCGCGGCGGCGGTGTAGTTTTCGGTTGCGGTGAGCGCCCGGCCGCGCAGCAGCCAGACGGCTGCATTGCGGCTGTCGCCGAGCGGCTGCAGCGCCTGATAGGCTTCCTGAGGCGCATCAAGCGCCATGGCGGTGGTCGCAAGGTCGAGGCGCAGATCGGCCTCGGAAGGCGTTCTGCCGGGAAGCGTCAACGCGCGGGCGAAATCCGCCTTTGCAAGAGCCTGATCGCCTGCCTCCTGATGCAACACGCCGCGCTGGCTCAAAAGGGCGCGATCGGCGCCGAAACGGGCAATCGTGCGGTCGACGGCCGCCAGCGCCTCATCGCGCCGGCCGGAGCGGTTCAAGACATCGATCAGAAGCAGCTGATAGGCGCGGTTCGACGGAGCAAGACTTGCGGCGCGGCGCGCGGCGCTCAGAGCCTTGTCGAGATCATTGTCGCGCAGCGCCGCATAGGCGACGCTCGCCGCTCCAAAGGCCGGATCCGGCGGTGGGGGCTTTGCCTCGCTTCGTTTCAGCGCGGCGCGCGCATTTGCCAGAAGCGTCTGGTAATCACCATTGTCGGGGGCAAGCGCGACCGCCCTTTCGGCATCGGCCACGGCGCCCTGATAATCGGCGCGGGCATAGGCGCGGTAGGCGGCATCCGCCGCCTCGTAGGCCGGATCGGTTTCGGCAACCGCAGACGCGGCCTCGGTGCTCGCCGGCGGGCCGGCAGGGCCAGGCACTGCGACAGGCCTTTCGGCGACTGCCGGGGCTCCCGGCTGCACCTCTATCTGGCAGGCGTCCACAGATGCGCCATCGCGCAGCTCCGCGCCGGCTGCCATGGCCTGCAGGCGCTGCCGGCCGTCTGCGGGAAGCCGGTCATCGCTGGCAGCCGCGCCAGCTGCAGCCGTCGCCTCGCCATCGCGGCCCCCCTTGCGCAGGGCCGAGACCAGGGCTGCACGCAGCTTCGCGCAATCCGGCCGCTGGCGAACCGCCTCGGTGAGGTCGGAGACGGCCTTTCCGGGATTGCCATCGGTGATCGCGAGCTCGGCATTGCGGTAAAGAAGAAGCGCCGGCCCGGAGAGCGGAAGCGCATCGACCTCGACCCCAGGCTGCGGATCGGCCTCCTCCTGGGAAAAGGCATGGCCTGAAAACGGCAGAATTCCGGCCGTTGCCATCAGGATCGCGGCAATCGAATGCTTCGATAGGTGCAGAACGGTGGCCATTATGCCGGCGCCTTCCTGTTGTCATCCGCCGCAGCGGTGATTTCATGGACCCACTTATCCATTCGCGCCCGCTGCTCCTCCACAGTCTGATCGACGGCGCTCTTGAAGACGATGTCGTGGGAAACGAGATAGGCGCCAATCTGACCATCGCGCTGGGGATCATAATCCGCAAGCGCATGCTGCAGCGCCTCGGTGGAAATCAGACCCTTGTTCACAAGCATTTCGCCAAGCAGCGGCACGCCTTCGCCAAGCGCGCGCTCACGGGTGCCGCCACGCAGGTGTGCGCCAAGGAGATTGAGGCCCCGCGCCACGGCCCGGTCGAGAACGATATATTGGCGCGGCTGGTAGCCAAGCTCTTCCGCGATGACTTGCAGCGCCGTTGGCGTAAGCGGAAAGGCGGTGGCAAGGGCAAGCCTGTCGCTGTCGCCATCGGCAATCGCCAGCACCCGGAAACGGAAGCAGAAATCCGGCCTGAAGCGATCATAGGCGCTGATCACCTCCTCCTCGCTCACCTGGATCATGTCCAGTCCCGACTGGAACGCAACGGCTTCGGCAAGCACGTCCTCTTCGAGCCAGCCCCTGTCGAGAAGGATGCGGCCGAGTGGCAGATCTCTCGCTTCCTGCGCCTTCAGGGAATCGCCGAGCTGGCTTTCGTCGATCGCGTGCCACGACACCAGCAGCTCGCCGAGCTTCGCCTGTCCTTCGACCAGGCCTTCGGCGGTTGGAAAGTCGTGCATGGTCTTGTCCCAGACGAGCCGCTTGCCGGTCGCGAGATGGACCAGATACTGCTTCCACGCCCGCGACATCGCCAGAAAGTTCACCAGATTGCCGATAATCATCCTGGGAATGGCGAGGAGGCCGTGCTCCCAGCCGAAGGTGCGGCTGGTGAAATAGAAGCGTTGCACCACCCGCAGCATCAGCGCGATCGCGTTCAGGATCAGAACCGTTCCGATCCAGCCATCGAGAGAGAGCAGAGGCGGATAGTTCTGCGGCAGGAGCCCGAACGAAAAGCCGAGCCGGAACAGGATGTATTGCAGCGCCAGAACATAGGCGAACACCGTCACGAACACAGTGACCATGCCTTTGCGGTCGCGCAGCAGGAAATAGCGATCGATCAGCGAGCCGTGCCAGCCGAAATAGGCCCAGCCCTGAAAGCAGATGCCGAGCGACCACCGCGCCTTCTGACGGTAGGATGTCAGCAGCGTATTGGGAAAATATTCCTGCACGCAGAGCGGCATGGTGATGGTCATGTCCTTGTCCCGGCCGAAGCCGAACCAGGTCTTGCGCTTGACCTTGTACTCGACCGGGAAGCGGGCAAGGATCGAGCGCATGCCGTGCTCGGCAAGCCGCACCCCGATGTCGTAGTCTTCGGTCAGCGTCTGGGTATTGAAGGGCTGATTGTCGTTCTCCGCGGACAGCGTCAGCAGCGCCTTGCGCGAAAAGCAGGTGCCGACACCGGCTGACGGCACCATGCCGGCAAGCGCCTCGCGCACCACGATATCCTTGCCGTGCCATTCGGCGAATTCGTCCATGTAGACGCCGGCGACGAGATCGTACCAGTTGCGCTCCAGCGAATTGACCGGAATCTGGATCAGGTCGATCCGCGGCAGAAGGTAGTTGAAGAAGCGCAGCTCCAGCGGGTGCAGCACATCCTCGCTGTCATGCAGGATCGTGCCGGCAAAGGCGATCCCGTGCTTTTCCTCATGCGCGAAGATCGCCTGCACCACCCAGTTCAGACAGTCTGCCTTGCAGGTCGGCCCGTCATGCGGCACCTCGACGCGCACCAGCTGGCGGTAGCGCCTGCGCATGCGTTCGACCTCGTTGATTGTCGCCGCATCGTTGCGGTAGGTACCGACGAAGACCGTGTAGTTGCGATAGTCGAGCGTGTGCACCATGCCCTCGATCATCGCGGCGATGACATCGCTTTCGAGCCAGGCCGGAACCATGATCGCGATATGCTGTTCAGGCCGGTTCTTGAGCTGTTCCGGGGTGAGGGGACTATAGCGCCGCTCCGCCGTCAGTCGCCGCTTGATCGCCCGGATGTAGAAGACCGCATCGACGAACAGGTCGTCGATGCAGGAAATCAGGATCACGACCGCCACGATGACGGTCATGTATTCCAACAGCCGGTAATAGTCGGCTAGCAGATAGGGCCAATAAAGCTGCATCTGTCCTGTCCCGATCAGCTCTTGTCATCGCGGTGGCGACGCCGTGCGGAGCGGGCAAGCAGAATGAGCAGCACGAACGCACCGATGATCGCCGCCGTCAGCATGCCCGGAACCTGATGCAGCCAGAAATCGCTGCTGGTGAGGAGACGGAGCGAGAAGCCGTGGTCTTCCTGCGACAGCCTGTCCGTCGTCTTGTCCACGGGCGGCGTTCTGCCGCTGGTATTGACCTCGCTCAGCACGCCGCTCGCGCCGATCACCGCGACATCGCCGCGTCCGAGAAGGATCGGCTTTTCAATCATCGGGCCAGCGCCACTCGTCTGATAGACGAGGCCAGGCTGCTTTCCGCCGGTTTCGGCCGACAGCACGGCAACACCGTCAAGGCCGGATGCATCGAACAGAGACGTGTCCTTGTCCGTCGTGATCGTGATCGTGTCGCCCTCGATCCTAGCACGTTCACGGCCGCCCTCGACGCCGACGCCAAGGAACAGGAAGGGCGTTTCGGGAACGGCGATCGTTGCGGTCTCGGCCACGGCGAAGGCAGCCTTCTCGGGCGAGATGCCGCTGGCATTGGCGATATCGATCAGGCCCGGCAAGGTAAGGGCTGCATTCTCGAGCCAGCCGGCTGCGACCACGACCGTGCTGTCTCCGGCAAGGCTCGGGGCGATCGTGCCGAAATCATCAGGCTTCGGCGCTGGTCCAAGCCGGATCGAGCTGCCGGGCAGGACCGAGACGGGATAGCCCTGCGGCACCTCCCGGCAATGGTCGCTGGCGGGCTGGCGCTGGAAGCGCACGACAATCGTGTTGCGTGGCTGCAGCGTATAGGCGGGCACGGCGACCGAAATGTTTTCCGGCGTGCCATCGGCGCGCAGCTGCTTGGCGCCGAGCAGCGTGCCGTTGATGAAGACCGAGGCGACCGGCCTCGTGTCCGTCGCGCCGGGCGCTGCGGAGACATTGAGGTTGAACGCGGTCGGCACCTTGCCCGCCGGAATGTCGCTGCCGAGATCGAATGTGGTCGACCAGTCGCCGCGCGAGACGACATCGAGATTGCCGCCGGCATTGCCGAGCGATGTCAGCGGCACGGTATCGCCGTCGATCACCGGCGGCTGGGCGGACTTGACGATCATGTTCCCGGAAACGGCCGACTTGCGCCAGATGGTGGAGAACATCCCGGCGGCTTCGCTGGCGCCGTCGGGTGCAACGGCGATCACCGGCTTGCCACCGATCCGCACGACACTGACCGCACCGGGTGCAAGCGGTGTGGTGAGCGAAACCCTGCTTGCGGCAAGCGCTTCGAATGCCTGCTGCGCATCAGGATCGGCCGCCGTGACCTCGGTCGAAAGCGCCTTCAGCGCGGCGTCGATTGCCTGCGTCAGGCCACTTCCGGCCACAGCGACATCGGCCTTGCCGATCGATCCGCCGAGAAGCAGAAGCGCGCCGACTTCTGCCGCATCTTCGATCTTGACCGTTTCGGCGCCGGCGAGGGCGGCGAAGGCCGGGATCGCCTGCAAAGCCGCCGGAACATTCAGCCCGGTGACATCCACCGTGTCGCCGATTGCAGGCAGCGTCACGATCTCGACCATCTTGCCGGTCCGCTCCAGCGCCACGCCAAGCCTCCAGGCGGCATCATAGCTGTCCTGCTCAAGGGCGTTGCCCCCGACCAGCAGCGTCACGGTCTGCGGCAGCGCCGCATAGGCGCTGGCAACCGTCGTCACATCGCCCGCATCAAAGCTGTATTCGAGATAGGTGTCGGGCTGAACCAGAAGCTGGTTGCCGATCGGGCGGGCATCGTCACAGTAGAATTGTCCGGTTGCGGACGACCACTCGATGCCGAGGTTGACGAAGCCATTGTCGCGGGGCGTGCCATCGACGCCGAGCTCGAGCCTTGACTCGCCGCGCTCATCTTCGGGCGAGCGCGCCGCCACCGCGTAGCCATCCAGCGACAACACGTAGGTGGTGGTACCGCCATCGGCGCGCAGATAGCTGCCGTCGAAGGAAAGCGTCGGCGCGATCAGCGCGACGCCGGCGGGCACGGGGATGTAGATGTTGCGGGTTGCCGCAGACGAGGAAAGCGCCAGCGGCTCGGTCATGCCGAGATCGGCGAGCGAGACCTTGCGGGTGATGACGTCGTTCCCGGCGAGCGCCTGCAGCTGATCGGCGATCGCGCCTGCCCGCGCGGCTTCCAGTCCACCCTGTGCGATCAGCAAGGGCAGGCTCAGGCCGAGTGATGCCATGAGGGCGGTCTTGTTCATTGTTCTAACTCCTGATGGGCACAATTGCTGGTGGCCGTTCTGAGGCGCATTAATCTTGCAGGTTCGGCTGAAATGGGGTGAAGGCACGCCCCATGATGGCATCGGCGATCCGCTCAGCCGCATGGCCATCGCCGTAAGGGTTCACGATGCGGGCAAAGCTTGCGTAATAGGCCCTGTCATCGAGAAGCCGTGCCGTTTCCGAGACGATCCGGTCCGGCTCCGTGCCGACAAGCTTGACGGCGCCGGCCGCAACGGCTTCCGGCCGTTCCGTCACATCCCGCATCACCAGAACCGGCTTTGCGAGATAGGGCGCCTCCTCCTGCACCCCGCCGGAATCCGTCAGGATGATATCGGCGCGCTGCATCAGATAGACGAATTCCAGATAGGCCTGGGGGTCGATCAGATGGACATTGCCGAGATCGCCGAGCAATGCGTGTACAGGGCCGGAAACATTGGGATTGAGGTGAACCGGATAGACGATCTCGAGATCGTCGCGTTCGGCAAGCCGTGCGAGCGCCTTGCAGATATTGACGAAACCGTCGCCGAAACTTTCGCGCCGGTGGCCGGTGACGAGCAACAGCCGTCGCGCCGGGTCGATGAAGGAGAACCGGTCGGCCAGAGAAGCGCCGAGCGCCTCATCGGCGCCGATGCGCTCCACCGTATGCTTCAGGGCATCGATCACGGTATTGCCCGTGACGATCACGCGTCCGCCGAGATGCTCCTGTTCCAGATTGCTGGCACTGGTGGCGGTCGGGGCGAATTTCAGCGCCGAAACCACATCGATCACCCGCCGGTTCATTTCTTCCGGCCAGGGCTTGGCAAGGTCGTAGGTCCGAAGGCCCGCTTCCACATGGCCAACCTTGAGGCCCCTGTGGAACGCAGCGAGGCTGGCTGCCATGGCCGACGTCGTGTCGCCGTGCACGAGCACATAATCCGGCCGAACCTTCTCTAGAACCTCATCCAGCCCGGCAATGACGCGGCAGGTGAGGCTGTTCAGCGTCTGATTCGGCGCCATGACCGACAGGTCGTAATCCGGCACGATGGAGAACAGATCCAGCACCTGATCAAGCATTGCGCGATGCTGTCCGGTGACACACGTCAAAGACGTGATAGCGCTATCATTTTGCGCAAAGCGTATAAAAGGTGCCATTTTGATGGCTTCCGGCCTTGTGCCGAAAACAGAAAGGATTTTCACAGCAAAGCTTTCGTAAGTGTTCCCAGCGCGCCCCGGCCCAGTCTGAAAGCGACAGGCTGGAGATTCTTGACGGGGTAGCGAACTCTCTCCCACGCGGCATAGCGCCACCATTCCGCGACGGATACGCGCAGTTTCAACTTACATCAAGTCTAAAATAACAAAATCAATTCCTGATTGCGTTAATTATAGTTAACACTCTTTTAAGTTTTGATATGTTGTAACGCATGCGCTGCGGTGTGGCAGTTTCGTCGCGGCAAGGGTCGGCCTGACAAAAACGCCGCTCCGGGCATAGAGCCGGGAACGGCGCGATTTCGGTCAACGACGGTAAATGACGCTCAGTGACCGTCAGGCGCAGATGCTATTTTTCGCCCGGCGTGCCGTCGAACTTCTTTTCCAGATGCTGCCAGACCTCGATATATTCCTGCTGCATCGGCGCTTCCTTGGCGGCAAATTCCGTCAGGTGCTGGGGGAAGCGGGTCTCGAACATGAACGACATGGTGTTGTCGAGCTTTTCGGGTTTCAATGCGCTGTTGGACGCCCCTTCGAACGCATCCCGATCGGGACCATGGGGCAGCATGCAATTGTGCAGGCTGATGCCGCCCGGCGCGAAGCCCTGCGGCTTTGCGTCATAGACGCCGTAGATATTGCCCATCAACTCGGACATGATGTTCTTGTGGTACCAGGGCGGGCGGAAGCTGTGTTCGGCAACCATCCAGCGCTCGCGGAACAGCACGAAATCGATGTTGGCCGTGCCTTCCTGGCCGGAAGGGGCCGTCAGCACGGTGAAGATCGACGGATCGGGATGGTCGAAAAGGATCGCGCCCACCGGCGAATAGGTGTTGAGGTCGTATTTATAGGCGCAGTAATTGCCGTGCCAGGCGACGACATCGAGCGGCGAATGCCCGATATAGGTCTCGTGGAACTGGCCGCACCACTTGATGACCACGCGCGAGCGGGTTTCCTTGTCCTCATAGGCTGCCACCGGGCACTTGAAGTCGCGCGGATTGGCAAGGCAGTTGGCGCCGATCGGTCCGCGGCCGGGCAGGTCGAATTTCTGCCCGTAATTTTCGCAGACGAAACCGCGGCACGGGCCTTCGAGCACTTCCACCCTGTAGACCAGGCCGCGCGGCAGAATGGCGATCTCGCGCGGTTCGAGATCGATGATGCCGAGCTCGGTGCAGAACCTGAGGCGACCCTCCTGCGGCACGACCAGAAGCTCGCTGTCGGCGGAGAAGAAATACTCGTCCTCCATCGAGCGGGTCACGAGATAGACATGGCTTGCCATGCCGACCTGGATATTAACGTCGCCCGCCGTGGTGATCGTGCGCATGCCGGTGATCCAGGTGAGATCCTCCTCGGGCACCGGGATCGGGTCCCAGCGATACTGGCCGAGGCTGGTGATGTTCTGCCGGTTCGGATCATGCGGCAGCACGTTCGGCGCCGTCCTCCAGTAAGGCATGTCGATCGGACTGAAGCGGCCGGTGTGATGCACCGACGGGCGGATGCGGTAGCACCATGTGCGCTCGTTCTGGCCGCGCGGCGCGGTAAAGGCGGTACCCGAAAGCTGTTCGGCGTAGAGGCCGTAATTGCATTTCTGCGGGCTGTTCTGGCCCTGGGGCAGGGAGCCCGGAAGCGCTTCGGTCTCGAAATCATTGCCGAAGCCGGGCATGTAGCCTGCATGCGTGCCGGTCGTTGCGGTCGCGCGGATCATGCCCTTCGGCAGGTCGTGAGCGGTCATGTCGATGTCTCCTCACCCGAAATTGTTGCTCTAGCAACAAATATATCGTTGCATATGCAATGAAGTCAATGCGCCGGATGGAAGCGGGTGGATTTTTGTTGTGAAAGCAATGAAATCCTGCTTTCTGGGCGGAAGGAGCCCATGATGACCTTTCAACTCGACGATTTCCTGCCCTACCGCCTGTCGGTTGCCGCCGCCCAGGTCAGCCGCCGCTTTGCCGAGCGCTACGCCGCCGAAGCCGGCCTGACCAACCCGGAATGGCGCGTGATGGCGCATCTCAACCATTCGGGAAAGGTGAGCGTGCGCGAAATCCATGCGCGGGTAAACCTCGACAAATCGATGATCAGCCGCGCCGCCGTCCGGCTGGAGGAGGGCGGGCTGGTCCGCAAGGCCGTGGACGAGAATGATCGCCGGCTCGTCGTGCTGGAGCTGACGCCGGACGGTACCGCGCTGATGGAGCGTCTCGGCCGGATCGCCGAGGCCTTTCAGGCGGAACTGATCGCCGAGCTTGGCGAAAGTGCTGGTGTGCTCGATGAAGCGCTTTTGCGCCTGACGGACGGGTTGGAAAAGCCTTGAACGGGATGCAATGTCCACGGCCGGAGTTTCCGGACGTGGACATTGCGCGTCAGACCTTGCCTTTCCGCTCCGGGCTACGCGCCAGAGCAATCGCCTCGTCGATCGCCTCCCGGTCTCCAATATGGTTGATCAGGAGCAGGGTCAGCCGCGACCAGGCGGCGAGGCTCTCCGCATCGCTAAGGCCATCATGCAGCCGGATCAACGCCTCGTAGATGTCGTCATGACAGGTGAGGTTCGGCTTGGTGTTCAGTTGAGCCATTTCGCGCCTCCCCTTGCGCGCAAGAGCGCCGCTTCGATCCGTGCCGGATCGGGATTGTGCCATCGTGCTGCGACATACTGGTCGGGACGGACAAGGCAGGCGGAACCTCTCGCTAGCGCGAGCCTGTCTGCTGCGGGCCCTTCCACCGCGATGCATTTGAGCCCCGAACAAACAGTGCCCGTCCAGCCATGTGTCAGCAGCACGAATTCCTCGCCCAGCTGCTCGAGCAGCCAGCCATCGCCGTGAGGCGAATCGAGGATCGGCGCGCCGGGGGCGACGCCGCCATCCCATTCGTCCTCGTCAGGCGTCGAGAGCGGGCTTTCCGGATAGCGCACCGCCGTCGAAAGCCGGCCCGAATTGACGAACGGCCGGGCAAAGGCGTGGTTCTGCGCCAGTTCAAGGACGGCATTGCGCAACGCGCGGCTCGCTTCTGATTTCGGCGTGAGGAAGTCGGTCGAGCGGGTCGAGTTCAGAATGTTCTCGTCCGCCGTGGCGATGGCCTCAGCGTTATAGGTCTCGATCAGCGTTTCATCCGCTTCGCCACGGAGCACGAGGTCGAGTTTCCAGCCGAGATTGTCGATATCGGCAAAGCCGCCATTGCAGCCGCGGGCCCCGAAGGGCGAAACGAGATGGGCGCTGTCGCCGGCAAAGATCGTGTGGCCGTGGACGAAACGCGCCATCCGGCGGCACTGGAAGGTGTAGACCGAATACCATTCGCGCTCGAAGGCGATATCGCCGAGCATGGCACGAATGAAGGGCTCGACATTTTCCGGACGGGTCGCCGCCGCCCGGTCGATGTTCCAGCCGAGCTGGAAATCGAGCCGCCAGACATCGTCGGGCTGCTTGTGCATCAGCGCCGACCGGCCGGGGTTGAAGGGCGGGTCAAACCAGAACCAGCGTTCGGAGGGCATCTCCTTCTTCATGCGGATGTCGGCAATCAGGAAATTGTCCTCGAATACCCGGCCATCGAAATCGAGGCCGAGCTTCTCGCGGATCGAGGAGCGCGAGCCGTCGCAGGCAATCAGCCACTCCGCCTTGAGCAGATAGTCCCCGTCCCTGGTCGAGACGGAAAGGTCCACGCCATCGGGACGCTGCCTCACCGCATCGACGCAATGCCCCCAGCGCAGGTCGACATTGGGCAGGGCATCGCAGGCTTCGACCAGATATTCCTCGATGTAATATTGCTGGATGTTGATGAAGCCGGGGTGCTTCTGATCCTTCACCGGCAGCATGTCGAACTGATAGACCGGCTTGTCGTCGCTGCCCCAGAACACCTTGCCGGTGTTCCAGGTCACGCCCTTCTCGATCGCCCGATCGGCGACGCCGAGACGGTCGAGAATATCGAGCGAACGCTTCGAAAAGCAGATCGCCTTGGAGGCGTGGGCGATGAAATCGAGCCGGGTGAGCACGATTACATCATGCCCCCGCCGTCCAAGATCGAGCGCCATGGCAAGGCCCACCGGACCGGCGCCGACCACCACCACCCGCGCCTCGTCCTCTGCGGTCGCCGGAGCGGGCTTCGCGCCTATCTCCCTGTAGACCCGGATGCCTTCAACATTTGCCATGGGCTCCTCCCTTTCTCCTTGCCTTTGGCCTGTCAGTCCTGAAGCTTCGCCCAGACCTCGCGGTCGCGCTCGGCGGTCCAGATGCGCGGATGCTCGATGCCGTCGCACTCGTCCCAGAGCCTCTGGACATCGAAGGGCAGGCAGTGTTCGAAGATCGGCCATGCGCCGAATTCCGGGGCAAGGGCGTCGCGGGTGGCCTCGAACGCTTCCCTCAGCGTGCCGCCCGCCTTGTGCACGCGGCCGACATTCTCGATCATGCCGTTCAGGAACTTGCGCGTCTGCTCGACCGCCGCATCGGTCTCGGCAACGCCGCGCGAGACCGGGCCGCGACCGCCGATCAGGTTTTCGCTTTTGAAGGCCTTCACATTGTCGAGGGTCTTCGTCGCCCAGTCGAAGTGATAGGCGTCGCCGGTGTAGAGCGCAGCCTTGGATTCCACGAGGTCCCCGGCATAAAGCGTGCGGGTCTTGTCATGCCAGACCACGATATCGCCGCCGGTGTGACCACGGCCGACGAAGCGCAGCTCAAGCTTGCCCCGGTGGCCGCCGAGTGGGATTTCGTAGGAATTTTCGAAGGTGATGGTCGGCCAGGTGAGGCCGGGCACTTCCTCGGCGTTCTTCGCAAGGCGCGGCATGCGGCCGAATTCGCTTTTCCAGTCCTGCTCGCCGCGCTCTTCCACGAGATCGCGGGAGGCTTCGGACATGATGATATCGCCGGCCTCGAAGGCCGATGCGCCGAGAACGCGCACCGCGTGGTAGTGGGTCAGCACAAGGTAGCGGACCGGCTTGTCGGTATGTTCGCGCAACACCTTGAGCCAGTCGCGCGAGGCGGCTGGCGTGGCGCGGGATTCGATCGCGACCACGAAATTCTCGCCTTCGACGGCGCCCACATTGGGGTCGCCTTCCGCGGTCAGCGCGTAGACGCCATCGCCCAGAATTTCCAGCGTATCGGTCTTTTGGCTCGTATCTGCCGAGGATGCGAAAGGTTTCGACATTGTGTTCTCTCCCTTGAAAACCGAGTTCAACCCGTTCAATTTCGTTTCTAATGAAACCATCTTGACCTGTCTGTCATTAGGCGTATGGACAAGGATGGAGGAATTTGTGGAGGAGCGCAGATGACATCCGTGGGTTTGATCGATCCGGAATGCGCGGCCGCATTGCTCGATGCGCGCGATCCCGGCGTCTTTTCCGGGCGGCTGCTGGAAGCGGCATACGGCGTCGCCGGCGTCGAGGAACTCTATGCCTATCGAACGGAAAGCGGGCCGCCCCGGATGCTGGCCTCGTCGGGGGAGAGGGGTGACGCGCGCGAGCGCGCTGCCGCCCATGCCCGCCGCTTTCACAAGAGCGACCCGGCCCTTGCCGCACTCCAGGCGACGGCCCCCGGCAGCGGGTTCTTGCGCCGGTTTCCGGCCGAGAGCATTGCGCTTGCGGCCTATCGCGACCTTTGCTTCGAACGCCCCCGCTTTTCCGAGAAGATCTGCTTCGGCTGGCGCTTCGACGATCACGCGATCGTCGTCACCTTCTATCATCGCTCGCGCCCGCAAGCCGATATCGACATGGTGGCGCTTGGCGCGCTGGCGCAGCTGGCGATCACCGGACTGACGCGGCTGGCCCGACGGGAACGCGCGCCACTGTCCCTTGCAGCGGAATTCGAAAGCCGGCTTGCCAATTCGTTTCCGGTGCTGAGTGGAAGGGAACGCCAGATCTGCGCCCGGACGATGGCCGGGGAAACCGCCCAGGAGATCGCCACGGAACTGGGGGTTGGCCACGCCACCGTGCTCACCTACCGGCAGCGGGCCTATCAGAAGCTCGGCTTTTCCAAGGCTTCGGACCTGCTTTCCGCGGTCGTGAATTGATGAAGAAAATAGTTTCACTTGCAACGATAATGGTTGCATATGAAACGATTACGTGCCAGTTTCCGGAAAAACCGGTTTCGTCCCGCAGCCGTTGAGGGCCTCGGGAGAAGCCGGAAAAGAGGAGACATTCAATGGTGCAGGCAGGCATGCCGCGCCGGAGCTTCGTTGCTTCGGCGAACCGGAAGGACTGTGACTTTCCGCTCGAGAACCTTCCCTATGGCATTTTTTCGATTGATGGCGGCGCGCCCCGATGCGGGGTGGCGATCGGCGACATGATCGTCGATCTTGCCGCCTGCGAGGCGCGCGGCCTTGTCGATGCGAAAGGCACGTTTTCCGCGCCGCAGCTCAACGATTTCATCGCGCTTGGCCGCGACACCTGGGAGAAGGTCCGCACACGGCTGACCGAGCTCCTCGGCGAAGGCGGCGACGAGACGGTCCCGCTCGTGGCGATGGAAAAGGCCCGGCTGCACCTGCCGGTCCGCGTGACCGAGTTTACCGATTTCTATGCCTCGAAGAACCATGCCTTCAATGTCGGCGTCCTGTTCCGCGGGCCGGAAAACGCGCTGCCGCCGCAATGGACGCATATGCCGATCGGCTATAATGGACGGGCGTCGTCCGTGGTGGTTTCCGGCACGGACATCCGCCGCCCCATGGGCCAGGTGAAGGGCGAAAACGGTCCTGAGTGGACCGCCTGCCGCCGGCTCGATCTCGAGCTTGAGCTTGGCGCGATCGTCGGCGCCGACAGCGAGATGGGAGAGCGCGTCAGCGTTGCCGACGCCGAAAGCATGATCTTCGGCTATGTGCTCCTCAATGACTGGTCGGCGCGCGACATCCAGGCCTGGGAATATCAGCCGCTCGGCCCGTTTCAGGCGAAGGCGCTCGGCACCACGATCAGCCCCTGGATCGTGACCCAGGCCGCGCTCGAGCCCTTCCGCTGCGAAGGCGCTGCCCGCGATGTGCCGCTGCTGCCCTATCTGCAGGAGGAACGCCCCGGCTTTTATGACATGACGATCGGCTGGAAGATGAACGGCCAGAAGATGGGCGAGACCAATTACAACGTCATGTATTATTCGAGCGCCCAGCAGCTGGCGCATCACACCGTTTCGGGCTGCCCGATGCGCGTCGGCGATCTTCTGGGGTCCGGCACGATTTCCGGTCCTTCTTCCGCAGAGACGGGCGCGCTGCTCGAGATGACGGAAGGCGGCAAGAAGCCGCTTACCGTCAACGGCGCGCGCCGCACCTTCATCGAGGATGGCGACGAGGTGAGCCTTTATGCCTATGCCGAGGGCGAAGGCTACCGCATCGGCTTCGGCCCCTGCGCCGGCAAGATCCTCCCGGCGAAGGCATGAAGATGACGGCAAGCTGCGTTCTCTACGATTACTGGCGCTCTTCGGCATCCTACCGGGTGCGCATCGCACTGGCGCTCAAGGGCCTCGCCTATGAGCGCCGGACGGTGGATCTCGTCTCTGGCGCGCAGCGCGGCGAGGCCCATCTCGCACGCAATCCGCAAGGTCTGGTGCCGGTTTTCGAATGCGGCGGCCTCCGCCTCACGCAATCCCTGGCGATCATCGAATATCTCGACGAGACGGTTGCCGGGCCGAAGCTTCTGCCGGGCGATGCTGAGGCGCGGGCGGAAATCAGGGCGATAGCGCAGGCCATCGCCTGCGAGATCCACCCGGTATCGAACCTCCATGTGCTGGCCCGGATCGAGGCGCTCGCCGGTCAGGACGCCCGCGCGGCCTGGAACCGCGACAACATCGCCTCCGGGCTCGAGGCGGTTGAGATCATGCTCGACCGGCCGGCCTTCACCGGACGCTACGCGCATGGCGACACGCCCACCATGGCGGACTGCGCGCTTGTTCCCCAGCTTTACAACGCCACCCGCTGGGAGGTTGACTACACCCATTTGCCGCGCATTTCGGCGGTGGCGCGCACCTGTGCCGCGCACCCGGCCTTCATGGCGGCGCACCCCGATCATTTTGATCCCTCGCTGGAGGCGAGGGTAACCGAGGAGGAAAGACGATGAAGTACGTGAAATATGCGATTGCAGCGCTGCTCGTGTCTGCAAAGCCGATGCTGGCCGAAGAGCTGGTCATGTCATCCTGGCTGCCGCCCAAGCATCCGATCGTTGTCAACGCCTTCGAGCCCTGGGCCGAAGAGGTGGAGAAGGTGACGGACGGGCGCGTGACGGTGCGCATCACCCGCAAACCGCTCGGCAGCCCGCCGGCGCATTTCGACATGGCGCGTGACGGCATTGCCGATATCACCTACGGCCTGCATTCCTTCACCGAGGATGACCGGTTCAACCGTGCCCGCCTCGGCCAGTTCAGCTTCCTCGGCGATGACGCGATTGCCGATTCCAAGGCCTACTGGACGATCTATGGCGGCGACCTCGATGCTGCCGACGAGCACAAGGGCACGCATCTGCTCGGCCTGTTCATGCATGGCCCCGGCCTGTTGCACAACAATGTCCGCAAGATCGAGACGCCCGCCGATATGGAGGGACTGAAGATCCGCGTTCCGGGCGGCTATGTGGGTGATCTCGTGTCTGCCCTCGGCGCCACCCCGCTGTTCATGTCGTCGCCGGAAGTCTATGAAAAGCTGTCGCGCGGCGTGATCGACGGCGTCGCCTTCACCTACGAGGCGATGACCGCCTTCAACCTCGTGGACTACATCAAGTATTCCATGACCGTGCCGGGCGGCATCTACAACACGACCTGGTTCTTCGTGATCAACGAAGACAAGTGGAACAACCTGTCGGAAGAAGACCGCGCCGCCATCGACGCGATCTCGGGCGAAGCCTTCGCAGAGCGCGTGGGCAAGGCCTGGAACGACGCCGATGACGCCGCCAAGCAGGAAGTCGGCGACCGGGTGGAGTTCTACTCCGCAAGCCCGGAAGTGGTTGCGGCCATGCGCGAAAAGGCCGAGGTCCTCGAACAGTCCTGGATCGAAACGCTCGGCAGCGAATATGACGGCGCTGCAGCGCTTGCCAAGTTCCGCGAAACCACCGGCGTGAACCTGCAATGAGCCACCCGGAGAACACGCATGAGGGCTCCGCAGCGGAGCCCGAGCGTGGGCATCATCAACATCGGCAGGCGGTCTGGTACCGCCTGCTGGCCGCGGCCTCCGCCCTGTTGATCATCATGCTCATCGGCGTGACCTGTATCGATGTGGTCGGGCGCTATCTGTTCAACCGCCCTTTCGGCGGCGCCTATGAGCTGACGCAGATCCTGCTCGCGGCGCTCGTCTTTGTCGCCTTGCCGCTTACCAGCCGCGACGGCGGCCATGTGGAGGTCGATCTGGCGCTTCATCTGTTTTCAGCCCGGATGCAGAGCGTGCTTGCCCGCGTTGCAGGGATCATCTCTGCGCTGGTGCTCTGCTATTTCGCCTATCGGCTCGTCCTGATCGGCCTCGACCAGTTGCATGCCGGCACGCGCAGCGCATCGCTTGCCCTCCCGATGGCGCCGCTTGCCTTTCTGGCCGCGGCAAGCTGCCTCGTGTCGAGCATCGCCGTTCTTCTGCGCCGGGAGGCTCCATGACCATCTCCCTGATTGCCCTTGCGGTTCTTCTAATCCTCGTGTTCATCCGCGTGCCGATTGCCTTTGCCATGGCGCTCGTTGGCGGGGCCGGCTTTGCCCTGCTCAGGGGCGTGGCGCCCGCCGGCGCCATGATCGGCAATGCGGTGTTCGAGACGGGCCTCAACTATTCCCTTTCGGTCGTGCCGCTGTTCATCTTCATGGGCAATGTGCTCGCCGGGTCCGGCATCGCCCATGGCCTTTTTGCCGCCGGCGACCGGATTTTCGGACGCATGCGCGGCGGGCTTGCCATGGCCGCGATCCTCTCCTGCGGCGGATTTTCGGCGGTCTGCGGGTCGTCGCTCGCAACGGCTGCCACCATGTCGAAGGTCGCAATGCCCTCGATGCGGCGCTTCGGCTATTCCGACAGTCTCGCCACCGGCGCGATTGCCGCCGGCGGCACGCTCGGCATCCTGATCCCGCCTTCCGTGGTGCTGATCATCTTCGGCCTTCTGACCGAGGCCGATATCGGCAAGCTTTTTCTTGCAGGCATCATTCCCGGCATTCTCGGCATCATCGGCTACCTGATCGCCGTCATGGTGGCCGTCCGGATCAAACCTTCGCTCGCGCCCAAGGTCAAGGAAGTGCAGCCGATCAGCCGGCCCGACATGGTGAGCGTCGCGGCGGTTCTCGCACTCTTCCTGTTCATCATGGTGGGCATCTATGGCGGGCTGTTCACCCCGGTGGAGGCCGCAGGCATGGGGGCCGCTGCCGCCGTGGTCATCGCCTTCGCCGTCGGCCGGCTGAACCACGCCGTGCTCTGGCGCTCTTTCATCGACAGCGCCACCGCCTCGGCCATGATCTTCGCGATCGTGATCGGCGCCGAGATCTTCAGCAATTTCGTGACCTTTGCCGGCCTGCCGGATGCGCTTGCCGATATCGTCGAAAATCACGGGCTTTCCGCCTGGACGGTGATGCTTCTGATCGTCGCGATCTACATGGTGCTCGGCTGCTTCCTGGAAAGCCTGTCGATGATCCTGCTGACGGTTCCGGTATTCTATCCGCTGATCTCGGGTCTCGATTTCGGCCTCGAGATCCTTCAGGATCCCGATGCGCTGGTCATCTGGTTTGCGATCATCGTGGTGGTGGTCACCGAGATCAGCCTGATCACGCCGCCGATCGGCATGAACGTCTTCGTGCTGCGCTCGGTGCAGCCGGATGTATCGCTGCGCACGATCTTCAGCGGCGTGCTGGTCTTCTGGATGGCGGATATCGTGCGGCTGGGGCTGATCATAGCCCTGCCGATCCTGTCACTCTATCTGGTGCTGTGAGCGTCGCGGCCGCGTCCTTGCAGCCCGCTTGCCTTCCGGTCACCCGGAAGGCATTGTAGGATTTTCCCATCACTTTAAAATTCCAGCAGAAAACAGCGAATATGCGTCTTGAAACATTCTTCCCCTACCGTCTTGCCGTCGTTGCCGAGGCCTTCTCGCGCCAACTCGTCGATGTCTACGGGCGGGGATATGGGCTGACGCGCGAAGAGTGGCGGCTGCTCTTCCTGCTGGAAGATGCCGGCGCGCTCGACTCCCACCGCCTGTCCCAGCGCACCTCGCTGGACAAGGTGCAGGTGAGCCGCGCCGCCGCAAGACTTGAAGGCAAGGGACTGATCGAGCGCGAAGTGCTGGGTGCCGACCGGCGCAAGCGCAATTACGCGATCACGCCCGCAGGCCGGGACCTGTTTCAGGCGGCCTTCGGCAATGTCCGGCTGCGGGCCGACGAAATTCTGAACGCGATGACGGATGAGGAGCGCGCGGCGCTGGAACAGGGTGTCGCAGCCCTCGACCGGGCGATTGCCCGCGTGACCGAACCGGCCACGGGCCACGGGACCTCGTTCCCGCGCCCCGATCGCTATCAGGACAGCTGAAGGCCGGCGACGCCGGTCAGTCGAACACGATGACCTGGCGGATGGCGTCTCCCGCGGCGAGCCGCTCGAAGCCTTCGTTGATCTCGTCGAGCGACAGGCGATGGGTCATCAGCTTCTCGATCGGGAGCTTGCCTTTCATCATCATGTCGGCGAAGCGCGGAATGTCGCGCACCGGCACGCAGGAGCCGACATAGGAGCCCTTCAACGTGCGCTCTTCCGCCGTCAGCCGCACCGGCGCGTAGGAGAGGCGGGCGGCCGGGTTCGGAAGCCCGGCGGTCACCGTGGTGCCGCCGCGGCGCGTGATCTCGAAGGCGAATTCGAGGGCGGGCACCGCACCCGCAAGCTCGACGGCGAGATCGACGCCGCCGCCAGTCCAGGCTTTCACCTTGTCGATGGCGCCTTCCTCGCTCGGATCGATCGCATGGGTTGCGCCGAGTTCAAGCGCGAAGTCACGCTTTTCCTTGGAAAGATCCACGGCAACGATGGTGCGCGCACCGGCGGCGACCGCGCCCAGGAGGCCGGCAAGGCCAACGCCGCCGAGCCCGATGATCGCGGCCGTCTGGCCCATCTTCAGCGCGCCGGAATTCAGCACCGCGCCGACCCCCGTCAGCACAGCGCAGCCGAGCAGTGCTGCCCGGTCGAGCGGGATCGACTTGTCGATCTTGACGCAGGAATTTTCCGACATGACGGCATGGGTGGAAAAGGCGGAAACGCCGAGGTGATGATGGACTGTCGCGCCATCAAGGGTGATCCGCCGCGCACCGGAGATCAACGTTCCAGCCCCTGCCGCAACCGCCGCCGGCTCGCAGAGCGCCGGCCGGCCTTCCGCGCAGGGCACGCAATGGCCGCAGGAGGCGACGAACACCATGACCGCGTGATCGCCCGGCTGAAACCTTGTGACGCCCGGCCCCACGGCCTCGATCACGCCCGATGCCTCATGCCCGAGCGCCACCGGCATGTCGCGCGGGCGGTCGCCATTGATGGTGGAGAGATCGGAGTGGCAGATACCGGCGGCGGCAAGCTTCACCAGAACCTCGCCCGGACCGGGGGGCGCGAGCTCGGCCTCGACAATCTCCAGCGGCCGGCTTTCACCATAAGGCCGCGCCGCGCCCATTTCCCGCAGCAATGCGATCCTCGTTTTCATGGCATTCCTCCCCTTCGTCTCGGTTTTTCTACATGCACTTTCGTGGTTTATGAAGGCGCCGTCTCAGGCCTTCAACCCCGCCAGATAGTCAAGGATCGCCGCTTCGGAGACGACGTCGGCATATTTGGCGTTCATGTCGAACAGGTTCGCCTCGTGGGGCGCCGGGTGGCGGTCGCCGCAGGCTTCCGCGACCACGGTGGTGCGGAAGCCGTAGGACATGGCGTCGACGCAGCTTGCGCGCACGCACCCCGACGTCGTCAGCCCCGTGAGGATCACGCTGTCGTGGCCAGCGGCCGTCAGCGTCGAGGCGAGCGAGGTGCCGAAGAAGGCGGAGGGGTATTGCTTGGTGACGATCAGCTCGTCTTCGCGCGGCGTCAGCCCCTTGGCGAAGCCGGCGGTCTTCTTGCCGCGCACGAAGTTCTTGAGCGGCAGCGCCTTCTCATAGAAGCGTCCGCCATCGCACCCGCCAAGCCCCGGCTGGTAGGCAACCTCGGTCAGGATCACCGGAACGCCGGCCGCGTGGGCGGCTTCGCGCACGCGCAAGGCGGAAGCAAGCGCGTCCTCGACGCCGGCATAAAGCTCGCAGTCCCTGTCAAAATAGGCTTCGGCGAAATCGATCATCACCAGCGCGGGCCGCTTACCGAAACCGACGCTGTTGCCATAGGCCTTGCTGTAATTCTCGCCGAGATCCTCAGTCATCTTTCACCTCGTTCCATTTCCTGTCGAATTCCCACACCCGCGGGAAGCCGATCAGCTCGTTGAATTCCGCAAATGAAAACAGCGGCACGTCCGGCGACAGCGACGTCCCGTCATGCTTCAGCGTCATCAGCGCCTTTTCCACCGCAGCTGCGGCGGCAAGGGCGGTCGTCGCCGGGAAGATCGCCATCTGGTAGCCGATATCCTTCATCTCGTCGGCCGAGCGGATCGGGGTACGCCCGCCATCGGCCATGTTGGCCATCATCGGCGCGTCCACCGCCTCGCAGGCGCGGCGCATTTCCTCTTCGCTCTCGAGCGCCTCGATGAACACGATATCCGCGCCGGCCTCGCGAAAGGCAAGGCCTCGGGCAAGCGCGCCGTCGAAACCCTCCACCTGGCGGGCATCGGTGCGGGCGATGATCAGCGTATCGGGATTTTCTCGGGCCGCAACGGCAACCCGGATCTTGTTCTCCATGTCCTTGCGGGCAATCACGCGCTTGTAGGGCGTGTGGCCGCATTTCTTCGGAAACTCCTGGTCCTCGATCTGGATCGCGATCGCGCCGGCCGCCTCATAGCCGCGCACGGTGTGATCGACATTCAAAAGCCCGCCATAGCCGGTGTCGGCATCGGCAATCACGCCGGCATTGACGGTGCGGCACAGGATTTCGAGGCGCTGACGCATCTCCGTATAGGTGGTGATGCCGGCATCCGGCAGGCCTTCGGCCGAGGCGGTGCCCCAGTAGCCCGAGGAATAGACGAACTCGAAGCCGACCTTGTTCGCCACCACGGCGGAGATCATGTCGTGGAGACCGGGCGCGAGAATGAACCGGCCCTCGTCCAGTGCGGCCCTGAGGTTTGGTCTGGTGGTCAAATGTGTGTTCCTTTTTTATACGGTATCGTCAGCGGCGACCGCAGCGAGCCGGGCCGGGTCGATGGCAAGCCACGGGGCGGTTTCCGATCGTTTCGCCTCGAAGGCGGCGATGTCCTGTTCATGCAGCTCGAGAATGAGGCCGACCTCGTCGAGGCCCTTCAAGAGCGCCGTGCGCCGCGCCGGATCGACGTCGAAGGCGAAGGCCTCGCCATTGGCGACCAGAACCTTCTGGGTTTCGAGATCGACGGTCACCGGTTCACCGGCAATCGCTGCCCGTTCGACGGCAGCCATGGCGGCGTCGGCAAGCGTGATCGCGAGCACGCCGTTCTTGAAGCAGTTGTTTTCGAAGATCTCGCCGAATGAGCGGGCAATCACCACGCGGATGCCGAGACCGGCAATCGCCCAGACCGCCTGCTCGCGCGAGGAGCCCGTGCCGAAGGTCTCGCCGGTGACGAGGATCTCGGCCTTGTCATAGGGGGGCGTGTCGAGAATGAAGGGCGCAGACGTGTTGCTGCGGCGCTCTTTGAAAGCATACTGGCCAAGCCCGTCGCGGTCCATGAGAAGCAGGAAGCGGGCCGGGAAAATGACATCGGTGTCGATCGCGTTTTCGAGAAGCGGGGCTGCAACGCTGGTGACGGAACTGAATGCACGCATCATGGATCAGAGATACTCCCGGACATCGGTAAGACAGCCGGCAATCGCGGCGGCTGCGGCCATTTGCGGGCTGACGAGGTGGGTGCGCCCGCCCTTGCCCTGCCGGCCCTCGAAATTGCGGTTGGAGGTGGAGGCGCAGCGCTCGCCGGCCTCAAGCCGGTCGTCATTCATGCCGACGCACATCGAGCAGCCGGATTCCCGCCATTCGAAACCGGCGGCGCGGAAGATCGCGTCGAGGCCTTCATGTTCGGCCTGACGGCGCACCTGCATGGAGCCGGGCACGGCGATAGCGACGACATTGGGCGCGACCTTGCGGCCATCGAGCACGGCGGCGGCGGCGCGCAGGTCCTCGATCCGGCTGTTGGTGCAGGAACCGATGAACACCCGGTCGATTTGGGTGCCGGCAATTGGCCTGCCGCCCTCAAGGCCCATGTAGCGCTGGGCTTCTGCAGCCTTGTTGCGGCGGACAGGATCTTCGAATGCGGCGGGCTCCGGCACCATGGCGCCGATAGAGATCGTCTGCTCCGGCGTCGTGCCCCAGGAGACCTGCGGGCCGAGATTGGTGACGTCGAATGTGATCTCGCGGTCGAACACGGCGTCCGGGTCGCTCGGCAGCGCCCGCCAGGCTTCAACGGCTACTTCCCAGAGCGCGCCTTCAGGCGCGAGCGGCCGGCCCTTGAGATAGGCGATCGTGGTCTCGTCGGGTGCGACCAGACCGACGCGGCTGCCGGCTTCGATGGCCATGTTGCAGAGCGTCATGCGCTGTTCCATCGACAATGCCTCGACCACGGGTCCTGCAAATTCCAGCGCGTAGCCGACCCCTCCGCCCGTGCCAATCTCGGCGATCAGGCCGAGCACCACATCCTTGACCGTCACCCCGCGCGAAAGCGTGCCGGTGATCCGGATCCGCATGGTCTTCTGCTTCTTCTGCCAGATGGTCTGGGTGGCAAGCACCGTGCCGCATTCGCTGGCGCCGATGCCGAAGGAAAGCGCGCCGAAGGCGCCGTGCGTGGATGTGTGGCTGTCGCCACAGACGAGCAGCGCGCCCGGCAGCGTAAAGCCGAGTTCCGGGCCCGCGACATGGACGATGCCGTGATGCGGCCCGTCGAGCGGCAGATAGGTGATGCCGTAGTGGGAGACGTTGCGCTTCAGCCGCTCGACCTGCTTCAGCGCCGGTCCATCGGGAAAGGCGTGGCCGGCGCGCCGCGTCGGCACGGCATGGTCGGCCACGGCAAGCTGGGCTTCGGGAACACGCACGGTTCGGCCGGTCTGGTCAAGCATGGCGAAGGATTGCGGGGTCGAAACCTCGTGGACCAGGTGGCGGTCGACATAGAGCAGGTTTTCACCGGTCTCGGCGGTTGCCACCACATGGGCGTTCCAGAGTTTGTCATAGAGGGAGAGCCCGGCCATGGACGTGCCTTCGTGATGCTGAATTACAGGATGGGGCAGGGGACCAACGCAAGATGACGATCGATCCCCGCTTGCAATATGTCCGAACATACTATTTTATGAATACGCATTCAACATCAAATCGTCCGGGCAACGGATGATGGGGAACTGGAGAACAACAATGAGGTTAGGCGTTGATGTGGGCGGTACCTTTACCGACCTGCTGCTTCAAGACGACACCACTGGAACCACCTGGCGGGCCAAGACCCCGTCGACACCGCAGGACCAGTCGATCGGCGTTGCCGAAGGCGTGCGCCTGATCTGCGAGAAGGCCGGCGTGAAGCCGGAGGACATCGCGCTCGTCCTCCACGGCACCACGGTCGCCACCAATGCGGTGCTGGAAGGCAAGGGCGCCCGCGTCGGTCTTCTGACGACAAAGGGCTTCGAGCATGTCCTGCATCTCGCCAAGTCCTGGACGCCCGGTCCGCTGTTCGGCTGGATCGTGATGGACAAGCCCGATCCGCTCGCGGCCCTTGAAGACACGCGCGGCATTCCCGAGCGCATGGATGCCCGTGGCAATGTCGTGACGCCGCTCGATGAGGCGGCAGCCGCCGCGCTGATCGAGGATCTCTGCGGCTCCGGCATCGAAGCGCTGACGATCTCGCTGATGCACTCCTATGCCAATCCGGCCCATGAGCAGCGCCTGCGCGCGATGGTGCTCGAGCGCTTCCCCGACATGCATGTGTCGCTCTCCTCCGACATCCTGCCGGAGTTTCGCGAATATGACCGCGCGATCACCACGGTGATGAACGATTACGTCCGCCCGATCATGACGCGCTATCTCTCGCGCATCGAAAACCGGCTGGCGGAAGGCGGCGTCAAGGCGAAGCTCCACATCGTGCGTTCCGATGGCGGGCTGATGAGCGCGGAGGCCGCAGCCCAGCGCCCGGTCCACACCGTGCTTTCGGGTCCGGCAGGCGGCGTCACCGCGACCGCGATGACGGCGCGGCGCACCGGCCTCAACAAGCTGCTCGCCTTCGACATGGGCGGCACCTCGACAGACGTTTCCGTCATCATCGACGGCGAGCCGACGATTTCGCGTTCCACCGAGGTCGGCTTCTTCCCCGCCAAGGTGCCGACGCTCGACGTCCGCTCCGTCGGCGCGGGGGGCGGCTCAATTGCCGAAGTCTCGGAACTCACCAGTTCGCTGCGGGTCGGCCCGCGTTCGGCCGGCGCCATGCCGGGACCGGTCGCCTACGGCCGCGGCGGCACGGAGCCGACCGTCTCCGATGCCAATGTGGTTCTCGGCTACCTGCCGCCAAAACTCCTTGGCGGCGACATGAGCCTGGATATCCAGGGCGCGCGCAAAGCGGTTGCCGGCATCGGCAAGGCGATCGGCCTTTCGCCGGAAGCCGCAGCCCAGGGCATTCTCGACATCGCCAACGAGGTGATGCTCGGCGCGCTGCGCGTCATCACCGTCCAGCGCGGTCTCGACCCGCGCGATTTCGGCATCGTCGCCTTCGGCGGCGCCGGCCCGCTGCACGCCAATGCGATGGCCGCACTTCTCGGCTGCTACCCCGTGGTCGTGCCCAACAATCCGGGCGTACTCTCGGCACTCGGCTTCCTCGAGGCCGAGTTCAAGAACGAGTTCGTGCGCACCCTGATCGGCTCGATCGCCGGCATGGACGACGCCCATGTGTTCGAGCAGTTCTCCGAGCTGAAGTCCCGGGCGCTTGCTTGGCTCGACGAACAGGAAGTCGCCGAGGCCGATCGCGGCATCGCCTATTCGCTCGACCTGCGCTACGAGCAGCAGGGTTTCGAGGTGACGATCAGCGTTCCGGAAGACCTGATCGCCAAGGGCGGCAGCCTTGAGACCGTGCTCGCCGATTTCCATGGCACCCATGAGCGGCTCTACGGCGTCCGCTTCGATCTGCCGATCGAACTGGTGGCGCTGCGCGTGGTCGCGACCGGTGCGACGCCGCCGGTCGAGATCGCGGCCCCCGCCTCGGGCACCACCGATCCGGCGGATGCCGTGATCGAGACGCTGCCGGGCTATTTCAACGGCGCGTGGGTCGACACGCCCCATATCGACCGCGACCGGCTGGCCGCCGGCGCCCGCGTCACCGGCCCCGCGATCATTCGCCAGTACGACACCACGACCGTGCTCCTGCCCGGCCACTACGCCGATGTCGACGACCTCGGCAATCTGATGATCTGGCCCGAAAACAAGGGGGAATGAGACATGACCAGAACCATTGATCCGATTACCCTCGACCTCATCGAAAACGCGCTGCTGAACGCCCGTTTCGAGATGGACAGCGTCGTGGTCCGCGTTGCGCTGTCGCCGGTCATCCGCGAGCAGCACGACGAATTCCCGATGATCTGCAACCCGGCGGGACAGATGATCGTCGGCCAGTTCGGCTCCTACATCCCGGCGATCGTCGACCAGTACAAGGACAATATCCACGAGGGCGATATCTTCGTCTGGAACGATCCCTACGCCTGCAAGGGCTCGATCTCGCACAACAATGACTGGTGCGTGATGCTGCCGATCTTCCACGAGGGCGTCCATGTCGGCTTCTCCTCGATCTTCGGCCATATGGTCGATGTCGGCGGCAAGGTGCCGGGCTCGATGCCGTCGGATGCCTATTCGATCTGGGAAGAGGGCCTGCGCGTGCCGCCGGTCAAGATCTTCGAGAAGGGCGTGATGAACGAGGGCGTGCTGCAGATCATGCTCAACAACACCCGCACCCCCGACATGAACCGCGCCGACCTGATGGCGCTGATCGCCGGATGCCGGACCGCCTCCAAGCGCGTGATCGAGATCTGCGACCGCTTCGGCCGCGAGACCTATCTCGAAGCCTGCGGCCTGCTGCTCGACCGCACCAAGGAAGCGATGCGGGTTCTGATCAACAAGTATATCCCGGAAGAGCCCGTCACCTTCACCGACTATGTCGATGATGACGGCGTTGGCAACGGCCCGTTCAAGATGCACCTGTCGATCTACCGACGCGGCGATATCGCCGTGTTCGACTGGACCGGCACGGACGATCAGGCCGAGGGCCCGATCAACTTCCACATCCATGAAGGGCTCTGCAAGCTGTTCTTCGGGGTCTACATGATCATGGCCTTCGATCCGAAGATCATGTTCAACGAGGGCTTCTACGACCTGTTCGAAGTCGTGCTGCCGGAGGGGAGCCTGCTCAACCCGCGCTTCCCCGCCGCCCTGTCGAACCGCCTCAACACCCACACCCGCTTTTTCGACTGCCAGGCCGGCGCGCTCGGCCAGCGGGCGCCGCATCTGTCGATGGCCGCCGGCTACGGCACCAGCCCGCACTTCATCTTCACCGGGCAGGACGGCAACGGCAAGTATTTCCAGTTGATGGAACTCCTTTTCGGCGGCGTTCCGGGCCGGCCGCGCGGCGACGGGCTCGACGGCCATGCCTGGTGGCCGCTGTTTTCGGCAACCCCGATCGAATACATCGAGAACTACTATCCGGTGATCGTGGAAAGCTACCGGCCGGTGAAGGATGCCGGCGGCGCCGGGCTTCACCGCGGCGGCGCGGGCATCGAAAAGGTCTACCGCGTGCTCGAAAAGGGCTCGGTCTCGATCCATGACGACCGCGAAAAGGTGCCGCCATGGGGCATCAATGGCGGCCTGCATGGCGGTACCTCCAGCAAGTGGCTGCACCGCGCCGGCGCTGCCGAGCCGGAACGCATCGCTTCCAAGCTCGACAATCTGAAGGTCGAGCCCGGCGACCGGATCATCTTCATCACCGCCGGCTCCGGCGGCTGGGGCGATCCGCTGGACCGTCCGGCTGACAAGGTACTTAAGGACGTCAAGGCCGACCTCGTCTCGCCCGAGAAGGCGAGGAGCGACTACGGCGTCGTCATCGGCAGCGATCTGAAGCTCGATACCGGTGCCACCGAAACGCTGCGGAGCGCGATGCGCACCGAACGCGGCGCGCCGGCGCCCTTCGATTTCGGCTTCATTCCCGGCATTACGGGTCAGTGAACAAAAAAGGCTCCGGCGGCAACGCCGGGGCCTTTTCATTCAGAGCTTCAGCCGCGTTTCAAACGATGACCGCAGGGCCATCCCGGCGAACCCGTCATCATGTCCCGGCCGCCAAACCCGGCACGGTCTTGCCCGGTATGAAATCGCCCGGAATGAGCCGTGCCTTGCGATCGCCGTTGGGAATCGGACCGCCATCGAGCGCCAGGAGCTCAAGCGTCTCCCGGACCATGCGCTCGATCGGCTGACGCACGGTGGTGAGGCCATAGGCCGGGCGCTGGCCCTCGCGGATCCCGTCGAAGCCGGCGAGCATGATATCTTCGGGAATGCGCAGGCCGTGGATCTCCCGCAGCACGTCGGCGCAGGCGATCGCCATGATGTCGTTGACCGCGAAGATCGCGTCCGGGAAATGCGGAGCGGGTCCGCCGAAATAACGGATCATCGCATTGCGCGCACCGGAATAGGATGAACCGCCCGCGAGATCCTCGATGCCGCGGGTGCCGAGCCGCTCCACCGCTTCGCGGAAGCCGCGCTCGCGGTCGCCGCTCGACGAGCCCTGCGGATCGCCGCGCACGATCAGGAAGGAGCGGGCGCCGGCGGCATGCATGAAGCGGCCGATGCGCGCGCCGCCCTCTTCATGGTCGCAGCGCACATTGGCAAGATTGGAGCCGACCACGCGCCGGTTATACATCACGATCGGAATGCCGAGGCCCTCGCTCATGCGCACCACCTCCGACGACATGCTGGCCGAGGTGACCACGATACCGTCCACGGGATAGCGCATCGCCAGCATCAGCGCCTCGTCACAGTCGCGGTTCGCCTCCACCGAAAACGCCAGCACCTGCCGCCCGGCATCCTGGAACTGTTCGATGAACACCTGCATGCTTTCCGAGTAGAACGGATTGCTGAGGCTGCCGCTGATGACCGCCACCATGTTGGAGCGCGCCGATGACAACGAGGAGGCGAACACGTTCGGCACGTAGTTCAGCTCTTTCGCTGCTGCCAGGATCTTGTCCCGCTTTTCCTTCGATATGCTTGCCCCCGGCGTGAAGGCACGCGACACCGACGGCTGCGAAACGCCGGCAAGGCGGGCAACTTGGAAGGAGGTGGCGCGGGATTTTCTGGGCGGCATGGTTACTTCCAAAGGCGGGCGAAAGCTCCGCGCATACGGCGATCAATGCAGGCAATGTCTCTCCCTTTCAGGAGATTTCCCCAAAATTCAAGTCTTGGCCCGAATTTTCAAGAGCGCGATTGACAGCGCACGAAATTGAGGGAAGTATGTGAATGCGTATTCAACAAAAACAACAAGCGATGCGCATCACCGGAAAACACCGGATGGGGAACAGGAGAAACCATGTCAGGCATCAGCAAAGCCAGCACGATCATGTGCGGCGTCCTTCTTTCGCTTACAGCCTCGACGGCGCTTGCCGCAGGCATCGATACCGCCAAGGAGCGGCTTTCCGTCTATTCGGAAAAGCCGGTTTTCACCGCGCCGGGCGAGCCCTTCAATATTCGTGAATGCGCATCCGGCAAAAAGATGCTGTCGATTCCGAACAACAGCGCCAACCCCTTCCTGAAGGGGATCATCGACCGGATGAAGGCTGTGGGCGACGACATCGGCCTTGAAGTGGTCGAGTGGGAAAACCAGGGCCAGCCGAGCCAGTGGGTGCAGGGCTTCGATTTCGCGATCCGCGACAAGTTCGACGTCATCGACCTTATTTCGGGCATTTCGCCGGATACCGTCGAGCCGCAGATCAAGGCGGCGAACGAGGCGGGCGTGAAGGTGATGACCTCGCATTTCTACGATCCGTCCTTCGAACCGAACCCCCTGCTTTCGAGCACGCTGCCTGTCGGCTTCAACGAAATCGGCAAGATCCTCGCCAACTGGGTCACCGTGAACACCGACGGCAAGGGCAAGGTGCTCACCATCGTCTCGCGCGAGGTACCGCCGACGATCCCGCTGGTCGACGGCTTTGAAAGCGAGCTCAAGGAAAACTGCCCGGATTGCGAGATCGTGCAGGAGATCAATGTCGGCGTCGCCGAATGGGGCACCAAGATCCAGCCCTCCGTCCAGTCCGCCCTCCAGGCGCATCCGGATATCGACGTGATCATCCCGATCTACGACTCCATGTCGCAATTCGTGGTGCCGGCACTCCGCCTCACCGGGCGCCTCGGCGACGTCAAGGTTGCGACCTTCAACGGCACGCCCTTCGTGCTCGATTTCATCCAGCAGGGCGCCGTCTCCATGGATATCGGCGAAAGCCTCGACTGGATCGCCTATGCCACGATCGACGCCCATATGCGCGATCTCTGCGGCCTCGACGTGCCTGAAAAGCTCAACGTGCCGTTCTACATCTTCGATGCCGAAAACGTCTCGGAAGCCGGAACGCCGGCGCAGTTCGATACCGGTTATGGCGATGCGTACATCTCCGGTTTCCATGAACTCTGGGGCATGAACTAAGGCCCATGGCAGAACCGGCGCTCCGCGCGATCCGGTCGGCGACGCTTGAAGGAGCGCCGCCGACACTTCGTGTCGAACATATTTCGAAGACCTTCCGCTCCACCCGGGCGCTTGACGACGTCTCGCTGTCGATCATGCCGGGCGAGGTCCACGGCCTGCTCGGCACCAATGGCTCCGGCAAGTCGACGCTGATCAAGATCCTCGCAGGCTTTCACGCGCCTGATCCGGGCGGAACGATGCTGTTCAACGGCGAGGCGGTGAACCTGCCGCTGTCGGCCAGCGATTTCCGCCGTCTCGGCATGAGCTTCGTGCACCAGAACCTGGGCCTGGTGCCATCGCTGACGGTGCTTGAGAACCTGCGCCTCTCCCATATCGCGCTCGGCCACCGCCCGGTGATCAACTGGCGCGCCGAACGGCGGGCAGCCGCTGAGATCCTGGAGCGCTACGAGCTCGACTTTCCGCATTGGCGCCGTGTGGACGAGCTTTCCGCCGTCAACCGCGCGCTGCTGGCGATCGTGCGCGCCTTCGAGGAGATCCGCGCCGAATGCGAGCGCACCGGCAAACCCGGCCTTGTCCTTCTCGACGAGCCGACGCCGTTCCTGCCGAAGGAAGGCGTTGCCAAGCTTTTCCGGCTGATGCGCCAGATCGCCGATTCCGGCTCGGCCGTGACCTTCATCTCCCACGATATCGACGAGGTGATGGAGATCACCGACCGCGCCACGATCCTGCGCGATGGCAAGGTCTCGGGCGAAATCGTCACCGCCGGGACCAGCCGCGACGAAATGATCGAGATGATCATCGGCCGCTCGCTGAGGAAGGACGAGGCGGCGCGCCAGACCCGCGATTTCAAGCCCTTTGCCAAGGTCAGCGGCCTTGCCGGCGGCGGTATTCCGCCGCTCGACATCGTCATCGGCCGTGGCGAGATCGTTGGCCTCACCGGGCTGATCGGCGCCGGTTATGACCAGGTTCCCTATCTCCTGTTCGGCGCCGAAAAGACGACGGCCGGCGAAATGGCGATCGACGGAGCCGAGACGCATTCGCTGCCTTCGATGACGCCCGCCAAGGCAATTGCCGCCAATTTCGCGCTTCTGCCGGGCGATCGCCCGCGCCAGAGCGGTGTCTCGGCCATCTCGATCTTTGAAAACATGCTGCTGCCGGACATCGGCAGTTACTATCGCGGCGGTTTTCTGCGCAGCGGCGCGATGCGGCGCGAGGCCCATCGCCTCGGCGAGGTGTTCGAGGTCCGCCCCAACAATCCCGATCTCAATCTCGGCGCGCTGTCCGGCGGCAACGCCCAGAAGGTGCTGATTGCGCGCTGGATGAAGCGCAAGCCCAGGCTGCTGCTGCTCGACGAGCCGACCCAGGGCGTCGATGTCGGCACCCGCGCCAACATTTTCGAAGCGCTGAAGGAAGCCGCGAGCCACGGCATGGCTGTGGTCTGCGCCAGCTCGGATGCAGAACAGCTCGCCGAGATCTGCGACCGCGTGCTTGTCTTCGCCCGCGGCCGCGTGGTCGGTGAACTGAAGGGCCCCGACGTCACCAAGGACCGGATTGCCGCTGCCTGCTACGCCTCCCTCGACAAAACCAAAGCCGCCGAAGCCACAGGACCAGACCATGCGTAACGCCAACCCCCATCACAGCGGCCGCTACATGCGGCTGTTCGAGCGCTATGCCCTCATTCTCGTCTGGGCCTTGCTGATCATCGGCTTTTCGATCGCCATGCCGAATTCCTTCCTGCGCTGGGGGAATTTCTCGATCATGTTCGCCTCCTATGCACCGGCGGCGCTGCTGGCGCTCGGCATCATCGTGCCGCTGACGGCGGGCGATTACGATCTTGCCGTCGGCGCGACGATGACGCTTTCCTCCTGCCTCGTCGGCGTCCTCAATGTCTGGTACGGCATCCCGATCCTCGGCTGCATCGTGATCGCGCTTGGCGCCGGCGTGGTGGTCGGCCTGTTTCATTCGCTGTTCATCGTCTATTTCCGCATCCCCTCGCTGGTGGTGACGCTCGGCTCGACATCGCTGATGTCCGGCCTCGTCCAGCTCATCACCAATTCTTCCACCATCGGCGGCATCGACAATGCGCTGATCATGGCGGTCGTCGGCGGAAGGCTGTTCGGCGTTCCCTACGCGTTTTACTACGCGCTCGCCGCAGCCGTCGTGATGGGCTACGTCTTCGACTTCACGCCGCTTGGCCGCCGCCTGCTGTTCGTTGGCCGCGGCCGGGAAGTGGCGCGGCTGAACGGGATCGCGGTCGAACATGTGCGGATCGGCGCGCTGGTCACTTCCTCGGTGATCGCGTCTGCGGCCGGTGTGCTTTACGCCGGGGTGCTCGGCTCTGCCGATCCCTATTCCGGCCTCAACTATCTGCTGCCGGCCTTTGCCGCCGCCTTCCTTGGCTCGACCACGCTGATGCCGGGCCGGTTCAATCCGTGGGGCGCGATGGTCGCGGTCTATTTTCTGGGAACCGGCATCACCGGGCTCACCATGTTCGGCATCCCGCTCTGGGTCACCAATGTCTTCAACGGCGGCGCCCTGATCCTCGCCGTCACGATTTCCCAGCTTACCCGTGGACGCGAGGCGACCGATATCGGGTGATAGGCGCCGTTGCGGCCGGGTTTCTCGGCCGCGTCTTCTCCAAGGAAAGCGTGAAGCCATGACCTGCCGCGACGACCCTTTGAGCGTTGATCGCGCTCAGGCGGACGATTGCTGCCGGAAACCCTTGGGGAAGCGCAGGCCGGCCCTTACGGCATATAGCCGCCGCCATTGATCCACAGGACCTGACCCGTCATGAAACCGCTATCGGGACCGAGCAGGAAGCGGATCGGCCCCGTCACGTCCCTGGGCGTTGCGACACGGCCGAGCGGGGTCATTGCGCCATAGGCGGAAAGATCGACCACGGGAGCCGCGCTCTCATCCGAGCGGCCGGTGCCACCGCGCACGAAAGCGGTATCGACGAGGCCGGGAGCGACGGCATTGACCCGCAACGACGGCGCGCATTCGAGCGCGAGCGTCTTGGTCATGGCGATCAGCGCGGCCTTGGAGGCGGAATATCCGGTATAGCCGGGGCGGACATGATGGGCGAGACCGGAGGCGACCATCACCATCGCAGCCCCCGGCGCGGTAAGAAGCGGAATTGCCGCGCGCGCAGCGAGAAACGCCCCGCGCAGATTGCCGGCAATGATGTCGTCGAAATAGTCAGTCGGGGTCTGGGCAAGCGGTATCAGCTCCGCGTTGTAGCCCGCCAGATTGACGAAGCCGGCAAGCGGGCCGCCTGACGCCAGTTGCGCGAAGGCTTCCTCGACCGAAGCCTCGCTCTTCAGGTCGATCGCAATCCCCTCCATGCCGTGCCGGGCCAGCGATGCCTCGAGATCGAGCACGGTCACATCATGGCCTGCAGCCGAAAGTTCGCGGGCGAGAACACGGCCAATGCCGCCCGCGCCGCCGATGAGGGCAATCCGTCTTGCCATGCCGTTTCCTTCCGTTCCCAAAATGCCTGAGGGCAACCGTATGCGTTAAAGCCGGATCGCCCTTGCGCCCCGGTGCTCGGGCGAGCATCGGGGCATCAAACTAAAGCGGGATCTCCCGCAATCTCAGCCTTCCGCGTATTTCTTCTCGAACGCCCAGACATCCGGGAAGCCGAGCAGTTCGTTGAAGGCTGCAAAATCGCTGAGCGGGACGGCGGACGTCGTCTCGCCATGGGCCTTCAGGTCGTCGAAGGCGGCATCGAGCGCGGCACCCATGGCGAGGAAGCCGAGCGCTGGATGGATCGCAACCGAGAAGCCGAGCGCCTTCAGCCGGTCCGCCGACAAGAGCGGCGTGCGCCCGCCATTGACCATGTTGGCCATCAGCGGCGCATCGATCTCGTCGCAGATGCGCTTCATCTCGTCCTCGGTCTCGGGCGATTCCACAAACACGATATCGGCGCCGGCCTTGGCGAAGGCCTTGCCGCGCCGGATCGCCTCGTCGAGACCAAGGCCGGTGCGTGCGTCGGTGCGGGCAATCAGCAGGAAATCGTCGCTCGCCCGGCTGTCGACGGCGACCTCGATCTTGCGCAGCATGTCCTCAAGCGGGATCACGCGGCGGTTCGGGGTGTGGCCGCACTTCTTCGGAAATTCCTGGTCTTCCATCTGCATCGCGGTAACGCCGGCCTGTTCATAGCCGCGCACGGTGTGGCGTACGTTCAGAAGGCCGCCATAGCCGGTGTCGGCATCCGCGATCACCGGCGTTTCAGTGCGCGCGCAGATGGTGGCAACGCGGTCCAGCATGTCGGAATAGGTCGCAAGGCCCGCATCCGGCAGGCCGAGCGCGGAGGCAACCGTGCCGTAGCCGGTGACGTAAAGCGCGGGAAAACCCTTTCGGTCGGCAATCAGAGCCGAGATTGCCTCGAACACGCCGGGCGCGAGAATGAGTTCGCCAGCCTTGATGGCTTGTTTCAGGGAAGGATGAGCCATTTCTGTTTCCTCTTTCTTGTCATCGCCGCCGGTGAGGCGACGTTTCTTGCAGTTTTTTCACGCGCGTGAAAACAGCGTTCCGCCGCCTTCAACGCTGTCGGCAATCCCGGCCTGCCTCAGCATGGCCCAGAGCGTTGCCTGGTTGGACGTAACGACCGGCACACCGAGATCGGCTTCCAGCCTTTCGATCAGCGGCAGGGTCGGGAAATCGGTGCAGGCGATCAGCAGCGCATCGCTGCCGGGCACGAAGACCTTGCGCGCATGCGCCTCGACCTCTGCAAGCGAGGTCCGGGCAATGCAAACGAATTCCGCAGGGCCGCCCGCACCGATGCCGAGGCCTTCGATTGCCGCGACGTCCATGCCGTGGGCTTTCAGGAAGTCCACCTCATGCGCGTTGACGGTGTCGGTATAGGGGGTTGCGACCGAGATGCGGTCTGCGCCGAGCGCCTTCAGCGCCGCGATCAGGGACGCCGAGGTGGTCAGCACCCGTTTGCCGGTGCGCGCCGAGACGGCCTCCGGCATCGCGTTTGCCGGGATCGTCATCGAGCCGGCGGTGCAGGCATAGGCGATCGCATCCGGGTTGACCTCCGCAAGCATGGCGACCGCCGCATCGAGGTCGCGCATCAGCGCCTCCTGTTGGCCAGGCCCGTGAAGCCTCATGCGATGGGTGTGGAAGCTGACGCCCTCCGGCATCATCCGCTGCCATTCCTGCTCGTTGACGGTGTTGGTCGGCGGCACGATCAGGCCGAGCCGGGCGCGGGTGGCATAGGCGGATTGATGGGTCATGAAAGGCCTTTTATTTGTCCATATCAATTTATACAACTGTCACTTCATGTCCATGCCATTTCGAACGGCATCACCATTTAGTCGCGATCTGCTTTACTGAATGGTCCAGTTGTGACAGACGGAAGCATCAAATTTGACCGGAGAGCCCGAAAACATGAACGAAGCGGCCGCCAAGAAGACCGGGACCACGAGTGCCGCCGAGCCGCTTTACGCGCGGGTTCACAAGGAACTCGTCGGCCGGATCGCCGCCGGGCTCTATCCGGTCGGAAGCCTGATGCCGACCGAAGCCGAGCTTGCGGGCGAGTTCGAGACCAGCCGGTTCACGGTGCGCGAGGCGCTGCGCACGCTGACCGATGAGGGCTATGTCGAGCGCCGCCAGGGCATGGGCACGCGGGTGCTGTCGATGCGCCCGCAAGGCGGCTATGCCCAGAGCTTTGAATCGCTTCAGGAACTGCTCCAGATCGCACTCGACACGTTTCTCGTGGTTCTCGGCCATCAGGAGGTGGTGCTTGACGCCGAGCTTGCCGCCCATGTCGGCGGCGCTGCCGGCGAACGCTGGATCAGGGTCGACGGCATGCGCTGGACCGCACCGGGCGGCCGGCCACTCTGCTTCATCCAGAGCTTTGTGCCGATGCGGTTTGCGGAACTCGTGCCGGAATTTGCCGATTGTCAGGGGCCGTTCTTCGCGCTTCTGGAAGAGCGCTCGCGCGAGACGATCGAGGAGGTGCAGCAGGATATCCAGGCCGTGGCGATGCCGGGCGAGATTTCCCGCCAGCTCGGCCTTGCTGCCGGTTCCTATTCGCTGCAGCTTCTGCGCCGCTACATCACCACCCGCGGCACGCTGATTGCGACCTTCAACTGGCACCCGGCCAATCAGATGACCTACAAGATGCGCATCCGACGCGAGCGGCACACTCAGGACTGATGTCATGAGAGCGCCGGGCGGAAGCCGGCGCCGGCGCGCCTGATCCGCATGCCGAAGGCATTGCGCAGATGCGCGGGCAGCAACAGCGTGTCGTTTTCGGCAGCCTCCGCCAGAAGCCGCGTCCGCAGTGCGGCAGCCAAAGCGGGATCGTGGCAGAACCGGCTGCTCCAGTCGGGATGATAGACCTGCACCGGGCTGTGAAACGCATCGCCGCAGAAATGTGCGTGGCTGCCGTTTCCGCAATCAAGATCGAGGCCGATCTGGCCCGGCGCATGGCCGGCAAGACCGGTGATCGCCATGCCGCGTCCCAGAGAAAACCCGTCTTCCACGCGCTCCACCAGCCCCGCCTCGATGACCGGCAGCACGCTGTCTGTATAGGCGCCGTGATTGGCCGCCCCCGGCGCCCGCGCTTCCTCTGCCTGCCAGTGGGCGAGTTCTGCCGCGCCGATCAGATAGCGCGCCTTTGGAAAGGTCGGCACCCATCGCCCGCCCTCAAGCCGCGTGTTCCATCCCACATGGTCAGCATGGAGATGAGTGCACATCACGATATCGACGTCCTCGGGGCGGACACCCGCCGCCGCAAGCCCTGCGAGATAGGCTGTGTCGGTTCGCGCGTTCCAGTCGGCCCGGCGCGGGCGCGGCTTGTGCTCGCCGACGCATGTGTCGATCAGGATCGTCAGCCCGCCGATCTTCAGGAGAAAGCTGTGCAGGCTCAACAGCAGGTTGCCGCCTTCGAAATCGACATGATCGGGAGAAAGCAGATCGGCATGCGGCAGAAGCGCGTTCGGGTCCCGCCCCGGCAGGATCAGGTCGAAGGGGAGCACGAAGGGATCGAGATCCACGATCTTTTCGAGATATCCGCCGCCAAGCCGCATCGTCCCTGACCTCACATGATCGCCGGGCGCGCGACGGGTGCAGAGCGCGCGGCGTCTGCGGCCTGCTCCGGCGGCAGACCGTCATCCCAGAGCCGCGCGATGAAGCGCGCACCTGTAACGCCGTTGGAAAGGTCGGAGGCAAGCCAGCCGATCGCCCGGCGCATGATCGAGGGCGACAGCAGGTTGCCGTCCGCGCCCGTCCTGGAAGGTCCCGGCGGCAAGAGGTCGGTATCAGCCGCACCGCCCGGCAGGTAGACGTTGACGTCGACACCGGTGCCCGAAAGGTCCTGGGCAAACACCCGTGACGCCGCCTCAAGCGCTGCCTTGGAGGGGCCATAGGGCGCATAGCCACGCCGCACCATGGTCTGGTCCGAGGTCGAGATGTTGATGATCTTGCCGAAACCCTGCGCGATCATCGGCGGAGCGACCGCGCGGGCCATGTTGAAGGCGCCGTTGACATTGGTGTTGATGATCGCCGCCCAGTCCTCGGGTCGCGTTTCCCAGAATTTCGTCGGCTCAGTGTTGAAGGTCTCGCTGACGAGCCGCATGCCGCGCCCGGCATTGTTGACCAGCACGTCGATGCGGCCGAAGCGGGCGATGGTTTCCTGCGCCACCTGCGTGCAGGCGGCCGGATCGGTGACATCTGCAATGACCTTCAGCGCCTCGGGAATGAGGGCTGCGACGGCATCGAGTTCTGGCGTTTCGCGTGCTCCGGTGATGACCAGACTGGCCCCGGTCTCCGCAAGCTCCAGCGCCATCTCGCGGCCGAGCCCGCGCGAGGCGCCGGTGACGATCACGACCCGGCCCTCAAGCGAGGGGTGGCGGAAGCTCATGCGCCTGCTCCCAGCTTTGGCATCTTCGGCGCCTCAAGCGCGATGATGGTCGATTTCATCTCGGTGAACATGGCACGCGAGCCCTTGGCACCCTCGCGACCGATGCCGGACTGGCGGATGCCGCCGAAGCCGGTGCGCAGGTCGCGCATGATCGGTGTGTTGATCAGCACCGTGCCGGTCTTGATGCCGGCTGCGACGCGGAGCGCGCGTTCGAGATTTTGCGTCCAGAGGTAGCCGACCAGGCCGAAGCGACTGTCATTGGCGCGGGCCACCACATCGTCCTCGTCGCGGAAGGTCTGGATCGTGGCAAACGGCGCGAAGATCTCGTCCTGGCAGATCGAAAGCGCGTTGGAGGTGGCGAGCATCGCCGTCGGCTCGATGAAGAAGCCGTCCTTCAGCCCGTCATGCGCCCTACCGCCGGCAAGAAGGGTCGCGCCTTCGCCAAGGCCGCTTTCGGCATAGCGGATCACGCGGTCCATCTGGGCGCGGTTGATCATCGGGCCGATTTCCGTTGCCGGATCGAAGGGGTCACCGACCTTCAGCGCCTTGACCCGCCGCGTGAAGGCTTCGAGGAAGCGATCGGCGAAGCTCTCATGCACGAACAGGCGGCTGCCCGCGAGGCACATCTGGCCGTTGTTCATGAAGCTGCCGAGCAGCGCGCCATCAAGCGCGCGATCGAAATCCGCATCGTCGAAAACGATCGAGGCGGACTTGCCGCCAAGCTCCATCGCGCCGCCCTTGATGCCCTTTGCAAGCGCGGAAAGAATGCGCGCGCCGGTTTCCGTGCCGCCGGTGAAAGATACCATGTCGATATCGGGATGGGCGGAAAGCGCATTGCCTGTCACCGCGCCATTGCCGTTGACCAGATTGACGACGCCCTTCGGGAAAATGCCCTTCCGGTCGATGATCTCGAACAGGCGGTAAAGCGTCAGCGGCGTCAGCTCCGACGGCTTGACGACGCAGCTATTGCCGAAGGCGAGTGCGCCGGCCATCTTCATCGCGGTCAGCCCGAGCGGCATGTTCCACGGGCCGATCAGCGCCGTCACCCCGATCGGCTCGTAGGTGACGAGGCTCATATAGCCCGGTTCCTGGGTGAACACCTCGCCGCCATCCTGATTGATGAACTCGGCGAAGAACTTGAAATTATGCGCCGCCCGCGGAATGTGGATGTTTCGGGTCTGGCTGTAGGGAATGCCGGTGTTGAGGGTTTCGAGCGCTGCCAGTTCGTCAGCGTTTTCGAGGATGGCGTCATGCACCGCGATCAGCGCCTTCTGGCGCGCGGCAACGCTTGCGCCGGCCCATGGACCGCTTGTGATGGCGCGCCGCGCTGCCCGAACCGCACGGTCGACCGTATCGGCATCGCTTTCATGCAGGATCGCGACCTGCTTGCCGGTGGCGGGATCGGTGACGGGAATGTCCGCGCCATCGGCGGCGGCGAATGCGCCGTCGACATAGCCGGTCACATGGATGGGCGCGGCGATGAACTGTTCGCGGACATGCTTCACGACAATGGTCCTTCCTGAATGGTCAATCTCAGATGCCGGAGGGTTTTCGAACCGGCCGGGTCGACAGGATATGCGCCGACATGCTGGCCTCGGCCCATTCCGGGTTGCGGGCGGCGAGCGCACCGAGAATATCGCGGTGCTGGGCATTGGAGCGCCTGATGTTGACGGGCTGCTCCCAGACGAATTTCTTGATCATTTCGAGCGGCAACGCGACGGCCTGGGAGGACAGCGTGCGCAACTGGGTCGAATGCGTCGCCTCGATGATGCCGGCGTGGAACAGACCGTTGAGATTGGCAAAGCGCAGCACCGCTTCCTCGCTCTGCCCATCGCCGAGTTCATCAATGGCGTCGACGATTTCCGTCATCCGCGCGATCTCGTCATCGCGGATCCGGGTTGCGGCAAGGCGGGCGGCATAACCCTCGAGCCTTGTACGGATGTCGAAGATCACGATCACCTCCTCGAAGGAAAAATCGGCGACGAAGCGCGAGCGGTTTTCCGGCCGCGCCAGTCCTTCCGCCGTCAGCCGGCCAAGCGCCTCGCGCACCGGCGTGCGGCTGGTGCCGGTCATCTGCGCCAGCGCTTCCTCACGCAGATGCGAACCGCTCGGAAGCTCGCCGGTCAGGATCGCCCTGCGGATCACCTGATAGGCGCGCTCCACCGGTTTCTCGATGC
Source organism: Martelella limonii (assembly GCF_013344475.1). Taxonomy (GTDB): domain Bacteria; phylum Pseudomonadota; class Alphaproteobacteria; order Rhizobiales; family Rhizobiaceae; genus Martelella; species Martelella limonii. The sequence goes on along the minus strand of NZ_JABUOU010000005.1, from coordinate 203,994 downwards.
TTTCTATATCGAGTTCGCCCTTGAGCGCCGAGGGCTCGATGAGCAGGCTGGTATTGCCGCCGGAAAGCCTCATGGCTTTACCGCTATGTGATGGTGATGGTTTTCCAGATACCATGTCGCGATCTCCTCCCGTGTCGCGAACCAGACGCCCTCGAACTGCTTCGCATAGCGTATGAAATCACGCAGCGCCCGAATCCGGAATGGCTGACCGATCACATGCGGGTGCAATCCAATGTTCATGAACCGCCCGCTGCTCTCGCTTTCACCGTAGAGCCAGTCGAACTGTTCCTTGAACATCGAAAACCCGGTCTCGACCGTCAGTCCCTGTCGCAGGAAGCTGAAGTCGTTGACCTCGGACGTGTAGGAGACCGACACCATCGGCCGGCCCGAACGGGTCTTGACCAGATAGGGCTGGTCGTCGTTCAGAAGGTCGGTGATGAAGATCAGCCCTTCCTCCGACAGGATGTCGATGGTGTTGAGCGTGGAGCGGAGGGAGCTCGAAAGCCAGCCCTTCGCCTTCTTTCCGACGACCTCTTCATAGACGTCGAGCGTGCGGCGGATGACGTCGCGCTCCTTCGCCTCGTCGAACATGTGGTCGGTCAGAAGCTCGTCCTGCACGTAGTTGTGCGGCACGATCTCGTAGCCGCGTTCGATCGCGGCCTCGACGACGGGGCGGCGTTCGAGCGCCATCTTGGCGTTCATCGTGCAGGAGGTGGAAACGCCCTCCTCCGCAAAGATGTCGAACATCCGCCACACCCCGACGCGCTGGCCGTATTCGCGCCAGGTGTAGTTCGGATTGTCGTAGACATTGCCGGCGAGATTGCCGCCGACAATGCCGGGGCCGCCCGGATAATAGGGTTTGTCGCTCTCCTGCACCTTGTCCCAATATTCGAGATTGGTGGTGAGGATCACCGCGAGCCGCTTGCCGTCCGGCCATTTCAGCGGCTGGCGCGCGGGCATCGGTACGAAATCATAATCCATGGCATGCGCCTCAATAATGCGACAGCAGCGAGCCGAAGCCCTGAACCTTGTCCTCGATCCCGTTCATGCGCAGCGCATGCCAGTAGGTCGCGGTGTTGATCGCGATCACCGGCTTGTCGAGCCAGAACTCGGCCATCGCGCCGACGCGGGCCATGGCAAGATTGGTGCCGGCCTGGACAATCGCCTCGACGGAGGGGTCGTTGACCTCGATCAGCGCGTCGCGCAGCGTCTTTTCCGTCTCATGCGCGATCAGCATCGGGGAAGCGCATTTCAGGCCCTTGACGGTCACCACCTCGTAGCCGCAATCGGTGAAGAACCGGCGCACCTGCTCGTCGCCGATCGGCATATAGGGGGTGACGACGGCGATGCGCTTGATATTGCCGAATTTCGAGAGCGCCTGCTGGCAGGCGTCGGAGCCCATGGCAACCGGCATGCCCGCGCGCGCCTCGACCTCGGCCTTCAGCGTGTCGGCGCGGTCCTTGCCGTCCCAGAAGGTTTCGGCCGACATGCCCATGATCATCGCGCCCGGCGAGCAGGTCTTGACCGCGTCGATCGCATCCATGGTGGCCGCGCGGATGCGCATCACCAGTTCGTTGAAATCCTCGTCCGAAGCGACCGGATCGTCCGGAATGACGATGCGCGAGAAATGGTTGGTCACGCCAACCGGTCGCATGTCGTCGAATTCGGGCTGGACGGAGGTATTGGTGGACGGCGCGATCACGCCGAACTTCATGCGGTAGCCGAGGCTGTCGGTCATTTTTTCGTTCCCGTATTTTCTTGTCGTTGATCAGGCGATGGCTTCGAGGTCCTTCAGGGACTGGAGCATCGAGGTGCGCATCAGATAGTCCTTGTGGCGGGCAGGATCGGCGACGATCGCGCGGAGTTCGTCGTGATAGGCGCTGCGGGCAGCCGGATCGTTTTCGGCCATGATCTTGCGGTTGCGCAGCGATTGCTCCTGCACGGTATCGATGGCCACCTTGCGGCGCTGGCGCTCATAGCGGCCGAGCGTTTCGAGTGGCGCGCCGTTCCACACCGCGACAAGGCCCTCGGTGAGGTTGACGGCGTCATGAATGCCGCCATTCATCCCCATGCCGCCCAGCGGATTGTTGAGGTGGGCGGCATCGCCCGCCAGAAATACGCGTCCCATCACATATTTCTTCGCCACGCGCTGATGCACCCGGTAGGCCGTGGCATGGGCGACCTCATAGGGCCCATCCTTGGGGCAGAGCTTCTGCAGGCGCTTTTCCATCATCTCCGGCGCCTTGATTTCGGCTTCGGACATCGACGGATCCGTCGGCAGCAGCACGCGCCAGAGCGATGGCGTGCGCAGCAGCACCGCCCATTCGGAAGGGTCGGTCAGATAGGCGATCGGCGCGAGATCGGGGATCGCCTCATCGAAGCGGAACGCGGTCGACATCGACAGGAAGATTTCCGGGATCGTCAGTCCCTCGAACTCGATATCGAGGGAGCGGCGGATATTGCTGTGGGCGCCATCGGCGGCGATCAGATAGCGTCCGGAGAGCGTTTCGGTGCTGCCGTCGCTGCGCTTGATGGTCAGCCGGACGCCATTTTCGTCCTGCACAACGCTCTCGCCGGTCGCATCATAGATTATTTGTACACAATCAAGCGTATCCAGGTGCTCGCGCAGGTGCTCACTCAGCTTCCACTGCTCGCATTGCAGGCGGTAGGGATGATTGGTCTCACCCTCGAGCATGCCGAGGTCGAAATCGGCGATCACGCCTTCGGAGCGGTCGCGGAACTGCCAGTTCGGGCAGACCAGCCCGCGGGCGATCAGCTTCTCTGAAATGCCGAAACGGTCGAGCATATCCAGCGTTGGCGGGTGAAATGTCGAGGCGCGAAGGTCTTTCGGCAGGTCGTCGCTGCGCTCGATGAGCGTGACCGGAATATCGTTTTCGGCAAGGCAGGCGGCGGCAACAAGGCCCACCGGCCCGGCCCCCACGATCAGAACCCGTTCGCTGGTGTCATTCATAGTCAACTGTTCCCATACATGCTTGACAAGCGTCATTTTGAAAATCATTGTGTACAAAAGATTTGGACAAATCAACAAAAAGATTGGCGAAAGATCGCTCAAGCGACACGCCGGACTTTCTGGTCCAGATCTCTGAGGGAACATGCGAACTGCCAGCGATTTCAACGGAAACGCCGGAAATGCGGGTATTTTTATAACCGAATTCGCAGCCAAGCGCTGCGAATGGCAGGCGTGCGTCGTGACGTCGGATGCTGGCTGAAAGGATTGGCGTGTTTAAAGATATGTACAAATTTTGCCGGAGGCACGGATGCTGATACTCCAGCAGTTTCTCAACGCCATCATGCTTGGCAGCGTCTATGTGACGGTTGCCGTCGCCTTCACGCTGACGATCGGCATATTGAGCTTTCTGAATTTCACGATCCCGACGCTGTTCATGCTTGCCGGCATGATGGGCTGGGCCTTTGCCTATTGGGGCCTGCCCTTCGGCCTTTCCGGCCCGATGCCCTGGCCGCTGGCGCTTTCGCTGTCGATCCTGATGGCGATCGCGGTCTCGCTCGTGGTCGAGCGGTTCACCTTTCGCTATCTCGCGATGAAATACGGCGATTCCACCGAGCACGCGATCCCGCTGGTGTCCTCGCTCGGCTTCCTGCTGATCATCGAAAACCTCGTGCGGATCGGCTACGGCACAGAGGCCCAGCGGTTTCCGGGACCAGACGGGAGCATGACCGTGACCGTCTTCGGCCTGTTCCTGCGCGTTCCGCAGCTCGTGAGCTTGTTCGTCACTGTGCTGATCGTGGTCGGGCTGACCATGCTGATGAAGCGCTCGCGCATCGGCCGGGGGCTTCGCGCCATCGCCGAAAATCCGGATGCGGCCAACATTCTCGGCGTCGACACCAGCAAGGTGGTGCCGGTCGTGTTCATGCTCACCGGCCTGCTCTGCGGCCTCGCCGGCGCGCTCTTTGCCGTCAATTACGGCGAGGTCTCGCCGATGATGGGCGAGGATATCGGCACCAAGGCGATTGCCGGCATGGTGATCGGCGGCCTCGGCTCGATCTGGGGTGCCGTGATCGGCGGCCTGATCATCGGCATCCTGGAAATGATGACGGTGCATTTCATCGGCGCGGACACGGTCCAGATCGTGGTCTGGGGCGTGCTTCTGGTGGCGCTCATTGCCTATCCGAACGGACTTCTGGGCCACAATTCGATCGGCAAGGGGAAATTCTGACGTGAGCGGTTATATGGCGGGGATCCTGGCGATCCTCTCGATCAATCTCATCTTTGCCTACGGCATCTACCTCTCGGTTGCCTCCGGGCAGCTCAACCTCGGCGGCGCGGGCTTCCAGGCGATCGGCGCCTATGCCGCCGGCTGGCTGTCGGCAAGCCTCGACGCGCCGCTGGTGGTAACGATTGCGGCAGGGGCGCTGGTCGCCGGCCTGTTCGGCGCCGGACTGGCCTTCCCGATCCTTCGCACCAAGGGCGTCTATCTGGTGCTTGCCACCTTCGCCTTTGCAGAGGTGGTGGCCGGCGTGATCCTCAATTCCGATACGCTCGGCGGCGCCATGGGCCTGTCGGTCCCGGCATGGATCGACTGGCAGGTGCCGGTCATTCTCGCCATCATCGTCACGCTCTTCGTGTTCTACCTGATGTCGACCCGCTTCGGGCTGACGATCCGCGCAATCCACGACGATCCGGAGGTCACCGACCTGATGGGCGTTTCGATCCGCGCAGTGAAGGTCTCGGCCTTTGCGATCGGCGCTGCGCTGGCGGGTCTTTCGGGCGCGCTCTACGCCCACACCTTCTCCTTCGTCGAGGCGCAGAATTTCAACGCGCTGCTGTCGATCTACGTGCTGCTCTATGTGCTGCTCGGCGGCACGCAGACCCCCTGGGGCCCGATTGCGGGCGTCGCCTTCTTCACGCTGCTGCCTGAACTGTTGCGCGATTCGCTTCCCGCCCTGCAGGGCTTCGTGCTGGAAACGGTCGGCATGACCGGAAGCTTCAACCCGCCGGATGAAAGCTGGCGCTTCGTCATCCTCGGCGTCCTGACCGTGCTGATGATGGTGTTCCGCCCGGAGGGGCTGATCACCCGCACCATGATCGACCGGGTCCGGTTCCGCCGGCCTGCGGCGGTTGCCAAGGAGGCTGTCGAATGACCCCGCTTCTTTCCATCAACGCCCTTTCGAAGAGCTTCGGCGGCATCCAGGTCATCGACGATGTGTCGTTTGCCGTGCCGGAAGGTGCGCGCATGGCGCTGATCGGGCCGAATGGCGCCGGCAAGACCACGATCTTCAACCTGATTTCCGGGGCCTATACCCCGGACGCGGGCAGCATCGCCTTCAATGGCGACGAGATCACCGGCCTGCCGTCGCGCAAGCGCATCGGCCTTGGCCTTGCCCGCAGCTTCCAGAACATCCGCCTGATGCCGCATCTCTCCGTGGTCGAGAACATCATGCTCGGCCAACAATCGCATGCCAACGGTCTCGGCGCGATGCTGTCGCCGCTGACGGTCCGTTCACGCTGGTACAGGGAAGCGGAAGCGCTGCTTGAGGAGATGGGATTGCATTCCTATCCCGGCGAGGTGGTGGCAACGCTCCCGTACGGCATCCGCAAGAAGATCGAGGTGGTGCGCGCCCTTGCGGCCCGGCCGAAGCTTCTGATGCTCGATGAACCCGCCGCTGGCCTCAACCCGACGGAAACGGCGATGCTGCGCGATTTCCTGATGCAGATCTCGGCGCGCGGCACCACCATCCTGATCGTCGAGCACGACATGGGTCTGGTGCGCAGCCTGTGCGACCACGCCGTGGTGCTGAATTTCGGCCGCAAGATCTATGACGGGCCGACCGCGACGGTGCAGGACGACAAGCAGGTGCTGGAGGCCTATCTCGGCACCCGCCACGCTGGCGACCACAAGGAGAAGAACCATGCTTGAGGTCGATGCGCTGGAGGTGAATTACGGCCGCACCCGCGCGGTCAAGGGCGTGAGCCTCACGGTTTCCGAAGGCGAGGTCGTCACCGTGCTCGGCGCCAATGGCGCCGGCAAGACATCGCTCTTGCGGGCGCTCCAGGGCGCGGTCCGCCCCTCAGGCGGGCGCATCCTGCTCAACGGCCGGGACATGACCGCGCTGACGCCGGCGGCCCGGGTGCGGGAGGGCATGGTGCTGGTGCCGGAGGGCCGGCAGATCTTCGTGTCGATGACCGTCCACGAAAACCTGCTGATGGGCGCCTATCTGCGCCACGACCAGGACATGGCCCGCGATATCGAGGCGATCTACGACCGGTTTCCCAATCTCGCGGCACGGCGCAACACGAGCGCCAGTTCGCTTTCCGGCGGCGAGCAGCAGATGCTCGCCATCGGCCGCGCGATCGTCAGCCGCCCGCGCCTGATCATGCTGGACGAGCCGTCGCTCGGGCTCTCGCCGCTGTTCGTCGACCGGCTGTTTGGACTGCTTGCCGAATTGAACGGCGACGGCATCGCGATCCTGCTCGTCGAGCAGAACACCTCGATGGCGCTCGATCTCGCCACCCGCGGCTATGTCCTCGAACTCGGGCGCACGGTGATTTCAGACAGTGCCGCGGCACTCTCCAGGAATGCCGCGCTGACGGAAGCCTATCTCGGAGGCGGCGCGGGCGAGGCCCCGGCGGCTCCCAACATCTGACGACAATCAACATCAAGAGAGAGGGAATGGCATGAAACGACATCTCAAAAAGGCCCTGCTCGCCACGGCGACGCTCGCATTCAGCGTCACCGGCGCGCTGGCCGAGGACACGATCAAGATCGGCAACATCGTTGCCACCTCCGGCTTCCTGAAGAGCGCCGGCGAGCCGACCGTGGTCGCGGTCGACATTGCGGTGGAGGAAATCAACGCCGCAGGCGGCATCAACGGCAAGCCGGTGGAGCTGATCCGCTACGAATCCGCATCCGACCCGAAACAGGCCGCCGTTGCTGCCCGCTCGCTTGCCCAGGATGACGGCGTGCTCGCGATCGTCGGCCCGTTCTCCTCCGGCGAGGCCAAGGTCGCGCTACCGGTCGCCGAACGCTACAAGCTGCTGATGATGCCGACTTCATCATCGGCGCCGGGCCTGACGGAAGGCCTCGAATATGGCTGGCGTCTGACCGAGGACGAATCCAAGCAGTTCACCCGCCTGCTCGTGGCCATGAAGGAAGCGGGCCTTCCGATGGCAACCGCGGACATCGTCTATATTTCGGAAGATGTCGTCTCCAACACCGCCGGCACCAAGCTCTATCCGGGCCTCCTGGAAGCTGCCGGCGTCAAGGTCGGCGAGCTTATCCCGGTCCAGCTCAAGAGCTTCGACATGTCGGCCCAGGTCGCAAAGATCGTGCAGGACAATCCGGATGTGGTGGCCGTCGCAGCCCTTCCCGACTCCGCCTCCAAGCTGATCACGGAGCTGCGCCGCCAGGGCTATCAGGGCCGCGTCATCGGCTCGCAGATCTTTGCCGATCCGAATGTGGTCGAGCTCTTCGGCCCGGATGGCGACGGCACGCTGCTGGTTGCCGGCTTCTGGAAGGACCGCACCGAACAGTCCGCCGCCTTCAATGCCAAGTTCGTGGAAAAGGCGGAAGCGCGCGGCATCCACAAGCTCGGCGCCCACCATTCCGATGCGCAGGCCTATGACACGGTCTATCTGATCAAGCAGGTGATGGAGGCCGTCGGCACCACCGGCGATCCGTCGAAACTCGAAGAGGAGCGGCAGGCGATCGTCGATGGCATGGAAGGCATTGCCTTTACCGGCATTCTCGACGACGACATCTGCTTTGCCGGTCACGATGCGGAGCTTCCCGGCTATATCATCGAGATCAAGGACGGGCAGTGGACCAAGTTTGCCGAAGGCGCTGCCGATCCTTGCGAATAGTCCGCCACCGCGCCGCCCCTTCGGGGGCGGCATTATGCTTCTGACCATCGGAGATTGAGATGCACCGCCCTTCCCTTCTCTTTGGTGCGCTCGGCACCTTTCTCGCCATCGCCGTGCCGCTGATGGCGGTGATCTGGGTGCTTGCCGTGCCCCAGCGCCTCGGCCTCCTGATCTATCCCGAACAGGTCGCAGCCCTGATGCTGGGCGCCGCCCTGTCTGTGGTCTATTGCCGTGGCGTCGGCGAGAACGGCCCGGTCCGAAGCCTGATCGATGCCATGCTGGCGCTTTCAAGCCTCGCGCTCGGCATCTATGTCTATGTGCGCTTTCCGGTTCTGTCTGAGGGCGCGCATCTTTATCCCGTCGAAGGCATGGTGCTTGGCATCGTGGTGACGCTGCTCGTGCTCGAGGGGCTGCGCCGCGTGGTCGGCTGGACGCTGGTGATCATCACGCTTGCCATGTTCGCCTATGCGCTCTGGGGCAATTACGTGCCGGGCCCGCTGAGGGGCCGGGGCATGGCTTTCGAGCAAGTGATGCGGTTCGTTGGCACCGACAGCGCCGCCGTGTGGGGTCCGGCGCTGCAGATCGCGGCCTTCGTCGTCGTCGTGTTCGTGCTGTTCGGCGGATTGCTGCTTGCCGTCGGCGGCGGCGATTTCTTCACCCAGCTCGCCATGCGGGTTGCAGGCCGCGGGCCGGGCAATACCGCCAAGATCGCGGTGGTCGCTTCCGGCCTCTTCGGATCGATCTCCGGCAGCGCGGTTTCCAACGTGATGTCGACCGGGGTGATGACGATCCCGATGATGAAACGCGCGGGCTTCCGCTCCGATCAGGCCGGCGCGATCGAGGCGGTCGCCTCTACCGGCGGTCAGCTCGCGCCCCCGGTCATGGGGGCGGCAGCATTCCTGATGGCGGAACTCCTGCAGGTGTCCTACCGCAGCATTCTGGCAGCCGCCGTGCTGCCGGCGCTCCTTTATTATCTCTCGCTCTATGCCCAGATCCATTTCATCGCAAGGCGCGACGGCCACGGGGTGGCGGATTTCCTTGATGCCGAAACGATGGGCACGGTGCTGAAGAAGGGCTGGCTGCCGCTTGCAACCTTCATCGTCCTCATCGGCAGCATCTTTACCTGGAACACGCCGGCGGAAGTCGCGGCGATCTGGGCGCTCGGCCTCCTTGTCGCGGTGGCGCTGATTTCCTGGGCCATGGGCCGGACTTCGCTCGGGCCGCGCGAAATGCTGAAAAGCATCGCCACCACCGGCGGCCAGACCTGCGACGTGATCCTGATCTGCGCTGCCGCCGGCATCATCATCGGCCTCTTGTCGGCGACCGGCCTCGGCTTCTCGCTCTCCTTCTTCCTGATCGGTTTCGGCGGGCACAATCTGTTCGGCCTGTTGCTGATGACGGGCGCTGTCGGGATCGTGCTGGGCCTCGGCCTGCCGACCACGGGCGTCTATCTTCTGCTTGCCACCATGGCCGCCCCGGCGCTGGTGCAGATCGGCGTGCCGCAACTCGCAGCCCACATGTTCGTGTTCTATTACGGCATGCTTTCGATGATCACACCGCCGATCGCGCTGGCCGCCTTCGCCGCCGCCTCGATCTCCGGTGCCTCGCAGATTGCGACAGGCTGGCAGGCCTTCCGCTTCGGCTGGATCGCCTATCTTCTGCCGTTCCTGTTCATCTACAAGCCCGGCATCCTGATGGAGGGAAGCTTTCTCGAAATTGCCTATGTCTTCGCAAGTGCTGTCGTGGCGCTTCTGCTGATCTCGGCAGGCATGATCGGCCATGCCACCACCCGACTGTCGCTGCCGCTCCGCCTTGCCTTCGCCGCCATCGGACTGGCGATGATCGCGCCGTTGCGCCAGTTCGGCCCGCCCGCGCTCGAATTTGGCGTTTCCGCCTGCGGGGCAGCATTGCTGATCAGCTATTTTGCGCTCACCAGACATGCTGGAAAGCCGGTCGCGACGGCCTCGGCCAAATGACCCGGTTGCCCCTTGTTCAGACATGGAAAAAGGCCGGTGCGCTTCAAGCGCACCGGCCTTTCGCCTTTTCCGTTCGTGGCCTGCTACTGCGCCACGCCGATCGTTTCGTAGTAGGCCTTTGCGCCCGGATGATACGGAATGTCGGCCTTCTTGCCGAGGTCATCGGGGTTGAAATCGTCCCAGACCGGGCTCGTGGCCTTCAGCGCGTCCGCATTCTCGTAGATCGCCTTTGCGATCTTGCCGACGGCCTCATCGGGAACGGAGGCGTTGGTAAACAGCATGTAGTCATAGGCCATCACCCGTGTCGGCTTGTCGAGGCCCGCAAGCGCTTCGCTCGCCGCGACATCATGGAGATAGGCGCCCGGCATCAGCGCCTGGACGGCGGGAAGAGATGCCTCATCCACCGGAATGAACTGGATGTCGCCGGCGGAAGCTTCGAGATCGAAGGAGGCTTCCGAACCGACCGTTGCGATCGAGACATCGATGCGACCGTCCTTGAAGGCCTGGTACTGCTGCGGGAAGTTGGCGATCGGAACGCTGGTCACGTCGTCATAGGTCAGGCCGCCGGAGGCAAGCAACGCGCGCACCACGAAATCGCCGAGCGAGTTTTCCGGATAGCGCGGCACGGTGTGCCCCTTGATATCGGCATAGGCTTCGATCCCCGATTTCTCGGTCGCTACCAGCGCGGCGTAGAATGGCATCAGAGTCGCCACCAGCTCCAGGTTTTCAGCCGCCTCCGTCGACATGCCCGTGCCCTTCAGCGCGTAATAGGTCTGCGGGTAGTTGGCGATGCCGAGCTCCAGCTGGCCACCATTGACGAGCGGAATGTATTGCGAGGTGTTGGCACTGATCTGCGGGATCACCTGCAGGTCGGAATTGAGCGAGATGATCTGCGACAGCGCGGTTCCGATCTGCCCGGTGGCACCGCCCTGGGTGGTGCCGAGACCCAGGACCTCGGCGCTTGCAGGCATGGCGCTGGCGCACAGCGCAGTGGCGGCGGCAAGCGCGCCGGTGGAAAGTCTGAAATGTCTCATGTCGTCCTTTCTTGCCTCCGAAGAGGCGTTCCCATCCTGATTTTTATACGGACTATTCTAGTACATTATGATGTTATTGTCATTACAAATATGAAACGTAATGTCCCTGCAAGACTCGCTTTAAATAGACGCTTCTGTCGGAATTTCGCTTTCCATGGACAAATTTTTCGTTGCAAATCGCCGTTCATCTGGCATCTTATCCGTACAAATTAAGAGAGATAATCATGACATCCGAGACACGGCTTGCCGCCGAAGCCTTTCTGAGCGCGCTGTCGGCGGGCGGGGTCGATTCCCTTTATGCCGTTGCCGGGACCGATTTCCCCTCGATCATCGAGACCTATGAAAAGAAGACCGGCGCGCCGCTGCCAAAGCCTTTCACCGTGCCGCACGAGAACCTCGCTGTCTCCATGGCGCATGGCGATGCCCTGCACAGCGGCAATCCACAGGCGGCGATGGTGCATGTCAGTGTCGGAACCGCCAACATGGTCTGCGGCGCGCTGAACGCGATCCGTGATGGCGTGCCGCTGGTGCTTGCCGCCGGCCGCACGCCGCTTACCGAACACGGCGCGGCAGGCACCCGCACCCGGTTCATTCACTGGGCGCAGGAGATGTTCGATCAGGGCGGTATGATCCGCGAGGCGGTGAAGTGGGATTACGAGCTTCGCGACGCCGCCCAGACCGAAGACGTCACGATCCGCGCGCTGGACATCGCCTGCGCCGCGCCGCCCGGGCCGGTCTATCTGTCGCTGCCGCGCGAATTGCTGGCCAAAGAGGTTCCGGCGGGCGCCGCACCCCGCAGGCGCACCCGGATGAGCGAGGGCGCGCCGGACGCCAACGCCATCGACCGGCTTGCCGGCGCGATCCGCACTGCCGCCTTTCCGGTGATCGTCACCAGCAATGCCGGCCGGGAGCCCGAAGCGGCGGCAACGCTTGCGGCATTGAGCGAGGCCTGGTCGATACCGGTGGTCCAGTTCAACGCGCGTTCCGTCAATCTGCCCTTCGACCATCCGATGGCGATCGGCTTCGATACCCGCGACCTGCTGGCCGATGCCGACCTGATCCTGTCGATCGCCTGCGACGTGCCGTGGATCCCGGCGGTAACGCGTCCGCTGCCGACCGGGGCGCTTTACGAAATCGATCGCGACCCGCTGTTCCAGCGCTATCCGCTGCGCTCCTTCCCGGCGGTCGAGTCGATCACCGCCTCGCCGGCGGCAGCGCTTGCCGCCCTTGCCGATGCGCTCGGCCTTCCCGCTGGCGGTGAAAAGCTCGCAGCCGAGAAGCGCCGGGGCGAGGCCGAAGCGTTGCGCCGCCGCAGGCTGACGGCCGACGGCTTCGACATGTCACGGCTGACGGCGGAAACGGCAAGCGCGATCCTCGCCGAACGGCTCGGTCGCCAGGCCATCATCGTCAATGAATATTCGTTCCGCACGGAATTTGCCCGTTTCCGCGAACCGGGAGACTTCTACGGCTTCACGCCCGCCGGCGGTCTCGGCTTCGGCTTCGGCGCCGCACTCGGGGTTGCTGCAGCCGAAAAACGCGCCGGAAGCGGCAAGGCCGTGGTCGCGATGCTTGGCGATGGCGCCTACATGTTCAACAATCCGGTTGCCTGCCACTGGGCCTCCGCCGCCCATGACCTGCCGGTGCTTTCGGTGGTGTTCAACAACCGGCGCTGGGGTGCGGTGCGCAATTCCACGCTTGCCATGTACCCGCAAGGGGCGGCGGCGGCCGGCAACGGCATGTTCCTGGCCGACCTTTCGCCGAGCCCGGACTATGCCGCGATCTGCCGCGCCCATGGCGGCCACGGCGAAACCGTCAGCGACCCGGCAGCCCTTCCGGCAGCCATAGACACCGCGCTTGCAGCGCTAGCCGGCGGGCGTCAGGCGCTGCTCGACCTCAACGTGACAGACTGAGATCAATAGCCTCGGGCAAAATCGACAAGGTCCGGCAAGGTGCCTGAACAGCGATATGCCGCGATGTTTGCAGCCACGATGGCGGCGGCGGTTTCGGGGTTGGTGGGGCCGGAGATATGAGGCAGAATCGTGATCTTCTGATGCGACCAGAGCGGGCTTTCAGGCGCAAGCGGTTCGGTTTCGAAGACGTCGAGAACCGCATGGCCGATCTGCCCGGCATCAAGCGCTTCGACGAGGTCCCCGGTCACGACGATGCGCCCGCGCGCGAAATTGATGAGCCCCGCGCCGCGCGGCAGCATCGAAAGGAGCGCCTGATCGACAAGGCCATCCGTCTCCGTAGTGAGCGGCAAAAGGCAGACCAGGATATCGGTTTGTCCGAGCATCTGCTTCAGGCCGTCCCTGCCGGAAAAGGCGGTAATGCCGTCCACATCCTTCGGCCGTCGGCTCCAGCCATTGACCTGGAATCCCGCCTTCCGCAACAAGCCTGCCGCAGCCATGCCAAGTGCACCCATGCCGAGGATGCCCACCCTGGTATCGCGCGCGGCGCGATAGGGAAGCGGCTGCCAGAGCCCCTGCCTCTGCTGCGCGGCATAGGCCGGCATGTCGCGCGAAAGATAGAGCGACCATGCAAGCACCGCCTCGGCCATGGCCTCACCCAGCCTCGGATCGACGAGACGGACGATCTTCGGTTGCAGGTCGGCAAGCTCCAGCACCAGCCGCTCGACGCCGGCCCAGAGGCTGTGCATCCATTGAAGATTCGGAAGCAGCCGCAGATCGGCCGGATCCGGATTGGCGACGATTGCGATATCCGCCCCTGCACGCGCTTCAGCGCTCATCGCGGCGACCGGCACGATCGTCTCGTCCGGCATGGCCTGCCGCAGCGTTTCCAGCCAGTGTTGCTCTTCGGCCTCGGCCTGGCGGGTGACGAGGGCAATCATCGGGTGGGGCACGGTCATCGGATCTCCGGATCGGGCTGGAACATGTTTTCATGGCCGCCAAGGCAACGGCGCGCGGCCTGCTCAGGCGCCGGCAGGTCTTACTGCGACAGCGCTTCGCCTGCCAATGTGAAGGGCGCGGAAATGGTGTTGCCGACAGTGTTGAAGATCAGCGCGCCTGCGCTGCGCAACGGGCTCGTCGCCTCGTCGACATCTTCGAGCTGCGGGTAGATCGCCGCGAGGTTGACGTAGCGGCTGTGGTTCAGCGCATCGCTGGAAGAGACGGAGGAAATGTCGAGCAGCAGGACATTCTTCTCCCGCGCCTTGGCGACCACCTCGGGATCGGTGATATCGAGCTGCCCGGCGCGCACATGATTGCCCTGGATGAGGCTCGATGCCTGCAGCGCGCGGTCATCCGCCGAGACCATGACCAGCAGCGGCGGGCTGAGCGGACCGACGACATCGAGCTGGGCGTTGAACACATCCTCGTCGATATCGGGCGCGGCAAGGATGACGTTGAGCTTCTTCAGCGCGGCCCTGTCGCCCTTGAGCGCGAGTTGCCTCAACGCCTCCATCGTCAACCAGCCGCCCATGCTGTGGCCGAACAGGGTGACGGAACGGACGTTGGAAAGCCGCGTCATCTGCCCCAGCACATCGGTCAAGCCATCGCGCGAAAACGTCGCGGAATCCTTGTCGGTCACATAATCGAGCAGACGCCCCTGCGACGGCCAGGAAAACAGCACCGGCACACCCGAAACATCGGTGTCAGCCGTCAACTGGGCCAGTCGGAACACCCCTTCCTGAAAGTTGACATTGAAACCATGGACGAAAAGCGACGCCCGGCCGCTCGCCTTGGCCTCGGCATTTACCGCGCTGTCGAAGGCAGCCCTCGTCATCATGACATGCTTGACGACGGTGAATTCGGTCTCGGGGTGGGGTATAGCCGAATAGGGCCACTCGATTTGGCCGGGAACATGATTGGGCGGAATGGCGATCGTGAAGGCGGCATAGCTGAGCTCGCCCGAGCGGCCGGTGGTGAAGCCCTTGACCGGCGGGGACGCCTGTTCGCGCGAGGTCGCGACATAGACCGTGACCGTCTTCTGATCGGTGAGCGCCTGGGGATGCGGATAGATCACCCGCGTTTCGGGACGGCCCCCGCATGCAGAGAGCAATGCCAGCGCCAACAGAAGCACAAGGCCGCGGAAAATATTTCCGGCCTCGCGCGCCGCAGTTTCCGTGGTTCCGGTTGAAACGGTCTGATCCACCCCGACTGCCCCTTGATGTCTTCTAAGTTTGCCGCAATCCTGCCTGAATTGACGTCTTACGACCCGCAAGGACGAGACGCAAGCCTTGCCCTGGCTTCAGGCATTCTTCTCGCGCTCCGGGCGGTTCTTTTCTGCCGTGCATTTTCCGGCATCTGCCCTGCCCTTTTGGCGCCGGCCCGGTCGCAGCCCAAAACGGCACGAGAGCCATGAGGGCGCATCGGAAAAAAGCGATTGCGGTTGACGGCGCTTCCCATTCTTGTCATCTATCTGTTTACAGATGTAATCAAACAGGCTACAGTCCGCAATGATCAAGAGCTTCGCAAACAAGGAACTGAGAGCTTTATGGGAAACCGGGAAATCCAGAATTGACGCCAGGCTGCACAAGCGGATCCTGGTGCGGCTCGATGCTCTCGATGCGGCAGGAAAGCCCGAGGACATGAATATTCCCGGCTTCAACTATCATCAGCTTACCGGTCACACGCCCATGCGGTTCACCGTTCATGTGAATGGGCCCTGGTGCGTCACCTTCGAATTCGAGGACGGCGATGCCCATGTCGTCGATTTCGAACAATATCATTGAACAGGAGATCCACAATGTCTCGTGATCCCAATCGCTGCCCGACACATCCGGGCGAAATGCTGCGCGACGATGTCATCCCGGCAACGGGCAAGTCCGTCAGCGAGATTGCGCGCCTTCTGGGCGTGTCGCGCCAGCATCTCCATGCCATCCTCGCAGAGAGGAAACCGGTCAGCCCGGAAATGGCGGTGAGGCTCGGCAAGCTGTTCGGCAATGGTCCGGGGCTCTGGATCAGGATGCAGGCCGCCTTCGATGAGTGGCATGCCTCGCGCGAGGTCGATGTGTCGGGCATTCCAACGCTCGAAGCGGCCGCCTGACCGTCCTTGCGGAGCGGCACTGACCGCCTTCCAGCCGCTCCGGCACGCCGGGCCCTTCGGCCAGAGGCTGGATCATCGGGCATCTGCCCGTGGAAATGTCGGCACGGGCGGTGCCTGCGGGCGAAAATGCGGTATGAGATCTTTCATGAGCACACCGACTGTCATTGACGGCCTGACGGATGACCGGCCGGCCGAAATCCTCGATCTCCTTGCCGCGCAGAGCCCGCGCGCGAGCGCCTTCATCGTCACGATCTACGGGGATGTAGCCGCACCGCGCGGCGGCATATTGTGGATGGGAACGCTGATCGAGTGCTGCGCGGCCCATGGCATTTCCGAAAGCCTGGTGCGCACGGCGGTGTCGCGGCTTGTCGAAAACGGCCGGCTCGCGGGAGAGCGGATCGGGCGGCGCAGCTATTATCGGCTGACAAAGGCGGCGGAAGCAGAGTTCTCACGGGCGGCCGACCGGCTCTATGCGCCACCGCCCCTGCCCGCGCGCATGCTGCTCGCGCTTGGCCAGCGCGACCTTGCCGAAGGCTGGGTGCGGATCGGGCCGGAAGCAGCCCTTGCCCCCGAAGGCACGACACCCCCGGACGGCTTGGTGATGGCAACACAGGGCCTTGCAGGCGTTGGAGACCTGCCGGGCATTGCAGCAAGGCTCTGGCCGCTTGAAGACGTCGCACAGGCCTACCGCGCCTTCATTGCAACCTTCGCTGAGATCGATACGGCGCTTGCCGATGGCGAAAACCTTGGCGGCGCCACTGCACTCGCGCTCAGGCTGCGTCTTGTGCATCTCTACCGCGCGGCAGCCCTCGCCGATCCACGCCTGCCGGCAGATGCCGTGGGAGCGGATTGGCCGGCAGGCCCCGCCCGCGCGCTTTTCGTGAAACTCTATCTGAAAATTGCCGCCGCCGCCGATCGCCATATCGGCCTGGTGTTCCGCAACAGCGACGGCTTCCTGCCCGATACGACGGAGAACACCTCATCCCGTCTCGCAGCGCTGAGGCACGAACGCGCACAATAATTCCTCTTTAAAACAAGACGATACGGTGATCGGCCTCAACACATCACGATTTTTTTGAAATACCGCTTTTTGCGTGATGCTTTGTGCGCTATATATGAGTGACCGATCGGTCGGCGAATGGAGGCGCCCCGTGGCGTGAAGGCGTTTTCCGCCATCCGTTGCCAGGACCGACAGGCAGAGGAGGTTTCAGACCATGTATGCACAGATGGTGAAATCGGAAGGCATGAAATCCGGCGAGGAAATGTCGCCTGAGGAAAAGGCCTTTCAGGAACGGATCGACCGCGGCGACAAGATCGAGCCGAAGGACTGGATGCCCGACGGCTACCGCAAGACGCTGGTGCGCCAGATCGGCCAGCATGCCCATTCCGAAATCGTCGGCCAGTTGCCCGAAGGCAACTGGATCACCCGCGCGCCGACGCTGGAGCGCAAGGCGATCCTGCTTGCAAAGGTTCAGGACGAGGCCGGCCACGGTCTCTACCTCTATTCCGCCGCCGAAACGCTCGGCGTCTCGCGCGACGAGCTCATCGAAAAACTCCACGACGGACGGATGAAATATTCCTCCATCTTCAATTACCCGACGCTCACCTGGGCGGATATGGGCGCGGTCGGCTGGCTGGTCGATGGCGCGGCGATCATGAACCAGGTTCCGCTGCAGCGCACATCCTTCGGCCCGTATTCGCGGGCGATGATCCGGATCTGCAAGGAAGAAAGCTTCCACCAGCGCCAGGGCTTCGCGGTGATGATGAAGATGGCCTCCGGCACGCCGGAGCAGAAGGCGATGGCGCAGGATGCGCTGAACCGCTTCTGGTTCCCCTCGCTGATGATGTTCGGCCCATCCGACAAGGACAGCGTCCACTCGGCGCAGTCGATGGCGTGGAAGATCAAGATGAACACCAATGACGAGTTGCGCCAGAAATTCGTCGATCAGACCGTGCCGCAGGCGGAGTATCTCGGCCTCACCATTCCCGACGACAAGCTCGCCTGGAACGAGGAAAAGGGCGGCTATGATTTCTCCGAGCCCGACTGGACGGAGTTCTTCGAGGTGCTGAAGGGCAATGGCCCCTGCAACCGCGAACGCATCGCCGCCCGCCGCAAGGCCTGGGACGATGGCGCATGGTTTCGCGACGGCCTCAATGCCTATGCCGAAAAACGGGCGCGCCGGGCTCCGCTCGCCGCCGCAGAATAATCAGAAAGCTTTTCAAGGGAGGAGAGCATGTCCAAGGAATGGCCGCTCTATGAAGTCTTCATCAGGGGACAGCATGGCCTCAACCACCGCCATGTCGGCAGCCTGCACGCGCCGGATGCCGAAATGGCGATCCGCCACGCGCGCGATGTGTACACCCGCCGCAAGGAGGGCGTGTCGATCTGGGTGGTGAAGTCGAACGATATCACCGCCTCCTCGCCGTCCGAAAAGGGACCGCTGTTCGACCCTGCCGAAAGCAAGGCATACCGCCATCCGACCTTCTTCGATATTCCCGACGAAGTGGGGCATATGTGATGAGCGCCGGAACCAGCGACACCATCGCGCCGATTGTGGAAACCGCGTCCTCCGACCCGCTGATCGAAGACGCGACCCTTCGCCCCGCTTTGTTCGAATGGCTCTGTCGCATGGGCGACACCACGCTGGTGCTCGGCCATCGCATGTCGGAATGGTGCGGCCACGCGCCGGTGCTGGAAGAGGATATCGCGGTTGCCAACACCGCGCTCGATCTCATCGGCCATACCCAGATGTGGCTCGGCCTTGCCGGCGAGGTCGAGGGCAAGGGCCGTAGCGCCGATGACCTTGCCTATCTGCGCGATGCCGCAGGCTTCCGCAATCTGCTGCTCGTCGAACTGCCGAAGGGCGACATGGCCGTGACCGTGATGCGACAGTTCCTGTTCGATGCCTGGCATTTCGCGCTGTTGCAGAAGCTGACGGCTTCGAAAAGCCCGCGCATCGCCGAGATCGCGGCCAAGGCCGTCAAGGAGGCCGCCTATCACATCGAACGCTCCGCCGATCTGGTGATCCGGCTTGGCGACGGCAGCGACGAAAGCCACCGGCGCATGCAGGCAGCGCTCGACTATCTCTGGTCCTATGCGGGCGAGATGTTCGTCGCCGATGATTGCGACCGCGCGATTACTGAGGCCGGCATTGCGCCCTCCCCCGAGACGCTGCGAACGGAATGGGACCGCACCGTTGCATCGGTTCTGTCGGAAGCAACCCTTAAGCGGCCGGAGAGCGATTATGCGCATCTTGGCGGGAGAACCGGGCGCCATACCGAGCATCTGGGCTTCATTCTGGCGGAGATGCAGTTTCTGCAGCGCGCCTATCCGGGAGCGGAATGGTGAGCGCCGAGGCCGCCCTGTTGCCGGAACCGGAAACGGTGATGGCCTGGCTTTCCGAAGTGCCGGATCCCGAAATCCCGGTGATCTCGATCACCGAGCTCGGGATCGTGCGCAAGGTACGCCACCAGGGCGAAACCCTCGTGGTAACGGTCACGCCGACCTATTCGGGCTGTCCGGCGGTCTCGATGATCAATCTCGATATCGAGGCCAAGCTTCTCGAAAAGGGCATCGCCGATTTCCGGATCGAGCAGCAGCTGTCGCCGCCCTGGACCACCGACTTCCTGTCGGCGGAGGCCCGCGAAAGGCTCAGGGAATATGGCATTGCCCCGCCGATCGACGGAACGGCGGCCGACGGGCGGCTGATGGCGCGCGCGAACCGGCTTGCCGGCGGTTCCAATCTCGTCATCGCATGCCCGCGCTGCGGCTCCGGCAAGACCGAAAGAGTATCCCAGTTCGGCTCGACCCCCTGCAAGGCATCCTATCGCTGCCGGGACTGTCTTGAGCCATTCGATTATTTCAAGTGTATCTGAGGAGGAGTATCAGATGGCACGGTTTCATCCGCTGGAAGTAACCGACATCCGCCGCGAAACGCGCGATGCGGTCGTCCTGACGCTGAAGCCCCGCGACGAGGATGCGGGCGCATTCGGCTTTACCCAGGGTCAGTATCTGACCTTCCGCCGCAAGTTCGACGGCGAGGAGGTGCGCCGGTCCTATTCGATCTGCGCGGGCCTCGACGAGGGCCTGATCAAGGTCGGCGTCAAGCGCGTCGAGGGCGGCGCCTTTTCGACCTTTGCCAATGACGAACTGAAGCCCGGCGACGTGCTGGAAGCGATGGCGCCGATGGGCAAGTTCTTCACCGCGCTCGATCCCGCCGCAAGCCGCGACTATCTGGGCTTTGCCGGCGGCTCCGGCATCACGCCGCTGCTGTCGATCGTCAAGACCGTGCTGGCGCGCGAACCGCAGTCGCGCTTCACCCTGATCTACGCCAACCGCCACATTGCCTCGATCATGTTCCGCGAGGAGCTGGAGGATCTGAAGAACCTTCACCTCGGCCGGCTTTCGGTGATCCATGTGCTGGAATCCGACAGCCAGGAGATCGATCTCTTCACCGGCCGGATCGACGAGGAGAAGCTGGAAACCTTCTTCAGGCTCTGGATCGATATCGCCTCCATCGACACCGCCTTCATCTGCGGGCCGGAACCGATGATGCTGACCATTGCCGGGGCGCTGAAGAAGCACGGCATGAACGACGACCAGATCAAGTTCGAACTGTTCGCCTCTTCCCAGCCCGGCCGGGCCCGGCAGAAGACGGTATCGAGTGCCGCCGCAAGCAGCGGCGATCGTGCCGAGATCCAGGTCAAGCTCGACGGCACGACCCGCTCCTTCACCATGGCGCGCGACGGCACGGCGGTGCTCGATGCGGCGCTCGCGCACGATATCGACGCCCCCTATTCCTGCAAGGGCGGCATCTGCTCGACCTGCCGGGCGAAGGTGATCGAGGGCGAGGTCGAGATGATCACCAATCATGCGCTCGAGGATTACGAGGTCACGGCCGGCTATGTGCTCTCCTGCCAGTGCCTGCCGCTCTCCGACAAGGTGGTGATCAGCTATGACGAGTGACATGTCGATCACCGATTATCTGGCGGAAGGCGGCAAGCTGTCCTCGCCCGACAATGCGCCGGCGCTCTACCGCGCGGAGCTGATGCGGATGATGTCGTCCTTCGTCGACAGCGAGCTTGCGGGTTCCGCGGGCTTTGCGGCCGCGATCAACTGGGCGCCCGGCATTTCCGAGCGGATCGCGGCTAGCCGCATCGTGCTCGAAAAGGCCGACCACGCCGAGCGCGTGCTGGCGCTGATGGCCGATTTCGGAACCGATGTCGCGCTCTACAACCGGGCCCATAGCTGGTCCTCCCGGCTGTCGCGCGACCAGCTTGTCGATCCGCGCCGCATGGGCGGCGACATGCGCCTTTCCGTCTTCCACTATCCGCTCGAGGACTGGATGGATGCGGTGGTGATGAATGTGCTGATGGGTATTGCGACCGTGATCCAGCTCGAGGAGATGTCAGGCGCCTCCTACGCGCCCTATGCCGAGGTGATCCGCGCGGTGCTGCCGCGCGAGCGCCGGCATATGGAACTCGGTGTCGAGGGGCTGAACGCGCTCTGCGACAACGACGAGGCCCGCGCCGATGTCTTGGCCGATGTCGCCTACTGGTACCCGCGGGTGGCCGAGACCTTCGGCCCCGCCGTTTCCGACCGGTTTGCACGGTTGCAACGCTTCGGGCTCCGCCACACCGAAAACGAGGTGCTGAGAACGCGCTGGCGCGAGGCCGCAAAGCGTGTGCTCGACGAATGCGGGCTTCAGGCACCGCACTGACGATCGATTTCCGATCAAGATCGAGGCTTGCCCCGCGTCATCCGACCGGCAGGCCTGACAGGAAGGACCATTTCCATGACTGAGACGGTAGCACGCCGCGTCGAAAGCTTCTTGCTCGGCAGCTGGCAAACCGGAACGGGCGCCGGCAAGCCGCTCGCCCATGCTGCAACCGGCAAGACCATTGCCTTCATCGGCGCCGAAGGGCTCGATTTCGAGGATGCGCTTGCCTATGGCCGCGACAAGGGCGGCAGGGCGCTGCGGGCGATGACGATCCACGAGCGCGCGCTGATGCTGAAGGCGGTCGGCATGGCGCTGATGGAGCGCAAGGAGGAATTCTATGCCGAGAATGCCTGGACGGGCGCCACGCGGCGCGACGGCTGGGTCGACATAGAAGGCGGGATCGGCACGCTGCTCACCTTTGCCTCAAGGGCGCGGCGCGAACTGCCGAACACAAAGGTACTCTCCGAAGGCGAGGTCGAGCCGCTGTCGAAGGATGGCAGCTTCGTCGCGCGCCATATCCTGACGCCGATGAAGGGCGTGGCGATCCACATCAACGCCTTCAACTTTCCCGTCTGGGGCATGCTGGAGAAGATCGCCCCTGCGCTGATTGCGGGCATGCCCTGCCTGGTGAAGCCCGCCTCGCAGACCGCCTATCTCACCGAACGCGTCACCCGCGCGATGATCGAGACCGGGCTGTTGCCGGATGGCGCGCTGCAGCTCGTCTGCGGCAGCGCCGGCGATCTGCTCGACCACGTCACCGGTCAGGATATCGTGACATTCACGGGCTCGGCCGAAACCGGCCGCAAGCTGAAGACCCACAAGGCTGTCGTCAACAATGCCGTGCGCTTCAACATGGAAGCCGACAGCCTGAATGCGGCGATCCTCGGCCCGGATGCCGGTCCGGGCACGCCGGAATTCGACCTCTTCATCCGCGAGGCCGCCAATGAGATGACCTCCAAGGCCGGGCAGAAATGCACCGCCATCCGCCGTATCTTCGTGCCGAAGGCGCATGAGCAGGCCGTTGTCGAGGCTCTGTCGGCGCGGCTTTCAAAGGCCGCGATCGGCCTGCCGGAAGATCAGAACACCCGCATGGGCGCGCTGGTCTCGCTCGGGGAGCGCGATGGCGTGCGCGAGAAGATCGCGGCCCTTGCCGCCGAGGGCGAGATCGTCCATGGCGATCCCGACCATGTGTCGCTGGTATCCGGCGATGCGGAAAAGGGCGCGTTCATGAGCCCGGTGCTGCTGCGCTGCGCTAACCCGTTCGATGCCGAAGCGGTCCATGCCGTCGAAGCCTTCGGACCGGTTGCAACCGTGATGGCCTATGACACGCCGGAAGAGGCCGTGGCGCTTGCCGAGCGCGGCAAGGGGTCGCTGGTGTCGTCGCTCTTTACCAATGACGGCGCGGTGGCGGCCGAGATCGTCACCGGTCTTGCCGCCTATCATGGCCGCGTGATGATCGGCAATCGCGGCTCCGCCAAGTCTTCCACCGGCCACGGATCGCCGCTGGCGCCGCTCATCCATGGCGGCCCCGGCCGCGCCGGCGGCGGCGAGGAAATGGGGGGCATGCGCGGCGTCAAGCATTTCATGCAGCGCACCGCCGTGCAGGGCACGCCGGACATGCTGTCGGCCATCACCGGCGAATGGGTGGATGGCGCTGCCGCACGGCACGACCGGCACCCCTTCCGCAAGTCGCTGGAAGAGCTCAGGATCGGGGATCAGGTCGAGACCGCTTCCCGCACCATCACCCGCGAGGATGTCGAGCATTTCGCCGAATTTACCGGCGACACCTTCTACGCCCATATGGACAGCGATGCGGCCAAGGCCAATCCGTTCTTCGAAGATAGGGTCGCCCACGGCTATCTGATCGCGTCCTTTGCCGCCGGCCTTTTCGTCGATCCGGATCCGGGTCCGGTCCTTGCCAATTACGGCGTCGACAATCTGCGCTTCCTCACGCCGGTCTATTTCGGCGACAGCCTGAGGGTGCGGCTGACCTGCAAGGCGATCAACCCGCGCGAAAATGCCGGCCATGGCGAGGTGCGCTGGGATTGCCGCGTGACCAACCAGAAGGACGAGGTCGTCGCGCAATACGACGTGCTGACCATGGTGGCCAAGACCTGGCCGCCGGCTGAGGATGCGACTTCGGGCTGATGTCTCGATATGTGCCGCGCCGCAGGCGCACGGGACTTTGGAGAGCAGCGCGCGCACTGTGACGGTGCGCTCCTCAAGAGCGCAAGGCGGCCGGCGGATAGGGGCGGTTATCCGGCCGCCTTCAGGCGGCTGACAAAGCCACGGCCGCTGAGATTGTCACCTACGCCAACCCCGCCCGATGCGTCATGCTCGGACTTGATCCGAGCATCCAGGCGATTCAAGCCACTGTTTTATGTCAATCTTCGCCCGACGCCTAACCGTATTGGATAGGTCCTTTGTCCGGGGACGATGACCGTCGGGCCTGCTAGCTTCGTCAGCAAACTGGATGCGGTCATCGGACCGCCTTGACGCCTTCGAGCAGCAGGGTCGTTGCCATCACGCCGTAATCCTCGCGTGTGATGGCGCCGCCTTCGCGAAACCACATATAGACCCAGTTCAGCATGCCAAACAGCGACATGGTGACCGGCATCAGGAGCGGGCGCTCGGGACGGTCGAGCTCGGGATGGATGTCGCGGATGATCGCCGAGAAACGCCCGATGATGCTGCGCTCCAGCGCCCGGATCTGGCGTTTCTGATCCTCGGACAGTGCGGGGGCTGCGTTGAGCTGCACCTTGTGCTGGTCGTCGGCGCCGCGATATTCGTTGAGCACCGTCATTACCAGTTTCTGAAGCCGAGGCTTGTGGTCGAGCGTCGGATCGTCGGCTTCCGCAAGCGCTGCATCGAGCGCTTCCAGATGGGAAGCGATGATCGCAAAGATCAGCGCCTCCTTGGACGGGTAGTAATGGTAGAGCAGCGCCTTGGAGACGCCCGCCTCGCGCGCGATCTGCGACATCGAGGCCTTTTCCATCCCCTGTGTGGCGAAGACATGGGCGGCGTTCAGCAGCAGGCCATGCCGCTTTTCCTCGAAATCATTGGCCCGTGTTCTCGCCATACTGCTTCAACGCGCCCGAAGGCCCTGCTCCAACTGCCGGTTTCTGTCTATCGGGGCGGTCAGCATCGCGACCGCGCCCTTTCTCCGAGCGTTCCGCGTTTCCGCGAGACGCTCCGTTCTCATGCCTTGCGCATCGCCGCGGGCGAGCGGTGTATCCGCCCTTTTGCGACATGCTCTAGCACCGGTCAGCCGATTGACCAACCGACCGGTGATTTTATTTTGGCCGGTTGTCGACCACGCGTTTGGCCTTGCCTTCCGAGCGGGCAACGCTTTCGGGATCACGCACCTCGATCCGCGTCGAGACGCCGACCACCGACTTGATGTGATGGGCAAGCTCGCGCGACGAGGCGGCCCGCGCCTCTTCGGACGCATGGTCAGGCGCGCATTCGACATGGACGGTCATCACGTCCATCCGGTCCTTGCGGCTGAGCTCGATCTGGAAATGCGGGCTGAGGCCGGCGCATTTCAGGATCATCTCCTCGATCTGGGTCGGAAACACGTTGACGCCGCGCAGGATGATCATGTCGTCGGAACGGCCGGTGATCTTCTCGATCCGGCGCATCGAGCGCGCCGTGCCGGGCAGGATGCGGGTGAGGTCGCGGGTGCGGTAGCGCACCATCGGCAGACCTTCCTTGGTCAGCGTGGTGAACACCAGTTCGCCCATCTCGCCATCGGGCAGGACTTCGCCGGTCACGGGATCGATGATTTCCGGATAGAAATGATCTTCCCAGACATGGAGCCCGTCCTTGGTTTCCACGCATTCATTGGCGACACCCGGCCCCATGATTTCCGACAGGCCGTAAATGTCGACGGCATGCATGTCGAAGGCTTCCTCGATCTCGCCGCGCATCGCATTGGTCCAGGGTTCCGCGCCGAAGATGCCAACCTTCAGCGAACTCTTGCGCGGGTCGATGCCCTGGCGGCGGAACTCGTCGAGGATCGAGAGCATGTAGGACGGCGTCACCATGATGATCTGCGGCTGGAAGTCGGAAATCAGCGTGACCTGGCGCTCGGTCATGCCGCCCGAAATCGGCACCACGGTGCAGCCGAGACGTTCTGCCCCATAGTGGGCGCCGAGGCCGCCGGTAAAGAGCCCGTAGCCATAGGCAACATGACAGATATCGCCGGCGCGGCCGCCCGAAGCCCGGATCGAGCGGGCCATGACATCGGCCCAGACATCGATATCGTTCTTGGTATAGCCGACGACGGTCGGCCGGCCGGTCGTTCCGGACGATGCGTGAATGCGGACCAGCTTTTCGCGCGGAACCGCGAACATGCCGAAAGGATAGGTATCGCGCAGGTCGGTCTTGAGCGTGAACGGGAATTTCGCAAGATCGGACAGCGTGCGGAAATCGCCGGGATGGACGCCCGCCTCATCGAAGCGCTTGCGATAGAAGGGCGAGTTTTCATAGGCATGGGCGAGCGACCAGGCCATGCGCTTCTGCTGCAGGCCGGAGATCTCGTCGCGGCTTGCAACCTCGATGGGGTCGAGGATCTCGCGGGACGGTTTCAGACTGTGAAGGGCGTTCATGATTTTCCTCCTCGAAAACGGCGCGCTTCGTCTAGGACGACAGCAGTGTGCCTTTGACGGTGCGTGCGTGGCCGCGGAACGCGGCAATCACGGTTCCGTCCTCCCTGGCCACGGTAATGTCGTAGATGCCGGACCGGCCGGTGCGCGAAATCTCGCGGGCCTCGGCCGTCAGCCTGTCGCCAAGCCTGCCGGGCGCGATGAAGGTGATGGCGCAGTGCTGGGCGACGGTCAGCTGGTTGTAGGTGTTGCAGGCAAAGGCGAAGGCGCTGTCGGCGAGCGTGAACAGGTAGCCGCCATGGGCATTGCCATGGCCGTTTGTCATCGCATCCGTCAGCGTCATCGAAAGCCGCGCCTCGCCGGGCGCGATATGCTCGATCGTCATGCCGAGCCGCTGCGAGGCATTGTCGCCCTCCCACATGGCGGTGGCGCAGGCCTCTGCCAGTTCCTGGGCGCTCATGTCTTCGATCTGCCGGGCCATGGCTATCGACCCGAAAAGACGGGCGCGCGCTTTTCGAGAAACGCGGTCACGCCCTCGGCATAGTCGTCGCTGCGGCCGGCCTCGCGCTGCAGGTCGCGCTCCATGTCGAGCTGGGTCGAAAAATCATTGTCGGAGGCAGCCTGGATCAGCCGTTTGGTGAGGCCGAGGCCCTTGGTGGGGCCGCTGGCAAACCGGGCGGCGAGACTGCTTGCCTCTGCCATCAGGTCCGCGTCATCGACCGCTTTCCAGATCAGACCCCATTCGGCCGCCTGTTCGGCCATCAGCGGTTCGGCGGTCATGGCAAGGGCCTTGGCGCGCGGCTCGCCGAGCGCGCGGGCAAGCGACCAGCTGCCGCCGGCATCGGGAACGAGCCCGATCTTGGAGAATGCCTGGATGAACTTCGCCGAGCGGGCCGCCAGAACGATGTCGCAGGCAAGCGCAAGGTTGGCGCCGGCGCCGGCCGCCACGCCGTTGACGGCGCAGATCACCGGCTTTTCGAGCGCGCGGATCAGCCGCAGCGTCGGATTGTACCAGGTGTCGAGCGTTTCGCCGAGATCGGGCTTTTCGGTTGCCTTGCGGGGGTCGCGATCGCCGAGGTCCTGACCGGCGCAGAACGCGCGGCCAGCGCCCGTCAGCAGCACCGCGCGGATGGCGTCATCCTCATGGGCGCGCTCGACGCCGCGGCGCAGCGCCTCGTGCATGTCGACATTGAAGGAATTCAGTTTTTCGGGCCGGTTGAGGGTCAGCGTCAAAACGCCATCCGCCACCTCGGCGCGCACGCTTTCGGTATCAGTCATTCTTGCCTCCCGCAGCACCCTCCTCGAGTGCGGCTGATAATTGTTGTTGCATAAACCGTCCGGTCGGTCAATAATACTAACCGGAATTTGGGAGGAGTGCCGAAGGACCTGTGCAACCGCTGCGCATTCAGCGCTGGCGGTGGGCGTTATCGCCCTTTGCACACGCTTGTCCGCATCACCCCTCAAGGAATTCGCCGCGTCTGGCTACCGCCATGCCGAAGGCCTGCGGGCCGGCGTGGAGGGAGGCCTTTCAGGCAGCGTGTTTGGATAAATCAGGGAGGAGAATCCAAATGAAATTCATGTCGACAACGGCTCTGGCGATTGTTGCCACGCTTGGCGTGGCAACGGGTGCCAGCGCGGAAATCCGCCTCGGCGCCAGCCTTTCTGCGACCGGCCCGGCCGCTTTTCTCGGCGACCCGGAAGCCAAGACCATCGAGATGCTGGTCGAAGAGGTTAACGCCAAGGGCGGCATCAATGGCGAGGAAATCGTCCTCACCCTTTATGACGATGGCGGCGACCCCAACAAGGCGCGCACCTTCGCCACCCGCCTGACCGAGGATGACGAAGTGGTGGCCATCATCGGCGGCACCACCACCGGCACGTCGATGTCGATCCTCGCCGTGGCCGAAGAGGAAGGCATTCCCTTCATCTCGCTTGCCGGCGCGATCCAGATCGTCGATCCGGTCAAGGAATATGTGTTCAAGACCCCGCACACCGACCGCATGGCCTGCGAGAAGATCTTCGACAACATGAAGAAGAACGGCATCACCAAGGTCGGCATGATTTCCGGCACGGACGGCTTCGGCGCTTCGATGCAGGCCCAGTGCAAGGATGTTGCGGGCGATTACGGCATCGAGATTCTGGCTGACGAGATTTACGGTCCGGGCGACGCCGACATGACGCCGCAGCTGACCAAGATCAAGAACACCGAGGGCGTTCAGGCGATCCTCAACCCCGGCTTCGGCCAGGGCCCGGCGATCGTCACCCGCAATGCCAGCCAGCTCGGCATCGACCTGCCCTTCTACCAGAGCCATGGCGTCGCCTCCGACAGCTTCATCGAGCTTGTCGGAGCGGATGCTGCCCAGGGCGTGCGCCTGCCGGGCACCGCGCTCCTGATCGCCGACATCCTGCCGGAAGACGATGTGCAGCGCGACGTGGTCATGACCTACAAGTCCGCCTATGAGGACAAATACGGCCAGAACGTCTCGACCTTCGGCGGCTATGCCAATGACGCCTTCCTGCTGATGATGAGCGCCATGGAACAGGCCGGCGGCGAAGATCCGGATGCGATCCGCGACGCGCTGGAGGCAACCGATGGCCTCGTCGGTACCACCGGCGTCTATACCATGGGCCCCGACAACCATCTCGGCCTCGACCTTTCCGCCTTCCGCATGCTCGAAATCGACAATGGCGGCTGGAAATCGATCGACTGATGACGAACGGCACCCCGCGTCCCTGGCGCGGGGTGCTGATCGCGCGGGCGCCTGAGGCTCCGCACCCTTTTGCTGGTTGTCACCGTTCGGGACCCTTCCATGGACGCATTGATGCAATTCATCCTGTCGGGCATTACCGTCGGCGCGGTCTACGCGCTGGTCGCGCTCGGCTTCACGATCATCTACAACGCCTCCGATGTGGTGAATTTCGCGCAAGGGGAATTCGTCATGCTGGGCGGCATGATCACCGCCTTCACCTATGCCGCGGGCCTTCCCCTGCCGCTTGCGGGGCTGCTCGCGATCGTGATCACGGCCGCCGCCGGCGTTGCGCTCAACAAGCTTGCAATCGAGCCGGCGCGCGGGGCGCCCGTGGTCTCGCTGGTGATCATCACCATCGGCGCCTCGATCTTCATCCGCGGCGTTTCGCAGCTCGTCTTCGACAAGCAGCTCCACCGCTTTCCCGCCTTTTCCGGCGACGATCCGATCCATGTGCTTGGCGCAACCATCCTGCCGCAGAGCCTCTGGGTGATCGGTGGCGCGGTCATGGTGTTTCTCGGGCTCTGGGCGTTCTTCACCAAGACGCTGACCGGCAAGGCCGTGCTGGCTGTTGCCAACAACCGGCTCGCCTCCCAGCTCGTCGGCATCAACACCAACTGGGTGATGACGCTGTCGTTCTCGCTTTCTGCCGCGATCGCGGCCCTTGCTGGCGTCCTGATCACGCCGATCACGCTCGTCAGCTATGATGTTGGCGTGGCGCTCGCGCTGAAGGGCTTTGCGGCCGCCATGCTCGGCGGCATGGGCAATCCCAAGGGCGCCCTTGTCGGCGGTATCGCGCTCGGCCTGATGGAAGCGCTGACGGCGGGCTATATCTCCTCGCAATACAAGGAGGCCGTGGCCTTCGTCGTCATCCTCGCCGTTCTGTTCGTCATGCCCCAGGGCCTGTTCGGCGCCAAGTCGACCGAGAGGGTGTGAGGCGATGACAACACGTTCCAAGTGGATCCAGATCGCGATCGTCATCGCCCTTGTCGCGGTGCTGCCGGTATTCTTTCCCTCCGGCTATTACTACCGCGTCGGCGCGCTGATCTTCGTCAACGCCCTGTCGGTGATCGGGCTCGTGATCCTGATCGGTTATGCCGGGCAGATCTCGCTCGGCCATGCGGGGTTTGCCGGCATCGGCGCCTATAGCTGTGCGCTTGCGCCGGAATATCTGGGCCTGCACCCGGCCCTTGCCGCCATTCTCGGCGCGGTCATTTCCGGCGGCGTGGCGGCGCTGATCGGCCGGCCGATCCTGAAGCTCAAGGGCTATTATCTGGCGGTGGCAACGCTCGGTTTCGGCATTCTGGTGACGCTTGCGCTTACCAATGAGCGCCAGTTCACCGGCGGGCCGGATGGCATGGCCGTCCCGGATATCGGCCTCAGGGGACTTCTGCGCGACCTGGGCTGGAAGATCTCCGGCGGCGAGTTCTGGTACGGGTTCTGCGGCATCGTGCTCGTCATCGGCGTCTGGATTGCCCTCAATCTGGCATCGAGCCCGACGGGCCGGGCCATGCGCGCGCTCCATGGTTCGGAAGTGGCGGCCCGCACGGTCGGCATCGATGTCGCCCGGGTCAAGCTGCAGGCCTTCGTCATCTCTGCCGTCTACGCCTCGGTCGCGGGCTCGCTGCTCGCGCTCCAGAACGGTTTCATCACGCCGGATGTCGCGGGCTTCATGCATTCGATCGAGATGGTGTCGATGGCCGTGCTTGGCGGCGTCGGCTCGATCCTCGGCGCGATGCTGGGAGCCGCGATCCTGACGCTTCTGCCGCAGGTGCTGACGGTCTTTGCCGAATACGAACAGCTCGTGCTCGGCGCGATCATGATTTCAGTGATGATCTTCCTGCCGCGCGGCCTGCTGCCGTCGATCGCCGCAAGGCTGAAAGGGAGGGACGAATGAGCCTGCTCGAAGTCCATGGCCTCGGCATTGCCTTCGGCGGCCTCAAGGCCGTCAACGATGTCAGCTTTTCCGCCAGCGCCGGCGAGATCGTTTCGGTGATCGGTCCGAACGGCGCCGGCAAGACGACGCTCTTCAACATGATCTCCGGCGTCTATCTGCCGGGATCGGGCAAGGTGATGCTCGACGGGCGCGACATCACGGCCGCAAATCCCGACCGTCTGGCGCGGCTCGGCCTGACCCGCACCTTCCAGAACCTGCAGATCTTTCAGGAAATGTCAGTGCTCGAGAATGTCATCGCCGGATTTCACCTTCAGGAAAAGGGACCGCTTCTCGCAGACCTGCTGGCCCTGCCGGGCTCAAAGCGGCGCTCTGCGGCAGCCCGCGCCGGTGCGCTTTCGCTGCTCGAACGGGTGGGTCTTGCCAAAGCCGCCGAGCGCCAGGCAGGAAATCTTTCCTATGGCGCGCTGAAACGGCTGGAAATTGCCCGCGCGCTCGCCGTCTCGCCCCGGGTTCTGCTGCTCGACGAACCGGCGGCAGGCTGCAATGCGGTCGAAACCGAGGAAATCGACCGGCTGATTGCCGAGCTTGCCAAATCGGGCATCGCAATCCTTCTGGTCGAGCATGACATGAAGATGGTGATGCGGATTTCCAACCATATCGTGGTGCTCGATCACGGCGAGAAGATCGCCGAGGGCAGTCCGGAGGACGTTGCCCGCAACAAGGCGGTGATTGCCGCCTATCTGGGCGCGGAACAGGAGGAGGCCGCCGATGCTGACGGTTAAGGGGCTGCGCTCTGCCTATGGCCGGATCGAGGTGCTGCACGGCATCGACCTTGAAGTCCGCTCCGGCGAGATCGTGACGGTGGTCGGCGCCAATGGCGCAGGCAAGACGACGCTGCTCAAATGCCTGTCCGGCCTGCAGCCGGTCACCGACGGCGAGATCATCTTTCGCGGTTCGGTGATGACGGCGGTCCCGGCCTACAGGCGGCTGAAACTTGGCCTTGCCCAATCGCCCGAGGGCCGGCAGATCTTCACCAATCTGTCGGTCGAGGAAAACCTCCGGCTCGGCGCCTTCCTGTTTTCCGACGACCGCGTCGACCGCGATATGGAAGACGCCTACGAGATGTTTCCGATCCTGCGCGAGAAGCGCAATCTGGTCGCAGGCGGCCTTTCCGGCGGCCAGCAGCAGATGCTCGCGATTGCCCGCGCACTGATGGGCCGCCCCTCCTGCCTGCTGCTGGACGAACCCTCCATGGGCCTTGCACCGCTTCTGGTCGCCCAGATCTTCGAGGTCGTGAAGGCGCTGAAGGCGCGGGACGTCACGGTGCTTCTGGTGGAACAGAACGCCTTCGGCGCGCTGAAGATCGCCGATCGCGGCTATGTGATGGAGACAGGCCGCATCGCCATGGAAGGACCAGCGGCAAACCTGATTGCCGATCCGCAGGTCCGGGAAGCCTATCTGGGAATATGACATGAACGAGATCGAAATTACCCGTCGCGGCGAAATCGCCGTCGTCATGGTCGACAATCCGCCCGTCAACGCGCTGTCGCAGGCCATGCGGGCCGCACTTCTTTCAGCCGCCGATGCGCTCGATCGCGACGATGCGGTCAAGGCCGTGGTGCTTGCCTGCGCCGGCCGGACCTTTATTGCCGGGGCGGATGTGCGCGAATTCGACCTTCCCCCGCTCGAGCCGCATCTGCCGGACGTGATCGCCCGGATCGAGAATGCCGAAAAGCCCTGGATCGCGGCCATTCACGGAACCGCGCTTGGCGGCGGCTTCGAGGTGGCGATGGGATGCCGGTTCAGGATTGCGCTGGAAAGTGCTGCGGTTGGATTGCCGGAGGTGACGCTCGGCATCATTCCGGGCGCTGGCGGCACCTGCCGCACGCCAAGACTGGCGGGCGTCGAAACCGCGGTGAAGCTTGCTGTCGGCGGCAGGCCGCTGGGCGCGCGAAAGGCGCTTGAAGCAGGACTGATCGATGCGATCGTCGAGGGCGATCTCGTTGCCGAAGCGGTGGCATTTGCCGAAAAGGCGCTGCAACAGCCCTTGCCGGCAAAGACCAGCGCGCGACCGATTGCCGCGATCGACGAAGCCTTCTGGTCGGAGGCAGAAAAGGATAAGGCGAAACCCGGCTACCGCGCGCCGCTTGCAGCGCTTTCTTCGATCCGCTTTGCGACCGAAAATCCGTTCGATGCGGCAATGCTGAACGAGCGCGGACTGTTTCTGGAGCTGAGGGCGTCCGATGAGGCGGCGGCACTGCGCCATGTGTTCTTTGCCGAACGCAGTGCGGCCCGACCGGCGGCGCTCAAGACTGTCGAGCCCCGGCCGTTGAAATCGATCGGCATTGTCGGCGGCGGCACGATGGGCACCGGCATCGGGGCTGCGGCGCTAATGGCGGGCTATCCGCTCACGCTGATCGAGCGGGACGAGGCGGCGGTCGCGCGCGGCCTGTCCGCGATCGAGGCGGTGCTTGCGGGTGCTGTCCGGCGCGGAAAGCTCACCGCGGCGAAGCAGGCCTTTCTGCTGGAAGGCCTTGCCGGCACCACCGACTATCAGGCGCTTTCAGCTTGCGATCTGGTGATCGAGGCGGTGTTCGAGGAGATCGCCGTCAAGCGCGCCGTCTTCGCCGAACTCGACCGTGTCTGCCGGGCGGATGCGGTGCTGGCGACCAACACCTCCTATCTCGATCCGCGCCGGATTGCCGAAGGGCTCTCCCATCCCGAACGCTTCATCGGGCTGCATTTCTTCTCGCCCGCCCATGTGATGAAGCTTCTCGAGATCATTCCCGTGCCGGAAACGGCAGACGATGTGCTCGCAACCGGGTTCCAGCTCGCCCGCGCGCTCGGCAAGATACCGGTGACCTCCGGCATCTGCGAGGGCTTCATCGGCAACCGGATCCTGAAGCGCTACCGGGCGGAGGCCGAGCAACTGGTAAGGCGCGGCGTTGCGATCGCCGAGATCGACGGTGCGATGCGCGACTATGGCTTCAAGATGGGCCCGTTCGAAACCCAGGATCTCAGCGGCCTCGATATTGCCTACCTGCAGCGCGAAGGCGCGCGTAGCGAGGGTCAGGACGTGCCGGAAACGCTCGGCGACATTCTGGTGCGCGCGGGCCGAAAGGGTCAGAAGACCGGCGGCGGCTGGTATGATTACCGTGAGGGCGAGCGCAAGCCTGTCGTCTCATCGGAGGTTGCCGCGTTGCTGCAGCCCCGGATCGAGGCCAGCGACGCCCTTGACCGCACGGCCATTGCCGATCACCTGATCGCCGCCATGGCGGATGAAGGCCGGGCGATCCTTGCCGAAGGCATCGCCGCAAAGCCGGAGGACATCGACCTCGTCAAGATCCACGGCTATGGCTTTCCTCGCCACAGGGGCGGCCCGATGTTTGCCAGCTGATGGCAGAGGCCGGCGCGGCTGATTGAGCGCGCCGGCCTGTCATTTTTCAGATTGCGATCCGGAAGGTTTCGATCGTCTCCGCCATGTGCTCTTCCATCCGTTTTCCGCCGTCCGGATATTGCTGGCGCAGCGTGTCGAAGACATCGATCAGCGCGGTGGCAACGATCACGCCATCGGCGACGCTTGCCACGCCAGCGGCCATTTCCGGCGTCTTGACCCCGAAGCCCACCATTACCGGCAGCTTGCTCTGCCGCCTGCAGCGCTCGACGGCCTCGGCAATCGCGGCTTGCGGGGCGGACGGGCCGCCCGTCGGGCCGACCACCGGGATGCAATAGAGAAAACCGCCAAGGCCCGGACGCGTCACCGCGAAATCGGCGGCATCGAGCGTCGGGGCGGCAAGCGGGATCATGTAGAGCCCGTGCCGGTGCAGCGCCTCAATGAGGGCGTCCGCCTCGCGCAGCGGCAGGTCGGCGGCAATGATGCCGTCGATCCCGGCTTCTGCCGCCTTCTCGGCAAAGCGATCGACCCCGAGCGCGATGATCGGATTGGCATAGCCCATCAGCACCAGCGGCGTTTCGTCGTCGTCCTTGCGGAAGGTGCTGCAGAGCTCGAACGTGCCGGAGAGATTGCCGCCCGCCGCCATAGCCCGCCGGTTGGCCTTCTGGATGGTTGCGCCGTCGAGGATCGGATCTGAAAAGGGATAGCCGATCTCGATCAGGTCGATGCCGGACGACACGAAGGCCTTCAGCCGTGCGAGGCTTTCATCATGGGTCGGATCGCCACCCACGGTGAAGGTCGCAAACGCCTTGCGGCCCTGTTTCTTCAGCCGGTCGAACAATGCATCGATGCGGTTGGTCCTGTCTGCCATGTCAGTCATCCTGCCAGAGAATATCGATATCCTTGTCGCCCGATGACGGCGCCATCACCACCACCGTTTCGTCCGGCTCCATGGTGCGGGCAACCTTGGCGGCGGCTGCAAGCGCATGGCCCGCCTCCAGGCAGAGCAGCACGCCCTCGCTTTCGGCAAGCCGCCGCACCGCCTTCTGCGCTTCCGCATCCGTAATCCGCATGGTTTCAATGCGGCCGCGTGACACGAGATCGGCGAGCTGCGGCGCGGATCCCGGATAGGCAAGCCCTGGCGCGATCGAGGCGGCGGGCAGGATCTGCCCCTCCGCATCGGAAAGGACCAGTGTTTCGGCGCCGTGGAAAATGCCGCGCTGCCCGTAGGTGAGGCGCGCCGAGCCGACAGAGCCTTCGCCACCGGCGCCTGCGGCCTCCACCGCGATCAACCGGATCGCGGGATCGCTGACGAAGGCTGAAAACAGGCCGATGGTCGACGATCCGCCGCCGACAGCGGAAAACAGCGCCGCCGGAAAGATGCCGCCCTCGATCAACTGAAGCCGGGCTTCCTTGCCGATGACCGACTGGAAGGCCGCCACCATTTCCGGAAAGGGGTGCGGGCCGATCGGCGCGCCGGCGAGATAGGCATCGGTGTCGGAATGGCCCATCCAGTGGCGGATCGCGGCGCTGGTGGCTGCACTCAGCGCCCGGTCGGCATCGTCAACGATTTCGAGGCGCGCGCCGAAGAGCCGCATCTTCTTGACCGCTGCAGGCTGGGCCGCGGCATCGCGGGCGCCCATGTAGATCGTGCAGCGCATCGAAAACCGTGCGGCGGCGGCAGCGGCGGCAATGCCGTTCTGCCCGGAGCCGGTGTCGGTGACGACGGCGGAAAGTCCCATGCGGCGGGCGAGCAGGCACTGGCCGACGGCGGAATTGGCATAATTGCCGCCGTTGAAGGTCAGGTCGTCGCGCTTCAGCACGATCCGCGCGCCGCTGCTGCGCTCGAGATAGGCCGGCACGTCGAAAAGCGGGGTCGGACGGCCGACGAAGCGGTTCAGCAGGACATTCAGCTCCGCATGAAAGGCCGGATCTGCCCAGGCCTTGCGGTAGGCCGCCTCCAGCCGATCGAGCACCGGCAGGAGGACGGGGGCGACGAACTGGCCGCCAAACGAGCCGTAGCGGCCTGCGCGGGACGGTGCTTCCGTGATGCCGGACATGCTCATGCCCTTCCCACGCGGCGCACCAGAACGGCGGCGAGAATGATGGTGCCGGTGATGATATCCTGAAGGAAGGTCGAAACGCCGAGGATCGTCAGCCCGTTGCCGATCACCGCGATGATCGCCGCCCCCACCAGCGTGCCGGGCACGTTGGCCTCGCCTTCGCGAAAGGCTGTCATGCCGAGAAACACCGCCGCATAGGCCGACAGCAGATAGCCGCCGCCGCCGGTCGGCCCCGCCGAGCCGATGCGGGCCGTCAGCAGAATGCCGACCAGCGCCGAGAAGACCGCAGAAACGATGAAGGCGAACATGGTGTTGGAAACGATCCGGACGCCTGCAAGCCGGGCGGCCTCGCGGTTGCCGCCGATCGCGTAAAGCCTGCGGCCGACCTCGAACTTGTCAAGGATCAGCCAGGCGACGATGGCAATGCCGATCAGCCACCAGGTCAGCGTCGGCAGGCCCAAAGTGCGGCCTCGGCCGATATCGCGGAAGCCTGCGGGAATGTCGCCGAACAGCGTCGCGCCCTCGCTGAGCCAGAAGGTAATGCCGCCGATGATGGTGCCGACGGCGAGCGTCGCGATGAAGGACAGCACCTCGAACCGCGCCACCACGAAGCCGGAGACGGCGCCGAAGACCGAAGCCGCAGCCAGCACGATCAGGCAGGCGAGCGGCGCAGGCACGCCGAGCTTGAACAGCACGACCACCAGAATGCCGCCGAAGGACACGATCGAGGCGGTGGAAAGGTCGAATTCGCCGACGGCCATCACCACGGTCGCGCCGATGGCGACGATCGCAAGCAGCGTCATCTGCTGGGTGATGTTGATCAGGTTGTTGGCCGAGCCGAACGCCTCGGGCGAGGCAATCGAGAAGGCGATGATGATGATGACAAGTGCGGCAAGCGTGCCGTAACGTCTGACGAGACCGGTCATGCTGCGGGGTCTTTCCGTGACTGATGTTGAAATGCGGCATCGATGATGGCGGGCGGCGTGAGCGCTTCGCCCGAAAGCGTGGCGGTCACCTCGCCGCCGGCGAGCACCAGGACGCGCGACGAAAGCTGGAGAAGTTCATCCATGTCGGATGTGGTCATCAGAACCGCAGCGCCTTCATCGGCGAAACGGCGGGCGACCGCATGGATCTCGGCCTTGGCGCCGACATCGACGCCGCGCGTCGGCTCATCGAGGATGAGAAGGCGGATCGGCCGGCCGAACCAGCGGCCGAACAGAAGCTTCTGCTGGTTGCCGCCCGAAAGCGTGAGCGGCCTGGCGAAGGGCGAGCCCATCTTGACCGAAAGCGCCGCCTTCACCTCTTCGGCGCGGCGCTTGAGCGCGGCGACGCTGGTCCAGGGGATACGGGCGGCGGGGCGGACGGAGGCGAGATGGGCGATGGCAAGATTTTCCGCGATCGACCGGCTGGTGATCAGGCCCTCGTGGCGGCGGTCTTCGGGAACATAGGCGCCGCCTGCGGCAATCCGGTCTCCGATCCGGCCGGGCTTGAGCCTTTTTCCGTCAAGGGTGATCTCGCCCCGGTCATGGGAGGTCGCGCCCCAGACGATCTTCATCAGCGAGGACCGGCCGGCGCCGACAAGGCCGTAAAGCCCCAGAATTTCACCGGCCTTGATATCGAAGTTTACCTGCGAGCCATGGGTGCCGAAGGGCAGTTCGCGGACCTGCAATACGACCGGGCTCCCGGCCTCCGAAGGCCGCTGCGCAAGCCGCACCTCGTCGCGGCCGGACATCAGCCGCACCAGACCCGCCCTGTCGATCTCGGAAATCGCGCCGGAGCCTGCGGTCGCGCCGTTTCTCAGAACGGTGAACCGGTCGCAGATCTCCATGACCTCGTCGAGCCGGTGGGAAATGAAGATCACGGCAACGCCGCGCTCCGAGAGACGCTTGACGGCCTTGTAGAGCCTGCGCGCCTCGCCATCCGAAAGCGAGGCCGTCGGCTCGTCCATCACGACCAGCCGCGCCGGGGCGCCGATCAGCGCGCGGATGATCTCGACCAACTGTTTCTGGCCGGTCGTCAGCCGCGCCGCGGGAACATCCAGCGGCAGGTCCGGCGCGATGTCGCGCGCGGTCTCGGCGATTTCTTCGGCCATGGCGCGGCGGTCGATGAACGGACCTCGCTTCGGATAATGCCTGCCGACAAACGCATTCTCGACGGCATTGAAGTGCGGCACCAGGCTCAGTTCCTGATGGATGAAGCGGAAGCCGAGCGCTTCGGCATGGCGCACGCTTTCGATCGTCACGGCCTGGCCATCGATCCGGATTTCGCCGGCGTCGGGGGTCAGCAGCCCGGACAGCGTCTTGATCAGCGTCGATTTTCCGGCGCCGTTTTCGCCGAGAAGGCCGTGTACGGAGCCAGCCTCTACGTCGAGGGACGCGCCGTCGAGCGCGCGCGCACCGCTGAAGCGCTTCTCGAGCGCCTTGATGCTCAGCAACATGGATGTCGTCCTGCAGAAGGTGAAAGACGGAGCCGGCCGGCCCCCGGAACGGGAAGCGGCCGGCCGGAGCGATGCCTCAGGGGCAGGTCACGCCGAGCGATTCCGGCGTGATCAGCACGGCCGGTACATAGATCTCGTCGCTGTCGGCAGCGCCGCCATCGAGGATCTTCTCAAGCTGTTCCGCACCGGCGGTCGCCATGCCGGGGAAGTCCTGGCGGAACGTGCCCTTGTAATGGGTGCAGGACTTGATCATGTCGATCGCCTGGGCGTTGCCGTCAATGCCCATGATGATCAGTTTGGAATCCGGCAGTTCGGATTCGGTGGCGAGTTCCGCGCCGATGCCCGGATCGTCGAAGGCCGCCCAGACGCCGTCGATCTGATCGCCATACTGGCGCAGGATGTTTTCCATGGCGATGCGGCCATCATCGACGGGACCGGGGACCTTGACGAAGTGATCGGCGATCACCTTGATGTCGGGATAATCCTTCAGCGTGGCGTCGAGGCCGAGTTCGCGCTGGTGCACGCCCGGATGGGCGGAGTGGTAGAACTTGACGATATTGCCCTTGCCGCCCATCGCCTCAAACAGCGCTTTTGAAAGCTGGGTGCCGAGCTCGAAATTGTTCGAGGTAATGTTGACGTCGACATTCTCGTTCTTGGAACCATCGAGCGAGATCACCGGAATGCCGGCTTCAGCGGCCATGGCGACCTGGTCGCCGACCTGGGCCGGATCGGTGGAGATCAGCACGATCGCATCGGTCTTGGCGTTGACCGTGTCTTCCATGCGCGAGGCAAGCTGGCCGAAATCATTGCGGGTGTCGATGATGGTGACATCCCAGCCGCGCTTTTCGCCTTCCGCCTTGAAGCTCTGCGCCATCTCGTTGGTCGGGATCGAGCTGATATAGGGCGTCAGGATGGTGACGTCGGTCGCAAGTGCCGCGGTCGAGCCGGCAAGCGCCAGCGCGAAACCTGCCAGTGTGGTCTTGATCATGTTCATTCTACTGTTCCTCTTCCTTGTTTGATTGTCATGCGTGACCCGTTAGCGGAGCGGGTCGCCCGTCTCTATGATTCCGATCGGCTTCAGTGCTTCGATCGCCTTCAGATAGGCGTCGAACATGCGATCATAGCGCTTCGCGCGCTTCGGATCCGGTTCGAACACCGTCTGCACCGACGTCATCGCCGGAACGGCCTCGGCGATGGTGGAGAAGGCACCAACGCCGACGGCCGCCATGATGCCTGCGCCAAGGCAGCCGACATCATTGTAGGAGAAGCGGTGCAGGGCAACGCCAAGGCAATCCGCACGGATCTGGCTCCAGAGATCGGAGCGCGCGCCGCCGCCGCCATAAAGCAGCCAGTCGGGCTTGAAACCTGCGGCATCGGTGAGCGCATGAAACAATTGCCGTGCGGAAAGGGCAACGCCCTCCAGAACGGCGAGCGCAAATTCCGGCCCGGCCGTACGGCTGTCGAGCCCGATGAAGGAGCCCCTGATATCGGCATCCCAGAGCGGCGCGCGCTCGCCTTCGAGATGCGGCAGGAAAAGCACCGGCCGGCCGTCGCGGTCCGCCTTGGCGGCAAGGGCTGCGACATCGCCCGGTTCGACACCGACGGTTCGGCTCCACCATCTGAGCGAATCCGCGCCGCTCTGGGTCGGGCCGGCATTGACGACCAGATCGTCGACGGTCGCGAAGGTGACGACGCCCGGCGCGCCGATGCGCCTTTGGCCTGCAAGGGCCAGGATCTCGCTGGTGCCGGAGACATACATGCCCTGTCCGGGGCGAAACACGCCGCAGCCGAAAAGATTGCCCCAGGCATCCATCGTGCCGACCACGACCGGAACGCGACGGGCATGGCTGCCAAGCTGCATCTCGCCTGCGATATCGGTAAAGAAGCCGAGCGGCGGCAGGCGTTCGGCGGCACCCTCCACGCGGGCGATCAGCGGATCGATGTAGCTGAGATCGAGACCCACATGACCGAAGGCGGCGATCGGATCGGCAACCGCCCTCCCCGTCAGCTTCAGCAGGCAATAATCCTTGGGCGAAAGGACGTAGCGGGTCCTGTCGTAAAGCGCCGGATGGTGCTTGCGGAACCACATCATCTTGGCAAGCACATGGCTTGCGCCGATCGGCATTTCAGCGCCCCACCAGGCTTTCTTGTCTTCCGGCGAAATCGAGCGGTCAAGCGCCTCGGCCTCGCGGGCGGCGCGCACATCCTGCCAAACGATGGCGGGCGCCAGCGGCTCGCCGGCGGCATCCACGAACACATCGGTATTGACCTGGCTGCACAGCCCGACGGCTGCAACGCGGTCGGGATCGCGGCCCTGAAGGAGCCCGTCAATCGCATCGTTGACGCCATCGATCCAGTGCTGCGGGTTCTGTTCGACGATGCCGGGGCCCGGACGTTCCGTCGGATAGTTGCGGCTCCAGTGATCGATCACATCGCCGCCGAGCGTGAACAGCCCGGCCTTGACGGCGGTGGACCCGATATCGAAGCCGATCACATAGGCATCATCACGCATCGAGACCGCTCCTCAGATCGGAAAGAAGGGTCGAAAGCGCGGCGCGGCCCTCAAGGGCTTTTTGCAGAACCTTGGACCCGACGATCACACCATCGGCGCCGAGCGCCATCGCCGCGCGGGCCTGCGCCCCGCTGGAAATGCCGAAGCCAAGCAGGATCGGCGCTGTCGCTCCCGCTTCGCGCAGCCTCGCGATCCGGCCCTGATTGGCGGGGTCAAGCGTGGCGCGCGGGCCGGTCGGGCCGTCATGTGCCTGCAGCATGATGTAGAAGCCCGCCGCCCGCGCCCGGGCAAGGGCATCGTCTCCCAGCGGCAGCGCCAGGAACGGCGATATCGGGACACCGTGGGCTTCGGCCTGCTGTTCGAGGCGCTTCGCCATTGCATCACCGGGTTCTGCGACGACCAGCAGGCTGTCGAGCCCGCGCCAGAGATCCGGCGCGGCAAGGCCCGGATGGGCGGCATCGGCATAGGTCATGAGAAGCGCGCGCGGCGGGTTGCGGTAGCCGGCGAGGCGGTTCAGAACGGCATCGAGATCGGCCCGCCAATGGGCGCGGTCGGCACGCGCCATCGAGGCCCGGACATCGGCGCCATCGAGATAGGGATCGGGCGAAGCCATGCCGATTTCGATGATGTCGACGCCTTCACCGGCATAGACATCCAGAAGCTCCACCGGAACCCGCTCATCGCCGAGCGGGAAATAGCAACTCAGTAGTGGTGTTGTCGGCAACGCAGATCGTTCGATCGCATCCGCCTTCACGCCAGTATCCATTTCAAATCTGCCTCAGTCTGCATGGGCCGCAAGGCCTGCCGGGCCTGCGGGAGAGGCAAACATGCTGCAATGTCATGGGATTGTCATCCCGGGAGAGCGCTTCGAGGCCGGTCGATGACGGATTTATGCAGGATGTGGATAGGCAGCGCGCCTCAGTGCCGGCTGTTGCGGTCTTCCGACGGCAGAACACCGAAGATCTCGCGGTAGCTCGCGGAAAAACGGCCGAGATGCCTGATGCCGACGCGGCGCGCGGCCTCCCCGGCTGTAACGCCTTCATCGACGATCAGCCGGCGCGCTTCGTCCATCCGCACCCGCGTCAGCATTTCAAACGGCGTCCTCTGATAGTGGCGCTGAAAGCCCTCGTAGAGCGCGCGCTCGGAAACGCCCGTTTCGGATGCGATCTCCGTCATCGACAGCCGTTCGGCAAAGCGGGCATGGAATGCGTCCATCACCCGCTTGACATGCCGGGGCGAGGCGGCCAGCCGGTCTGGCACCACGGTCCCGCCATTCATGAAGGGAATATTGGCAAGAATCAGATCGATGATCCGGTCGGTGACGCCTTCCCGCAGCGGTTCGTCGCCTTCGGCGACATTCGAGGCCAGAAGCTGAAACGCCTCGACGAACTGCTTGCCGTGAGCGGTCTTGAGGTCGATCACCGGATCGAAGATCGGCGTCTGCCGGCTTGCGCCATGGGTCAGCCGTGCGATGCGCTGTTCGAGCCGCACCCGGTCTATCTGCAGCATCCACTGGCGGGTTTCGGCATGCCAGCGCGAGCGGAACCGCGGCCCCGGCGACAGCAGCAGCGCCTGCCCCGGCGTCGATATGATTTCCGATGTGCCGAAATCGAGGCGGACGCCGCCTGAAAGCGGCATTTCGAGCATGTAGAATTGCTCGAAGCCCGGCGCGCTGACTTCCACCTCCGCACCATATTCGAGACGGTTGAAGGCGCCGTTTGCCGTTTTCAGCGCATTGTGGAGAAAGCTGACCTTGCGGCCGGTATAGACTTCGAGACGGTGTTCGCAAAACGAGCGGGACATGTAGTGCTCGGCATCGAGCGGATCGCTCGACCTGTAGCTGACATGATGTTCAGGACCCGCCATGTTTGTCTCCCGCAAGGGCCCATCCCTGCCCTCTCCCAAGGATATGCTAAGAATTTCTGCCATCAAGCCCGGTTTCGGGCAATCGTGGCAAACGCCTTTAAAAAGCGCGGCCGCCGGACCTGAAGGGCGGTCCGAATGGCCGAGGGGCGCGCCTTTGCCCGCCCCTCGGCTCGCTCATCAGGCGGCGAGCTTCGCCAGATAGGCATCGGCCTCTTCCGGCACGGCAAACCAGGGGAAGAAATCGCGCGGATCGTTGAACCCGTTGGCGATGCGCTTGGCAAGCTCCGGATAGGCCTGGGCGGACCTCATGATGTTCAGCACATGCGGCGGCGGCGGCGAAAGCAGCGCATTGGTCCAGCCGACGACGAACTGTGCATAGGCCCAGTAGGCCTCGAAGGTTGAGACCATGAAGGCTTCATCGAATTCCTTGTCGCCATGGGCGAGAATGGCATCGAGGTAGCATTTCGCGGCCTTGGACGCATTGTTCGATCCCTGGCCGGTGATCGGGTCGTTGAGGCAGACGGCATCCGCCATGCCGAGCACGATCGCGCCGGAGGGCAGCCGGCCGACGGGCTTGCGCACCGTGGGCGGGAACGCGCCGGCAAGAATGCCGTTGTCGTCGGTCAGCGCGACATCCTTGCAGCGTTCCGCTTCCCAGGGCAGGAAGGTGTCGAGGATCCATTTCGACTTCGCCAGATGCTCTTCCGGGCCCTTCACATCCTTCCAGCAATCCATCGGACCGCCGGGAATGCCTTCGAACACCATGATATCGCAGGGGCCCGTGACAGACAGGGCCGGGAAGGTGAAATATTCGCCGACCGTCGGGATGAGATTGAAGCTGACGGCCGAGTGATCGGGGCGCGCTTCCATGCCGGTGACATAGGTGAGCGCCAGCGCGCGCTGGGGTCGGTCGAAGGGAGAGCGCTCTGCATCGCGCTCGAACATGCGGGCGATCTCGCCCTTGCCGGCGGCAACGATGACGAGGTCGCTTTCCTGCTGATAGGCTTCCAGATCCTCGATGCTGGCATCGTGGATGACCATCTCGCCGCCGAGCTTTGCAAACTCCTTCATCCAGCGCGGAACCTTGACGCGCTGATCGACGCTCTGGGCGGGCTTGTCGAGCTTGCCGTTCCAGTCGATCGCCTTGTCACCGGCAACCTCGGGCGAGGGGACCGTGAAGTTGATCGAATCGACCGTCGGACATTCGCTTTCCCAGAAGTTGATGCCGAGATCGCGCTCGTTCTGGAGCGCCTGATCGAACATGCACTGGCTGGAAAGCACCTTGCCCTTTTCGATCTCCTCGCCGGTGCGGTTCTGGACGATGCGCACCTTGTGACCTGCCTTCAGGAGGCCGATGCCAAGCTGCAGGCCGGACTGGCCGCCGCCGATGATTGTGAAATGTCTCATCATGTCATTCCCCTTTTCGTTGGTGTCGTTTCTCAGTCCATCAGCAGCGGGATGGCGGGTGCGGCCTGTTCCGGGCCCATGGCCGTGTAGCCACCATCGACGCGGATATCCGTGCCGGTGATGAAGCGGGCGCTGTCGGAGAGCAGGAAGGCCACGGCCTCGCCGACCTCGTCCGGGCTGCCGGTGCGACCCAGGAGGTGGAACGGCTTGGCGACGCTGTCGGCCTTGGCGCGGGTGTCATGGGTGAGTTCCGCCATGATGTTGGACCAGGTCCAGCCGGGAGACACGGCGTTGACGCGGATGCCTT
Source organism: Martelella limonii (assembly GCF_013344475.1). GTDB lineage: Bacteria > Pseudomonadota > Alphaproteobacteria > Rhizobiales > Rhizobiaceae > Martelella > Martelella limonii. The sequence continues at coordinate 159,183 of NZ_JABUOU010000005.1, read as the reverse complement.
CCGGCGCAAGATCCATCGCCTGGTTGCGGGTCAGCTGGAGGATCGCGGCCTTGGACACCGGATAGACCCAGCGCCCGGTCTGGGCGACGCGCGCCGAGATCGAGCCGAAATTGACGATCGCGCCCTTGTTTTCGGCAAGGTGCTTGCGGGCGGCCTGCATCAGCATGACGGAGCCGACAATGTTGACATCGAGCGCCTTGAGCCAGTCCGTGCGGGTCGTCTCGGCGCCTTCATCGAGATAGGTGCAGGCAACGTTGACGAGGAAATCGAGCCGTCCGGTGGCCTTGACGGTCTCTTCAACGAGATGTGCGATCTGTTCGTCGCTGGTGATGTCGGTGGCAATGAACCGCGCACCGGCGGCAGAGGCTGCCTTCTCGCCCGCCTCCGCATTGATGTCTGCGATCACGACGCTGACGCCGTAACCCTTCAGCACCTCGGCAACACCCTGCCCGATCAGCGTTGCGCCGCCGGAGATGATCGCCGTCTTTCCTTCAAGTCCCTTCATCAGGAATTCCCCTTTTTATAGATGAGTTCAGGCCGCGGCCGGACAGGTCGTCAGAAACGCGCCGTCGCCATAGATCAGCGGCGGCGTGCCGGCCGTGGCGCAGCGGGTTTCGACAACGCTGCCGATCAGGATCATGTGCGTGGCAAAACAGTGCAGCTCGGCAAGGCGGCAATCGAAGCTGACGGCAGCGCCCGCGAGAACCGGCGCGCCCGTTGCAGCCTCAATCCAGTCGCCGACCGAAAACCGCTCCTCGCGGGCATGGCCGGTGCGGCCGGCAAAGGTTTCCGCAACCGCCTGCTGGGCCGTGGCGAGCACATTGACGGCAAAGACCCCGCGCTGCTCGACGACGGCGGCGATCGATGTCTCGCGGTTGACGCAGGCAATCAGCGCCGGCGGATCGGCTGACAGCGAACAGACCGCAGTGGCCGTGATGCCGCAGCGCCGGCCCTCGGCATCGATGGATGTGATGATGGTGACACCGCCGGCAAGTCGTCGCATGCCGTCGCGGAAAGGAGCGCTTTCCATATCTTGTTCCCACGATTGCGAATGGGTTTCCCATTCCTTTATGTTTAAACCAATCATGAGCCGAACTTGACGATCCGCAATCCGGATTGCGCAGCGCATTGTCCGTTTTCGGCAGGTGATCCTGGTATTCGCGGGATTTCGAAGGAGGTGCGGGAAGGACGGGCCGACGCGCATGGCCGCGATCGGCCGCACAGCCGGGCTTGCAATGAAAGAGCGCTCAGACGACCGCGCGGGTGCCCGGAAGGGGTTGTGCAATAAGGCCGGCGAGCAGGCAGAGCCCCTCCTCCAGCACCTCGCGATCGGGTGCGACGCCGAGCGATATCCGCACCGCCTCGGCGGGATGGGCAAGCGTTGCGAAGGCAAGCGCAGGCACGATCGATACGCCCGCCCTGTCGGCATGTTCGGCGAGATCTGCGGCGCGCCAGTGGGCAGGCAGGCTGAGCCAGAGGTGGTGCCCGTTCGGATCTGCGGCATAGTCCATCGGGCCGAGGATCTTCGCGGCAATCGCCTGGCGTGCCCTGTTCTCACCCCGGATCGATGCCGCGATCGCATCAAGCCTGCCGGTTGCGATAAACCGGCTGGCGAGCGCCGACATCAGCGGCGGCGCCATCAGCATGGTTGCGCGCAGGACGCTTGCAAGCGCGCGCGCCGCATGGGCGGAAGGGGCTGCAACATAAGCAACCCGAAGCGCCGGCGTCACGCATTTCGAAAGCGTGGCGATGTGCCAGGTGATGTCGGGCGCAAGCGCAGCAAGCGTCACGGCCGGCTCGGGCAGCAGCACGGCGTAGGGGTCGTCCTCGACAATGACGACATCATGCCGCCGGGCGATATCGGCAAGCGCCCTCCGGCGCGCCTCCGGCAGCGTCGCCGTGGTCGGATTGTCGATGCTGGGGATCACATAGAGCATCTTGACGCTGCGGTCGCGGCAGGCCTTTTCGAAGGCGTCCGGCAAGATCCCGTCGGCATCCATGGCGAGGGGCGCGATCGCAAGCCCCTTCTGGATCGCCACCGCCTTCAGGCCCGGATAGGTCATGGCCCCTGCGGCAACGACGTCGCCCCTTCGAAGCAGCAGATCCGATATCGCAAATAGGGCGGACTGGGCGCCGGCGCTGACGACGAGACGTTCGGGCGACAGCCCCTCGATCCGGCCCCCGAGCCAGCGCACGGCAGCGACCCTGTCCGGCTCGGCGCCCGTGCTTTCCTGGTAGTGAAGGTGCAGCATGCCGGTCGGGCTTGCCAGAATGTCTCTCAGCGTATCGGGAATGAGCCGCTGCAGATCCGCATCCTGCGGCTGCGGCGGAATGTTCATGCTGAGGTCTATCAGCAGGTTCTGGGGACCGGCGACCCCTGACCGCGGGGCATCGGCAATGAAGGTGCCCCGCCCGGCCTGCGCCGAGACGAGGCCCCGCCGGCGGGCCTCGTTGAAGGCCCGGGTCACGGTGGTGAGATCAACGTCCAGCGCCTCGGCAATGGCGCGCTGCGCGGGAAGCCGGTCGCCGCGCGACACCCGGCCCGACTGGATATCCGCTTCGAGCGCATCGACAATGCCGAGATATTTCATCTTCGCGCCGTCGCTCAGCCTCGGTGTCCACATGTGTTCAGCCTTCACTTTGAAACATACAATATCTATGGCGTACGGATAAATCTGTAAAGCGAACAGGGTATCTATCCCCGTGTATTCACCGGATGCATCGCAAACTCAAGGCGGAATCTGATTTCCACCCTCAGTTTCATGCTGTTTTTTTAAAGCAGCGCACGACCCAGACATCATTGCAATGTATGGCTATATGCACTAAATAAACGGAAATTGTATGGCTACCTTCGCCCCCGGACTTGACGCGTGATGAAACGTCCGCTGCCGGACGGAGAAAGGCCCAGCGCGAAAGAAGATCAGGAATGACCAGCAGTGACGAAGAATGGCCCCGGCTTGAACCCTGGCGCGTCGGCATCCGCGGCAAGTGCCCGCGCTGCGGCAAGGGCAAGCTCTTCTCGAGTTTCCTCAAGCTCGCGCCGCGTTGCGACGTTTGCGGGCTCGAATATGATTTCGCCGATCCGGCCGATGGTCCTGCATTCTTCGTGATCTGCTTCGGCTGCGTTCCCTCCGTATTCTTCGCCGTCTGGGCGGAGATCACCTTCCAGCCGCCATTCTGGTTCCACCTGGTGGTCTCCACGCCGGTGGTCTTCCTGTCCTGCGTGCCACTGTTGCGGCCGCTGAAAGGGTGGCTGGTCGCAAGCCAGTTTCACCACAAGGCCGAAGAGGGAAAGCTGGTGAAGCGCGGGGAGTGAGAGCCTGCCGCGCGGTCTTGCATAACTGATGGTGTACATTCTCGCAGGTCTCGCCGATAAGGGCTGCAGCAGGCGCGCTTTCCGCCGACACACAGGGATGATTGATGGCAACCCACAGAGCCCGACGCTTAGCGTTCCCGGATCACATGTCCGCCGAAGCACGGGGCGCCATCTACATGACATTCGGCATGGGGGCATTTGCGCTCGAGGATCTGGCGGTCAAGCAGGCTGCGACCGACATCCCGGTTGGCGAGGCCGTTGTTCTATACGGACTGGCCGGAGCGCTTGTCTTCGCGCTTTTTGCAAGGCTCAGGGGCCAGCCGGCACTGCACCCGGCGATCTTCTCGAAACTGATGCTGCTGCGCTCGGTGTTCGAAATCGGCGGCAGACTGTTTTACGCCCTTGCGCTTGCCCTGACGCCGCTTTCCAATGCCTCCGCGATCCTGCAGGCTGCCCCCGCAATCGTGGCGTTCGGCGCGATCCTGTTTTTCTCGGAGACCGTGACCACCCGCAAATGGCTGTCGATCCTCGCCGGCTTCATCGGGGTCTTGCTGATCCTGCGTCCCGGACTTGAGGGCTTTCGCGCAAGCGCGATCTTCGCTGTCCTTGGCACGATCGGCTTTGCCGGCCGCGATCTCGCCACGCGCGCAGCGCCGGTTTCGATGACCACGGCGCAGATCGGCGTGCTGGGCTTCAGCATGCTTGCGCTTGCGGGCGCCGTCCTGCTCGTCTTTTCCGGTGGCGCCAGCGCGCCGCAAGATCCCGTCACATGGGGCTTTCTTGCCGCCGCGCTGCTGTTTGGAATGCTGGGCTATTGCGGACTGACGCTTGCGATGCGGACCGGACGGATCGCAAGCGTTTCGCCGTTCCGCTATTCCCGCCTGCTTTTTGCGCTCGTTCTCGGCGTGCTCGTGCTCGGCGAACGCCCCGATGCGCTCTCGCTTCTCGGCAGCGCGATCATCGTCGCAAGCGGCATTGTCGTGCTGCGCGAGCGCAGGCAGCCGCCGCTAACATGAAGCCGGATGGCGAGGCGGCAGGTCAGGCCTCTTGCCTGAAGGCGGCTATGGTCCGGCGCGTGCCCTCCAGCAGCGAGACGGCTGGCCATTGGCCGAGGAGCGCGCTGAGCGCGGCATTGTCCATCTGGTCCGGAACCGCGCGCGCGCTGTCGGCCACGGACACGCGCGCTTCCGGAACGCACGCCCTGATCGCCTGGACCACATCGCTCGTGGAGGCGATCTCTGTCGTCAGATCGCTCGCGATCGGCCCTGAGGGACTGGCATCGAGCGCCCGCGTGAAGATCTCCACCACCTCATCGATATGCTGGAAACACATCCGGCCCGAAAACGGGATCTCGAAGGGTTCGCCATGTGCTGCGGCCTTCATGGCCATGGTGATCGCAGCCGTCTCGCCGCTGATCCTTCCGGGACCATAGACTACATTCGGCCTCAGTCCGATCGTCGCAAGGCCATGATCAAGGTAGTAGACCTTGGCTATGTCCTCGCAGCAATGCTTGTAGACCCCATAGAGATTGGCGGGCGAATTGAGCGGCGCGCGCGGACGTGCGGCGAGGGAACTGGCATAGACCACCCGCGATATCCCGGCCTTCAAGGCCGCCTCGAGAATGTTGATGTGACCGATGACATTGACCTCAGCGCCCAGCACGGGGTTTGCGCGGCAGGCTGGAATGACAAGCGCTGCAAGATGAAGGATGGCATCGATGCGATGCTCCCCGACGACGGTTTCAAGCCTTTCGCCGTCGCGGATATCCCCTTCCACGTAATGCGCGCCGTCCACGCGGCCTGAAGCGTCCGGCAGGCCGAGATCCAGCACGACAACATGGTCGCCGCGCCAGACAAGGGCGGATGTCAGGGCGCGGCCGAGAAAACCAGAGCCGCCGGTGACCAGCACCTTGAGCGGCGCGCGCGGTTTCAGGATCGCGCTCATGACGCCATTCCCTGCCCGCCATTGACGTCCAGAAGCTGGCCCGTGACGAAGCCCGCTTCCTCGGAGGCAAGGAAGGCGACAGCCGCCGCCACATCTTCCACCCGGCCGTTGCGGCGCACCGGAATGCTCTCCAACGCCTTTTGCCGTTCCTCGGGTGTCATCCTTTCGGAAAGGAGCCGCTCGACGCGCGGCGTCAGGATCGCGCCCGGGCAGACCGCATTGCAGGTGATCCCGAGCGGGCCGAATTCCTGCGCCATCTGCAGCGTCATGGACTGGATCGCGCCCTTGGCGGCCACATAATTGGCGCCGGTAAAAAGGCTGCCATAGCGCCCGGCCTTCGAGCCCAGATTGACCACGCGGCCATAGCCGCGCTCGATCATGCCCGGCAGAACATGGCGGCTGACGCGCACCGCCGCCGTGACATTCAGGGCCATGACGCGGTCCCAGTCCTCGTCGTTTTCCTCAAGAAAGGCCTTCGGCGTGTGCAGCGATCCCCCGGCATTGTTGATGAGAATGTCGAAGGTGAGGTTCTGGCCGGCAAGCGCTTCCATCATGCGGGCGATGTCAGCACCATCAGTCAGGTCGCCGGCAATGAAGGTGTGACCCGAGAGTTCGGGGCTCTGCCGCGCCTTCTCGATCGCCTCCTCGCTGCGGTCGATGATCGCGATAGTGGCACCTTCGGCTGCCAGCCGCGCTGCAATCGCCGCGCCCAGCCCATCGGCAGCACCGGTAACCAATGCCCTCCTGCCCCTGAAACGTTCCATAATTCCTCCCGAAAGACTAACCTCTGATTGAGGGATTGACGCTAATTAAAAATGGCACATAATACCACTATGCAAAACTTTGATGGGGATGCCAACCTGTTTTGCGAAGCCGCTCCGGCGGGAAAACATCAAGATTTGGGAGGAGATTGATGATGCATTCAACACGGTGGGCCAAAGGCCGCCTCATATCCGCCTTGGCGGTCGCTGCGGCCGGCATGGCCCTGGCAGGAAGCGCCGCGGCGCAGTCCAACCGGCCGGTCACCATCGTCGTGCCGTTTGCGGCCGGCGGATCGACCGATATCACGACGCGCGCGATGCAGAGCGGCATGTCGGCTTCGCTCGGCGCCGATGTCGCGGTCAAGAACACGGCCGGGGCCGGCGGCACCATCGGCGTCGGTGAAGTGGCACGCGCGCGGCCCAATGGCACAACCATCGGCATGGCGCCCGTCGGACCATTGACGACCCAGCCGCACCTGCGCAAGCTTCCCTACGATATCGACAGCTTTGCCTATATCTGCCTTGCCTATTCGTCCTCGACCGCGATCGTCGTGAAGGCCGATTCCGAATTCAACAATCTCGAAGAGCTGGTGACCTATGCCAAGGCCCATCCGGGCGAGCTGACCTTTGCTGTGCAGGCGATCGGCTCCATTCCGCATATCGCAGGCCTCGCGCTTGCCGATGCGGCAGGGATCGAGATGAAATATCTGCCCGTCGATGGCGACGGCCCGGCGCTCAAGGCGCTGCTCGATGGCACGGCAGACCTGTTCATTCCGCAGATTTCCTTCCTCAACAGCAACAAGGAGCAGATCAAGTCTCTGGCGCTGCTCGATGAAAAGCTGGAATCGGAACCGGATCTCGCAACCGCCGCCGAACAGGGCTATGATCTCGACTTCCCGATCTGGGGTGGCCTTGTCGCCCCTGCGGGCACGGATGCCGCAACCGTCGAAAAGCTCGAAGCCGCCTGCAAGGCCGCCAACGAATCCGACGTCTATCAGGACCGGATGAAGTCTCTCAACCAGCCAACCGCATACATGGGTGCGGCCGAGTTCGAAGCCTTCGTTCGCGAGACATACGACATCAACCGCAAACTGCTTGAAAAGGCAGGGCTTCTGGCGAACTGATGGCACTGCGGCGGCCGTTCATGACGGCCGCCGGCGCCTTGGCCGACCAGGGCAACTGTGGAAGCGGTCGAAGATAGCCTGGAGGAAGCATGACCGAGGAGAGACAGGTTTCGCGGGCCGCGCGGCTGAGCGAGGCGGCCGTGATCGGCGCGCTCGTCCTCGTCGTGCTGGTCTTTTTCATCCAGACCTTCGAAGAAATCAGCGCTTTTGCAAAGGCAAGCCAGGGACGCGGGCCGTTCTTCTTTCCGCGCTTCGTCCTTGGCATCATGGCGGTTCTGCTGGCGCTCCTGATCGCGCTTCTGCCCGGCGCCCGGCATGGCGGCTCGGAGCTGCCGGCGCTGAGGCCTTCGCTTCGCATGCTGGCCCTGATGGCGGCAACGGCGGTCTATTGCGCCTTGATGCCGGTGATCGGCTTCCTATGGTCGAGCATGATCTTTGCCCTTGCCGTCCCATTCATTCTGGGCCGGCGCGATTTCCTCCTGCTTGGCGCCGTTGCGGTCGGCTATTCGCTGGCCGTCTGGTTCCTGTTCGAGCGGGTTTTCCTGATCCTGCTGCCGGGCTTTTCCTGGCCGTGGTGACGCTGAAACATCGTTGAGCGGGACGCATTCATGGATCTTATCCTCACAGCAGCAAGCCAGATCGCAACGCCGCTGACACTGCTTGCCATCTTCGCGGGCACGCTGGTCGGCGTCATCGTCGGCGTCCTGCCGGGTCTCGGCTCGGTGATCGGGCTCACCATGGTCCTGCCCTTCACCTTCTCCATGCCGCAGATACCGGCGATCGCGCTGATGCTCGGCGTCTATTGCGGCTCGGTCTATGGCGGCTCCATCACGGCGATCGTGCTGAACACGCCCGGAACCCCGCAATCGGCGGCAACCGCGATCGAGGGCTTTCCGATGGCCCAGCGCGGAGAAGCCGATCTCGCCATCGGCTGGGTTACCACCGCCTCCACCATCGGCGGCCTGTTTTCGGTGATGGTGTTCATGCTGGCCGGGCCTTCCCTTGCCGCCCTCTCCCTGCAATTCACGCCGATCGAGTATTTCGCGCTTGGCCTGTTTGCGATGACCTGCATCGCCGGCGTTTCTTCCGGCAACCTGCTGAAAGGCCTGACCGCCGGCGCCTTCGGCGTGCTGCTCGCCACCGTCGGCAATGACCCGGTCACCGGCGATCTGCGCTTCACCTTCGACAATTTCCAGCTTTCCGCCGGCATCGGCCTGATCCCGGTGATCGTCGGCCTGTTCGCATTTTCGGAGATGTTCCTGCGGGTGCTGACGCTCGACCGCGACGGTCCGCCGCCCGAACAGATGCGCGTGGGTTTCCGGATGCCGCCGTTCTCCGCCTGGAAAAGCCGCATCGGCATGCTGCTGAGGGGATCGCTGATCGGCTCCTTCGTCGGTGCGCTGCCCGGCACGGGCGCTGCAACCGCGGCCTTCATCGCCTATTCGGAAGCCCGCCGCGCCTCCAAGCGGCGCGACAATTTCGGTCATGGGGAGCCCGACGGGCTGGTGGCCTGCGAAAGCGCCAACAATGCCGTGACAGGCTCGGCGCTGGTGCCGACGCTCTCGCTCGGCATTCCCGGCGATCCGGTGACCGCCGTGATGCTCGGCGCGCTGGTGATCCAGGGGATCGCGCCGGGACCACAGCTTTTCGCCAACCATCTCGACCTGATCTATGCGATCTTCTTCTGCCTGATCATCGTCAACCTGGTGATGTTTGCGATCGGCGCGCTCGGCGCTTCGCTGTTTACCCGCGTGCTGCGCATTCCCGAGCCGATCCTGATCGGGCTGATCCTGATCATCGCCACGGTCGGCGCTTACGGCGTCAACGGCAATCCGTTCGATGTCTGGGTGGCGTTCATCGCCGGCGTGGTCGGCGTCGTGCTGCGCCATTTCCGCTTCCCGGTCGCTCCAATCGTCATCGGCATGGTGCTGCAGCCAACGATCGAAATGTCGCTGCGACAGGGACTGATCCTCACCCAGGGCAATATCTGGGCCTTTTTCGAACGTCCGATCGCGGCGGTGCTGTTTGCGATCACCCTGCTGACACTCTTCTGGCCGCTGATCCGCACCGCGCGCGCCCGCATGAGGCGCTGAGCCTCAGCCCTTCAGGGCGGCGCAATCCGGCAGGCGGTCAATGCCGCGGGCTGCGAGAAGCGCGCCGAACGGGGCGCCCTTCATCAGCGCGATCGGCGGTTCGTCCGGCCTGAGCATCAGGGTGACATCCACTGCCATATCGGAAAGGTCCGCGCCGCCCTCAACGCAGCGCGCCGTGAATGAAACCGAAAACGCGCCCTTGCCCTCAACGCCCGCCTGCCTGTCATCCCGGATCTCTGCAAGCAGCGCGGACATGCTGTCCGCATCGTCAGGCGCAAGCACGAGCGCGACCGTGTCCCGCCCGGGCGCGACATCGATGCGGCGCGCGACTTCGAGCCCGGCCTGTTCTTGCATCAGGCTCCGTCCGGGTACGGCCCAGCTGAGGGCAAGGGCGAGATCGCCATCACCGACGGCTAGGGCTGCGGGTTTCGTGAGCGCCACGAGCAGCGCATGCGGGTCGGCACTGAGGGGCGATTGCGCCCTGACGGCTTCGGAAGGGTCTCCCAACGTGGAACAGGCGACCGGCAGAAGAAGAGCGAGGAAACAGGCTGCCTTGCAAAAGCGATACATGAGAACCTCATGATTGACGTTTATTTATTATTGTTTTACATTAATTTTATATCGTCAAGCAAGAGGCCTCGCAATGACATCGAAAAATTCTCCCGCCCTCGTCCGGCTGTGTAAGCGCATGAAGTTACTGACGCGGCTGATACAGGCCGGCGTCGTCGCAGGCGTCGGCTATGCCGCTTTCACAGCGCTGATTGATCCGGAGCTGGCGGCCATCTGGCTTCATGAAGCGCTTGACCTTTCCAGAGCCGTGACCCTGACGCCGGCGACAGCCCTTGCGCTTGCTACAATCGCAGCGCTCATCGCGGGCCTGGTGCTGTATGGGCTGCAGACCGGCTGGCAGCTTTTCGACCGGCTCGAGCGGGCCGATCCGTTTTCAACCGACGTCGCCCTGCTTCTGCGCCGGGCCGGCATGATCGCGCTCACCGGCGCGATTGCGGGCCTCGCGCTTCCACCTGTCGCGACGCTTCTTGCAACGCTTGCCAATCCGCCCGGCGCCCGTGCGATATCGATCGCGATCGGCAGCAACCAGCTGATGCTGTTCCTGCTTGCGGGCTTCCTGTTCGTGATGGGGCATGTGATGGTGCTCGCCACCACGATCAACGAAGACTATGAGCGGTTCGTCTGAACCATGGCCATCATTGTCAATCTCGATGTCATGCTCGCGTGCCGCAAGATGCGCGCCAAGACGCTCGCCGAACATGTGGGTATCACCGAACAGAACATCTCCCTGCTCAGATCGGGCAAGGTCAAGGGCGTCCGGTTCGAGACGCTGGAGAAGATCTGCGAAGCGCTCGACTGCCAGCCGGGCGACCTTCTGGAGTATCAGCCGGAAGAAACCGGCTGATCCTGTCAGGCGCGGGACGTCACGCTAGAAATTGCTGACGGAAAGGGCAGAGATTTCCTGTGCGGCCTTCATCAGCATCGGCAGATGCACCGATTTCAGCTTTTCCGGCGGCAGGTTGCGGGCATTGCCGCCGACGCTCAGCGTGTAGATGTCGCCGGTCATCGGCGCGCGCAGCACCACGCCGACCGCATTGTGCCCCGCCTTCCACTCGCCGAAGGAATCCGAATAGCCATTGCCGGACATCCGCGACAGCGCCTCTTCCAGCGCGGGCCGCTTGTCCGCCTCCCAGGCCTTGCCGTGGAGATCGGCAAGCAGCGCGAAGGCATCCGCCCGTTCGTCTTCGCCCATGGCGAACAGATAGGCCCGTCCGGGGGCGCTTTCGGCAAGCGGAATGCGCGAGCCGACATTGAGGTTGAGCGCAACCGCCGTCGGCCGGCGCACCAGTTCGACAAACATCATGTCCGGCCCGTCGCGCACCGACAGCGCCACGGCGCAATCGCCTTCCGCGGCAATCTGGTCCATATGCGAGCGCACAAGCTCTCCGAACCCGAACCGGCCGATCGCGGCATAGCCGAGGGTCAGAACCTGATTGGAAACGGCATACTTGCCGTATTCCGGCATGTAGCGCAGATAGCCGAGCTTTGTCAGCGTGCCGAGCAGGCGTGAAACGGTGGTCTTGTGCAGGCCCGTCCGCTCGGCAAGCGCCTGGGTGCCGAGCACCTTGTCCTCCGCCCGGAAGGCACGGAGAATCGAAAGGCCCCGCGCCAGCGAACTGACGAAGGGCCGCTCCTCGTTCAGGGCTGCCGCCCCGATATCCTGTCGCGGACGGCCGCGCCGGCGCACCGGCTGCTCATTGATATCATCATGCTCACTCATATTCCTTTTTTAGCCCAATCAGACCCCGCTTGTCATTGGATTTGAAGGCGGCTGCGAGGACAAAATTCCTATTTGAGCGCGGCAGGATCCGGCAGGTCATCATAGTCCGAGCAATCGCGGTGGCTGGCGGCGGGATCGACCTTGACGTCGATGACGACCGGGCCGCCGCGATCATGGGCGGCGCGGAGCGCATCGCCCATCTGGTCGGCCTCCGTCACGGTAATCCCGGACCCGCCAAGGCCTTCGGCCACCTTGGCAAAGTCATGATCGGCGAAATTGACGCCGATCGCCTTGTTGCCGAGATTGTCGCGCACCATGCCGAGGCCGGCATTGTTGGCAACGACATAGACGACATCGAGATTGTGCTCGGCAGCCGTGGCGATGGCGTCCATCGTCATGACGAAACCGCCATCGCCAATCACGCCGGTGACCCGTTTTTCCGGGCAGGTGATCTTGGCGCCGGTGGCGGCGGGCGTCGACCAGCCCATGCCGCCAATGCCGCCAGGTGCCACGAGCTGGTGCGGCGTTCTGAGCGGCAGCGACGAGGTTGCCCAGATCCGGTTGGTGCCGGCATCGAGCGTCAGCAGATCATCCGCCGTCAGGAAGCCGTCGAGACCACGCATGATATCGGCGTAATGCACCGTGCCGGGGCGGGTCTTGTAATGCGGCAGGTCACCGTAACGGTTGTCGGCCTTGACCTTGCCGATGAAATCCTTGCGGGCCTTGGCCGTGGCGGCATCAACGCCCGCTTCGGCATCGAGCAGATAGCGGATCACATCGGCGGCATCCGCCGTCACCGCCATGTCAACGGGCACCACCCAGCCGGCGTTCAGCGGATCGAGATCGACCTGGATGATCGTCTGATCGCCCGGGCGCATCATCTTTTCGTCCCGAAAGCGGGTATATTCCGGGCCAAGGCTGCAGCCGAGAACGAGGATGACGTCGGCGGCCTGAACCATGCGGTTGGCCGATTTCGCCGCCCAATTGCCCATCATGCCGACGGCAACCGGTGTGGTTTCGTCGATCACGCCCTTGCCGTGATAGCTCGAGGCGACCGCGATCCCCTCGCGATTGGCAAAACGCGAGAGCATCTCGCCCGAACGGCTCATATAGACGCCGTTGCCGGCGATGATCACGGGGCGCGCGGCCTTCTTCAGCGCCTCGACAATCGCATGCAGCGCGTCGCCATCGGGCTTCATCGGCGTCGAGCGCAGATAACCCTCTGTCGGATAGAGTTTCGCGCGCGGATGATCCGGCACCTCTTCGCGAATGATATTGGTGCGCATCACAACCGCTGCCGGTCCCTGGCGCGGCGTCATCGCGTGTTTCACCGCAAGCTGGGTGCCGTAGATCGCCTCGGCGGGCGTCGTGGCATAGGTTGCGTATTTGGTCATGGTCTTCAGGACGGCGAATGCATCGCCCGCGCCATAATCGCCGGTCATGGTCTGGTAGACGCCGTACTGGGCAAAGCCGTCATAGCAGGAGGTGTCGGTAAGAACGACCATGGGCGTGGACGAGAAATAGGCTTCCAGAATACCGAACGCGCCGGTCGTCGTCGAAAACGGCCCCTGCGCCATCAGCAGGCCGGGCTTTCCGGTGAGCTTGCCCGCCACCTGCGCCATCACCGATGCCGACTGCTCCGAACGCGCGAGCACCAGCTCGAATTCGTCCTTTCGATCGAAAAAGGCCGGCAGGGACCATGTGATGCCGAGCCCCGGCAGCGTGAAGCCGCGCTTGATCCCGGCCTCGATAAACGTCTTGATCACACCTTCATTGGTTTTCATCGCGTGTCCTCCCGTCGCAGCCGGTAACGCTGCGTGCTCTCCCGGAAGGCGACATTAGGACAACCATTTAATTCTGCCAAGCGCAATTTTGTATTGCTGTGCGCATTAATTTCTGCGCATAGCAATCCCCGCCCAAGCCTTCCTGAGCTGGCAATTACGATCAATGAAGGTGATGGAAGGCGGCACGGCGACCTGCGGCGGTGCTCAAACGGAACGGCGAGAGGGCGCTGTGATTGGGAACCGGCGGCCGCGCCGCAACACCGGCATCCGGACAAAACGCCGAGCCCGGCCTCTCACCTATTCTTCGTCCGCTTCCGCGTCCGCGGCAAAGGGATCGTCCAGCAGCGGTTCCGGGCCGAGAAGGCCGGCGTCTTCCAGCGCTTCGATATCGGGCAGATCGCGCAGGGTTTCCATGCCGAAGGTCGATAGAAAATGCCGGGTGGTGACATAGGTGTAGGGCGCGCCCGGCGTCGGACTGCGGGGACCGGAGGCGATGAAACCCGCGCTGCGCACAGCCGCGATCGTGTCGCGGCTGACCTCCTTGCCGAAGATCCTGCCAAGGTCTGCGCGGGTGATGGGCTGGTAATAGCCGACCGCCATCAGCACCATCATCTCGAATTCCGAGAGCGCTGCGCGGACACCCCGCGTCGGCGCGGCGGAGGCGCGGATCGCGTCGGCATAAGCGGGACGGCTGCGATGCTGCCATCCGCCGGCGACCGAGACCAGCTCGTAGGGCCGGCCGGCAAGTTCCAGCCGCAAATCCTCTATCAGGAGGTCGATGCTGCAATCCTTGCCGACCACGCGCGCCAGCATGTCGCGGGTTACAGGCTCGGCAGAGGCGAAGATCACCGCCTCGGCCCGCATCATCCATTCGCGCCAGCGCAGTTCGGGCGGAAGGGCCTCGAGCTCCCTGTCAAAGAGACGCTCGCCGTCCTTTTCGGCGCGCTTTCTGCCGCGCGGTGCTGATGAACCGGCCATCGTCAAAGCCCGTAGATGCGGAAGGAGGAACGGCCCGACAGCTCACTGACGGCATTGAAGCTTTCAAGCCGTTCGAACAGCCGCGTTGCCGCCCAGCGCGACAGGTTGCTGCCCGGCGCGCTTGCCGGCATCGCATCTTCCGAGAGCAGCCTTTCGATGACGGGCCGGGCTCCCCTTGTCCTGACCTTCGGCGCGACGCTGACCAGGATGTCGGCACGCCGCGCCACCGCCTCTGCCGCGCCGATCGCAGCCGCCGCGCCCTCTGCAAGCGCGAGGCAGACCGCGCGAGGAAAGCCCGCCTCCCCGGCGCTCACGCGTCCCCTTCCGCCGATGGTCCTGAAGGCGGGGCTGAAGCGCTCAGCCATCATCATCGGCACGGGCCGGTCCCATTTGAGCCTTGCGGCGATCAGCATATCGGCCATCGCCCAGGCGAGCGGCTCACAGTCCGGGCGGACCGCCAGAACGCCGGTGACGAGCTCCGCCACCGCGAACGGAACCGCACGGCTGGAGCGGAGCGCGTTCTCCGCGATATCGGCAACGGCAACGAGGTCGTCACCGGCGCCCAGTCCGAACAGAGCGGCAAGCTCTGCCACATGCCGTGCGGACATGGCCGGCCTTCGCGTGGAAAGCCGCTGATAGGCGAGGACCACGCTGCCCGCCGGCCCCGGATCGTCGCCCGCCGCCCGCAGCAGGACGGCATCGCGAAGCGCTGCCTCATCCTCTGCGCGCCCTTGCAGGCGAACCGCGGAACCGGCGCATTTCAGCGCCTGGCGGGCGCGCCAGCAGCCGGCCCAGACTGGCTCCGTGCGAACGATGTCATCCAGCGCTTTCAGGGCGATGCCGGCATAAAACGCCGCATCCGCCTCGGTGAGGTCAGAACTGCGCGGCCGCGCCCAGCCCGGCAACGGGGCCGAGCGCGTGGGCACATGGTTGGGGGTTTGCGAATCCATGGCGCCCAGATTACAGGATGCGTGCGCTTGTCGCCAATCGCTTCGAACATAACCGCACCACTTATCGACGGTTCTCTTCGGCGATTGGGTCCGAACCGTGAAACCGCATGCCAGCATTCCGACACATGCCGGGCCGGCTCCGGAGGGCCGACGCTCAGACAAGGGCGAAGCGGACGCCGTGATGACCCGATCCAGCATGCCGTCCGGCGACATTCATCGCGCGGCCCCCGAGCCAGCTTCAGTTCGGACGAATGGCCGCCGACGGGGCAGAAGCCTCTCCGCTCTTGCGAAAAGACCCGCTTTCACGCTGTTCCGTAAAGGAAGGCCTTGTCGGGCATCGGGCTTGCCATCACGGTTTCGCCCGGCTGAAAACTTCTGTCGCCGGCGGTGCGCGCCACAAGAAGGCCGAGCGCGGGAACCTCGAGATGGACGAAGGTATCGGCGCCCAGGCGCTCGACGTGGCGCACCGTGCCTGTCCACATCCCCTCATCGGGGGAAAGCAGGAGGTGCTCCGGGCGGATGCCATAGGTGGCGCAGCCCATGGCCTTTGCGACCTCACCCTCGAACAGGTTCATCTTTGGCGAGCCGATGAAGCCGGCAACGAAGGGGGTTCCGGGCCGCTCATAGAGGTCCATGGGCGCGCCGACCTGTTCGATCCTGCCGCCATTCAGCACCACGATCTTGTCGGCCATGGTCATCGCCTCGACCTGGTCGTGGGTCACGTAGATCATCGTGTTGCCGAGCTTTCGATGGAGATCGGTGAGTTCTATGCGCATCTGGGCGCGGAGCGCCGCGTCGAGGTTGGAGAGCGGTTCGTCGAACAGGAAGACATGCGGATCGCGGATGATCGCGCGGCCGATGGCGACGCGCTGGCGCTGGCCGCCGGAAAGCGCCTTCGGCTTGCGCTCCAGAAGGCTCTCGAGCTGCAGGACCGCCGCGACCTCTTTCACGCGCCGCTCGATTTCCGCCTTCGGCGTGCGGGCGAGCGACAGGCCGAAGCCGATATTCTCGCCGACCGTCAGATGCGGGTAGAGTGCGTAGGACTGGAACACCATGGCGATGCCGCGCTTTGACGGCTCGGCATGGGTGACGTCGCTGCCGGCGATCTCGATCGTCCCGGAAGACACGTCCTCGAGGCCCGCGATCATGCGCAGAAGCGTGGACTTGCCGCAGCCCGATGGGCCGACGAAGACGCAGAACTCGCCCTTCTCGACGACGAGATCAATACCCTTGATGACCTCGAGCGCGCCGAAATTCTTGCGGACCTGTTTGAGCGTTACATCGGCCATGGTCTATCCTTTCACGGCGCCTGCCGTCATGCCGGCAATGATCTGACGGTTGAAGAACACGAATACGAGAAGCGGCGGGATGGTCACGAGCAGGATGTTCATGAACAGGAGATTGATGGCGCTGTTGAACTGGCTCTGGAAATTGTAGAGCGTGATCTGCACCGTGACGTTCTCACTTCCCGGCAGGTAGTAGAGGGGATGGGTGAAGTCGTTGAAGATCGAGATCGACTGCACCACGATCACCGTGACCGTGACGGGTTTCAGGAGCGGCAGGATCAGGCGGAAGAAGATCTGCCAGGGCTTGGCCCCGTCGATCAGCGCCGCCTCGTCCAGATCGCGCGGAATGGTCGCGATAAAGGCGCGGAAAAGCAGGATTGTGAACGGCAGCCCATAGGCGAACTGGATCAGCACCATGCCGTAGAGCGTCTTGAACAGATGCAGGCCCTGCAGCACCCAGATGGTGGGCACCACTGCCGGCGGGATCATCAGCCCCGCGAGCACGAAACCGAACACCGCCCGGCTGACCCGGCTGTCGCGGCGCTGCAGGATATAGGCCACCATCGCGCCGAAGATCACCAGCAGCGTGATCGCGCCGACGGTGATCACCGTCGAGTTGAAATAGGCGAGCAGCAGCATGTAGTCGCGCGCCTTCACCACATCGATCAGGTTTTGCCAGAGCTGCCAGTGGGCGGGCAGCGCGAAACTGGGTCGCGCCGCCTCGGGCGCCGTCTTGGCGGCATTGACGAGAATGAAGAGGAACGGAATGATGAAGACAATGAAGGCCAGGACCAGCGCAATGCCGCCATGCACCCTCTGCCGGCGTCTTTTCGTGTTGATGGTCACAGGTCCAGCTCCTTGCGGTTGAACCACCAGGCAAGCGGCGCGATGATCAGGGCGATCAGCAGGAACAGAATGACGTTGCCGGCGGTCGACAGACCGTAAAATCCGGCCTGGTACTGCTTGTAGATGACCGATGCGAGGACATCGGAGGAAAAGCCCGGTCCGCCGCGCGTCATCGCCCATATCAGATCGAACAGCCTCAACCCTCCGATCAGCGACAGGATGATCACCGTGGTCGTCGCGGGACGCACGAGCGGGACGGTGACGCGCCAGAACTGCTGGAAACGGGTGGCCCCGCCGATCCGCTTTCGCGACGTGATGTCACGGCCCCGCGGGAGGCAACGATCGCCTTACCAGTTCGGCAGACGAAGCTGCTTTGCCTGCTTCTCGACGTCCCGGTCATAGAGCGCCGCACCGCTTTCGGCATCGCGGATGCCGGTTCCGACCTCCACCGTGATCTGTTCCAGTCCCGGCCCCTTGACCGGCGACAGGAATTCGAGCGCCGGCGCATTGCGCGCGGAATCCTGGAAATAGGGAAGCATGTCGGCAACCGCCGGCGGAACGTCATCCGGCAGGGTGCAGCCATTGATCAGGTAGGGCCCGCTGGCGCCAACAGTCTTCGTCATGATGTCACAGGAATCCTGCGAGGCAACGAAGTTGACGAAGTCCTTGGCGGTATCAACATGATCCCCGCCTTTCGCGACGTAGTATGCAGACGGCATCCAGACGGTGAGCCCGTTGTGATCCGGGTCGTCGCCCGGCTGGGCGAAGAAGCCGACATCCTTCACGAAGTCCGGATCGTTCTGCTGGATCGCCCCGATCGAGAAGGTCACGTCGGGATGGGCTGCAGTATAGGCATCGGTGAGTGCCTTTGCGATCGCCACCGTATCGGGACTGTTGTCCACAAGGAGGCTGAGATCCTCGGCCATCGCCCCTGTGGCGATCAGGCCGAAAAGGCCGGCTAGCGCCGTTGTTGCAAGAAATCGCGCAGTCATTGCTTCTCCTCCCATTGAACCGGCGTCCTCAACGCCGGAATGTCGACAACGGATCCTTCAATCCGCAACTGAAAACTCAATCAGGTGATGACCGGAACCGAGCGTGATCGCGCAAGCGTCGGCGGCAGCGCCATCGACGACGAGCGCTGCGCACCCTTCACCCGCGAACACCGCTTCCGTTCCCTCGGGCAAGTCCACCGTATAGCGCACCCTGCCCGCCTCGATCCGCCAGCCGGCCTCGATCCGCCCGTGCCGGCAGTCGTGCCACATCGAGACATGGCCGAGCGCCGGAAGGATCGTCGGATCGAGCAGGACGCGGTCAAAACCCGGCGCCTCCGCCATGGGCTTCACGCCGGCCACATCCTCGAACAACCATTGGCAGACCGCGCCATAGGCATAGTGGTTGTAGCTGTTCATCTCGGGATCATAGATCGTGCCGTCCTCGCCGATCGAGTCCCAGCGCTCCCAGATCGTGGTCGCGCCGCGCTCGACCTGATAGAGCCAGCCCGGTACCTTGCGGTTGAGAAAGACCTTTTCGGCAACATCGTGAAGTCCGAGCTTCGTCAGCGCCGGCAGCAGCGCCGGCGTGCCGATGAAGCCTGTGCCGATCAGATAGTCGGCATCCTCGATGGCCTTCGCGAAATAGGCCTTCGCCGCGTCCTGGTACTCCTCCGGCACCAGGCCATGGAGGAAGGCGAGCGCATAGGACGTCTGGTCGTTGTGGGCAAGCCGGCCCGCCGGACTGAAATATTCATGCCGGAAAGCGCTCCGGATCAGCTCGGCGCGGGCGAGAAGCGCATCGGCCTCCGCCTTCATGCCCAGGATCCCTGCAATGCGGGCGGTCAGATCGGTCGAAATGAAATGGTAGAGCGTGGCCGCGCAGTCGTCGCCGATGGTCGGCCGCGGCTTGCGATTGTCACCGACCGGCTGCAACCAGTCGCCGAAGGTGAAACCATCCGCACCCCATTTCGCATTCGGATGGATGATCGGCCCGTTGGAAATCGACCAGAGATAGTCAATCCAGCGTGTCATCGCCGGAAAGCAGCCCTTGAGCACGGCCGGGTCGCCATAATGCAGATAGAGCTGCCAGGGAATGATGACGATCGCGTCGCCCCAGCCGGTGGAGCCCGCCCAGTCACCGTCGAAAAGAGCAGGGTGAAGCCGGGTCGGATCCGGCGAGAAATGCGGCACGGCGCCGTTTTCGCGCTGATCGTGCATCACGTCGCGCAGATATTTCTCCAGAAATGCTTTCACATCACCAAACCAGCAGGCCGTGCCGGCGAAGACCTGGGCGTCGCCGGTCCAGCCGAGACGCTCGTCGCGCTGTGGGCAATCGGTCGGCACCTCGATGAAATTGGCGCGCTGCGACCAGAGCGTATTCAGCACCAGCCGGTTGACCGCCGGATCGCCGCATTCGAAACCGGCCTTGACCGCGGTAATCGAGGAAATCGGAACCTGCTCGATCGCCACGATCCTTGCGCCGCCCGTGAGCGCGACGCGGGCATAGCGGAAGCCGGTAAAGGTGAAGACGGGTGCGTAGACCTCCTCGCCTTCGCCCTTGAGCGCATAGGACAGGGCGGCGCGGGCACTGCGATAATTGCGGTTGTCGAAGGCGTTTTCAGGCCCGAGCGCTTCGGCGTGATCGATATAGGCGCCAGACCCTGCGGGCCCGGAAAGCGTGATGCGGACATAGCCGCCGGCATTCTGGCCGAAGTCGAAGATCGTCCGGCCGTCAGCGTCGGTCCATGAGGCCACCGGCGCGTTGACCGGCAGTTCGCGGACAGGCGCGATCTCGTGGGCGACCAGCTTGTGCGTGTCGAAATCGAGGCACTCGACACCGCCGGTTAACTGGAGCGCTTCGAGGCGCGCGTCATAATCCTCGCCATAATAGATGCCCGAGCGGGTAATGGGCAGAAGGCCGCTTTTCCAGTTCTCGCCGGTCGCAAGGCAGATCTCGTCGCCGGCAACGATCTCGGCGATGGCGCCGATACGATCGCCCCAGCAGTTCAGGATGGGTTGTTCCGCCCACATGATCTGGGAGCGGTACCAGCCATCGCCGAGCCAGATTTCGATCCGGTTTTCGCCATCGGTGACGAGACCGGAAATATCATAGCTCTGATAGGCGATCCGGTCGTCATAACAGGTCCAGCCGGGCGTCAGAAGATCATCGCCGACACGCTTGCCGTTGATGAAGGCGCGGTAAAGGCCGAGCGCGGAGATGTGGAGAACGGGCTGCGTATGCGCCGGGACGGTGAACGACGCAGCGACAAAGGCGGCGCGCGTCCCCTCCCCCGCATCGACGTCAGGGGCGACCATTTCGGCATGCCAGGCACGACGCTTCAACGCCATGCCGGCGCCTTCGGCGCGGGCAGCAATATTCATCTTTTCTCCTCCCTCGGCCAGCCTTCTACAGGTTGTGTAGACCGTTATACGTAGAATGTTATACAAAATGGTTTGCTTCGCAAGAGCGTTCCGGGCTATTTCTTCTTGCAACCTGATTTCGAAGGAAAAAAAATGGAAAAGAACGCCCGTGCGAGCCGCATCACGATCCGGACGGTTGCCGCCGATGCCGGCGTGTCCGTCGCTGCGGTTTCGAAGGTGCTGCGCAATGCCTATGGCGTCAGCGATGCCTTGCGCGAGAACGTCACGCGCTCGATAGAAAAGCTCGGCTACCGCCCGAGCACCGCCGCACGGGGCATGCGTGGCCGCACGTTCAGCGTCGGCGTTCTGCTGATCGACATGGAAAACCCGTTCCTGCCGAAGCTCGTCGGCGGCTTCAAGCGCAAGATGGCCGAGGCCGGCTACAACACCCTGATCGGCGTGGGTGAGGCGCGGACCCATGTCGAGAGCGCGCTGATCGAATCGATGATCGACATGCGCATTGACGGGTTGCTGCTGGTCGCACCGCGGATCGCCGGCAAGGGGCTCGACCAGTTCGCCAGACAGACCCCCATCACCGTGGTCGGCCACCATGAACCCGACGCCATCAACTTCGACACCGCCAATGTCGATGACAGGGAGGGTGGACGGCTTGCAACCGTTGCGCTCCTGAAAAAGGGCTATCGCGACATTGCAATGATAAGCCCCACCACCGTGCACCGCCGGCCCGGCGATGTCTGGCACGAGCGCGAGGCGGGCTATCGCGCAGCGCTTTCCCAGGCAGGACTTTCGCATGTGGCCCGGCTGATTGACATTTCCGAACGGCCAGATGAAATGGTCAAACAGATCAATACCATGCTCGACCGCAGCGACGTTCCCGAGGCGATCTTCTGCTGGAGCGATATCCATGGCGTGCCATTGATCAACATGGCCCGCAAACGCGGCCTTTCCGTCCCGGGCGATCTTGCCCTCATCAGCTTCGACAATTCCCCACCCGCCGCCCTGCCCCTCATCGAGCTTGCAAGCATCGATCAGGCACCGGCCCATCTTGGGTCCATTGCGGCATCACAACTGCTATCGCGGATCGAGGGCCGCACGGAAAGCAGCCATCAAATGGTTGCCCCCGTCTTCGCCGACCGGGCAAGCTATTAGCAACGGGCGCCGTTGAGGCGCGGCGTTCCGCCGCGATCGTCTGACTTGCGGCAGCCCGAGCCATGAAGGAAAGGATTCCCTCTCGGCTATGAGTGCCCCAGGTCGTCCCTGAGCAACTGCGACGCATCAGCCGCGCGCCTCCAAGGCGACGCCGAGAAAGCTGATGCTCCAAAGCGCCCGCCAGGCCGCTTCGGCAATTTTCGTGTGCGTTCACCGGCCCATGGCGGCTTGCACGAAAGGTGGGGGCCGGCCCGGCCTGATCTTGGAGCGGGCCGGCCTGTCGCCTTTGTCAGGCTGTTTCGCTCGCCGGATCAGCAGTGTGATCAGGCTCTTCGCGCTTGATCCTGAACCAGGCCACGTAGAGCGCCGGCAGGAAGAGCAGCGTCAGCACGGTTCCTGCGACGATACCCCCCATCATGGCGTAGGCCATCGGTCCCCAGAACACCTCGCGCGAGATCGGGATCAGGGCAAGCGTTGCGGCGGCGGCGGTCAGGAGGATCGGGCGCATGCGGTTTTCGGTTGCCTCGACCACTGCCCGCCAGGGCGGCACGCCGTCCGTCCTCAACTGCTCGATCTGAACGACAAGGATGACAGAGTTTCGTATCAGGATGCCGATGAGCGCGAGCACGCCCAGGATCGCGACGAAGCCCATGGGCGCGTTGCTTAGCAGCAGCGCCGCAACCACGCCGATCAGGGCGAGAGGCGCCACGGCAAACACGAGGAACAGCCGGCTGAAGCTCTGCAGCTGGATCATCAGGATGGTCGCCATCGCAAACAGCATCAGCGGGGCAACCGCAATGATCGGGCCCTGGGACTCCGCGCTGGATTCGACCGATCCGCCGACCTCGACATGATAGCCGGCCGGAAGCGCCGCGGCGAAGGCATCGACTGAGGGCTTGAGCTGCTCGACAATGGTCGCCGGCTGGGTTGGGCCACGGACGGCCGCCTTGACGGTGATCGTCGGAATCCGGTCCCTGCGGGCAATCATCGGCTGTTCGAGCTCGTAGTGGAAATTGGCGATCGCCGAAAGCGGCACGGAATTTCCGCTGGCGCTCGGGAGCTGGAGGTTCCTGAGCGTCTCGATCGAGCCGCGTTCGGAATCCTCGGCGCGTGCGATCACGTCGACCAGATAGATATCGTCCTTGACCTTCGTCACCGTCGAACCCTCGACGATACCATTAAGGCCGGTGGCGATGTCCTGGGACGAGATGCCGAGCTGGCGTGCCTTGTCCTGGAGGACGTCGACCTTGACGACGCGCGAGGGCTCGTTCCAGTCGAACGTCATGTTGCTCAGCAGCGCGTTGCCGTTGACGATCGCGCCGAGCTCCTGGGCAAAGGTGCGGACATTCTGAACATCGGGGCCGCTGATCCGGTACTGCACCGGCTTGCCGACCGGAGGGCCGATATCGAGCAGCTTCACGAAGGCGTCGGTTCCCGGGAAGGTCTCGACCAGATAGTCCTGCAGGTCGGCACGCAGCCGGTTGCGGGCCTCGATGTCCTTGGTGACGATCACGACCTGCCCGAACCAGGCGGCGGGCGTTGCGACATCATAGGAGAGGATGAACCGCGGCGCGCCCTCGCCGACATAGCTGGACCAGTGGTCGATGTCCGGATTTCCGGCGAGCTTCTCCTGTTCGAACTGCGCGATCTGGCGGTTGGTTTCGGCAATCGTGCTGTTTTGGGGCAGGTTCCAGTCGACGATCAGCTCCACGCGGTCCGAGGCAGGGAAGAACTGCTGCTGCACGAAGCTCAGCCCGCCGATGGAAATGACAAGGGCACCGACAGTGGCAAGGATGGTCACCCAGCGAAAGCGCATGCACCGGGCGAGGAGCCAGCTGAAGACCGCGGCGAACCGGCCCTTCTTTTCGTGATGCGATTTCATGGTCTTCGGCAGGATCGTCACGCCCAGAAGCGGCGTGAACAGCACCGCGACAACCCATGACACGATCAGCGATACGGCGATGACGACGAACAGGGTGAAGGTGAACTCGCCGGCCGCGCTGTTGTTGAGGCCGATCGGGATGAAGCCGGAGACCGTCACCAGCGTTCCCGTCAGCATCGGAAAGGCGGTGGACGTATAGACATGGGTGGCGGCCTTGCGGAGCGTGTCGCCATGCTCGAGGCGCGAGACCATCATTTCCACGGCAATCATCGCGTCATCGACGAGCAGGCCGAGCGCGATGATCAGCGCGCCGAGCGAGATGCGCTGCAGCGAGATGCCGGAATACTCCATGAACATGAAGGTGATTGCCAGCACCAGCGGGATGGAGATCGCCACGACCAGGCCGGCGCGCAGGCCGAGGCTGATGAAGCTGATCGCGAGCACGATGACGACCGCCTCGAACAGGGCCCGGGTGAACCCGGAGACCGCCTCGTCGACGACGGCGGGCTGGTCCGAGACCCGCTCGACATTGACGCCGATCGGCAGGTCGGCAACCACCCGGTCGAGCTCTGCATCGAGCTGCTCGCCGAATGTCAGCAGGTTGGCGCCGGCCCTCATGCCGATGGCAAGGCCGATCGCGGGCTCGCCATTGAAGCGAAACAGCGAAGAAGCCGGATCGACGTAGCCCCGCCTGATCGTGGCGATGTCCGTCAGCGGGAAGAACCGGTCGTTGATGCGAAGGTTGATCGAACGCAGGCTGTCCTCGGAGGTGAACTGGCCGCTGACGCGCAGGGCGATGCGCTCCGCGCCGGCCTCGACCACGCCGGACTGGGTGACGGCGTTCTGGGCCTGCAGGGTTTCGATCACGGCCTGCTGGTCGATACCGAGCGCCGCGATCTTGCGGGTGGAGAATTCGAGATAGATCGCCTCGTCCTGGGCGCCGATGACATCGATCTTGCCGACATTCGGCACGGTCAGAAGCTTGGCGCGGGCGTCCTCCACAAGATCCCGAAGCTGGCGCTGGGTCAGTCCGTCGGCGGTGAAGGCGTAGATATTGCCGTAGACATCGCCGAAACTGTCATTGAAGAACGGGCCGATGACACCGCTCGGCAGGTCTTGCGCAATGTCCCTGACCATGTTGCGGACGCGCACCCAGTTGTCGTTGACCTCGCTCGCCTTGGTGGAGGAGAGAAGCTCGACGAAGATCGTGGTCTGGCCGGCCGTGGTTTCGCTTCGGGTATAATCGAGCGCATCGAGCTCCTCGAGCTTCTTCTCGATCCGGTCGGTCACCTGGCGGGTCACGTCTTCGGCGGAAGCACCGGGCCACTGGGCGTTGATGATCATCGTCTTGATGGTGAAGGCGGGATCTTCCTCGCGGCCGAGGTTGATATAGGACAGCGCCCCTGCAACGACGAAGACCAGCATGAAGTACCAGATCAGGGAGCGGTGTTCGAGCGCCCAGTCGGAAAGGTTGAAGGATTTCACTTGAGCGACTCCTGATCGATGCGGATGGACTGCCCTTCTTCCAGGGAGTTGACGCCGGCGACGACGACGCGGTCACCCGGCTCCAGCCCCTTGAGAATGGTGACGCTGCCGGCGGCCTCGGCAGTGGCGGCGACCGTGACGGGGCGGGTCGTGACCTTGCCTGCACTCTCATCGACGATCCACACGGATGTCCCGGCTGCATCGGTCCTGATTGCCGAGGCGGGCAGGCGGATAGCGGGTGCGCTGTCGGAAACGGCCGTCGCCGTGACGATCGCGCCGAGACGCATGGCCTCCGGCGGATCGATCAAAGTCAGCTTGGTCCTGAAGGTGCGGGTGGCGGCATCGGCCGACGGTGCGATCTCGCGCACGACGGCCTTGCAGCGGACCGAGGGGTCGAGCTGGAGATAGACCTCGAAGGGCATGCCCTGCGTAACGTTGACGCCTACGGCCTCGGGAACGTCGATGATCGCGTCGCGCTCATCGGGACGCGCAACGGTGGCGATCGCCTGCCCGGCGGCCACGACCTGTCCGATTTCGGCAGAGGTGCTCGTGACCACCCCGTCATACTCGGCGGTCAGCTGCGCATAGCCGAGTTGCTCGTTCGCCTTGTCGAGCTTGGCCTCGGCCTTGGAAACCTCTGCCTCGGCGGTCTTGCGTTCCAGTGTCGCCGTCTCGTAGGAGGCTTCAGCGCCGGACTGGCGCTCGAACAGCTTTTTCTGCCGCTCCTCGTTCGATACGGCGTTGTCGAGCCTGGCCTGGCTGTTGTCCAGATCGGACTGCGCGCTCGTCACCGCGAGCTCAAGCGCAAGAGGATCGATTGCGGCCAGCACGTCGCCCTTCTTCACCAGATCGCCGGTGTGCACATTGCGGGCGACGAGACGTCCGAGAACCCGGAAGCCGAATTCCGTTTCGGTGCGCGCCTCGACCGTACCAGGCAGCGAAAGGCTGAAAGCCGGCTGGGGCTCCACCAGGACGGACAGCACCGGGCGCAGCTCAACTTTCTTTTCCTCCTCCTTCTGGCACCCGCTGATGAGCGCTCCGGCGAGAAGGAGGATGGCGACCTTGGACAGCTTTCTCATTGCCCGGCTCCCTGAAATGCGACAGCTTCACCTGCGCTGAGAAACTTTGTCCCGTCGGTCACCACGATCTCGCCGGGCTCGACGCCTGAGCGCACATAGAAATACCCTTTGACATAGGCCAGCACCTCCACGGGCCGCAGTGACACCTTTCCTGTCTGCTGATCGACCACCCAGACGGCGGTGCGTCCCGCGTCCGACGTCATGGCCTCCCAGGGCAGCCTGATCGCGTCGATCGGCTTGTAGTGTGCCGTTGCAACCACCGGGCTTCCCAGACTGAGCGGGGTGTCGGCATCGATGCCGAACTTGACGCGGATCGTTCCTGTTCTCGTGTCGATCGCCGGCGACACCTCCCGGAGCGTCGCATCTATCGGTTCGCCGCCGGTAAGGGGGCTGATCTGCACCCGGTCATCGAAATTGCGGCTCAGCAGAAACGACTCGTCGACATTGAAGACGGCGTCGCGCGGACCGTCCTGTGCGAGCGTGAAGACCAGCTGCGCTGCCTGCGCAACCTCGCCGACCTCGGCATTGCGGGTGGTGATCACCCCGGCGGCATCCGCTCTCAATTCGGTCTGGTTCAGCGTGTCTCGGGCGGTATCGACCTGCGCCTGCGCCGATTCGACCGTTGCATTCGCGCTCAATACCTGTTCGCGCGCCGCATCAAGCGCTGCGCGGGTCGACACACCACTCTTGAAAAGGCTTTCCTGACGGGTGAGAGCCTGTTGCGCCTGGCTCTGCTGAGCCTCAGCGGAATGAAGCGTCGCGAGCGCTACCGCGTGATCCGCTTCCTGTTCCTGGGAATCGATCCGCGCGAGGAGCTGGCCTGCCTCGACATGGTCGCCGACATCGACGTGCCGCTCGATGATCTGGCCGCTGATCCGGAACGACAGCTCGGACTGGACGCGCGCGATGATCTCGCCGGTGCTGGAAATCGTTTCCGACCAGGGCTCCACGCGAACCGTCGTCGTTTCGACCGAACGAGGCGACTTGCTGTCAACCTCGTCGGCAGGCCCGCAAGCGGTCAGGGATAAAATTGTAAACGCCAGCAGAAATCCGGTTTGAAGCGGTTGCATGATTGCCTCTTGATCAATGACAATAGCGGTGCTAACTTTGAATGACTAGTTAGTCAATGAATTTTTCATGCCTCGGGGCGATCGGGAGTGAAATGCCAACTAAAAAGATGACGAGAGCCGAGCAAAAGGCGTTGCGGCCGATCCAGATCCTCGATGCCGCCTTCGAGGAATTTGTCCTCAGCGGTTTTGTCGCGACCCGTGTCGAAGACATTGCGCAGCGCATCGGCGTCACCAAAGGCACAATCTACGTGTATTTCCCGACGAAGGAAGACCTTTTCTCCGCGATGATCCGCCATATCTCAAGGCCGGTCGCGGAGCTTCTGGAAGATTTCGGCGACCTCGAGGGAAGTTGCACGGAGCGACTGAAAGCGATGCTGCGACTTGCCTATCAGAGAGTGACGCAGGACAGGATGGCGCGCGAGCATCTGCGCCTGGTGATCTCCGAAGGCGCACGCTTCCCGGAAGTCATCGATGCGCATCATGCGGAACTCATCCAGCCCCTGCTATCGCATACGCAAGCCCTGCTCGACGAAGGGATCGCTGCCGGCGAGTTCCGAGACTGTCCTGGTGCGAGTGCCGAAATCGTGATTGCACCGATCTTGTCCCTGATCATGAACTTCCTGATCTTCGACAGCCGACGGTCGTTCGACCTCCCCAACTATATCGACGCCCACCTCGATCTCCTGCTCGGCGGCATCGCCACCTGATCCCGCGCCTTGATGTGCGGTCAAGGCCGCCTGACTTTCGGCGGGAAACACATGATCTGGCCGCTCGCATCGAGGCGGTTTCACTGCCCTTCGGCCTTCCCATTGCTCCAATGGGAAGGCTTGCAGGCATAGATCTTGGGGCTGCAGCTGTGGAGGATGCCTTTGAAAGGCATGGCCAGGCCGCGCATCATAGCCATTGCAGCCGAGCCCTGCTTCAGGGGATCGCCCTTATCTGCCGGACGGCCTGTCGGTTGCGTACGGGGCTTGCTGCGCCGTGGGTAGGCCATGCCCGCTCCCACCGTGGCCCTAAACCGTAGCGCGATCCCCTTCATGAGCGGTTTCGACGCGATTTTGACGGGCAAGCCAGTCAAGAACCATGCCGGCAATCTCGTGCGAATTGTCGTCCATCATCGGCATGTGGGAATTGCCGCGAATGCCGAGCGTGGGCAGATCGATGATGTCTGCGGTTCCGCCAGCGCGGATGAGCCGCTCGGCCTGCGCGACCGCATCCGACTTGTAGGGAATCCAGGCCGCGTTGTCGTCGCAGTGGTCGCCCCAGACATAAAGATGCGGAACCCGGGCGGCAGCCTCGATCGCCATCTTCTCCATCGCCGGCGCTCCGGCAGGCTCGATCAGGACCACCGCCGCGATCTTTTCGGGAATTGCGGCGGCGATGCGCTGCGCAAACCATCCGCCCTGTGAGTGTGCGACGATGATGACCTTGTCGAAACGCGCGACGAGCTTCAGGTAGGCCGCAACCGAAAGCGCGGTATTCGTCGTCCATCGCGGCACGAACTGGGCGCAGAGCTGGTCGAAGGCGTTGACCGGAAAGCGCTGGTGGTCGAACGCGCGCCGCAGCGCCGGGTCCTGGTGGAAGCCCGCTTTCGGGCCAATCCGGAACAGATGCCAGGCATCTTCCATGGTGCGGAACAGCGGCGGACTGTCATAGATATGCGGCCAGGGCGACCAGGACGCACGCCCGCGCTCGACCGCATCAGAAACGACGACATCATAGCCCGAGCGCAGGAAAATCGAAGACCAGCCGGGGCGTTGGTCTGGCGTGGTTTCCCAGGTAACGCCCGTCATCGCCCCGCCATGCCAGAACAGCACGGGAAACGCGGCGGCGGGCCGGGACAGGCGAAAGTGCTGCGCATAGATCTGACCGTTCACGTAGTGACCGTTGAGATCGACCACGCGTGCCTCTGCGTCCGGAGAGACCTTCACGTGTTGCACGGCCTGGTCCCGCAACTCGACCAGTTCGCCGCCGACGTGGAAGGACAGGATGTCACGAAGCGCGATATCGGAAAGCATTCAGAGTGTTCCTTGCGTGTCTGACGCTGCGATGATGGCGGGCTCAAGCGCCATCAGACGAACCCGGACGCTGCCTCCGGTGAGACGTTCAAGCGCAAGGCGCAAGGCCTTCGCTGCATCCGCGCGGACCTGCGACGTTCTCGCGTCGGTCGCGCGATGGAACACCTGGCAAAGCACATCCTTGCCGAAAGCGGGCGCAATCGCCGACGTCAGCACCACCTGAACGAGGTCAGGACTGGCGAACAGGTCTGCGGTCAAGATCCGGACCACCTCCGCCGTCAGCGCGTCAGCGCGCTGGCGAACGACCGGGACGAGCGGCTCTGAAACGATGATCTGGGCAATGGGCATGCGATTCTCCTATCGTGCGCCGAACACGAGGTCCGGCAGCCATGTCGAGACGGCGGGAACGAAGGTGATGAATGCGAGGAGAACGAGCATCAGGCCGATATAGGGGACCATCCCCTTGATCACCTTGTCGATCCCGGTATCGGCAACGGATTTCAGGACAAACAGGTTCATCCCGACCGGCGGCGTGAGCAGGGCGATCTCCATGTTGACGACCAGGATCACGCCGAAATGGATCGGGTTGATCCCGAGCTGGATGATCACCGGCACGATCAGCGGCACGAAGATCAGGATGACCGATATCACCTCCAGAAACATGCCGAGAATGAACATGATGAGATTGGCGACGATCAGGAACTGCCAGGCCGACAGCTGCATGTCTTCGACCGCGCCGACGAGGAGCCTGGTGACACCGGCGCCGGTGAGCCAGTGGGCAAATGTCAGGGCACCGAGAACGATGAAGATGATGACGCCGGTCTGCCGCACGCCGCTTGCAAGGATCGGCAACACGTCGCGCAGGGTGATGTCGCGATAAAACAGCAGGCTGACCAGCAACGCCACCACGGCGGAAAGACCCGCCGCTTCCGAGATCGTTACGAGCCCGGAATAGATGCCGCCGAGAATGATCACCGGCACGAGCATGGCGGGCAAGGCGCGCAGGTTGGCGCGGACAAACTGTTTGCGGTCGAGCTTCTCCTCGACCGGAAGATCGTGGCGCACCGCATAATAGCGCACATAGACCATCAGCAGCGCGGCCTGGATCAGCCCGGGAACGACGCCCGCAAGAAAAAGGCGCGGCACGGATTCATCGACGATGATGCCGTAGATGAGCATCGCAAGCGAGGGCGGGATCAGGATGCCGAGCGTACCGCCTGCGCCGATGGTGCCGGTGGCAAAGCTGATCGGATAGCCCCGTTCGCGCATGGCGGGGATCAGGACCGCGCCGATGGCGAGCGCCGTGGCCACCGACGAGCCGGAAATGGCCGCGAAAACTGCGGTCGCGAGAATGCAGACGATGCCAAGTGCACCGCGTGTGCGGCCGACCCATGCCGATGCCATGTCGATCAGCGCGCCGGCCACGCCGCCGCGCTGCATGAACGTCGCCGCGATCACGAAAAGCGGGATCGCGACCAGCGTGTAGGAGTTCAGATGATTGGCATATTGCTGGCCAAGGGAGACCAGTGGATCGCCCTCCACCAGCCAGACCAAGGTGGCAAGGCCGGAGAGAACCAGGTAGATCGGAATGCCCGCAAGCAGCAGGACGAAAAACAGGACCAGAACGGCTGTCAGAAGCATGGATCAGACCTCCCGGCCGGCGAGCAGCGCCACGAGCTGCCACAGATAGGTTGCCGCGCAGAGGGCGAAGCCCACGGGGATGGCGCTGTAATAGATCCACATCGGAAACCTGATGGATGAATCCGACCGCTCGCCAAGCATCAGGGCGAAATCGACCATCTGCCAGCCGGCCCAGACGATGATGCCGGAAACCACAACCCCGAAGAGGCAGACCAGGATCTGAAACAGCTTGCGCGGTCCGCCCGGAAGCTGGTCCGTCAGCATCTCCACGCTCACATGCATGCGCTCCCGGATCAGCCGGCTGGCGCTCAGCATGACGGCCCAGCCCACGAGATAGATCGTGACTTCGGCACCCCAGTCCGGAAGACGGGCCGGGGCGACGTAGCGCAAAACCGACTCGCTGACGGTCAGGAGCGCTGCTGCAAGAGCGAGGAGACCCGTGACGGCGGTCTCCAGACCGACAAGGTACTGTTTCATTTCAGAGGTCCACCGATGCGCGAGCGCGGTTCTACTGACCGGCCGCAGCCGTGAGCTTGGCGACGAATTCCGGGTTCATGCCCAGCTCTTCGACAAGCGCCGGCTGCGCGGCGACAAGCTTCTGCCGCATTGCGGCGAGCGCTTCCGGGCTGGGATCGGAGGTGACGATGCCGTTTTCCGCATTCAGCGCACGGGCGTCCTGCTGACGCTGCGCGGCGAAATCCCTCTCACCGTCAACCATCTCGTCCCATGTCGCCGACAGCAGGTTCTGAAGATCTTCAGGCAGTTTGTCGAAGCTGCGCTGGTTGATGAGCGGGACATACTGGACGATCGCCTGCCGGTCTTCCATGCCGTATTTGACACCGGCATCCCAGAGCTTCGAGGACGCAAGCGATTCCTGCGTCGTCCACAGTGACGAGATGGTGCCCGTCTGGAGCGCCTGAGGGACATCGGGCCAGGAGATCTGGACCGGAACCGATCCCATGATTTCGTAGCGTTCGACCGTTGCCGGTCCGCCCGGCACGCGCACTTTCAGCCCCGCCAGATCGGAGGGCTCCTTCAGCTCCACATCGGTGGAGAAGACCGTGCCGAAGCCGAGGTCGATCGGGCGCCCCAGAACCTTCACGCGAAGCTTGTCCTCGATCCGGCCATTCAGATCCTTGCCAACTTCGCCGTCGACGATCGCGTAGATCTCTTCGCGACCCATGCCGTAAAACATCGGCAATTGTTCGAAATCGGCTTCCGGCACGAAACGGGAAATCAGTTGGTACTGCGGGATCGCAATATCGATTGCGCCCTGCGCCACCGCCGCGGCCGCTTCGCTGTCCTTGTACTTGGACCCTGCCTCGAAGATCTCGATCTCCAGACGCCCATCGGACTTCTCTCCAACGGCCTTGGCGAAGTCCTTCAGCCAGACGTTCCGGACATGCTGCGGGCTGGTGTCGAGCGTGACCGACAGCGTGTAGTCCGCTGCCATCGAAACGCTGCTGCCGAGCATGAAAGCCACACCGGTTGCGGCCATGAGTTTGTGCATGTTCATAAAGCTCCTCCCAAGATGCTGGCAAGGGTGATAGCGCTGCGAGGCACAAATCTCTAATAGTGTTTGCCTCTTCCGATATAATCATTTTTATATGGCTTATGGCACAACTTGCACATCAGTTTGACCTCAACCGCCTGCAGGGCTTCCTCGCCGTCGCGGAAGAAGGATCGATCACGGCGGCTGCCGCGCGCCTGAGCGTGGCGCAACCGGCGCTTTCGGCTTCCATAAGACGGCTGGAGGCAGACCTTGGCGTTGCGCTGTTCGAGCGGCAGGCCCGCGGCGTCGCACTGACGCCGGCGGGCCGCGGCCTGCTGCCGCAGGTCTATGAGGTCTTCGGCATTCTCGGCTCGCTCAGAAGCGAGTTGAAGCAGATCGCCGAGGAGCCTGCGGGTGAGATTTCGATCGGCCTGCCACCAACGACGGCCGCGGTTCTGACGCGGCCCTTGCTGCGGCGGCTGACGGAGCAGTATCCGAAAATCTCGCTCCGGCTGGTGGAAGCCATGTCCGGCTATCTTCATGACTGGATCTCGACCGGCGATCTGGACATCGCCATAACCTTCAGGGAAAGCGACACGGAGGCCGTCATCAGCCAGCCGTTGCTGAAGGAGGAAATGGTCCTGATCGGCGCTGCCGATGCCATGAACGATATTCCCGATCCCTTCCCATTCACCCGCCTTGCAGACCTGCCGCTCATCGTCACCTCCAGCCGGCACTCGCTGCGCAGCAATCTCGAGCAGAGGATGGAGGCGCTCGGCAGGACGATGAATGTCCGGTTCGAAATCGACGCCGGACATCAGCTGGTGCGGCTGGTGAGTTCGGGGGAAGGTTATGGCGTCTTTGCCCGCAGCGCCTTCGTTGAGGAACTGGCAGCCGGGCGCGTGCGTGCGGTTTCGCTGTCGCCGGACTACATCCGCACCGTCTGCCTCAGCTATCACCGGCGCAAGAAAGCCGAGCAGGTCTTCGGCAGGATTATCGCGTCGATCGAGACACTGGTGAGCGAGATCGCCGGCACGGAACAATGGCCGACGTCGCGCCAAAACTGAACCTCAGGCAACGGTCGGGGTCAACCATCGCAGTCTCACAGCGCCTCAGTCATAGTCGATGTCCACCCAGCCGCGCCGCTCATGGGCTGCGGCCATGGCGTGGACCGCGCGTTCGATCTCGACACCTTTCTCGAAATCGATCACATGAGCGTCCCGTCCTTCGATGGCGGCGATCAGGTGGTGGCACTCGATGACCTTGAGGTCGTTGAAGCCAAGTCCGTGCCCCGGAGCGGGAATGAAACTGTCATAGGGCGGGTGCGCCGGGCCGGCGAGAATGCGGGTATAGCCGGCCTCACGGGCCGGGCCGTTGGCGCGGTAGAGCTCAACCTCGTTCATCCGCTCCTGATCATAGGCAATCGAACCGGCTGAGCCGAAGATCTGGATCGCGATCCGGCCCTTGCGCCCCCAGGCGGCGCGATTGGCCATCAGCACGCCGGAAGCGCCGCTTTCCATGCGAAACAGCACGCTGGCGATATCATGGGTTTCGACGGCGCGCTTGCCGCCGGTCTTCAACGGACGCTCGGCATAGGGTTTCGCCATGTCGGTGGTGACGCTTGCAAGGCGCCCGAACAGCACCCGGATCAGCGACAGCGGATGCACCGCGAAATCGTCGAGCGCCCCATAGCCGGAACTTGCCTCGCTCTTCCAGTAGAAGAACTGGTCCGGATCGGCCATGAAATCCTCGTCCATCTCGATGCGGATGTGGTTGACCTCTCCGATGGCGCCCTCATCGAGGAGGTTCGCGATCTCCCGGATCATCGGGTTCTGGATATAGTTGTAGCCAAGGACAGCGGTGCGGCCGGCGCTGCGGGCTGCTTCGCGCATCTTCAGCGCATCCTTAAATTTCGGCGCCATCGGCTTTTCGCACCAGATGTGCTTGCCGGCGTGGAGCGCCTCGATCGCCATTTCCGGATGGAACGCGTTCGGCGCGGCAATCGATATCACGTCCACCTCCGGGTCCGCGATCAGATCGCGCCAGTTCCCCGTCGCCTTCTCGAAGCCGAACGCGCGGGCCTTGTCGCGCGCAAGCTGCTGGTCGACTTCTGCAAGATGCACAAGGCGAACCTGCGGGCCATCGCCAAAGGTCGGGCCGACGGCATTCCATGCCAGCGCGTGGCATTTCCCCATATAGCCGGTTCCGATCAGGCCAATACCGATAGACGACATGCGCGAGCCTCCCGCGCCCTGAGGCGCATTGATTGCAGATTGTAGTGAAGATGTCCCAGGATCGAAGGATGATTTTTTTATTTCATGAAGTCAATATTATGGAATATAAATTGCATCGAGGGCCGGGCCAGGTCTCGATCGTAGATCCGGGATAGGCCGGAATCGCTCGCTGAAGCCGGGAGCAACGCCTGCCGAACGGCGCAAGCAGTTCGAGGTCATCACCCATGCCATGAGACTTCCGGCGCCCGCCGAGGTCGACACGGGCGACGAACGCTGGGATTGGGTACAACCGAAGGAAAAACATTCACCACAATATGGCGGGCGACATCGCGCAAAAGGGTAGCCAACGGTTCGATTCTCCATTCGTTCTAGCCTAGCGCAGAATTTTGAACCGGTCTTGTTCTGGGGCCATAGGGCCACGCCCTCCCCCAGGTCTCATGGCTGCGCCCAACGCAGCCGACTTTTAGTTCGCCCGTGGCCGGTTTCTACGCGGCCGTTGACACGCACGTTTTCCAGCATCGCTGCTTTCGAAGCCTCACTCAATTTCTAACTTGTTACGATTGCATCGCTGCATGGTTCTCGGGCAGGAAGGATCAACAACTGCAGGCGTCAGAGGGGTTGGGAACCGCCGGGGTCTGCATGAGCAGGATCGTTGAGGCCAGAACACGATGACTCCATTCCGTTCCATTTCGGTATTCTATCATGTCGCAGCCCTCAATTCGGTGAGCGCGGCGGCGGAGCATCTGAACGTCACCGCCTCAGCCGTGAGCCAGCAGGTCCGGGTTCTGGAAGAACAGCTCGGCATGACGCTGGTGGCCAAGGTCGGCCGCAAGGTGAAGCTGACGGAAGACGGGGAGCGCTACTTCGATCTCATCTCGCAGCATGTCGAAGAAATCATCCGTTCGACGGAGATCATTCGCGGCAGCAAACCAACGACGCTTCTCACCATCAGGGCGACTCCCACAGTTTCAACGAAGTGGATATTGCCCCGTTTGCCCCGGTTTTTCGAAACCAATCCGGATATCGACGTGCGGCTCGACGGTTCCAATGAACCGACGGATTTCAATCGTGATCTGGTGGATGTGGAAATTCGCCATGGTGCCGGACGGTGGCCGGGCCTGCATGTCGAAGAGCTCGTCGAGGAGCGGTTCTTGCCCGTATGCGCGCCCACCCTTGCCCGGGAACATTCCCTAACCGCGGCCGACCTTCTGAAGCACAGGCTGATCCACTCCGTGAAGGCGCAGATCCAATGGAAGTCCTGGTTTGCCCATCAGGGGATCATCGACGACGTGCCGATCAAGCGCCTTTATTTCGATCGCTCGCACATGGTTGTCGATGCGGCCGTGCTGGGCATGGGGATGGCGCTTGAGAGCAATCTGATGATGGAACAGGAACTCAAGGATGGCCGGCTGGTCGTCGCCGTCGCCGAACCGCCCGTGATGCGGATCACCACGCAGTGGATCGTCTGCCCCTACACGCATCTGCGGCGCACCCGCGTCAAACGCTTCCTGGAATGGATCAGGCGCGAAGCACAGGTCTGGTACAACGAAGACCGCTCTCTCATCGATTAGCTCAGCTACATAATCGAGCAGAAAAAGTAAATTTTACTGCAGTTACCTGTGCCCGATGATGGTCTTGCCCGGCCTTGAGCGCCGGCGTGCTGGGAGGAGCACCGGATACCGTTCGCGGCGTGCAGCCTGTGCTGCCGCCGCAGTGACCGTCGGCATTCTCCTCAGTGGAAAATGGATTTCCGACCAGACGGTCGCAATACGGAGTAGCTCCACATGAATCTCTCATCGATGCTCGCAGCGCGCCATGCCGAAGGCCGCCCCATCCGCGTCGGCCTGATCGGAGCAGGCAAGTTCGGCTCCATGGTTCTCGCCCAGGCGCGCAAGATCGCCGGCTATCACATCGTCGGCGTTGCGGATCTGGACGCCGGCAAGGCGCGCGCCTCGCTGAAGCGCACCGGCTGGCAAGACGAGGAATATGACGCCACCTCGCTGTCCGACGCGATGGACACCGGAAAGACCTTCGTCACCGAAAGCGCGGCCGATCTCTGCGCCTTCGAGGGCATCGAGTGCATCATCGAGGCGACCGGCCATCCGATCGCCGGCACCCGGCATGCACTGCAGGCAATCGACGGGATGAAGCATATCGTCATGGTCAATGTTGAAGCCGATGTCATGTGTGGCCCGATCCTGGCGGCCAAGGCGCGCGCCAAGGGGCTCGTCTATTCCATGGCCTACGGCGATCAGCCGGCCTTTATCTGCGAACTGGTCGACTGGGTCCGCTCCTGCGGCTTCGACCTGATCTCAGCCGGCAAGGGCATGAATTTCGAGCCGCGCTACCGCTATTCGACGCCGGATACCGTCTGGGGCTTTTTCGGCTGGACCGAGGAAGAGGTGGCAAAGGGCGATTTCAATCCCAAGATGTACAACTCGTTTACGGATGGCACCAAGGCCGCCATCGAAATGGCGGCAGTCGCCAACGGCACTGGCCTCGATTGCCCGGATGACGGTCTGGCCTTCTATCCCTCCGGCCTTCAGGACCTTGCTTCGGTCTTCAAGCCGGCGTCCGAAGGCGGACGGATGCCGAAGTCGGGCCTCGTCGATATCGCTGCCAGCCAGGAGCCCGATGGCCGCGAGGTGCTCAACAATATCCGTTACGGCATGTTCGTCACCTTCAAGGCGCCGGACGAATATACCCGTGACTGCTTCAAGCAATACGGCCTCCTGACGGACAAGTCCGGCTGGTATGGCTCGATGTGGCGCCCCTTCCACCTGATCGGTCTGGAAACCTCCGTGTCGGTCCTCTCGGCCGTGCTGCGCGGCGAGCCGACCGGCTCCTCGAAGGAGTATCGCGGCGATGCCGTGGCTGCCGCCAAGGGCGAATTCAAGGCCGGCGACATGCTGGACGGCGAAGGCGGCTACGCGGTCTGGGCCAAGGCGATCCCGGCCACGATCTCGAGCGAGATCGACGCACTGCCGATCGGCCTTGCCCACAACGTCAAGCTCAAGAACCCGATCAAGCGCGACCAGGTCGTGCGCATGTCAGACGTCGAACTCGTGGATGATCTCGATGTCGTGGCGCTGCGCCGCGAACAGGTAAGCTCCATGGGACCGAAGGCGGAGAAGGCGGCATGAGCTACGTCGTCCTGCCGCAGTTCGATGTTGCAGAGGACAAGCTGGCGGCCTTCCTTGAGGCCGCCCGCGAGGATGCCGAAAACTCGCTTGCGCGGGAACCGGGCTGCCGCCAGTTCGACGTCTTCGTCGACCGGAGCCGCTCGCCGGTGAAGGTGATGTTCTACGAGGTCTATGACGACCGCGCCGCCTTCGACGCGCATCTTGCAACGCCGCATCTGGCAGCGTTTCGGACGGCCCTGTCGCTCGTCGAGGAAGGTCCTGTCGGGTTCTTCGAGCGGGTAGCACCGTGAGGAGCGCGTGATGAGCAGGTCGAAGATAGCGGTTCTCGGAACGGGCCTGATGGGAGGCCCGATGGCGGCCAATCTCATCGGCGCCGGCTTCCAGGTCACCGTCTGGAACCGCAGCGCGGAAAAGACCGCCGCTCTGACGGCCAAGGGTGCCGGGCTTGCCGGCAGCCCGGCGCGCGCCGCCGCCGATGCCGATGCGGTTATCGTCATGCTCTCCGACGGGCCCGCCTGCGAAGCCGTGCTTTTCGGAAGCGCGGGCGCGGCAAAGGCGATGCGCAAGGGCGCCTTGCTGATCGTGATGTCATCGATCGGGGTCGACGACGCCGAGGCCATGGCGGCAAGGGCGCATGGTCTTGGCCTCCGGTGGCTCGATGCTCCCGTTTCCGGCGGAACCCCTGCTGCCAAAAGCGGATCGCTGTCGATCATGGTCGGCGGCCAGACCGAAGATGTGCGCG
The DNA here is from genome assembly GCF_013344475.1 of Martelella limonii. Lineage (GTDB taxonomy): Bacteria > Pseudomonadota > Alphaproteobacteria > Rhizobiales > Rhizobiaceae > Martelella > Martelella limonii. The sequence continues at coordinate 120,502 of NZ_JABUOU010000005.1, read as the reverse complement.
CGGCAAGCCCGATCCTGTCTGCCATGGGACGCATCGTCCATATCGGCCCCGCCGGCACGGGGGCGCTCGCCAAACTCATCAACCAGTCGCTGGTCGCCAGCACGCTTGTGGCGGTGTCGGAAGCGCTGCTGATGGCGGAGAAGGGCGGCGCGGACCTTGCGAAGGTGCGCGAGGCGCTGCTCGGCGGTTTTGCCGCCTCGAAAATACTGGACCTGCACGGGCAAAGGATCATCGCCGGTGACTTCCAGCCAGGAGGTCCGGCGAAATATCAGGTCAAGGACACCAGGGCGGCGCTCAATGTCGCCGGCAATCTTGGCCTCGATCTGCCGTCCTTGAAGCTTGCAGACGCATTGTTCTCGTCGCTTGTCGAGCACGGCGGCGCGGATCTCGATCATTCGGCGCTGTTTCTCGAACTGAAGCGGCGCAACGGCGACGACCTTTCGGAAAGCGCCCTGAAAAACTGAGCATTTACTTCATCAACCACGGGAGGAGACCCAAAATGAAAAAAGCACTCAACCTTACCCGCCGCCGCCTGATGCACGGCCTGGCCGCAGCCGCGATGGTGATCGCCGGCACCAGCATCGGCGGTTCCGCATTTGCCGGAACGGCATTGCGCATTGCCGTTCCTGATCCTGCAGAAAGCTCTGTCGGACGCGCAGCATCGCGCTTTGCCGAACTGGTCAAGGAGAAGACCGACGGCGAAGTGACATTCCAGGTCTTTCCGGACGGCGTGCTCTTCGGTAAGGACCAGAATGCCGCGATCAACCAGCTCGGTTCCGGTGCCCTTGACGGCCTGATCCTGGCCTCGTCCGTCTACGCCTCGTTCGAGCCGAAGATGAACGCGATTTCGCTGCCGTATCTTTTCACCGATTACGACCAGCTGAAGGCCTATCTTTCCGGCGCGCCGGGACAGGAACTGATCGCCTCCGTCGAGCGGCTGAACATCAAGGGCCTCGGCTTTTTCCTGCGCACCTTCCGTGACGTGACCACAAGGGATCAGCCGATCACCACGGCCGAAGATTTCAAGGGACTGACGCTGCGCACGCCCAACAATCCGCTGTTCGTCAAGCTGTTCCAGGCGCTGGGCGCCAACCCCACGCCGATGGCATTTTCGGAAGTTTACTCGGCGCTTCAGCTGAAGGCGATCGATGGTCAGGAAAACCCGGTCGAGGTTCCCTACAACAATCGCTTCTATGAAGTTCAGGGCGAACTGAACCTCACCCAGCACATCGCCGACAGCTTCCTTCTCGGTCTGTCTTCCTCAGCCTGGAACAAGATTCCCGAACAGTATCATGATGCCGTTCAGGCCGCCGCCGACGAGATGATCGCCGAGCACGATGCCAGCGAGATCAAGCAGGAAGAGGAAATTATCGGCAAGCTCCAGGAAAAGGGCATGCATGTGAACATGTTCGCCGATGGCGAACTCGCCAAGGTTCAGGACATTGCCCGAGGCATCTATGGCGATTTCCAGGATCAGATCGGCGCCGACTTCATGCAGACCAGCCTCGACTTCGTAAAGTCGAATTGACATCAAACGGTGGCGTCCGTCACGTGACGGACGCCACCGATGTGAACCCCTGAGGGTGTAGATGATGCAGCTCCTGGACAAGATCATCTGGCGTGTGGTCGATTTCATTATCCTGTTAGCGGTGGTCAGCATGGTCGTGCTGATCACGCTGCAGGTCGGTTCGCGGCTGTTCGGGCATTCGCTCGCCTGGACCGAGGAACTGTCGCGCTTTCTGTTTATCTGGACGGTCTGGCTCGGCCTTGCCGCGGGCTTCCGCAACGGCCAGCACCCCGCGCTCAACATGTTGATCAACGTGATGCCGGCCCGCCTGATGCTCGCCTATCGGCTGGTACCGACGGTGAGCGCGATGATCCTGTTTGCGATCGTCACCTGGCAGGGCTGGCTGCTCCTGCTGCAGCAGCTCAGATTCGGCGAATTGTCTCCGATCCTCCAGATCGGCATGTGGGTCACCACCCTGCCGCTGGTGATCGGTTCGTTTCTCGCGATCGCAGGATCGGCGGTCAATGCGTTCATCGTGATCCGGGGAGACGACGACCAGATCGCGCCTTCGGCTTCTCAGGAAGGATTGAGCCCATGAGCCTTACCCTTATCGCGCTTTTCATCCTGTTCGCGATCCTCGATGTGCCGCTCGCCGTTGCCCTTGGCCTTGCGTCTGCGGCGACGCTGTGGTGGTTCGACATGCCGTTGTCGATGATCACGCAGTCGATGGCGACCTCGATCAACTCGTTCCTCCTGATCGCGGTCCCGCTGTTCATCCTCGCAGGTCAGATCATGGAGCGCGGCGGCCTTTCCGAGCGCATTTTCGATGCGGCTGAAGCGCTTGTGGGCAGGCTTCCGGGCGGTGTCGGCCATGTCAATATCGCCTCGAGTTTCGTCTTCGGCGGCATCTCCGGCTCATCGGTTGCCGATATCGCAAGCCTCGGCCCGATCACGATCCGCTCCATGACAGCGCGCGGCTATCCCAAACCCTATTCGGCAGCCCTGACGCTGATCACGGCGACGCTTGCGACCCTGGTGCCGCCCTCGATCCTGATCATCGTAGCCGCCGCATCGGCGGGACAATCGGTGGGCGCGGCCCTTGCCGGCGGTCTCGGACCGGGCGTTCTGCTTGCCGTCGCGCTTGCAATCTACAACACGATCGTCTCACGCCGGAAGGGCTATGGCAAGATCACGACATTCGACATGAGGGCCTCCGCGCGGGCATTGTTTCGGGCCCTTCCCTCCGTCGTCGCGCCCGTGATCATCCTGACCGGCATGTTTTCCGGCATCGTCACACCAACGGAAGCAGCCGGACTTGCGGTTCTCTACACGCTGATCGTTGCGGCTCTCGTCCATCGCGAAATCGGGCTGCGCGACCTCCTGAAACTTTCGGTCAATGCCGGCCAGCTCGCAGGCTCGGTTCTGCTGATCCTGATGGTCGCAAGTGCTGCAACCTTCGTCTTCACCGTCGACCTTCTGCCCCAGAAGGCGTCGGGCTTCCTGACGATCTTCGGCGGCTCGACCTTCATGACGCTGATGCTGATGGGCGTGATCTTCATCGTCGTCGGCATGCTGATGGATATCGTCGCAGCCGCACTGATGCTGATCCCGGTGCTGATGCCGGCGGCAGCTGCGGCAGGCGTGGAGCCGCTGCATTTCCTCATCTACATGGTTGCCTGCCTCGCCGTCGGCCTGGCGACGCCGCCGGTCGGCACCTGCCTGTTTGCGACGGCCTATGTGTCAGGGGTGCCCACACCGAAGCTCGTGAAGGCGGCGCTGCCCTTCTATGCGGTCAATGCCGTGGTGCTGGTTCTTGTCGCAGCCTTCCCCCAGATCGTGATGTGGCCGGTCGAATGGCTGACGTGACGGCGCCGAAGCATATCATCGTCATGGGCGTCAGCGGCTGCGGCAAGAGCACCCTTGGCAGCGGGCTCGCCAGCCGGCTCGGCCTTCCGTTCATCGAGGGCGACGACTTGCATCCCGCTGCAAACATCGCCCGCATGCGCGAGGGCCTTCCTCTCGATGACGCGATGCGCAAACCCTGGCTCGAGAGCGTCGCCGCCGCCTTGCGAGCGTACCGGGAAGGCTCGGTCGCATCCTGCTCCGCGCTGAAGCGAAGCTATCGACGTGCGCTTTCGATGGGCGGCCCGATCTTTTTCGTCCATCCGATGGTCGAGCAGGTGAGCCTGATGGAGCGGGTCACAAAAAGGCAGCATTTCATGCCGGCCTCTCTTATCGAAAGCCAGCTACAAACGCTCGAACCGCTTGAAGCAGAGGAATGGGGCTGCACCATCAGCGGCATCCTGCCACTCGCCCAGCAGGTCGATCAAATCATCTCGGGCTTTCGCGCAGACGCTCCGAGCTGAGTTTCAGCGTTTATGAAAGACAGCTATATGCCATGCCCTTACGCCTGGCGGTCCAATCAGAGCGAGGCCATCGACATCGGATATATAAGTCCGGTGGAGTTCGAGGACCGGGCTATGCTAGCTTAACATGCTGTCCACAAAACCCGCAGCAGCTCAGCGCGCGATGAAGACCTCCACGACCGAAATGGAGGCGCTTTGCTGCCGTCCAGACCTTCGCCCGGATATTGGCGCGACTAAGCGCGTGTTGACGGTCAGCTTCAGGGTCTTGAAGGCATATGAACCTACGACCCCTGATTTACCTTACCTGCATGGTGTATCCTATAGACATCCCAGAGATGTAGGGACGTTACTTCAGTTCGTCTAGTAATTCTTTGCCAACAGGCTCCCGTCCCACAAAAACGTGGGTTGGCGCAGCCGACGGCGAGTTCAGGTCGATTTGGAAGCATTTGGCCAGCGCAGGACATCAAGAGTGAGCTTCGCTCCACTTGATAACTGTTGATAAGCCGCCTATGTTGAATTCGTCATAATACGATGGAGGACCGCTTGATCAGCGCCGATCTGGGAAAGCAGCTTGAAAGCTATATTCAGCAACTCGTGGAGACAGGCCGCTACGGCTCGAAAAGCGAAGTGCTGCGTGAAGGCGTGCGGCTGGTCCAGGACCGCGAGACCCGGCTTCTCGCGCTGGATGCCTCGATCATGCGCGGCATCGCCGATGCGGACGCTGGCCGGACCACGCCGGCGAGCGACGTCTTCAACCGTCTCGACGCGAAATACGGTGCAATGGATGAGAAGGCCGAAAAATCGGCATGATCCTTGCGTTTTCCCGAGAGGCCGAAAACGAACTTGAGCAAATCGCCGATTATATTGCCGAGCGAAACCCACGACGCGCCCTGTCATTCCTTCGGGAACTGCAGAGCAGCTGTGAGGATATCGTCGTTAACCCCAATGCCTTCGCCCTCGTCCCGCGCTATGAACATCATCAAATCCATCGGCGCGTTCACGGCAACTACCTGATCTTCTACCGCGCTGACAGTGCAAAGGTGGTCATCATTCATATTCTGCATGGCGCCACCGACTACGGCGCCATCTTCTTCGGCGAATGATAAAAGGCTGTCGAACTGGCGCAACCTCGGGCACTGAAGCAGGACTGCGCGACTACGGCTTACGTCTGAGCGTCAAAACCCAGATCAGCCATCCCGCAACCGCCTTTTGTGCGGTTGGAGGGGGGGGTAATCAATGACCCGTTTCCGCGAGTTGCTGAAGCATTGTTGCCGGTGATTTGAAGCTTGTCACCACGCGGACTGAAGAAGCTCTCCCAAGCCTAATCAGGATGTTCGGAGAATGTGGCACTAGATTTATCTCTTTTGCCTCGATACGGCAACGATCCCGGCCGGCAGCGACCTGCCCTATTTCCCGATCGAGAAGTCGCGCTTTTCCTATGAGATTTTTATGTCTTGGCCTCTCCCCCTCTCTCGAACCCCTATGCGGTTCCGCGCCATATTCTTGCCATCATCGGTAATCGGCCGGAATGCGACTGGCGCTCTCATAGCTCCGCATAGCGCCTCCGATCTTGCGGCGATGACCTGCATTGCAAATGCGTGGAGCAAATAAAGGTCCCGCATAGGAGAAGAGGTGAGAAATGATCGTCGACTATGCTCTGAGCGGTGCGGTGACGCTGTTCGTCGCTGCCTATCTGATCTACGCGCTGCTTCGGCCGGAGCGCTTCTGAGTTCCCGAAGGTCCAGCCCGATGAAACCGGCACGGACCATAGGAACGCCGCTTCGCCAGATCCGCAAATCCCTCGATCCGCAGCAGCCCAAAACCCCCAAGGCAGGAAAGCCGCTGCGGGCATCGGGCGTCATCCTCGCCCTGACCGTGGCGACGGTGCTGATCGCGCTTGTCGCCCGGCTTGCCGCCGCGCTTTTCGGCTGCGGCTGAACGGACCGAACCGTCACTCATTAACATGCTGGAGTCGCATATGAGCCAGTCCCAATCCGCGAGCCTCTTCGACGCTCGCATCCTTGTCCCCGCACTTGGGGGCGCATTCAAGAAACTCGATCCGCGTACGCTGGCGAAGAACCCGGTGATGTTCGTCGTCGGCGTCGTCTCGGTTCTCACGACGGTGCTGTTTATCAAGGACGTCGCGACCGGCGCGGGCGACCTCGGTTTCTCCTTCCAGATCATCCTCTGGCTCTGGTTCACGATCCTTTTCGCGAACTTCGCCGAGGCGGTCGCGGAGGGACGCGGCAAGGCGCAGGCGGAGTCGCTTCGCCGTTCGCGCACCGAGACGCAGGCCAAGCTGCTCGCCGATCCGGACAGCAACGAGGTCAAGCTCGTGCCGGGCACGAGCCTGAAGACGGGCGACGTCGTCCTGGTCGAAGCCGGAGAGATCATCCCGTCCGACGGCGAGATCATCGAGGGCATCGCCTCGGTCAACGAGGCGGCGATCACGGGCGAGTCCGCGCCGGTCATCCGAGAATCCGGCGGCGACCGTTCGGCGGTGACTGGCGGCACGCAGGTGCTGTCGGACTGGATCAAGGTCAGGATTACCGCCGAGGCGGGATCGACCTTCATCGACCGCATGATCGCCCTGGTCGAAGGCGCCGAGCGCCAGAAGACGCCGAACGAGATCGCGCTGAACGTGATGCTCGCCGGCCTGACGCTGATCTTCGTCATGGCGACCGCGACGATCCCCGCCTTCGCCGCCTATGCCGGCGGTTCCATTCCGATCATCGTGCTGGTGGCGCTGTTCGTCACCCTGATCCCGACCACGATCGGCGCGCTGCTTTCGGCCATCGGCATCGCCGGCATGGACCGCCTGGTGCGCTTCAACGTTCTCGCCATGTCCGGCCGCGCCGTTGAGGCGGCCGGCGACGTTGACACGCTGCTGCTCGACAAGACCGGAACGATCACGCTCGGCAACCGTCAGGCGACCGAGTTCCGGCCCGTCAAGGGCGTCACCGCACAGGAACTGGCCGATGCCGCTCAATTGGCCTCGCTCGCCGACGAGACGCCGGAAGGCCGCTCCATCGTCGTGCTCGCCAAGGAGAGATACGGCATTCGCGGGCGGGACATGCAATCGCTGCACGCGACCTTCGTGCCGTTCACGGCGCAAAGCCGCATGTCGGGCGTCGACATTGACGGATCATCGATCCGCAAGGGCGCCGTCGACGCCGTTCTCAAATACCTCGATCAGGCATCGGTTGCGGCTGGAGCGGTGCGCGCCAGCGCCGAGAGCAAACGCGAACTCGAGGCGATCGCAAACGATATTGCCAGGGGCGGCGGCACGCCTCTGGCTGTGGTCAGGGACGGCAAACTGCTCGGCGTCGTCCATCTCAAGGATATCGTGAAGGGCGGCATTCGCGAGCGTTTCAACGAACTGCGCCGCATGGGCATCCGCACGGTGATGATCACCGGCGACAATCCGATGACGGCGGCGGCGGGCGCCGCCGAGGCCGGCGTCGACGATTTCCTGGCCGAAGCCACGCCGGAAAACAAGCTGACGCTGATCCGCGAGGAACAGGCCAAGGGCAAGCTCGTCGCCATGTGCGGCGACGGCACCAACGACGCCCCTGCCCTCGCCCAGGCCGATGTCGGCGTCGCCATGAACACCGGCACGATCGCCGCCCGCGAAGCCGGCAACATGGTGGATCTGGATTCCGATCCGACCAAGCTGATCGAGATCGTCGAGATCGGCAAGCAGTTGCTGATGACGCGCGGGGCGCTGACCACCTTCTCGATCGCCAACGACGTCGCGAAGTATTTCGCGATCGTTCCGGCCATGTTCATCGCGCTTTATCCGCAACTCGGCGTGCTCAACATCATGGGGCTCGCAACGCCGCAAAGCGCGATCCTGTCGGCGATCATCTTCAACGCGCTGATCATCATCGCCCTCATCCCGCTTTCGCTCAAAGGCGTTGCCTACAAGGCCATCGGCGCGGACGGGCTCCTGAGGCGCAATCTTCTCATCTACGGGCTTGGCGGCCTCATCGTGCCCTTCATCGGCATCAAGGCGATCGACCTCGTCATCACCGCCATCGGCCTCGCCTGACCACAAGGAATGCGACACATGACCATCCTCTATCTCGTTCTCGGACTGGCGGTCTTCGGGCTTCTGCTCGTCATGACCGATGCCGTCGACCGGGCCTGATCTTCCAACGAAGCCGGAGACTTCTCGATGTTCATTCAATCCATAATCTTCGTCGTCCTCGTCGTTGGCGGCACGGCGCTCGTTTCCTGGCCGCTCGGCCGCTACATGAAATGGGCCATGGACCCGAACAGGGGCGAGGCCGGCGGCTTCACCCGCCTGTTCCAGTCGATCGGCGGCGCCACATGCATCCAGGACCAGAACTGGAAGCGCTACATGGTCGCCATGCTGGCCTTCAACATCGTCATGTTCGTGGTCACCTTCGGGTTTCTCGCCCTGCAGCAGGCCCTGCCGCTCAATCCCGACGGCAAGGGCGCATTGGAGGGCAGCCTGATCTTCAACACGGCAGCCTCGTTCACCTCCAACACCAATCTGCAGCATTATTCGGGTGAGGTATCGCTCAGCTACCTGTCGCAGCTCGGCGGCCTGATGTGGCTGCAGTTCGTGTCTGCAGCCACCGGCATCGCGGCGCTTGCCGCGCTCGCCCGCGGTCTTGCCGGCAAGCCGCTTGGCAATTTCTTCGTTGACCTGCAGCGCGCGTCCTTCCTCGTCCTGCTGCCGGTTGCTGTCCTATTCGCCATCCTCCTCGTTCTCGGCGGCGTGCCGATGACGTTCGATGGGGCGGCGATCGCGACCACGCTGGAAGGCGTGCAGCAAACCATTGCCCGTGGTCCGGTCGCCGCCTTCGTGTCGATCAAGCAGCTCGGCACCAATGGCGGCGGCTTCTTCGGTCCCAACTCGACCCATCCGCTGGAGAACCCCAGCTTCTGGACCAACATCATCGAGATGGTCGCCATCATCCTGATCCCGATGGCCTGCGTATGGATGTTCGGCCGGATCATCGAGCGCAAGCGCCACGCCATGGTGATCTTCGCGGTGATGCTGGGCTTCATCGCGGTCAAGATCGCAGGCGCGGTCTATTTCGAATCCGCGCCGACAGAAGCCTTCGCCAACCTGCCGATCGAGCAGACCGTCGGCAATCTCGAGGGCAAGGAACTGCGCTTCGGCGCAACCGGCGGCCCTCTATGGTCGGTGCTGACGACCTCGACTTCGAACGGTTCGGTCGGGGCCATGCATGACAGCCTCAACCCGATGACCGGGCTGATGCCGATGATCGGCATGTGGCTAAATTCCACCTTCGGCGGCGTCGGCGTCGGCATGATCAACATGTTCCTCTATATCGTCGTCGGCGTCTTCATTGCCGGGATGATGATCGGCCGCACGCCGGAATATCTCGGTTGGCGCGTGGAAGCACGGGAGGTGAAGTTCGCGCTGTTCGCCCTGTTGGCGCATGGCCTGTTCATCCTGGGCGGGACGGCAATCTTCGCCGCAACGCCGTGGGGCGCCGACACGCTCAACAATGTCGGACCGCATGGCTTCTCCGAGATGCTCTACGAGTTTACGTCGGCCAGCGCCAATAACGGCTCCGGCTTCGAGGGGCTCGGCGATGGCACCGTTCCGTGGAACATCGCGACCGGGATCGTGATGCTGCTCGCGCGGTTCATTCCGATCATCCTGCCGCTCGCGATCGTCGGCTCGCTGTCGGCCAAGCGGCGCAGCGTCGAATCGAGCGGCACGCTCAGCGTCGAAAGCGGCGTCTTCGCGACCATGCTCGCCTCGACGATCCTCGTCATCGGCGCGCTCACCTTCTTCCCGGCGGCGACGCTCGGCCCGATTGCCGAACACGTCATGTTCATGAACTGATCCGGAGATCCGAAAGATGCAACTTTTTCTGTCGAGTATTCGCATTGCCGCGGCGACCATGCTGATATGCGTCGCGGGCTATGCAACAGCCGTCTGGGCCGTGGCCCGGGCGATCGCCCCCGACACCGCCAATGGTTCGCTGATCATCGGCGAAAGCGGCGCGGTCATCGGCAGCCGCCAGGTGGCGCAGGCCTTCACCGAACCCCGCTACTTCTGGCCGCGGCCCTCAGCCGTCGATTATAACGGCGCGGGCGCCGGCGGCAGCAACAAGTCGCCGACGAGCACAGATATCGCCGACCGCGGTCGCGCCATGGTGGAACGCTACGGCGCGACCCCGGACAACCCGTTGCCTGCCGATCTCGCAGCCGCATCCGGAGCGGGTCTCGATCCGCATATCTCCGAGGACGGCGCGCTCTATCAGGCCGGACGCGTGGCTGCCGCGCGTGGACTCGAAGTCGCGCCGGTCGAGACGCTCGTCCGCCAGGCGGCATTCTCTCCCGGCGGGTTCCTCAGCACGGACCGCATCGTCAACGTCCTTGAACTCAACATCGCGCTCGATGCGATGAACTGAGCGTGATTGTCCGCAGACCAAAAGCGCCATACCTATGCGATGGCATGTCCATCGAAGCCGTCTCCGGGATCGACGGTTCGCAGACCCGGAGGCGGCATCATGGGAAGTGGAACGGCGGACGGCTCGACAAGCGACTGCACTTTCGGGTGGTTGCATTTGATGGCCTCAACGTGGCGGGAATGACGAGATGGGAACGGAAGAGTCAGCGCGCGATACACGGCCTTCTCCTGACGCGCTGCTGGAAAAGGCGGAGCAGGAAACACGCGGCCGCCTGAAGATCTTTCTGGGCGCCGCGCCCGGCGTCGGCAAGACCTACGAAATGTTGCTTTCCGGCCGGGCCCGCAAGTCCGATGGCGACGATGTCGTCATCGGCGTGGTCGAAACACATGGCCGAAAGGAAACCGAGGCCCTGGTTCGCGGTTTCGAGGTCATTCCAAGGACAAAGATCGAATACAAGGGCCGGGTCCTTGAGGAAATGGATCTGGATGCGGTGCTGGAACGCGGTCCGGCGCTGGTGCTTGTCGATGAACTGGCGCACACCAACGCGCCGGGCAGCCGTCATCCCAAGCGGTATCTCGATGTTCTCGAACTCCTCGACCATGGCATCGACGTCTATACGACGCTCAATATCCAGCATCTGGAGAGCCTGAATGACGTGGTCGCGCAGATCACGCGCATTCGGGTCCGGGAGACGCTTCCCGATTCCATTCTCCAAAAGGCCGATGACGTCGAGATCATCGACATTACGCCCGACGACCTGATCAAGCGGCTGAATGAAGGCAAGGTCTATGTTCCGAGGACCGCCAAGCGCGCGATCGAGAACTATTTCTCGCCGCGGAACCTGACGGCGCTGCGCGAACTGGCCTTGCGCCAGACGGCCCAGCGCGTCGACCAGCAACTCCTCTCCCAGATGCGCCAGAGCGCGATCGAGGGGCCGTGGCCGGCCGGCGAGCGGATCCTCGTTTGCGTCAACGAGGACCCGTGCTCGTCAGGGCTCGTACGTTACGCCAAAAGGCTCGCGGATCGTCTGCACGCGCCATGGGTCGCGCTCCATGTCGAGGGGCGGCGCACGCAGAGCCTGGACGATGATGGTCGGGATCGGATCGCCGCGGCGCTGCGTCTGGCCCAGAGCCTCGAAGGGGATGCGGTGACCGTTCCCGGCGGCGGCGGTCGTGTCGCCGCCGATATCGTGGCCTATGCCCGCGCCAACAACATCACCCATATCGTCATCGGCAAGAGCGAGCGGTCTCGATGGTTCGAGATCCTGCACGGTTCCGTCGTTCACGAACTTGTCCGTCATGCCGGCGACATCAGCGTCGATGTGGTGGCCGGAAGCAAGCCTGGCGGCGTGCCGGCGTCCAGAGCCTCTGTCGCGGTCGCGGAACCGCGTTCGCGTCCGGACTGGAAGGCCTATCTGAAATCGACATTGGTCGTTGCGATGGCGGTCGGCTTCGGCTTGGCGCTCTGGCCCTGGCTCGGCGTCGAACACATCGCGCTGATATTCCTGACCGGCGTGGTCACCGTCGCCGTCTGGTTCGGCCTGTTGCCATCGCTTTACGCCAGCGTGTTGTCGGCCGCCTGCTACAATTTCTTCTTCACCAATCCCTATCATACATTCCTGATTTCGCGACCGCGCGAGATCATCTCCGTCGTGTTTTTCACGATCGTGGCCGTGATCGTGTCGAATGTCGCCGCGCGCGCCAGGGCGCAGACGATCGCCGCCAAGGCGCGGGCCCGAACGACGGAAGCGCTCTATTCATTCAGCCGGAAACTGGCCGGAGCAAGTACGCTGGATGACGTGCTGTGGGCATCCGCCCATCAGATGGCCTCCATGCTCAAGGCGCGCATCATCATACTTCTGCGGGAAAACGGCACGGTGGCGGTCAGGGCGGGCGTGCCTCCGGACGATACGCTTGTCGATGCCGACATCGCGGCGGCACGCTGGGCGTTGGAACATAACCGACCGGCCGGACGGGGGGCGGACACCTTGCCGGGCGCCGCCCGCCTCTATGTCCCCCTTACCACAGGCGAGACGCCGGTGGGCGTTGTCGGCCTGGACAGTGACAGGCAAGGACCGCTGCTCACGCCTGAAGAACAGCGGCTGCTGGATGCGCTGGCCGACCAGGCAGCGGTTGCGATCGAGCGTATCCAGCTTGTCGCGGACGTCGACAAGGCAAGGCTGGCCGCGGAAGCCGACAAACTGCGCTCCGCATTGCTGGCATCGATATCGCACGACCTCAAGACCCCGCTGGCGGCCATTCTGGGCGCTGCCGGAAACCTCCGCGATTATTCGGCGGCACTGAGCGAACAGGATCGCAACGACATGCTTTCCACGATCGTCGACGAGTCGGAACGGTTGAACAGGTTCATTGCCAATCTCCTCGACATGTCGCGGATCGAAACCGGCGCGATGGAGCCGAACGCCTCGCTGCAATATCTTGACGACATGGTGGGATCGGCGCTCCGCCGGGCGCAAAAGATGTTGTCGCGGCATCATGTCCGCACCGAATTGCCGGCGGATCTTCCCATGCTCAAGGTTGATCCCGTCCTGTTCGAGCAGGTGATCTTCAATCTTCTGGACAATGCTGCAAAATACGCGCCACCGCAGACCACGATCCGGATGCGAGCGTGGAAGGATGGAAAGTGGGTGATGATCCAGATACTGGACGAAGGACCGGGCATTCCGCCGGCCGACCTGGAAAGGGTCTTCGACAGCTTCCATCGCGCGCGCAAGCGCGACCATGTTCTCGCCGGCACGGGCCTCGGTCTCTCGATATGCAGGGGGTTCGTCGAGGCGATGGGGGGCACGGTCACATCCGCCAACAGGACGGATCGGAGCGGCGCCGTCTTCACGATCCGGATGCCGACGCCGGCGAACCCGCCGAGACTGGGAGATGCATCATGACCAATCCAACCATCCGGATACTGATTGTCGACGACGAAGTGCCGATCCGCAAACTGCTGCGCGTCGGTCTGTCGGTCGAGGGCTACAAGGTCGTCGAAGCGATGAATGCCAGGGAGGCGACGGAGAGCGTCGCCGCAGGCGAGCCCGACCTGATCATCCTGGACCTCGGCCTTCCCGACATGCCCGGTCATGACCTCCTGGCCAGGTGGCGCAACGACGGCGTCGAACTGCCGATCATCATCCTATCGAGCCGGACAGACGAAGCCGGCATCGTCAGGGCGCTGGAACTCGGCGCGGACGACTATGTCACCAAACCCTTCGGCACCAAGGAACTGGCGGCGCGCATCCGCGTCGCCTTGCGTCACAAGCTCCAGCAACAGGGCGAACGTCCGATTTTCCAGACCGGCGCGCTCTCCGTCGACCTCGTCAAGCGGATCGTCAGGGTCGGCGACAAGGAGATCAAGCTTTCGCCGAAGGAATACGACATCCTGCGCGTTCTCGTGCAACACGCCGGCAAGGTCATCACCCATCGGCACTTGCTCGAGGCGGTCTGGGGCGGTTCCGCCGACGTCCAGTATCTCCGTGTCTATGTCCGCCAGCTTCGACAGAAGATCGAACTGAGCCCCGACGAGCCGCAATACATCACGACGGAGACGGGCGTCGGTTACCGGCTGCGCGAAGCCGACTGATATCGACCGGGAGCGCCCACGCGCGCAGCCCACGCGGTCAAGCACTGGAAGTGAGTAGCATATGAGAATTTCCGAAGTCATGCGGCCGGACGATGTCCTGATCGATGTATCTGCCGCCTCCAAAGCCAATCTGCTGCAGCTGATGTCCAATCGGGCGGCGCAGGTCCTGGGCGTCGATCGATCCGACATTGTTGGCGCATTGGAGCATCGCGAGAAGCTGGGATCAACAGGCTTCGGCGACGGGATCGCCATTCCTCACGCGCCGGTTGAAGGCGTAGCCGCGCCGTTTGCACTCCTCATCCGGCTTGCGAGACCGATCGCGTTTGAGGCGATCGACGATCGACCCGTGGATGTCATTTGTCTGATCCTCACGCCGCCCGGCGACCAGGCGGAGCACCTGAAGCTTCTATCGGCGATATCCCGCAAATTGCGGTCTTCCGAAACACTCAAGACCATCAGATCCGCCACCGACGCCGGGCAGATCTACGCCACGATCACGATGTGCGACGACTGACAGATGTCGCGCGGTTCGTTGGAGCAATCGATCTTGCCATTGCGCCATCGGATTGCCGAGGAGGTCGACTTGGCAAGAAGGCCCGGCCAACGTCTGGCTGCCGTTGATCGCGGCCACGAAAACGCTGAAGACCTCTCCAGGACCACACCATTCAGCTTTCACGGGCAGAGCACTCCCTTTCGGGTCTTTGCCCGGATATTGGAATGAGATAGCCCTTAGCGACGGACAGCATCAAGGTCTTGATGGGATCAGAACCGACGGACCCTGGTGTCACAAAGCTATCCACTTGGAATTATTTGAGTCGATCTCATTTACCTCCCTGGCATCTTCATGGGGTGCTTCGAGCGCGGCCGGTCCAATTCGGATGCCGATGGCTGACCCGAGGCATCTCGGGAGGATCAGACTACAGACTGACGCGAACGGCTATATATCAGACTATCGACTGATATTTTAATCGACATAAGCAGCCTATAGACTGATATAAATTAGTTGAAAATCAGCCTACATTCTGATAAAAATTAGCCTATTATCAGTTTGTAGGCTGTAGAAGTGAAAAGTGACACTCGCAAAAGAGCACGGGGACGGCTTGACGAAAGACTTCAGGCGCTCCAACCAATTGATCGGTTTCGGGCACCGCCGAAGGGATGGATACGAGCGCTACGCGATGCCCTCGGCATGACGGGTGCGCAGCTGGGCGCGCGCCTTGGCGTCCGCCCCCAAACAGTTGAATCAATCGAAAAGTCGGAAGCAGCTGGAACAATCCAACTCAATACCTTGCGACGCGCCGCCGAGGCACTGGATTGCACGCTCGTCTATGCCCTCGTTCCAAACAGCTCGCTTGACGCCTTTGTCGAGGCGCGGGCGCGCAAGATTGCAATGTGCGAACTCCAGCGTGTCGCACACACGATGCGTTTGGAAGCCCAGGGTACGGACAATGCGGATTTTGAATCTCGCGTTCAGGCTTACATCCGCGACAGGCTCTCTGAGCGCGATCTCTGGAACGAAGTATGACAGATCTTTTCCAGGAACCTGAAGACGCGACGCCGCTTGAGCCGCAGGAACGAGAGGGTTTGCTCCAGACCTGGATCACTCACCGCCGCGACCTCAACGAAGCTGAAGAAGAAAACATCGTCGAGGGTGTGGCTTGGGCGCGTGGCCGGCGGCGCTTGCCACTCGAGCGGATGCTCAGCGAAGACTTCATGCGAACATTACATAAGCGGATGTTCGGTGATGTCTGGCAGTGGGCCGGCACGTTCCGGACGACGGAGCGCAACATCGGCGTTCAGGCTTATCGTATTGGAATGGAGCTCGCGAGCTTATTGAGCGACATCCATTACTGGATTGAACACAAGACCTTTCCGCCGGATGAGATGGCAGTCAGATTCCATCATCGCCTCGTCGCCATCCACCCCTTCCCAAACGGAAATGGACGGCACGCACGTCTCGCGGCCGACCTTCTGATCGAGCGGCTTGGCGGCGATCCTTTTACTTGGGGCGGCGGCAGTCTGGCCAACATTGGTGAATTGCGAGGACGCTACGTCACAGCATTACGCGCGGCGGACAATCATGACATCGCTCCGCTTCTGGAATTCGCGCGCAGCTGAGCACAAAAAATTCCAAGTTCTTGTCTGTTTCATCGCCTTGAAGGGATTCGAACTGTCGATCCCTGATCGAGTTGCGCACGGGCATCGTCACCGATTCCCTATAAAGATCGAAAAATCCAGACCGGCGGCATCAGTTTCGTTTGGGGAGGTCACCAGCCGCCGCCGCCACCGCCGCCGCCGCCCCCGCCGGAGAAGCCGCCGCCCGAAAAGCCGCCGCCTGAGCCCGATCCGTTGGGCGAGATGCAGGCTGTCAGGTTTGTGCTGAGCGCCTGACAGGCGCCGAAGATGGTCGCGCCGCTCGCGCCTGTATCGTAGAAGGTCGGGTGCAGGCCGAAGGGTATGGGATTGATGGTGCCGGGGCCAGCGTCCATGACGCTGTCGAAGGCGCGGCTCCATTCTGACTTCATGTTGAGCGCCACCGCAAACGGCAAAAGCGCCGGGAGCGCGTCCCTTTCGCTGCGATTGGCGTGGCGCATGTCGCCGACGCTTTCGAGATAGAGGCGCAGCCCCGCGATTTCCGCCTCGCGCGCCCGCCCCTCCTCCGTCGGCTGGCCGATCCGCGCGGCAAACACCCAGAACAGCACCGGCGTGGCGACGAGGCCAAGCGCCGTCGCCCAGCCGAAGGCGCCGGTGAAGAAGCCCGTCACCAGCCACAGTCCCGCGCTCGCGACCAGTCCCCCGCCCATACCGTTTCCGGCGGCGTTGCTGAACGTATCCGCCGAGGCGCGCGCATCGAAGCCCGCAAAGGCAAGGCCGATCACGATCGGCAGCAGCGGGCCATAGGCAAGGATCCACCCTTCGCCATCCATGCCCGTCAGCGCAAGCGCTGCGGCAAGGCCGGAGCAGAGAAAGGCCGCCGCCAGTTTCCACTTGCCGTTCGGCGCGTAATATCGCCGGCCATGGGTGGCGCGCACCACGCGGGCGAAATCGCCGTAAAGCCGTCTCAGGACCTGCCGGTTCTTGCGCTCGACAAGGACGCTGCCGCCTTCAGAGCGCACACCCGCCACCAGCGCTTCCTCTTCGGGCGCGAGCGTGCCGGTCTCGCCCTTATCCAGCACGATCCGCCAGGCCTTGCCCTCGGGCACGATTGTCATCAGCCCGCGCAGGCCGAGATTGATGACCGTGGCGAGGAGCGCGGAATGGCCGAGCATCCGCCGCATCGAAATATACTGCACCTGCGCCGGCGTGGTGCCGCGCGGCGGCTTTCGTCGCTCGATCACCGGGTATCGCGCGGCCTGCTCCTCTCCGGGCCGCCTGATCCGGCGGGAGACGAACAAGAACAGCAGACCGAGAGCGCTCAGTCCGGCAACGGAAATCGCCACGCCGTGATTGCGACGCACCCACCACCAGAACCGCTCGGTGGCCGCCGGCTCGCTGACGAAGCCTTTCGGAAAGCTAACAGCGACCGTCAGCCCCTCCTCCGGATCGAGAATGCGGTAGGTCGAAACATCGACCGTGCCGCCATCCGGGCTGAGGCGGCGGGACACTTCCGCGCGCGTCGAGCCAAGTGGCCCGGTATAGCCGGCGACCTCAGTGGCCGCCGCGCCGCCGGGCAGATGAATGGTCGCTGAGGCATTGTCGATCGGGAAGGCCCAGTAGGAGCCGGTCACATTCCAGTAGAACGCGTCCTGACCGTCGCGGCTTTCGATCTGCGGTCCGGTGCGATAGGAAAGCCGGAAGGTGTGAACGCCCGGTTCGAGATCGGTTCCGGCATCCCCCAGAAAGATGCGGATATAGTCGCTGCGGCGGGCAACGCGCATGGGCACCGGCTTGCCGTCGAGCGTTGACGAAAGAACTTGCAGCGCGCCGGGATCGACGCCGCCCTCCGCCGTCCGTCCCGCAACCGGCAGATCGCGAAAGATACCGTGTTCGATCCGGTACCCCTCCGCCTTGATCGCGATGGTCTCGGTGATCTCGAGGCGGCCGGTCGGACCGATCGCGATGTCGCTTTCGAAACGCTCGATCCGCTCACGCGCCAAGGCCGGCGCGAGCCAGATTAGCACAACCAGGAAGGCCGCGACGATCGACCCCGCCGCGGACGCGCGACTGCCCCCGAAGGCGCGATGCCCGCGAGAAAAAACTGACCGAAAAAGTGAGTATGGTCCCATAAAGAATGCCGCTGGCGGCCCTGGCTTCTGGTGTGGCGAATCCGGGTGACCGGGCCTTATAGACCAGCGAAAAAGCATAAACAAATCCGTCCGCTACAACGTCAGTTCCGATAGGGAGTAAATCTCAACTTACAGTTACTTGCCTCGCTCTGCCCGCCCCTTCATGACTGCGCCATCGAAGGAGAAAGCATGATCGAACGACGTTTCTGGTTCGCCCTGCTTGTCGCCGCCATTCCCGGCGTGGCAGAGGCCGAGACCATCATTTTCGACCCGGCCGTGGGTAGCGAACGGACCTATCACCTCGAAATTTCCATGGCTTCCGGCTTCAGCGATTCAAGTTTCCGCGACAACCAGTTCGTCTCGGCGCTGACCCGCTTTGTGGTCACCGGCCGCGACGACGATGGCGCGATCGGCATGGATGTCTTCCCTTTGTGGCTCGCCTATGACGAGGGATCGCGGGTGACGAGCACAGCCTTCGGCGACGCGCCCGACGACCTTGCCCTGCTGATGCGCGAGGGCTTTTCCGCCACGATCGATCCGGAAAGTCACGGGCTCAAGGATTTCGCCCCGCGCGGCGATGCCGAGATGCCCGAGGCCATGCTGGCCCAGATGCGCGACCAGCTCGGCCAGCCGGTCCTGCCGGTCGAGATCGAAGCCAAGGAAGGCTGGTCCACCACGACCACACTGCCGGGGGTCGCCGATGTCGAAATCACGGTCAGCACGGTAACGCCGGATGCGGTTTTCCTCAGCTATGAGGGCGCGTCGGCGGATACGAGACTGTCCGGCGTTTCGGTGCTGGCGCGCGACAGCGGCTGGGTCGAGCGCTCGGTGATGACCTATGATACGCGCATCAATCCCGGCGCGGACGACGAGCGCTTCTCGCGCCAGACCATCGCGATGGCGAACACGGAAAGTCCCTTCCCGCTCTATACCCACGCATTCCGGGGTGAGCCTGAATGGCATGACATGCCGACCTTTCCGTTTTCATCCATCGTCATGCCGCCCGAGCCCGACATGGTGTTTTCCGGCAAGCCGGGAGAAGCCGACAGGCATGGCAAGACCTACACGCTGAGCTTCGCCCACGATCCCGCAGCGGGTAGCAATATCGGCCGTTTCGCGCTTCATGATTTTCATCTCTTCGACGGCGAAACCGAGTTGCCGACGCAGTTCATCGCGACCTCGCCCTTGACTGTTCCGGGCGATGGCGGGTTCCGGACGGTCTCGCGGGCGCGCCCGGTCGGCATCGGCGATGTCCGCGCCGATCTCGAACGGGCGACGGCGCTTCGAGCCGATGTCGACTGGTATCCGTCGGAGCCTTTCACACTCACGCTGCGACCGGATGCCGACGGGAAGGCCAGCATAAGCCGCAATGGCGCCACGGCGGAAATCCGGCCGACCGATGATGGTTATGAACTGCTGCTCTCCGGCAAAACCTGGGACTTCTTTGGTCTCTCCTTCCCGGAAGGCAGCGACGTCAAGGGACAGATCTATGCCGCCGACAGCGGCGCGGACTGGCTGACGCCGGAGGAAAGCCAGGCGAGACGACTGGCGCTTCCGGATTACAGCGGCCTCAAGGTTGTGCTCAAGGCTGAAACCGTGCCGGAAAAGATCGAAATCCGCGTCGAACGCTATGCCGAAACGCCGGCCGCTACCCGCGCGGTCACCTTCCGCACCGAGCGCGGCAAGCGCCTCGATCCCGACACCGAACCCGAGACGCGGGCGCTTTATCCGGATGGCGCGCCGCCGGCGCTCGATGCACTCACGCCCGAAGGCCTTGATCTCGCCGCGGTGCGTTTCAAGCTCGCGACGACGCAGGCAAAGCACTGCGAAGCGGGGCTGGATGAGCCCGTATCGCTTGCCGGTCACGACCTGGTCTTCGAAACGCAGGCGGATGAACAGACGGGAACGACGACGCTGCAGCTTGAGACCGATGACGGCATCCGCACCCATTTCTACGGGCATGACCCGATCACAGTCGTGATCGATTGCGAAGCCACCGTCGGATGGCGCAAGGTGAGCGAAGCGCTCGATCCCGCGCGGCCATGGCTGGTCGATCCGGAAATCCTCGGCGCGGACAGCACCATGACGATCGGCGCATTCAACGCGCGTTTCCGACTTGTCAACGCCGAGGGTACCGCGCTGGCGCTGGTCATGCCGGATGGCACGCCCCTTGCCCCCGACGAAACGCTCGCTGCGGCGCTATTCGAAGACGGCCATATACGCGCCGCCGGCTGGCCTGAACGGATCCTTGAAGCGGACGCCGGTTCCAACCCGGTGACCCGACGCTTCGAGATCCGCTTTCCCGATCTGCCCGAACCGAGGGAGGATGCCCGATGAAAACCGCTCTCGCCTTTCTGCTCGCGCTTGCCGCGAGCACGGCACATGCCGCCAATGTCGATGAAAATCTGGCTCCCGCCCCGCACGGCGCCTATAGCTACACGCCGCCGGAAAAGGCAAAGGACGGCGTCTATATCATCGA
Source organism: Martelella limonii (assembly GCF_013344475.1). Classification (GTDB taxonomy): domain Bacteria; phylum Pseudomonadota; class Alphaproteobacteria; order Rhizobiales; family Rhizobiaceae; genus Martelella; species Martelella limonii. The sequence continues at coordinate 99,908 of NZ_JABUOU010000005.1, read as the reverse complement.
TATCTACGACGAAGACGATGACCGTTATGCCCGCGTCTGGAACACCGCCCCGACGCTGGATGAAGGCCGCAAGGTCGGAAAGATCGAGACCTTCTATCCCGGCTCGGGCTACCTCAAGACCCGCGTTCCGCTCAACGAGGCCGGCCGCCGCGACGGCGAGATGGTAACCTTCGACGAGGATGAGCATCTCGTGGGCCGTACGCCTTATGAGGATGGAAAGAAAGACGGCACGGAGGTCCGGTACTGGGCAGATGGCAAGACCCAGCGCGAAACCACCTGGAAGGATGACGTGCTAAACGGCCCGTGGCGCCTCTATTATGAGGACGGCACGCTTTCGGCCAGAAACAACCATGTCGACGGCCATATCGATGGCGTGGAACGCAAATACCACGAAAACGGCAAGCTTGCCGCCGAGGTCCACTGGTCGATGAGCCGGCGCGACGGCCCCTACAGGGACTATGACAAGGACGGAAACCTCATCCAGGAAGGCCATTATGTCGGCGGCGCGGCCGATGGGGTCGTCACCGAATACTGGCCTTCGGGCGAGCGCCGGGCCGAACGTCACTATGAGATGGGCAAACCGACCGGCAGTGCAAAACGCTGGTCGCAATCGGGCGAACTGGTCGCCCAGACCGATTATGCCGAGGATGGCAGCGAACTGAGAAACCGGAAATGGAAGGACGGAGCGTTGATCTGGCTCCAGGAACCGGTGCAGATCGACGGCCGCGGAGAAGGGCAAAAAACTGTCGAGCATTACGGCAATTTCACCGAAACTGAGATCAAGGCCGACGGCTATCTCCTCTTCACCCGATATCTCAACGATCAGCTGCTGGACCGCACCGAGCTGGTTGACGGCGAATATCGCGGCCTGTTCGTATCGACAACCGAGATCGACCAGATCACCACCCGCGTCCATTATGTCGACGGCAAGGAGGACGGCCTTTACACTCGCGCCTGGCGCGGGCGGGAGTGGGACCGGGGCTACTACGACCACGGCAAGCGCGTCGGCGACTGGCGGCGCGTCGAGCACTCCGGCGACGTCATCCACGAGACCTATGACGATGACGGCAAGCTGACGGGTGCGCAGCGCACATACGGGACGAACGGCGAGCTGAATCGGCTCGCCACCTATGACCATGGCGTATTGAAAGGACCCTACAAGGAGCTGGATGGCGACCGGATGATTGCCGGCGGCCGTTATGTCGATGGCGAAAAGCACGGCGAGTGGCTGGAACGGGTGCCCTACCGGGATGAAACGCAACAGGGCAGCTATGACCACGGCATCCAGGAAGGCCGCTGGACGACCTTTGACGGCAACGGCTACCGCATCGCGGTCACAAGCTTCAGCAACGGCATGAAGGATGGGCCGAGCTACATCCTGGCGGAAAACGGAGCGCTTGAGGAAGTGCAGATGTGGAAGGAAGACCGGCGCGACGGCACCACCACCTATTACGACACCGAGGGCCAGGTTTCGCATCAGCTATGGCGCGATGGCCGGCCGCAGGCAGACACATTGCCCGCCAGCAATTTGCCGTAAGCGAACATCCTAGCGGCGTCGACATAGTTGAGGTCTCATTCGACATGGCGCAGGAGCCCCACAGGCTGAAATGGTCCAGAGACTGATCACGACAATCGGCATCGAACGCCTATACCGATCCACACTTGATACGAGACTCTGCTTGCTGCTCGCCGGTTTTCCAGGACCTTGAGTGGGCCATCAGACGACGGGATGCAGATGCCAATCGAGGAGTGGGCGGGCGGGCCACGGTTGAATATCGAGGTCTTGAAGGGATTTGAACCAGCAACCCGCGGCGTGATTGCTATCCGCTTGGAAACTCTGGTACCCACGGGCGTTGCATGATGAAGTGACGAAACCGCCGCCGTAACCCGATGGCCAGGTGGCGGCGCTATGGATCGGGCCACAGGCTCACCAGCGCCGGCGGCAGGCTGTTGCGGACGGCTTCCGCCTTTTTCTCAGGCAGTTTTTGAGCCCAAAGCCAGAAAACATCGGCGGTCAATGATTCTGGCGGCGAATGGTGACCTTTCACCCTCTGATAGACGCGCTGGTGAAAGACCTCGGCGCTCGGAGGCGGATCGGGTTCATAATCCAACGCCCAATCGGCTAGGAGAATTCCACGCTCCAGAGCTGGAAGCGCGTTCGCCATCGCGATAACAGCGCCGGGAGCGATGCTCCGCCGCAATTCGAACATCACCGCGCGCATGAGCGGTTCGGTCTGGTTGGTTGTGGTGAGACCGGTGCGATCGATCAAATCCCGGCACCACTCGACATGCAGCCGCGTCGCATTTTCCACGTCATATGGATGTCCCATGATTGTCCTTCGTTGTCGGGCCAGCAAATGTCCTAATCTCAGAGCTCACTTGTCCTGGCCGCGCTCCCTTATGCGTGTCGCAGCCAGCAAAGCGCCGAAAGACATGACGACCAGCGTTCCGAACGCGATCCGATAAGCTGTCGCCGATGCAAAGACGCCGAACTGCTCGATGACGGCGACCATGGCAATCGCGCCCAACGCGCCACCCAGACGCTGGGCGATGTTGATCAGCGTCGCGGCGTCAGCGGTTCTGGTCTCGTCAACCTGATTATAGGCAGCCGTGATCGCAGGCATCTGGGCCAGAGCCAGGCCGGCTCCGCGTGTGACGAGAACAAGGATGATGGCGGGAAGTGCGATAGCGGCGGAGGTTAGGAAAGGAAGTGTCGCTATGACCAGCAACCCGCATCCGGTCAGCGATACCCATCTTGGTCCGTAGCGATCCGTCAACGCTCCCGCTGCCGGCAGAATGCAGGCGGAGCCAAGACCCATGGCCATGAGCATGAGGCCGGCTTCCGTTGACGTCTGTCCAAGGCTCCTCTGCAGGTAGATCGGCAGAAGCAGCAATCCGCCATACATGGCCGCGCCGGTCAATCCGGCCGTCACGACTGGCGCGGAAAAACCCGACCGCGCAAGAAGGGCGACATCGATCAGGGGATCGGGCGTTCGGATGGCGTGGACGACAAAGGCGGACGTCAAAACAGCCCCGAGGAACAGGATTGCCAAGGAGAGCATGCCGATAGTGCTCGATCCGATCTCCGCGGCGCCGTAAAGCAGCAACGGGAGGCCGAAACCGATGAGCATCAGTCCGCGCGCGTCGATCCGAGCCTCCTCCGATCTGTTGCCGGGCGGTACCAGACGCGCGGCGCCGATCAGGGCCGCGGCGCCCACCGGCCCATTGATCAGAAACAGCCACCGCCAGGAGCCCGTATCGATCAGCACGCCGCCAAAGGCTGGTCCCAGGGCCGGCCCAAGGGCGATGGCAAACCCCACGATCCCCATGAGCCGCCCCAGCTGACGCCGTTCGGCGATGGAAGCCAGAACCGCCTGACCGGCGGGCACCATCAGCCCGGCTGCAAGCCCCTGCAGGCAGCGCGCCCCGATCAGCTGCGTCACGGTTTGCGCGAGCGCGCAAACGATCGAGGCGAGCACGAAGGCAAGGATGCTGGCTTTCCAGAGGCGACCGTCGCCAAAGCGTCGGCCGAGCCAGCCGGTGAGCGGCAGCGAAACCGCGAGTGCTATCAGGTAACCGGTCGCCACCCACTGAACGGACGACAAGGGCGCGGCGAGGTCGGAACGGATAGCTTCCAGCGCAAGGTTGGCGATGGTCGAATCGAGCATCGCCATGAAAGCGCCGGAGCCGGTGATGGCGGCGACCGCCCAAAGCCGGCCTGGAATTTGGGGAGGTGAAAGCGACATGGCGTTCAACGCGTGCGAAAGATGACAATGGCGAATCTTTATGATACATCCGTACCATAAAAAATGCCCATAAGCGAGGCCGACCGCCCATGCCACGAACCGTCGACCACGACGAACGTCGCTCCATGATCCTGGAAGCCTTCATGCGCCTCGCCGCGCGTGAGGGGTTACATGCCGTCTCCCTGCGCGGCGTTGCCGCCGAAGCCGGCATCTCGCTGCGATCGGTGCAGTATTATTTCGAGACCAAGGCCAGGCTGATGCAATCGGGCCTCGACGCTCTCGAGACCATCAGCAATGAACGCCTGAGTGCCCGTCTTCAAAGTCTTGGGCCGTCGCCCGGTGCGCGCGCCACGCTTGAGGCCTATTTCGCCGTTGCACTTCCCACCGATCACCAAAGCCGTCAGTTTCACCTGCTCTGGACCTCCTATGCGATGCTCGCGATGACCGACCCGGAGATTTCGGACCGAACCTTCGTGGATGGCCCCGACCGGCAGCAGGAGCGGATCGCATCACTGCTGGAGAAGGGAAAATCCGACGGCGCGTTTCATGCCACCCTCGATAGCGAGATCCAAGCAACCATCCTGTTATCCCTGATACATGGCCTCGGAACCGCGGTTCTCGTCGGCCAGCAGACGGCAGAGCGCGCGTTTGCGAGCTTCGGGCATCACCTTGACCGTTTGACCGCAGAGGCAAGCGGAAAGCCGGATCGCGATCGGCAGCGTTCAGAGTAAATACCGTCTCCGGCCTGGCAGAAAACGCTCCCATCCACCGATTGAGAAGACGAACCAAGGAGCAGCCCTTGATGACAGACCTCATCCTTCCTGCAACCGCTCTTGCCACAGCGCTCGCCTTCATCGGCCTTGGCGGCGGCCTCTACGAGGTCGGTGTGATTGATCCCGCCTGGCCTCGACGACCGGACCTGATACAGCCCGATCATGGCGGCATATCGCGCAAGCGCTTCTGGATACCGGCACACGCGACTTTCGAAGTCCTGCTCATCCTCGCGCTTGCGCTCGCATGGTCCATTGCCGAAGTGCGGTTCTGGCTTCTGGTCGCGATGGCAAGCCACGCCGTCATGCGGCTCTGGTCGGCCTTCGATTTCATTCCGAAGGCGCTCGCTTTCGAAAAGGTGGCCACCGGTCCGGACACGGAAACCGCTGCAAGGCGATGGACGCGCCGAAGCCTGGCGCGCCTGCCGCTGGACATCATTGCCTGCGGCGCAATGCTGGCCGCCACGATTGCAGCGGCAGGGATCGCATAGGCACCGCGGGGCAAAGGCCAAGGACGGAGCAAGTTTTGAGCCAAAATGCTTGGTCTGGCATCCAGCAAAAATCGTCCCGGAGAAGTCACCGACGCAAGAATGGGTCAAGACGGACAGTCATTGCTTTCCCCGGATCGATTACCTCACGGCCCGAACTCAACCACAGCCGCCGCTTCGATATTGTTGCCATCCGGGTCCATGGCAAATGTTGCATACTAAACAAGCAATGTCAGGGCGACCAGGATCAGCACCATAAGGCCAGTGAAAAGGGCTAGACTCCAGCTGCCGAAGCGGTTTCTCAAAGGGGTAGGCTGATAACAATTTGAGCAAACCTTGCGACCAAAACGCAGGTCGCGACTGCAGTATCTGCAATGATAAATTCGCATATTTTTTCCCGCGCCTCCGCCGCCTATTAGTTGGGAGGCGTCTGATCATTGGCGGTCTCCGGTTTTCACAAAGGAAATCGTGGAGACTTGCTCAAGAAGTCAGCCACTCTCTCGCAGGGCATCGGCCGCCCGAAGAAATAGCCCTGAGCGAACCGACAGCCCATCTGTTTCAGAGTGGCGGCCTGTTCTTCCGTTTCCACGCCCTCAACCGTGACATCAAGGTCAAATCCGTGTGCGATGGTCAATATAGCCTCGATGATTGCCTTACTGCCTCGCTTTCGCTGGAATTCGCCAACGAAACTCTTGTCGATCTTGATGTTGTCGATCTGAAACTTTCCCAGATGGGCTAGCGATGCATGCCCGGTCCCGAAATCGTCAAGTGCGACACGTATGCCGGCATTGCGCAAGGTCCGGATCTTGCTGCCGGAGGCAGCTTCATCGCGACCCAGCAGCACATCCTCGGTCACCTCGATCTCGATCCGGTCTGCTGGAACTCCGTGGTAACGAAGCGCATTGACGATCCCCTCTGCAATTCTGGGATGACCGAAGGCGACATTCGAGAGATTGAAAGCGATGATGCCAATGTCGAAGCCTTGGCTGCCAAGAAATCGGACGTCACGCAGAACTCTTTTGAACAGGTAGCTGGTCAATCGAAGACTGAGCCGTTGATCTTCAAAGCATGCCCAGAAAGCCGCCGGAGCAAGTATGCCTCGCGTAGGGTGGTGCCAACGCGCGAGAACCTCGAAGCCGATAACCTGTCCTGTGTTGAGGTCGATCTTCGGTTGATAAAACGGCATCACCGCTCCGTATCGCAGAGCGGATTCCATTTCTTCGAGGACGCGGAAACGGTCTTTAATGACCTGGCCCATTGCGCGGGTGTAAAGCCTGACCTGGTTGCGTCCGTGCCTCTTGGCGTCAAAGAGAGCTATATCGGCGGCTGTCATCAGTTCTTTGCGATCCTGCGCATGTTCCGGGTACGTAGCCAGTCCCACGCTGGCCTTGACCCCAAGGGCATGTCCGTCATGGTTGATCTGCCTACTTGTGATGCGCACGATTTTTTTTGCAAGTTCCAGACCGCTGACCCGATCATATCCGTATGCCGCTACGGCAAACTCATCACCGCTCAGTCGTGCCGGCGTGATTTTTCTGCCCGCCAGCTTTTTCAATCGTTCCGCGATTTCCTGCAAGAAAGCGTCTCCGGCGTCATGGCCGAACGAGTCATTGATTTCCTTGAAAAAATCGAAATCAATTATGCAGACACTCACGCTTTCCTTTTCCTGCGCGGCCTTTCCGATCATGTTGTCGAGATGTTCGCCGAACGAGAGGCGATTGGACAGCCCGGTCAACGCGTCGCTGTGAGCAAGCTCGTGTATCCTGGCTTTGTCGTTCTTGTGGTCTGTAATGTCGAAACTGATACCGACGAGACGGGAGCTGGAGACCTTCCGCACCCGAGTTGCCAGCCAGATTTCCTCCCCTTGCGGCGTTATACACCGAAACTCGACCTCTTCGGGCATTTCGGACCGCCCAAGATTCTCGCGAATATGCCGGTCATCCGGGTGTATTCTCATCAACACTTCGGCCAGAGGTCCCGATGCTACGCCGATGAGGTTTTCGGACTTCTCCGATCGCGTGACGTAACCTGTTTTGAGATTCTGTTCCCAAGCCACCATACGACCAGCCTGTAGAGCAAGCTTCAACCAATGCTGACGTTTGGTTCGACTCGCCCAGTCAGTTACTCTTTTCGATGAGTTCTCGGCTTTGTGCGCGATTTATGTCTCTCCATTTAACCAACGAACTACATATCGCCGTTTTATACATTGTTACAACACGGAGATTGACAATGCGCAACCTAAAACAAGGCGTCTAGACCTACATCGAACAGTGCGCTGCCCCTTGAAGAATGGACCTTTTGATGTTGGAGTTTTCCGAAGTATCTTCCGGCTGGAAGAGGGACTGGAAGAGACTAAGCCATCAAAGCTTTCGGATGCTCAAAAGTGCTTACTCAGAAGCCAGCGATAGCGGTGTGCAAGTGGCTGCGCTTAGTAGCCGAACGACTGACTTTAACTGGATCAGAATCTTCCAAGAGCTTGATGGGATACGAACCGAAGACCTGCTCACTGTAGCCGCTGAACGGTTAACCGGTTTGCATTATGTGTGAAAATCGACATAGGGGTTCGACGCCGATTTACATCTAAACTTCTATTGCAATGAATTTTTGAACAGGAGAGGTAATAAAAGTAAAGCGAAAACAAAGATGAGGAAACAAAGCAGCCAAAGGGGCCAGCGCCGATTGTAAACAGGCGTATCACGACCGCACCGACCACAGGCCGACGTCCCGAAACGCAAGCTATGACCGCAAGAACAGACGAAGAGGCGCAAAGCCCTCCTGTTGGAGCGGCCGGATCTGGAAGGCTGAAATCTGTCGTCAAAAGTCATTTTTGTGATAGGGCCGTCAAGGTTTGGCAGTAGCCGCGAATTTTTCCTGCCAATTCAAAGAAAAGGACACGGCCGAGGCACAGCACCGGTCGGACGCCAGCCAAACCGCGAGCACCTCGAGAAAGCGCGCCCTCTCCTCTTTGCGGTAGCTGGCATTTGATATCTCCGGTCCCGTGGGCTCTCCATGAGCATTCGCAATCGCTGCCCATCGGATCCACATTCTGACTAACGGAAGAAAAACACCTTGTATCGCTCGAACGTCCTTAATTATGTGTCGAACGTCCTGAAATGACATTCTCCGGCACTGCGCCGGTCCGTATCAGAGGCGCGTATACCAGTCAGACCAGATATATTTGGATGCGGCGGCGTTTGAGGAGAGCGCGGCGCCCACAAGCGGCTGGCGACTGGCTTCGCCCGGCGTCATTCCGTATTGCCGGCGAAAAGCCTTTATGAAGGCGCTCTCGGATTGGAACCCCACCGACGTGGCGACGATGTTGATCTTGGGTTGCGGCGCCAGCGGATCGGTAAGCTTCTGATAAGCCGCCGCCAGACGTCGCTGACGCACGAAAGCGGCGACGCCACCATGCGGTTCGAAGTGGGCATAGAGCCGGGAGCGCGACATCCCGAACCGTGCAGAGATGTCCTCCACCGTGAGTTTGTCGCTATCGAGGTTGTTGTCGATATGCTGGCGCACCTCCTGCATCAAACTCTTTCGCAGCAAGGTCTTCTGGTCACCGGTGAGGTCCCTGCCGCCGTTGATGACAGCAGCGAGGAAATGGACGAGCGCCGAAAAAACCTGCGGGCCGTCCTCCGCCTTCATGGTAGGCGCCATGCGATAGACATCCATAACATGAGAACGGAAAAGGCGGGCGAGCGGAATGTCGCCGCGGACGCGACGATAGTGCTGTCCGTCCGGATCATGCAGCAACGGAGCGAGCCTGCTGCGCGGAATGGCGAGCGCCATGAGGTCAAAGTCCTCATTGACGGTGTCGAGGGGTTCGGTGTTATCGAAAATGCAGATGTCGCCGGCATCAAGCGTGATATCGCCGCCCAGCGCGCGGGCATGGCACCGCCCTTTTCGGAATATCTGAACCATGTAGTTGTCAATGCCGTCTCGGCCAATCTGGGCACGGCTGCGCGAGAAGGGCTGTTCAACGCTTATACAGCGACCTAATGTCCCGATCCCCAGCATGAAGCTGTTCATCTCGACCCGAAACGGACGCCTGGCAGCGTCGTCACGAGTGGGTACGTAAAGCTGACTAATGGCTTCTCGCCACTGTCCGTAATCGGTGCTAGAGAACGAATCGCGCGGGATCAAATCCTCACCGATTGGCCCGGTTCTGGTCTCTTCTGGCAAAAAAGTCTCCCTATGGAAGCAGTACTGCCGACACCTCTTTTCTTCTCCTAGCTTGACGAAAGATCCGCTGAAGCGCAAGTCGCCTCGGCGGCGGGCCTGCCCATCACTGGCCTCTTGGTTTCGTCTCCCGCTCGCTTGGATCACCGGGAAGCGCAATATGTCGCTGTTCGCGCTCCCAGACAGCGATATGTCCTTGAAGAAAGTTGCTTTGACGTACCTTTCGAAACAACCGCTTGACACTCTGAGCTGTGTCCGCGGTCTGCGGATTTTCAACGTTCGGCGTAGCCACGAACACGCATGCAGGCTCGACCACTGCAACAAAACCCGGCCGGATCAGAACCTTGTTACGAAGCTGAGGTTGAAGCGGTTGGCATCGCCATCTGCATTGCTGGCGCCATGGGCGTATTCGAGCGTGAGGCTGCCGTCATAGGGGCTGTCGATCTCGGAGGCGGCGAAGCGCACGCCGACGCCGAAGGCGCCCGCGCGGGTGATCTCGTCTTCCAGCACGGTCGGCTGTTCGAGCCTGGCGATGCCACCTGCGGCAAACACGTAGGGGTTTGCCGAAATTGCAAAGCCGGTATGGCTTTCAAACGGCCGGAACGTGTTCGGATAGGCAAATTCGGCGCGCATGGCCGCGCCGGTATCCGCCTCGATCTCACTCACCATATAGGCCGAGACCCAGTTGAGCCCGCCAAGGCCCATCTGTTCCGACGAGGCCAGCGGCTTGCCGAACGAGGTCTGCGCCTTGGCCGTCAGCGACAGATTGAAGAGATCGCCGAGTGGCTGAAGATAGCTACCCTCGGCCTTCAGCCTCTGGAAATCCGGCTCCGCGCCATCGCGCGACATCGGCAGTGCCGCCGTCGGCTGATAGGCCCCAAGCCCGTCGAGACCGAGCGACAGCGTCGCCGAGCCCGCAACCCTTGCGCCGGAGGTGAAGAAATAATCGCCGGACTGGGTCAGCCGGATCACCCGCAGCCGGTCCAGCGTGAACGGCGTGGTAAGCACAGGCGACCTGAATGTCTGCTCCTCATCGACAATATCGAAGCTGATGGTGGTCGACGCATTGGCGGCGCGGCTTCTCAGCCAGTCATAGCCGATATTGGTCGAAAGCCGCTGGTAATGGTCGGGCAGGTCATAACCAAGCCCGGTATCGGAACGCGTGCGGCTGTCGACGCCCTCGACATTGAGCCAGACGCCGTTGGTGCCCATTGGCAGCGTAAAGCCCGCCACGATCTGTCGGTTGCGCGGGTCGTCGGAGAAGAAATTCCCCTCCGAAAAGCCCGGCCATCCGCCGACCTGCAGATAGCCGACCTCGCCGAGGCCCAGGAGATTGTCGAAATTGACGCCGGCGCTGATGGAGTAGTCGCCGAGTTCCTCGGTCAGATCATTGGCAACGCCGATAAAGCCGGTCACCGGATCGTAGCGGCCGGAAAGCTCCAGCAGCGTGCCGCCTGGCGTATCCCCGCGCTTCAGGGTCGACGTCATGTCATAGCCGGGCGTGTCTCCGGCCAGAAGCAGACGGCGCTCGATTTCCTTCTCGCTCGGGTTTTCGGCATCGATCAGCGGCGCCATCACTGCGTCCACCCGGCGCCTTACGGGCTCGGGCAGAGCCGCGGTGTCGACGCCCTCGACATAGCCGGAACTAACCACCAGTTTCAGTTTCTGCCCATCCTCGATCGTCTGCGGCGGCAGCGACACGCGCACCAGCGGATAGCCGGCGCGGATATAGGCAAGCTCGAGCTCGTTTGCCGCCCTGAACAGGTCGGCGGCGCTGACGCGCTTGTCGGCGAACTCTGCCTCTATGCGCGCTGTCTCGCCGGCAAGCGCCGGCAGCCCGCCTTCGATATCAAGACCCGAGGGCGTGACGAACAGCTGATCCGCCCCTTCCGGCGCTTCCTGCCCCGTCGATTGCGGCAGGACAAGTCCGCCGCTTGGCTGACGGATCACGGGCGGGGCATAGGAGGGCTCGACTACCTGGCCGGCGGTCTGGGCAAACACGGTGCTCGTCTGGAGCGCGCCGATAAGAAAGACGCCTGCCAGCGTCACGGCGTTCATTGAAATTCGCATTTAGTCCCACTCCAGCAATCTCGCCCGCATCAGCGGATCATTCCAATGCAATGCCCGGGTCCCGTTACCGGCACACAATCAGCGTCTGCGCCCCAGTCCCGCACAGAGTGAAGGAAACCAGCGATTCATCGGCCACGATCAACGGGCTGCCCGGGTTCCGCAAACCAAAGAAAACCATTGGCCCCACCGGCCCTGTAAAGGCGTCCGGACCGAACTGCGCCCCGGGAAGGGGCAGGCTGCCCGCGACCGCCGGGGCCGGGATCGAGAGAACCTCAAGTTCGCCCGGCACGAAGGTGATGGCATAATTGGGGTTCTGCGCATCCGTCAGGCTGCCTGCCGTAATCGCATAGACGCCAACCGGCGCATCGGCCGGTGCGCCGGCGCTGGCGAGCGTGCCCGACAGCTCGTCGCCATTGACGAGTTTACCGGCGCTGACAAACCAGGTGAACGCGCCCGCCATGGTGCCGACCTGCTTCTCGGCATCATTGGCGGTCACGGTCACCGCGCGCGGGGTGACGGCAAGCGTGTTGCCCTCATAGCTGATCGCGTAATTGCCATTGGCGGCATCGGTCACCGAGCCTTGCGTGATCGCATAGGAGCCGACATCCGCGAGCCCGGATACACCGGCGCTTTCAAGTTCGCCCGAAAGGCTATCGCCATTGGCAAGCCCCATGCCGCCAACCGTGTAGCTCAAAGGCCCGAGATCGCCATAGGTCTTGGCGGCGGCATTGGCCGCAACCGTGATCGCACGGCGCTGGACCCTCATCGACCCGGCCACATAGCTGATGTCGTAATTGCCCAAGGCAGCACCGGAAAGCGCGCCACCCGAAGCGGCGGTGCTATAGCCGGTCCCGACATCGGAAGACGAGGTCGCATCCGTCTTCACAACAACACCGGAAAGCAGCGACCCGTTCTGGCCGTTCTTCCAGCCCGACACCGCGTAGCCGATCGTCGGCAGGGCATCACCGTAGATCATCGAGCCGTTATTGGCCGTGACCGTCAGCAGTGCCTTGTTGACCGTCAGCGTACCCTTGTCATAGCTGATCACGTAGTTCGAAAGACCCGTGCCCGTCGCGCCACCGGCGACGATGTCGTAACTGCCGGCATCAGCCTCTGCATCCGCGCCAAGGCTCTTTTCGGAAACGGCGGAGACGCTGTCGCCATTGACGAGCCCGGTGGTGGTGAAGCCGGTCAGGCTGGCCGTATCGCCATAGGCCTTGGACGCGTCCGATGCCGTCACCGTCAAGGCCCGCGGCGTCACAGCGAAACTGCCATCGACATAGTCGAGCATGTAATTGCCGAGGGCCGCGCCGGACAGTTCCCCGCCAGCGGCAAACGTGGAATATGTGCTGCCGACATTGGAGATCGAGCTCGCATTCGTGGCAACGTTCACCCCGGTCAGAAGCGCATCGTCCTGTCCGTTTCTCCAGCCGCTGACAGAGTAGCCGATCGTCGGCACGGCATCGCCGTAGATCATCGAGCCATTATCGGCCGTGACCGTCAGCGTGGCCTTCTTAACCTCGAACGCGCCTTTCTCATAGCTCAGCGTATAATTGCCCATCGCAGCGCCCGAAAGCGTGCCGCCGGATGCGGTCGTGATGTAGCTGGTCCCGGCATTCGAGGTCTTGGTGGCATTCGTGCCGACGCTGACGCCCGTCAGAAGCGCGCCCGTCTGATCGTTCTTCCACCCGGTCACCGTGTAGCCGATATCGCCGGGAACGTCGTCGCCGTAGATCATCGAGCCGTTATCAGCCGTGACCGTCAGCGCGGCCTTCTTGACCTCGAACGCGCCTTTCTCATAGCTCAGCGTATAATTGCCCGTCGCATCGCCCGAAAGCGTGCCGCCGGCTGCGGTCGTGATGTAGGTGGTCCCGGCATCCGAGGTCTTGTCGGCATCCGTGGTGACGTTCACCCCNNNC
>NZ_JABUOU010000005.1:0-86641 GCF_013344475.1 Martelella limonii | reverse complement strand
CCGTTATCGGCCGTCACCGTCAGCTTGGCCTTCTTGACCTCGAAAGCGCCTTTCTCATAGCTCAGCGTATAATTGCCCGTCGCATCGCCCGAAAGCGTGCCGCCGGCTGCGGTCGTGATGTAGGTGGCCCCGGCAATCGAGCTCTTGTCGGCATCCGTGGTGACGCTGACGCCTGTCAGAAGCGCGCCCGTCTGATCGTTCTTCCACCCGGTCACCGTGTAACCGATCGTCGGAACAGCATCGCCATAGATCATCGAGCCGTTATCAGCCGTGACCGTCAGCTTGGCCTTCTTGACCTCGAAAGCGCCTTTCTCATAGCTCAGCGTATAATTGCCCGTCGCATCGCCCGAAAGCGTGCCGCCGGCTGCGGTCGTGATGTAGGTGGCCCCGGCAATCGAGCTCTTGTCGGCATCCGTGGTGACGCTGACGCCTGTCAGAAGCGCGCCCGTCTGATCGTTCTTCCACCCGGTCACCGTGTAACCGATCGTCGGAACAGCATCGCCATAGATCATCGAGCCGTTATCGGCCGTCACCGTCAGCTTGGCCTTGTTGATCGTCACCACGCCGGGCCCGTAGACGGTGCGGTAGGTGATCCCGTCATCGCCGACAAACTTTGGCTCGCCCGAGATGGCGTAGCTGCCGACATTGGATGTCGCGTTGGCTTCCGTCGTCAGCGTCGGCGCGAAAACGCCCGCGCCGCTGTGACCACCGTAAACGCCGGAATAGGTGAGCGGGCCCGGCGCATCGCCATAGGTGATGGTCTGGCCATCGGTCTTGACGAAGACCACGTCGGAGAGCGCATATAGCTCCGGATAAAAGTCCTGGCTCGGCGGTGCCCAGACCGTCTCGAAATCCCAGCCGGCGGCCGAAGCCAGCGCGTAGAACCCGGCCGTATCCTGAAACTGTTCGGTGGTCAGCCCGGTCACTTCGCCGTCGCCTGTGCCGACGCCGTTCGACTGGTTCGTCTTGTCCGTATCGAAATAGGATGCCGTGATCGTGCCAGAATTGTTGTACCCGACCAGCCCGCCGACATGGCGGCTGCCCGTAACGCTGCCGCTCGCATAGGCATTGCTGATCGCGAGAGAACTGCTCCCCCCGACAAGCCCGCCGACAAGCCCGCCGACATCTTCGCGGCCCGTTACGATGCCGGTCGCATACGCATTGCTGATCGTGCCAGAACTACTCCACCCGACCAGCCCGCCAACCTCGTAGCGGCCCGTTACGCCGCCGGTCGCATACGCATTGCTGATCGTGCCAGAAGCATTCCTCCCGACCAGCCCGCCGACATTGTCGCTGCCCGTAACGCTACCCGTAACGCTGCCAGTCGCATAAGCATTGCTGATCGTGCCAGAATTGTACCCGACCAGCCCGCCAACATAGCTGCCGTCGCCGACAACGCTGCCGGTCGCATAGGCATTGCTGATCGTGCCAGAACTGTACCCGGCCAGCCCGCCAACCTCGTAGCCGCCCGTTACGCTGCCGCTCGCATACGCATTGCTGATCGCGCCAGAAGCATTCGTCCCGACCAGCCCGCCGACATAGCCGCTGCCGGTAATGCTGCCGCCCTCAAGGCCGACATTGCGGAGGATCGAAGCGGAACCGGCATATCCGAAAAGACCAACACTATTAGTATTGGGGCGATAGATTGTTAGCCCGGTGATTACATGTCCGTCGCCGTCAAATGTGCCGGTGAACGATGTGTTGTTATTCCCGATCGGCACGAAGCCGCCAGTGCCCCATATGCCGCTGGCATCATAATCTTCGGCTGCGGCGTCTGTGACACTGGCGTCGATATCGCCGGTCAGCCGATAGCTTGCGGAAAGATTGGCGCCGATGAGCTGGAGTTGGTGCAGGTTGGAGACCGTGATCACCCCATCCACGGGCGCTGCCGCCTCGGAACGCAGGATCGGCCGCATATCGCCAGCCTGATACCAGGTGTTGGTGAAATCGAAGCCCCTAAACGAACTTGCAGAACGCGCCTCGGCCGTCGTCAAACCGGTCACGCCGGAAGCATCGCCTGAGCCGACGCCATTTGATTGGCCAGTCGTCTCCCTGTCGAAATAGGAGTTCTCGTTCGTACCGCCTTCGCTGTAGCCGAACAGCCCCCCGACATCGATGCTGCCCTCAACGCTGCCGCTCGCATAGGTATTGTAGATCGTACTATAAAAATTGTGACCGACCAGCCCGCCGACAGCAGTGTCGCCCGAAACGATACCCGTCGCATAGGCATTGTTCAAAGTACTAGCAGCGTTGTACCCGACAAGTCCGCCGACATAGCTGCCGCCGCCCGTGACGCTGCCGCTCGCATATGCGTTGCTGATCTCGCTCGAAACATTGAACCCGACAAGACCGCCGACATAGTCTCCGCTGCTTGTAACGCTTCCGGTCGAATAGGCGTTAGTGATCTTGCCAGAAAGATTTAACCCAACCAGTCCGCCGACACTGCCGCTCCCCGAAACGCCGCCGGTCGCATAGGCGTTGCTGATCTCGCTCGAAAGATTGTACCCGACCAGCCCGCCGACAGCCTCATTGCCTGAAACGCTACCGCCCACAAGGCCGACATCGCGCAGGATCGAACCGGTATCGGTATATCCGAACAGGCCGACATAACTCGAGCCTGATCGATTGATCGTCAGCCCGGTAATCACATGACCGTCACCATCAAACGTGCCTGTGAATTTGGAAATGTCGTTCCCGATCGGCTCGAAACCCGCGCCGGAATTCCAGCCGGCGGTCGCGCTGGCGTCAATATCCGTTCCGAGGGCATATGTGCCCGAAAGATTGGTGTTGATGGCCTGGAGATTGTCGAGCGTGTTGACCAGCATGTAAGCCGTCAGCGTCGTGCTGAAGCCCGCATTGGCAGAATAGCCGATCGGCGCGGCGTAAGATCCCGGATTGTAGTAGAGCGAAACCCCGCCGCTGGCGGTTGCCTTGATGCCAGAGCCGAAACTGACCATGCCTTTGCCGGTGGCGCCGCTATCGGCGCGCAGCACGATCTGGGACCCCGTGTGCCCTGAAAGATTGGCGTTGACAGCGATGTTGCGATAGGCCGAAAGCGTCAGCGTGGAGCCCGAGGACCATGTTACGGCATCGGCAACGGTGATATCGCCGTCCTGGCTGCCGCCGGAGCCGGTCGAGACCGTGACATTGGCGCTAGAAAGCGCATTCTGCAGCGTGGCGACATTGATGACGCTGTTATCGCCCGATGCGGTGAAGCCGGACGACGTCTGGTTCTCGCCGTTCGAAATTGTGACATTATAGGGATCGAGCAGCAGCGAGCCGAAGCCTGCAGCGCCCGTCAGATCGGCAAAGCCGGTGTAGGAAAGCAGCGCCTTGCCGGAAACCTCGGCATCGCCGCCGGTTCCGGTCGCGCCGGTGGCGCTGATGCGGCCGGCGAACTCGGTGCGGTGATCCGACCACAGCACCACCGAGCCGCCATCGCCCTGGGAGACTGCATCGGCGCTGATCACCGTGCCGGCGCTCACCGTCAGGATATCGGCATGCGGGATATCGCCCGTGCCCTGCCAGTCGCCGCCGATGCGCACCTTGCCGCCCGCGCCATAGCCGGAGGCATCGATCACGGCGTTATCGAGATTAATCTCAAGCCCGGTGATTTCGATCGCGCCGCCTCTGGTCGTCTTTGGCTGGGCGGATTTCGCGCGGGTCGAGACCTTGCCCGTGACCTTCACCTTGCCGCCATCGCCGCCACCAAGCGTGATCTTGCCATTGCGGCCCGAAACAGAGCGCGCCTCGGCAACGCCGGAAAGATTGACGGCATTGCGGGCCGCCGCCCGCGCCGTCGCCGCCTTCATCACGATCACGCCGCCTTCGGCCGTCACCGTGCCGGAGTTTTCAACCAGCGCCTCGCCGTCATCAATCAGCGACGAGGGAACCGCCACCTGCATGAAGCCGTCGCCGGAGAGATCGAGCGTGATCTCCTCGCCGGCGCCAAGCCCGGCCTTGCCATAGGGCACGGCGATCAACCCACTGTTCTTCACCTTGCCGCCCATCAGCGCGGCATAGCCGCCGCGCCCGATCGTCACCACGCCCTCGTTGGAAACCGTGCCGGACGCGCCATTGCCGCGGAACACCATATTGCCGGACATGAAGTCGTCGTTGGTGATATCGAGCGTCGAGGCGACGAAACCGCCGCCAGCTTTTATCGTGCCCGTCGGCGTGATCGCGATGCCATTGGGGTTGACGAGAAAGACCTGGCCATTGCCGGAAAGCGCCCCCGCGATCGAGGACTGCGTATTGCCGGTAACGCGGTTGAGGATCGCCGCATTGACGCCAGGCTGGACGAAATTGACGCTGTTGGCCTGGCCGATATCGAAGCTCTGCCAGTTGACGATCGCCCTGTCGGAGCCTTGCGTTACCGTCATCGCGCCGCCGACTGAACCAATATGGGCAGAACCCGAGACCACCTGCCCCCCGGTTGGCAGCGCATCGCCCGCAAGCGCCGGCAAGGACAGAACCGAAGATGCCAAAAGGCCGAGCGCAAAACGCGCCGAAAGGCGCGCAACCTTCTTACGTTGACTCGCGAAATAACGGTTCACCATGCCTCCCAGAAAAGTCTCGTTCTGCGCCGCACCAAACTTTAGTATTCCAAGGCCTTAAAGCGCCGATCGGCATTGAACGCCTTCGCCGATTTGCATCTAATCTTCTACTGCAATCAAGTTCTGAACGAGAGAGGAAATAAAAGCAGCCAAAGGGGCCAGCGCCGATTATAAACAGGCGTATCACGACCGCACCGACCGCAGGACGATGCCCCGAAACGAAATCTATGACCGCAAGAACAGACGAAGAGGCGCAAAGCCTTTCTGCTGAAGCGGCCAGATCTGGAAGGCTGAAATCTGTCGTTGAAAGTCATTTTTGCGACAGGGTCATCGAGGTTCGGCCGCCGCCGCGGATTTTCCGTGCGGATCTGAAGAAAGGGATAAGGCTTAGACACCGCGCCGGTCGAGCGACAGCCAAACCGCGACCCCGTCGGGAATGCGTGCCCTCGCCTCTTTGCGTTATCGGGCATTTCATATCTTCGGTCCCCCATTGCCCGTGGGTTCTCCTTGAGCATTCGCGATCGCTGCTCAGCGCAGCCACATCCTGACTAAAGAAAAGAAAACCCCTTGTATCGCTCGAACGTCCTTAATTATATGCCGAACGTCCTGAAATGGCATTCTCCGGCACTGCATCGGTCCGTTTCAGAGGCGCGTACATCAGTCAGACCAGATATATTTGGATGCGGCGGCTTTTGATGAGGGCACCGCGCCCACATGCGGCTGGTGCCTGGCGGCGGTTTAATCCCCGCACAGAAGCTGAAAATGGTGCGTGAGTTCTACAGATAAGAACCGTTGAAAACGGGAGGGTTCAGGGCGGTAACGTCATCGGGAAGATCGGCGGTATCAAGCATGGCCAGAACCTACCAAATCCCAACCTGCATTGCCTTTGGAATTTGCCGCCCTGAGTCATCATGCCGCAGCTATTCGATTGTCTCCGGCGTCCTCGCCGTGATCGCATGAACCCGCCGCCAATCGAGGCCCGCAAACAGGGCTTCGAACTGGGCGTGGGTCAGCGTCATCAGGCCATCCTTGATGCCGGGCCAGGTAAAGGTGTGCTCTTCCAGCCTCTTGTAGCCCAACACGATGCCCGAGCCATCCCAGTAGATCAGCTTCAGCCGATCTGCCTTACGAGACCGGAACACGAAGACCGTTCCGGTAAACGGGTCGTTGTGCAACTCGTTCTTTACCAGCGCCGCCAGTCCATCATGACCTTTGCGGAAATCTACCGGTTTGGTCGCCACCATGATCCGCACGCGGTTCGATGGAAAGATCATGACGTGGCCGCCAAGGCACGCGCAATGGCCGCGATCCTGGAAGCAGATGCGCCTTCCTCAAGACGAATCGTCACCGGACCGACGACGATCTCGGGGCGACTGAGCATTTTAGGTGGCTGTTCCGAAACAGGCGGATCAACGATCACCGCCGCGAACTCCACCGCATCCTGCGGTGCTGGCAAGATCAGCTTGCCCTGCCGTGCCATCGTCCGCCAGGTGGAAAGGCTATTGGCTCGTAATCCATAGCGCTGGGCAACTTCATTAACCGTAGTGCCAGGCTTCAAGCTCTCCGACACGATCCGCGCCTTGACCTCATCAGGCCAATGTCGGTGAACCTCACGTCGAGTCTTGCCGGTTGTGAGAAACTCCAATGTAGTCTCCATGGAGAAACTCCCGTTCTTCATCCATGGAAACCTCGATCACAGATCAGGCGACGGCGCACAATGTGGGGGCAGAACATCGGTTACGTTGAGAGGGCCAATGATGCGCACAAAGCACCAATTCTAATCAGCTTCAGGGGTCTTGATGGGATATGAACCTTCGACCCGTTGTTTGGCAGCTGTAGCGGCATTGGTGTTCTAGTTTGGGCAACAAGTCGCACTCCGGAATGCCCGGTATGCGGCCATCTGCTGACTGTCCGATCCTGGCCGAGAGTTCCAGAAAGCCGATGTTCGATCAATGACCTTTTGTTGGCCGTTCGCAGCCGGCCCCTGCGAACGACACATCCGTAACCGTGCTAAAACAACAGATTGGGCAACCACAGGGCAAGTTGGGGCGCGGCCAGCATCAGGGCAATCATCGCCATCAGCGCAATGATGAACGGAGTGACCCCGATGAAGACATCGGTCAAATCACCCCTTCCCCGGACGCCATGCACGACGTAGCACAGCATGCCGATGGGCGGCGTCAGCACCGAGGTCTCGGCGACCAGCACCATCATCACCCCGAACCAGATCGGGTCATACCCAAGGCCAACGACGATTGGCGTGACGATTGGGATGGTTAGCACGATCATCGCCAGCGTATCCATGAACATGCCGAGCACCAGATAGACCGCGAGGATGAGCAGCATCGTGGCCAGGGGGCTCCAATTCAACCCGCGAACAAGATCATTCACCGTGCCCGCCATGCCGGTCGCGCCGATGACGAAGTTCAGCAGGAAGGCCAGCAGCGTGATCAGGATCATCATCGACGAGGTGCGAACCGTGCCGATGAACACCTCGACCATCATCGACCAGCTCAACCTTCTGGAAAGCGCCGTCAGCACCAACGATGCAATCACGCCGATCGAGGCGGCCTCGGTCGGCGTCGCCCAGCCCGCATAGATCGACCCGATCACCACAGCAAAGAGCCCGAGCGGCGGTGCGAGGTCGGACAGGCTGTGCAGCAAGGCCCTGGCCGTGATGGGCGCACGGTCGCCATCCAGCGACGGCTTGACGACGCACAAAACCAGAATGGTCAGCGAAAAGATCAACGCTAGCACGATGCCGGGAACCAGGCCCGCCATGAACAGCCGCGGCACGGAGGTATCCGTCAAAAAGCCGTAGATGATCATGTTGATCGAAGGCGGGATCAGAATACCCAGCGTGCCGCCGGCCGCCAGGCTGCCCAGAAACAGGCGCTCGCTGTAGCCGTGGCGATCGACCTGCGGCATCGCTGTGGTGCCGATGGTCGCGGCCGTGGCGACGCTCGATCCCGATGTCGCGGCAAACAGCGCGCTGGCACCGATATTGGCGTGCATCAGCCCGCCCGGCAGCCAACCGAGCCAGGCCGAAACGCCGTTATACATCCGGTCGGCGATCCCCGAGCGCAGCAGGATCTCGCCCATCATGATAAACATGGGGATTGCGATCAGGGTGAACTCGATGCTGTGCGACCAGGCGATTTCGCCAAAGGCGCGTTGCAGCGGCAGCGGCGTCAGCAGCCAGTCCAGCAGCACCGCCAGCCAACCAAGAACCGCGGCAATCGGCAAGCCGAGGGCGATCAGCAGGAACAAAAGTATTAACGCTATGCCCATGTTACAGTCTCCGCAGCGCCGATTCCGACGCGCCCAGTTCGGCCGCAAGCGCCTTTTCGCCGCGCACCAGGGCACGCACGAGATCAAACAGCAGCGCGATCAGACAGATCAGGAAAAAAATCAGCCCCGCCAGCCACAGCGCCTGCGGTATCCACAACGGGGTGGCGAGCGGGGTGCTGGCGCGCGCGCCAAGGCGCAGCGATTCCGCCAGCGTGCCCCAGGCATGAAAAACGACAATGCCGATGATCCCGGCAAAGGCGGCCAGCGCCAGCACGTCCAGCAAGCGCTGCACCCTGGCCGGCAAGCGGAGATAGACCAGGTCGACGCGGATATGGGCGCGCATGAACAGCGCCTGCGCAAAACCCCAGGCCATGGCGATGGCAAAGGCGTAGCCGGCCAGTTCGTCGACGCCGACGAGGCTGTGGTGAAACAGCCTCCGCGCCAGGATTTCTGCCGTCATGAGCCCAGCGGACCCCAGCAGCAGCAAGCCACTGCCGATGGTCGCAAAACGGGCGAGACGCGCCAGTTTGCGAGAGATCAGATTGTTTTCCAATCTCTTACCTCGCCGGGTCGAGTTCGATGTCGACGACCTCGCCGACCGTTTCGTTCCAGCGCTGAACGCAATCGGCGCCGCAAGCCTGTGTGAATTCGGGCATCACATTTTCAGCGACAATCGCGCGAAGATGTTCGTTTTCGGCATCGGTGAGTTCGACCAATGTCAGATCGGACTTGGTCAGGTTGCGCGGCGCGGTCGCCTCGGGCTCGCAGCGATCATCGCCGACCGAGCACCAGATGCCCTGCTGGGTCGCGACGCGGGCCATTTCCCAACCGACAGGCTCAAGCTTCTCGCGAATCTCCGTGCGCAGGAATTCCTGCACGGCGGGGTCAAGTCCATCCCATGTCGTGGAATTGGCGACGATGAAGTTGACGCCCCAGCCGACCGTGAGGTCGACAAGGTGGGTCGCGACATCGGTCCACTTGGCGTTGTTGCCGGAATTGGAACCGGTAAAGGCGCAATCGATCACGCCGCGCTGCAAGGCGGGCACGACTTCGTTGAAGGCCATGGTCACGGGTGTGGCACCGAGCGCGGCCGTCAGCGACGAGGTCGTGGTCGAAAACACGCGAACCTTCTTGCCGGTCAGGTCATCCAGGCTCGTCACCGGAGTGGCGCACCACAGCACCTGCGCGCCCGTCGGCCAGAAGCCGAGCGGCACCACGTCCAGGCGTTCGCGATATCGTTCCTCAAGCACCGGGCGGTAGACTTCGATGACCTGCTGCAACGTGTCGATATCCTGTGCCAGCCCGGCAAGGTCGATCGAGTCGTTTTCGGCCAGTTCGCCGGAGATCAGCGTCGTGCTGCCCGCAATGATATCGGCAACGCCAGAGGCGGCAAGCCGCATCAACTCGGGGCCCTTGACGCCCAGGTCGGTCATGCTGACGGCGTCGGCAGTGACCTGACCGTTGCTGTCGGCGGGAATGGTTTCATTCCAGAACGGCTGCAGGACATTGGTCCAGTTCGGCGAGTTGACGGGCGAACCGATGACGGACAGTTCCGTTTTCGGCAAATCCTGCGCAAAGCCTGCAAGAGGCAGCAGCCCGACAATGGCTGCGGCGGCAACAAACTTGTGGGATATCTGCATGTGTGTTCTCTCTCTGTTGGTTTGAGGGCGGCCTTGCCAAGGCAAGGCCGATCTGGCGGCTTATCGCGCCGCTTCTTTCATCTTGCCGTGGGAAAGCCCACGGTCAGGTGGAGCAATATTGAGCCGCACCATGTCGCGCAGCAATTGCACGATGGCCATCGAGCTTTCGCCCTCCGCGCCGTCGACGATGAAACGCGAGGTGCAGTAGCGCATTTCCCAGCCGCCGGCATCGAGGCAGGCGCGGATCACGCGTTCTTCGGTCTTGGGGTCCTGAACCAGTTCCTTGTCCTTCAACAGGAAACCCAGCATCGCCGCGACGCCGTACGCGCCCCAATTCGAGATCGAGGCGGGCAGGAAGATATCCGTCGCCGTCACCGTGATCGCGCCGCCCGGCGTGTCGGTCTGGGTTTCGCGGCCATAGGGATGAAAATCCTGCATGAAGGAATGGATACGGCCGAAGCCGATCTCATTGCCATTGTCGCCGATGCCGATGCTCAGCACATTCTGTGCCGCGGCCTGATCGAACAACGGCGCGATGTTGACGCAGCCTTTCGGCGCCACGCCCGTCGAATAATGCACGATGCCGCTTTCGTTCGGCCCCAGCCGCTCGATCGCGATGATCGCCTTGGGCTGCATCTTTGCAAGAAGCTCGCTCGCCCATCCGTCGATTTCGGCCTGATCCTCCGGCGCCGTCACCTGCGCTGCCCCCATCCGGCGGTCCTTGGCCAGATCATAGTCGCGGATCATCAGGCCCGCTGCCTCTGACGAAGCCTTGATCGGCGGGGCATGACAGACTTCCGAAACATAGACCGGCACGGCCTTAAGCCCCCAGTAAAGCGCGCGGGCAAGCGAAACGGCGCCGGGCGGGCCGTCGCTTTCGCCATGGGGCACTTCGGGCATGTAACCCGCGCCGGTCACGATCAGCACGACATCGCCTTCACCGACATGCTCGACGAGCGCCTCGGCAGCGCGCGCGGTGATCGGACGACCGCCGCCCTCGCGTCGCGCCTCGTTGTAGATCGGCGCAATGATATTGTGGTTCATGCCGCGGTTGCGCATTTCAACAGTCACCAGGCGGTCGACATATTCACCAATGATATCCGGCACAGTGCTTCCTTCTTCTTCAGCAGTACTTTGCGCTGATCGTAGTGAAGCGCTGCGCGGTGTGGCGAATCGAATTTTGGAATACGGCATCAGGAAATGTTATGCCATTGCGGAAAACGTTCATTCATGTTTGCCTGCATCGGGGCCATTTCCGGTTCAAGGAGACGAGGTTGCGATCCCTCAATCACCGCCAGATGCTGGCCTTTCGCGCCGTGATGCGGCCAGCGGCAGCATGACGGCCGCTGGCCGCATCCTGCACATCAGCCAGCCGGCTGTGACCCGGTTGGTGCGCGACCTGGAAGCCGATCTCGGTATAACCCTGTTCGCCCGCAAATGGTCGAGCGTCCGCCCGACGACCGAAGCCGTCGCGCTGTTTCGCGAGGTCGAAAAATACTTCGATGCCATGGAGCGGATTCGCGACAACGCCCGGCAAATGCGCGAGCAGCAGGATGGACGGCTGAGGATTGCCGCCATGTCGACGCTTTCGTCCGGTGCCTTGCCCGAGGCCATCAGGCGGTTTCGGGTCAGGCAACCCGAAACCGATTTCTTCATCCATTCCGATAATTCGGTGCATATCCTGGACGCCCTGCAGCGCGACGAATTTTCGGTGGGCCTGTGTCGCGTGCCGCCGGAGCGCACGGATATCGACCGTCTGGAGATGCCCGTTTCATCAGCGATCTGCCTGCTGCCGAGAGAGCATGAACTGGCGGCAAAGGACATTGTCACCGTCGAGGACCTCGCCAGGCAGCCTTTCATTTCGCTCGGCGTGAGCAGCCTGCTTCGGATGCAGATCGAAGCCGCGATGGAGGCTGCGGGCATTCAACCCGGCAGGACGGTGCAGACGCTCTATTCCAACACCGTTCCAAGCTATGTTTCCGCCGGGCTCGGCATTTCTGTCGCCGATATCTTCTCCGTCATGGCGATCAACCTGGAAAAGATCGCTGTGAAGCCGTTCGCGCCGGAGATCGAGTTTCGCTTCTCCGCTATCTTTCCGCCGATTGCCAAGACACAGGGAGCGGAGCTGTTTTCACAAGTGTTCTTCGACGTAGTCAAGGACCAGATCGCAGACGTCGAAAATCTGTTCCGGAATTAGGCGTTCGATCCCAGAGTTTGATGGTGCGATGTTTTCCATGGAATGGAAGGAAGCACTATGGGGCAGATACGTCACGGCAGCGCCACGACCACGCACGCAGTCCGAGCTGCAATATCAGGATCGCTGAGAGGCCGTTCTATCAGGACTCAAAGTCGATAAAATCGACGATCCTGCCATCACGGAGCTTGTCCACCATTCTCGATGATTTCTCCCGATATATCGTGGGCTGGAAGCTGTGCACGAATATGAAAGTTGGTGATGTGACTGAGACGCTGAACATTGCACTGGCCGCATCCGGCTGCGATAGCGTCAAGGTGGAGCACAAACCGCGACTGCTGTCGAATAATGGCGGATGCTATATCGCCGAAGATCTGGCGGACTGGCTGAAGGACAGGAAAATGGAGCAGCGTCATGGCGCGCCCGGTCATCCGCAGACACAAGGCAAGATCGAGCGCTGGCACCAGACGCTGAAAAACCGGATCCTGCTCGAGAATTACTTCTTCCACGAGGGCCTGGAAGCTCAGATCGGTGCATTCATCGACCATTACAACAACCGACGATACCGCGAGAGCCTCGGCAACCTCACGCCGGCAGATGTCTACTTCGGCAGAAGAAATGAAATCCTGAAACAGCGAAAAAGGATCAAGCAACAGACCATTCAGCACCGCCGCTTGCAACATCACGCAAACGCCGCTTAAATCAACAAACCAGACGAGCCAGACCCTCCTGATAGCCAGACCCCATTCTGTCCATAACCATTCGACGACGGGCAGTTCTGGTTAGTCCTCCAACGGGTAGCACCATGGAAATTTCCTCCGATCGATATGGCCTGCCTGTATCCTCTTGCCCGCTCAATCCGCCCTTTTGGTGTCCCGTCCGTGGTTCGAGTGTTTACTTGCCCTTGCATACCAGCCTTCAGGATTGCCCTTGACCCTGACACTAGCGTCAACCCGCTAGGAACGTCGCGAAGCGCAGGAACGCGCACGTTCATTGGAAAGGAAAATCAAGATGAATGAAGACTGGCAGGGCAAGGTTGCCATCGTGACGGGCGGGAGTTCGGGCATAGGGGAAGCCACGGCATTGGCTCTAGCGGCACAGGGCGCCAATGTGGTCATAACCGGTCGCAATGAGGCGAAACTGGCCGGTGTGGCCGCGAAATGCGCAGCGGTCGCGACCGTGCGCGCCGATGCCGCCGACCCAACGGGCAGCCGGCGCATTCTCGAGGCCGCGCTTACCCGCTGGGGCCGGCTCGATCTGGTCGTCAACAATGCCGGCGCCGGCAGGCCGCTTCCGATCGGCGCCTATGACGGCGAAGCGATTGCTGAGATTTGTGCGGTGAACATCACCGGTCCATCGCTTCTCCTGAAGGAGGCTTTGCCGGCGCTTCGGGAAACGAAAGGCGCGGTCGTCAACATCGGGACGGCCGTCTCGCAGAATGCCGCACCGGGCCTGGCGCATTATGCGGCGACCAAGGCCGCGCTCGAACATCTGACGCGAGCCTGGGCCGTCGAGCTCGCTGGCGATGGCATCCGCGTGAATACCATCGCGCCCGGACCGGTGAAAACCGGTGCGCTGACCGGCATGATGGGGCTTTCCCCTGAGATGGCGAGCACGATCGAAGAGGCCGAAGCCGCTGAAATCCCGCTCGGCCGTCGCGGGGCGACAACCGATCTTGTGCCGTGGATATTGCGGCTCGGCAGTTCCGCCAACGAATGGCTGACCGGTCAGGTCATCACAATTGATGGCGGATGGTCGCAGAGGGGCTGAAGCGTCTATCGGTCGTTAACTCCGAGCAGAACTGTCCGGAGGCTGCTGCCTGCCTTTCGGTCCTTGAAAAGGCGGGCGCGTCATCTGACATGGTCGTCAACGAAGATTTGCCGAAAGGTCCCGATATGCAGATCAAGGAAGCAGCCGAACGGCTCGGCATTACGGAGCGCATGCTGCGCCACTATGAACGGTCGGGCCTGATTGCGGCCCGACGGCTGGAAAACGGCTATCGCAGCTACAACGAAGCCGATCTGCGACGCGCCGGCCGGATCCGGGATTTCATCGCGACTGGCTTTTCGGCGCGTGAGGTCCGGGCGATGGCGGCTTGCCTGTCGGACGAAGGTGCGGGACCGTGCGCGGGCGGCGTCACCCAGCTTCTGACCAAGCTTGAACATATCGATCGGCTGAAAGCGGAGCTCGACGTAAAACGCGCGGCCGTACTCGAACGCCTTACGTCATTTCAGGAGGCGCTTGAGAAGCTTGAGCAGGCCGATGGCACTGTCACACCTGACAAAGCCGCAAAGATTGCGAGATCTCCCGAGCACCGTGAAACACTCTGACAGGCATTATGGACAGGGGAAGCGCCTGATGCGCAAGCTCTTGAAAGGGCCATGGCCGCGAGTGATGATCACAGACAAACTGGGATCCTACGGCGCAGCAAAGCGAGAGATCACGCCTTGAATCGAGCATCGCTCCCACAAAGGGTTGAATAATCGGGCGGAGAATTCTCACCAGCCAGTCACGCGACGAGGGCGGATCATGAAGCGCTTCAAGTCACAGCGACATCTACAACGCTTTGTCTCCCTCCATGATCCGATCGCCAATCTGTTCCACATCCCGCGCCACGACATCCCCTCCAATCATTATCACGAACTGCGTTCCACAGCGATGAACCTGCGGGCGAAAAAGGCCGTTGTCATGGTCTGCCCTCGTTGCCGTTAAGTTTACGATGCCGGCGCGACTTCCTCTGCGACGGCATCCCCCTTCGGATACGGCGCGGATGCCTTGGGCACCGGACTATTGCCGAGCGAAACGATGGCCTGCCGGCAAGCGAGGAAGCGCGTTGAAAGGACGGATAAGATGGAACTCTTGCCCCACTAACCTTTTGATCGGTCTGGCATTTTAATAAGCAGCGGGGGTATTGACCGCTCCTGAACGGTGTCCCGATGTTTTCAAGGATCTGGAATAGCTATCTCGCCCCTCTTCTCGGCCGGCCTGCACATGTGCAGATCGCCGCGCTCTGCTATCGACAGGGAAATGCCGGACCAGAAGTCCTGCTCATCACGTCGCGCACGACCAGGCGCTGGATCATCCCGAAGGGATGGCCGGTGGCCGGCACGGATGGAACGGGCACGGCGCTGGAAGAGGCGTGGGAAGAGGCCGGGGTTCATCGTGGCGCCGAAGCAAGGCGCATCGGACGCTATCGCTACAAGAAGATCGTCGATGGAGGATTGCCGGTGACCACGGATGTGTATGTCTACGCGACCAAGGTGGTTGAGCTTGCCGACAGTTTTCCGGAAATGGAGGAGCTTGAGCGCAAGTGGATGCACCACGACGATGCGGCACGGGTCGTGGGGGAGCCTCAGTTGAAGGCGATCCTGAAGGATCTTCCGGCTCTTCTCGAACAGGTGCGTTGACGTTGAGAGCCGAGCCACGAGCCGGCGGTTTTCAGGACTTCAAGGAAGATCATATTGACCGATGACGCCACCCGGCAGTGGAAGACGCTCGACAAGGACCTGAACCATCTTTGTCCCGCTTTTGATGGTCAGGAATGGATACCGGAAACGCATCTCAAAGCCGGAACGTTGCCGGTCTCGAGCATCATTCCTGTGCCGAGACATGATTCAGCGCAATTATCCAACGCCCCATGCGCTTGCGCATCAGGCGCGTGTTGATACCCCGCTGATTGCCGGCTTTGCGGGTAAGTGTAAAGCTGCTGACAAGCTGGGCCGCATCATCCGCGAGCATCTCTATTCGAATGTCTGAAAACGCGAGCGAGCCTTGCGAACCAGGGGCGCCGCCGTATTCCGCGATATAGTGATCGAGGGTCGCCTGCCAGTCCTTCTGGATCCGCCCGCGCGAAACAAAGATCACATCCGGGTTTGCAAACCCTTCCATGTAGCCGGCGAAATCGCCGCGATTCCATGCTGCTTCCATTTCGGCGATCACAGCGCGGATGGCTTTCTGCGCGCTCATTGCGTCTCTTCCGGTTTCATCTCGGCGCTATCCTGCCGCCTGCTGACCACCTCATGCGCCGCGGAGATCAGGTGCCGGCGCAGCGCGCTTTCGGCCGCCTCGGGGTTCTGGTCGAGGATCGAATCCACGATCTGCTGATGCTCGAGCGAGGACCGTTTGAGCCGGCCGGCATCCCCAAGCTGGTATTTGCGGAACGGCGCGAGCTTCAACCGCAGCGCCTCTGCCGAGGCGATGATATCGGTGTTGTGACAACCAGCGAAGATCAGCGTATGGAAGCGGGTGTTCAATGACTCGTAGGCACTGCTGTCAGCAATCGCGGCGAGACCTTCCATCTCGCGATGCAGCTTCTGGAGTTCGGCACGCTCGCTCATCGTCATACGGTGACAGGCAAGCCGTCCGCAGACCGCCTCAAGCTCTGCCATCGCCTCGAACATCTCATCGATGCGAGCCGGCGAGATACGCGTGACCACGACGCCCTTGTATGCAATACGATCGGCAAGCCCGCGACCGCAGAGGATGTGAAGCGCCTCGCGCACCGGCGTGCGGGACACCGAAAACTGGGCAGCGATGGCGGTTTCATCCAGTTTGGCTCCGGCGGGAATGCCTCCGCTGATGACCTGCTCTTCAAGTTCTCCCGCGATCCTGTCCCCGAGGCTCATCTTTTGCGCCGATGTTTTTTCCAGCATTTTCATTTCCTTACATCCGGACTGGCGCAAAGTGAACCAGATCGCCCCAGCCTTAAGATGATAAATTACACAATGCACTTGCCATATGACACGTTAGTATACAGTATGTGCACAAAAAATCGGAGAACGCGGTTGTTTCCTCGTTCGGGTGCCGATTATTGTATTCTTATAAGCAAAACACGACCTGATTGTCGACAATCGGATCGTTTGGTTCATAGCGCGTCCAGAGGCTGAGATTATGGCATTCACGACCCGACCCGAACTCAGGGGCACTTTTGGTGCCGTCTCATCCACGCATTGGCTTTCCGCTGCCGTCGGCATGTCCATTCTCGAAAAGGGCCACACGGCCTTTGACGCGGCAGTTGCCGCAGGCTTCGTACTCCAGGTGGTCGAGCCGCATCTCAACGGTCCAGGTGGTGAGGTTCCAATCATCGTGTCGCCGGCCGGCGCCGACAAACCCGTGGTGATTTCCGGCCAAGGGCCGGTTCCTGCCAAGGCCACGATCGAGCATTATCGCGGCCTTGGCCTCGATCTCATTCCGGGCACGGGCATGCTCGCCGCCTGCGTTCCCGGCGCATTCGGGGCTTGGCTGACGCTGTTGCGCGACTATGGCACGGCCGAACTCGAAGATGTGCTGGCGCCCGCGATCGGCTACGCCGAGAACGGCCACCCGCTCGTGCCGCGCATCGCCAACACCATCGCCGCCATGCGGCCGCTGTTCGAGACCCACTGGCCAACCTCTGCTGCAACCTATCTTCCCGGTGGCAAGGCGCCTGAAACCGGCAAGCTGTTCCGCAATCGTGAACTGGCGGCGCTCTACACCGAACTTCTGAAACAGGCAAACAAGGCCTCCACGCGCGAAGCCCGTATCCAGGCTGCCCTCGATTTCTGGTATCGCGGGCCGGTGGCGGAGAAGATCGCGGCGTTCTGCGAGAACGAGGACGTCTGGGATGTCTCCGGGCGTCACCATCGCGGTCTGATCACGGCCGACGACATGGCGAATTTCACGCCGAAGATCGAAGCGCCGGTCTCCACGACCTATGGCGACTACGAAGTGTTCAAATGCGGTCCGTGGTCGCAAGGTCCGGTCCTGCTGCAGATGCTCAACATCCTGAAGGGCACGGACATCGCCTCGGTCGACCCGATGGGACCCGACTTCGTCCATCTCGTCGTTGAGGCCGCCAAGCTCGCCATGGCCGACCGCGAAAGCTGGTATGGCGATGGCGGCGACGTACCGATGGCAACGCTGCTGTCAGACGCCTATGCAGACACCCGTCGCGCGCTGATCGGCGATGAAGCCTCTCTCGAAGTGCGCCCCGGCAGGCCGGACGGCCGCAATCCGCCGATGCCGCCGCATCGAAAGGTTGGAACGATCGCCCAGCCCGGCCTCGGCGGCGGCGAACCAACGGTGGCGAAGGAGCAGAAACTTCCCAATGATGCGGCAGGCGAGCCGACACTGACCCGTGAAGGCGCCCAGCGCGGCGACACCGTGCAGGTTTCCACGGTCGATCGCTGGGGCAAC
The DNA here is from genome assembly GCF_013344475.1 of Martelella limonii. GTDB lineage: Bacteria > Pseudomonadota > Alphaproteobacteria > Rhizobiales > Rhizobiaceae > Martelella > Martelella limonii. The sequence goes on along the minus strand of NZ_JABUOU010000005.1, from coordinate 68,786 downwards.
ATGGTTTCGGCCACGCCGTCCGGCGGCTGGCTGCAGTCGAACCCGGTCATTCCTGGCCTCGGCTTCTGCCTGACCACCCGCGCCCAGATGTTCTGGCTGGAAGAAGGGCTTAATTCGTCGCTGAAGCCCTCCGTTCGCCCGCGAACGACGTTGACGCCTTCTACCGTGTTCCGCGACGGAAAGCCCTACATGGCCTTTGGCACGCCCGGCGGCGATCAGCAGGACCAGTGGCAGTTGATCATGTTCCTGCGTCATGTCCACGCCGGCATGAACCTGCAGGAGGCGATCGACGCGCCTTCCTTCCACACGGACCATCTCCCGAGCTCCTTCTGGCCGCGCGAGATCAGCCTCGGCGCCGTCACCATAGAAGGACGCTATGGCGAACAGACCCGCGCCGAACTTGCCCGGCGCGGCCACAAGCTTACCATCGGCGATGACTGGTCGGAAGGCCGGCTTTCGGCGGTGGCGCGAGAAATGGATGGCGCCTCGCTTCTGCTGAAGGCGGGAGCCAACCCGCGTGGCGTGCAGGGCTACGCCGTCGCACGCTAGGGCTTCGATCCGACCCAGCTTAACGTACCAACCAAGAAAGAGGGAATAATGAAAACGCCAATTCACCTTGCACTGCTCGCAAGCCTCGCCCTTGGGGCCATGGCCGCAAGCCCCGCCGCAGCCCAGTCTGTGCTCAATATCGGCCTGCAGGATGATCCGGACACGCTCGATCCGGCCACCAACTGGAGCTTCGTGGGCCGTCACGTTCTGCAGTCGCTCTGCGACAAGATAGTCGATATTGACGAACAGGGCCAGATCGCGCCGAAGCTGGCGACGAGCTGGGAGTGGAACGATGACTCCACCGCCCTAACGCTGCACCTGCGCGACGATGCCGTGTTCCATGACGGCACGCCGATCAATGCCGAGGCGATCAAGTACAATCTCGAACGCAACCTCAACATGCCGACCTCGCGCCGCAAATCCGAGATCAGCGCCATTTCATCGATCGACGTCGTTGACGGCACCACCGTCACGATCAACCTTTCGGCCCCGTCGGTTCCGCTGCTGGCGGCCCTTTCCGACCGTGCCGGCATGGTCATCAGCCCGAAGGCCGGCGAGGAACTGGGTGAAAACTTCACCAATGCTCCGGTCTGCTCGGGTCCGTACAAATTCGTCGAACACGTCGCCCAGGACCGCATCGTTCTCGAAAAATTCGACGATTATTACGATGCCGACAGCTACTCATTTGATGAGCTCATCTTCCGCGGCATGCCGGATTCCAACGTTCGCCTGCTCAACCTGCGCTCCGGCCAGCTCGACCTGATGGAACGCCTCGCCGCGACCGATGTGGCTGCTACCGAAGCGGACGCGGACTTCTCCGTGCTGCCTGTCGTCGGTCTCGGCTATTACGGCGTCACCTTCGACATCGGCGGAGAAGACGCCAATCTCGACGCCGGCAAGAAGGCACTGGTGCGTCAGGCCTTCAGCCTCGCCATCGACCGCGACGCGCTGAACCAGGTCGTGTTCGAGGGTCAGGCCGCCACCGGCAACCAGCCCTTCCCGCCGCAGAGCTTCTGGTACGATCAGGAATTCCCGGTTCCCGCCCGGGATGTCGAGGCCGCCAAGGCCAAGATGGCCGAAGCCGGCGTCGAGAGCGTCGACCTCGAGGTTCTGGTGCCGACCGATGCGGAACGCCAGCAGGTCATGCAGCTTGTCCAAGCCATGGTCGGCGAGATCGGTATCAACGTCTCGATCAAGCCGACGGAACTGATGACGCTACTCGATATCGCCCGCCAGGGTAAGTTCGAGGCCCATCTGGTTGGCTGGAGCGGTCGCGTCGACCCCGATCTCAACATCACGCCGATGCTCTCCTGCGGCGCGGCCGGCAATGACGCCCACTACTGCAACGAGGATATGGACAAGCTGCTTGCCGAAGCCAGGGCCCTGAAGGACCCGGATGCACGCAAGGAAATCTACAGCGAAGTGATCTCGATCCTGCAGGAAGATCTGCCGATCGTCTATCTCTACCACTCGAAGTGGATCTTCGCGATGAACTCGGATGTCCAGGGCTTCAAGGCCTATCCGGACGGCATCATCCGCCTGACGGGCGTGACAGCCGAGTGATACCGACGGTCATGACAGACACGGACGACAGCGCATCGGCCCTCAGGGCCGATGCTTCCCGCAACAATGTGCTAGAAATTGACGGACTGAGCGTTGTCTTCCACGGCGATGACCGGGCGACGACGGCGGTCGATGGGGTGAGTTTTACCGTCAAGCACGGTCGTACGCTCGCCGTTGTGGGCGAATCCGGCAGCGGCAAGAGCGTGACGTCGCTTGCGATCCTCCGGCTTTTGCCGAAACACAGTGTCGAAATCTCGGGCCACATCCGCTTCGGCGGCCGGGACCTTCTGCATGAACCTGAAAGCGTGTTGCGCAACCTGCGCGGCAACCGGATGGCGATGATCTTTCAGGAGCCGATGACCTCGCTGAACCCGTCCTACACGGTCGGCGACCAGGTGATGGAAGTCATCCTGCGCCACACCGACATGGCCAAGCGCGAGGCCCGTCAACGGGCAATCGAGATGCTGCGGCTGGTGCGCATCCCGTCGCCCGAGGTGCGGTTTGATCAATATCCTCACAATCTCTCCGGCGGCATGCGGCAGCGGGTGATGATCGCCATAGCGCTGGCCTGCGATCCGGAATTGCTGATTGCCGACGAACCAACCACCGCACTCGATGTGACCGTACAGGCGCAGGTGCTGGACCTGATGCGCGAACTGCAACAGAAGACCGGCACGGCCATCATTCTCATCACCCACGATCTCGGCGTTGTTGCTGAAAGCTGCGACGATGTGATCGTGATGTATGCGGGGCAGGTGGTCGAGCAGGGCACCGTCGAACAGCTCTTCGCCTTTCCCCAGCATCCCTACACAGTAGGCCTGCTAGGCTCCTTGCCGCGCCTTGATGCAGCCCGTGAGCGGCTGGCCACGATCACCGGCATGGTGCCGGACATGTCGGCGCCGCCCACCGGCTGCCGCTTTGCTGAACGCTGTCCCTTCCGCTTGGAAAAATGCGCCGAGGCACAGCCGCTTCACGAAGTTCGGGACGGCCATTTCAGCCGCTGCTGGCGCACCCCGCTCGAGGAGCTAGTCCCTTGACCGATTTTCAGACCCCGATCCTCGAAGTGAAGGACCTCAGTTGTCATTTCGTCGTCAAGCGTGACCTCCTGGGTCGCCCGAAGGCCAAAGTCCAGGCGGTCGACGACGTTTCACTGAAACTGATGCCCGGGGAGACGCTCGCCGTCGTCGGTGAATCCGGCTGCGGCAAGTCGACGCTTGGCCGGATGATGATGCGCCTGATCGAACCCATCACCGGCAAGGTCTTTCTCGACGGTGAGGATATCACCGCGCTCGGTCATCATGAATTGCGCTTGCGCCGCCGGCATGTCCAGTTGATCTTTCAGGACCCTTATGCCTCGCTCAATCCGCGCATGACGATCGGGCAGACGATCGCCGAGCCCCTGAAGCTCTACAATATCCTGCCGGCATCCAGACGCCGAGCGCGCGTTGATGAACTTCTGAGCCTCGTCGGCCTCAGGCCAGAACAGGCCAATCGCTATCCGAACGAGTTTTCCGGCGGCCAGCGTCAGCGCGTGGTCATTGCCCGCGCGCTCGCCTCGGAACCGAAGGTGATTGTCTGCGACGAGGCCGTTTCCGCGCTCGATGTCTCCATCCAGTCGCAGATCCTGAACCTTTTGAAGGATCTTCAGGCGCGCTTCAACCTCGCCTTCATCTTCATCTCGCATGATCTGAGCGTGGTGAAACATATCAGCGACCGCATTGCCGTGATGTATCTCGGCAAGCTGGTCGAGCTCGGCACCTCGGCGCAGATTTTCGCCGCCCCCCGCCACCCTTATACGCGCGCACTGCTGTCTTCGATCCCGGTCGCGGCGACGCGCACCATCAGGCCACCGGCGTCCGAAAGGCTCGTGGGCGATCTGCCGAGCCCGATCGCTCCGCCCTCCGGCTGCCGTCTGCATACCCGCTGCCCGCATGCGCGCGCCGAATGCAAGTCCGTATCGATGGCGCTGGAAGCGGATGCGCACGGCCATGCCAATGCCTGTCCGTTCTGGCGCGACCTGCCGGTGGCTGACCTCGGCCTCGACGATCGGGAAAGCCGCGATCCGCGCCTGGAAGCGCTGTTTTCCGCCTTCGAGGCCTTTGCAGCCGAAGGGAGGGCCGCGCCATGACATCGCTTATCGCGCGGCGCCTGCTGCAGCTCATCCCGACCCTGATCATCCTGTCGATGATCATCTTCTCGTTGCAGCATCTCCTCCCCGGCGACCCGGCGCTGATGCTTGCCGGTGAAAACCCGAGCGACGAGATGATCGCCGCCATCCGCGCGCAATACCATCTCGACCAGCCAATTCCCGTCCAGTACCTGTTTTGGGTAAAGGGCGTGCTTGCCGGCGATCTCGGCATGTCGATGCGCCACAACCTGCCGGTGCTCGACCTCATCATATTGAAACTGCCGGTGACGCTGCAGCTCGCGGTCATGGGCATTGTCGTTGCGATGGTTCTCGGTATCGCCGGCGGTATTGTTTCGGCTCTGCGTCCCAACAGCGCCATCGATTATTCGGCCAATGTGGTTTCGCTTGCCGGTATCTCGGTTCCGAATTTCTGGCTCGGCATTCTGCTGATTCTGTTCTTCTCAGTGCATCTCGGCTGGCTGCCTGCGTCCGGCTATGTCAGCCCGTTCAAGGATTTGCGGATGAATCTGGCGACGACCGTCATGCCGGCCTTCGTGCTCGGCACGGCGATTGCCGGCATCATCATGCGCCACACCCGCGGGGCCATGTTGCAGGCGCTGGAAAGCGACTATGTGCGCACCGCACGCGCCAAGGGCCTCAGCGAATGGAAAGTCGTCTTCAAGCACGCGATGCGCAACGCGCTGACGCCGATCATCACGCTCGGCGCACTCGAATTCGGCACCCTGCTCGGTGGCGCCGTGCTGACCGAGCAGATATTCACCATCCCCGGCTTCGGCAAGCTCATCGTCGATGCGGTGTTTACCCGCGACTATCCGGTGGTGCAGGGCGTGGTGCTGGTTACGGCCGTGTTCTACATCCTTCTCAACCTTCTGGCGGATATCGGGTATATACTCGTCAATCCGAGACTGCGAGGCTAACCATGTCAGCGATCCCGGAAACCGAGAAGGCCACACGCGCGCCTATTCTCGGCCTTTTTCAGAGTCGCGTCTGGCGGCGTCTGCGGAAGCGCAAGAGCGCGCTGGTCGGCCTCGGCGTCGTTCTGTTCATGCTGTTCGTCGCCATCTTCGCCCCCCTGCTTGCCCCTTACGATCCGACCGCGCAGAGCTGGACCGCGGTGCGTCAGGCGCCCTCGCTTGCCCACTGGATGGGAACGGACGAGGTCGGCCGGGACATTCTCTCCCGCATCATATGGGGCACGCGCGCTTCGCTTCTTGCCGGCCTCACCTCGGTCGCCATCGCGATCGCCATCGGCGTGCCGCTCGGCCTTGCCGCTGGTTTTCTCGGGGGTGTCATAGACGGTTTGATCAGCCGGTTCACGGACGCGCTGCTCGCCTGCCCGTCGCTGATTCTCGCCATCGCGCTCGCCTCGTTCCTCGGGCCAAGCCTTACCAATGCGATGATCGCCATCGGCATTACCGCGACGCCGCTGTTCATCCGGTTGTCGCGCGGACAGGTGCTGTCGATCCGGAACGAGGAATATGTCGAGGCGGCGAGCGTCGTCGGCAATCCGCGCTGGCGCATTGCGGTGCGTCACATCCTGCCCAATATCCTGCCGCAACTCACCGTGCAGGCGACGTTGACGATCGCCTCCGCCATTATCTCCGAGGCAAGCCTTTCATTCCTTGGTCTCGGCCTGCAACCGCCTGACCCTTCCTGGGGTTCGATGCTGAATACCGCGCAGCGCTTCATCTCCAGTGCGCCGTGGATGGCGATGTGGCCCGGGATCGCGATTTTCTCCACAGTCCTTGCCTTCAACCTTCTCGGCGACGGCCTGCGCGACGCGCTCGATCCGCGCGCGCGCTGAGGCTGAACGGCAAATATTTCCCAAGGACAGACATGCGTCGTTTTCTGCCCGATCAGTTCACCCTTCTTCTGCTCGCCACCGTGGCTCTGGCCTCATTGCTGCCGGTGACCGGCGCGGCGGCGGGCTGGTTCGCGATTGCCACCAAATGCGCCATCGCACTGCTGTTTTTTCTCCAGGGCGCCCGATTGTCGCGCCAGGTGGTGCTCGGCGGTCTTTTGCACTGGCGTCTGCACCTCGCCATTCTCGCGACGACTTTCGGCATCTTCCCGCTGCTGGGCTTCGGCATTGCCCATCTTTTGCCGTTCGAGCTGCCAGATGGCATGCTGGCCGGCATCCTGTTCATCGCCGTCCTGCCATCCACCGTGCAGTCCTCCATCGCCTTTACTTCGATGGCTGGCGGCAATGTACCGGCGGCGATCTGCGCGGCGACCGCCTCCAACATCGTCGGCATGTTCGCGACCCCGCTGCTGATCGGCATCATGCTGACTGCCGGCGGACATGGCGGATTTTCCTTTGATGCGCTTTACCAGATCCTGCTGCAATTGCTTGTGCCCTTCATCGTCGGCCAGCTCCTTATGCCGTGGATCGGCGGATGGGTGCGCGGCCACAAGAAGATTCTGTCGCCGGTGGATCGCGGTTCGATCCTGATGGTGGTTTATCTCGCCTTTTCCACGGCGGTTGCCGAAGGGCTCTGGCTGCAGCTCTCGCTCGCCGATCTGGGCGAACTCGTGGTCATCAACGCGTTCATGCTGGCTGTGGTACTAACGCTGACCATGTTCGGCAGCCGGGCACTGGGCTTTACGCGTGCCGATGAGATCGCCATCGTGTTTTGCGGATCGAAGAAAAGCCTTGCAAGCGGCGTCCCGATGGCCGGCGCGATCTTTGCCGGACAAAGCGTTGGCGCGATCGTTCTGCCATTGATGCTGTTTCACCAGATGCAACTGATGATCTGCGCGGTCATCGCCCAGCATTACGCCCGCAGCGCTCTCAAACCGGTGAAGACCTGACAGATCGGCCCGAGGGGCATCGTAACGTCAACCGGGCGGAGAATTCCCACCACCACCCTTTAGCCAGTTCAGTGTGGCTGAACAAGTTGGCAATGCCGAGCCGAGACACCGCTTCCCCATCAAAGCTCGGGGGCAAACATCTCGGCGGACGATCTGGCCCCAAAAACAGGCGCAAGATCAACTGCGGAGCGCGCGCGCCGACACTCACCCCGCTGACGGCTATCGCCAAGGCTGCGGCGACAGGGGCAACCTCTGAGGCTTTTTAGCTAGTTGCCGACCACCGACGGCCGCCAGAGCGTGAGCTGGGGCCAGAAGGTGATGACAAGGATCGAGGCGTTGCTCAATTCCGGCGCACCGAAGCCCGGTCAACTCGTTTCCCAGCGCGAGCTGGTAAAGCTCACCGATACCACGCTTGGCTCGGTTCGTGAGGCGATTGCCAGGTTTCAGACTGAAGGCTTGCTGATTCCGCTGCCGAAGCGCCGCCTTATGGTGCCGAGCATGGATATCCAGTTCGTGCGTGAAGCTTACGAGTTGCGCAGCGTGCTGGAACTGGCCGCCGTCGACGCTGCGATGCGGACTATTCCAAAGGATACGCTCGAATTCTGGATCAGAGAGTTTGAACGGGCAGAGGACGCCGCGCCCGGTCAGGAGCACGAACACGCCGAAGCGCTACAGAAGCTGGACTGGTCGATGCACAACGCGGTGATCGGGAGTATGCATAACGAGCTGTTTCTCAACGTCTATCGGGTGACGGCGATCAAGATCCGGATGGCCGTGCAATACCGGCTGCGCGTCACCCCGTTCAATGCCGAACGCGTCGGAAGCGAGCATCTCGCCTTCCTCATCCCCATGCGTGAAGGACATGCGGAGGCGGCCAAAGGCGCCTTGCAACAGCATCTAGACAATTCGCTGACCCTCGCCTTGGGCGGCACGATCGCCTGATTGCGAGGAACCCAAGTGAAACGCTTCGCCACCGCGTCCGCAAAGCTTGGAGCTAGCGTTCGAGCTGGGAAGGCAATTTTCCGCGCGCTGTCCCGTTAGTCGCCTTCTCTTGGAAAAAAGGAATGCCGCGCCCCGTGCAGTCGCCGCTTCAACCTGCATGCAGCAGGCACAGCGTTACCTGAGGACATAGAACAAGGATCAGGATCCGGACGCAATCTGTTGTTTGCCAGTGAAAGCTGACACGACGTGGCCTTATAGTTCCACCGAGATACACCCTGGATATAGGCCTCTTGGATCACCGCCGTCAGAGCCTTCGTGCGGCGTTACCCTTCAAACCGGGTGTCTGCGGAAGCAGATCTTGTTTTGCCCCCTATGGAGGCGGTGCAGAGCCGCCGTTGACAGCTGTCATTACATTAATATATTAGCATTTTCAAGTTAGACGTGAAAAGGTCACCGCGTCATTTTGCTTTGGAATAGCGCTCGGGAGGGGCACAAGTCATGCGCAACAACACCAGGTTCAAGGCGTCAGTCATCGTCCCGACCTACAACAGGGAGAAGATGCTCGCCAAGACCCTTCAGTCCCTTGTGGCCAGCGACATGCCGGCAGACGCTTTCGAGATCGTCATTGTCGATGACGGCTCGTCGGACGCCACCTATGAACTGGTGCGCACCTTCATTGACACCGCCGATTGCCAGATCCGCTATATCTACCAAAAGGACAAGGGCTATCGCCTGGCGCGGGCGCGCAACCTCGGCCTTGAACTGGCGGAAGGCGAGGTCTGCATCCTTCTCGACTGCGGGGTGGTTGTTTCGCAAGGCTGCGTGCGCGCGCATGTCGAGGCGCATTCGTCGCCGTCTGCCCTCGTCATCGGCTATGTTTTCGGCTTCAGCAATACCGGCAATGACGACGAAGCGCTGGGTCGGGCATTGGAGGCCCTGGATCTCGACAATGTCGAAGCCATGCTTGAACGTTTCCGGGCTGAAGACCGGTTCGCCGACATGCGCGAACGGACCTACCGCAAGTTCGGCGAAAACCTGATGGACCTGCCCGCGCCATGGGCGATATCCTGGGGCTGCAACCTCTCGGTTCGTCGCGAAACGCTGGGCGAACGCTTCCTGTATGACGAGAACTACGCGACCTGGGGTGCCGAGGATCTGGATTTCGCCCTCGCCCTTTACCTTTCGGGCGTCGAGTTCAAGCTCAGCCGGGACGCAAGCTCGATCCATATCCCGCACGGCAAGTCCCACGAAGTCAATTCGGCCTCGTCGCGTCCGAACAAGATCTATCTCCATGGCAAGTTCCAGCGCATGGAGACCGAAATGCTGATCGACGTTCAGTCCTTCGACCTCAACGACGCCCTCGCCGATCAACGTCTTACGACCTGAAGCGCGCGACCGGCGTAGAAGCCCTGCGACCGGCCGCCGCCTTTCGAACCATGCGGACACGTCATGCTTGTCGATGCTCATCATCATCTCTGGAACCGCGCGCGCGGCGACTATCCCTGGATGCCCGGCGCCCCGGAAATCCTGCAGCGGGATTACCTCGTCTGCGACCTCGCCCCGCTTCTTTCGCGGTTCGGCATCCGGCGCACGGTTCTGATCCAGGCCGCGCCGACGCAGGCGGAGACCGATTTCCTGCTGGATATCGCCGAAAAGACGGATTTCGTGGCCGGAGTTGTCGGCTGGCTTGATATGGAGGACGCGCAGTTTGCGAGCACGCTTTCCAGATATGCCGAACGTCCGAAATTTCTGGGCCTGCGGCCGATGCTTCAGGATATCGCCGATGATGCCTGGATCGTCCGCCCGCGCGTCCTCAAGGCGCTGGAGGAATTGGCGAATCAGGACCTTACGTTCGATTTTCTCGTCCTCGCGCGCCACCTTCCGCATGTCGCGGAGGCTCTTCGCCTGGTGCCGGGCCTGCGCGCGGTTATCGACCACTTAGCCAAACCGCCGATCGCTTCCGGAGACCTCGGCTTCTGGAACGACGGCCTTGCCCGTCTGGCGGAATTCGACACGCTCTTCTGCAAGCTTTCTGGACTGATCACCGAAGCCGACGCCACGGCGTGGAGCGTGGACGACCTTGGTCCCGCCATCAATCACGCGCTCGACGTTTTCGGCCCGCCACGCCTCATCTTTGGCAGCGACTGGCCTGTCTGCCGTCTGGCCGGAAACTACGCCGACGTCCTGGCCGCGACGATGGCGGCCCTGCCCGCGCATCTCGTCCGCGATCCGGGAATTTTTGGCGGCAATGCAGTCCGTTTCTACGGCCTTCCGGCCTACCCCGCACCAAGCGACCCCGCCCTGTCGGCGTGAAAGGTATACGCGCGCGGCGTCGCGCGTTCGTCACGTATCAGAATCATGGCTGTGACACCTGTTGAGGACCGCCACGCATTTACAACATCGAGAATAATACTATTATATTAGTGTTATTGGCTGAGCGCAGCATCGCGAGGCCGCCGGCCCGGAGGAGGGATACCGGCAAGCGCCGCAGGAGGAGATCGCATGCCCACCACCCTACCCGAATCCGTCGTTCACGTGGTTCGTGACAACGCCCAACGGCTGGGGCCGAAGATCGCCTATGTGAACCTCCGAAACGGTACGGAAGAGCAGGGCCACATCAGCTACGCCCACCTCGATGAGGCATGCAGGCGCATCGGCGGCGCGCTCCAGCGGAGGCAAGCCGGCGGCGAGCGCGTGCTGCTGCTGTTTCCGCAGGGCAGCGAATTCGTCATCGGGTTTCTCGGAACCCTGTTCGGCGGCGCGATCGCCGTTCCGGCCCACACGCCGAAGCCCAGCAAGCGCAGCTGGATGACATTCGAGGCGATCGTGGCGGATTGCCGGCCGCGACTGATCCTCACCTGTCGCGCGCTCTTCGACAAGATCATGGCCTGGTCCCGCCCCTACCCTTCGATCAGCGCGCTGGAATTCCTCTGCATCGAGGACCTGATCGAGGAGGGCGCGGCCGAGGCCTGGGACGCGGCCTTGCCGAAATCCACCGACATCGCCTTCCTGCAATATACCTCCGGTTCGACCAGCAACCCGAAGGGGGTCATGGTCAGCCACGGCAACCTGATGCACAATGCAGACCTCACGGCGCGACATATGGGCCATGATGAAGATACCGTGATCGTGAGCTGGCTGCCGCTGTTTCACGATCTCGGCCTGATCGGCATCGTCATCCAGACCCTTTTTGTCGGCGCCACCTGCTATATGATGAGCCCGGCCTCATTCAGTGGCAATCCGGCGCTCTGGCTTCAGGCCATCAGCCGCTATCGGGCCACAACCAGCATGTCCTCTGATTTCGGGTACAGGCTCTGCGTCAAGGCGATCCGCGACGACCAGATGGACGGCGTTGATCTGCGGGCGTGGCGCAATGCCCTCAATGCCGCGGAACCGATCCACGCCTCGACGCTGCGCAGCTTCGAGGAACGCTTCGGTCCCTACGGCTTTGCCGCGGATGCCTTCTTCCCGGCCTATGGGCTGGCGGAAGCGACACTGCTCAGCACCACGTCGCGGGTCGGCGAGCCGCCCGTCATCGTGTCCGTCGACAGGCGCGCCCTCGCCGCCGGCCGGTTTGCCAGGGCGCAGGACGGCGGCGACGCCGTCGAGCTGGTCAGTTCGGGCCGCCCGGCCGACGACATGGAAATCGCGATTGTCGACCCCGAGACCCTTTCCCCCTGCGCAGAAGGCGAGATCGGCGAGGTCTGGGTTCGCGGCGGCAGCATCACATCAGGCTACTGGCAGGCGCCCGGAGAAAGCGGCAACGCATTCGGCCAGGGCCCGAGCGGGACAAACCGCTCCGGCTTCCTGCGCACCGGCGACCTCGGCGTGCTGCACGCCCGCGAGCTGTTCATTGCCGGACGGCTGAAGGATGTCATCATCCTCAGGGGGCGCAACATCTATCCGCAGGATATCGAATTGACCACCAAGGATTGCCACCCAGCCTTCCGCACCGTGAATGGCGCGGCCTTCGCAATCGACACCGAAAACGGCGATGCGGTCGTGGTGGTGCACGAGGTCGAGCGCACCGCCCGCCACTCGACGGATTTCGCCGAACTCGAAAGCATCATGCGCGAAGCGGTCTATCAGGAGCATGATATCACGCTGGCGGACGTTGTGTTCATCCCGCCCGCTTCCCTTCCAAAGACCACAAGCGGAAAGGTCCAGCGCCGCCTGACCCGCGACCTTTATCTGGCTGGCGATATCAAGCCGCTGGAGACGGGACGCCGTCCCAGAACAGAAAGCTACGCCAGCCTGCAGGCGGGTGAACTACTGCAAAGCCTGATGGAGGAGTTGCAAAAGCTGGTCGGAGAAAAGGTGCTGCGCACTGGCGAGAGTTTCGGCGCGATCGGCCTGGATTCGGTTCTGGCGGCGCAGTTCGTGGCGGCGCTGAACCGGAGGTTTTCGCTCTCGCTCGATCCGACCGTCATCTGGGAACATCCGACACCTGCCCGGCTCGCCGCCCATCTGGCCGCACCCGCCGAGGCCCCGCCGGACCCACAGCCCGCCGGCACGTCGCGCCAGGACATGATCGCGAGCCTGAGGGCCGCGCTCGGCGCGAACAGCCGGGAAAGCCAAAGCTGATGGTGATGACGGGCGCAATGGAAGACAGTCAGTCCCGCTTTGGCGCAGACCGCGCGGAGCCGATCGCGATCATCGGCCTCGACGCGCGGCTTCCAGGGGCGGGCAGCCTCGCGCTTTTCTGGCAGAATCTGACCGCCTGCAAAGAGAGCGTCGGCCCGCCGCCCGATACCCGGCCGGAAGCATCCGGCCTGGGGCCCGCCGGCTATCTTGAGGACGTTTCAGGTTTCGACGCCGACTTCTTCGCGATCTCGGACGAAGAAGCCCGCCTGATGGACCCGATCCAGCGGCTCGCGCTGGAATCGGCCTGGCACTGCGTCGAGGAAGCCGGCTGGCGGCCTGCTGATCTTGCGAAACTGGACACCGGCGTCTTTGTCGCCACCGGAAAATCCGACTATGAGGAGTGCATGCAGAAGGCCGAACTGGCACCCACGGGCCATCTGCCGACCGGCGTCGCCAGTGCGCTCGTCGCCAACCGGATCTCGTTCAGCCTTGGCCTTACGGGTCCCAGCATCGCGGTCGATACCGCTTGCTCCGGTGGGCTGACCGCGCTGCACCTTGCCGCCCAGGCCATCCGCGCCGGCGACTGCGAGGCAGCGCTGGTGGGTGCCGTCAATGTCATCTTGAATTCGACCCTTTCCGAGGAGCTGGCCGAAGAAGGCGCCCTCAGCCCGGACGGACGGACCCGAAGCTTCGATTCCGCCGCAAACGGCTATGCCCGCGGCGAAGGCGCGGCCTTCTTGCTGCTGAAGCCGCTTCGGCGCGCAAAAGCCGATGGCGATCACATCCACGGCCTCATGCTTGGTTCGGCAATCTGTCACGGTGGCCGCGCCAACTGGCTGACCGCGCCGAACCCTGCAGCCCAGAAGGACCTGATCATCAAGGCATGGCGACGCGCCCAAGTCGACCCCCGGTCGATAACCTATGTCGAGGCCCACGGAACGGGAACGCCGCTCGGCGATCCGATCGAATTCAATGCCTTGCGCAAGGCGGACGAGGCGATGGCGGCGGAAGCCGGAGGGAGCGAAGGTGGTCCGCCCTGTTCTGTCGGTTCCCTGAAGCCCAATATCGGCCACCTCGAAGCGGTCTCCGGACTGGCCGGCGTCATCAAGGTTCTGCTGGCCATGCGCCACGGCCAAATTCCTGGACATCCGACACTCGCCGACCCGAACACGATGTGCAAGACGACCGGCACGCGGTTGCGCCTCGCAAGACAGACGGGAGACTGGACGAGACCGACGAATGCTTCCGGCGCGATATTGCCGCGCCGCGCCGGCGTCAGCGCCTTCGGCTTCGGCGGGGCCCTGGGCCATGTCGTGCTGGAGGAACCGCCGCCGGTGAGCGCGGCATCCACCCGCATCGGAAACGACCACGTGCTCCCCATACTCCCGGTCTCGGCGAAGACGCAAGCAGGGCTCGATCGCTATGTTCGCGCCCTCGCCGGCTTCGCCGGCAGCGGCGATGCCCCGGCACTTTCGGACTTCCTCTACACATTCCAGTGCGGACGCGTCTGCCTGCCGCAACGGATCGCCTTCCTTGCAGAGAGCTGGCCCTCGCTTTCGGAAACCCTCGATAACTGGCTCGAAGGCCGCGGCGACGCCCGCATCCTTTCATCGGCCGCGGACGCGGCCTTGCCGGGGTCGGGCGATGAACTGGTCGAACTGGCGGTCGCATTCGCAAGGCAATGGATCGCCGACGGAAAGCCTGACTTCGCCGCGCTTTATGGCGAAAGCCGCGCCCGGCGCGTTTCGGCGCCAGTCTATCCGTTTTCCCGCAAGCACGTCTGGTTCGAGACGGCCGAAGCGCGGGTCGCCCGCAAAACCGAACCACGGCACGGGATGACCGCGCCATCCGGCCCTGTGCAACCTGGAACAGGAGAGCCTTCATGAGATCCGCGACCCCGACCCTCCCGACCCTGAAGGGTCTCGCCGCCGCAATCCTCGAAATCAGCGAAACCGTGATCGATGCCGATGAGACCCTGGGCAATCTGGGTTTCGATTCGGCATCGCTCAAACTCTTCGCCGCCCGGCTCTCCGACAGTTTCGGCCACCCCGTCGACACCATCACGCTCTTCACCTTCCCGACCCTGAACGAGCTTGCTGAGCATCTCGACGAGCACTGGGCAGCGAGCGGTAGCCCCTCCGAGACCCCGACTCCTGAAAAAGACACGTGGCACCACGGCGACCACGAAGGCGACGACATTGCCATTGTGGGGATTTCATGCCGCTTGCCCGGCGCGCGCTCAAAGGAACAGTTTTGGAAAAACCAGATCGCAGCACGGAACGGCGTCACGGAAATTCCGCGTCGGCGGTGGAACTGGAAAAGCATCGAGGGCGACCCTTTCAGCGAAAGCGGTCGCACGGATGTCAAATGGGGGGCCTTCATCGAGGGCGAGGACCAGTTCGCGCCTGATTTCTTCGGAATTTCGCAATACGAGGCGGAATCCATGGATCCCCAGCACCGCCTGTTTCTGACCGGTGCCTGGGAAGCAATATGGGATGCTGGCCACGATCCCCGTGCGCTCACCGGTCAATCGGTCGGCGTCTTCGCCGGTGTCCAGTTTCAGGATTATCAGAGGCTTATCGATCAGCGCGGCCTGACCAGCGCACAGGCCTGCACCGGCAATGCCCATGCCATGATCGCCAATCGCGTCTCGTTTTTGCTGGACGTCCATGGCCCGAGCGCGGCCATCGACACGGCCTGCTCGAGCAGCCTGGTTGCCATTCACAGCGCCGTGCAGGCCATACGTCGCGGCGAATGCACGATGGCTGTGGCCGGCGGGGTCAACCTGCTGCTGACTCCTGACATGTTCATCATGGGCCGACAGTTGGGCGTCCTTTCGCCAACGGGCCAATGCCGCACCTTTGATGCCGCGGCCGACGGCTATGTGCGGGGAGAAGGCGTCGGCGTGCTGCTGCTCAAGACGCTCGCCGATGCCGAGCGCGACCGCGACCACGTCTACGCCGTGATCAAGGGTAGCGCCGTCAATCACGGCGGCAAGGCCGCATCGCTCACAGCGCCCAACAGCCGCGCGCAGGCGAGGCTGATGATCAGCGTCATGGAAGATGCGGGGCTGACGCCGAACGATATTTCCTACATCGAAATGCACGGAACCGGCACGGAACTCGGCGACCCGATCGAAATCGAGGCGGTGAAGAGCGCCTTCCGGCAGGTTCGCGCGGATCGGCATCTGCCGCCTTCCCCCTGCACCGTCGGATCGGTCAAGACCAATATCGGTCATCTGGAGCCGGCGGCGGGCGTCGCGGGCGTCATCAACGTGGCCATGGCGATACGGGACCGCAGGCTGCCGGGTCTCTCAAATTTCAAAACGCTTAATCCCCATATCGTTTTCGAGGACGGGCTCAGCCTTCAGGCCGAGACCGGGCCGTGGCAGACGCCCGATACCCCGCTCGCCGCGCTTGTGAATTCGTTCGGCTTCGGAGGGGCCAATGCATCGGTCGCGCTGGCGCAACACCTGCCATCCGACCGTTCACCTGTCGGCGTCGATCCCGTGTTCATTCCGCTGACGGCCTCTACCGAGACCGATCTTCAGGACCATGCGGCAGCCATCGCCGAAGCCATTCTTGCACTGAAGGTGCAAACCGGCCCGGCGCACCTTCTGAAGGACATCGCCTTCACGCTGCAGCAGCGCGGAGAAAGCCGGCCGGTGCGCGTGGTCATCAAGGTTGCCTATACCGAGACCCTTGTCGATCGGCTCAACACCATCATATCGGGCATCGCGACTGACGACACCATCATAGCCGACGCGGCGACCGCTCGAAGATTGTCGCTTCCCGACCACGTCGCAGTCTGGCTTGAGGGCGGGCATGTCAACTGGCCGGCGATCGATCAGGCACGCCGCGTTTCCCTGCCAATCGTTCCATGGCGGAGCAGAAGCTGCTGGTTCGAGCCACGCCTCGAAGAGGTCGCCAGCGCTTTCGAGCCCGAGCTCATCGGCCTGCGACCCGGCTGGCGCACGAGGCCCGCCCAGGCGGAGCCGCGCATCTGGAGCAGCAGATGCCTCTGGGTAATCGGCCGGAGCGAGAAACAGATTGCCGCCCATATGCCCGCCTTCGAAAGAGCATTGGCTGGAACGGCGACGGTCATCTCGTCGGTCTTCTCGGAAGAGGAACATTGCTTCCGGCCGTCGCTCGACGTCTGGCAATGCTCGGGCGCCGAACCCGAGGCGGTGATCGTGCTTCCGTCATCGGACGCGCCGGACCCGTCTCGCACGGAGCCGGAACTGGCCTTCTGCCTCGCCAACGCTCTGATGGAAGACGCGTTCGGCCGCGAGATCGATATATTCCATGTGGCCGTGGAAGACTTTGCGCGACGGCCGGCCATCGACGCGATCACCGCCTTTGCGAAATCCGCCTTTCTCGAGAATGCGCATCTGCGGTTCCACACCCTGTTCTTCGGGCCGGAGGCGGCGTCTGACTGGCAGTCGCTGACGCTTGCCGAGGTCACGTCCAAACCGCCCGCCGTGCCGGCCTGTCTGCGCTTCAATCCGGACCGGACGACGCGCGTTCTCGGCGAGGGCGAAGCGGAAAGGACACCGGCCCCGGTCTGGTTCCGCGATGGCGGGGTCTATCTTGTTCCCGGTGGCGCCGGCGAGCTTGGACGGCGTCTCATCGCAAGGCTCGGCCAGGACATTGACGCGACTTTCATCGCCTGCGGCCGATCGCTGGCCAAAGCCGACCAAAACACCGCGATCGCGCCCCTCTCCTCCGCGATGCGCGGGCGTGCGCTCTACCGGCAGTGCGACATCACCGACAGCGCCCGGACGGACGAGCTCATCGGGCAGATCCTTACAGAACATGGGAAGATCGACGGAATCGTCAATCTGGTCACCGCCCATGACGACGCCTATATTTTCCGCAAGAACTGGGACACTTTCGACAAAGTTTCGGCCACGAAGGTTCAGGGAACGATCAATCTCGACCGGGCGACGGCGGCGCTCGATCTCGATTTCTTCGTGGCCTTCTCCTCGCTGGCTTCGCTCGGGCTTGCCGGAGGATCGGACTATGCCTATGGCTGCGCGTTCCAGAACAGTTTCGCCGCATGGCGTGCCGGCGAAGTCGCGGCGGGCCGCCGTCGCGGCCTGAGCAAGGCGATCTGCTGGTCGCGCTGGAAATGGGACAAATACGTCACCCCGGAATTCGACACATGGTTTGCATCCCTCGGCTTTGCCTTCCTCGACCTTGACATCGGCCTCCAGGCGTTCCGGTCCGCGATGGCTGAGGACTCGCCGGAAACGATCATGCTCTACGGCCGGAGTAACGAGATCTGGACTGCACTTGACCGTGAAAACGCGCTCCTCCGGGGACCAGCCATCGCACCGGCAAGCATGCCCGAAGCCGACACCAAGAGACCTCCGGCAAAAGCCGGGAGCACGACACAGCCGGATACTGGCGATACGCCTCGCGCGCGTCCGGAAATTTCGGTTTCGGAACGATCCGCCCCGCTGGAAACCACATTGACCGCCATCATCGGCGACCTTCTGAAGATCAACGACCTCGACCCACAGACGCGCTTCTCTGCGATCGGTCTTGATTCCGTGATGGCGGTCCGGCTGATCGTCCTCGTTGACAAGGCGCTCGGGCGGCGGCTGACCCCGAAGGAACTGCTGCGCCACCAGTCCATTGCGGAACTCGCGGCATTCATGGCGCAGGACGTCGCGGTTGATGCCGGCCCGACCGCTCAATCGCAGCAGGAAACCGTCGCCGACATTCTGACCGCTGAGATTGCGTCCATGCTGCGTTCGGACGAGGTCGACCGGACGGCCCGATTTGCAAGCATGGGGGTGGATTCGATCATGGCCGTCAAGCTTTCCTCGCAACTCAACCGCCTGTTCGGCGTCGGGATCACCCCGCGCTGGTTTATCCGCCATCCGACCATCGAAAGCATGGCCGAGGAGATTGAAAGCCAGAGGGCTGCCAAGGTTTGAGGCCGACCGGGCGGGTCAGTCTCGCCCGGTCAAGCCGGGACTTCGCCAGAGGCGACGCCTTTCAGGGGCGGCAGCGGATAGCGCCGGCGCCGCCAGGCAGTGAGCGGAATGCCAATCCTCGATCCGGAAAGGCGCAGGTTCCAGTCCGGCGCGCCGCCGGCGAGCCAGTGGCGCACGATGTCATCGAGGGGACGACCTTCGGCGCTCTCCGCCCGGTCGGATGCGAGCCATGCCCGGCAGCGCGTCGCAGCCTCAGCAGGCGTTGACGCCATGATCGCCAACCGATGCCGGCGCGCCGGGCGACCTGTTGCAAGCGTGAAGGCCATATCTGAAAGCGACACGGCGGGATCTTCGACAAGCCAGAGCAGAAATCGTTCGACCAGTTCTGCCGTCTGCGTGACGTCCTCGCCTGAAAACAGGAGCGGCAAGGCTGCCTCGGTCATGCCGGTACGCCCGCTTGAGCACGGCTCCGTCAGCACCGCATGGGCGTTGCATCCTCCGAGGCCATAGGCATGAACGGCGGCCGTGAACGGCTGGTTCCCCTCTCCGCGAAGCGCATCCAGCGCGGTATCGGCTTGCAGGATCCGGCAGGCCTCATCGCTGAGCGCCTCGTCCTCCAGCAGGTGCCGGTGGGAGCGCGTGCCGGGCAGCACGCCATGGCGCATGGCCATCGCCACCTTGATGACCTGCGAAAGACCGCCCGCAGCTTCCAGAAAACCGATATTGCCCTTGACGGAACCGACCGGCGTGCCGGCAGGCAGCACATCCTGAAAGGCGAGCAGTTCGCTGACGTCGCCGCCACCACCATTGCCGTGCGCCTCGACGTAGCGAATCGTTTTCGGATCGATCCGATGGCGGGCATAGGACCGGCGCATGAGATCGGCCTGGGCGGCGGCGCTCGGCCTCGTCAGACCGCCCGAACGCGCGCCCTGATGATTGAGGCCCGTGCCGTCGATGACCGCATAGACGAAATCCCGGTCCTCCCGCGCGCGCGCCAGCGGCTTGACGATGATCGCAGCGACCCCTTCGCCCAGAACCTGACCGCCGGAATCCCTGTCGAAAGGCGCACAATCGCCGTCAACAGCCAGAAGACCGAGATCCTGCAGCATCACCAGCCGGCTCGGCTCCAGGAGCAGGCTGGCGCCGCCGACCACGGCCTGTTCGCACTCGCCGTTGCGGATCGCCTCGACGGCGCGGTGGAGCGCGACGAGTGCGCTCGAACAGGCGGTATCGACCACCTCGCTCGGCCCGTGAAGATCAAAGACGTAGGAGACCCGGTTCGGCACAATCGAATGCGCGCCCCCCATGGCGAGATACATGCGCGAGATTTCGTCCCAATCGCCCGCCCGCGTGTAGAACTGAAAGTCCTGATTATACATCGCCGCGAACACGCCCGTGCTCCGTCGCGCAAAGATTTCCGGATGGTAGCCGGCATCCTCGATCGCCAGCCAGACCTCCTCCAGCAACAGCCGCTGGTGCGGATCCATGGTTTCGGCCTCGCGCGGAGAGAGGCGGAAAAGCGCGTTGTCAAAACCGAAGACATCTTCAAGCACACCCATCCTGCGAACCACGACCGCATCATCGGCGCACCAGGACCAGCGCTCGCGCGGGGGCGGTGCGAACAGGTCTGCCCCGCCCAGCAGCGATTGATAATAGGCCTCGCACCCCATGCTGCCGGGAAACCGGCAGGACATGCCGACGATCGCTATCCCTTCCGCATTTTCGCGCGGGGATGCGGCTTTACTGATATCCGGCATCGGCTGTTTCAAAGCTCTTCTTGAGTTGGACGAGATAGGGAAGGTTGGCGCGGATGTCGCTCAACGAGGGACCGTAATCCAGAAGACAGGCGATCTCGTCAACACCGGCCCGCTGCGCTTCCAGCGCGAACCGCCGCGTCTGATCGACCGTGCCGAACAATGCCGCCGTTTCGAAATAGCGCTCGAACGAGTATTCCGCCATCTCGTCGATCTCTTCATCGGATAGGCTGCGGCCGGCATCGACCGCGCCGCCCTGGAGATGGCTGAGCAGGCTGGTCCGGATGTATTGCAGGAACGGCGCGCGCACGGCGTTATGGACGCTTTCCGGGTCTTCATGCACATAGGTATGCAGCATCAGCGATACTGTACCGCCGTCCGGATCGAGACCTACCGAGGCCCGCCCTGCCCTGTAAAGTCTGGTTTTTTCCGCCAATTGCTCCAGCGAAATTCCGGCGAGCATGGTCAGCACGTTCATGCCCATTTCGCCGGCCGTGCGAAAGGTTTCGGGCTGCTTCGTTGCCGTCAGCCAGAGATCGGGCTCAGGCTGCACCGGTCGCGGATGGGTGGTGATCTGAATATCCTTGCCAGCGCCGTTGCGATAGGTCTGCGGCCGGCCGGCCCATAAGGCGCGGATTTCCGCGACACGCGCGAGCCATATGCCGCGAAGATCGCCATAGGCCTCCGGGGCGAGCACGAAGTCATTGACGTTCCAGCCACTGGCAAGCGCGAGGTCGACCCGCCCATGTGACATGTTGTCGACCATCGACCAAGATTCAACGATGCTGGCCGGATGATGCAGAGGCACGACGATGCTGCCGGCCCTGAGGCGGATTTTTTTCGTGATCGCGGCAAGATAGGCCGCCATCACGGCCGGGTTGGGGTAGATTCCGCCCATGCTGTGGAAATGTCGTTCGGGAACCCAGACCGCCTCGAAGCCGTGATCGTCGCCAAATCGCGCGAATTCGGAGATTGCGCCATAGGCTCCGCCGGCATCATCCGGGTAGGAATTGGAAAAGAAGATAAGGCTGAATTTCATCGTTGCCCTCCAGCGGAGCTGCGCAATCGATCGTCAGGCCTCCCAATTGAATGGGCACCGCCCCATCAAGGGGAAGCCGGCCCGGATTAATCCGGGCCGGCGGTCATTATCAGAACGCCGGTTCGACGGAATCGACATTGTCGATCGTGACCACGGTCAGCGGAATGGGCAGGCGATCCGCGACATCCTCGCCATTGAGGATCTTGCCGACGGTTTCGGCCGCCAGACGGCCATCTTCGGCCGGCGACTGGACGATCGTCGCGTACATGTCGCCGCTGCGGATGGATTCGAAGGCGTCCTTCTGGCCGTTGATGCCAACGATCGGTGGCATGTCCTCAGAAGGCTTCGCTTCCTTCCATGCATCAATGAAGCCGCGGGCCATGGTGTCGTCATTGGCGTAGACGCCCTGGATCTTGTCACCGAAACGGGTGATCAAGTCGCGGCTCATCACCAGCGCCTTCTGCTGGTCGAAGTCGGCATTCACCGTATCGAGAACCTCGATATTGGAACCGATCTCGGCAAGACGGTCCGTGAAGCCGCCGACACGGCCGAGCGTGGTGCCGTTGCCGGCCTGGCCGGCGATCACGACCACGGCGCCCTCTCCCCCCAGCGCTTCGTTCAGCGCATCGGCAGCCATTTCACCTTCCTCATAGACGTCGGGCCCGGTGAAGGACTTGAGGAACGGCTTGGCGTCATCGCTCATCGGCGAGTTGATTATGATCGCCGGAATATTGGCCTGCTGCGCGCGGGCAAGACCCGGAATATAGGCCTGCGGATCAAGAGGCCACAGGATGATGGCGTCGACGCCGCGCGCCACGCAGGTGTTCAGCTGCTCCGTCCCCTTCTGGACGTCGAAGTCCTGGCTCAGGCTCAGGATTTCGAGCCCCTGTTCCTTGGCACTCGCCAAGAGCGCCTCGTTGGCCGGCGTAGCATAAGCGTGCGAATCCGCAGCGTTTACGTAACAGACGGTCTTGGCGTGCGCGAAGCCGGCCGAGGCCAGCATGCCCGCAACGGCCAAGCCCAATATCGTTTTCTTCCCAGTCATGCGTTTCCTCCTTCAGTGATAAACTTGCCTTCGATAAACGGCGCCGCAGGGCGCCTTATGCTCACGGTGCGGTCCAGCACGACCAGCAGGATCAGGATGCAACCTGAGACGACCTGCTGGATGTAGGCGGGCACCGACTGGAACTCCATTGCGATCGTAAGAGCGCCTATGGTCAGCACCCCGCCAAGCGTGCCGAGCGCCGATCCCTTGCCGCCCTCGAGCCGCGTTCCGCCGACGACGACCGCCGCAATCACCACGACAATCAGCTCTGATCCGAACACCGGCGAGCCGGTATTGGTCACGAGGCTCTGCAGGACGCCGGCAATTCCGGCCATGGCGCCGGCAAAGACGAAGCTCATGAAGATGATGCGTCCGGAAGCGATACCACTCTCCTTCGCAGCGACCGCATTCGAGCCTACGGCGAAAAGGTTGCGCCCCGGAATGGTGCGGGTCAGCCAGAAATGGAGAACCAGAATCGCGAGCAGGAACAATGCGCTGCGGATGGTGAAGATATCGAAATAGAGCTGTGACATCTTCAGCGAGAACATGATGTCGACGCCGCTGACCGGCTGGCTGTTGGTGAGCCAGTGCGCGACGGAACGGAAGATCAGCATTGTCGCCAGCGTCAGCACGAGCGCATTGACCTTCAGCCCGACAACCAGAAGTCCGTTGATGGCGCCGCAGAGCATGCCGACCACGATCCCCACCACCGCGGCGGGCAGAATGCCCAGCTGCGGCTGCAGCATCACCGAAACGATGCCGGACAAGGCAAACACGGACCCGGCCGAAAGGTCGATCTGGCCGGCGATCAACAGCACCGTCAGCCCGATCGCAATCAGACCGATGGTCGCGGCGCGGTCGAAGCCGAGGCTGAGCGTCGTCAGGTTGAGAAACCCCGGAACGACGAGCGCGGACACCAGAAGCGTCAGGCCGAGAATGATTGTGACCCGGTATTGAAGAGCCAGTGCGAGCATGCGCATCAGACGCCTCCTCTTCTGCGCAACGCGGCATCCATGCCGACGGCGCCCGCGATCAGAATGCCTAGAACGAAGCCCTGAACCGGCGTGCGCACGCCCTCGAGCACCATGACATTGGTCAGCAATTGCACGAAGACGAGGCCGGCAATCGCGCGCGGAACAGAACCGAATCCGCCCATGATCGAAACCCCGCCGACCACGACGGCCGTGATCGCGCTGAACTCATAGCCAGTGCCCACCAGTGGTCGCGCGCTCTGCAGCGTCAGCCCGAGAAGCCCGCCGCTGATTCCCGCGGCAACGCCGGTGATGACGAAGGCTCCGGCCTTGACCGCGCGCACGGGAACCGCGCTTGCCCTGGCGGCGGAGTAATTCCCGCCGGTTGCCGTGGTCCAGCGCCCCCAATAGGAACGGGACAAGATGAGATGGCCAATCACGGCAATGACGGCGAAGATGATGACCACGACCGGTATGCCGAACAAACGGCCCTTGACCAGTTCGGCTGAAGCCGGATTGGTCCCATAGACGATGACGCCGCCGACCGCCGCCTGGACGATGCCGAGACCGACTGTGCCGACGCCGAGCGTCGCGATGATGGGATTGATGCCGGCATAGCCGACCAACGCTCCGTTGAGAGAGCCGATGACGCCCGCAAGCGCGATCGCCACGACGAAGGCCGGAACCGGCCCGATCATTGGCTGCAGCCCGAGCGACAGGATGGCCCCGCAGGCAATCGTCGCCGGTACCGAAAGATCGGCAAGCCCGCCAACGACGAGCACAAATGTCATGCCGACCACGACAATACCCACGATCGACATCGAGGTCAGGACATTGACGAAGTTGCCCGTGGAAAAGAATGCGGGGCTGGCGAACGAGCCGTAGAGGATCACTGCCAGAATTGCGAACAGCAGCCCGGCGCGCGAGGCAATCTCGACAAGCCAGTGGGCGCGTGTAAATCGTTCGGTCTTTTTCATGCTGCCAGCGGTCAGATCGCTCATGCCGCCTCCTCGTCCGTCGCCAGTGTCATGATCCGTTCCTCGCTCAGTTCTTCCCTGAGGAGCGGCGCCGATGCGCGACCGCCCCGCATGACTACGACGCGGTCGCACACGCCCAGGACTTCAGGGAGTTCGGAAGAGATCATCACCACCGCCATGCCCTCTCCGACAAGCCTGCCGATGATGTTATGAATTTCCGCCTTGGCGCCGACATCGACGCCGCGCGTCGGCTCGTCCAGAATCAGCACGCTAGGCTTTGCCGCCAGCCATTTCGCGATAACCGCCTTTTGCTGATTGCCGCCGGAAAGCAGGTTGATGCGCCGTTCCCCGTCAGGTGGTGAGATGGCGAACTGCCTCACATATTCGCTGGCCAGCGCGCGGTCCGCGCTGCGGCTGATGCGCCCCATCCGGCTGAGCTTCCTCAAGACCGGCAGGCTGATGTTTTCCCGGATGCACATTTCGGGAATGATGCCGTCGCCCTTGCGGTCTTCCGGCACATAGGCAATGCCGGCGCGCACCGCATCGGCCGGCGTCTCGATCAAAAGCGGCCGGCCGTTCAGCGTCACCGTGCCCTCGACAAGGCGAGAGAGACCGAAGATCGCTTGAGCCAACTCCGTCCGCCCGGCGCCGACAAGCCCCGTTAGACCAAGAATTTCACCGGCCCGCACCTCGAAGCTGACATTGTGGAAATGGGTGCCGTCGCCGATATTTTCGACGCTGAGAACCGGCGCGCCGATCGTCGCCGGACTTTTGGGAAAGACATTGCCGACTTCCCGTCCGACCATAAGGCGGATCATCTCGCCGGCGGTAATGCCGGAGATCGGCCGGGTCTCGATCATGGCGCCGTCGCGCAGAACCGTCACCTCATCGGCGATCTGCAGGACTTCCTTGACACGGTGGCTGATATAGACGATCGCGATGCCGTCATCGCGCATCTTGCGCAGGATCCTGAACAGCGCCGCCGTTTCGTGTTCGCTCAGACTGGACGTCGGTTCGTCCAGAACGATGATGCGCGGGTTGGCGGCATAAGCCTTGGCGATTTCGACAAGCTGCTGCTGGCTGATCGAAAGATCGCCCAGTCGATCGCGCGGGTTCACGATGGCGCCGAGTTCGGCAAGGATCGCCTGGGTGCGCGAGACCAGTTCGCCGCGGCGCAGATAGCCCCAGCGCCCGGGCATGCGCCCAAGAAACACGTTTTCCGCCACGCTGAGATCCGGCACCAGATTGATTTCCTGATGAACCATGCGGATACCGAGCGCCTGCGCATCGGCCGGACGGCGCATCCGCACCTCCTTGTCGGCAACGCGGATCGTACCGCTGGTGGGGGCGTAGGACCCGTTCAGCACCTTCATCAACGTGGACTTGCCCGCGCCGTTTTCGCCGACGACCGCGTGAACGGTACCGAACTTGACCCTGAAATTGACATTGGAAAGCGCCTTGACGCCCGGGAACGTCTTGGTGATGCCCCTCATGTCCAGCGCGAACTGAGCTTCGGTCATATCGGCCTGCGTCCTCCTCCGGAAAGGGACATCGCCTCCAAACAATGTCCACCTCCATGTTATGTTAGTATAACAGTTTATTCAAGCGAGATTTCGCACGCTCGAAGCCCTCTCCCGCACCGATCCCTTCCCGGAAAGGAAGCCAGCAAACGACTGGGAGAAGCCGTCTTCAATGTCTATTACACTAATATAATAATGCTGACAAGCGCGGTTTGAGGCCATTCTGCCGGAAATGAGGACAGCATGTGGGATACCGGGTTTTGACAATCCAGATAATATTTGACATGCCCTTAAGTGTTTGACATGCTAATATAATAATGGCCGTAGGCGAGCCGCAAACTGGAACGAACCTATGGATTTCGATCCCTCGACATTGAACAGATCCCTGCCTTTGAGGGACCAGATTTACCAGATGATCCGCACCATGATCGTGGGCGGAAAGCTGAAACCGGGCGAGCCGATCAACGAGATCGCGATTGCCGAAGCGCTCGGCGTATCGCGCACACCCGTTCGCGAAGCGGTGAAGCGCATCAGCGATGAAGGGATGGTGAAGATCCTCGCCCAGACCGGCACCTATGTCGCGCCGATCAGTCGCAAGGACTTAGAAGAGGCCTATGTGATCCGCCGCGCGCTCGAGATGGAAAGCGCGCGCCACGCCGCAGCCAATTTCACGCCCGCCACCGCCGAACTGCTGGAAGACAATATCGCCGCCCACCGGCTGGCGATTTCCCGCGGCCGATATGCCAACGCTATCCAGCTCGACGATGTTTTTCACCGCACCATTACCGAAATCAGCGGTTTCCCGTCGATCTGGCGCGCGGTGGATATTTCCAAGGCCCAGATGGACCGCGGCCGCTATCTGGCGATCCCGAGACCGGGCTATGGCGCCCAGACGATCGAGCAGCACGAGGCCATTCTGGAGGCGCTCTCCCGTAACGATGCGGAGGGCGCGGCGCGCGCCATGGAGAGCCACCTCAACACATCGCTCCTCAATACGCTGGAAGTCGCGGGCGATCTTACCGACTGATTCCTACAGCGAAGAGGAGCGACCGTATGCAAAGAATGGCTCACTGCATCGGCGTGAAACCCGAGGCGATCGCGGAATACAAGCGCGTTCACGCCGCCGTCTGGCCGGAAATTCTCGACTTGCTCGGCAAGGCCAATATCCGCAACTATTCGATCTTCCTGCGCGAGCCCGAGAACCTTCTGTTCGCCTACTGGGAATATCATGGCAACGACTTCGCCGCCGATGCGGCCCGAATGGCCGAATCGGCCGCCATGAAGAAATGGTGGGAACTGTGCGACCCGATGCAGGCGCCGCTTGCTACCCGCGCCTCCGGCGAGTGGTGGGCGTCCATGGAAGAAGTCTTCCACCTCTCCTGAACCGATCCAGCCACGCAGGCTTTCAGCGGTCAGGCCGAAACGCCACCCTCCGCTAAAGGCGCAAAAACAAACAGATAGATAACCTCCACATCAGCGGAGAATGCTCCGGCGCGCCATTGCGCCCACCGCGCCAGCGGACTCCGCATCCGCTCCTCTCCGTTGTATCTCGGCGTGATTTGCTGATGCGACAAGGCTCGCACTTGCTTAGGATGCCATTGTTATATTAGTATACAAATTCGATTTTACCGGATGACGAATCCGCGGTCTTTCAGAGTTGGCAAATGACACGTTTCATAAAACTATCCGACACAGACAATATCCTGCTGGTCGTGGACCCGCTCAAGAAGGGAGAGGAGGCCCATGCCGTTACGGCGCTGGCCAATATTCCCCGCGGCCACAAGATGGCCATACGCAAGATCGGCAAGGACGAACCGATCGTGAAATACGGCCAGACCATCGGCTTTGCACGCGAGGATATCCTCCCCGGCGCATGGGTTCACGAGCACAATGTCTACCTCCATTCCTTCGAGCGCAGTTATGAGTTCGGCACCAATACGCATCCCACACGCTTTGTCGATGACAGCGCCCGCGCGACCTTCGAGGGATTTCAGAGGGCCAACGGCAGGGTCGGCACCCGCAATTACATTGCGACGCTGACCTCGGTGAACTGTTCGGCGAGCGTCGCCCGTTTCATAGCCGATGAAATCAACCGGTCCGGCGTGCTCGATGAATATCCCAATGTCGACGGCGTGATCTCACTCGTCCACGGCACGGGCTGTGGCATCGATGTGAAGGGTCCGGCCTACGACGTGCTCAAGCGCACCCAATGGGGCTTTGCAACCAACCCGAATGTCGGCGGCGTGCTGATGGTGGGACTGGGCTGCGAGGCGTTCCAGATTCCGCGCTGGATGAAATCCTACGAT
Source organism: Martelella limonii (assembly GCF_013344475.1). Taxonomy (GTDB): domain Bacteria; phylum Pseudomonadota; class Alphaproteobacteria; order Rhizobiales; family Rhizobiaceae; genus Martelella; species Martelella limonii. The sequence goes on along the minus strand of NZ_JABUOU010000005.1, from coordinate 40,632 downwards.
ATCACGGAGAGCGAGACCTTCCGCACCATGACCATCCAGGAAACCGGAGGCACGCGCAAAACCGTCGATGCCGGCGTCAAGGCGATCATCGACATGCTGCCGACCGTCAATGCCGCCCGGCGGACTACCCAACCGGTTTCCGAACTCGTTCTGGCGCTGCAATGCGGCGGCTCGGATGGCTATTCCGGCATCAGCGCAAACCCGGCACTGGGCGCGGCGGTCGACATGCTGGTTGCCCATGGCGGTACGGCCGTTCTTTCCGAAACGCCCGAAATTTACGGTGCGGAACACCTTTTGACCCGGCGCGCGGAAAACCGCGAGGTCGGGGAAAAGCTGATCGAGCGGATCCGCTGGTGGGAAGACTACACGGCCCGCCACGATATGGAAATGAACAACAATCCATCGCCCGGAAACAAGCTCGGCGGCCTGACCACGATCCTCGAGAAATCGCTCGGCGCCGCGGCCAAGGGCGGCAGCACCAATCTTCGCGCTGTTCTCGAATATGCCGAGCCGATCCTCGAGCGCGGGCTGGTGTTCATGGACACCCCCGGATACGATCCGGTTTCGGCGACCGGCCAGGTGGCCGGCGGCGCCAATGTGCTCTGCTTCACCACCGGCCGGGGCTCCGCCTTTGGCTGCAAGCCGACGCCGTCGATCAAGCTCGCCTCCAACTCCTTCATCTACGAACAGATGAACGACGATATGGACGTCAATTGCGGCGATGTGCTGGAAGGCGTCTCGCTCGCTGCCAAGGGCGAGGAGATCTTCAACGAGATTCTCAGAGTGGCCTCAGGCGGCAGGACGAAATCGGAAACGCTCGGTTATGGCGACAATGAATTCGTGCCTTGGAGCCTGGGCGCCACCATGTAGGGGCGCCTCAGCCGCCCCTACCCTGCCAATCCGTGCGCCGCGAGCGTCTGCCACAGCTCCTCCGGCAATGCCATTTCGAACCAGTCGACATTCTGCTTCACCCTGTCGGGGTGCTTGGCGCCGATCAGCACCGAGGTTACGGCTTCATGGCGGAACGGATACTGTATGGCCGCGGCGGCAAGCGGGACGTCGAACTCGTCGCACACCGCCCGCAACTCGCCGACCTTTCTGACGATCGCCTCGGGCGCATCCTGATAATCGAATTTGAGATTGCCGCCGGCTGCCGAGGCGAGAATGCCCGAGTTGAATACGCCGCCGATCACGATTGCCATATTCTCGCGGGCGGCGCGTTCGAGCAGAGCATCGGCGCTCTGGTCGAGCAGGGTATGGCGACCTGCAAGCAGGGTGCAATCCAGCTCCGCCTCATCCATGGCCGCCATCACGACCTCGGCCTCGTTGACGCCGAGACCGAAGCCCTTGATGATGCCGGCGTCACGCAGATCGGACAATGCACGGAAGCCGCCGCCCTTGGTCAATGCGCTCCAGTGATGCTCCGCAAGCTCGGCATGGGTCAGCTTGCCGATATCGTGCACGTAAAGGATATCAACGCCCGCGCGCCCCATGCGCTGGAGGCTGTCGTCGAAACTGCGCATCAGGCCGTCATAGGAATAGTCGAACACTTCCCGAAGGGGCAGCCCGTTCCACCAGCCCGGATCGAGGGGGTTCTTGTCGGCCTCGGGCGGCAGTTCCCGGCCAGGGCGGTCCCGCGCCATCAGGCGCCCGACCTTGGTGCTGACGATGCTCGGGCGCGCGCCGATTTGCTCGCGCAGGAAATAGCCGAGCATATGTTCCGCCCGGCCGAGCCCGTACATCGGAGCGGCATCGAAATAACGAATGCCGCAATCCCAGGCGGCCTGCAGCGTCGCAAGACATGTCGGCGCATCCACCGGGGCGAACAGCCCGCCGAGCGAGGCGCACCCCATGCCGAGCCTGGTCATGTTAAGATCCGTCCGTCCCACCTTCCGTTCGTCAGTCGCCTTCAAAGCCGCCTCCCTTGCGAAATTCGCCCGGTGAAACCAGGCCTTGCCCAAACTGTTACACTAATATAATTAGACTATTCAAGGGATATATCAGCGTATCCGCCATGCAGGAAAATGCCGGGACATGGCGTCTCGAGGCGGTCGCGCACACAATGAGGAGGAAGCGAACCTATGAACAAGATCGACCTTGAAGGCGAACACGCCGTCGTCACCGGAGGCGCCCAGGGATTGGGCTTCGCCATGGCCCGACGCATCGTCGCATCCGGTGCGACGGTCACCCTGTGGGATATCGATAAAGACAGGCTGGAACAGGCTCGCGCCGAAATAGGCGAGGCGGCAACCGTCCAGATCGCGGACATTTCGGACTGGTCATCGGTGGAAGCCGCTGCTGCCGCCACTGAGAAGGCAAGCGGCAAGATATCGATCCTCGTCAATTCCGCAGGCATCGCGGGCGCCGCCGCACCTCTCGACAATTATGACATCGAGATGTGGAAGAAAGTCATCGACATCAATGTCAACGGCACCTTCTACGTCAACCGCGCGGTGGTACCGGGCATGAAGGCACGCAATTACGGACGGATCGTCAATATCGCCTCCGTCGCTGGCAAGGAAGGCAACCCCAACGCTGCCGCCTATTCCGCCTCGAAAGCCGCGGTAATGGGGATGACGAAGTCGCTCGGCAAGGAGCTTGCGCAATACGATATTGCGGTCAACTGCATTACGCCGGCGACGGCACAGACCCGCATTCTCGAACAGCTCACCGAAGAGCATATCGAATATATGCGCTCGCGCATCCCCCGTGGCCGCCTGTTGGAGGTCGACGAGGCCGCAGCGATGGTCGCATGGCTGGTTTCGCGCGAAAACAGCTTCACCACTGCCGCCGCCTTCGATCTTTCCGGCGGTCGAACCACCTACTGATTTGCGGAGATACTCTATTGAAACTGCTGCGTTATGGACCCGCTGGCGAGGAACGCCCCGGGCTGCTCGACAAGGACGGAAACATTCGCGACCTTTCGGGGATCGTCGATGACATTGCCGGCAAATGGCTTGAAGACCTTTCATGGACGAAAGACCTTGATCCCGAGGCGCTGCCCATGGCGGAGGCAGCATCACGCCTCGGCCCCTGTGTTTCGGGCACCGGCAAATTCATCTGCATCGGCCTTAATTTCGCCGACCACGCCGCCGAATCCGGCATGGAGGTACCGCCGGAGCCGGTGATCTTTATGAAGGCCACCTCGGCGATCGTCGGGCCCGATGATGACATCGTCATCCCGCGCAACGCCACCGCGACGGATTGGGAGGTCGAACTCGGCGTCGTCATCGGCAAGCGCGCCAAGCACGTCTCCCGCGATGAGGCGCTCGAACACGTTGCCGGCTACTGCGTGATCAACGACGTCTCCGAGCGCGACTTCCAGACCCGGCGGTCCGGCCAGTGGACCAAGGGCAAGTCCTGCGACACGTTCGGCCCTGTCGGTCCCTGGCTGGTCACGCGCGACGAGATTGCCGACCCGCAGAACCTGAAGATGTGGCTGAAGGTCAATGGCGAGACGATGCAGGATGGCTCGTCGGCCACGATGGTCTACGGCGTCGCCCATGTGGTGAGCTATCTGTCCGACTTCATGACGCTGCACCCGGGCGACATCATTTCGACCGGCACTCCGCCCGGCGTGGGTCAGGGACTGAAGCCGCCGCGCTATCTGAAAGCCGGCGACACGGTCGAACTCGGCATCGAGGGCCTCGGCGGCCAGCGCCAGCAGGTGCGCGCCGACACCTGATAAAGACCGCCAGTTACCGAGGCCCGGCTGCTGCCGGGCCGCTACGGCCGCGCGGCGCCGTCCTGGCGCCCCGCAAGCGCCTCGGCCATTTCGGCAAAGGACAGCGTGAATATCTCCTCAAGCGACGGGCGCGGCCCGCATTCGACCTCGACCTTGCGGGCAAAGACCGTCGCGAGCAGGGAATCGCCCCCAAGCGCCAGAAAATGGTCTTCGGCGGCAGGCGTTTCGGCCCGCAGAAGAACGCCGGCGATGTCGCGTATCCGCGCCTGAAGGCCGGCCTCGTCAATCACCGTTGGTTCGCTCATCATAGTCTCCCTTTCTTGAATCTAAAACAAAACCCAGCCCTGGTTCACCCGTCCGAGAACAACCGGCGCGCGTCCTTTCCGGACTTCCGATATCAACAGGCGTCATCTTGCCGGACGGGCTGCATGGCGCGGTCTTTCCGCGAGACCGCCGGCGCGCGCTCGGTCCAGATGCTGTGCCTGTATTCGTCTGCGCTCAGGATAGGCTCGACCGGCGTCAACGCCCGCTTCACGTGCATTTCGGCGTCGGTCGTGTAAAGATCAGCGCCGATCGCCGACACCAATTGCGGTATCCCGTGCCGGAACCCGCTGACCTCCGCGGGATTGCGGCCGTTGCTCAGCATCGCCGCCGCGTTGAAGAGGTGAATGTCCTCGACGCGCCGGTCCGGCCCTTTCGCCGTCAGGCCGAATCCCGGCGTGAGATAAGGATACCGCGCGAGCTCCTCGTTCCGTTCCTCCTTGGGCGGCTGATAGCGATCCCCCCACAAGGCAATCCCGTCAGAAACGCTGGCGAGTTCCGGTCGCGCGGCGAGATCAACGCCATAACCCGTGCCCGCAATGACATAGTCGAATGTGAGGTCCCCGATCGCGATTGAACGGCCGTCAAACACCGGCACGGCATCGCGAGCGCCCAGATGGAGATGAAAATTCTGAAACTGCGCGGCGCGGCGCACCGTTTCTGGTACCGGGCCTTGGGCACGGCAGCAGAGCGCATTCATGATGTGCCACCGGTGTCGGTCGGGCAGGCGCGGAAAGTGCTCGACCGATCCTGGATAATAGAGAACCCGCATGCGCGAATAGCGCTCCAGATCATCCTGCCGGCAGAACATGTGCACCGAATGGACGCCGGTCTCAAGCGCTACCGCAGCGGCGTCGAAGGCCGAAGAGGCGGCGCCGAAAACGGCCAGCCTGCGCCCTTTCAAAGCAGTGAAATCGATCACATTATCGGCATGGGCATACCGTTCGGGCGAAAGCTCATTTTTGATCCAGTCGGGAATGCGCGCGCAACCGCCGCCCAGAAAGCCGGTGGCGAGGACCACTTTTCGGCACGTCTCGATGCGTTCTTCGCCTTCAACCGACAAGGCGAGACGCAGGCCGTTTTCGCTGCTTTCGACCCTATCAAGCCGCGTTTGATAACGCACCGTCACGCCCGCGATAATCCTGAACCAGTCGAGATACTGCGCCCATACCAGCCGCGGTATGGATTGCAGCGCATCATAGGCCTCATCGCCGGTGCGGGCGGCGTACCAGGCACGGAAGCTCATTTCAGGCACATCCAGTTCCGGCCCGGGGAGCTGCTTGGGAGAGCGGAGAGATTTCATGCGCGCCGTCGTGCGCCAAATCCCCTCCTCGCCGCTGCGCGCGGCGTCGATGACGCTCACGCGTGTGATCCCCGCCCGCTTGAGCGCAAGGGCGATCGCCACGCCCGATTGGCCGCCCCCGACGATGACGACGTCGTGATCGATGCCTTTCCGGGGTACGACCCAGTCATCCGGAAACCCGCCCCGAAGCGCCAGCGCTGACCGCACCGCCGCATCATGGGCCTGCGCACCCTGTCGCGAGGAGGCCGGCCCGGCACTCCAGCCGTCATTGCCGATATCGTCGTTCATCCGCCTATCCTCCCGTTGAACGGCAAACTCGCTTAAACTTGAAAGCTAAATTACACTAGTATATTAATACAAGGCAAGTCTAGGCTCCGATCCGGCAAGCCAGGGCGGGCGCACATGGGGAGGACGCATGGGCCAGCGCGAAAACATGAGGGAACGGGTCGATGCGCAGTTCCTGCTTGAGGGCATTCAGCAGGCCTACTGGGTCGGGCAATCCGGCTCGCTCGAACTAAGCGTACCAGCGCGCTATTGCGGCGAAGCAGATCTGCCCGGCGACGACCCACAGGCCCTCGAAACTGCGCTCAACGCCCTGATCAGGCGCCATGAAATGCTGCGCGCGGTCATCTGCGACAATGGCGAACAGCGCATTCTGGCGAGCGTACCCTTCTATCGGCCCGAATGCATCGATCTGCGCGGCCTTGGCGCCGAACAGGCCGAAGCGCGACGCGGCCAACTTCGCGCGGCGATGCAGGCGCGCGATCTGCCACCGGACCGCTGGCCGCAATTCGATATCCGCGCCACCCGCGACGACGCCGGCCTGCGCCTGCATATTTCATTCGCGCTGTGGATGATGGACGGGTGGAGCTTTCACATCCTGCTGCAGGAACTGACCGCGCTGATCCGTGAACCCGAGACGGACCTGCCGGAGATCGCGCTGCGCTTTCCCGCCTATGTCGAAGATCAGCGCGAACGGCGCGCCGGCGCGCGCCGGGAACGCGCATGGTCCTACTGGCATCAGCGCCTTCAAACCTTCCCCGGCCCGCCCGCTTTGCCACTGAGCCCTCGGCTTCAGCCGGGTGCACGGCCGACATTCCGCCATATCGCCCACACCCTTCCGAAGGCTCAGTGGCAAAAGCTGATGCGCATCTGCGCGGCCCGCCGGCTCACGCCAAGCCTGCTCGCCTGCGCGGCTTATTCCGAAGTGCTTGCGCGCGCCTCGGGAAGCGAGGATTTCGCGATCACCCTGCTGCATTCCGGCCGGTTCCAGTGTCTTCCCGATGCCGAGCGCACGATCGGCAATTTCGGCACGACGATCCTGCTTGAAGTGGATCGGTCCGCCGACGCGGGCTTCGCCGGCCGGGCGCGGGCGCTCCAGTCGCAATTCCTGCGCGATGTCGAACATATGGAAGTTAGCGGCATTGACATAACCCGGGCGCTGCAGCAACGATCCGGCGCAGGGGCAACCATCGGCGTTCCCGTCACGTTCACGGCTGTCAGCGCCCCCCGCCCTTCCGCAACCGAACCGGCACCCGCCGCAATCCGCCACCAGGTGTCGCACCTGCAGGTGCCGCAGGTCCATCTGGACCATCAGCTCCATTTCGGTCCCGACGGTTCGGCGATCTTCAATTGGGACTATGCGGCGGAAATCTTCCCCACCGGCTTTGTCGAAAAACTGAGCGAAGCCCATCTCGCACTGATGACGGCTCTTGCTGAAGATGAGGCGCTCTGGGACCAGGACGATCCCCTGGCCAGGACCCGCCCCGACCCCGCGCCGGCGGCACCACCCGCCCTGGAGCCACAACGTCTGGAAGCGATGTTCGAGCATCAGGCCGTTTCCCATCCCGAGAAGACCGCAATCATCTCGCCGACAGGCAGCATCAGCTACGCGAGGTTACGCGGCCGCGCGCTGGCGGTCGCCCGTGCACTGAGTGACAGTCGAACCGCGCCGGGGACGCTCGTTGCCGTGGTGCTCGACAAGGGGTGGGAACAGGTCGCGGCCGTGCTGGGCATTCTTTATGCCGGCGCCGCCTATGTGCCGGTCGATCCCGACCTGCCCGATGAAAGGCGCGCGCTTCTCATGAAGAGTAGCGGCGCCCGGATCGCCCTCACCCGCAAGGAACTGGAGGCCCGCCTGCTTTGGCCGGAGGCCCTTCAGACGATCCCGGTCGACGGGCTCGATGAGCCTGCCGAAGCAGCCCCGGTCCAAACAACGACGGCCTTCAAGGCGACGGACCTCGCCTATGTCATCTTCACATCCGGCTCCACCGGCATACCGAAGGGCGTCATGATCGACCATCGCGGCGCCTGGAACACGATCATCGATCTCAACGACCGCTTCGCGCTGAAGGCAAGCGACCGGGTGCTGGCCCTCTCCTCGCTCAGCTTCGATCTTTCCGTTTACGACATCTTCGGCACGCTTGCGGCCGGGGCGACGATCGTCATGCCCGATCGGGACGGCACCCGCGACCCGGCGCACTGGCAAAAGCTCGTGCGCGACCACGCCGTGACGATCTGGAATTCCGTTCCCGCCCTGATGCAGCTGGCCGGCGAGGACGCCCGCGAACCAGCCCTTTCCTCGTTGCGGCTCGTCATGCTGAGCGGCGACTGGATTCCGCTTTCGCTGCCGCCGCAGATCCGGATCGCCGCGCCCGCCGCGGACATCTGCAGCCTTGGCGGCGCGACGGAAGCATCGATCTGGTCTGTGCTCTACCCGATCACAAACATGGACCCGGAATGGCGGTCGATCCCTTATGGACATGCCATGGACTACCAGTCGATTCATGTGCTGGACAAGGAGCTGCGGCTCTGCCCACCCTGGGTTTCCGGCGATCTCTACATAGGCGGCATCGGCGTGGCGCTCGGCTACTGGCAGGATCCGGAAAAAACCGCAGCGAATTTTATTATCCATCCAAGAACCGGGGAACGCCTCTACCGCACCGGCGACATGGGCCGCTATCTCGCCGATGGCGAAATCGAGTTTCTCGGCAGGACCGATTTCCAGGTCAAGATCCAGGGCTATCGCGTGGAATGCGCAGAGGTCGAGGCCGCCCTGCTTGCCATGCCGGAGGTTGCAGGCGCGATCGTCTCGGCTGCCAGCGACAGTACCGGAACCCGCCACCTCGTGGCCTATATCGTGGCCCGCAGCGCAACGCCCGACATCAAAGCCCTGAGGGAAAGACTGCGCGCGACCTTGCCGGCCTATATGGTCCCCGCATTTTTTATGATCCTCGACAGGCTGCCGCTGAGCGACAACGGCAAGGTCATTCGAACCGCCCTGCCCGCGCCCGATTTCGCCGCGACCATCCGCAACACGCGCCCATACGCGGCCCCGCACGCGGGGCTCGAGACCGAAATTGCCGCCCTGTGGCAGGACCTGCTGGCGATTGCCGGACCGATCGGCAGGGACGACAATTTCTTCGCGCTCGGCGGCTCCTCGTTTGCAGGAATGCGCCTGATGGCGCGGCTGGAAAAGCGGTGCGGCACGCCCGTTTCTTTCGCGATGCTGATGAGCCACCCGACCATCGCGGCCCTCGCCGGCGCGATCGCCACCGGCGACGGCGGCGCGGCGGACGACGCGTTGATCGTTCCGATCCGCAGTGGAAACGATGCTATCCCGCCGCTGTTCTGCATCCACCCGATCGGCGGCAATGTGATGTGCTATGCCCTGCTCGCGCAATTTCTGCCGGGCGAGCGCGCGATCTACGGCGTGCGCGCGCCGGGTCTCACATCCAGGGAAGAAACGCCGCTCTCCTCGATCGCTGCCATGGCCGAACGCTATCTCGATGAGATCAGAGCGATCCGGCCCGATGGTCGCTTTCATCTGGCCGGCTGGTCGCTCGGCGGACTGGTCGCGCAGGAGATGGCGCGTCGCCTCGACGGGTCGCCCGGTCTTTTGGCCATGATCGACAGCGTCGTCCCGGACACCGCGCCAGTCTGCGATCGGAAGCGCTTTCTCCATTTCGCCGCCGATATCGAGGCGATCGCCGGTCTGAGCCCGCACCGATGGAACGAAAGCGAGATCGCCTTTCCGCTCGGCGACCGTATCGCTGTTCTATCGGACCGGCTGGAGGAGGCCGGAGTCGCCTCCGAGGCAGCCCGGCTCGAGACCGTCTACCGCGTCTTCGAGGCCGGGAGCACAGCCCTGGAGCGCCACCGCCCGTCGCATTCCAGCGCTCCCGCCCTGCTGTTTGCCGCTCGCCTTCAGGAGGGCTTCGACCGCGTCTGTCGGGAATGGCGCGAACTGATGCCGCAAATGGAAATCGTCGGCCTCGACGGCGATCACTATTCGATCATGCGCCAACCCTGCATCGAAGCGATCGCGCGCCGCATTGCACAGGTTATGGAGCAAAAGGATAAGGCGGATGCCATGGAGGCGGCCGGCAACCGGCGCGACCGCTCGCCCGGTCCTATCGCCGGCGCGACGTCGACCGCGAGTGACCGCTGATGCGCGCAGGACGGCCGATTCTCCTTGCCGGAGCGCGCTTCGAGGGCGCTCCCTCAAGGCAATGCGGCCTCGAACACGCGCAGCGTCAGCGCCGCATCCTGCACCGCAGCGGCCACGGCCACCATGTGTCCGGCGCCGGGAGCAATCATCCGAAAGCTCCAGCGTGCCGCAGCATCGTCAACGACCCCGGCAAAGGCGACCGAAGGCAGCATCCCGGAAAGATCGAACCTTATGTCATTCATCGGCAGCGACAGGCCGATACCGCGGGCCTTCAGATAGGCTTCCTTGAGGGTCCAGAACCGATAGAACCGCTCTTGTCGCTCGGCCCCCGTCAGGGCCGACAGCTGCGCCAGTTCCGCAGGTGCGAGCACGGTTTCGCCGAGCTCCTCGATCGCCGCATGGCGGTCGCAACGTTCAACGTCGACGCCGATTTCGCCAAATCCCGCAATGGCGCAGACCGCCATGCCCTCGGTATGCGAAAGATTGAAATAGAGCCCGCTTGGCCCGCAGCGCTCATCGACAAAGGGCCGCCCATAGCGGTTCGCGCGAAAGCGCCACTCGTGCGGAGACATGCCGCCGTAGCGGGAAAGGCAGGTGCGCACCAGCGTCCGGCCGGCGAGAAACTGCTGGCGCGCCGGCTCGGATATAAAGGCGGCGTGACGGACACGTTCCGCAGGGTCGAGAAGGCTGAGCGCCGCCACTTGCCTCTCAGGGCCGAATTGGCCGAGGTCCATCCACCAGACATCGACGGTATCCGCTGCAGGCCCCGTGCCGGAAGCCGCTGGCAGCAGGCGGCCCGCTTCCTTCTCTACGGGGTCGGACATAACAATTCCATCCAAGAAAGAGCCAATCCATGCTCGTATTCATGTTTCCAGGACAAGGATCACAATTTCCCGGAATGGGCAAGGAACTGTTCGACACAAGCCGGATGTTCGGTCCGCTCGAAAGCCGGATAGACCGGATCGCCGGTTTCAGCGTCCGGGAAACCTGCCTCAATGGCGATGAGGAAACCCTGCGACGGACCGACATCACCCAGCCGTGCCTCTATATCGTCAACGCTCTCACCTGCGAGCAGCTTCTGGCAACGGGAAAGCGGCCGAGCCGGTTCATCGGCCACAGTCTCGGCGAATACAATGCGTTGCAGGCCGCCGGCGCCTTCGACCTCCTCACCGGGCTCTCCATGGTGACGCATCGCGGCCAGTTGATGGCGCGCCAGCGCGAGGGCGGCATGGCCGCCGTGATCGGCCTCGATGAAGCGACGGTTACGCAATGCCTCGCGGCCATCGCGGACGTGGACATCGCGAATGTCAACGCGCCCGACCAGTTGGTGATCTCCGGTTCGCTCCAGGCCATCGACGCTGCGGAAGCGGAAATGATGAAGGCGGGCGCGCGCGCCTTCATTCCCCTGACCGTGGGAGCGGCCTTTCACTCTCGCTTCATGAGGCCTGCGGCGGCCGGTTTCCAGGAGCATCTCAAAACCATCGCGTTCCGGCAAGCACGTCTGCCGGTGGTGGCGAACGTGACCGCCCGAGCCTATCCCGCCACGAGCGATCCGGGACCTTCGGTCCGCAGCCTGCTGGTGGATCAGTTGTCGTCCAGAGTGCTGTGGGCGCCGGGCATCGCCCGCCTGAAGGCGGAGGGTGCCAAGGAATTCATCGAGGCTGGACCCGGCGATGTCCTGACGCGACTGGTCGCCAGAATTCCACCGGGCAGCGATTGAGGACGCAGCCGGGGTTCAGCGACATTGAGCCACTCCCCGATTGCGGGGCAGGATCTGGCGTAGATCAAGCTACCCTCTGCGCCTGGCGATCGGTTTAAGTTTCGGCTTCTTCGGATTAGTTCCGAACTGGCGCGGCATGAATAGCCCCACGAATTGCAGACGCCTTCGTGCCTAAGAACGAGATAAGAAAGTATCGATTGTTAGAGTCGCACCCTCGATGATCCTCAAGAGGTTTTCGGCTTCTTCGAAATCAAGCAACCTGGCCAAAGCATTACGAGAAATCGGCCGCATTGAGCGAACGCTGCTCATGATTGAATGGTATTCGAGCCCTTCGTTGCGTAGACGCTGCCAAGCTGGCCTGAACAAAGGGGAGGCTGCTCACAAACTGAAGCGCGCAGTCTTTTTCCATGAACGCGGTGAAATCCGCGATCGTTCCTCCGAGCATCCGGTCTCAATCTTGTTGTCAGCGCCATTGTTCAGTGGAACACAGTTTATCTCAGCTGCGCGGTTGCTCATCTGCGTCAAAGGGGGCGCTACATTCCCGATGAACTGTTGAGGCACGTCTCGCCACTCAGTTGGGAGCACATAAATCTCACCGGTATATACTCCTGGGACTCTGAACAGCACATGCCAGGAGAGTTCAGACCCTTGCGACTTCCGAACGGTCGCGCGCTTGCTGCATAAAATTCACATTTCGTTCGCACTTAGCGCAGGATTTTGAACTCCTCTTGTTCCGACCCCTTTCGGGTGGATTACCAACAGGAAGGGATGGGCGGTGGCAACAGGGATGTCGCGATCGGCGCAGGAGGAAAGCCTATGAACGCAAAGGAACCCCGTTATACGCAGGGCATTGGCCGGGATGACGAGGGCACTGATTTTGGTCGCTACAGGATCTTTCCGCGCATGCTGACGCGCAACGGGACCAGGATCGAGATCGGTGCGCGAGCGATCGATATTTCGTGGCTCCTCGTGAAGGCGAGCGTCGAGCTTGTCCCGAAAGACTATATCCTGAAAACAGTCTGGTCCGGCGTCGTCGTCGAAGAGAACAACCTGCAAACGCAGATGTCCACCATAAGGCGTGCGCTCGGTCCCGAGCGGGATATGGATCAGGACCGCGTTCCCTCTCGCGACATCGCCTTCGGATCAGCGTTCGGGCTTCACCGCTGGCAAACAGATTCTACTCCAGTTCATGCTTCAAGAGTCTTCGTATGAGCGTTAGAGACAAATATCCGCTTTTAATATCTCCCGAGATTGATTAGATTAGGAATATAGAACGTTTGCTCCGGTTGCCGGAACGGGCGGCTTATCTGATTGGGTGCATGAAATAGAGGTCTCGTTGGAAACGCATAGCGACGTTGACGGAGAAAAGCAAAAAACCTCGCGCGGCGTTGCCGCCGTAGACCGTGCTCTGAAGATTGTGGCGGCGCTGGAAGCAAGTACGATGCCGCGAAACCTGTCCGAGATTTCGCGCGCGACTGGGCTTTACAAAAGCACCATCCTTCGCCTTCTCGAATCCCTCCAGGACGCCGGCTATGTCGTGCGGGTGGACGATTCCAAATATGCCCTCGGCCCGACGATCATGCAGCTCGGCATCGCCTATGAGCAGACCAATCCCTTGCGCCATCAAATCCTGCCGGTGTTCGAGCGGCTTGTTGCCATGGGTACGGAAAGCCCGTCCTTTCACGTGCGCCAGACGGCTGAGGAGCGCCTTTGTCTGTTCAGGCTGAACTCCAACCACTCAACGCTCGATCGCGTCAATACCGGCGATCGCCTTCCCCTGACCCGCGGCGCGGCGGGCAAGGTGCTGCGCGCCTTCGGTGATCCCCCAGAGCCGGGCGCTGAGATGGACAAGGTGCGCGCGGAATGCTTCGCCGTATCGCTGGGCGAGCGCGACAAGCTCTGTGCCGGTGTCGCCGCGCCGGTGTTCACCGGGTCGAACCGCATGATCGGGGCGCTCTCGTTTTCAGGGCCGAAGGAGCGGTTTCAGGAGGACGACATCGCCCGCATGCGTCCGCAGATGCTGGACGCCGCCCGGGAAATCTCCGAAGCGCTCGGCGGTCATTACCCGGCATAAGAACGATTTCCTGAACGCAGGGTCCGCTCATCTTTCAGCGACCGGCTCGACACATTCAGAAGCGGGCCAGGTGGCTTGGAACCGTTCCTCGTTTCAGGGAAACAGATCGGCTCTATCTCTTTACCTTGCCACATTCGAGGAGACATAAGCTGGCTCCCGCCGACTGACGGCGGGTTTGTGCTTGCCGCCTCAGGCTGCCCAGTAAAGGCTTTTGCTCTGCTGATAGGCGCGCATGCCCTGAAGGCCCTTCTCGCGACCCAGCCCCGACAGCTTGTAGCCGCCGAATGGCGCTGCGACGGAAAGCTGCTTGTAGGTATTGATCCAGACAGTTCCGGCTTCAAGCGCCCGCGCCACGCGCCAGGCGCGCTTGTAATCGCCAGTCCAGATGCCGGCCGCCAGCCCGTAGACACTGTCATTGGCGGCAGCGATCAGGGCTGCCTCATCCTCGAAGATCATGAAGCAGAGCACCGGGCCGAAGATTTCCTCCTGCGCGATGGCCGCGCTGTTGTCGATGCCGCCGATGATCGTCGGCAGGTAGTAGGCGCCGCTTTCAAAGGCTTCGCCTTCCGGGCGGGCTCCGCCGAGGAGGATTTCGCCGCCGGCCTCGACCCCTCGCCTGACGAAACTTTCCACCCGCTCGCGGTGCGGGAACGAGGCCAGCGGCCCGAGAACGCTGTCGGGGTCGGATGGCCGTCCGACCCGCATCGTCGCGGCTTCGGCGATCAGAATCTGTTTGAACTCATCGGCCACGCTGCTTTCCACGAACAGCCGCGACCCCGCCACGCAGGATTGTCCGGTCCCGCCGAAAATGCCAGATGCGACAGACTTGGCGGCAGCCTTCAGATCGGAATCGGCAAAGACGATATGCGGCGATTTTCCGCCAAGTTCCAGGATCAGCGGCACGAGGCGGTCGGCCGCGCCGCGGGCGATGCTCTGTCCCGTGGATGTACCGCCGGTAAACGAGATGAGCCCGATGCCGGGATCCTCGACCAGCGCGACGGCGGTTTCGACCTTGCCGGCAATCACCGACAAAAGCCCGTCAGGAAGCCCTGCGGCGATCACGCACTGGCCAAGCGCCAGCGAGACGAAAGAGGTGGTCTCGGCCGCCTTCAGCACCACGGCATTGCCGGCCGCAAGCGCGGGCGCGATCTTCTGCGCGCCCATGGTCAGCGGCGAGTTCCACGGCGTCAGGGCCGCGACCACGCCGACCGGCTCCTGCACCGTCATCGTGAAATAGTCGCCCCTCGCCGGTGGCATCGTGTCTTCGCTACATTCGCAGACGGCCGCGAAATAGCGGAAGATGCCTGCCGCCATTATCGCCTGGCCCCGGCTTTCGCTGCGAGTCTTGCCGTTTTCCATCATCTGCAGTTCGGCCAGATGATCGGCCTGACGTTCGATCTCGTCCGCGGCGCGCGACAGGATCCGCGCGCGTTCATGCGGCATCCGCCCCCCCCAGCCGCTGGCGCGGAGCGCGTCTTGCGCATCTGCGACAGTCTGGCGCACCTGTGCGGGACTTGATGTCGCAACGCGCCCGATGACACTGCCATCGGCCGGGTTGATCACGTCCAGCACAGGCCCGTCTCCCATCACGGCCTTGCCGCCAATCAGCAGGGGTTCGATTTTATCGGTGATCGGCAGGCGGGCCGGGGTATCCAGCAACGGCATGAGGTTTTCCCTTTCTCAGATGCCCAGATAGGCAGAGCGGATGGCAGGACTGTCGAGCAGTTCGCGCCCGGTTCCGGTCATGGTCACCTGACCGGTTTCCAGAACAATTCCGGTTTCTGCGAGCGACAGCGCCATATTGGCGTTTTGTTCGACCAGCAGCACAGTCATGCCGAGATCGCGGTTGATTTCGGTGATGATCTTGCCGAGTTCGGCAACGATGATCGGCGCGATCCCGAGCGAGGGCTCGTCGAGCAGCAGCAGTTTCGGCTGCGCCATCAGCGCCCGGCCGATCGCCGCCATCTGCTGTTCCCCGCCCGAAAGCGAACCCGCCATCTGGCGATGACGCTCGCGAAGCCGTGGGAAATAGCCATAGACACGCTCAAGCATCTCGCGGCTCGCCTTGGAATCCGAGATCGTGTAGGCGCCCATTTGCAGGTTTTCCTCAACGCTCAGACGTGGAAACAGCCGACGCCCCTCGGGCGACATGGCAACGCCGCGCCTGAGCGCGTCACCGGGACGCGGGCCGACGGTCTCGCCGCCAACACGGATAGTTCCATCCGTTGGTGTCACAAGACCACAGATCGATTTCAGAACGGTGCTCTTGCCAGCGCCATTGGAGCCGACAAGTGCTGCGATCTGCCCGCCAGGCACATCGAAACTGACGTCGTGCAGGGCCTCGACCGGTCCGTAGCTGACATTGAGACCCTTGATGGAGAGCTCACCCGACATGTTCTTCAGCCCCCAGATATGCTTCGATGACGCGCGGATCGTTCTGCACCGCGTTCGGCGCGCCCTCCGCAATCTTCTCGCCGTGATCCAGCACGACGATGTGGTTGCAGACCCGCATGATCAGGCGCATGTGATGCTCCACGATCAGAACCGAGACCCCGAAGCGCTCGGTGAGCGTGCCGAGCATACCGCCGAAACGGTCAACCTCCTCGGGGTTGAGGCCCGCGGCCGGCTCATCCAGCAGCAGCAGCGCCGGGCGGGTCGCAAGCCCGATCGCTACGCCGAGCCGCTTTTGATGACCGTAGGCCAGCGTGCCGGCAATGCGATCGGCATGCGGGCTGAGTTCGAGCGCGTCCATGACGTCTGTTACGACCGCCTCGGCGGATTCCAGCGCACGGCGCGCCGGCGCGCCGCCAAACAGCATCGGCA
Organism: Martelella limonii; assembly: GCF_013344475.1. Lineage (GTDB taxonomy): Bacteria > Pseudomonadota > Alphaproteobacteria > Rhizobiales > Rhizobiaceae > Martelella > Martelella limonii. The sequence continues at coordinate 24,256 of NZ_JABUOU010000005.1, read as the reverse complement.
CGACGCCGAGCGGATAGCGAAGCAGGGCGCTTCGAAGAATGTTCTCGCGCACCGTCGCCTTCGGAAAGGTGGTGGCCGACTGGAATGTTCGCGCAAGGCCCAGTTCGACCAGCTTGTGCGGTGCCAGACCGGTGACATTCTTGCCCTCGAACAGCACCGCGCCGGAGGTCGCGGGAAACGTACCGGTGATCAGGTTGAAGCAGGTTGTCTTGCCCGCGCCATTGGGGCCGATCAGTCCGGTGATCTCGCCTTTCGCCGCCTCGAAATTAACGTCGGTGAGCGCGGCCAGGCCGCCGAAGCGCTTGGACAGGTTTTCAAGTTTCAGGATCGGAGTCATGACTGGCTCCTCCCCTTTCCCGCGAGCCTCTTGGGCAGGCCTGCAAGCCCTTCAGGCAGGAAGCGCAGCACGACGATCAGGACAACGCCATAGATGATGTGCTGGTATTCCTGGGCGCTGCGCAGAAATTCCGGCAAGGGCGTGAGGAAGATCGCGCCGACAAGCGGGCCGGCAAGCGCCAGCCGTCCGCCGGTCACCAGAATGATCACGTAGGAGACCGACAGCTGAAAGCCGAAGCTTTCGGGCGAAATGAAGCCGATATAATGCGCCATGATCGCGCCGGTGAAGCCGGCAATCGCGCTGCCGATGACGAAGGCGGTATTCTGGGTGCGCGCGGTTGGAATGCCGGAAGCCTCCGCAAGTTCGAGATTTTCCTCGACGGCGGCGAAGCGCCGTCCGAGCGGCCCGCGCCTGATGCTCCACACAAACGCCATCACCAGCGCCAGCATGGCGAGCGTGAAGACATAGACGGACTGCTGATCGCGCAGGACCAGGCCGAAAAGCGAGATCTTCGGAATGGCGGCAATGCCGCTCGAGCCGCCCGAGACGGACGGGAATTCCAGCATCACCAGGCGGAAAAGCTCGTTCAAGGCGAAGGTGATCAGGACGAAATAGACGCCGCGCAGACGCAGCAGCGGGGTTCCGATGACATAGGCGATTGCGCCCGTGACCAGCGCCGCAAGCGGCAGGCCGACCACGAAGGGCACGCCAAGCCGCATGACCATCAGCACGCAGCTATAGGCGCCGATGCCGACGAAAGCACCATGCGCAAGCGAAAGCTGCCCCACCCACGCGATGGTTCCAAGACCCGCTGCAGCCATGGCGCCGAGACAGATCATGATGGCGATGTGGAAGTGGAAAACGCTGCCCGTGAACCACGGGATCAACGCCAGCGCGATCACGGCAACAGCAAAGGCGATGCCGCGCGCATCCCATGCTGCCTGGGGTTTTGAAGTAGCAATATCCATCACGCTTCACCCCGTCCGAGAATGCCCGAGGGGCGCAGCAGCAGGACGCCGACCACAAGCGCGAATGTCACGATGTCGGCGGCGGACGCGCTGATGAATGAACTGACGAAGCTTTCGATCAGGCCCAGCAGCATGGCGGCGAGTGCAGCGCCCGGGATCGAGCCGAGGCCGCCCAGAATGACGACAATGAAGGCCTTCAGGAGCGGCGTTGCCCCGATGAAGGGCGACACGCCGAAGAGCGGCGCCATAAGCCCGCCGGCAACGGCGGCAAGCGCCACGCCGAGACCGAGGCCGAGCGGATACATCAGTTCCAGCCGCACGCCGTAAAGGGTTGCCACCTGCTGGTCCTGGACCAGCGCCCTCAGACCGCGACCGAACCTTGTGTGCATCAGCAGGAAATAGAATCCGATCAGGATCACCACGCCGACGCCAAGGGTCAGAGCGCGCGATTTCGGAACAATCAGCGCGCCCCAGCGGAACACGCCCGACACCATCGACGGAAAGGCCTGCGGGTCCGGACCAAAGAACAGAAGCGCACCGTTCTGAAGGATCATGGCAAGCCCGAGCGAGGCGATCATGCCCGACAATTCGTCGGAACGGAACGGCCGGAACACCAGCCGCTCGGTGAGCGCGCCAAGGAGAATGGCGAACCCGACCGTCAGGGCGAGGGTCACGGCATAGGGCAGACCGAGCCAGGTTACTCCGATCAACGCCATGAAGGCGCCGATCATGTAGAATTCGCCATGGGCGAAATTCACGACCCGCATCACACCGAAAACCAGTGTAAAGCCGATGGCCATCATTAGGTAAAGCGTACCCAGGATGATGCCGTTGATCAGCGATTGCGCAATAAGAAAGCTCAAGGAAGCGGCCTTTCGTCAAGAAATCCGTGCGGCGATCCCGCCGCACGGAACGCTTTTGCTATTCGCAACCGGACGTGGTGCAGGAGGCAACGATCTCTTCGTTGCCATTCTCGACGCGCGCGATATAGAAGGGCGAATCGAGCTGGTGGGCGATGCCGTAGCTGTCCTCGCCGGTCCAGTTCATCGTGCCGAGCACGCCCTCATAGTCGGAGATGTTCTCGAGCGCGGTTTTGACGGCCTCGGTGTCTTCGACGGTGCCTGCATCCTGCATCGCCTTGAACAGCATTTTCGTGCCGTCATAGAAGAATGGCGAGAAGCCGTTCATTTGATCGCCATAGGTATCGACGTAGCGCTGCTGATAGGCGGTGGCGGTCTCGATTGCCGGATTGAAGGCCGAGTGCACGAACATGCCGTTGGTGGCAGCCACGCCGGCAACATTCACGATCTCCTGCGTCGCGGGACCGCCGGTGCGGATGATCACGCCGTCAAAGCCGATATCGCGGGCCTGCTGCACGATCTGGCCGGCGGTCACCGGCGAGTTGCCATCCAGTTCGATCGCATCCACGCCCTGGGCGACGATGCGGGTCAGAAGCGGAATGAAGTCCACGCGGTCGCGCTCGAAGAATTCCTTGGCCGTCAGTTCGGCGCCCGCCTTCTTATAGGCTTCGGCGATATCCTCGGCGATCGCCTCGCCGGTCTCATCGTTCGGGAACAGTGCGCCAACGGTCTTGATGTTCTGGTTTTCGACCAGCCAGTCGATCTGCGGCTGTGCGACTTCGGCCGTCGTCGGGTTCGGCCGGAATGTATAGGGCTTTTCGGGCGACAGGGCCTGGGCCGTGAAGCCAAGCGTCATGGTGATGACCTTGTTTTCCTCGGTGATCGGCTGGATCGCCAGGATCGGCGCGGAACCGACCGTGCCGATGATGTATTTCACCTTGTCTTCGAACACGAGACGGTTTGCGGCGGTGACGGCTTCGTTCGCCTTGTAGGCGTCGTCATAGGCGATCACCTCGACATGATATCTTGTGCCGCCGACATCGAGCCCGCCATCCTTGTTGACGTCCTCGGCAGCCAGTTCGGCCGCGCGCAGCATGCCGTTGCCCCAGCTTGCGCCCGCGCCCGACTGAGTCACCAGCGCGCCGATCTTCAGCGTCTGCTCCTCAGCCATCGCCGGTGATGCGACCATGGCAAGCACCGATACGGTGGCCAGAATTCCTGTCAGTCTCATGATTGAACCTCCCTGTTAATCATCCCGTGGTCATTACCGGCTTGCCGGCATTGCAATCTCATCCAGAACAGGCCGCAGATAGGCGGCGAACTGCTCGTAATTCTCGCTCATCGGAAAATGCCCCAGCCGCTCCATCACCACGGCCTTGCAGCCGGGAATGGCGTCGGCGGTGGCAAGTGTATCCTCGGGACGGCAGGAATAGTCGTACTCGCCCGACAGCAGCCATAGCGGGCATTTTTCGGTATCGATCTTCGCGATCGTGTCGCGCAGATCGCCATCGACCCGGTAGAACCACAGGTCGCCCTTGAAGACGCCCGGCCCACCCTGCATGTAGTGCCACAAGGTCTCATGCCGGGCGGCTTCCGGCCCGCCGGCCGCGATCAGCCCCGAAATCAGCGCGGCGCAGACTTCGCCGCCATGCACATCGGCGCGGTGGAGCCAGTCGGTGTCATACCAGGGGTCCTGCCAAGCCGCGCCCTGCGCGCCGATCAGACCACGAAACCGCTCCGGACACTCGGCCGCAAGCTGCAGCACGATCCGCCCGCCGATCGAGCAACCGAGCACGACCGGTTGGTCGAGTTCGAGCGCTTCGGAAACGGCGAGGATGAGTTCGACATAGGCACGGGTGGAAAGCTGGTATTCCTCATTCTGGAAGCCTTCGGGCGGGCTTGATTTGCCATGCCAAGGCATGTCGAAGGCGATGACGCGGAACCTGTCGGTCACTTTCCTGTCGAGCAGCATGTCGCGGTACTGGCGTCCATCGGCGCCTGCCGTATGCAGGCAGAGCAACGGAATGCCCTCCCCCGCCTCTTCGATATAGACGCGGTGCGAGCGCCCGCCGATTTCGAGCCGGAGATAACGCCCGGTGATGGGATCGAAAGCGGCCGTCACGAGACGCTCCTCGGCAGCGCCAGAATGTCTTTCACCACCTGCAGATGCCGCATCAGCGGCAGGAAATTTCCCTCGATGACCAGACGTCCGTGACGCCGCATGCCGAATATATCGGCGGCATCGGGACCGGGCACTTTCTGCCAGTGATCCCAAAAGACAGCCGCCGCGCCCTTGAACCCGATATCCCAGCCAGCCATTGGGCCGTCAGCCGACGCCACGAGCAGCGTTCCGCGATCCAGGATCAGACGGCGCGCCTGATCGCCCGCCTGCAGCAGGATTGTGATCTCGGCCCGCGCCGCGCGCCGAACCAGATCTGGTTCGGCTGCAAACAGCGCCGGAAGCCTCTCGATGATGTCAGCGATATTGCCCATGCCTCCTCCAAATTCCACTGGACAGACCGATAAGTCCATTAGAGAGACCGATTGTCAAGACATTTTTGTTGCGCTGGACAGAACTTTCGGTCTATTTTATTGAGAAAGAGGAGATAACAATGGACCCTGCCTATTCGCCGCAACTGACCTTCAATGACGTCCGCCATATCGGCAGCGGGCTCAACCGTCCGGAATCGGTTCACATGCTTGATGATGGACGCCTTGCTGTTTCGCATCGCGGCAGGGGCGTCAGCTTCATCAACCCGGATGGACAGGTCGCCACGCGCGGTCCCGAGCCTGCGCTGGCTGGCGGCGAGGAGCTGATTCCCAACGGCATTGCTCCCCAGTCAGATGGCAGTTTCCTGATCGCCAATATCGGCGAGGGCGGCGGCATCTGGAAGCTGTCCGATAATGGCGAATTGACCCCATATCTGACGGAGGTCGATGGTGTTTTTCTCGCGGCCGCAAATTTTGTGATGACGGACGAAAAGGGCCGATGCTTCATCACCGTCAGTACGGTCAGCCGCCCGCGCTTCGCCGCCTATACCGACAAGGTGCGCGACGGACTCGTCATCATCAAAGACGAACACGGCGCCCGAATTCTCGCCGACGATATCTGTTTTTCCAATGAATGCCGGCTGACGCCCGACGGCAGCGGCCTGATGGTGTCGGAAACCTTCTCCCGGACGATTACGCAATTCGATCTCGGGCCTGACGGGCTGAGCAACCGCAGAACCTTCGCCACGTTCGGACGCGGCGATTTTCCCGATGGCATCCGCTTCGATTCGGCAGGCAATCTCTGGGTCACATGCATCGTCAGCAACCGCCTTTGGAAGATCGCGCCGGATGGGCAGAAGACGCTTGTTCTCGAAGACTGCGATGCGGATTGGGTCGATACCGTCGAGACCGCGCTTTCGGAAGGCCGGATGGGCCGCGAACACTTCTACGAGGCCGGCAACAGCCGTCTCGGCAATATTGCCAGCATCGATTTTTCCGCCGATGGCGACACCGCCTATCTCGGTTCGCTTTGCGGAACATCGATCATTTCAATACCGACAAGACAAGGATCCCGATAATGACTGCGCCCCTGATCGGCTTCGCCGGGCTCGGCGTGATGGGTGAACCCATCTGCCGCAACATGCTTCAAAAATCCGGCGCGGAGGTCCAAGTCTTCGACCTCTCCGCCGAGCCTGTTGAAAGGCTTGTCGCACTTGGCGCCAAAAAGTCGGAAAGCGTGGCGGCACTGGCCCGCGAAGTGGATATCCTGTTTCTCTCTCTTCCCGGCGGCCCGCAGGTCGAATCGGTCATTCTGGGCAAGGACGGTGTTCTGGCAAACGGCCGAAAGGGTCTGACGGTCGTTGACATGTCGACCGCGCCGGTGAGCCTGACACGAACGATCGACAGCAAGCTTGCCGAGCGCGGGATTGATTTCGCCGATGCGCCGGTCGCCCGCACGCGCCAGGCGGCGGTAGACGGAACGCTTTCGATCATGGTCGGCGGCAGCGACGCTGTGTTCGAGAGAATACGCCCGCTTCTCGCCCACGCCGCCACCGACATCACCCATTGCGGCCCCGTGGGCTGCGGGCAGGTGGTGAAGATCCTCAACAACATGGTACTGTTCGAAACCGTCGTCGCCCTTTCCGAAGCGCTCTCCCTCGGAAAGGCCGCCGGTGTCGATCCGGACCTTCTGTTCGACACCATGTCAAAAGGCTCCGCGGACAGTTTTGCTCTGCGCAATCACGGCATGAAGGCGATGCTGAAGGACGCCTTTCCCAAGGGCGCATTCCCGACCGACTATGCTTTGAAGGACGTCAGCTACGCACTCGATCTCGCCGCGTTAACCGGCTTTCGGGCCCATGGCGCGGAACTGGCGCAGACGCGGATGGAAAAGGCCCGCGACGCCGGTTTCGCGCAGGAATATTTCCCCGTCCTTTCGCGCCTGACGGACAAGGTCTGAGACGATGGAAGACTGGGATATCCTTGTCGTGGGCGGCGGCAATGCTGCGCTTTGTGCGGCTATCGCTGCGGCAAGGCAAGGCCGCCGCGTGCTGGTGGTGGAGGCCGCCCCGAAATTTTACCGTGGCGGCAACACGCGCCACACCCGAAACATGCGCTGCGCCCATGACGAGGCGACCAGCACGCTGACGGGCCCCTATACCGAAGACGAATTCTTCGAAGACCTGATGCGGGTGACCGATGGCAACACCGATGAAGCGTTGTCACGGATGATGATCGCAAAGTCGAAGCCCATGCTCGACTGGATCCAGCAGCAGGGCGTCCGGTTCCAGCCATCACTTGGCGGAACCATCAGCCTTGGGCGCACCAATTCGTTCTTTCTGGGCGGCGGCCGGTCGATGCTGAATGCGCTCTATCGCACTGCCGAAGGTCTGGGCGTCGAGATCCGGTACGAGCACGAGGTCATCGCTCTCGACATCCGCGACCGGCGCTTTCATGCGGCAACCGTTCGCACCCCCGATGGCGAAGAAACCATTGGCGCTCAAGCCTTCATTGCAGCCTGTGGCGGGTTTCAGGCCGATATCGACTGGCTCAAGCAGGGCTGGGGCGAAAAGGCAGAGAATTTTCTCATTCGCGGCACGCCCTATAATCGCGGCACGGTCACGCGGATGCTGATCGACAACGGGGTGATGCAGATCGGCGATGCCAGCCAGTGCCATGCCGTTGCCATTGATGCGCGCGCGCCTCGCTATGATGGCGGCATCATCACCCGGCTCGATTGCGTGGTGCTCGGGGTCGTGGTCAACACGGCCGCCGAGCGCTTCTACGACGAGGGCGAGGATATCTGGCCGAAGCGCTACGCGATCTGGGGCCGATTGGTGGCCAACCAGCCAGACCAGAAGGCGTTCATCATCTTCGATGCGCCGAACATCCCAAGGTTCATGCCTTCGCTCTATCCGCCGATTTCAGCGCCGACACTTCGGGAACTGGCCTCGAAGCTTGAGCTCGATCCGGATGTCTTCGAGCGGACCATCACCGATTTCAACAGCGCCGTCGTCGGCGGCAAACCCTTTGATACCAACGCCAAGGATGGCAATACCACCCAAGGGCTGGCGATCAACAAGACCAACTGGGCGCAGCGGATCGAGACCCCGCCCTATTATGCCTATCCGGTGCGCCCGGGCATTACCTTCACCTATCTCGGCGTGAAGGTTGGCCATGACGCGCGCATGCTGATGGCCGATGGCGTGCCTTCCGACAACCTGTTTGCCGCCGGCGAAATCATGGCGGGCAATGTGCTCGGCCAGGGCTATGCCGCAGGTATTGGCATGACCATCGGCTCGGTCTTCGGACGCATTGCGGGCGAGGAGGCCGCATCACATGTCGCATGAAACCCCTGCGCTCACTGAAGCCGACAGGCTGATGACCGTCTGCAATTCCTGCCGCTATTGCGAGGGGCTATGTGCGGTTTTTCCGGCGATGGAAATGAAGCGCGCCTTCAGTGATGGCGACCTCAACCATCTGGCCAATCTGTGCCATGGCTGCGGCGCCTGCTTTCATGATTGCCAGTTCTCTCCGCCGCACGAATTCGATGTCAATGTTCCGAAGGTGCTGGCGCAGGTGCGCACCGAAAGCTATGCCCATTACGCTTGGCCACCCGCAGCCCGACCGCTGTTTGAGCGCCATGGACTGGCGCTGGCGTTGGGGCTTACGCTGAGCTTTGCCTTGTTCCTCCTCGGCTTCGTCGCCGCCAACAATCCGGGCGCACTGTGGACGGCCCATCTGGAAGACAGTCGCTTTTATGCGCTGATGCCGCATAATGCGATGGTCGCGCTGTTCGGCGCGGCCTTCGTGTACATGCTGTTCGCAGTCTTCATGGGCGCGCGGGCCTTCTGGCGCGATGCCGGAGCGCCTGAACTTCATGCCGGTGATCATCTGGAAGCGTCTGTGAACGCGGCAAGGCTCACATATCTCGATGGCGGCGGACAGGGCTGCTTCAACGAGGACGACCAACCAACCGATCGCCGCAGGCTCTGGCATCATTTCACTTTTTACGGCTTCCTGCTGTGTTTTGCCTCTACCTCGCTAGCGACGCTCTATCATTACCTGCTGGGCCGCGAGGCGCCCTATGTCTGGTACGACATCCCTGCCCTGCTCGGCATTGCCGGCGGCATTGGCCTGATGATCGGGCCGATCGGCCTGATCCATGCCAAGCTGACCCGGCTGGAGGCACTGCGCACGCCCGGCTTCAAGAGCATGGAATACGGCTTCATCGTCATCCTCCTAGTGACCGGCGCAACAGGGCTCGCGCTCAGGTTCCTTGGAGAAACGCCACTTCTCGGCGTGCTACTGGCCCTTCATCTCGGTGCGGTGCTGACCTTCTTCCTGACAATGCCCTATGGCAAATTCGTCCACGGGCTCTACCGCTATCTCGCGCTTTCGCGCTTCGCGCGCGACAAGCGGGAAATCGGTCTCGGCTGAAGACAACAAAAAACAGGGGCGGGCAAAGCCCGTCCCTGCTGAATTTCCTTCTCAAGGAAGACTATTCCGGCTGAAAGAACGGCAAGGGCGGGCCGTCTGCCTGCTGTGCGAAGTGCACCTTGACCGGATCATCGATCCGCAAGGCCTCCGGCGCATCTGTCAGCACCCGCGTCATCATGCGGGGGCCCTCCTCCAGCTCCACGATGGCAACCGCGAACGGCAGGTCGTCGCGAAATGGCGCGGTCGAGCGATGGACGACGGTCAATGCATGAATGCGCGCACGACCGGAAACGCAGACCCAGTCAAGTTCGTCCGACATGCAATGCGGACAGATCAGGCGCGGATAGAAGACGTGCTCGTTGCATCCGGCGCATTTCTGGATTTTCAGAACGCCCTTGGCGGCCGCGTCCCAGAAGGGAGCGGTTTCGGCGTCGGGGGTGGGGACTGGCTTGCTGCTCATCGACGCGGCTCCTTTCCAAGGATTAAGGTCGACCCGGCAGAGAGCGCCCCGCCGGTTCCGTGCACAAGCGCCAGATCGGCGCTCACCTGACGCGCATCCGCCTCGCCCCGAAGCTGCCGGACGGCCTCGACGATCAGGAATATGCCGTACATGCCGGGATGGGTATAGCTGAGGCCGCCGCCTTGCGTATTCATCGGGAAATCGCCCTTCGGCGCTATGCGCCCGCCCGACACGAAATCCCCACCTTCGCCCTTGGCGCAAAAGCCGAGATCCTCGAGCGTCATCAAGGCTGTGATGGTGAAGCTGTCATAGATCATGGCCAGATCCATGTCGCTGGGCTTGAGCCCCGCGCTTTTCAACGCGGCCGGCCCCGTGCGGGCAGCGGGCGTTACAGTAAGATCGGGCATATTGGCGATGGATGAATGGGTATGGGTCTCCGCCGACCCCCACAGCCAGACTGGCGGCTTTCGGGCATCGCGCGCCCGGTCGGCCCGCGTGACGACAACCGCGCCGCCGCCATCGGTCACGAGGCAGCAATCGAACTTGCCGAGAGGGCTCGCGATCAGCGGGGCGGACAGAACGTCCTCGACGGTGAGGTCCTCGTGCCGCGGCGCGGCGGGGTTCAGTTGCGCCCATTTGCGCGCTGCCACGGCGATCTCGGCCAGTTGCGCGCGCGTTGTGCCGTAAAGATGCATGTGCCGCGAAGCCGCAAGCGCATAGGCACCCGTCATCATCGGCAGCCCGAAGGGTGTCTCGAACTGCGAGGCGGCAAGCCACGGATCAGTGCCGCCGCCAAATCCGGCGCCGCCGCTGCGCTGGGTCGAGCCGTAGGTAATCAGGCAGGTGTTGCAAAGCCCCGCATCAATCGCGAGTGCTGCATGCTGCACATAGGCCTCGAATGAGCAACCGCCCAACGAGGTGGAGTCGCTGTAGCTCGGCATGATACCGAGATATTCCGCGACCTGAACAGACGGCATGCGCGTGCCCCGTGAGGAGCCGATCGACAAAACGCCGTCAACTTCAGCCAGAGCGATGCCGGCATCGTCCAGAGCCCGTTTGGCTGCCTGTGCATGCAATTGCATTTCGGTGCGATGCGGCAATATGCCGACTTCGCTTTCGGCGACCCCCGCAATCGCCACCGCATCTCTGAAATTGGCTTTCACCTTGGTCAGCCCTCCGTTTTTCCGTTCGATTGAAGGTCGGCGAAGCTCTCTCCGGCCTCTGCCAGTCGCCGCAGCAATGGCGCAGGCTCCAGGCGGCTTTCGCCGGTTTCATCCGCAAAACCCTTGAGCGCGGCAACGATCCGGCCGAGCCCCTCGGCGTCGGCCCAGTACATCAACCCGCCGCGCCAGGCCGGAAAACCGTAGCCATGCACATAGATGACGTCGATATCCGAAGAGCGGCCGGCAATGCCCTCTTCAAGAATACGCGCGCCTTCGTTGACCATCGGATAGAACAGGCGCTCGCGAATTTCGTCCTGGCTGAAGCTGCGCTGACGCACGCCAAGCCTTTCCGCAACGTTTGCAATCACGGCATCGACCGCCGGATCCGGGATCGGCGTGCGTCCGTCTTCATAGCGATAATAGCCCTTGCCGGTCTTTTGACCGAGGCGGCCCATCGCGCAAAGCGCATCGGCGACCGGTAGCTGATAGCCCTGGCTCTTGCGCACCAGCGCGGAAACATCCAGCCCGGCCAGATCGTTCATCTGGAACGGTCCCATCGCCATCCCGAAATCCGTGACCGCGCGATCGACATCCTGCGGACTTGCGCCCTGTTCGAGAAGCAGTTCCGCCTGGTGGTGACGTTGCCGCAGAATGCGGTTTCCGACAAAACCGGGACAATTGCCCACGATCGCAGGCTGTTTTCCAAGACATTTCGAAAGCATCAGTGCGGTCGCAAGCGTGTCGCCGTCTGTCTCAGCGCCGCGGACGATCTCCAGAAGCTTCATCACGTTCGCGGGTGAGAAGAAATGCAGACCGACCACCTGGGACGGCCGCTTCGTTGCCGCCGCCATCTCGTCGATATCGAGCGAGGATGTGTTGGTGGCGAGCACCGTATGATGAGGCAAAAGCTGATCCAGTTCGGCAAAGAGCTTGCGCTTGAGCGCCATGTCCTCGAAGACCGCCTCGATCGCGATATCCGCGCCGGATGCGGCGGAAAGCGCCGTCGCCGGGGTGATCAGCGCCATCCGTTGTTCCAGCTCTGCCGCATCGATCCGGCCGCGGGACACCGAGATCTCGTAGTTCTTGCGGATGCGCGCCAACCCCGCTTCAAGCCCGTCAGCACTGGCATCAATCAATGTCACCGGCAGACCGGCATCGGCAAAGCACATGGCGATGCCTCCGCCCATCGTTCCCGCCCCGATGACAGCGGCACGGCGAAGCGGACGGGCGGTGCCCGCCAGACCATCGGCCAGACGTCCGGCCGCACGTTCAGCAAAGAAGAGATGCCGCATTGCCGCCGATTGCGGGCCGGTGCGCAGTTCCTGGAACATCGCCTGCTCGGCGCGCTGCGCTTCAGTATCTTCCATATCGAAGGCATTGCCGATTGCCTTCACGAGGACGCGCGGGGCCTGGGCACCGCGCGCGCGGCGAAGCCGCTTCTTCGCGGCGGCATCGAAATCCGCCCATGCGCCCAGACCAGCTCCCGATCTCGCCTGCTCTCGATCAGCCAGTTCGCGGGCCAGATCGACAGCCTTGGCGCGGACGTCTTCGGCGACGGCATCGATGACGCCGAGTTCCAGCGCCTCAGCGGCGCTCAGTCGCTGCGATGACGCTATAAGGTCCAGCGCGGGGACAGCGCCGATCAGACGCGGCAGACGGTAGGTGCCGCCCGCGCCTGGTATCAGACCAAGCTTGAGTTCCGGCAGGCCCATCTCCGCGTCCGGAGAAGCCACGCGTGCGTGACAGGCAAGCGTCATTTCGAAACCGCCGCCGAGCGTCGGGCCATGGATTGCGGCAACCACGGGCTTTTTCATAGCGGCGATCTGCATGAAAATGTCGGGCGACAAGGGACCCTTCGGCGGGGCGCCGAATTGTCGAATATCGGCACCAGCGCAAAGCGTGCGTCCCTCGCCGGCCAGCACCACGGCGCGGATGGTGTCGTCGCTATCCGCACGGTCCAGGCAATCCTTGAGGGCAACACGCATATGCTCGCTCAGCGCATTGACCGGAGGATTGTCGATCACGAGAACGGCGACTTCGCCGTCTCGCGTTAAAGTAACGGTGGTACTATTCATCAAGTAACTCCTGGGTCGCAGCCGTTTCACCTGCAGCTGCTTCGCGACGCGCCTTGCGCCGCGTGTGCATCGTTTGCCAGATCGACAGAAGGAGCAGCAGGCCCGCGACGCCGAGCAGGCCGGCGCTGATTGGCCGGTCGATGAAGATCATCATGTCCCCGCGCGACACCAGCAACGCGCGCTTGAAATGCTCTTCGATGAGCGGCCCGAGGATGAAGCCGAGCAGTACCGGCGCGGTCGGATAGCGCAACAGGTTCATCAACATGCCGAGCAGGCCGAACGCCAGGGCAACGCCGACATCGAAACCGTTGGAGCGCACCGAATAGACGCCGATGCAGATCAGGAACAGCATGGTCGGATAGAGCACCCGGTATGGCACCGTCAGCAGCCGCACCCAAAGCCCGATCAGCGGCACGTTCAGGATCAGCAGAACGACATTGCCGATCCAGAAACTGGCCACCAGCCCCCAGAACAGGGTCGGCTGCTGCTGGATGAATTCCGGTCCCGGGATGATGCCATGGATCATCAGCGCACCAAGCAGGATCGCCATCACCGCATCGCCGGGCACACCGAGGCTCAATGTCGGAATGAACGCCGCCTGGACCGATGCGTTATTTGCCGATTCCGGTGCTACGATCCCTTCGACAGCGCCTTTGCCAAAGCGGGAAGGGTCTTTGGCCACCCGGCGCTCGACAGCGTAGGAAACGAAGGTCGCCATCGAGGGGCCGGAACCAGGCAGCGCGCCGACAATCGAGCCGATCACCGCACCGCGCGCGGCGGGCCATGAAAACCGGCTCCAGTCATCGCGCGTCGGCAGCATGGAGCGGAAGGTGATGTCACGCGCCAGCACGCGCGGCGTCTCGCGCCGCACCAGCATCGTCAGGATCTCCGATATCCCGAACAGGCCCATGGCAATTGCAACAAGCTGAAACCCTTCCGCCATCTCGTAATGACCATAGGTAAAGCGCATCAGGCCGGAATTGATATCCGTGCCGGGGATGGCGAGGGCGAGGCCAAGAACGACCATGGCCATACCCTTGAGAGGCGAGCCGACGCTCAGCGTCGAGGCGGCAATCAGCCCAAGGAACATTGCCGAAAAATACTCCGCCGAATTGAAGCTCAGGGCAAGGCTTGCCAGCGCCGGCGTGAAGAACATCAGCATGCAGATTGCGAAGATGCCGCCGGCGAAGCTTGCGATCGAGGTCATGAACAGGGCAACGCCCGCCCGGCCGTTCTTTGCCATCGGATAGCCATCGAGGCAGGTGACCGCGGCCGTTGCTGTGCCGGGAATGTTCAAGAGGATCGCTGCGGTGGAACTGCCATATTGCGCGCCGTAGAAGATACCCGCCAGCATGATCAGCCCGACCATCGGGTCGAGATAATATGTCAAAGGCAGTAGCATCGAGATTGCCGCAAGGGCACCGATGCCCGGCAGAACGCCGACAAAGGTGCCAACCGAAACGCCGATGAAGCAGAACATCAGGGCTTGTAGGCTCAGCGCCGCCGAGAAACCGTTTGCAAGATTGGAAAGCATGTCCACGCGTCACCACCAGAACGGGTCGAGCGACAGCCCGAGACCCGACACGAACACCAGATAGCCAAGTACGCCGATCACCACGCCGGTAATCGCGGCGCGCAGGGGACGAAACGGCGCATCCGCGATGGCGGCGAGCATGATCGTTCCCACCGTCGACGGGATCAGACCCGCAGAGCGCACGGTGACGGCGAAGAACAGGATCGAAGCGCTGACAGCGAGGATCGGGCGCAACCGCAGCGGAAGCGCTTCGCGCTCCGCAAACATGTTCTCAAACAGCAGTCCCACCGAAAACAGCATCAGGATGACCCCGATAGCGACGGGCATGAATCCCGCGCCCATTCGGCGCAGCGACCCCATCGGATAATCGCTGCCCTCAAAGGCGAGGAATGCACCGACGGCCATTACCGCCAGGGCCGCACAGGTTTCGGCCCGATTTATTTCTCTGGATTCCATATCGCCCTCCCCTGCGATTTCAACGTTACCAGGCGTCTATCATCGGTCGCTTTGAACTCTTCGGAAGATGCGCCTGCGGGATTGCGGAAAGTCCCGCAACGAGCATGGCCCGGGTCTCGGCCGGATCGATCACGGAATCGATGCTCAGGTACGGCGCGATATTGACCGCCTTGCCCGCCTCATACATGCCGTCGACGATCTCGCGGTAGCGCACCTCACGCGCGTCCAGATCCTCGATCGCCTCTAGCTCCTTTCGAAAGCCCAGACGCGCCGCGCCTTCAAGTCCCATGGCACCGAATTCGCCCGAAGGCCAACTCAGCGTCATCTGGCTACTTTCATGGAAGCTTCCACCAGCCATCGCCATCGCGCCCAGCCCGTAGGCCTTGCGCAGGATCACTGAGAGATAGGGCGTGGTGAGGCTCGCACCGACAAGAAACATCCGGCTGAAATGGCGGACGTTCGCGCGCGTTTCTGCATCCGGCCCGACCATGAAGCCGGGCGTGTCGATCAGGCTTATGATCGGCAGATCGTAGGCATCGCACAATTGCATGAAGCGGGCGGCCTTGTCGGCCTCATCGCGATCAAGCGCGCCGCCGTTGACCGCCGCAACATTGGCCATCACGCCGCAGGCGCGACCCTCAAGGCGGATCAACGCCGTCACCAGCGCCGGTCCAAAGCCGGCCCGCAGTTCCAGCACGCTGTCCTCGTCGGCAAGCGTTTCGATCAGGGGCCGAACGTCATAGGCGCGCTTGCGGTCTTCCGGCACACACCCACGCAATGCTCTCTGATCGGGCGCTTTCCACGCGCTGGTCGTGCCCTGGAAATAGGACAGGTATTTGCGCGCGGCCCTGGTCGCCTCGGTCTCATTAGCGACGAGAACGTCGATGACGCCGTTGCGGCCCTGCACTGAAGTCGGCCCGACATCCTCGGGGCGAAACACGCCGAGACCGGCCCCCTCAATCATCGCGGGCCCGCCCATTCCGATATTGGCATCCTCGGTTGCGATCACGACATCGCAAACGCCGAGAACGGCCGCGTTTCCGGCGAAACAACGCCCTGAGACAATGCCCACCATCGGGGCGACGCCCGACATGCGCGCAAGCTGCCAGAAGGTCGGATTGGCAAGGTTCACGCCGGGTCGGTTGTCGGTATCGCCGGGCCGGCCGCCGCCGCCTTCAGCATAGATAACGACAGGCAGGCTTGCGCGCTCCGCGACCCTGAGAAGCCTGTCGGTCTTGCGGTGGCCGATATTGCCCTGCGTGCCGGCAAAGACGGTGTAGTCATAAGACATCACCGCTGCGCGGGCCTTGTCCGGGCCGAACTCCGCGCCGTTTATGCTGCCAAGTCCGGCGACCAGACCATCGGCCGGGCTGATCTTGCGCAGATGCTCCTCCGGGTGACGGCTGCGCTGGGCAGCAACGCCAAGCGCGCCGTATTCGACGAAACTGTCTGGGTCGCAGAGGTCAGCGATATTTTCACGCGCCGTTCGTTTGCCTTTAGCGTGTCGGCGCGCCACCGCATCGGGTCTGGCCGCATCGAGACCTTCATTGCGTCTTTCAAGCGCTTCGGCAAGATCGGGGCGAATACGATCAGGGTCGAACACGTCTTCTTCGGTGTCCGCCCGGGCCGCGATTTCTGCGGGCTCGAGAACGACAAGCGCGTCTCCCTCGCCCACGACAGAGCCTTCCTCGGCAATGGCGCGCACATGGCCGGCGGTTTCCGCCTTGACCACATGCTCCATCTTCATGGCCTCCAGTATCGCGACCGCCGCGCCCTCGGCCACGGCATCGCCCTTGCAAACGAGGAGCTTGATCAACACGCCACTCATGGGCGCGGCAACGGCCATCATGCCCTCGGCAATATCCGCGCCTCCGCCGGCAGCGGCCTCCTGCGACCCTCCGTCAGCGGCATAACGCTGCGCCGGCGCCTCTGCCTCAACAAGAGCGCTGATATGCTGATCGACAAAGCGCGTCGTGATCTCGCCCCGCTTGACTTCGTCGCGGCCAAGCAGCTTTCGAAGGAACCCGATATTTGTCGCCGGGCCGTCAATTCTAAACTCCGAGAGCGCGCGATCAAGCCCTTCACACAGTTTCGGCCACCCGCCATCGCCGCGCAAAATGACCTTCGCCAGCAGCGAATCATAATAAGGGGACAGAGTGAGCCCCGCATAGCCGGCGCCATCCACGCGCAAACGCGGCCCGGTCGGCACCTCGTAGGCAGTGATCCGGCCTGACGCCATACGCGCGCTGCCGTCGGCCTCCATGATCTCGGCATTGACGCGCGCCTGCACAGCAAAGCCGGCGGGCGACGGTATCTTCTCCTGAGAAAGCCCCAGTTCGGCAAGCGTTTCTCCCGCGCAGAGCCTGATCTGTGTCGCGACGAGATCAATGCCAGTGACCTCCTCGGTGACAGTATGCTCGACCTGAACGCGTGGGTTGACCTCGATAAAGGCATAATCGCCGCGATCGATGTCGACCAAAAACTCCATCGTCGCCAGACCGCGATAGCCGACATCGGCGGCAAGGGCGATCGCATCGGCAAGCATGGCATCGCGCAACGCGTCGTCGATCCACGGGCTTGGCGCGATTTCGATCAATTTCTGATTGCGCCGTTGAAGCGTGCACTCCCGGTTCCAGAGGTGAATGACGCCGCCCTGTCCGTCGCCCAGCACCTGCACTTCCACATGCCGGGCACGCTCGATCATCCGCTCGATATAAAGCGCGTCATCGCCGAAGGCGGCGCGCGCCTCGTTGCGGCAGCTTTCGATCGCAGCCGGCAGTTCGTCCACGCCGCGCACGATGCGGATGCCGCGCCCGCCGCCGCCCGCTACAGCCTTCACCATGACTGCCGCGCCCGCAGGCTGCGCCTCGAAAAACGCCTGTGCCGCCGCATCTGAAGTCAGTTCCTCAAGTCCCTCGACAACGGGAACGCCGAGCTTCTTTGCGAGCGAGCGAGCGCGCGCCTTGTCGCCAAGCGTGGTCAATGCGTCGGCGTCAGGCCCTATAAAGAGGATCCCTTGTTCCGCGCATCGCGCCGCAAAGGCAGCGTTTTCCGACAGGAACCCATAGCCAGGATGTATCATTGAACAGCCAGCCGATTTGGCTGCCGTCAGCACCGCCTCGATGTCAAGATAGGCCGCCGGACCACGACCGGGAATTTCCAGCGCCTCGCTCGCGCTCACGACATGACGGCCAGACACATCGTCATCGGGATAGATCGCGACTGATGTCAGGCCCAGTTCTGCGCAAGCGCGGGCAATGCGTATCGATATCTCACCGCGATTGGCGATGAGAAGCTTATGCTCTGCAAATGCGCTGATCACTGCGCGCCCCACCGCTCTTCGGGCCAGGGGAACGTATTTTTGGTCATGTCAGCCCTCCTCGACTGTTCTTCTTGATAGAACATATGTTCTGATTATTAATCAAGGACTTTTTTTACAATCCCACGCTTGCGGCGGACCAGGCGAGGGCGCCGGCCACCAAGAAAGGCTTGCCAAGATAACAATCTTCCGTAAAAATAGAACTTATGGACTGCTGAACAGACCGAACGGCAGCCGAATCTTTGGGAGGACAGAGAATGATCAATGCTAAATCGCTGGCGGTGGGCGTAGCTATGGGTCTGGCCATGGGACCACTCGCAAGCGCAGCGGACTATCCGAGCGAACCGATCAAGATCATCGTCGGCTTCAGCGCAGGAAGCTCGATCGACACCGTGGCGCGGATCATATCGGAGAATTTGACCAAATCGCTGGGCCAACCCGTGATCGTTGAAAATCGCACCGGCGCGAACGGCATGCTGGCAGCAACCGCAGTCGCGCAGGCTGATCCGAACGGCTACACCGTCCTTTTCTCGAACTCGAGTTCGATCACGGTCAATCCGACCCTGTTCAAGGATATCCAGTATCAGCCGCTTGAGGACTTCGCCCCGATCACCAAGGTCGTCGCCACGCCGTTCATTCTGGTAACCAACCCCGACAACGAGCGAACCGAAAACGTGACGGATGTCGCCTCGCTTATCGAGGTTGCGCGCGCGAACCCGGGCGATCTGTCGTATGGTTCCGCCGGGATCGGCAACCTCATCCATATCGCAACGGAGCTTCTGTCCCAGAAGACCGACGTGGAAATGACCCATATTCCCTACAAGGGAGCGGCGCCCATGGAAGTGGGCCTGCTGAGCGGCGAGATCGACCTTGCCTTCGATACCCCGTCCGGCATGCCTCAGATCGAGGCCGGCAAATTGACGGCCCTTGCGGTTTCCGGCGCCGAGCGCTGGCCAGCCCTGCCCGATACGCCGACGATGATGGAAGCGGGCATTGAAGCGTTCGACGTTACCTTCTGGACCGGTGTGTTCATGCCCGCGGGCACCGATCCAGAGATCGTGGATACATTCTACGAGGCCATCGTTGCCGCAACTGAAGATCCGGCAACCCGCGCCAAGCTCGAGCTTCAGGGGCGGCCGGTCGTGCCGACGCCGGAACAGTTCCGTGCTGAAATCGAACAGGAAACCGCCACGGCGGCCGAGACGATCGATGCTGCCGGCATCGTGATCTCCCAGTAACACGACGTCCTGCCCGGCATGCTTCTCCTCTCATGCCGGGCAGCACCTGATCGCGCATTTCACAGGACATCCCATGACGAGCATGCACGCACCGCGTCCGGCAGATGAGCTGGCGAGGCTATTCAACCCGCGCTCCATCGCAATTGTAGGCGCTTCCGCCAATCCGAACTCCTTCGGCGGCCGGTTCATGACAAATCTTGCTGGTTTCGAGGGGAAGATATACTTCGTGAACCCGCGCTATGAGGAGATTGAGGGGAAACCCTGCGCACCATCGCTTTCGGCCCTGCCAGAAGTGCCCGATTGCGTGTTGGTGGCCAGCGGCCTAAAAACCGTAGAGGCCATCTTCGAGGAGGCGGTTGCGCTCGGCGCCGGCGGGGTTGTCCTGATTGCGTCCGGCTTCGCCGAAACCGGCGACAGTGAAACAGCTGCAGTTCAAGACAGGCTTGCCGCGCGGGCGAAAGAGAGCGGCGTGCCGCTGGTCGGCCCGAACACGATCGGCTTTGTGAATTTTGCAACGCGCGCCGGCGCCACATTCCTCACCGGTCTCGACCTTGAACGCGGTTACGATTGCTTGGCCGAGCGCCGCACGATCGGCCTGGTCAGCCAGTCCGGCGCGCTTGGCCTTTCGCTGGCGCAATCGATGAACCGCGAAGTCTATTTCAGCCATGTCCTGTCCTGCGGAAATTCCGCCGATATCGATCTGGCGGATTGCGCCAACTACCTCGTTGACGACCCGCATTGCCGGGTGATCGTCTGTCTGCTGGAAGGGCTGCGTGATCCGCGCCGCCTGGAGCAGGTCGCGCGTCGCGCAACCCTTGCCGGCAAACCGATCATTCTGTGCAAGATGGCCCGCGGCGACCATGGCGCGCAGGCGGCCGCCTCCCACACAGGCAGCCTCGCCGGTTCGCATGCCGCCTACAAAACCATGATCGAACGCGCGGGCGGCATCGTGATCGAGCGGTTCGAGGAGTTGATCGAAACCGCCACCTTTCTCTCAAAGGCCGGGAAGCCTAGCGGCAACGGCGCCATGGTGATCGCCACCTCCGGCGGCGCGGCTATTCTCGCGGCCGACGCCGCCGAAGCCCAGCACGTTCCCCTACCCCAGCCTGACGGCTCCGTGCTGGAAACGCTCGGGGCGCATATCCCCGCCTTCGGCAGCGTCCGGAATCCTGCCGATGTGACCGCGGAAGTCGTGAACAATATCGAGTCGCTTACCGCCTGCGTGGAGGCCGTGCTCGCCAGAGATGACTTCGCTGCGCTGGTTATTCCGCATCCGCTCGCCTATGACACCGCCTATCCGCGCATTGCCCTGCTTGACCGGCTGGCCGGCGAGGCCGGGAAGGTCATCTCCATGGTCTGGCTTTCCGGATGGCTCGAAGGCCCCGGCTCTAGCGAGATCGAAACGGCCCGCAATCTGGCGATGTTCCGTTCGATGGACGGCTGCTTCAGCGCGATCTCCACATGGATCGACTGGGATCGCCGCCGCGCTGCTATCGAACAGGATCCCCCCATCCCCCTTACAGACGCGCGTGTCCGCAGCCGGGCGGCGGATGTCCTGTCGAAGTCAGACGGCGCCGTAGTTGCCGAACGGGAGGCCAAGGCGCTGCTCGCAACCTATGGCGTGCCGGTGACCGAAGATCGACGCGCGGCGACCAGCGAGGCAGTGCGTCATTGCGCGAGCGAGATGGGCGGCCGGCTGGTGATGAAGATCGACAGCCCCGACATCGCCCACAAGACCGAAGTCGGCGGCATCGCCCTTGGCCTTGAAACACCCGACGCTGCCGTTTCCGCCTATGAGCGGATGATCGACGCGGTCGCCAAAGCCGCTCCTGATGCCCGAATCAATGGGGTCATCATCCAGCGCATGGTGCCCGAAGGCCTCGAGATCGTCATTGGCGCGCGCATTGACCCCGCCTTCGGACCGCTCGTCCTGGTTGGTCTCGGCGGCGTGCTTGTCGAGCTGATGGCCGATAGTGTTACCGCGCCGGCCCCTGTCAGTCAGTCCCAAGCGCTCGATATGCTTTCAAAACTACGCGCCGCGCCATTGCTCGACGGCTTTCGCAACATGCCGCGGGTGGATCGCGATGCATTGGCGCGGATCATCGTCCGCGTCTCTGAATTTGCCACCGACCACGCTGACAAGATCGCGGAACTGGATATTAATCCCGTTATCTGCAATGGCAGCGACATCGTCGCGGCGGATGCTCTGATTGTGCTGCAGCGGACTTGAGCAACCTTTTCGCTTGGGACTGACAGCGCCGCCGGAATTGCGCAACGCGATCGGGACGCTTTATCCGATCGCCGAAATACAACCATCTTCGCTTGGAGCTTACTCCAATCCTTCAACGTTTCGCACGCATCCGCCGAGCTTATGTGCCAGCTTGCGTTCCGGCAGGCGTCAGAGCTTTCGGCAGATGTGAGCTGCTGCTGGTTTCGTGGACATGAAGATAAGATCGTGACCAAGAAACTGGAGCATGGAAATGACGAGACGTAAGTTCAGCCGGGAATTCAAAACGGAAGCGGTGCGGCTGGTGACGGTAAGGGGCGTTGCGGTTGGGCAGGCTGCTCGCGACCTGGATGTTGCGGAGAGCGTTTTGCGGCGTTGGATGCGAGAATTCTCCTCCGGCCCTGCTTCAGCCTTTCCCGGCAATGGCCAGATGCGGACGGAACGCGCCGAGATCACCGACGAGATATTGAATCGCATGCCGGACGAAGACCGCTATCCGCGCGCGGCGGCAGAGGCGGTGCGGTCGTTCCTGCTGCTTCGGCTCGGTCTGCATCTGGGGCTTCGGCAGAAGAACCTTCGCCAGCTTCGCGTCTGCCCGCGCGGCCAGTTCCCGACATCCGAACGGCGGCTGGAAGACATGAAATGCGGCGAGCTACGCTGGAGCGAGCGTGATCGCGGATGGGAAGTGCTCATCCCCTCCGTAGCCTTCAAGAACTCCGGTTCGTCCTTCTTCGGGCAAAAGCCATTCCGCCTGATCCTGCCGGACCTGCTCGATCTCTGCAAATACCTCGAGGCCTATATCGATCGTCACCGCGGCGTATTGTTCGGACCGGCAGACGATCCCGGTACCCTGTTCGTCAAAACGGTGAAGGAGACCAGCAAGCAGGCAGCATACGGCTCCACAACGTTCTATGAAGCCTGGCGCACGGTGATACAACGCTATGGGATCTACAATCCCTATACCGGTCGTGGCGCCATCAAGGGTCTGCTGCCGCACGGCCCTCACAATCTTCGCGACATTCTGGCAACCCATATCCTCAAGCAGACCGGGTCTTACGAACAGGCAAGCTACGCGATCCAGGACACGCCGGATGTCGTTCAAGAGCACTATGGCCGCTTCCTGCCGCAGGACAAGGCGGCACTTGCCGCCCGGATTCTGAATCAGGTATGGGAGGCGGCATAACGCCCTTTTCAACCTTGAGGAATATAGCACTTAGTGCTATATAGATAAATGTCAGAACGCGTGTTCAAAACAGCGTGGTTCGCAAAAGCGGCAAAGAAGGCGCGGATATCCGACAAGGCTCTGTCGAAGGCAATCCATCAGGTTGCCCTTGGTCAAGCCGATGATCTCGGCGGCGGCGTCTTCAAGAAGCGGCTCAACGAAAACATGCATCGGTCCATCGTTCTGGCAAAGGCCGGTGAGTTCTCACGTATTCGCCTATCTCTTCGCCAAGAAGGACCGGGCGAACATTGACGACGACGAGCTTGCGGCCTTCCGGAAGCTCGCGGAGCTTTACCGTCGCAAGACGACTGCCGACCTCGAGGCGGAACTTGGGATCGGCGCCCTGCTGGAGATAGATCATGGCGACTAAGCGCAGGTTCAAGAGCGACGCCTTCGAGGCGATCCATAGTGCGGTTGAAGGTATGCATGCAGCCGGGACCATCGACAAGGAAACAATGCGGACATTCGATGAAGACTGCCTTGTAATCCCGCAGGAACTGACGCCTGACGCGATCAAGGCTCTGCGCGAACACAATCACGTCAGCCAACCGGTCTTCGCGCGTTATCTCAACACGAGCCCGTCGACGGTGCAGAAATGGGAAACCGGCGCCAAACGGCCAAGCGGGCCGGCGCTCAAGCTCCTGTCGCTGGTACAGAAGCATGGGCTGCAGATGCTCGGCTGACGGGTTTCCCGTGACAAAGCAATTTTGCCATCATAGCCTGGCGCTATGAACGCTGAGCATTGGTCCGATCCGGAAAACGACGCGATCGTCGCCGTCTACTTCGACATGCTGAAGGATGAGCTGGCGGGTCGCGCCTATAACAAGGCGATGAACAACCGAAGCCTGCAGCAGTCCCTTGGCCGGTCCAAAGGCTCGATCGAGTTCAAGAACTGCAACATCTCGGCAGCGCTGATCGGGTTCGGTCTGCCCTACGTCAACGGTTACCGACCCAGGTTCAATTTTCAGATGGCACTGGCGGAGGCCGTTTCGCGATGGCTTGCCAGGAACCCGTCGTTCGAAACGGCGAGCGCGGCGAAAATGCATCCAGGTTTCGCTGAAGCCCCGCCCCTGTTTTTCGGCGTGCCGCCGACGATGCAGAATGCGCCGCCTCCGGCCGAACTGTCACAGATCGAAGCGATCGCGCGCAGATTTGACGTGGCGGGAAGGGATGAGCGAAACCGGTCGCTTGGCAAAGCCGGCGAAGAGCGCGTTTTCCATCACGAACGCGCCCATCTTGCGGCCTCGGGGCGGAGAGATCTGGCGGCGAAGGTCCGCTGGGTGTCCCAGGAAGACGGTGATGGCGCAGGCTATGATATTGCCAGTTTCGCACCCGATGGATTGCCACGACTGATCGAGGTGAAAACGACGAATGGATGGGAGCGCACGCCTTTCTATATCTCGAGAAACGAGCTGGAGGTCGCAGACGCCCGTCGCCATGAATGGAGCCTCGTGCGTCTGTTCGACT
>NZ_JABUOU010000039.1 GCF_013344475.1 Martelella limonii | reverse complement strand
GAGCCGACGGGTTTTGACGAATGGGCGGTCGTGCCGGGGCAGGGCGATTACTGGGATCCGGGCTTCCATTTTCCCGATGGCTACCGCCGCGTGCCGGGCTATGCCACCGACGTGATCACCGACATGTCCGTCGATTTCATCGAGCGCCACAAGGACGAGCCCTTCTTCCTGATGTGCCACCACAAGGCGCCGCATCGCAATTGGCAGTATCATCCGCGCTACAGGGAAATCCACGAACCGGGCACGATCCCGCTGCCGCCAACCTTCGAGGATAACTATGAGAACCGCGCCGCAGCGGCCGCGGCCGCGAAAATGCGGATCAAGTCCGACATGCTCTATGAGGATCTCGGCCTCGTCCAGCCGGAGGGCGGCGCCGAAATCGCCGGCGAATTGATGGTCGAGGGCTGGCCAGCGCGCAAGATCCCCGAGCTGAAGGACGGCGAGACCATTTCGGTGATCTGCGCTGAGACCGGAAAGACCTTCACCTTCGATGACCCGAAGGCCTTTGCCGAATTCAAGTATCAGCGCTACATGTCGCGCTATCTGCGCACCGTGCAGGCGATCGACGACGGCGTCGGCCGCATGCTCGACACGCT
>NZ_JABUOU010000038.1 GCF_013344475.1 Martelella limonii | reverse complement strand
CCAGAATCCCAATTTGAATCTGAATACGGCTTTGGAGAAAAGACAGAAGCGAGCGGCAGCGCCGCGGAAACCGACAACCTCCACACCCTGCCGAAGCGCGAATTGCCGCTGGCACTGGTGCTCGATGCCTGCGAAGGATGGCGGGGCCTGGCAAAGGGCGGGACCATCCGCAACTGGCGGGATTTCCTTGCCGTGGCCGACGTCGCCCGGCCGATGCTGGGCATCAGCCCCAGCGCCTGGCGGGAGGCGGCCGAGGTCATGGGCGACAAACAGGCCGCCATTACGCTCGCCGCCATCTACCAGCGCGGCGAGGACATCCTCAGCCCCGGCGGCTATCTGCGCAATCTGACGGAGCGGGCCCGCGACGGCCAATTCTCCGTCTGGCCGATGGTGATGGCCCTCCTCAGGGCCCGGATCGAGGCCGGAAAGGCGCAAGCGCCCTCCACAGAGCAGCTGCCGCCCGATGACGAGGGAGGGGAGGGCCTCGACCATCACAACCTCGAAGACGCCCTCCCGGTCTCGCCAGCGCTCGCTCGCGCCATGAAGAAACCGAGGGCGTGAGGTGTCGGGCGAGCCTCACACGGCCAGGATGCGCTTGT
>NZ_JABUOU010000037.1 GCF_013344475.1 Martelella limonii | reverse complement strand
CAGCGACAAGCCCGCCAGGACTGACGCATTCTGATGTATCTTGTCGATACCAATGTCATTTCGGCACTTGCGCCTTCGAATCACAGCCGTGCGACAGCGGTGATTCAGTGGCTCGACAGGGCAAGCGGCGACCTGTTCCTGTCGGCCGTGACGGCCGCGGAGGTGCGTGCTGGCATCGCCAAGGCCGAGCGTCAAAAATCAACGGCGAAGGCTGAACGGTTGCAGGCGTGGTGGCAAAGCATCGAATATCTCTACGGGCAGAAGATCCTGCCGTTCGATCTGCGGTGCGCCCATCTTGCGGGCGAGATCATCGACGCGGCCCGTGCCCATCAGCCGGGCTTTGCCGATATCGCCATTGCTGCCACGGCGAAGGCGCACGGCCTGACGATCCTGACCCGCAATATCCGTCACTTCGGCCCGCTCGGCGTTCCAGTTCACGACCCGTTTCAGTCTTTGCCGGGTTGAATTGTTTCTTATGAGACGTGAATGCAGGGAGATCCGCGCCTAAGAGAAGAGAACAAATTCTCGATCTTGACTCGCCATCATTCGACGGGTTGACGGAAGATCTTCACAGCCTCTGCGACCAATTCTGCATTGCTGTCG
>NZ_JABUOU010000036.1 GCF_013344475.1 Martelella limonii | reverse complement strand
TTTTCGGTCATGAACGGCCTCAGAGCGTGGGTTTTCATTATAATGACAGTTTAGAACGATAATGCAAGATTATCGATCTAAACACCAGAGAGACAAGCCGTGCGGTTGTGTCATAAAACGCTGGCATAAACTGCTCATTCCGATTAGCCCCACCGCCATGAGCTACCACGCCGCACCACACGCCAGAACCGCCGTGCCCACCGCGCCCCTGCCGGGCTGGGCCCGCCCACGTGGGGGCGATCTGACCAAAGTTGATGCTGCCTTCTCGGCGGGTATCACTCTGAAAACGCTTGATGATCTCGTTCGGTCGCAACCAGTCTGGGGCGGCTGCTGGCGCGAGCGGCAGGCCCTGAAATGTACCGTCGCCGCCGTCCTTCTGACCGGTCGCAACGAGGACGAAGCGGCGCTTCGCGATGCCGTCCTGCTCACCGCCGCCGGCGACGATCCGGGTCCCGCGGGCAAGGTGTTTCTGGCCCACAAAAGGCTCGCCACCCGAAAACCCGGTTTTGCCGCGAAGCAGGTCGAAGATCTTGCCGACCTGATGGGGCTCGCCTTTGACGACCACCTCGCCGCCATCCCGGAGCTGGCAGACACCGCGCTCCAGTCGGGCC
>NZ_JABUOU010000035.1 GCF_013344475.1 Martelella limonii | reverse complement strand
GTGTCGACGGCGGGTCTCGACATCTCCGGCGGCATTGTCAATGTGACGGTCGCCAACCTCGGTTCGCTGTCTGCCGGGCGCTACAATCTGTTCGACTATGGCAGCCCGTCGATGCTCGTCGGCGCGGTCACCAATCTGGTCGGCGCCGGCTTCACGATCGTCGATGACATGGTCTCCTATCTCTATATCGAGATTGCGGCCTCCGACACCTACTGGAACCCGAACCAGGCGGCGGCCTCGACCGGGTTCGGCGGCAACGGGACATGGACGGCCACGGGCGGGACCGACTGGTCCGACGATCCGGTGACGATGCATACGGCATGGCTTCAGAATGCGATCGCGGTGTTCGAGAGCAATCCCGGCACGGTGACGGTCGACAGCACGGCGGCGATCCAGGTCGGGGGCATGACCTTCTCGCAGAATTACGATCTTCAGGGCGGTTCGGGCGAGATGCTGACGCTCGTCAACCCGTCCGGGCCGGTGACGGTGACGGTGAGCCCTGCCGCGACCGTGGTCACGATGGATGTGACGCTCGGCGAGGCGTCTGCGGCCACGCAGATGGAAAAGGCCGGCGCCGGTACGCTGATCCTGACCCAGAGCGCCACCTATACCGGCGCCACCACC
>NZ_JABUOU010000004.1:85285-473133 GCF_013344475.1 Martelella limonii | reverse complement strand
CCCATTCCGAACACGGCCGTGAAATACCCCAGCGCCAATGGTACTTTGTCTTAAGACACGGGAGAGTAGGTCGCTGCCAGGTCTGCCAAATGCAACACAATCTTCTCAAATCATGCATCAGCGGCGACTGCCGATCAAAAGCCGCCATCAAGGCGGCTTTCTTCGTTCAGCCATAAAACGTCGCTCAAAGCATAACGCGGGGTGGAGCAGCCCCCGTCGGACCGCAGAAGGCGAAGCCTTCGAGGACCGACAAAATACAAAACACCGGGCGACCCAATGGACAATCCGTCCAACGCAGGTCCCCCCGGTCGCTCAGACATAACGCGGGGTGGAGCAGCCCGGTAGCTCGTCAGGCTCATAACCTGAAGGCCGCAGGTTCAAATCCTGCCCCCGCAACCAAATCTACAAATATAGCCCTCTGACAAAGTCAGGGGGCTTTTTTGCGTCTTGGCCGCATGTTCACATTTGGATAGTCGCCACCGAACACCTTCAATCACACAGGAATTGGCACCCGACAGCCCAGGCGCGGGCGGGCCTGCTGGAGGAAAAGCTCTGACACCTAGGTTCCTCGGGCATAGCTTCAGCATGTCCTGCTGTCTGGCTAGATGGATTGCAGGTGGATCAAAAGAGCGTGGTTCTGGACCTTGTCCAAGTAACGCAGAACCTGCCTAGACACTTTTAGACCGATGGTCTAATTGGAGGCGGTAGGCAACAGGACTTCGGAATGGACAATCGGATTGAAGCGCGCCATCGCCTCGCGAAGCTGCCGCAGGCACAGCGCACGGCCTGGCTCGATATCGCAGAGGAAGAATTTCGGGCCCGTGGGTTTGAAGCTGCCTCCCTGAACCGTATTCTGGTGCGCGCCAAGATCAGCAAGGGGCAAGCCTACTACTATTTCGCCGACAAGGCGGAGCTCTACAGGGCGGTTATCGCGCGTGCATTCGACGCGTTATCAGGACTGTTCGCTTTCGAACCGAGCGAAGCTGGAACTGCGGCTGCCTATTGGCAGCAGATCGCCAGTCTCTTTGAGAATGTGAGCGCCGTTCTCGGCCAGAATGATCGCCTGGCGGACCTAGGTCGCGGAATCTACCGCGAAGCGAAGGCCCAAGCCGCGATTGCCGATCTGATCGATCGCCTCCATGACCGGCTCGCCGGGCTGATTGAAAGGGGTCAGAGGCTCGGCGCAGTTCGCTCCGATTTGCCGCTCGACCTTTTGACCGGCATGGCCTTTGCAGCGCTGCGCGAAGCCGACCGATGGTTTGCCCTCAACGCAGCAGACCTCGATCATCAGGTCAGGCTTGGTCTCAACCAGCGGATCGTTACCCTCTTTGCCGCAATGCTCGCGCCCTGTCCGGCAATGCCTTCCGGCTCATCACAATAGGGAGTTGTCTCATGTCTGGTTCCCGCCAGCTCGTCGCCGTGCTTCTGGTTGCTTCCGCGCTGAACCTGGCGCTGATGGTGCCTGGAGGCTTCGTTGAAACCCGCGACTTCAGCGCATATTCCGCGATCGTTCTGGCGGCATTCAACGTGTTCCTGACCGTTCTTGGTCTCGGAGGCCTGGTGCTTGGCTATATCGTGGCGAAGTCCGGCAAGGGGTTTCGCTGGGCGGGTGTTGCAGGCATCGCCTTCGTTGCCGTTTATCTCCTTGATCTCGGACGCATCTTTCCCGTCACGCCCAATCCCATGTCTTCGCTGCTTGCGACGCTGGAGTGGATCGGTACGGTGCTGGGCGCAGCCCTGACGGTGGCATCGTTTACGCTCGGCAGCACGGCGCAGGCGGCTGGCGGCGACAAGGCAATGCTCTCCAAGCCGGTGGTCTGGGGCCTTTTCATCGTGGCACTGATCATCGTCGCCTTTGCGACCAGATCGGCGATGGGCGTTTAGCGCGTGGCGACGCGCTCGGATGTCGAGTGAGCGGCCGGACATGACATTTTCGCCATGAACTTGCATTTCCGGATGCAGCTTCCCAGCTAAGTCATCTCTCCCGCGGTCAAGGCCGCGATGCCCGGTCGCCCGAAAGGCTGACCGGGCTTTTTTGACGCTGTTTCAAGAATCGCGGCTCGGCTGACAGCAATCGCCGGGTGTAGTCCTGGGCAGGCGTATCAAGAAGCTGGGGTATCCGGCCTTCCTCGACGATCCGGCCCTGCTGCATCACGATCGCCCGGTCGCAGATCTCGTCGACCACGGCGATGTTGTGAGTGATCAGCAGAACCGAGATCCCGTATTCGGCGCGCATCTTCAGGATCAGATCGAGGATCTGTGCCTGGACCGTGACGTCGAGCGCGGAGGTCGGCTCGTCGGCAACGAGCAGTTTCGGCCGCGTGATCAGCGCACGTGCGATGGCGATGCGCTGGCGCTGGCCACCGGAAAACTCGTGCGGATATCGCTGGGCATGGTCGGCAGAAAGGCCCACGTCCTCCAGCATCGCTGCGACCCTTTCGCGCTTGTCCAGGCATCCCGGTTCGAGGTGCAGCGGTTCGGCAACGATCTTTCCGATGGTCTGGCGCGGATCAAGCGAGCCGTAATGGTCCTGAAATACCATCTGGAATTCGCGCCGCATCTTGCGCAGCGCCCGCCCGGCAAGGATATCCTTGCCCTGGAACCGTACGGTTCCCGATGTCGGCCGGTCGAGCGCCATGACCAGGCGGGCAAGGGTGGATTTCCCGGAGCCGCTTTCGCCAACCACGCCCAGAATCTCGCCGGCAGCGATCGTCAGCGAGACATCGGAAAGTGCCGTCCTTTCGCCGTAGTGGCGGGTAAGTGCGATGGTCTCCAGCAGAGGCGTCATTGCCCGGCCTCCAGAAAGGCACGGGTGCGGCGCGGCAGGGCGGCAAGAAGCGTGCGGGTATAGGGATGCTCGGGCGCCCGCAACACGGTTCCGGTCGCGCCTTCTTCCATCTTGCGCCCGTCACGCATCACCATCACGCGGTCCGTCATGCGTGCGATCACGCCGATATCATGGGAAATCAGCAGCAGGCTGATGCCAAGCTCCGCGACCAGTTCATCGAGAATATCGAGGATTTCGGCCTGCACGGTCACGTCGAGCGCGGTGGTCGGTTCATCGGCGATCAAAAGGTCGGGTTTCAGTGCGAGCGCGATCGCGATGCCGACGCGCTGGCGTTCACCGCCGGAGAGTTCATGCGGATAGGCGTCGATCCGCGCCGACGCGTTTCTGATCTTCACCATATCCATCAGCCGAAGCGCTTCGGCCCGGCCCGCCGCGCGCGTGATCTCGTGATGAAGGTGGAGCGCCTCGGCGATCTGGCTTCCTGCCGTCATGGCGGGGTTCAGTGCTGTCATCGGCTCCTGGAAGATCATGCCGATCTCGTCGCCGCGCATGCGGGTGAGCTGTCGCTCCGAGGCTTTCAGCAGGTTCTCACCTTCAAACAGAACCTCACCCCCGGCGCGCGCATTGCGCGGCAGAAGGCCGATGATCGACAGGGCAAGCACCGACTTCCCCGAACCGCTTTCCCCGACAATGCCGCATTTCTCGCCCTTGCCGACGGCCAGATCGATGCCGTGGAGCACCATGCGGTCATCGCGGCGACGGGTCTCGAAGCGGACGGTAAGGTTGCGGATATCGAGCATCAGCCTTCCCTCCGTGGATCGGTGAGCGCTTGCAGCCCGTCGCCCAGAAGGTTGAGGCCGAGAACGGAGGTGGCGATCGCAAGCCCGGGTGCGAGAACGAGATGCGGGGCTGCGGCAAGATAGGTCTGCGCATCCGCGAGCATCCGGCCCCAGCTCGGCGTTGGCGGTGACACGCCAAGCCCCAGGAAGGACAGGCCCGCTTCCGTCAGAATGGCAAGCCCGGTCTGGATCGCGAGCTGCACGATGATCTGGCCGGCGATATTGGGCAGAACATGCTCAATGGTGATCCGGACCCCGCCTTTGCCGGCCATGCGGGCCGCGAGGATATAGTCGCGCGCCCAGATCTGCAGGGCAGCACTACGGGTAATGCGGGCAAAGACCGGCACCATGAACAGCGCAATGGCGACAATCGTTGTTGCCGGACCGCCGCCGAGCACGGCTGCCAAGAGCAGGGCGGACAGAACCGGCGGGAAGGCGAAGACCACGTCGTTGATGCGCATGATCGCCGCTTCCGCAATTCCCCTTCGCGCGGCGGCCGTGGCGCCGAGCAGGGCGCCTGCGGCCGCGCCGATCGCCACGGCGGAAAATGCGATCGAGAGCGATGTCCATGCGCCCGCCATGATCATCGAAAACTCGTCGCGTCCGAGCTGGTCGGCGCCTAACAACCCGCCCGGCCCCGGCGGCTTCAGGCGCGACGGAATGTTGATTGCCGCAGGATCCATCGGCGTCCAGAACCGGCTGATGATGGCAGCGGCGACCAGCGTGAACGTGATCAGCGCACCCAGAACAAGCGGCAACCGTCTCATGGGCGTGCCCGCAGGCGCGGATCGATCACCGCATAAAGCGCGTCGACCGCGAAGTTCAGACCCATGACGATGACGGCGAACAGCAGCGCGACATTCTGGATCACGATCAGGTCGCGCTGCGACAGAGCCTGATAGGCAAGCGTTCCGAGCCCCGGCAGCGCGAACACATTCTCCACGAGCACAGTGCCCGCGATCAGCACCGAGACCTGCATGCCGAGCATGGTGACGACAGGAATCAGCGCATTGGGAACCACATGCCGCCAGAGCGCGCGCCGCCGCGTGGCGCCCTTGGCGCGGGCGGTGCGGACGAAATCTTCAGACGCAATCTCGATCACGGCGGCGCGCGTCACCCTTGTCAGCACGGCCGCCTGAGGAATGGCAAGCGCGATTGCCGGCAGCGTCAGGGCATTGAGGGAGGAAAGGATGCCGGCTGTCCGCCAGCCGGAAAATCCTCCGGCCGGAAACCAGCCGAATTTCAGCGCCACGCAGAGG
This sequence comes from Martelella limonii, assembly GCF_013344475.1. Lineage (GTDB taxonomy): Bacteria > Pseudomonadota > Alphaproteobacteria > Rhizobiales > Rhizobiaceae > Martelella > Martelella limonii. The sequence continues at coordinate 468,247 of NZ_JABUOU010000004.1, read as the reverse complement.
ATCAGCAACAGGCCGATCCAGAAGCCCGGCACGGCGATGCCGACCTGCGAAAATACGGTCGCTGCGATATCGGCTGGCCCGTTGGGGCGCGATCCGGCGATCACGCCGAGCGGCAGCGCGATCGCAAGGGAGAGTGCCACGGCATAGAGGGCAAGCGGCAGCGTCACCGCCAGCCGCTCGCCGATGAGCGTCGAGACAGGGGTCGAATAGGTATAGGAAAGGCCGAGATCGCCGTGGAGAAGGCCGGATAGCCAGCCGGCGTAGCGCTGCAGGAAGGGCTGATCGAGACCGAGCTGATGGCGAAGTGCCTCAAGCGTGTCGGGGGCAGCCGACGTGCCGAGCATGATTTCCGCAGGGTCGCCTGGCACCGCCGCCATCACCGCGAAGATGATGAACGATACCGCGAGCAGGCTTGCCACCATAAAGACGAGGTTGCCGGCAATGCGCCGCATCGCCGGCCGTTTTGCCAACACGGTCTACTTGCTCCAGTGCACGCCGGTCATGTCGTTGGAGGGCACGGGTTCGTTCACCCACAGCCCTTCGACATCGGCATTCCAGATCCCGATCTTCGGCCAGGCGTAGAGGAACAGGGCCGGAACGTCTTCAGCGAGAATTTCCTGGGCCTTGCGATAGCCGGCGATCCGGTCCTCTTCGCTCGTCGCATCGGCGATCGCGGTCATGGCCGCATCGAAATCCGGATTGTCATAATTGAAGTAGTAGGGATGGCGGGCATAGATGCCGATATCGAGCGGCTCGGCATGGCCGATAATGGTCATGTCGTAATTGGTGTCCTTGAACACATCCTGCAGCCATTTCGCCGGGAATTCCGAGGATTCGATGGTCGCTGTCACGCCGATCTGGGCGAAATAGGCCTGCATGATTTCCGCAGCGCGCTCGGCATAGCCGCGGTTGGGCACCTTCATGGTGAAGGCGAGGCCGTCGTTGAAACCTGCTTCCGCCAGCAGGGCCTTTGCCTTTTCGGGGGCATAGGGCAGGACGTCGGTAAGATCCTCATAGCCGGCGTCGGACGGCGAGAAATGACTGCCGATCGGCGTGCCGAGGCCGGAATTGGTGGCATCGATGATCGCCTGCCGGTCGATCGCCATCATCAGCGCCTGTCGCACGCGGCGATCGTCAAACGGGGCGCGGGCATTGTTCATGCCGGCGACCACTTCCATGCCCGTGGTGCCTGGCACAACCGCGAATTTGTCATTGGCCTCGAAGCTTGCCACGAGTTCGGGCGCCGCAAATTCCGGAATGGCATCGACGCCCCCGGAGGAAAGCGCTGCAGCCTGCGCCTGGGCGTCGGCGATGAAACGGAAGGTCACCTTCTCAAGCGCCGGCGCATCACCCCAATAATCCGGGTTGCGATCGAGCGTCACCTGATTGCCTTTCTTCCATTCGGAAAAGACGAAGGGGCCGGTTCCGACCGGATCGGTCGCATTGGTGGGCTCGCTGTCGGGTTCCACCATCACGGCGGCGGGAAAGCCCAGCCAGTAGAGCAGGTCGTAAGAGGGGCGTGAAAGTTTCAGGACCAGCGTCCGGTCGTCGGTCGCTTCCACGGTCTGGATCGCGCTGTAGAGCGCCTTTTGCGGGTTCACGCTGTCGTCGGCTATGATCCGGTCGATCGCAAACTTTGCGGTCCCGGCATTGAAAGGCTTGCCGTTGTGGAACGTCACGCCGTCGCGCAGCTTGAAAGTGTATGTGAGGCCATCTCCTGAAACGTCCCAGGATGTCGCAAGCTGCGGTGCGATATCGCCATTTTCCCCGACCGTGACCAGACCCTCGAACACGTTCTTCCAGACAACCTGGCCGATGGCGACCGGCGCGGCTGCGGTCGGATCGAGACCGGTCGGTTCGATTGCCATGCCGATCACGATATCGTTGCGCTCCTGGGCGAGCGCTGGGGCGAGTGCTGGTGCAAGCGCCGGGGCGGTGACGGCGCCGGCAGCGAGTGCTGCGGCGGCAAGGATGTTGGAAAGTCGGCTCATGCGCTCCTCCGGGCGTTTCAGAGATTGCGGCATGTATAGGGCGTTGGAACCGCTCGTGTAAACAATATACCGGGAATCATATTGAAGCGTAACGAAAATCGTTACGCGCGAGCTTTCGGCATATCTGCCGTTTCAGTCTTGTCCGAAAAGATCGCGGGTAAAGACCTTGTCGGAGACATCTGCGATCTCGGCCGCGGGTCTGTTGGCGACGATGACGTCTGGCAAACGCTTGAACGTCTCGATATCCTTGATCACCCGCGCGGCGAAGAAGGTGTCGTCGGCCAGTGCGGGCTCATAAACGATCACCTCTATGCCCTTCGCCCTGATCCGCTTCATGATCCCCTGGATCGACGACTGCCGGAAATTGTCAGAGCCTTCCTTCATCACCAGCCTGTATATGCCGACGGTCTTCGGCCCGAGGGCCAGAATGCGTTCGGCGATGAAATCCTTGCGGGTGGTGTTGGCGTCGACGATGGCGTTGATCAGATTCTGGGGCACGTTGGAGTAATTGGCGAGCAACTGCTTGGTGTCTTTCGGCAGGCAATATCCGCCATAGCCGAAAGAAGGGTTGTTATAGTGATTGCCGATCCGGGGATCGAGACCGACCCCCTCGATGATCTGGCGGGTGTCCATGCCGTGCGCCATCGCATAGGAATCGAGTTCGTTGAAATAGGCGACCCGCATGGCGAGATAGGTGTTGGCAAACAGCTTGATCGCCTCCGCCTCCGAGGGGTCGGTGAAAAGGATCGGAATATCCTTTTTCCTTGCGCCTTCGACGAGCAGGCCGGCGAATGTCTCCGCTCTCTCTGACCGTTCGCCGACAATGATCCGGGATGGGTAGAGGTTGTCGTGAAGCGCCTTGCCCTCGCGCAGGAACTCCGGCGAGAACATCACCTGGTCCGTCTGCAATTCGCGGCGGACACGCTCGATGAAGCCGACCGGAACGGTGGACTTCACCACGATGGTTGCAGCCGGATTGAGCGCCATGACCGAGGTGATGACGGCTTCGACGGAAGAAGTGTCGAAGAAATTGGTTTTCTCGTCGTAATTCGTCGGCGTCGCCACGATCACGAAATCGGCGCCCCGATACGCTTCCTCCGGATTGGTCGTCGCCGAGAGCGCCAGCTTCTCTTCCCGGAGGTAGCGGGCGATATCGGGGTCGATGATCGGGCTAATGCCCGCATTCAACTGGGCCACGCGTTCCGCGCTGATATCGATCGCCTGAACCTCATGGTTCTGGGCGAACAGAACGGCGTTGGACAATCCTACATAGCCGATACCGGCAACGGCGATTTTCATGGTCACACTCAGGGGCTTGGGCGGTGTCGGATGGAGCACCGGGCCTGTCTAGGCCAAAGCGCGGCTTGAGAAATTGCCATCCAGAAAGGCTTGATAGGAGTCGGCAATTCCCTGTTCGAGACTGATCTTAGGCTGCCATCCCATGGCGCGCAGCTTGTCCGCGCTCATCAGCTTGCGCGGCGTGCCGTCAGGCTTGGAAAGATCGTGCACGATATCGCCCTCGAAGCCAACGGTCTTGCAGACGAGCTTGGTGAGGTCGAGGATCGAGATATCGGAGCCCGAGCCGACATTGACGTGCTCGTCGCCCGAATAGGTCTTCAGCAGGAAAACCAGCGCGTCGGCACAGTCATCGGCGTGGAGGAATTCGCGCATCGGCGTCCCCGTGCCCCAGACCACGACCTCGCCTGCACCGCTCATCTTTGCCTCATGGGCCTTGCGGATCAGTGCGGGCATGACATGGCTGGAGTTCAGGTCGTAATTGTCGCCCGGCCCATAAAGATTGGTCGGCATGGCAGAGATGTAATCGCGGCCATGCTGCCTGCGATAGGCCTGGGCAAGCTTGATGCCGGCAATCTTGGCGATCGCATACCATTCATTGGTCGGCTCCAACGGCCCGGTCAGAAGCGCGTCTTCCCGGATCGGCTGGTCGGCGAATTTCGGATAGATGCAGGATGAGCCGAGAAACAGGAAGCGGTTGACATCATTGCGGTGCGCGGCCTCGAAGATATTGGCCTCGATCATCAGGTTGTCATAGAGGAAGTCGGCCGGATAGGTATCGTTGGCAAGGATGCCGCCAACCTTTGCCGCCGCCATCACAATGGCATCGGGCTTTTCCGCGCTCAGGAAGTCCTCGACTTCCGCCTGCCGCTTCAGATCGACGCGATCGCGGCCGGCGGTGATGACGTCGCAGTCTTCATTGGCAAGTCTGCGAACGACTGCGGCGCCGACCATGCCGCGATGGCCGGCAACCCAGATTTTCTTTCCAGCGATATCGAACGACATCTGTTCTCTTTCTTGCAAGGCTGCTCAGCCTTCGAGGCTGACAGGCAGGTCGAGACCATGGGCTTTCAGAAGCGCGTGACGCCGTGCGGACTTGTGGTCTTCGACCACCATTTCGCGGCACATCTCGCGCGCCGTGATCTCCGGCACCCATCCGAGCTTGTCCTTTGCCTTGGATGGATCGCCGAGCAGCGTGTCGACTTCTGCGGGACGGAAATAGCGCGGATCGATCCGGACGATGACGTCGCCCGGCTTGACGTGCGGCGCAAGATCGCCGTGAACGGCCTCGACTGTGCCGACCTCATCGACGCCGGAGCCGGAAAACGCGATCTTGATGCCGAGATCTTCCGCCGCCCAGGTGATGAATTCGCGCACCGAATACTGCTTGCCGGTCGCGATCACGTAATCTTCGGCGCTGTCCTGCTGCAGCATCATCCATTGCATGCGGACATAGTCCTTGGCGTGGCCCCAGTCGCGCAGTGAATCGATATTGCCCATATAGATGCAGCGTTCGAGGCCGAGCGCGATATTGGCAAGGCCGCGCGTCACCTTGCGGGTCACGAAGGTCTCGCCGCGCCGCGGGCTCTCATGGTTGAACAGGATGCCGTTGCAGGCATACATGCCATAGGCTTCGCGGTAGTTGACCGTGATCCAGTAGGCGTAAAGCTTGGCTGCGGCATAGGGCGAGCGCGGATAGAATGGCGTTGTTTCGCGCTGCGGCGTTTCCTGAACCAGACCATAGAGCTCGGATGTCGATGCCTGATAGAAACGGGTCTTTTCCTCAAGGCCCAGGAACCGGATCGCCTCGAGCAGGCGCAGCGTGCCGATGGCGTCGACATCGGCGGTGTATTCGGGCGCTTCGAAGGACACAGCAACATGGGACTGCGCGCCGAGATTATAAACCTCGTCCGGCTCGATATCGCGAATGATGCGGGTCAGGTTCGACGTATCGGACAGGTCGCCGTAATGCAGCTTCAACTGCGCGTTCGAAACATGCGGATCCTCGTAGAGGTGGTCGATCCGCTGGGTGTTGAAAAGCGAGGCGCGGCGCTTGATGCCATGCACCTCATAGCCCTGTTCCAGGAGAAATTCCGTAAGGTAAGAGCCGTCCTGACCGGTAATGCCGGTAATCAAAGCCTTTTTGGTCAAACTATCTCTCTTTAACGCAGTGTCCGTAAGGACATGAACGGTATTGGTGTAATGCAATGCGCCGGCCGGATGGCTTTGGCGTAATCTCATCTCGATTTTAAAAAAGAATTGCAACAATTGATATGGTGATGCCGCAAGATAACGGTCGGCGTTCGCGGAAGCAACGATTTCATCGATTTTTGCCGCCGATCTTGCGGCTGTTTTCGTTTTCCGGAGTCAGTCAGTGCGGTATTTGGAAGCTGCACCAGATGGGAGACCGCAATATGGACTACACGACCAGACTCGACCCAGACATTCTTGCCTTCGTGGACGCGACCAACGCGTTCTATCCGGCTGATCTGAGGCCCGATGACTGGGGCCGTCAGCGCCAGATCTATGACAGGATGTGCGCAGAGTATCATGCCGGGCGGCCGCCTGGGCTGAAGGTGGAAGACCGGACCATTGCCGGCGTCAGAGTGCGCCTTTACGGCGCGGAAAGCGATGTCGTCGTTCTTTATGCCCATGGTGGTGGCTTCGTGCTCGGCGGGCTTGAAAGTCATGATGACGTCTGTGCCGAGCTTGCGGTGGCAGCCGGCGTGCAGCTTGTGGCTGTCGACTATCGGCTGGTGCCCGAGCACGCCCATCCGGCGGCCTACGACGACGTTATGGCTGTGGCGCGCGCGCTTTCGGAAGATCACGCGCTGGTGCTGAGCGGCGACAGCGCGGGCGGATCGCTGTGTGCCTCGGTTGCCGGAACCTGGCAGGGTGCCCGGCCGCTCGCCGGCCAGGTTCTGATCTACCCCTCGCTCGGCTATTTTCCGGAAGGCGGGAGCTATGAAACCCATGCCAATGCACCGCTTCTCACCCGTGACGAGGTCAAGACCTACGGTCTGCTGAGAGGCGGCGCGATGGATGATCCAAGGGCAATGCCAAGTGCGGGCGATCTCACCCGGCTGCCACCGACAGTGCTGTTTGCGGCCGAGTGCGATCCGATGCACGACGACTGCCTTCGGTATCAGGCAGCTGCAGAGGGTGCCGATGTCACGGTTCACACGCATGAAGGGCTCGTCCATGGCTGGCTGCGCGCGCGCCACCGCAGCAAGCGAGCAGGAGCGGCCTTCGCGGAGATTGCCGATGCCCTCTCAGATCTCTGCCGGCAGGCGCGATGAGATTTTGACCGGACGCCGGCGTTTGCATCACGGTTTCGAGCGGTGCAGCTCAGCGGAAGTCAAAGGCCGATAGGCCGGAAACCATTTCGTCAAGGCCGAGGGGTCTGGTCACCGGCGGTTCGGCGCGGGCGAGACAGCCTGTCCTTTCGCAAAGCCGGCAGACGGGCCCGATCAGCGTCGTCGGCGCCTCCGGCTTTGCATAGACGGTGGCTGCCGCTTCGGCAAAAGGCAGGCCGAGAAGGAGCGCGGTGCGGTGCGGGCGTTCTCCATAAAGCGGCTCTGGTCCCTCGATCGTGCGCGCGATCGCCAGGTATTGTGCGCCGTCCGGCATCTCCACGCGCTGGGTGAGGAGCCGTCCGGCCTGAGCGAAGGCATCATAGACATCAAGGCGCGGGCACTCGCCGCGAAACCCGCCGGTGCGCCTGAGGATATTGCCCGCGACATCGATTTCGATGGCAAAGAAGGACGGGCCGGCCTGATCCGGCCGGCGCAGGCTGACGAGCCGGGCTGCGGCCTGTGCGAACGAAACGCCGAACCGTCCCGCAATCAGCGAGACGTCGTATTTCTCCCGCCGCGCCGCCTCGAAAAATGCGCCGTAAGGCATCATCAACGCATGGGCGGCATAGCGGGCGAGCTCGAAACGGGCGATCCGCCTGGCCTCGTCTCCGGTCAGCGAGAGCGCATCGATCGCCTCTGCGATCTCCGTCTGGAAAGCCAGCAGGGCAACCTCGATCGCGATCTCGCGCTGGCGGTCATGCGGTGAAAACCGGGCAGAGATGAAAAGCCGCATGGTGTGGCGGTCGAACCGCCTGCCGAGATTGACCATGACATGCGGCGGCAGCACCCGCACGGCGATGCCGTGACGGTCGCGAAGCCAATCGCGCAAAGACGCATAAAGCGCGTCCCCGGGGGCAAGCTCGCCATGAAGCGCTTCGGCGGCGCGGTCGAGCGCATCGAAATACCAGGGTCGGCGCAAAAGCGCCTCGCGCACCTCGTCATGCGGAAGCCGCCGTCCGGACAGATGCGTCTGGCGACCTTCCTCGGCCAGAAGGGCGGTGAGGTCGGAAAGGCGAGCGGCCTGTTCCTGATAGGCGCGGTAGAGCTTGGTAACGGCGAGCGCCGCATTGGGAGCCGCCTCGGCCACCTCCAGAAGTTCCTGGTCCCCCGGAAGTTCGCCGGAAAGCAGCGGATCGGCGAAGACCGCCTTCAGCTGAGCGACCGTGTCGCCGCTCGAGCCCTGCAGCGAGGCAATGTCGATGTCGTAGACGGCGGCGAGCTTCATCAGCAGTTGCACCGTGAGCGGGCGCTGGTTGCGTTCGATCAGGTTCAGATAGGAGGGCGAGATCGAAAGCGCCTCGGCCATGCCTGTCTGGGTCAGTTCAAGCTCGCGGCGCAGCCGGCGCAAACGCGGTCCCGCAAAGATCTTTGAATCGGCCATGGCTTTCCATTTCGTGTTTTACAAAATTTACAAATTTACATGGGTTCTTTGTAAAGAGTGCGACAGTATAACTCGTTTCTGAGGCGTTTGTACATGTTTTAATTGGATAAAGGAGAGGGAGTTCAGTAAATATTTGACAGACGCAACGCGATAATCCGTTGGAAATTACATATGCGTCGGGAGTGAGGAGAAAGCTATGTCGGAATTTTACAATCTCGTTCAGGGCGCACCCGAAGGCCGGTTCGATGGCATCGAACGGCCCTACAGCGCTGCCGATGTCACCCGCCTGCGCGGCTCGATGCAGATCCGCGCGACGCTGGCGGAAGAGGGGGCGAAGAGGCTCTGGACCCTGATCCACAGCGAGGACTTCGTGAACGCGCTCGGCGCCCAGTCCGGCAATCAGGCGATGCAGATGGTGCGCGCCGGGCTGAAGGCGATCTATCTGTCCGGCTGGCAGGTGGCCGCCGACGCCAATACCGCATCCGCGATGTATCCCGACCAGTCGCTCTATCCCGCCAATGCCGGGCCGGAGCTCGTCAAGCGCATCAACAAGACGCTGCAGCGCGCCGACCAGATCGAGGTTTCGGAAGGCGAGGGGCTTTCGGTCGAGACCTGGTTTGCCCCGATCGTCGCCGATGCAGAGGCAGGCTTCGGCGGCCCGCTCAACGCCTTCGAGATCATGAAGGCCTATATCGAGGCGGGTGCCGCGGGCGTCCACTTCGAAGATCAGCTCGCCTCCGAAAAGAAATGCGGCCATCTCGGCGGCAAGGTCCTGATCCCGACGGCGGCCCATATCCGCAACCTGACCGCAGCGCGTCTCGCCGCAGACGTCATGGGCACGCCGACGCTGGTGATCGCCCGCACCGATGCCGAGGCCGCCAAGCTTCTGACATCCGATATCGACGAGCGCGACCAGCCCTTCGTCGATTACGATGCCGGGCGTACGCCGGAGGGTTTTTATCATGTCCGCAACGGGCTGGAGGCCTGCATTGCCCGCGCGGTCGCCTATGCGCCCTATTGCGATCTTATCTGGTGCGAGACGTCCAAGCCGGATCTGGAACAGGCGCGCCGGTTTGCGGAAGGCGTGCACAAGGAGCACCCCGGCAAGCTGCTGGCCTATAACTGCTCGCCGTCCTTCAACTGGAAGAAAAACCTGGACGATGCCGATATCGCCCGCTTCCAGCGCGAACTCGGGGCCATGGGCTACAAGTTCCAGTTCATCACGCTCGCGGGCTTCCATCAGCTCAATTACGGCATGTTCGAACTCGCCCGCGGCTACAAGGAGCGCCAGATGGCGGCCTATAGCGAATTGCAGCAGGCCGAATTTGCAGCCGAGCGCAATGGCTACACGGCGACCCGCCACCAGCGCGAAGTGGGCACCGGCTATTTCGATGCCGTGTCGATGGCGATCACCGGCGGAACCGGCTCGACGACCGCGATGGGCGGCTCGACCGAAACCGCGCAATTTGAAGCAGCCGAATAGAAAGGGAGGAAATGCGATGACACCGAAGCTCAATGTCAAGGAACGCGCAGAAGCGCAGACCGGCGAAATGACGGCCGATCAGCAGGCGGCGATCCGCATGGTCGCCAATGATCTTCACCGGCTGAACCAGGCCGTGATGCGGGCGGTCGATGCCGGCGTCTCGGTCGAGATCATCCGCTCCGCCCGCCATCATGGCGGCGGCCGCTGGGGCGATCTTCTGGTCCCGATCATCATCGCCGGCGCGCCGGCAATGGCGGAGGCCGGCGAACGCGCGCTCTGACCAGCGCGCCCGGCATTGCCGGAACCGCTCACATTTTTTTTAAAGCCCGCCCGCCTTATTTCGCGCGTGCGGGCTTTTTTCTGACTCAGTTCTGCGCCAAGGAAGCCTTATGAAACTGATCAGAACCATCAGCGCATCAGCCCTTATCGGCATGGGCGCGGCCACAGGGGCTGCGGCCCATCCGCATGTCTTCGTCGATGCCCGCCTGGAAGTGGTCGCGGATGATGACGGCAATGTCACCGCGCTGCAGAATGTCTGGCGCTTCGACGAGTTCTTCTCGTCCTCGGTGATCATGGATTACGACACCAACATGGACAACCAGCTTGCCGGTGACGAACTGACGGAAATCGGCGAGACCGTGCGCCAGTCGCTTGCCGAATATGGCTATTATACCCAGATCACCGACAATGGCGAAGACGTGCCGCTGGCCGAGCCCGATGTCATTCATGCCGATATGGTGGATGGCCAGCTGCTGCTGATTTTCTCGGCAAAGCCCTCAAAGCCCGTCAAGCTCGACGGGCATCTGACCTTCGGCATCTACGACGCCAGCATGTACACCGCGATCGACTTTCAGCGCGACGAGGATCTGGTGATGATCGGCTCCGCCTTCGATCGTTGCAAGCATACGGTCGTCCGTCCTGATCCGGACCAGATCATCTCCGAGAACAACGACGCTCTGACGGCTGCCTTCTTCAATGATCCGACCGATATGAGCAAGCTTTTTGCAACCCGCCTGGACCTCACATGCACCGAATGATCCGGCCGCTTGCGCTGCTTCTGCTGCTGGCGCTTCTGGCTTTCCTGGCCTTTGGCCTGAACGATAAATCCTTCTCCGCCTCTCCCCTCGGCATCGGCTCTTCCGAGCCGTCCTTTTCCTCATCCTTCGGTCCGCTGCAATCGCTGCTGATGACGATCAATCAGTACCAGCAGGAATTCTACCGCGCGCTGACGGCCGCGCTGAAGGCGATGAAGGACGATCCGGTGAAGGTGCTGGGCCTTGTGGGCCTCTCCTTCGCCTACGGCGTGTTTCATGCCGCAGGCCCCGGCCACGGCAAGGCGGTGATCTCCTCCTACATGATCGCGAACGAAACCGAGCTGAAGCGCGGCATCGCGATCTCGTTCGTGGCCTCGCTGGCGCAGGGCGTGACGGCGGTGGTGCTGGTGGGGGCTGCCTATCTGTTCCTGCGCGGCACGTCCGTCTCGATGCGGGATGCGACGCTGTTCATGGAGCGGGCGAGTTTCCTGCTGATTGCCGGCTTCGGCTTATGGCTGCTCTACACCAAGACCCGCGCGATCTTCCGTGGCAACGGCCATCATCATGTTCACGGGCACGGCGATGCCCATGATCTTGGTCACGCTCATGGGCACGGCCATAGCCATGAGCATGGTCACGATCACGGACATCATCATCACGCCGCGCATGACCACGCGCATGACCACCGGCATGAACATCAACACCATGACGACCACCATGTGCACGGTCCCGATTGCGGTTGCGGTCATGTGCATATGCCGGAGCCGAAGGATCTGGGCGGCAAGGAGTTCGACTGGAAGGGCGCGGGTTCGGCCGTGCTGGCAATCGGCATGCGGCCCTGCTCCGGCGCGCTGATCGTGCTCACCTTCGCGCTTTTGAACGGCCTGATCCTCGGCGGCATCGCCTCGGTCTTCGCTATGGCGATCGGAACGGCGATCACCGTCTCGGTGCTTGCCATCATCGCGGTTTCGGCCAAAGGGCTTGCCGTCAGGCTCGCCGGGCGCGGCTCCAAGCGGGCGACACGGATCGGCTATGGGATCGAGATCGGCGGCGCGCTTCTGGTCACGCTTCTGGGGCTCACCCTGTTTGCGGCTTCGATGACGGGCTGATCCGATCAGATGCCGGCGCCCTGGTTCTGGTAATGCGCCATGCCTTCCAGGAATTCCGCAACGAAGGGCGTTGCGGGCGTGCGCAGCAATTCTTCCGCCGTGCCGAACTGTTCGATATGGCCCTCCGACATCACCGCGATCCGGTCGGCGATCTCGAAGGCTTCCTCCTGATCATGCGTCACCAGAATGGCGGAAATGCCGACGCGCTTCTGCAGGTCGCGGAGCGCACCCCGCAGCCCCTTGCGGATCTTGGTGTCGAGCGCGCTGAAGGGCTCGTCGAGCAGCAGAAGCCGCGGCTCGATTGCCAGTGCCCGGGCAAGCGCCACGCGCTGGCGCTGGCCGCCTGAGAGCTGCGACGGGTAGCGCTCGGAAAGATGGCCGATCTCCGCCATTTCCAAAAGGTCCCGCACCCGCTTGCCGATCTCCTCGCGTGACGGCCGCGTGGCGCGCGGGCGCACCTTCAGCCCGAAGGCGGTGTTTTCGGCAACCGTCTTGTGCTCGAACAGTGCGTAGCTCTGGAACACCATGCCGAAGCGGCGAAGCCGCGCCTCAAGCCCGGTAATGTCCTCGCCCTCCATCAGGAGCCGGCCTTCCTCGGCAAATTGCAGGCCCGCGATGATCCGCAGAAGCGTGGTCTTGCCGGAGCCGGAGGGGCCGAGAAGGGCCACGAACTCGCCCGGACGGATATCGAGATTGACGCCGTCGAGCACGCGGGTCCGGTCATAGGATTTGGAGATGTTTTCGACTGTGAGGGCCATGTCCGGTCTTTCTCAGTGCGCGTTCGGGTGGCGCGATTCAATCACCGACCTCAGGATCAGCGTGATCACGGCAATCACCGTCAAAATGGTGGCGGCAGCAAAGGCGCCGGCGACGTTGTAATCATCATAGAGCAGTTGCACCTGCAGCGGCAGCGTCATGGTCTCGCCGCGAATATTGCCGGAGACGACACTGACCGCGCCGAATTCGCCGATCACCCGCGCATTCGCCAGGATCGCGCCATAGAGCAGCGCCCAGCGGATATTGGGCAGGGTGACGTGGAAAAAGGTCTGCCAGCCATTGGCGCCGAGCGTCAGCGCGGCCTCTTCCTGGTCGCGGCCTGCAACCTCCATCAGCGGGATCACCTCGCGGGCGACGAAGGGGCAGGTGACGAACAGCGACACCAGCACGATGCCGGTGAGGTTGAACATCAGCTGGATGCCGTATTGATCGGCGTAGCTGCCGACGAGCCCGGTGGAGCCGTAGACCAGCAGATAGCAGAGACCTGCGACGATCGGCGAGATCGAGAACGGCAGCTCGATGATGGTGATCAGCACCCGGCGGCCGGGAAAGCGGAACCGCGTGACCGCCCAGGCGGCGCAAATCCCGAAGGCGATGTTGACCGGCAGCGCGATCAGCGCCGTGATCACGGTGAGCTTGATCGCATGCAGCGTTTCCGGCTCGATGATGGCGGAGGTGTATACGCCGACGCCTTCGGCAAAGGCGCGCACGAAGATCGCAAGGCTTGGAAGCCCCATGATGAGGGCGGCGAAGGCGACGGCGACGAGCACCAGCGCGGCGCGTTTCATCCGGCGCTTTCGCATCAGGGCGGCGACTTGCGGATGGGCCATGTTACGCACCCCTCCTCATATATTTCGCCGCGCGGTTCTGGGCGATGTTGGCGAGGATCAGCACGGCAAGCGCCAGCGCCAGCACCGTGCCGGCGATCGCGCTTGCGGCAGGGAAATCATATTCATCAAGTCGGATCATGATCAGCAGCGAGGCGATCTCGGTCTTGAAGGGCATGTTGCCGGCAATGAAAATGACCGCGCCGAACTCGCCGAGCGAGCGGGCAAAGGCGAGTGAGGCGCCCATGATGAAGCTCGGAAACAGCTGCGGAAACACGATATGGCGGAACACCTGGAAATCGGTGGCGCCGAGCGTCTGCGCGGCCTCCTCCAGATCGTGGCTCAGGCTTTCCATCACCGGCTGGACGGTGCGCACGCCGAAGGGCACGGAGGTAAACGTCATCGCCAGTGCTATGCCCCACCAGGTATAGGCAACCTTGATGCCGAATTCTGACAGCAGCATGCCCATCCAGCCATTGCGGTCGTAAAGCGCCACCAGCGCGATGCCGGCAACGGCGGTCGGCAGCGCGAAGGGCAGATCGATCAGCGCATCGAGCAGGCGCTTGCCGGGGAAGGTGTAGCGCACGATCACCCAGGCGAGCAGCAGGCCGAAACAGGCGTTGAACACGGTGGCAAGCGCCGCGGCCGAGATCGTCACTCGAAAGGCCGCCAGCGTGCGCGGATTGGTGATGATCTGCCAGTATTCCGCAAAGCCGAGCTGGCCAAGCTGCCAGAACAACGCCGACAGCGGCAGCAGGATGATCAGGGCGACGAAAAGCAGCGTGGTCCCGAGCGTCAGCCCGAACCTAGGCATGACGCTGCGATTGGCGCGTCGTGAAGCTGTCGACATGATGAACGTCATGATGGCCCTATGCGGTGATGCCGGTGGCTATAGCAATTCTCTTCGCGCGGAGCACGGGTTTTGTTTGGTGCCGGGCGCGCGGTGCGTTCCGTGGAGGCTTCACCGAAGCGAAATGCGCCGCAGACGGTTCAGTTGTCCGAAAACCTCACCCCTCGAAGTGTCATGCTCGGGCTTGACCCGAGCATCCAGGCCACTCGGAAAGCCTTGCCTGGACCCTCGGGTCAAGCCCGAGGGTGACGCTGAGAGTGAGGCGCGCCTTGTGCCAAACCCAACGGAACGGGAAAGCCGCCCGCCCTTCCTCAGGGCAGGCGGCACTTGCTCGATTGTCGCGATTACCGCTTCGACTGGATCTGGTCCAGAACGCCGCCATCGGCGAAGTGGGTCTCGTTGGCCGCTTCCCAGCCGCCGAACACGTCTTCGACGGTGATCAGCTTCACTTCGGGGAACTTGTCGGCATATTCGGCCTTCACTTCCTCGTTGTGGACGCGGTTGTTGAACGAGGCGACGATCTCCTGGCCTTCCTTGGTATAGAGGAATTCGAGATAGGCCTTGGATACCTCTTCCGTGCCGCGTTCCTTGGCGACCTTGTCGACGACGGCGACCGGGAATTCGGCGAGCAGCGACATGGAGGGCACAACGCGCTCATAGTCGTCTTCGCCATATTCGGCGCGGATGTTCTCGACTTCCGCCTCGAAGGTGATCAGCACATCGCCGATGCCGCGTTCGATGAAGGTGGTGGTGGCGCCACGGCCGCCGGTGTCGAACACGGCAACATTGCCGAGGAAATCGCCGACGAATTCACGGGCCTTCTCTTCATCGCCGCCAAACTGTTCAAGGGCGTAGCCATAGGCGGCCAGATAGGTGTAGCGGCCATTGCCGGAAGTCTTCGGGTTCGGGAAGACGAGTTCCACGCCTTCGGCGGCGAGATCGTTCCAGTCCTTGATGCCCTTCGGATTGCCCTTGCGTACCAGGAAGGCCGGCAGCGAATAATAGGGCGAGGCATTGTTCGGCAGCGCCTGCTGCCAGTCGGCCGCGACAAAACCCTTGTCGGCGAGGATCTGGACGTCGAGCACCTGGTTGAAGGTGACGAGGTCGGCCTTCAGCCCCTGCAGGATGGCGCGCGCCTGCTTGGAGGAGCCGGCATGCGACTGCTTGATCTCGACATCGTCGCCAGTTTCGGCCTTCCAGTATTCGGCAAAGGCCGGGTTGATCGCCGCGTAGAGTTCGCGGGCGATATCATAGGAAACGTTGAGGATTTCCACCTGCTCGGCCTTGGCCGGTGCGGTGAAAATCAGGGCTGCGCCGATTGCGGCGAGGATGGTCTTCTTCATGAGCTGAGCCAATCTGCTGAGTGGAAATGTCTGGGCGGAGATTAGAAAATGCGGCGATATTGCGCCAAGAAAACTGTTCGCCCTATCGTGCTCTGGTTAGAAAATTATGTTCGAACTTCCGCCATAACGCCCGGTTTGTTTGCGCGTTCCGCTTCGAGGCTTCCCCACGGCCAAAAAATCGCCACCCTTGTGGCCGGCATGGTATAGAGCCAGCAGCACCGTGCCAGACTGATGTGAAGGAGCCATTTCATGAAAATCGGATTTATCGGACTTGGACTGATGGGACGGCCGATGGCGGCCAACCTGATCGACGCCGGCCATGAACTTTTCATCAACCGCGTCAAGCCGGTGTCGGAATTCCTGATCGAGAAAGGCGCCACCGCCTGCGATAGCCCGAAGGCGGTGGCAGAAGCCGCCGAGATCGTGATCACCATCGTTTCCGACACGCCGGATGTCGAAGAAGTGCTGTTCGGCGAACAGGGCGCGGTTCATGGCCTGTCAAAGGGCAAAATGGTGATCGACATGAGCACGATCTCGCCAATGGCGACGCGGGATTTCGCCGAAAGGCTCGCCGCGATCGGCTGCGGCTATCTCGACGCGCCGGTTTCCGGCGGCGATATCGGCGCAAAGAACGCGACGCTGACGATCATGGTCGGCGGATCGGACGACGATTTTGCCCGCGGCAAGCCGCTGTTCGAGGCCATGGGCAAGACCATCACCCATATCGGCCCGGTTGGCGACGGCCAGACCGCCAAGCTTGCCAACCAGATCGTCGTGGGCCTCACGGTCGAGGCCGTTTCCGAGGCGCTGCTGTTTGCCAAGAAGGCGGGCGCGGACCCTGCCAAGGTGCGCGAGGCGCTGATGGGCGGCTTTGCCGGTTCGCCGATCCTGAAGATCCACGGCGAGCGGATGCTCAACCGCACCTTCGAGCCCGGCTTCAGCATGCGGCTTCAGAGGAAGGACATGTCGCTCGTCGTCAACGCCGCCCGCGAGATCGGCCTGTCGCTGCCGAACGCCGCCTCCACCGAGCAGTTGATGAATGCGGCGATCGCCCGCGGTGACGGCGAACTCGACAATTCGGCGCTGATCCGCACGCTGGAGGCGCTGGCCGGGGATTGAGGCTTTCGCCTACGCTCTGTTCCATCGGGCGCGCTGAATTCGGAGGCTGCAGCGGTGTCACCGCGCCGCATAGCTCCCAATACTCTCTCCCGCTGGCGGGAGAGATGCCCCGAAAGGGGCAGTGAGGGTGGCGCAGCGTTTCAAATCGCGTGTGCGTTCGAGGGGAGATACTCCCCCCTCACTGTCGCTGTCGCGACATCTCTCCCCTCCGGGGCGAGAAGATTGGGGGGCTGTGCGGCGCGTTCAGCAGCAAGGTGCCCGCTTCCGCTGCGGTTTTACCGGAGCGATGATATGCCGGGAGATACCACGGGGAAGCCAGGAATTTATTCCTCTTCGAACTCGATCAGCGCTCCCTGAAAATCCTTGGGATGGGCGAAGAGGACCGGTTTGCCGTGGGCGCCGGTCTTTGGCTTGCCGTCGCCGAGAACGCGGATGCCGCTTTCGCCGAGTTTTTCCGCAGCGTCCGCAATATCGTCAACCTCCAAGCAGAGATGGTGAATGCCGCCGCTCGGGTTCCTGTCGAGAAAGCTTGCGATCGGAGAGGCCTCGCCAAGGGGGTGCAACAGCTCGATCTTGGTGTTGTCGAGGGTGATGAAGACCACGGTGACGCCATGCTCCGGCAGGTCCTGAGGGGCGGACACTGTCGCGCCGAGCGCCTGATAGCGTGCGGCGGCTTCGGCAAGATCCGTCACGGCGATGGCGACGTGGTTGAGGCCCTTGATCATGCTAGCGGTTCCTTCTCTTGCCCTCGAGCAGGTCGATCAGCGAATTGGCGGAGTCGAGCACATTGGTGCCGGGGCCGTAGACGGCGGCAACGCCGTTTTCGAGCAGGTAATCATAATCCTTGCGCGGAATGACGCCGCCGACGACCACGATCACTTCGTCCGCGCCGCGCGCCTTCAGCGCCTTGACGAGCTGCGGGGCGAGCGTCCTGTGGCCGGCGGCAAGCGATGACATGCCGACAATATCGACCTTTTCGGAGACCGCCAGGGCGGCGGCCTCGTCGGGCGTCTGGAACAGCGGGCCCGCGACCACGTCGAAGCCGATATCGCCGTATGCAGAGGCGATCACCTTGGCGCCGCGGTCATGCCCGTCCTGGCCGAGCTTGGCGACGAGAATACGGGGCGTCCTGCCCTTCGCGTCCGAATAGGTTTTCAGCCGGTCGGTGAGCATGGCGAATTCCGGGTCGTCCTTGTAGGCCTCGCCGTAGATATTGCGCACCACCTTGGGGGTTGCAACGTAGCTTCCGAAGGCGTCGCGCATCGCATCCGAAATCTCGCCGACGGTGGCGCGGGCACGTGCCGCATCCACCGCTGCGGCCAGGAGATTGCCTTCACCGGTCCTTGCGATCTCGGCAAGGCGGGACAGTGCGCTTTCGCAGGCATTCCTGTCGCGGCTTCGGCGGATCTGTTCGATCCGGCGGATCTGGGAGGCCTTGACGGCGGAATTGTCGATGTCGAGCGTCTCGATCGGTTCCTCGTTTTCGAGCCTGAACCTGTTGACGCCGACGATCACCTCCTCCCCCTTGTCAACGGCCGCCTGACGGCGGGTCGCGGCCTCCTCGATCATCTTCTTCGGCAGGCCGGCATCAACGGCGGCGGTCATGCCGCCCATGGCCTCGATCTCGGTGATCAGCGCCCAGGCCTTGTCGGCGAGCTCCTTGGTGAGGCTCTCGACATAGTAGGAGCCGGCCAGCGGATCGACCACCTTGGTAATCCCTGTCTCGTTCTGCAGGATCAGCTGGGTGTTGCGGGCGATGCGGGCGGAGAATTCGGTCGGCAGCGCCATCGCCTCGTCAAGCGCATTGGTGTGCAGCGACTGCGTGCCGCCAAGGGCGGCCGACATTGCCTCATAGGCTGTGCGGATGACGTTGTTGTAGGGGTCCTGTTCCTGAAGCGACACGCCGGACGTCTGGCAATGGGTGCGCAGCATCAGGGAGGAAGCCTTCTTCGGCTCGAACTCCTCCATGATCCGCGTCCACAGCAGGCGCGCGGCGCGCAGCTTGGCGGCCTCCATGAAGAAGTTCATGCCGATCGCGAAGAAGAAGGACAGCCGCCCGGCAAAGGCATCGACATCGAGCCCCTTCTTCAGCGCCGCGCGGACATATTCGCGCCCGTCGGCAAGGGTAAAGGCAAGTTCCTGCACCAGCGTCGATCCGGCCTCCTGGATGTGGTAGCCGGAAATGGAAATCGAATTGAATTTCGGCATTTCCGTCGCGGTATATTCGATGATGTCCGCAATGATCCGCATCGAGGGTTCGGGCGGATAGATATAGGTGTTGCGGACCATGAACTCCTTCAGGATATCGTTCTGGATGGTGCCGCTGAGCTTGTCGCGCGAAACGCCCTGTTCTTCGCCGGCGACGATGAAGCTCGCCAGGATCGGGATCACCGCGCCGTTCATGGTCATCGACACCGAGATGGTCTCGAGCGGGATGCCGTCGAACAGGATCTTCATGTCCTCGACCGAGTCGATCGCCACCCCCGCCTTGCCGACATCGCCTTCCACGCGCGGATGGTCGCTGTCATAGCCGCGATGGGTGGCGAGGTCGAAGGCGACGGAAACGCCCTGCTGGCCTGCGGCGAGATTGCGGCGGTAGAAGGCGTTGCTCTCCTCGGCGGTCGAGAAGCCGGCATATTGGCGGATGGTCCAGGGCCGTCCGGCATACATCGTCGCGCGCGGGCCGCGCACGAAGGGGGCAAAGCCCGGAAGGCTGCCGAGATGATCGATGCCGGCAAGATCGTCGGCGGTATAAAGCGGCTTGACCGCGATCCCCTCCGGCGTGTTCCAGGTCAGCTCCTCGGCGGGCTTTTTCGCCTCTTTTTCCGCGAGCGCCTTCCAGTCGCTGATCGTCTTGTTCGGCATGCCCGTCTCTCCCCGTCGCGGTTATTCGAATTCCATGATCATCTCGTCGACGGCAAGGCTTGCCCCCGTCTCGACAGCGATCGTCTTGACCACGCCGCGCTTTTCGGCGCGCAGGATGTTTTCCATCTTCATCGCCTCGACGGTGGCAAGCGCCTGGCCGGCCTCCACCGTGTCGCCCTCTTGGACGGACAGCGCGGTGATCACCCCCGGCATCGGGCAGAGCAGCATCCTGGAGGTGTCGGGCGGCAGCTTTTCCGGCATCAGTTCCGCAAGGGCTGCGATGCGGGGCGAGCGGACCCTCGCGGTCACATCCATGCCGCGCCAGCGCAGCCGGATCGCCGCACCTTTCAGGTCGACCTTGACGCCGGCGGTGCGACCATCGACCGCAAAACCCGCGTGGCGCATGCCGGGCAGCCAGTCGCTTGCAATCTCGACCGTTCTGCCGTCTGCGAAAGAGACGGTGCCGCCATCCTTCCCGGCTTTGATTTTCAAGGGGAACGCCTTGCCCGCGAGCGTGGCCACCCAGTCCGTGCCGATGCTGCGGCGATGGTTGTCGATCGTGCCGGAGATATGGGCCGCACGGTCCTGTACCCGGTGGTTGATCAGCGCGGCAACGGCCGCAAGCAGCCGGGCATCGGCATCGTCGGGTTCGACACCGGTGAACCCGTCGGGAAATTCCTCCGCGATATAGGCGGTCGTCAGCCGCCCGTCGCGAAAGCGCTGCTGGCGCATCACGGCCGACAGGAAGGGCAGGTTGTGGCCGATGCCCTCGACCTCGAAATTGTCGAGCGCGTCGCTCATCGCATCAATCGCGCTGGCGCGGTCTGGGGCGTGGGTGCAGAGCTTGGCGATCATCGGGTCGTAATACATCGAGATTTCGCCGCCCTCGGTGACGCCGGTGTCGTTGCGCACCACCGTGCCATCCGCGCGTTCGCCTTCTTCCGGCGGCCGGTAGCGCGTCAGCCTGCCGATCGAGGGCAGGAAATTGCGGTAGGGGTCTTCGGCATAAAGGCGGCTCTCGATCGCCCAGCCGGTAAGCTTCACATCGTCCTGCGTCAGCGCCAACTTTTCGCCAGCGGCAACGCGGATCATCTGCTCGACCAGATCGAGGCCGGTCACGAGCTCGGTCACCGGGTGCTCCACCTGCAGGCGGGTGTTCATTTCGAGGAAGTAGAATTTACTCTCCTTGCCATCGACGATGAACTCGACCGTGCCGGCGGAGTGATAGCCGACGGCCTTTGCCAGCGCCACGGCCTGCTCGCCCATCGCCTTTCGGGTTTCTTCATCAAGGAAAGGCGAGGGCGCTTCCTCGATCACCTTCTGGTTTCGCCGCTGGATCGAACATTCCCGCTCGCCGAGATAGAGGCAATTGCCGAACCTGTCGCCCAGCACCTGGATTTCGATGTGGCGCGGTTCGGTAACGAATTTCTCGATGAAGATGCGGTCGTCGCCAAAGGCGTTCTTCGCTTCGTTCTTCGAGGACTGAAACCCTTCGCGTGCCTCCTTGGCATTCCAGGCAATGCGCATGCCCTTGCCGCCGCCGCCGGCGGACGCCTTGATCATTACCGGATAGCCGATTGCGTCGGAAATCGTCACCGCCTCGTCGGCATCCGCAATCAGCCCCATATGGCCGGGCACGGTCGAAACGCCGGCTTCCGCCGCCAGCTTCTTCGAGGTGATCTTGTCGCCCATCGCCTCGATCGCGCCAACCGGAGGGCCGATGAAGGTGACGCCTTCCTTTTCGAGCGCTGCGGCAAAGACCGGATTTTCGGAGAGGAAGCCATAGCCCGGATGCACCGCGTCCGCGCCCGTCTTGCGGATCGCGTCCAGTATCTTTTCGATGACGATATAGGACTGGTTCGAAGGCGCGGGGCCAATATGGACGGCCTCGTCGGCCATCTTCACATGCAGCGCGTCGCGGTCGGCGTCGGAATAGACCGCGACCGTTGCGATGCCCATGCGCTTTGCCGTCCTGATCACCCGGCAGGCGATTTCGCCGCGATTGGCGATGAGGATTTTGGTGATCGCCACGGTCAGACCTCCAGATGGTCTTCGAAGGATTCCGGGAAACTCGCCCGCGCCACCGGTTCGTTGATCACCAGCATCGCCTCATAGGATTGGGGGTCGAAATCCTGTTCGGCCGAAACGACCTCGCGGCCGAACAGCAGCGACAGGCGGGCGGCGTCCAGATTGCCGCGCTCGAACGGCTGGTCGCCGAAATGATGCCAGAGCGCGTGCAGGAAGGCGGCATCGACCAGATGTTCCTTCGATCCCTGCCGCGCGCGTCGCGGCAGGGCCTTGATCGGCGTGACCCGTTTCGGATTGGCGCGGCGGATCACGAACTGGATGCCGGTGCCCGGCATGCCGGACGGAAATCCGCGATGCTTCGTCATGTCAGGCAGTTTGACCATGTCCGTCTCCTTCCAAAGTGCAGATGCGCATTACAACAGTCCGTCGAAATCCGAGGCGGCGTGACGTTCCTGAAGTGCCGGTTCGCCCGACGGCTTGTTGACGATCGCGCCGCGCTTGACCGCAGGGCGTTCCGCCAACTGCCGGGTCCAGCGCTGGACATGTTCATATTCATCGACCGAGAGGAATTCGCCAGCGTCATTATAGGCGCCGTGCTGGGCAAGGCGTCCATACCAGGGCCAGATCGCCATGTCGGCGATGGAATAGTCGCTGCCCGCGATGAACTCGTTATCCGCAAGCTGACGGTTCAGCACGTCCATCTGGCGCTTCACCTCCATGGCGTAGCGGTCGATCGCATACTGGATCTTGATCGGCGCATAGGCGTAGAAATGCCCGAACCCGCCGCCGAGGAAGGGCGCCGAGCCCATCTGCCAGAACAGCCAGTTGAAGGTTTCGGCCCGCGCGCGTGGATCCGCCGGCAGGAAGGCGCCGAATTTTTCCGCGAGATAGGTCATGATCGAGGCGCTCTCGAACAGGCGAATGGGATCGCCGCCATCCTTCGGCGCATGGTCCATCATCGCCGGGATCTTGGAATTCGGATTGACGCCGACAAAGCCGGAGCCGAACTGGTCGCCATCGCCGATCTTGATCATCCAGGCATCGTACTCGGCCCCGCTGTAGCCTGCGGCAAGCAGTTCCTCCAGCATGATCGTGACCTTCTGGCCATTGGGCGTGCCGAGCGAATAGAGCTGCAGCGGGTGCTTGCCGACCGGCAGTTCCTTGTCATGGGTCGGGCCGGCGGTCGGCCGGTTGATGCTGGCGAATGCGCCGCCATTCCCCGGTTCCCACGTCCATACTTTCGGCGGCTCGTAGCCTGCGGGAAGGTTGTTTTCGGGCGGAAATTTGTTCTCGGTCATGAAAGTCAGTCCTCTCGGTGGGGTCGCACGAAACGCTGCGGCGCAAAGGCCCTGCATGCGCTGTTCTTACCTTATAAAGGCATCGTGTCGTGTTTCTTCCAGTGCGTATCCGCCCGCTTGTTGCGCAGCGACGCGAAGGCGCGGGCGATGCGGCGGCGGGAGGAATGCGGCATGATCACCTCGTCGATGAAGCCGCGTTCGGCGGCGACGAAGGGGTTGGCGAAGCGCTCCTCGTATTCGGCGACCTTTTCGGCGATCTTCTCCGGATCGCCGAGGTCGGCGCGGTGGAGAATTTCTGTCGCGCCCTTGGCGCCCATCACCGCGATTTCCGCCGTTGGCCAGGCATAGTTGATGTCGGCGCCGATGTGCTTCGAGGCCATCACGTCATAGGCGCCGCCATAGGCCTTGCGGGTAATCAGCGTCACCATCGGCACGGTCGCCTGCGAATAGGCAAACAGCAGCTTCGCGCCATGCTTGATCACGCCGCCATATTCCTGCGCGGTGCCGGGCAGAAAGCCGGGCACGTCGACGAGCGTTAGAAGCGGAATGTTGAAGGCATCGCAGAAGCGTACGAACCGGGCAGCCTTGCGCGAGGAATCGATATCGAGACAGCCGGCCAGCACCATGGGCTGGTTGGCGACGACGCCGACGGTCTGGCCCTCGATGCGCATGAAGCCGGTAACGATGTTTCTCGCATAGGCTTCCTGCAGCTCGAAGAAATCGCCCTCGTCGGCGAGCGCCAGGATCAGCTCCTTCATGTCGTAGGGCTTGTTGGAACTGTCGGGTATCAGCGTGTCGAGGCGCTTTTCGATCCGGGCCGGGTCGTCGTGGAACGGGCGCACCGGCGGCTTTTCGCGGTTGTTGAGCGGCAGGAAATCGAACAGCAGCCGGACTTGCTCCAGCGTCTCGATGTCGTTGTCATAGGCGCAGTCGGCAACGGACGATTTCTTCGTGTGGGTATCGGCGCCACCGAGTTCTTCCGCCGTGATCACCTCGTTGGTCACGGTCTTGACCACATCCGGGCCGGTGACGAACATGAAGGAGCTGTCGCGCACCATGAAGATGAAATCGGTCATCGCCGGTGAATAGACAGCACCACCGGCGCAGGGGCCCATGATCACCGAAATCTGCGGGATCACGCCCGAGACTTCCGCATTGCGGCGGAACACTTCGGCATAGCCCGCAAGCGAGGCGACGCCTTCCTGGATACGCGCGCCACCCGAATCATTGAGCCCGATCACCGGTGCACCGTTCTTCACCGCCATATCCATGATCTTGCAGATCTTCTGGGCATGGGTTTCCGACAGCGAGCCGCCGAGGACCGTAAAATCCTGCGAGAACACATAGACCTGACGGCCATTGATCGTGCCCCAGCCGGTGACGACGCCATCGCCCGGCACCTTCTGGCCTGCCATGCCGAAATCGACGCAGCGATGGGTGACATACATGTCGTATTCTTCGAAGGAGCCCTCGTCGAACAGCACCTCGATGCGCTCGCGCGCCGTCAGCTTGCCCTTGGCGTGCTGGACGTCGATCCGCCGCTGTCCGCCGCCAAGACGCGCCTCTTCACGGCGCGCTTCGAGTTGCTCCATTACCTTGCGCATGCTTCTCCTCCGCCGAATGTCTGCAGACATCCCGGAGGAATATGCGTCAAAGCACGTTGTAATCAAATCGTAAAATGGTGGAAGTCGGTAGGCCTTCACGCACGCAAGCTCGGACCAAGCGCCCGCGCGACGCTGTTGCCGTGCGTCATGGCGCGCGTCAGCCCTTGTCCGGTCCGACCTCGGTGCAGTTGGCGGGAAACCATTTCGTCAGGAAGTCCACGAAGGTGCGCACCTTCTGTGGCAGGTAGCGCCGGTGGGGATAGATCGCATAGATCGCCGCGGTCGTCGGCAGATGGGCCTCGAACAGGGAGACCAGCTTGCCGGAGGCGAGCGCTTCGCGGGCGATGAAATCCGGCACCATGGCAATGCCCAGACCCGCGATCGCGCCGCGCATGGTCGCAATCGGCGAGTTGACCGACAGCGTGCCATGGATCGTGACCGTATAGACGGTGCCGTCTTCCGGCGCCTGAAACCGCAGCGATCCGTAGGACTTGCTGTTGGTGTCGATCAGAAACGGGACCTGGGCAAGGTCGGCCGGCTTTTCGAGCGGTTTCCCGAACTTCTCGATGAAGGCGGGCGAAGCGCAGACCAGCATCCTGAAATCCGAAAGCTTGCGTGCGATCAGCGCCGAATCCTCAAGACTGGTAATGCGGATGGCGACATCGTAGCCCTCTTCAACGAGATCCACGAATCGGTCCTCCGCGACGATGTCGAGCGACAGGTCGGGATGGGTCGCGGTGAAATCGAGCAGCGAATGGCCGACCGGTGCGTCGACGAAGGTCCGGGGAACCGAGACCTTCAGTTTCCCCCTGAGATCGGCGTTGTTGGCGCGCACCGTATCCGAGAGATTGTCGATCTCCTGAACGATGTCGACGGCGCGGCTGCGGTAGATCTGGCCCGCTTCGGTCAGCGAGAACTGCCGCGTCGTGCGGTTGAGAAGGAGAACGCCGAGATCGTCCTCGAGCTCGCGCACATATTTGGAAAGCAATGCCTTGGAGCGGCCGGTTTTGCGGGCTGCAGCGGAAAATCCTTCGGCCTCGACCACATCTATAAAGGCCCGCATTCTCGTCAAAGTATCCATTGCCGCTCCTTTGAAGGGCTTGCGAAAGAATTGTTTGAGTTTTGTCAATCAGATAGCATCTTCAACGGGATGCGGGGGAATTTTTTGGGGTTAGCCCACTTGATTTTCAGGGGCGTTTTTCATATCTCTCCGCTTGCCCAAAGTCGCGCGTGCCTGTGGGTGTCCGCCGAACCCTCGAATGGTGAGGGTCACGGTAAGGTACCTGGAACTAACCCCTCCAGTCGCTTCCCGGCCAACCGGTCAAGCGAGGACATCTTGAAGCAACGACGGTGCGGGCCTTTCTGGTGTCTCCCGGTTTTCCAACCCCGGGGTACTAAAGAGGCACATACCTTCATTGCCGGAAGTGCGGCGGGTCAATCCCCCAATCCAAGGCAGACAAAGCCGGATCAACCTTGTTTTCAAGGCTGGTTCAACCTTGAGCGTTCGCCGCAACCGTGTCCCGGGGTCTCCACCGGCCGGGTTCGTGCGCGGGTCGATACGCCCTTTGTCATCCGGAAACACGCCGGATCAAAATGCTTCAGAAGGGGTTAGACCAATGACCACCGAACGTATCGCCGAATTCTTCCGCACCCGCCGTCCCGATGGCCCTTGCCTCGTTGTCGACCGCGAAGTCGTTCGTGACAACTACACCGCATTCCGCCGCGCTCTGCCGAACAGCGACATCTTCTACGCCGTCAAGGCAAACCCGGCGCCGCAGATCCTCGAGCTCCTCGCGGGCCTCGGCTCCAACTTCGATTGCGCGTCCGTCGCAGAAATCGAAATGGCGCTTGAAGCCGGTGCCACTGCCGATCGCATCTCCTTCGGCAACACCATCAAGAAGGAGCGCGACATCGCCCGTGCCTTCGCGCTCGGCGTGAACCTGTTTGCCGTCGACAGCCATGAGGAAGTCGAAAAGATTTCCCGCGCTGCCCCCGGCGCCCGCGTGTTCTGCCGCGTGCTGACGGATGGCGAAGGCGCCGAATGGCCGCTGTCGCGCAAGTTCGGCTGCGTTCCGGCCATGGCCGTCGACGTGCTGGTCTATGCCCATCAGCTGGGCCTGACGAGCTACGGCGTTTCGTTCCATGTCGGCTCGCAGATGACCAAGGTTGATGCCTGGGACGCAGCGCTCGGCGATGCCAAGCGGGTTTTCGCGCAGCTTGCCAAGCAGGGCATTCACCTGCAGATGGTCAACATGGGCGGCGGTTTCCCGACCAAGTACCTGCGCGACGTGCCGACGGCGGAAGCCTATGGCCAGGCGATCTTCGCGGCGCTGTCCCGCCACTTCGGCAACCAGCTCCCGCGCACGATCATCGAGCCGGGTCGCGGCATGGTCGGCAATGCCGGCGTGATCAAGTCGGAAGTCGTCCTGATCTCGAAGAAGTCCGACGATGACAAGCATCGCTGGGTGTTCCTCGACATCGGCAAGTTCGGCGGTCTCGCCGAAACCATGGACGAAGCCATCCGCTACCCGATCCGCACCGAGCGCGACGGCGACGAAATGGAACCCTGCGTGCTCGCCGGCCCGACCTGCGACAGCGCCGACGTGATGTACGAGAAGAACATGTATCCGCTGCCGATCACGCTCACGATCGGTGACGAGGTTCTGATCGAAGGCACGGGTGCCTACACCACGACCTACGCATCGGTCGCCTTCAACGGCTTCGAGCCGCTGAAGTCCTACGTCATCTGACGTTCCCTGCACATCGGTGCGGCTTGAGGAGAGCCGCACCGGGATAGCCGACCGGGCCCGTGCGCCCGGCCATCCTGCTGCACCGTAAATTGGGGGGATAGTCCGATGACCCCGGTTCTCGCTGAAATCTCTGCACCTTCCTTCGTGATCTGCGAAGAAGCATCGTTCGACATTGCCGCCCGCGAGGCGCTGCTCGATCGGGCCATGGGCCCGATGCGCAAGAAGAAATCGTCGGAAAAGATCCGCCGCAACCGCCTGCCGGCCGAGGGCCTGGCGCTGGTTGCGCGGGACGCTGCCGGCGCGCTGATCGGCACGGTTCGCCTGTGGCATGTCGATGCCGGCATTGCGACCGATGGCCGTGGCCTGCCTGCGCTGCTGCTCGGCCCGCTTGCAGTCGAGCCCGGCCGTGGCGGCAAGGGCGTGGGCGGCGCGCTGATGCGTGCGGCGATTGCCGAAGCCGCTGCCCGCGGCCACGGTGCGATCCTGCTCGTCGGCGATCCGGAATATTATGAGCGCTTCGGCTTTTCTGCCGAAAAGGCCGAACATCTGGTGATGCCGGGTCCGTTCGAGCGCCGCCGTTTTCTCGGGCTCGAGCTGAAGCCGGGCCATCTCGAGGGCGCCGCCGGTCTTCTCGTTGCAACCGGCCGCAAGCTTGCAGCCGGCCGCGTCAAGCCGCTGCGCCGCGCGGCCTGATGCTCAATACGCCGGGGTGAGGTCATCCCGGCGTTTTCGCGTGCCCTCCGGCAGCGGCCGCGAATAGGTGTCGCCGACGGTCGGCAGCATCAGCGCATAGACCATCTTTTCCCAGACCATGTCCCACATCGGCGCGCGGATGCCCGCCTGATATTCGCCCGCTGGCGCAAAGCCCTTGTTCAACCATTTCTCCGCGACCTCAGGCGCCAACAACGCGAAGAACATCGTGTCGCCAGAAGTCGGATCAACCGAGACGAGGGTCTTGCCGCTGTTGTCCTCGATCGCCTGTTCGATTTGCAGCGTCGCGGCGGCGTAATGGTCTTCGAGATAGGCGAGGTAGTCGACGAGTTGAGGGTTCTTGTCGGACCCGTCATCATAGACGGTCTCGGCGAAGTCCGGCTCGAAGAAGGGGCGGAAGACGCCTTTCGCCTCGGCCGGCAGGGCTTCGGGATCGATCAGTCCCTCATCCGCCCATATGGCCAGGAGATCGCCCATATACTTGTCTTCGAACGAATAGAGATGGCCCTCGATGTCCAGAAGATTGACGGTCGCGAGAAAAACGCGCGACTGCGCGCTCATCTCCTCTCCGCCGTAAAAGCCGAT
The DNA here is from genome assembly GCF_013344475.1 of Martelella limonii. Taxonomy (GTDB): domain Bacteria; phylum Pseudomonadota; class Alphaproteobacteria; order Rhizobiales; family Rhizobiaceae; genus Martelella; species Martelella limonii. The sequence goes on along the minus strand of NZ_JABUOU010000004.1, from coordinate 439,840 downwards.
GTCCTCGATCTCGGTAGGGGGCGCGGCGATATAGCCGTCGACCTTCGCCAAAACGGCAGGGTCGCCGTTCGAGAGGTCAGACGCGAAATCGTGGATCACCTGCGCTCCAGCTCCGCCCGCGCCGGCGTTGGCCGGGGCGGCGGCGAATGCGATCAGGGAGGAGAAGGCGAGACGCTGGAGAAGTGTGTGCATGGTCGTGTTCCAAAGGCAGGCGCTGCTTGAGTGAAGATAACGCGCGGGCCCGGATTGAAAAGCCCGGTATATGAAGATGTCACGCAAAACTAATATGAAGCGGCTGCAACGAAAGCATTTGACAAGGCGGTTTCGTTTCCCGTTCAACTTGAACTTCGGTTCTCGACCGAGATTCAGAAAATGAAAAGCCGCGAGGCCAAGGCGGGCGGACGGCGGCGGGAGGAGGTCCCATGTTAATTGCGATCGTCATCGTGGCAGCACTGTTCGGCATGCTGTTCGGGTTCGACCAGGGCGTGATTTCGGGCGCATTGCCCTTCATCAAGCAGGACTTCACGATCTCGCCCTTCATGGAAGGGGTGATTACCTCCGCGGTACCGCTCGGCGCTGTGGCAGGCACGATCCTTGCCATGGTCACCACCGACCGTTACGGCCGCAAGCCGATGCTGATCCTCGGCGCCATCATCTTTCTGGTGGGATCGGTGGTCTCCGCGCTTGCCTTCAATCAATATATCCTGACGCTCGCCCGTCTGGTCATCGGCGTCGGGATCGGCGCTTCTGCCATGACTGCTCCGATGTTTCTGGCCGAGGTCGCGCCGGCACGCATTCGCGGAACCATTGTTTCGGCCTTCCAGCTGATGATCACCATCGGCATCATGGTGTCCTACATGTCGGATGCGGCCTTTGGTGGCTCGGGCGACTGGCGCTGGATGATCGGCGTCGGGGTGTTCCCGTCGATCGTGGCGCTGGTCGGCATCCTGATGTCGCCGGAAACGCCACGCTGGCTGACGCTGAATGCCCATGCCGACAAGGCCCGCGAGATCATCGCAAAGCTCCAGCCGGAATCCTCCCCCGCAGATGTCGACCAGATCATCACCGAAATCAGGGAAAGCGCAAAGGATGAAGTCACGCCCTCGTGGAGCGCTTTCTTGAAGCCACGCATTCTGCCGATCACGAGCTTTGCCATGATCGTATTCGTGCTGCAGCAGCTTTCCGGCATCAACGCGATCATCTACTACGCGCCGGAAATCTTCAAGAATGCCGGCTTTTCGGGCACGACCACGGAACTTCTGGCGACTGTCGGCATCGGTGTCATCAATGTCGCGCTCACCGTGGTCGCCATGTATCTGGTGGAAAGCATGGGCCGGCGCAAGCTTCTGATCCTCGGCTTCATCGGAACTTCGGCCTCGATGGCGCTGGTGACGGTCGCGACCATGATGAATGTCGCCGCAACGCCCTATCTGGCGATGATCGGCATCTTCACCTTCATCGCCTTCTTTGCCGTCAGCCTCGGTCCGTTGCCATGGCTTTACATGGCGGAACTGTTTCCGCTTCGGCTGCGCCCGCGCGGCATGGCGCTTGCCTCGGTCGCCAACTGGTTCTTCAACTTCCTGGTGGCGCTACTGTTCCCGGACCTGCTGAGCGCCATCGGCATCGTCGGTACCTTTGCGATCTTCACCTTCTTCTGCGTTGTCGGGATTGTCTACGCGATCGCCGCAGCGCCCGAGACCAAGGGTGTCACGCTGGAGGAAATCGAGCACCGTACCTATGGGGTGTGAGGGAAGGGCGGATTATCGCCAGTCGGAATAGGCATGCTTTCCGCCACGATAATCCGTCACCCGGTACTCGCCATCGCCCGTTTCTTCGAGATAGGACGGGCCGATCGGGGCCTTGCCCTCGCCGCCCGGTATGTCGAGCACATAGGTCGGCAGGCAAAGGCCGGAGATCGAGCCTTGCAGCGTTCTCATCAGCGCCTGGCCGCGCGCAATCGGCACGGCGAAATGGGAAACGCCCCGCGCCTTGTCCAGATGGTGGAGGTAATAGGGTTTGACCCGGTTTGCGACGAGGGTCCGAAACAGCGACTTCAGCGTTTCGGCATCGTCATTGATCGCCTTCAGGAGCACGGTCTGGGCAAAGAGGGGAATGCCGCCATCGGCAAGGCGGGCGAGCCCCAAGCGCACCTCGGCGCTCAGTTCACGCGGGTGATTGACGTGGAGCACGATGTTGACCGTCTTTCCGGCCGCCTTCAGGCTTGAAACCAGATCTTCGGTGATCCGCTCGGGTGTCACAAGCGGCGCGCGGGTGTGGATGCGGATCACGGCGACATGCTCGATCGCGCCGAGCGCCTGCATCAGATCCCTGAGCCTCCGGTCTGACAACACCAGCGGATCGCCGCCCGAGAGGATCACCTCCCAGATTTCGCTGTCGCCCCGTATATAGTCAAGCGCTTCGGCAAGCTCCGCACGGTCGAGGGCAGCCTCCGGCTCGCCCACGGTTTCCCGGCGGAAACAGAAGCGGCAATAGACCTGGCAGGCATGGGTGGGCTTCAGCAGAACGCGATCGGGATAACGGTGGGTCACGCCCTTTGCCCGCTCATAGGTGCCGTCGCCGATCGGATCGCCCATCTCGCCGTCATAGGCGGCAAGCTCGCGCGTGTCGGGCACGTATTGGCGGGCGATCGGATCGTCGGCCGCCACGCTGTCGATCGCATGAAGGATATGGGAGGGGATGCGGACGCGAAAATTCTCGACAACGGACGCGATATCGCCGGCCGCATCGCGCGCCACCAGGCCGCGGTCGACCAGCGCCTCGGTATCGGTGATTGCCGTTCTTGCTCTGCGTTCGCTCATCGCCGTTCCATCGCTGCGGTCATGGGCGGCTTTTACGTGTTTTCTGACTGAAGGCAAAGCCATGGCGCAGATCAGGCGCGGCGCTTTTTCAGAAAGGCTGCCAGTCTTCTCGCGCGCTGGACTGGAGCGGTGGCGTTCTTCACGGCGTAAACCCTTGCGATTGCTGCAGCCAGCGCGCTGCGCCCGCTTGTCTTTGAAACGGATTTGGACCACGATCAGGCCATGACCAGATGGCGCCCGAATCCCCGGCTGATCAAGCGGCCGGCCTATCTTTCCATTGCAGAGCAGATTGCGGCCGCCGTGCGCAACGGCCTGCTGATCGATGGCATGCGCCTGCCGCCGCAGCGGGAAATGGCAGCCGATCTGAAGGTTTCGGTCCAGACCGTCAGCCGCGCTTACGAGGAGCTTGCGCGGCGTGGCATGGTGGTCGGCGAGGTCGGGCGCGGATCCTACATCAAGGCCGAGCGGATGGCGCCGGAGCGCCCCTATCTGACGGAAGGCGGCAGCGGCATCATCGACCTGTCGATCCTGAAACCGGTCTGCGAGAGCAGGAGCCTTGCCAAATTCCGTACCGCCTTCGCCGAACTCGGCGCGACCATGCCGCCGGAACTTGCCTTCTCGATGATGCCGAACGCGCTGTTCAAGCGCTATCGCATGGCTGGTGTCAACTGGCTTGCGGCCTGCGGCGTCAAGGCGATGCCGCATGGGATCACCGTTACCAACGGCTCCAGCGATGCGATGACGGCGGCCTTCATGAGCGTGGTGCCCGCCGGCGGCGCGCTTGCGGTCGAAGCGCTGACCCATCCGATGGTGCGTCCGCTTGCCGGCTATCTCGGCATCGCGCTGGAAGGCGTCGAGCTTGACGATGAGGGCATTTTGCCTGCGTCGCTTGAAGCGGCCGCTGCCCGCAAGCGGCTGAGGGCGATTTTCCTGCAGCCTTCGGGTGCCGGGCCGCAGGCTCTGGTGATGAGCGCGCCGCGCCGGCGGGCGATCGCAGCGATTGCCAGACGGCTCGATCTTGCGATCATCGAAAACGATGTTCTGGGACCCCTCGTCGAAAACCGGCCGCCGCCGGTGGCCGCCTTCGCCCCCGAGCGCACGCTTTACATGACGGACCTCTCCAAGAACACGATCCCGGGCCTGCGCTGCGGGTTTCTGGCCGCACCCGATCGCTTCGCCGGCGCGGTGGCGAACCGCTATCTCGCCGCCAACTGGGTGGCGACGCCGGTCATGGCGGAAATCGCCAGCCGCTGGATCGTCGATGGGACCGCGATCGAACTCGTGAACTGGCAGCGCCAGGCGCTGAAGCGCCGCCGGGCGATTGCGGAAAAGGCGCTTGCCGGGCTGACGCTCAAGATGACGCCCGGCGCGCTTCACGTGTGGATCCCGCTCCCGGAGGGCATGAGCGAGACGATGGTGGTGGAGCGCGCGCGCAGCCGCGGCGTTTCCGTCGCCGCAGGCACCACCTTCCATATCGGCCGCCAGGCGGCGGCGCCTGCCATTCGCGTGGCGCTTGCGGCCTCGAGCGAGCTGGAGCTTGCATCCTCCCTCGCGCTTGTAGCAGCGCTTCTGCAGGGCGAGCGCCCGATGCCGAAGTCGATCATGGTCTGAGGCGATGACGGACGGGGCCCCGCAACCGATCCTGTCCTTCGGCAGCCGTGCGCGCGCCGAAGCGCGCGCGCTTGCGGGGGAGGTGGCGGTCGCCATCAGCTATGGCGGCTCCACCCATGCGGTGATGATGGCGACGCCGGAAGACCTGATCGACTTCGCCTACGGATTCAGCCTGACGGAGGGCATCGTCCGGCAGGCAGGCGAGATCGAGGCGGTCGAGGTCGTGGCCTTTGAGCGCGGCATCGACGTGCAGATCGACCTCCGTGCCGACCGTTCGCAGGCGCTTGTCTCCCGCCGCCGTTCGATGGCGGGCCCCGTCGGATGCGGGCTTTGCGGGCTTGAAAGCCTCGATGCGGCGATGCGTGCGGTGCCATCCGTGCCCGAAGGCGGGCTTGTTCTCGATGAGGCGGCCGTCAACGCTGCCGCCGCCGCGCTTTCGCGATCGCAGCCGCTGTTTGCATCGACGCGGGCCGTTCATGGCGCAGGCTTCTTTCGCGGCGGGACGATGGCCGCCGTGCGGGAAGATGTCGGGCGTCACAATGCGCTCGACAAGCTGATCGGCGCGCTTGCCCGAACCGGCGAGGATGCGGCAGGCGGCGCCATCGTCGTCAGCAGCCGGCTTTCCGTCGAAATGGTGCAGAAGGCCGCGATTGCCCGTGCTCCGGTGCTGATCGCGATTTCCGCGCCGACTTCCCTTGCCGTTGCAACCGCCGCCGCCGCAGGCATCACGCTGATTGCCTCCGCGCGCGGCGATGGCTTCAGCGTCTACACTCACGCCGACAGGATCACGCATGGATGATGACTTGGCCACGTTGATGCAGGCTGTCTCGGAAAGCCCGTTGCTCTCGCCGTTTCTGGAGAACTGGGCTGTGATCGACCTTCCGGATTGCTGGCTGGTTGCCGGCGCGCTGGCGCAGACCTACTGGAACAGCCGTTTCGGACGCGCGCCGACGCACGGCATTGCCGATATCGATATCGTCTATTTCGATGCGAACGATCTCTCCGAGTGGGCCGAGTCCCGCAACGCTGCGCGCATCAGGGCTGCCTTCTCCGATGTTCCTGCCTGGATCGACGTCAAGAACCAGGCGCGGGTGCATCTCTGGTACGGCGATCGCTTCGGCTTCGATATCGAACCTTATGAGAGCGTGTCGGAGGCGATCACGACCTTTCCGACCACTGCGACGTCGATCGGCATCTGCAGGCAGAACGATCGCATTGCACTCGATGCGCCCTTCGGTCTGACCGACCTTGTTGATGCCGTGGTCAGGCCCAACAAGACGCAGGTGTCGCGCGAGGTCTACGAGAACAAGGCAGAGCGTTGGCAGGCTCTGTGGCCGGAGCTGACGGTGATCGGCTGGGACGGCTGACGAGCGCGCGATTGCCGTGGCCCCATCCTTGTCGCCTGCAGCGGGCAGAATGCATGAATGCCGGGAGGCGCCAGAAAAGATAAAAGCCGGCGAGGGCGCCGGCTTCGTCAGGGTTTTCTGCATCGTCTTCAGCTGCCGGTTTTCCCCGGAAGCCTGCCTCAGCTTGCGCGGCGACGTTCGCTTGCCGGCTGGTAGGCAAGCTTTGCATGGTAGGTGCAGTACGGCGTGTTTTCGGGCGCGTCGCAGCCGCAGAAATAGAAGTCGTCCTGTGTCGGATCGCCGACCGGCCATTTGCAGGTCATCTCGGTCAGCTCGGTGAGCGCGACCTTCTTCATGATCGGCACGACATTGTCGGGTGACGACTGCGGGCGCGGCGCGGGAGCGGCTTCCGCCACCATTTCCTGCTTCAGCGCCGTGGCACCTGCAGTGCGCGGTGCCGACTGCGGCTGGGGCGCGGCAGGGCGGCGGCCGGCGCCGGTTGCGCGGGCGGCAAAGTTCGGCGCCCGCGGCGGCGCGGTGTTGCGGGCGGTTGCCCTTGTCGCAGCCGGCGCCGGCGTGCTTGTGCTCTTCGCCCGGCCCGGAAGGGAAAGGCGGTGCACCTTGCCGATCACGGCATTGCGGCTCACGCCACCGAGCTGGTTGGCGATCTGGCTCGCGCTCAGGCCTTCCGACCAGAGTTGTTTGAGTTTTTCAACGCGCTCATCTGTCCAGCTCATTCATCGTCTCCGGCTGTTGCAGGCGGAATCCGGCGTCATGCTCCGAAACATGTCCGAAACACGAAAATGTCGCCAATCCGGGTAATCAGATCCGCCGCTTGCAGTACTCTGTTGGCTCGTAAGGTAGGACGATGGTCGGGACGTGGCAAGGTGAGGGGGAATCGCGCGATTCGTTTTTCGGGGTTTTCCCCAACTTGCTTATATTTCGCTTCGGTGTCGAAAATCGTGCTCGTGATTCTGCCGAAAGCCCGGTGTCTCGGGCTTTATTGACATTGGGGGCGGAGATGACAATATAGGGCCTGCCGCCGCCTTGAGGCGGCATTTTTAATTTCTGCGGCTGTCAAGCCATCATCCTGTCGGGAGTCCTGCCGTCATGTCCGGAGCATCGCCTCTTTATAATACGTTTGCCAGAATTCCGCTCACCTTCGAGCGCGGCGAAGGCGTATGGCTGATCACGGACAAGGGCGAGCGATATCTGGATTTTGCAGCCGGCGTTGCGGTGAATTCGCTGGGCCATGCCCATCCGCATCTGGTCGAGGCACTGAAGGGGCAGGCCGAGAAGCTTTGGCATGTCTCCAACCTCTATCAGGTTGCAGGCCAGGAAAGGCTTGCCCAGCGGCTGACGGAAGTGACCTTCGCTGACAAGGCGTTCTTCTCCAATTCCGGCGCCGAGGCGCTGGAAACGGCGATCAAGACCGCGCGGCGCTATCACTATGCCAAGGGGCATCCGGAAAAGATCGACATCATCACCTTCGAGGGCGCTTTCCACGGCCGCACGATCGCGACGATCGCCGCAGGCGGCCAGGCCAAGTACATGGAAGGCTTCGGTCCGAAGGCGCCCGGTTTCGTGCAGATTCCGGCAGGCGACATCGACCTTCTGAAGGAGACGGTTTCGGACACCACTGCAGCGCTGATGATCGAACCGATTCAGGGCGAAGGCGGCGTGCGCACCGTCGACAAGGCTTTCCTGCAGGCGATGCGGACGCTTTGTGACGAGCTTGGCCTGCTTTTGATCTTCGACGAGGTCCAGACCGGCGTCGGCCGTACGGGAACGCTGTTTGCCTATGAGCAGACGGGCGTGGCGCCCGATATCATGGCGATCGCCAAGGGTATCGGCGGCGGGTTTCCCGTGGCTGCCTGCCTTGCGACTGAAGAGGCGGCTTCCGGCATGGTGCCGGGCGTTCACGGCACGACCTTTGGAGGCAATCCGCTTGCCATGGCTGTCGGCAATGCCGTGCTCGATGTCGTGCTTGCCGACGACTTCCTGGATCACATCCGCGAGGTGGGCCTCGTCTTCAAGCAGGGCCTCGCAGAGCTCAAGGATCGTTATCCGGGCGTGATCGGCGAGATCCGCGGCGAGGGCCTGATGCTTGGCATCAAGGCCAACATTCCGGCTGCCGAGCTTGCGGTTGCCATGCGCGAGGAAAAGCTGCTGTCGGTGCCTGCCGGCGACAATGTCATCCGTCTGCTTCCGCCGCTGACCGTGACGGCCGAAGAGGCCCGCGAAGGCCTCGCCCGCATCGGCCGCGCCGCCGAAAAGCTCTCAGCGGCCTGAGGCGCGCGGGGGAGCCGGCTTCCGGTTCTCTCGTGCCAAATCGAAGTCCTATCTGTGAAAGAATGATCCCATGTCCAATCCGAGGCACTTTCTCGATCTCTCCGCCGTTTCGAAAACCGCCCTGCGCGGCATCCTCGATGACGCGGCGAGCCGAAAGACCGCCCAGAAGGCGGGCACGGCCGACAAGCCGCTCGCCGGCAAGGTCCTGGCGATGATCTTCGAAAAGCCGTCGACGCGCACGCGCGTGTCCTTCGATATCGGCATGCGCCAGCTGGGCGGCGATACGCTGGTCCTGTCGGGCGCCGACATGCAGCTTGGCCGCGCCGAGACGATTGGCGACACCGCCAAGGTGCTGTCGCGCTATGTCGATGCGATCATGATCCGCACCACCGATCATGACAGGCTCCTGGAGCTTGCCGAATATGCCACCGTGCCGGTGATCAACGGGCTGACGGATGCAACCCATCCCTGCCAGATCATGGCCGACCTCCAGACCTTCGAGGAGCATAACGGCCCCGTTGCAGGAAAGACGATCGCCTGGACCGGTGACGGCAACAACGTGCTGCATTCCTTCCTGGAAGGCGCGGGGCGGTTTTCCTACCGCATGAACGTCGCCGTTCCGAAGGGCTCGGAGCCGGATATGCGGTTCGTGGACTGGGCGCGCGGCGAAGGGGCCGAGGTGACCTTCTTCGAAACTGCCGCAGAAGCGGTCGAGGGGGCCGATTGCGTGGTGACAGACACCTGGGTTTCGATGAACCAGGAGCACAAGGCGCGCGGCCATAACGTATTCCAGCCCTATCAGGTGAATGCCGACCTGATGAAAAAGGCCAATGACAACGCCATATTCATGCATTGCCTGCCCGCCCACCGCGGCGAGGAGGTGACAGACGAGGTAATGGACGGCCCGCAATCGGTCGTCTTTGACGAAGCCGAGAACCGGCTTCATGCCCAGAAATCCGTTCTGGCCTGGTGTCTCGGCGCGTTTGACTGACGCGCCGCCTTGCCGGGCAAGGAGTTGAAGAATGCAAAATCTAGAAACCCAACTCGGCGAACTTGGCTTCGCCGGTGATGACATGGTTGTGCCGTTTCAGGTGGACGCGCTTGATGTGCGCGGTCGCACCGTCCAGCTCGGCCCGCTGCTCGATACCATGCTGTCGCGCCACGCCTATCCCGAGCCCGTGGCCCGGCTTCTGGCCGAGGCCGTGGTGCTGACGGCGCTGATCGGGACATCGCTGAAATTCGAGGGCAAGTTCACGGTCCAGACCAAGGGCGACGGCCCGGTCGATCTGCTGGTCGCCGATTTCTCGACGCCCGATGCCCTGCGCGGCTATGCCCGCTTCGATCAGGAAGCGCTCGATGCGGCGATCGCCGAAGGGCGCACCGAACCGGAAGCGCTGCTCGGAAAGGGCGTGCTTGCCTTCACCATTGACCAGGGCGGCTTCATGCAACCCTATCAGGGCATCGTCGAGCTTGACGGGCGCTCGCTCGAGCAGATCGCGATGGCGTATTTCCGGCAATCGGAGCAGATCCCGACGGCAGTGCGCCTCGGCGTCGCTAAACTGTTTTCGCGCGATGACAACGGCAACCCGCGCGAAAGCTGGCGTGCCGGCGGCCTCGTCGCGCAGTTCCTGCCTGAGGAGCCGGAGCGTATGCGCCAGCCGGATCTGCATGGCGGCGACGGCGATGACGGCTTGCTCTCCCACGATCCGGACGATTCCTGGTCGGAGGCGCGGGCGATGGTCGAAACCATCGATCTCGACGAGATGACGGATCCCGCTGTGGGTGCCGAGCGACTGCTGTACAGGCTGTTCCATGAACGCGGCGTCACGGTCTATCCCGCCCATGGCGTGTTCGACCGCTGCTCGTGCTCGCGCGATCGCATCCGTGACGTCCTTGGCGGCTTTACCGCGGAGGAAATCGCAGACAGCACCGAGGACGGCAAGATCACGGTGACCTGCGAATTCTGTTCGACGGCGTATGAATATACGCCCGAGGAACTTCAGCGGACGTGAACCCGTCGAACCGTCCGGTTCAATAAGACATTGAACTGAACGGCGCCGCGTCGTATGCGTAGTTTTGTTCTGCGATCACAAAAACATCGCCGGTTCTTTCCGGCACGCAGCAACGCATGAGGCTGACGGCGTGCAGGGCGCGCCGGTGAGTGAGGCGAAATTGGGATTTGGTAAGGGCAAGGGCGGCTTCGGCCGCCCGGATGATCGATCCGACTGTTGCGGCTTCCGCCGCATGGGCCGCCACGCCGCCGGCGAAGATCCGGTCAAGCGCGAGCAGATCCTCGAGGGCGCGCGCCAGGTCTTCATGACTGTCGGCTTCGACGCTGCCAGCATGAACGACATCACCCGCGCGGCGGGCGTGTCCAAGGGTACGATCTACGTCTATTTCGAAAACAAGAGCGAACTGTTCCAGACGATCATCCTGGAGGCCAAGCAGCGCATCTTCAATGATCTGCGCCAGACGCTGTCGGAAGACGACCCGGTCGAGCGCTTGCTTCATCGCTTCGCCGTGGCGCTGATCTCCGGTCTCAGCTGCGAGGAAACCATCCGTTCGATGCGGATTGCAATCGGTGTTGCCGAACGCTTTCCGGAGCTGGTGCGCACGTTCTTCGGCGGCCACCCGGACAATCTTCTGGATACATTGACCGCCTTCATGTCCGCGCGCAGCGAAGCCGGCGAACTTGAGGTCGCGGATCCGCGCGTGGCGGCCCAGCAGCTGATGGATCTTTGCAGCGGTCATCTGTGGAAGCTCAGGCTGTTCGGCCTGATGGACACTTCGCCGGATGACGCGGAAGTTGACATCATCGCGCGCAACGCCGTCGACACCTTCATGCGCGCATACGGTCCCCGGTCAGGTCTCGCACGCGCTGCGGAGTAAGGCGGGCTCAGGCCTCGCTGTTTTGCGCTGTCCCATCGGCGACATTGCCGCCCGACTGCGGAACGAGCGCGAAGACCTCGGAGAAGTCGGCCATTGGTACTGGCCGCCCAAACAGGAAGCCCTGGCCGAAACGGCATCCCATTTCGCTGAGGGCGTCGCGCTGTTCTTCGGTTTCGATGCCTTCCGCAACGCAATCCATGCCGAGCAGGTCGGTCATGGCGACGATGACGGTGCACAGACTTTTCGTGGCATTGGCGCCGGTCAGGTGGCTGACGAAACTGCGATCGATCTTCACGGTCTGGAAGGGCAGGCGTTCCAGGTGGGCGAGCGATGAATAGCCGGTGCCGAAATCATCGAGCGAAATGCTATAGCCCTGCTTCGCCAGTTCGCGTACTTGCTCGATCGGCACCTCGCCTGACATCGCGATTGCCTCGGTCACCTCGAAATCGATCATGGGTGGCTGAAGGCCGAGGGCCTGAAGCCTTCGCAGTAGCCACGCCGCAAAACCGGGCACGTTGAGGTCGGCCATGGAAAGGTTGACGGATACGCGAAACGGCTGGCCGTCGGGGCGGGCGTTGGCCTTTACCCATGCCGCCACGTCCCGCAGCACGAAATTGGTCAGCGATCGCGTGAGACCGGTTGCCTCCGCAATCGGGATGAATTCGCTCGGAGGGACGGATTCGTCATCGATGGTCCAGCGCATAAGCGCTTCTGCACCGATGATCTCCCCCGTCATGAGATCGACCTTGGGCTGAAGATAGGTGGCGAGACCCGAAAAGGTCTCGGAATCGCGCTTCAGCGCGTTCCGAAGCCTGTTGCTCCGCTCCCATGCAAGCCTCTCGCGCTTGCCGTAAAGGATATGGGCTTCGCTCTCTGCCTTGCGGGTGGGCACCTGGGCTGCGGTTGCAACGGTGAGGGCGTCGTCGCGATTTTCGGGCAGGTCCCGGATCTGGAGGATGATCGATGACGGGCTGGATGCCATCTCGATATCGTCGATGATATAGCTGCATTGCAGGGCCTCGGCGAGCTTCTCCGGCAGGAGTGTCGCATTGGGATCGACAATCCCGAAGGCACCTTCTCCGACGAGCGCGACCTGGCAAGTATCACCGGCCATGGCCGTCAGGCGGTTATAGGCCTGGCGCATCAGCTTGCGGGTGACAATGGTGCCGAAGGTTGCGACCTGAGACTGGTAATCGCACACCTGCACCTTCGCGATATAGCCTTCGGGCCCGCGGTCGAGCGCTTCATTGAGCGCATCCTCGAAGGCATTCAGATTTGGCAGATCCAGGATCGGATCGGTGAATGCGCGCTTGTTCAACGCCTCGAGCAGCGAGATATTCTCGAAGCCGACACTGATATTGCTCGAAAAGAGCCGGAGCAGATCGAGCTCCGTCGGGGTGACGTCATGGTCGGATTCCAGCGCTGCGAACAGCAGCGCGCCAAGATCGGATTCAAACCGCATGCCGAGATAGTCACCCTCGTTGAAGGGCTCTTCGCTGGCGCGGCTGTTGGCGCACATCGCTGCCAGCGTTTCATCCACCTCTTCAAGCGTCTTGCCCTGATGGCCGGCATATCGCCCGATGCCTGTGATGATGCGCATCTTGTCGTCCTCGGACTTGCTGCCGCTGACGAGTCCGCTTGATGACACCCGCAGGAGCGCCGCCACCTGGGTGAGAACGCCCTGCGCAAACATTTCCAGGTCATTGCGCTTGTAAAGCTGACGGGCACTGCCAACGATGAGTTCCAGGCCTTCGCGGCTGCGCGACATGATCCTGATGTTTTCATAGGCGCGGATCGCGGTGGTCAGCAGCGAGATCAGCCGCGTCCTGGTCAACTCCTCCTTCGTGAAATAGCCGTCGATCTCGTAATTCGTCACGACGGAAAGTTCAGGCGCGTAGCCGGGAAAGCCGGTGCGCAGAACCAGGCGCGTGTCATGAAGGCCTTGCTCGCGCAGCGCTTTGACAAGTTCCAGACCCGCATCCGGCGTTTCCATCACGACATCGATGATTGCGACTGCAAGCTCGTCGATCCCGGCGGTCTTTTCGAGCGCCTCCCTTGCGCTCGAGGCAAAGATCAGTGACAGCCGCCGCCCGAAGATCGTGATGTCCTTGATCGAATAGGCCGTCGCACGGTGGACCTCGGTGTCATCATCGACGATCAGGATGTTCCAGGCCTGCCCTCTGGCCGGCATGATGTCGCTGTCGGAGGAGTCATCAAAGAGTTCTATTTCGCCGTTTTCCATCTTTGATCCTGTCTCCTGCTCAATTCGTGAATTGGCCATTCCCCGAGGGGGCGACGATTGGTATGAGCAGGGTCACGCTGGTTCCCTGATCCGGTGTGCTTTCGATGTCGAGTTTTCCGTGCAGGACGCCACCCACGATATTGTTGACGATGGTGAGGCCAAGCCCGCTCCCACCATCGGCGACGGCAGTCGTGAAGAACGGGTCGAGGGCTTTCCGGAGCTGCTCCGGCGTCATGCCATGGCCGTTGTCGCTGACGATGATGGCGACATGATCGCTGCCGACGCGTTTCGCCGAAACCTTCACATGGCCGCGCGTCTCTCCCTTGAAACCATGAACGCGGGCGTTGATCAGCAGGTTCGTGACGACCTGACCCAGCGGACCGGGAAAGCTTTCCATGGTGACGGCTGCGATCTCGCCCGCAATAAGCGTGATGCCGGAACGCGTGAATTGGGGCTTCAGGAGCTTGAGCGTTTCCTGCAAATAATCCTTGAGCTCGAAAGATCGTCTGCGGTCGCTGGTCTGGTCGATCGCGAACTGCTTGAAGCTGCCGATGATCTCGGATGCGCGGTAGAGGGAGGCGGTCATCATCGAAACGCCTTCGCGGATATCCGATACCATCGAAAACAGGGCGTTCCTGCCGATCCTGCCTTCGCTGACGGTGCGCGAAAGCTCGCTGGCGCGATGATCGATGGTCGTGGCCGTCATCATGGCATTGCCGATCGGGGTGTTCAGCTCATGGGATACGCTGGCAACGAGCGCGCCAAGACCCGCCATCCGGTCAAGGCGGATGACCTGCGCTTCTGACGCCCTTGCCTGTTCTTCGGCTCTCTTGCGGCCGGCGATCATGGTCGCGGTGTAGATCGAAAATGCCGCACAGGCGACGATCAGGAGCGCAATGCCGGGAATGTTCCTGGAGGAGAAAAGGCCGCCGGCCAAGGGCAAGTCGACAAGCATGTAAAGCGTCGACTCTTGTGTGTTAACGCTATCGTAGGTCGTCCGGCTTCTGATCAGGTCGGCCAACGGAAGGCTGATGTAGCTGGTCCGGACGCGATCCTGCAGGACCGTTCCTGCGTGCGCAGTTCTCACCTGCGACCAGAGGGCCGGATCCTGCCGCGCGAGCGTATGGTCGTTGTCGAACATGAAGCCGAACAGATCGGCCTTCTGCGCTCCGCTCAGCCAGTAGCCTTGCGCATTCAAGAGCTGAACCGGCTGACCAAGTGGTCTTGCCATGTCCTCGATCGCCTCCAGAATACTGCCGGCATCAAGGTTCATGATCAGTATGCCGCGCGCTTCGGGTGCGGAGCCGTAGATCGGCAGGGCCAGTCGCACAACGGGCCGCCATGGGGTCTCTATGCGCCCGAATTCGACGTTCAGATCGATCGGCGAAAGATAAAGTGCGTGTTCCGGAAGGCCGATCGTCGTTTGAAAGTAATAGCGCGAGGCCTTGTTCTGAAGGTCTGCTTCGGGAGCTGCCACGATCTGTTCATTCACGCGTTCGCTGCGAAGGACCTCCCGGCCGGCGCTGTCAATATAGCGCAGCTGGGCAATTGCCGGCCGCGCTGCGAGCCAGGCGTCGAAATCGCGCAGCGCATCGCCATGGTAGCCCGGGTCCTGCACGGCCCTCGTGAAGGTTGTGGTGTTGGAGATGATGTCGAGGCTTTGGGCATAGTCGGCAAGAAAATTCGCCAGCCATATCTCTGCAAGGCCAAGAACATTCTCCGCCCTGAGCCGGCTCTGCTCGAACGCGAACCGGCGATCGAAATGATCGATGGCGCCCCAAGTCAGCAGGGCTGAGGACAGGGTAGCGATGAACAGGATGATTATAAGCCGTAATGCGGACGCGGTTGAGCCGCTGAAGAAATATTCTGACAGAAATGATCTTCTGCGTCCCATCTGCGAGGTCTGTACCGGTTACTGGTTTTTCAATAATTTCATCTGATATTCTAGGACATAATAAATTAGAACTTTAATATTGTCATGCCCAGCAGGGGTTTGCACCAAAATTGGTCCGCAAAGTGGTATTTATACGGACATCAAGGCATGCTTCAGCTTTCCCGGTGGCGCTGGCGCACAAGCGGGTTCGGCTTACCTGCGCAAGGCTGATCGTCAGTGGCCGCCGCCGCCAACGCCCGCTTTCGGCTTTCTCACCAAGATGATGCAGAAGCTGAGGATGACGAAAAGCACGGTCAGAATGGTGAAGATGTCGATGAAGGCCATCAGCCAGGCCTGCTGGCTCACGATCTGGTGAAGCTGCAGGATCGCAGCCTTCTCGCCGTCAATACCCTGGCTGTCGTAGACGCCCTTGAGCAGGCCGATCCATTCCTGCGTCGTGGTGCTTCCGGCGCCAACCGTTTCCGCCAGCCGGTCGAAGTGGAAATCGGTGCGGCGGCTCAACAGCGTGTTGATCACGGCAAGCCCCACGGCGCCGCCGAGATTGCGGGTGAGGTTGAACAGGCCGGATGCGTTCTTGATATCCTGCGGAGGCAGGGTGCCGAGCGCGATGTTCGAGACCGGGATCATCGAGATCATCAGTGCCACGCCGCGGCCCGCCTGCGGCCAGAACAGGTTCCAGTAGTCCCACTCGGCGGTGATATGGGTCATCTGCCAGGTGCAGAGCGCAAACAGGGCAAGGCCCATGCCCATCATAACCCGGGGGTCGAGTTTGTTCTGTAGCATACCGGCAACCGGCGCCGTGCACATCATGAAGGCGCCGGTCACGAACATCGTTTCCCCGATCATCAGCGCGTCATAGCCACGGATGCGTGCCATGTAGAGCGGGAACAGGTAGACGAGGCCGTAAAGCCCGATACCGAGTGAAAACGAGAACACCGACCCGACGGCGAAGTTGAAATTGCCGAAGGCGCGCAGATCGACCACCGGAGAGGGGTTGGTAAAGGAGCGGTAGAAGAACAGGACGCCGCCGATCACCATGGTCACGAACACGACCCGAATGACCTCGTCGGAAAACCAGCCCTTGATATTGCCTTCCTCGAGAAAATACTCGAGCGAGCCCAGAAACGTCGCCATTGCCGCAAGGCCGAGCCAGTCGAAATGCTTCAGCAGGGGCAGGTTGGGCTTGTCGAAATCGATCAGCAGCCACGAACTGATCGCGACGATGATGCCCGGGATGAGGTTGATCAGGAACAGCCAGTGCCAGGAAAAAGCGGCGACCAGGTAGCCGCCGACCGTGGGGCCGATCGTTGGGGCAAGGGTTGCGACAAGGCCCACCACCGGGATGACGGTCGACCGCTTCGATGGGGGGAATGCGGTGAACGAGACGGCGAAGACCGCCGGCACCATCCCGCCGCTCATAAAGCCCTGGAGCGCGCGGTAGACGATCATCTGGTCGATGCTGGTGGCGGTCGCGCATAACACGCTGCAGGCGGTAAAGGCTGCCGCCGAGACGGTGAACACCACGCGCGTGGAGAAGATCCGCGCCAGGATGCCCGACAGCGGGATCATGATCACTTCGGCGATCAGGTAGGAGGTCTGGACCCAGGCGATCTCGTCCGCGCTGGCGGAAATGCCGGCCTGGATATCAGAAAGCGCCGAGGCGACGATCTGGATGTCGAGGATGGCCATGAACATGCCGAACGCCATGACCACGAAGGCCACCCAGGTGCGGGCCGGCACATGGTCCGACGGCGGGGACGCGGCTTCTGTTCCAAGCTGCGCATTTTCGGCGGTATCTGTCATCAAAACATCCGATCGACCAGAATGCGGCGCAGGCATGCGACGTATCAGCGGTTGGCGGCAACCGCTTCACCGATGGTGCCGTCCGGTGCGGTACGGCTATCGACTTCCGCCGTGACGGAGAGCCCCGCCTTCAGGTAATTGCGGTCGAGAATGTCCTGCGGGATCGTGATCCTCACCGGCAGGCGCTGCACGATCTTGGTGAAATTGCCCGTTGCGTTCTGCGGCGGCAGCAGCGCGAACACCGCGCCTGATGCGGGCGAGAAGGATTCGACCGCGCCGGTGAAACTGTCCTTTTCGAAGGCATCGACGGTCACGCGGACCTTCGCGCCAATGCCGAGGCGATCGAGATCGGTCTCCTTGAAATTGGCGACGATGTAAAGATCATCGGTCGGCACGAGTGCGCCGAGGCGGGCACCGGAGGACACGAGATCCCCCACCTGCACATTCTTGTTGCCGAAGATGCCGTCGAACGGCGCACGGATCTCGGTAAAGCCGAGATTGCGCTTGGCAAGCTCGATCGCGAGCTGGCGTTCCTTCAGCGCGGCCTGTTGCTGGGCAAGCTGGGCCTCGGTGGTCGTGATGTTCGCCTTGGCGACCTCGATGGCTGCATTGGCGGCTTCAACCTTCGCCTTCAGCTGATCGAGCGCCGACTTCGCGTCGTCATAGGACGCAATGGTGGCGGCCCCCTTCTGCTGCAGCGTGTTGGCGCGCTGCAGGATCGATTTGGCATTGTCGATCTGCGGGTCGAGCGCATCGCGGTTGGCCTGGGCCTGCGTCAGAGACGCCTTGCTGGCTTCGATCTGGGCTTCCGTCGCCTTCAGCGCCACGTTCTGCGCATTGAGCTGCGCCTCGGCCTGGGCGAGCGCATTCTGATAGTCTCCGTCGTCGATCTTGATCAGAAGGTCGCCCTTCTTGACGCGCTGGTTGCTGACGACCTCGACATCCTCGACATAGCCGGAGACTTTCGGAGAGATGATTGCGATATCGCCTTCGATATAGGCGTCATCGGTGGAGATCATGAAGCGGCCTTCGGTCCACCAGTGATGGCCGAACCATACCGCGCCGCCGATCAGAGCCACGCCAAGCGCTGCGAAGATGATCTTGCGCGTGGCACCACCGGACTTCTTCTCCGGCGCGCGCGGCGCGGGATGGATCTCAGTTTCGGTCGTCATGCGAAAAGGCCTTTCTTGCGCCGTAGGGGAGGGCACGCGGCGCGGAAAACTTGAATTCGAACTCGCGGGTTCGATGAATTTGCACGGTAGATGCGCCTTGCGGACTTTTCTGTCAAGCGTAAGAAGGTTGGAACCGCTGTAACGTCTGCACGTTGTTGCTGAAACCGTGGATATTGCGGTATGAAAACGTCATTCGGCTCCCTCCGGTTCCTCAACCCGGCCGGGACCGTCAGGGGGATACAAATTTGAACGATCTGCTTGCGCTTGCCTCCCAGCCAGAAGCCTGGGCCGCCCTCGTTACCCTGATCGTGATGGAGGTGGTGCTCGGCATCGACAACCTTGTCTTCATTTCCATTCTGACGAACAAGCTTCCGGCGGAGAACCGAAGGAACGCACGCCGCATCGGACTCGGCCTTGCGCTTGTGCTCCGGCTCGTGCTGCTTGGTGCCGTCGCCTGGATCGTGCAACTGACCGAGCCGGTATTTGCCGCTTTCGGACATGATTTCTCCTGGAAGGACATCATCCTGATTGCCGGTGGACTTTTCCTCGTCTGGAAGGCGACGCGGGAGATCCATCACAGCGTCGATCTGGAGGATCAACCCGGCGATATGGTCGGCCGCACCGTGAAGACCAGCTTTGCCGCGGCAATCGTGCAGATCCTGCTCCTCGATTTGGTGTTCTCGGTTGACAGCATCATCACCGCCGTCGGCATGACCCAGCATCTGCCGATCATGATCATCGCCGTCGTCGTTGCCGTGACGCTGATGCTGATCGCGTCGGGTCCGCTTGCCCGCTTCATCGAAGCCAACCCGACGATCGTGATGCTGGCGCTCTCCTTCCTGCTGATGATCGGCATGACGCTGATTGCCGACGGCATCGGCTTCCACGTGCCGAAGGGCTATATCTACGCGGCCATGGCGTTTTCCGGTCTGGTCGAGGCGCTCAACATGCTGGCGCGCCGCAAACGCCGCAAGGAGAGACAAGGCGGGGAGGAAACTGCGGTGGAGACCCTGCACTGAGGCTCTCGAACGGTCCGATGGCTTGACGGAGAGGGATGAATATGCACAAAGGCAGGCCTGATCGGGCCGCCTTCCGGCTGGGAGTTGCCGGCCCCGCACATTCAGCATTTCTCGAGAGAAAGCCGCGGTTAGGCTGCGGTACGGACAAAAACCATGAGCACAACCGGCCCGCGCCTGCGCATCGCACCCTCTCCGACAGGCGAGCCGCATGTCGGCACAGCCTATACCGCGCTGTTCAATTACCTCTACGCAAAGAAGATGGGCGGTACATTTATCCTGCGCATCGAGGATACCGACGCCACGCGCTCGACGCCCGAATTCGAGAAGAACGTGCTCGACGCGTTGAAATGGTGCGGCCTGGAATGGGCCGAAGGTCCGGATGTCGGCGGCCCTTACGGTCCCTATCGCCAGTCGGACCGCAAGGACCTCTACAAGCCCTATGTCGACCGCCTGGTCGCCGAAGGCCATGCCTTCCATTGCTTCTGCACGCCCGAGCGGCTCGACCGCATGCGCGCCGCCCAGCGCGCCGAAGGCCGTGCGCCGAAATATGACGGGCTCTGCATGCATCTGAAGGCAGAGGAAGTCACCCAGCGGATCGAAGCGGGCGAGCCCAATGTCGTGCGCATGAAGATCCCGACGGAAGGCGCCTGCAAGTTTACCGACGGCGTTTATGGCGACGTGGAAATCCCGTGGGATGCGGTCGACATGCAGGTGCTGCTGAAGGCCGACGGCATGCCGACCTATCACATGGCAAACGTCGTCGATGACCATATGATGAAGATCACCCATGTGGCGCGCGGCGAGGAGTGGCTGGCCTCGGTGCCGAAGCACATCCTGCTCTACACCTATCTGGGTCTGGAGCCGCCGCAGTTCTTCCACCTGCCGCTGATGCGCAATCCCGACAAGTCGAAGCTTTCAAAACGGAAAAACCCGACCTCGATCTCGTATTACTCGGCGCTTGGCTATCTGCCGGAAGCGCTGATGAACTTCCTCGGCCTGTTCTTCATCCAGATTTCCGAGGGTGAAGAGCTGATGACCATGGATCAGCTGATCGAGAAATTCGACGCCGACAACCTCAACAAGTCAGGCGCCGTTTTCGACACCCAGAAGCTCGAATGGTTGAACGGGCGGTTCCTGCGCGAGACGCTTTCGGAAGAGGATTTCATCGTCCGCGTTGCCGCTTGGGCCGCCGAGAATGCCCGTCTCCAGGAAGGGCTGAAACTCTCCCAGAGCCGGATCACCAAGCTTGGCGAACTGCCGGCGCTGATGGGCTTCCTGTTGCAGTCGGACATGGTGCCGGAGGCCGACGCCTTCGCGAAGATCAAGAAGACCAGCCCGGCCGAGATTCTCGAGATCCTCCAGGCGGTTCAGCCGGTGCTCGAAAAGCTGGTCGAATGGAACGTCACCACCATCGAGGAGGCGCTGCGCCAGCTTTCCGAGGATATGGACAAGAAGCTCCGCACCGTGGTCGCGCCGCTGTTCGTCGCCATGTCCGGTTCGTCGCGGTCGCTGCCGCTATTCGACTCGATGGCCATTCTCGGCCGCGCTGTCGTGCGCCAGCGGCTGAAGACGGCCGAGGGTGTCGTCGCGGGCATGGTCGCAGAAGAGGCAAAGAAGTAAGATGAACAAGAAGACCGAAGAACTTTCCTCCGACGCGACCGAAGTCCGCGCCCAGAAGCTCAATATCCTCCGCGAGAAGATCGGCGACGTCTATCCGGCCCATTTCCACCGCACCATCACCAATGCGGAACTGGCCGAAAAATACGCCGACCTGCCCGATGACGTGACGACAGAGGATGTCGTTACCGTCGCCGGCCGCGTCTATTCGATGCGCAATTCCGGCATGTTCGTCGATCTGCGCGATGCTTCCGGCAAGATCCAGATCTTCTCGCACAAGGACACGACGCCCGAAGAGGTGCGCGAGCTCTGGTCGCTGGTCGATCTCGCCGATATCGTCGGCGTCACCGGCGTCGTGCGCCGCACCAAGCGCGGCGAGCTGACGATCAACGCCCGGGAGCTGACCATGCTCACCAAGGCGCTGAAGCCGATGCCGGAAAAGTATCACGGACTTGCCGATATCGAGACGCGCTATCGCCAGCGCTATCTCGACATCATGAGCAACGAGGATTCCAAGCTCCGCTTCATCCAGCGCTCGAAGGTCGTCTCCGGCGTCCGCCGCTTCCTGGAAGACGAGGGCTTCATGGAAGTCGAGACGCCGATGCTGCAGTCGATCTATGGCGGCGCGACGGCCGACCCGTTCAAGACGCATCACAATGCGCTCGACATGGACATGTATCTGCGCATCGCGCCGGAGCTTTATCTGAAGCGCATCCTTGTCTCGGGGCTCACCGACAAGGTGTTCGAGGTCAACCGCAACTTCCGCAATGAAGGCGTATCGACCCGGCACAATCCCGAATTCACGATGATGGAATGCTACTGGGCCTATGCCGACTACGAGGACATGATGGGCCTCGTCGAGCGGATGTTCGAAAGGCTCGCCCTCTCGCTCCACGGCGATACGAAGCTGATGTTCGGCGAGACCGAGCTCGACTTCAAGGGCCCGTTCAAGCGCGTGCCGATGCCCGATGCGGTGAAGGATGCGACCGGCATCGACTTCCGTGCGATCGCGACCGACGAGGAAGCGCGCGCTGCCGCCAAGGCTGCCGGCTTCGAGATCGAGGATGACTGGACCTGGGGCGAATGCCTCGCCTTCATCTTCGAGGAAAAGGTCGAGGGCACGCTGATCCAGCCGTCCCACGTCACCCACTTTCCGAAGGACATCTCGCCCTTCGCCAAGGAAGTGCCGGGCGAACCGCGCCTCGTCGAGCGGTTCGAGACCTATGTCAACGGCTGGGAACTCGGCAACGCCTTCTCCGAGCTCAACGACCCGGTGGAACAGCGCCGCCGCATGGTGGAGCAGCTCGAACAGGCTCACGCCCGCGGCGAAAAGGACAAGCGTCTCGACGACGATTTCCTCAACGCCATGGACCACGGCATGCCGCCCGCAGGCGGCCTCGGCATCGGCATCGACCGCCTGATCATGCTTTTGACCAACGGCCCCTCGATCCGCGACGTCATCCTGTTCCCGGCCCGCCGACACAGGGACTGAACCATGCTACGCTGCCCGCTCCAGCTGGCAGCCCTGATGGTTGAGGGGCCTTGCCACACCCACGGGTGCCATCCTCGGGCTTGACCCGAGGATCCAGGCGGGGGCGCACGGCGTCAAAGAGTGAGAATCCATTGCCTGCTCAGTATGGATGCTCGGTTCAAGCCCGAGCATGACAGCTGGGTGAGAGGTTGGCGGCAATCCGAGGCTCTGCAGCGGCGCTTTTGGACGGCTTCTCTTACCTCATCCGCGCAGCGAACCCACGGCTTAACATCAGCGGTACCAGCGCAAGCGCCACGGCCGGGAACACCAGCCAGTTCATCAGGCTCCAGCCATTGTCGATATGCACCAAGACGCCTGCCATGAACGAGGCGGTGGCGGTGGAGCCGAAGACGAGGAAATCGTTGAGGCCCTGCACCTTGCCGCGCTCTTCCGGCGTGTGGCAATCGGTGATCATCGCTGTCGCGCCGATGAAGCCGAAATTCCAGCCCAGCCCAAGCAGGATCAGCGCCAGCCAGAAATGGGTGAGGCCGAGGCCCGAAAGCGCGACCACCGCACAGCCCGCAATCAGCGCGAGACCCGTTGCCGCGATCCTTTCCTTGCCGAACCGGGCGATCAGGCGTCCGGTAAAGAAGCTCGGCCCGAACATCGCCAGCACATGCCATTGAATGCCGAGCGTCGACTGATTGACGGAATGGCCGCAGGCGACCATTGCAAGTGGCGAAGCAGTCATGATGAAGGACATCATCGCGTAGGAGATGATACCGGTGCCTGCGGCGAGGATGAAGCGGGGCGAGCGGGCAATCTCCGAAAGCGGCCTTCCGCCGGAAATGCTGACAGCTACGGGTTTGGGGAGTGTCAGTCGCGTGGCAAGTCCGAGTGTGAGCAATGCCAGCCCCGCTAGGCAGATGAAGCTCGCGATATAGGGAATGCCTGGAACCGCATCCGGTGTGTGCATCGCTATCTGCGGGCCAATGATCGCGGCTGCAAGACCGCCGACCATAACCCGCGAGATCGCCTTGGGTTTCATGTCGCCTGAAACGGCATCGGCGGCCGCGAAGCGGAAACTCTGGATGTAGGAACCGTAGAGCCCAACTGCCATGATCGCGAGACAGAACAGCAGGAAGGTGCTTGCCGCGATCGCGGTTGCCGCCAGCAGGCCGCCCAGGATGCCGATCAGCGCGCCGAAGACATAGCCCTCGCGCCGGCCGAAACGGCGCATGATCCATGCGGCCGGCAGGGTGCCGAGCGCCACGCCGACATTGTAGAGGCTGACGGGCAGGGTCGCGAAGGCGGGATCGGGCGCAAGCGTGCCGCCGACAATGCCGCCGAGCGAGATCACGATCGGAGGCGCTGCGCCGCCGATAGCCTGAGCCATCGTCAGAATATTGATATTGCGGAAGGCATTGTCTGTCATGGGCGGGCCTCATTGCCCGGGCGCGCCGCCCGGATCATGCTCGGCCTGTCTTAGACCGGCCACCCCGCCACAACCAGTTTTTTTGAGGGGCCATCTGCATTCCCGAAAAGGCGGAGCAGAGTCCATTGATGCTGCAACCAATCCGCCGGCCTGCGCAGACTTGGCCTAGTGGATGAAGTTGGTGATCGCGTATCCCTGCCTTTCAAGCGCTTCACGCACTGCAGATGCAATCGGAACGGCTTCGGGCGTGTCGCCGTGAACGCAGACGGAATCGATGGCGGTCGGGATACGCTTTCCCGTTGCCGTGATGATGGCGCCCTCCGTCACCATAGCGCCGACCCGCCTTCCGGCTTCGGCCGGATCGCGGATCACCGCGCCCTGTCGTCCGCGCGACAGGAGCACGCCGTCGTCGTCATAGCCGCGATCGGCGAAGATCTCGGAAACAACGGTCAGCCCCATTTCCGCGGCGATCTGCTGCTGCTGGCCGAGCGCGATCGAAAGACAGATCAGCGCAGGGTCGACGGCCTTGATGGCATTGCAGACCGCGCGCGCGACGTCCTTGTCCTCCTGCGCCAGATTGCCGAGCGCGCCATGGGGTTTGACGTGGGTAATGGGATGGCCGACATACTGCGCCATCGCCTGCGCCGCGCCGATCTGGTAGGCGACCAGCCGCTCGATCTCTGTCGCCGAATAGGGAATGCGCCGGCGTCCGAAGCCCATCAGGTCTGCAAAGCCCGGATGCGCGCCGACGGCGACATTGCGGTCGCGCGCCAGCACGAAGGTCGTTGCCATGGTGTCGGGATCACCGGCATGGAAGCCGCAGGCGACATTGGCGGAGGAGACGATCTTCAGCATCTCGGCATCGTCGCCCTTGTCCCAGGCGCCGAAACTCTCGCCCATGTCGCAATTGATGTCGATGCGCGGTGCGGTCATGTCGTTTTCTCCGGTCGGGTCTTTCCATCTATCTAGGGTCTCTGCCCGGTTCCAAACAACGGGCGCTTCGAAAAACCGCCCGATTTTTTTCCTATTCCACGCTGGCGTCCGGTCGGCGGACTTCCATTTTGAGGCCGAAAGCCGTATGCCAGCCCTCTATCCGCCATGGAGATCCCGATGAAAAACCTGACAATCCGCCGCCCTGACGACTGGCATCTGCATTTGCGCGACGGGGCCATGTTGGAAGGCGTGATCGGCGATACCGCGCGTCATTTCGGCAGGGCGATCATCATGCCCAACCTGGTGCCGCCTGTGGTGACGGCGGTGGATGCCGCCGCCTATCGCGACCGGATTGTTGCCGCGATACCCGAAGGCGCGCGCTTCACGCCGCTGATGACGCTCTATCTGACCGAGACCACGGAGCCTGCCGATGTGGCGTCTGCCTGGAACGAGGGGCTGATCCGTGCGGTCAAGCTCTATCCGGCCGGCGCCACCACCAATTCGGCAAGCGGCGTGCGCAACATCGACAGCGCCATGGGGGTTCTGGAAAAGATGGCCGAGATCGGCCTCAACCTCTGCGTTCACGGCGAGGTCACGGACAAGGACGTCGATATCTTCGACCGCGAGGCGGTGTTCATCGAGACCGTGCTTGACAAGATCCGCCGCCGCCTGCCGGAACTGAAGATCACCATGGAGCATGTGACGACCAAGGATGGCGTCGATTACATCAAGGATGCACGGAAGAACCTTGCCGGTTCGCTGACGACCCATCACCTGATCATCAACCGCAACGATATGCTCGTTGGCGGCATCCGCCCGCATTATTACTGCCTGCCGGTCGCCAAGCGCGAGGAACACAGGAAGGCGCTGGTCGCCGCCGCCACCTCGGGCGACAGCCGCTTCTTCCTGGGCACGGATTCCGCGCCCCATGTCGATCCGGCGAAAGAATGCGGTTGCGGCTGCGCCGGTATCTACACTGCCCCCAACACCATGAGCTGCCTTGCCCATGTGTTCGAAAACGAGGGTGCGCTCGACAGGCTTGAAGCCTTCACCTCGCTCAACGGTCCCGCGTGGTACGGGCTGAAGCCGAACGAGGAGACGATTACGCTCGTCAAGCGCGACAATCCGGTCGAATATCCGGCAAAGCGGGAGACCGGGGCCGGTCCCGTCACCGTGTTCGATCCGAAGTTCCCGCTCTATTGGGACGTCGAGGCCGTCTGACGCGCGGTGCGCCGGGAAGCGATCATGGTGCGGATGAAGCTTGCGATGAAGGCGAGCGTCATCACCAGCACGATGGTCGGCGCCGGCGCGCTGTCGATGTAGAAGCTTGCATAGATGCCTGAAAGCGTGGATCCGATTGCCACCGCAAGCGCCACCAGCAGCATGGTTGAAAACCGTCTTGTCCATAAGAAGGCGATCGCGCCGGGGGCGACCAGCAGTCCGACCGACAGGATGATGCCGACGGCTTTGAGGGCCGCGACCACCGTCAGCGACAGCACGATCAACAGCCCGTAATGCAGGACCTTCGTCGGCAGGCCAATGGCGCGGGCATGCTGCTCGTCAAAGGCATGCAGCAGCAGGTCCTTGCGCTTCAGCGTCAGGAAGGCCGTGGCGGCCAGGGCGATCAGGCCTGCCTCGACCAGGTCCCGGATCGAGATGCCCAGCATGTCGCCGAACAGGATGTGGTCGAGATGGACGGCGGAATGGACCTTGACGTAGAGCACCAGTCCAAGGCCGAACATGCCGGAGAACACGATGCCAAGCACCGTATCCTCCTTGATCCGGCTGTTTTCGGAAAGAAAACCGGTCGACAGCGCGCAGACCATGCCAGCAACGAAGGCGCCGAGACTAAGCGGCAGGCCGATCATATAGGCGACCACGACGCCCGGCAGCACGGCATGCGAGACGGCGTCGCCCATCAGCGACCAGCCCTTCAGCACCAGAAGGCAGGATAATAGCGCCATCGGCACGCACACCATCAGCGTGATCGCGAAGGCCTTCAGCATGAAATCGAGCTGGAACGGGAACAGCGCCATCATCCAGAAATCGTTCATGGCGTTTGCTCCTGAAGCGCCCGGCGGGCGCGGCGCTTTGCGGCCAGCAGGCCGTGCTTGGGGGCGGCCACGAAGGCAATCAGGAACAGGGCGGTCTGCATGACGATGATGACGCCGCCGGTCGCGCCGTCGAGGAAATACGAGACATAGGCCCCGAGCGCGGAGGTGATGGCGCCGATGGCGGCGGCAAGGGCGATCAGGCGCGGAAACCGGTCGGTCAGGAGGTAGGCGGTGGCGCCCGGGGTGACGACCAGTGCGATGACAAGAAAGGCGCCGACGGTCTGGAGCGCTGCCACGGTCGAGGCCGCGAGCAGGGTGAAGAACAGCACCTTCATGATATCGGGATTGATGCCGATCGAGCGGGCGTGGTTTTCATCGAAGAACACCACCATCAGGTCCTTCCACTTGAACGCCAGTATCGAAAGCGTCACGCCGCCAATGATCACGAGCTGGATGGTGTCGGACCGGGTGATCGCCAGCACATTGCCCATGATGATAGACTGGATGTCGATCGGGACCGGCGAGACCGAGACCATGAACAGGCCAAGCCCGAAAAAGCCGGTGAAGATCAGGCCGATGATCGCGTCTTCCTTGAGTTTCGTCTTTCTGTTGAAGAACAGCATTGCGCCCGCGGCGAGCCCGCCGGCCACAAAGGCGCCGAGTGAAAACGGCAGGCCCAGCATATAGGCGCCGGCCACGCCCGGCACGATCGAGTGGGACAGCGCATCGCCGATCAGCGACCAGCCCTTCAGCATAAGATAGGCCGAGAGAAAGCCGCAGACGCCGCCAACCAGCGCGCTCACCCAGATGGCGTTCAGCATGTAGGCGTAGGAAAGCGGTTCCAGGAGCCGGTCAATCATCGTCGCCGTCCTGGCCTGGCGAGAGGCGCGCGGATTTTTCCGCGATCGTATCCGTGCCCGGCTCACCATAGATGACGAAGGGGCGCTCGTCGTCGGTGATGACCTTGACCCGGCGTTTGTCTGCGTCATCGTGGAGCGCTGGGCCTTCCAGCACGAAATGACGCAGTACGCCGCCGAAAGTCTGCTCCAGGTTCCTTTGTGTAAAGGTGGATTCCGTCGGTCCATAGGCCACCACGGTACCCTTAACCAGCACGGTCCGGTCGCAGAATTCAGGCACGGAGCCGAGATTGTGGGTGGAAACGAGCATGATCCGGCCCTCGTCGCGCAGCTCCCGCAGGAGTGCGATGATCTGCTCCTCGGTCTTGACATCGACGCCGGTGAAGGGCTCGTCGAGCAGGATCACCTGACCTTCCTGTGCAAGCGCCCGGGCGAGGAACACCCGCTTGCGCTGGCCGCCGGAAAGCTCGCCGATCTGGCGGCGGGAAAAGCCGGTCATATTGACCCTTTCGAGGGCGGCCGCGACCATCTTGCGGTCTGTCGCCGACGGGCGGCGCAGGAAACCCATATGGCCGTAACGCCCCATCATCACGACATCTTCCACCAGGACGGGGAAGTTCCAGTCGACCTCTTCGGCCTGCGGAACATAGGCGACAAGGTTCTTTTTCAACGCTGTGGCGGCCGGAAGCCCGAGAATTTCAACCGTTCCCCGGGCAAGCGGCACGAAGCCCATGATGGCCTTGAAGAGCGTGGACTTGCCCGCGCCATTGACGCCGACGAGCGCCGTGATGGTGCCCTTCGGGATTTCGAAACTCGCGCCCGCAAGGGCGGTGTGGCCGTTGCGATAGGTGACGGTCGCGTTTACGACGGCAAGACCTGCATCGGTCATTGGGCAAGGCCCTTTGCGATCGTTTCCGTGGTGACCGACAGAAGATCCAGATAGGTGGGCACCGGTCCGTCTTCCGCGCTCAAACTATCCACGTAAAGCACGCCGCCATAGGCCGCCCCCGTTTCTCGGGCGATCTGGCGGGCGGGCTTGTCGGAAACCGTGCTTTCGGAGAAAATCACTTCGATACCTTTTTCCCGCATCGTGTCGATCACCTGGCGAATCTGCTGCGGCGTACCCTGCTGGTCGGCATTGACCGGCCAGAGATAGAGCTCCTTCAGGTCGAGATCGCGGGCGAGATAGGAAAACGCTCCCTCGCTCGTTACCAGATAGCGCTGGTCTTCCGGCACGGCGGCAAGCGCGTCGCGCATCGGCTGCAGCGCCGCCCGGATTTCGGCGGTGTAGGCTGCGGCATTTTCGGTGTAGGCATCCGCATTGTCGGGGTCGATTGCGATCAGGGCGTCGCGGATGTTCGCGACATAGATTTCGGCGTTGTCCGGCGACATCCACGCATGCGGGTTCGGCTTGCCGTCATATTCGCCGCCCGCAATATCGATGGGCGTGATGCCATCGGAAACAACCACATTCGGCACGTCGCCAAGGTTCTGCAGGAATTTCTCGAACCAGCGCTCAAGATTGAGCCCGTTCGATAAGATCACGTCGCCGTCGCGGGCACTCAGGATATCGCGTGGCGTTGGCGTATAGCCGTGAATTTCAGCGCCTGGCTTGGTGATCGAGACCACTTCGGCATGCTCGCCTGCAACATTGCGGGCCATGTCGGCAATCACGGTAAATGTGGTGACCACTTTCGGCGGGCCGGCGGCAAATGCCGGCAATGACGCGGCCGCAGACAGGGCCGAAAGCATGGCTGCCGCGCATGCGGCCTTTATGGTCTTCATCAAGCCTACCCTGAAATGCAGTTAAGAATTACTTGCAACGAACATGGGGCCGACTTGCGTCCTTGTCAAATGCTATTGCAAATCATTCGCAACACGGCAGCCGGACACCGCTGGAATATGCGCAGGCTCCACCCAGCATGGCCGAACTTGTCCTCAGGTCTTGCCCTCAGATCAAAGGCTTCCTCGGAGCCATCACGACCTCCAGCTTCAAGCCAGGCTGCGCGATGCAAGGATCCTGGCGGGCGGACGGGCAGCGCGCCGCCCGCATGCCGACCGCCCGGACCTTGACGAGGCCCGAGTTTCAACCTCATATGCGCACGATTTGAAATGGGGGAGTTTGTTCATGGCTGCATCCGAGGCTTTGCGCGCACGGTTTCTCGACTATTTCCAGGGGGAGCCGCAGCTTTTCAGAGCGCCCGGCCGGGTCAACCTGATCGGCGAACACACCGATTACAATGATGGTTTCGTGATGCCGGCAGCGCTCGAATACCAGGCCGATGCCGCAGCCGCCCGTCGCGCCGACCGGATGGTGCGCATTCGGTCCCTCAACAATGACAAATTCGCCGAGCTCGACCTCGATGCGGACGAGCACACACCGCGCGGTGACTGGACCGATTATGCCTTCGGCGTCGCGGTGATGCTGGAGCGCGCCGGCAAGCATCTCGCGGGTGCCGATATTCTCGTGTCCTCCTCCGTTCCCGTCGGCTCCGGACTTTCATCTTCGGCAGCCCTCGAAGTGGTGGTCGGCTATGCGCTGCTGTCGCTTGCCGGTCACGACGTCGATCCGGTGGAACTTGCGAAGATCTGCCAGCAGGCGGAAAACGACTATGTCGGCATGCGGTGCGGCATCATGGACCAGTTCATCTCATGCAATGGCGTTGAAGGCCACGCGCTGATGATCGATTGCCGCACGCTTCAGGGAAGCACGGTGCCGATCGATCACAAGGCGCGGATCGTGGTTGCGAATTCCATGGTCCACCATGCCCTTGCCGACGGCGAATACAATCGGCGCCGCCAATCCTGCGAGGAAGGCGTGCGGCTGCTGCGCACGGCGCTGGGCGAAATCCGGGCGCTGCGCGATGTCTCTTTCGAGGACCTCGAGGAGAACCGCGATGCCCTCTCCGATGTCACCTACCGCCGCTGCCGCCATATCGTGACTGAGAACGAGCGGGTTCTGCAAGCCGCCGATGCGCTTCAAAATGCCGATCTGGAGACTTTCGGACGACTGATGAACGCCTCCCATGCCTCGATGCGGGATGATTACGAGATCTCCTGCGAAGAGGTCGATATTCTCGTCGATATCGCACAGGCGCAGAAGGGCGTGTACGGCGCCCGCATGACCGGCGGCGGCTTCGGCGGCTGCGTGGTGGCGCTGGTTGCCGCAGGCGATGTCGAGGCGTTCATGGAGAATGTCCGCGCTGCCTATCGCGAGGCGACCGGCCACACCTCCGAAATCTTTGCCTGCGCGCCGAAAGATGGCGCCGGGCCGCTGAGGGACTGAGAGACATGAGCACGTTTTCCGATCATCCGCACCGCAGGTATAATCCGCTTCAGGGCGAATGGGTCCTGGTGTCGCCCCATCGCGCCAAGCGGCCTTGGCAGGGACAGGTGGAGGACGCGGATGTGCCGGAGATGCCGGCCCATGATCCGGACTGCTATCTCTGCGCCCGCAATACCCGCATCAACGGTAAAAAGAACCCGGATTACAGCCACACCTTCGTTTTCGACAATGATTTTGCCGCGCTGACGGAAGATGCGCCGCAGGAGAGTTTTCGCGACGGCCTGCTGATGGCGGAAGGCGAAAGCGGCCTTTGCAGGGTCATCTGCTTTTCGCCCCGCCACGATCTCACGCTTGCGCGCATGGAGGTCTCCGACATTGCGCGGGTGGTCGATACCTGGGTCGAACAATATGTCGAACTTGGCGCGCGGCCGGATATCGGCCATGTGCAGATCTTCGAAAATCGCGGCGCGATGATGGGCTGTTCCAATCCGCATCCGCACGGCCAGATCTGGGCGAGCCGCAATCTGCCCAATGCGGCAGAGCGGGAAACACAAACCCAGACCGCCTATTTCGAGCAGCATGGCACCCCGCTTCTGATGGCCTATCTCAAGCAGGAGCAGGCCCTTGGCGAGCGCATCCTGTTTGAAAATGACGGCTTCGTGGTGCTGGTGCCCTATTGGGCGGTCTGGCCTTTCGAAACCATGGTGCTGCCGAAGCGGCATATCCGTTCGATGGAAGAGATGACCGCATCGGAGAGGACCGACCTCGCCGAGGCGCTCTCCCATATCACGATCCGCTACGACAACCTGTTCTCCACGTCCTTCCCCTATTCCATGGGCTTTCACCAGCGCCCGACGGATGGCAAGGATCACGATGAATGGGTGATGCACGCTCATTTCTATCCGCCGCTCCTGCGGTCGGCGACCGTCAAGAAGTTCATGGTCGGCTTTGAGCTGCTCGGCACGCCGCAGCGCGATCTCACACCGGAACAGGCCGCAGACCGGCTGCGCGCGCTTTCCGATACGCATTATCTCGCCGGTTGAAAAAAGACAGCGGAAGGGAACACGAAAATGACGATCCTGGTTACCGGCGGCGCCGGTTATGTCGGTTCACACATGGCCCATGCGCTTGTCGATCGCGGAGAAAAGGTGGTGGTTCTCGACGACCTTTCGACCGGTCATGACGAGCTTGTTCCCGAAGCTGCGAAGCTGGTGAAGGGCGATATCGCCGACCGCAAGCTGGTGGCAAAGCTCATCGCCGACGAAGGCATCAATGCGGTTGCCCATTTTGCCGGATCGATCGTGGTCTCGGATTCGGTCTCCGACCCGCTGACCTATTACGACAACAACACCGTGAAATCGCGCGCGCTGATCGAGGCCGCCGTCGAAGCCAAGATCGAGGCGTTCCTGTTTTCCTCCACCGCCGCCGTCTATGGCGAACCGGGCGTGGACCTGCTGGACGAGGAGCAGAACCTGCAGCCGGTCTCGCCCTATGGCTGGTCGAAGCTGATGACCGAGGTGATGCTGCGCGACAGTGCCGCCGCCTACGGCTTCAAATATGCGGCCCTGCGCTATTTCAACGTCGCCGGCGCCGATCCTCAGGGCCGCACGGGCGAGACGCGCGAACATGCCACCCATCTGATCGAGATCGCCGCCCAGGCCGCAACCGGCCGGCGCAACCGCATGCAGGTCTTCGGCACGGATTATCCAACGCCTGATGGCACCTGCCTGCGCGACTATATCCATGTGACCGACCTGATCGATGCCCATGTGAAGGCGCTGATGCATCTCCTGAACGGCGGCGACAATTTCGTCGCCAATTGCGGCTATGGCCACGGCTTCTCGGTGCTGCAGGTGGTGGATGCGATCAAGCGGGTCTCGGGCGTCGATTTCCGCGTCGACATGGCCGAGCGCCGCCCCGGCGATCCGCCGGCGCTGGTTGCCGACAATGCCCGCGTGCGCGAGATCCTCGGCTGGGAACCGAAATATGATGACCTCGACACGATCGTGAAGCACGCGCTTGCCTGGGAAGACCAGCTGGTGAACGGCAGGGTGAAGCTTTAGGGCGCGGCAAAGATGCGCCGGCCCGATTTTTCGTTGGGCCGTTTCTGTCCTCGCTGCGTATCACTCCATCTTCGGGTCACCCTCGGGCTTGACCCGAGGGTCCAGGCAGAGTTTCCCGTGCGGCCTGGATGCTCGTGTCAGGCACGAGCATGACTCATCAAGAGAAGGGCGCGTTTGTGCGCCCTCAAATCCGCGCGATATAATCCGCCAGACGGTCGGCGGCTTCTGACAGCTGGCCGGCATTGCGCAGGAAGCAGGCACGCAGGAAGGGCTCGCCGCCGGGGCCGAAGGCGGAGCCTGGCGCAAGGCCGACTCCGGTCTTGTCGACGATGTCGAGCGCCGCCCGGCGGCTGTCGGTGATGCCGTCGATCTTCAGATAGGCATAGATCGCGCCCGCGGGCTTCAGCGTCTGCACCCGGTTGGTGGCGAGAAGCCGGTCGCAGAAGATGTCGCGGCCTTCCGTCGCCCTTGCAATGTTTTCCGCCACGAAATCATCGCCGTCATTGACGGCGGCCACCGCGCCGCGCTGCATGAACTGCGAGACGCCCGACGTGGTGTACTGCACCAGGTTTTCGATGACATCGCCAAGCACGGGCGGCGCCACCACCCAGCCGACGCGCCAGCCGGTCATCGACCAGTTCTTCGAAAACGAGTTGGCAAACACCACCCGGTCTCCCTCCTCTATGATGTCGAGGAACGAGGCCGCGCGGCCGCCGGCATAATGGTAGAGCGCATAGATCTCGTCGGCGAGGATCCAGATGCCGTGGCGGCGCGAAATATCGAGAAGGGCTGTCAGATCGGCAAGGCTTGCCGTCCATCCGGAAGGGTTCGATGGGGTATTGACGAAGATCATCGTCGTCTTGTCGGTGATCGCGGCCTCGACCTTTTCGATGTCGAGCGACCAGGCGCCATCGGCAAAGGTCAGCGGCACGGCCACCTGCTGCGCGCCCGAAACGCCAAGGGCTGCGGCGATATTCGGCCAGGACGGGGTCAGGTAGATTGCCTCGTCGCCCGGCGCCGTCAGCGCCTCGACCATCAGCTTGATCGCATGCATGCCCGATCCGGTGACATAGATGTGCTCCGGCGAAAGGTCTGCCTTAAAGTGGCGCCGATAGTAGTCGGCAATGCCCTGCCTCAGCTCCGGAATGCCGCGCTGGTAGGTGTAGAAGGTCTCGCCATTGTCGAGCGCCCGCTTGGCCGCTTCATTGATGAAGGCGGGTGTCGGCAGGTCGCCTTCACCGGCCCAGAGCGGCAGCAGATTGTCGCGGCCGCGGGCATAGTTCACGATCTCTACGATACCGCTTTCGGGGGCTGACCGGGCACGGTGGCTGAGGCTTTCGATAAGGCGCATTTTGAGTCTCCTGTCGTCCTCTCTTAAACCGGAGCGCGCCCTGGATGCCATCAATTTTCGGCGTCGATCGATTGAAACTTGTCATGTGTGTGCTGCGACAGTCGCATTTCAAAATCCTTGCCCTTGGCATATCGTCGTGCTGCGCGGCAAATTTGAGTGCTTCGCATCAGAACGGGAGAATGAAGGGATGCTGCCCGGCTGGCTGATCCTGCTATCGGCGCTGCTCTATATACTGCTGCTGTTTGCGGTCGCAAGCTTTGGCGACCGGCAGGCAAAGCGGCAGATGCGCCCGCGCGACGGGCGCAATGTGGTCTATGCGCTGTCGCTCGCCGTCTACTGCACCTCGTGGACCTATTTCGGCGGCGTCGGCCTCGCGGCCACGCGCGGTCTCGAATTCCTCGGCATCTATATCGGTCCGATCCTGGTCTTCACCGTCGGCATGCCGCTGGTAAAGCGCATCGTTGCGCTGGCGAAGGCGGAAAAGCTGACCTCGGCCGCAGATTTTCTGGCGGCCCGCTACGGCAAGAACCCGATCGTCGCGGGCCTTGTCGCCATCATCTCGCTCGCCGCAGCCATTCCCTATATCGCATTGCAGCTAAAGGCGGTCTCGGACTCCGTCTCGGTCATGGTCGGCGGCGAGCCGGGCTTCCTGTCGGCGGGCGCTGCCTATGGCGTCGGCCTGCCGCTTGCCGTCACGCTGGCGCTGGCAAGTTTCGCGATCGTGTTCGGCACCCGCCACACCGATGCCACCGAACACCAGGACGGGCTGATCCTGGCGATCGCGATGGAATCCGTCATCAAGCTCGTTGCCTTTGCTTCCGTTGGGCTGTTCGCACTGTTCGTGCTGTTTGACGGCCCCGCCGATCTCCTCGCTTCCGCGCGGGAACACGCCGTGGCGGCCGCAGCGCTTTCCTATGAGACGCCGATCAGCCGTTGGATCCTGCTGACGGTCCTGTCTGCCTGCGCCATCCTGCTTCTGCCGCGTCAGTTTCATGTCACCGTGGTCGAAAACCGCTCGGAGGGAGAACTCAACCTCGCCCGCTTCCTGTTTCCGCTCTATCTGATCGCGATCAATCTTCTGGTCCTGCCGGTGGCGATCGGCGGGGCGATGACGCTTGGCCCTAACGTCGACCCCGATCTCTACGTTCTGGAACTGCCGATCGCCTTCGGCCAGCGCGTCATTTCACTGATCACCTTTCTCGGCGGGTTCTCGGCGGCCACCGCCATGGTCATCGTCGCTTCGGTGGCGCTTGCGATCATGCTGTCGAACGATATCGTCAATCCGATCTTCCTGCGCCGGCGGATGATGTCGGGCGAGGGGCGGCGGCAGGATTTCTCACGCCTGCTGCTCAATGTCCGGCGTGCCTCGATCCTCGGCGTCATGCTGCTCGGCTATGCCTATTACCGCCATATCGACAGCGATCGTGGTCTGTTCTCGATCGGGCTTCTGGCCTTTGCGGCGATCGCGCAGGTGGCGCCGGCGCTTCTCATCGGGCTCGTCTGGCGTAATGCCAACGCCCGCGGCGCCATTGTCGGCCTGTCACTCGGCTTCATCACCTGGATCTACCTGCTGTTCGTGCCAAGCCTTGGCGGGCCGGATCAGTCGGCGGTTGCGGGCGCGGTCATGAATTTCCTCATTCCGGGGACGAGCCTTTTTGTCGGGCCGGATGCCGATATCCTGCTGAACGTCACCTGCCTGTCGCTCACGGTCAACATTGCGGGCCTCGTGTTCGGTTCGCTGAGCCGGCCTGCGCGGCCGCTGGAGCGGATCCAGTCCGGCATCTTCGTCAAGCGCCAGACCCGCTGGCAATCGACGGCGCGCGGCATCGGCACGGGCGTTTCGGTCGGCGCGCTGCGCGAAACGCTGAAGGGCTATCTCGGCGCCGAGCGCACGGCCCGCTCCTTCGCCACCTTCGAACGCAATGCCGGACGGCGCATGGCGGACGACGAGCAGGCCGACATGGCGCTCATTCATTTTTCGGAACAGTTGCTCGGAACCGCCATCGGCTCGTCATCGGCGCGTCTCGTGCTGTCGCTGGTACTGCAGCGTGCCGAGTCGGCATCGGGCGATGCCGCCTTCCTGCTCGATCAGGCAAGCGAGGCCCTGCAATATAATCAGGGCCTGCTGCAGACCGCATTGTCGCAGATGGATGAGGGTATCGCCGTCTTCGACGCCGCCAACCGGCTGACGGTCTGGAACAAGCGGTTCCGCGCGCTTCTCGATCTTCCCGAGGAGGTCGGTCAGGTGGGCTACCCGCTGATCAACATCGTCGGCCGGCTCTCCTCGCGCGGGGATCTGACAGGCGAGGAAGCGAAGGAGGCGCTGCGCAAGCTGCGCGCCCACGAGACCGCCTTCCCGATGGTGCTCGACGGCGGCAAGCGGATCATCGAGGTCCAGTCCCGCGCCATGCCTGATGCCGGCATGGTGGTGACCTTTACCGATATCACCCGCAGGGTTGAAGCCGATCTCGCCCTCAAGCAGGCCAATGAAACGCTGGAACAGCGCGTGGCCGCGCGCACGGCGGAGCTGACCGAAGTCAACAATGCCCTGCGGCTGGCGCGTGCGGCCGCCGATGAGGCCAATATCGGCAAGACGCGTTTCTTTTCCGCAGCCGGCCACGACATTCTCCAGCCGCTCAATGCAGCCCGCCTGTATGCCACAGCCCTTGGCGAGCGGCTGCCACCTGAAAGCGAGGCCCGCGACTTTTCCGACAAGATCGATTCCGCACTTCAGTCGGTCGAGGATATTCTGGGCGCGGTGCTTGATATCTCGCGCCTCGATGCCGGTGCGATGAAGCCGCATTTTACCACCGTCAGCCTCGGCGATACGCTGAAACGGGTGGAAACGGATTTCCGGCCGCTGGCGGATGAAAAGG
The DNA here is from genome assembly GCF_013344475.1 of Martelella limonii. GTDB lineage: Bacteria > Pseudomonadota > Alphaproteobacteria > Rhizobiales > Rhizobiaceae > Martelella > Martelella limonii. The sequence continues at coordinate 402,810 of NZ_JABUOU010000004.1, read as the reverse complement.
GCCTCGATCTGGTCGTGGTCCCGTCCTCGCTGAAGGTGCGCTCGGATGCGCAGGCGTTACGACGCCTGGTGCAGAACCTCGTCTCCAACGCGATCAAATACACCATCAGCGGCAAGGTTCTGGTCGGCGTCAGGCGCAAGGGCGATCACGCGGTGATCGAGGTGCATGATACCGGGATCGGCATTCCCGCATCGAAGGCCGAAAGCGTGTTCAAGGAATTCACGCGGCTTGATGAAGGCGCGCGCGCAGCCCATGGGCTTGGCCTCGGTCTTTCGATCGTCGACCGGCTGGCGCGAATGCTCGAACATCCGGTGACCATGTCCTCGGCGCCGGGCGAGGGGACAGTGTTCCGCCTTGCCGTGCCGTTTGCCGAGATTGGCGCCGATGCCGGCCAGCCCGCGGCCAAGCCTCAAGGCAGGCTGCCCGGTCAGGCGATTGCAGGCCTCAAGGTTCTGTGCATCGACAATGAGGAGGCGATCCTGGCCGGCATGCGCGTTCTGCTCGGCGGCTGGGGCGCGGATATCCACACCGCGCGCGGGCCCGACGAGGCGCGGGCAATCGATATCGTGCCCGATGTCATCATTGCCGACTACCATCTCGACAATGGTGCAAGCGGCGTCGATGCGGTGACGATCCTGCGCGAGCACTACCAGCGCCATATCCCGGCGCTGCTGTTGACCGCTGACCGCACGCAGGATGTGCGTGACCTGGCGGTCGAGGAGGATATCGTGGTTCAGCACAAGCCCCTGAAGCCCGCTCTGGTGCGCGCCTTCCTTAGCCAGATCGCGATCTTCCACAAGGCGGCCGCCGAATAGACGGCGCGCTGCTTCGAAGGGATAGCAAGCAAGAAGGGCGAAAGGGCGGGTCCCTGAAGGACCCGCCCCGATCGTCAGATCGTGTCGACGAGTTCCTGAAGCTTGCGCCAGCGGATGGATGACCACAGCGAAAGCGCGATCAGGCCCGCACCGACCAGACCAGTGATCGCTTCCGGAATATGCAGCAGCGTCTGGGTGTACATGATCACCGCCAGCACCAGAATGGCGTAGAACGCGCCATGCTCCAGGAAGCGGAATTGCGACAGCGTCTGCCGGTCGACCAGCATGATGGTCAGCGAGCGCACATACATCGCCCCGATGCCAAGGCCGATCGCGATCACCAGCAGGTTTTTGGTCAGCGCAAAGGCGCCGATCACGCCGTCGAAGGAAAAGCTCGCATCAAGCACTTCGAGATAGATGAAGGCACCGAGCCCGCCCTGCGCTGCGGCCTTGACGGTCTGGGTCTGGGTCGCATCCATCAGCCCGCTGAACACCTCGATCGCGAGATAGGTCAGGAGACCGTAGAGCGCCGGATAGAGGAAGTCCTCCGCGCGCCCGTCCGGTACCAGATTGGAAAATACCAGCACCAGGATCAGCGCAATGCCGGTCTCGATGCCCTTGACGGCGGCAAGCTTTGCCATCGGCCGTTCGAGAGGCGCAAACCAGTGGACCTCCTTTTCGTGGTCGAAGAAATAGGAGAGCCCGACCATCAGCAGGAAGGTCCCGCCAAAGGCTGCGATCGGCAGATGCGCCTCCTGCATGATCGCGGCATAGGTCTTCGGCTCGGCAAAGGCGAGGTGGATGGCGGCGATCGGGCCGATCTTGGCGGCAAGCGCCACAATCACCAGCGGGAACACCAGCCGCATGCCGAACACCGCGATCAGGATGCCCCAGGTCAGGAAGCGCCTCTGCCAGACATGGCTCATGGTCTTGAGCTTGTTGGCATTGACGACCGCATTGTCGAAGGAAAGTGAAATCTCCAGCACCGCCAGAACCGCGGTGATGAACAGGAAAGCAAGCGCACCGCTGACCCCGAAGCTGAAATAGCCGAAGAGCGTGCTGGCAGCGAGGCCGAGGATGGTGATGATGAAGGCCCATTTGAAATAGGACAGGGTGGAGGCTCTCATGGATGCGCCTCCCGCAGGGTGAAAGATATCGGATCACAGAAAAAAGCGCATGCGCGAAGACCACGCGCAGGCGTCCTAAACGTCAGATTTTGAAGCAAGGTAACCATGTCCGCCGGCTAATTTGCGGGCGGTACCGACATCACGAGAGCGCCGTCAGAACTCTCGCCAGAGGGGCCCGGCACCGGGTTCGTCCTGCCGCCTCACGAGGTCCGGCCGGACTGGACATGACATTTACTCCCCAACGGCCCGCCGTCAAGCCCCATGCCCGTAACCGCGCGGGGCCAGGCGGGGAGAGGCCGTGCCGAAGGCGCGGGCCACGCCGCACTTCCGGGCTCAATGCAGGCCTTGAGAGAACGGCAACGCCTGGAACGAGAAAGCGATCGCCCATCGCCGCTGCCGTTCCATCCGATGCCGCAACGCGCGCTTCGCCCGCCGCTCCGGGCTCCGCATTTTCGGCTTGCCGGGCGCGGTGGCGCGGTGATATTGAAAGCGGGTTGTCGCACGCTTGGAGGTCCTGCTGGGGCCGTATCCGTGCGCCGGCGGGTATGATGTAATGGTAGCCTGTCAGCTTCCCAAGCTGAACGCGCGGGTTCGATTCCCGCTACCCGCTCCAGTCTTTCCTCACGATTCAGAGGGCCGGTGGTCGGTTTTGCGCCAGAGATAGGGCGCGTGATAGAGTTCCAGAAAAGCCTTCCATCCCGCAAACGACAGCATCAGCCAGTAGACTGGCAGCCAGACGGCGCTTGCGCCCATGCGCGCGAGCTCGCCCTTGGTCATCCGTGAGCCGCCGAGCCTCAGGAAGATCCAGTAGCTTGCCAGGATATTGATGAGATCGATGCCGGTCAGCACCTGCTGTATCGGTCCGGGGTCGGGCGCCGGCTGCAGCATCAGCCAGGCCGTGGTGACCACGGAGACGAACAGCAGCGGATGCAGCAGCGCCGACAGGATCAGCCCGCCGGTGCTTGCAAGGAACACCGCGAAATTCAAAAGCCCGATCTCGTCGCGCAACCGGCCGGGTTCGCGCAGCGCCACCAGCGTCGTCTGCAGCCAGCCCTTGATCCAGCGCGATCGCTGGGCAATCCATGCCCCTATCCCGGTCGGCGCATCTTCAAGCGTTGCAAGGGATATCGCGCCGCAATAATAGCCGAGACGGTGGAGGCGCAGGCCGAGATCGGCGTCCTCCGCGACATTGTAGGGATCCCAGGCGCGGCAGCGACGCAGCGCCTCGATGCGGAAATGGTTGGAGGTGCCGCCGAGCGGCACCGGAAACCGGTGGCGGGCAAGAAACGGCAGGATGCCGCGAAACAGTCCGGCATATTCGCAGGCGTAGAGCCCGGTGATCCAGTTGCAGCCGATATTGGAAATCGTGAGCGGCGCCTGCAGGCAGGCGAGCTGGCGCGGCGCGCGGCGGAAGGTTTCGAACGCCTCGCGCAACTGGTCGGGATGGGGCCGGTCCTCGGCATCGTAGATCACCAGATATCGTCCGCGCGCGCCGCGCAGCGCATAATTCAGCGCATTGGGCTTGGTGCGCGGTCCGCCGGGCGGCACAACCACGGTTTCGAACTGGGCGGGAAGCCGGGCATTTACGATGGCCGCACGCGTGTCGCGGTCATCCTCCTCGCAGATGAGCTTGATATCGAGTTTGGAGACCGGCCAGTTGAGCGCCTCCATGCTTTGCCTGAGCTGCGCGATCATGCCGGCTTCCCGGTAGAGCGGTATCAGCAGCGTGTAGACCGGCAGGTCGCGGTGAGGGGTAATGGCGGAGCCGGTGGGGGTGTTCGATGCGGCGCGCGCCGAGGCCAGCCTGACCAGCAGCGAAAACAGGTAGAGCGCGGTGAAGATGATGTGGGAAGCAAGCAGCGTCTCGACGGGGAAGAACAGGAGGCCGGTCACGAAGGAGGCTGCGCCGCCGCCCAGAAGAAAGCCCTGCTTGCCCCAGAACACGATCCTCGACGAAAACCGCGGCTCCCACACCATCAGTTCGTTCACGGTGTCGAACAGCCGTCGGCGCGCGCCGGCCCTCCAAACCGCAGCGCGCACGGCCCGCGGCGTGGTGATGATCACGCAACGCCTGATTTCGGGATGCGAGGACAGACGGATGTGGAGATCGGCGAGATCGTGGGCAGACGGCACCACGCCGTAGCGACGCTCTGCCGCGCCGTGATCGAGCCTCAGTCCGCGCGGGTCCGAAAGCAGGCGATCCATGCTCGGGCGGTCGACCACCCAGTCCTCGGGAAGGCGCGCTTCAAAGGGCAGTACCAGATAATGCGCGAGCCTCCTGTAATAGACGTCCTGATCCACCGCACCGCTTGAAAGCAACTCGGTCTCAATCGAGGTGTTGTTGGCGCGCGCGGCTTTCAGGGCGCTTTCGATGAGCGCTTCGTCGAAGCCCAGCCGGCACAGCATGCGGCGTTCCTTCCGCATGGTTTCAGGCAGATCGCGCGCAGGCGTCTCGCCCTGTGCAAAGGACTGTACAGCAGCTTGCTTCAAGATGGACATTAGACCCCTCTTAAATGCGCACCGATGAATGAAGTTTATACTAGTAAACGATCTGCCGGAGAAAATTACAACAAGTAATTATGGCATTGGGCGAGAGTCTGATACTTCATTAATTGATGATGTTCTTATATGCCGAGATTCAAACGCATTTAGCAATTTGAAAGATAAAGCTGTGCGTGCGGGCGCGATTGCGAAAGCCCTGTCTCAGGCCGGTCGGTAGCGGGCGATCGCGCCGCGTTCGATTGCCGCGCAGGTGAGCTTGTCCAGATGCAGCCGGTCGCGGATCAGTTGCAGAAGGCGGATTTCCTCGGCGCTCACCACCCGGTCTACCGACATGATCTCGACAGCGAGCGCGTAGGCCGTGTCGTAAAGTCTCTTCGGAAGCGCGTCGCGGATGATTTCGAGGGCGATATCCATGCCTTCCGGCCCCGACAGGATATTTGCGCAGTCGCGGGCGATTTCGGTCAGGAGATCGTCATCGAAACCGTCGAAAACCGGCAGCGAACGGGCAATCTGTCCGATGCGCTCAAGCTCGGTATCGCTCATCGCACTGTCGACGGCAGAGGCCATCACCATCACATAGACAAGCGCATCATAATGGGTGATCTCGGCGCGGGGGGTGGATTGTGACATCTGCGTGTGACTCGGTCGCGGGAATTACTGACTGGCCCACAGGATGCGGGCGATCCATTCGACCTCTGAAAGGTCGAAGACGATGTTCTCATGGTCCGGGTTGATCGACATCAGCTCGATCTGGCGGGTCGTGCGGCGCACCAGCACCTTGGCCAGCACCTCACCGTCGCGTGTGCGCACCACCACCCGATCACCCTTGCGGGTGTCGGCGCTCGCCTCCACGATCAGGACATCGCCGTCGCGGTAAAGCGGCAACATGCTGTCGCCCTGCACTTCGAGCGCGTAGATCCCCTGCGCGGTGCGGGCGGGTGCTGGGAAATCGACCTCGTCCCAGCCCTGGCCGACGGGAAAACCGCCATCGTCGAAGAACCCGCCGGTGCCCGCGCGGGCAAGCCCCAGAAGCGGGATGGTCGAAGGCTGCGGCGGGAACGCGCCCACGGGCGCGCGCGCGGGCGGCTCGACAGCCGGCATTTCGCCGATGAAATCGCTCATCGAGGTGTTGGTGGCTGCCAGGATCTTGGCAAAGGATTCCATTGACGGCCACCGCTCGCGCCCGTCGGCGGCGCGCCGTTTCGACTTGTTGAAGGTGGTCGGGTCGAGGCCTGCCTTGCGCGCAAGGCCGGATGGGGTCAGCTTGTGGCGCTCGGCCAGCCGGTCGATCGCGCTCCATATCTCGCCATGTGTGAGCTTCTCAAGCATCGCCGGTGTCCGTTTCTCGCCATAGAACCTATAGCGTAACGGCAGGCGGAGCGTAAAGCCGGACAGGAATAAAATCCTGTCCCCCTCAGGCCACCATTGCCATGTTGACCTTGCCGAGCTGGATCACCGCCTGCGTGCGACTGTCGACATTGAGCTTCAGGAGGATCGCGGAAACATGGGCCTTGACGGTGGCTTCCGAAACGTTGAGCTCGTAGGCGATCTGCTTGTTCAAGAGCCCCTCGCACAGCATGCGCAGCACGCGCGACTGCTGGGGCGTGAGCGTTTGCAGGCGCTGCAGCATGTCGGCGATATCGGGATCGCTCTCCTCTCCGCCGCCGAACGATTTGGGCGTGTAGACCTCCCCGGCGAGAACCGTGCTGATGCCGGTGCGCAGTTCGTCGATGCCGACGGATTTGGAGATGAAGCCGGAGGCGCCAAGCGCGAGCGATCGTCGGATGGTGTCGTCGTCATCGCTGCCCGAAATCACCACGATCGGCAGGCTCGAAAATTCCGAGCGCAGCGTGATCAGTCCGGAAAAGCCGCTGACGCCGGGCATGGCAAGATCAAGCAGCATCAGTTCGGCCTCGGGCGTGTCGCGGGCGGCCTGCTGGGCGGTTTCGAAGTCTCCGGCCTCGACCACATCGTAAGTCGTGGCCATCCCGCCGATCGCCTGCTTGAGGGCGCTGCGGAAAAGCGGGTGGTCGTCAGCGATCAGAATTGTCTGTCCGGTCATCCTGGCCTCCTCCCAAAGGCGGTTCCTGAACATTCGGCCTGGTTCGGGATTATTGTTGATCCGCGAAACAATAAAGCTGTTGCTCTTTATGGTCGCCGTCAGCCCCGCTTAGCAACCCATAAAAGCGTCCAGTCACGACAAAAGGCGTATTTTTCCAGTGTTCAGGCTTTCAGGCGGCGCCACCGATGGACATTTGTCCCGCTCTTTGCCAAACCGGCCTCAGACACAGGCGGTAGAGCGGACAATGACGGAACAACCGATATTCAAGATCGTCACGGCCAATGAATGGCTGGTGGCAAGGGAGACAGGCGTGTTTACGGGCGCGCCGGTGGATATTGCCGATGGCTTCATCCATTTTTCAACGGCTGATCAGCTGTCGGAAACCGCAGCCCGGCATTTTGCCGGAAAGACCGACCTTTATCTGGTTGCGGTCGATCCGGCCGTGCTCGGCGCTCAGCTGAAATATGAGCCGTCGCGCGGGGGAGCGCTGTTTCCCCATCTTTACGGCGACCTTCCGCTTGATGCCGTTCTCTGGGATCGGCCGTTGCCGCTTTCCGCCAACGGTCGCCACGATTTTGCGGGGTTGCTCGGATGATCGATCTTTACAGATTGGGTGGTCGCCGTGCCGCCTTCGCGCTCGATCCCGAGCTTGCCCACGGCCTGACGCTGAAGGCGATCCGTACCGGCCTCCTGCCGGGCGCGCGTCATGCGCGGGAGGCAAGGCTTGCAACCGTCGTTGCGGGTCTTTCCTTTGCCAATCCGCTCGGTGTTGCGGCCGGTCTCGACAAGAATGGCGAAGCGCTCTCTGGGCTCCTGAAGCTCGGCTTTGGCCATGCAGAGGCCGGAACGGTCACGCCGCTACCGCAGGCCGGCAATGACAAGCCGAGGCTGTTCCGGCTCGTCAGGGACGAGGCCGTGATCAACCGGATGGGCTTCAACAATGACGGCCACGCGGCCCTTGCCGAGCGTCTGAAGAACCGCCGCTTTCAGGGCATTGTCGGGGTCAATATCGGTGCCAACAAGACCTCCGGCGATCGCATCGCCGATTATGTTCAAGGCATCGGCCGGTTTGCAGGCCTTGCCGATTATCTCACCGTCAACATCTCCTCGCCCAACACGCCGGGCCTGCGCGACCTTCAGGCCCGCGCCCAGCTTGCGAGCCTGCTCGATGCCGTCGGTGAGGCGCGCGAGAAAGCGAGCCGGCGGGTTCCGGTATTCCTGAAGATCGCGCCCGACCTGACGGAAGAAGGGCTCGACGACGTGATCGCGGAGGTGCTGAGAAGCACGCTCGACGGCGTCATCGTTTCGAATACGACACTGTCGCGTGAGGGTCTTGTGGAAGCCGATCTCGCCCGCGAGGCAGGCGGCCTTTCCGGAAAGCCGCTGTTCGAGCGCTCCACGGCGCTGCTGGCGCGGGTCAGGCAACGGCTTGGGCCGGAGCGCGCGATCATCGGCGTCGGCGGGGTGTCGTCGGGCGCCCGCGCGGTCGAAAAGATCCGCGCCGGTGCGGATCTGGTGCAGATCTATTCGGGGCTCACCTATGAAGGTCCGCAGCTGATCGAGGACAGTCTTTCGGCGATCATCGCCGCGATGCGTGAGGCGGGCGTTTCCACGCCGCGTGGATTGCGCGACAGCGGCACTGCCGAATGGGCGGCAAAACCGTTCTGATCGGCTACTGGCTGAGGCACATGGCCCAGAACGGGGTATTGCCGGAATTGGGGCTGACGGCGCGGGCAACGCCGATATGGGAATAATTTCCCAACATGTTCTTCAGGTGTCCCGGCGAATTGACCCAGGCCTGGAACGCCCGTTCGGGCGTGCGCTGCTGCATCGCGATGTTCTCGGCCGCCGGCAGCGGCAGGCCCATGCGCTTGAAGCGGGCGAGCACGCTTTCCGATCCGGTGATATGGTTCATCCTGTTGGCAAGCGCCATCCGGCTTGCCTGATCGATCGCCGCATTTTCGCAGGCGCGCGAGGCGGAAAGGCGCGAGAGTCCCCGGCCTTGGCGCAGATCGTTGACCCAGGGCAGGAATGTCGCGGTCACGCCTTCCGCATCGACATCGCCATCGGGAATGCCCCCGGAAAAGAACGGGCTGCAGGCGGAAAGCCCGGCGGCAAGACCGCCCAGGAGAAGGACGCGGCGGGAGAGCGGGGATATGATCGAAGGTGCGGTCAACGGCGATAGCTCACGATGCGGATGATCAGGAACAGGGGCACGACGATGAGCGCGCCCAGCACGAAATAACGACCGACCTCGCCGAGCGCTGCAAAGCCGCGATGCCAGAGGCCTGCGAAGAAATCGGCAATGCCGTAATAGATGTCGAGCGGGTGGATGCCGAGCGCCGACAGGATGAAGCCGACGATCAGCGAGACCACCAGCAGCCTGACGATCGTGCCGATCACGGTGCCGCCCAGAAACCTGTTGACGTTGTTGCTCATTGTGCTCTCCCTTTCCCCGGCTAGATAAAGGGGGTTTGCGGCGCATTCAAGAACAAAACCGCCTGTCGATTCCGCTTGCTTTTGGCGAGAAAAGGCGACATTGGCGCTCAGTTTCAAGCCGGTTCCATTGACAGATGAGCGTTCTATCCCATTCCTCGGGTGATCTGATTGCAGATCGCCGCGCCGATTATGCACGCATGCTGGACGAGGCAGGCGATCACGCAGCCGCCGCCGAGGTGATGGCGCAGGCGCTGGAACTTTGTCCCGACTGGACGGCGGGCCTTGCGCTTCTTGCCACTTATCGCGAGCGCGCCGGGGATATCCAGGCCGCGATCCGGACGCTGGAGCGGCTGGACGGCGAGGACAAGGACGATGTGTTTGCCGCAAGCCTGAAGCTTGCGGTTCTGGGTGCTGCCGAACCGCCCGCCCATCCGCCGGGCCGTTATGTCGAGGCGCTGTTTGATTCCTACGCCGATCATTTCGATGCGGCGCTGACCGAACGGCTCGACTACAATGCGCCCGCCAGACTTGCCGGCCTGCTTGCAAGGGCTGCCGATCCCGATCAGCGGTTCCGGCTTTGCGTCGACCTCGGCTGCGGCACCGGGCTTTCGGGCGAGGCGTTTTGCGGGCGCGTCGACCGGCTGGAGGGTTTCGACCTTTCGCTGAACATGCTCGCCAAGGCGGAGGAAAAGGCCGTTTACGACCATCTCACCCAGGCCGATCTTCTGCTTTCGCCGCGCGAAAGCGGTCTGTTTTCCGAGGGGTTTGCCCGCGAGCGTGCCGATCTGGTGGTCGCTGCCGACGTGCTGATGTATCTCGGCGCGCTTGAAAGCCTGATGGCCAATGTCGATGCGCTGATTGCGCAGGGCGGCCTGTTCCTGTTTTCGGTGGAGGATGGCGGCGATTGCGAAACCTTCACCCTGCTGCCATCGCTGCGATATGCCCATGCCTTTTGCTATGTCGAGACGCTGCTGGCCGAAACCGGCTTTACGCTCAAGGCCCATGGCCGCGCGGCGCTGAGGAAGGATGCGGGCGCGCCGGTTCCCGGCATTCTGTTTCTGGCGCAACGCTGAGCGAAAGGATCGCGCCTGCCGGCAAGTATCGGCAGAAGGTATCGGAACCCTTGGCGGTCGGAGGGCGTTTAACCCTCGAACCAGATGAACAGACCGAAAGGAGGCATTCATGTCCTTCACGCCCGCACTTTGCCACGCTGCCCGCATTCTCGCAGAGGTCGACCGCAAGGCGCTCTCAGATGAAAGTGGCATTGCCGAAGACCGGATCGAGGAATTCGAGAACGGCACAGCGGAGCTTGGCGACACGACCGCCGAAAAGCTGAAATCCGCTCTGGAAGCGCTCGGGATCATCTTCCTTCCCGAAGAAGAAGAGGGTGGCGTCGGCATCCGCCGCAAGTTTACCGAAGGCGACAACCGCCGCATTCTCAACTGGGAAGGCGAGGGCGGTCGCGCCGATAGCGACAACGTCGTGTAACGGTTTGACCGGCTGAGAATTTTCGGCAATGAAGGGGTCGGGGCAGAAATGCTCCGATCCTTTCTTTTGAGGCCTTCGTTTCTTGTCCGAAAATCGCTTCCTCAGAGCCATCATCCGGTCGAGCTCCGAAAACCATTCGGTGCTGGAAGATGCGCAGGGAATCATAGCCGGCTCCATGCTCGCAGCGCTGGGCGTGACGGTGCTGAAGGCAGGCGGGCTCCTGACCGGCGGCACCGCCGGTCTCGGATTTCTTCTGACCTATGCAAGCGGACTGAATTTCGGCCTCGCCTTCTTTCTCGTCAATCTGCCGTTCTATTATTTCGCCTGGCGCCGCCTTGGCCTTGCCTTCACGGTCAAGACATTCCTTGCCGTGGCGCTCACCTCCGTGCTGTCGGCGGTCCTGCCGGATTTCATCACGATCGGGGAGACCGATCCTCTTGTCGGCGCGCTTTTCGGCGGCATCATCGTCGGCGCCGCGCTTCTGATCCTGTTCCGTCATGCGGCAAGCCTTGGCGGGTTCGGTATCCTCGCGCTCTATCTGCAGGACCGGTTCGGTTTCAAGGCCGGTTATGTGCAGCTCGCGCTTGACGGCATGGTGCTGGCGCTCTCCTTTTTCGTCGCCACGCCCTTCATCATCGCATGCTCCGTGGCAGGCGCCGTGGTCATCAATCTGGTTTTGGCCGTCAATCATCGCCGCGATCGCTATATCGCGATGTAGACCCGAAATAAGCTCTGGCTTTCGCCGATAAATCTTGCAATCGTGCGTCCATGAACGAAACGGAAACATTGCCGGAGCGCTTCCGCCGCTGGTTTGCCGGAAAAGGCTGGCAGCCGCGCCCGCATCAGCTTGAACTGCTCCACCGCGCCGTCGCCGGCGAGGACATGCTGCTGATCGCGCCGACGGGCGCCGGCAAGACGCTTGCGGGTTTTCTGCCGGCACTTGCCGATCTCGACCGGCGCGGACCGCGAAAGCCGGGGCTGAAGCCGAGGGGCGTGCACACGCTCTATATCTCGCCGCTGAAGGCGCTGGCGGTCGATATCGCGCGCAATCTGGAGCGGCCGGTCACCGAGACCGCCCTTCCCATCACCATGGAAACCCGCACCGGCGATACGCCGCAGGCCAAGCGCCAGCGCCAGAAGCTGAAACCCCCGGACATCCTGCTGACGACGCCGGAACAGCTCGCCTTGCTGATAGCCGGCAAGGATGCCGACCGCTTCTTCGAGGATCTCCGCTATGTGATCTTCGACGAACTGCACTCGCTGGTCACCTCCAAGCGCGGCCATCTGCTATCGCTCGGGCTTGCGCGGCTGAGGCGGCTGAGACCGGAGCTGACGGCGATCGGCCTGTCTGCCACGGTGTCGGACCCGATGGAGCTGCAGCGCTGGCTGGTGGCGCAGACCGGCGAGGTCGAGCCGCCCCATGCCGGACTGATCACGGTCAAGGGCGGCGCGCGACCGGAGATTACCATCCTGAAGGCCTCGGAGCGGATCCCCTGGTCCGGACATTCGGCGCGCTATGCAGCGCCCGATATCTACGAGGAGCTGAAACGGCGGAAGATGACGCTGATCTTCGTCAACACCCGCTCCCAGGCCGAGATCGTGTTCCAGGAGCTCTGGGGCATCAATGACGACAATCTGCCGATCGCGCTCCATCACGGTTCGCTCGATGTGGCACAGCGCCGCAAGGTGGAAGCGGCGATGGCAGATGGAAAACTTCGCGCCGTCGTCGCCACGTCCACGCTCGATCTCGGCATCGACTGGGGCGATATCGATCTCGTCATGCATATCGGCGCGCCAAAGGGGGCAAGCCGGCTGGCGCAGCGCATCGGGCGTGCGAACCACCGCATGGACGAGCCGAGCCGGGCGATCCTTGTGCCCGCCAACCGCTTTGAGGTGATGGAGTGCCAGGCAGCGCTCGACGCCAATTATGTCGGCGCGCAGGATTCCCCGCCGATCGGGGAGGGTGCGCTCGACGTGCTTGCCCAGCATGTGCTCGGCATGGCCTGCGCCGAACCCTTCGATCTCGATCAGCTTTATGACGAGGTGCGAACGGCGCTGCCCTATACCGATCTCGACCGCGACACCTTCGCGCGCGTCGTTGATTTCGTCGCGACCGGCGGCTATGCGCTCAGAACCTATGAGCGCTATGCCAAGATCCGCCAGACGGAGGACGGGCTGTGGCGGCTTTCCCATCCGGATTTTGCCCGCCAGTACCGCCTCAATCTCGGCACCATCGTGGAGATGCCGATGCTGAAGATCCGGTTGGTGCGGCAGGGCAAGCGCAGCGGGCCGCTCCGCGGCGGGCCGACGCTTGGCGAGGTGGAGGAATATTTCATCGAGATGCTGCGGCCCGGCGATACCTTCCTGTTCTCCGGCAAGGTGCTGCGCTTCGAGGGCGTGCGCGAGAATGAATGCCTGGCCTCGGTCGCCTTTGATAAGGACGCCAAGATCCCGGCCTATGCCGGCGGCAAGTTTCCGCTGTCGACCTTTCTTGCCGATGGCGTGCGCGCGATGCTGGATGATGCCGAGCGCCGCAAGGTTCTGCCCGGCCCGGTGCGCGAATGGCTTGCGCTGCAGCAGCAGCACTCGCATCTGCCGAAACGGGGCGAATTGCTGGTGGAGACCTTTCCGCTCGAAAACCGGTTCTACATGGTTGCCTATCCGTTCGAGGGGCGGCTCGCGCACCAGACGCTCGGCATGCTTTTAACGCGGCGGCTGGAGCGCATGGGCGCGTCCCCCACGGGCTTCGTCTCCACCGACTATTCGCTGGCGATCTGGGGGCTTGAGGATATGGGCGCAATGCTTGAAAGCGGCGCGCTCGATCTCAAGGAACTGTTCGACGAGGACATGCTGGGCGACGATCTGGAGGCCTGGCTCGATGAGAGCTACATGCTGAAGCGCACCTTCCGCACCTGCGCCACCATTGCCGGTCTGATCGAGCGGCGTTTTCCGGGCAAGGAAAAGACCGGACGGCAGATGACGGTTTCGGCCGACCTTATTTATGACGTGCTTCGCAGCCATGAGCCCGACCATATCCTGCTGCAGGCAACGCGGGCGGATGCGGCGGCCGGCTTGCTGGACATTGCCCGCCTTGGCACAATGCTGGAACGAATCAAGGGCTATCTCACCCACTACCGGCTCAAGCGGGTGTCACCGCTGGCCGTGCCGGTGCTGATGGAAATCGGCCGGGAAAGCGTCAATGGCGGGGCCGGTGATGCGGTGCTGCAGCAGGCAGCCGATGAACTGGCGGATGCGCTCGAGATGGCGGACATGATGCATGAAGAGGCAGGCGAATGAACATTGAGGTGATGGAACGGGATGCGACCGCTGCCCGCCTGTTCCGCTTTGCGGGCCACGCCGTCGCCTTCGATGCTGCGGGTGCGGCGTTTTTTCCGGAACTCGATCTTCTTGTCGTCTCCGACCTTCACCTCGAGCGCGGTGCCGCGCATGCGCGCCGCGGCTTCTTCCTGCCGCCCTATGATACAGGCCGCACGCTCGCAGCGCTTGGCGCCGTGATCGCGCGCTACCGGCCCGCGCGCGTTGTCTCTCTCGGCGACAATTTCCATGATCGCGTCGGCGCGCGCGACATGCCGGACGAGACGCGTGCCACGCTCTCGGCGCTTGCCGAAAGCCATGAATGGATATGGATCAACGGCAATCACGATCCCGATGGCGTTGGAAGCCTGCCGGGTGCGGTGTTCGATGTCTGGCACTTCGAGGGACTGACCTTCCGCCATGAACCGGCCGGCAAGGGCGATGCTGAAATCTGCGGACATCTTCACCCGTCCGCAGTGCTGACCCGTCCCGGCAAGTCCGTCAGGCGTCCCTGCTTTGCTGCGGATCATCGGCGGCTGATGCTGCCGGCCTTCTCTACCACGCGCGGCGGGCTCGACCTGCGACACAGCGCATTTTCCGGCCTTTTCGACCGAGCAAGGCTCCATGTCCACATGCTGGGGCCGGAACGGGTCTATTCGCTGCCCTTTGCAGCGCTTGCCGGCTGATGCACGCCGATACCGTACCGATCAGCCTTGCCGCAGCGTGCCGGCTGATCGAGACGCAGTTTCCGCAGTTTGCCGGCCTGCCGCTGAAGGTCCTCGAGGGCGGCACGGATCATGCGATTTACCGTATCGCCGATATCGCGGTGGCGCGCTTCCCACGCCGCGCCGCAGACGCGGATGCGTGTCGCCAGAAACTGGCTGCAGAGGCAGAAGCCCTTTGCGAACTGGCCGCCTGCGCGCCCGTTCCTGTACCCGAACCGCTGGGCATCGGTTCGCCGGGAGAGGGCTATCCACTGTTCTGGGCGATGCAGACATTTCTTCCGGGCACGGTCGCAACGCCCGGCATGCTTCAGGCGTCGCGTGATTTTGCAGGCGATCTTGCCAGTCTGATCACGCGGTTGCGCGCGGCCGACACGCGCGGCCGCCGTTTTGATGGGAATGGGCGGGGTGGGGACCTCAAACATCACGCGGCATGGGTCGAAACCTGTTTCAGAAATAGCGAGGGGCTGCTCGACGTTCCCCGTCTGCGCACGCTCTGGGAGCGGCTCAGGCAGTTGCCGCGCGAGGGCGCCGACGTGATGAGCCATCGCGACCTGATCCCCGGCAATATTCTGGTGCGGGGCGGACGCCTTGCCGGCCTGCTCGATGGCGGCGCCTTCGGTCCGGCAGATCCGGCGCTCGACCTCGTTGCGGGCTGGCACATGCTCGACGCGCCGCGGCGCCAGCTGCTGCGGGATGCGCTTGGCTCCGGCGATATCGAATGGCAACGGGGCGCTGCCTGGGCGTTCCAGCAGGCAATCGGTCTTGTCTGGTATTACCGCACCAGCAATCCGGCGATGAGCGCACTCGGCAAAACCACGCTTGAGCGGCTCCTGAACGCCCCCGAGATCAGTTCTTCCTGAACACCAGGCTTGCAAACCAGCCCGAAAGCAGTGCGATCAGCACGGTGCCGAGACCGTAGAACAACGGGTATTCGTGGGCGGCCGTGGTGAGCTGCGCCTCAAGCCCGGTCTTGACCACCTTCAGCGGCAGTCTTTCCGTGGCGATCTGTCGGCCATTCTTGAACAGATAGGCCTCGACCGTGTGGGTACCCTGGGGAATGTTCACGGAAAGCCTGAGGCTTGCGCGAAACAGGCTGTTGGAGACGAAGGTGACGCCGTCCGGTTCGTTTTCGTAGAGATCGTCGCCGGCGTTCAGCCGGAGCATCGCCTCGCGAAAGGTTGCGACTTCACTCGCATCGCCGAAATAGCCGACTGGCGAGATGCGCAGATGCGAGACCCCGATCCCTTCCGAATTCAGCGTTTGCGGCGATGTCACCTGATCGAGCGCCCGCGTGCTCGAAATCGAGTAGGAGCGCGGCACATGCTCGAAGGTAACCGTCTGGCGGTTGACCCAGATGCCGAAGATCCGTTCCTTTCGGCGTACGTCGGCTTCGGCCTTCGGGCCTTCCAGGATCACGACAATATCGTATCCGCCCTTTGAAAGGACCATCGGATCGGCGTCGTTGATGGCCCCGAACACCGTGAGATCCGCGCCGGAAAAATCCGATGTGATCGCGATCTGGCTGGTCGAGGTGCCGATCTCGAGCGTTTCCTGCTGCTGGGCGGCGGCGGCAGCGGGTAGGATGAGGCCTGCGAGAACGAGGAGGGTGCTGCGGATCATTGCGGCGCCCCCTCGAAGACGACCGAGAAGAGATCGGCCGGCATGGAAACCAGGCCAAAGGCAAGCCGGACGCCAACGGCAAGGATGAGGATTGCAAGCAGCGCGCGCAACTGCTCGCCCTTCAGCTTCTGGCCGACGCGCACGCCATACTGGGCGCCGACGACGCTCGAGAGCATCAGGATGGTGGCAAGCACGATATCGACCGAAAAATTGGTTTTTGCCTGCACCACGGTGGTGTAGGCGGACACGAAGATGATCTGGAACAGCGAGGTGCCGACCACGATATTGGTCGGGATCCTGAGCAGGTAGATCATCGCCGGCACCATGATGAAGCCGCCTCCGATACCAAGTGACGAGGTGAGAACGCCGATCACTCCGCCAAGCGTGAAGACCGGGATGACACTGAGATAAAGCTTCGATTTCTTGAAGCGCATCTTGAAGGGCAGGCGGTGGACCCAGTTGTGCTGGCCGGGCTTGCGCAGCGGGACGGATTGCTGTTTGGCACTGCGCCGGATCGCGCGGATGCTTTCCACCAGCATCAGCCCGCCGATCGACGACAGCAGCACGACGTAAAGCAGCGAGATGACGAGGTCGAGCTGGCCGAGGTCACGCAAGAGCGAGAAAAGCCAGATGCCGATTGTCGCACCAACCAGACCGCCGGTGAGCAGCACCGTGCCGAGCTTCATGTCCAGCGTGCCCCGCCGGAAATGGGTGAGCGTGCCCGAGACGGAGGAGGCTACGACCTGGCTTGCGCCGGTGGCAACCGCGACGACAGGGGGGATCTGGTAGAAGATCAGAAGCGGCGTGATCAGGAAGCCGCCGCCGACGCCAAACATGCCGGACAGGAAACCGACCGCCGCGCCCATGCCGAGGATCACGAAAATATTGACCGAAAGTTCGGCGATCGGCAGGTAGATCGACACGCGTATCCCCAATAGCGTCTGGGCCGGATGTTGAATCCAGCCTCTTCATCAAGTGCTTACTTTCTGCGACTCATAGGCTGGCAAGTCAATTCGCAAAGCCGTGAATTTCGATTTCTGTTCAGGCGTTGTTGCGAGCGAGCAATGCCTTGACCAGATCCGGCGTGATGGCGCCATCCGCCTTGAAGCCGTTCGCCTGCTGGAAAGCGCGGATCGCCGCATCCGTCTTGGCGCCGAGTTCGCCGTCAACCGGGCCTGCATCATAGCCGTTCCTGTTGAGGATCGCCTGAATGTCGCGGACCACGGTCTCCTTGTCGAGAGGCGCGGCCTTTGCCACCAGCGCGTCGGGCATCCAATCCTTGGGGCTTGAAAGACGGTTGGCGGTTTCATCGAGCGGCAAAGGCTTGAAGTCGTCGGCCAGAGCCTTTGCGCGCTTGAGGTCGGCATCGCTCAGGGCCTCGGCCACTTCGTCGCGGCGCTTTTCGGCGTCTGCGTCGCCCTCTCGGGCGGCAACGGCAAACCACTTGTAGGATTGTGTGAGGTCGGCCTCGACGCCCGCACCACGCGCATGGAGGATGGCGAGGTTGAACTGGCTGTCGGCCACGCCGCGATCGGCAGCCTTCTTGAACCATTCACCCGCCGCTTCAAAATCGGGCTTGCCGCCAGCGGCGCCATTGGCGCTCATGACGGCGAGATTGTGCATGGCGCTGACATTGCCCTTCTCTGCCGCCTCACGGTAGAGCGAAACGGCCTTTGCCGCATCCTGATCGACGCCGGTGCCTTTTTCGTAAAGGCTTCCGAGCTGGAAGGCCGCGGGCGCGGAGCCGCGTTCTGCTGAAAGCTCGAACCAGAAGGCGGCCTTGGAGAAATCCTGCTTGAAGCCCAGGCCGTCAAGATAGCGAAGGCCGATCTCGTAAAGGGCGGCGGGGTTGCCCGCGCGCGCTGCCTCTGCCAGCGCCTCCGTTTCAAGGCCCGCCGGCAGTTCCGCCGTGATCGGGCGCATGGTCTCGGGCTCTGCCTGCGTGCCCGCAACAGCCTCTGTCTCGGGCGCGATCTGCGTGGCTTCAGGCATGTCGGCGGAGGCTTGCGCTGCGGGCGCTTCGGGGGGCTTTGCCGCAACAGGGCTATCGTCTTCGGGCTGTTTCGGCGCTTCCGTGATTGCGGGCGCCGGAGCCTTTACCGGTGCGTTCAGCAGTTCGAGCACGTCCTTGGTCGTGACCGATGCCGTTTCGACCAGGTCTTCTGCCTTGTTTTCGAGTGCTTCGGCCGCCTTTTTCAGCTTTTCCGCAGCCTTGGGCGATGTATCGGCAAGGCGCGGGCGCTCTGTGCCGGCGGCGGTTTTGCCGATGCTGCCGGTGATGATGCTGTCATCGGTCTCGACCATGCTGAAGGCGCTGACCGGCCTGGCTTCGGGCTCGGCCGCGAAACTGGCCTTGGCGGCGGGCTTTATGGTGAGGTCGATCGTACCCTGGCTTTTTGCGGGCGCGGCGTTGGCGACGGCGACCGGTGCCACGGTAGGCGTCTCGCGTCTGAGGTTTGCCGCTTCCAGCGATTGCGTCGCGGCCAGGATGGTCTCGCGGTCGCGACCGAGATCGGTGAGCAGCGGATAGGCCATGATTGCGAGCAGGATCGCGCCTGCCGCAAGATAGACCGGCCGGCGTGAAAAGCCGTCGCCTTTCCGTGCCGGCTCGCTTTCTTCGTCTACCGCCTCGGTATCGGCAACCGCGGTCGTGACCGCCCGGCGGGCCGCGGCGATCAGATCGGCGCGGGAGGTGCGCGGACCGAGACCCTGGCTTCTGACGCCTGCGGGCTCCTGCGGTTCGCGTTTCCTGAATTCCGTGTGCGGGCGTTCATGGACCGGCAGGACCGGGCCATGGGACAGAGGGCGATGGTCATCCCTGGTGGCGCGCACGCGCGTCAGGATATCCATCACCTCGTCGCTGTCATCCTTCGGAGCTTGCGCGCTCTGGCTAAAGCGGGTTTCGAAGGCGGGCGGCCCGACATGGGCGCTATGGGGCGCAGCCTGCGGCTCAGCTTCCGCCTTGGCGGCCAGCGGCATCTGATTCAGATGCCCGGCGATGGTCTTCAGCGTTGTCTGGAATCCATCGTTTTTTTTTCCGTCGGGCTGGTTGAGCGCCTTGAGATCGGCGGCAAGCTGCCTGATGACCTCGATATGCTCGTCGGTCTCGCCCTTGCGGTCGGCCTCGAAGGTTTTCAGCGCCGCTTCGGCTGCGTGCTGGGCCGCTTCGATGATGAAATCGTCATTGCTGGCCGACAGCGCATCAATGCGCGCGCCGATCCGGCTTTCGAGTTCGCCGAGCGGAAGTTTGGGTTCCGGCCGGTGCATCAGTGCCGTCAACTCGGCAATCTGGCGTTCGAGCCGCTGCAATTCCGGAGCGTTTTCCGTCCGGCGGCTTGTCTCCAGCTGGGTGGCAAGGGCTGAAAGCTGCGCCGAAAGGCGGGATTCCGCGCCGTTCTGCTCGACGGCGGCGATCTTCAGCGACAGGCGCTCTTCCAGTCCCTTGACGTCAAGAGCGTCGAGACGGGCGGCAAGGCGGCCTTCTGCAGCAAGGCTCGCTTCGAGCTTGCTGTGCAGTTCGGTATCGGCCACTGGGGCCGGGATCGCGGCGATCTGGGCTGAAAGCCTGCGCTCCGTTGCGGAGAGATCGAGATTCCCGACCGTCGCATTGATGCGTGTAACCGCATCCTCGAGCGCTTCCGGTTCGATCCCGCGGCGATTTTCGATCAGCGCCGAGAGGCCGGCGAGCTGGCCCTTCAGGGCGCGCCGGTCTTCCGGGCCGAAGCCGCTTTCGGAAAGCGCCTCGAGCTTCTGCCCCAGCCGTTGTTCGGCACCCTTGAGGTCGAGACCCGCAAGATTGTCGTTGAGCCGGTTGACCGAGGCTTCGATGGCGCCGGTGTCGCGGCCTTCGATCAGGGCCTCAAGCTTGCCGATCTGGTCTCGGATCTCGCGACGGTCCGCATCGCTCATTCCGGCAGTGCCGATGGTGTCGAGGCGTGCGGCGATGCGGCGTTCGGCGCCTGCGAGATCAATGCGAGCGATATTGTCGTTGATCTGGCTGATGGCGGCTTCGATGGCGCCGGTGTCTCGGCCTTCGATCAGGGCCGCAAGCTTGCCGATCTGGTCTCGGATCTCGCGGCGGTCCGCATCGCTCATTCCGGCAGTGCCGATCGTGTCGAGGCGTGCGGCGATGCGGCGTTCGGTGCCCGCGAGATCGATGCGAGCGATATTGTCGTTGATCTGGCTGATGGCGGCTTCGATGGCGCCGGTGTCTCGGCCTTCGATCAGCGCCGCAAGCTTGCCGATCTGGTCTCGGATTTCGCGACGGTCCGCATCGCTCATTCCGGCAGTGCCGATCGTGTCGAGTCGTGCGGCGATGCGGCGTTCGGCGCCTGCGAGATCGATGCGAGCGATATTGTCGTTAATCTGGTTGACCGCAGCTTCGATATCGCGCGGATCGCGGCTTTCGATGAGGCCGGAGAGCTTGTCGAAACGGTCGCGGATCTCGCGGCGGTCATTTTCGCCCAGACCGGCAGTGCCGATGGTGTCGAGGCGGGCGGAAATCCGCCGCTCCGCACCGGCGATATCGATCTTCGATACCTTATCGTTGATGCGGTTGATCGCCTCCTGGATGCCACGGGGCTCGTGGTTTTCGATCACGGCCGAAAGCTCTGCAATCTGGTTGCGGATGTCACGGCGATCGGCATCGTTGAGCCCTGCCGCGCCAAGGCTTTCCAGCTTGGCTGCGATGCGGCGCTCGACGTTTTTGAGGTCGATGTCGCCGACCTTGTCCGAAAGCGTTGCCATGGCCTCGCCGAGGAAATGGCGGTCCGCACCGAGCCGCTCCACGGCGGAGGCGAGCTTTTCGATGCGGGCTTCGAGGCGCAGATGGGTATCGGCCGCGTCGCTGCTTTCCAGCCTGCGCGCGACGGCATCGAGATTTTCCAGAAGCGTCGACTGCTTGTTCGACTGATCGCGCATCTGCCAGTCGACCGCGGCAACCGCATTGGAGAGATCGCCAAGGCGGGCTTCCAGCCGCTCGACGGCGGGATCGCGGGTTGCTTCTGTCTGTCTCCGGCCGATCCGCTCCAGATTGCGGTCGATATCCTCGATGCGGCGTTCGATCGCGTGCATCTGGCCATCAAGCCGCTCGCCCGCCGCCGGCATCCGGGTCGACAGCACCTCCATCGCGCCTGCAAGATCGATCATGCGGGCTTCGATTTCCTGAAGGTTCTGGCCGGTTTCATTGGCTTCCAGCACCCGGCGCACATCATCGAGACCGCGCGCCAGCGCCGTCAGTTCGAGATCGAGCCGTGCCGGGTCGAAGGGGGCAATCTGGCGTTCGAGCTTGTCGAACTTGTTTTCGAGCCGGGACACGCTCTTGGCATCGGCAAGGCCGCGCAGGAGCTGCTGCAGATGGTCGAACTCGGCCATAAGACGGCTGTCGTCGTCGGCTGCCGCATTGCTCAAGAGCCAGTCGACGCCTTCGGAAATGCGCAACAGTTCGCTGCGGGTTTCATCGTCGATCGCGCGGGTGTCGGTCTGGCGCTCGATCTGGGACAGCATGCCGTGAAGTCCGGAAAGCTCGTCGCGCAGGCTGGCGGTGAAATCCTCGCGCACGGACTGGCGCAGGTCCTTGAGCGTGCGCGCAATGTCGCGCAGTTCCGCGTCGATTCGCGGATTGCCGGGTTCAAGCTGGGGACGGCGCTCGCGCGGGGCTGTCTCGCGGAAGGGCGGGGGGCTTTCGCGGAATTCGGGAGGGCTGCGGCGCGCGGGAGCGCCTGCGGCGCGGGCCTGCATCATTTCGTTGAGACGGGCCTCAAGGCCTTCGATCGTCTGGCTGAGCGCACTCAGACCGGGTCTTGCCTCACCCCTGTCGTCCGTCATTCGCGCCTGCGCCATGCCCGTCACCCGATCGTTGGCGGTTGCACTCGATCGGACGTCCCCCGGCGCGCAAGACCGCATCAAAACCATGGCCGGAAAGATGCGCTCAACATGGTAAACAAGTTGTTAATTTTTCCGGCCGGAAACCCGGAAAGTCGGGCAGGCGCGGGTTGAGGGCCAGGCTTCAGTGGGCGGTCATCAATGTCGCGCCGAGAATGGCGCCGGGATTGCCGCTCTCGTCACTTGCCTGAAGCAGGATCGCGCAACCATTGCTTTCGCGCGGGCCGAGAACGCGCGCGGGGAGCGTGATCGTGGTCGCCTCTCCGTTCCACATGCCGACGGTCTGAACGTCGGTGACGATGTTGCGGTAGTCGATCGTCTTGCCCTCGTTCTCGCCATCCTTGATCTCAACCTGCTCATGGCTCTTGAGATAGACCACCAGGACATCGGCCTTGCCCTTGCCGGCGCCGATATTGATCGAGACTTCGTTGCTGGTCTTGTTCACGCTGACGGGAACGGTCAGGCCTTCACCTTCGTTCTTCATCTTCAAAAGCGTAGCATCGACCGTGCCGAGGCCGGAGCCGACCATTTCGGCGCGGCCATTGATGACCGCCTGCGGGGTATAGACGCCGGAGCGCCCGAGGGCGGCGCTGTAGCCATATTGCCGCTCGGTGTTTTCGGCGCTGCTCATGGCATCGGTCCAGCCGAGATAGTTCCAGTAGTCGACATGATAGGAGAGCACGATGATGTCCGTGCCATCGGCAAGTTTCGCCGCTGCCTTGTCGGCCGGCGGGCAGGAGGAGCAGCCCTGCGAGGTGAAGAGCTCGATCACGCCAATCGGATTCTTTATTTCGCCCGCATGCGCCGAGGCGGCTGCGAATGCCGCCATTACGGCGGCCGATATGATCGTCTGCTTCAGCACGGCAGGAGCCTTTACCGGTTCACAATGGTTAAGTTGCGCTGTCGGCCAACGCTTCCCAGACACGATCATCAATCTAGCGCCATCCGAAATCAACGGAAAGTCACGATGGGGTGAGAAAGACGTGTCTTGCTAAAGGAGTAGTGACTTGCCCACCCACATGGCGCCAGCCACTGGAATAATTGCCAGAATCGCAAAAAGCCCGTCGTGGCTGAGGATGGAATAGGCAATCAGTGTTACCGCCAATCCCAGGAAGGCCGAGGCAAACGGAACAAGCTCAAGGACAGGCATCATGGCGCCAGCCAGAACACAGGCCAGCGGCAGGACGAGACTGAGCGGATCGCGGAACAGGAACGGAAGGCGCTTGTGAGAGTGCCGGTCGATAAAGCGTGCGAGCGGCAGTATCTTGTTCATTGCTTTCTCTGCCTTGCCGCTTTCGACCGAGCGATGTCGGATGAAGCCGGGAAGCCAGATGCTCTTTTGGCCGATCAGTCGCTGGCCTGCGATCAGCACGATCATGATGCCGAACAGCGATGAAAGACCGGGCACGCCCCCGAGCGGCGACATGACCAGCAGCGACGGCAAAATCAGGAGTGGCACGAAGGAGGCGGATCCGAAGGTCGAGAGCATGTCATCCACCGAAACCTGCTCGCCGTCGGTATGGTCGAGCGCTGCCTGGGTGATGCCGCTCAGCGATTGCGGGTCTTGCTCGGTGCTGTCGCTCACGTGTTGCTCCGCGGGTGGTGCCTCTTAGCGGCTCAACGCGCACGTGCGCGCATCGTTCCGGTTTTAATTGTGAAGGATTTGCAACTTCCGAAACGGCTATATTGCGGGTTAGGCCGGTGCCCGAAATGGGCCAGTCACTAGTGCGATGTGCGCTGCAACCTTGAACACGTTATCGGTTGGATGTGGGTCTTGGAAAGGGGGCTATCTTAACCTCTGCGGCTATGATCTGTTTATAACGATTGCCCTCGAAATTGCTTGAAAGTTTCTTATCAATGGAAAATGGTTACTGTGATCGGAATTGTGTCTAGATTTGTTGGTAGATTTTCGCACCGCGATCGGGGAGATATGTGGAACTGATTTTTCCGATTGAGTTTTTCGTGCTTGGTACAGCCCTCTCATTCCAGGCAAAGCGGGCTAAAGCCTTGCAAGAGTGGAAAGATAGGCTCCGAGCCGCAAGCAGAAAAGTTCTGCCTGAAAATCACTTTGCAACTGATGGACGAATATCGGTCAAGCTCAGCTACTTTCCAGAAACTCGGATGACCGCCGACATCGATAACATCGTGAAACCTATACTCGATGCCTTCTGCAATCATATCTATCTCGATGATGCTCAAGTGGAGCGCATTGTGGTGCAGAAATTCGAGCCCGATATGCCTGTCGTATTTGATGGTCCGTCTCAGACGTTGTTCGATGCGCTGGAAGCTGATCGGCCGGTGCTATATATTCGGATTTCAAACGATCCTTTTGAGGATATGGGCCAATGAGATCGACCATTGAATCGCAAGTGCTTGAAAACATCGCTGAAAGGCTGGAGAGCGAAGGATTCAGAGTATTTATTGAACCGCGTGGACCGGTTGTCCCTGACTTTTTGAAGACCATGCAGCCGGATATAATCGCTTTGAAGAATGGCGAGAAACTGATCGTAGAGGTGAAGAAGCGAGCAGAACCTGAAGGCGGGTCGGCCAAGCGATGGTCGGAACTGCTGGCGGACCACCCTGATTGGAAACTACGTCTCGTCGCTCTCGACAGTTCGGAGGCGAATGCACTTCCGTCAGTTTCTCTAGATGTTGTAAAGCGTCGGTTGAGCGAGGTGAATGAGCTCGCAGAAAAGCACCCGCAGGCTGCCTTTCTGCTGGCTTGGGCAAGTCTCGAAGCTTTGGCACGTGCCACTAGCGCGACACAATTTGAAAAACCACAAAGTCCGGGACGTATTGTGGAGGTGCTTGCTCAGGATGGGTACTTCACACCTACCGAAGCCGATGCCCTGAGGGCGCTCTCCAACCGAAGGAACAGGCTTATCCATGGGGATTTGGATTCTGACCTAACCGCCGAAGATGTTCGGCGCCTTTTGGCTATCATTGAAGCCGGATTGCTCGATGAGGCCGCCTGAATTTTAACAGCGGGTATTGGCTCTCGAGATAAACAAAAACCGGGCAGCTCGCGCCGCCCGGTTTTCATTCCTATTGATGGCCTCAGCCTTACGCCGCGAGATCGCGCAGAACGGTCTGCAGGATGCCGCCATTGTTGACGTAGGTGAGTTCGTCGAGCGTGTCGATGCGGCAGAGGATCGGGATGTCCTTCTCCGTGCCGTCGGCGAACGTGACCTTGGCCACCTTCTTCTCACGCGGCTTGATGTCGGCGAGGCCTTCGATCGAGACGGTCTCGTCGCCCTTCAGGCCAAGGCTTTCCCAGCTTGCACCGTCTTCCAGCGTGAACGGAATGACGCCCATGCCGACGAGGTTCGAGCGGTGGATACGCTCGTAGCTCTCGGCAATCACGGCGCGGACGCCAAGCAGGTTGGTGCCCTTGGCGGCCCAGTCACGGGAGGAGCCGTTGCCATATTCGCCGCCGGCGAAGATGACGAGCGGAACGCCTTCCTTCTTGTATTCCATCGCCGCGTCGAAGATCGACATCTCTTCCTTGGACGGATAGTGGATGGTGTAGCCACCTTCCTTGCCGTTCGGGCCGAGCATGTGGTTGCGGATGCGGATGTTGGCGAAGGTGCCGCGCATCATCACTTCATGGTTGCCGCGGCGCGTGCCGTACTGGTTGAAGTCGGCAACGCCGACGCCGTGACCGATGAGATATTCACCGGCGGGCGAGGCCGCCTTGATCGAACCGGCCGGGGAGATGTGGTCGGTCGTGATCTTATCGCCGAAGAGACCCAGGATGCGGGCGCCCTTGATGTCGGAAACGCCGCCTGGCGTCTGCGTCATGCCGACGAAATAGGGCGGGTTCTGGACATAGGTGGAATCGTCGTCCCAGGCATAGGTCTGGCCGTCCGGGATCTTCACCGCCTGCCAGTTTGCATCGCCCTTGAAGACGTCGGCATACTTGGTCTCGTAGAGTTCGCGGGTGACGTATTTCTCGATCGTCTCCTGCACTTCCTTCGAGGACGGCCAGATGTCCTTCAGGTAAACCGGGTTGCCGTCCTGGTCTTCACCAAGCGGCTCGGTGGTCAGGTCCTTCTTCACCGTGCCGGCGAGCGCGTGGGCGACGACCAGCGGCGGGGAGGCGAGGTAGTTTGCCTGGACGTCCGGCGAGATACGGCCTTCGAAGTTGCGGTTGCCCGACAGGACGCCGGCGGCGATCAGGCCCTTGTCGTTGATGGTCTTGGAGACCGGGGCCGGCAGCGGACCGGAATTGCCGATGCAGGTGGTGCAGCCGAAACCGACAAGGTTGAAGCCGAGCGCATCGAGGTCCTTCTGGAGACCGGCCTTTTCGAGATATTCGGCAACGACCTGCGATCCGGGTGCGAGCGAGGTCTTGACCCAAGGCTTCGACTTCAGGCCCTTGGCGACCGCGTTGCGGGCAAGCAGGCCTGCAGCGATCAGAACGGACGGGTTCGAGGTGTTGGTGCAGGACGTGATCGCGGCAATCGCGACGTCGCCATGGCCGAGATCGTAATCCGTGCCCTCGACGGCATAGCGCTTGTCGAGTTCGGCGGCGTCCTTCTTGTACATGTCGACCATCGCTTCGGCGAAGCCGGAGGCGATGTTTTCGAGCGCGATGCGGCCTTCCGGACGCTTCGGGCCGGCCATCGACGGCACAACGTCGCCGAGGTCGAGTTCGAGCGTGTCGGTGAAGACGAGGTCCGAACCGTCATTGTCGCGGAACATCCCTTGAGCCTTGGAATAGGCTTCAACCAGAGCGATCCGGTCCTTGGTGCGGCCCGACATGTCGAGGTAGCGGAGCGTCTCGGTGTCGACCGGGAAGAAGCCGCAGGTGGCGCCGTATTCCGGGCCCATGTTGCCGATGGTGGCGCGGTCGGCGAGCGTCATGTTGTCGAGGCCGTTGCCGTAGAATTCGACGAACTTGGAGACGACGCCCTTCTTGCGCAGCATCTGCACGACGGTGAGCACGAGGTCGGTGGCGGTGACGCCTTCCTTGAGGTGGCCGGTGAGCTTGAAGCCGATGACTTCCGGCAGCAGCATCGAAACCGGCTGGCCGAGCATCGCGGCTTCCGCCTCGATACCGCCGACGCCCCAGCCGAGAACGCCGAGACCGTTGATCATGGTGGTGTGGCTGTCGGTGCCGACGCAGGTGTCGGGATAGGCAACCGTGGCGCCGTCCTCGTCCTTGGTCCAGACGGTCTGGCCGAGATATTCGAGGTTGACCTGGTGGCAGATGCCGGTGCCGGGGGGCACGACGCGGAAGTTCTTGAATGCCTGCTGGCCCCACTTCAGGAAGCGGTAGCGTTCGCCGTTGCGCTGGTATTCAAGCTCGACATTGTTGGCGAAGGCCTGCGGGGTGCCGAACTCGTCGACGATGACCGAGTGGTCGATGACGAGATCGACGGGAACGAGCGGGTTGATCTTTTCCGGGTCGCCGCCGAGGTTGACGATACCGTCACGCATGGCAGCGAGGTCGACGACGGCGGGAACGCCGGTGAAGTCCTGCATCAGAACGCGGGCCGGGCGGTAGGCGATTTCGGCGCCGGCGGTGCCCTTGTCGGAAAGCCACTTGGCGACGGCGAGAATGTCGTCCTTCTTGACCGAACGGCCGTCTTCGTTGCGAAGCAGGTTTTCAAGCAGGACCTTCATGGAAAAGGGCAGCTTGGAAACGCCTTCAAGCCCGTTTGCCTCGGCCTTCGGCAGGCTGAAGTAAACATATTCTTTTCCGTCCACCTCAAGTGTGGAACGACATTCAAAACTGTCCAGTGATTTAGCCACGGATAAAACCCCGCTCATTCTGATTGGCCTATACAAGCCGTGCGAACGCCTATGTACAACGACATCAGGATGCGGGTGCGACCATTTCCGCTGTCCGCACGTGGGACGCAAGGCCCCATGTTCGGCGCTAGGATGTGTTTCACGCCGGCCGCTGGCGTGGTTGCGCATTGTATAGATAATTTCTAAGAAGGGTGCCAGAACAACTTGCGATTAAATTTGAATTTTTTTTAAATTTGCCGTCTCGCACGGCCACGCCTTGGTGAAGGGTGAGACACAGCATGACAATTGCCGTCAGGGCCGATGATCTGACCGTGCGCCGCGGCGACAAGCTGATCTTCAACGGGTTGTCGCTGTCGCTGGAAGGCGGTCAGGCGCTGCTTCTAACCGGTGCAAACGGGGCGGGCAAGTCGACCGCGATCCGCGCCCTGCTCGGGCTGGTCGGCGCAGCCGAAGGCTCGGCCCTGTTTTTTGCCGATGCGGGCGGGAAGGGCGAGCCGCTTGCCGTGGCCGTCCATTATCTTTCCCACCAGAATGCCATGAAGACGGAGATGTCCGCACGCGAAAATCTTGCCTTCTGGAAGGCGCTGATGGGCGATTTTGCCGGCGGCAAAGGCGTCGCGGTAGAGGCAGCGGCCGAGGCTGTCGGGCTTTGCGACGTGCTCGACCTTCCGTTCGGCTATCTTTCAGCCGGCCAGAAGCGGCGGATCGCGTTTGCGCGGCTTTTGTGCAGCCATCGACCGGTCTGGCTTCTGGATGAGCCGACGGCAGCGCTCGACGCCGCAGCGAAGGCGGTCTTCACCGCCCTCATGAATGCGCATCTTGCCGCAGGCGGCATCGTGATTGCGGCGACCCATGAGCCGCTTGACCTCACCGGCTTCAGCGAGATGCGTTTCTCCGGCCCCGTTCGGCTTGATGCCGATCCGTTTCTGGCGGAGGCTTAAGGCGATGTGGGCGCTTTATCGCCGCGATCTGGTTCTCTCCGTGCGCGCCGGCGGCGGTGCGCTGGTCGGGCTCCTGTTCTTTCTCTCCGTGGTCGCGGTGGTGCCGTTCGGCGTCGGGCCGGATCTCGCGCTCCTTGCGCGCATCGGTCCGGCCATGGTCTGGATCGCGGTGCTCCTGTCGACGCTGATCGGGCTTGATCGCATGTTCCGGGCCGAGCGCGATGACGGTTCGCTCGATCTTCTGAAAATGGGCGACGAGCCGCTGGTGATCGTGGTGCTGGTGAAGTGCCTGGCGCACTGGACGGGCTATGTGCTGCCGCTCGTCATCCTGTCGCCGGTCATGGGGCTGTTGCTGAATATCGGGCCTGCGGGTCTCGGTGCTGCGTTCGTGACGCTGCTGGTCGGCTCGCCCGCCATCACCTTCATCGGCGCTGCGGGTGCGGCGATCGCGGTGTCGCTGCCGCGCGGCGGATTGCTGGTGCCGATCCTGATCCTGCCGCTTGCGATCCCGGTGCTGATCTTCGGCGTCGGTGCAAGCCATGCCGTGACCTCCGATATCGAACCCTTCCTTCCGCCGTTTCTTCTGCTCGTCGCGATCACGTTATTTTTTGCGGTCGTCGGGCCGGTGGCGGCCGCTCTGGCCTTGCGTCAGGCGGATGATTGAGCCAAACCCATGCGAGACAGAGGCACGATCGAAACGATGAACCAGAACGCGGCAAAGACAGGCTTGATCACGGGGCTGGCAAACCCGACGCGGTTTTTGAGCCTCGTCGCGCGCCTCCTGCCCTTCATGATCGCGATCACGCTCGCCCTGTTTGCCGTCGGGCTCTATCTCTCCTTCACCTCCGAAGGGGATTACCAGCAGGGCGATACCGTCCGGATCATGTATATCCACGTACCCGCCGCCTGGCTGTCGATGATGTGCTATATGGTGATGGCCGCCGCCGCACTCGGCACGCTGGTCTGGCGCCATCCGCTGGCCGATGTCGCCCACAAGGCGGCAGCGCCGATCGGGGCCGCGTTCACCTTTCTGGCGCTCGTCACCGGTTCGCTCTGGGGCAAGCCGATGTGGGGCGCGTGGTGGGTGTGGGATGCCCGGCTCACCTCCGTCTTCATCCTTTTCCTGATGTATCTCGGCATCATCGCGCTTCATCGCGCCGTTGATGAGCCCCAGCGCGCCGCGCGCCTTGCCGCGATCCTGATCCTTGTCGGGGTCGTCAACATCCCGATCATCAAGTTCTCGGTCGACTGGTGGAACACGCTGCACCAGCCGGCAAGCGTGATGCGCTTCGACGGGCCGACGATCGATCCGGTGTTCCTCTGGCCGCTGGCCGTGATGGCGCTTGCCTATACGTTCGCCTTTTTCACCATGCATCTTGCCGCCATGCGCAACGAGATCCTGCGGCGCCGGGTGGCAGCCCAGCGCCGGGTCGCCGCAAGCCGGGTGGAAGCGCCGAGGATCATCCCGTGAGCCATGCCTTTTACATCTATTCGGCCTATGGCGTGACCGGGCTGGTCTTTGCCGGCCTCATCCTCTGGCTCGTTGCTGACGGCGCCGCGCGTCGGAAGGAACTTGCGGCGCTCGAGAAGGCAGGCGCGCTACGCCGCAGCAGGAAAGCCCGCTCATGAGCGAAAAGCGCCGCTATCTGGTCGCAGCCATTCCGCTGATCGTCGTTGCAGCGCTGTTCGGCGTGTTCGGCTGGCAGATCCTGTCCGGCCATGATCCCTCCGAAATACCCTCTGTGCTGATCGGCAAGCCCGCACCGAAGATTGATCTTCCCGCACTTCAGGGCAGCAACCGTCCGGCACTCACCGATGCGGAGATCTCCGGCAGGTTCACCCTCGTCAACGTGTTCGCGTCCTGGTGCATTCCATGCAGGGCCGAGCATCCGTTCCTGATGAAGCTTGCGGAAGACCCGGCGATCAACCTCGTCGGCATCAACTACAAGGACAAGCCTGCCAAGGCGCTTCAGTTCCTCAACGAACTCGGCAATCCCTACAGTGCGATCGGCGTGGATGAAAACGGCGCGGAAGCGATCGATTGGGGCGTCTACGGTATCCCGGAGACCTTCGTCGTCGGTGCCGATGGGACGATCATCTACAAGAAGATCGGGCCGATCGATGCGGCTTCATACGAGAACGAAATCCTGCCGGTGATCAACCGCAGCATCGGTCCGGCTTCAAGGCTCAAGAACTAGGTCCGTCGGGCGAAGCCGTCAGCCATCATCTGCGATGTCAGAGAAGATCCTGCAGGATCGGGATCAGCGGCTCGTCGGCCGGCGGCATCGGGTAGTCGCGCAGATCCTTCGCACGCACCCATTTGATAGCCTGCCCCTCGCGGCCCGAGGGAATGCCCTGATAGCGGCGGCAGACGTAAAGCGGCATCAGCAGGTGGAAGTCGTCATAGGTGTGGCTGGCAAAGGTCAGCGGCGCAAGGCAGGCGACCTTGGTGGTGATGCCGAGTTCCTCTTCCAGCTCGCGCACCAGGCAGTCTTCCGGCGTTTCGCCATGTTCCACCTTGCCGCCCGGAAACTCCCACAGACCCGCAAGCGACTTGCCCTCGGGGCGCTGGGCGAGCAATATCCGCCCGTCGGTGTCGATCAGGGCGCAGGCTGCCACCAGCAGCAGTCTTTTCGGAGCATCCGTCATCATGTTTCCTGCCAGTAGCGGTAGCGATAGGCTTCCCTGAAGCCAAGGCCCTCGTAAAGCGCGATTGCGCCCGTGTTGGTGGACGTCACTTGCAGCCAGGCCATGCCGGCGCCGCGGCCCTTGGCCCAGCGGAGGATGGCAGCGACCAGCTTGCCGCCATGACCCTTGCGGCGGGCGTCGGCGGAAACGGCAAAGGCCTCGATCCCGCTCATGTCGAAATCATGCACGGCGAGCGCTGCCGCATAGGGCGTGCCGTCTTCGCTCTCGCGCATGAAGAGACCGTGGGCGGGCTTGATCGCGGTCACCACCTCGGCAAGTCCCGCCTTGGTGAGGCCCTCGACCGGATTGATGGCAAGCGACGCATCGACGAAGCGCCCGACATCCTGGCTTGGCAGCACCTCTATGGCATCCTCGGCGGAGAACGCCTTGAGATCGAGCGTCATCACGAGGCTTTCGTCGAAATGGGTCGCACCTTCCGCGCCGAGATAGTCGCAGAGCGGTTGGGGTGTCAGCGGCGTCTCCCGGATCAGCAATGGCCGGCCGAAGGCGGCGTAATGACGCTTCGCCTTTTCAAGCCGGATTTCCATGTCGGCGATGTCCGAGCGGTCTAGCACCGAAAGGCTGTTCAGCCGTTTGGAGGGGTGGCCGGCGGTGATGCGCAGCTGCCAGGCGCCATCGTAGAGCACGTTCTTGGCAGGCCAGGCACGCAATCCCATGGCTTCCAGCCGGCGGACGAGCGGAAGATCAATGTTCAAGTCAGTTCCGATCCAGTGACGATCCGTTTGCCGCATCTAAGCGCGGCAGGCTTTGGCTGTAAACACGGAAGGCGGCGTTGCCGCCGCCTGTGTTGCGATGCAGCAACGCCTGTTTCAGCTGCGATAGTCGCCGTTGATCGCGACATATTCCTTTGTCAGATCGCAGGTATAGATCGTCGCCTGGCCGTCGCCGATGCCAAGATCGGCACGGATGGTGATATCTTCCTCGCGCATCACGGCAGAGGTGTGGGCTTCCGAATAGTCCGGGTCGCGTTCGCCGTTGACGGCAACGCGGACATCGCCAAACCAGATCGACAGCCGGTCGCGGTCGGCCTTTTCGCCGGCCTTGCCGACGGCCATGACCACACGGCCCCAATTGGCGTCTTCGCCGGCGACCGCTGTCTTGACCAGCGGGGAATTGGCGATAGAGCGGGCAATCTCGAAGGCGGCGCGATTGTCTTCGGCGCCGGTGACATTGACCGTCACCATCTTGCGGGCGCCTTCGCCGTCGCGCACGATCTGGATTGCGAGATCCTTCATCAGCGCGTGGAGCGCGGCGCGGAAATCATCAAGGCGGGGATCGCCGGCGTCAGTCACCGGATCCTGGCCGGGCGCTTTTCCGGTGGCGAACACGAGCACGGTGTCGGATGTGGACGTGTCGCTGTCGATGGTGATCGAGTTGAAGCTTTCGCCGACGCCTTCAGACAGCAGCGCCTGAAGCGCTTCGGCGGAGATCGCCGCATCGGTGGCGATGAAGGACAGCATCGTCGCCATGTCGGGCGCGATCATGCCGGCGCCCTTGGCCATGCCGTTCAGCGTGACCTCGACGCCGTCGATGGTGGCGCCGCGGGTTGCGACCTTAGGATAGGTGTCGGTGGTCATGATCGCCCGGGCGGCATCCTGCCAGAAGTCGGGCGTTGCATCCCGCGCCATGTCTGCGAGCACGCCTGCGAATTTGGAGGCATCGAGCGGTTCGCCGATCACGCCCGTGGAGGCAAGGTAAACCTCGCCGGTGCTGCATCCGGCAGCTTCCGCAGCCGTCCTTGCCGTCAGCGCGGTCGCCTCGCTGCCCTTCTTGCCGGTAAAGGCGTTGGCATTGCCGGAATTCACCACGACAACCTTCGCCGTGCCGTTTGCAAGATTGGCCCTGCAGAAATCCACCGGCGCCGAAGGGCAGCGCGAACGCGTGAAGACGCCGGCAACCGCTGCCGGTTCGTCGAAGATCATCATCATCACATCGGTGCGGCCCTTGTACTTGATCCCGGCGCTGGCCGTTGCCAGGCGCACCCCGTCGATCAGGGGCATCGGGGTCAGGGATTTGGGCGCGAGCGGAGAAATGGCAGTGGACATGATGACCCTCATTGTGGCCGGGCAGCGTCAGTGCCCCGGCCGGATAAGTTTCCGGCCCGCAGAGCGGGCCGGAGTTTGATTTTACTTCTGCATTTTATTGACGGCGTCGTAGCTTGCTTGCAAGTCCTTATCTTCGATAACGACCGTATCGCCCTGCTTGAGATCGTTGACGACCTCATTGTATTTTTCGCCGGCGACCAGCTGCTGCAGCTGCGGCTTGATCTGATCGAAAGCGACAGGGGCCTTCTCGCGCTTGTCCTCGACCTCGATCACATGGTAGCCGAAATCGGTCTTGACCGGGGTTTCGGTGTATTTGCCGGGCTCGAGCGCAAAGGCTGCCGCTTCGAATTCCGGTACCATCTGGCCCTTGGTGAAGTAGCCGAGGTCGCCGCCTTCCGGGCCGCTCGGACCGGTGGAGTGTTCCTTGGCGAGCTCTTCGAAGCTTGCGCCGCCGTCGAGTTCCTTGATGATCTCGTTGGCTTCGGCCTCATTTTCGACGAGGATATGGCGGGCGTGGACTTCTTCCATCTTCGGCGCCTTGGCGATTTCCTCGTCATAGCGCGCCTTCAGCATGTCATCGGTAATCTGCTTGCTGATCACCTGATCGAAATAGGCGTTGTAGAGTTCCTGCTCGCGCAGCTGTTCCATACGGGTCTTGAACGCATCGGTCTCGTCGAGGCCTTCGTCGGCAGCGGCATCCGAAATCAGCTTCATGTCGATGAGGCTTGAAAGCGCGATGGCGCGCATCTGGTCTTCCGGCATCTGGCCGAACTGACCCTTGAACTGGTTGACCGTCTCCTGAAGTTGCGCTTCGGTGATCGGCGTGCCGGCAACGGTTGCCACCACGGCATCACCATCGGCGGCGGTTTCGGTTGCGCCGGTGGTCTGGGCGGTCTCGGCGGCGGTGTCGGAAGTGGTGGTGTCCTGCGCAAAGACCGGTGCGGCAAAGCTGACGGTGGTTGCGAGCAGCGCTGCGGCTGCCAGGGTTCGTTTCTGCATGAGTTCACCTTTTTGGTTTGTTTGAACGTAAACGTTGCGGCCCGTCGAGATCAGCCGATGAATGGTCGGGAATGTGGTTGCCTCTCCTCCGTCCGTCAACGCAAAACGGCGTCGAACGTTGCAACCTTTCTTCTTTTTAATCTGAAGCGAAGCTGAACGGAGGGCGGTTCTTCGCGCGATTCTGCCTTTTTTGCCACGGGCTTTGACGTTGACATAGCTTGACCCCCCTCTTATCTGTCTGCCAATCCAGCGTCCACACGTCCGGACGCGCATCGATGCAACGGGCGATACATAGAATTCAACTGTGACAACTTTCGGAAAGAGCGATTGAAATGGTCTCACTCGGTGGCGTAGCCCGCAAATTGTTCGGTTCGGCCAACGACCGCCGGATTCGTGCCTACCGGCCCCGTGTCGCGGCGATCAACGCGATGGAAGAGCAGATTTCGGCCCTTTCCGATGAGGCGCTGAAGGCCAAGACGGCAGAATTCAGGCAGCAGCTCGCCGATGGCAAGACGCTCGATGACATTCTGGTCGAAGCTTTCGCGGTGGTGCGCGAAGCTGCAAAGCGCGTGCTTGGCATGCGCCCGTTCGACGTTCAGCTCATCGGCGGCATGATCCTGAACGAGAATTCGATCGCCGAAATGAAGACCGGTGAAGGCAAGACGCTGGTCGCAACGCTTCCGGTCTACCTGAACGCGCTTGCCGGCAAGGGCGTCCATGTCGTCACCGTCAACGATTACCTCGCCCGCCGCGACAGCGAGCACATGGGCAAGCTCTACGGCTTTCTGGGTCTCACGACCGGCGTGATCTATCACGGCATCGACGACCGTCAGCGTCGCGACGCCTATATCGCCGACATCACCTACGCCACCAATAACGAGCTCGGCTTCGACTATCTGCGCGACAACATGAAGATGCAGCGCTCCGAAATGGTCCAGCGCGGCCACAACTATGCGATCGTCGACGAAGTCGACTCGATCCTGGTTGACGAGGCGCGCACGCCGCTGATCATTTCCGGCCCGCTTGATGACCGCTCCGACCTCTACGTGTCGATGAACAAAATTATCCCGATGCTGGAAGAAGGCGATTACGAGCTCGACGAGAAGCAGCGCTCCGCCAACTTCTCCGAGGACGGGATGGAGAAGCTGGAAAAGCTTCTGACCGAAAACGGCATGATGAAGGGCGCCTCGCTCTACGATATCGAGAATGTCGCGATCGTCCACCACCTCAACAATGCGCTGCGCGCCCACAAGCTGTTCTCGCGCGACAAGGACTATATCGTCCGCGACGGCGAAGTGGTGATCATCGACGAGTTCACGGGCCGCATGATGCCGGGCCGGCGCTATTCCGATGGCCAGCACCAGGCGCTGGAAGCCAAGGAAAACGTCAAGATCCAGCCGGAAAACCAGACGCTCGCCTCGATCACCTTCCAGAATTATTTCCGCATGTATGACAAGCTTGCCGGCATGACCGGTACGGCTGCGACCGAGGCGGAGGAATTTGCCAATATTTACGGTCTCGAGGTCGTCGAAGTGCCGACCAATGTGCCGATCGCCCGTCTCGACGAGGACGATGAAGTCTATCTGACGCAGCAGGAAAAATACCTGGCGATCGTCGAAGAGATCAAGGAGGCCAAGGCCAAGGGCCAGCCGGTTCTGGTCGGCACCACCTCGATCGAGAAGTCCGAGCTTCTGGCCGCTGCCCTGAAAAAGGACGGCATTACCGATTTCAGCGTGCTGAATGCGCGTTATCACGAGCAGGAAGCCTTCATCATCTCGCAGGCCGGCGTTCCGGGCGCGCTGACGATCGCTACCAACATGGCCGGCCGCGGTACCGACATCCAGCTCGGCGGCAATCTCGAAATGCGCATCGAAGCCGAGCTCGGCGATACCGAGCCGGGCATCGACATCGTGACCAACGAGCAGGGCGAGCGGGTGGAAGTCGCCCGCAAGTTCACGCCGCCGGGTCCCGAGCGCGAGGCGAAGGAACAGGCGATCCGCGAGGACATCGCCCGGTTGAAGGCCCAGGCGCTTGCCGCCGGCGGACTTTACGTGATCGCGACCGAACGCCATGAAAGCCGCCGCATCGATAACCAGCTGCGCGGCCGTTCCGGCCGTCAGGGCGATCCGGGCCGTTCGAAATTCTATCTGTCGCTTCAGGACGACCTGATGCGCATCTTCGGTTCCGACCGCATGGAAAGCATGCTGACGAAGCTCGGCCTGAAGGAAGGCGAGGCGATCGTCCATCCCTGGATCAACAAGGCTCTGGAGCGCGCGCAGAAGAAGGTCGAAGCCCGCAACTTCGATATCCGCAAGAACCTGCTGAAATATGATGACGTGCTCAACGACCAGCGCAAGGTGGTCTTTGATCAGCGCAAGGAACTGATGGATTCGGACGACATTTCCGAAATCGTCACGGAAATGCGCGAAGACGTCATCGAAAAGGCGGTCAAGAGCCGCATTCCCGAGCGCGCCTATGCCGAGCAGTGGGATGTTGCCGGGCTCAAGGAAGACTGCCTGCGCATTCTCAATCTCGACCTGCCGATCGAACAGTGGGCGGAAGAAGATGGCATTGCCGAGCCCGAGATCGAGGAACGCATCAACCAGGCCGCAAAGCAGATTGAAGCCAGGCGTGCCCAGCAGGCCGAGCAGTTCGGTCCCGATGTTCTGAAATATGTCGAACGCCAGGTCGCGATGCAGGCGCTTGATCACCTGTGGCGCGAGCATATCGTCAATCTCGATCATCTGCGCTCGGTCATCGGCTTCCGGGGTTACGCCCAGCGCGACCCGCTGCAGGAATACAAGGCCGAGGCTTTCGAACTGTTCCAGGCACTGCTGAGCAATATGCGCGAAGTCGCCGTTTCGCAGCTGTCGCGTGTCCAGCTTGTTCGCGAGGCCCCGCCGCCGCCACGCCCCGAGATCGATCTCGCGCAGGTGCGCGCCAGCCATATCGATCCGGAAACGGGCGAGGATGAAATGGGCGCCGAGCAGGTTGCTTCCGGCGAGGCCGCGTCCATTCCCGATGAATGGAAGAATGTCGGCCGCAACGAGCCGTGCCCTTGTGGCTCCGGCCTCAAGTTCAAGCACTGCCACGGCAAGTTCGCGTGATGATCGGTCGCCCCGGAGATTTCAACCGGGGCGATGACATCCTGCTTGCCAGCATCCCGGCCTTGCGTTACACATTCTGCATGATGATCAGCACGAACAACATTGCTAACTGGTGGTGGGCTCGCTAAAGGCGGCCGCGATCACCCATGTTTACCTGATCAGACGAAGCCGCCCCCGCAAGAGGCGGCTTTTTTGTTGGCCGTCCTTGTGAAGGGTTTAACGTTTTTCTGGATGCGCGCGGCGCATCGCGCGATGGAGCAAGCAGAATGAGCCTTCATGAACGGCCCGACGGCGGCGAAACCTATATCACCAGGGGTGGCGTGACCATCACGCGCACGCGGCGCTTCGTGCCCTATGACGACGCGATCTCGGGCTATATCGATCGGCTGGATTCGCGCCGGGGTGCGGTGCTCTCGTCAAACTATGAGTATCCGGGCCGCTACACCCGCTGGGACACCGCCGTCATCGATCCGCCGGTGGCGATTTCCTGCAATGGCCGCAATGTCTGGCTGGAGGCCTTCAATGGCCGTGGCGAGGCGCTCCTCTCGCTGATCCTGCCGGTGCTCGAGGCGCTGGATGCCCTCACGATTCTTTCGCGCGAGACCCGCCGCATCGACCTGAAGGTGGCAGAGCCCGACCGGCAGTTCACCGAGGAGGAGCGCTCCAAGGCGCCGACGGTCTTTACCGTGCTGCGGGCGATCACGGATCTGTTCTTCTCCGAGGAAGACGCAAGTCTCGGGCTTTACGGCGCGTTCGGATACGATTTGGCCTTCCAGTTTGACGCGGTGACGCTCTCTCTTGAACGGCCCGCCGACCAGCGCGACATGGTTCTGTTCCTGCCGGACGAAGTTCTGATGGTCGACAACCATGCGGCAAAGGCCTGGATCGACCGCTATGATTTCGAAAAGGACAGTGTCACCACCAATGGCCGGGATGGCACGATCGAACCCGATCCCTTCCGCCCTTCCAACAGCGTACCGCCGAAAAGCGACCACCGCACGGGCGAATATGCGGAACTCGTCACCAAGGCCAAGGAAAGCTTCGTGCGCGGCGACCTGTTCGAGGTGGTCCCCGGCCAGCAGTTCATGGAACGCTGCGCAAGCCAGCCCTCGGCGATCTCCAAGCGGCTGAAGGCCACCAATCCGTCGCCCTATTCCTTCTTCATCAATCTCGGCAATCAGGAATATCTGATCGGCGCCTCGCCGGAAATGTTCGTGCGCGTGACCGGAAGGCGGGTCGAGACCTGCCCGATCTCCGGTACGATCAAGCGCGGCGAAGATCCGATCGCCGACAGCCAGCAGATCCTGAAGCTGCTCAATTCGCAAAAGGATGAGTCCGAGCTGACCATGTGCTCCGACGTCGATCGCAACGACAAGAGCCGGGTCTGCGAGCCGGGCTCGGTCAAGGTGATCGGGCGGCGCCAGATCGAGATGTATTCGCGGCTGATCCATACGGTCGATCATATCGAGGGCCGGCTCAGGGCCGGCATGGATGCCTTCGACGCCTTCCTCAGCCATGCCTGGGCCGTGACGGTGACCGGCGCGCCGAAGCTCTGGGCCATGCGCTTCATCGAGCGCAATGAAAAGAGCCCGCGCGCCTGGTATGGCGGCGCGATCGGCATGGTCGGCTTCAACGGCGACATGAATACGGGGCTCACGCTGCGCACCATCCGCGTCAAGCAGGGCGTGGCCGAAGTGCGCGCCGGCGCGACGCTGCTCTATGATTCCGATCCCCATGAAGAGGAAGCGGAAACCGAGCTGAAGGCATCGGCGATGCTTGCCGCCATCCGCGAGGCGGATGCGGAAAAGCGCGCGCCGGCCGTCCGGGCCGTCGAGAAGGTCGGTACGGGGCTGAAGATCCTGCTGGTCGATCACGAGGACAGCTTCGTTCACACGCTCGCCAATTATTTCCGCCAGACCGGCGCGGAGGTGTCCACCGTGCGTTCACCCGTGGCCGATGAAACCTTCGACCGGGTGGCGCCCGATCTGGTGGTGCTGTCGCCCGGGCCGGGCATGCCGAAGGATTTCGATTGCAAGGCGACGATCAAGAAGGCGCGGGCGCGCAATTTGCCGCTCTTCGGCGTCTGCCTCGGGCTGCAGGCGCTTGCCGAGGCCTATGGCGGCACGCTGCGCCAGCTTGCCGTGCCGATGCATGGCAAGCCATCGCGCATCCGCATTCTCGAGCACGGCCGCCTCTTCGACGGGCTTCCGAGAGAGATCACCGTCGGCCGTTATCACTCGATCTTTGCCGATGCCGTGGCACTGCCGCAGGAATTCGTGATTTCGGCCGAAACCGATGACGGCATCGTCATGGGCATCGAGCACCAGAGCGAGCCGGTGGCCGCCGTTCAGTTCCATCCGGAATCGATCATGACGCTCGGCGGCGATGCCGGCATGCGGATCATCGAAAATGTGGTGGGCAAGCTTGTCGGTCATCAGGATGTTTCCGGCAGGAAAGCTGCCGGCTGAGGCTTGCGGAATGCGGAAGGTTTGAGTAGCTATGCGCGGCGGACCGCTCCGGTCCGCCTATTGCATATGACCGTCATGGCATTCCGGTACGGTCGGACACTCAGGCAGTTTGCATCCTCCGAAGGGAACCGTCCGGTTTCCCGCTGATGCATGAACGGCAGGGAAGCGCGCGATGAGCACAGCCGAAAAACACAGCATCCCCCGCAAGCTCGCACTGGCGACCATTCCACTGTCGATCCTGGTGCTCGCGATCAAGCTTGCCGCCTGGTATCTGACCGGCTCCGTTGCCCTTCTGTCGGATGCGCTGGAATCGATCGTCAATGTGGTCGCCTCGGTCGCGGCCTTTGTCGCGATCGTCTATGCGTCGAAGCCCGCCGACCATGATCACCAGTTCGGCCATCACAAGGCGGAATATATCTCCGCCGTGATCGAGGGTGTCGCGATCGTCTTGGCGGCCCTCCTGATCTTCAAGGAGGCGGCTTCGGAGCTCTTCCACCCCGACATGCCCAATGACATCCATATCGGCCTCGCCGTCAACGTTGTGGCAAGCGTGATCAACGGTGTCTGGGCCTATGTGCTGGTGCGCGCGGGCCGGGCGGCGCGCTCGCCCGCTCTGGTGGCGGACGGCAAGCATATCCGCACCGACGTCATCACCTCGATCGGCGTCGTGGCCGGCCTCGCGCTTGCACTCGCCACGGGTTATGCGATCTTCGATCCGCTGATCGCAATCGCGGTCGCGCTCCATATTGTCTATGCCGGCTGGCAGTTGATCAGCGAATCTGTGGGCGGGCTGATGGATACGGCGCTGTCGCCGGACGAGATCGCGACCATCGAAAGGGCGATCATCGAGAATGGGTCCGGCTCGTCAGGCGCGCACGATCTGCGCACGCGCCGGGCAGGCTCCGCAGCCTTCATCGATTTCCATCTCGTGGTGAGCGAAAACATGCCTGTCGGCGAGGCGCACGACATCTGCGACCGTCTGGAGGCAGCGATCAAGCACGCGATCCCCGGTGCGTCGCTTGCCATCCACGTCGAGCCCGAAGGCGTGAAGCCGCACGGGGTCCGGGTTCGCCTCAGCTAGAGCATGGTCACGGTTTCACCGAAGCGCCGCGCTATCGTGCGTTTGTGAAGCATTTTCGTTGACGTCAGGTTTTTCCACCTGAGCGAAGTGCATTGAAGGAGCCTTCCATGGCAAGCACAGATGTTTCCGGTCTCTCCCAGCTTGGTCACGCGGTCGAGACGCCGTCCTCGCCCGAAGAGGCGGTAATGGAGAGGGTGCCGTTTTCCGAGGCCGGAACGGATTTCGTGGTGCGCTTTACCGCACCCGAATTCACCTCGCTCTGCCCGATGACCGGGCAGCCGGACTTCGCCCATATCGTGATCGACTACATTCCCGGCAAATGGCTGGTCGAATCGAAATCGCTGAAACTGTTCCTGCATTCCTTCCGCAACCACGGCGCCTTCCACGAGGACTGCTCGATCTATATCGCCAAGCGCATCGTGGCGCTGACCGAGCCGAAATGGCTCCGGTTCGGGGCCTATTGGTATCCGCGTGGCGGCATTCCGATAGACGTGTTCTGGCAGACCGGCGCGCCGCCCGACGGTGTGTGGCTGCCGGATCAGGGTGTCGCGCCTTATCGCGGCCGCGGCTGAACGAATAAAGGCGGCGCCTTGCGGGGCCGCCTTTTGCGTGAGGGTGATCAGCCGGCCATCATGGCGATGCCGGCAAGCGCGGTGGCGCCGCCCAGGATACGCGACAGCGTCATGCCACCGAGCCGGTTGAGGCCGATGCCAAGGCCTACGCCTGCCGCATGGAGCAGCGCCGTGCCGGCGATGAAGCCGAGGCCGAAGGTTGCAGCGCCGGCGCCGCCGAGCTCCGTGCCGTGGGCGTAGCCGTGAAACAGCGCGAAGACGGCGACCACGGCCGCACTTGCCGAAGCCGGAAGCTTGACCGCGAGCGCCACCATGAGGCCGAGGGCGACCACGGAGGCGAGGATTGCAGGTTCGACGAAGGGCAGCGATACGCCGGAAAGCGCCAGCGCGAAGCCGATACCCATGGTCACAACGAAGGCCGCCGGAACCGCGAGCATGGCGCGCCCGCCGATCATCGCGGCCCAGATGCCGACCGCGACCATCGCCAGGATATGGTCGGCGCCGGTCATCGGATGCGACAGGCCGGCCATGAACGAGCCGTGCTCGGCGGGATTGAGATGGGCGAAGGCCGGAGCGCCGGCGGCAAGAAGAAGGCCAGCCGAAAGGGCGGCGGGCCGGGCGATGCGCTTGAACATGGTTCCCTCTTTGTCAGTCTATGAAATGTCAGTCTATGAAATCAGCGGGTCCAGACTATCGCCGGGTTCTCCGGCCTGTCCACTGGCAATTTGACGTAGACTGTGCAGCGCAACATAAAAAAGCCGCCCGGTGGTACGGGCGGCCGTGTGCGTCAGCTCGGTGCCTTTTATTTCAGCACGCGTGGTTCGGTCTTGACCTCGTTGCCGGACTGGCGTTCGAACATCCAGCCCGGATATTCGCGCGGCAGCGCGGAGACGGCGTTGAGTTTTTCCATCTCGTCGGCAGTGAAGGTGATGTCGGCGGAGGCAATGTTGTCGTTCAGCTGGTCGGCCCGCTTGGCGCCGACGATCACGCTGGTGACGGCCTGCTGGTGCAACAGCCAGGAAAGCGCGATCTGTGCGACTGAAACGCCTTTTGCTTCGGCAATCGGTCGCATCACGTCGATGGTGGCGAAGCCGCGCTCCTTGTCGACGGGCGGGAAGTCGAAATCGACCCTTCGTCCGCCGCCATCCGTCTGGTTGTCGCGATCATATTTGCCGGACAGGAAACCGCCGGCAAGCGGCGACCAGACCATCAGGCCGACGCCTTCCGATCTCAGCATTGGAACGATCTCGCGCTCGAGGTCGCGCCCGGCGATGGTGTAATAGGCCTGAAGCGACCGGATCGGCGCGAGCCCCTTGCGCTCGGAAATGCCGAGCGCCTTGGCAATCTGCCAGGCGGCCCAGTTCGAGACGCCGACGTAGCGGATATGGCCGTGGCGGACGAGCGTGTCCATGGCTTCGAGCGTTTCCTCGATCGGGGTCGTGTTGTCGAAACCGTGGAGCTGGTAGAGGTCGATATAGTCGGTATTGAGCCGCTTCAGGCTGTTCTTGACCTCGCTCATGATTGTGACGCGGGACGAGCCGCGCTGGTTGACGCCTTCACCCATGGCGCCGAACACCTTGGAGGCGATCACCACCTGGTCGCGGGGGATGCTGAGGTTCTTCAGCGCCTGCCCGGTAATCTCCTCCGAGCGGCCCTCGGAGTAGACATTGGCGGTATCGAGAAAATTGATGCCGGCGTCGAAGGCGATCTTCACGAGATCGTCGGCGCCGTTCTGGTCGAGACCGCCGATGTGTTTCCAGATGCCTTCGCTGGTGCCGAAGGTCATCGTGCCAAGGCAGAGTTCGGAGACTTTAAGGCCGGAATTTCCAAGTCGATTGTAACGCAAGGTCTTATCCTTTCGCGTTGAAAAGGGTTTGCCTCAGGCATCGCTTTGCGAAGCCATGGCAGGATCAAACAGATAGAAATGATAGGAATGGCGCGGGGAGGTATCCCCGGTACTGACAGTGGTTGATATGGTGATCCAACACTCGGATTTCAAGATCGGGACGGGAACTGCGGGCCACCCCCTGTTGTTTTGAGCCAGACATTGTATTGGCCCGATATTCGCATTAAGTCGGGGTAGAGAATCCATACTCCGGAGATTGCGATGAACGACGAAGACGACGACAAGACGAAAGAACTGCCCTTGGGCAAGGAAGCGGAAGCCAATCTGTTCAAATCGCGATCGATCTTCATCTATGGCCCGATCACGCAGGAACTGGCGCAACGCGTCTGCTCCCAGCTCGTGGCGATGGCCGCCGTCTCCGATGAAGACATCCGTATCTTCGTGAACTCGCCGGGCGGTCACGTCGAATCGGGCGATTCCATCCACGACCTGATCAAGTTCATCAAGCCGAAGGTGATCATGATCGGTTCCGGCTGGGTCGCCTCCGCCGGTGCCTTGATCTACGCCTCTGCGGAAAAGGAACAGCGCGTCTGCCTGCCCAATACCCGCTTCCTGCTGCACCAGCCCTCCGGCGGCACCCGCGGCATGGCGTCCGATATCGAGATCCAGGCGCGCGAGATCATCAAGATGAACGAGCGCCTGATCAAGATCTTCTCCAAGGCGACTGGCCAGCCGGAAGAGAAGATCGCAAAGGATATCGATCGCGACTACTGGCTGTCCGCCGAGCAGGCGATCGAATACGGCCTTGTCTCGCGCATCGTGACGAGCCAGAGCGAACTTTGAGAACAGGCGGCCCGTGACCTCTTATGGGTCGCGGGCCGCAAAATGTTGCAGACAGTCTTTCCGGGCGGGTCTCGTCCCTAGACGTCATTCCTGCCGGCTTCCGCCTCTTCCTT
Source organism: Martelella limonii (assembly GCF_013344475.1). Classification (GTDB taxonomy): domain Bacteria; phylum Pseudomonadota; class Alphaproteobacteria; order Rhizobiales; family Rhizobiaceae; genus Martelella; species Martelella limonii. The sequence goes on along the minus strand of NZ_JABUOU010000004.1, from coordinate 358,353 downwards.
CTGCCCCGCCCACGTCAATAGCGCGTCGAGCGCCGGGCAAAGCGCCTGACCCCAGTCCGTGAGGTGGTATTCCACCCTTGGCGGCACCTCCGGATAGACCACGCGGCCGACGATGCCGTCCGTTTCCAGCGCGCGAAGCTGCTGGATCAGCATCTTCTGCGATACAGCGGGGATTGCCTTTTCCAGCTCCGAAAACCGCATGACCCTGCCGCCGAAAAGGTGGAACAGGATCACCAGTTTCCATCGTCCTTCCAGAAAACGCAGTGCAGTCTCCACGCCTTCCGCGGCGGATTCGCGCGTGTACTGAACCTTACTTAAAGGTGGGTACCCTACTTTTTTGTCCGTACTTGTCATTTTTTGAGTTTAGCCCACATTTCAACGGCGCGCAACGAAACCATGAACAAGGACAATCATTATGCTCGATCTACCCAAGGCGATTGCGACATATCTTTCCGCCGATCCAGGCGATGGCGATACGGTCATGCATTGCTTTACCGAGGATGCAGTTGTGCGCGACGAAGGCGAGATCCACACCGGAAGGCCGGCCATTGCGGCCTGGAAGGCAAGCACGGCAACGCAATACCAATACACCAGCACGCCGTTTGCCGCCAGAAACGAAGCTGGCAAGATCGTCGTCAGCGCGCACGTCGAAGGCAACTTTCCGGGGAGCCCCGTTGACCTCGATTATGCCTTCACCCTGAGCAGCGACCTCATACAAACGCTGGAGATCGGCTGATGGATGAGTTTGCGGGAAAGCGGGCGTTCGTGACCGGCGGCACCCGCGGCCTGGGCGCCGCGGTCGTCGCCTATCTTGCGGCGCGCGGTGCTGATGTGGTGACAACGGCCCGATCGAAGCCGAGTGAGGTGCCGGACGGCGTCGCTTTCGTCGCGGCTGATATCGCCAGTGCCGAAGGGTGCGCGACTGCCGCTGCCGAGGCCGTGCGCCTTCTCGGCGGGCTCGATATCATCGTTCACGTCGCGGGTGGTTCGTCGGCGCCGGGCGGCGGTTTTTCCGCGTTGACAGACGATATCTGGCAACGCGAAATAGACCTTAACCTCATGCCTGCGGTTCGGCTCGACCGGCAGCTTGCGCCGCAACTGGGCGAAGGCGGGGTCATCGTGCATGTGACCTCGATCCAGCGACAATTGCCGCTGCCGGAATCGACCACGGCCTATGCCAGCGCCAAGGCAGCGCTTTCAGCCTATAGCAAGAGCCTGTCGAAGGAGCTGGCACCCAGGGGCATTCGCGTGGTGCGGGTGTCGCCCGGCTGGATCGAAACGGAAGCCTCCATTCAGCTTGCCGAACGCATTGCCGAGGGCTACGGAACCGACTACGAGGGCGCAAAGGCGATCATCATGCGCTCCCTCGGAGGCATTCCGCTTGGGCGCCCGGCGAAGCCCGAGGAAGTGGCTGCCGTCATCGGCTTCCTTGCATCTCCCGCAGCCTCGGCGGTCACCGGCGCCGAATTCGTTGTCGACGGTGGCACGATCCCTGTGGTCTGAACGTCGGCACGATCGTCAGCCGTCGGACTTTTTTTTGAACCTCGCGCATTTTCGCACGTTTATAGAAAGCTAAACAAGCCGTTAATCCTGAGTTCAGGTGGCAGGTTTTATATACGTCACCATAGCTTTCGAGGCCATTCCGGGCTTCGGGTTTGTAATAAAAAGAACGGGAGATGCAAATGTTGAATAGGGCAAAGAAATTGGTGGCTGCTGCGCTTGCCACGCTTGTCGTTGCGACAAGTGCTATTCCTGCGCAGTCAATGCAGGTGAACGGCAATCCTGCCGGTGCGAACGGCAATATCGAGCGCGTTGACGGACGCAACTGGGACCGCGACGGCCGCGATGGCCGGAATTGGGATCGCCGTCAGGGTTATGATGGCCGTCACGGTTATGACCGCCGTCATCACGCCTATAATGGTCGCGGCGGCTACTACAATCGTGATCGCTACAACCGTTATCCGCCGGGCTACCGTCCGCCGCGTCCCGGTCCGAACTGGCGCTGGGACAATAACGACAATGCGTGGGTTCCGCTTGCCGTTCTCGGTGCGGGTGCTCTGATCATCGGCGGTGCTATTGCTGCCAACAACAATAACAACAATCGTCAGCAGCAGACCAATGGTGTGAACCCGCGTCATTACGCATGGTGCGAGCAGCGCTACCGCTCCTACCGCGCCTATGACAACACCTTCCAGCCCTATAACGGGCCGCGTCAGCAGTGCCTGTCGCCCTATTATTGAGCGCAATAGAATGGCCTGACCAGACCCCGGCGGATAACCGCCGGGGTTTTTTCATGCGCGGGTGAGCAGCGCCACCGCTTCGACATGATGCGACCACAGGAACTGGTCGATCGGAATTACCTTCTCAAGCCGGTAACCGCCATCGATCAGGATCCGCAGATCGCGGCCGAGCGTTGCGGGATTGCAGGAAACGGCGACGATCTTCTTGACCTTAGAGGCCGCAAGCTCCTCGCATTGCTCGCGCGCGCCGGCGCGCGGCGGGTCGAACACCACGCCGTCGAAACCCTGCAGCTCGCGCGGCAGAAGCGGCCTGCGGGAAAGATCGCGGCGCTCGCTGGTCAACGGCTTCAGACCCTGGCGGTTGCGCACGGCAAGATCGAGAGCGGCAAGGGCCGGGGCATCGAATTCCACCGCATGCACGCGCGCCTTTGCTGCAAGCCGGAGCGCGAACGTGCCGAAGCCCGAAAACAGGTCGGCGACCGACTTGCAGCTCTTCAGATGCGCCACCACAAGGCCTGCCATCGTCTCCTCCGCTTGGCGGGTTGCCTGCGCAAAGCCGGAGGGCGGCGGGCTCACCCTGGTGCCGGCAATATCGAGCGTTGGACGGGCGGGCTCGATGATGATTTCATCCTCATAGGTCAGCCGGGCAATGCCCTTGACCGCCATCACCGCCCGGGTCGCGGCCTGGCGGCGCTTGTCCGACGGCGATTTCAGCCCGGAAAAGCTCACGTCAAGCCCGGTTTCCGTTTCGAGCACCGAAATGCGGAACGGCTCGTTGCCGGTCGCCAGGATGCCGGCCAGGAGTTTCAGCGCCGGAAGCCGTGAAAACACGGCCGGCGAGAGCACCGGACATTCCTCGATCTCGACGATATGATGGCTCTGCGGGCTAGAAAACCCGAGGATGATGCCCTGGTCGGTTTTCCGCGCCGAAAATGTGGCGCGGCGGCGCTCGCCCGGGGAGGCCGTCACCAGCGGATCGACCGGACAGTCGATGCCGTGCGCGGAAAGCGCGTCGATCACCACCTGACGCTTGAACGCATGATATGGCGCCGCGGCGAGATGCTGCAGGGAACAGCCGCCGCAGGTGCCATTCACGCCGTCAGGGCCGAAATGGCGACAGGCAGGCGCGATTCGCTCCGGGGCGGGCTTCAGAAGCGAGATCAGGTCGCCCGAGGATTTCTGCCTTGCAATGGTGATCGTCTCGCCTGCAAGCGTGAACGGCACGAAGACCTGGCCCGAGGGCGTCGAGGCAATGCCGTCGCCCTGGGCGCCGAGCTTCTCGATCGTGACGGTTTCGGCTGACATGGGATTTAGTCCTCTTTCTCTTCGGGTTTGCGACCGGCCAGCAGAAATTCGCGGTTGCCGTCGCCGCCTTCGATCGGGGAGGGCGTGGTGCCGAGACTGATCCAGCCCATGTCTTCGGTAAGCCAGCGTTCGAGCTCGGCGGCAATCGCCGGGCCCATCGCCATGTCCTTGAGGAGACCCTTCTTGCCGACATTGTCCTTGCCTGCCTCGAATTGCGGCTTCACCAGCAATACGCAGAAGGCGCCGGGCGCCGCAAGCGCGAGCGCCGGCGGCAGCGCAAGCTTCAGCGAGATGAAGGAGACATCGGAAACGATGAAATCGACCGGTCCGTAGGTCACATCCTGCGGGCCCAGGTGGCGCGCGTTGAGGCCTTCGATATTGGTGACGCGCGGATCGGCGGCGATCCGCTCTGCCATCTGAGCATGGCCGACATCTATGGCCGTCACATGGCCAGCGCCACGCTCGAGCAGGACCTCGGTGAAGCCGCCCGTGGATGCGCCGATATCGAGCCCGTGCTGACCGGCCGGCGACAGCGTGAAGTGATCAAGGGCCGCGGCAAGCTTCAGTGCCGCGCGCGAAACATAATCCTTGGCGGGATCGTCGATCTCGATCCTGGCATCGGCGCTGACCGTCATCGCGGGTTTGGAGGCCTTGCGGCCGTTGACGGTGACAGCGCCGCGCGCAATCGCGTCGCGCGCCCGTGAACGGGTTTCGAAACGGTTGAGCGTGACGAGAAGCTGGTCGAGGCGCATGGCGGTCATGGCCGCTCCATGGACGGTTTTTCCAGGCTGCGCAAGCCTTCAGCCGATCGTGCCGGTTGACATGCCGCGATGGCCGAGTGCTTTGAACACCGTTTCGACGATGCCGTCACGGTCAAGGCCCGCATGGGCATACATGTCCTCGGGCTTCGCCTGTTCCATCCAGATATCCGGAAGAACGAGTTGGCGCACCCTGAGCCCGTGGTCGAGCAGGCCTTCATTGCTGAGGAACTGGACGACATGCGCGCCGAAGCCGCCAACCGAGCCTTCCTCGATCGTCACCAGCACCTCGTGATGGGCGGCAAGCTGGCGGATCAGGTCGTGATCGAGCGGCTTGGCGAAGCGGGCATCGGCAACCGTGGTGGAAAGCCCTGCGGCGTTGAGCACGGTTGCCGCCTCGCGACATTCCCCAAGCCGCGTGCCAAAGGACAAGAGCGCCACCTTGGAGCCCTCGGAAATGATCCGTCCCTTGCCGATTTCAAGGATTTCGCCGCGCTCCGGCAGAAGCACGCCGGTGCCTTCGCCGCGCGGATAGCGGAACGAGATCGGACCTTCATCATAGGCTGCGGCGGTGCGCACCATATGCATGAGCTCCGCCTCGTCGCCTGCGGCCATCACCACGAAACCGGGAAGCGCTGCAAGATAGGTGGTGTCGAAGGAGCCCGCATGGGTCGGGCCGTCGGCGCCGACGAAACCGGCGCGGTCAATGGGAAAGCGCACAGGCAGGCCCTGGATCGCGACATCGTGAACCACCTGATCGTAGCCGCGCTGAAGGAAGGTGGAGTAAAGCGCGCAGAAAGGTTTGATGCCTTCGCTGGCAAGCCCTGCGGCAAAGGTCACGGCATGCTGTTCGGCAATGCCGACATCGAAGATCCGGCTCGGATAGATTTCCTCGAACTTGTCGAGACCCGTGCCGGACGGCATGGCAGCGGTGATCGCCACCACATCCTTGTCGTTGCGTGCTTCCTCGATCAGCGCCTTGGCGAAGACGGAGGTATAGCTCGGCGCATTGGGCTTGGACTTCGCCTGATGGCCGGTGACGACATCGAAACGGCTGACGGCATGACACTTGTCGGCGGCGGCTTCTGCGGGCGCATAGCCCTTGCCCTTCTGGGTCACGACATGGATCAGCACCGGCCCGCGGGCATTGTCGCGGGCATTGCGCAGCACCGGCAGAAGGTGATCGAAGGAGTGACCGTCGATCGGGCCGATATGATAGAAGCCGAGCTCCTCGAACATGGTGCCGCCAGTAACATAGCCGCGGGCGTGCCCGACGGCACGCGAGATCGCGCTTTCGATCGACTTGCCGAGATAGGAGGTGAGCCGCTTGCCGAAATCGCGGACCTCGAGATAGGTCTTGCCGGAGGCAAGGCGTGCGAGATAGGCGCTCATCGCACCGGTCGGCCTTGCGATCGACATGTCGTTGTCGTTGAGGATCACGATCTGGCGGGCACCAAGCGCGCCGGCATTGTTGAGCGCCTCGTAGGCCATGCCGGCCGACATCGCGCCATCGCCGATCACGGAGATCACGTTGCGGGGCTTGTCCTGCAGCTTGGAGGCGACAGCCATGCCGAGACCGGCGGAAATCGAGGTCGAGGAATGGCCTGCCCCGAAGGGATCATATTCGCTCTCCGCGCGCCGGGTGAAGCCGGATATGCCGCCTTCCTGGCGCAGCGTCGTCATCCGGTCGCGGCGGCCCGTCAGAATCTTGTGGGGATAGCACTGGTGGCCGACATCGAAGATCAGCCGGTCGTCAGGCGTATTGAAAACCTTGTGGATCGCGATCGTCAGTTCGACCACGCCAAGGCCTGCTCCCAGATGACCGCCCGTGCGCGAGACGGACGAAATCATTTCCGCGCGCACTTCATTGGCAAGCTGCGGAAGATCGCGGTCGTCCACCTCGCGCAGGTCCGCGGGATAGCTGATCCGGTCAAGAATGGACGTTTTGGACGGTAGCGTCACGATAGCGGCCTCTCACGCCCCAAAAGAGCGTTCTTTTCTAAATCGTTTCTAGCGAATATCAGCGTTCGGGCAAAGGAACAAATTCCTGTTCGTCTCCGGGCACCAGCCCGAAGCGCCCCTGACGCCAGTCTTCCTTCGCCTGTTCGATCCGTTCCTTGGAGGATGACACGAAATTCCACCAGATATGGCGGGGCTTTTCGAGGGCCTCTCCTCCGAAAAGCATGAGACGGCATCCGTGTTCCCCGGCGCCTGCAATCGTGATCGTGTCCTTGGGCGCCAGCACAAGCAATTGCTCGGCCTCGAATGTGTCGCCGCCGACTTCAAGCGCGCCCTCAAGGATGTAAATCGCGCGCTCCTCATGCTCGGCCGGAAACGACAGCCTGGCGCCGGGGCGGAGCGCAATATCGGCAAGCAGCGTATCGGTGAAGGTCTTCACATCCGCCGTGAGGCCGCAGAAATGGCCGAGCACCACGCGCCCGCTCACACCGTTTTCGGAAATGGTCGGCAGCGCCTTCTTTTCCGTATGGCCGAATGTCGGATCGATCTCCTCGTCACGCTCGGGCAGCGCAAGCCAGGTCTGTACGCCTGAAAGCGCGTGCGGCCTCAGGCGCAGATCCTCGGGCGTGCGCTCGGAGTGAACGATGCCGCGCCCTGCCGTCATCAGGTTGACGTCGCCGGGCCGGATCACGGTGTGATTGCCAAGCGTATCGCGGTGACCGATCTCGCCTTCGGTCAGATAGGTGACAGTCGAGAGTCCGATATGGGGATGCGGCTTCACGTCGAGGGCCTCGCCATGGCCGCCGAAGCGGGCCGGGCCCATCCGGTCGAAGAAGATGAACGGCCCGACCAGACGGCGCTTGATCGTGGGCAATGCGCGGCGGACTTCGAACCCGCCGATATCGCTGGTGCGCGGGATGATCAGCTGGGTGACGTCATTGCAGCTTTCGGCATCGCCGAATTCGGGGTCCTTGCCTGGAAAGAAAGACATGTCCGATACTCCCGGCGCTTCGAAGCGCCCATGATTACTGCGGGTCGAGCGGCTCCGTGCCGGCCGGACGCCCCTCGCGGTCGAGGCGGATCTTCTCGACGCGGGCTTCCGCCGCGCTCAAGAGCTTCTCGCAATGTTTCTTGAGCGCTTCGCCGCGGGCATAGATCGCGATCGATTCTTCGAGAGCCACATCGCCACGCTCGAGACGGGCAACGATCGATTCCAGCTCCTCGACGGCGCGTTCGAAGGTCAGCCCTGTTACATCCGTCGGTTTTGCCGCTGCTTCCGCCATGTCAGGGCCTCTTTCCTGTCCGTGAAGTGATGCCAGTGTGTTTTGGGAAGGTAATGCGCCCCGAGCTTATTGCAAGTCAAGCGATCGCGGGCGCCCTGCTAACCATTCGATAACCCTGTCATGGCGTTTGCCCGTGAAAGCGCCTATATAACGCTGAGCTTTTCGCGCTGCGGCACTTTAAACGCGCGCGCAATGCCGGTGAAAACGTGCGTAACGGCGTCCTCAGGCGCCGAAAGGGTGTGGGCTATGGATGAACGACATCCAGAAAGAACGGAACTGCGCGTTCCCTATCGAGATATCGACATGCATGGGCGGATGCACACCGCAGCCTATATCGAGCATGCCGAGGAAGCGCTGGCGCGGTTCTGGCAGTTCCGGCCCGAGGTTCCAAACGAGCCCGCCTATGTCGTGCGCAAGGTCGGCTGCACCTTCTATCGCGGCTTGAGAAATGGCGAGCTTGCCGAACTGATCGTGCGCGCGGCCAAGATCGGCGGCAAGTCGATCGGCTTCAATGTGGCGGTGCAGTCGGGCAACCAGATTGCGGCCGAAGTCGAGCTGTTGTGGACCGCGGTCCACCGCGCCAATGGCGAGCCGGCCCCGCTGCCGGAGGCAACGCGGGACTGGCTGTTTTCGTTTCTCGATTAGGCGTCGCTCGAAAGTCTCTGCGGCAGGAGCGGATAGCCAAGCATCACCGCGCGGGCGGCAAGCGCTGCAAGCACGGCCTTGATCAGGTCTCCCGGCACAAAGCCCATCGATCCTGCAACGGCTGGCGAGATACCCATGCCGACGCCATAGGCAAGCCATGCGATGCCCAGGAAATAGACCACCACCACGCCGCCGGCGACGGCTGCGATGAAAAAGCCGAAGGTCTGGCGAAGCGGATTGTCGTTTTCCGCAGCATGCTCTGCAAGTGCGCCGCAGATATAGGCGCCTGGGAGCCAGCCGATCAGAAAGCCTGCCGTCGGTCCCGCGAATGCGCCAAGCCCGCCGCGACCGCCGGCAAGGATCGGCAGCCCGATCGCGACGAGCACATAGATGACCAGAATGGCGGCAGCGCCGCGCTTGCGGCCGAGGATAAGACCCGCCAGCATGACGCCGAGCGTCTGCGCGGTAATCGGCACGGGAATGAAGGCCAGCGGGATCGCCGGAAGCATGCCGAGGGCTACAATGATGGCCGCGAACAGCGAAACCAGAACCAGATCACGTGAGGTCATTTCAAGTTCCTTCTGTCTGCACCGCGAATGCCGCGGGCATCGATGGCATCGGCGATACTGTCCGCGTCCCGCAAGGTCAAGATGATCAGCGGCACAATCGCGCCCGACGGCCTGAACCTGATGCCACGGGCGCGGTGGGCGTCACGGATTGCGCCATAGCGGGAGAGAATATCCGGGACGAAGCGAATGACAAGGCCGACCGCAAGCCCGATATCGGCCGCCTTCACCAGGCCGAGCCTTTCAAGCGGGCGGGCCCAGCGGGTAATCGTGTCGATGAAAGCGGGGACAGGCGTGGCAGCGGTCACGGCTGCTGCCGCCAGCATCAGCGCCGAGAGCCTGAGCACCGATTGTGCCGCCTGCTGCCACGGGTTGAAGATCAGGCCGACGCCGCCGACGAAGAGAGCTGCAAGCGCCAACGGCACCAGCCGCGAAAACGCGGCGCGCAATCCGAGCGGCAGGCTCGCATAGGCAAGCGCTGCCAACAGCATGAAACCTGACAGCAGAAGAAGGTCCTTGACGAGGAAGGCCGCAAGCGAAAACGCTACCAGCCCGGCAAGCTTCGGCCCCGGCGGCAGCCGGTGGAGCAGGCCATTTCCCTCGACATAAAGCGCCTGCATCAGCGGTTCATTTCTTCGTATTGCGCGATCACAGCAGACGGCGCGCCGTCTGCTGCAAGCCGCCCCTCGTGAAACAGCAGCACCCGCTCGAAATCGACCAGCGATGCCAGATCGTGCGAAACGACGATGACGTCTTCTTCAAGCGCCTGAATGGTATCTGCCACACGCTTGCGGTTCTTCAGGTCGAGCTGGTTGGTCGGCTCGTCGAGGATCACCAGCGAGGGTTCGGTTGCAAGCACGGCCGCGAGGGCTGCAAGTTGAAGCTCGCCGCCGGAAAGTTCGTGGGCGCGGCGCTTGGCAAGGTGCGCGATGCCGAGGCGGGCAAGCGCTGCCTCCGAGCGGGCAGGAATGTCGGCTTTGGCAACCCCGCGCGCCTTCAGCCCGAGTGCGATGTCATCCTTCAGGATCGGCAGGATGATCTGGTTTTGCGGCGACTGGAACACGAAGCCGGTATCCGCCATCACCCCTTGCGCATCCGACACGCTGTCCCGGCCATTGACCGTGACGCTGCCGGTGGTCGGGCGCGTGAGGCCGTTGATCAGCCTGGCAAAGGTCGTCTTTCCGGAGCCGTTCAGCCCGATCACGCCGATCCGGCGCCCTGTCAGTTCCAGCGTCAGGGGATGAAGCGCCACCCGGCCCTCATGGGTAACGCCGGCTGCTCTGAATTCGATGTGCACGTCTGCCCCCGGCCGGTTTTCCCTCCTTATAGGCAGGAAAAGCCGGTTCCGAAAGTGTCAGTTTGGTTGTGCTTGACGCATGCCGGGACCGATGTTCTTATTTTGTCCGAATCGGTTCAGGCTTTTTCATGACCATCACGATCTCCAACATCGATGCCCGGCGGATCTTTCTTGCACGTCAGGGCCTTTCCATGCCGCCGGGCAGGGGGATGGACAAGGCAGGTCTCCTCGCTCTGATCGAAACGATCGGCTTCGTGCAGATCGATTCGATCCGCACCGTCGAGCGCGCTCATGACCTGATCCTGTTTTCCCGCAACCAGACCTATCGCAAGGCGCATCTGGCTGAGCTTCTCGAAAAGGACCGGGCGCTGTTCGAGCACTGGACGCATGATGCCTCGTTTATTCCGATGGCATTCTATCCCTATTGGAAACACCGTTTCCGCCGCGAGGAAGCGCGGCTGATGGAGCGCTGGCGAAAATGGCAGGGAGAAGGCTTCGCAGCGGTTTTCGACGAAACCTATGAGGAGGTGCGCCGGCGCGGGCCGATCTTTGCCCGCGAGCTGAAACAGGACGACCATGTTTCGGGTGGCTGGTGGAACTGGCATCCGGCCAAGACCGCCCTCGAATACCACTGGCGCACGGGACGGGTCTCGATCTGCCACAGGGTCAATTTCCAGAAGGCCTATGACCTTGCCGAGCGGGTCGTGCCTGATCGCCACCGCCTTGCCGAGATCGATCACGATGCCTTTGTCGACTGGGCCTGCCGGGCAGCACTCACCCGCCTCGGCTTTGCAACGACGGGCGAGATCGCTGCCTTTTTCGCGCTGGTCTCGCCCGACGAGGCAAAGGGCTGGGCTGCCGCAAACAGGGACAGTCTCGTCGAAGTGGGCGTTGAAACCGTGGACGGGGAAAGGCCAAGGGCGGCGCTTGCGCTCGCCGCGGAGATCGAGACGCTCTGCGATGTGCCGGAGCCGCCGACGCGGATCCGCGTGCTGAGCCCGTTCGACCCGATCCTGCGCGACCGCAACCGCGCCGAAAGGCTGTTCGGCTTTTCCTATCGCATCGAGATTTTTGTGCCGGAGGCGAAGCGCCAATATGGTTATTACGTCTTTCCGCTTCTCGAAGGCGACCGGCTGATCGGCCGGATCGACATGAAGGCGGACCGGAAGCGCGGAAAGCTCGACGTAACGCGGCTATGGCTGGAACCCGGCATCCGCGCCTCCGCCGGACGGCTCGCAAGGCTCGATGCAGAGCTTTCGCGGCTTGCCCGGTTCTCCGGCCTTGAGGGCGTGCATTATCTGCCGGGATTTCGCGAGGCTTGATCCTCGACGCGGCCGTGATCGCTCCGGATGCTTCGGCGGGCTCAGGTGCGGAAGGCGGCAGCGCAAACCGAGATGATACGATGTCAGAAGGGGTCTTTGTGGCGCGCCGCGCCGGGTGATGATGAGAACTATGTCTACGCCATAGCCCTCTAATTGAAGATTGGAGGACGGCAGCCGTTCACTGGATAAAGTCAGAAGAAACCCATGGTCACTTTCCTCGTTGCCACGCCGTTCAGCGACTGATTTGGGGAGAGACGTGCCCGGCAGCTTTAGATTTCTGTAAGTCGATCGCGGACTTCTCTCCATGGAAGCGAAGGTCCGAAAAGGGCTCCGATATACCTCGCAGCCACACCTTATTGTCGCTCGAAGCGATAGCGCACCGAACCGCCCCGCAGCACGCGGAACCGATCGCGAGTATTCGGGGCGGCCGGGTTCGACAGCGGCAGCACGCGCCATTGGGCGGGATCGAAAACGAACGGGACGTAGAGGATACGGTATCGTCGCTTGAGCTCGAGGCTCGCACTGCCCGCGACCTCGAGTTCGCGGGCAGTGAGTTCGAACTCGCCGCCCGCGTCCACCGACGACTTCACCTCGTAGAGCCATTCGTTGCGCTCGGTGACGACCCGGAAATCATAACCGAGGCTATCGTCGCCAGCGGGGCCCGTGCAGAAAGCGGCGCGGTTGGATGAGACCCAGCAAACGTCGGTCATTTCCTTGGGATGCCGCCTGCGCAAATATTCGCGGGCGAGCCACTCACTCGCAATGCCCATCGCGGTCTTCACTGCTTCGGGTGGTTGCGTTCGCCACGACTGACCGCCACCTCCTCCGCCGCCTCCGGGCGTTCCTGGTACGCGCTGATCTTGCAGGCGCAGTCGCGGGGCACGGCTCCGCGTGAACCAGTCATCGCCGTTTTGGATCGCGGCGGTAGCAAGTGCCTCGAACCGCCGGACGAAATCTCCAGCACCCGCGTCGAGCTTCTCTCCCGCGAACGGGATCGTGCGCCGCGCGGCTTCCGCTTTCCGCTTCGCCTCGCGCGCCTCGATCGCATCGCGTTGCAGATCGTCGGGATCGAGCCCAAGGCGTGCGAGATCGGCGGTGAGCGGCATCCCCGCCGGCCAAGCTCCCACACGCGCGTAGAATTCCGGGAGCCGTGCCGCGTCGAGCTTCTCGAAGTCGAGCAAGCCGGCTTCGTCGAGCGTGCGGACCAGCGTTTGCGAGTCGGCCGCTTCGATCAATGCCGGCACCGCCTTCTCGCTTTTGCGGCACCATGCGCGCGCCAGCCCAGCGAGGTCCGGATGATAGGCCAGCACGAGCTTGCGGTTGTCTGCGGCGACACGGTCGAGCGGCGGGAGATCGACCTCCGGATTGTCCGGACCCAGAAGCTCTGCGGCGGCGGCAGCCGCGCGCGCTGCCACGACCTCGCGGGTGAGCGATTCGAGGATCCGAGGCCACGCCGGATCGAATGTCACGAAGTCGAGGCTCCGCGCGGCCGCATAGGCGGCAAGGTCCTCGCCCGCGGCCCATACGCCGGCAAAACGGCGACGGACACGATCGAGCAGCCCCGGCTTGAGTTCACCGAGATACACCTCGAACATGCGCCGGAAATCGTTCTCGTCGTTGAGCGGCGGATAGCCCAGCGACGCGAGTGTTTCGGCATAGGACGCGAAATCGAACCCCATCGCCCGGCGGATGAACCCCTGATTGTCGGTTTCCTCGACTGCGGCAAGCGATCGCTCGGCGATCGTCTCGTCGAACCGCTCGGAAACCCAGGAGCGCAGGTTCAGCGACGAACCAAGTCGCTCGTGCAGCTCTTCGAGGTCCTTGGCGCGTTCGAGCCCCCCGAGATGTGCGACGACAGGAAGCAAGGCGCGCACCCGCCATTCGACGCCGCTGCGAGTCGCCGCGAAATGATCGCGGATGATGGTCTCGTCGCGTTTGATGGCGCGTGCATAGTGTTCCTCGGTCGGCTTCCCGGCGCCACCGAACCCCGCCCGCTCCAGACGTTCGAGCATGGTTTCCAGCGTGTTCCGACGCACTCCCATCAATTTGGTAATGGCTGGCGCCGCCTCGCAGAGTAGGTCGAGCCCTATCGCGGCGTCCGCGACCAGCACAAGGGTCGGCGACTTGGGATGAGCGACCGGCTGGGCGCGTTCGTCGCCGCGTGCATGTGCGAGCTCGCCATCGATCATCAGCGCGAAGCTGGCGCAGCGCCGGAGCCGGATCTGGCGCAGGCGGCGCTCCAGTTCGTCGGGCGGTATGGTCCGCAATTCGAGGGGGTCGCCCAGGTATTCGTGAGCGAGGACGGCGGCATCGACGAGCCAGGCGAGCGCGTCGGCGACGAGCGGAGGGTCGTTCGGTTCGGGTGCGAAGTCCTCGCCGTCGACGATGAGCCGCACTTCGCTAGAGTCGGCGAGCTGCACCCGAAAGCCAGCCATGGCCTCGATAAGGCCGGCGATCGTCGCGCCGTCATTCTCGCCGACGTCGAGCACCGCTTCCCCGCGATCGGCCAAGGCCCGCGCCGCGAATCCTTGCCGCTCGCTTGTGATATGGACGAGCGGCGGATCGGTCGGGTCCGGACGACAGCATTCAAGACTCCCCATGCGCTCTACGACCAACGAGAGGGCCGCTGGCAATGCGCCCTTCGTTTCCGCGACGTCGCTCCAAGCGCGGCGTAGTTGGTCGCGCAGATCGCGGCGCTCGGCGGCTGAGAGGTCTTCCAGGCTGTCCGCGAGCGATGCGAGGCGCGCGGCCGCATTGTCGCGGCTCGACCAGTCGCGCAAACCGATGCGCGGGTCGAACAGGATCGCAGGCAACGCAGCGCGGGCGCCGACCTCGGACTGAAAACGCGGAACGAAACGCGGTGGCGGCTGGCGGGCAGCGGTTGTCGACCAGCTCGCCGCGGGCGCCGCGAAGACGATCTCGTCCTGTTTCGTGCTGGCGACCCAAGGCGCGGTGGCGAGAAACACCGCCAGCGGCGTCGGCAGCGCGACGCGGTTGTGATGGCGGTAATGCTCGATAGAAAATTGGAAATATTTGTCGCCATGGTCGCGCAGGAAGGTGACGATTAAATCGGACAGAGCGGCGCGGGCATCGACGGACAGCTCGGCATATTCGGTCTGACCCGGCAGCCGCCAGATATCGCCGGTCAGGTCGTAATCGGTGTAGGGATTTTGGAAGGATGTCGAGCCGACCTTGGCTACCCATACCCTGTCGAAGCCCTGCTTCGCCGAGACGGTGGAGAGGATATCATTCCAATAGCCGGTTGGTGTCCCGCGGCGCCGGACATCGGCAGCGAGCGCCGGAAGGCCGTCGCTCGTTCCAAGCAAGGCGAGAAAGCGGGCCCAGTCTTCGCGCCGATCGTCCGCGGCGGCTCGCGGCCAATCACCGAAACTGACGAGCAGACGGTCGCGCGCCCGACCGCAATCGGGCGAGATTGCGGCTGCCTCGACGAGATATTGTTCGACCGTGCGGCCGAGCGATGTCCAGGCACCCGAGAACAGCGCGGACCGTGCCCGGCTCCATCCGCCGAGGGTCGGCACCGACAGATCGGCCGCGCGCAGAGCTTCCTCGATCTGTTTCCCGCCCCCGCCGCGCCACACCTTGAACGACCAGAGCAATGCCTCCTGGCGCTGGAGAGCGCTCGCCTTCGGTTCGAGAGCACCCTTGAGCGCGAGCAGCACGTCGAGCGGATCGTAACCTCTGAGGAGCCCGGCCTTCTCGAATGCACGCTGGGTCGTCTCGGTCAGCGCGATCGCAGGGCTCAGGAACCGGAATTTGCGCTTGAGCGACGCCGGCGGGCTAGGCGGGCCTTCGCCGCGCCGGCCACGCCCGCCCTTCGTCCGGATGAACACTGGCGGTGCGCCGTCGCGGCCCTTTGCCGTCGCCACAAGGAGTTTGCCGTCGGCATCAACAAATATCTTCCGGCCTTCGAGCGACGACAGTTGGAGAGCGGCCGCGTCAAACACCGTGTGGAGGTCATCGAGAAATGTCTTCCACCGGGTCGGCGAGGCCCTGCGCCCGCGCGCCAGCCAATCGGCCACCGCTTCGGTCCATCCGCACAGCGCATCGCCGGATAGCTCCAGGGGCAAACTCACCGACGCCGCGAGCGCCTTGATACGCGATACGCGATCGGCATTGAGCATATCGGCAAGAATATCCGCCTCGGCGACCTCCGCGAGCCGCCGCTTGGTCATCAGACCCGTTTTGACCTCGGGCCAGACGTAAAGTGTTTTGAAGCTCGCCCAGTTCGACGGACCGCCCGACACGACGTGCCAGATCGCAGCTTCCCCGAGTGGGCGTTCGATATTTCGGAAGGCGGCAAGCACCTTGGGCAAATGCGGCGACGCCCAGGCAGCGAGATCGACGACGGCTGTCGGCGGCAGTTCGAGGCCGCGATCGACGATTTCGGTTGCCGCTATCGCGCAGGCGGTGGCCGCCGCCTCGAGCAGGTGCCTGTTGAGCGGCAGATCGGGCTTCATCGAACGGCGATCGATATCGGCGAAGAAGGGTGCATCGATATGTCCGGCCATCGGTGACGTCGCATTTTCGGTCATCGGCAGGAAATTGTAGAGACGCCCCGCCGCACCGCACCCGCCGAGCGGTACGGCGACCGATACGACCGCCTCACCCTGCCATTCGAGCCACCGTTTCAGCATCGTAGCAGCCTGCATGCTTGCACGGATGGCATCGAACAGGGGTTCTTTAGGCAGGACCGAGCGAGCGAGCAGATAAGAGTTCCCGTCGACCGTGACCTTCGCCAGCGAGCAAGCATCGGATGCCATATCGGCAATCGGTTCTACCGAGCGGGTCGAGCGGCGGTGAAGGACGGACGCATCCTCGCGTGCGATCTCCACATCCAACGCCGCAAGCCGATCGAGGAACAGGAGCACCGGCGCCTTAGGATCAAGCAACTCATTTACTTGTCGTTCAGCGAGTGCGACGGCATCCACAGATTTCAGCGGCAGCGAGACGACGGCCGCGAATCCGGCGGCCGCGAGCGCATCAAGCGCATCGTTTCGTTCTGACACGGGCTTGGGAACCAGATACCGAGGCACGGTCGCCGCCACATAGCTAGCGTCCTCGGGGCTTGCACCGATGGCTAACAAGTCGGCCTCGATCTCTTCCTGTGTCGCAAATCGTAAGCAATAGCCGTCGAAGCGGCCGCGCGACCCCGTTGGAGAACTCGAGAATATCCGAACCTCGTCGGTCAGCGCCTCGACGCTTCGGAACCCGAGTCCTTTGTTGCCGATCCCTTCTCCGATACGCTTGTCGCTGGTCCCGATATTGATAACCGCATCGAGGTTCGATCGGGTAAAGGCGCGCCCGCGGTTGGCAACGAGCAACTCGCCGCTATCGTCAGCCGAAATCAGAAGCCGGACGGCGATTTCTCCCGTGCCGTCGAGTGTGTCTGAAGGGTGCGCGTCATGCCCGTTTTGCACTAGCTCGAAAAGGACGCGGTCGCCATATTGGGTACCGATGACCTCGTTGAGATTCTTCAGGCTTTCATAGACTTTGATTTTGCGCCGGCGGCCTTCGAGCGCATATTCGAGCTGCGAGGTTGCGATATTCGCGATTTCGCGAGCGAAGTCCCACGGCATCAGATCGCGGTCGGCGTGACGAGGCGCATCGCTGTCAGCCGTGATCGACAAGAATTGCTTCCTCCCCTAAAGCTGCTCTGCAGGCTGATTGTCGCCTTCCATCCCCGAGCGAGGGATAGCACAAAGGAGAGGAAAGCAAACCGTCGCTAAAGGATCGAGAAGGTTATGCCCTTGAAAATCACCTCGAGCCCGTAGAGGCGCTCATCGTATTACAAAGAACGGTTCGAGTAACGTCCGCTTCCCCAACGTGCCAGCCTAGCTGGTGCCACGACTGCTACCTCCAGGCTCAACCGATGGATCTGACCGGCTTATTGAAGCCGCGTGCGGACCTTGGACCGGATGTGAGAATAAGTGCAGTAAAATGGCAAGTAAGCAGGATGATTTAAGGAAACATTTTTAGGTCGCGGGCATTGCAGTCCCGTTTTGCAGCCAGCCGACCCATCTTCCAAGGAACGCGCGATAATTCTTCATCGTGATCTGAAGGAAGTGCAGGCCGACGACGGCCTGATTTTTTTGCTTCGTACTAACAAAGCAGAACCTCGTAACCGGCGCCCCTTCCGTCGTTTGGCCATGGCTGTCGAGGTAGAGTACGCCCCCGTGCGCCAGGCCATTTCGCAGGATGCTGCAGAATGTTTCGGTAGCAAGCACGTCGGCAGCGGATAGAGCGGTGTCCGTAGCAAGAACTTGTTGAACGGCCAGCGGCAGGCCTTGTCTGGAAAGGTCGGGTAATGCTGTCCCCTTCGGCAAATAGTGATATCGCCACGCGCCGGCTTCGTAGAACGGTGCCTTGACAACAGGGTTCTGACCAATGTCCGCCTTCACCGCCTTTGCGAGCGAGGCATCGAGGATCGCATCATTGAGATGACCGACCGCTCGGCCGTTCTGCGGCTTCCATATCCTCTCGATGGGCAAATTCACCATCGGCGTTGAGATCGCTAGCAGGAATGACGCGTTCAGCGGGAGCTCCCGCCCATCGGCCTTGTTCGAAACCGAAGGCCACAACTGTTCAAGCAGTATCAGGCACCGTTGCGGAACGTCGATGCTAAAATTTTGCGGATTGCCCATCTACTCCCCCAACTACCTCGTTCAGTTATCGTAACACAGTCGCCGCTGTCCTTCAGGTCTCCTCGAGAGGAGCTGGGAACAGTGTAGTTCGCCAGATAATTGGTGTGTCTTCGTCCGGCTCCAGCTCCAGCAAGCCGCGACGGATTCTTGTGACAATCATTCGACCGAAAGCGATTCGAACTTTTCGCCGCCGAACGCCGCCATTTCTACGCTCTTCTGCGCGCGGGCCGGCCTCTACCAGATGCAAGGGCGTGCGCTCGGCGGCTATAGCGTACTGCGGAGGGTAATCGGCGGTATTTGGCGCGCCCGACAGGATTCGAACCTGTGACCTTTGGAATCGGAATCCAACACTCTATCCAGCTGAGCTACGGGCGCATCTGCATGGCCTTTCGGCCTGCGCGGTTTCTTTAACCCAGCTTGCCCGCTGCATCAATCTCAAAATTCGTTTCTGCCCAAAACCGGTCGCCCGGCCGTTCGTCCGTCCAGTCCTCGCGCGCTTCGTGGTATTAGACATAAGGCTAAGGCGCATGCTTCAGGGCATGCTGCGGGCGCTGGAATCCCGCAGGGGATTCAATGACCTGAGGGAAGGGCAATCTTCATATATAGCAGAATTGGTATATCAGCTTCGGTACTATCAATTTGACAGGCGCGGCTCTCCGGTTTCAGTTGCATGCCGCGATCTGCGTTTTGCAACCTTCCGGGTTGCGTTGGGGAGGACCTGAGGCCGCACGGGCGGCCGAGGCGCAGGACGAGAACATATTCGCGAATTGGGAGAGAGTTATGAAATTGGTAGTTTCCGCACTTGCCGTTGCGGCGATGACGGTCGCGTCCTTTGCCGTTCCGGCCTTTGCGCAGGACAAGGGCACGATCGGGATCGCGATGCCCACCAAGTCCTCCGCACGGTGGATTTCGGACGGTCAGTCCATGGTCGACCAGTTCAAGGAAGCTGGCTACGCCACCGACCTGCAGTATGCAGAGGACAATATTCCCAACCAGCTGTCGCAAATCGAAAACATGATCACCAAGGGCGTGGACGCGCTCGTGATCGCCTCGATCGACGGCACCACGCTTTCAAACGCCCTGGCAAACGCATCTGCCGCCGGCATTCCGGTGGTCGCCTATGACCGCCTGATCCGCGAAAGCCCCGATGTCGACTATTACGCCACCTTCGACAACTTCAAGGTCGGCGTTCTTCAGGCCGAAAGCCTTGTTTCGGGCCTGAAGGAGCGCTTCCCGGATACCAAGCCCTGGAATGTCGAGCTGTTCGGCGGTTCGCCGGACGACAACAACGCCTATTTCTTCTATGATGGCGCCATGTCCGTGCTGCAGCCGATGATCGATTCCGGCGAGATCGTGATCCCGTCCGGCCAGATGGGCATGAACCAGGTCGGCACACTGCGTTGGGACGGCGCGGAAGCCCAGGCCCGCATGGATAACCTGCTTTCGGCGAACTATACCGACAAGCAGGTGAATGGCGTTCTGTCGCCCTATGACGGCCTGTCGATTGGCATTCTTTCCTCGCTGAAAGGCGTTGGCTATGGCTCCGGCGATCAGCTGATGCCGATCGTGACCGGCCAGGACGCCGAGGTCCCTTCGGTCAAGTCGATCATTGCCGACGAGCAGTATTCGACCGTTTTCAAGGATACGCGTGAACTGGCCCGCGTGACGGTTGGCATGGTGGACGCGCTGCTTGCCGGTGGCGAGCCGGAAATCAACGACACCAAGACCTATGACAATGGCGTCAAGGTCGTCCCGTCCTATCTGCTGGCACCGGTCTCGGTCGACAAGTCGAACTGGGAAGCGGTCCTGGTTGACCAGAGCGGCTACTACACGCTCGACCAGCTGAAATAATCATCCGGGCCGGCGCCTTGGCGCCGGCCTTTTCCGTTCGGAATTCTTCTTCCGATCATTTTTGACTTACGTGCCTCAAAACCTCTGGCGTTCCCCGGTGGTTTTATGGCAGAAGACCTCCGCACATTCGGAGGTGCATCCAAGATACGGCCCTTAGAGGTCCTAAACGGGAGAGAGATATGAGAAAGATCGTATCAATTTTTGCTGCTGCTTCGGTGGCAGCGATTGCCATTGCCGCACCGGCAATGGCGGCAGACAAGGGCTATGTCGGCATCGCGATGCCGACCAAGGGCCTTGACCGCTGGAACAAGGACGGCGCGTCCATGGTCGAGCAGTTCGAGGCGGCCGGCTACAAGACTGACCTTCAGTACGCCGAAAACGAAATTCCGCAGCAGCTGTCGCAGATCGAGAACATGATCACCAAGGGTGTGACGGTTCTGGTCGTCGCAGCCATCGATGGCGGTTCGCTGACCGGCCCGCTCGCCAACGCAGCCGCCGCCGATATTCCGGTGATCGCCTATGACCGCCTGATCCTCAACACGCCGGACGTTGACTTTTATGCCACGTTCGACAACTTCAAGGTCGGTGTTCTCCAGGGCAACAGCCTGGTCGAAGGCCTGAAGCAGCGCTTCCCCGACGTGAAGCCGTGGAATGTCGAGCTGTTCGGTGGTTCGCCGGACGACAACAACGCCTACTTCTTCTACAACGGCGCCATGTCGGTTCTGCAGCCGCTGATCGATTCCGGCGATATCGTGATCCCGTCGGGCCAGATGGGCATGGACAAGATCGGTACGCTGAACTGGTCGAACGCGGCAGCCCAGGCGCGCATGGACAACCTGCTTTCGGCCTATTACACCGACAAGCCGCTCCACGGCGTCTATGCCTCCAACGATGACCTCGCCATGGGTTCGATCTCTTCGCTGAAGGGCATCGGCTACGGCTCCGGCGACATGACCATGCCGATCATCACCGGCCAGGACAGCAACCTGCCGAACGTCAAGGCGATTGTTGACGGCGACCAGTACTCCTCGATCTTCAAGGATACCCGCAAGCTTGCCGGCGTGACCGTCGGCATGGTGGAGGCCATCGGCGAAGGCAAGGAGCCGGAAATCAACGACACCAGCACCTATAACAACGGCGATAAGGTCGTCCCGTCCTACCTGCTGGAGCCGGTGATCGTCACCAAGGATAACTGGAAGCAGATCCTGGTGGATGACAGCGGATATTATACCATGCAGCAGGTCGAAAACTGATAAACTGAAATTCGTTCAAGGGCCCGTCGCCGGTTCTTCCGGCGGCGGGCCTGACGCATCATTTCGATTGCCTTCAAAGGCCGATGCGTCGATGGAAAGGGTGGGGTTTTCGCCTTGAAGCGACGGCCCGGTGCCAAACGGGTGACAGGTGTCATGACAACATTGCTCGAAATGCGAAAGATCACGAAGACGTTTCCCGGTGTGAAGGCGTTGAGTGATGTCGACCTGAAGGTCGACGAAGGCGAAATTCACGCGCTGGTCGGCGAAAACGGAGCCGGCAAATCCACATTGATGAAAATTCTGTCCGGCGTTTATCCCCATGGATCCTATGACGGGGAAATCTACTATGGCGGCGAGCTGGCGACCTTTTCCGGAATTGCGGACAGCGAGAAGAAGGGCGTCATCATCATCCACCAGGAGCTTGCCCTGGTGCCGCAATTGTCGATCGCGGAAAATATCTTCCTTGGAAATGAAGTCGCACGCGCCGGCGTGATCGACTGGCCGGAAACCTTCGACCGCACCGAAAAGCTCCTGCGCAAGGTGGGCCTCAAGGATCCGCCGGCAACGCTCGTCGAGAAGATCGGCGTCGGCAAGCAGCAGCTTGTGGAAATCGCCAAGGCGCTTTCGAAGGATGTCAGGCTCCTGATCCTCGACGAGCCAACGGCGGCCCTTTCCGAATCCGACAGCGCCAAGCTTCTGAAGCTGCTGAAGGAACTGAAGCAGCAGGGCATCACCTCGATCCTGATTTCGCACAAGCTGAACGAGGTCGAGGAAGTCGCCGACAACATCACGGTGTTGCGCGATGGCTCTTCGGTCGCCGGGATCGACTGCCACGCCGAGGAGGTTAGCGAGGCCAAGATCATCCAGGCGATGGTTGGCCGCAACATGGAAAACCGCTATCCGGAACGCGAGCACAAAATCGGCGCGGAACTGATGGCGGTGAAGGACTGGACCGTCTGGCATCCCGAGCAGGCCGACCGGAAGGTCATCAAGAGCGCCAGCTTCAACGTTCACGCGGGCGAGATCGTCGGCATTGCCGGCCTGATGGGGGCCGGCCGCACCGAGCTTGCCATGAGCATTTTCGGTCACAGCTATGGCCGCAACATTTCGGGCGAAGTCTGGCTCGGCGGCGACAAGGTGGATGTCTCCACCGTGCCGAAGGCCATTCACGCCGGCCTTGCCTATGTGACGGAAGACCGCAAGGGGCTTGGCCTCATTCTCGATGAGCCGATCACCAAGAATGTCACGCTCGCCAATCTCGCCGGCGTTTCGAAATACGGCGTTCTCAATACCGCCGAGGAGGCCAAGACCTCCGAGCACTATCGCAAGGCGATGAACATCCGCACGCCAACGGTCGGCCAGCGCGTTGTCAACCTTTCGGGTGGCAACCAGCAGAAGGTGGTGCTGTCGAAATGGCTGTTCACGCAGCCCGACGTACTGATCCTGGACGAGCCGACGCGCGGCATCGATGTCGGCGCGAAATACGAGATCTATACCTTGATGAACCAGCTCGCCGCCGAAGGCCGCGGCGTGGTGATGATCTCGTCCGAAATGCCGGAACTGCTCGGCATGTGCGACCGCATCTACATCATGAACGAGGGGGCACTGGTGGGTGAACTGAGCGCTGAAGAGGCGAGCCAGGAACGCATCATGTCCTTCATTGTCAGGAAGTAAGAAAGAGATGACGATGAATACACCCGAGGAAACCACGGCAGACGAGAACAAGCCCTCGATCCGCTCCTATCTGACCCTGCGAATGCGCGATTACGGCATCCTGCTCGCGCTGATCGTCATCATCGCATTCTTCCAGGTCGTGACCGATGGCGTGCTGATGCGTCCGGTCAACATCACCAACCTGTTCCTTCAGAACTCCTATGTGATCATCATGGCGCTCGGCATGCTGATGGTCATTGTCGCCGGGCATATCGACCTGTCGGTCGGCTCGGTCGTCGGCTTTGTCGGCGCGCTTGCGGCCGTCATGATCGTGCACTGGCAGGTGCCCGTGGTCGTGACCTTCTTCGCCTGTATCGCGGCCGGCATGCTGATCGGGGCGTGGCAGGGCTACTGGGTGGCCTATTGGCGCATCCCGTCCTTCATCGTCACGCTCGCGGGCATGCTGATCTTCCGCGGCCTGTCGCTGTGGATCCTCAATGGCCAGTCGGTCGGCCCGTTCCCGGGTTCGTTCCAGCTTCTGTCCACCGGCTTCGTGCCCGATCTCTTCGGCGTTGGACGCCCGAACATGACGGCGCTTGCCGCCGGCATCATCGCGGCAGCGGCGATCGTCTATCTCGCATGGCGTTCGCGGGCGCGCAATGTCGCCTACGGCATCGAGGATGAGCCGCTGTCCTTCTTCCTGGGACGCAACATCATCGTCGCCGGCGTGCTGGTGTTCGTGTCCTGGAAGCTTGCTTCCTTCCGCGGCCTCCCTAACGTGCTGATCTCGATGGCCATCCTGACCGTGATCTACACCTTCATCACCGAAAGCACGACTTTCGGGCGGCGGGTCTATGCGATTGGCGGCAACGAGAAGGCGGCAGCGCTTTCCGGCATCAACACCAAGCGGCTGAACTTCATCGTGTTCGTGAACATGGGCATGCTGGCGGCACTTGCAGGCCTGGTGTTTGCAGCCCGCCTCAACATAGCAACGCCGAAGGCCGGCAATGGCTTCGAACTCGATGTGATCGCGGCCGTGTTCATCGGTGGTGCGTCGATGTCGGGCGGCGTCGGCAAGATTGTCGGTGCGGTCGTCGGCGCGTTCATCATGGGCATCATGAACAACGGCATGTCGATCATGGGTATCGGCATCGACTATCAGCAGGTGATCAAGGGCCTGGTTCTGCTCGCAGCCGTCGTCTTCGACGTCTACAACAAGAACAAGGCCTGACAAAAAAGAGGAGGCAGGGCCCCAAGGCCCTGCCTCAAGCGTCGGAACGAGCTTCGTCCGTCGCAGTGGCCGGGTTACCCCGACCACCTCCAGTCATGGCCGCGCTGCCGGTCCTGCGCTTTCGCGACATGCAGGCTGCTGCAGCCAAGCACCCCCGGCACATCGGGGGGTGATGTACCGGGGCGGGGCGCACCCCCGTTCCAGACAACCGGCATGGCCGGCACCTTGGCAAGTCTGGATTTCTATTCTACGCGGGATAACTGCGTCCGGATTGAGGCGCGCACGAAAAAAACGGCGGCCGCAAATGGCCGCCGTTTCGAAAATGCGCAAAAATGCCTGCCGCGATCTCGGTTCGCGGCGCTTGCGCTTCCCTCCGCCTCATCGAAACACGCAAACGCTTCATCTGTTCGTGCGGCGCTTTCCCGAGATGTCAGGCGCACACATCACACTGCGCAAGGTTCGCTCGGGTGAACGGAGACTGCGGTCAGGCCCGGGCGTCGACATCCGCCTTTGTCGGAATGGAAGGCTGGGCGCCCGGCTTCAGGCAGGCGAGAGCGCCGGCAACGGACGCCCTGTGGGCGGCCTCCTCGAAGGAGAGGCCGCTGTCGAGGCCGCTCGCGAGATAGCCGCAGAAGGTGTCGCCGGCGCCGACCGTGTCGACCGGATCGATCTTCAGGGCGTCGATCCGATGGAAATTGCCCTCATGCATGGCTACAACGCCATCGGCGCCGAGCGTGATCACGATCGTCTGGCCGGTCTTGTCGTGGCGGCTCTTCAGCATCGAAATCCGGCCTTCACTGCCGAGTTCGTCGGCGCCCACAAGGCGCTCGAATTCGGTCTCGTTGGCGATGACGATGTCGGCGAGCGCGCCGAGTTCCGCGGCTTCGGCTGTCAGCGGCGCTGTGTTGAGCACGGTCCGGATGCCTTTTTCGCGGGCGCCAACAAGGGCGGCGCGAATGGCCGGGGCAGGAATTTCAAGCTGGAGCACCAGCGTGTCGCCGGCTGACATGTCGGCGACCACCTTTTCCGCATCGGCGGCGCTGACCGCGCCATTGGCGGCGGCATTGATGACGATCACGTTCTCGCCGTCGCCGCCAACCAGGATCATCGCGGTACCGGTCGCGCCGTCGACCGTTCGGACGGCGGAAAGGTCGACGCCTGCGTCATCGAGAAGCTGGGTTGCAGAGGTTGAGAAATCATCCGTACCGACGGCGCCTGCCATGGCGACCTTCGAGCCCGCGCGGCGGGCGGCGAGCGCCTGGTTCGCCCCCTTGCCGCCCTGTGCCGTGGCAAAGCCGGTTCCCGTCACGGTTTCGCCCGGCTTTGGCAGGCGCTCGGTGTTGGCGATGAGGTCCATGTTGATCGAACCAAAAACCGTGATCATGACTGTCTCCCGTCGGCTGCAAGGCCGTTATTCTGAATGAAGCCGTCTGCGCGGTGCGGCGGCGTCGGTCGCAAAGGAGCGTCGCGCCTTGTGTGCGGGCGATGCTTTCAACGCTTGTATTGCCCGGGCGCGCCGATGGCAATCAATCCTCGTCGACGACGCGCAGCTTCATGCGCCCGAGCCCTTCCAGGTCTTCGGTGCGCTCCGGGGCAGTTGGACTTTCCGTTCTTGCCTTCTCGAATTCCAGCGCGCCGATGCGCTCGCCCCGTCGCGCAATCTTGCCTGTGGAGATCCGGATCGTCTCGACATCCTGGCGAGCCTGGTTGAAATGGCTCTCCAGCTTGCCAACGCGTTCGTTGAGCCGGGTCAGGTCCGAAAGAAGATTGGCGACTTCGCCCTGGATCAGATGCGCCTGTTCACGCATTCTCTGGTCCTTCAGGACCGCCTGCACGACCTGGATCGACAGGACCAGAAGCGTCGGCGAGACGATCACCACTCGCGCGGCATGGGCGCGCTGGATGACGGCTTCATGATGTTCGTGGATATCGGCGAAGATCGATTCGGACGGCACGAACAGGAAGGCAGTGTCCTGGGTCTGGCCCGGCAGGAGATACTTGCCGGCAATGTCGCGGATATGGGTGTCGAGATCGCGTCGGAAGCGCTGGCTGGCGCTGCGCGTTGCCTCCTCGGTCTCGGCGGCCCGCATCGCGTTCCAGGCTTCGAGCGG
This sequence comes from Martelella limonii, assembly GCF_013344475.1. GTDB lineage: Bacteria > Pseudomonadota > Alphaproteobacteria > Rhizobiales > Rhizobiaceae > Martelella > Martelella limonii. The sequence goes on along the minus strand of NZ_JABUOU010000004.1, from coordinate 332,217 downwards.
AAACTTGGCGTCGATGATCAGCGGCGGCGCGCCGTTGGGCATGTCGATGACGCAGTCGGGACGGGTGCCGTTCTGCAGTGTGGCCTGGAACCGGAAACTGCCGGCGGGCAGCTGGTCGGCGATGATCGCTTCCATCCGGCCCTGGCCGAAGGCGCCGCGCGTCTGCTTGTTCGAAAGAATGGCCTGCAGGCCGACCACGTCCTTTGCCAGCGACTGGATATTGTTCTGCGCGGCATCGATGACGGCGAGCCGCTCCTGAAGCCGTCTCAGGTTTTCGTGCGTGGTCTGATGCTGCTGGTGAAGGGTTGAGCCGATCCGGTGGGAAAGCCCGTCAAGACGGGAGCCGAGCGCGGCGTTGAGCTCCGACTGGCGGCTGCCGAAAAGCTCGGCCATCGTTGCCATCCGCGCCTGCATCTCCCCCTGCGACACGACCAGCTTCTCGAGTTCGCGTTCAAGCGGCTCCTGGCGTCCCCTGCGCCCCGCCAGGAGCACCGCGACGATCGCGAGCAGAATGAAGAGGGCCGCGCCCATGGCCAGCATGGTTGGATCCATCGTTTGCAGTGTCGCCCACATCATATCCATCCGGTTTCAGACAGGTTGAAGCCTAGCATGTTTTCACAGGGAAGTAAGATCAAAACGTGAACATGGTGGATTGGCGCAAAAACGAAGCCACTCGGTTTCTGACCGGCACATGAAAAGATTTCCCCCGGCGCGAACTTGCGCTATGGGGAGGGCATGACCACGATGCCTTTGATTATCCTGCCCGACCCTCTGCTGCGCAAGGTCTCCGAACCGGTCGAACGCATTGACGACGACCTGAAGAAATTTGCCGATGATATGCTGGAGACCATGTATGAGGCTCCTGGCATAGGCCTCGCTGCGATCCAGGTGGGCGTTCCGCGCCGCATGCTGGTGCTCGACGTCGCCAACAAGGACGAGGACGAGAAACGCCCCATGGTGGTGATCAATCCGCAGGTGCTGCACGCCTCGGATGAGCGCTCCGTCTATGAAGAGGGCTGCCTCTCGATACCGGACTTCTATGCCGAGGTGGAGCGGCCGGCGATGGTGCGGGTGCGCTACACCGACCTGTCGGGCAAGGAACAGGAAATCGAGGCGGATGGGCTTCTCGCAACTTGCCTTCAGCATGAGATTGATCATCTGGATGGCGCGTTGTTCATCGATTACCTGTCGCGTCTGAAGCGCGACCGCGTGATCAAGAAATTCTCCAAGTCGGCGAAAGCCAAGCTCTGAACCTGCCGCAAGGGCAGGGGCTTTGCACACGTTCCGGCCTGTGCGCGTCGCGGCAGGCCTTCAGGTGAGAAGGAGCGATCATGGCGCTCAGGATAGTCTTCATGGGCACGCCGGAATTCTCGGTGCCAACGCTTCGCGCCTTGAAGGAAGCGGGCCACGAGATCGCCTGTGTCTACACCCAGCCGCCGCGCGCGGCCGGCAGGCGCGGGCTTGCAACGGTAAAGTCTCCGGTCCACCAGGCGGCCGAACTTCTCGGCCTGCCGGTGCGCACGCCCGCCAATTTCCGCGAGGAAGGTGACCGGGCGGCCTTTGCAGCGCTTGAGGCCGATGTCGCGGTGGTGGTGGCCTACGGCCTGCTGCTGCCCGAAGCGATCCTCTCCGGCACGCGGCTTGGCGCCTACAACGGTCACGCCTCGCTTCTGCCCCGCTGGCGCGGTGCGGCGCCGATCCAGCGCGCGATCATGGCCGGCGACAGCGAGACCGGCATGATGGTGATGCGGATGGAAAAGGGGCTCGATACCGGCCCCGTTGCCCTGACGAAGCGGGTGGCGATCGGCCCGGACATGACGGCAGGCGCGCTTCACGACCGGCTGATGCTCGATGGCGCGCGGCTGATGGTCGAGGCTATGGAAAAGCTCGAAGCGGGCGATCTGCCGCTTGAGCCGCAGTCCGAAGACGGCGTTCTTTATGCCCGCAAGATCGACAAGGCCGAAACCCGGATCGATTTTTCCCGCCCGGCAGAAGAGGTTCACAACCACATTCGCGCGCTGGCGCCATTCCCTGGCGCCTGGATGGAGGTGCCGTCTGCCAAGGGGCCGGAACGGGTGAAGGTTCTTGAAAGCGCGATCGGCGCGGGAAGCGGCGCGCCCGGCACGGTTCTGGACGGTGCCGATCTGACGATTGCCTGCGGCGCTGGCGCCGTTCGCCTGAAGATGTTGCAGAAGGCCGGCGGCAAGCCGCTTGCCGCAGACGCATTCCTGCGCGGCGTTGCCCTGCCGCCCGGCACGGTGCTTTCCTGATGCCGCGCTACCGGCTGACGGTCGAGTATGAGGGCACCAAGTTCGTTGGCTGGCAGCGTCAGGCGACGGGGCGCTCGGTGCAGAGCGCGCTCGAGGAGGCTGTCGCCGGGTTTTCCGGCGAAACCGTTTCGATCCGTGGGGCCGGCCGCACCGATTCCGGCGTCCACGCGCGCGGGCAGGTCGTGCATCTCGATCTTGAAAAGCCCTGGAGCCCGTTCACGCTTCTGAACGCGGTGAACGCGCATCTCCGTCTTGCCCGCGATGCCGTCTCGGTGGTCGATGTCGTCGAGACGGATCAGAATTTCGATGCCCGCTTTTCCGCTCTGCGCCGGCATTATCTCTACCGGATCATCAATCGCCGCGCCCATCCGGCGCTCGATTGGAACCGGGGTTGGTGGGTGCCGAAGCCGCTCGATCACGCCGCCATGCATGCGGCGGCGCAGGTGCTTGTCGGAAAGCATGATTTTACCACCTTCCGCTCGGTCCAGTGTCAGGCCAAGTCGCCGGTGCGCACGCTCGACCGTCTGGACGTGACGCGGGTCGAAGACGTGATCGAAATTCGCGCGACCGCCCAGAGCTTCCTGCACAACCAGATCCGGTCCTTTGCGGGCACGCTGAAGCTTGCCGGCGAAGGCAAGATGTCGCCCGAAGATGTGCGCGCCGCGCTCGAAGCGCGCGACCGCAGGGCCTGCGGGCCGGTGGCGCCACCAGAGGGCCTCTACTTCATGAAGGTGGAATATCCAGGCGATTAAGCCTGTTCCGGCGGTCTTGCGCAATCGCACAATTCTGTATATCGATGCTTCCAGTATTATGGATATGTCGGAGGCTTCGTTGCCGGTTACCATCTATCACAACCCGAATTGCGGCACCTCACGTAACGTGCTGGCGATGATCCGCGCTTCCGGCGAAGAGCCGGAGGTAATCGAATATCTCGAAACGCCGCCGAGCCGCGAGCGGCTTGTGGAACTGATCGCGGCGATGGGCATCTCCGTGCGTGACCTGCTGCGCATCAAGGGCACGCCTTATGAAGAACTCGGCCTCGACGATCAAAGCCTCTCCGATGATCAACTGATCGATGCCATGATGGCGCATCCGATCCTGATCAACCGGCCGATCGTCGTGACGGAAAAGGGCGTGAAGCTCTGCCGGCCGTCCGAAACCGTGCTGGAGATCCTCCCGAATCCGGGTGCGGTCGGCGCCTTCGTCAAGGAAGATGGCGAAGTGGTGATCGGTTTCCACAACAGCTGATCGGTTCACCAAGGCGCGGGCACTTGCCATTGCAAGTCGCTGCAGCCGGCTTGCCATCTTCTACTTCGAGAAGGTCTGTCCCGTCACGCAGGCAAATTCGCTGAGCGGGGGCTGGGCCATCTGCAGACTGTAAGCCGCGCGCTCTTCCTTGGTCTGGCAATAGGGCACCTGCACGGCTTCAAAGCCCTTTTCCTGCAGGCAGCGGTCAACCACACGGTCGCGCAGTTTCTCATTGGTGTCGTAGCTGTAGCTCTCGATCGGGGTGGTGTAGCCTCCGACCTCGGTGCAGATGCCGTTGTCGCTGCAGGCGATGGTTCCGGGAACGCTGTAACCGCCGGAGACGTCCGTCACCATGTTCTGCGGGACCTCCCGAAGAGCGGCGATGAAGCACTGGTCATAGGCCTGTTGCCGCTCGGAACGGGTCGAGCCTTCCTTGTAGAGAACGGATACGGGGCCGGTCTGGCAGGCGACAAGACCCAGCAGAACGGCCAGTGCCGGAAATTTTCTGATCATGCGTCATCCCCCGATGTGGCTGCAATCCTTGCGCGCGCGCAGGTCTGTGTCAAGTAAGCGCGGTCTCACACCCCGACGATGTAACGGGTTCCGATATCGGTCACGAGGAGGGCCGTGATGGCGGACGCGATGATGGCCACTGCGGTCGGCAGCACCTTCTCGCTCATCAGCAGATAGATGATCCGGACCTCGAACAGGAAGGCGGCCAGCAGCACGATCTGGAACAAGAGCAGAATGATGCTGGCGAGCGGCTGCAGCCCGGTCGCAATCAGGAAGATCGCAAGCGCTGCGAAAAGGTTCACCGGCAGGCTCAGCCAGTTGGTGGCGACGATGATCTTCAGGAAGGCCCGCGGCAGGCCGGAGACCATGCAGACGACGCCCAGCACCACCAGCGGCGCCATCCAGCTCAGCCCCTGGATCAGCGCGGTGCGCAGCAGCGCCATGACGGTAAGGTCGATCGACGGCTGCACCAGCCGCGTCAGGCTCACAAGCTCGCTTGCGACCATCAGCGGGAAGGAATAGGCCAACGCCCAGAACGAGCGGGCGACGCCGCGCTCGGTGAAATCGAGATATCGCGCATGGGCCGGATCGGCCTTGCTCAGAAGCCAAAGTCCGCGCAGGTAGAACAGGACCTCAGCAAGCCGCGGCACGAGCGAACCACCTTTCGATGAAGGCGCGGTAGATCTCGGTGAGCGTTTCCAGATCCTTGACCGCCACGTGCTCGTCGACCTTGTGCATGGTCTGGCTGATCAGGCCGAATTCGACCACGGGGCAGTAATCCTTGATGAAGCGCGCGTCCGATGTGCCGCCGGTGGTGGAAAGCGCGGGCGTCCGGCCGGTCACGGCCTCGATTGCGGATGACAGGCTTCCGGCAAGCTGTTCGTCCCGGGTGAGGAAGACGGGGCTGACGCGCCCGAGCCACGCGACGGCAAAATGCGCGGGGGACTTGCGGCCGGCGGCTGCGGCGCGTTCGAGACGGCTCAGGATTTCGGCCTTCAGCGTTTCCTCGCTCCAGAGGTCGTTGAAGCGGATGTTGAAGGTTGCAGTCGCCTTTTCGGGAATGACATTGGTGGCCGCATTGCCGGTGTCGATCGAGGTCACTTCCAGATTGGTCGGCGGAAACAGATCCGTGCCTTCGTCGAGCGGCGTCCCCATCAGGGCGTCGAGCATGGCGGCCATGGGCCGGAGCGGATTGTCGGCCAGATGCGGGTAGGCGACGTGGCCCTGGGTGCCTGTCACCGTCAGCCTGCCGGTCAGCGAGCCCCGGCGGCCGACCTTGATCATGTCGCCGAGCGCGTCCGGATTGGTCGGCTCGCCGACAAGGGCCGCATCCCATGTTTCGCCGCGGGCCTTCGCCCATTGCAGAAGCTTGTCGGTGCCGTTGATGCCGGGGCCTTCCTCGTCACCGGTGATCGCGAGCGAGACCGATCCCGCAGGCGCGCCATTCTTTTCGATGTGCCGGGCGAGCGCTGCGATGAAGCAGGCGATACCGCCCTTCATGTCGACGGCGCCGCGGCCATAGAGACGCCCATCGGCGATCTGGGCCGCAAATGGCGGGTGGTTCCACGAGGACGAATCGCCGGGCGGCACCACATCGGTGTGCCCGGCAAACATCAGATGCGGGCCGCTTGTGCCAAGCCGGGCATAGAGATTTTCAACGTCGGGCGTGCCCTTTTCGCTTGCCGTCATCCGCTCGATCGCAAAACCGAGCGGGGCAAGCATGTCCGAAAGCGCGCTCAGCGCACCGCCGTCTTCCGGGGTAACGGAAGGGCAGCGGATCAGGGCTTTCAGGTTTTCAACGGGATCTGTGGCGCTCATCATCTCTATCTGGATTGGTCAGCGGTGATTGAAAGCCCTCAGTCGCGCAAAAGTTCGTTGATGCCGGTCTTGGAACGGGTCTTCTCGTCAACGCGCTTGACGATCACCGCGCAATAGAGGCCCGGAGCCGGAGCGCCATTGCCCATCGGCTTTGCGGCCGGCAGGGAGCCTGCCACGACGACCGAATAGGGCGGAACCTCGCCATAGGTGATCTCGCCGGTGGCGCGATCGACGATCTTGGTCGACTGGCCGATATAGACGCCCATGCCGAGCACCGAGCCCTCACGGATGATGCAGCCTTCGACGACTTCCGAACGGGCGCCGATGAAGCAATTGTCCTCGATGATGGTCGGGCCGGCCTGCATCGGCTCCAGCACGCCGCCAATGCCGACGCCGCCGGAAAGATGCACATTCTTGCCGATCTGGGCGCAGGAGCCGACGGTGGCCCAGGTGTCGACCATCGTGCCTTCGCCGACATAGGCGCCGAGATTGACGAAGGAGGGCATCAGCACCACGCCCGGAGCCACATAGGCCGAGCGGCGGACGACGGCGTTGGGCACGGCGCGGAAGCCTGCGGCGCGGAACTGGTTGTCGCCCCAGCCTTCGAACTTGGAGGGCACCTTGTCCCACCAGGTGGCGTTGCCGGGGCCGCCCTTGACCACTTCCATGTCGTTCAGGCGGAACGACAGCAGCACCGCCTTCTTCAGCCACTGATTGACCTTCCAGGCACCGTGCTCCTGCCTTTCGGCAACGCGGGCCTTTCCGCTGTCGAGCAGGTTCAGCGCTTCATCGACGGCCTCGCGCACCTCGCCGGTGGTCGAAACCGAAATTTCGCCGCGGTTTTCGAACGCGTCTTCAATGGTTTTCTCGAGCGAGGTGAGATCGGTCATGCTGGTATCCTGTGCCGGTCGCGCCTAAGGGCGCAAAGAGAAGCTTTGGTCTGAACCGATCTAAGCGAGGGCAGCCACGGCGTCAATCTTTGGGGTGTCGTGTACGAGGATAACCAGTGGTCAGGGCAAACGAAAAAAGCCCCCGCCGTGGGGCGGAGGCTTGCCGATGGAGGTCATCGGTTTCGGCGGGTGGCCCGATCAGGGCATCGGGCGACGATTCGGCAGGTCTTCGATCGTGATCACCATATCGCCGTTGCGATCCATGCGGCTGAACATCTTGGCGGCGAGATTTGCGAACTCTTCCTGGCTCACCTGGCCGCTTCGGTCCGTATCGGCGCGGACGAAGAAGATGCGTTCGACATTGCCGGGCTTTCCGCCCCATTTCCGGTCGTCGCCCTTCCGTTCGCCCATATTGCCCCTGTCGTTGCCGTCCATGCGGTGCTGCGGGCCGCCGTCATTCATCGCCATGCGGCGCGGGGCGTCCTGACCGCCAGGCATGGCCTGGTTTTCGGCATTGCCGGCCATCTTCGGGCCGGGCTTGCCATCGGGCCCAGGCATCTTTCCGGGAGCGCCGTTCTCCGCAGCCATCCTGGCGCCGGGGGCGGGCTTGCCAGGTGCCGCATCAGTGGCGGCCATCTTGCCCTGCGGGCGGGGATTGGCGTCACGGAAGGCCTTCATCTGGGCCTTGCGATGGTCGGCAAACTCGCCGGGCGTGATCACACCGTCGCCATTGACGTCGATCGCCTCGAACTGGCCATCCTGAAAGGCGATCACCTCGTCTTCGGTGATCTTGCCGTCCTTGTTGGCGTCGGAGGTCTTGAGCAGGTATATGAAGCGGCCTTCCGGCTGGGGCCCGCGCATGTCGCGGGCGAGGCTCGGGGTTGCTGCAGCGCCGAGCACCAGCGTGGCGGCAAGGGCCGAGATCGTCAGTTGCTTCCCATTCATGGCTTCTTCCTCGTGTTGGTGGACCGATGAGGAAAGAATAGGTGAGGGGCGGCGCCAAGACGACTTAATTATAGGACAGGTAGCCTGAATAATCGGTAATTCATACTCTGTTCATCATGCTAGACTTGTCACAAATCCTGCAAGATCTTCGGTCACGTAATCGATGTGCCCGGTCTCGTCGCCGAGCCGCTCGAAGGCTTCCGAGAACCCGTATTCCAGGTTGGGCGGCACGATCAGCACGGTGCGCATGCCAAGCGCTTTCGGCTCCTTCAGATTGCGCGGGAGGTCCTCGAACATTGCCGCATGGGCGGTGTCGACGCCGGAGCGGTCGAGGAACTTCCGATAGGCCACGGCATCCGGCTTCGGCACATAGCCGGCCGCAACGATGTCGAAGATATCATCAAAGTGATCGCGGATGCCGAGGGCGGCCGCCGTCTTTTCGGCATGGGGCACGGAGCCGTTGGTGAAGATGAACTTGCGCCCCGGCAATGCACGGATCGCCTCGCCAAGCGCCGGGTTCGGCTCGATCACCGTATAGTCGATCGCATGCGCCTTTTCGAGGAAGTCGTCGGGATCGATCTCGTGGTTGATCATCAGGCCCTGAAGCGTGGTGCCATGCTCGCGGTAATACTGCTTCTGCAGCACGCGGGCCTCGTCATGCGGCAGCGCCAGCAGGCGCGCGACATAGTCGGTCATGTTGCGGTCGACCTGCGCGAACAGGTTGACGTGATGCGGATAGAGCGTGTTGTCGAGATCGAACACCCAGTCGCGGACGGTTTCGAAATCGGTTTTCAGAGGATGTGTCATCGGTTTTGTCATGACCGTCTTATGGCAGAGACCTGCGGCCAAGGGAATGGACTTTGGCGTTTCCGCAGAACTGGCGCGGCGCGTGCCCCGGTGGTATAGGAAGGCATGCTGAAACAACGCCACCAGAAACGATGCCGTATCGTCCTGCAGGACCGCAAGCGCCTGCCGGCCCGGTTCTTTGGCGAGTTCTGCAAGACCGCGAACGGGCGGAGCGGCTGACGGCTCGCCGTCAAACCCTTCCCGTCACATCAAGGTCTTTTCCCATGGAACTCTGGATCGGCATCACCTTCGCCGCTGCCTTCCTGCAAAACCTGCGCTCCTCGTTTCAGAAATATCTGAAGGGACGCATGGCAACGCTTGGCGCCACCTTCACCCGTTTCGGTTTCGGCGTGCCTTTCGCCGCTCTCTATTTCGCTGTTCTGGCCTTTGGCCTTCATCGGCCCGTTCCCGCCGTCAATGGCGATTTCATGCTGTGGTCGGTGATCGGTGCGGCAGGCCAGATCGCCGCGACCTTTCTGCTGGTCTATCTGTTTTCCTTCCGCAATTTCGCGGTCGGCACGGCCTATTCGCGCACCGAGCCGGCGCAGGCGGCAATCCTCGCCTTTTTGTTCTTCGGAGCGACGATTTCCACTGTTGCGGTGATCGCAATCCTGATCTCGATCGCCGGCGTGATGCTGATTTCGCTGTCGCGCAGTGCCGTCAGCTTTCAGGCGCTGGTTTCAGGGCTGATGACGCGAACGGCGATGATCGGGATCGCATCCGGCACGCTGTTCGGACTTTCGGCCATTTCCTATCGAGCCGCCTCTCTTTCACTCGCGGCAAGCCTGCCCCAGCCCGACAGCGTGATGCAGGCCTCGTTCACCCTGCTCGTCGTGATCGTGATGCAGGCGGTCGCGATGCTTGCCTACATGTTGGCCTTCGATCGGAAGGAACTCGGCAAGGTCATCCGTGCCTGGCGCCCGGCGCTTGCCGTCGGCTTCGTCGGCGCAACGGCGTCCTTTGGCTGGTTCTTTGCCATGACCCTTCAGCAGGCGGCAATCGTCAAGGCGGTGGCGCAGGTCGAGATGCTGTTCACCATCGCCACCTCCGTCCTGTTCTTCCGGGAAAGGATTACCCGTGTGGAACTGGCGGGCTGCGGCCTGGTGGTCTGCGGCGTTCTGGTGCTGCTGATCGCGTGAGGCATGCCCTTTCGGCTTCGCGGAGAGTGCCGCCTGGACCCTCGGGTTAAGCTCGAGGGTGACAAGGAGAGGAGGAGAGGGTGTTGGAAAAACAGCCGCCGTCATCCTCTGCCGCACAACCCACGCCGTGTCATGCGCGTGCTTGACACGAGCATCCAGGCCACACGATGAACGCTGCTTGCACGCTCTGCCAGAGCCGACAGCGCTTCGGGAATGGCCAACAAAAAAGAGGCCGGGATGACCCCGGCCTCAATCGCAATCGATAATGCTTCGGAAAGCTTACAGCAGCTTGCCCATGGCAACGGCGACGTCGCCCATGCGGTTGGAGAAGCCCCACTCATTGTCGTACCACGACAGGATGCGCACGAGCTTGCCTTCCAGAACCTTGGTCTGCTGTGCAGAGAAGATCGAGGATGCCGGGTCGTGGTTGAAGTCGCGGGAGACCAGCGGCTCTTCGCTGTATTCCAGAACGCCCTTCAGCTTGCCTTCGGCGGCTTCCTTGATCGCTGCATTGATTTCTTCTTCCGTGACATCGCGGCTCGGAACGAACTTCAGGTCGACGACCGAGACGTTCGGGGTCGGCACGCGGATCGACGAACCGTCGAGCTTGCCCTTCAGTTCCGGAACGACGAGGCCGATCGCCTTTGCAGCACCCGTCGAGGTCGGGATCATGGAAAGGGCGGCGGCACGGGCGCGGTAGAGGTCCTTGTGCATCGTGTCCAGCGTCGGCTGGTCGCCGGTGTAGGAGTGGATCGTGGTCATGTAGCCACGCTCGATGCCGAACTTTTCATGCAGCACATAGGCAACGGGCGCCAGGCAGTTGGTGGTGCACGAGCCGTTGGAGACGATGATGTCGTCCTTGGTCAGGCTGTCATGGTTGACGCCGTAGACGATGGTCTTGTCGGCGCCGGCCGACGGAGCGGAAACCAGAACGCGCTTCGCGCCGCTTGCCAGCAGCATTTCGGCCTTTTCCTTGGCCGTGAAGATGCCGGTGCATTCGAGCGCGATGTCGACGTCGCTCCAGGGCAGGTCCTTGGGGTCGCGAATGGCGGTGACGCGCATCGGGCCGCGGCCGGCATCGATGGTGTCGCCATCGACCTTGACCTCATGCGGGAAACGGCCATGAACGGAATCGTACTTGAGAAGATGCGCGTTGGTTTCAACCGGGCCGAGGTCGTTGATGGCAACGACTTCGATGTCGGTGCGGCCGGATTCGATGATGGCGCGCAGAACATTGCGGCCGATACGGCCAAAACCATTGATGGCAACTTTAACAGTCATGTCAGAAACTCCCTATTCGCGAATAGTTTCGAAAAGTCTCAAGGCCGCCCATCTCTGAGAGCTTCCGGAAAGGGAGCGGAGACAACGGTCTTGCGAGGCCTCGGCCCCGATATAAGCGGTTACGATCGCAATTGCAGCAAACATCTTCGGTCTGCGACAATTCGATGCGTAGCGTCCGGCTCGAACAGCCGGACGCTACGGCTTTTCAAAATCAGGCGCGCTTCTTTTCCACGGCCTTGACGACGGCATCGGCGGTGATGCCGAAGTGCTCGAACAGCGCTTCGCCATTGCCGGATGCGCCGTAACCGGTCATGCCGATGAAGATGCCATCCGAACCGATGAAATCGTCCCAGCCCATGCGCAGGCCTGCTTCAACGCCGACCTTGATCGGCGAATTGCCGATGATGGCCTTCCGGTATGCTTCCGGCTGCTTGAAGAACAGCTCCATGCAGGGCACGGAAACGACGCGGGTGGAGATCCCCTTGCCGCTCAGCGTCTTCTGGGCTTCGACCGCGAGGCCGACTTCGGAACCGGCAGCGAAGATCGTCACTTCGGCTTCGTTGGCCGGGATCAGATCATAGGCGCCGGTTGCGCAGAGGTTCTTCTCGGTGAACTGGGTGCGCACGGCCGGCAGGTTCTGGCGGGTCAGCGCAATGCCGGACGGCGCGTCGCGGCTTTCGAGCGCCAGCTGCCAGCATTCTGCGGTCTCCATCGCATCGGCCGGGCGGAACATCAGAAGGTTCGGCACGGCGCGCAGCGAGGCCATCTGCTCGACGGGCTCATGGGTCGGGCCGTCTTCGCCGACGCCGATGGAATCATGCGTCCAGACGTGGATGACGCGAATGCCCATCAGCGCTGCCAGACGCACCGAGGTGCGGCAGTAATCGGAGAAGATCAGGAAGCCGCCGGAATAGGGGATCAGGCCGCCATGGAGCGCGATGCCGTTCATGGCCGCTGCCATGGCATGTTCGCGGATGCCCCAATGCATGAACCGGCCGGAGAAATCATCCGGCGTGATCGGCGCGGTCTGGCTGGTGTTGGTGTTGTTGGAACCCGTCAGGTCGGCAGAGCCGCCAAAGGTTTCCGGCACGACGCCGTTGATGACTTCCAGCGCGTTCTGCGAGGATTTGCGCGAGGCAAGCTTCGGCTTCTCCTCGGCAAGTTCCTTCTTGTACTTCTGGATCGCACGGTCGAACCCGCCGGGAAGATCGCCGGCGAAGCGGCGGTTGAACTCGGCCTTGACGTCCGCCTTGGCGTCGTCGAGCTTTTCTTCCCATTCAACGCGCGTCTTGGTGGAGCGAAGGCCTGCAACGCGCCATGCGTCGAGAACGTCTTCCGGAACTTCAAAGGCCGGGTATTCCCAGCCGAGCGCCTTGCGGGTCGCGGCAATTTCCTCGTCGCCGAGCGGCGAGCCATGAACCTTGTTGGTGCCAGCCTTCTTCGGCGAGCCGTAGCCAATGGTCGTCTTGCAGGCGATCATCGTCGGCTTGTCGGACTTGTGGGCTTCTTCGATGGCAGAAGCGATCTCATCGGGATTGTGGCCGTCAATGTCGATCGTGTGCCAGTTGCAGGCGCGGAAGCGGGCGTGCTGGTCGGTCGAATCGGACAGCGAAACGGCGCCGTCGATGGTGATCGAGTTGTTGTCCCAGAACAGGATCAGCTTGTTGAGCTTCAGATGGCCTGCAAGCGCGATGGCTTCCTGGCTGATGCCTTCCATCAGGCAACCGTCGCCGCACAGCGCATAGGTATAGTGGTCCATCAGCTCTTCGCCGAATTCTTCGGCAAGCTTGCGCTCGGCAATGGCCATGCCGAGTGCATTGGCAATGCCCTGGCCGAGCGGACCGGTGGTGGTCTCGATGCCGGAGGCATGGCCGTATTCCGGGTGGCCGGCGGTCTTGGAACCCAGCTGACGGAAGTTCTTGATGTCCTCGATCGTCATGTCCTCGTAGCCGAGGAGATAGAGCAGAGAGTAGAGCAGCATCGAGCCGTGGCCGGCCGACAGGACGAAGCGGTCGCGGTTCGGCCAGTCAGGGTTCTTCGGATCGAAGCGCATGAATCGGGTAAACAGAACGGTCGCGACGTCGGCCGCGCCCATCGGCAGGCCGGGGTGGCCGGAATTCGCCTTCTGCACGGCATCCATGGAGAGGAAACGGATCGCGTTGGCCATCCGGTTGTGTTTATCAAGAGAAGTCATGTTGCTCTTCGCTTCTTCAAGTCTGTGGGAATGACATCGGTCGACGGATTACCGGCGAAATCGCTGGACGGCAATGCTGCCGGTGAAACTATTCTTAATGTTCCGGCTCCAGGCAAGGCTGCATCCCAAACGCGCCTTGCCCGCCCGAAAACGTCGGGACCGTACACCATTTCCAAACGCCCTGCCACCGCTTAAATGTCCCGCATTGCGCGTATCCCGCTCGCCATGCCCGGCCCGGTGGCGTCAGCATCATCTGCCGAGCGGCAATGTTTGCCTGCAGCAACCAAGTTTCCTATTGACAACCTTCACGCTGCGTTGACCTCTGCTGTTAACTCTTCCTAAGATCGCAATGAAAATTAGAGCATCTTGGCGATTCGCGTGCGGCAGTGCGATGGTTTTGCGCAGGATGCCGGGTCAAATTCCATCACGGGGTGGGGTTCTTACGAATGGTCGCACATACTGACCGGCTGGGTGAAGCTCTCGCATCGCTCGAAAAGGCGTTTGCCGGGCTCGAAAGCGCGCTCGATGCCCGCGCCGAAAATCTGCAGAACCGTCAGGACCTCGAAAACGAGGTCCGGATCGTGCATGAGGACAGGGCCGGGCTTGCGCGCGAGCTCGACCAGGCCCAGTTCCGCGCCAACCGGCTGGAAGAGGTCAACCGTGAGGTTTCGGGCAGGCTGGTGGCGGCGATGGAAACCATCCGCTCCGTCCTGGCCCACGAGAAATAGGACGCGTATCCATGGCGCAAGTCACCGTCAACATCGATGGCAAGGCCTACCGGATGGCCTGCGAGGAGGGCCAGGAGGATCATCTTCTGGATCTCGCCGCACGGTTCGATTCCTATATCGCCAACCTGCGTGGCAGTTTCGGCGAGATCGGCGACCTGCGTCTGACGGTGATGGCGGGTATCATGATCATGGATGAGCTTCACGATCTGCAGGCAGCCGTCGACGCCAATGCGGCAGAGCTTTCCGCGCTTCGAAAGAGCGCCGGTTCCGCCGATGCAAACCGTGCCGCCGAAGCCGATGAGCTTGCAGCCAGGCTCGAAAGCCTTGCCGAACGCATCACCGGATTGTCGCGTAAGGTTTCCGGCGTCACACGATAGGTTTCGCCTGCCTTCTTGCCACTTGGTGGCCGGCCGCCAGGGCCCTCTCCCGCCTTTCGAAAATATAGCGTGCCTCGCCCCTTCCAGCGGGCCCTGCAACACTCTATATAAGGATTACGGTCTGCGCTTCTCGACAGGAATCAACACGAATCCCCGGGGCCTTACTCGATCCTAAGGGAGCTGTCCCTGACCTGGCCCGTGGGCTGGGTTATATGGCGCCCACCTACTTCTGTAGGCGCCCAGGATCAAACCGGTTCCATCGGTTGCCGCGGACCGCACTTTCTGACCGGAGGAGATTGTCTTGAGCCCTCCCGCCAAAGAGGCGATCCGCGCTTCCGTATTGAAGCGCCGTGATGCGTTCTCTCCAGACGAGCGACGGTCAAAGAGCCTCGCCATTTCCGAACATGGTTTTGCAGCGCTTGGCGCTTTCGTCGCAGGCAAATGCGTTGCTGCCTTTCATCCGATCCGTTCCGAGGCTGATGTTTCCCTTCTTGCCGGTATGCTCGAGCAATCAGGCGCGTCCCTTGCTCTGCCCGCCGTCATCGACCGCGAGACCATCGTGTTCCGGGCGTATCTGCCGGGGCGTGCGCTGGTTCCCGGCGGCTTCGGCACCATGGCGCCGGACAAGGATGCGGCGGTGGTCGATCCCGATATCCTGCTGATGCCGCTGTCGGTGTTCGATGCCCATGGAAACCGCATCGGTTACGGCGCCGGGCATTACGACCGCGCGATCGCAAAGCTCATCGAAAAGGGCCGCAAGCCGTTATTGATTGGCGTTGCCTTCTCGCTGCAGGAGGAAGCCATGGTGCCCGCAGAGGACCATGACGTGCCGCTTGACGGCGTGGTGACGGAGACCGGTTTTCGCTGGTTTCGGGGGCCGCCCGAACGATTTTGAGCGTATCAAGACCGTGATTTCGGCGAAAAAGCCATTCCCATGACGCTTCCGTGACGCTAAACCGGCCTTGAAAACAAGGCGCCCAGCGCACGGCAGGATAAGATTTCATGCGATTGCTTTTTCTCGGAGACATGGTCGGCAAGACCGGGCGCACGGCGGTGTGGGAACGCCTGCCGGGCCTGATCAGCGATCTGAAGCTCGATTTCGTCATCGTCAACGGCGAAAACGCCGCCGGCGGATTTGGCATTACCGAGGCGATCTTTCAGGAAACAATCGACGCGGGCGCCGATGTGGTGACCACCGGAAACCACGTCTGGGACCAGAAGGACGCGATCATCTTTGCCGACCGGCACGAGCAGTTCCTGCGTCCTGCGAATTATCCGCAGGGCACGCCGGGGCGCGGCTCCTCGGTGTTTTATGCCAGAAACGGCGCGCGCGTGCTGGTCGCCAACATCATGGGCCGGGTGTTCATGCATCCCGAGCTCGATGATCCCTTCAAGTCCGCCGAGACCATTCTGGAAGCCTGCCCGCTGAAAGCCGAGGCGGATGCGATCATTTTCGATTTCCACGCGGAAGCGACCAGCGAGAAACAGGCCTTCGGCCATTTCGTTGATGGCCGCGCGAGCCTCGTCGTCGGCACCCACACCCATGTGCCGACCGCCGACTGCCAGATCCTCAATGGCGGAACGGGCTACATGTCCGATGCCGGCATGTGCGGCGATTACGATTCCTCGCTCGGCATGGACAAGGAAGAACCGCTGAACCGCTTCATATCCAAGATGAACAAGTCCCGTTTCGAAGCCGCAACCGGCCCGGCCACGATCTGCGGCCTTGGCATCGAGATTTCGGATCGAACCGGACTTGCCGAGAAGATAGCGCCCTTGCGGCTCGGCCCGCGTCTGGAAGAAACCGTGCCTGCATTCTGGGATTAGGCCTTCGACGTCTGAAGCCTGTCAGAAAGATCGTCCCCGAGACGTCACGGCATTTGTCGGCCTGCGTTCTCTCGGTTATGGTGCTAACGTATCATAACGGGATGTTATCAATGGACATCAACGCAGCGCTCAAGGCGTTCGTTCGCACTGTCGAGCGTGAATCGATCACTGCGGCTGCCCGCGATCTGGGTATATCCCAACCGGCGGTGACAAAGCATATCAGAAACCTTGAAGCCCGGCTGAATGCCCGTCTTCTGGAGCGGTCGCCCAAAAATGTCAGGGTGACGGCCCAGGGGGCCGAGCTTTATGATTCCTGCCGCCATGCGCTTGCCTCGATCGATGCTGCCCTTGAAGGCGTCAGCCTGAACGATGGTGTAGTGGAAGGCGCATTGCGGATCCATGCGCCGGTCTGCATCGGAGAAAAGCATGTTCATCCCATCGTCATGGCGTTTCTGGATGCCCACCCCAACACCAATATCGAACTCGTCCTGGAAAACAGGCAGGTCGACCTGATCCACGAGAATTTCGACATCGCCATCCGCTTCGGCAAGATCGAGGGTCAGGATGTCATCGCGCGGCGCATCGGCTGGATTCAACGCATACTGGTCGCGTCGCCGGAATTTCTGGATGTCGCGCCGCCTGTCGACAGGCCTGAGCAGCTTTGCGACATTGCCCTGGTCGCCACCAAGAATGTGCTTGAAAAGCGGAACGAACTTCAGCTTTTGAGCCATGCAAACGAGGCCGTGACCATTGCTGTTTCGCCGGTACTGACGACCAACAGCGCACAGGTGCTCCTGAAGAGCCTGCTTGCAGGACGCGGCATCGGCACCATCCAGACCAATCAGGTCATCGACGAGATCGACGACGGACGGCTTGTGCGCGTTTTGCCGGATTACGCGCTAAAGCCGATCGCTGCCTCACTGACCTACCCCTCGACCAAGTTCATGCGGCCCGTTGTCAGGGCTTTTACCGATTTCGCAATCACGAGGCTTCGGGCCATCACCGGCATCAGCGCCGAGCCGGCTTGCGCCTTCGACGCAATGCCGGAGAAAGCGTAGGCCTGGCTCATCCCGCTGTCCTGAGCGGGAAAAGTCGCGCTGTCGGCAGCTCGGGCGAAACGGCCTGGGGCCGGCCCATCGGGCTATAAAGATCAGACGCGCGCCGCCTCACACGCCAACCGGCTGCTGGCGGACAACGATACGGGCATGGTAGGGCACCCGGTCATAGAGGTCGATCACGTCCTGGTTCATCAGACGGACGCAGCCCGACGACACGGCATTGCCGATCGATGACCATTCCGGCGAGCCATGCAGCCTGTAGAGCGTATCCTCGCCGTTTTGAAAGATGTAGAGCGCACGCGCGCCCAACGGGTTTGATATTCCGGGCGCCATGCCCCCGTTTGCGACCGAATAGATTTCGAGCGCTGGATCCCGCTCGATCATGTCGCGCGGTGGCTTCCACCTCGGCCACTCCTGCCGCCAGTGGATGACGCCTTCGCCTCCCCAGGAAAAGCCGGTCCGCCCGATGCCGACGCCATAGCGCATGGCGGTGCCATCATCTTCGACAAGGTAGAGAAACCGGGATGGGGTATCGACCACGACGGTGCCGGCCGGTTCGCCCGTGAGGTTTTCGACGCGCTGGCGCAGCAATTGCGGGTTCATCTGCCAGTAGGGCACTGCGGGAATGTCATGACCGCCGTCGGTCATCGCCCCATATTGCAGATCGCGTTCGGCGCTGCGTGGCGTCAGAACCGGTGCCTGGGGCGGCTCCGCAGCGGGTGGGGCTTGCACAGTCGGGTTTGTCGAAACGCATGCCGAAACCGACATGGCGAGCGGGAGTGCGCTCAGGACAAAGGCCCTGCGCGAGAGGTTTGATCGGTTTTCAGAATTTTGCATGGAGGAGGCGATCTTTTTGCTGGTCGGCTTGGTGTCGTCGATCACAGATAATGCCTTCATCTTCCATGTCCAGTGGCTTGGCGGTGATGCGTTCCATATCCAAAGGTTATGCGGGCTTCCGCAGCTTTGGAGCCCGGCCGGAAGTGTTCACGAAAAGCCGCTTGCTGTTCGGCCTGGGCAAGACCTGTTTCCTGGAGGAGACAAGGCAGGGGGTTCGGGAGTAGGATAGGGCCTGGTGACGGTGACGTGACGTACCGTCTGCCATGGACTGGCGGCTTGAAACAGGAGGGCCCGATGGCGGCTGCGATCAAGTTAGTTCTTTCGAATTTCACGCTGACCTGCTTTGTTCTGGGGCTGGTTGCTGCAGCGATCGCGCTTTTGCTCCAGCGTTCACCGCGCCCGAACGGGGCGGTGGTGGAAGCCCTGCTTTCCTGGTTCCTGTTCTTTTCGATCGGCGTCTCGCTGTTCTACAACTTCATCATGCATGTCTTTTTCGGCAAGATGGTCGCCGCGTTCATCGGCTGGGCAGACAGCCCGTTTCAGGCAGAGGTCGGTTATGCGAGCCTCGGCTTCGCCGTTGTCGGCTTCATGGCCTTTGCGGGGAGCCGCGGTCTGAGGATCGCCGCCATCATCGGGCCAACCTGCTTTCTGTGGGGCGCTGCCGTCGGACATGTGCTGGGCATGGTTCGCGACCATAACTTCGCGCCGGGCAACGCCGGAATGGTGTTCTGGACGGATATCCTGCTGCCGGTCTTCGGGCTTGTGCTTCTGGCGCTGAGCCGCAGAGAGCGGCCGCACTGAATGTTCGTGGAAGGCCCCGGTTTATCCGATGACCGTTTGTGCAACGGTCTCAGATGCCAAGGAGAGCTCGTCCGCCCATCCACAGGCCCATGAACATCATCATCAGGTTTTCGGTCAGTGAAATGAAGCCGAGGGGAACGCTGGAATTACCGCCGACGCAGGCGCATTTCAGCTCGCGTTTGTCGATATAGACGGCCTTGAAAACACTGACTGCGCCAATTGTACCGATGAAGAGCGCGACCGGCGCGGACACAAGCGGAAGCACGCCCGCGGTCATCAATATGCCGGCCAGCGCTTCGCCGTAAGGGTAGATCTTGCCGTAGGGAACCCAGCGTCTGGCGAGCAGATCGTAGTTGAGAAACATGATCGAGAACTGCTCGACATCCTGCAGCTTCTGGATCGCCAGGATCGACATCGACAGCGAGATGAACCAGATGAAGCTCTGGAAGGTCAGGACCGTGCCGTATTGGTGCCAGGCAAGGCCCAAGGCCAGAAGTGCGGCCACGGCAAAGATCGCAATCACCGGGCGGTAGGTCGTGTCCGATTGCTCTTCCGCTGGCGGCTCGACGCCGAAAAACACCTTCAGATCGTCATATCCGCCGATGCGCTTGCCGTCGATGAAGGTCTGCGGGGTGGTCTCGACCTGGTGCTTGGCCTTGAACGCGTCGGTTTCCTCGCGCGTTTCAAGATGGTGGTCTTCGACCGTGTAACCCTTTCGCTCGAGCAGATCCTTGGATTTCAAACCGTAGGGACAGATGTGGTCTGGCATGACCATGCGGTGAAGTTCTGCGGTTTTTTCTGCCATCGTCCTTTCCCTCGCATGTCCGGTTGCCTTTGATGTTGTTTTGGCGCCTTGGCAAGACAGGCCTCTAAACGGGAACGCCGGGCCATGCGGAATGTTCCTCGCAAGGCAGGCAGAGGAAAGGCCTGACAACTTCCTGCCACTTTGTGGTCCGCCATGAACGCTTTGGTAACCAAAGCATACGAGAATCCGGTTCGTCACCAGTTTTCGAGTACGTGTACAAAGCGAGTATCACATGGTTCCGGTTTCCGCCCTTCAGGCAAAGGCGGCGCGTCCTGCGCCGTGGCTCGACACCATCATCAAGGGCGATTGCGTGGCTGCGCTGGAGCGGCTGCCGGATCATTCGGTCGATGCAATCTTCGCCGATCCGCCCTACAACCTGCAGCTCGGCGGCGTGTTGCACCGGCCGGACCAGTCCAAGGTCGATGCCGTCGACGACGCATGGGATCAATTCGCCTCCTTCGAGGCCTATGATGCCTTTACCCGCGCCTGGCTTCTCGCCTGCCGCCGGGTGCTGAAGCCCTCAGGCACGATCTGGGTGATCGGCTCCTATCACAACATTTTCCGTGTCGGCGCCAAGATGCAGGATCTCGGCTTCTGGATCCTGAACGATATCGTCTGGCGCAAGACCAACCCGATGCCGAATTTCAAGGGCCGCCGTTTCCAGAATGCCCATGAGACGATGATCTGGGCAAGCCCGAGCGCCGATGCCAAGGGCTATACCTTCAACTACGACGCCATGAAGGCCGCCAATGACGACGTCCAGATGCGATCCGACTGGCTGTTCCCGATCTGCTCGGGCGGCGAGCGGCTGAAGGACGATGACGGCCACAAGGTTCATCCGACGCAGAAGCCGGAAGCGCTGCTGTCTCGCATCATCCTGTCTTCCACCCGTCCCGGCGATGTCGTGCTCGACCCGTTCTTCGGCTCCGGAACCACCGGTGCGGTTGCCAAGCGCCTCGGCCGTCATTTCGTCGGCGTCGAGCGCGAGCAGGACTATATCGATGCCGCCCAGGCGCGCATCGATGCGATCGATCCGCTGGCGCCCCAGATGCTGAAGCCGCTGCCGAGCAAGAAATCGCTGCCGCGCGTCGCCTTCGTCTCGCTCATAGAAAGCGGCCTGCTGGCGCCCGGTGATCGTCTGACATCGCCCAAGGGCGAGCATGTCGCGCTCGTGCGCGCCGATGGCACGCTTTCGAGCGGAACGGCGGCCGGTTCGATCCACCGTCTGGGGGCGCAGGTCCAGGGGGCGGAAGCCTGCAATGGCTGGACCTACTGGCACTACGAACAGGAAGGCGAGCGTCACCCGATTGATCGCCTGCGCGGCCAGATCCGGGCAGAGACGGCCGCACTTTGATGCGGGTTATGCTGCCCTGGCTTCAACCGTGCTAAATTAGAAAGAATGAAGCTAAGTATACGATTTGTTTAGCATTTTTCTTTAAGCCTAATTAGGCAAACCCTGCAGCAAACGTTCGACCTTCGTACTTAACTTAAGGGCCCGGCAGACATGCCGGGCCCTCAGTTTATTGACAAACTTGTCTTTAAACTCTGCGTCATCCTCGTGCTTGACGCGAGGATCCAGGCGGCACGGAAAATGTTTGTAATAAGTCTTTGAAATTCAATGGCTTCAGCCGCCTGGATGCTCGGATCAAGTCCGAGCATGACCCCTGTGGGAAGGCAGGTGAAGGTATCAACCTACGCATCCGAGAGTTTGTCAGCAGTCTGAGTGCCCGGCAGATATGCCGGGCGCGTTTCGTCAAACGGTGATGCTGTAGGCGGCGAGATCGTCCGCGAGCTGACCGGCATTCCTGAACTGGATGCCGTGCCAGCCAGCCGCTTTCGCGCCTTCGATATTGACCGCCTTGTCGTCGATGAAAAGCGTTGCTGCGGGTTCGAGGTCAAAGTCCTTGGCATGGCGCTCGAAAATGTCGCGGTCGGGCTTCACCATGCCGATCTCGCCGGAAACGGTGATGCCGCGGCCTTCTTCCAGGAACGGAAACCGCGCCCGGCAGATGCTGAACGTGTCGGCGGCGAAATTGGTGAGCAGGGTCACGTCATAGTCGGAGGCAGCAAGCTTGCGGAACAGCGCGACTGACGCGTCATAGCTGTGCGGAATCATCTCAGGCCAGTTTGCGCGGAACGCACGGATATTGTCGGCCTCCTCCGGGTGGCGGGCAATTGCTTCCGCCTCGGCCTCGGCCCAGGGCCGGCCGCGATCCTGCTCGTGGTTCCAGGCATCGGTGCAGACCTCTGAAAAGAACCAGTCCCGCTTGTCCTTGTCGGGAATGATCCTCGAAAACGGGATCAGCGGGTCGTAATGCACCAGAACATGGCCGATGTCGTAGACGATATGGCGGATGTCAGCGGTCATGGGAACTCCGTTTGAATGCGTCGGGAATGGCCTTGGCAATGGCCTTCTTCATTACACTGGGAAGCGCCTTTTCGCCAAGCGCGGTTTCCCAGCGCCCGCCTTCGATGGCGCGCTCCGGCGTTATCGCGTGCCAGACGGTCAGCCGCAGTTCGAAATGGGTGAAAATGTGGGTGATCTCGCCGGCATCGGTCCAGTTTGCCGCAAAGGGTGCCGCGCTGCTTTCGGTCTCGCCATCCAGACGCGCCGTCCAGCCGGTCGTCGGCGGCTCGGCCATGCCGCCGAGAAGGCCGGTGCCGGGGCGGGTGCGCAACAGCACCCGGCCATCGGGCGTTTCCGCGACAAAGGCTGCCCCCCGGCGCACCGGGCGCTGCTTTTTCGGCAATTTCAGAGGAAACCGCTCGGGATCGTCTTCCGCAAGAGCCCGACAGTTGCCATTGAGCGGACAGAGCGCGCAGGCCGGGCGTTTCGGCGTGCAGAGCGTGGCGCCGAGATCCATCATCGCCTGGGCAAAATCGCCGGGTCGCTCATCCGGCGTCAGTTTTGCCGTAAAGGCGCGGATTTCGGGCTTTGCGGCGGGAAGCGGCGTCTCGATTGTAAAAAGACGCGTCACGACGCGCTCGACATTGCCGTCAACCACGGCCTCCGGCCGGTCGAACGCGATGGCGGCGACGGCGGCGGCGGTATAGTCGCCGATACCGGGCAAGGCCTTCAGACCGTCGAGTGTATCGGGAAATATGCCGCCATGCTCGGCCGCAACGGTTTCGGCACATTTCTTGAGGTTGCGCGCGCGGGCATAATAGCCAAGCCCTGCCCATGCGGCCATCACATCGTCGGAAGGGGCGGCTGCCAGATCCTCCACCCTCGGCCAGCGGGCGAGGAATTTCTCATAATAGGCTTTGACGGCCTGAACCGTCGTCTGCTGCAGCATGATTTCCGAAAGCCAGACATGATAGGGGTCGGGGCGCACGCCCCTCATTTTCTCGAGAGGCCCGGTGCGCCATGGCAGGTCGCGGTGGTGGCGGTCATACCAGGCAAGCAGATGTTCGGAATAATGGTTCATGAAAGTCCGATGCTTCGCTATTCCCTATTGATCGGGTATAGTGCGGCGATGAACGAGGCAACTGTTTGCCGCATATTTCACCGCCTTTCGAAAGAGTATGATGCGACGTCCGAGAAGCGCCAGCCAGATTGCCGATGTCGCCAACGCCCTGATCGATCCGATCCTCGCCAGGCGCGCGGGGATATCGACGTCGCTGCTCAGCGCCTGGCCCGAGATCGCCGGTGAAACCTACGCGGATTTTTCGCGGCCGGAAAAGATTGTCTGGCCGAAGCGGCAGGGCGAGGGCGAGGATAGCGGCTTCAGGCCCGGCACGCTGACCATTGCGTGCGAAGGCGCGCGCGTGCTGTTTCTCACCCACGCGCAGGATGAGCTGATCCACCGGGTCAACGGCTTCTTCGGTTTCATCGCCGTCGATCGCATCAAGGTGATCCAGAAGCCGGTGCAGCCGCCGGGGCCGCAGCGCAGGCCGAAACCACAGCTTTCACCCGCCGAGCGGCGCGATCTCGAAGCGCGGCTCGACGGCATCGAGTCCGAGGCGCTCAGAAATGCGATCCTGAGGCTTGGGGCCGGGGTGATGAGCGAGAAGCGGCGAAAGTAGTTTAGTAGATGCTAATTCAGGCGCCGTTCAGCATCGATCGGTCACATTAGTTTGAAGGTTGGCCGTCTCACGTGACTTGTGCATTTTTGCCTGCGTCGCTAGTGAGGATGGCAGGAAACAGACGAGGATCAGATATGGCTGAATTCGAGATCACCAAGCGGACTTTGTTGCGCGGCGCTGCCATGGGCGCGGCGTTTGGTGCTGCGGGCCTTTCCGTCAGCGCCCATGCCGAGGACCTGCCGAAGAGCCAGGGCAATGTCGACATGGATAAGGCGCTTGAAGCCGGGCCGCTGCCCGAGATCGCGCTTGGCGAGGAGAACGCACCGGTCAAGATCATCGAATATTTGTCGATGACCTGCCCCCATTGCGCCCGCTATCAGGAAGAGACCTTCCCAACGATCAAGAAGGACTTCATCGATACCGGCAAGGTCTATTACATCTTCCGCGAATTCCCGTTCGATCCGCGCGCCATGGCGGCCTTCATGCTGGCCCGCTGCGCGCCGAACGACAACTATGTTCCGTTCGTGGACATGATGTTCAAGCAGCAGCGCACCTGGGCAACCGCTGAAGATGGCAGTGCTGCAATGCTGCAGATGGCGAAACTTGCCGGTTTTACACAGGAAAGCTTCCAGGCTTGCTTGACGGACCAGAAGTTGCTCGATGACATAAATGCAGTCAGAAAGCGCGGTACGGACGAATTCGGGGTCAATGCCACGCCGACCTTCCTGATCAACGGTAAGAAATATGCGGGGGAAATGTCGGTTGACAGCATGTCGGCCCTCATCAACAGCTTGCTTTAGGCGTGTGACAGCCAGAGTGACGGCGCGCGCCTTTTCAGGTGCGCGCTTTTTTGCGTCTGGCGTTTTCCGTATAATCGCCTCCCGCTCGCCTGCAGGATGGGCTCTATGAAGTTCACCCGCCTGCGCCTCACCGGTTTCAAATCCTTCGTCGAAGCGAGTGATTTCATCATTGCGCCGGGGCTCACCGGCGTTGTCGGGCCCAATGGCTGCGGCAAGTCCAATCTTGTCGAAGCGCTGCGCTGGGTGATGGGGGAGAACTCCTACAAGAACATGCGCGCCTCCGGCATGGACGACGTGATCTTCTCCGGCTCCGGAAACCGTCCGGCGCGCAATTCCGCCGAAGTCGGCCTCAATATCGACAATTCCGATCGCACAGCGCCTGCTGCCTTCAACGACAGCGACGAAATCCAGGTTTCGCGCAGGATCACGCGCGAGCAGGGCTCGCAATACCGCATCAACGGCAAGGAAGCGCGCGCCAAGGATGTGCAGCTGCTGTTTGCCGATGCCTCCACCGGCGCGCGCTCTCCGGCCATGGTAGGGCAAGGGCGGATCGGCGAGCTGATCCAGGCAAAGCCGCAGGCCCGCCGCCAGCTTCTGGAAGAGGCCGCCGGTATTTCCGGGCTCTATTCGCGCCGCCATGAAGCCGAGCTGCGGCTGCGGGCGGCGGAAACCAATCTCGAGCGTCTGGAAGATGTCACTGCGCAGCTTTCCGCGCAGATCGACAGTCTCAAGCGTCAGACGCGGCAGGCGACACGGTTCAAGATGCTGTCGGCCGATATCCGGTCGAATGATGCGATCCTGCTGCATTTGAGATGGGTCGAGGCCAAGGAGGCGGAGGCCGAGGCGACCAGCACGCTGAACCAGCTGACATCGGATGTCGCAGGGCGCGCCAACCGGCAGATGGAAGCGGCCAAGGCGCAGGCGATTGCCGGTCTGAAAACCCCCGAGCTGCGCGATGACGAGATCAAGGCCGCCGCCCTTCTGCAGCGCCTGCAGATCGCCCGCCGCCAGCTCGAGGACGATGCCGCGCGGCTGAGCCAGCGCCGTGACGAGTTGTCGCGGCGACTGTTGCAGCTTGGCGAGGATATCCGACGCGAAGAGGCCATGGTTGCCGATAATAGCGCGATCCTCGAAAGGCTTTCGGAAGAAGAGGCGGAGCTTGCAGAACTGATCGGCTTTTCCGGCGAGGAGCTTGCCGAGGCGGCGGCGTTGATGGAGGAAGCGGCCGGACGGCTGGAAACTGCCGAGGCGACCTTCACGGCGCTGACGGCAGAGCGCGCCGAAGTTGTCGCAAACCGTGCCCAGCTTCAGCGCCGCATTGATGAGCTTTCCGATCGCAGCATCAGGATCGGCCGGCAGATCGGCGAGGCCGAGGCGGAGCTGCGTGCGATCGTGGAACGCATCGCGGACCTGCCCGATCCTGCAGAGAAACAGGCCCTTCTGGAAGAGGCAGCGATTGCCGAGGAAGAGGCGCTCTCCGCCGCTGAAGAGGCCGAAGAGCGCCTTGCCGCCGCCCGCCATGCCGAGGCCATGACACGCCCGCCTGTCGATGCCGCGCGCGCACGATTGTCGGAGATCGAAACCGAGGCCCGGACGATCGAAAAAATGCTGGCGGCAAGCGCTGCTGGTGGCGATTTTATCCCGCTTGCCGATCTCCTGTCGATCGAGCATGGCTATGAGACAGCCCTTGGCGCCGTGCTGGGCGATGATCTCGATGCGCCGCTTGAAGCCGATGCGCCGGCCCACTGGCACGGTAACGGAGAGGGCGGGGATGATCCGCGCCTGCCGGAAGGCTGCCGCCCGCTGTCGGCCCTCGTCGATGCACCGGCGGCCGTCCTGCGGCGGTTGAAGCAGGTGGGGCTGGTGGAAGAGAAACGGGCGATGACGCTGATGGCCGCGCTCGCCCCCGGCCAGGAGCTGGTGACGGAAGCCGGCGCAGTGTTCCGCTGGGACGGCTTCGTCAAGGGTGCCGATGCACCGAGCGCTGCTGCCCTGCGCCTGTCGCAGAAGAACCGGCTTGCAGCGCTTGCGGATGAGCGCAGCGAAGCCGAGGTGATGCTGGAAGATGCCCGTGACGCACAGGCTGAAGCTGCCGATGCCGTCAGAGCCGGCGAGCAGGCGCTTGCCGCGCGCCGAGACGCGCAACGCCTTGCTGGCCGCGCCGTGTCGGATGCGCGCCAGGCCCTCGCCGAGGCCGAGCGCGCCTCCGGCGATCTGGTCCGCCGCCGCGATGTGGCGGCTGAAACGCTGAGCCAGCTTCAGGCCCAGGGCGAGGAGATCGCGGCAAGTCTGGAGGATGCGAGCGTCGCTCTTGCGGAGGCGCCCGACCATTCGGCGCTTGAACAGCGCCTTGCTGCACAGGGCGCGGAGGTTGCGCATGGCCGGGGTGCGCTTGCCGAGGCCCGCGCGCGCCATGACGGGTTGCTGCGCGAAAACGACAGCCGCAGGCGCAGGCTGTCGTCCATTGCCCAGGAACGCGCAAGCTGGCAGAACCGCGCCAAGAGTGCGCAATCCCAGATCGCGGTTTTGAAAATGCGCGAGGAGGAAGCGCGCGAGGAGCTGGAGCGGATCGAGGAGGCGCCCGAGGAATTCGAGGAGAAGCGGCGGCTTCTCACCCGCGAGCTGGAACAGGCGGAAACGGCGCGCAGGCAGGCTGCCGACCGTCTTGCAGAAGCCGAGACGGCGCAGCGCGAGGCCGACAAGCGCGCAGCCGCAGCGCTTTCCGACCTTGCCGAAGCCCGCGAAAAACGCGGCCGTGCGGAAGAGCGCCTCGTCTCCGCCCGCGAACGCCGCGAGGAAACGGAAAAGCGCATCCGCGAGGTGCTGGAAGTCGCCCCGCACGAGGCGTTCCGCCTGACCGGGCTTGCGCCTGACGCTGCGCTTCCCGATCCCGCCTCGGTGGAGCGCACGCTGGAGCGGCTGAAGATCGAGCGCGAGCGGCTTGGCGCGGTCAACCTGCGCGCGGAGGAGGAGCAGACCGAGCTTTCAGGTCAGCTCGATCTGCTGGTCAACGAGCGCGACGACATCATCGAGGCGATCCGCAAGCTGCGCGGCGCGATCCAGAGCCTGAACCGCGAGGGCCGCGAGCGGCTGCTGGCCGCCTTCGACGCCGTCAACGAGCAGTTCCAGCGGCTGTTCGTGCATCTCTTCGGGGGCGGGATGGCCGAGCTGCAGCTGATCGAATCCGAGGATCCGCTCGAAGCCGGGCTCGAGATCCTTGCCCGTCCGCCCGGCAAGAAGCCGCAGACCATGACGCTGCTTTCCGGCGGCGAGCAGGCGCTGACGGCGATGGCGCTGATCTTTGCCGTGTTTCTGACCAACCCCGCGCCGATCTGCGTGCTGGACGAGGTCGATGCGCCGCTCGACGACCACAATGTCGAGCGTTACTGCAATCTGCTCGACGAGATGGCGGCGACCACGCAGACGCGGTTCATCGTCATCACCCACAACCCGATCACCATGGCGCGCATGGACCGGCTGTTCGGCGTCACCATGGCCGAGCAGGGCGTCTCCCAGCTTGTCTCCGTCGACCTTCAGACGGCGGAAAAACTGGTGGAAGAGGTCTGATTGCGGGCAAGGCCCGACAAAGGCGGATATTCGCCTCATTTTTCTGTTTTGACCAATTCTCATTTCCCCCGCGATGCTCTAACGTCTCGGACCAGAAGAGGAATTCGCGCTTGCCGGTATTGGCGCAGACGGCCGGAAAGCGGGTGAAGGCAGGTTGATGGCGAACTGGGTTTATGGTTTCGGCGCGGGAGACGAACACGCGATTGATCGCGATCGTCTTGGAGGCAAGGGCGCAAGCCTTGCCGAGATGGCCCGCATGGGACTGCCCGTGCCGCCCGGCATCACCATCGTTTCCGATGCCTGTCACTATTTCTACGATCACGGACGCGCCTTTCCCGACGGCTTGAAGGAAGAGGTCGCCGCAGGGCTTCAGGCGGTCGAGCAGACCACCGGGCGCCGTTTCGGCGAGGGCGACCATCCGCTGCTCCTGTCGGTCCGGTCCGGCTCGCGCGTTTCCATGCCGGGCATGATGGACACGATCCTGAACCTTGGCCTCAATGACGAGACGGTGCTGTCGCTTGCAAAAGACACGGGCGACGCCCGTTTTGCCTGGGACAGCTACCGCCGCTTCATCCAGATGTATTCCGATGTCGCCCTCGGCCTCGACCAGGAGGTGTTCGAGGAATTGCTGGAGGAGCGGCTTTCCGAGCTCGGCCACAGCAGCGAAACCCAGCTCACCGCCGGTCAGCTGGAGGATATCGTCGAAAGCTACAAGCAGCTTCTCTCCGACGAGATGGAATGCGATTTTCCGCAGGATCCGTTCGAGCAGCTCTGGGGCGCGATCGCCGCGGTGTTCCTGAGCTGGAACAGCGCAAGGGCGCTTGCCTATCGGGCTTTGCATTCGATCCCGGCCGAATGGGGCACGGCGGTCAACATCCAGGCCATGGTGTTCGGCAATCTCGGCAACAGTTCGGCAACCGGCGTCGCCTTTACCCGCAATCCCTCGACCGGCGAGAACGCGCTTTACGGCGAGTTTCTGGTCAATGCGCAAGGGGAAGATGTGGTCTCGGGCATCCGCACGCCGCAAAGCGTGACGGAGGCGGGCCGCATTGCATCGGGCAATGAAAAGCCCTCACTTGAGAAGCTGATGCCCGAGGCGTTTCAGGAGCTTTCCACCATTGCTGCCCGGCTCGAACGCCAGTATGGCGACATGCAGGACATGGAATTCACCATTGAGCGCGGCAAGCTCTGGATGCTGCAGACCCGCAGCGGCAAGCGCGCGGCAGGCGCTGCCGTCAAGATCGCCATGGATTTGGCGGATGAAGGGCTCATCAGCCGCTCCGAGGCGATCGTCAGGATCGACCCGGCGACGCTCGACCAGATGCTGCATCCGACGATCCGGCCGGAATATCGCGGCACCCAGATCGGCTCCGGCCTGCCGGCATCGCCGGGCGCGGTGACCGGCGAGATCGTGTTTACCGCCGAAGAGGCGATCGCTGCCAAGGCTGAGAACCGCAAGGTCATTCTGGTGCGTACCGAAACCAGCCCCGAGGACATCCACGGCATGACCGCTGCCATCGGCGTGCTGACCACGCGCGGCGGCATGACCAGCCACGCGGCCGTTGTCGCCCGCGGCATGGGCGTTCCCTGCGTGACCGGCGCCGGAAACATGCGGGTCGACCGCTTCGACAACATCCTCCACGGCATTGGCGGCGTGATGCTGCATGCCGGCGACAAGGTGACGATCGACGGCGCCACCGGGCGCGTGCTGAAGGGGGCGGCGCCGACGCAGAAGCCCGCGCTTTCCGACGATTTTCAGCGGCTGATGGTCTGGGCCGACGAGATCCGGCGCATGAAGGTGCGCACCAATGCCGACACGCCTGCCGATGCCCGCGCCGCGCGCGACTTCGGCGCCGAGGGTATCGGGCTTTGCCGCACCGAGCACATGTTCTTCGAAGGCGGCCGGATCCACATGATGCGGCGGATGATCCTGGCTGAAACGGAAGAGGGCCGGCGCGCAGCGCTTGACCAGCTTCTGCCGATGCAACGGGATGATTTCGAGGCGCTGTTTTCGATCATGCACGGCCTGCCGGTGACGATCCGCCTGCTCGACCCGCCGCTCCACGAATTCCTGCCGAAGACGGACAGCGAGGTCGATGATGTCGCCATCGCGCTTGGCATGGAGAAACAGGCGCTGAGACACCGGCTCGACGCGCTCTATGAGTTCAACCCGATGCTCGGCCATCGCGGCTGCCGGCTTGCGATCTCCTATCCCGAGATTGCCGAAATGCAGGCGCGCGCGATCATCGAGGCAGCCGTTGCCGCCGCCCGAACAACCGGCGAGCCGGTGGTGCCGGAAATCATGGTGCCGCTCGTCAGCCTGCGGGCGGAACTCGACTATGTGAAGGCGCGGATCGATGCGGTTGCCCGCGATGTCATGGCCGAGACCGGCATGGAGATCGAGTATCTGGTCGGCACCATGGTGGAACTGCCCCGCGCGGCCCTCAGGGCTCATGAGATTGCGGAGGTCGCGGCCTTCTTCTCGCTTGGCACCAACGATCTGACCCAGACCACGTTTGGCCTGTCGCGCGACGATGCGCCGGGTTTTCTCGGCACCTACCAGAAGAAGGGCATCATCGAGCGCGATCCGTTTGTCTCGCTCGATTTCGATGGCGTCGGCGAACTGATCCGCATGGCTGTCGAGCGCGGAAGGCTCACCAAGCCGGACCTTCAGATCGGCATTTGCGGGGAACATGGCGGCGACCCGGTCTCGATCCGTTTCTGCGAGGGTCTTGCGCTCGATTACGTCTCGTGTTCGCCGTTTCGCGTGCCCACCGCCCGTCTTGCCGCCGCACAGGCGACGATTCGCCAGTCTCAGACTGGCAGCCTGTAGCGGTTTGCCAGCATGGGCGGGCCATCGGTGTCGACCCGGCCGCGTTCGACCAGATCTTCGAGATGCGCAAGCACCGAAAGCCCTGCCGCGCCGTGAAGCTTCGGGTCCGTCGTGCGGTAGATCACCTGAACGATTTCGTCGATGGTCTCGTCACCGGCAGCCAGGCGTTCGAGGATCGCCTTTTCACGCATGCGCCGGTGTGAGCGCGTTGCCCGCACCACGTTTCTGGCATCGGCGATGATGTCGCCATGGCCGGGGAGGTAGATGCTCTCCGCGCGTTCCAGAAGCTTTTCGAGCGAGGCCATGTAATCGCCCATCGCGCCGTCCGGCGGGGCGACGATCGTGGTCGACCAGCCCATGATGTGGTCGCCGCAGAAGAGATAGGGCGTATCCTGTAGCGCGAAGGCGAGATGATTGGCGGTATGGCCGGGCGTGTGTATGGCTTCGAGCACGATGCCGCCGGCTGCAAGCGTGTCACCGTCCTGCAGCACGATGTCGGGGATCAGCGCCATGTCGGCGCTTTCGGCGAAGGGGTTGATCTCGCCTTCAAAGAGAGGGCGGGCCGGACGGTGCGGGCCGAAGGCTGCAATCGGCGCGCCGATCGCCGCCTTCAGCCTGTGGGCCATCGGCGAATGGTCGATATGGGTATGGGTGATGGCGATGGCATGCACCTTGCGCCCGCCGATGATGTCGAGCCAGGTGTCGAGCCCGCCCGCAAGATCGGGGCCCGGATCGATGATGATCAACTGCTCGCCGCCGACGAGATAGCCATTGGTTCCGAAATAGGTGAAGGGCGAGGGATTGTTTGCGGTCAGGCGGGCAATGCCGTCCGCGATCGTCACCGCGCGGCCATAGGCCGGATCGAATTCGGGTATGCTCATGGCCTGTCCTAAAACGTCTCGTCCCTGTCTCGGACATTGCGGCGTCAAAAGCAAGGCCATCGCGGCGCGCGGCGGCAGCGCGGAAAATTCTCGCAGACGCGGTCGAATTAGGCGTTGAGGCGGGCTTGTAGCTTTGCTATGAGGCTGTGCGCTCCGCCGGCCACAGCCCGCGGACCTCTTTGGGGTGTAGCCAAGCGGTAAGGCACCGGTTTTTGGTACCGGCATGCGCTGGTTCGAATCCAGCCACCCCAGCCACACCAGCCAGATCACATCGCAAGGCATTGAAAAACAAGACGTTCATGTCTGTTGCGCTGCTCTTAGACACGGCAGTGTCGGCACTGTAACGTTAACCGGGCGGCGATCAAAATGTGGGGTCTTGGGGGCATGGTCAGATTTGTCCGTGATCCACTTTATCGTCGGCCTCGATCTTCAGCCGGCGATTGCCCATGCGGTGTGGCTTTGCCGGTTTCCACTCAGCCTGCGCACGGCGGCGATGAGCCTGCGGGCGAAAATGGCCCGCGCATCGGGGTCATTCATTGGGCTTGCAGCGAGATCACCCGGCTTGCCGACAGCTCTCCCGCATCGGACAGGATCGGATAGGACACGGCCGCGATATGCGCGTTGATGCGCTTCAGGTCGCGCAAAATGTCCAGATGAAGCGAGGTCGAGCCGAGCGTTTCCGGCTGCCCGTTCCGAAGGCGCTCGATATGCTTCTTCTGCGAGCGTTCCTCGATCTGGCGGACATGGACCTTCTCGGCTGTCAGGCGCCGGGCAAGATTGACGTCGCGGCTGAGGAAAACCGATTGCGCCAGTTCGAGGTTGAGCAGCGTCTTGCGATAGAGCTCGCCGATTTCCTCCTCGCCGGCGGTTGAGAATTTCACCTGCCGGTCCGCCTTCTTGCGCGCCATTTCCGAAAGGTCCCGGTCGATGATATCCCCCACATGTTCCAGATTGATCGCATAGGACAGGATCTCGCGCATGCGGGCATTTTCCCCGTCGTTCAGTTCCGTGCGCCCGAGCCGGGCAAAATAGAGCTTCAAGTCGGTGAGGGCGGCATCGACGCGGTCATCAAGCTGGGCGATCTTGCGCGCGGCATCGGGATCGTCAACCAGCAGGGATCGCAGGTTGAGCTCCATCATCAAGCCCACATTGTCGCCGATGCGAAGCACCTCGCGTGCTGCCCCGCCAAGGGCGAGGGCGGGCGTGCCGAGTGCGGCGTCGTCGAGATAGGAGGCTTCGCCCCTTTCCCGCGCGGGATCAGGCCATATCAGACGCGCGAGGCGGTCGAGAGGGCCGAGCAGCGGCAGGAACAGCACCAGCAGGATGGTGTTGAAGGCAAGATGTGCGGCAATGGCAAGACGACCGCCGGACGGCAGAAACTCCGAGAGATAGGGGCCTGCAATGCCGGCGGTGAGCAACACCAGCAATGCCCCGACACCCCGCACAGCCAGGTTGCAGCGAACGAGCCGCCGTGCATTCGGCCCCTCGTCGGCGACGGCCAGGCAGGGCGGCAGCGCCCCGCCCAGATTGGCGCCGGCCACCAGCACCAGCACCAGCGCCGGCGTGAGGGCGCCGTTTTCGGCAAGGATCGAGACAAATAACACAACGGCAAGGCTTGAGGACGACGCGAAGGCCAGAACGGCGGCCAGCAGCAGACCGAAGATCAGCCCCTGATCCAGCGCAGAAAGGACGGCGGCGGTGACCTCGGCTTCGCGCAGCGGTTCCGTGGCTGCGCTGAGCAACCCCAGGGCGAGGAGCATCAGGCCGAGCCCGATCATCGCTCTTCCGATGCCGCGCCCGCGCGGCAATCGGCTGCGGGCATGGGTTACGAAACCGCAGAGGATCAACGCCGGCGACAGCCAATGCAGGTCGTGCACCAGGATTGCGGCGGTCAACGCGGTGCCGAGGTTGGCTCCAAGCAACACCGCCTGTGCCATGCGCGGCGCAATGATATTGCGCGAGACGAAGGAGCCGGTGATCACCGCGGTCGCGGTCGAAGATTGCACCGCGATCGTGACGAGCATGCCCGAGATCGCCGCCAGAAACCGGTTGCCGGTACCCTTCGCGATCCCTTGCCGCAACGAAGCGCCAAAGCCTGACAGGATGCCAGACTTGATCATGCGCAGGGCCCAGAGAACCAGAGCGGCGGCGCCCAGAAGGTCGATGAGCTGGATGGTCGAGTTCACGCCGCGCCTCCTCTCCGATCGGCAGGTAACAGGCTCGCCCCAGCTTTCGCTTGAGCGGCGCCGGGCAAGGCATTACGGTGCTGTTGAGTGAACATTCTTGCAACTATTTTCAAAGGCTGTGCATGACGAAACCGACCATGCCGCGCGGTGACCGGGTCTCCTATGTCAGCGCCAACGAGGTGGCCGAACGCGCAGGGGTTTCCCGCTCGGCCGTGTCGCGCACCTTTTCCGGCGCCGGCAGCGTGGCGCCCGCCACGCGGCGCAAGGTGATGAAAGCGGCAGAGGAATTGGGCTATCACGCCAATCTCCTCGCCCGGGGCCTGGTCGGCGAGCCCTCCAAGATCGTGTGCCTGATCGCCGCCGATATCGGCCAGCCCTACCACAGCGCGTTGATCGAAAAGGTGACGCGGCAGCTCCAGTTGCACGGCAAGGTGGCGATGATCATCAATACCGGCGGCGATGACGATAGTGTCAGCCAGGCGTTGCGGCAAAGCCTGCATTTCCGAGCGGAAGCTTCGGTGGTGCTCAGCGGGTCTCCGCCGGCGAAGCTCGTGCAGAGTTGCCTGTCGAACGGTCAGCGCGTCGTGCTGGTCAACCGGGACGACGATGCCGAGGGCGTCGAGCGGATCCGCATCGACAATACCACAGCCTGTCGCGAAGCACTGGCGCTGCTGCGGCGGGCAGGCTGCGTGCGGCTGGCCTGTGTATCGTCGCAGGCGCGTACTTCGTCCATGACCACGCGCGAAAGCGCCTTTGCCGAGGCCGCTGCCGAGGTAGGCATCGAGATCGACGTCGTCCGGATCGGCCCCACCAGCTATGACACCGGCCTGGAGTCCGCGCGGGTCCTGCTGGGGCGGTCCAACCCGCCCGATGGCGTGTTTTGCGTCACCGATCTTCTGGCTTTTGGCTTCATTGACGCAGCGCGCAAAATATTCGGCATCGAGATCCCGCGCGATCTCTGCGTGATCGGCTTCGATGACGTGCCGCAGGCGCGTTGGTCGGGCTATGAGCTGACCACGTTCCGCCAGCCGATGGATGAGATGGTTGCGCGTATTGCCGAGATCCTGACTTCGGAGACCAGCGGCAGCGTTTCCGCCTTCCAGGCGCTTCCGGTCTGGCGCAAGACTGTGCGCATGGGCTAGCACGGGACGGAGACCTCCCTCAGCCGGCCGAGAGCGGCCCGTTTCCCATCATCGCCGGCCAGGATAAGGCCGAGCGTGCGCAGGAAGACCGCCAGAATGGCGGCGTCGGAACCACCCGGAAAAGTCATCCCGGCTGCGCTTTGCGCGAGCCCGGCGTAGAGCGCACGGCGTTCCGTCGACAGGCCGGCGGCAGCGCCACCGCCGGCCTCGCGCAGCCGGTACCAGTCGACGAAGATATCGGAAAGGGCGATATCGGGCAGTGCTGTCTGCGGGAGCGAAAGAAGGCCCGCGATATCGGGCAGGCGCATGGTCTTCACCATGGCCCGCATCCGGGCTGGCCAGTCTTCAGTCAGGCGTCGCTCAAGGACGACCGTCTCGAAATGGCGATCCAGAAACTCCCAGTAATCCGCGACAGCCAGACTTGAACTCTCCCGTCCTGTCCGATCGGCCTCGGCGGCATAGCGGGCGAACCAGGCGTCGAAGCCGGGGGCATCATGAACCGCGCGCTCCAGAACATGCGTGCCTTCCGCGCTGATTTCGAGACATTTCCAGCCGGCTGGATATGCGACCGTCGATGGAACGGAGACGTTCACCAGCCCGCCGACGGCAGCGGTGGCATCCACGTGCCAGTGGCCACTGAGATGGAGCGGAAGGCCGGTGGCGGCGATGGCGGCAGCCACATCCGGTGCCGGCATGCGCCGTGCGCCGGCGCGGGAGCCGGGCAGGGTTTCCAGCTCCGGGGTGCAGCCATGGAATATGTCCGCTACGGGATAATGCGAGAAGGCGACCAGCCGCTTGTTTCCGGCCCGGGCCCGGCGGGCGACATCGCGCATCCAGCCCAGCAAATAGGGCTTGTGCCGCACCGTTGCATTCCAGCCCTCCTTGCTGCAATCGACATGGCCGCCGGACCCGTCCGGCAGATAGACATTGGCGTCTATGGAAAGCAGCCACAGCCCCTCGATCGGCTCGACCAGATAGGAGAGGTCGCTGACGAAGGCACCGCCGCCCTGCGGCGAGGCGAAATGCGCCTTGCGGTACTCCAGCTCGGGCGTTGTGCCGAAGGGAGTTTCCCAGTGCAGATCGGAGGGCTGAGGGTGATAGCCAAAGCGGGCGGCATAAGCCGGCACCTCATCGTAGCCGACCATGCGCATGCCGGGGCAGAGTCGCGCGCCTTTTCGGGGCGGGGCGCCGTGGCCTGCCCGCGCTTCGACATTGCCGTCTGGGTCGACGACGTTTTTCACCAGCGGCTTGCCGGTCATCGCCCACTGGTCGTGGTTGCCGGGCGTGGCGAAGAAGCGGATGCCATGGCGTCGGGAATAGTCGGTCAGCAGGGCAGCCGCCGCCTGCCAGTTCGCGGGCTGGCCATCATCCGTCAGGTCGCCGGCGATGATGCACAGCCCGATCTTCTCGGCAGCGATGGCATCGAGAGCCGCGCGCAACGCCGGTTCGCTCTCGTTGAAGATGCGGGTGGAATGCAGGCTGTCGGAAAGCGAGCGCACGAACGGCGCCTCGGCCGCCGTGCTGCCGAAGCGGACGTCATGCAGATGCGGATCGGACAGGACGGCGATGCGGATCATTGGGCGTGGCCGTCATTGTCCGGGTGCTCGGGGTCGCGGTGGCCGATCCGGTCGATCCAGGCCGAGGCCTTGCGCGTCGCCTCGACGAGCATCGGCTTCGGCGCCTCGAACCATTCGTCGGGGCGCAGTTCGCGCCTTGTGCGGACATGGTCGAGCGCGGCGTCGAGCGTCGGGTAGCGATCGGGCATCTGCTTGTGCAGCAGCAAAGCCACGAGCGCCACCGAGCGGCTGCGTCCTCCACGGCAGTTCACCAGGATGTTGCCGCGCTCGCGCAGCGGATACGAAGGCCGGTTCGGCAGGATTTGCGACAGCGCGCCAAGCAGCTGGTAATAACCGGCGAGAACCATGGTATCCGCGTTGCCCGCGCCGTCGACGAGGCCGAGCTTGTAATAGCGATAGGCGCCGTGGCCATAGGTCAGGTGACCGTCTTCCATAGACGGGTCAGGGGCATCGACGACGTTGATGTCGAGATTGACGGCGCAGTTCACCACGGTGGTGATGTTGTGCGCGCGCAAGAGAGGCAGGTTCGACATGCCCTCGCGGCCGCCGACATAGAGGGCGACGCCATAGGGCTCAAGCCGCTCTTCGATCAGGCTGATTTCGGGACGGTCATAGTGGGGCGATTTGGGCATGGGGCGGACCTGGTTCATGCGATCATCCTTGCGCGATCAGTTTCATTCGAAAGCGATGCCAGCATGATGCCGGTCGCCGCGCTGACTTCCGGGGCCAGGGCCGGCACGACGGCCAGCACAGGGCCTCCGTGGCCGAGACCATCTTCCGGCAGGTCGCTGACCCGTCCGCCGGCCTCCTCGACCAGCAGCAGACCGGCCAGGCAATCCCAGGCATTCATGTGAAGCTCGGCATAGCCGTCGGAGCGGCCATCGGCGACATAGGCAAGCCCGAGCGCCCCCGAGGCGCCGCGGCGGACATTGGCGCCGTGATCCAGCAGCCGGTTCATGACCGTGATATAGTCCTTCTGCGGGCGTCGATTGCTCCACCCGAGTTCCAGGCAGGCGGCCGAGAAGCTGCGGGTTCCCGCAACCCGGATCGGCCGGTCGTTGCAGCTTGCCCCTGCGCCGCGCCGGGCAAACCAGAGTTCGTTCGTCGCCGGGGCGAAGATTGCGCCGATCTCGGTGATGCCGTCGCGGACATAGGCGATGGAAATGCAGAAATGCGGAATGCCGCGGGCGAAATTGGCGGTTCCGTCGATCGGATCGACAACCCAGACCGAACGCCCGCTCACCGCGCCGCCGGTTTCCTCACCGAGGAATTCATCCTCGGGCAAGGCCTCAGCAAGGCGCGACTTCAGATGCGCCTCGACGGCGGCGTCGGTCTCGGTCAGGAAATCCTGCGATCCCTTCATCGCGATCTCTTCGGATTCTCGGCGGCGAAAACCGTCGAGCGCGATCCGGCCCGCGCTTCGGGCAAGGGAAAGGCAAAGGTCGGCGCGATCGTCGATTTGCTTGTCTGTGGCTGCTTTGCTCATGCAGGAGAGACTCCATTTAAGAGGTGGCGTCGGGGCGCCAGTGTTTTGATGTTTGTGAAGGGCCCGTCCGTCACAGGGCAGGGGCCATGGCGCCTGCGCGACGACGCGAATCCACGCCGTCCGCGACGCGGTCGAGGGTTGAAAAACGGGCGCCCGGCCCGTGTGCGACGTAACCCGGGCAATGATGGGCCGGCGCTCCGTCGGGCTGCTTGCCGAGTGTCAGGGGGCGATAGCTGCCGCCGGCGCGTTCCAGAATCAGGATTGCGGCGGTGACGTCCCACGCGTTGACGCCGAAGCCGGCCGCCGCATCCGCCCAGCCAGCCGCGACATGGCAGAGGCTGAGGGCGGCGCTGCCGGGGCGGCGCAGGCACGAAAAGGCGGAGATCAGATCGCCGAGCCCGGCAAGCGCCGCCTCGCGACCTTCCAGGCGGAAGTCGCGCTGAACGGGATAGCCGGTGATCAGCGTCGCGCGC
This sequence comes from Martelella limonii, assembly GCF_013344475.1. Classification (GTDB taxonomy): domain Bacteria; phylum Pseudomonadota; class Alphaproteobacteria; order Rhizobiales; family Rhizobiaceae; genus Martelella; species Martelella limonii. Next base: position 293,669 of record NZ_JABUOU010000004.1, on the reverse strand, counting down.
GCTTCCTCGCGGGCCTCAGGGCAAATGAGCGGCGCGCCATCAAGCCAGGCGCCGTCGCTGTCGGCGGAAAACATCGTGTCGGACATCGGGTCGTAGACCGCGCCGGCGACGATCCGGCCATCGACCACGGCGCCGATCGAGACGCACCAGAAGGCGAGGCCGGCGGCGAAGTTCGAGGTGCCGTCGATCGGATCGACATACCATTTGACCGGGCCGCTGCCGATTTCACCACCTTCCTCGCCGACGATGGCGGATCCGGGAACCTCGGCCAGCAACTGCTTTCGGATTGTCGCTTCGGTCCGCTTGTCATGCACCGTTACCGGATCGTGCAGATCGGCCTTGTAGTCCACGGTCATGTCGGCGCGAAACACCGCAGTCAGGGGCGAACCCGCGGCCCGGGCCACGTTTTCCGCCACCGCGCGAAGGCGGGCGGGCGAGGGGATCTCTGTGTCGGCGATGGCAGTCATTCGAAAGCGTCCTTCGTTGTCATGGCCCCGGGCTCAGCGGGAGCCCGGGGCGTGGCGGCCGAGGAGATCAGCGGCTGTAGTGGATGCGCCAGAAATCCTGCCAGTCCTGGCGGCTGTCCCAATCGTCCAGTCCGGTCCTGGAATCGTAGGCCTGCAGGTTGTCCCACAGGTCGACAATGCCGGAGGGCTCATCGGCAGGCATCGCGATCGTGGTGTTGGTCGGCACCTTGCCATCGACCATCTGCGGCGCAATGCCTTCCTCGGTCAGGATGTAGTGGATGAAAAGCTTGGCGGCGTTCGGGCTGTCGGTACCGGAAGCGATCAGGGCGAGCTTGGAATAGGTCCAGCCGACCCAGGGTTCGAGCGTATCGCAGATCGCCATCTTGTGGCCCTTGTCCTCGACGTCGCGGAACTTGGCAGACGACATCAGTCCGAAGAACGGTGCGTCCTGGCCGGGCGCGCCGACGGCGGCTGAGGTGTTGTCGTCCCCTTCCGTCACCAGCGGCGCATTTGCGCCGATCGCTGCGACCCACGCCTTGGTCGCGCTGTCGAAATCGGTTTCAAGCGGCTTGCCGTAATGGGCCTCGTAGGCCGCTCGCACCGCCTCGTCATGATGGCTTTCCATCTGGCTGAACCAGTCTGTGTAGCTCGACTTGGACAAGGGATCGATCATGGCGAAACGCCGGTTCCATTCAGGATCCGTCAACGCCCAGATATTGTCGACCGGGCAGGCGTCATAGACCTCGGTGTTGTAGGCGAACACATTGGCATTCGTGGTCGCGGTCAGCGGATCCTGATAGCTTTCGGGGATCACGTCCGCCATGTCGGGCGGCAGATAGCTGTAGACGAAGTCTTCGGGGATGAGCTGGGCAAGCGCTGCCGGCGCGTCGGTGATCATCAGAACGTCGCCCTGGACGTTTCCGGCCTGCGATTCCCGGATCACCATTTCGAGCTGCGACGTCGCCTTCACCTTCTGGCCGATGGCGTCCACCCCATATTTTCCGGCGAAATTTTCCACGATTTCCACGATCTTGCCGGTGCTGTCATAGACGGTCAGCTGTGGTTCGCTTCTTGCGGCCTCGACCAGCGCGTCGAGATCGAAATCCTGCGCCAGCGCCGGCGCGGCAATGGCGGCCGTCAGCGTCAGGACGGTCATGCCCGTTCGTATATGCGTCATGTTCATCATCTCGGTTCTCCTCCCTTGTGATGGCCGGGCGGTTTGTCCGCCCGGCCTGTTCGCTCAGCGGGCGTAGTTCAGACGCCAGAAATCCTGCCAGTCCTGACGGGTGTCGTAATCTTCCATCGCGGTGGACAGGTCGTAGGTCAGCAGTTGATCCCAGGCGGCGCCGATGCCGGACGGCTCGTCGTCAGGAAGGGCGACCTCGGTATTGGCGGATTTCTTGCCGTCATCTGCCTGGGGGGCGATGCCCTCGGCCGTCATCACGTAATGAATGAACAGCTTGGCCGCGTTCGGACTGTCCGTGCCCTTGGCAATCAGACCGACGCCGGCATTGGTGAAGCCCAGCCATGGTTCGATCCCGTCGCAAAGGCCGAGCTTGTAGTCGGCGTCGGCATTGTCGCGGTACTTGGCGGAGCTCATCAGGCCCATGAAGCCTTCCTTCTGGCCCGGTGCGCCGACAGCCTCTGCCGCATTGCTGTCGGAGCCGCCGAGAAGCGGTGCGTTGGCCGCAAGCATGGCGACCCATTGTTCCGTGGCACTCTGCTCGGATGTGTCGATCGGTTTGCCGAAAAAGTCCTCATAGGCAGCGGCGAGCTGGTCGTTGCCATGGGATTCCATCTGGTTGAACCAGTCGGTGTAGACCGATTTGTTCAGGGGATCCTGCATGGCGACCTTGCCGTGCCATTCCGGCTGGGTCAGTTCCCAGACGTTCGAGACGGGGCAGCTGTCGTAGAGCTCGGTGTTGTAGGTCCAGACATTGGCCATGGTGACCACCACGAGCGGGTCCTGATAGCGCGCCTCGATCACACCGGCGAGATCCGGCGGTACCCAGCTGACGGCGAAGTCATTCGGCAGCAGTTCCGCGATCGCCGCCGGCGCATCCGAAATGATCGACACGTCGCCCTGCACGTTTCCGGCCATCGCCTCGCGCGCCATCATCTCGAGCTGCGCATGGGCCTTGACCTTCTGGCCGACAGCGTCAACGCCGTATTTTCCGGAAAAATTCTCCGCCATCGCCACGATCTTGCCGGTGCTGTCGAACACAGTCAGCTGAGGCTCTCCCTTCGCCCCCTCGATCAGTGCGTCGAGGTCGAATTCCTCGGCGTGGGCGCCCATTGCCATCAGGCAAAGCGCGAGAGCGCCGGTGGATTTCAGAACAAACCGTTTCATGTCTTTCCTCTCCTCCCGTTGAAATGATTGCGGCCCGCTCCTCCCGCGGGCCGGCCGTTACCGGCTGTAGTGGATGCGCCAGAAATCCTGCCAATCCTGGCGCTTGTCGAAATCGTCGGCCGCAGTCGCGGTGTCGTAGACCATCAGGTCGTCCATGAAGTCAGCCACGCCCGACACTTCTTCCGGGTTTGCAGGAACGGCGCTGTTCGACGAGACCTTGCCGTCGACCGACATCGGCGCGATGCCGTCCTCGCTGAGCAGGTAATGGACAAACAGTTTCGCTGCGTTCGGGCTGTCCGTATCGGCGGCCATCACGGCGAGACCGGGATAGAGCCAGCCGGAGAAGGGCTGCAAGCTGCCGCAGATGCCGAGCGCGGTTTCGCCGCTCTCATTGGAGCGGAACTTGGCGGTGGACATGATGCCGAAGAAAGGCTCCTTCTGGCCGACTGCGCCCACGGCTTCTGCAACCGAGGTGCTGTCGCCGAGAAGCGGCGCGTTTTCCGCGTACATCCGCACCCATTGCTGGGTCGCGCTTTCTTCCGACCGATCGATCGCCTTGCCGAAATGGGCCTCATAGGCGGCTGCCATTGCGTCGTCGTGATGGGTTTCGAGCTGGTTGAACCAGTCGGCGTAGTTCGGCTTCACCAGCGGGTCGAGCATGGCGATCTTGCCGTGCCATTCCGGCTCGGTCAGCGCCCAGATATTGTCGACCGGGCAAGCGTCATAGGCCTCTGTGGAATAGGCCCAGACATGGGGGTCGGAAACCACCACCAGCGGGTCCCGCTGCCCCTCGGGGATGTTGGCTGCCAGATCCGGCGGAAGCCAGCTGGTGACAATGCCCTCCGGGATCAGCTGCCCCATGATCGAGCCGACATCGGCAGCAATGCTCAGATCGCCAACGATATTGCCGGCCTGGTATTCGCGGATCATCAGGTCGATCTGATCGGCCTCGTTCACCTTCTTGCCGGTGGCCTCGACGCCGTAGAGCGCGGTGAAGGCCTCGGCGGTGCCGACGATCTTGCCGGTCACTGCATAGACTGTGATCGGCGGCTCTGCACGGGCGGCCTCGATGAGCGCGTCGAGGTCGAAAGTGCCGTCATCGGCTTTGACCGCGCCGCAAAGCGCGAAAGCGATGGGCAATGCCAGGAGCGCGGTGACGGTTTTATGATTTGTGTTCAACTCTTTCTCCTCCCTAGAAAAATGTGGTTCACGCCGCGGCGGCCAGAACCTGGTCTGCCGCGTGTATCCGGTCGCCCTTGGCATCGAAGACGTTGAGTGCGCGGGCCTGAACGCGGAAATACGCGCGCTCGCCCTCGCGCACGGCGGGCGCGACATGGGTGTTCATGAAAATCACCTCGTTGCCGGTCTCGAGCTCGATTATCCAGCTTCCGCCTGTGGGCAGGATCGCGGCAACCCGCGCCGGTGCGCCGAAGTCGCTGTCGGCAAGGTCATCCTTGCCGTGGACGAGTGATATCGCTTCCGGCCGGATGCCGACCGAGCCGATGGCCTTGATCTCCGGGTGGCGTCGCGAAAGGAAGCGCTTGAGGTTCTGGACCAGCTCATCCTCTTTCTGGAAGTCGAGGATGTTGATCGGAGGCGAACCCACGAATTCCGCGACGAAGCGGTTTGCGGGCCGTTCGTAAATGTCGTCGGGCGAGCCAAGCTGCTGCAGCGTGCCTTCGTTCATCACCGCGATCGTGTCGGCAAGCGTCATCGCTTCCCACTGGTCATGGGTGACGAAGACGATGGTGGTTGAGAACTGCTCGTGGATCCGCTTCAACTCCGCGCGCATTTCGAGGCGTAGTCGGGCATCGAGGTTCGACAGCGGCTCATCGAGCAACAGGACGCTCGGGTTGACGGCCAGCATTCGTGCAAGCGCCACGCGCTGCTGCTGTCCGCCCGAAAGCTGGGACGGATAACGCTTGCCGTATTTGCCGATGCCGAGCGCCTCCATCACCTCGGCGGTGCGCTTCTGACGCTCGGCCTTTGCGACCTTGCGCAGCTTCAGGCCGAATTCGACATTCTGCTCGATGGTCAGATGCGGCCAGAGCGCGTAGCTCTGGAACACCAGGCCCATGCCGCGCTTTTCCGGCGCGATGAAGGTTGCGGTCTCGGGGCAATCGACGACGCGATCGCCCACTTTGAGCTCACCGCTGGACAGGTTTTCGAGCCCCGCGATCATCCTGAGCGTTGTGGTCTTGCCGCAGCCCGAGGGCCCCAGAAGGCACAGGAATTCTCCGTCCGCGACGGCAAGATCCAGGTGATGGATCGCCTCATAGGCGCCGTAGCTCTTCTTGATATTCTTCAGCGTAATTCCCGGCATCGCTTACCCTCCCAGGCCTTCGGCGAGATTTGTCTTGGTGAGTTTCTGTGCGGCGAGCGTGCCGAAATAGGCGAGCCCCGCGACGATCAGGACCACCGCATTGGCGGCCTGGGTGTAGTTGTAGTCGACGAGCCGCAGCGAATAGGTCGTCAGCACGTCGGTCGAGGGCACGGCCAGCACGACGAACAGGCTGAGGCCCTTGATGCCCGAGATGAACGGCAGCAGCACGCCGGTTACCAGCGACCCCTTCTGGATCGGCACCACGATGCGGGTCATGCGATGGAACCAGCTCGATCCGGCGACCTGGGCTGCCTCCTCCGGCTCCTTGCCGAGCTGCATCATCGCCGAAATGCCGGCGCGCGAGGCATAGGGCATCTGGTCGGCAATCAGCGCCAGGATCAGGATTGCCATGGTCCCGTAAAGCGCCGGTATCGGTCCGCGCTGCACGGCAAACAGCGAGAGATACGCGGCAGCGAAGGCGATGCCCGGCACCAGATAGGGGAAAAAGGTCACCTGCCTGAGAAAGCTTCCGAGCGGACGCAGCGGCGTGCGCACCACGGCGTAGCCGACGAGCAGGCCCAAGAGACCCGACACGACCGATGCGGAACCGACGATCCACAAGGTGTTCCACGCAGCGTTCCAAAGCTCTGGCGTCAGCAGAATGCCCTGTTGCAGCGCGACGGTGTCGAGGTTTGTCCCAAGCCAGTAGTCGAGCGTGAAATTGTCCCAGGTGAAACGCGCAGGGACATTCATGATGGTCGACAGGAACAGGGTCAGCACCGGCAGTCCGACGCTGATGAGGAAGATGAAGGCGGCAAAGCCGGTTGCCGGCAGCCGCATGCCGCGCAACCGGCTCAGGCGGTTCATCGATCCCTTGGAGCCGACGGTGACGAACCTGCGGGCCTCGCGGATCAGATAGGCATCGATCAGCAGCGTCATGATGCCGAGGATCATGATCGAGGCGGCCAGCACGCCGGCAACGCCCGTCTGGCGCGAGCCGAGATTGCGATAAAGCGAGGTGGCAAGCACGTCGAACTTCACAGGCAGCCCCAGCACATAGGCAACACCGAACTCGCCGAGGCATTTGGCGAAGATCAGCACGATGGCCGAGATCAGCGCGGGCTTCATCAGCGGCAAGATGATCGACCACGCAATCCGGCCGCGGCTTGCGCCGAGCATCCGTGCGCTGTCCTCGAGCTGGCTGTCGAAGCGGCGCAGCGCGCTGCCGAACAGAAGGATGATGAAGGGCGTATAGTGCAGCGCCAGGATGACAGTGATCGGCACCTGGCCATAGGCCAGCCAGTCCGGCGGCGAAAAACCCATGGCCTCAAGCCAGCCCTGCTGGCCGCCGACCGTGCGGTTCTTGAAAAGCGTGGTCCAGGCCAGCGCGAAGGTCCAGGCCGGCAGCATGTAGGGAACGATCAGCGCGGTTGCGAACCAGCGCCGGGCAAACATGTCTGTGCGGCTGATCAGCCAGGCGAGGATGCCGCCGACGATGACGGAGACGACGATCGCGCCAAAGGCGACGCTGAGCGTGTTCTGCAAAGGCTCCCAGAACATGTCGCGGGCGACGGGCGAGAAGAAGGTCCTGTGCAGGTAATAGCCGGTCCACTCGCCGACGGCGGTGCCGGTGCGCCGGGCATCGCCGAACTGGGTCTGCACAGCGTCGAGCAGGATCGAGATAATCGGAACGACGATCAGGTAGGTGAAAAGAAGTGCCATGAGCAGGCCGATCAGGGTCGTCGGCTCTCGCATGGCGATCCGCGTCCGGTATTTCAGCCTCGTGGTCCAGCTTGAAGCGGCCGTTCGGCCGATGGAATCCGCAGCATTGCTCATTACGCGCACCCTGAATGCGCAAGCGGTTGCGGTAAGTTGATCCGTTTCATGTCTCTCCTCCCATGAGTGCCGGATTCCACAGGTCATTTGTTCGAATGAGATCGATGCACTCCCTTGCATCATTGACGCTCACCCGGTTGTGGACCGACGAAGTGGTGCCCATGGTCGCAGCAATTTTAAGGGGTGTCAAAGAGAAAAAATTTAAAACAACACATAGGTGCAATAACTATTGAGATTTAAATATATGAAAAAGATATTCTTTTTGTAAAACAAAGGGCGCTAGTGAAAAAATTATGCACATATGTGCAACGACGCCTCTGCGGTAATCCCATGCCGTGGCAAGCGCCACACGTGTGCAAAGGTCGGGTTAACCCGCTGTCCCGCTCAATTCTCCAATCGCTTCATGATGGATTTCCAAAGGTCTTCGAAGAAGCCTCTGTCCGGGCCGGAGCAATGGTTTTTGCTCTAGCGATCGCGGCCAGATCACGCTGCAGGCGCGCATCGATGCCGCGTGCGAAGAACGGACAATCCGGCCGCAAGCGCCGTCCCCGGGGCAGGAGCGGCCGCCGGCTTTTCGATTTGCGATCGAGAACAGTGTGAAGGCCTCTTTTGGCGGTTCGCGTGTCGCGTATCTGTTGTTGCGGGAATGGGGCCGTGATAGCCTGCGGGGAGGGAGGAAGCGATCATGTCACAGCCTTTGGCCGTCGGCACGGGCGGGGCGTTTTCCGCAGCCGTGCCCGTGAACGTGGAAGCGGCGCGCGAAGCCCTGGTCAGGGTTTGCGGGCGGTTCGAGCTTGTTGCCCACGAGGGCAGCGACACCTTCACCGGCGCCATCGAGATGCGGGATTTTGGCCTGTTCAAGGCCGCTGTCGTCGCCACGGAGGTGGATTCCGTCTGCCGCGATGCAGCGATGATCCGGCACGATCCCGCCAAGCATCTCTTCCTGATCTATCAGGAAAGCGGCGAAAGCCTGATTTGCCATGGCGAAACGGAAACGCTTCTGCGTCCGGGAAGTTTTCACCTCGTCGATTCCGCCTTTCCCTCGGTGTTCCGCTACAAGGGTGGACTGTCGCGCAAGGTCTCGGTCCATCTGCCGCGCGATGAAACATTGCGCCGTCTGCGCGGTTCCTGCATTGGCGGGCTGCCGATCGATCCGCACGATCCGCTCTCGACCGCGCTGGAGGCAGTTCTCGTGCGCATGATCACCGCTGATCAGGCCGCGGTGACCAAGCTGGCTGATACGCTTGTCGAGTTGCTTGCGACCTATGTCCGCTGCCGGGAGCTGGAGGTGCCGGCTTTCGATGCGCGCGCCTCTGAACGGCTGGCGCGGGCGCGGACCCTGATCGAGATGAACGCCGGAAAGACGCAATACGATCTCGACGCGCTTGCCAGCGATCTGTCGATGTCGCGGCGGTCGGTACAGAGGATTTTCGCGGCAGCCGGCGAAACGGTCACGGAAGTGTTCCAGGACGCGCGTCTGATGCGGGCAAAACGCGAATTGCTGGCGGCGCCCGAGCGCAACGTCGCTGAGATTGCGTTTGAGGCGGGCTTCAATGATCTGTCTCATTTCCATCGCGTGTTCCGCACGCGCTTTGGCCATGCGCCCGGTACGCTGCGGAGGAATTCCTGACCAGCGGCCGCGCCATGCATGAAAATGCCCGCCCCTGAAGGGAGCGGGCATCAGCAATGTCTGAGATCGGCGATCAGTCTTGCGTGGCCTTGATCATGTCAGCCGCCTTTTCCGCGACCATGATGACAGGCGCGTTGGTATTGCCGGCCGGAACCCGCGGGAAGATCGAGGCATCCACGACGCGCAGCCCCTGCACGCCATGAACGCGCAGTTCCGGGTCGACCACCGCCATTTCGCCTCTTCCCATGGCGCAGGTGCCGTTCTGGTGGTGATAGGACATGACGGCGGAGCGTGCGTATGCGGCCAGGTCCTCATCACTCTGGACGGCCTCGCCCGGGTATATCTCGCGCCCTTTCCATTCCGCCAGTGCAGGTTGGCTGGCGATGTCGCGCATCTGGCGGATGTTCATCACCAGGATGTCGACATCATGCTGGTTCGAAAGCACCTTGGGATCAATGTGCAACGGGTCGTCGATGGAACTGCCGGTCAGGCGGATCTCGCCTGCAGAGGCGGGTTGCACTCCTGATGCGTTCAGCGTGAAGGCATTGCCTGTCGGCTTCTCCATTTCGGGCGCGTAATACGGCACGTTGAAAAACAGCGGCTGCATGTCGGGGCCGGGCAGGGATGGGTCCGAGCGCAGGAACAGATGGGCGTGCAGTACGGTGATCGTCATGTCGGATGGCGGCGGCAGTTCCTTGGCGCCCTCGTAGATCACCGGGCAGAGCGTGTGGTCGTTGAGGTTCTGTCCAACGCCCGGGAGATCCTGAAGCACCTCGATGCCCACCTCTTCCAGATGCGCCTTCGGTCCGATGCCGGACATCATCAGGATGCGCGGGCTCTCGATCGCGCCGCCGCAGACGATCACTTCGCGGGCGGCCGCAACCTGCCGCATTTCGTTCTCCTGCAGGTAGCGCACGCCGGACGCGCGATTGCCGTCGAAATCCACCTTCAGCACGCGTGCATTGGTGATCAGCGTCAGGTTCTCGCGCTCGAGCGCAGGGCGCAGGAAGGCAACGGCGGTCGAGGCGCGTTTGCCGTCCTTGGTGTTCAGGTCGACATAGGCGACGCCGTCCTGCCGGGCGCCGTTGGTATCTTCGTTCAAGGGGTGGCCGGCTTGGATCGCCGCATCCACGATGGCTTTCGTCACCGGATGCGGCTCGAAATCCGCCGTGACATGAAGCGGTCCGCCCACGCCGTGATAATCGTCGGCGCCGCGCGAGAAGTCTTCGGATTTCTTGAAGTAGGGCAGGACGGAGGCATAGTCCCAGCCCTCGCAGCCGAAATCGTTCGCCCAGGCATCGTAGTCGGATGCATTGCCGCGCACATAGATCATGCCGTTGAGCGAAGACGATCCGCCGAGCGTCTTGCCGCGCGGCCAGTAGAGCTGCCGGTTGGCAGCATGTTCCTGCGGAACCGTCTCATACCCCCAGTCATATTCCGTGCCCCAGAGTTCGATCAGCCGCATGGGGGTCGAGATCATCTCGCTTGCGTCCGGTCCGCCGGCCTCGATCAGGAGCACGCTCGCGCCATTCTCCGTCAGCCGGTTGGCAAGCACGCAACCCGCGCTTCCGGCGCCGATGATGATGTAGTCATAGGTGGTTTCCCCGGCATTGGCCGGGTTGACCGATGCGCCCAAAAGCCCGCTGCCGAGGGTGAGCACGCCCGATGCGACCGCCGTGCGGCCGATAAAGCTGCGGCGCGTCATTGTGTTCCTGTTTGCTTCCGTCATGGTTTCCTCCCACGGATAGTGCGGAAAGCGTGCCTCCTCGAACACGCTTTCCCGATGGACATTTTCAGGAAAAGACGACCTGAATATCTGTGTATTCGAACAGGCCCTCTTCGCTGAATTCGACGCCGAGGCCCGATTGCTTGACGCCTCCGAAGGGGGCGTTGGGCTGGATCGCGCCGTGCTTGTTGATCCAGACAGATCCGCATTCCATGCGCGCCGCCATGGCGCGGGCAGCCTTGATGTCGCTGCTCCAGATCGAGCCGCCCAGTCCGGTCTCGAGCGCATTGGCATCCGCCAGCGCCTGTTCCACATCGGTGTAGCGGATGACCGGCAGCGCTGGACCGAACTGTTCCTCGTCGACCAGCGGGTCGCCGTTTTCCAGCCCGGAAATGATCGTCGGCGGGAAGAACAAGCCTTCGCCCGGCTCTCCGCCCAACAGCACATTGCCCTTCTGCCTGGCGCTTTGCACAAGGCGCTTGAGCTTTTCGAACTGCATCCTGTTCTGCACCGGCCCAAGGATGCTGTTCTCATCCAGGCCGTCGCCGACGGGGATGTTGCGGGCGTAGGCCACCAGCGCATCGCACACGGCGTCGTGAATGCTGTCGTGGACGTAGAGCCGTTTCATCGCCGCGCAGGTCTGGCCGTTGTTGATGAAGGCGCCCCAGAACAGGCCCTCTGCGATTGCAGCCGGGTCGGCATCGGGCAGAACGATGCCCGCGTCATTGCCGCCCATTTCAAGCGTCAGGCGCTTCATCGTCGCGGCAGCGCTTTCCATTACCTTCTGTCCGGTCGCGCAGGAGCCGGTGAAGATGATCTTGCGGATATCCGGATGCGCCGACATCAGCGCGCCGAGGTTCACCGCCTTGTCATCGCCGGTGACAATGTTCAGCACGCCCGCCGGAAGGACTTCATTGAGGAGTTCGACCATCCGCAGCGTGGTCAGCGGCGTGTTCGGCGAAGGCTTGATGACGACCGTGTTGCCGGTGCGCAATGCGGGGACGATATGCCAGATCGCGATCATCAGCGGAAAATTCCACGGCGTGATCGAACCGACGACGCCGAGCGGCTTGCGCTCCAGCGTGATCAGGCCGTTCTCATCGTCCTGAAGCACCTTGGATGGAATGGCGAGTTCGGCGGTGTGGCTTGCCCAGGCCTGAGCGCCGCCGACTTCCCAGCGCGATCCGAGGCCGTTGAGCGGCTTGCCCTGTTCCTGTGTGAGCAGATGCGCAAGTTCTTCGGCATTGTCGCCAAGGATAGACGCAATCTTGCGGCAGATCTCCTGCCGCTTGCCGTCCGGCGTGGCGGCCCAGGCGGGAAATGCGGCCCTGGCGGCGGCCACGGCGGCATTGAGCGTCTCTTCGGTGGCATTCGGCACATTGGCGACGAGCGCCCCCGTGCTCGGGTTGTAAACGGCAAAGCTATCGACGGTCGCCGTCGGGTCGCCGCCATTGATGCGGGGCTTGTCGAGCATTCTTCAGTCCTCCCATGATCTCGCGCGAAGCGAATTCTGGGAAACGGTAATCATCCGTTGCAATGCCGTCTTGGCGTCCTGTGCCAAAATATATGGCCTTTTGCGCCAATCACCCGCTTCTGCGCGCATGCGTCTCGCCACAGCGGGCTTGCGCTGCTCCATGGCCTGGCGCGGGCGAAGGGTTCGTGCGGACAGTTCTGTAGTCCGGAGCCTGATCACGCAAAGCCGCATTTTGCCGATCCCGATCGGCTCAGGCTGTTACCCGTTCGATAGAATTTTGACGCTGATAGCTGTCACACGCGCGGGGTCGCAGGTTCTTATCCCGCCAAATCCTTGACGCTGTCGGGCGATCAGGGGCAAGAACCAGGCGAAGACTTGAAGGACAGCCTGGCCGCGACGATCCGTCTATCGATCCGGCGAAGACAATCTGTTGCCCGTTCGGCGATTGTCGCGCCATCGAACGCCTGACCTGCGCCCGAATAGCCATCAACGGTTGATAGCAATTCGGGCTTAAAGGTCCGTCGAGATGGATCTCAAATTCAGAATCTCCAGCTCAGCGTGCCCCGAATGTCGTTCTGCCGCGTTTCGCTGGCGAACTGGCCAACATAGGAAATGCCGGCCGTCATCGAACTGCCGATCTGAAGGTCGACGCCGATGTCGATCAGCGCCGTATTCTCGGAGAGAGGGACGCCGCTTGCGGTAAACGCCGAGCCACCGAGTGCGGCAAAGCTCAAGGTCGTGCCGGGGTTCAGGTCGCCAAACGCATATTGCCAGGCAAGTGCTGCGCGGGGCGTGAGGATGCCGCCGCCCTGCAGCGCAAAGTCTTTCGCGACACGGATGCCAAGGGTGCCGTAGCCGACATCGGAGACCTGGCTGTCGGCGGTCAACCCGGCTGCGGCGCTCGTTTCGGTGAAGCCTTCCGTGTTGAGGTGCGCCCAGGCAAGCCCCGCGAACGGTTCGACCGCCACGTCCTGGAATTCCATCCCATAGCCGATCTCGCCGAAGATCTGGGTGAGCCCGGCATTGAACTGACCATTCGCGCTGGTGGCAAGCGCGGGAAGCGAAATACTGCGGGAGGTGTTGACATCGCTGAAGGTGTAGCTCACGCCGCCGCGCACATTCACGCCGTCAAGATTTGTTCCCGCATAGGCGGCGATGATCCCGCTATCCGCATCGGCCGAGCTGTTCACGCCGTCGCTGGTGCTGCTGGAATGAGAGTAGCCGAGAGCCACGCCGGCATAGCTGTTCTGGTCGAGCCTGGCGTCAATGCCGGTGAGGATCCCGCCGAGCGATGTGTCGACGCTTGAGGCATTGCCATCACCGTCGATGCTTCCCCAGCCGCCGTAACCCGTTCCCCATACCGAAAACCCAGAGCTGCCGCTGTCGGGAAAGCCGGGGACGCTGCCGGTCGTGTCGGGGGCGTAACCTGTCACGAGGCTGCCGGTTTCGGCCTGCCCACCGCTAAGCGGTGCAAGCGCCGCCGCCGCATTGCCATAGTTGAGCTGACGCAGCCGATCGAGAACCGTTTGTCGCGTAAATCGGCCATCGTTGAGCAGAACCGAACGCTGGCTGGCATAAATTTCACCGGACAGGCTGCCGAGCGCCGGCGCCAACTGTGTGCCGGACAGGCTGTAGATGCTGTTGAGCGCATCCGCGGTGGCGTTTCCGGCTGTCGCCAGAGCGCCGCTGTTGAAGGCGGCATCCACGGCGCCGCCAACGGCGGACTGGTTGGCCGAAAGGCCGGTCTGCGAGGCCATTTGCGAGGTCAGGTCGAGCGTGACGCTGTTATTGGCATAGTCGAGTGCCGTTGCCACATAACCCGGCAGGCCAGGCGTGGTCAGGGTGGTGAAGGTGCCGGTGATCTCCTGGCTGGCGGTGAACAGATCATAGCTGTTGACCAGCGTCGAGGTCTGGAACGGAACCTCGAGCGTACCGGCGAGCCGGGCGGTGCCCGTCAGGCCGAACCTGTCGTTGCCGCTTTCGCCGACGCGCAGTGACAGCGTGCCCGCCTCGGTCTGCGAATAGATGCCGCTGAGGAGATGGGTGATCGGTACTCCGTCGCCGCTGACGCCGATCCAGCCGCTGTTCTCGAACCGCTTGGCCGGCCCCGCCGTCGCGGCGATGCGGCCGTCAATGACGCCCGCGTTGACGATCACGGTGCCGAAACTGTCTGGACCGGTGCGCAGGGCATCGGCGACAGCCGACGCGCTCAGGGTGCCGTAGTTCAGGAACGTGCCATAAACGCCGTGCAGTTCGACCGCTGCGCCGGCGATGCCGGAGGCGGTAATCGTGCCGTTATTGGTCAGCACGCCATAGGTCTCGCCGCGCATGCCGATGCCGCCATTGCCGGTCATGCTGATGGTGCCGTCATTGACGATGTCGTCGCCCTTCCGACCCGAAAGGGCGACATCGCCGTCAACGGCTGAGGTCAGCACGCCGCTGTTGCGGATCGGATTGTAGATCCCGGCAACCGTGGCGACATAGCCGTTGGGCGCCGTGTCCCCGGGCATCAGATAGATCCCGACCACGGTGTCGCCATAGGCCGAGTTCGAGGACACAACGTCGGCGCCGGGGATGTCGAGCTCGTACCAGCTGGGGATGCCGAGGGCGTTTACGTGCAGCACCCCGGCATGCAGCGATCCGTCCGGCATAACCCAGTTCGCCACCATGTTGTATTCGCCGGAGCGGCCCGCGCTGGTGATGCCTTCAAAGTGCGTCACGATCGCGCCGGGATGATCATAGGTTGTCCAGGCATCGGTGACGGTGTTGTAGAGATAACCGTGCTCGAACCCGATGCCGCCGCCCGGTCCGACTTCGGCGTAGCCGCCGGCGATCATGTCGCCATAGACGCCGTAGGCTGTGGTGCTGACGGCGCCGGGCTTGTTGTTGGTGACATAGGTGCCGGTGCTGATCGTGTAGATCATGGCGTTGCCGGTCGCGAGACGTCGGTCGTAATTGCCCACCACGGTATCGCCGAAGGTGCTGTGCGCGATCGTGTAAAGCGTCGGGTTGTCGGACGTGCCGGGATAGACCAGCTCGGTGATCTGTGCTCCCGGAGCCGCGGCAGCGTCATAGAGATAGCTGAGATCGTAGGGCGCTGAAGCCTCGGTGATGTAGCTTCCCACGGTGCGCAGCACACCGCCCTGATTGCCGAAGCTCGGCCCATAGGGCGAGGAACCGATCGCACCCGGATAATTGACCCCGTTTGCCGTTGCAACCGGCATCGCCGACCATGTGCCGGAGCGGGTATCGTAAAGAAGCCCGCCCGTGGCGGTGGTGCCGGGCACCACGTAATTGCCGACGATGGTATTGCCCCGAATGCCGGTGAGAAATGTCCCGCTAGTCCCGAAATTCAAGGTTGTATAGGGCGTCGGTGTTTGCGCGTGAGCATTCAGCGCAACGCCTGAGACTGTCAGGAAAACAAGCGGAAATGCAACGGACGAGAGTAAATTTGCAGATACTCTACTTTTTTTCACAATATTTCCTGACATCAATAAAAGAGGAATTTCTAAAATAACATATATATAGAAATGATAATCAGAACAATTCTAATTTTGGGGAATGATGCCAGCCTGCCTCGGTGTCGCAGATGCCGTCGCAAGGGCCGCAAGATTGCGCGTCTTTTTGACCGTTTCGACAGTCTGGCGGGATAAGGGGGCGCTTCCCCGTGGCCCGGGTAGCGGCGCGGTCATGCGCCCGCTTGCGATCTCGAATCCGCGTCGGGCAAGCCGGGCGGAGACCAGACGGCGCACTCAATCATTGCGGTGATCCGCAGGAAGGCCGAAGGCCTGGACGAGGCGATGTTGCTGAGAAAAAGCTTGGACAGCCCGCAAAGGCGGATGCCCGGCCGAGTGAGCGTCCGCGCGGGCAGCAGAAAGGCCTTGCCCGCGCGCGCTACTTTTTGACGGGCCGATTCTCATGCTTGACCCATAAGTCGGGACGAGGTGCTCAAGGTCATGGACGCCCTCGCGGGCGAGGGCCGCATCATCATCCCACCTTTGAAATGGGCCTTGCCATGCGGAAGAAACCTTCGATCGGATCGGCACGGCGAGGAGGATAGCCTATTCGACCGCGGCCGCGTCGCCGTCCTTCCGTCCTTTGCCAAACAGCCTCAAGATACCGCGCACGACGTCGTCGACCAGCGTGTAGATCACCGGAATGACGAGCAGGCTGAGCATGGTCGAGGTGATCAGTCCGCCGATGACGACGACGGCCATCGGCTGGCGGAAGCTCGGATCGCCCTCCACCAGGCTGAGCGCAGCCGGCAGCATGCCGGCCGACATGGCAACCGTGGTCATGATGATCGGCCGTGCCCGCTTGTGGCAGGCATCGACGATGGCTTCGAACCGCGCCATGCCATGGCGCCGTGCCTCGATCGCGTATTCCACCAGCAGGATCGAGTTCTTCGAGACGATGCCCATCAGCAACAGCAGGCCGATCACGGCCGGCATCGAGAAGCTTGTCCCGGTGATCACCAGCGGGAACAGCGCGCCGCCGAGGGCGAGCGGCAGGGCCATGAGGATGGTGATCGGCTGGAGGAAGTCGTGGAACAGCAGGACAAGGACGGCATAGACGCAGAAAATGCCGATTGCCATGGCCGTTGCGAAGCTCTCGAACAACTCCGTCTGGCGTTTCAGGTCGCCCTGTTCGACGAATGCGACGCCGGCGGGAAGGTTCCGGTAGCTGTCGAGCTGCTGTGCCTCCCGGTTGACATCGGACAGGTTGCGGCCGTTGAGTTCGATTGAAACCGTCACATTGCGCGACCGGTCCAGTCGGTCGATTTCGCTGGGCGAGGCGCCGATGGAGATATCGGCGATCGTCCCAAGCGTGACGTTGCCGTCGGTGCCCGCCACGGGAATAAGCCCGATCTGGTCCAGCGACTGGCGCGCGCGCTCTGCAAGCAGGACGCGGATATCCAGTTGCCGTTCCGGCAGGTTCAGATGCGACAGCGCTGAATCGTAGGCCCCCGAGGTCGCCATCCGGATCGCGTCCGAAATTGCCTGGGAGGTCACGCCATAGGATGCAGCCTTCGCTAGATCGGGCGTGATCACGATTTCCGGTGACTGGAGGGCGGCTGACGAAGTGACATTGCCGATACCCTGGATGTTGGCGCGGACATCCTCTTCAAGCTGGGCCGCTGCGGATTCCAGCGTCTCGGAGTTGTCGCCGGCAAGCGTCAGCTGCAACTCGGTTCCGTTTCCGCCGCTGCCAATCTCGATCCGCGCTCCGGGTATCCCGTCGACGGCCTTGCGTATGTCGCTTTCGATCTGGGTCTGGGTCACGTCGCGGTCATCGATATTGGTCAGGTTGACGACCAGTGTTGCCGAAGTGACGGAGTCGGAATCGCCGCTGCTGCCGCCCATGCCGCCCGTCGATGCGCTGCCGGTAGCCTGGAAAATCCCGGTGACATGGTCGACCCCGGAGGCGAGTTCCGCAGCCTTCTTCGCAACCGCGTCGGTCTGCTCGATGGTCGAGCCGGGCGTCGTCGTGATCGATATCTGTGTCTGGCTGTCATCGGACGCGGGGAAGAAGCCCGTGGACAGGTTGCCCAGCAGCAGCACGGTCGCTGCGAAAAACAGGACGACGCCCAGGACTGGTACCCACCGGTGCCTCAGTTCGCCCCGCACCACCGCGAGATAGCGGCTCATCAGCCAGCCGTCCTCGGACTTTGTCTTCGCCGGCGTCTTCATCATGTAGGCCGCCATCATCGGCGTCACGAAACGGGCGACGAGCAGGGAGCAGAGCACCGCGACCGAGGCGGTGATTCCGAACTGCTTGAAGATGATGCCGATGACCCCGCTCATGAAGGCGGTCGGCAGGAACACGGCGATCAGGGTGAAGCTTGTGGCGATCACCGCAAGGCCGATCTCGTCGGCCGCCTCCATCGACGCATCATAGGCGTTCTTGCCCATGTGCATGTGCCGTTCGATGTTCTCCACCTCGACGATCGCGTCGTCGACGAGGATGCCGACGACCAGCGACAGGGCGAGCAGGGTCACCGTGTTCAGCGAATAGCCCATGAGGTCCATGACAAGGAATGTCGGAATGATCGAGAGCGGCAGGGCAACCGCTGAAAGCAACGTCGCCCGCCAGTTGAGCAGGAACAGGAACACCACGGCGACGGCGATCGCCGCGCCTTCATACAGCATGTTCATCGATGCCGTGTAGTTCTGTTCCGTCGGCAAGACGGTGTTGTAGGCCTCCTCGAGCGTGACCTCGGGATGGGCCGCCGCGAAACCGGTCATGGCCTCCCGGACGGCGTCGGTCACCGCAAGGTCCGAATATCCCTTGAGGCGCTTGATCTGGGCGGCGATCACCGGCTTGCCGTCAAGATAGGCGAGCGATGTCAGGTCGGCATGGGTGTCGGTGACGGTTCCGAGCTCATCGAGGCGCACCCATCCGCCATTCGGCAGCGGAATCGGCATGCGGCGCAGTTCATCGATGCTTTCGGCGGCTGCGGCAACCCTGACGTTCTGCTTGTTGCCGCCGACCTCCGCCTCGCCTCCGGAGAGGTCGCGCTGGACCTGTTCCAGCCGGGTGTTGATGTCGCCTGCGGTCAGGCCCATGCCATCCAGGAGGGCGGGATCGAGTTCGACGCGGATTTCGCGGTCGATGCCGCCGAGCCGGCCGACTTCGCCGACGCCGTCCACCCGCATCATCGCCTTCTCGAGATCGTTGTCGATGAACCAGCTCAGCTCGGCATCGTCGAGCTTGTTGGAACTCACCACATAGGTGATCAGAGGCGAAGACCCGATATCGCTTTTGGAGACGGTCGGCGTGTCCATGTCCGAGGGCAGGTCGCTCTGCGCCTGATCGACGGCGTTCTGGACTTCGTCGAGCGCAACCTGTGTGTCCTTGCCGACCTGGAAGGCGACAGAAATCGAGACCGATCCGTCGGTGATGGTCGTGGTCACCGAATCCAGCATCGGCAGGCCGGTAAGCTGGTCCTCGATCTTGCGCGCCACCTCGGTTTCAAGCTGTGCGGCGGCGGCGCCGTCCTGCGTTGCCGAGATGTTGATCGTCGGCAGGTCCATATCGGGGAAATTCTGCACGTCCAGACGGTTGAAGGCCATCAGGCCCATGACCGTGAGCAGGACGAAGGCGAGGATCGGCGGGACCGGATTGCGGATTGCCCATGCGGAGAAATTCATTGTGCAGTCTCCTGGCCGGCAGCCCCGGTCTCATCATCAACGACATTGACGGTCACGCCTTCGGAGAGGAACGCGCCCCCTGACTGGATCACCTCGGCATCGGCGGGAAAATCGCCGAGAAGCTCGACCCGGTCGTCCTGACGCCGTCCGGTATCGACCTTCACGCGCGTAACCTTGCTGCCATCTTCCCCGTCGAGGACGAAGACATAGGAAAAGCCGTCGGCCACCACGATCGCCGTTGAGGGGACGCTCAGCGCAGCGCTCTCGCCAAGTCTGAAAATGCCGCTCGCCATCATGCCGATCGTTGGCTGGGGAGCGTCTTCCGGCGGGGTGAGCTCGACATAGACGATCACGCGGCCAGTCTTCGAAGAGGCCGATGGAGCGATCTGCCGCACGGTGCCGTTGACCGTCCCGCGCGGGGAAGAGATCTCGGCCGGGGTCCCGACGTCGATCTTCTCGAGTTCATTCGCAGGCACTTCAGCCTGCCATTCGATCCTGTTGTCACGGATCAGCCGGAACAGTTCCTGGCCCTGGCTCACCACGTCTCCGAGCGCAGCGCTGCGGGAAGAGACGACGCCGTCGCTGACGGCAATGATGCGGGTGCGCTCGAGGTCGAGTTTCGAGGACGCCAGATCGGCCTTGGCTGAATCGAGATCGGCCTTTGCCTTGCGCTCGTCCACCAGGTATTCGACGATCTGCTGATCGGAAACCGAGCCGGACCCCTTCAGCTGCCGGGCCCGATCGGCATCCGCCGTCGCCTTGTCGAGGGCGGCCTCTGCAGAATCCACCGAAGCCTGCAGGGCGGCGATGTCATTCTTCAGGCGGTCCTGCGACAGTTCGGCGAGAACGTCGCCCTTGGCGACGCTGTCCCCGACATCCGCATTGACTGCCGTGACCCTGACCTGCCCGACCTCTGCGGAGATGACGGCTTCCTGCCACGCTTCAAGCCAGCCGCTTGCCGAAAGCTCTTCGGGCCATACCGCGCTCATGGGCCTGGCGACCGTCACCGACAGTGCGGCCGGCGATGACCCTTCCTGCTCGGCGCCGCTCGCCTGGCGGGCCGCGACCATATATCCGAGGCCAAGGCTGCCCATCAGGCACAACATAACTGCGACAAGTCGAGAGATGGTCGTCATCCGTGTTCCCTTTTGATCTCTGCTGAGCGCATGGAAGGCTTGCGCGGTGTGGTTTTTCCTGGGTGCCGCGCCGGTGCGTCTGGGCGGAGAGAGGTTCGGAGAAAAGCCCGATACATCATTTGCGTGCGATGACATGCGGGCCCTCCTGCGTGTCTTCGACCAGCGGCTTTGATACGTCGATCATGCCGCTCCAGCCGCCGCCGAGCGCCTTGTTCAGTGCTACATAATACGTCGCGACATTGGCCCTGGATTGAATAAGGCTTTCCTCGGTGGAATAGAGCGAACGTTCCGAATCAAGCGTATCGAACAAATCCGTCTCGCCGGCTTCATAGGCTTGTTTGGAAAGCCGCACGGCATCGCGGTATCCATTGGCGGAGGAGGAGAGCAAGCCGATCCTTGTCCGCGTCCTGTTGAGCGCGATGATCGCGTTGTCGACCTCTTCCAGCGCGTTCAGGACTGCCGACTGGTAGTTGGCAAGGCTCTGGTCGCGCTGAGCCTTGGCGACGTCGACGGCGGCCTTCAACTGCCCGCCCTGGAAGATCGGTATGCTCAGTTGCGGTCCCCATGACCAGCCGATCGTCGATTTTTCACCGAGTTCGCTGAGTGACGTTGCCGATGTGCTGATCGAGCCCGTCAGCGACAGCGACGGATACCGGTTTGCTTCTGCCTCGCCGATTTTTGCCGTGGCCTCGGCCAGCTGGCGCTCTGCCGAACGCACGTCCGGGCGCGTGACCAGGACTTCGGCCGGAATTCCGACGGCGGTCTTGCCGGGCGGGGCGGGAATTGTCTTTCCTGCGCCGAGCATTGCATCGATTTCGGATGCGGGCCTCGCCAGGAGAACGGCAAGCCTGTTCACCGACTCCGTGTACGAGATCTGGTAGGAGGGAACATCGGCTTCAGTCGATGCTGCCTGTGCCTCTGCCTTGCGCAGGTCGAAATCGGACACGAGGCCGACCTCGAGCCGGCTCTTGGTGAGCCTGGCCGTCTTCCACTGGGACGCGGCGGAGCGTTGCGCGAGGCCGGCGAGCTGCTGATAGGCGCGCGCGTCGATATAGTAGGACGCGACATCGCCAATCACGGTCACCAGCGTGTCGCGAAGCTCCTCTTCGGTGGATTGCGCGGCATAGCGCTGAGCCTCGACCGCCCGTTTGTTGCCGCCGAAAAGATCGAGTTCCCAACTGGAATCAAACCCGCCCTCGTACTGGGCATAGTCGCTCGAACCCGAGGCGTTCGTCTGCGCGCGATTGTCTGTCGCCGAGGCGGAGCCGGCGAGGGCGGGAAACAGAGCGCCCGACTGTTCCCGCTCTGTGGCGCGTGCCGCGCGGACCGCTGCCTTGGCCTTGGCGATGTCGCGGTTGGACTGGATCGCCTGGTCCACGAGCTGGTCGAGTACGGGATCGTTGAAGCGCTTCCACCAGTCGGCAAGCACGGGTGCGGACTGGGCGTCGGTCGCGGGTCCGCTGGAGGCCCATTTGGCCGGAAGCGGAAGCGCGGGAGCGTGATAATCCGGGCCGACCACGCAACTGCTCAAGGCTAAGGATAGCGCCGCGAGCGCAGAAAGACGGACACCGGTCACCATTGGCGCGCCTTCGTTTCCGCGATTTCAGGGCGGCCGTTCTGCCATGTATCGGCTATGTGAAAGGAAGGGCTGGGACGCAAGGAACGATACTCCGGCTGGCGGTTATCGGACCTACATAAAGGCGGGGATGTGAAGCGCCGTTAAGACTGTGTAAAGATAGGTAAAACTTCTTCAGTGTGCTGCCGCCGGATGTATGACTGCCGGGGGAAGAGGCCATCGAACATGCCAAATGTACTTCTGATCGACGACGACACGGAATTCACCGCGCTGCTGGGAGAGTATCTGCGCGACGAGGGTTTTCAGGTCGAGAGCTCCGTTGACGCGCGCATCGGACTGTCTGCCGCCGAGGACGGTCATGTGGATATCATCGTGCTGGACGTCATGATGCCGCATATCAATGGCATCGACGCCCTGCAGCGCATTCGCCGCAGGAGCGATATTCCGGTGATCATGCTGACGGCCAAGGGCGACGATGTCGACCGTATTGCGGGGCTCAATCTTGGCGCTGACGACTACATCGCCAAGCCGTGCATGCCCGGCGAGCTGGTCGCCCGGATCCGCGCGGTCCTGAGACGAACGGGAGCGAAGCCGGCGGGCGATGCCGATGGTCTGGGGGCCGGCGCGTTGCTGCTCTATCCCGGCACACGCACGGCGCAATGGCAGGGCGAACCGCTGGAGCTGACCGGCACGGAGTTCAGCATCCTTGAAATCCTCGCGCGCAACGGCGGCCAGCTTGTCGCCAAGCAGGACATTTCGCGTCGCGTTTTCGGACGCAATCTGGCACCCTTCGATCGCCGGATCGATGTGCATATCAGCAGTATCCGGCAGAAACTCGGCAATCGCGCCGACGGGACCACGTGGATCAAATCGGTTCGCGGCCAGGGATACCAGCTTCTTCAGGAGACCTGATGCAGAAGCTTTTTCTGAATGCCTTCATCATGATCTGGCTGGCGATTGCCTGCTCGCTCGTGGGCGTTCTTCTGGTCGCCTATCTCAGCCGGGCGACGCCCTTTGAAGAGGAACTGCGGCAGCGGCAATCCGAATTCGCCCTTGCGGCGGCGGCCGGACTACTCGAAAAATCCGGCCCGGCGGCAGCGCGCGATTTCATCGCGGTCGCCGGCAGTCCGCCGCTCGATGTCGGGCTGGAGCTCACGGAAGCTGCCGATCCGGTCGCCTGTTCGCAAAGCGAAAACATGGGTCGCGAACGGTTCATCGCCGTTGATGCGACGTGCTACAGGCTTGCGGCAGACGATCTGGAGCGAAGCCTCTTTTCCCGGCTGCTTCCACGCAGCCTTCCCTGGGTTTCGGCCATCATCGCGGCGGCACTGGCGGCGTTCTGGCTTGCCCGCTATCTCACGCATCCGGTTCAGGAGATCAAGGTTGGCCTGCGGGCGCTGGCCGAGGGCCGTTTCAGCACCCGCATCGGCGACCGTATCGACCGCAAGCGCGACGAGATTGCAGGCCTTGCCTATGACTTCGATCTGACCGCGGAACGGCTGGAAGAATTCCAGGATGTGCAACGCCGGCTGTTCCACGATGTTTCCCACGAACTGCGCTCGCCGCTGGCGCGGCTGCAGGTCGCGATCAGCCTTCTGAAGAAGAATCCGGCGCGCATGGAAGCGATGGCGGACCGGCTGGAGCGGGAGATCGCCCGGATCGACGATCTGGTCGAGGAGATCCTGACCCTTGCAAAACTCAATGCCTCGGAGCCGCTGCCGCTGCAGCGGCAGACCATCGACATCATCGATCTCGTCGCGGACATCATCGATGACTGCCGGTTCGAGAGCCTCACGAAGAACGTCACGATCAGCTATGAGGGTCTTTCCTCCTCTGTCGCCACGGTCAATGGTGAACTGATCTACAGGGCGATCGAGAATGTCATCCGCAACGCTGTCAAATACTCTCCGCCAGGCTCCGAGGTTTCGGTGACCGCGATCCGTCGCGTCGACGCCCTGGAGATCAGGGTTCGGGATAGCGGACCGGGGATACCGCGCGAGCAGCTGAAGAGCATTTTCCGGCCCTTCGAACGTGTCGATATGGGTGGAGAAAGCCAGCTCGGCTTCGGTCTCGGCCTCTCCATCGCCCAGCGAGCGCTTCACGTTCACGGCGGCGACATCCGCGCCGACCTCAACGACGAGAGCGGACTTTCGGTGGTGCTCCGCATTCCCTTGTGATGGCTAATCGACGTGTTCGATGGCGGAAAAGCCCTCGTTTCTTCGATGCGGCATGCTCGGCCTTCTAAAGGCTGGCGCTTGTCGAGCGTAAGCCGTCAATGCCGC
Organism: Martelella limonii; assembly: GCF_013344475.1. GTDB lineage: Bacteria > Pseudomonadota > Alphaproteobacteria > Rhizobiales > Rhizobiaceae > Martelella > Martelella limonii. The sequence goes on along the minus strand of NZ_JABUOU010000004.1, from coordinate 269,718 downwards.
AATGTCGCCGCACCCGGCACTGAAGGTCGGGAGCGATCCTGTTATTGTCTTGGAGTTTCCCGCATGCGTGCCCTTGGTCTTTTTGCTCTTGCTTTCCCGCTGCTTTCCCAGCCGAGCCTGGCCGAGCTTCCGGTCAAGACCGAGCCTCTCGCCGATTGCGCGGCCCTTCTTGCATCCATTCCAGACGTCAGAACCAAAGAAGACACGTCCATCGAGGACATTGATGGAGGCTGCCGGGCCACCAACCTGTCTTTTGCCGAAACCGAATACGTCCATTTCAGAGTTGACGAAGTCACCCTGCTCAGTCCCGATCTGCTGGACCGTTTTCCATCCGGGAAACTTTTCGTCGCTGCCGAGCTGACGGTGAAGGGCTTGCGTGCCGTGCCGCAAACGGGTTCTCCGCTCCAGGACTATATCATCAGCCTCACGAGCACGGACATTGACTTTCACCTTGCCTACAAGACCGATCCGGCTGAACTGACCGGAGATGTCGATTTTGAACTCAGTGCCGGAAAGCTCGGCCGGCTGGCGCTGTCGGCCAGGCTGTCTGACGTCGATCCCGGCAATGTCGAGATGGCAGACGTCACCGATTTCACGGCGACGATTGATCATCTGGGGGCTTCTCTTGAAGATAGCGGCTTGTTCGCCAGCTTCTTTGCACCGCCGATCCTGGGCGTCCTCCCGCCGGACGAGGACCCCCGTCCAACGATCGCGGCAACCCAGGAGACCGTGATTGCGACGCTGTCCGAGGTGCCAGAGCCAATGCTGTCGCCACAGTCATTGGCCGCATTGAGCGCTCTGATCCGGGCCTTTCCGAAGCCGGAGGGCCGCTGGACTGTCAGTATCGACAGCGAGACCGGCCTCTCCCTTGACCTGCTGCGCAGCGGTGGACCTGCGGCACTCGCTGCCGTCGCCGAAGGCATCAGGATCACGGCCACCGGCGCGCTGGCCCTGCCTTAGCAAGCGCCCCACAGCGGCAGCAAACCTGGATCCCATGGCCGCGGGTTTTGCGGCCATGGGAAACCTGATCAGAAGACCGGGACGACCGCGCCGCCATAGGTCTTTTCGATGAAGTTGCGAATATCGTCGGACTGATAGATTTCCACGAACTGCTTCACCCAGTCTGCATCGGCATCTTCCGTTCGCGCGACGATCACATTCGCGTAGGGGCTGTCGGCGCTTTCGATGGCGATCGAGTCCGCGATCGGGTCGAGGCCGGCGTCGAGCGCGTAATTGGTATTGATCGCGGCCACCGAGACATCGTTGAGGACGCGCGGCAGCTGTGCCGCGTCAAGCTCGAGAATGTCGATGTTCTTGGGATTTTCCACGATGTCGAGGGGCGTTGCCTTGAGGCCGACGCCATCGGCAAGCTTGATGAGGCCCTTGTCCTGCAGGAGCAGCAGCGCGCGTCCGCCATTCGTCGGATCGTTCGGGATCGCGATACGGGCGTTATCCGGGATGTCATCAAGGCTTTCGACCTTTTCGGAGTAGATCCCCATCGGCGTGATGATCGTCTTTCCGACAGCCGTCAGGTCATACCCGCGATCGGCAACCTGGTTGTCGAGATAGGGAACATGCTGGAAGCTGTTGAGATCGAGGTCGCCGTCATTCAGCGCCTGATTGGGCACGACGTAATCGCTGAAGGTCGCAATCTCGACATCGAGCCCCTTTTCCTTGGCGAGCTTCTGGACCTGCTCAAGGATTTCCTCGTGCGCGCCCGGCGTGACGCCGACGATGATCTTGTCCTTGGCGGGAGCGGAACCCGCAGCAAGGCCCGCCGCGATGGCGATAGCGGCAAAAATCGATGTTTTTTTCATTATCATGTCCTTGGGTCGGTCAATCCGGCGTGGCCGGACGCACCGTGTTTCCTGTGATTTTCTTCTGTGTAACGGGCGTCCGGATGCCCTTTAAGGAATCCGGTTTCCAAATCTCGGCTTCTGGCGCAATTTTTTGCCACGGACCTGACGCGCCCGTCAGAAGGCGGGCGCGCCGGCGAGGCTTACCAGGTCGGCGTGATGGCGCCCTTGAACTGCTCTTCGATGAAGGCCTTGACCTCGGGGCTGTGATAGCTTTCGACGAAGGTGTTCACCCAGGCGGCGTCCTTGTCTTCCGCGCGCACCGCAATGACGCCGACATAAGGCGCCTTGGCGCCTTCGCGGAAGAGCGAATCATTGACCGGGTTGAGACCGGCATCGAGCGCGTAGTTGGTGGTGATCAGGGCCACGTCGACATCGCCGAGCGCGCGCGGCAACTGCGCGGCGTCGAGCTCGACAAACGTGTAATCGTGCGGATTGTCGACGATGTCGATCACGCTCGCACGCACGCCGACCCCTTTGGTCAGGCCGATCATGCCCTGGTCCTCGAGCATCAGAAGGGCACGTGCGCCATTGCTCGGGTCGTTGGGAAGCGCGATCGTTGCGCCATCCGGAATGTCAGCCTTGCTGTCGATCTTGCTCGAATAGCCGGCCATCGGAAAATTCACCGACTGCGCGACGCTGACAAGATCGAAGCCGCGATCGGCGACCTGATTGTCGAGATAGGGCTGGTGCTGGAACGAGTTGATATCGAGATCGCCGTCGGCGAGCGCCTGATTCGGTACGACGTAATCGGAGAATTCGATCACCTCAAGGTCGAGCCCCTTTTCTGCGGCGACTTCCTTGACCTTTTCGACGATCTGGGCGTGAGGGCCTGGCGTCACGCCGACCTTCCTGGTTTCGGCATGGACCGCACCCGCGGAGAGGAGGGCGGCGAAAACGGCGGCGGAAATCAGTTTCTTCATGGCTTAACCCTGTTGTCTTTTGAGCGGAGCTCAGGCCGAGCTCCGCGTTCAGGCAGGCCTTACTGGCTCCTGTTTTTCTTGTCAAAGCCGCGCGCCAGTCTGTCGCCGGCGCTCTGGATCGCCTGCACCAGCACGATCAGAACGACGACGACCGCGAGCATGACGCCGGGCATGAAACGCTGATAGCCATAGCGGATGCCGAGATCGCCAAGACCTCCGCCGCCGACCGCGCCGACCATGGCGGAGTAGCCGATCAGGCTGACGATGGTGAGTGTGAAGGCAAGCGTGATCGCAGGCTTTGATTCCGCGAGCAGCACCTTGATGACGATCTGCATCGGCGTGGCGCCCATGGCGCGCGCGGCCTCGATCAGACCCTTGTCGACCTCCCGGATCGCACTTTCCACCAGTCGCGCGAAGAACGGGATGGTGGCAACCGTCAGCGGCACGATCGCGGCCTGCGTGCCGATCGACGTACCTGCGATCAGCCGCGTGAACGGAATGATCGCGACCACCAGGATGATGAAGGGGGTGGAACGGGTCGCGTTGACGATGAGGCCCACGATGCGGTTGAGCATCGGCGCCTGCAGGAGCTCGCCCTTGGCGCTGGTTGCAAGGAAAATACCGATCGGCAGGCCAAGTGCGGTTCCGATCAGCCCGGAAACGATGACCATCTGCAGCGTCTGCAGCGTACCCTTGGTCAGAAGACCGATGAGCATATCAGGCGACATAGCCGACGACCTCCGCGTTCAGGCCCGTCCGGGCATAAAATTGATCCGCCTTCTGCATCACCGCCGGCTCTGCGGAATAGGCGACATAGAGCGTGCCATAGGGCTCGCCAGCGATCTCGTCCACCGTGCCGGCGATGATGTTGACCGGGCTGTCGAGCTCGGCCATCAGTCGCGAGACCAGCGGCTGGTCCGCCGTTTCTCCGAAGAACCGCAGGCGCAGCAGCGCCCGCGCGCCGGGTTGCGGCGCGGCAATCACCTGCCGGCCGATCCAGTCCGGAAGGCTGCCGCCCGGCAGTGCCGAGAGCATCGATCGGGTGATATCGTTTTGCGGGGCGGTGAAGACATCGAAGGTGCGGCCGCTTTCGACGATCTGCCCCTTGTCCATCACCGCCACCCGGGACGTGACGGCCTTGACCACTTCCATCTCATGCGTGATCAGCAGAACGGTGAGGCCGAGGTCGCGGTTGATCGTCTTCAGGAGCGCGAGAATCTGTTGCGTCGTTTCGGGGTCGAGCGCCGATGTCGCCTCGTCCGACAGAAGCAATTTCGGCTCTGAGGCAAGCGCGCGGGCAATGCCGACCCGCTGCTTTTGCCCGCCGGAAAGTTGCGCCGGGTAGTGACGCGCGCGCTCCGTCAGGCCGACCAGATCAATCAGCGGTTCGATCCGCCTCTTGATATCCTGCTTTTCCATGCCCGCAATCTCGAGCGGCATGGCGACATTGTCATAGACCGTGCGGGAGGACAGGAGGTTGAAATGCTGGAAGATCATGCCGACCGAGCGGCGGACGGAACGAAGTTCGACCTCCGACAGCGCCGCGACATCCGTGCCATCGACGATGACGCGGCCTTCGCTCGGTCGTTCAAGACCGTTGACGAGCCGCACGAGTGTCGACTTGCCCGCGCCCGATCGCCCGATGATGCCGGTGATCGCGCCGCGCGGAACGCTGTAGCTGACATTGTCGAGCGCCCTGAAAGCCACCCTTCCGGTTTCCCGGCTGTTGAAGGACTTGGTGACGTTTTCGAAGCTGACCATCGGCGAGCCGGTTTCGACAACCGGCCGATCGGCCAGGCCGGAGACATGTTCTGCCATCGGATTCTCTTCTGCTATGCGGGAAACCGGCAAAAAACTGCTGGAAACCGCTGGGAAAAGGTTGGCGTTCCGTTAGCACTGCGGACCCGATGTTTTCAAATTTAAAATTTCAGACGCGTCGGATCGAAGACATCAGTACCGGTTTGCGGCGCATTTCTCATGCAATGCGCAAACGTTGCCGACTGCGGCGAAAGGGAAAAGCTGGAGGAACGGGCGGTTCGTGGACCGGTCCTTCCCCGGGCAGGCGAATCCGGATCCAGCCTCTTGCGGCTTTGTCCGGTGGACCGGAGGAGCGCTTTTCCGCACATGGCTGACGTCAAAGGCTGTCATGTGCCGATCGGCCCGGCGGGGAGGGCCGATCGGCGGTGCGAGAACTACAGCGCGCCGAAAAAACGCTGCAGGCGATCCATGGCTTCGGTGACGCGCGCGGTTGATTGCGAACCGAAGCAGACGCGCAGATGGCCTTCTCCGGCGGGACCGTAAAAGCTGCCTGCCTCGACGACCACGGAGGTCTTTTCGAGGATGGTTTCGGCTAGCGTCTGCGAGGGGATGCCGAGTGCCGAAATATCCGGGAAGGCGTAGATCGTGCCCTCCGGCCAGTCGCAGGTGATGCCCGGCATCTGGTTGAGGCGGCTGACGACGATGTCGCGCTTCACGCGATCTTCCTCGACAAGCGCGGCGAGGATCTCGGACGGTCCGGTTATGGCTGCAAGGGCGCCTTCCTGAATGAAGGTGTTCACATGCGTTACGTCGTTGGTGGTGATCTTCAAAATGCCCGCGATCAGATCGGCGGGAGCCGCCAGATAGCCGAGCCGCCATCCATCCATGGCAAAGCTCTTGGTGAAGGCGAACATCGAGATGGTTCTCTCCCGCATGCCGGGGAGCGAGGCGATCGAAATGTGTCTGGCATTCCCGAAGAGAATTTCCTCGTAGACCTCGTCGGAGGCGACCAGCAGATCGTGCTTGATCGCTAGATCCGCCAGTCCCTGCAATTCCGCGCGGCTGAACACCCGTCCCGTCGGGTTGCAGGGGTTTACCAGCGCGATCATCTTGGTGCGGGGCGTGATCTTTTTCTCGATCAGCGCCGGATTGATCGAAAAGCGGTCTGTGGCATCGAGCTCGGCAAAGACGGGCCTGGCGCCGGCAAGCTCGATCTTGCCAAGATGCTGCGGGTAATAGGGTTCAAGCAGGATAACCTCGTCGCCTGGATCGAGCAGCGCCATGAAGGTGGCGAAGGATGCATGCGTCAATCCATTGGTGACGACGATTTCATCCGCCGAATAGTCGAGGCCATTCTTGGCGGCCAGCTTGTCGCGCAGCGCATTGCGCAGCTTCGGAATGCCCTGGAAATGCGAATAATGCACATTGCCCGCCAGCAGTGCCTTGATCGTTGCCTGCTTGATCGGCTCCGGCGTATCCGCATGCGGACTGCCAAGCTCCATGTGGATCAGGTCCTGGCCGTTGCCTTCAAGCGCTGCCGCCTTGGCATACATGCCGAACGACTTCTTGGAGCTTTCGGTGATTCTCCGGGCGAGATAGGTCATGATTTTCTTTCCGTTTTTTTGCCACGCTCAAAGGCTGTGGAGATGATGGACCGCACCGACATTCCGCGACATTCCGGCTGCGGATTCGATGTCTTGCGGGGGCTGGAAACCTGCGCCATTGCGCTTCCGGAGAGCGGTCATCTCGTCCTCCAGTCGTTGAACCTTGCCTGCGCAAGGGCCGCAGACGCCACCATCGGGGTGAGCGCGTGAAAGGGCAGGGGCCGCGCCTTCTGGTGGGGAACCGGCAAGCGCTCGACCGGCTCGCCCAGTGCCGCCCGCGCAAGCACGCGCCCGAGCCCGGCCGTCATCGCGATGCCGCGGCCATTGCAGCCGATGCCGCCGAAGAAACCATCGCCGAAGGTGTGGATGCGCGGCAGGAAATCGGGCGTCATTGCCGCAACGCCCGTCCATACGATCTCGACGCCCGGATGGGTTTCAAGCTTGAGCTCGTCTGCCAGCCGGTCGACCACCGCCTTGCCGACGCGCGCGAAGGCGCCGAAGGGAATGATGGCCATGCCGCCGCTGATCAGCCGGTTGTCGCGGTCGAGGCGGTAGGTGAAGAGGTTCGAGCGGGTGTCGCCCACGGGGCGGCGGTCCGGCGCGATGCGGGCGACGGCTTGAGGTGAGAGCGGCTTCGTCGCCACCTGATAGACCCTCAGCGGCACGGTGCTGCGTCCCATGCGGCTTGCCGCGCCTGTGGTAAACGCATTGGTGCAGAGCAGCACCCTGTCGCCCACAATCTCGCCCCCTGCATAGGCAACCGTCCATGCCGTGCCGCTGCGGTGAATGCTCTCGACCGGCGCATTCTCGCGGATCACGCCGCCATGGCGCAGAATCGTGGCGGCCAGACCATAGGCATAGTTCAGCGGGTGGATGGTTCCGCCGGATTCGTCGAGCAGCCCACCGGAATAGATCGTGAGGCTTGTCTGTTGCTGGATTTCTTCGCGCGACAGGAAGCGGACAGGCCGGCCGAGCGCCTGCCAGTCTGCCGCCCGTTTCTGCAGCATTGCAGCGGTTGCCGCGCCATAGGCCGGTTGCAGCCAGCCAACCTGTTCTGCGTCGCAGGAAATGCCATCCTGGCGGATGGTTGAAAACACGGTGTCGGCGCTTTCGCCCACCAGCCGCAGAAGCGCCTCCGCCTTGTCACGGGAGAGCTTCTGGTAAACGGCTGCTGGATCGGCCTTGGCGAAGTTCGGGACCACGAAACCGGCATTCATGCCGCTTGCGCCAGCGCCGATCCGGGATGCTTCCAGCACGACGACGCTCTTGCCGGAGAGGGCGAGCTCCCGCGCGGCCGTCAGTCCGGTAAAGCCCGCGCCGATCACCACGACATCCGCATGCGCGGGAAACGCGGCCGTCAGGTCCGGCTTCGCGTTCGCGGTCATCGTCCACAGGGTCTTCTGTTCGGCGCTCTCCATTTCAATTCCAATCTGCGGGGATCAAGACTGCTTTTCGGCTCTGTGTTGCGGAAGATTCAGGCAACCGAAATCCGCTCGATGAGAATGTTCATAGCCTGCCAGCATCTTCAGCCGGACGGGTCATGCGCTTGCCACGGACACATGTCTCGGGTCTGCAGGCTGTGGCTCCGTACATTGCTGGCAATGGAAGTGCTCCGAAACTCAAGGGGTGAAACGGCGCGAGCCGCGCCGCAGCGATGCGCTCACTCTGCAAGAAAAGATCTTGCTTGTAAAGATTTGTGATCAAATGATCGTTTATGAAAATGGGCCGCGCTTCGTCCCGGCCCGGTTTTGCCGCCTGATGGGTTTTCCGGACGTTTGCGAAACAGGCGGTGCGGCGCCGCAAACATCGCCGCTCGGGGTTTTGTGGATTGGCCGATCAGGCAGAGGGCGTCGCTGACATTCCCTCGACGGTCATATGGTCATGGTTCATCGAACATGTCCCGATGCCGGCTTCGATCCGGCAGACATAAAGCAGCATGTCGGGGGTAAAGACTGCGCGCAGAGCGCCGCAGGCTCGCACGCCGTGGTCGCGCGCCCGGACAATAGAGACAGGCTGCTTCTGCCCGCCCAAAAGCGCGCGAAGATACCGGACTGCCTGGTGCATGATCGTGTTGGGCGTTTTCTTCTTCAGGCCGCAGGGCCACGACATCCCGCTTTCTCGTGTTGCGGGATGACAGGCCGGGACGATCGCGCAATTGCGGAGAACCGGATGGCGCTACCGGTAGATCTCCGTTTGCGGTTCTTCGCCAGAGCGGACGTAGCCGCGATACATGCCCTCGGAATTGAAGGGCAGGGTGATATTGCCATCGCGATCGACGGCAATAACGCCGCCGGAGCCGTCATTCTCCTTGAGGTCGACCATCACCACGTGGCGGGCGGCCTGTTCCAGGCTTTCGCCGGCATGGCGCATGCGGGCGGCAATTTCGGAGGCAGCCGTCCAGCGCATGAAGATTTCACCGTGACCGGTGCCGGAGACGGCGCAGGTGGCGTTGTCGGCAAAGGTGCCGGCGCCGATCACCGGCGTATCGCCGATCCGGCCTGCGGCCTTGCCCGTCCAGCCGCCGGTGGAGGTCGCGGCCGCAAGATTGCCGTCAACGTCGCGGGCGACAGCGCCGACGGTGCCGTGACGCCGTGCCGGATCGCCGTCATCCTCGCCGGCTTTCTTCAATCGCAGTGTTTCCTGCAGCGCATCCCAGCGCGCCTGGGTAAAGAAATAGTCCTTGTCGGCAAATTCGAGGCCGGCCTTGCGGGCGATTGCAAGGGCATTCGGGCCGGTCATCGTCACATGGACGGTATGCTCCATCACGGCGCGGGCCGCGCGCACCGGGTTTTTCGGTCCGAAAATGCTGGCAACGCTGCCCGCCCGGCGGTCCCTGCCATCCATCACGGCAGCATCCATTTCCTGCTCGCCCTGATCGGTAAACACCGCGCCGCGCCCGGCGTTGAACAGCGGCTCGTCTTCCAGGGCGCAAACCGCAGCGGTCACGGCATCGAGCGCCGAGCCGCCATCGCGAAGGATCTCTTCCCCGGCGTCCAGCGCGCGGCGCAGGCCTTGATGATAGGCGGCTTCCTTTTCGGGCGTCATGTTGGATTTGAGGATCGTTCCGGCACCACCGTGTACCGCCAGTGAATAGCGCATGTGTTTATCCTTTCAGCCCGGCCTGCTCTGCGCAGTAGCGGGCGATCTCGGCATGGGTCGCAATCCAGCAATCGCCCTTCTCGGCGATATGCGCGAGCAGTTCATCGAGAATGAAGATGCGCGAGCGATAGCCGGTGATGTGCGGGTGCATGGTCAGAAGAAAAAGGCCGCCCTCTTCGTGGGCGCCGTCGAATTCGCGCCGGAAGATGTCGAGCACGTCGGTGGGCGGCGTATAGGGGCGCTGGGCGCCGAAACGGTTCATCATGAAATAGACCGCGTCGTCGCGGATCCATTCCACCGGCAGTTCGACAATGCCCGTCGCCGAGCCGTGATCGAGGATCTCATACGGGTCGTCATCTGCAAACAGCGAGCTGTCATAGAGCAGGCCGAGTTCGCGGGCGATCCTGAGCGTCGCGCCGGAATAATCCCAGGAGGGCGTGCGCATTCCGACGGGGCGGGTGCCGGTAACTGTTTCCAGCGTATCGGCGGCGCGCAGCATCAATTCGCGCTCCTTTTCCGGCGGCACGTCGGTGTTTCGCTCGTGGATCCAGCCGTGAAGGGCAATTTCGTGGCCGTCACCGGCCAGCGACTTCTGCTCTTCGGGGTGCAGCAGGGCGGAGACGGCAGGCACGAAGAAACTTGCCTTCACGCCATGGCGGTCGAGCACCTTGCGGATGCGCGGAATGCCGCGCCTTGCGCCGAATTCACCCCAGCTCAGGCGTGCAGGCGAAAGCCCGCCATCGCGCAGCTCGTTGGTTTCGTGGTCGCTGTCAAAGCTCAGCGCCACGGCGCAGCGCGCGCCGCCCGGCCACTTTGCCGGCAGCAGGTTGCGGCCGGCGCGAACCTGATTGACCCGGCCCCTCCAGGTCGCCTCGTCCCATTCGAAGGGTTCGCTCATGCATGGCCTCCATCGACCGAAATGATCTGTCCGCTGATCCAGCCTGCCTCTTGCGAGGAGAGGAACGTCACGGTGTTTGCGATATCCTCGGCCGCGCCCAGACGGCGCATGTGAATGCCCGCGATCACGGCCTTCTGGCGTTCCGGACCGAAAGCCGCCCATTGCCGCTCCGTCGCGGGATTGGAAAGGATGAAGCCCGGCGCCACGGAATTGACGGTGATGCCGAAGGGGCCGAGTTCCAGCGCCAGCTGCTTTGTAAGTCCGACAAGGGCGTGTTTGGCGCTGGCATAGGCCTGAATGCCCGTCAGGCTCGGCCGCAGCCCGGCGCCAGAAGAAATGGTGATGACGCGGCCCTCGCCGCGTTGTTTCATGCCGGGGGCCGCCGCCTGTGCGCACCACATGGCGGCATCGACATTGGCTTCGAAGATCGCCCGCCAGTCATCCTCGCCGATTTCCTCCAGCGGACGCCCTGCCTGACCGCGCACGCCGCCTGCCGCAGTGACAAGGCCATCGACCCGGCCGTGCCGGGCAATGACGGCCTCGATCGCGGCATGGGCGCCCTCGCGGGAGCCGAGATCGGCCTGGTGAAGGCTGATGCCGGCTTCGGCCAGGCCCGCCATGCCGTCGCGGTCGATATCGATCGCGGCAACCTCAGCGCCGGACCGGGCAAGCCTCAGCGCAATGGCCGCGCCGATGCCCTGGGCTGCGCCGGTGACGGCGAAAATCTTTCCGGAAAGATCTAGCTGCACAGCGGCACCATCTCGTCGACCAGCGCGGGCGATTGCTCCTTCTCGCCGTTTTCGATCGCATGGATCAGCGCGACGAGTTTTGTCAGCACCGGCACGTCGAGGCCGTGGGAGGCGGCAAGCGGGATCATGGTGCCGATCTGTGCATCCACCTCGGTGCGCCGTTTGCGCACGGCAAGATCGCGCCAGATGCCGGAATGGGTCTTGGCGGTCTTTCGGTTATGGGCGACCATGGTTTCGAGCGCCTTTTCCATGCCGGCCGCATCGGACCGCAGGAAGGCGTCCGGATCAAAACCGTTGAAGCCGAGCGGCGTGACGCCCTCTGCGTTGGCGAGCGCCATCACCTCATGGCCGAGCGCCTCATAGACCACCCGATGCTCCGGCCGGGCCATGGCATCCGACATCGAATCCGGCGTCAGCGCCGTGCAGAACAACAGCGCGCCATAGCCCATCTTGCCCCAGAGATAGCCCCAGATATTGTCGGTCGCGACCGCATCAGGCTCGACGATGGAAAGCAGCGCGTGGATGTCTGCCACGCGGTCGCTCACCCGCCCGTCGAGTTCGCCGACGGCGACGGCTGCGCGGTTGCCGTACAGAATGCGGCCAGGCTCCAGCCAGTCCGCGCCGAAATTGACGAAGCAACCGACGGTGTTTTCCGCGCCGATCCTGTCAGCGATCACCTTTTCATTAAGCCCGTTCTGCGCGGAGACCACATAGCCGCCGTCTGCCAGATGCGGGATCAGCATGTCGAGCGCTGCCTCGGTGTGGTGGGCCTTGACGGCCAGAAACACGCGCTCGTAGCGGCCTTCCAGCTCTTCGGGCGTGCTTGCCGGCAGGACTATGCTGAATTCCTCGACCGGCCCTTCGATCTTCAGGCCGGTGGTGCGCATGGCTTCGACATGCTCGGCGACGATGTCGACCATGTGCACGTCATGGCCGGCGCGGGCGAAATAGGCGCCGAGAACGCCGCCGATGGCGCCGGCGCCCCAGATCAGGATCGGGGAATTGCTCATGCCCAGTCACCCTCGATCAGAGCGCGGGTTTCCTCGACGGCAACGGCCCAGACCCGCTCCATGTCGGCGTCGGGCCGCTGGTAGAGCCCGCCATAATTGCCGTCGCCGATCAGCTCGCGCACGCCTTTCGAATTGCGGTCGCGCAGCCGGTCGAAATCGACATAGGGCTTCTGAACATCGGGCATCGTGCGGCCGGGAAGCCGGGTCCAGGGGAAGTTCTCCATCCAGCTCGCATGGCTTGCCACGGGATCGATCTCGCGCACGGTCGCCATGGTTTTCGGCGCCCGCCACCAGTCATGGAAGCGGCAGCGCGCGCCGTCGTGCCGCTCCATCCACTCCATCGTCACCGGCAGGACGGGCGAATTGCCGCCATGGCCGTTGACGATCAGGATGCGGCGGAAGCCGGTCGCATATAGGCTGTCGAGAATGTCCGAGACGAGCGCCGCATAGGTGGAAAGTTTCAGCGACACCGATCCCGGATAGCTCATGAAATAGGGCGTCAGTCCGTAGGCGACCGCCGGGAATACCGGCACGCCCAGAGGTTCGGCAGCGTCGGCGGCAACCTTTTCGGAAAGGATCGAATCGACCGACAGGCTGAGCCAGGCATGCTGCTCGGTGCTGCCGAGCGGCAGGACGCAGCGATCGTCCGATTTCAGATAGTCCTCGATCTCAAACCAGTTGCTTTCGGAAATTTTCAACGTTGCCCCTCCGTTTTTTCAGGATTTTTGTTCTGTAGGCCTCGATCGTGGGAACCAGTTCCTTGCGTACGGAATGGATATCGGGCGTGTGACGGTATTCGAATGCGCGCTGCTCGGGCCGCAGGGTCTCGAGCAGGTATTCGGAGCCGGTGGCATAGACCAGCACATCGGCGCCCGAGATCACCGCGTCCGCATCGGCGTCGCCGCGCACCACCATCTTGAGCTCGGTGATGTGCGGGCCGAAACGGCGGATGCCGGCCTTCATGATGGTGACGAACGTGTCGAAATAGGAATAGCCGACGACTTCGGCGTCGGTCGGAAGCGCCGCGAGCGCCACACGCGTCGCCTCGTCTGGAATGAGCGTCACGCCGGTGATCGGGGTGTCGGCCAGAATTTCGCGGGCGGGTTTGAGCAGGCTGCGCGGCGAGATCACCAGGTCGATGGTTGCGGGGTCGAGCGTTGCGAGCGTTTCGATGGTGGCAACCGAAAGCGCGTCGCCATGGGCGATATGCGGCTTCAGGGCGCGGGCATAGGCCTCGGTCGCCTCCTGGAAATTGCCGAGCACCAGAAGCCGGAGATGGCCCTGGGTCCGGTTCGCGGTCATCGAGACGCGCGTGGCAAGCTCTGCAGGCGAAACGCCGCAGTCCCGCGCATAATCCACCAGATCCGCGATGCGCATGTCGAGTTCGCGCAGCTTTGCGGCATTGGCGGAAACCGACATGCTCTTGACGAAGGTGCCGGAGCCGACGCGCCCTTCCAGATGGCCGATATCCTGCAGTGCGGCATAGACAGTACTGACGGTGACCGGCGAAATCCCGAGCCTGGATGCAAGCGAACGCACCGAAGGCAGACGTCCCCCCGAAGGCAGGTCGCCGGAAGCGATCCCGAATTCCAGCGCGCCGCGCAACTGCACGGAAACCGAAACGGATGAGCTTCTGTCGATCGCATCGACAATACGGTCCATCGCCTGATCAAATTGCGTCTGTGTCTCTGTCATGGTGTTATAATGGACAAAAACACTATGCCTGCCAAGCCCGCCCAAACATGTTTCAGTGGGATTTTTAAATTGGCAATTCGTATCATATTAGGCTTGACCGTTTTAATTTTGCTGACTTAGTGTATCAGTCAGTTGAAACAAAGGGGAACATAAAATGACAAAGTCATTCCTGAGATCCGCCGTTACGGCGCTTGCCTTGATGGCCGCCGCTCCGTCCGTCTATGCCGAGGATCTGATCATCGGCCTGCGTGCCGGCCCGGATTCGATCGACCCGCACTGGTCGACGCTTGGCAGCCAGGCCGAAGCGCTCCGCCACATCTACGACACGCTGGTTGATGTCGATGACAAGCTGCAGCTGAAGCCCGGCCTTGCCGTCAGCTGGGAGCCGATCGACGAAACCACCTGGGATTTCAAGATCCGCGAAGGCGTCAAATTCCATGATGGCACGGACCTGACCGCCGAAGACGTGAAATTCTCGATCGAGCGCATTCCGGAAGTCACCGGCCCGATGCCGATGACGCTCTACACCAAATATGTCGACAGCGTCGAAGTCGTCGATGACTACACGCTGCGCGTTCACACCAAGGGCAAGGCGCCGGCGCTGCCGAACGACTTTACCCGCCTGTTCGTCGTGCCGTCCGAAACCGGCATGGAAGCCCGCAACGAGGAGTTCAACTCCGGCGAGGCGGCGATTGGAACCGGCCCCTACAAATTCGTGTCCTGGCAGCCGAAGGGCGATCTGGTCCTCGAGCGTTTCGATGATTACTGGAATGGTCCCGCCGCCTGGGACAAGGTCGTCCGCCGCGAAATCCCCGATGATGCCGCCCGCGTTGCCGCTCTTCGCTCCGGCGAAGTCGATCTCATCAACTATGTCCCGGCCTCAGACTATCTGGCGTTCAAGAACGACAGCGATCTCGAGACTTTCGTCTCGGATTCGATCTACATCCTCAACATCGCGCCGAGCGTGAAGGATGAGGAGCCGCAGCCGATCACGGTGAACGGCGAGCCGGTCGATGGCAACCCGCTGCAGGATCTGCGCGTGCGCAAGGCGCTTGATCTCGCCATCAACCGCGACGTCCTCGTCAACGTCGTGCTCGAAGGCCTCGGCAAGCCCGCCAACCAGCTGATGCCGGAAGGCTTCTTCGGCTACTCGGACGATCTCCCGACCCGCGAATACGATCTGGAGCAGGCCAAGGCGCTGCTCGCCGAAGCCGGTTATCCGGACGGGTTCGAGATCGACTTCACCTGCACCAACAACCGCGTTCCCGGCGATGCCGTGGTCTGCGAGGCGCTGGCGCAGATGTGGGCCCGGCTTGGCCTGAAGGTCAACGCCCAGGCGCTGAACGGCACGGTGTTCTTCCCGGCGGCAGCGCGTGAGGAATACACCATGACGATGTCGGCCTGGGGCACGCTGACAGGTGAGGCGGCCTATACCTACGGCGCGCTGACCCACACCAAGGATGCGGAAAAGGGCTTCGGCAACTTCAACCGCACGGGATATTCCAATCCGGAATTCGACAAGGTGTTCGACGAAGGCACGCAGACGCTTGACGCCGACCAGCGCAAGAAGCTCTACGAGGAAGCCTCCGTCATCGCCATGGAAGACCGGGCCATGATCCCGACCGTCATCCTGCAGACCGTATGGGCGGCCGATGCCGACACGCTCAACATCACGCCGCGCGTCGACCAGGAAACCCGCGCCTATGAAATCACGCCTGCCGAATAAGGCGTGACAAGGCCGCAACAGCGCGCTCCCGCTGTTGCGGCATCCTCTTTTTACGGACGGTGGCGGGCTTTCGGCAGGAACGGCTTTTCCCGGTCCGTCCGTTCCCGCATAGTGAGGGCGGCGGCAGCAGGCGCCATCGTGTCTCTCCGCCCCCATCAGTTCACGAGGCTTTCATGCTCGCATTCCTGATCAGACGGTTGCTGCAGGCCATCGTCGTGGTGTTCGCGATGTCGCTGATCGTGTTTCTCGGCGTCTACGCCATCGGAAACCCGATCGATGTGCTGATCGATCCGGGCGCGACCCAGGCGATCCGGCAACAGCTCATCGAGCAGTATGGTCTCGACCAGCCGCTGTGGCGGCAATATCTGACCTTTCTCGGCAATGTCGCCCATGGCGATCTCGGCAAGTCGATGGTCTACAACATTTCCGTGACCGGTCTTGTGTTCTCCCGCCTTCCGGCGACCGTGGAACTGGTGGCCGTTGCCGTTTTCATTGCCACCGCCATCGGCATTCCCGCTGGCCTTTATGCCGGTTACCGCCCGAAGAGCCTTGCCGGCCGCGCCATCATGGCGCTCTCCGTCCTCGGCTTCTCGGTTCCGACCTTCTGGATCGGCATGCTGCTGATCATGGCATTCGCCGTCAATCTCGGCTGGCTGCCTTCCGGCGGCCGCGGCGATGTCGGGGAGATCTTCGGGATACCCACGTCGCTTGCGACCGCTGATGGCTGGCGCCACGTGATCATGCCCGCCTTCAACCTGTCGCTGTTCATGATGGGGCTTTTGATCCGGCTTACCCGCGCCGGCATGGTGGAGGCGATGCAGGCCGACTACGTCAAGTTCGCGCGCGCCCAGGGGCTGCCGGACCGCCAGATCGTGTTCCGGCATGTGATGCGCAACATCTCGATCCCGATCGTCACCGTCTTCGGCCTTGAGGTCGGCTCGACGCTTGCCTTTGCCGTGGTCACCGAATCCGTGTTCAACTGGCCCGGTGTCGGCAAGCTGATCATCGATTCCATCCTCCAGCTCGACCGTCCCGTGATGGTCACCTATCTGGTGCTGGTGGTGATCCTGTTCGTGCTGATCAATCTGATCGTCGACATCGTCTATGCCCGCCTCGATCCGCGCGTGCGTCTGAAGGGAGGCAAATGATGGCCGATACCGTTGCCGCCCCCGTCGAGGCCCGTCCGGCGCGCTTTCGCAATTTCTGCGCCGATTTCGCGCGCTCGCCCGTCGCCGTCGTCTCGCTGATCCTGATCTTTGCCCTGCTGTTCGTGTCCTTTGCCGCGCCGCTGGTTTCGCCGCAGGACCCCTATGATCTCGCCAATCTCGACTGGCTCGATGCCTTTCTGAGACCCGGCACGGTCGGCTCGGGCGGCTATGTCCATATCCTGGGCACCGACAATGCCGGGCGCGACATGCTGTCTGCGATCTTCTACGGTCTGCGCACCAGTTTCGTGATCGGGCTTTCGGCAGGCGTTCTGGCGCTTGTGATCGGCATCTGTCTCGGCCTTGCCGCCGCCTATTTCGGCGGCCGGCTGGAGGCGCTGATCATGCGCGTCGTCGATCTGCAGCTGTCGATGCCGGCGATCCTTCTGGCGCTTGTGCTGGTCGCCGTGCTGGGGCAGGGGGTCGGGCAGATCATCCTGGCGCTGGTGGTCGCGCAATATGCCTATTTCGCCCGCACCACCCATGGCGCTGCGACCGTGGAGCGCGGCAAGGACTATATCGAGGCCGCCCGCTCGACGCCGCTGCCCACGGCGCGGGTGCTGTTCCGTCATCTGCTGCCGAACGTGCTTCCGCCTCTGATCGTGGTCGCGACCGTGCAGGTCGCAAGCGCCATCGCGCTGGAGGCGACATTGTCCTTCCTCGGCGTCGGCCTGCCGTTGACAGAGCCCTCGCTCGGCTCGCTGATCGCCAACGGCTTCAAATATATCCATACCGATCGCTACTGGCTTTCGATCTATCCGGGCATTTTCCTGATGGTGACGGTGGTCGCGATCAATCTGGTCGGCGATCAGGTCCGCAACGTACTCGATCCGAGGCAGAACCGATGAACAAGGCACTCGATGTCCGCGGGCTGACCACCCGGTTCGAAACCCGCGGCGGCATGGTGACGGCCGTCAACGGGGTTAGCTTTTCCGTCGAGCGTGGGCGGATCATGGGGCTGGTCGGCGAAAGCGGCTCCGGCAAGAGCGTCACGGGCTTTTCGATCCTCGGCCTCATCGACGAACCGGGCAAGGTGACGGACGGCGAGGTTCTGGTCGACGGCAAGGATTTGCGCGCGCTGTCGCCTGAAGCGATGCGCCGGCTGCGCGGTTCCAAGGTTGCGATGGTGTTCCAGGACCCGATGATGACGCTGAACCCGGTTCTCCGCGTCGGCGATCAGATGGCGATGGCGGTCCGGGTGCATGAGAAGATGTCGAAGAAGGCGGCCTGGGAGAGGGCGCGGCAGACGCTTGAGATCGTCGGCATTCCGGCCCCCGCCGAGCGGCTCAAAGCCTATCCGCATCAGCTGTCCGGCGGCATGCGCCAGCGCGTGGCGATCGCGATCGCGCTTCTGCATCGCCCGTCGGTGATCATCGCCGATGAGCCGACGACGGCGCTCGATGTCTCGATCCAGGGACAGATCCTCGCAGAAGTCCGCCGCCTTGCCGATGAAACCGGAACGGCGATCGTCTGGGTGACCCATGACCTCGCCGTGATCTCCAGCCTCGCCGACGATATCTGCGTGATGTATGCCGGGCGGATCGTCGAGCGCGGACCGGCGGCTGACGTGATCGCCACCCCGCGTCACCCCTACACCGTCGGCCTGATCGGGTCAGTGCCAAGCCTGCATGAGCCTGGAACGCCGCTGCCGCAGATCCCGGGATCGACGCCGCAGCTTTCCAGCCTGCCCTCCGGCTGTCCGTTCCGGCCGCGCTGTCCGCGCGCGAGCGATATCTGCGCAACCGAACCGCCGATCGTCGGCGAAGGCGACCATACCGTTTCCTGCCACCACCCGATGGAGGCCCCATGAAAGAGCCGCTTCTTATCGTTGAAGGCGTTCACAAGCGCTTCACCCGCAAGCCTGGCCTCGTCATGCGCGGCATCGACAAGCTGTCGGGCAAGCAGTCGGGCTCCACCGTGCATGCGCTCTCCGATGTCACGCTTTCGGTTGCAGCCGGCGAGGTGCTTGGTCTCGTGGGCGAGTCGGGCTGCGGCAAGTCCACGCTCGGGCGCATCATTTCCGGGATTTATACGCCGAGCGATGGGCGCGTGCTGCTCGAAGGCAAGCCGGTCGCGCGGGAGCGGGGCAATAATGTCGAGAAGCTCACCACCCGCGTGCAGATGATCCATCAGGATCCGTTCGCAAGCCTCAACCCGCGCATGAAGGTCGGCGAGACCATTGCCGAGGGGCCGCGCGTCCACAAGCTCGCAGGCGCCGAGGATGTGCGCCGGCGCGTGCGCGATCTCTTGCAGCAGGTTGGGCTTGAAGGCGCCTATGCCGACCGGCTGCCGCACCAGTTCTCCGGCGGCCAGCGCCAGCGCATTGCCATTGCCCGCGCGCTGGCGATGGAGCCCGATCTTCTGGTGCTGGACGAGGCGGTCGCCTCGCTCGATGTTTCGATCCAGGCGCAGGTGCTGAACCTGTTCATGGAGCTCAGGCGCAAGCTCGATCTGACCGCCGTTTTCATCAGCCACGATCTTTCCGTCGTGCGCCATGTCTGCGACCGGGTGGCGATCATGTATCTCGGCCGGATCGTGGAACTCGCCTCTGCGCGCGAACTCTACGATAAGCCGCAGCATCCCTACACGAAGGCGCTGTTCGCCTCCGTGCCGACGCTTGGCACCGGACGCGCTGCATTCCAGCCGATCAAGGGTGAAATTCCCTCGCCGCTCGATCCGCCGAAGGGATGCGCCTTCCATCCGCGCTGCCCGATGGCGGGGCCGCGCTGCAAGGTGGAGCTGCCGCGCCTGAAGCCGGTCGCGGGAACGGCAACGACGGTCGCCTGCCATCTCAATGATGGCGGCACGGGCATTGAAATGGGGAGACACGCCGCATGACCTTTTCCGAACGGATCGCACGCCTCAACGATATTCTCTGCACCGTCAACGTGCTGCGCTGGGATGCCCGCGTGATGATGCCCGCGGGTGGCGCGGTGTCGCGCGGTCACCAGATTGCAACGCTCCAGGGGCTTGCCCGCGACATGCTTGTCGATCCCGCCATGGCCGACGCCGCCGAAGAGGCGCGCGCGACGGCGCGCGATGCCATTGCAATTTCCGCGGCCGAAGCCGTGCTCCGGGCGCGCGAATGGCATCTGAAGATCCCCCCGCAGCTTTTGCGCCAGCAGGCGGAAACCTCCGTTGTGGCCGGACAGGCGTGGGCCAAGGCGCGTGCCGGGGGCGATTTCGCATCCTTCAAACCCTACCTTGAAGACGTGGTGGCGCTCGCGCGCCAGATGGCTGATGCGATCGGCCACGACGGCCATCCCTATGATCCGATGGTTCAGATCTACGAGCCGGGCGAAACGGCCGCCTCGCTTTCCTCCCTGTTCGACACGCTGCGCGCCGGCATCAAGCCGCTTCTCGACAAAGCCCTGTCGCGGCCGGCCCCGCGCAGCAATTTTCTCTATCGCGACTACCCCGTCGAGGAGCAGAAGGCGCTGTGCGCAGAGCTTGCCGCCGTCATCGGCCTCGACATGGAGCGAAGCCGGCTCGATACCGCTGTTCACCCTTTCGAGGTGTCCTTTACCCGGCAGGATGTGCGTATTACCTCGCGCTGGGACAGGAACTACCTGCCGATGTCGGTGTTCGGGGCCATGCATGAAACCGGCCACGCCCTTTATGAACAGGGCATCGCCGAGGCGCTGACCCGAAGCGCCCACACCACCGATCTGATCGGCCTCTACGCCGTCGGCGGCAGCAGTTTCGGCATGCATGAGAGCCAGTCGCGGCTGTTCGAAAACCACATAGGCAGGTCCGCTTCCTTCTGGTCGCATCATTTCGGCAGGCTCAGGGATCATTTCCCCGAACAGCTTGCCGATGTCAGCGAAGAGGAATTCGTTGCTGCCATCAACCGAGTCGAGCCGGGCCTGATCCGCGTCGAGGCGGACGAGCTGACCTATGACCTTCACATCATGTTGCGGGTCAGGATCGAAATGGCGCTGATGGACGGCTCGCTCGCGGTTGCCGACGTGCCTGATGCCTGGAACCGTGCGATGCGCGAGGATCTCGGCCTGGACGTGCCGCATGACGGTCTGGGCTGTCTCCAGGATATTCACTGGTCGACCGGCTATATCGGCTCGTTCCCGACCTACACGATCGGCAATGTGACCGCTGCCCAGCTGATGGCGCGGTTCGAGGAAACCCGTCCGGAGCTTTCGCGCGCCGCCGCTGCGGGCGATCTTTCGCCCTTGCGTGGGGCGCTCGGCGAGACCGTCTGGCGCCATGGACGGTCGAAAAGCCGTCATGAAATGCTGGCTTCGATCGGGGCGGATGCGCAAGATTGCACACCCTATCTGGCCTATCTCGGCAGCAAGTTCGGCTGAAGGCGGCCGTTCGAGCGTGGGCAAAAACAGCGGGGGTTCGGTGATAAGTCCTAGGCAATCACTGCGGTGACGATGGCATCGAGCGCCTTCACCGCATCTGGGGGAGAAAGCTTCACCTGCAGGCCGCGCTGGCCGCCATTCATCACCACATAGGGCTCGCCAAGGGCTGCCGCTTCAAAAACCACGGGCACGCGTTTCCTCTGGCCGAAGGGCGAGATGCCGCCGACATGGTAGCCGGAAAGCCGCTCGGCTGCCTTTGGGTCCAGCATCTCCGCATGCTTGCCGGAAAAGGCGGAAGCAAGCTTCTTCATCGAGACCTCGGCATTCGATGGCACGACGGCGCAGACCGGCTTGCCATCGACATTGGCCATCAGCGTCTTCAGCACCCGGTCTGCCGGTTCCCCGATCGCTTCTGCCGCCTGAAGCCCGACTCGCGGGGCGTTCGGATCGTAATCATATTGCTGGACGCTGTAGGCGACCCCCGCCTTGTCGAGAAACTGCGTCGCCCGCGTCGTCTTCGCCATCGCTTCTTCCTCAGGCCTTGTCGAACAGCGCCGCGTAGGTCTCGGGCGAAAAGCCGACGGTGATGGTGCCGTCCGTTTCGAGCACCGGCCGCTTGATCATCGACGGATTGTCGAGCATCAGCGAAATCGCCTTGTCGCGGTCAAGGCCGGCCTTGTCCGCCTCGGGGAGCTTGCGAAACGTGGTGCCGGCGCGGTTGATCACGCGCTCATAGCCTGCCGCATCCGCCCAGCGCTCGAGATGCGCCCGGTCGATGCCGGCCTTCTTGTAATCGTGAAAGCTGTATTCGATCCCGCGCTCATCCAGAAAGCGTCGCGCCTTCTTCATCGTGTCGCAGTTGGGAATCCCGAAAATCGTCGTCGCCATGGTCCTCTCCTGTCCGCCTCCGGTCTAGGATATTTTGCCGCGCAAGGAAATCGCCAGCCATCAACAAAAAAGACCACCGGAACGCAGGTTCCGGTGGTCGCCATATCCGCTCGTGCGGGATGAACTATTCGTTGATGAGCCGCTTCAGGAGTTCAACCTCCTGGGAGAGCTTGTTGTCCTTTTCGAGGAGATCCTCGATCTTGCGCACGGCATGCAACACGGTGGTGTGGTCGCGCCCGCCGAAGCGGCGTCCGATTTCGGGGAAGGAGCGCGGTGTCATCGTCTTCGCCAGGAACATCGCGATCTGGCGCGGCTTCACGATCACGCGCGTGCGCCGGTTGGAGACGAGCTCCTGCCGGGTCACGCAGTAATGGCGGGCAACCACGCGCTGGATGTCCTCGATACGCACCCGCTTCGGCTCGCCGGTGCCAACGAGATGCACCAGCAGCTCATCGACGCGCTCGATCGAGAGGTCGGGTTCGAAGGAGCGGCGGAACAGGAGCTGGTTGAAGGCGCCTTCAAGTTCGCGGCCGCTTGCCGTGACCTTGCGGGCGACATGGTCGAGCACGTCCGGCGCGATATCGATCGACGGGTCTTCCTGGCGGGCAAGCTCGAGACGACGCTGCAGCATTTCAAGCCGCATCGGGTAATCCGGCCCATCCATCTCCAGCGAGACGCCGCCGGTCAGCCGCGAACGTACCCGCGGATCAAGCGATTCCAGCTCCCAGGGTGCCCGGTCGGCGGCCACCACCACCTGCTTGGCGCTGTCGAGCAGCGTGTTGATGAGATGGCAGAATTCATGCTGGATCATCTTGCCCTGCAGGAACTGCATGTCGTCGATGACCAGAAGGTCGATGTTGCGGAGCGAATCCTTCAGCGTCAGCGCGTCATTGTCGCGGATCGCGGTGGCGAACTTCCACATGAAGTATTCTGCCGTCAGATAGACCACGCGCTGCTTGTCGGGCGAGGCAAGGGCGGCATTGGCGATTGCCTGCAGCAGATGGGTCTTGCCGAGGCCGACCGAGGAGTGGATGAACAGCGGGTTGAAGCGCACCGCCGCCATGCCGGATTCGGCAATGGTCTTGGCTGCGGCAAAGGCCACGCGGTTCGAAGGGCCTTCGACAAAGCTGTCAAAGGTAAAGAAGGGATCAAGCGGCGATCCGAACACGGTCTGGCCACCGGTATTGGCGCCGCGCGCGACCGGGGTTTCCGGTTCCGGCATCAGCGGCTGGCCTGCATTGGGCCGTGACAGCGGCCGTGCGATCGGGGCCGGTGTCGCGGCAGCCGGCTTCGGCTGATCGACGACGACTGCCTGGCGCGGCGCACGGGTGGCAGAACGCACGAGAACCTCGATCTTCAGCACCTGCGGCCGCTCGCTGCGGGCAATCTCGCCCATGAGGTCGAGATAGTGGTTGTTGATCCAGGATTTCAGGAATGCGGTCGGAACGGAAAAACGGATCACGCTCTTGTCGGAAGAGTGCAGTTTCAGCCGGCCGAACCAGCTGGCATAGACATCGGTACCGACATGCGCCTTCAGCGCCGTGCAGAAACGTTCGAAGAAGATGTCATCCGTGGAATTCATGGCAGCTACCGCCGGTTTCGCGTCATCTCCACCGACCTCAAAATCGCCCGCATTGTCCTCGGTGCGAGAGGCCACCATTCTCATGCTCATCTTTGCCGCCTTTCAAACGTCATCACCTGGCGCAAGCTTATTGTCTGCCTGCTGCCTTTTCTGCCCTGCTGCCGGTGTCTTGCCGGCATGTCTATGGATCCGGCTTCGTGCCGGTAGGTAGATTTCACGCGCCTGACGATCGATCCTCGTATCGAAGGATGCAGGCTGCATGATGTCCGGAGTTTCCGATCCCTGAAGTCTTGTTGTGCCCCCATTCTCTGTCGCAGTGCGCCGAAGACGCACAGCAGCAATCCCGGAATTCGAGTGAAAACCGGAATACAACCTGAAATTGTCGGAAAAACGGTGCCAGATAGCACCGCTCCCAGCATAGGGAAGACAACGTATCCTGTGTGTCGGACACGCCCCTCCCGAAATCTTCGGGAGCTCAATCCGTCGCTGTCGTGAGGGCATTTAGGCAAGAACGACCGACAATTTCAACAAGGAATTTTCCGCGAATCATCGCCCGGCGCATTGACTCTGAGGGGTGACTTTGCCTTCCCGGCGGTCCTTCCAGAAGAATCGCTTTTGAATCAATTAGATTCAGAAATGGGCTGTTTCAGAACGCGGTGCGGGGGCGGAAAAATAAATTTTCCCCATGTCATTTTCGGGGTGCTTTAGCAGGTGCGAAAATGGTGGAAATGTGACTTACCTTCCGCAAGCCCTTGAAAAGGCTCGTATTTATCCGTCATTTTTGTGACATTTGGCTGTGATCGCGCTGTCACACGCGCCAAGTGCATGAAGTCAAAACAAAAAACCCGGCACGAGGCCGGGTTCTGCAAAAAGTATCTAGTTCAGCCGTTGATCAGGCCGAAATTGCCTTCACGCGCTGAGCAAGACGCGACACCTTCCGCGAGGCGGTGTTGCGGTGGAGGACGCCCTTGCTGGCTGCGCGTGCCAGTTCCGGTTCGGCAACCGCCAGAGCGGCCTTTGCCTGATCCAGATCGCCAGCGGCGATCGCTTCTTCCACCTTGCGTACATAACCGCGAACGCGGGTGCGACGGGACTTGTTGACGGCTGTACGGCGGGCCATCTTGCGCGTCGCCTTTTTCGCCGAAGTTGTATTGGCCATGTAAGTCTCTCTTCGAAATCTGTCTCGAGCTCCGACAAATGCGGATTGCCGTTGCCGGCCAATGTCGCTTTTGTGACGGGAGCAAATGATGAAGCCCATTGAGCTTTCAAATACTGTGGCCGGGCATATAAAGGCAATCCGGCTATCCGTCAATGCATAATCCCGCGAAATCGGGCGCCACAGGCCGTTGTTGTGGATTATGGCGGGGTTGCGGGCATTGCCATTGCGTCAAAGCCTCTTAAACTCGAGCGGCCCGCCGATCAAGCAACAGGAACAGCCATGCGCGTCACCGTGTTTTCCGCCAAGCCCTACGACGAAGAGTTTCTGAAGGCCGCGAACGAGGGGCGGCACGAGCTGATCTTCACCGAGGCCGGCCTCCACGCACAGACCGCGCGGCTTGCGGCGGGCTCGAAGGCGATCTGCGCCTTCGTCAATGACGATCTCGGCGCTTCCACGCTTTCCGTCCTGAAAGAGGTCGGGGTCGAGATCGTGGCGCTGAGATGCGCCGGCTTCAACCGACTCGATCTTTCCGCCGCCGAACGGCTTGGAATCACCGCCGCCCGGGTGCCGTCCTATTCGCCCTACGCCATCGCCGAACACACGCTGGCGCTGGTGCTGACGCTGAACCGCAAGATCCACCGCGCTTATAACCGGGTGCGCGAAGGCAATTTCGCGCTCACCGGCCTGCTCGGATTCGATCTGCATGGAAAGACGGTAGGGGTGGTGGGAACCGGCGGTATCGGCCGCAATGTGATGCGCGCCTTTGCCGGCTTTGGCTGCGAAATCCTGGCTTATGATCCGTTTCCGAGCGAGGAGGCCGAATCGCTCGGCGCGCGCTATGTCGGCAAGGACGAGCTGCTCGAGAAATCCGAGATCATCACGCTCCATTGCCCGCTGACGCCGGAGACACGCCATTTCATCGACGAGAAGGCGATTGCGGCGATGAAGCACTGCCGCATGTTGGTCAACACCAGCCGCGGCGGGGTGATCGATACCCATGCGGTGATCGAGGGGCTGAAGTCGGGCAGAATCGGTGCGCTGGCGCTCGATGTCTATGAGGAGGAGGAGGATCTGTTCTTCCGCGACCTGTCGTCGACCGTGATCCGGGACGACGTCTTCGCGCGGCTTCTGACGTTTCCGAATGTGCTGATCACCGGCCATCAGGGTTTCTTCACCCAGGAGGCGCTCTTCAACATCGCCCATACCACAATCGAAAACATCACGGCCTATGAAGAGGACGGGCAGGCGCTGCATCCGATCGGCAAGCGCTAGGCTGGGTCAAAAGCGCGCATAGCCGCATTCGATGGCACCAATCCGCCGCCCGTCCGTTTCAGACTCGAATGTGTTTCACGAAAACGGCACGAAAGGGGTGCGGACATGGCCAAGACTGTTGCAGAAATCGTCGTCGACACACTGGAGAAAGCGGGTGCGCAGCGCATCTACGGCATTCCCGGCGACACGATCAATCACTTCACCGATGCCGTTTCCCGGTCCGCGCTCAGATGGGTTCACGTCCGTCACGAGGAGGCGGGCGCCTTTGCCGCCGGCGGCGAGGCCTATCTGACCGGCGAGCTTGCCGTTTGCGCGGGTACATGCGGGCCCGGCTCGCTGCACTTCGTCAACGGCATCTATGAAAGCCACCGCAACGGCGCGCCGGTGCTGCTGATCGCATCCGAGGTCGACCGTCCGGAAAAGGGTTTCAATTTCCCGCAGGATGTCGACCAGAAGAAAATCTACGAACAGCATTCGGTGTTCTGCGGGCATATCTCTCATCCGGCCCAGGCGCGCCGCATCGTGACGCTTGCAGCACAGGCGGCGCTGACCAAGGGCGGCGTCGCGGTCGTGATCGTCAGCGGCGACATGTTTCAGGAAACCGACAAGGACGAGGCCGACTGGCGCGTCCACCGGCCCCGCCCGATGGCGCGTCCGAATGATGAGGAACTCGGCGAACTTGCCGCGCTCGTCGATGAGGCAAAGCGGGTGACGATCTATGCCGGCATCGGCGCGCGGGAGGCCCGCGATCAGATCGTCGCGCTCTGCCGCAAGGTCAAGGCGCCCATGGTGCATACCACCCGCGCCAAGGAATGGCTGGAGCCCGGCAATCCCTTCAATGTCGGCGTCAACGGCATTCTCGGCAACCGCGCCGGCGTCAATGCGCTGGAAAAGGCCGATCTGGTGATCTCGGTTGGCTGCGACTTCGCCTATACCCAGTTCTATCCCGATCGGAAGATCGTCCAGATCGATATCGATCCCACCCATCTCGGACGCCGCGCGCCGATCCATCTGGGTCTTGTCGGTGACGCCCGCACCACGCTTGAGGCGCTGTTGCCGAAAGTGGCTGAAAAGTCCGACGAGAAGCATCTGAACCGCCACCTCAAGGAATGGGAAGAGGATCTGAAGGGCTATGATACCGAGGGCGATGAACCTGATCCGGGCCTCATCCATCCGCAATTCGTCGCCAACATGCTGAATGACAAGGCGGCTTCCGATGCGATCTTCATCTCCGATGTCGGAACGCCAATGGTATGGATGCTGCGCCATCTTCAGGCCAATGGCAGCAGGCGGTTTCTCAACAGCCTGCTCCACGGCACCATGGCGAACGCCATGCCGCAGGCGATCGGCGCCAAGCTTGCCTATCCCGACCGGCAGGTGATCGCCATGTGCGGCGATGGCGGGTTGTCGATGCTGATGGGCGATCTGTTGACGCTGGTGCAGGAAGAGGTGCCGGTGAAACTGCTGGTGTTCCACAATTCATCGCTCGGCTTCGTCGAGATGGAGCAGCGCGTGGAAGGGCTGGTCGATCACTATACCACGCTCAAGAATCCGGAATTCTCGCGGGTTGCCGAAGCCTGCGGAATTACCGGGCTCAGCGTCGACAAGGCCGACAATCTGGCATCCGCCATGGATGCCTGGCTCTCGACCCCCGGGCCGGCGCTTCTCGATGTGAAGGTCAACCGGATGGAACTGGTGATGCCGCCCAAGGTGAAGGTCGGGCAGGTGGCCTCGACCGCCATGTTCGGCGTCAAGGCGGTGCTCGACGGTCGGGTGAAGGAAGTGGTTTCGCTGGTCAGGAGCAATTTCCTGAAATAGGCGGCTGCCCGTTCACCCCTTCTGGCAGGCCGGGCAATAGAAGGTGGAACGCCCGGTCTGGACCGCGCGGGCCACCGTGCCGTTGCAGTCTTCGTGGCGGCAGGACGCGCCGGTGCGGTCGTAGACGGAGAAGGAATGCTGGAAGTAGCCGAGCGTGCCGTCCGTCTTGCGATGGTCTCTGAGCGTCGAGCCGCCGGCCTCGATTGCTTCCGCGATCACCTCGCGGATCGCTGGCACGAGGCGTTTCAGCCCGTCGCGCGGCTTGCCTGCGGGGGTCACAAGATGGCCGGCTGCCCGAAACGGTGACAATCGCGCCCGCCACAGCGCCTCGCAGACATAGATATTGCCGAGGCCCGCAATATTGCGCTGGTCAAGCAGCGCTGCCTTCACGCTCTGGGTCTTGCCGGCAAAGCGGGTTGCGAGGAATTCGGCGTCGAGGCTGTTGCCGGTCGGCTCGGGGCCAAGGCCGATGAAGCTCGGATCAGCATCGAGACCGGTGCGGGTGAGAAGCTTCATGAAGCCAAAGCGGCGCGGGTCGTTGTAGATCACCCGTCCGTCGCCGAGGTGGAAGACGACATGATCGTGGGTGGCTGCGGCATTTCGCGGCAGGTGAAAGTCTCCGGGCGTCTCCGCAACGCCGTTTGCTTCCACCCTGTAGGAGCCGGACATGCCGAGATGGGCGACGATGGTCATGCCGTCATCGAGATCGATCAGCAGATATTTCGCCCGCCGCCCAAGCGCTGCAATCCGCTTTCCCTCAACCGCGCGGGCGAAATCTTCAGGGAAGGGAAAACGCAGGTCCGCGCGGCGCAGTTCCAGTCTTTCGATGACGCGGCCTTCCATGGCCGGCGCCAGGCCGCGGCGCACGGTTTCGACTTCGGGCAGTTCCGGCATGGGATTTTTAAGCCTTTGACGTTTCGCTTTTTTCGGTTTCGGTTTATAGCCGCAACGGTGTCTGTTGTGTATCGCTCTATCGAACCCGATATAGCAACGAGTGTCGGACAGACAAAACAGCTTCAAGCGTGAGGTGCGTGATATGACGGATAGCCGGACCCGAGCCGATGGCGGCATGGAAACGTCTTTTGGTTTCCGCGATGTTGCAGATGGCGACAAGCAGCCGCTGGTCAATGACGTCTTCCACAAGGTCGCCAAGCGCTACGATATCATGAATGACGTGATGTCGGCCGGGCTTCATCGCGCATGGAAGGCCGGAATGGTCGGCGCGCTGAACCCGCCCGCCAATCCCGATTACCATGTGCTGGACGTTGCAGGCGGCACGGGCGATATCGCCTTCCGCATCGTGGATGCATCCAAGGGCCTTGCGCAGGCAACCGTGCTCGACATCAATGGCTCGATGCTTGGCGTCGGCGAGGAGCGGGCCCAGAAGAAGGGCATTGCCGAAAACCTCACCTTCGTCGAGGCCAATGCCGAGGAGCTGCCCTTCGAGGACAAGACCTTCGACGCCTATACGATCGCCTTCGGCATCCGCAACGTGCCCCATATCGACCGGGCGCTTTCCGAGGCCTACCGCGTGCTGAAGCGCGGCGGCCGGCTGCTGGTGCTCGAATTTTCCGAAGTCGAGGCCCCGATCCTCGACAAGGTCTACGATCTCTGGTCGTTCCACGCGATCCCCCATGTCGGCAAGGCGATCGCGGGCGATGGGGAGCCCTATCGCTACCTGGTCGAATCGATCCGCAAGTTCCCCAACCAGGGCGATTTTGCGAAGATGATCGAGCGGGCCGGCTTCTCGCGGGTCAAGTTCACCAATTATTCAGGCGGTATCGCTGCCCTTCACTCCGGCTGGAAACTCTAGGTATTCACCATGGGCGCGCTTCGATCCTATCTGAACCTTCTCGGCGTCGGCTGGGTGCTCGCCCGCGAGGGCGTGATCAACGCGCTGCCCTCGGAAGGGCTGCCGCCCTATGCCCGCTTCGTCAAGGCGATGCTGGTGCCGTTTGCGCGGCCTGGCGCGCGCAAGCAGGCGCGCTCCGACAGGCTCTCCAAGGCGGTCTCGCGGCTCGGTCCTTCCTATGTGAAGATGGGCCAGTTTCTGGCGACCCGCCCGGATGTCGTCGGCGCCGGCTTTGCCGAGGATCTGGCCGAGTTGCAGGACCGGATGCCGTTCTTCCCCGTGGAGGCCTCCAAGGCCACGATCCGTGCCTCTCTCGGCAGGCCGGTCGAGGAGCTTTATACCGATTTCGAAGATCCGATCGCCGCCGCCTCGATCGCGCAGGTGCATCCCGCCCGCATCGCGACGCCGGAGGGCGAGAAAAAAGTTGCCGTCAAGGTGATCCGGCCCGGTATCCGTCAGCGCTTCAGTGAAGATCTCGGCGCGATGTATCTGGTCGCGCGCATGCAGGAGCGGTTCATCCGGTCCAGCCGCAGGCTGCGGCCGGTCGATGTCACGCGCACGCTGGAACAGACAACAAGGCTTGAAATGGATCTGCGGCTCGAGGCCGCCGCGATTTCGGAAATGTCCGAAAACACCGCGGACGATCCGGGCTTTCGCCTTCCCAGGGTCGATTGGGAACGCACCGGCCGCGATGTCGTCACCATGGAATGGATCGACGGCGTGAAGATGTCCGATCTCGAGGGGCTGAAGGCTGCGGGACATAATCTCGAAGAGCTTGCGGTGACGCTGATCCAGTCCTTCCTGCGCCACACGCTGCGCGACGGCTTCTTCCACGCCGACATGCATCCCGGCAATCTGTTCGTCGACAAGGACGGCATTATCGTCGCCGTCGACATGGGCATTGTCGGAAGGCTTGGAAAGAAGGACCGGCGTGTGCTCGCCGAAATCCTCTATGGCTTCATCACGCGCGATTACATGCGCGTGGCCGAAGCCCATTTCGAGGCAGGCTATGTGCCCGCACACCACAACAAGGCCTCGTTCGCCCAGGCGATCCGCGCCATCGGCGAGCCGATCCACGGTCAGTCGGCCGAGACCATCTCGATGGGCAAGCTGCTGACCCTTCTGTTCGAGATCACCGAAATCTTCGACATGACCACCCAGACCCAGCTGATCAATCTGCAGAAGACCATGGTCGTGGTCGAGGGCGTGTCGCGCATGCTCGATCCGCATTTCAACATGTGGAAGGCCTCCGAACCCGTGGTCGGGCGCTGGATCGAACAGAATCTCGGCCCCCGCCGCCTGCTCGCCGACATGCAGGATGGCGTCAAGGCGGTGATCAAGATTGCCGAGGCAATCCCCGAGATCGCCGACAAGACCGAGCGATTCCACAACGACGTGATTGCCATGACCGAAAACGGTCTGCGCTTCGACGAGCGCACCTCGGAGGCCATCGGCCGCGCAGAAGCCCGCCATACCCGCTCCGGCCGCGTGGCGCTGTGGCTGATCGCGGCCGTGCTGGTGTATCTCGCCGTCGTGGCTTCGGTTGCGGTGTTTTGATGGGTTTGAGGCTGGTCGTTCAGCGGCGCGAGTCGTGTTTTAGGGCGTTTCCTCCCTACGCGGCGTCATCCTCGGGCTTGACCCGAGGATCCAATCACCTTTCACCCCGAGCGGCGTGCCGGGCTACGCGCCATGGAGTGCGGCCGAGTTCGAACAAACCAGCGCCGCGCGTTTGGTCGGCATGGGTGGATCCTCGGGTCAAGCCCGAGGATGACGCAGAGGGGAGGGAGAGGAGCAACCTTTCTCCAACGCTTCGGAATGATTCATCCTTTCTCGCGGTTTGGCGCGCCGCCGCTCAATCACCCCAAGGAGCATAAAACATGCGTATCGGCGGACGTCTTCAGGGCGCGATCGAGGTTCTGGCAGAGGTGGAGGAGCGCAAGCGCCCTATCGCCAACGCGCTGAAGGACTGGGGCACGGCGCACCGGTTTGCGGGCTCGGGCGACCGCGCAGCGATCGGCAACATCGTCTATGATGCGCTGCGGCTGAAGCTTTCGCATGCCTTCCTGATGGACGATGACAGCCCGGCAGCGCTTGCCCATGCGGTGCTCTACCGGCAGTGGGGTTTTACGCCCGAAGGACTTTCCGAAAAGCTCGAGGGCGACAAGTTCGCACCGGAGCCTCTGTCGGAGACGGCAATGGCTGCCTTTGCGAGCCGTGATCTTTCCCAAGCGCCCGATCATGTCCGCGCCGACGTGCCGGAATGGATCGTCCCGTCGTTCAAGGAGAATTTCGGTGACGCCTGGCTTCAGGAAGCCGAGGCGCTGAACCTCAGGCCTTCGCTCGACCTCCGCGTCAATACGCTCAAGGCTGGCGAAGAGAAGGTGAAGAAGGCGCTTGCCCGCGCAGGCGCCGAGCCGACCGCGATTGCGCCCCATGGCCTGCGGATTGCGCCGGGAAGCGGCGCCGACCGGCTTCCCAATGTGACAGCTGAACTCGCCTTTCAGAAGGGCTGGTTTGAAGTGCAGGACGAGGGCTCGCAGATTGTCGCGCGCCTTGCCGATGCCCATGCCGGCCATCAGGTGCTGGATTTCTGCGCCGGCGGTGGCGGCAAGACGCTGGCGCTTGCAGCCGACATGGACAATGCCGGTCAGGTCCATGCCTATGACGCCGACCGCACCCGGCTCGCGCCGATCATCGAGCGGCTGCGGCGCGCGGGAACCCGCAATGTCCAGGTCCATGACGATGCCGCCGCGCTCGAAGGTCACGCCTTCGACCGCGTCCTTGTCGATGCGCCCTGCACCGGCACGGGCACCTGGCGGCGCCGGCCCGACATCAAGTGGCGCTTGTCGGAAAAGAACCTTGAGGAGCGCACGGCCCAGCAGGCCGGCGTGCTGGCCGCAGCCTCGCGTTTCGTCAAGCCGGACGGTCTGCTGGTCTATGTCACATGCTCCCTGCTGCCGGCCGAAAACCAGGCGCAGATCGCAGCGTTTCTTAAGGGCAGGGACGATTTTACGGTCCTCGACATGGCCGAGATCTGGCAGGCCCGCTTCGGCGATGCAGCATTGAGGCCGCACTTCACCGATGGCCGGTTCGTAACCCTGACGCCGGCCTCGACGGCGACGGACGGGTTCTTCTGCGCCGTGCTCGGCAGGAAAGGCTGAGACCACCGCGCTTGACGATCGGCAAGGATGCATCCCAGACCCCACCGAATGATCCAAAATATAACTGGATTATTTGACACAAGTTTGTTTTTCCGCCATGTAGGCGCAATCACAGTGTCATTGAAGGAGAGGGACCCATGATGCACACGATCCGTACGCGCGCCCTGATGGCGGGTGTCGCCGCCCTGTTCGCGAGCCCGGCTTTTGCCGCAGACGTCACCCCGGAAGCGGTTGTCGAGCACTATGCCGCTGTTGCGCATGCGAAGTATCAGGATTCGCTGACGACGGCGAAGGCGCTGGACGAGGCCATCCAGGCCCTTATCGCCGATCCGAGCGCTGAAACCCAGAAGGCCGCCAAGGAAGCCTGGATTGCAGCGCGCGTACCCTATCAGCAGACCGAGGTTTACCGTTTCGGCAACCCGACCGTCGACGACTGGGAAGGCAAGGTCAATGCATGGCCGCTTGATGAAGGCCTGATCGACTATGTCGATGCCTCCTACGGCATGGAAAGCGACGAGAACGGGCTCTATACCGCGAATGTGATCGCCAGCAAGGAAATCCAGATCAACGGCGAAACCGTCGATCTGACCGAGATCACGCCGGCGCTGCTGTCCGACACGCTACAGGAAGCAGGCGATATCGAGGCCAATGTCGCAACCGGCTATCACGCCATTGAATTCCTGCTCTGGGGCCAGGACCTTCACGGCACGGAAGCCGGTGCGGGTGAGCGTTCCTACACCGATTATCTGACCGGGGACGATTGCACCAACGGCAATTGCGACCGCCGTGCCCAGTATCTTGCCGCAGCCTCGGAGCTTCTGATTTCCGACCTCGAGGACATGGTTGCTGCCTGGGAACAGGGCGGCGAGGCCTATGCCTATGTCACCGAAGATCCGACCACCGGGATTGCCGCGATCCTCACCGGCATGGGTTCGCTTTCCTATGGCGAGCTTGCCGGCGAGCGCATGAAGCTCGGCCTGCTGCTGCACGATCCGGAAGAGGAGCATGATTGCTTCTCCGATAACACCCATGCCTCGCATCTCAACGATGCAATCGGCATTCTGCAGGCCTATACCGGCGACTATGTCCGCGTTGACGGCACGGAAATGACCGGACCTTCCGTCTCCGATCTGGTGGCGGCGAAGGACAAGGCTTTGGACGAGGAAATCAAGGCGAAGCTCATCGACACTGTCGAGGCGATGGAAGCCATGGCAACCCGCGCCCAGACTGTTGAAGCCTACGACCAGATGATCGGTGAGGGCAACGAGAAGGGCAATGCCGTCGTTCAGGCGGCGATTGATGGCCTGATTGCCCAGACGCCCTCCATCGAACGCGCGATCGCAGCGCTTGATCTCGGCCAGATCGAGCTCGAAGGCTCCGACAGCCTTGACGCGCCGGAAGCCGTGTTCCAGTAGGAGCGGGATTTAAGGGCGTTGCTGCGGCCCGTCTGGTTCAAGACGCGGCGCTCATCCCAGACTATGCAACATCCCCTGGTCACGCCCGGGGATGTCGCCGAGACGAAAGGCGAGACGGGTGCCAAAGCGCAGGTGCCGGTCCGACAAGGGCGGCTCTGTTCGCCTTGAAGCAACAAGGGGCGGCCGGTACGACCGTGGTAACATGACGAAGCGGCAAATTGTTGGAATGACGACTGCGGCGCTTGCCGCTTGCCTTTGTTTTACGGCGGTTCATGCCGGCGACTGGATGCCGCCTGACCAGCGCAGCGATATCACCGCCGAAGACAAGGCGCGGGTCGAAAAAGTCACCCGGCCGACGCAGGACTTCTCCAAGGCCGAAGCCTTTGAGATCATGCAGGGCGGGGCCGCCACCAGCACGGCCAGTGTCAACCGCGACAGCTATTCCCATTCCTCCGCCAACATCACCTTCGCCGAGGAAGAAACCTTCAAGCTCGGCAATGCGCTGTTCCGCAAATTCTGGGTGTCGTCGCCGTCCTCGACACAGGCATCCGATGGTCTTGGCCCCCTGTTCAACGCGCGGTCGTGCCAGAGCTGTCACCTGAAGGATGGACGCGGCCATCCGCCGGCGGCGGGTGAGGACGCAAGCTCGATGTTCCTGCGGCTTGCCCGGCCTGCCCGCACGCCCGAGGAACAGGCGCGCATCGACAATTACGAGACCATCAACTTTCCCGATAAGGTCTATGGCGGACAATTGCAGGATTTTGCGGTTCCCGGCCTTTCCGCCGAAGGGCAGATGAAGATCGATTATACCGAACGCGAGGTGACGCTTGGAGATGGCACCACCGTTTCGCTGCGTCACCCGACCTACAGCGTCGAAAATCTCGCCTATGGCGATCTGGGTGAGGACACCACGCTGTCGCCGCGCGTTGCCAATCAGATGATCGGTCTTGGCCTGGTCCAGGCAATCGAACCCGCCGACATTCTGGGCCTTGCCGACCCCGACGACGCCGATGGCGATGGCATTTCCGGCCGGCCCAACATCGTCAGCGATACCGTCACCGGTGAGGTCAAACTTGGCCGTTTCGGCTGGAAGGCGCAGAACGCGACGATCCACGATCAGTCCGTCGGCGCCATGAGCGGCGATATCGGCGTGTCCTCGCCGAACGCGCCGAACCCTTACGGCGATTGCTCCGAGGCGCAGGCCGAATGCCTGGCCATGCCGAACGGCGTGCAGCCGCGCCTCGGCGATACCGAGGCGCCCGATCCGGTGATGGAACTCGTCACCTTCTATGCCGAAAATCTGGCCGTCCCGGCGAGGCGCGATGTCGATGATCCGGACGTGCTGCGCGGCAAGCAGGTATTCTACGAAGCTGGCTGCACGGCCTGCCACACGCCGAAATTCGTGACGAGCCGCGACGCGGAAAACCCGGCCCACCAGTTCCAGCTGATCTGGCCCTATTCCGATTTCCTGCTCCATGATATGGGCGAGGGGCTTGCCGACGGTCAGCAGGTGGCGATGGCCTCCGGGTCCGAATGGCGCACGGCGCCGCTCTGGGGCACGGGGTTGACGGAGGTGGTCAACGGCCACTCCTTCTTCCTGCATGATGGTCGTGCGCGCAACAGAACCGAAGCGATCCTCTGGCATGGGGGCGAAGCGCAGCAGGCGCGCGACAATTTCGCCAATGCGCCCAAGGATGACCGCGAAGCCCTGATCAAATTTCTGGAGTCCCTGTGAAACACGTCCTCGCCGCCACGCTCGTTCTTCTGTCAGCCGGCGGCGCAGCCGCCATGAACCGCGATGCCGTGCCGGGCGTCCTGGAACAGGCGGTGGATGGCTTCATCCGCCCAGGTTACCAGACATTCGCCGAAAACAGCGCTCAGATGGCCGCAGCGATGCGCGATTTCTGCGAAAGCCCCGACGAGGCCCGCTACGAGGGCGCAAGGGCCGCCTTTGACGAGACGGTTGCGGCCTGGTCCGAGATCGAGATCGTGCGCACCGGTCCGGTGCTGGACGACCACCGTTTCGAGCGCATCCTGTTTTACCCCGACCGCAAGAGCATCGGTCTGAAACAGGTCCAGGCTGCGATCGCGACCAGCGACGAGACGGCGACCGATGCCGATACGCTTGCGGGAAAGAGCGTCGCCATGCAGGGCCTTCCTGCGCTTGAATTCGTGCTCTTCGGAACGGGCCATGAGGACATGCTCGGCGGAGGTGAAACCTACCGCTGCCGTTACGGGGTGGCGATCGCCGAGAATATCGACCGGATTGCAGGCGAACTCGCTGCTGCATGGGACGCGCCGGCCGGCGTGGCGGATGACTGGAAGGAGCCCGGTCCCGACAATCCGCTCTATCGCACCGACGATGAGGCGCTGACCGCTCTGCTCGGCATTCTCGTGCACGGTGCGGAGACGGTCCGCGACCAGCGGATCGAATATTTCTATGCCGGCGAGGAGGGCCCGAATTTCGCGAAACGCGCGATCTACTGGCGTTCGGAAAACACCTGGCCCTCGATCCTCCATAATCTCGACGGCTTGCAGTCCCTTCTGAACGGCGCCGGAATGGAAGACCTTCTCGATGAGGACGTTCGGTCGATCGTGTCGTCGATCAATTTCCTGTTTTCCGCGCTCGAAGGTGTCGTAGGCAACATGGACCCCGATATCGAGGTTGTGCTCGCCGATCCCGATCAGCGTGCCAAGCTCGACTATCTGATCCTCAACATGAAGGATCTGATCCTCCGCCTGAATGACAATTACGGCAGCGCGATCGGGCTTGGCGCAGGCTTTTCCTTTTCCGACGGAGACTGAGATGGCGGCGCGTTCGGGGCTGATCGACCGGCGCAGTTTCATCCGCGCTGCGGGAGCGGCCTTTCTGGCGGGGCTTTCGCCGCGCGCCGGCTTTGCGCTCGAGCGCACTGATGCCGTCTATGCCACTGGTATTCGCAGGCCCGACGGGCGGTTCGCGCTGGCGCTGATGGGGGAAGATGGCACCTTCATTTCCGACGTGGCGCTACCGGATCGGATGCATGGCCTCGCTGTGTCTCCAAGAACCGGACAGGTCGCGGCCTTTGCCCGGCGGCCGGGTACGTTCATTTACGTGACGCCCGCGCCGGAGGACGGTGCCGACACCATCGTCAACGCGGTGCCCGACCGGCATTTCTATGGTCATGGCACGTTCTCGCCCGACGGCCGGCTTCTCTATGCCAGCGAGAATGACTTCGACAACCGGCGCGGCGTGATCGGCATTTACGATGCGCGGAATTTTCTCCGGCTCGGCGAGTATCCAAGCTACGGCATCGGCCCCCACGATCTGTCGGTAACGCCGGATGGGCGGTATCTGATTGCGGCCAATGGCGGCATCGAGACCCATCCCGATTTCGGCCGCACCAAGCTGAACCTCGATCATATGGAGCCGTCGCTCGCGCTGATCGATGCGGCAAACGGCGCGCTTCTCGAAAAGCATGAACTGCCGGAAAGCCTCGCGCAGCTTTCCACCCGGCACCTTGCGATTGGCGAAAAGGGACGGATCTGGTTTGCCTGCCAGTTCGAAGGCCCGCGCAACGAGACGCCGCCGCTTGTCGGCCATTTCGCCATGGGCGAGGGGCTTTCCTTTACGCCGCTGCCGGAGGACGTCACGCGCGGGCTCGGCAATTATGTTGGTGCAATTGCCTATGGCAACGGCCTGATCGGACTGACCTCGCCCAAGGGCGTGGTGGTCTCGCTCGAAGAGGCTTCGGGCAGGGTGGTGGAGACCCGCGCCGTGCCGGATGCGGCGGGCATCGCGCCTGCAAAGACGGGGTTTGCGGTGGGAACCTATGGCGGTGTGTTCGCGGACCGGCAACACGATCTCGCCTTTGATCAACATGCGGTCCGGCTCTCTGGTCTTTCGTTTTGAACGCGCTATCTTCCCCGCCATGAAAACACTTGTCCACGCTCTCTTCATCATCGGCGTCGTTGCCGCCGGCCTTGCTGCCGGTTTTCTCAACATGCCGGGCGAATGGTACGCCTCGCTTGCCAAACCGCCCTTCAATCCACCAAACTGGCTGTTCGGGCCGGTCTGGACCGTGCTTTACGTCCTCATCGGCTGGGCCGGTGCGCGCAGCTTCCTGCGCAGGAGTGAATATCCCGGCACATTCGGCCTGTGGATCGTTCAGTTTGTGCTGAACATCTGCTGGACGCCCGTATTCTTCGGCATGCGGAACATGGTGCCGGGGCTGGTGATCATCCTGCTGCTGCTTGCGGCCGTTCTCGCCTTCATCGGCCGGGCGCGCCATCACGACAGACTGTCAGCAGCACTCTTCGTGCCCTACGCCCTCTGGGTCGCCTTCGCCTCGCTGCTGAACGCGTCGCTGATCTATCTGAACTGATGTTTTCGTGACCATGGGCGCGCAGCCGTTGCGGCGCGCCTTTGTGCTCGAACGATGCAGTGTGCGCGATTGCCCGGCCGCCCGGGCTTGACCCGAAGCGCGATGCCGGGCTTATCTTGGAAATTCCCGCTTTGATGCGGGCCGCGGCTTCCGCGTGCGGACCAGGGGGATCGATGGCGAATTTCGAGCATGGCGATTTTCACGCGCGGATCGTGGGAAGTTTCGCAAGCCAGGGCGCAATGGAGATGATCGGCGCGGAGCTGACCCGCATCAGCCATGGCGTCGTCGAGATCGAGCTGCCCTTTGATGTGCGGCTTACCCAGCAGCACGGTATTCTGCACGCCGGCATGATTGCGACCGGTCTCGAGACCGCATGCACCTATGCCGCCTATACCATGATCGATACCGATGCCTCGCTTCTGACGATCGAGTTCAAGGTCAACCTGATGTCGCCCGGGCGGGGCAGCCGCTTCCTGTTTCGCGGCGAGGTGACGAAACCCGGCACCAATATCATCGTCACGGATGGACGGGGTTATGCGATTGGCGACGGCCCTGCCAAGCTGATCGCCTCGATGTCCGGCACGGCG
This sequence comes from Martelella limonii, assembly GCF_013344475.1. Lineage (GTDB taxonomy): Bacteria > Pseudomonadota > Alphaproteobacteria > Rhizobiales > Rhizobiaceae > Martelella > Martelella limonii. The sequence goes on along the minus strand of NZ_JABUOU010000004.1, from coordinate 230,775 downwards.
ATGGTGCTGCGCGACCGGGAAGGGTTTGAAGGCTGATGCGGGTTGAACTGATTGCCGGCCGTCGCGTGCTTTTCGTGATGGCAGCCGCCGCCGAATATGGCGCCTGCCTTCAGGGGCGGATCGCGCCGCTGATGACCGGCATCGGCCCGGTCGAGGCCGCGGTGACGCTGACGAAGGCGCTTGCGATGCTGGACGGCACGGATGCCGCACCGGAACTCGTCGTCTCGCTCGGCTCTGCCGGATCGGCAACGCTCGCGCAGGCCGAAATCTATCAGGCGTCGTCCGTCTCCTACCGCGACATGGATGCCTCTCCGCTGGGTTTCGACAAGGGCCGCACGCCGTTTCTGGACTTGCCGGCGGAGGTGGCGCTGCCATTCACGATACCGGGTCTGCCTCAAGCGCGGCTTTCGACCGGCGCCAATATCGTGACCGGCTCGGCCTATCTTTCGGTCGATGCCGATATGGTCGACATGGAGACCTTTGCGGTGCTGAGGGCGTGCCAGTCCTTCGCCATGCCGCTGATTGCCCTGCGCGGAATCTCCGACGGCAAGGCGGAGCTGAAGCATGTTACCGACTGGACGCAATATCTGCACATAATCGATGAAAAACTCGGCCTTGCCATCGATCGGCTGGAAACCGCCATTGAAACGGGCGCGATTCCCCTATAAGGCCGGTTTTTAGCTTTCACCGACAGGAAGGCCCCAGCCGTGACCCCAGAGATTACCCATCCCGATTCCGTCCTGATCATTGACTTCGGCAGCCAGGTGACGCAGCTGATCGCGCGTCGCGTGCGCGAGACCGGCGTCTACTGCGAGATCGTGCCGTTCCAGAAGGCGGAGGAGGGGTTCGAGCGGTTGCAGCCGAAGGGCGTGATCTTCTCCGGCGGTCCGGATTCGGTGACCCGCGACGGTTCGCCGCGCGCGCCTCAGTCGGTGTTCGACAGCGGCGTGCCGATCCTTGCGATCTGCTACGGACAGCAGACCATGTGCGTCCAGCTCGGCGGCGTTGTCGAGGGCGGCCATGCCGCCGAATTCGGCCGAGCCGATGTCGAGATCCTGAAGGCCTCGCCTCTGTTTGAAGGCATCTGGGACGTCGGCAAGAAATATCCGGTCTGGATGAGCCATGGCGACCGCGTGACAAAGGCGCCGGAAGGCTTCGAGATCATCGGCGTCTCGCCGAACGCGCCGTTCGCGATCTGCGTCAACGAAGAGAAGCGCTATTACACCACCATGTTCCACCCGGAAGTGGTGCATACGCCGGATGGCGGCAAGCTGCTCGCCAACTTCGTGCACAAGATCGTCGGGCTCAAGTCGGATTGGTCGATGGCGGCCTACCGCGCCGAGATGGTGCAGAAGATCCGCGACCAGGTCGGCGACGCACGCGTGATCTGCGCGCTGTCGGGCGGCGTCGACTCATCCGTCGCTGCCCTCCTGATCCACGAGGCGGTCGGCGAACAGCTGACCTGCATCCTCGTCGACCATGGCCTGATGCGCAAGAACGAGGCCAATGAAGTGGTCGCGATGTTCCGCGAGCACTACAATCTCCACCTGATCCATGTCGATGCGGTCGACAAATTTGTCGGCGAGCTGGAAGGCGTTTCCGACCCGGAAACCAAGCGCAAGATCATCGGCCGGCTGTTCATCGAGACCTTCGAGGACGAGGCCAAGAAGCTCGGCGGCGCCGATTTCCTCGGCCAGGGCACGCTCTATCCGGATGTGATCGAAAGCGTGTCCTTCTCCGGCGGCCCCTCGGTCACCATCAAGTCGCACCACAATGTCGGTGGCCTGCCCGAACGCATGAACATGCAGCTGGTGGAGCCGCTGCGCGAACTGTTCAAGGACGAGGTGCGCGTGCTCGGGAAGGAGCTCGGCCTGCCCGATTCATTCATCGGCCGCCACCCCTTCCCGGGGCCGGGCCTTGCGATCCGCTGCCCGGGCGGCGTGACCAAGGAAAAGCTCGACATCCTGCGCGAGGCCGACGCGATCTATCTCGACGAGATCCGCAAGAACGGCCTCTACGACGTGATCTGGCAGGCCTTCGCCGTGCTGCTGCCGGTCCAGACCGTCGGCGTGATGGGCGACGGGCGCACCTATGAATATGTCTGCGCGCTGCGCGCCGTGACCTCGGTCGATGGCATGACCGCCGACTTCTACCACTACGACATGAACTTCCTCGGCAAGGCCGCCACCCGCATCATCAACGAAGTCCGCGGCATCAACCGCGTCGTCTACGACGTGACGTCCAAGCCGCCTGGCACGATCGAGTGGGAATAGGCACTGCATTTCTTCTGCTGATCTGAAGAGTGTCTCTTCGCGGATGCCATTTCAGCCGCGCAGGAAGGTCGCCTTCCGCGCGGCTTTAAGTTGACCTTAAGTATGAATAGGTGTTTATATTTTGATATATAGACACGGAGCTTGTTCATGGCACACGGCAATACGGATGGCCAGGCGGGGCATCGCCATGGTCCGCATGACGGTCACAATGACGATCATGATGACCATCATGATCATCACGATGATCACGGTCATCACCACGGCGAAGGGCATCATAGCCATGCGCCCAAGGTATCGCGGAACAATGAACGTGTTGTGTTGATCGGTCTGACGCTGACGGCCGGCTTCATGGTGGCTGAATTCATCGGCGGCTGGTTGTCCGGATCGCTGGCGCTGATTGCCGACGCCGCGCACATGCTGACGGATACGGCAGCGCTTGGTCTTGCCTGGGCTGCCTTCCGTTTCGGGCGCATGGGATCGGATGAGAAGCGGACCTTCGGCTATATGCGCTTCGAGGTGCTGGCCGGTTTCGTCAATGCGCTCACCCTGTTTCTGCTCACCATCTGGATCGCCTATGAGGCCTTCCAGCGGCTGGCGACGCCGGAACCCGTGCTTGCGGGACCGATGCTCGTCGTCGCCATTCTCGGCCTTCTGGTCAATATCGGCATCTTCCTGCTGCTGATGCGTGGCGATCGCGATCATGTCACGATCAAGGGCGCCATGCTGCATGTCATCGGCGACCTGCTGGGTTCGGTCGGCGCCATCGCCGCAGCCCTCATCATCTATTTTACCGGCTGGACCCCGATCGATCCGATCCTCTCGGTGGTGATGGCGGCACTCATCCTGCGCGCGGCCTGGGCATTGCTGAAGAGCGCCGCCCATATCCTGATGGAGGGCACGCCCAGCAATATCGAGATCGAGGCATTGCGCCGTTACGTGCTCGATGAGGTCCCCGATATCAGCGACGTGACCCATGTCCATGTCTGGTCGATCACCTCCGGACGGCCGGCGGCGACCATGGAGATCAGCCTCGGTGAAGGCGCCAGTGCGGAGACAGCTGCCGAAAGGGTGAAGGCCGTGCTGGCGCGTCAATATGACATCCGGCATGCAACGGTCGAGATCAATTGGAAGCAAAAGTCCGCCGATTGCCCGCTGGAGGGGCAGGCATGAGCGTCTGCCCGTCAGATGGCCCAGCACCGCTCGATGAGGCGCTGGGAGACAGGCAGGCCGAAATTGCCGTCGTCGCCGAAACCTTCAAGCTTCTCGGCGATCCGACCCGGCTGAAGATCCTGATCGCCTGTCTCGCCGAGCCTGTTGCCGTCGGTGATATTGCGGAAAGGGTGGAGGCCTCGCCATCGCTCGTCAGCCATCACCTGCGGCTCTTGCGCGGCGCACGGCTGGTCCGGCGCACCCGCAAGGCGCGGCAGATGTATTACGAGGCCGCCGACCACCATATCCGCCATGTCGTATCGGACATGATCGTCCATGCCGGCGAACATGACGCCGACGAGGCTGACCTGTAGGTCCGCGAACAAGCGCTTAGGTCTGGAGAAGAAAAGGCCGGCGCTTTATGACGCCGGCATCAGTCTGCTGAAAAAGCCACAGCTTTTTAGTTTTTCACGTACAGCAGCCTCAACCCCGGAGACATGCTCGGACTTGATCCGAGCATCCAGGTGGCTCACGCGATTGAGTTTGCCAAGTCCGATTGCCGAACACGTCCCGTGCTCCCTGGATCCTCGTGTCAAGCACGAGGATGACTCCGAGTGTAAGGACAGGTTTTGTCAACAAATCGAGGCCGGCGCTTTGCAGCGCCAGCCTCTATGTTTCGCACCGGAAAAGCATCACTCCGCAGCGGACTGCGTGCCCGGCGTCGAGATGGCGTTGGCCTCATAGCCATGCGCTTCCTTCAGCGCGGCGCGTACGCCGGCTTCATAGTCCGGGTGGACCTGCTTGAAGAGCGCGAGCTGACGCTCGATGATCTCGCCGGGAACGCCACCCATGGCGGCGGCGACGTTATCGTAGAGGCGGGACTTTTCGCCGTCATCGAACAGTTCGAACAGCGCGCGCGGCTGGCCGAAATCGTCATTGCCGTCGCGGTGATTGTAGCGCGCCATCGCGCCTTCGATTTCAAGCGGCGGCTCCATCGCCGACTTGTCCTCGACCGCGCCGCCCATGCTGTTGGGCTCGTAATAGGCGTCCGTCGCGCCGGTCTTCTGGCCGAAGAAATTCATCTGGCCATCCTTGTGGTAGTGATGGACCGGACATTTCGGCGCGTTGACCGGGAGCGCTTCGTAATGGGTGCCGAGGCGGTAGCGGTGGGCGTCGGCGTAGGAGAAAATGCGCGCCTGCAGCATCTTGTCCGGCGAATGCGAGATGCCGGGGACGATGTTGGAGGGCGAGAACGCCGCCTGCTCGATTTCCGCGAAGTAATTGTCGGCGTTGCGGTTCAGCTCCATCACGCCGATGTCGATGACCGGATAGTCGCCATGCGGCCAGACCTTGGTGAGATCGAAGGGGTTGTACTCGGTCTTGCCGGTATCGCTTTCCGGCATGATCTGGACCTGCACCTTCCAGCGCGGATAATCGCCCTTCTCGACCTTGTCGAAGAGAGCTTCCTGATAGGTCTCGCGGCTCTTGCCGATCAGCGTTTCGGCCTCGTCATTGGTGTAGTGCTTGTGGCCCTGCTCGGTCTTGAAGTGAAACTTGACCCAGAACCGCTCGCCGGCATCGTTCCAGAACGAATAGGTGTGCGAGCCGTAGCCATTCATGAAGGTCGGATCGACCGGGATGCCGCGGTCAGACATCAGGATCGTGACCTGGTGCAGGCTTTCCGGCGACAGCGACCAGAAGTCCCACATCGCCTTCGGCGAGCGCAGGTTGGTGCGCGGATGGCGTTTCTGGGTGTGGATGAAGTCCGGGAACTTGTAGGGGTCGCGCACGAAGAACACCGGCGTGTTGTTGCCGACGAGATCCCAGTTGCCGTCCTCGGTGTAGAATTTCAGCGCGAAACCGCGCACGTCGCGCTCGGCGTCGGCGGCACCCAGTTCGCCGGCAACGGTCGAGAACCGGGCGAGCATCGGCGTTTCCGCGCCCGGCTGGAGACACTTGGCCTTGGTGTATTTCGAAATGTCGCCGGTGATCTTCAGCGTGCCGAACGCGCCCCAGCCCTTGGCATGGACCACGCGCTCGGGAATGCGCTCGCGGTTCTGATGGGCGAGCTTCTCGATCAGCTGATAGTCCTGGACCATCAACCCGCCGCGCGGGCCGGCGGTCATCGAATTCTGGTTGTCCGGCACGGCAGCGCCGGCGGTTGTCGTCAGGGTCGGTTTATCGGCCATGGTTTCCTCCATTGTGATTGATAAGGATGGTCTCACGAAGCGTCGATAGTTTCCAATTGTGATTTCCTGAGATTACGATAGGATTATCTTATCATGATTACGCTCAGACAATTGCGCTATTTCGAGGCGCTGGCGCGTGAGCGCCATTTCGGCCGCGCGGCGGAGGCCGTGCATATCAGCCAGCCTGCGCTTTCAGCCCAGATCATGGACATGGAGGCGGAGCTTGGCGTCGCTCTGTTCGAACGCACCCGCAGGCAGGTGCTCTTGACGCGGGAAGGCGAGCGGGTGCTTGCCCATGCCGCGACCGTGCTGGCAGCCATGGCGGCGCTTGAACAGGCGGCACGCCCGGCAGCCGGTCCCCTGTCGGGTCCCGTTGCGATCGGCCTGATCCCGACCGTTGCTCCCTATCTGATCCCGAAACTCGTGCCCCACCTCAAGCGCCGCTATCCGGATGCCGAGGTGGCGCTGAAGGAGGCGGTGACCGACCAGCTGCTCGCCCATCTGGAAGATGGGACGCTTGATGCCGTGGTCGCCGCGCTGCCGGTGGAACGCGACGGGATCGAAAGCGTCGATCTTTTCGAGGACCGGTTCTTCATGGCGGTGGCGCGCAATGATGAAACCGTGCTGGTGTCGCCGCTGACGCAGGCAAGCATTGCGGCCGATCGGCTGCTGCTTCTGGAAGAGGGGCACTGCCTGCGCGATCAGGCGCTGGCGCTTTGCGAGCGCAAGCCGAGGCGCGATATCGTCAATGTCGGCGCGACCTCCATGACGACGCTGCTGCAGATGGTGGCAAACGACATGGGCATGACGCTCATACCCGAGCTGGCGATAGCGGCCGAAACCGCCCGGACGCCGCTCACCATCCTGCCTTTCGCCGATCCCGCCCCGTCGCGCAGGATCGGCCTTTGCTGGCGCCGTTCCGACAGGCGCCAGCAGGACAAGGCCGTGCTGGCACAGGCGATCATCGAAAGCCGCAACGCCTGATTGCCGGACCCCGCCGGATCAATCATGAGATTGACGGTGGGAGATCCACGGAAAGAGTGGATATTTACGCCCGGACAAGGCATGATTGCATCGGCGGCTTCCAGGGGACCGGAAGCGCGTTTGCAAGCGAGAGGGAATTCATGGCGCATAAGGCAATCGGGCTGGCGGTGGCAATGGCGATCACATTGCTGCCGGGCATCAGCATGGCTGATGACGACTTCACGGTATTCGGCGGCGATACCTATGCCAGCGGCCAGACCCCGAAGCTGGATGATCCGAGCCCGCGCAGCGTCTTCGTTTCCGGCTTCAGCCCGTCCATCGATGCCTCCGTGGCGAAGGACGCGCATATTGCTGGCGGGCATGTCAGCATCGATGCGCCGATTGCCGGCGATGTCTATGCGGCTGGCTTCTGGGTTTCGATCGACGGCCCGGTCAGCGGCGACGTCTCGGCATCCGGCTACTCGGTGTCGCTCGGCAAGGCGGCAGACGTTGGCGGCAACACCCGGGTGGCGTCGCGCTCTCTGGAGATTGACGGCAATCTGTCCGGCAGCCTTCTTGCGGTGGCGCAGAATGTAACGATCAACGGCGAAATCAGCGGCGATGTGCTGGTCGCGATCGACCACCTGACCTTCGGCCCCGATGCCAGGATCAACGGCAGCCTCGTCTATCTCGGCCCGCGCGATGCCGACATTCCGGCGAGCGTGATCGATCCCGACCGCGTCATCCACAAGCGGATCGCGGGCAGGGCGATCACCACGCTTGCCGAACTCACTGCCGCCGGCGAGACGCTGAACAAGCTGAAGGACGGCAAGGCCGTGAAGACGGCTGTGGAGGTGACTGCAGCGAAAAAGGCCGTCCAGGTCACCGCTGTTGCGCTTTCCGGCCACGAGCAAAAAAGCTTCTGGACAGAGCTTGCCGACTTCATCGCCGCGCTGGTGATCAATCTGATCGTCGTCGCGCTGCTCTTCTGGTTGATGCCGAGGCGCACCGAGCTGACGCGCGCGCGTCTGCAGGATCGCCCGCTCGGGTCTCTCGGCTATGGCTTCATTGCCATGGCAGCGCTGATCGGCGCGGTTCCGGTCGCGGCGCTTACCATTGTCGGCATCGTGCTGATCCCGTTCTTCATCCTGTTTGCGGTCATCGTCTGCTACATCGCCTATCTTCTGGCGGCCTATGCGCTGGCATGGTGGGCGCTGAATGCGATCAAGCCGGTCCCGCAGACCTTCGTGAACAGGCTTCTGGCAACGGCTGCCGGGCTCGCCCTGTTCTCGCTTCTGCATTACGTGCCCTATGTCGGCTGGATCGCCAATATCGCGATCACCTTCCTGGGCCTTGGCGCCGTCTTCGCGCTTGCCGGACTGCACATGCTGACGCGACGGGAACGGCCGTCGGCTGAGGTCATCGCGACGCCGCCGCCGGCTCCGCCGGCCGGGACAACGGATCCGGTGAACCCGCCGGACGAACCGCCACGGGCCTGAACAACCCGATCAAGGCCTCATGGTTGCCGGATGCGGCCATGAGGCCCTTGCCTCTGCGGCAAAATCATGTTTCCTTTTTGTTCCGGTCTGGAATCAGGAGAGGCATGTGAGCGCGACGGCAGGATTGATCACGGGTGATGATGGCAGGGATCGGTGCTTCTGGCACGGCAACCTGCCGGATTACCTGCGCTATCACGATGAGGAATGGGGCCGGCCCGTTACCGACGATTTCAGGCTGTTCGAGAAGATCTGCCTGGAGGGCTTCCAGTCCGGGCTGTCATGGCTGACGATCCTGCGCAAGCGCGAGAATTTTCGCGCGGCCTTTGACGGTTTCGACTTTCACAAGGTGGCGCGCTACGACGAGCGCGATGTAGAGCGACTTCTGGGTGATGCCGGCATCATTCGCCATCGCGGCAAGATCGAGGCGACGATCAACAATGCAGGGCGCGCGATCGAGATGGAGCGGGAATTTGGCTCGCTCGCCGCCTGGTTCTGGTCGCAGGAGCCGGGCCCGGAGGATCGGCCGGCTGTGGTGGACCTCGAAACGCTGAGGGCCAACCCTACGACGCCGGTATCGGTGAAGATCTCGAAGGCGCTGAAGAAGCGGGGATGGAAGTTTGTCGGCCCCACCACCGTCTATGCTTTCATGCAGGCGATGGGGCTCGTCAATGACCACCTCGAAGGGTGTTGCTGCCGCAGCGAGGTGGAGCGGCTGAGGGAGGGGCTCAAGAGGCCCGCCCATTCCTGATCAGTCGCCCTGATCAACCGACGTTCAGGACGAAGATCAGGCCAAGCGCGATGGCGGTCAGGACGAGGATCGAGAGCACGGCTGTTGCCACCACCCGCCCGCCGGCGCGGCCGAGCGAACGGATATCGACCGAAAGGCCGAGTGCGGCCATGGCGAGCACGGTGAGCGCGTTGGATGTGTGGGCAAGCGGCTCCACCATCGCCTCGGGGAAAGCACCGGCCGAGCGCAGGCCCATCATGATGGCAAAGCCGATGATGAACCAGGGCGCGATATGCTTCAGCTTGATCTTGGCGCCGCCGGAGCCGCCGCTGCGGGCAGCCAGACCAAGCGCAAACAGAACCGGGCCAAGCATCATCACGCGGATGAGCTTTACCAGCGTGCCGGTCTGGACGGCGATCGCGCCGCCCGGCTGGGCTGCGGCCAGCACCTGCGGCACGGCATAGACGGTAAGGCCCGACAGCACGCCATATTGCGCCCCCGTCATGCCGAAGCCGACGAGAGCCAGCGGCAGCGCCAGCACCATGATGACGCCGAGAACGGCGGTAAACGCGATCGCGGAGGCGATGTCGCCGGGTTCGGCATCGATGACGGGTGCGGCGGCCGCGATTGCCGAATTGCCGCAGATCGAATTGCCGCACGCCACCAGCGTTGCAAGCTTCTTGTTGAGCCCGAAGGCGCGGCCGATGCCATAGGAGATCGCGATCGCCACGATCACCGTGCCGACGATGCCGAGCACCAGCGTGGGGCCGGCGGCCTTCAGCGCCTGCACGCTGATCGAGGCGCCGAGCAGCACGATCGCAACCTCAAGGATGAATTTTTCGCAGAAGCGGATGCCCGGATGGAACGACGCCGACAGCGGGATGAGCGAGCGGATCGCGGTGCCAAGCAGGATCGCGATCACCAGGTTTTCGATGAAGCGGTGGCCGGTGACCTTCACTTCCGCAGCCTCGATCCCGAAGGCGGCAACCGCCACGATCAGAGACAGGATGATGCCCGGCGCAAGCGAGAGGATCGGTGCGGTCCAGGAGCGGTCGTTTTGATGTGTGAGGGCCATGCGCATTCATCTTTTCCTTTGTTGCACAAAGCATGCTCTTCTCCAATGTCGACTTCCATCGAATAATAATTGACGTTTTGTTCGATTAGAGAGAATGTTTTCGCATGATGACCCTTGAACAGCTTGTCGTGTTCGTGGCGGTGGCCGAGCGCGAGCACCTGACCCGCGCCGCAGAAGCGCTGCATCTGACGCCCTCCGCAGTCTCGAGCGCGATCCGCAAGCTTGAGGACTTCTACCGCGTGACCCTGTTTGACCGCGTCGGGCGCGGCCTGGTGCTGACGGCAGAAGGCCGCGTGTTTCTGGATGAGGCGCGCGCCACGCTGTCGCGCATCCGCTCGGCCGAGCGGGTGCTGGCAGAGCTTGGCGGGCTTGAACGCGGCGCGCTTTCGATCTTCGCCAGCCAGACGATTGCGAGCTATTGGCTTCCGGAAGTGCTGATGCGCTTCCACGCGCTCTATCCCGGCATCGAGCTGCAGATGTCGATCGCCAATACCACGACGGTCGCCGATGCCGTGGCGCGCGGCGAGGCGGAGCTCGGCTATATCGAGGGCACGCTCGACAATCCCCGGCTTGCCAAACGCCACCTCACCGATGATGCGCTGATGGTGGTGGTCGGGCCCGGCCATCCGCTGGCAGATGGCCGCAAGGTGACGGCGGCGGAACTCGTCGGCGCCACCGGCTTCGTGCTGCGCGAGGAAGGCTCCGGCACGCGCTTCGAGTTCGAACATGCCATGGCCGACCTTGGCTTTGCCGCAGGCGATCTCAACGTGGTCATGGTGCTGCCGTCGAATGAGGCGGTGCTGTCGGCGGTGCGCTCCGGCCATGCGGCGACCGCGATTTCGGGCGCGGTCGCTGCTCCCTGGCTCGCCTCCGGCGGGCTCAAGCGCGTCAATTTCGATCTCCCCTCGCGCGCCTTCCAGCTTCTCAGCCACAAGGAACGGCACCTGAGCAAGGCGGCGGCGGCGCTGGTCGAATTTTCGCTGCACGCCTGAAGGCTTGCCGCGACGCCGCGCATCTTTTAAGAAAGCGCCAGATTTTCCCGGCAAGACAGGCGATTGACCCATGAGCGACAAGAAGAACAAGAAGCCGCCGAAACTGAAGGCGCGCCTGCCGCGCGGCTTTGGCGACCGCTCGGCAGCCGATATCCGCGCGACCGAGGAAATGGTGGCGAAGATCAAGGCGGTCTACGAGAATTACGGCTTCGATCCGGTGGAGACGCCGCTGTTCGAATACACCGATGCGCTGGGAAAATTCCTGCCCGACCAAGACCGGCCGAACGAGGGCGTGTTCTCGCTCACGGACGATGACGAGCAGTGGATGAGCCTGCGCTACGACCTGACCGCGCCGCTTGCCCGACATGTCGCGGAGAACTTCAACGAGATCCAGCTTCCCTACCGCACCTATCGCGCCGGCTACGTGTTCCGCAACGAAAAGCCCGGCCCCGGCCGCTTCCGCCAGTTCATGCAGTTCGACGCCGACGTCGTCGGCGCCCCGGGCGTCCAGACCGACGCCGAGATGTGCATGATGATGGCCGATACGATGGAGGCGCTCGGGATCGCGCGCGGGGACTATGTGATCCGGGTGAATAACCGCAAGGTGCTGGATGGGGTGCTGGAGGCACTTGGGATCAACGAACCTTTGCAGAAACTTGCCGTGCTGCGATCGATCGATAAGCTCGACAAGTTCGGAGTTGACGGTGTGGAGCTGCTCCTCGGTGAGGGACGTAAGGACGAGAGCGGTGACTTCACGAAAGGGGCGGGGCTTGGCCAGGATGCCATCGGGGCCATTATCGGCACCGTGATCTTGAGCACGCCAGACGAACTTTTCGAAACGCTTGATGCGCCAAGAGAAGGCGCACCCGACAACGAGACATTCAACAGCGGAGTCGAGCAGTTGAATGCAATGCAAAAGATATTCAGTGCGTGCGGTTACAAGGAAGATCGCATCAAGATCGACCCTTCCGTCGTCCGCGGTCTCGAATATTACACCGGCCCCGTTTACGAAGCTGAACTCACCTTCGACGTCACGAATGAAAAGGGCGAAAAGGTCGTGTTCGGTTCTGTCGGCGGCGGTGGGCGGTATGATGGGCTGGTGTCGCGCTTCATGGGGCAGCCGGTGCCGGCAACAGGCTTTTCCATCGGCGTGTCGCGTCTGATGACCGCGCTGAAGAACCTCGGCAAGCTCGGCGCCTCGGAGATCCTTGAGCCGGTGCTCGTTACCGTCATGGATGGCGACGCGGAGGCGATGGGCCGCTACCAGAAAATGACGCAGGATCTGCGCCGCGCCGGCATCCGCGCCGAGATGTACCAGGGCAACTGGAAGAAGTTCGGCAACCAGCTGAAATATGCCGACCGCAGAGGTTGCCCGATCGCGATCATCCAGGGCGGCGACGAGCGCGCGGAAGGCGTCGTCCAGATCAAGGACCTGATCGAGGGCAAGCGCCTCTCCGGCGAGATCGCCGACAACGCCGAATGGCGCGAGGCCCGCGTCGCCCAGGAAACCGTTCCGGAAGCCGACCTCGTCGAAAAGGTCCGCGCCATGCTGGAAGCACAGGCGGAAGATCGGCGCCGGGCGGGCTGAGCCTTTCCTATTTTGATGAGCCGCTAACGTCCGAAAACGCTGCAGCCCCCCATCTCCCCCTCATGGGGGGAGATGTCGCGAAAGCGACAGAGAGGGGTATGCAGGATACGCCGCTTGCTCTGAACCTGTTGAGAGGGTTCACCCCCCTCTGCCCCTGTCGGGGCATCTCCCCCTCACGGGGGGAGATTGTGGGCTGAGAGGTTCGCCGGGCCAATCAAGGATGGAGCACTCTTTGTAGGTCCACCGGACTCGCTCGCTTCTCTTTTCGTCGCGCAACACACCAATAAAAAGCCCGGCGCAAGGGCCGGGCTCAAGCTGGTGACAAAGCTGGAGCTTCAGAATTTTTCGCGCGCGGTGGTCACACACAGGTGTCATGCTCGGACTTGATCCGAGCATCCAGGCAACTCGAGTGATTGGATTTTTGAAGCCTTAATGCGAACGCTTGCCATCTCGCCTGGATCCTCGTGTCGAGCACGAGGATGGCACAAGACAGGACTGTCAACAAAAAAGCCCGGCGCAATGGCCGGGCTTTTCGTATTCCGATAAGGCGCAAGCCTTACTTGGTCGCGCCTTCGTAGAGTTCGGCGACATAATCCCAGTTGATGAGATTGTCGACGAAGGCTTCCAGATATTTCGGGCGGGCGTTGCGGTAGTCGATGTAGTAGGAGTGTTCCCACACGTCGACGCCGAGGATCGGCTTGGCGCCGTGAACGACCGGGTTTTCGCCGTTCGGCGTCTTCATGATTTCAAGCTTGCCGTCCTTGACAGCGAGCCATGCCCAGCCGGAGCCGAACTGGCCAACGCCTGCGGCGATGAAATCGGCCTTGAACTTGTCATAGCCGCCGAGATCGGAAGAGATCGCGCTTTCGAGCGCGCCCGGCAGCTTGGTGCCGCCGCCATCCTTCTTCATCCACTTCCAGAAGTGCATGTGGTTGAAGTGCTGGGCTGCGTTATTGAAGAGCGGCTGGTTGGAACCGTAAGCCTTGACCATCACGTCTTCGACCGACAGATCGCCGAGACCGGCTTCTTCCGCCAGCTTGTTGCCGGTGGTCACATAGGTGTTGTGGTGCTTGTCGTGGTGGAACTCGAGCGTTTCGGCCGACATATAAGGACCGAGGGCGTCATAGGCATAAGGCAGATCGGGCAGTTCAAAAGCCATGTGTAATACTCCTTTTGGCAGCCTAACGTGGTAGTGGGTGCTGGCCCATTAGATAGGTGCGATACATGCGAAGGGCAACCATGGAAATGCTAAAAACCCGTTCCAGCGCGGCAAAATGAGAAGCCTTCTGCCGCGCTTCCTATCCGATCATTCGTGCTGCATATGGGCAACGGCGTGCCTTGCCGGGCGACCGAAGCCTGTGAACGCGACGATCGCCGCCGCTGTCGCAAAACCTGCCATGATCACCATCAGCGGTATGGCCGTGCCATCGGCGAATGCGCTGACGAGACCCGTGCCGATCGCGCCGAAGCCGAAGCCGAGCGCGCCCGTCAGTGCAGCGGCGACGCCGGCAATCTGGCCGTGGGCTTCCATCGCCAGCAGGTTGCAGTTGGTCATGATCGCGCCCATGGCCGTCATCGCGATGAAGAACAGCAGCGTCATCAGCCAAAGATCCGCGCCGATGGTCAACTCGACGGCGAGCAGGGCGATCAGGGCCATTGCATAGGCTGTCGCGGCGATTTTGACGACCCGGCGCGCGCCGAACGGCTTGATGAGCCTTGCGCCTGCCTGGGCGCCGATCGTCATGCCGATGGCGTTCAGGCCGAAGACGATGGAAAACATCTGCGGCGACAGGCCCTTGATGCTGATGAAGACGGCAGAAGACCCGCCGATATAGGCAAAGAACCCACCCTGTGCGAGCGCCAGCGTTCCGGCGAACGGGATGAAATTCGAGCTGAAGAGCAGGCGCGCATAATAGAAAACCGCGTGCCCAGGCCGGGAATGCGCCCGCAATTCCTGCATCCGCGTCTCGGGAAGCAGGAACTTGATGTAGAGCAGGGCAAAGATGCTGAACGCCACGAAAAAGGCAAAGATCGCCCGCCAGCTGGCAAAGAGAAGAATGACGCTGCCGACAATGGGCGCGACGATTGGCGCCAGCCCAGTAATCATCATCACGACTGCCAGAAGTTTCGCGGCGGTTTCGCCGGTGTAGAGATCCCGCACCATGGCCATCGAGGTGACCATTCCGACCGAACCGCCGAGCCCCTGAAGCAGGCGCCACAGCAGCAGTTCCGTCACGGAATGGGACAGCATCGTTCCAAGCGAGCCGAGAGCGAAGAGCGCCAGAGCGAAATAAACAACGGGCTTGCGGCCGACCTTGTCGGAAATCGGGCCATAGAAAAGCTGTCCAACCGTGAAGCCTGCAAAAAAGGTCATCACGGAATAGGAAACCGCCCCGTCGCTTGCCGAAAGCTGGGCAGAGATGGCGGGAAGGGCAGGCAAATACATGTCGGTCGCAAGGGGAGCGAGCGCAGTGATGGCGCCGAGACCGACCGCCATCGTGAGCGTGTTCACGTGTTTCATTGAAATACTTTTGATGAACTACGGGACCAGTCTTCCGCTCAAGGCACGGTTAGGTCGCGCGTTGCGGGCTGGCGGGTGTATGTCCAATAAAAACAGAGTTTGTGACGAAAGTCAATAATCGTCACTTTGTGTGGTTTTTCGATGGGTGATGTCTGGCCGCAGACTGCGGACGAAAAAAAAGCGCCGGATTTCCGGCGCTTTCTCATCTTTCCCGTATCGGAAGCGGCCTAACTTTTCGGCAGCTTGTAGGCGAGGATATAGTCGCCGGTCTTGGTGCCGACCGAGCCGTGGCCGCCGGCGACGATCAACACATACTGGGTGCCGTCCGACGTCTGATACGTCATCGGCGTTGCCTGGCCGCCTGCGGGAAGTCGGGCTTCCCAGAGCTGGGCTCCTGTGGTGACGTTATAGGCCCGGATGTAGTTATCCATCGTGGCGCCAAGGAAGGCCACGCCGCCCCTGGTCATGATCGGACCGCCAATGCCCGGAACGCCGAGCTTGATCTTCAACGGCAGCGGCGTCATGTCCTCGATGGTGCCGTTCTTGTGCTTCCAGATGATCTCGCCGGTCGTCAGATCGGCGCCAGCGACATAGCCCCACGGCGGCGCCTGGCACGGCACGCCAAGCGGGCCGAGCAGGGTGGAAAACGCCACGGCATAGTCCGCGCCATTGTTGGAGTTGATGCCTTGGGTGGGGGCACCCGGTTCCGTCTTCGGCACCAGCGTCGAGGTGTAGGCCATATAGACCGGCATCGCGAACATCACCTGGCGTTCCGGGTCGACGGCAACCGAGCCCCAGTTGAATGTGCCGAAATTGCCCGGATAAACGATCGAACCCCGTTCCGAAGGCGGCGTGTAACGGCCCTCGTAATTATACTGTTTCAGCTTGATCCGGCATGCGAGCTGGTCAAGCAGGGATGCGCCCCACATATCCTTGCCCGTCAGCATCGGCGGGTTGAAGGACAGTTTGGAAACCGGTTGCGTTGCCGACAGGTTTTCGCCTTCCAGTCCGCCATCCTGCGGGGCGGGAACTTCTTCCACCGGCACGATCGGCTGACCGTTCTCGCGGTTGAGGACGAAGATCTCGCCCTGCTTGGTGGTCATCACCAGCGCCGGCACGCTCGCGCCATCAATCGTGAGGTCGAGAAGGGCAGGCTGCGCCGGAACATCCATGTCCCAGAGGTCGTGATGAACGCCCTGGAACACCCAGGCCGGCTTGCCGGTTGCGGCATCAAGCGCGGTCACGGATGACGAGTAGCGCTCTACCGAGGGCGAACGGTTGAGACCGATCTGGTCGGGCGTCCTGTTGCCGAAGGGCACATAGATGAGCCCCAGATCGCTGTCTCCGGACATGACCGACCAGCTGTTCGGCGAATTCTTGGTATAGGTCTCGCCGGGCGCGAGCGGCTCGGTCTGGTCGGGGTTTCCGCTGTCGAAGTTCCAGACGAGTTCGCCGGTGTCGATGTCGAAGGCGCGGATGACGCCCGAGGGGCTATCGGTCGAGTAATTGTCGTTCACCGCACCCCCGACGACAATCTTGCTGTCGATCGCGAGCGGAGCGGATGTGGAGTAATAGTAGCCCTGCGTCTTGTAGGGCATGTTGGCTTCAAGGTGCAGCGTGCCGTTGTCGCCGAAGTCCTCGCAGATCGTGCCGTCTTGCGCGTTGAGCGCGATGAGACGGGCATCAGACGTCGGCAGGTATACGCGGGTCTTGCAGCGCGCCCCCTCTGCAATATCGGGGTCGTCGTAATAGGTGACGCCGCGGCAGGTCTGGTGCTGACGGTTGCCATCGACCGGAACCTGGGGGTCGAACTTCCATTTCTCTTTGCCCGTCGTGGCATCAAAGGCCATGGCCCAGCTATGGGGCGTACAGACATAGAGCGTATCGTCGATCATCAGAGGCGTGTTCTCATAGGTCGTCTCGACGACGTCGTTAACGCCCTTCATGTCCCCGGTCTGAATCTGCCAGGCAAGTTCCAGCGCGCCGACATTTTCGGTGGTGATCTGGTCGAGCGGCGACCAGCGCTGGCCGCGCTCGGTGCGGCCATAGGCATGCCATTCCGTGTCGGGGATGTCGCCATCGGTCGCGCTCGCGGTGCTGCGCACCGTCGGAAGCGAGCCCTTGATGTCGTGGGTATCGGTAAAGAGCGCCGCACCTGCCACCAGCACCGACACGGCGACCATGCCGAGCAGCGGCCAGACGGCGGAATGGCTGACCATGCGCTTTTCGGGGAATCCGTATTCGTCACGCACCAGCGGCTTCATGATCCAGGGCATCAGCATCCAGATGCCGATCAGTACGACAAGACCGCCGCGGGCGCCGAGCTGCCACCAGTCGAGCCCGACCTCCCAGAGCGCCCAGATCAGCGTGACGAGGATCGTGGCTGCATAGACCCAGATCGCCAGGGCGTTGCGCATGAAAAGAAGAAGCGCCGTTGCCAGAAAGGCGATGCCGGCAACGGCATAGAACCAGCTGCCGCCGAGCATGATGAGCCAGACCCCGCCGCCGGTGAGAAACAGACCGATCAGGGCAATGACAAGGGAAGTGATGATAACGAGCATGGCGCCTCTCAGGGAGGGGCTAGAGGCGAGAGCGAGCGCTGTCATGCGCCGCAGAAGCCGTCAGCCGCCGTCCGCAAATACCGAAACTGGACTTAAAGGGGGCATCCCCTCAAGAAGGCCAACGGATCACCGTCAAGAAAGTTCCAGCCCTTATTGATCTCAACCCTTGAAGGCGGTTTCCGCAAGGCGCGCGCGGTCGCTTTCAAAATCCAGTTTTGCGAGGCTGCGTTCCAGCGCTGTCGCCGCGTAGAAGCGCGCTGTATCGCCGTAGCCAGCATAGGGAAGGAAGGAGAGAGATTCGAAGGCGCGTTGCAGGCGCATGCCAACCTCTATCTTGTCGGCGCCATCGCGCGAAATACCGGTAAAGGCGGCATCGAAGAACTCCGAGGTCTTGATCTCGGGCATATAGACCCGGTCATGATGCACCACCTTGCTCTCCGGCTCGCCCGCTGCCATCACCCGCACGAGGTTGCCGATGACATCGATCGCGGTTCCGGGGTCGTTGATGCCGGGCGAAAGCGCCCGCATGGCGATCTGCGAAAGAACGGTGAGGCCGTAAAGCGGATCCTGGTCATAGCTTCGGGTATCGCCCACGGTGAAGGCTTTGCGCAATTCCTCGAGGATTTCCGTCGATGGCGTGCCCTTGCCGTTGGCGAGCGCAATGCCCGCTATTGGTCTGCCGGGGGTAACGAACATGCCGCAGCGATCGACGACATGGATGTCTGCGCCAAGCCTGTCGGCAATGCTGTCGAGTGCTGCAAGATCGATGAAGCGCAGATAGCCGATTTCCTTGTGTTCGACCATCAGCAGCCCGGTCGGCAGATCTCCCTGGCGTTTCTGGGCCAGCATGAACGGCGCCTGCCGGAATGCGGCCATTGAACGGCTCGCGGGCGATTCCACCTGCGCGATCGTCTTGGTAACCTGACCGAGATGGCCGAGATAGTTGATCCAGCGGACCAGCATGATGATGATCAGCAGGATAACCGCAAGGGTTACCACAAACTGTATCAGGCGACCGCCACCCCCATAAAGGTGGGTATTGAGCGCAATCAGACCGACGAGGCTGAAGATGAAGGCGCCTAGGAAGGTTGAAAGCGCCGACTGGGCAGTGCGATCCTGCAACAGCGTGCCGACCGCGCGCGGCGTGGCGTTGCTGGCAGCGGCAGTCGACGCCTGAACCAGTGTGTTGAGGGAAAATACCAGCACCGAGAGCATGCTGGAGGCAATGATGGTGAGCAGGCTGCCTACAGCCTCGGGCGTGATGACTTCGCGAAACTCATAAGGAACGAAGGGTTCCACAATGACGCCGAGAAAAGCGGTCAGAACCGCCACAACACAATAAAGTGCGGCGACCGACCACACCTCACGCAACGCCTGTATCACGATCCACCAGCGTTTCGTCAGATTGAGTTTCATGCATCACGCCCTTTTTGTGGAATGTCAGAAACGCGCCGCGCGGCAGCCGGTTCCTGTACGCGGCCCCAAGCTGGCACCGCGCATGGCTATTTTCAAATCCGACCGGTCAACCCGTGCTCGCTTTCCAGTGCTCCGCTCAGGCCTCCTCCGCCTTGCCCGCAACCTTCAGCGCAAAGGCATATTCAAGCGCGATTTCCTCCAGCCGCTGGAAGCGGCCCGAGGCGCCGCCATGGCCGGCATCCATGTTGGTTCGCAGCAGGATCGGCTCGGAACCGGTCGTATGGTCGCGCAATTTTGCCACCCATTTCGCAGGCTCCCAATAGGTAACGCGCGGATCGGTCAGACCCGCCAGCGCCAGAATGGCCGGGTAGGGCTTTGCTGCCACATTATCGTAGGGGCTGTAGCTTGCGATATAGTCATAGGCCGTTTCGGAGGCGATCGGGTTTCCCCATTCATTCCATTCGGGCGGCGTCAGCGGCAATGTGTCGTCGAGCATCGTGGTCAGCACGTCAACGAAGGGGACGGCGGCGATGATGCCTGCGAATTTCTCCGGAGCCATGTTGGCGATGGCGCCCATCAGCATGCCGCCCGCAGACCCGCCCTGGGCAACGATATTGCCGTATGAGGTATAGCCTTCCGCAACAAGCGCGTCGGCTGCGGCGATGAAATCGGAAAACGTGTTCTTCTTGTTTTCCATCTTGCCGTTTTCATACCAGGCAAAGCCCTTGTCCTTGCCGCCGCGGATATGGGCGATGGCATAGACGAAGCCGCGGTCGACCAGCGACAGGCAATTGGTGGAAAACGAGGCGGGTATGGTGATGCCATAGGCGCCGTAACCGTAAAGCAGGGCCGGCGCGGTCCCGTCGAGCGGGGTATCTTTCCGGTAGACGAGGCTGACCGGGACCAGTTCGCCATCTTCCGCCCGCGCCTGGATGCGGCGCGTCACATACTCCTCCGGGTCATGGCCTGAGGGCACTTCCTGGGTTTTCAGCAGTGTCCTTTCCCGCGTGGCCATGTCGTAGTCGAAGAGCTGGCTCGGCGTCGTCATCGAGGAATAGGAGAAGCGGATGACATCCGTGTCGTATTCCGATGCGCCCTGGAGGCCGAGCGCATAGGCCTCCTCATCGAAAGCGATCGCATGTTCCTCGCCGCTGTTGCGATCGCGGACCACGATCCGGGGAAGGCCGCCGGCGCGTTCGAGCCATACGAGATGGCGGGCAAATACCATATGCGCGAGGATCAGGCGTCCGTCCTGGTGCGGCACAACCTCCCGCCAGTTCGCTTTTTGAGGCGCGGTGACGGGTGTTTCCATGATCTTGAAATCCTTGGCGCCGCCCTCATTCGTCAGGATGTAGAACACATCGCCGCCTTCGCAGAGGTCGTATTCGACCGAAGTCTCGCGTTCGGCCACCAGCTCCGGCGTCGCGTCGAGATCGGCCGTGGCAATGATCCGCACTTCCGATGTCTGATGGTCGTGAATCTCGATGAAGATGAAATCATCGAGCAGCGAACCGCCAAGCCCGACGAAGAAGCCGGGATCCTTTTCCTCGTAGACCAGCCGGTCCTCGTCCTGGCCGGTGCCGATGATGTGGTGGTAGACCTTGGAGGGGCGGTGGTTTTCGTCGACCTCGGTATAGAAGAAGCTGTTGCCGTCCGGCGCCCAGACACCGTCGCCGCCTGTGTTTTCGAGAACATCGTCGAGGTCCTTGCCGCTTTCAAGGTCGCGGACCTTCAGCGTGTAGAATTCCGAACCCTTGTCGTCATAGCTCCACAGCGCGCGCCCGTGGTCGGTGGTGTGATCGAAACTGCCGAGGTCGAAATAGGACTTTCCTTCTCCCTCATGGTCGCCATCGAGGAGGATCGTCCTCAGCGACACATCTTTGTGATCGCCGTCGCGGGGAATGCGATAGAAATAGGGCTGCTCGCCGCCCGTGCGGAAGGCAGAGCCATAGGCATAGGGGCCGTCCTTGGCGGGCACGGAGCTGTCGTCTTCCTTGATGCGGCCGCGCATTTCGGCAAACAGCGTCTTCTGAAACGCCTCGGTGTCCGCCATGGCGGCCTTCATATAGGCATTTTCCGCCTCGAGATGATCGCGGATGCCCTTCTCGAGGATCGCGGGATCCTTGAACATCTTCTGCCAGTCGGCAGCCCGGAGCCAGGCATAGTCATCGGTGCGGGTCTTGCCGTGCCGGGTATCTTCGAGGGGCTGCTTCGCCGCTTTCGGCGCGTCGGGGAGGGGCTTGAAATGCGCCATGGGAAGACCTTTCCGGTTATTCGTTTTGCGGCAAGATAGGGGGGAGGAAGAAGGACATCAAGCGGTGGCCGCAGACTTGCCGCATTCGTCTGATCAGACATCCGGTCTGGGCTTACATGCGTGGAGTATAGATATTGAAGACGGCTTACATGGCGCTCATCGCGCTGGCACTGACCGCTGCCCCCGCACTCGCCATCAGTCAGCGGATCGAAGACGAACTCGATCAGCTGGATCCGGAAGAAAAGCTCGAGCAGCGCTGCGATGTCGAGGCGCTAGGCCGCATCGACGATGCGCGCAAGGATATGAGCCCGGACAAGGTGATTGCCTATACATTTGCGCCGACCACTGTCACCGGCACGACGATGGAAGCGCCGGGTGCGGCGGTGAGATCAGGCGGGCGTTGGTACAAGCTGTCCTACCGCTGCGTTGCCGCCAGGGATGAGATCGCGATCAAATCCTTCAGCTTCAAGCTCGGCGATGAGATCCCGCGCGATTCGTGGGACCGGCTCTACCTCTACCCCTGAAGATTTTTCAGCGCGCACGGCAGCGACGACCGACCTTTTTTCGAAGGTGCGGTCTTTTGGCATTGCATCAATGATGGTGAGAGGCGGTGCGCGGGGTCGAACGTCGGGTGCGTGACATGCGCACATGAAAACGCCCACCGGGGGAGGAGGATCCGGTGGGCGTCATCGTGGAGATCGGCGATTTGGGAGGAGGAGGAGGATCGCCGATCCAATCGAAGAGCGCCGGGAGGAGGATAGCGCGCTTCGAAAACTTGTTGTCAGATCGCTTCCTTGCGGGCGACGCGACGGATATCAGAACGGCTGATACCGAGGTCGGAAAGTTCGCGATTGCTCATGCGGCCAAGTTCGGCGACGGTTTCGCGGTACTTGAGCCAGTTGTTGAACGAACGGCTGATGTTCATGGTGCGGCTCCTTTCTGGTGTTCGGTGCGCTGTTGTTGATTGGATATATATCGAGCCCGATCGCACGGAGGCAGGGGGGTAGAAGCATTGCCCGTATGCAAAAAATGCAGGGCTCGTGCTTTTGGCCTGTTTTCGCGGCGGCCGTGCTTAAAATTTGCTCTTTCAGCCGCTGCGCGTTCTGCTGTCTCTCCATGAATCTGGTCCGTTTCGACCGAAATCGCTTCTCCCCGGGAGGTCTGAGCGTTCGAGTTTCTTTCCGCCGGTCAAGAAAGTGACCGCCTTTCCTGACCGCAGTTCTGCGCGCGACCCGGTCAAATATCCGTGATTCCGGCGCAAAAACGGGATTTGCGGGGGCGAGTGATTCGAAATTGAATTCGGCTGTGCTAATTTACATGACGATGTTGCGGCCGAGCCCGGGCCCTGCCGGGCGGCGCAGCGTCCATGCCTCCGACGGACAAGAGTTTCAGGAAAGGTGCGCTGACTGAAACTCAAAGGGAGAAGGCCGAATGCCCGGTAAAAAAGGGTAACAGGCCTTCTCCCGCCGATTTTCCCTTCCAGATCTCCGATGTTCCTGACTGACTTTTGCCGAAACCGCTCCGCTTGCCGCGTCGATGGGAGGCTGAAGGGTTTTGCCGTGAGTCATCTACAGAAAAAAAGAGCGGTTCCGCCTGTGCGAAACCGCTCCCTCAATGTCTGTCTGTCAGGGCTTGCCGCCTCGGCGGTCTGTCAGCTGACCCCGCCGAGAAGCTTGGCATTGCCGCCGGCTGCAGTGGTGTCGACGCAGACATGGCGTTCCTTCAGCGCATGGCCGGCATCGGGCGCACCCGTCACGAGTGGCAGGATCGGGCCGTCGCGCCTGGAAAGTGCCGTGCGGATGGCACGTGCGGTGTCCGCATCGCCCCACCAGATCACACCGGAAAACCCGTCCAGCTTGCCAAGGTCTTCGCTGGCGACATTGCCGGTGGCAAGGGCAGCACGGCCGCCCAGCGCGCGGACAAGGTCGGCCTGCCGCTCGGCTGCGGCCTTGCCCGGGCCAAGGCAAAGCACCGGCGCGCGGGGAAGCCCCGTCAGCACGTTGGATTCGCCGGTCGGACCGGGCAGCGTGTCGCGAACGGTCCGGCCGGCTTCGCCTGCAGCCCGTGACAGTTCGATCTTCAGCGCATCGGCCGACATGTCGCCGTCGAATGCTGCTGTCTCCGTCTCTGCCGGATGCCTGCGGAACCGATCGAGATAGCGCGGGCCGCCGGCCTTGGGACCGGTGCCGGACAGGCCTTCGCCCCCGAAAGGCTGGCTTCCGACGATGGCGCCGATCTGGTTGCGGTTGATGTAGACATTGCCTGCGCTGATGCGGTCAGAAACATGCTGCACACGGTCATCGATCCGGGTCTGGAGCCCGAAGGTCAGTCCGTAACCGGAGGCGTTGATCGCGTCGATCACCTTGTCGAGGTCGTTTGCCTCGAAGGTTGCGACATGCAGAACGGGGCCGAAGATCTCGCGCTCCATATCCTCTATGCCGCCGACCCGGATCAGTGTCGGTGCGACGAAGTGGCCGGTGTCGGGTGTGGTTGTGGTTCGGACCACGCGACCCTCGTCCTCGGCGATCGCAATATAGTCGGCTATGCCCGCCTTGGCTTCGGCGTCGATCACCGGACCGACATCGGTGGAGATGTGCCACGGTCTGCCGATCTGAAGCACATCCATCGCGCCCGTCAGCATCTTCAGGAAGTGGTTGGCGATATCCTTCTGGACATAGAGGCACCTCAGCGCCGAGCAACGCTGGCCGGCGGACTGGAAGGCCGACTGCACGATGGCGGCGATCGCCTGTTCGGGAAGCGCGGTGCTGTCCACGATCATGGCGTTGAGGCCGCCGGTTTCGGCGATGAACGGCGCGCCGGGCGCCAGGTTCTCGGCCATGGCGCGGTGGATATGCTGTGCCGTTTCGGTGGAACCGGTAAAGGCCACGCCGCCGACAGCGGGGTTCGATGTCAGTGCCTTGCCGACATCGCCGGCGCCGGGCAGAAGCTGAAGCGCGGTTTCGGGCACGCCTGCCTCATGAAGAAGCTGGCAGGCGCGGTAGGCGATCAGCGGCGTCTGTTCGGCAGGCTTGGCAAGCACGGCATTGCCGGCGGCAAGGGCTGCAGCGATCTGGCCGGTGAAGATCGCCAGCGGAAAGTTCCACGGGCTGATGCAGGCGAACACGCCGACGGGCGGGGCGCCCTCGGTCTGCTTTGCATAATAGCGCAGGAAGTCGACCGCCTCGCGCAGTTCGGCAACGGCGTCCGGAAGGGTCTTGCCGGCCTCGCGGGCCAGAAGCGCAAAGATCTCGCCGAAATTTTCCTCGTAGAGATCGGCCGCCTTTTCGAGAACGCGCTGGCGCTCGACGGCCTCAGCCGCCCATGGCCGAGCGGCCGCACAGGCAGTGGCGACTGCTGCTTCCGATGCCCATGTCACGGTGCCGACAATGTCGTGCTGGCGGGCGGGGTTGCTCATCTCGGCCTTTTCGCCGCCATCGGCAGTCATGCCCGCGACCAGCGGTTCAGCCTGCCATTGATGGTTTTCGAACGCGCCGCGCGCCGCCTCGATCATGTCGAGGGTCGGACGGTGGGCGAGATCGAAGCCGGTCGAATTGCGGCGTTCCGGGGAGAACAGGCGCGTTCCGGTGCGCAGTTCCGTCGGCTTGTGATGGTCGAATGGATCCGCAGCCACCGTTTCAGGCGCCACATCCTCGTCGACGATCTGGTTGACGAAGGAAGAATTGGCGCCGTTTTCCAGCAGGCGGCGGACCAGATAGGCCAGAAGGTCGCGGTGCGCACCGACGGGCGCATAGATACGGCAATGGGTATTGTGGCGTTCCTTCAGGATCGCATGCAGCGCCTCGCCCATGCCGTGAAGGCGCTGGAACTCCCACGCCTGGTTGTCGCCTGCCATCTCCAGGATCGCGGCGCAGCTATGGGCATTATGGGTTGCAAACTGCGGATAGATGCGGTCGGTCATGCCGAGCAGCTTGCGGGCATTGGCGATGTAGGAAATATCGGTCGCGGACTTGGCGGTGAACACCGGGAAACTGTCGATGCCTTCGACCTGCGCAAGCTTGACCTCGGTATCCCAGTAGGCGCCCTTGACGAGGCGGACCATGATCTTGCGGTCGAGGCGGTCGGCGAGCGCATAAAGCCAGTCGATCACCTTGCCGGCGCGCTTGCCATAGGCCTGCACCACAACGCCGAACCCATCCCAGCCGGCAAGCGAGGGTTCCGACAGCACGGCTTCGATCACGTCCAGCGACAGGCTCAGGCGGTTGGCTTCCTCGGCGTCGATATTGAGGCCGATGCCGGCGGAACGGGCGAGCTGGGCAAGCGTGCGCAGGCGCGGCACGACATGGTCCATCACCGTTGCGTGCTGGGCTTCCTCATAGCGCGGGTGGAGCGCTGAAAGCTTGACGGAAATGCCGGGATTGTTGCGGATGTCGTCTGCGGTCGCCGCCTCCGAAATCGCGCCGATCGCACGCGAATAGGCAAGGTGGTAGCGCTTGGCATCGCTTTCCGTGCGGGCGGCTTCACCCAGCATGTCGTAGCTGTAGGTGTAGCCCTTGGCTTCCATGGTCGCGGCACGCTTCAGGGCCGCCTGGATCGTCTCGCCGAGAACGAATTGCGAGCCCATTTCCTTCATCGCGCGGCCGACGGCGGTGCGGATCACGGGCTCGCCGAGACGGCGCACCGCGCCGCGCAGCGTGTTGACGAGGCCCTTGTTCTCATCCTTCAGCACCCGGCCGGTCAGCATCAGCGCCCATGTGGAAGCATTGACCAGCGGCGAGGTCGACTGGCCCATGTGGCGGCCCCAGTCTGACGGCGCGATCTTGTCCTCGATCAGCGCGTCGATGGTTTCGGCATCCGGCACCCGGAGCAGGGCTTCGGCCAGGCACATCAGCGCAATGCCCTCATCGGTGGACAGGCCGTATTCCGCCAGAAACACTTCCATCATGCCGGGCTTGGAGTGGCTGCGGATTGCGCGCACCAGATCTGCTGCATTCCCGGAAATACGGGCGCGGACGTCATTGCTGAGGTCCACCTGCGCGCGCAGTGCCTCGATCAGTTCTGCTTCGTCGACATAAGTACCCGCGTCGATTGCAGAGCGCAGGCTGGATTCAGAAATTTCTGTCATGGAAAGACCCTCCGGGATGGCGTATTATAGGGCGGTTTCGAAAGGTATTCGGCCTGATTATTTTACCAGTTGCAGGCTTTTTGCCTGATTTTTGGAGTTTTTCTGGTGAGTGATGATGTTGCAGAGCTCGACCGGTTCGACCGGGCGATCATTAGCACGCTTGCAGCCGACGGCCGGATTGCAATCACCGATCTTGCAAAGCAGATCGGGCTCTCGAAATCGCCGACGCAGGCGCGGGTGCGCAGGCTGGAAGAGGCGGGCGTGATCAAGGGCTATCGCGCCATCCTCGATCCCATTCAACTGGGTCTCGATTACGTCGCCTTTGTCGAGGTGAAGCTGTCGGATACGCGCGAAAGGGCGCTTGCGGAATTCAACAAGGCCGTGGTGGGGCTGGCGGAGGTCGAGCAGGTGCACATGATTGCGGGCCGGTTCGACTATCTGTTGAAAATCCGCACGGCCTCGATGCGCTCCTACCGGCGCATGCTGGCCGAGCGGGTGTCGACCTTGCCGCATGTCTCCTCGACCTCAACCTATGTTGCGATGCAAGCCGTCAAGGAAAACGGGCTTTCCGACGTCGTCTGATCGTTTTGCGGCGCAATAGCCATTCCCCTGCGCCGTCATCGGGCGGGTTGATGGGTATTGTCATCGGCGGTTTTGTGGCATGCCGGATTGCAGATTCGGAGAGCGAGATGAGACATTCACTGAGACAAAAAGCCATCGCGGTTTGCGATGACAAGATCGCCAGGAAAGGTGACGCGGTCGGCCTGTCCTTCTACGCCTTTTTTGCCAACAAGAATGATCATCCAGAGCTGCTGATGGAAGCGGCCGAGTGGTGGATCATGACTCACAAGTTTGATCACTTCGAGAAAGCGGCAAAGGTCAAAAAGACGCTCCAGGCGGGGCTCTAAGCCGTTGCAACGATCATTCGGGTGACGCGGGTGGCGGAAAGCCGGCGCCTGTCGCGGCGCCGGCTGCCAAGATCACGTGTGGCGGATTTCGGTGCCGAGCACCTTCAGGCATTCGCGGATGAAGGCGGCAAGCGCCGTCCAGCCCTTGGCGGACACCATGGTGCCATCGACCAGCGCCTCGGTCGGGGACAGGTCCACATAGGTGCCGCCGGCGAGGATGACTTCGGGTTCGCAGGCGCCGAGCGCGCCGACGCGTTTCCCCTTCACCACGCCATCGACCGCGATCAGGATCTGTACGCCGTGGCAGATGGTGAAGATCGGCTTTTCCTTCTCGTGGAAATGACGGACCATGGCCTGGATGCGCTTGTCGGTGCGGATATATTCCGGCCCGCGCCCGCCGGCGGCATAGACCGCGTGGTAGCTGTCGAGCTCCTTCTCTGCCTCCGAGAAGGTCTTGTTGATGGTGACATAATGACCAAGTTTCTCGGTATAGGTCTGGTCGCCCTCGAAATCGTGAAGCGAGGTCTTGATCAGGTCTCCGGCCTTCTTGTCCGGGCAGACCACATGGACCGTGTGGCCGACGGCCTCCATCGCCTGCTGATAGACGAAGATTTCGTATTCCTCGGTGAACTCACCGGTGAGCATCAGTATTTTCTTGCCTGGCATTTTGTGTCCTCCTCAGTGAGAGCGTCGCATCGTCCGGGCATTCCCGCAAGGATGCATGCGTGATAATGCCTCCCGAAGGAGGCGCGGATGGCGGACGTTGCGAACGCCCGCCATGCCGGTTGTCAGAAGGGTGAATCCGGGAAGTAGAATTCCTCGGCGTTTTCCTTGGTGATCAGCGGCGCGTCGAGCTTGACGGTGCCGCGCACCGGCGCCTGGCCGACGAGGTTCGCAACCGTCATGTAGATTGCCGTCTTGATCATGGACGGCGGGTAGGGGGTTTCGACCGGGGTCATTGCGTCTTCGGCCATCACCTTCTCGATGATTTCCTTCATGCCGTTGCCGCCGAGCGCATACTGGATCTCGGTGCGGCCAGATTCCTTGATGGCTTCCAGAACACCGAGCAGCATGTCGTCGTCATTGGCCCAGACCGCGTCGATATGCGGATATTTGGCGAGATAATCCTGCATCAGCGTGAAGGCTTCATCGGCATTCCAGTTGGCATACTGGATGTCGAGGATCTTCATGTCGGTGCCTTCGAGGCCCTGCTGGAAGCCCTCGATGCGCTCGTCATCGATGACCGTCGGAATGCCGCGCAGCACCACGACATCGCCCTTGCCGTCCATCTGTTCGACGAGGAACTTCGCTGTGTTGCGGCCGACGGCGATGTTGTCGCCGGCGACGTAAAGATCCTGGATCGACGGATCGTTGAGGCCGCGGTCGACGACGGTGATGAAGGTGCCGCCATCCTTGACGTCCTGCACAGGCAGCGTCAGCTCTTCCGAGGTGTAGGGCAGGATCACGAGCGCCGCGAGATCACGGGTAGCCGCGAGGTCTTCAAGCGCGCTGACCTGGGCAGTCGCCGACGGCGAGGTCTTGACCACGACCTCGACATCATCGAAGGCCTCGTTGATTTCGGCTGCGGCCTGTTCGGCGTGGTAGACGACGCCTGCCGTCCAGCCATGGTCGGCGGCGGGGATCGAGACCGCCACGACCTTCTTTTCCTGGGCAAATGCGTTGCCCGCGAAGATCAGCACGCCGATTGCGGCGGCAGTCATCCATTTCGATTTCTGCATGTTACTCCTCCTCCCAAAGAGATATGGACCCAAAGTCGAGCGGGCTCCGTGTGGTCCGGACACGGAACGCTATTTCGAAAACCTCTGAATGAGCATGGCGATGATGATGATCGAGCCCTGCACGGCGGCGACCAGATATTCCGACACCATGTCGGAGAGCACCATCAGATTGGCGATCAGCTCGAGGATCACGGCGCCGGCGATCGTGCCCCAGACCCGGCCCTTGCCGCCGCGAAGCGCGGTGCCGCCGATGACGACCGCCGTGATGACCTGCAGCTCCCAGAGCAGGCCGGTGGTGGGCGTCGCAGCGCCAAGCCGCGGCACGTAGCAGATCGCTGCGATTGCCACGCAGGCGCCCTGGAACATGTAGGCGAGCGTGCGGGTCTTGACGATCGAGATGCCGGAATAGCGCGCCACTTCCTCGTTCGCACCGGTGGCTGCGCATTTGCGGCCGTATTTGGTCTTGTAGAGAATGAAGGCGCCGAGAAGGGCGACGGCGAGCGAGATCAGGATCGGGATCGGCACGCCCAGAAACGAGCCGAAATAGACCGGGCGGTAGTCGGTCCTGAGCGTGCGGTCGATCGGGATCGTTCCGCCATCGGTCATGTAGGTGATCAGCGCGCGGAAAATTCCCATCGTGCCGAGCGTCGCGATGAACGGTTCGATCTTGCCGACGGTCACGATCAGGCCGTTCAGCAACCCGCAGGCAAGGCCCGCGAAGATCGCGAACACCATGCCGGCGGGGATCGCCCAGATGCCGTAGGTGGGCGCCAGCGCGTTCATCACCATGATCATCAGCCCGGTGACGAAGGCCATCATCGAGCCGACCGAGAGGTCAAGTCCCCCGGACGAGATCACGAAGGTCGCGCCAACCGCGATGATCGCCACGAAGGCCGAGCGGGTGATGACGTTGCTCAGATTGTTGGTCGAAAGAAAATCCGGATTGATCAGATAGCCGACGACGAGAAGCGCCAGGAGCGCCAGATACGGGCCGGCATCGCCCCAGCTTATCGGGAATTCCCGCTCCCGCCTGATCCGCGTCGTTTCTGTTATCGCGCTCATTTTTTTCCTCCCAGATGCGCGGCTTCGGTGGCGGAATCCGTGGTCGCCAGAAGCGCGATATTGTGCTCGGTCATGTCCTCGCCCGTGAGTTCGCCGTTCAGACGGCCCTCACGCATGACCAGAATGCGGTCGCAGATGCCGATCAGCTCCTGCATTTCCGATGAGATGACGATGCAGGCCTTGCCGGCCTGGACCAGATCCTGAATGAAGGCGTAGATCTGCGCCTTGTTGGCGATGTCGATGCCGCGCGTCGGCTCGTCGATGATCACCACGGACGGTTCCGTCAGCAGCACCTTCGCCAGAAGCAGTTTCTGCTGATTGCCGCCGGAAAGCTGTCCGGCCCTGGCGCGCAGGCTTTTGAGGCGGATGTCGTATTCCTCGACGGCTTCATCCAGGGCTTCGGTTTCGCGACGGCCTTTCATCACCATGCCGGGATGGAACTTCCCGATTGCGGAGAGCGTCAGGTTTGGCGCAAGCCGTTCCTGCAGCAGCAGGCCCTTGCCCTTGCGGTCTTCGGTCAGATAGCCGATTCCTGCATCGATCGCCTCGCGCGGCGAGCCGATCTCAAGCGGTTTGCCGTCGAGTTCGATTGTGCCCGAACCGTTTCGAAGTCCCGTCAGCCCCTCGAACAGCTCCGTTCGGCCGGCGCCGATCATACCGGCAAAGCCGAGGATTTCACCGCGCCTGACACTGAAGGAAACATCCTTGACGAAGCCCGGGACCCTGGCGTTCTTCACAGACAGCAGCGGCGTGTCGGATTTGCCGACCGGCTTCTTTTCCGGGTAGAGCTGCGAGAGTTCGCGCCCCACCATCAGCCGCGCCATGTCCATCTGGCTCAGCGTGTGGCCGGGATAGGTGCCGACCTTGAGGCCGTCACGCAGCACCGTGACCTTGTCCGCAAGCTTCTGTACCTCCTCCAGTCGATGGGAGATGTAGAGAACGGCAACGCCGCGCGCCTTCAGCGCGAAGATGATGTCGAACAGGCGATCGACTTCCTCATTGGTCAGTACTGCCGTCGGTTCGTCGAAGATCACCACCCGGTGGTCATCGAGAAGCGCGCGCGCGATCTGCACCAGTTGGCGGTCGGCCAGGGATATGTCGCGCACCAGCGCCCTGGGCGAGATCGAGGTGCCGAGTTCGGCAAGCTTGTCTTCGGCAACGCGCCGCATGGTGCGGTCGTCGACGAGGCCGTTCTTCGTCAGTTCGCGCCCCAGATAGAGGTTTTCGGCAACGGTCAGCGCCTCGGCGAGCAATATTTCCTGATGCACCAGCACAATGCCGGCATCCTGCGCCTGATGCGGGTGGGTGAAGTGGACATCCGCCCCATCAATCGTCAGCCGTCCCGCACTCGGCGCGGCATAGCCGGACAGGACCTTCATCAGCGTGGATTTGCCTGCGCCGTTCTCGCCGATGATGGCGTGGATTTCGCCGGCGGCGATATCGAGGTCGATATCGGTCAGCACCGTCACCGGGCCGAAGCTCTTGCAGAGCTGTTCGACCCTGAAGAATGGCGCTTTGGCCTCAAGCTCAGGCATCGGTCCTCCCGTAAACCTTTCCGGTCTGAGCGCGGTCATCTGCGAGCCTATTCGAACGCCGGCAGCAGCCGGTCGCGTGAGTGCTCTATATGCGTGCGCATCGCAGCTTCCGCCGCGTTTCCATCCCTGGCGGCGAAGGCGTCGAGCAGGGCCTGGTGTTCATCCAGAGCCTCCTCGGTGACGCGCCAATGGAACATCAGACGGAAGATATGGAAGTGGGTGTGCTGGTGGGCGAGCGTCTCGCGGATCAGCTCATTGCCGGAAAATGCGATGATGCAATCGTGAAAGACGGCGTCCTGGCGGGCGAAGGCGGAGTAGTTGCGGCGTTCGTCGCGGCCGTCCTTCGCGGCCATGACGCCGGCGGCCTCGTGCAGAACCGAAAGTTTCTCGTCATCCATGTTGATGGCTGCCCGCGCGGCCGCATGCGGCTCCAGAAGCAGGCGCAATTCGTAGAGTTCGTCGAAGCGGCGGCGGGTGATCTGCGGCGCGGCGCGGTAGCCGACAAGGTGCTGCTTGACCACCAGGCCTTCACCCTCGAGCCGGCCCAGCGCCTCGCGGATCGGGGTGTGCGACACGTTGAATTCCTTCACCAGCGTATCCACCGTGATCCGCGCATCCGGCGCGATCTTCAAGGCCATCAGCTGGTTGAAGATCGCCTCATACACATCCTCCGCCAGGCTGTTCGCCCGCTGGATCTGAGTGCTGCCGCCGCTGTCCGTCGCTCTGCCCGAAATCATTTCTCGCCTGCTGTTTTGCCTCTTGACAGTTTTCACCGCTAGCACGATGCTCTGGCAAATGCAATACGATATCCTATACGATTTTATCTGGGGGGGGTCGTGAGGGTTTTTGACAAACAGGCGGGCGGGCTCGATCGCCGTCCGGCACGGCGCTGTCGGCCTGCCGGCGGGAGACGGTGCGCGTTTTCCAAAGCGGCGGCGGAAACGCATGGTTTGGAGGCCGGTGCGGATGGCGCACGCTCTTCGATTGCCTGCCTCAAGAGAGCCCGCCGCCGGGTCGCCCGGTCACGTCTTTCCGGACCGCACCGCCACCCGGTCGCTTCAGCACGCGCGGCCCCAGCCGGCCGACTTCCGCAAACATCCGATGATCAAGGACAACCGCAATGACACTCTTTGCCGCCCTGAGGCTTCCCGGCGAAATCCTGTTCGGCAAGGGCCAGCGCCATGCGCTGGCAAGGGTTGCGCAAAAGCACGGCAAGCGCGCCCTGATCTGCACCGACGAGCGATTTGCCGGCACGGAGATCTTTGCCGAGATCCGGTCATCGCTTGCGGCCGCCGGGATTGCGCTTCACGTTCACGATCGCGTGGCGCCGGACGTGCCGCGCGACAGCGTTGGCGCCTGCGTTTCGGAGATCGGCGATTTCGCGCCAGACATGGTGATCGGCATCGGCGGCGGAAGCTGTCTCGATATGGCAAAATGCGCGGCGCTTCTGATCAGCCACGGCGGCGCGCTTTCTGACTACTACGGAGAATTCAAGGTGCCGGGGCCGGTTCTGCCGGTGATCGCCGTTCCGACCACGGCGGGAACGGGCTCCGAGGTGACGCCTGTCGCCGTGATTTCCGATCCGGACCGGACGCTGAAGGTGGGAATATCAAGCCCGCATCTGATTGCGGCGGCGGCGATCTGCGATCCCGACCTGACGCTCACATGCCCGGCGGGCCTGACGGCGATTGCCGGCGCGGATGCGCTGACTCATGCGATCGAGGCTTATACCGCCGTCCGGCGCGAGGGCAGCGCAGAGCTTGCGCAGAACCATGTGTTCATCGGCAAGAGCGACCTCAGCGATCAACTGGCGCTTTACGCCATCCGCCTTATCGGCCGCAGCCTGGAGCGGGCCTGCGCGGATGGGAGCGACGAGGCGGCGCGGGCCGATGTGATGATGGGGGCGCTTGCCGCAGGCGCGGCCTTCGGCACGGCCGGCACGGCTGCGGCCCATGCGATCCAGTATCCTGCAGGCGCGCTCACCCATACCGCCCACGGTCTCGGGGTTGCGACCATGTTGCCCTATGTCCTGAACTATAACCGCAAGGCAGCAAGCGCGGAGATCGCCGATGTCGGCGAGGCGTTGGGTCTGGTGCCCGCGGGGCGCAGCAAGGAAGTCCTGGCGGAAGCGACGATCGAGGAGGTCGCACGGCTGTTTGCCGCGATCGGCATCACGAGAACGCTCGCAGCGCTTGGCCTGCCCGAAGAGCGTATCGACTGGACCGCCGAACAGGCGCTCGGCATCGACCGCCTGATCAAGAACAATCCCCGCCCGTTCGATCTGTCCGCGATGAAGCGTCTGATCCGGGCGGCGTTTGATGGCGACCTTTCCGCAGCCGCCCAGTGAACGCGTGTTAACCGGGCTTCGAATTTCGTTTGAGACAAGCAGGATATCTTTCATGAACGCACCGCAGAAAACCCCGGCGCTCGATTTTCCGGCCTTTGCCAAGGGCCTTTATATTGGCGGCGATTGGCGTGCCGCAAAGAGCGGAAAGACCATCAACGTCACCGATCCTTCGAGCGAGGCGGTGCTTGCAGCCGTCGCCGATGCCGGGCTTGAAGATGCTGCAGCGGCCGTCGATGCCGCAGCCGCCGCAGCACGGGGCTGGCGGCAGACGCCGCCCCGCCAGCGCTCGGAAATCCTGCGCCGCTGCTTCGAGTTGATGATCGCGCGTGCCGACATGCTGGCCCGGCTGATCTCCCACGAAAACGGCAAGGCGCTGCGCGATGCGCGCGGCGAGGTTGCCTATGCCGCCGAATTCTTCCGCTGGAATGCCGAGGAGGCGGTGCGCATTTCCGGCGAGTACGGTCTTGCCCCTTCCGGCGCAAACAGGATCATCGTCGATTATCAGCCGATGGGGATCGCGGTGCTGATCACGCCGTGGAACTTTCCCGCCGCCATGGCAACGCGCAAGATCGCGCCGGCGCTGGCCGCCGGCTGCACGGTGATCCTGAAGCCCGCCACGGAAACCCCGCTCACGGCCTATGCGCTTGCCGATCTCTTCGCGGAGGCGGGCGTGCCGCCAGGCGTCGTCAACGTGCTGACCACATCGACGCCCGGGCCGGTCACCAATGCCATGCTCGCCGATCCGAGGGTGCGCAAGCTGTCCTTCACCGGCTCGACCGGCGTTGGCAGGGCGCTGCTGTCGGAAGCCGGCAAGAATGTGATCTCGTGTTCGATGGAACTGGGCGGCAACGCCCCCTTCGTGGTGTTCGACGACGCCGATCTGGAGTTGGCGCTCGACGGCGTGATGGTTGCGAAGATGCGCAATGCGGGCGAAGCCTGCACGGCTGCAAACCGCATCTATGTCCAGTCCGGCATTCATGACGCCTTTGCCGAAGGGCTTGCAAAGCGGATGGCGGCGCTGAAGGTCGGCGAGGGCGTGGACGAGGCCACCGAATGCGGGCCGATGATCACCCGCAAGGCTGTCGAGAAGATCGACCGGCTGGTTTCCGACGCCGTCGGTCGCGGGGCGAAGATCACCTGTGGCGGCAAGAAGGGAGAGGGGACCGGCTTCTTCTATCCGCCCACCGTCATCACGGATGTGCCGGACGACAGCGAAATGGTGCGCGAGGAAATCTTCGGGCCCGTCGCGCCGCTTTACCGGTTCGAGACGGAAGAAGAGGCGATCGAGCGCGCAAATGACACCGAATACGGGCTTGCGGCCTATGTCTTCACCCGGGATATCGGTCGGGGCCTTCGGGTCGCGGGCGGGATCGAGGCCGGCATGATCGCGCTCAATCGCGGACTTGTTTCCGATCCGGCCGCCCCCTTCGGTGGCGTCAAGCAGAGCGGGCTCGGACGCGAAGGCGGACAGCATCACGGGATTGCCGAGTACATGGAAGCCAAATACATTGCCGCCTCGATCTGAGGGAGGCAGTCTTGGCAAGTGATCCGTTCCGCATCCGCGACCACGTCGCGGCATTTGATGACATCGTGGCCGAAATCCGCGAGCGCAGCGCCGAGACGCGCCGGCGCCTGCGCATGAGCGGTGGCGTCGCCTATGGCACGGGGCAGGGCGAAACGCTCGATCTGTTCTGGCCTGCCAATCCCGCGCCCGGCGCGCCGGTGCATATCTTCATCCATGGCGGCTACTGGCGGATGTTTTCGAAGGACGACTATTCCTATGTCGCCGATACGATCTGTTCGGCCGGTGCCATTGCCGTGATCGTCGATTATGCGCTGATGCCGGGCGTCAGGATGGCGACGATTGTCGATCAGATGCAGCGCGCCAAAGCCTGGGTGCGCGAAAGGATCGGCCATTTCGGGGGAGATCCGGCCCGGCTGACCGTCAGCGGCCACTCCGCCGGGGCGCACCTCGCGAGCTTTCTGTTCGAAACGCAAGGCTCAGGCGTCAAGGCGGCGCTGCTTCTCGGCGGCCTTTATGCGTTGAAGCCGCTGCAGACATCGTTCCTCATGGACGAAATCGGTTTTACCGATGAGGAGGTTGCGCAGTTTTCGCCGATGACCCGTCCCCATAATCCGCAGACGCAGGTCGATATTCTGGTCGGCAGCGAAGAGACCCCGCCGTTTCATGCGCAGGCCGATCAGTTTCGCGATCACCTTGCAAGCCAGGGGCTTGTCGTGACCCGCGCCAATGTCACGGGCCGCAACCACATGGACAGCGTGCGCGATCTCGGGATCGCGACGTCGGATGCCGGGCGCAGCCTGGATCGCCTGATCCGGAAAAGCTGAACGGCGCGGCTGTTCCGGCGCGCAACACGTTCCGAGGGAGCAGAAATGCAGAAGCCCGGCATTGGCCGGGCTTCCGTTTTTCGTCAGTTGAAGTTCAGATCCGGCGGGCTGTCGAGGTTGAAGCCATCGTCCGAGCCGCCTTCTGCGGGCTGGTCGCCGCTGCCGAAATCGGGCAGGCCGAACGCATCATTGCCTTCGCCGCCGAAGCCGCTGTCAAAGCCGAACCCGCTGTCTTCACCGCCGAAGGACGGCATGTCGATCGTGACCGTGCTCGGATCCACGCGCACGACCTCGTCCTTGTAGTGGGTGACGAGCTTCGGGAAGGCGATGACGGCGGTGATCGCCAGCAACTGGATGATGATGAAGGGCACGATACCCTTGTAGATATCGAGCGTTCTGACGCCGCGCATCATCTTGCCGGTAACCTTGTCGCGCCACTCCTCGGCCGGCGTGACCGAGCGCAGATAGAACAGCGAGAAGCCGAAGGGCGGGGTCAGGAACGATGTCTGCAGGTTGAGGCCGAGGATGATGCCGAACCAGATCAGGTCGATGCCCAGCGCCTGTGCCGGCGCCACCAGGAGCGGCACCATGATGAAGGCGATCTCGAAGAAATCGAGGAAGCAGCCAAGAATGAAGACGATGATCGTGACCACGATCAGGAAGCCGTATTCGCCGCCCGGCAGGCCGGTCAGCAGCTCCTCGATCCAGACATTGCCGTTGATGCCGTAGAAAGTCAGGCTGAAGACGCGGGCGCCCATCAGGATCATCATCACGAAGGCCGAAAGCTTGGTGGTGCTGTCGAGCGCCGCCTTCAGGGCCGAAAAGTCGAGCCTGCCCTTGGCGATCGCGAGCGCCAGCGCGCCGGTCGCACCCATGGCGCCGCCTTCCGTCGGCGTGGCAATGCCGAGGAAGATGGTGCCGAGCACCAGGAAGATCAGCGCCAGCGGCGGCACCAGCACGATGATGACCTGCTGGGAAAGCCGCGACAGGATGTTGAGGTTGAAGCGGTCATTGGCGATCGCCGCCAGATAGATCACCATCACGCCGAAGAACAGAGCCGCCACCAGCCGCCATGCCTCGTCGAGGCCAGTGAACAGCACGTGGTAGCCGAGATAGTAAAGCGCGACCGCGACCGCGATCATCACCAGAAGCGAGGTGACGCCATTGCCGAGCGTGCGGGCTTCCACAGGCATGGCAGGTGCGGCCTTCGGCCGGATGAGCGTGGTCACGAACACGTAGAGGCAGTAGGCCGCGATCACCAGCAGCGACGGGTAGAGCGCGCCGACATACATGTCGCCGACGGAGCGGCCGAGCTGATCGGCCATCACGATCAGCACCAGCGACGGCGGCACGATCTGGGCAAGCGTTCCGGACGCCGCAATGGTGCCGGTGGCAAAGGAGCGGTCATAGCTGTAGCGCAGCATGACCGGCAGCGAGATCAGGCCCATCGCCATGACGGAGGCAGCGACCACGCCGGTGGTGGCCCCCAGTAGCGCGCCCACGAGCACGACCGCATAGGCGACGCCCCCTCGTATCGGACCGAAAAGCTGGCCGATCGTATCGAGCAGGTCTTCCGCCATCCGCGAGCGCTCGAGGATGATGCCCATAAAGGTGAAGAATGGCACCGCAAGCAGCGTCTCGTTCGACATGATGCCGCCGAAGAAGCGGTCGGGATGGGATTGCAGCAGCGGCCAGAACAGGTGGATTTCCGGAGAAATCGCTGAAAATTCGACCCCGAGGACGAAGAAGATCAGACCTCCGGCTGCCAGTGTGAAGGCGACCGGATAGCCGAGAAGCAGCATCGCCATCACGGAAATGAACATGATGGGGGCGAGGTTGTGCGCGACCAGATCAATCATGCGGCATGTCCTCGGTCATCATGTGGGCGGCATTGCCAGCCTCGGTGTAAAGCGTCTTGTCTTCATTGAGATGGCCGGACAGCACGGCGGCGCGCTTGATGATCTCCGAAAACGCCTGCAGCAGCAGAAGCGCAAAGCCGATCAGGATGAAGGATTTTGCCGGCCACAGGATCAGCCCGCCGGCATTGGTAGAGTGCTCGCCCGTGATGAAGGAGCGCCAGAACCACGGCCAGCACAGATAGACCATCATGCCCGCAAACGGGATGAGGAAGATGGTGTGCAGCACCAGATCGATCCAGTCACGGGTGCGTTTCGACCATGACGAGGACAGGATGTCGATGCGGATGTGCTCGTTCTTCAACAGCGCATATGCCGCTGCCAGCATGAACACCGCGCCGTAAAGATACCATTGTAATTCGAGCATGGCGTTCGAAGAGAGCGCAAACAGCTTGCGGCTCACCGCATTGCCGGCGCTGACCAGAACGGCCACAAGGAGCAGCCAGGACACCGAGTGTCCGATGAATTCGTTCAGCCTGTCGATTGCTCGGCTTATTATTATCAGTGGTCGCATGCGTGCCTCCAAACCGTCCGACTTCCTTAATGGAAGTTGTCAAGGCCACGCAACATGCCTTTGGTACAATACGACCGCAAAATCACCTCATATTGAAACTTTCCGGCTGTTTTCGGCTCCGGACCAGCCAGATTCTTTCCGCGTACCGGAAAACGCCTGGGTTGATGGGCAATGCCCAGCGCCGCCGCGTCGGGTCATGCCGGTTGCGGAAGTGGGGTCGTCTGAGCTCTGCGCTGGCGGAAGGTGAGCGCCATCAGCGTTGCTCCGATCCCCATGCCCCAGGCGCCGACATACATCCATGTATAGGTCGCGAAGCTGTCATAGATCAGTCCGCCGGCCAGCGGCCCGAGCGCCATGCCGAGGCCGCCCGCAAGCCCGGTGCCGCCGATGACGGTTCCCATCATCCGCTGCGGGAAATTTTCCCGCGCCAGTACCGCA
Source organism: Martelella limonii (assembly GCF_013344475.1). GTDB lineage: Bacteria > Pseudomonadota > Alphaproteobacteria > Rhizobiales > Rhizobiaceae > Martelella > Martelella limonii. The sequence continues at coordinate 191,677 of NZ_JABUOU010000004.1, read as the reverse complement.
TAGAGCGGCATCACCCCGGCATAGATGAAGCCGAAGATCGCCGCGACGGTGTAAAAGCCTGCGAGCTCGCGCACGAAGGCATAGGCGAGCGCGCCGAAGGCCTGGGCGAGGAGGCCCGCGACCAGCACGCGCTTGGCGCCGAGCCGGTCGCCGAGAATGCCGAAGACGACGCGTCCGCCAAGACCCGCAAGGCCCTCGATCGAATAGATCGAAACCGCCGCCATCAGCGGTATGCCGCACGTCACCGCATAGCTGACGGTATGGAAGATCGGACCGGCATGGGTGGCGCAGCAGAAGAAATTGGTGAGGCAGAGGATGATGAATTGCGGCGAGCGGATCGCCTCGCTGACGGTGATTTCGGGCGTGGCGGCAATCGTGTCGGCAATGGCGGCCTCTTCCGCCGGCGGCCGGCGCATCAGCATCGCTGCCGGCAGCATCAGGATGGCAACCACGAGCGCGATGATCTGCATTGCGGTGCGCCAGTCATGACCTTCCACGAGATAGGCCGCGAAAGGCGACATCGTCATCGGCGCGACGCCGAAGCCGACCGAGACCAGCGAAACCGCCAGCGATCGGTGGGTGTCGAACCAGCCGACGATCGAGGACATCATCGGCGCCATCAGCGCGGCGATCGCAAGGCCGGAGAGGAGGCCGAAGGTGAGCTGGAACGTGAGAAGGCTCTCGCTTCTGCTGCCAAGGAGGAGGGCTGCGACCATGAGGATGCTGCCTGCGACGACGACGGGCCGCGGGCCGATCCGGTCGGAGAGTGTGCCGGTGAGCATGCTTGCGAGTGCCGAGACCACAAAGCCGATCGTCATGGCGGAGGAAATGCCGGTGTTTGACCAGCCCGTCGCCTCTCCCATCGGTCTCAGAAAGACCGGAAGCGAGAATACGGAGCCGATTGCAAGGCAGCCGATGACGGCACCGGCACCGACCATGATCCAGCGATAGTGAACATGTTTCATGATGCATCCCCCAACAATCATGACGCCAGCAAAGGGCTGAAAACGATATAAGTTGATATCAACCTATATAAATGCTGTCAATTCTGCTCTTCAATAATCGATTGAATGACTTGGGTTTCCTGCAGGCGTTGTTGAAAGCGCCGAACAAGGTATGATAATCGAGAACGCCTAGGGGTTTAGGCCGCACCAGGTGCGGCGAGCGCGGCGGGGGCCGCAAAGGAGGGAAGTCTATGCAGAATGTCGAAGTATCTCAGCCGGCCGACGAGGCGGATTTTTCGGAACACGCCCACACATACAAACTGTTCGTCAACGGCACGAAATACGGCACTGTGCATCTGATCGCCCTGATGGTGGCCATGGCCGCCGGTCTGCTTGGTCCGTTCGGATTTTTCGGCAGTCTGATCATCTTCGTCGTTATCAGCGCCATCGGCTATCTGGCCCTGCGCTGAACGCTTTTGAACTTTTGCAGTCTTGCGGAATCGCGCGTGCCGGTGATCCGGTGCGCCGTTGACGGCTGTCGTCGATTCCGCGTTCAATCTGGGAGCATGTGTTGAGCAAGACACTCTTTGTACCGAAGGAGACGGCGGAAGCGGAAACCCGCGTTGCCGCTTCGCCCGATACGGTCAAGAAACTAAAAGCCCTGGGCTTCGATGTCGTGGTGGAAAGCGGCGCGGGCCTTGCCTCAAGGATCGATGACGAAGCCTATCGCGCCGCTGGCGCCGAGATCGCCGGAACAGAGGCCGCTGCCAATGCAGACGTGCTCTTTTGCGTGCGCAGGCCCGGCGAGGACGCCTATTCCGGCTACAAGAACGGCGCGGTGGTCATCGCCATCATGGATCCATACGGCCATGAGGACGTGCTGTCGGCGATGGCCGGCAAGGGGATTTCGACCTTCGCCATGGAATTGATGCCGCGCATCACCCGCGCGCAGTCGATGGATGTCCTGTCCTCGCAGGCAAACCTTGCCGGCTACCAGGCCGTGATCGAGGCGGCAGCCGTGTTCGACCGCGCCATGCCGATGATGATGACGGCCGCAGGCACCGTGCCGGCAGCGCGCGTCTTCGTCATGGGCGCAGGCGTTGCCGGGCTGCAGGCAATCGCGACCGCACGCCGTCTCGGCGCCGTGGTTTCGGCAACCGATGTGCGTCCCGCCGCCAAGGAACAGGTCGCCTCGCTCGGCGCCAAGTTCATCGCGGTCGAGGATGACGAGTTCAAGGCGGCTGAAACCGCCGGCGGTTATGCCAAGGAAATGTCGGCCGAATATCAGGCGAAGCAGGCCGAACTGGTCGCTGCCCACATCGCCAAGCAGGATATCGTGATCACCACCGCGCTGATCCCCGGCCGCCCCGCGCCAAGGCTTGTGAGCCGCGCCATGCTTTCGGCGATGAAGTTCGGTTCCGTCGCCGTCGACCTCGCGGTCGAGCGAGGCGGCAATATCGAGGGCGTGGTTGCTGGCGAAGTTGCCGAGGTCGAGGGCGTGAACGTCATCGGCCACGAAAACATGGCCGGCCGGATCGCGGCCAGTGCCTCCGCGCTTTACGCCAAGAACCTCCTGACCTTCTTCGAGACGCTGGTCGACAAGGAAAGCGGCGAGCTGAAAATCAACCGGGATGACGAACTCGTCGCCGCCACGCTTCTCACCCATGGCGGCGCGCTGGTTCATCCGAAATTCGGCGGCCAGACCGCGCAAGGAGAGGCCTGATGCCGTTAGATGATGTCAAAACCTCGATCGATCAGGCGATGCTGTCGCTTGAGCATGCCAAGACCTCGATCGGCAACCTGGAAGACGGTTCGCTTGCCTCGCTGGCCCATGCGGCGACCGGCGGCGTGATCGATCCCTTCGTGTTTCAGCTGGCGATCTTCGTGCTCGCCGTGTTCGTCGGCTATTACGTCGTCTGGTCGGTGACGCCCGCGCTGCATACGCCGCTGATGGCCGTCACCAACGCGATCTCCTCGGTGATCGTGGTCGGTGCGCTTCTGGCGGTCGCGCTCTCCGCAAGCGGCATCGCCACCGGCATGGGCTTCGTTGCCCTGATTCTGGTCGCGATCAATATTTTCGGCGGCTTTCTGGTGACCCAGCGGATGCTGGCCATGTACAAGAAAAAAGAGAAGTGAGGCCGTAGACGATGTCTGTCAATTTTGCAGCCTTGCTGTTTCTTGTTTCCGCCGTCCTGTTCATTCTGGCGCTGAGGGGGCTTTCGCACCCGTCCACCAGTCGCAAGGGCAATCTTTACGGCATGATCGGCATGGGGATTGCAATCCTCACCACGCTGATGCTTGCCAAGCCGGATTTTCCGGCGCTGATCCTGATCATCCTGGCGCTTGCCATCGGCGGCGGTATCGGCGCTTACATCGCCCGCACCATCCCGATGACCGCCATGCCGCAGCTTGTGGCGGGCTTCCACTCGCTGGTCGGCCTTGCCGCCGTGCTGGTGGCGGGCGCGGCGCTCTACTCGCCGGAAAGCTTCGGAATCGGCACGCCGGATGACATCCATCTCAGAGCCCTGATCGAGCTTTCGATCGGTGCGGCGATCGGTGCGATCACCTTCACCGGCTCGATCATTGCTTTCCTGAAGCTCGACGGGCGCATGTCCGGCAAGCCGATCATGCTGCCGGGCCGTCATGTGATCAATCTGGCGCTTCTTGCCGGCCTGGTTCTGTTCATCGTGTCGCTGTCGGCAACGGCTAATCCGGTCCATTTCTGGCTGATCGTCATTCTGGCGCTGGTGCTCGGCGTGCTGCTGATCGTGCCGATCGGCGGCGCCGACATGCCGGTCGTGGTCTCGATGCTGAACTCCTATTCGGGCTGGGCGGCAGCCGGCATCGGCTTCACGCTCGGCAACATGGCGCTGATCGTTACCGGCGCGCTGGTCGGCTCTTCGGGTGCGATCCTCTCCTACATCATGTGCAAGGGCATGAACCGCTCGTTCATCTCGGTCATCCTTGGCGGCTTCGGCGGTGACAGCGGATCTGCCGCAGCCGCTGGCGGCGCGGTCGATCGCAACGTCAAGACCGGCTCGGCCGATGATGCGGCCTTCCTGATGGAGAATGCCTCCAAGGTGATCATCGTGCCGGGTTACGGCATGGCGGTTGCTCAGGCACAGCATGCCCTGCGCGAGCTTGCCGACAAGCTGAAGGAAAAGGGCGTCGAGGTGAAATACGCCATTCATCCGGTCGCCGGCCGCATGCCGGGGCATATGAATGTGCTGCTCGCCGAGGCCAATGTGCCTTACGATGAAGTCTTCGAACTCGAGGATATCAACTCGGAATTCGCCCAGGCCGATGTGGCTTACGTGATCGGGGCCAATGACGTCACCAATCCGGCGGCGCGCGATGACAAGGCCTCGCCGATTTACGGCATGCCGATCCTCGACGTCGACAAGGCCAAAACCTGCCTGTTCGTAAAGCGCTCGCTCGGCTCCGGCTATGCCGGTATCGACAATGAGCTGTTCTACAAGGACGGCACGATGATGCTGCTTGGCGACGCCAAGAAGATGACCGAAGATATCGTCAAGGCGATCGAATAGTCTCATCTCTCTGATTTTATTGAGAACCCGGCGGCCTGTCTCGCCGGGTTCATCTTTTGTGATTTGGTGTTGCGGGAACCCCGCGCCACGACCGCACGTTGTCTCGATGTACGATCAACCGAGGATTTCACGTGGTCAGTCTCCGCAAGCCCATCGCCCTTGCCGCCCTGCCGGCAGCGGCGCTCTTCCTGATGGCGCTCGATCTGCCGGAAAACCCGCCCGTTCCCGAACAGCGTCCCGAAGCTTCCACCGCTCAGCCGGGTTCCGCAGCCGCACCCGAAAAGGCTGACGCCGCAACGGAGACGGAAGACGCCGCAAAGGCGGAAGGTGCCGAGGCAGGCAAACCGGCCGAAGAGGCGCCCAAGCCCGACGCCGCTGCAGAGGGGGAAGACGCGGACAAGTCCAGCGCGGATGAGGAGGCGATCGAGAAGGTGGAGGAGGATCTGCCCGATGATCCGCCCGTTCCGGAGGAGCGTGCCGACAATCCGCCGACTCCGCCGCCTGCCGACCCAAAGCCGGCGAAGGAAGATGCCGAAGCCTTCAACCGCTGCACGGCTGAGCTGATGAAGCTCGGAACGGCATTCAAGGTTCTCGACACGATCGACGGGCCAGGCATCTGCGGCATCGACCGGCCGCTTGAAGTCACGATGGTGATAAAGGGCGTTGAGCTTTCCCCGGCTGGCACAATGCGCTGCGAGACGGCGCTGGCGCTTGCAAACTGGGCAAAGGACTATGTGAACCCGACTGCAAAGGTCGCGCTTTCGAAGGACGCGGAGCTCAAGCGGATCAATCAGGCTTCGACCTATATCTGCCGCAGCCGCAACAATGTCGAAGGCGCGAAGGTATCCGAGCATGCCAAGGGCAATGCGATCGACATTGCCAGCCTGACCTTCTCGGATGGCACCGTCGTCGACATGGAACCGCGCATGACCGACGGCACGGCCACCGGGGCATTCCAGCGCACGGTCAGCGCCGCGGCCTGCCTCTATTTCAAGACAGTCCTTGCACCGGGCAGCGATGCCACCCATCAGGATCACATGCATCTCGATGTGATCGACCGCAAGGGTGGCTATCGCTACTGCCGCTAGAGAGCGTCAGGCGGAAAGCCAGGCCACGGCCTCGTCCTGGCGGTCGGGGGCAAAGACCCTGACCTCGGCATGGAACAGCATGCCGAACATCTGGACCGCCTGGGCGAAACCCCGGTTGGCGCTGACGATCGCGATGCTCTTGAAGTTCAGGGGTTCGGAGCGGCGGAACGCCTGGCCACCCATCGCCGAGCCGACATCCGCGCCCGCAAAATCCGGTCCGGTCACGAGGAGCAGCCGCAGCCCGCCGGCATGCGTGCTCTGGGTTTCGAGCGCGGGCAGAAGAACGTTCTGGTAATCATTGGCACTCAGCGCGCTGTGGATGGTGAAGCCGATCATGGTGTCGGGCAGGTTGTCGATTTTCTCAAGCATGGAATTATCTCCGGTTTGCAAGCGTTTTAACGCGCTCAGTCTTCCGTGAAAAGCCGCCATTGGTGATTTGCACCCTGTTGGGGCGGGGCCAGGCGCAGTGCCGCGCTCGGCATCGAAAAGGAGGGTGAGGCGCATTCCGAATAAACATGAGTATAATTCTCATATTTAAACTTTACCTTTTTTATCATGTTTTATAAGGTCGCCATGATGATGCACGAAACCCTCGTTGGAAGGAGGTCTTTCATGGCGAAGAAGAACAGGCGCAAGGCGGAAAAGGGTGTCTCGGCTTCGGAGGACGTCACGCGGGTGGCGCAGGCGCCCGACAGTCTTTCCGGCCGCAGCTTTCTCTATGTCGGTGGTCGGGACTGTCAGGTGGCGCACCTGCGTGCGGTTGCCGATGTCTATGGCGCGGAGTTGATCCACCACGATGGCGGCCTGCGCGAGGCGGTATCGCGGATCGACCGGGTTCTGCCTTCGGTGGATTGCGTGTTCTGCCCGATCGACTGCATCAGCCACGACGCCTGCGTGCGCGTCAAATCCGGCTGCAAGAAGTTCAACAAGGCGTTCATTCCGCTCAGGAACGGCTCGAAGTCGTCGCTCGAGCGCGCGCTCCAGAGCATGAACGAGCGCAACAACTGATGAAGAGCGATCTTGGTGACGCCGGTCTCATCGGCCTGCATCGGACGGACAGCTTCGGCCGTCTCATCACCCGCTACGCGCCGATGCACGCGCAGGCGACGGTTCTGGTCTTTCCGGCGCGAAAGCGGCTGCAACGCCCGCAGAAGAACGCCAGGAGCGCCGACGTCATTGACCTTCAGAGCCGGCATCGCCATGTCGGAGAATGCAAAAGGGAGGTACCCCAGTGTATATCGCAATGAACCGCTTCAAGGTTGCCATCGGCTCGGAAGAGATTTTCGAGGATATCTGGAAGGGCAGAGATTCCAGGCTCGCCGAGCTCGAAGGCTTCATCTCCTTCCATCTGCTCAGGGGCAAGACATTCCCGGATGAAGGCTACACGCTTTATGCATCGCACACGATGTGGGCGAGCGAGGAGGCGTTTCTGGCCTGGACGAAGTCGGAGCAGTTTCGCGATGCGCACCGCAATGCCGGCGCGCGCAAGGCGGATTATCTCGGACCGCCCGTGTTCGAGGGTTTCAACGCGGTTGCTGGTGCCTGATGAGCGATCCCTCTGAAATCACGGTCCTTCCCGTGCTGCCATCGCTCGATCTTGCCGAGACAAAAGCGTTCTATGGCGAAAAGCTGGGTCTTGCCGAAATTGTCCATCAGGCTGACGACTATCTCATCCTGCGCCGCCCGGGCCTGGAGCTCCACTTCTGGCTGACGGATGATCGCTCGCTCTGCGAGCGCAGCTCCGTCTATATCCGTGGCGGCGGCATCGATGGCTTGTATGCCGAATACGAAAAGCGCGGCGTGCTGCGTCCCGAAGGCTTCACCGAACGGCCCTGGGGCATGAAAGAGTTTTACATCTCCGATCCGCACGGCAACCTGCTGCGCTTCGGACGGATCCCCACTGCCGAATGATCAGCGCTTTCCGGCTGGCAGCAGTGCCGCCAGGGCTGCGATCAGCCAACCGGCGATGATGGCGGTCCCGCCAAGAGGGGCCGCCATGCGGAACAGGCCTGATCCGAGATAATTGAGTGCCGCGATATCGCCTGCAAACAGCAGCGTGCCTGCCGCAATCAGGACGCCGGAAACGGCAGCGACGGACGTGCGCACGGCGATCAGCGAAAGGGCCAGCAGTGCCGGGCCGTTTGCAAGGCAGATCAGGGCGGCCGATTGCAGGATATCGCTGCTGCCGTGATAGGCGGCAGCGGCCAGCATGATGCCAGAGGCGCCTGAAATGCCGCCGAAGAACATCAGGAGGCGGGATGAACGCGTAAGGCTTCCCATGATCAGCTCCGGTTTTGCATGTGATAGGCAAGTTTCTCGATCGGCGGCATGATCACGGCCCTCAGACGGATGTCGGGCACGGTCTCTTCCAGCGCGCGACGGAAGCAGAGCAGCCACTCGTCGCGCTCATCGGCGCCGATGGGCGCCGGCATGTGCCGCATCCTGAGGCGCGGATGTCCGTGCTTTTCCACATAGACCGGCGGGCCGCCGAGATAGCCGGTCAGATAGTCCCGGAATTTTTCCTCGGAGCCCGAAAGGTCTTTCGGGTGGATGGCGCGGCACCTTGCCGCTTCGGGAAGCGTATCCATCAGCGCGTAGAAGCGGCCTGTCAGCCGTTCGACCGTCGCCGCACCGCCAATCGCTTCGTAAAGTGTGATCGCTTCCGGCGCGCTCATCGGCTCGTCCCAAGTCTTCTGCGTATGGAATCATTTGCGAAGCCGTGGGCCCGCGCGAGGTTCTGCGCAGCCGCAGCTGGCATGTGGGCAGGCGTAATGGAGCGGTGATCCGCCGTCAACCGCCATGAATTTACCTATTCGCAGCGCGATGCCGCAACCGCGTCGTCGTTAAGCGGACCATTGCCGAACCGGTCGGCGATGTCGGCAAGCGTCACGCCGGCGAAACGTTTGAGCAGCAATTGTTCGGCCTCGTCGAAGACATCGATCAGGGTTGCGTTCACCGCCTGTTCGATGGGGCAGCCGGGCATGTCATAGGCAGGGCCGACGGCGAAAACGGAGGGCTCGCCCACGGCGCGGTAGATATCGAGCAGGGAGAGCTGGTCAAGCCGGCGCGTCAGCGTCCAACCGCCGCGATGCCCCTTTTCCGAGCGCACGTAACCCTCATCGCGAAGTCCCGCCATCGTGCGGCGGATCACGACGGGATTGGCGTCGAGCATGGCGGCAATCATATCGGAGGTCATCGCGCCGTCATGCCTCCCCATATGGATCAGTACATGAAGCATGCGTGAAAGCCGGCTGTCCTGCCGCATGATGTCGCTCCTTTGCCTCGGCTCCTGCTCTTTTTGCTCTAGCACAGCTTCAAGGTCACGAAACAACAAAAGTTTCGTGAGTGTTGACGGCGTCATGTTATGTAACTTATGTTGTGTCGAGAAATGAAAGGTGAAACCATGAATGCTCTCGTATACGACGTCATCATCATCGGCGGCAGCTATGCCGGACTTTCCGCTGCCCTGCAGCTTGGCCGTGCCCGGCAGCGGGTGCTGATCATTGACGAGGGAAAGCGCCGGAACCGGTTTGCCAGCCACTCGCACGGCTTCTTGACGAATGATGGGGCGGAGCCCGCCGAAATCGCCGCAAGGGCGCGCGCGGAGGTGCTGAAATACAAGACGGTAGGGTGGCTTTCCGCCCGAGCCGAAAGCGCCGAGCGCGTGACGCCGGTGGAAGCAGGGGAGCTGCTGTTTGCGGTGACCGTTAAAGAAGAGCGCCATCTGGCGCGTCGCCTGATCCTTGCAACCGGCCTGCGCGATATCATGCCGGAAATCAGCGGCCTTTCCGAGCGGTGGGGCAAGGCCGTGTTTCATTGCCCCTACTGCCATGGCTATGAACTCGATCAGGGTATGATCGGCGTGATTGCAGGCTCGGCGCTGTCCATGCATCACGCGCTGATGCTGCCGGACTGGGGGCCGACGACATTCTTCATCAATGATGCCTTCGAGCCCGACCGCGGCCAGCTTGAGAGCCTTTCTGCGCGCGGCGTGACGATCGAACGCGGCTCAATCGCGGCGATTACCGGTCACGCCGATATCCGGCTTGAGGACGGCCGGGTGTTGCCGTTTGCCGGGTTGTTCGCGCTCGCTCGGTTCGAGCTTGCAAGCCCGATTGCTGTCGGCCTTGGCCTGGCTCTGGAGGAGGGGCCGCTCGGCGCCGTCATTCGCACAGGGGCGATGAAGGAGACCAGCATGCCGGGCGTTTTTGCCTGCGGCGATGCGGCCCGTCCGATGGCATCCGTCGCGCTTGCGGTGGGCGATGGCAATCTCGCCGGAGCAAGCGGCCACCGGTCGCTGATATTCGGCGCCGGCTAGGCCATCGGGCTGAAAATCGGGTTCGATCTTTGCAAGGGCCGTTGCGTCGCTGCAACCGCCGGGAGGGCGATGCGGCCGACTGGCCCGAACGGTGTTCAGCCGGCAGGCCGCATCAACGCTTCAGGGCGCGACGCACTCCAGTGCCACGCCCTTTTCCTGCAGGACATGGCGCTGCTCTTCTGCCAGTTCCGCGCCGGTGAAGACGGCATTGAAGGTTTCAAGCCCGGTCAGGAAGTGCAGGCCGGGGCGTCCGAACTTGGTGTGGTCTGCGAGCAGAACCCGCCGCTCGGCGCCCTTGACGATCAGCCGCTTGGTCTGCACCACTTCCGGGTCCTGGTGAAAGGCCGCGCCGTCATAGATCGCCGAGGCCGAGATGAACCCCATATCGGCGCGCAGACCGCGCAACGCGTCCTCCGTCAGAAGGCCGAAAAAGCCGTTGAACTTGCGGCTGTACTGGCCGCCAAGCGCCATCAGTTCAATCCCGGCGATCCCGGCAAGCTGTGATATCACACTCAGATTGTTCGATATCACCGTCAGCGGCAGCCGGTGGACGAGATGTTCGGTGAGATTGGCGGCGGTCGAGGAATCGTCGATCATCAGCGTCATGCCGGGCTCGACCAATGTGGCAGCGCGCGCGGCGATCCGCGCCTTCTCATTCGCCGCCATCTTCTGGCGATAGCGGAAATCCGCCTGAAACATTGCCGACGATTGCACGGACGCCCCGCCGCGCACCTTGCGCAACTGGCCCGAGGCTTCCAGTTCGTCGAGATCGCGATGCACCGTCATCTTCGAAACATGGAATCTGAGGCTCAGTTCATCGACGCTCGCCGTACCCTTTTCCATCAGAAGCGCCATCATCGCCGCTCGTCTTTCATCCGCTTTCAACAGGCTCTCCTTGTCGAATGTTGGCGCATTTTTGATATCACAGGTTCGTCAATGATACATATCACATTTTATAACGATTAAAATAACAATCAATATGTTGTTTGTAAAATCATGTTGTTATTTTCCGGGGTCTCCCTATCATCATCATACAAAGCTGCCATACTCGGGCGGCTGAGGAACATTTTGATGAGCCGTCGGCAGGGCGGCGCTAGATCACAGGAGACTTGGCCATGCCCATGATTACCTTGCGGCAACTGCTCGACCACGCGGCCGAATACGGCTACGGCGTGCCGGCCTTCAACATCAACAATATGGAACAGGGCCTCGCGATCATGGAGGCGGCGAAGAAGACGTCGTCGCCGCTGATCATCCAGGCAAGCCGCGGCGCGCGCTCCTATGCCAACGATCTGGTGCTCGCCAAGCTGATCGAGGGGCTGGCAGCGCTTCATCCCGAAATCCCGCTGGTGATGCATCAGGACCACGGCAACAATGAAGCCACCTGCATGACCGCGATCAAATACGGCTTCACCTCGGTGATGATGGACGGCTCGCTGAAGGGCGATGGCAAGACGCCGGCCGACTATGAGTACAATGCCGGCATCACCCGCCGCGTCTCGGACTTCGCCCACTGGGCCGGTGCGTCCGTCGAGGGTGAGATCGGCATTCTCGGCTCGCTGGAAACCGGCGAGGGCGAGAAGGAAGATGGACATGGCTTCGAGGGCAAGCTCGATCACGACCAGCTGCTGACCGATCCGGATCAGGCCGTCCAGTTCGTCAGGGACACCAATGTCGATGCGCTGGCCGTTGCCATGGGCACCAGCCACGGCGCCTACAAGTTTACCCGCAAGCCCGATGGCGAAGTGCTGGCGATGAACGTGATCGAGGAAATTCACCGGCGGCTGCCGGATACGCACCTCGTCATGCATGGCTCCTCCTCCGTGCCGGAGGATCTCCAGGAGATCATCAACCGGTATGGCGGCGAGATGAAGCCGACCTGGGGCGTCCCGGTGGAGGAGATCCAGCGCGGCATCAAGCATGGCGTGCGCAAGATCAACATCGATACCGACAACCGCATGGCGATGACCGGCGCGATCCGGAAGGTGTTTGCCGAAAACCCCTCCGAGTTCGACCCGCGCAAATATCTGAAGCCTGCGATGGAAGCGATGACCAAGCTCTGCGTCGAGCGTTTCGAGGCCTTCGGAACCGCCGGTCACGCCGACAAGATCAAGCCGATCTCCATGGCCGACATGGCAAAGCGCTATGCGGACGGCTCGCTCGCGCCGAAGCTCGGCTGAAGGACAAGGCGGCGACCGCATGAGGTCGCCGCATGCCTCCGACAGGTCATGCTTGCGCGTCGGAGCGTGGCTTTCAGTGCGGCAAACGCGCCATGGTCAGCGACGATCCATCGAACGCGACACCATGAGCACCGGGATAAGGCCTGCGAGGATGATGATCATCGCAGGCACTGACGCGCTTTCCACCTCCGCCCGCGAGGCATCCTCGTAGACCAGTGTCGCGAGCGTGTTGAAATTGAAGGGGCGCAGCAGGATGGTGGCCGAAAGTTCCTTCAGCGTTTCGATGAAGACCAGAAGTGCTGCCGTCCAGAGCGCCGGGCGCATGTTCGGCAACAGCACGGAAAACAGCGCCTTCACGGGCGAACGGCCGAGCGTGCGGGCCGCCATGTCGAGATTGGGCGACAGCTTCTGGAAGCCTGAATCGACGCTGCCCTCCGCCATGGCCAGAAACCGCACGGTGCAGGCATAGACGATGGCAAAGCCGCTGCCGGACAGGATGAGGCCGGTGGAGACGCCGAAGCCTGCGCGCATCACCCCATCGACGGCGTTGTCGAAGCCTGCAAGCGGGATGAGCACGCCGATCGCGAGCACCGTTCCGGGAATGGCGTAGCCGAGCGAGGCAAGGCGTGCGAAGCTTTTTGCCTTGCGCGATGGATCGTTGCGCACCGCATAGGAAAGCGTGAGCCCGAAGAACACCGCAAACAGCGCAGCAAGCCCGGCAACCGCAATGCTGGTGGTCAGCGCCTCGAGGAGGCGGGGGGAGGCGAAAGCATCAAGACGCTTCAGCGCAAAGCCCGCCAGAACCAGGGTCGGCACGAAGAAGCCGATGATGACGGGCAGGGCGCAGCAAAGCGTCGCGAGAGCGGCCTTCGGGCCGCTCAATCTCTGGCGCGAAGCTTCGCCGTTTGCGCGTGAGGCGGCATAACGCTGATTGCGGCGCGCCAGCCGTTCCATCATGATCAGCGCAAGCACGATCAAAAGCAGGATGACCGAAAGCTGGGCGGCGCCGCCAAGATCGCCCCGGTTGAGCCAGGTCTCATAGATCGAGAAGGTCAGCGTGTTGACGCCGAGATATTGCACGGCGCCGATATCGTTGAGGCTTTCCATCATCACCAGCGTGAGGCCGACGATGATGGCCGGCCGCGCCATCGGGAGCTGGACCCGCAACAGCACCCGCCAGCGCCCGGCGCCAAGCGTGCGCGCCACATCCGCGGCATTGCGGCCCTGCATCGCGAAAACGGCGCGGGCGGTCAGATAGACGTAAGGGTAGAGCACCGCCGTCATCACCAGCACGGCGCCGCCGAGGGAGCGGACATCGGGGAAGCCGTAGTCGCGTGCGCTCTTGAAGCCGAAGATCGCGCGGTAAAACGTCTGCACCGGACCGGTAAAATCGAGAAATTCGCCGAAGGCATAGGCCGCGAGATAGATCGGCATGGCAAGCGGCAGAACCAGAAGCACCGAAAGCAGGCGGCGGAACGGAAAATCGAAGGAAACGACCAGCCAGGCCGTCACCACCCCGACAAGGCCGGTGATCACGCCGTTCAACAATAGCAGCCAGAATGTCCGCCGCGCCGCTGCCGGAAGCACGGTGGTCGCCAGATGGGAGATCGCCGACAGATCCGAGGTGAAAGCGAGCCAGACGATGGCTGCAAGCGGAAGCAGCATCAGCGCGCTGATCGCCGAGGCGGCCAGCGCCAGCGAGGAAAACCTGAAGGCCGGGCGGCCGGAGGTTTCGGATACGGACATCTCTTCTCGCCTTTCGGCAGCCGGTCATTTCAGCCCGGACCTTTGTGTTATGCGCGCCCCTTGAGGAACCCAGCGCGCGGTGATTCCGCACGCTGGGTGATGCTTTAGAGCATTTTGCGGCAAGGTGGAATCTCCCGCCAGGGCTCAAAACGCCGCGCAAGCATCACCGGGTGAGCGCGAAAGAACCGGACAGGACGGTGCCCGATCAATAATGCAGCGGCCGCGTCTGCGTTTCGGACAGGAACACTTCCACCAGCATGCCTTCGTTCGGCACGGCGTTCACGACGAGGCGTGCGCCAAGACTGTCTGCCAGTGCCCGCGCTTTGGCGAGATGGGAATTGTCCGGCTCGCCCTGTTCGATGCGCGCGCCGCCATTGCCGATGCGCCGCCGGGACGGTGCAATGCCATTGTCGCGAAATCTGAGAACAATGCCGCCTTCAGGGGTAAGCGCCGAAGAGACCACGACCTGCCCGCCGGCAGGCGTGAACTGAACGGCGCCCAGAAGAAGCTCATGGGCAATATCGCGCAGCGTCTCGGACGAGCCGCCCGCAGAGCCGATGCCCGGCGACAGGGCGGCGCGGATGATGATCCGTCGGCTGTTGGCGCGCGGCTGGACCATGCTGACGGCTTCCGCGATCGCATCATTGACCGGGGCGGCAGCCTCGGTATTGACGGCCTGGGCCTCTGGCTGTTTGGGAAGCGGTGCCGGTTCCACCTCGGGCTCCGGCACGGCTTCGCCCAGAAGCCTGCCGATCACGCCGCGCGCATGCCGGCCCTTCAGCGCGATCTCGCGGGCTATGGCGTGGTAGCGCCCGTCGCCCATCGGACCGAACGCCTGATGATCCATGGTTTCCGACAGCGAGACGATCGCATCGATCGGCTGGCGCAGCTCGTAGCGCAGGGCGGAGAGGAAGTCCTCGCGCTCATCCTGCGCCTCGCGCGCCTCGCGCCGGGCCGAGCGTAGATCGTCCTCGCGCCGCTTCAGCGCGGTGATATCGCGCAGCACCACGCAGATGCCGTCCGATTGCGGCAGGCGGCCGAGCGTGACGTAAAGCGGAATGAGCCCGCCGCCCGCTTCGCGACCGATCACCTCCAGCCCTTCGGAATTGACGTCTCCAGCCCTTTGCATGCGTTTGAGATGAATGGAGAGATCGCTGTGGCTTTCCTCGGCGAAAAGAACATCCACCGGCTCGCCGGCCACATCGGTCGTATCGGTCGCAAACAGCGCCGAGGCCGATGCCGACAGCGAGCGGATGCGCTGGTCGCCATCGAGAATCAGAATACCGTCCGTGGCGGTGTCGAGGATCGAGGAGAGTTCCGTAACCTCTGCGGCACTTTCATCTGCGGGCTCCGCCTGCGGCACGCGGCGGATCACCGGGTTTGCGGAAGCGCCGTGTTCGCTTTCAGGCCGCAGGGTCAGGGCAAGCGCCCGTCCGCCCTGCCAGGTGATGGCCTGCATGTGAAAGGATACGGGGAGCTTGGTGCCGTCTGCGGTGCGCAGAAACAGCCGGTCATCGCTGCCGCGCTCGACGAAGGCATCCGTTCCGCCTGCGGCAATGACGGCCTCAAGAGAGCCGTAACCCGAAATCGTCAGAAAGGCGTGGTTTGCATAAAGCACGCGATCGCCGGACTGGATCACGATCGGATCTTCGCGGCCGTCGAAGTCGCTGGTGTCGGGCAACGCCTCATTCTCCGAGGGCGCGGCAGTCTTGCGGCGGATGAGCGGGCGCGGCGTGTCTTCCGTCTCCGCCGGTGTCTCTTCGGCGGGCGCTGCGGCGCGCAGCTGAAGCGCGATCTCGTCAAGCGCGTTGCGCTCGTCGGCGGTGAGCGTCTTGGCCGTTTCGGCAGGGCGCTTCGGCGCAGCCGGCTGAGGCTTCGGGCTCGTCTTCTCCTCGCCCCTGCGCACGAGGCCGAAGCCGCGGAAGCCATCGAACCGGCGTTCGCGGGTGAAGGTCGGCAACGCGGCAAGATCGACAGGGACCACCATGTCGGTACCTGAAATCGGCCATTCCACGGTGCGGCCCGACCAGGTCTCCGTCGATTGCACCAGATCACCGATCGCGCCGGCGCCGGTTACGCCCAGCTGGGCTTCGATCTCGGAAAAGGAAAGGCCGGTGATCGTTCCGGTTTCGTCGCCGACGGCCTCGACGAGCTCTCCCGATGTCTCGACGATCCGGCCGTCAATGTCGCTGCGCCAGACGAATCGAAGCGGCAGCGCGCGCTGTGCGGCAAGTTCCGGGGACGGCTCGGGCGCGGCCTTGGCCGGAGCGGGTGCCCTGCGGATCACCGGCTGCGGCGTCTCATCGATGTCTTCAATCAGCGCGCCTAGGCTATCGTCAATCGCGGCGATCACGTCGAGGGGGGAGCGGGCCGGAGGCTGCGGCTCTGGTCTGACGTCTGCCGAAAGATCGGGTGATACGGCGAGCAGGTAACGCTCGGGATCGCTTGAAAGCCTGCCAAGAGCCACCGGCCAGATGCCGCTCTCGCTGGTGATTAGCCGTTCGACATAGCTTTCAGGCCGGCGGCGCAGGCTTTCGATCACGCCGTCGATCTCGTCTTCGTCAAGCTCTGCATCCGTGAAACCCGCCGAATGCTCAAGCACCCGGCCCTCGCCATCGATCAGCGCCAGATGCAGGTCACCGGGTCCTTCCACAAGATTTTTCGGGGCGCGCTGATCCGCTTCGCATTCGATCAGAACGTAGCGCTTCTGGGACAGGACGAACAGGGTGACGGTTGCCGCCACGGCGGCGCGCCGGAAACCTCTGGTGACATGGATGGTGAACCGCTCGCTGTCGCCCGGCGCTTTAAGCCTGCCGGCGGCGGCCTGGAACTGGCGGCGAATGATGGGATCTGCAAGTTCGTTGCCGATGGCATCGCCGATGGCGGTGTAGCCGAAGCCGCTTGCGCCCGCAGCATTTGCCCAGACGATCCGGCCATCATCCGCATCTGCGACGAGCATGGCACGCGCTTCGACATAGCGCTGGCGCAGGGCCGGGTGCGATGCAAAGGCAATGAAGGACGGGGTGGTCATGAACTGCTGTCCGGTTGGCTGTTTCGGCATGCGCGACTGAAGCGGGGCCCTTAATCCTTTTTTAATAATAATTCGCGATCCGGTCCAGCATCGGGGCGTTGTTTTCATGCCGCACGGTTAATTCCAGCCCGGTCACCTCCTTAAATCTGAGCGTGATGTCATGTTGGGGCTTGCAAATTGAGAGCAGGCATTTTAAACGGGCCGCGATGCATAGCGCATCGCCTTTGTGCGGTTGTAGCTCAGTTGGTTAGAGCGCAGGTTTGTGGCACCTGAGGTCGTAGGTTCGATTCCCACCAACCGTACCATTTTCCCCTTCATTCATGTCAGTGTCGTCAAGGCGTGCTGTCATGCGCTTAAATCCAAAATTAACCTTAATCATTTACTTTCGAACAACTTGATAATCGTGAAGTTCACTTTGTCATTCTGGTGACAGGGCAAGCCTGTACTTTGCCGTCTTGGATAAGCACGTGCGGCACTTGTACATATAATGGCCATGCTCTAAGGTCGCGGCGATTTCAAAGAGACTTTTCGGCCGGGATGTAGCGGTTGACACATAGTAAGACCAGCCTGACCGTTCGTATAGCAGGAGCCGGCCTTTTGGCGGCGGCGATCCTGTCAGGCGGAGTCCGCTCTTCAAACGCCCAGCTTCTGGAAGGCCCCGGTGCCCTGTTCCTCGATCAGACGCCGATCGAGATGATGGCGTCCAACTATTCGAGCTTTGAAACCGGCTATCTCCTGCCGCGCGGCGCCATCGATCTTCAGACCGGATACGACCAGACTACCGCCGGCAGCGGAACGGGTACGCAGGTTTACACATTGCGCGGCGACTGGGCCATGACCGACTGGCTCCAGGTTTCGGGCTACGGTTTCGTGTTCGACGATCCGCTGCTGTGCGGCACGGCGTTGTGTAGAGACAATCTTACCTTTCTCGGCATGGGCGGCGGCGCGAAGGTCGGTCTGCTCTCCAGCGAGGGACTTTCGATCGCAGCTTTCGGCTCACTGGAATCCGTCTTTCTGTCCGGCAATATTTACGGCAATGAAGGCGACGGCGACTGGGCGATGACCGGAAGCCTGCAATTGCCGATGAGCCTCACGGTGACGGATAGCCTGCGTCTTCATGTCACGCCCGGCATTTCGTTCCTGCCCGATGCGATCAATGGCGTTCCCTATTACGGCAATATTCCCTATGTCGGCGCGGGCCTCACCTGGCAGCCGATTACCGGGCTGCAATCCTATGCGACCGTCATGCTGCCCTTCGGAACCGATGGCAACAATATTTCCAGCACCGGCGCCTTCGAAGTGACGCCGGTCTGGATGGCGGGCGTGAAGCTTGCCGTAACGCCCAAGGCGGCGATCGATCTGTTCGCGACAAATGGCCTGGGTCAGACCCCTGCGACCAGCATTCTCGCCTTTCCCGGCGATGATGACATCGCCTATGGAATTCGTTTGAGCTACACGCCGACCGTTGGCGTTGCCACCCGTGATGTCTATTTCGACAGCTATCGCGTCGACATGCTGAGCCCGGTGACGGCGCTGGAGCTCGCCCGCGAATTCGACGGCGTGACGCTCACAAGCGCCAGCACGCTGACGCCCCGTCGGATTCTTGCGGAGGCCGGCATCGGCAATCGCAATTTCAGCGATGTCCATTTCGGCTATGGCCTCGATCAGGATCTCCAGCTCGACGTGATCTTCTCGGAATATCCGGGTGGCGGGACGGCGGGCGATGCGGTCAGCCCCTGGGGGGACGAGTGGTCCTACATGGTGGGTGGCAAGCTGCGGCTGATGGATCAGAAATATGGCGACCTGTTCTCGCTCTCCGGCCAGGTTCTGGCGGGCCGGGATTTCAAGAAACCGACGGAAGGCGTGCTCTATGCATCGCTGCCGGCAAGCCTTGCAGTCTCTGACAGCCTGTCATTTGCCTTCGAGCCAAAGGTCGCGGCATTTGGAAGCGAACGCCTGAAGGCGATCGGCGGCGGTATCACCGTGCGCCCGACCGCCGATTTCGCGCTCATTGGCGAGGTCACGGCTCTGCTCGATGACGGCGACCCGGTCTGGGCGGCCGGCGCGCGCTACCAGCTTCACAATACGGCGTTCAGCGCCGATGCCTATGTTACAAATGCAACAGGTCTTCATGGAGTCGGCACGATGCTGGCGCAAGACGAGGCGCGCTATGGACTCACCTTGAGATTTGCGTATTAAAAGGGCCTCTGAGAAAAGTTTGAAATTGCCGGCATCGTCTTTCTGGAAATGTCGAGGCCTGGCAATTTTTTACATGATTATTGAGATGGGTTTGTTTTTAATCCATTTTCAACAGTTCGCGGGTATCTCGAAAGCATAGTTTTGCGTTTCCTGGTGCATGTGTTCAGAAGGCTCGAATGCCGGAGCAATAAGGGCAATTCGGAGAATTTCTAAGTGCGTGCCTTATCAACCATCTGCCTGACCGTGCTGCTGTCTGGGTGCAGCGCCATCTACAATGTTTCGGACGTGCGTCCGGTTGTGGGCACGACTTCGGCCGTCAAGGTGGTGCCGGTCACCGCCGACAATGTGCTGCTGGCCAACGCGATGACGCCTTACCAGCCGTTGAGCCTGCCGCCCGTTTTCGATCAGACCGCCACATTGCAGAATTCCGCGGTGCCGCGCATCGCAGCCTACAAGCCGCAGACGCGCCCGGGTCCCGTCGCGACACGCCTGCCGCCGCTTCAGACGCCGAAGCCCTATCGGATCGGTGTCGGGGATGTCGTTCTGCTGGCAACGCCCAATGCCGATTCTTCCCTGAACGAGATCAACGGCCTGCTTGCGGCCCAGAATTCCAGGCAGGGCTATACGGTGCAGGATGATGGCGCCGTTGCCATCCCGACCGTCGGGCGCGTGATGATTGCGGGCATGACGCTGCAGGAGGCGCAGTCGGCGCTGTTCCAGCGGCTGGTGACGAGCCAGATCGATCCGACCTTCAATCTCGAAATCACGGATTTCAACTCGCAGCGCGTTGCCGTCGGTGGTGCCGTCGGCACCCCGCAGCTCGAGCCGATCACGCTGACGCCGCTCTATCTTGACGAAGCGATCACGGTCGCAGGCGGCATTGCTGTTGAAGATCCGTCTTATGCGACCGTCCGTCTCTATCGCGACGGCCAAGTCTATCAGATCAGCGCGAACAAGCTGTTTGCCAAGAACGATATTCCGCGGGTATTGCTGCAGAACGGCGACCGGGTTTTCGTGGAGAGCGAGTACTCCGAGGCGCGTGCCGAAAACTATTTGCGCCAGGAACTCGATCTGGCCAAGTTCCAGCGCGACGTTCTCGATGAACAGCGTGACATTTTCCAGACCCGTCTGAGCATGGACGCGGTCGAGCGCGACTATGTCTATGTCTTCGGCGAAGTGAAAAATCAGGGCCGCTGGCCGCTGCCGTTCGATCGCTATGCATCGCTTGCCGATGCGATGTTCGAGCAGGGGGGCATTTCGCCCGTTACCGGAAATCCGCGCCGTATTTACCTGCTGCGCAAGAGCCGCCTGCAGCCGGGCGCGCCGCTGGAGATTACGGCGTGGTCGCTTGATGCGCAGAACACCGCCAACCTGCTTCTGGCAACCGAACTGCAATTGCGTCCCGATGATATCGTCTTCGTCGCCTCTCAGCCGGTCACCAACTGGAACCGTCTGATTTCGCAGCTGACGCCGTCGATCTCGATTCTGGGAACCGCCAACGGTATTCTCGACTGATCGACAGCCCAGCGTTTGATGCCGGAGATCGGCGCGCGGCGTCTTCAGGATGATTTGGCAATGCACCTTGATGGCATGAAAAAGGCGGCACAGATGCCGCCTTTTTCCGTTTGATGGCTGCCCAAAGAGCGATCAGGGGCCGTCGTTGAAGCCGACCTTGTCGACCAGTTCCGAAGCTTCCTTGCGATGCGCTGCAACCTCGGAAAGCGGCAGTTCATCGGGGTGGATCTCGCCGAAGGATTGCACGATTTCCGAAGCCTTTGCACCCGGCATCACCGGATATTCGAACACCTGCTCGGCATAGATTTCCTGGGCTTCGGGCGAGGCGAGGAATTCCATCAGCTTCAGCGCATTCTCGGAATGGGGCGCGTTCTTTGCCATCGCCATGCCGGAAATGTTGACGTGGGTGCCACGGTCGTCGGCATTGGGAAACAGCACGTTCATGGAGGCCGCCCATTCCTTCTGTTCGGGCTCCTTGTCGTTGGTCATCATCAGGCCGACATAATAGGTATTGCCAAGCGCAATGTCGCATTCACCAGACATGATTGCCTTGGCCTGGCTGCGATCGTTGCCGTTCGGCTTGCGGGCGAGATTGGCCTTCACGCCTTTCAGCCATTCCTCGGTGTATTCCGCGCCATGATGGGCGATCATCGAGGCGATCAGGGCGATGTTATAGGGGTGCTGGCCGTCGCGCACGCAGATCGCGCCCTTCCATTTCGGATCGGCCAGTTCTTCATAGGTGATCGGAACGACGCCGACCCTGTCCTTGGAGGCGTAGACAACGCGGCCGCGCTTGGTAAGCGCAAACCATTCGCCCTCGCCATCGCGGAACTGGGCCGGGATGTCGGCAGAAATGACGTCGCTTTCGACCGGCTGCGTGACGCCGCCTTCCTTGGCTTCCATCAGGCGACCGATATCGACCGTCAGGATCACGTCGGCCGGGCTGTTGACGCCCTCGGCCTGGATTCTCTCGACAAGTCCCTTATCCAGGAAGAGCACATTGGTCTCGATGCCAGTCTCTTCCTCGAAGCGCTCCAGAAGCGGTGCGATCAGCTCGGGCTGGCGGTAGGAGTAGATGTTGACCTCCTCGGCCGCCTGTGCAGCAGCGGAAAATGCCACCGAGCCGGCAAGTGCGCCGGAAAGCGCCACGATACGGGTGAGGATGGAAAGCCTTGTCATTTCCTTGCTCCTGTGGTTTTTTATCTTGAGTATTGTAATCAGGTAATGGTGTCCGCCTGTCAACCACGTGCTCCAAGACTTGAGTGAAAATTTCTTCTTTTGGAATTGTTCAAAAGAGACAAAGGCGCTATAACGTGGAAACATTCTAAAGAGGAGCACGGCATGCGCCTGACAAAGCAGACAAATTACGCGGTTCGGATGCTGATGTATTGCGCCGCCAATGACGGGCGCCTCAGCCGTGTACCCGAAATTGCCAAGGCTTACGGCGTCTCCGAACTGTTTCTGTTCAAGATCATCCAGCCGCTCCACAAGGCCGGCATCATGGATACGGTGCGTGGGCGCAATGGCGGGGTCCGCCTCGGCCGCCCGGCTGCGGAAATCACGCTGTTCGACGTCGTCAGGGTCACCGAAGAAAACTTCGCCATGGCGGAATGCTTCGATATCGATTCGGAAACCGATTGCCCGCTCGTTGACAGCTGCGGCTTCAATGCGGCGCTGCGGGAAGCGCTCAACGCGTTCTTCGCCGTACTCTCCAAATATACGATTGCCGATCTCGTGCGCCGCCGCACCGATATCTTCAAGCTTCTCAGCATCGAAGAAAATCCCAAGACCGAACAGACTGCTGCCTGACTGAAGGCTGCGAAACAAAGGTTCCGCGATGATGGGCGGCGGTCTCTGACGGACCGCCGGAGCATGAGGACAGCTATCCTCTTCCAAGTTCCTCATTCATTGGGCTTGATCCTTGCATGACCTCACGGGGTGCGGGGATGACGGGGCCCTCAAGCCCGGATTTCTGCAAAAACCGCGTCAAAGGTCTTTTCCAGCAGGTCGAACATCTCGTCCATCTCTGCCCTTGTCATGATGAAGGGCGGCGCCAGCACCACGGATGCGCCGAGCGGTCGGCAGATCAGGCCGTTTTGAATCGCCTTGTTGGCGATCCGCTCCGATATGCCGATCTTGCTGTCGAACGGGGTCTTGGTGACCTTGTCGGCGACGATTTCGATGGCGCCCATGAAGCCGATGCCCCGTGTCTCGCCAGCGTGCGGGCGATCGTTGAAGCGCTGCAGCCGCTCCTGAAAATGCGGCGTCAGCGCGCGCACGTTGTCGATCAACCCCTCGTTCTCGATGACATCGAGCGCTTTCAGGGCAACGGCGCTGCCCAGCGGGCTGCCGGATGCGGTAAATCCGTGAGGGAACTCTCCAAAACGGTCGGAGGCTTCCATCAGCGCATCCGAAAGCCCCTTGCCGAGAATGACTGCCCCCATCGGATAATAGCCGGCGGTGATGCATTTCGAGGCGATGATCGCATCCGGCTCGATGCCGTAGACGTCGCTGCCCCACATGGCGCCAAGCCGGCCGAAGCCGCAGATCACTTCGTCGGCGATCAGCGGAATGCCGTATTTTCTGAGGATCGGCCTGATCGCCTGGAAATAGCCCTTCGAGGGCGGTATCACGCCACCGGCACCCTGCACCGGTTCTGCAAACATGCCGGCAATCGTCTCCGGACCTTCGCGTTCGATCAGGTCTTCGAGATTGCGCGCCATCCGTGCCGTGAACGCGTCCTCACTCTCGCCCGGAAGACCGTTGCGCCAGAAATGCGGGCAGTCGGCATGAAGAAAGCCCGGCAGCGGCAGCCCGAATTCGGCATTATAGGGTTTTGCCGTCATCGAGGATGTTGCGACCGTGACCCCGTGATAGGCGTTCTGCCGGGTGATGATCTTGCGGCGGCCGGGTTCGCCCTTGGCGCGGTTGATCATCCACAGCATCTTCACCATGGTGTCGTTCGCTTCGGAACCGGAATTCGTGTAATAGACCTTGCCGTCTTCAAAAGGGGAGAGGGCGATCAGCCGCTGCGACAGCTCGACGGTGACATCGGCCACCCGCCCGAAGAAGGAATGGTAGCCCGGAAAACGCTGCGCCTGGGCGCAGAGGGCGTCGATGATGCCCTGATGATTGAAGCCCGCGACATTGTTCCAGAGGCCTGAATTGGCGTCGAGATAGCGTTTGCCATCGACGTCGACGACGTAAATGCCCTCGCCATGGGACAGCACGATCGGGCCGATCTCATCCAGTGACGCGAAATCGGAAAAGCCTGGAAAGACATTTTCCATGCCCTGTTTTTCCCATGCGTGCATCATCGTCTCCATCTTGCATTTCAGGCTGCGAGGTTTGTCGCGAACCGGCCCTGCCGTCAACCCGTGATCGCTGCAGCGCCTGAGGGGCCTTTCTTTCGGCAAAGCGCGATTCCAATTCTTCGCGAAACGATTTAAGCAGGCTGTAGCAGAACCATTACGCAGCTTTTCCGCGCATCGGTGGCGTTCATTTCGGGAGGAATACATGACGGACAACGGTATCAGGAACCCCATCTTGCCGGGTTTCAATCCCGATCCTTCGATCTGCCGCGTCGGCGGCGACTATTATATCGCGACGTCCACTTTCGAGTGGTATCCGGGCGTGCAGATCCACCACTCCCGCGATCTTGCCAACTGGCGCCTTGCCGCCCGCCCGCTCGACCGCGCAGACCTTCTCGACATGCGCGGTAATTGCGACAGCGGCGGCATCTGGGCGCCGTGCCTGACCCATGCCGACGGCCTGTTCTGGCTGATCTATACCGACGTGAAGCGGATTTCGGGCAGCTTCAAGGATGCGCCGAACTATCTCACCACGGCCTCGTCGGTCGAAGGTCCCTGGTCTGACCGCATCTATCTCAATGCCAGCGGCTTCGACGCCTCGCTGTTTCACGCACCCGACGGCCGCAAATATCTTTTGAACATGCTCTGGGATCACCGCCAGCAGGGCCATGGAGACCAGTTCTCCGGGATCGTGCTGCAGGAATATGATGTCGAGGCCGAAAAGCTCGTCGGCCCGATCCATAACATCTTCCGCGGATCGGAGCGCAAGCTCACCGAGGCGCCGCATCTCTACTACCGCAATGGCTGGTACTATCTGATGACGGCCGAGGGCGGCACGGGTTATGAGCACGCTGTCACGCTTGCCCGTTCGCGCGATCTTCTCGGTCCCTACGAGATGCACCCCGAAACCCATGTGCTGACCACTTTCGATGCACCCGACGCGCCGCTGCAGCGCTGCGGTCACGCCGATATCGTCGAGACCGAGGCGGGCGAGACCTATATGGTCCATCTCTGCACGCGGCCCATCGCGGTGGACTGGGACGAGGGCAAGGCCGCATTCCGCCGCGGCCTGCCAGGCGAGGAAAATGAGCGCCGCCGATCGCAGATGGGCCGCGAAACCGGCATCCAGAAGATGGAATGGCGTGACGATGGCTGGCTCTATCTCGCCGAAGGCGGGCATGCACCGACAAGCCTGATCACGCCTGCACCGGAAGGGCTTGAACCTCACCCTTTCGATCAGCCGCCCGCGCGCACGCTCTTCAACCCCGGCCCGCTGCCCTTCGACTTCCAGTGGCTCAGGAGCCCCGCACCCGAGCGCCTGTTCTCGCTCGACGACCATCCCGGCTATCTTCGGATCTTCGGCCGGATGTCGCCTGGCAATGTCTTTGAAAACGCGATGCTCGCCCGCCGCCAGACCAGCCATCACTATACGGCGACGACGGAAATCGATTTCGACCCGATCGACTTCCAGACCTTCGCCGGGCTGATGTGCTGGTACAACATGGCGCAGCACCATTTCCTTGCGATTTGCGGGGAAGATGATGGCTCCCGGGCGCTCAGGATCATGTCGGCACTCGGCGATTTTCCGTTCGGCAAGACCGTGTTCGGCTGCGATCCCGTGACCGTTCCCGATGGGTTGCTGGAGCTTCGCGTCACCGTCGACAAGTCTGCGCTGCAGTTCTCCTGGCGCACGACCGGCGGCGACTGGAGCGATATCGGGCCGGTGCTCGACGCCACGATCCTGTCCGATGAGGCAGGTGTGGGCGAGGGCAACAATTTTACCGGCGCTTTCGTCGGCATGGCGGCCTATGATACCGGCGGACGCGGCCACCATGCGGATTTCGCGTGGTTCGAGTACGATGTCCGCGACTGATTGACAAAGCTGATTATTTTACTCAAGTATGGCCTCGATCAGACAA
This sequence comes from Martelella limonii, assembly GCF_013344475.1. GTDB lineage: Bacteria > Pseudomonadota > Alphaproteobacteria > Rhizobiales > Rhizobiaceae > Martelella > Martelella limonii. The sequence continues at coordinate 165,878 of NZ_JABUOU010000004.1, read as the reverse complement.
TCGGGGCCATTCATGTTTTCGCGCATCTTCAACGCCGCAGCACTTTCCATAGCGCTTCTCTCGCCAGCCGCAGCTTTTGCAGGCCAGACCATCGATCATGCCATGGGCACGACCGAGGTGCCGGACCATCCGCTCCGGGTCATCACGTTGACCAACGAGACCACCGAGGCGGCGCTTGCGCTTGGCGTGACGCCGGTTGGCGCTCCGCAATCCTGGTATGGCGAACCCTGGTATCCGCATCTGGGAGAGCAGCTGGACGGTACGGAGGTGCTCGGAACCGAGCTTGCGGTCAATGTCGAACTGGTGGCAGCGCTTGAGCCCGACCTGATCATCGGCAGCCGCAAGCGGGACGAGGCGATCTACGGACAGTTGTCTGCAATCGCTCCCACCGTCTTCATCGAGGGACTTGGCGCCTGGAAGGACAATTTCGCCTTTGTCGCCGATGTCCTGAACCGCGAGACGGAAGGCGAGGCGGCGCTTCAAAATTACGAGATGAGGCTCGATGCGCTGAAGGCCGGTCTTGGCGACAATGCAGGCGAGAGCCTGTCAGTGGTGCGGTTCGTGCCGGGCCAGACCTATCTCTATCTCAATGGCAGCTTTCTCGGTCATGTGCTCTCGGATGCGGGCTTCACCCGTCCGCCAGGGCAGGATGGAGAAGGCCTTTCGCTTGCCGTCGGGCGTGAAAGCATCCCGGAGATGGAGGGCGACCGTATCTTCTGGCTTACCTATGACAGTGGTGATGGCAAGGGCGACGCCATGGCGGAGGAGTTCATCCATGATCCGCTCTGGTCCCGGTTGAAAGCGGTTCAGGATGGCAGGGTCTACGAAGTCGATGACGGCGTCTGGGCAACGGCCGGCGGCTATTTTGCCGCCCAGGAAATGCTCGGCGATCTTGCAGAGGTTTACGGCGTGGAACTTCCGGCGCTCGAAACGGCGTCCGACTAGGTCAGGCGGCGCTGCGCGACAGCGGCACGATCACCGGCAGGCTGGTGTCCGGCAGCGGCACGATCCGGCAGTCGATATCGAAAACCGTGCTGATCCGCTCCTCGGTCAGCACGTCGCGCGTTGGCCCTTCCGCCGCTATCTTGCCGGCGTGAAACAGCACGACATGATCGGCATAGCGCAGCGCATGGTTGAGATCGTGCAGCACGACCACGAAGCTGCGCTTTTCGCGGCGGTTGAGCGTCACCAGAAGGTCGAGAATTTCAAGCGCATGGGCGATATCGAGATGGTTGGTGGGCTCGTCCAGAAAAATGCGCGGCGCATCCTGGGCAAGCGTCATCGCGATCCAGGCGCGCTGCAACTGACCGCCTGAAAGCTTTCCGAGGCTGCGCTCCGAGAAGCCGGTCATGCCGGTTGTCCGGAGCGCGCTTTCAACGGCGCGCCTGTCTTCAGTCGAGGGCGCCGAGAACCGGCTGCGGCGCGCATAGCGGCCGAGCATGGCAAGGTCGAACACGCTCATATCCGCTGGTGCATCGGGTGACTGGCTGAGCATCGCGATCTCGCGGGCAAGCGCGCGGGGCGTCCAGTCCGAGACCGCCTTGCCGGCAATTTCGGCTTCTCCGCTCGTTGCCGCATGCAGCGCACGCAGCACTTTCAGGGCCGTCGACTTGCCGCTGCCGTTTGGGCCGCAGAATGCGATGATCTTTTCTTCCGGCAGGGTGAGGTCGATGGCATCGAGTGCCTTGTAACCTTCGTAATCGGCCGAAAGCGCGGCCATGGTGGCGAGCGGTCTAGACATGGGTGCGCTGGCTCCTGAGGATGAGGATGAGGAAAAGCGGTGCGCCGATGAGCGCGGTCACCGCGCCTGCCGGAAGTTCAAGCGGGCTTGCTAGGGTGCGCGCCAGCGTGTCGGCGGCAAGCACGAGAATGCCGCCGATCATGGCGGTCGCCACCAGATAGCCGGCAGTGAACTGTCCGTGAAACAGCCGTGCGGCATGGGGCGCGATCAGCCCGACAAAGCCGATGGCCCCGACCTGCGAGATCGCGAGCGCCGTCAGCAGCAATGACAGGATCATCAGAGCGACCCGGTTCCGGTCGACCTGAAAACCGGTTGTCGCGGCGGTATCGGCATCGAGCACGATCTGGCGCATCGGCAGGCGCATGATGACGAGCGCTGGGATGGCGGCAACAAGGCCTGCGGTCACGATCGCCACATCCATCCAGTGCGCGGCGTTGACCGAGCCCGTGATCCACTGCAGCGCCTGGCTCGCGCGGTAGACCGGGCCAATGATCATCATCAGCGTGACCGAGGCCTTGGCAAGCGCCGAGAGCGCGATGCCATAGAGGATCACGCGGACGGGATCGCGGCGGCGCGGGTCGGAGAGCGTCAGCAGCCCGACAAGGCTCGCAAAGACCAGTGCGCCGATGACGGCCGCGAGCGGTTGCCAGCGGATCGAGACCGTCAGCACATTGGCCTCGTCCGAGAACAGCCACAGAAAGGTGACGACGCCAAAGGCCGCGCCATCGGTGATGCCGAGGATGGAGGGCGCTGCCATCGGGTTTCTGAGCGCCCGCTGCAGGATGGCGCCGCCAAGGCCGAGCGCCATGCCGGCGGTCATCGCCAGGGCCACCCGCGGCAGTCTCAGCGTCCAGACGATGACGCCGTCCATCCGGCTGCCATGGCCGAGGAAGGCCGCGACCACCCGTTCCGGCCCGATGAAGCTGGAGCCCAGCCCGGTCGCGATGACGAGGCAGAGGGCGGCAAGGGCTGCAATCAGGCTCAGGCGAAGGAGGGGGGCTGTCACAGGCTTGCCTCCCGCAACCGGCCGGCGCGCAGCAGCATTACCAGGAACGGCACGCCGACAAAGGCAAGCACGGCCCCGATCGGCGCTTCGCCGGGGGCGACGATCAGGCGCGCCAGAATATCGGCCAGCACCGCGATGATTGCGCCGGTCAGCATGGCAAGCACGGCCATGGCGAAAAAACCGGGCCGGTCCGGCGAGAGGCGACGCGCGATATGCGGCGCGATCAGGCCGAGAAAGGCGACCGGGCCGGACATGGCGACAGCGCCGGCGGAAAGCAGCGCTGCCAGCGACAGGCCCGCAATCCGGGTGCGGGCAACATGGACGCCGATGCCGGCGGCACTTTGATCATCAAGACGCAGGGCATCGAGCGACGGTCCGATCAGCGCCACACCGGCAAGCGAGAGAACGAGCGCTGTGCCGCCGATCGCAAGCAGCGAAAGCGGCCGGTCGGCAAAACCGCCGGAAAGCCAGAACAGCAGGGTCTCGAGCGCTGTTTCATCAAGAAGGAGGGCAAGCTGGGTCAGGGAGGCGAGCATGGCGGCGACCGTGACGCCGATCAGCAGGATGCCGGTCGGTCCTGCCTGCGGGCCGAGCGCTGCGGAAAGGCCGAACACCAGCGCCGTTGCCGCAAGCGCGCCCGAGACCGCAAGGAGGCCGATTGCGGCCGTGGAGACCACGCCGAAAAGCACCAGGCCGAAGGCCACCGCAAAAGCCGCCCCCGCATTGACCCCGAGCAGGCCGGGTTCGGCCAGCGGATTGCGGGTCGTCGCCTGCATCAGCAGGCCGGAAATGGCAAGCGCCGCGCCCGTTGCCACGGCAATCAGCGTGCGCGGGAGCCGCAGCGTGCGGACAATGATGTCTGCGGTTTCATCGCCGCCCGACAACGCGGACCATACCGTCATGGGGCCATAGATGCGCACGCCCAGATGCAGGCTTGCGATCACGGCCATCAGCAATGTCAGTGCGAGCAGCGTCAGCGGAAGCAGCAGGGTTTTGCGCACGGCATTTCCTTTCTGCGCGACGATTGACATTGCTGATTGAAATGGTCAACTTTAAATCGAAAAGATGAGTATGATAATCAGCTTTGGAGCTCCGATGCATTCCTTCCTTCGCCTGGCTGCCGCTGCTGCCCTTTCAATCACGATGGCCGCTCCTGGTTTCGCACGGGAGATCACAGATGCCATGGGCACGGTGGAAGTGCCGGATGAACCCCAGCGCGTTGTCGTTCTCACCAATGAGGGTACGGAGGCGCTGCTTGCGCTCGGCGTCACGCCTGTGGGTGCGGTCAATTCCTGGCAGGGGGATCCATGGTGGGACCACATCGAAAGCCAGATGGGCGATGCGGAGCCGGTCGGGGTTGAAAGCGCGGTCAATCTGGAGCTTGTGGCAGCCCTGGAACCGGATCTCATCATCGGCAACCGCCAGCGTCAGGAGGATCTTTACCCCCAACTTTCCGCGATCGCGCCGACGGTGATGTCAGGAGAGTTGAGGGGCGACTGGAAGGTGAATCTTGCCCTTTATGCCGAAGCGCTCGGCCTTTCGGAAAAGGGCGATGCCGTGATAGCGGACTATGATGCGAAGGTCGCCGGGCTTCGTGAGAAACTCGGCAATGCGACCGATGAGGCGGTTTCCGTCGTCCGTTTCGTCCCGGGGCAGATCCGCATCTATCAGCTCGACAGCTTCTCGGGCGTGCTGCTGAAGGACGTCGGCTTCAACCGTCCGGCTAACCAGAATGTCGAGGACTTCGCGATCCGCACAGGAAAGGAGAGCATTCCGGATATGGATGGCGACCGGATTTTCTATTTCACCTGGGATGAAGGCAATGGCGAGGGCGAGGCGCTGGAGCAAGATGTACTCTCCGATCCGCTGTGGCAGTCGCTCTCAGCGGTCAAGGCCGGCAAGGTCCATGGCGTCTCCGATGCCATCTGGAACACGGCCGGCGGAGTTCTCGCCGCCGATCTGATGCTGGATGACATTGCAAGGATTTATGCGGTGGAGTGACGCTCACGTCCCGTGCAGCGCAAATTCCAGCATCAGCGTTTCCTGCAGGAGCGTGTTGTCGTTGTCATCGGACACGATGATCAGGTGCAGGCTGCCGTCCGGCATGGTGATGATGTCGAGGCCTTCCATGTTGTCGATGCGGTTGACGCTGCCGCGCGCCTGCATGATCACGGGGCCGTCGACCACGGCGCCAGCGCGGATTGCGTCCGCCTCGATGCGGCGGATACGCATGCCGATGCCGGTCATGAGGGAGAACCGGCGCTCCAGCAGGAGCAGGTCGCCATCTGGCAGGAATGCGGCATCGGTGACGTCGAACTCATCGCTCTTGCGAACCTTGAAGACGCCCTTGCCGGGCCCTGAAATGATCGCCGCAAACAGGTTTCCGTTCTTGTCGACGCTCTTTTCCGCAACCGCCACCAAGCGGCCCTTGCCATTGTCGGCAAGTGCCTCGAGCCCGCCATTGGCGCGCAATTCGGAGGCGGGGATCAGGAAGTCCGGGCCGGGGCGGGCATCGGTCGTGGCGTGGCCCTTGAGCGGATAGTCATCAATCCTGTGCTTGCCTTCGAAACCGACGAAGATCCGGTCTCCGACAATCGCCATGCTTTCCGCATCCATCAGCGATTTCTGGGCATGGACGCCGGCTGCGTTCTTCATCGGGGTCACGGTGACGTTGATGATGCCGGAAAGCCGTCCCCTGTCGTCGCGCGTGATTTCCCCGTCGACCCATTGGCCGTCGTCGGCGACCGCAACGAAGCGGCGGCCGTCCGGAAGAAACCGGATGGATGACAGCGAATGCAGCCCGGAAATCTTCAGCCCGCCGACAAAGGTGACGTCGCCCAGCGCCTGGCCGGGTTCGGAACTGAACTCGGTGATCCGGCTGGTCTCTGCATCCCTCGCCAGAGCCGATGACGCCAGCAGGAGAACCGCGAGGGTGAGCGCGCGGATCATTTGCGGCGGCGGCCTTTTGCGCTTGTGCCTGCCTGGTCTTCGAACAATGCCGCCAACTGGTCGGTCATGGCGCCAGCCAGTTCATCGGCATCGACGATCGTGACCGCGCGGCGATAGTAGCGCGTCACGTCATGGCCGATGCCGATCGCGAGCAATTCCACCGGCGAGCGGGTTTCGATATGCTCGATCACGGCGCGCAGATGCTTTTCGAGGAAATTGCCCGGATTGACGGAGAGCGTGGAATCATCCACCGGCGCGCCATCGGAAATCATCATCAGGATCCGGCGCTGCTCGGGCCGGGCCATCAGCCGGTCATGGGCCCAGATCAGCGCCTCGCCATCGATGTTTTCCTTGAGCAGCCCTTCGCGCATCATCAGGCCCAGATTAGCGCGCGAGCGCCGCCAGGGCGTGTCCGCGGACTTGTAGACGATGTGGCGCAGATCGTTGAGGCGGCCAGGCGTTGATGGTTTACCGGCTTCCAGCCATTTTTCGCGCGACTGTCCGCCCTTCCAGGCCTTGGTGGTAAAGCCGAGGATCTCGACCTTCACGCCGCAGCGTTCCAGCGTGCGGGCAAGAATGTCGCCGCAGGTGGCGGCAACGGTGATTGGCCTGCCGCGCATGGATCCGGAATTGTCGATCAGCAGCGACACGACGGTATCGCGGAACTGAGTGTCGCGCTCCATCTTGAAGGAGAGCGGCTGCATCGGGTCGATGACCATGCGCACCAGCCGCGCGGTGTCGAGATAGCCTTCCTCGAGATCGAAATCCCAGGAGCGATTCTGTTTCGCCATCAGCCGGCGCTGCATGCGGTTGGCAAGCCTGCCGACCGCGCCCTGCAGATGGGCAAGCTGCTTGTCGAGATGGGCGCGCAGCCGGTTCAGCTCTTCCTGATCGCAAAGCTCGTCGGCGGTGATTTCCTCGTCGAACTCGGTCGAGAATACGCGGTAGTCGACCTTGTCGTTGAAATCGTCGAAGGCGGTGTTAGGGCGCTTGGTCTCGCCGGCCACTTCGGAATCCGGGTCGGCCTCGTCGTCGAGATCGGTGTCGGCCACTTCCGCGCCGTCCATCTCGCCCTGATCCATTTCCTCGTCGGCGCTGTCGCTGTTTTCGGCGGAGGCCGAATCCTCGCCCGCCTCTTCCTGGACCTCTTCGTCGTTCTCGCGTTCGGAGCGGGGCTGGTCCTCGTCGGAGAGGTTTTCATCCTCCTCGTCATTGTCGAGGTCGTCGCCGGCATAATCGTCGGCCATCTCCATCGAGGACAGCATCGAGCGAATGACGCGGGCAAAGGCATCCTGATCGTCGATCGAGCTGCCGAGGCGATCCAGATCGACGGCGGCCTTCTGCTCGATGAAGTCGCGCCAGTAATCGAGGACGCGGCCTGCCGAGGCCGGCGGCTTTTGACCGGTCAGCTTCTCGCGCACCAGCATGGCAACCGCTTCGGAAACCGGTGCGTCTTCCTTGCGGTCGATGGCGGCGAAATTGGCCTTTTCGTATTTTTCGGCATGCATGGCGGCAAGGTTCTTCGCCATGCCGGGCATGCGCCGTGCGCCGATCGAATCGATCCGGGCCTGTTCGACGGCATCAAAGATCGCCTGGGCATCCGTGCCGCCGGGCGACATCTGGGCATGCGTCACGGGGTTGTGGCAGGCCATGCGCAGCGCCATCGAATCCCCGAGCCCCCGCACCACCGCAAGCTCTTCCGGCGTCGGGCGCTTGGAGAATTCCGGCAGCCGGATCTGGTTGCCGCTCATGCCCGGCCGGTCGCGCGAAAACACGACCTCCGCCTCCCGCTCGCCCGAGACAGCACGCACGGTGCCTGACACGGCCCGGTGCAGCGGTTCAAGATCTACGGGCGCATAAGGGTTCGATTTTCGATTGTCGCCGGGACCGGCCATGAAACATTCCTCAGGCGCTGATCACGACGTTTGCAGCGCTTTCCTTGAGTTCGTCGCCAAAGGCGCGCTGATACTGTTCGGCCACCAGCGTGCGCTCGAGCTCATCGCACTTGTTGAGGAAGGTCACACGGAAGGCAAAGCCGACATCGCCGAAGATCTCGGCATTTTCGGCCCAGTTGATCACCGTGCGCGGGCTCATCACGGTCGACAGGTCGCCGTTGACGAAAGCCGAGCGGGTAAGGTCTGCAACGCGCACCATGTTGGAGATCGTCTCGCGTCCCTTTTCGGTGGCGGCAAAGCTCTTCACCTTGGCGAGGATGATGTTCACTTCCTGCTCATGCGGCAGGTAGTTGAGCGTGGTCACCAGCGACCAGCGGTCCATCTGCGCCTGGTTGATCTGCTGCGTGCCGTGATAGAGGCCGGTGGTATCGCCGAGGCCAACGGTGTTGGCGGTCGCAAACAGGCGGAAGGCCGGGTGGGGGCTGATCACGCGGCTCTGGTCGAGCAGAGTCAGGCGGCCCGAGCTTTCCAGCACGCGCTGGATCACGAACATCACGTCCGGCCGGCCGGCGTCGTATTCGTCGAAAACCAGCGCAACATTGTTCTGGTAGGCCCAGGGCAGGATGCCGTCCTTGAACTCGGTGACCTGCAGCCCGTCCTTGACCACGATCGCGTCCTTGCCGACGAGATCGATACGGCTGACATGGCTGTCGAGGTTGACGCGCACGCACGGCCATTTCAGCCGGGCGGCAACCTGTTCGATATGGGTGGACTTGCCGGTGCCGTGATAGCCGGAGACCATCACGCGGCGGTTATGGGCGAAGCCTGCGAGGATAGCGAGCGTGGTGTCGTGATCGAACAGGTAATCGGGGTCGAGATCGGGAACGTAAGGGTCGTCCGCCGAAAAGGCCGGCACCTTCAGGTCGACATCGAGGCCGAAAGTTTCACGAACGTCGACGGTGGTGTCCGGCCGGTTCGAGTAGTCCAGATCGATCTTGCTCATCATTTCTCCAGCGCGGCCCCTGCGAAAAACCGCTCTACGCTCTCATATTTGCTTTTGGTAATAGCGTCCTAGCAGAAGCCGGACTGCTTTAACAATTGGTATGCCTGCACCACGGCGCGAAAAGTTTCCTCCGAGCCGCGATCGCCGCCATTGGCATCGGGGTGATGCTTCTTGACCATGGCCTTGTACTGTTTCTTGATGTCGTCGGATGTGGCCGAGGCGGTCAGTCCCAGCGTGTCGAAGGCTTTCGCTTCCAGCGTCTTCAGCTTGCGCTCGCGCTTCGGGCGCTGCGGCCGGCCATCCTTGCCGTCATTGACGAAGCCGAACGGATCGCGCATGCGCGCTGCCGATGCGGCGTTTCCGGCCTTTTTCGAGCCGTTGATGGGGGTTTTGCGGGTGTCGCCGTTGACGCCGACCGTCCAGGTCGGGCGGTGGCCGGTGAGCGCCTCCTTCTGGTAGCGCGCAATGTCGCTGTCGGAGAGGCCCTCGAAATAATTATAGCCCTTGTTGTAGGTCTTCACATGCTCGAAGCAGAACAGGAAAAACTGCCCTTCGGCATTGCGGCCGACAGGGGCCTTGTGCTTTCCGGGCTTGTGGCAGCCGTCCCACTGGCATTCGGGCACAGTGGTTTCCTGCTCCGGTTTGGCGGAGGCGGGTCCCTTGCGCTTGGTGCGCAGACGGTCGAAATATTTGGAGTCTAGATTCATGGCGCGTGATTATGACCTTACGAGCCCGTCATCACAAGAATTGACAACGGGATTTCTTACTGGCTTTCTGACCTGTTAACGCATCGACCAATGCGTCGGCTCGGCGAAAACCGGATTTCACCCTCCCGCACGACGCAAGCCATGCGAAAAAGGAGCATAACGATGACTATGGCCGCCGTAATCGAACAACGGCTCAACACCCTCTTCAATCCCGAACGGCTGATTCTGAAGGACGAAAGCGCGCAACATGCGGGTCATTACGATGATCCTGACGCTCCCGAGATCACCCATTTAAGGATTCGGATCGTATCCGACAAGTTCGAAGGCATGTCCCGCATTGCACGCCATCGTGCCGTCAATGAGGCATTGGGTCCCGAATTTGCCGGTGGCCTTCATGCACTAGCCATCGAGGCGGCGGCCCCGGGAGAGCCGACGCGGTGGTGATGGCCGCGCGGGCCATCACGTTTTCTTTCGGGAAAAATCAGAGCGCCACGCCGAAATGACGCAAGCCCTCGATGACGCCGTCGGCGATCTCTCCGCGCGCCTGGTAGATCCGGTCATTGCCTCTGGCGCGTGAACGCAGGTCTTCATGGCCGTTCGCCGGAATGATGCCGGAAACGCCCGGCACCTCGAACATCGCGCTGTCATTGCCGGTATCGCCTGCCACCACCACGTCGTCATGGTCGATGCCAAGCGTGCCGCAGAGCCAGGTCAGGCAGAGCCCCTTGTCGGCATTGCTGGGCAATATGTCGAGATCTCGGGCCGACGAATAGACGAGCTTGACCTCGAGACCTTCGCCGTTCAGCGCCTCTTCGATCGCCTCCAGCTGGCTTTGTCGGGCGTCGTGAAGATACCAGCTCGATTTGTAGCCGTGCTGGTATCGGTCCGGCTGGCGGGTGACATCGGCGATGCCGTGCATGATCCGCTCGACCTTTGCTGCATCGAAACCGGTGCCGATAAAGTCCTCGAACCCGGCAATCGTCGCTCCTGCTCTGTGGTCGCGCGCCATGGTGCCGACGCCGCCGATCAGAAAATCGGGTTCCGGCAGACCGGCGATCCCGATCAACTCCGCGATATCGTCGACAAGCCGGCCGCTGTTATAGACGAGCAGCGGCCGTTCGCTTTCCGGGATGGCTTCGAAGGCCCGGCGGAAACGCTCCGTCGAGCCGTTGTCGCCGACAAGCGTGCCGTCGAGGTCGGATGAAAAAAGTCTGACAGCCATCGATCAGTCGCCGTCATGCCAGGGTTCTGCCCAGTCGCTGTCCTGCAGCGACTGTCGCATCGGCCGGCCCTCGACGAGCGAGATCAGCTGCTGGGCGATGCCGGTCCAGGTGAACAGGCTCCGGGCCTTGTGCGCGCCCATGCGGGCCAGGCGGTTGTAGAGCCGCTGATGCTTGAATGGCTTCATCATGTTGATGCCGAGGTCATATTTGTCGAAGCTGTCGGCAAACAGCGCATGGCGGCCAAACGAGATGGCGCGGTAAAGCCCGCCATTGGTGGTCACCACCGTCGGCGTTCCCGATGCCATCGCCTCGATCGCGGTCATGCCGAAAGGCTCGTACCGGCTTGAAAGCACGAACATGTCTGCGGCGCGGTAGATGTCGGGCAGGTCGTCGTCAGAAACATAGCCGGAAAAATGCACCTTGTCCTCGATGCCGAGTTCCTTGACCAGCGCCTTCAACTCGTTGAGGATCTTGGTCTCAAGCGGGTCCATGTCGGTGCCGCCGACGGCAAGCTGCAGCTCGGCATCTGGCACGCGCTCTGCCATCACCGAAAACGCCTGGATCAGCAGATCGTAGCCCTTGTTGGTCGCAAGCCGTCCGAGCGCCAGCACGGTCTTGCCCTTGAAGCCAAAATGTTCGCGCAGCATGTCGCGGGTGGCGCCCGATACCGGATAGAACCGGTTGTCGTCATAACCCGGCGGGATCATGTAGACCCGATCCTCGCGGATACCGTAGTCCTCGACCAGCATGTCCACCTGGATCGGCGTCGTCGCGATCACGCTGTCGCAGGCGCGGTAGATCTTGTTTTCGTGCTTGATCCGCTCCGAGAAGTTGAAGTCCTTTTCGAACTGTTCCTTCTGGTCCGGATAGTCGGTTTCCATCGTCCGCTTTTTCCAGAGGCCGATCGAGTGGGGTGTGTGGAGATGCGGAATGTGAAGGGCCTCCGCAAGCCTCAGGGCTGCATAGCCGGCATCCCAGTAATGAGAATTGATGAAGGTATAGGAGAGATTGTTGTCGCGCATGTAGCGCAGCGCATTCTCGCTCCATTCCAGAAGGTGCTTGTAGAGATATTCCTTCGGAATGAACTCCTTGCCGCCGCAGGGAATGCGCACGACCCGGACCCGCTCGTCGACCTCATCGATTTCCGGCTGGTCTTCGAAGCGGCGGGTGTAGATGTCGACCGAAAAGCCGAGCTGGGCGAGTTTCTTGGAAAGTTCCAGAATGTAGACGACCTGTCCGCCGGTGTCTGCGGCACCGAGCGGCGGGTCTGCGGCCACATAGCCGTGGGTGGAAACAAGTGCGATATTGGGATACTTATCGGACCCGTTTTGATCTGCCATTCTGAAAATCCTTCCTTGCTGAAATCATGCGTGGCGTGGCTGCGCGTATTCGATCCTGTCATGCTTCGGTGGCGGTGAAATGAAGACGAAAAGAAACGGCAGGACACACGTCTCGCTTGTGCACAACGCAACGTCCGCCCACAAAGTTCCAATAAACTTGAGCCGTCCCGCCTAATGTGAAAGATAGGGAAACTGCCGGATGAGGAAAATCGATGACCTTCAGACAAGACCCTGACGCTTTCCTGCGCTCGCTTTTCGAGATTGCCGTTGCTGCTGCAGACCCGATGGAGCAGGTTGCGAAATACCTGCCGGAACCGCCAAAGGGACGCACGGTCGTCGTCGGCGCCGGCAAGGGCTCGGCGCGCATGGCTGAAGCGCTGGAAGCGTGCTGGGAAGGGCCGCTGGAAGGCGTGGTCGTCACCCGCTATGGCCATGAGGCGCCGTGCCGGAAGATCGAGATTCTCTCTGCCTCGCACCCGGTGCCGGATGCGGCAGGCGAACGGGCAGCCAAGCGCATTCTGGAAACGGTTTCGGGGCTCACCGAAGATGATCTGGTGATCGTGCTGATTTCGGGCGGCGGTTCGGCGCTTCTGTCGCTCCCGCCGGAGGGGATCACGCTTGCGGACAAGATCGCGCTGAACAAGGCGCTGCTCAGATCCGGCGCGGCGATCGACGAGATGAATTGCGTGCGCAAGCATCTCTCCGCCATCAAGGGCGGGCGGCTCGCGGCAGCCATCCATCCGGCGCGCTGCCATACGCTGCTGATTTCCGACGTGCCCGGTGATGATCCGGCCATCATCGCCTCCGGCCCGACGGTCGGCGAGGCGACGACCGCAGAGGATGCCCGCGCGATCCTGAAGCGCTATGCGATCGACGTGCCGGACCATGTCGCCCGTCATCTTGAGACGGAAGACGCCCGCTGCATTTCCCCCGAAGACACGCGGCTTCAACACGCCGAAAATCACATCATCGCGACGCCTTTCATGTCGCTTGCGGCCGCCGCGCAGAAGGCGCGAGACGCCGGCCTCGACGTGCTGGTGCTCGGCGATACGATCGAGGGTGAGGCGAAGGATGTCGGGATCGTCCATTCCGGCATTGCGCATTCGATCGTGCATCACGGCGTTCCGGTAAAGCGCCCTGCCATCATCCTCTCGGGCGGCGAGACCAGCGTAACCGTCAAGGGAGAGGGCAGGGGCGGGCGCAATGTCGAGTTCCTGCTGTCGCTCGCGATCGATCTCAACGGCCTTGAGGGCGTCCATGCGCTCGCCGGCGACACCGATGGCGTTGACGGGCGCGAGGAGGTGGCAGGCGCGGTGATCGGCCCCGATACGCTGAAACGCGCCCGCACGCTCGGCATCGATGCCCGCGCGGCGCTTGCCGACAATGACGGTCACGGCTTCTTCGAGGCGCTGGGCGATCAGGTGATTACCGGCCCGACGCTGACCAATGTCAACGATTTCCGCGCGATCCTGATCCTCTGATCGCTGCGGTTCTCAAGGCGAGGTGGCGCCCGCTGCTCGCTGCGGGAGAGACGACTTCAGACGGCCGCCGAAACGGCCGTCCATTTTACGCTTTGGTAACCATATTCGCACATTTTTGGTGCAGCCCGCACGGCGCGATTTGCCGCCTGCGTCCTGCATCGGAATGGTGGATTATCAATGCGTTCTCTCGTAACCTGCATGGCAGGTCTTTGCGCGCTCACGCTCGCCTCCTGCGCCTCCACCGGAGAGCGGGACATGACATCTCTCAAGACAGCATTGTTTCCCGAGCCCACCCGGATCGTGGCCGAAGGGCCGGATGCCATCGAGGTGATCGTCACCGGCTCGATCGGCGAACCGGCGGAGATCGAATTGCCGCCGGTGCAGCTCGGCTCGATCCATTCGCGCATCGTTGCAGGCGCTGACCGCGGCCCGCAGGTGATGACCGTCAGCCTTGATGCGGATGGCCGGCCGGAAGCGCATCCGCTTGCCGGGCGCACGATCTATCTGGACGAGACGCGCGACATCACGCTCGCACCTCTTGAAGTGGTGCTGACCTTCGATGATGGCCCTGTGCCGGGACGCACGAATGTGGTGCTCGATGCGCTCGATGCCTATGGGGTCAAGGGCCTGTTCTTCATGGTCGGCCAGATGGCGCATTACTATCCGGAAACGGCGCGGCTGGTGGCCGAAAGCGGGCAGACGATTGCCACCCATACCTGGTCCCACCCCTATCTCCCGGCGCTGGGTCACGACGCAGCGCTCGCCAATATCGACAAGGGCGCGGCGATCGTAACCGAGGCCACGGGAGAGACGCCGCACTTCTTCCGCTTCCCCTATCTTGCCGAAAACGAGCGGCTGGATCGCGCCCTTTTCGAGCGCGGTCTGATCCCGGTCGGTGCCGATGTCGATTCCCGCGACTATCAGGAGGCCTCCACCTCCGAGCTGGTCGACCGGGTGATCCGCGGGCTCGAGGACCGCGGCGGCGGGATCGTGCTGATGCATGACCTGCAGGGCCGCACGGCGCGCGCCATCGTGCCGCTTCTGGAGCGGCTGCAGGAAGGCGGCTTCAAGGTGGTGCAGATCAAGCATGGCAAGCCGCCCGCCATGGACGACACGCTGGTGGCGCGTTTGTCTCCCCGATTTCCGCGATAGGCCCGGCGCGTACCGCAACACGGGCGATCTGCCTTGAAATGCAGCCGATGCCGGTCTAGAACCGCCTCGGCCAGCCAGAGGCGCTGTCATGATGGATGGCGCGCGGCCCAGCATTCATGAACAAGCACGCATGGACCAGCGCAATTGGCCCATAACTCAGGGAGGCATCATTGAGCCATCGTAAACTCTTTCTTCTGCCCGGCGACGGCATCGGCCCGGAAATCACCGAGGAATTCGTCAAGGTCATCAACCTTCTGAACGAAAAGGCCGGTGCGGGTTTCGAAATCGAGAAGGGTCTCGTCGGCGGCGCAGCCTATGATGCCCACGGCAAGGCAATCTCCGAAGACGACATGGCGCTTGCCATGGCCGCCGATGCGGTGATGTTTGCAGCCGTCGGCGGCCCCAAATGGGACAATGTCGCCTATGATGTGCGTCCCGAAGCCGGCCTCCTGCGCCTGCGCAAGGATCTGGAACTCTTCGCCAATCTGCGTCCTGCGATCTGCTACGCAGCACTTGCCGCCTCGTCTTCGCTGAAGCCGGAACTGGTCGAAGGCCTCGACATCCTGATCGTTCGCGAGTTGACCGGCGGCGTCTATTTCGGCGAGCCGAAGGAGATCATCGATCTCGAGAACGGCCAGCAGCGCGCCATCGATACCCAGGTCTATGACACCTACGAAATCGAGCGCATCGCCGCCGTTGCCTTCGAACTCGCCCGCACGCGCGGCAACCGCGTCTGCTCGATGGAAAAGCGCAACGTCATGAAGTCCGGCCTGTTCTGGAACCAGGTCGTCACCAAGGTGCACAAGGAGAAATTCTCCGATGTCGAGCTGTCGCACATGCTGGCGGATGCCGGCGGCATGCAGCTTGTCCGTGCTCCGAAGCAGTTCGACGTGATCGTCACCGACAACCTGTTCGGCGATATGCTTTCCGACGTTGCCGCCATGCTGACCGGTTCGCTCGGCATGCTGCCGTCGGCGTCGCTCGGCGCGGAAGATGCCGTCACCGGCAAGCGGAAGGCGATGTATGAGCCGGTGCACGGTTCGGCGCCTGACATCGCCGGAAAGGGCGTTGCCAATCCGCTCGCCATGCTCGCTTCGTTCGCGATGTGCCTGCGCTACTCCTTCAACATGATCACCGAGGCCGAAGCGCTCGATGGCGCCATTGCCAAGGTGCTGGATGATGGCCTGCGCACCGGCGACATCATGGCAGATGGTTGCCGCAAGGTCGGCACCAGCGAAATGGGCGATGCGGTCACGGCCGCATTCGCAGCCAAGCTCGGCGTTTGAAATTGAAGCCGGCGGCGGGGTTTATTACCGCCGCCGGCGCGCTATCTTGTCGGAATGGATGAAACCCGACAGAAACTCCCGCAAACCGGTATCCGCCTGCCGCCGCTCTTCTGGAAGCGACGCGTGGCGCACGAGGTGTTCCGCCTTTCCTCTACGCGCTGGCCGTGGTTCCTGCTGCCGGCGACCACGCTTGCGCTTTTGTGCATGGCGGTTCTTGACGGGCCGGTGGCGTCAGCGCGCGATGCAATGTCGTCGCGGTTTCAGGATTTTGCTGCACGGCTGACCGATGTCACGACGGCGCCGTGGATACTGGCGGCAAGCGGAACGGTCACGGTGCTGGCCTTCGTCGCGGTCACCTGTCTTGCCACTTCGCGCGCCAAGTTCCGCGCCGCGCTCGTATTGCATCAGGCCTTTTATCTTTTCTGTTCTGTCGCGCTCGCCAGTGCCACCGTCAATGTGGTCAAACGGCTGATTGGACGGGCAAGGCCGACCCTGTTCGACCAGGTCGGCGACCTTCATTTCAACTTCGGCGTCTGGGCCTATGACTATGCGAGCTTTCCCTCGGGCCACTCGACGACCTCGGGTGCGATCTTTGCGGGGCTTGCGCTGCTTTATCCGCGTCTGGGCCCGTTCTTCGCCGCATTCGCGGTGTTTTTCGGCTTTGCCCGCGTCGCAGTCGGCGCGCATTACCCCAGCGATGTTTCCGCAGGCCTGTTCTACGGCGCATGGATCTCGGTGCTGGTTGCCTGCGTGTTTGCGCGCTACCGGCTGTTGTTTTACGTACCAGACCACGGCCTTCCAATGCGCCGTCCGAGACCGCGCCTGCGCGACCGGCTGTTGCGCTAACCTCCCACGTGTTTGCCTGTAATCTCTCTGTGATCTTGGTGGATTAACCCGTTTTGCGGATCGACGCGAAGCGTGGGCGTTGATGCCGCCGCTAGGCTCGGTTAGGATCGCCACGAATTCTGATGGGCGCGCTTCGGCGCGCCGGATTGCAGGGAGGTCGAATGCCGGTCAGGTATCGCTGGTTCAGTCAGCGCAGGAAGTTGAAGGACCGGGCATGGCCATCGACGCATTGGCGCGGCTTTGCGCTTGCGGCCTCCAGCCTGCTGTTCGTCGCGTTTGCGGTACTCGATTATCCGGTCGGTCTGATGGTCCGCGATCTCACTGGACCGGTAAAACATTATGGCGAATTCGTTACCCATTTCGGTCAGTCGGAATGGATCCTGATTACATCGTTTCTGGTGTTCGCCCTCGGCATGACGGCTGCGGGCTCGGCTGATCCGGCCGACCGGCGAACCCGCGCGAAGGGCGTGTTTCTGGCGCAGGCGGCAAGCTTCGTGTTTGCCGCGGTCGCGCTTTCGGGGCTTGCCACCAACCTTCTGAAAGGCATTATCGGCAGACCAAGGCCGAACATGCTAGTCTATCACGACCTGAGCCCGTTCGCCTTCGATCCCTTCAGTTTTGCCGGCAGCTATTCAAGCCTTCCTTCCGGCCACGCCACCACCGTCGCGGCAATCTTTACGGCCGCCGCGTTCTTCCTGCCGCGTCACCGCATCCTGTTCTTCAGCCTCGCCGTCTGTATCGGCATGAGCCGGATCATCGTCGGCGCGCATTATCCAAGCGATGTGATTGCCGGTCTCGCCTTCGGAAGCTGGTTCACCTATCTGACGGCGATCGTGTTCTCGCGCTACCGCATGGTGTTCCGTATCGATGCCCATGGCTGGCCGGTGCCGCGCAACGGGTTTTCGGCGCTGCGACCGGAATTCATGCGCACGCCTCGCCACAGCCCCGCCCCGCAAACAGACCTTGACTTCACCACGCAAAAGGGCCATTAGCCTTCGCGGTAGAAGGAAAAGCCGAATATGCCGCTCGACGTGCGTCACATCGCTGCTGATGTCACCCTGGCGCCCAGCGCCGGCGGCCGGATTTCGCCTTCCCGCAGTTTCATGAAAACAGCCAAGAAAACGACGACGAAAACCGTCTGACGTTCCTGGCCTACCGCTCTCTCCCCGGTGACGCCGGGGACGGGAAGATGCCGTTTAGGCCGCTCTTCCACTCCCGCGATTTTCGAGGAGAGAAACGAAAGAGAGCTTATCATCATGGGTTTCAAGATTGCAGTCGTGGGCGCCACCGGCAATGTCGGGCGCGAAATGCTGTCCATCCTCGAGGAGCGCGGTTTCCCCGCCGATGAGGTTGTGGCGCTGGCCTCCAGCCGGTCCGTGGGCCGGGAAGTGTCGTTCGGCGACAAGACGCTGAAGGTCAAGAACCTCGAGACCTATGACTTCTCCGACACCGATATCTGCCTGATGTCGGCCGGCGGCACCATCTCGCAGAAGTGGTCGCCGAAGATCGGCGCGCAGGGCTGCGTCGTCATCGACAATTCGTCGGCCTGGCGCTACGACGCGGACGTTCCGCTGATCGTGCCGGAAGTGAACCCGGACGCGATCGTGGGCTTTACCAAGCGCAACATCATCGCCAATCCGAACTGCTCGACCGCCCAACTCGTCGTCGCGCTGAAGCCGCTGCATGACCGCGCCACCATCAAGCGTCTCGTGGTCTCGACCTATCAGTCGGTCTCCGGCGCCGGCAAGGATGGCATGGACGAGCTGTTCAACCAGACCCGCGCCGTGTTCGTTGCCGATCCGATCGAGAACCGGAAGTTCACCAAGCGCATCGCCTTCAATGTCATTCCGCACATCGACAGCTTCATGGAAGATGGCTACACCAAGGAAGAGTGGAAGGTTCTGGCCGAAACCAAGAAGATGCTCGACCCCAAGATCCGGGTCACCTGCACCGCCGTGCGCGTGCCGGTTTTCATCGGCCATTCTGAATCGGTCAATATCGAATTCGAGAAGGAAATCAGCGCCGAGGAAGCACGCGATATCCTGCGCGAGGCCCCTGGCTGCCAGGTGATCGACAAGCATGAGGATGGCGGTTACATCACGCCCGTCGAGTGCGCCGGCGAGGATGCCACCTACATCTCCCGCATCCGCGAGGATGCCACGGTTGAAAACGGTCTTGCCATGTGGATCGTCTCCGACAATCTGCGCAAGGGGGCAGCCCTCAACGCGATCCAGATCGCCGAACTGCTTGTCGAGCGCAATCTGGTAAAGCCCCGGGCCATGGCCTGACAAAATCGCATGACGGCGCCGGACTTTCCGGCGCCGTTTTTGCTTTCCTCCATGTCGCTGTACCAATCGTGCGCCGGCTGCTTTCAGCCGCGATCCGTCGTCCATACGGCAAGGCGCGAACGGGCTTCGTGTCAGTTGATCGCCCGCCAGCCGGGTTGAACGCTCCGCATCAATCACTCTTGACGCTTCGACGATACTGCCTTTGCGACCAGCGAACGCCCGCAAATACAAGGCGTTGCTGAAACAGTATGGTCGAATGTGACCGCCGCTGCTAGCATGGGCTCCGGCTGCTTGCAGGGATGAATGGCGGCCGGCTTTGGCAAACAGCGAAGCGGGTGTGGACGCGCTCGCAAGGAGGGACCGATCATGTGTGATCAATGCAATACCGTGAATGTCAGCCGCCGCGGGCTGGTGATGGGTGGGCTCGCACTTTCGCTTGCCGCACCATTTGCGTCGCGTGCGCTGGCGCAGGAAACAGCAGCATCGCCGGCTGCTGGCGATGATCCGATCAAACGCCTGATGGACGGCAATGCGCGCTATGTCGCAAACACGCCCAACAACGCCGACCATTCCGCCGACCGGACCGCGCGTGCTGCCGGCCAATCGCCGTTCGCCGCCATCGTGGCCTGTTCGGATTCGCGGGCCGTTCCGGAACTGATCTTCGATCAGGCGCCGGGTGACCTGTTCATCGTGCGCGTTGCCGGCAATTTTCTGAACGAGGACGGGATCGCGAGCCTGGAATTTGCCGCTGCCGTTCTGGGCATTCAGGCCATTGTCGTGCTCGGCCACACCGGCTGCGGCGCGATCAGTGCGACGATCGACTCGATCCAGAACAACGAACTCCCGCCCGGACATCTTCCGAGCCTCGTCAACGCCATCCGGCCGGCCGTTTACGACGCGATGCGCGAGAAGCCGACTGATCTGATGGCTGCGGCAACGGCCGAAAACGCGCGCTACAATGCCAGGATCTCCGCCGAAACCGGTCCGATCCTTTCCGACATGCACGCATCGGGAAAGCTGAAATCCTCGGCTGCCCTCTACGACATTGCCACCGGCAAGGTGGATTTTCTCTGAGACGAAAAAGGCGCTCACCGAATGCCGGCTGAACCCGGCCTTCGGTGACTTCAGATATGTTCATCGGAAAGGGGATGCGCCGTGCGCGGTCGCAAAGGGCCGGATGGTCAGCGCGGATACGCCAGGGAAATCAGCCCTGACGTGGGCAGGACATGAACGCCCGAGATGGGGTTTCAGGATGTTTCAATCTGAAAAGAAAGTCTGGTAGCGGAGGAGGGATTTGAACCCCCGACACAAGGATTATGATTCCTCTGCTCTAACCTACTGAGCTACTCCGCCAACCGGCCGGCCCCTGAAGGGCGACGCGTGGTCCAGCGCTTTGCGTGGGACGGGGCGTTATTAGGGCCTCAAGATGGGGGTGTCAAGCGCGAACAGCTGCTTTTCCGCCAGTTTGCGAGCAATGGTTTCCATGCCTTTGCTTTGCATAAATCCCAGACCCTCCAGCGGCCGTAATCTTTGCTCGAAATCTCCCGTGAAAAAGCCTATATGGGCCGAACGAAGGAGCTGATATGGCGCGTGAAAACAAGAGCGAGGACTGGCAGGGCCGGTATTCACCCAGTCTGGAGAGCGTGGAGTCGCTTGCAATCGAGGCCTATGCCAGGTTGCCCGAGGGCTTCCGCGCGCTCACCGGCGATCTCGTGATCGAAATCGCCGATTTTCCAACCGATGACGTGTTCGAGGACATGGCGCTTGAAACGCCGTTCGATCTCCTTGGCCTGTTCGAGGGCAGGGGCATCACCGAACGCTTCACCATGGAAACCGGCGAGATGGTCAACCGGATCACGCTCTATCGCCGTCCGATCCTGGACTACTGGGCGGAGAACGAAGAGACGCTCGGCGATATCGTGACCCATGTGCTGATCCACGAGATCGGCCATCATTTCGGCCTGTCCGACGACGACATGGAGCGGATCGAGGAAAGCGCCGACAGCGACGCGGCGCGGCGCTGACCCGCCGCTGACAGGGGCGAGACGCCTGCGCTCAAGCCGGGCGGATGAAATCGCCGGTCTTGCTGTCCATCACCCACAATTCGCCGGAAGATATGTCGAACCAGGCGCCGTAAAGCTTCAGCTTGCCCTGCTTTTCCGCCTCTCGGACATTCGGAAATGAACGCAGATTGGCGATCGAGTTGCGGATCGAAATCCGCTCCAGCGCGGTCTGGCGCTCGCCTTCCGTCATGATCGAGTTGGAATTGATCTGCTTGGCGGCGGGCTTCAGCAGATTTGTCCATTTGCCGATGAAGTCGCCTGGGGAAAGCGGCTCGGCGTCGGGCGAAAGGGCCGCATGGATGCCGCCGCAGCGGCCGTGGCCGAGCACCACGATATTCTTGACCTTCAACCCCTCCACCGCAAATTCGAGGGCGGCCGAGGTACCGTGATACTGGCCGTCCGGCTCGTAGGGCGGCACCATGTTGGCGACATTGCGCACCACGAACAATTCGCCGGGGCTTGCGTCGAAGATCATTTCAGGAGCCGCGCGCGAATCGCAGCAGGCAATGAACAGCGTCTGCGGCTTCTGACCTTCCTCGGCAAGCTGGCGATAGCGCGCGCTTTCCTCGCTGTAGCGCCCGGACATGAACTTCTTGTAGCCATCGAGAAGAGGTTTGGGGAAGGAATCCATCAATCTGCTGTCCTTTTTCACAGGGCGCGTGCCGGTGTTTCAGGGTCTTTTACGACGCCGGGAGGGATGCATCAATTGGCGAAGGCCGACTTTGGCAAACGGCGCCCTCAGGCTTTGCGCATCTTTTTCGGGCATCAGTTCGTCTGCGCCTTCGCGCACGGCCCGCGACAGTGTTTCGAACACGGATGCCGTCGATTTTTCCAGAGCCTCCGCTGCCGGCGTTCCGGCGAGCCGGGCGGCGAGATAGAGTGCGGAAAACAGGTCGCCGAGCCCGTTCGGCGGATTGTCGACATGCGGGTGTTCGGCAAGGAGCGCCTGCCTGCCGTCGACATAAAGTGCCGCCACGCCATCCTTCAGCATGGCGTGGGCGGAGGTCACCACCACCTCCGCGGGGCCGAGCGCGAGCGCGGCGTTGATGGCGGCGGTGTTGTCGTCGATTGCGCCGCCCGTCAGCCAGCCGAGTTCGAAGCGGTTGGGGGTTGCGATATCGGCAAGCGGCAGGAGCGTGTCGCGGATGGCCGATGCCGTTTCCTCCGCCACGTAGAGACCGCCCATATCGCCGATCACCGGATCGCAGAGATAGAGGAGATCGGGCGTGTCCGCGCGCAGTCTTTTCACCAGCGCCGCAACGGCATGGGCCTGTGCGGGATGGGCGAGGTATCCGCTGATGACGGCGCGAACCTCGCCGCGCCAGCGGCTTTCGCCAAGTTCGGCAAGGGCGGCGCCAAAGGCTTCGCCTTCAAATTGCAGACGGGTGGACCGCCCATGGCCGGGATGCCAGGGCAGCACCACGGTGGGTACCGCCCATGTGTTATACCCAAGTGTTTCCAGCGCAAAAACAATGGCACGGTTGCCAATCTTGCCGCGCATGACGTAGCTTGAGATGGCGATGACGGCGCCGGCCGGCGTCTCGAAAGTCATGTGATGGACCTTGCTGCTGAGCCAGGGGCTGCAACCTGAACGATAAAAGAGCGGATTTGCTTTGCCTTTCGCCTCATTTACGCTCTAAATCGCCTATTGGAGGGCGCTGTCAAGCGGCTGTCATGGCAGCGACGTTACAAGTTTATCCTGTGATGACACGGATCTGCGGCAACATAATCATAAAAGACCAGCTGGAGGAAACATGGAAAGCAAAGCCGAGCAGAAGCGCAAAGCCCTGATGGAAAAGGCTGCAAGCGTGGCCGGGGCGGGCGACAAGGCCTATATCAATCCGTTTTTCATGTTCGACCGCGCAAGCCCCGAGGATCTGGAGCGCTATACGCCGGAGATTCTCGCCGCTTCCGCCGTGCACGCTTCAAGCGAAATCGCCGCGTATCGTGGCGGCGATGCGCGTGTCACGATCGGTCCGATCGAGGGCGTTTCCCCTGAGGGTATCCCGACCGACGTGATCGCCGTCACCGATCGCAACATGCCGTTCATCTACGATTCGGTGATGGCGGAAATCGCCGAATTCACCAATGATTTCATGCTCGCGGTCCATCCCATTCTGGTGGTATCGGAAGGCAAGGCGCCGGTTGCCTTCTCCGCCGATATCGACCACGGCGAAGATGAACGGATCAGCCATGTCCAGGTTCATGTCAGCAAGCTGCCTCCGGAAAGCCGGGTCGCGCTGAAGGAACGGCTGGAATATGTTCTCGATCATGTCCGCCTTGCCGTCACCGGCTGGCCGGACATGCTGGCCAAGCTCGAGGTCGCGATGAACGAGATCGAGACGCGGGCGCCCGCAAGTCTCGGTGAGCGGCGCGAGGAAGCCCTGTCCTTCCTGGCATGGCTGCGCGACGGCAATTTCACCTTTCTCGGCATGCGCGAGCTCGTCTATGTCAACGATAGCGAAGGCGCACGGGTCGAGCATCTGAGCGGCTCGGCGGTCGGCATTCTGGCTGATCCCGAAATGCGGGTGCTGCGCCGGGGCCACAATCCGGTTGTCTCGACACCGGAGATCATTGCCTTCCTCGAAGGTCCGAAGCTTCTGCTCGTCACCAAGGCCAATACCGAATCCACGGTGCATCGCCGGGCCTATATGGATTACATCGGCGTCAAGCGTTTCGGGGAAAACGGCGAGGTGGTCGGCGAACTCCGGATCGTCGGTCTGTTCACCTTCACGGCCTATACCCAGTCGGCCGTGCGCATCCCGCTGTTGCGGGCAAAGATCTCCGAGGTCACGGCGCTTTTCGGTTTCGAGCCCAAGAGCCATGCGGGGCGCATGCTCCAGAACATTCTCGAATCCTATCCGCGCGACGAACTGTTCCAGGCGCCGGTGCCGCTGCTTGCGTCCTTCTGCGAGCAGATCATGGCGGTGGCCGAACGGCCGCGCATCCGGGTGCTGAGCCGCATCGACAGTTTCGACCGTTTCGTCTCCGTGCTCGTCTACGTGCCGCGCAATCTCTACGATTCCCGCCTGCGCGAAAAGATCGGCGACTATCTGGCGAGCGCCTATCAGGGGCGCGTCTCCGCCTACTATCCGTCCTTTCCGGAAGGCCGGTCGGCGCGGGTGCATTTCATCATCGGGCGGCGCACGCTGGACAAGACGCCGGACGTGCCGCAGGCCGAGCTTGAAGCGGAAGTCACCAAGCTTGCCGCCGACTGGTCGGAGCGCTTCAAGGCGCTTTCCGGTCCGGGTTCCGTCGTGCTCGAAGGCAATGAAGCCTATCACGAGGCGTTCGCTCCCGAGGATGCCTATGCCGACGTGGCGCTGATTGCCGCCGCCGCCAGGGAAGGCATGAGCATCAGCTTCTACCGCGTCAATGAGGATGGCGAGGAGCATCTGCGCCTCAAGATATTCCACGCAGAAACGCATGTTTCGCTGTCGCGCCGCGTGCCGCTTCTGGAAAATCTCGGTTTCTCGGTGGTGTCGGAGCGGACGTTCGATCTCAACTTTGCCGAAAGCGGTTCCCAGCCCGTGGACGTGGTTCTCCACGATATGGATCTGCTGGTGGATTCGGGCGCCGCGCTCGATCTCGAAGCCGATGGCGCCCGGCTGGAGAAGGCCTTTCTCGATGCCTTCCGCGGCGCCATCAGCAATGACAGCTTCAACCGGCTCGTGCTCCTGGCAAGGCTCAGTGCGCGCCAGGCCAATGTGCTGCGTGCCTATGCGCAATATCTGCGCCAGGCGGGCGTCAATTATACCGGCGATTATATCGCCCATTCGCTGTGCCAATATCCGGTCATTGCGCGGGCGCTCTTCGGCATGTTCGAGACCGCCTTCGATCCAGCCCTCTCGGACGCCGACCGCCGCGAAGGTCTGAAAAGCGCGCGGGGCACGATCATGGAAGGCCTCGAGGGCGTGCCGAATATCGACGACGACCGGATCCTGCGTCTGTTCGTCAAATTGATCGATGCCACGCTCAGAACCAATTATTTCCAGACCGGCGAGGACGGCGCTCCGCGTCCCAACCTCGCCTTCAAGTTTGCCTCGCAGTCGCTTGCCATCCTTCCCCAGCCGCGGCCATTCCGCGAGATCTATCTCTACGGCCCGGAGGTCGAGGGCGTGCATCTGCGCTTCGGCAAGGTGGCGCGCGGGGGGCTGAGATGGTCCGATCGCGGCCAGGACTACCGCACCGAGGTGCTCGGTCTGGTGAAGGCCCAGCAGGTCAAGAATGCGGTGATCGTGCCGGTTGGCGCCAAGGGTGGCTTTTATCCGAAGAACCTTCCCGTCGGTGGCAGCCGCGAGGAGATCTTCAACGCCGGCCGCGAGGCCTACAAGAGCTATATCCGTACGCTTCTGTCGATTACCGACAACATCATTGATGGCGAGGTCGTGCCGCCGGAAGATACGGTGCGCGCCGATGAGGATGATCCCTATTTCGTGGTTGCCGCCGACAAGGGCACGGCGACGTTTTCCGACACCGCCAACGGGCTGGCGCAGGAGGCCGATTTCTGGCTCGATGATGCGTTTGCCTCGGGCGGGTCCGCCGGCTACGACCACAAGAAGATGGGCATTACCGCGCGCGGCGCCTGGGAAGCGGTCAAGCGCCACTTCCGCGAGATGAACATCGATATCCAGACGACGCCCTTCACCGTTGCCGGCGTCGGCGACATGTCGGGCGACGTGTTCGGCAACGGCATGCTGCTGTCGGAGCAGATCCGGCTGGTGGCGGCCTTCGACCACCGCGATATCTTCATCGATCCGGACCCGGTGCCGGCGACGGGCTTTGCCGAACGCAAGCGGCTGTTCGATCTGCCGCGCACCAGCTGGCAGGATTACGACCGTTCGAAGATGTCGGAAGGCGGCATGATCATTTCGCGGTCGGAAAAGTCGGTGAAACTGACGCCCCAGGCCGCCGCCGCGATTGGCCTTGAGGCGAAAGCCTATTCGCCTTTCGAGGTGATGTCCGCGATCCTGAAGAGCAAGGTCGACCTGCTCTGGTTCGGCGGCATCGGCACCTATATCAAGGCTGCAGGCGAAACCAATGCCGAGGTCGGCGATCGCGGCAATGATGCGATCCGCGTCAATGCCGGCGAACTGAAGGCCAAGGTCATCGGCGAGGGCGCCAATCTCGGCGTCACCCAGAAGGGCCGCATTGCCTTCGGTCTGAAGGGCGGGCGCTGCAATTCCGATGCGATCGACAATTCCGCCGGCGTCAACTGCTCGGACGTCGAGGTCAACATCAAGATCGCGCTGGCTTCCGCCATGCGGGCGGGCAGGCTCACGCGGGAGGATCGCGACGAACTGCTTGCCGAAATGACCGAGGCGGTCGCCGGCATCGTGTTGGAGAACAACTATCTCCAGACGCTGGCGATCTCGCTCAGCACGCGTGAAGGCATGCAGAGCATGCTGACGCTTGCCCGGATGATGGATGTGCTGGAGCGCGACGGCCACCTCGACCGCGCGGTGGAGACGCTTCCAGACGAGGAGGCGCTGAAGGCGCGCAGGCAGTCCGACCAGAACCTGACCCGCGCGGAAACGGGTGTTCTTCTGTCCTACGGCAAGATCGTCCTCTTCGATCAGCTTCTGGAAAGCGATCTGCCGGCCGATCCCTATATGGAGCCGATGCTCTACGGCTACTTCCCGGAGCGGATGCGCGATACCTACTCCGAGGATATCGGCGGCCACCGGCTGCGCCGGGAAATCATCGCCACGGTGCTTGCCAACGACGTGCTCAATCGCGGCGGACCGGAATTCGTGATCAATGCCTGCGACATGACGGCGGCAACGCCTGCAGACGTGGTCAAGGCCGCGATCATCGCCCGCGACGGCTTCGCCATGGAGGAGATCTGGCAGGCTGTCCACGATCTTGACGGCACGATCGACGGCGACGTGCAGAACGCGATCTACGGCCAGCTTCGCTATTTCTACCGGATCCTGACCCACCTTCTGATCCGCAACGGTCTCGCAGAAAGCGACATTGCCGGATCCGTAGCGAAGCTGCGCGATGCGTTTGCGCTGTTCGAGGCGGAAATCGAGGATCTGCTGCCGCAGGCGCGGGCGGAGTGGCTGGCCGAACAGGAGGCCGGCTGGCGCCATGCGGGTGTGCCGGAGGCGCTGTCGCGCCGTCTTGCCCATCACCTCGCGATGATGTTCGTGCCGGAAGCGCTGCAGATCGCAAGACGCAGCGGCCAGAGCCTGGAAAAGGCGGCGCGCGCCTATTTCGACGTCACGCGTCTGTTCCACGTCACGTCGCTATTGTCCGGCGCGAGCCGGATGAACCCGTCCGATTTCTACGATTCCCTAGCGCTCGCGCGCTCCATGGATCAGATTTCGGCGAGCCGGCGGGATCTGGCGGCCAATGCGCTGATCGGCCATGGTGATGCCGCAGAACCGGTCGAGGCCTGGCGCGAAAGCCATTCGAAGCGGGTCCTGCAGATCGCCGACCAGCTTCAGCGGCTTTCCAGCGCAGGTGATCCGACGATCGCGAAGACCACCGTTGCGGCAGGCCTGCTATCCGATCTGGCGCGCGACCTCATCTGAGTGTAAACACCGTCCTGGTGCCGGCCTCGCCGGCATCGGGGCGCGCTTTGTGAAGACAGGATATGTGACAGTGGCGGAAGGCGAAGTCGGCCCGGCGAGGCGTCAGGGCATCTTCGGGTGGATGTTGTTCGACTGGGCAGCGCAGCCGTTCTTCACGGTGATCATCACCTTCATTTTCGGCCCCTATTTCGTTTCCACGCTCGGCCCGGACAAGGTGGCGGGGCAGACCGCCTGGGCCAATGCCGCAACCGTTGCAGGTCTCGTCATCGCGTTCGGCGCGCCCTTTGCAGGCGCACTGTCCGATGCGGTGGGCAGAAACAAGCGCTTTATCGCCGGCCTTGCCATCGTGCAGGTCGCAAGCCTTGTGATGCTGTGGCAGGCAGCGCCCGGCTCCGGCTATTTCTGGCCGGCCGTGATGATCGTGTTTGCAACAGTCGCTGCCGAGCTTTCGGTGGTCTTCAACGATTCAATGCTGCCAGATCTCGCTGAGCGGTCCGCCATGACCCGGATATCCAATGATGCCTGGGGACTTGGCTATCTCGGCGGCATGATCTTTCTGGTCGCATTTTTGCTGCTGCTCTCTGGCGATCCCGTCACCGGACTCACCATTCTCGGCCATCCCCCTCTCTTCGGCCTGTCGGCGGCCGAGGGCGAGCCCGCGCGCATCGCCGGTCCGCTGGCGGCGCTCTGGTATCTCGTGTTCCTGATGCCGCTGATGTTCCTCACACCGGACAAGGTGCGCCAAGGCGGGTCGGGGAAACGATTGCGAAACGGGCTGTCAGCCTTTTTCGAGGCGCTTGCAAGTCTCAGGGCGCGGCCGGCGCTGCTGCGCTTTTTCATTGCCAGAATGTTCTACATGGATGGTCTCAATGGCCTGCTCATCCTTGGCGGTGCATTCGCGGCGTCTCTGTTCGGCTGGACGATCACCGAAATCGGCATTTACGGAATGATCCTGAATGTCGCTGCCATCATCGGCTGCTTCCTTGCCGCGCGGATGAGCGGGCGCGTCAGCGCCGGCACTGTCGTTATCTTCACCCTGTCCACGCTGATCGTCGCAACCTTCGGCGTGGTTTCGACCACCGCTGATGCCACCCTGTTCGGGTTCGTCAAGCTTTCGCCGGGGACGGACGGTCTGTTTTCCTCCGGAGCCGAAAAAGCGTTCCTGATTTACGGGCTGATGATAGGGCTGTCATTCGGCCCGGCGCAGGCTGCCTCGCGCGCCTTTCTGGCGGTCGCGGTCGATGCTGCGGAAGCGGGGCGTTTCTTCGGGCTGTTCTCGCTGACCGGGCGGATCACCAGCTTCATGGCAACGGCGGGGTTCGCCGTGCTGACGAGCTGGACGGGCTCGCCGAATATCGGGATGGCGAGCCTGCTTTTCTTTCTGGTGGCAGGCCTGGCGCTGTTCGTGCCGGCCGCAATTGCCGTCAGTGACGGAAGGTCCTGACGCCGGTGAACACCATGGCGACGCCGTTTGCGTTGGCGGCGTCGATGACCTCCTGATCGCGGATCGAACCGCCCGGCTGGATCACGGCCGTGGCGCCGGCGGCAACGGCGGACAGAAGACCGTCCGCGAAGGGGAAGAAGGCTTCCGATGCGACCGCCGAGCCTCTGGTCATCGGTTCGGGCCATCCGGCAGCCTTGGCTGCTTCCTCGGCCTTGATGCCGGCAATGCGGGCGCTGTCGATACGGCTCATCTGGCCGGCGCCGATGCCTGCGGTCTGGCCGTCCTTCACATAGACGATCGCGTTCGACTTCACATGCTTGGCAATCGCGAAGGCCATCTTCATGTCTTCGAGTTCGCGGTCGGTCGGCGCCCGCTCGGTGACGACGTTGAGTTCGATCTCGTCGATCATGGCGGTGTCGCGCGACTGCACAAGGAAGCCGCCTGCGACGGTCTTGAAGTTCACGCCGCGCGCCCGCGGATCAGGCAGGCCGCCCGTGGTCAGAAGCCGGAGGTTCTTCTTGGCCGCGATGATTTCCTTGGCGGCCTCATCGGCATCGGGCGCGATGATGACCTCGGTGAAAAGCTTCACGATTTCCGATGCCGTCTCGCCGTCGAGCGTGCGGTTCAGCGCGACGATGCCGCCAAATGCCGACTGGCTGTCGCAGGCAAGCGCCCGCCTGTAGGCTTCGATGAGCGTGTCGGCGCGGGCGACGCCGCAGGGGTTGGCGTGCTTGATGATGGCGCAGGCGGGCGCCACATCCGCTGGAAACTCCGCAACCAGTTCGAAGGCGGCATCGGTGTCGTTGATATTGTTGTAGGAGAGCTGCTTGCCCTGATGCTGCACGGCATTGGCAACGCCCGGACGTCTGTCGCCGGTGACATAGAAGGCGGCGGACTGATGGGGGTTCTCGCCGTAACGCATTTCCTGGCGGAGCGTACCGCCAAGCGTCATGTGGCGCGGGTTCTCGAGCTTCAGCGACTCTGCGAACCAGCCGGAGATTGCAGCATCATAGGCGGCGGTGCGGGCATAGGCGCGGGCAGCCAGCGTCTGGCGCAGGCTATACGGCACGGCGCCGTTGCCGGCCTCGATTGCCTCGCGCACCTCGTCATAATCGGCCGGATCGGTGATCACGGTCACATAGGCGTGGTTCTTGGCTGCGGCGCGGATCATGGCAGGGCCGCCGATGTCGATGTTTTCGACCGTGGTCGGATAGTCGCCGCCCTTGGCGCGCACGTCCTCGAACGGGTAGAGATTGATGACGGCAAGGTCGATAGCGGAAATGCCGTGGGCCTGCATCGCGGCCTGGTGTTCCTCGTCATCGCGGATTGCGAGCAGGCCGCCATGGACATTGGGATGGAGCGTCTTGACGCGGCCATCCATGATTTCCGGGAAGCCGGTGACGGCCGATACGTCGGTCACGTCGAGACCGGCATCGGAGAGCGCCTTGTGGGTGCCGCCGGTGGACAGCAGCCTGATCCCGCGCGCAGCAAGCGCGCTTGCGAACTCGACGATGCCGGACTTGTCGGATACCGACAGGAGCGCGGTCTTCACAGTGACCAGATCGGGTGCGGGGATCTTCTTGGAGGCAACAGCCATGGCGATGTCCTTCGGGCGGGCGCGGAGTTTTATCCGCTGCGCTGGAAATACGGGATACCAGCGGCGCTTTAGCACGGCTTACCGCAATATCAAACAGCCGCCGCGGCTTTATCAGAGGCGTTTGAACTGCCAGGCGATATCGGCATGTTCCTGCGTGTCGACCTCAATCACGATCTGCCGGGTCCGACGCGCGCCGGAGCTTGCGGCAAAGAACACGCTGTCTTCGAGCCGTGGTGATAGACCGGGGGCGGTGAACAGCCAGCTCTCATTGTTGGGCGCCGTGATGAAGATCGTGTCCTCATCCTCCTGCATCGTCCAGATCGAAGGGTGCAGATGGAAGCGGATGGTCGCGACATGTCCGGCGCGCGGCAGCCCTTCGTGGCGGTTGCGGAACCGGTCGAGCCCGTCGAGTACGCGTCCGTCCGCAGACAGCGTGAGGCTGCGTTCCGCGTAAAGGCTCATGCGCGAGAGGTAGCCGTCATGGCGGATCACGACGCGGTCGCCATCGTCCTCAGCCTGTTCGCGCCGCGCTTCGACATGGCGGATACCGCCCATTGCCACCGGTCCGAGCAAGGATGAAGCAGAAAACGTCAGCGATGACCGGTCGTCGATCGAGGCGGCGGAATGGGCAGCCGTCGAGCGCGCCATGCGCGCGGTATCGCCCTCGGTGGAGACCGGTACGCCTGCGTTGACGACGAAGCGGACCTTGCCCGAGGAAAGTTCGAAGGCGCCGGTTCCGGCGTGGGCGGTTTTCGAAAGCACGGCGCTGAGCGGCTTGCCCGCATCTGCAATCACGACGGTTCCTTCCGCCTCGAGGCGATGGAAGCCGGTGTGCGGCAATGCGCGGAAGCCGGCGCTGCCGATCTCGTCATAGCGCAACAGCGCCGACAAGGCTGTCGAGGGAACGCGGCCCGTGCCATTGAAGAGCGCCAGTTCGCCGTCGCTGTGGCGGAAGAAGTTGAGCGCGCCGTAAGCCCGGTCGATGCTGGCCACAAGCTGTTTCGGCAGCGGCTGTTCAAGGTTGATATAGGTCTGCCTCAGCGGCAAAAGCCCGAGCAGAAGCCGCAGCAGCGCATCGGGGCTGCGGGAGATGTGTCCTCCGTCCGGCAGGATCTGGCGCGAAAGCGCATCATCGAGCCTTTGCCGGGCATCGCGTTTCCTGCGGTCGGAAAAGTCGAGGCTGATCGAGGCGAGCGCGATGCTCATGGCAACTTTCAGGCGCAGTTCGTCATGCGCCAACGTGATGAAGCGGCGACGCAGGATGCGCTCATGGCGCAGCAGCGCATCGATGAACCGGCGATAAAAGGCGGCATCAGCGCCCTTGAGGATGACCGTCGAATGGCAAAGCCAGGCGTTGAGCCGCGAGGATGCCACATCGGTCGTCCAGGCGGGACCCGAGAGGCTGCGATGCCGGCGCAGGAAGCTCAGCACTGCCTCGCGCGCAAAGGTATTGGCTTCGCTGTCACGCTGGGTTCTGAGATGCCTGAGCCATGAGAAGCTCGCAATGCTGCGCTCGAATTCCTCGCTCGGCATGTCGCAGGAAAACAGCGGGCGCCCTTCGGTCAGGAGCAGTTCGCCTGCACTGGCGAAGCGTCCGCCGACGATATCCTCGCCTTCGAGCGGATCGGCGATCCTGAGATCCGTTGGCGCGACAAGCAATTGCGGCGCCCGCCCGCCCGGCCAGCGCGGAACGGGAAGCGAAAGGGCCGCGGCCGCGGCGCGACGGAGCGATTCCCGCGCAAGCAGCAAAGCATAGCGAGCGATTTCCGTGACCGGAAAATCCAATGTCGGCACCCTTTTATTTTTATAGCATATACCGTTGACCGGCTTGACCCGACCTTACGGGCTATCCCAATAGGCTAAACACTTGTTTAACGCCTCAGATCCGTCTGAGGGCAATAGCGTAGAAGCCGTCAAGTCCGCCATTTCCGTCAAGGCTTGCCGCGGGCGTGGTGCGGATTGCGCCATCGGCATCGAAGAATGGCGCGAGCGCTGCGGGTCGTCCGGCAGGGAATGGTGCGCGTTCAGCCGGCGCCCCTTCGCGGAGCAGACGTTCCACCATCGCCTCGCCCTCCAGCGGATCGAGCGAGCAGTTGGAAAAGATCACGATACCGCCTGGGCGAACCAGATCGAGCGCGCGCCGCGCCATGGCATATTGAACCTCGGCAAGCTTTTCGATGTCCGAAAAATCCTTGGTCCAGTAGACGTCCGGATGCCTCCTTGCGGTGCCTGTGGAAGAGCAGGGCGCATCGAGGAGCGCGGCATCGAAGGGCGCTTCCGGTTGATATTCCATCATGTCGGCTGCAATCGTTTCAGCAGAAAGCCGGAGCCGGGCCAGATTCTGCTCCAGGCGCTTGAGGCGGCTCTTGGAGCGCTCCAGCGCCGTCACCTTTGCGCCCTGGACGATCAACTGGGCGGTCTTGCCGCCGGGGGCCGCACAAAGGTCGATGACGCGCTGTCCCGAAAGATCGCCGAAAAGCGTTGCCGGAATGGCGGCCGCTGCATCCTGCACCCACCATTCGCCCTCGGCAAAGCCCTCCATCTCGGAGACCGAACCGGAGGGCTGATCGAGACGGACCGTGCCGGTCGCAAGCACCGTGCCGCCGAGCTTTTCTGACCAGGCTTCCGCGTCGGATTTGACGCTGAGGTCGATTGTCGGCGGCTGAAGCTGGCCGCGGCCAATCGCGGCTGCCGTCTCCGTTCCATAGACGGCGCGCAGCCGATCGGCGAACCAGTCCGGGATCGGGCTGACGGATTCAAGTTCGGCAAGGATCTTCTGCTTGCGCCGGCCCATGCCGCGCAGCACCGCATTGACCAGGCCCGCAAAGCGCTTGTTGCGCGGATCGGCATTGGCCTGTTCGACGGCGATATCGACGGCAGAGTGGTCCGGAACATCGAGATAGAGGATCTGCGCTGCGGCAATGGCCAGCACATGCGAAAGCGCGCGTGCGCCGCCCGGCAGCGGGCGATCGACGAGGGAGGCGATCGCCTGATCGATCATCGGCTTGTGGCGCAGCGCCGTCAGCACCAGGGCGCGGCACAGCGCGCGATCGGCGGGGGAAAGCGCGCGGTAGGCGGGATTGCCGTGTTCGGTGTCGATCATGCCGTCGAGCGGCGTCTTCCGATCAATCACGGCAGCAAGAAGCTTGGAGGCTGCGGCGCGCGCCGCATAACCCGGCTTATCGTTCGGACGGTCCTTTTTGGGGGCCGTCCGTTTCATGTCATCATTCAAGACCAGGGACCTTTGAAGGGCGGTTCATTGCCGTTGCCGGTATCTCGCCCGGTATTGGGAACCGACCGCGATTTGCGGGTGGCTTTAGCAGGCTGGAACGGCTCCGTCGAGGTCCGGTTCGGCGTCCGGCCCATCCGGGCTGCCTGCTCATGGAGCGCGGCAATCCGGTTTGCGGTGTTGGGATGGGTGGAGAACAGGTTGTCCATGTTCTGGCCCGACAGCGGATTGATGATGAACATGTGGGCCGTTGCCGGGTTGCGTTCGGCGCGCTCGTTGTGGATTACCTCATTGCCGCGGTGGATCTTTTCAAGCGCCGAGGCAAGCCACAAAGGGTTGCCGCAGATCTCGCCGCCCCGCATATCCGCGGAATATTCGCGGGTGCGGCTGATCGCCATCTGCACGAGCGCTGCGGCGAGCGGTGCGACGATCATCATCAACAGCACGCCGACAATGCCAAGCGGGTTGTCCCGGCCGCGGCCGAAGAAGAAGGCGAAGTTTGCGAGCATGGAAATAGCACCGGCAAGCGTTGCCGTAATCGTCATGGTCAGCGTGTCGCGGTGCTGCACATGGGCAAGCTCATGCGCCATGACGCCGGCGAGCTCTTCCCGCGACAGCATCTGGAGGATGCCGGTCGAGGCGGCAACGGCTGCGTTTTGCGGGTTGCGGCCTGTGGCAAAGGCGTTCGGCTGCGGGCTTTCATAGAGATAGACCTTGGGCATCGGGAGGCCGGCGCGCTCGGAAAGTTCGCGCACCATGCCGTAATATTCCGGCGCCGTGCGTTCGTCGACCTCCTGCGCGCGGTAGGTGGAGAGCACCATGCGGTCGGAATTCCAGTAGGAAAACACGTTCATCGCGGCGGCGACGAAAAAGGCGATCACCATGCCGCTCTGGCCGCCGATGAGATAACCGATGCCCATGAACAGGGCCGTCATCGCGGCCAGCAACATTGCGGTACGAACGAAATTCATTTGCAGCGTCTCCTGAGACGATAAGGGCCATACTTCAATTCGAGAGCGGCACGTCCTATAATTGGGGCGCGGATGCGCTTATATCAATATTCATGTCCTGCTTCCGCAGCATTGATGAAAGGCTATTCCATGGCAGATCGAAACGAAGACAGCAGCGGCGAAATCGCCGGCATGCCTTCTGCGGCCGATCTTGCGGCATTGACCGCGACACCGGAGGCCGCGACCGATGACGGGGCCAAGGCCGTCAGGGAACTGTCGCCTGCAGCGAGGCGCGCCCTTGCCGAAGCCGAGGAGCGCCGCCGCAAGGCGGACGAAAGCCGGAAGGCGGAGACGGAAATCGGTGGAAGAGGCGGTCTCGATCCGGCGCGTTTCGGTGACTGGGAGATCAAGGGCCGCGCAATCGATTTTTAACCATGGGTAAAAATTCCTATTGCTTGCCATAGATCAAAGGAATAAATTCCTTTGTCATGAGTCGTCCTTCTCGCAAATGCACGTTGCTGTGCGCCGTTTTCATGTCGCTGCCGCTTTCGGCCGGCGCCGTCGAGATATTTGCCGGCCCGGTAAGCGCGACGGTCGTACGGGTGGTCGATGGCGACACGATCGCGGTCGAGGCGCGCCCCTGGCCGGGGCAGATTGTCGAGACGCTCGTGCGCGTGCGCGGGGTCGACACGCCGGAGCTGCGCTCCTCTTGCGGGGCCGAGAAGGAAGCCGCCAATGTCGCCCGAGATTATGTGGTCTCGCTGCTGAACGAAGGTGACAGGGTGGAGTTGCGCGCGATCGCGGGCGACAAGTATTTTGGCCGCGTGGTCGCCGATGTCGATCTTCCCGATCACCGCGATCTCAGCGCGCTGCTGATCGCCGGCGGTTATGCCGTGCCTTATGATGGCGGCCGCAAGATACCGTTTGTCTGTCCGTCTTCCTGACCACGACGTCAGATCGCGTCGCCGGCCTCATTGAAAAAGTGCAGCTTCTCCAGCCGGAATTTCAGGCCAACCTCTTTCCCGCGCATGCCTGCCTCGATTTCGGCGACCCGCACGATCATGCGGCCTGCGGAGCCGCAGTCGACATAGAGAAAGGTGTCGGAGCCGAGATATTCGTCGATCTCGACGGTGCCGGTCACCTGGCCCTCGCCGGGCGCGACAATCTCGATATGCTCGGGACGGATGCCGAGCGATGTCGGGTTTTCGCCCGTGCCTTCCGGCAACGCCCCGCCGCCGTGGCCCTCGACTTTGTATTCCCCATCAGCGGCCGAACACGGCAAAATATTCATCTTCGGCGAACCGATGAACTGCGCCACGAACAGGTTGTCGGGCTTTTCGTAAAGGTCGCGCGGCGTGCCGATCTGCATGATCCGGCCGTCCTTCAGCACCACGATCCGGTCGGCAAGCGTCATGGCTTCCACCTGGTCGTGGGTCACATAGATCATTGTGGTGCCGAGCGTTTCATGCAGGCGGGCGATCTCGAAGCGCATGTCGACGCGCAGTGCCGCATCGAGGTTGGAGAGCGGCTCGTCGAACAGGAAGCCCTTCGGCTCGCGCACGATCGCGCGTCCGATCGCAACGCGCTGGCGCTGGCCGCCGGAAAGCGCCTTGGGCCGGCGGTCGAGATAGTCGTCGAGCTTCAGGATATCGGCGGCGCGGTCGACCTTCTCCTCGATCTCGCTCTTCGGACTGCCCCCCGTCTTCAGCGAGAAACCCATATTGTCGCGCACATTCATGTGCGGATAGAGCGCGTAGGACTGGAACACCATCGAAAGCCCGCGCTCGGACGGCAGGCGGTCGGTGACATCATCGCCATCGAGCAGGATGCGGCCCCGGCTCGTCTCCTCGAGCCCCGCGATCATGCGCAGAAGCGTCGATTTCCCGCAGCCTGAAGGGCCGACGAAGATGACGAATTCGCCGTCGCCGATCTCAAGGTCGATGCCCTTGATGACCTGCAGGTCGCCGAACCACTTTTCCACGTTTTCGAGCTTTATCGCGCCCATGTCGTTCTCCCTCAGCCTGCCTGCATTATGTCGTCGCCCATCGCCCAGGCGAGGTGGATCGCGGCTGTCCAGGTGAACAGCTTGCCGCCCAGACCCTCGCCGGAGAGCGGGTCGAAATATTCGTAGAAGCCGGATTTCTCCACCGCCTTGCGGGTGTCGGCCCGAAGCCGTTCGCAAAGGGCGGTCTCGCCCTTTTCGGCAAGACCGATGGCGATCATGTAATTCACCACCGACCAGATCGGACCGCGCCAGTAGCGCCGGCTTTCAAACTGGTGATCGCGCGGGTCCCAGCTTGGAAAACCATAGGTGCAATTGTCGAGGATAGCGGCGATCTCGGCAATCGAGCGGCCTTGCTGGGCGGGCGTTCCGGCATCGGCATAAAGCGCCATGGCGGACGCATTGGTGAACGCCGTGGAAAGCCCGCCGGAGCGCAGATCTTTGGCGACGAAGCCGCCGACTTCTTCGCTCCAGAAGCTCTCGCAGCCCACTTTCGAACGCTTCAGCCAGGCCTCGCACTCGCTCCTTATACCGGGCTCTCCGAATTCATCCGCGAGTTCGGCCAGATCCCGGTCGCCGCGCATCAGCGCGAACTGGACGCAAGGGTCGACCATGAAGAACGGGCCGTTGCGGGCGATCTCGCGGTGATCCCATCGGCATTCCTGGCCGAAGCGGACGATGGTGAGGTAGCGGTTATACTGCTCCGCCGTCGGCCGCTCGGAGGGGTCGACATGGGTGATATCGCGGCGCGGCAGGTCGCCCAGATCATCGGGCACGCTGATCTGGGCCATGCCGATATCCCAGTCCGGGCAATTGTCGCGGCCGGATTCCCACGGGTGTATGATGCCGACGACACCGGTTTCATCTGGATCGCGGAATGTGTGGAACCAGCGATGCCAGCTCACGAGCTTTTCAAAAAGCCCCTTTGCCCGCGCACGGTCCATCGCGCTGCCGGTCTTCATCATGGTCAGCATCGCGCTTGCGGCAACCGGCGGCTGGGAGTGGCCGGAGGAGGGGGGCGTGGTGTTCGATTTCCACATCTCGGGGCCCGGAAAATAGTCCGGATCGGTCTTGTGGAAGATGATGTGCGGCACCATGCCATCGGCCCACTGACCGGAAAACAGGGTCTCGATCTCTGTCCAGGCCCGGTCGCGGTCGAAGGTCGCGAAACCGAGGGCGGCGAACACCGAATCCCATTCCCACTGATAGGGATAGAGCCGCGCGGTCGGCACGGTGTATCCGCCGCGGTCGTTCATGCGGAGAATGTCGATTGCCTGCTGTTTCAGCGAACCCTGCATCGTCACCCTTTCACGCTGCCGGCCGTCAGT
Organism: Martelella limonii; assembly: GCF_013344475.1. Classification (GTDB taxonomy): domain Bacteria; phylum Pseudomonadota; class Alphaproteobacteria; order Rhizobiales; family Rhizobiaceae; genus Martelella; species Martelella limonii. The sequence goes on along the minus strand of NZ_JABUOU010000004.1, from coordinate 127,809 downwards.
CCGGCGACCAGGAAGCGTTCGAACCAGAGGAACACGAACAGCACCGGTACGGTCGCAATCACGGCGCCCGCCATCAGATGCTGGCGCGGCACTTCCGAGGAATTGAGCGAGACCACGCCGCGCGAGAGCGTGAACATGTTGATGTCGTCAAGGAACATGAAGGCGAACAGGAATTCGTTCCAGGCGATCATGAAGACGTAGAGCGCGACCGAGGCGAGCGCGGGAAGGGCGAGGGGAAGGGTGATCTTCAGGATCACGCCCGGCCGCTTCAGCCCGTCCATCAGCCCGGCTTCCTCAAGCTCGGATGGCAGGCCGCGGAAATAGCCCTGCAGCATGTAAAGCGCGACCGGAATGGTGGTTGCCGGATAGACGATCATCAGCCCGAACAGCGAGTTTCTGAGCCCGATCTGGGAAAAGGCGGAATAGAGCGGGATCACCAGAACGATCGCGGGCACCATGTAGATCAGCAGGATCGAGCGCGACAGGAAGGTCTGGCCCGGAAACCGAAGCCGCGCCACCGCATAGGCGCCGGGCACCGCGAACACCAGGGTGATGATCACGGTGGCGACCGAGACGATCGCCGAATTCATCAGGAAGGTGCCGAAATTATAGGTGGTGAACAGCTCGATATAGGAGCTGAACAGGCCGGAAAAGCCTTGCGAGAAATCGATCGACAGATCGAGCGGGTTGGAAACCAGCGATTGCTGGCTCTTGAAGCTCGTCATCACCATCACGTAGAAGGGCAGGGCGACGACGATGGTAAAGAGCGTCAGCCCCAGCCCCTTCATGAACCGCAGGAACACCACTTCCAGATGGTAGCGACCGATATTGCCGGCCGGCTGATCGTGAAGCGCTGCCATGATCGACCAGCTGAGCGCTGCCACGAAGGCGGCAAGTGCCACGATCTGGTAAAGCGTGTTGTAGAGCATGGAAAGGCCGAATGGCTCGCCGAAGGTGACGGCGAGCAGAATGGCGAGCACCACGACCGCGAGCACGGCCTTCAGGCCGGTACCGCGCGCCTTCGGCCGATCGCGGGTCTTGACCGGAGCAAGCACGTAAATCGCGGCGCCGACGGCGCCCGCAAGGGCTGCCACCATCACCTGCGGCGCGCTCGCCTCGCCTGCAAACAGCGTATAGATCAGGCCGATGACGACCATCCAGATCGCGCCCCAGAAGGCGCCGAGCAGGATGGCGGCGATGAATCCGGTTCCGATACGCATCATCCCTCGTCCTGTGGTGAGAATTTGAAGAAGACCAGCGAGAAGAACAGCAGCACCGCAAACACCACGACGGCAACCGCAGCGCCTGCGCCCAGATTGGACACGGCAAAGGCCTGTTCATAGACGTCGACCGTCAGCGTGCGGGTGCCGGCAGCACCGCCCGTCAGCAGGAAGATGTCGTCGAACTTGTTGAAGGTCCAGATGAAGCGCAGCAGGAACAGGACGGCCAGGATGCCGACGAGCTGGGGTAGCGAAATGTACCAGAACTGCTGCAGCGGCGTCGCGCCATCGATTTCGGCCGCCTCGTAGACATCGGTCGAGAGCGCCTGCATGCGCGCCAGAATGAACAGGAAGGACAGCGGAAAATAACGCCACGCCTCGAAGGCGATCACCGTCGTGAGCGCTACCGGAAAGTTGAAGGTGAGGCCGAAGATCGAGATCGGGATATCGCGCTGTCCGAAGAAATCGATCGGCGCGCCGATCATGCCGGATTGCACCAGAAGCGCATTCAGCGTGCCCGAATAAGGGTCGAGAAGGATTACCCAGGTGAAGGCCACGGCAATGACAGGCGCAACATAGGGAAACAGGAAGAGGCCGCGCAGCGCCGAACGCCCGCGAAAACTCTGGTTCAGAAGCTGGGCTGCAAACAGGCCAAGCACCAGCGCGCTCGCCGTCCCGAACACGGTGTAATAGAAGGTGACGCGCAGCACCTTCCAGAAATCGGGCGAGGAGAAGATGCGGGTGAAATTGTCGAGCGTGAACTCGAAATTGGTCAGGATGTTTTCAGCGCTGCCGAAAGGCGCGGGATCGGTGTCGCGCGGATTGACCGGCGTTTCCAGGTACGCGGTATCGGCAATCAGCTGCAGGCGAATGCTGTCTCTGAACTTTGCCGGCAAGTCGCCGAGCGTGCAGGTCACTTCCTGGCCGGACATCACGCAGCGTTCGTCAACGCCGGTCACTTTCAGCCCGTCGGGCACGATATCGACAAAGCCGGCCTCGTAGATCGAAGCATCCTGCGAGGTGTTGCGAACCCGGTATTCGAGTTCCGCCGCGTCGCCGGGATTTTCGAGATCGCCGCGAATGCGCTCGTTGATGTTGAGCTGCGGCGGGCGCAGGTCGGAAAGCTGGACGGGTTTGAAGGAAATCCAGAAATTGGCGATCAGCGGCAGCAGCACGACCGCCAGCACGATCAGAAAGGTTGGGGCCAGCATCGAATAGGCAAAGCGCATCTCGCGTTTCGCCATGCGGCCTATGGTTTTCGGCGGGCCCTTGGTCGTATCTGTCATGCGCTCGGTTCCGGATCTCGGGTCGACCGGGCGTCGGTTGAAGGACGCCCGGCGGTTCAGGCGATCAGTTGACGGCCGCAAGCTCCGAGTTGAGCTTCTCGACAGCCTCAGGGCCATCGATCTCACCATCGATATACTGACGCACGACCTGGTTGATGATCTGGCTGTTGATCATCTTGGAGGCAGCGGCAAGCTGGCCTTCCTTCACGCCCCAGCGGTTGGCGCTTTCAAGGCCGGTCACGATCTTCTGCACGGTCTCTGCCGGATAGAGATCGGCAAGCGGGGCCTTGCGGTCGACGCCGACCGGAAGGGTTGCCCATTCGTCGACGAATTTGGTCGGCGCGTCTTCCGTGCCGCGGCGGACCGGGAACTTGCCTTCCGGCGCCATCGACAGCGTGCCCATATAGCCTTCATCCATCGAGAACTTGATGAAATCGGATGCGATCTCGATATTCGCGTCCGCCGTCACGCCGAGATAGCGGATATCGGCCCAGGCCGCGCCATCCGGGTTCGAGGGACCGGAAAACGTGGTGACGACGTCGGTCTTCTGGGCAAGCTCGTTCGAGGTCGGGTCGTCGTTGATCGTCGGCGGCGCGCTGTCGCGAAGACCTGCAAGTTCATCCAGGATGAAGGGCGACCAGATGATCATCGCGGCCTTGCCGTCGAAATAGAGCGAGCGCGACTGATCCCAGTAAAGCTCGCCGGCGGGCGAGGCGTCGGCAAGCGCCTTGTAGAATTCGAGAACTTCGATGGTCTTCTTCTCATCAAGCGGCTTGAAGCCGTTCTCGTCCACCGGCGTCACGCCATTGGCCAGGAACACATGCTCCAGGACCTGGCTCATGAAGTTCTCGTCGATCTTGGTGGCGGCGACGAAGCCGTACATTTCCGGCGGATTGTGGAGCACTTCGATCGCCTTGACGATGTTGTCGTAGGAATCGGGTGCAGCGAGGCCGTTCTCGTCGAACAGATCCTTGCGATAGATGATCATCTGCGTCCAGCCATCGACAGGTACGGCGGCGGTCATGCCTTCGAACTGCGCCATCTCGATCGCGCCGGGCGCAAACGTGTCGATGCCGAGATCGTTGACGATCTCATCGTCGATTTCGGCATCCAGAATGCCGGCTTCCGCCCAGGGCAGAACATATTGAACGGTGAGGTAGATGACGTCGGGGAGGTCGCCCGCGGCGAAAGCGGCGGTGGCGCGCGTGCCGAGTTCGGATTCGGTCACCGGAATGACCTGCACCTCGTTGCCGGTCGCTTCCTTGAACTGGTCGGCCAGTTCCTGCTGCTTGGCGAGGCGCTCGGGCTGTTCTTCGGTGGTCCAGAAACGGATGGTTTCTGCCTGCGCAAGCGTGGCCGTGCTTGCCGACAGCACGAGTGCTGCCGTCAGTCTGGTCAAAGTCGACATGTCAATCCTCCCTATCCGGCGATGGCCGGGTGAAACTCCTGCGGGGCGAAAAGGCGATTTCTCCGGGGCAGCCCCTGTCCCGGGATCGTTTGCGAATGAAGACCGGGTGTAAGACCGGCCGTTGTAACTGAAAGGTTCCTTCAAACCTCGCCGAAGGCGAGGCCCTCCCCATGCATCATATGCGTCAATATTGCATAATATTTATGCCTGACTTCTTCTTAGGCAATAATTAGTCCGGAATTGCTTACCGGTCAAGCCTGCGAGCCATCCAGCGGTTGTGTCCCGATGGGTCTTCGCGGGACGTTCTCGTCCTTGTGCTGCGTTTGCAGCGCGGGTGCCGGAGAGTGAACGAGAGGAACAAACTCTGAAACCGGGCGTTGCCTCCCTAACCCGAAACAATTTAAGGAACTGGCGAATGGTGCAGGGCGCGAAATGGTTGAAACCGCTGGCACGCACGGGCTATTTCGCCCGAGGTGTCGTTTACACCATCATCGGTTTCTTCGCGGTCCTGGCCGCTGTCGGCTCGGCTGAGAACAAGGATACGAAGGGGGCGCTGGACACGCTGCTCAACCAGCCCTTCGGCACGGTGCTGATCGCAGTCCTGATCATCGGCCTTGTCAGCTATGCGGTTTGGCGTCTGTTCCAGTCGATCATGGATCCGGATGAGCATGGAACGGATCCGAAGGGCCTTGCCGTGCGCATCGGACTGCTCACCAGCGCCTTCACCTACACCCTACTCGCCTTCTACGCGCTTTCGATGATTGCCTTTTCAGGCTCCGGTTCCGGTGGAGATGGCGAGTCACCAGCGCAGATGATTGCCGGCTTCGTCGGTTCGCGTCCTGTTTCGCTGGGCCTCGCACTGATCTTCGCAGGCGTTGCGATCGCGCACTGGGTAAAGGCCGCCAAGCGCAAATATGCCGATCACTTGAAGGCCTCCGATCAGGTGATGGCCTATATCCATCCGATTTCGATCGCGGGTCTTGCGGCGCGCGGCGGCGTCTTTGCGATCCTCTCCGTCATGCTGGTCTTCCGCGGGCTGACTGCAGAAGACGGTTCCGGCACGCCGGGCATCAAGGATGCGATGGAATTCGTGCAGGGACTGCCCTTCGGCGCGGTGCTACTGGCCGCCATGGGGGCCGGCGTCATCATGTTCGCCGCCTATTCTTTTGCCGAGGCGATCTGGCGGGAAATCAACATCGAGGATGCCTGATCAGGCCTCGTCATCGCCGAACTCGTTCGGGGCGTTCTCGTTCAGAAGGTCGCCCCGGCCCTTGGTGCGGCGTTCCCGATCCATCCGGCGCAGAAGCGCGGTATCGACATCGGTGTTCTGCGGCGTTTCCGGCTCTGGCTGCCGCCGGGGCGGTTCCGCCGTCCGGGGCTCAGGCGCGCCGGCGGCTCCGGCCAGCGCCTGCTGGAGATCGCCATCGTCGAAACGGAGGCGGTAGATCGGTTCCGGCAGCGAGTAGCCGTTGGTTTCCAGCGCGTTCTTGACCATCCGCATCGCCTCCGAACGGGCCTTGAACCAGTTGGTGCTTTTCTGATCGATCCAACCCACAAAGGTCAGCACGACGTTGGACTCGCCAAGCTCTTCGATCCAGGCATCGGCCGGCGGATCGTCCAGAATGAATTCCTGCCGCGCGACGGCTGCAAGCCCGATCTGCAACGCCCGGTCAAGATCGCTGTCTGCGTTGACGCCGACCTCGAAGGTGAAGCGGCGCTGCGGATTGACGGTGTAGTTGGTGATCGCGCTCTTGAAAACGGTCGCATTCGGAATGCGAATGTGGTTGCCATCCACCTCCATCAGGATGGTCGCACGTGACGTCAGGCTGATCACGAAGCCTTCGAAATCGTCGATCTTGACGAAATCCTTTGGCCTGAAGGGCTGGCGCACCGAGAGCAGGATGCTCGCGATATAGTTCTCCACCGTGTCACGCACCGCAAAGCCGACCGCGAGGCCGAAAATGCCGGCAGCGCCCAGAAGCGTGCCGAGCAGCGCGGTCGCGCCGAGAATATCAAGCGCCAGGACTCCGCCGACCACCATGAAGACGATCCGGACAATCTGGCGCAGCAGGTCGGCGATGAAGCCGTTCGGCGCGATGCGAGACCATGGCCAGCTTCGCGCCGCGATGTAGAAGCCGAGAAGCGAGACAAGCATCCAGAACAGCAGCGCCACGAGAATGAGCGGCAGATAGCTTGCCGCCTGTGCGGCCCGGCCCTCGATCCGGTCATAGACCGGAACCAGCCTTTCGCTGACCGAGGTTTCGACCGAGACCTCGTTCTTGACCGCCACGACATCGGCCACGCGGTCGGCCAGATCCTCTGCCCGTGTTGCAAGCTGTTCTTCCTGAACCTTTCCCGTCAGCGTGACCACGCCGGAGCGGACCGAGACGCGGATGGTGTCGAGGCCGTCGAGCTGGGAAAATATACCGTCGAGCCGGTTCTCGATCGCGGCGTCGGCTGCCGCCTGATCGCCGATCGATATCGTCTGGGCGGGCACGGTGGTATCGGCTGTCGACGCCTGCCCGTTGAACTGGGCCGCAGCCGGGGACGCGGCGTAAATCAGCGCCAGCGCGCAGACGAGCAGACTTGTTTTCATCCGTTGATTCCTCAGCCCTTTGTGGCATCAAACAGGCAAAAGGTTGCGAAGTCTACCGATGACAAATCTCGCCAGAGCCCATCAAAGTGTGTAACGTCGCAGGCTCGACAGGGGAAGGGCCGCGATGGATCTGAGCGTTAAGCCACTCGCAATCGTGACGTCACAGATCAATACGCTTGCGCGCCATGCGATTGCGCTCCTGCCCAATCTCGTGGCCGCCATCGTGTTCCTTCTGATCACCTGGCTCATCGCCTACCTGATCGGCCGCTCGCTGCGCAGCCTGCTCCGGCGCTCTAAAATGCGCGCCTCTCTGGCCGAGGCGATGGAGAAGCTCTCACGGATCATGGTCTGGACCTTCGGTCTGCTGCTGGCTGCAACCGTCGTGTTTCCGGGATTGACGCCGACGAAGCTGCTCGCCGGCCTCGGAATCGGATCGATCGCCGTCGGTCTCGCCTTCAAGGACATTTTCGAGAATTTCCTGGCGGGTTTCCTGATCCTGCTCAGAAAGCCGATGCGCATCGGCGATGACATCGAGTGCGAAGGCTTGAGCGGCAGGGTGGAGGCGATCTCTATCCGCGACACATTCCTGCGCAAGCGCTCCGGCGAGCTGGTGCTGATGCCGAACAGCTATCTCTTCAAGAACCCGGTGAAGATCCTGACCGACCAGCCGACGCGCCGGATCGAGATCGTGGTCGGGGTCGCCTATGGCGAAGATGTGGATGCCGCGCGGGACGTGATCCGGGGCGCGGTGGAAACCATCGAGAAACGCGACAAGAACCGGGGCATCGATGTGTTCGCGCGTGAATTCAATTCCTCGTCCATCGATTTTCTGGTGCGCTGGTGGACCGACAGCACGCCGCGTGACGAACATGAATCGCGCGACCTTGCCGTCGCCGCGATCAAGAGGGCGCTGGATGAGGCGGGCATCGAGATTCCGTTCCCCTACCGCACGCTGACATTCAAGGACCCGTTGAAGATCCAAAGCGACGAGAAGGAATAAGGCATAAAAAAAGGGCCCGAAATCGGACCCTTCTTCATGTTTGATGATTTCGCGAAATCACGGAAGTGTTCTGCGGCGGAAGAACGGGCCGCGGAATTCCGAGATCGCGATGCCTTCATCGCGGTGCGAACCACCGGCGACTGCTGCAAACCATGCACCGGCGGCAGCGAGGACGGCACCGGCGCCGGAGGCGAAGGCCGTGATCGTCGAGGCGGAATGCATCAGGCTCATCAGCTCGGCGCTGACTTCCGGGTCGGCAGCAGGTGCTGCAAGGCCGGAGATGGCGGCGGAAAGACCGGCGGCGAGGCCCATGACGACGGTTGCCAGAGCCCAGACGACGATGCCGTGAATGCCATCGCGGAATTCGCTCTCATCCTTGGTGCCATCGCCGAAGTGGGAACGCATGCGTCCGGCGACATAGCCGCCCGCGCTGGCGCTGGCGAAGGCGACCAGAACGAGCCAGAGACCTACCAGGAAAATGCCCCAGGTAAGGCCATCTTCAACAGTCGGGTCAGCGGTGGCGAGGCCGATACCGGTTCCGAACTGAGTCAGCACAACGGTCAGCGCTCCAGCGACCACCGCGCCGCCAAAGATGGTGCCCCATTCCAGATAGGACACGCCAGGTTTGGCTGCAGGCGGTGCTGCGGGGATTGTGTGGTCAATATCGCTCATGATCAGGCCAGACCAAGAACGGACAGGATGAACATGACCACAACGATCAGGCCGACGAGATAAATAATACCACTCATTTTTTCTGCTCCGGTTGAATTCGATACCTGATAAACGGCTGCTTGCGACGAACGTTCCGCAACGCGCTTTATTTTTCGCAGAGTGCTGCATAAACGGCGGGGGCAGACGTGTTTTGTGCTTGAGTGCTTCAAGCGGAAAGAAAGTGATGAAAAAGCTTCGACACGGTGGACCGCGGCGGAGAGTTTCGTCACTTTGGCCTGACTGAGGGGCCTTCGGGCGGGAGAAAAGATGATGACGAGACTGCGTTCGCAAGACTGGTTCGACAATCCGGACCACGCGGATATGACTGCGCTCTATCTGGAGCGGTTCATGAATTACGGCACGACGCCTGAAGAGCTGCGTTCCGGCCGTCCGATCATCGGCATCGCCCAGAGCGGCAGCGACATCAATCCCTGCAACCGTCATCACCTCGATCTTGCGCGCCGGGTGCGCGATGGCATTCGCGATGAAGGCGGCATTCCGATCGAGTTTCCGTCCCATCCGCTGTTTGAAAACTGCAAGCGTCCGACCGCAGCGCTTGACCGCAACCTCGCCTATCTGGGGCTTGTCGAAATTCTCTACGGTTATCCGCTCGATGGCGTGGTGCTGACGACGGGATGCGACAAGACCACGCCATCGGCGCTGATGGCAGCGGCCACCGTCAATATTCCCGCGATCGTCTATTCCGGCGGCCCGATGCTCGACGGCTGGCATGAGGGCGAGCTGGTGGGGTCGGGCACCGTGATCTGGCGCGCGCGCCGCAAGCTTGCCGCAGGCGAGATCACGCGGGAGGAGTTTCTGGAGGCAGCGCTCGAAAGCGCGCCCTCGGTCGGCCATTGCAACACGATGGGCACGGCATCCACGATGAACGCGCTCGCCGAGGCGCTCGGCATGTCGCTGACGGGCTGCGCTGCCATCCCGGCGGCCTACCGGGCGCGCGGTCAGATGGGCTATCGCACCGGCAGGCGGGCCGTTGAACTGGTAAGGGAGAATATCCGCCCGCTCGATATCCTGACGCGAAAGGCGTTTCTCAACGCCATTCGAGTCAATGCGGCCATCGGCGGCTCCACCAATGCCCAGCCGCATCTGGCAGCCATCGCCCGCCACGCCGGGATCGAGATCGGGCCCGATGACTGGCAGGACCATGGCTACGACATTCCGTTGCTTGCCAATGTCCAGCCCGCCGGCGAATATCTCGGAGAGCGCTTCCATCGCGCGGGCGGCGTGCCGGCTGTGATGTGGGAGCTGCTGCAGGCCGGAAAGCTCGATGGCGATGCTGAGACCGTGACCGGATCGACCATGGCGGAAAACCTTTCAGGACGAGAGGCAAGCGATCGCGAGGTTATCCTGCCCTATGACGCGCCCCTTCATGAGCGCGCCGGCTTTCTGGTCATGCGCGGCAATCTCTTCGATTTCGCCATCATGAAGATGAGCGTGATCTCCGACGAGTTCCGCAAGCGCTATCTGATGAAGCCGGGCGAGGAGGGCGTGTTCACCGGCAAGGCGGTGATCTTCGATGGCTCGGAGGACTACCATCAGCGGATCAACGATCCGGCGCTCGATATCGACGAGACGACTATTCTCGTCATCAGGGGCGCCGGTCCCCTCGGCTGGCCGGGGTCTGCCGAAGTGGTCAACATGCAGCCGCCGGACCGGCTCTTGAAGCAGGGCATCACCAGCCTGCCAACGATCGGCGATGGGCGCCAGTCGGGCACGGCAGACAGCCCTTCCATTCTCAACGCATCGCCCGAAAGTGCGGCAGGGGGCGGCCTTGCCTATCTGCGGGATGGCGACCTGATCCGTATCGACTTCAACGAGGGCCGCTGCAACATGCTGGTCGATCAGGACGAGATCGATCGCAGGAAGGGCGAGGGTGTCCCGAAGGTTCCGGACGATGCAACGCCCTGGCAGCGCCTCTACCGGCAGACCGTGACGCAGCTCGACAAGGGCGCGACGATCGAGGGAGCGGAGACCTTCCGCGACATCGTCTCGCGTCCCCCGCGCCACAACCATTGATCGCCGCTGCCTTCGATAAAGTGCGAAATGGCCGGAAACCGGCTGCTTTGCGCCCAAGCGCATACTCTATCTTTAGAATTCGGGTATATAGTTTCCGGATGGTTATCTGCTCGCGGTCGTCAATGGCCGCCAGGAAGACAAGTGCATTTTGACAGGAATGCCGGCTGACGCCATGGGCGCAGGTGTCGCCGGGACATGAAAAGTGATTGCGCGCGGTGCGTCTCTTTCATGCTGGCACCGACGCACCGTGTGGCATTGAAATTTGAACATGATGAGCGGGTTGCCGGCGGCGTCCGCCCCTTGGCCCAAAGGAGGGTCGTGTGCTGAGCGTAAGTGTTTTTGGTATTGGTTATACGGGCACCGTGTCTGCCGCCTGCCTTGCAGAGCAGGGTCATCGCGTGATCGCTGTCGACATCGATCGCGACAAGGTCGAAGCCGTCAATGCGGGGCGCACCCCGATCGTCGAGGAGCGGCTCGATGCGCTGGTTTCCGCAAATCACAATGCCGGCAGGCTTTCGGCAACGACGGATATCGCCGAGGCTGTGCTTTCGACGGACGTGTCGATCGTCTGCGTCGGCACGCCGAGCGAGGCGAGCGGAGCAATCGGCCTGTCATACGTCACCGCGCTCTGCCGCTCGATCGGTCAGGTTCTTGCCGAAAAGAAGGGTAGTCACAGCGTGATCATGCGCTCCACCCTGGTGCCGGGCACAATGGAGGGCGTCTGCGTTCCGGAGCTGGAAAAGGCGTCCGGGCTGAAGGCGGGAACGGATTTCGGCGTCGGCTATTTCCCCGAATTCCTGCGCGAGGGAACGGCCGTTGCGGACTATTTCGATCCGTGCCTGATTGTCTATGGCGCGATGGACGAGGCCACGATGACGGCCCTCCGCGATCTCAATGCGGACCTTCCTGGCAAGCATCACGCGGTCGACATGAAGACGGCGGAGATGATCAAATATACCAGCAACAGCTGGCGCGCTGCCAAGATCACCTTCGCCAACGAGATCGGCAACATTGCCAAGAGCGTCGGCGTTGACGGCCAGGCGGTGATGAAGATCCTCTGCTCGGATGACAAGGTCGCGATGACGCCCTATTTCCTGAGGCCCGGCTTCGCCTTCGGCGGCTCCTGCCTGCCGAAGGACCTGCGCGCGCTTCGCTTTCTTGCAAACTCCAACGCTGTCGCGGCCCCGCTTCTGGAGGGCGTCCTCGCTGCCAATGAAAACCAGATCGCGCGCGCCGAAACGCTGGTGAAATCCTTTGAAGGACGCACGGTCGGCATGGTCGGCATCAGCTTCAAGCCGGGAACCGACGATCTGCGCGAAAGCCCGCTTGCGGCCCTTGCAAGCCGTCTCATCGACAGCGGCTACGAAGTCAGGATCTACGATCCATCCGTAAAGGAGGCTTACGATGAGGGCATGAGCGGCGCCGGGCGCGGAAATGACAAGGTCGCCGACCTGCCATCGCTTCTGATCGGCGATCTGGCAGAGCTGACAGCGTTGTCAGACATCATCGTGGTCGGCCATCGCTACAAGGAGGTGGTCGAGCCGCTCTCGGCCCTCATCGGCCAAAAACCGATTGTGGATCTCGCCCGGCTTTCGCCTAACGCCGTTTCAGAGGGCCTTTATGAAGGCATTTGCTGGTAGGACGTGATGCTGTTTCATATCCTCTACATCCTGACCGTCATCAATCTCGCGCTGTTCGCGGCACCCAACGTCGTCGGCAAGTCCGGCGAATTGGCGCTGACGATCGGCGCACTCGGGATCTGGCGGTATTCGTGGGGGATACTGAATTTCATCCGCGCCAAATACTATCTGATGGTCGCATTTCCGCGGAGGCGGCGGAAGGCGGAGGCACTTTATGAGAAGCTGCCCTACCGCGCCCACGCCTTCTTTCTGGTGACCACCTACAAGATCGAGCCGGCGATCACCGCGCCGGTCTACCGCTCCATCTTCGAGGCCGCGCGCCTGTCGGAAGGCGGGGCCACCATCGTCTCATCGGTCGTCGATGCCAGCGACGTGCGGCTGATCAAGTCGGTCTTCGCTTCTTCCGAGGCAAGCCGGTCGGGCACGGTGTCGCTGATGTTCGACCGCATTGCCGGTACCGGCAAGCGCGACGCGCTGGCAACCTCGCTGCGCACCATTACGCGTCTCAATCCGACCAGACGTGACATGATCTTTCTGGTCGATGGCGATACCCGCGTGCCGCCGACGCTGGTCGCGAAATCCGCGCCCTTCTTCACCGACGACAACATGGGTGCCCTGACATCCGACGAGATCTCCGAGGCGTCGGGCGGCAGGCTCTTCCGGGACTGGTTCAACCTGCGCTTCGCCCAGCGCCAGCTGATGATGAGTTCGATGGGGCTCAGCGAGCGGGTGCTGACGCTGACGGGGCGGATGTCGGTTTTCCGCGGCGATCTCGCCAGCCATCCCGGCTTCATTTCGGGCGTGCAGCACGATTTCATCGACCATTGGCGCTTCGGGCGGGTAAACTTCCTGACCGGCGACGACAAGTCGAGCTGGTTCTGGCTTTTGAAGCACGGCTACAAGATGGGCTATCTGCCCGATGTCAAAACCGTTTCGGTGGAAACCCAGCCGCGCGACAGCTTCTATGATTCCGCCATCGTTCTGATGCGCCGCTGGTTCGGCAATACGCTGAGAACCAGCAACCGCGCGCTGGCGCTGCCTGCGAGCCGGATCGGCTACTTCACATGGTGGTCGATCCTCGACCAGCGCATGTCGATGTGGACGACGCTTGCAGGCCCGTGCGGCATGCTTCTCGCAACCTACATCTTCAACCCTTACGTCTTCCTCGCCTATATCGCCTGGGTCATGGCCTCGCGCTACGTGATGTGCACGATGATCTCGACCTTCCGCGGCGGCGGGTTTCCGGCAACCTATCCCTTCCTGCTCTATTTCGGGCAGATCGGTGGATCGCTGGTGAAGACCTACGTTCTGTTCCGTCTCGACCGCCAGAAATGGACCCGCCAAAGCACGGCGACCGGAAAGGCACCGGAGCAGAAGGGGTTTTTCGGGTCTGATGGATTTTCTTTATATCTGCACGCGCTCGCGATAGCATGGCTGATACTCGGCATGATCTGGTTTGTCGATATATCGGGCGCATAGGAGTCTCGCATGCTTATGCAAAACCGTTTGACATCCGAAAGCGGAGGCGACGATCAGAAGCCGCCATTGCCCGACAATGGTCACGACAGCGATCATCCTTCGATCTGGATGCCGTTCTCGGTTTTTCTTGACGGGCAGGAACTGGAAGGCGTGGGGATCTCGCTGGTGGCCGCCTATGTCGGAGGATGGACGGGTGCCGATATTTCCGGAAGGCGCGTCATCGCGCGGTTCAGCTTTCAGTTCGAGGGCTATTCCGTGGTGCTGCCGATCGAGGTCGAAGTGCAGGTGGAAGCCCGCAGCAGCGGTACCTGCAAGCTGACCTTCCTCAATCCGACCGGGCCGCATCTGGCGCATCTGCGCTACATCATGAATGCCTATCTTGCGGGTGATCTGGTGCAGATCAACGAGTTGCTCAGGGTACCGCCGGAAGTGCGGCAGAAGTCGGTCGCTGCGCCGCCTTCGCGCAAGAGTTTCCGCGAAAGGATGCGCCGGTTTGCCGGCGCGCTGATGGTAACCCTCCTGACCCTCGGCCTGATCGGCCTCACGCTTTACACCATTCACTACCACATCTTCGTCCACCGGGTTCCGGGCCTTGCCACCGTCACGCCGGCAGGTCTGCCGCTGACGGCGCCTGAAGCGGGCCAGATCGCCTATGTCGATCAGAATGCCGGCGAAGGCGGCGTCGTGTTCTCGCTGCAATCGGCGCGTGGCGGCATGCTGAATTTCTCCAATCCCTGCGATTGCAAGATCGTGCTGACGGAAAGCGGCACGGTTGGCGCAACCGTGCTGCCCGGAACGCCGATCGCCTATGTCCGAACCACGGATTCCGGCCCGACCATCAAGGCCGTGATGCCGGACGAGCTTGCCAAGCTTCTGCTGTTCGGCGCCGAGGCCAAGGCATCGCTTCCCGACGGCAGCGATCTGCCGCTCACGGTCACGGATGTGAAGGCGGAAGACGGCGGATCCGGAACCATGGCCGCCGTGACCTTCACGGCACAGGGCGAGCAGCTCACGGCCTCCGACATCGGCAAGACAGTGGCGCTGACGGTTACCAGCAAGCCCTATGGGAAGTTCCTCGACCGACTGAAAGAGAGGCTTTCGCGCCTGCGCCCCGGCAACGATGTGAGCGAAAGGGCGCAGAGCTGGCCGCTGATCGGACATGCCAATGCGGAGACGATGCGATGAAATCCGTCTACCCGCTGATCATGTGCGGTGGTATCGGCATGCGGCTCTGGCCGCTGTCCCGCGTGGAGACGCCGAAGCAGTTCCACCGCATTGCCGGACGCGGGTCGCCGAGCTTCTTCCAGGCCACCGTCGAACGTCACAGCGGTGCAGGCTTTCACGCGCCTTATGTTAGCGTGAACAGTCGCTATCGGAATCTGGTGCGGTCGCAGCTCCATGCAATCGGCAGGACCGGCACGCTGATGATCGAGGAAACCGCACGCCACACCGGGCCTGCCGTCCTCGCCGCAGCCTACGCGATCGAGGCGCGCGAGCCCGGCGCACTGATGGCGGTGCTGCCTTCCGATCATCTGATAGAGGGGGATTTCGGTGCCGTCCTTCTGTCGATGCGCGCGGCTGCCGATGCCGGGCGGATCGTGCTGTTCGGCATCTGCCCGGCCTATGCCGAAACCGGGTACGGCTACATTGTGGATGGCGGGGCCAATGCGGATTTTGACGGCGCGCGCAATGTCTCCCATTTCATAGAGAAACCGGTCAGGGAAATTGCGGAAGCGCTGATTGCCGGAGGCAACGCCTATTGGGCGTCGGGTGTCAGCCTGTTTCGCACCGACGTGCTGATCGGCGAATATGAGCGGCTCGATCCGGAAGGCGCTGCAACGGTAAAGGCCGCTGTCGCGCACGCCGCGCGCGAGGCCGACAGGATCGTGTTGTCCGACCGTCATTTCAGGCACGCCAATGCGCGCGCCACCGAAAGCGTGGTGTTCGAGCACAGCGAACGGGTGCTGCTGGCGCCGGCCGCCATCCGGTGGAATGATGTCGGAAGCTGGCGGTCGCTCTACGAGATCGGCATCAAGGACGACGCCGGCAATGTCGCAAGCGGCGACGTGCTGGCGGTCGATACCGTCAATTCCTACATCCGTGCCGATGACGGCAAGCTGATCGCGACCGTGGGTATCGACAATCTCGCGATCATCGATACCGAAGATGCGATGCTGGTTGCCTCCCTTGATCGCACCCAGGATGTACCGCTGGTGCTGAAGGCGCTCAAGGAACGCGCCGAGCGGCCGGTCGAGGGCCGAAAGCACCGGGCCCATG
Organism: Martelella limonii; assembly: GCF_013344475.1. Taxonomy (GTDB): domain Bacteria; phylum Pseudomonadota; class Alphaproteobacteria; order Rhizobiales; family Rhizobiaceae; genus Martelella; species Martelella limonii. The sequence goes on along the minus strand of NZ_JABUOU010000004.1, from coordinate 112,158 downwards.
GCGGAACTGCGCTGAAGACCGGAACGGGATACCGGCTGATCGAGCATGACATCATCCCGGGTGCCGAGCTTGCGCTTGATGCGCTGGAAGATCGAGGCCGGGTTCTCACGGTCTGCGCGGGCTCTGTTCAGTCCCCTCAAGGAAAAGGATGCATAGGACCTGGCGACACGATTACGCTCCGACCGGGAGCGGGCTGCCTGATCCGCAATGAAGGCGGCGTGACGGCAACGCTGGTCGAGCTGCAGCACGCGGTCGCGGAAGCGCCCGAGGCAATGCAGCACCTCTCCGTCGCCGGAGAGGTCAAGTGAGCGCGGGCGGGCGCCTGCGGGCCTTTTGCGGCGTCGCATGTGCGCTCCTGCTCGCCCTTGCTGCTCCCGCCAGTGCCATCGACCATGCCCGCCTCGCGCTCCTCAACCGGGATGCAGACACGCTGAGCCAGACGGTGGAGCGTGACGAGGGCGGCGTCCTTGAAACGCTTTCCGTCGCCCGCCAATTGCTCGATGCAGCAGGCATCGAGGCCGTGGATATCGATGAGCCTGCCGGGGCCGAGGCTTTTGCTGCCCGCCCGGCGGCTGCGTCTTCCGACCTGGTGGTCGAGACGGCTCTTCTCGGGCCTCTGTTGCAAGCCGTTGCGCTTGAGACCGGCAATCCCGGACATCGCGAATTGATCGAAGCCGCTTCGCCCTCCTCAGGCCAGGCGCTTGTTCTGAAAAAAGGCGCCTTCACGCTTGCCTCGCTTCTCGAAGCGGCGGCCGGGCAGCTCGAGGCGAGCGAAGACGGGTACCGCCTGAAGATCCCGCTCTTCATTGCCGAAGGTGCGTCGCTCGACCTTGCCGAGGGCGACCGGCTGGAATTGGCGACCGAGCGCGGCGCCTTCATCGTCAACGAGGGCTATCTCTCGATTGCGGGGAGCGTCGTCGAAGGTTCGGCCACGGCCGCCCGCGTTCAGGATTTTCATCCCTTCATCCTCACCGTGCGTGGAGGGCGGGCGGATATCTCGGACAGCGTGCTTTCCGGTCTCGGCTTTGATGGCCAGCCATTGCTGAGCGGCCTCTCCTTCGCCACGAGCCGTTTTGCGGGCCGGCGCAGCAGCGGGGCGGTGACGGATACGGTGTTGAACGACATCCGTTCGGTCGAAGCCACGGGCATTGCCGACTTCCGATTTGAAAACAATCGTCTGAACGCTGCCCGCGGTATCGGTCTGCGGCTTGAGCGGGTCGATGGCGGCATGATCCGGGACAATGTCATTGCGGCAAGCGGACAGCATGGGCTGCTGATGATCGGCACCAGGAACACGGTGGTCGCCGGAAATGTGATGGCGTCGAATGCCGGTCGGGGTATTTTCGCCCGCGATGGCGTCGGTCACGCCCTGATCGCCGAAAATGTGGTGATCGGGAACGGATCCGAGGGCATGACGGTGACCGGGGCTGCCTGCATCGACATTCTCGGCAATGCGGCGCTCCGTAATCGCGGCGATGGCATTGCCGTTGCACAAAGCCTTGGCACCCGCATCGAAAGCAACCTTCTGCTGCGCAATCAGGGTGCCGGTATATCGCTGACCGATGCGATCTCGCCTGACGACGAGACCCGGATCGCCGGCAATCTGTTCTTTGCCAATGTGTCGGGCATCTCTGCCGAGCGCTTCGCCCGGATGGTGCTCTCCGGCAATGATCTTTCCAACCAGCTGCCGGTGATGTTTGCCGGCGCGCTGCAGTACGAGACCCCGCGCTACCTGACCTTCAAACGCAATCAGGCCGAGGGCGACGCCGGGGCTTTCTCCATCTCCGCCGTCGGGGCGGCTGCACCCTCGCTTTTCAAGGGAAATCGCGGACAGTTCCGGCTCGCCGATTTTACCGGCTGCGACCGGGAAAGGGGCGCGTGAGATGGCGTCGTTGCGGCCGGTCTTCGTGATCGCAGCGCTGGTCATGTTTACGGGGCCTGCCGCGGCCTTTCCATTGCGGCCGGTCGACGCGATGATCGAGCGGGTGGCATCGAAATACGACAACGCACCCAGATTGAAGGATATCCGTGCGCGGATGGTGGCAGACAAGCCTGTTTCGATCGAAGAGCTGAAGATGCTGGCAGATGTCGGCGACGGTCTTGCGGCCTATGCCTTCGCCCAGCGGCTGATGGCGCTGAACCGAACGGACCTTCACGGCCAGGCCGCGCAATATTTCGCGATCGCGATCGACAAGGGGCGCGACTATGCCGTCGCGCCGCTTGTTGCCATTCTTTCCGACCCGAATAGCGTTCTCGTGCCGGTAAGGCTTGCCCATATCGAGACCACCCTTGAACGCCAGGCTGCGGCTGGCAATCCGGCGGCGGTCGTCGCGCTGGCGCGGCTTTACATGCAGGGTTATCCTTTCGGCGCGGAGCCCGAAAAGGCACGCATTTTGCTCCGCGCGCACAGCACGATGGACATTGATGGCGAAGATGCGCTCGATATGGCCATGATCATCGCATCGCGCCCGCCACTCGGACCGGAGGATGTCGCGGCGCTGCGAAACTATCTGCTGATGGCGGCAAGAAGTCCGGAACTCGGCACCCGCACCGCGGCCGAAAACCTTTTGCGGCGCTTTCCGGAGGGGGAAGATGAGGATGGTTAAGGCAATCGTTTCGATGGCCCTTGCAGCAGGCCTTGTTGCTGGCACCGCCACCGCTGCCGAACTGCAGTCGTCCTACGGATGCGTCGGTCTCGCCGGTGAAGGCGATCTGCAGGTGATCGAGGGCAGTGACGGGTTTTTCTTCACGGTATCGGACGATATCGCGATGCAATCGGTTGCCGATCCGGCGCTTGTGAAGAATATTGCGGCACTGTCGGCAGAGCTCAAGAGCCATGGAACCGTGCTCGTCTATGCCCCGGTTCCCAGCCGCAGCCAGGCGCTTTCGGACAAGGTGCCACAATCGGCATGGATCTATGGCTATGATGAGAAGATCAATGCCGAGATCTATCAGGAAGCGATCGAGCGTCTGAAGTCTGCCGGTGTCGTCGCGATCGATCTCTTGACCCCGTTGCGGGCCGATGCGGGTGAGAAGCCTTCGTTTCAGCAGGTCGATCCGCTGTGGACAACGGAGGGGGCGAAGCGCGCGGCGGAAACGATCGCCGCCCAGATTGTCGCCATGCCCGAGGCGCGCAAGGCCAATCTGATGACCTTTACGACCACGGCGGGCGAAGATTACACGCGCCGGTCGGATCTGCGCGAGGCGATCCAGCCGCATTGCAGCGAGACGCTGCCGCCGGTCAGCGAAACCCGGTATGAGACGGAGGGCGAGGAAGCATTTGCAGCCGACCGCCCGTTCAACATATTCGGGGCCGAAGCCCCCGCGCCGGTGGTGCTGGTCGGCTCGCGCTTTTCCGCAGAGGGCCAGAGCCATTTTGACGGGTTCCTGAAGCAATCGTCGCTGATGAATGTCGACAACCGCTCGGGCACCGACGGCAATCCCTTCACCGCGCTTGCCAATTACCTCGGCTCTGGCGATTTCCAGTCAAACCCGCCACTGTTCCTGGTCTGGGAAGTGCCGCCGGCAAGCAGGCTGGCAAGCTATGGTCCCGACCCATGGGCGACGCTTTCGGCGCGCATCAATGGCGATTGCGGCGCCGAGGCATGTGGGACGGAAGAGAAAGAATGACGCGGGTTTCGAGCATGAAGATACGCCTTCTCGCCAGAACGGCGGTGGTTGCCGTGTTCTGCCTTTCGGCGGAGTTTGCGGCGGCGGCTGACCTGCCCGTCATCGATTTCCGGCCGCCCGACATTGCTGCTGCAAAGGTCTGTGCCGACCGCAAGTCCGATGATGCTCTGGTCTTGCAGTGGTCGAACTGGGATGGCCGGGAACTGCCGGGCGGCGTGGAATCGCGTGATCTCGATCGGGAGCTGATGCGGCTTCGCAATATCGATGCCAACAAATATTTCGATACGATCAAGTCCGCCTATGACCTGCGCCGGCAGGAGGACCCCTATTATGACCGGGCGGCCTATCTTCTCGATGTCGTGGCGCTTTACGAGGCGGCTGAACGTTTCGATGATCTGAAGAACACCGGCTTTGTCGGCGAACTCGAGACCATCGGGCCTTCGGCGAGCCCCGCCACGGTGAACTTTCTCGCCGACCTCTATCTGCAGGGAAAGGCCGTGCCCCAGGATATCGAGCGGGGCATGCAGCGCAAGCTTCAGGCCGCCTATAATGGTGATCCGGATGCCGTGCTCTATCTCGCCGAGAAGACCGGAAAGGGCGAGGATGTGCCGGGCTGGGACATGGAGCCCGAACTTGCCTTCACCCTTGGCTACTCTTCCTTGCTCGGCAATCTCGACAATGCGGTCTGCGGGCGCATACGCCGCATCGCGCGCGCATTCGAGAAGGGCGATGTGATCGCGCAGGATCACGTCCTGGCTGAAGCATGGTACCGTTTTGCCGCCGATCTCGGCGATGGGCAGGCCGCCTGGAATACGGCGCGCTACCATCTTTCCGGCGAAGGCATCGACAAGGACAACACCAAGCTGCTCCACTATCTGCAGGAGGCCTATGATGCGGGCATCGTGCCAGCAAAGCTGCAGATGGCGCGGCTTTACGAAGACGGCATCCTGGTCCCCGTCGATCTCGGCCGGGCCATGGCGATCTATGATGAACTTGCTGCAGACGGGGAACGTGAGGGCTTTGCCGGTGCGACCCGCCTGTTGGCGCGCCGCGGTCTGGAGACGCCCGAGGACCGGCAGAAATATCATGACCGGCTGGTGGCGCTGACGCGTTTTCCCGAGGCGCCGGGCTGGGCGTTCTCCCGCCTTGGCGAATGGACGCTCGACGAAGAGGGCCCCTGGCAGGGGCAGGCGGAAAGCCGGCAATTGTTCGAGGCGGCTGCCGCGCGCGGCGATGGCGATGGCAAGCTGGAACTCGCACGGCTCTATCTGCGCGACGGCGACGAAGGCGATCGCAAAAAGGCGGTCGAGATGCTTCAGGCGCTGATTGCCGATGAGGGCCGCATCGCTGCCGTCGATGCGCTCAAGAATGCGCTCCTCTGTGCAAATCCCGCAGGCCCGGAGCCGGGCAAGTGGGAGAAGTGGAAGCAGCTTGAACGCGAGGCCGGCCCGCAATTGCCGGAAGGCGTCACGGCCGAGGCGCTTTCCGACAACGCGGATGCCCTGGCGGGATTGCAGACGGCGGCCCTTTCCGGCAGCACCCAGGCGGCGGGCGATGTGGCGGCGCTCCTTGCCCGTCTCCATCCCGACCGGTTTGAAGATGTGCTGGAGCACTGGACGACCGCCATGCGGGACAAGCCTGGCGGCGCGGCCAAGGTCCTTTCAAGCGCCTATCAGGCCGCGACGACGGACGATCAGCGCAGGCTTGTGGTGACCGACCTGCAGGTGCTTGCGAAGACGGGCGATCCGGCCGCCACTGCGGCTCTTGCCGACATATTGATCGGCGAGGCGGCAGACCGTCCGGCGGCGCTCGATGAGGCGACCGCGCTTGTCGAAGCGGCAGCCGGGCCCATCGAGGGCGAAACGCTCTGGCGCCTGGACGAAGCCTATCGGGCAGCAGGCAAGGGCCGCTACGATCCGCCGGCCGCGCTGCTTGCCGAGATTGCGGGCAGCGGGGATTTCGATGCGCTGCTGTTTGCCGCAAGCCGCGCCGATGATGACAAGGACCGTGCGCTTTTCTACGCGCGCGCCGAAATGGTGATGCCCTGCGATCTCAACGCGCTTGCCCGCAAGGCGCAATACGCGCTGAATGCGGGCCAGCCCGAAGAAGCCGACGAGGCGCTCGATGTGGCGCTTGCGCTTTCGCCGGAAGAGGGATGGCAGCAGGTCAAGCTGGCCGACATCTACACGACGCTCGGCTCCATCGCCGATCGGAAGGAGGCCTTCAGGCTTTATGCGGCGGCGCGCGACCAGGGCTATGATCCGGCCGCCCGGCGGCTGCTTGACTGGTATTCCGATCCCGACAGCCGTTTCTACCAGGAAGACGAGCATGCCACCTTGCTGATCGAGGAGCTAGAGAAGGCTTCGCCGGCAGAGCTTTCAGGCCTTGCCAACCGGGTGAAACATGCGCCGGCAGCGGTGAAAGACAAGGTTTTCTCAGCATTCGACATGGCATCTGCCTATCGCAAGGCTGCCGAAGCCGGCGATCCGGTGGCCATGCGGGAACTCTCCACTATATTGCGGGGAGGGAAAGGCTTGGAGGCTGATGCAGACGAGGCCGCTTCGTGGCTTCAGAAGGCGGCGGAAGCGGGCGACAGCGAAGCCATGCTTCAGCTTGCCCAGGCTTATGCATTCGGCGCCGGCGTCGAGCAATCGGCGGAAAAGGCGAGCATGTGGCTGAAGTCCGCGGCTGATGCCGGCAATGAAGCGGCCGGACGTCTTCTCTCTGGGCTAAAGACCAATTGATGACGACACACGGAAAGAGAGGCGATTTGACTGAGCCAAAAGAGCGTTCCGCGGTGGGGCAGGATCACCACGCCTTTGCGGCAAAGGATCAAGCCCTTTCCGCCGTTGAGGGGCTTGCCGCCGCGAACCGGAGCGCGGTGTCGCTGCCGCGTTCAAGCAGCGCTCTGGGGCTTCTTGCCGGTGCCGGGTTTCTTTTGTTTTCCGGCAGTCCCGTTGCTGCGGCAGAAGGCGAAAAGACCTGCCCCGATTTTCCGCCGCCAACGGTGACGCTCGATTATGGCAGCCGCTATGACACGGCAAGCGCCGATCGCTCCAGTCTGGATGAGCAAAGCGATGCCGATGTCGATGCTGCGCTGAAGGACGCCGACGACTTTATCCGTCAGGTAACCGCGCTTGCCAATGATGCGGTTGCCAATCCGGGCGTCGCGGCCGCCAATGCCGTCTGCGTCATCAACGGCATTCATGCCTGGGCGGCGGCGGATGCCTTCGGCAGTCTTGAAACCGAAAACGCCAAGATGACCTACAGCGCCCGCGTCGGCGGGATTGCCAGCGCCTACCGTCAGGTGCGTGACATGGAAGACGGTCTTGCAGACGAAAAGGCGGTCATCGAGGCCTGGCTGAAAAAGAACGGCGACTTTCTCATTGCCTATTGGGACAATGATGCGCCGCCGAAGGCGCGTCTTGGCAATCTCCGGCTCTGGGCCGCTTATGCGGTCACCGAAATCGCGCTCATCGCCAAGAACCAGGATTACATCAACTGGGCCTTTTCCAGCCACCGCGCGGTTCTCGCCACTGTCGCGGAAGATGGCAGCATGCCCTACGAGATGCGGCGCGGGAAGTTTGCGCTGCATTACCAGTTGCATGCGCTGGCGCCGCTGACGGCGTCGGCAGCGCTGATCTGCCATCATGATTACAGCTACAGTGCGGAGGAAGAGGCTGTGATCATGCAGGCTGTGGCTTTTGCGCTCGCGGCGATCGATGATCCGGGAAAGGCCGCGGCCATTGCCGGCGTCCAGCAGTCGGTTTCAGCCGGTCTCGACAATCAGGAGCCCTTCACGATCGCCTGGCTCGAAGCCTATCTCAGCCTCGTCAGCGATGGTGATATCGATCGCGCGCTGCAGCCGCTGCGTCCGCTGTCCAATTCCAAGCTGGGTGGTGATCTGACGCTGCTCTACCGCAACAACCCGGCCATGCAGCCAGGTTGTTTCAGGAAGGTGGAGTGATCAGGAACAGCGCCTGAGCTGCGCCTCGTATATCTGCGTCATCTTTTGGGCGCGCGCGGCGCCGTTCTTTGCCACCGACCTGTTCTTCCACACGCCGCGGGAATAGCCGGCGTGCCCGGAATGGTAGGCGAGGTAGAGATTGTAGGGATCGTTCAGAGCGATGCCGTTTCGGATATGGCTCTGGTAGTGGTACCAGGCGATGAAGTAGATCGAGTCGCCGAAATCCGTGCGGCTGCCGCGCTGGCCGCTGCGCGACTGATATTCCGCCCACGTGCCATCGAGCGCCTGGGAATAGCCGAGCGCACTGGACGCGCGGGGGCCGGGCAGGAAGCCGAGGATCTTCTTGCGTGGCGGGCGGGCGTGGGAATCAAAGGAGGATTCGACGTAGATCGTTGCCATCAGCACCGACACCGGTACGCCGTAATCGCGGGAGGCCTTTTCGGCATCGCGCCGCCAGTTTTCGAAAATCCCGTTCTTCTGCGCAAAAATCGCGCAGCTGTTGCCGACATTGCTGACGGTGGTCGAGCAAGAGGCGAGCGCGGCTAGGCAGATCACCGCAAAAAGGGTGGTGAGACGGCGAATACACATGAAACAAGCTTGTAGGCGGCAGGATTTAAGAAAAGGTTCTTAAAAATGGTTAACGCTCGGCTTGAAGGGGTTGCGCGGGGCTTCCCGCCGGGTGCAAAAACCATCAACTTAGGCTTTGACAGAAGAGCGGCATGACGATAAGGGACCGCCTGAAGCAAAAGCGCACAGGCGCTGGTCATGCCAGCCTTCAACCGCAACATGAGAGGTCGATCGTGGCGAAAGCGGAACTCGGAACCAAAAGAACATGCCCTGACACGGGCAAGAAATTCTATGACCTGAACAAGGACCCGGTGGTTTCGCCCTATTCGGGCGGCTCCTGGCCACTGACCTATTTCGAGGACACCGCCTCGATCGCCGTTGTCGAGAGTGAGGAAGAGGAAAACGACGTCAAGGAAGTCGATGCCGAAGAGGGTGATGTCGAACTCTCCTCGATCGAGGCGTCCGACGACGACAGCCCCTCGGACAACATTCCGAGTGATGATGACGATGATGACGTCGATCTGGATGATGACGATGACGACACCTTCCTCGAAGCCGACGATGACGACGATGACGACGTCTCCGGCATCATCGGCGTTTCGGACGATGATGACGACAGCTAAGGCTGTCTGAGCGACAGGGGGGCGCCGCGATGCGCATGCCGCCCCTTAGCTTCCCATCGGGCATTCTGGCGCCGGGTCCTTTCGACCCGGCGTTTTTATTTTCCGGTACGCGCGGATCGACATTTTCCGCGCCTTCGGGCCGGCGATGCGGCACGCGCCGATTTTTTTCAGCCTTTCATTTTTTGGGGCTTGCATCGTGCGAAAAAGCACAGTAACAAGCCGCCACCCGACGCGAAAACGTCGCTTCGAACCGCCCCGGCGGTCTGAGGATTGGGGCTATAGCTCAGCTGGGAGAGCGCCTGCATGGCATGCAGGAGGTCAGCGGTTCGATCCCGCTTAGCTCCACCAATTTTCCTGATTGTTGTAAAATGTCACATAGATTGACCTTTTTGTGCAGGCTTTGACCTTTTCGGTCACGGCGGAAGATCTTGTCCAGGTTCATGGCCGGTTCCGGTCGCTTAGATTCGGATTGCCGTTTCGTCTTTCGCCGTGCGGATAACGACCATCGTGAAGAAGCGGGCGACATTGTTTTCATCGCGGAAGATACGGTCGCAGAGCGCGTCGAATTCTTCCATGTCGCGTAGCCGCAACATCAACACGACATCGGTCTCACCGGTTACCCCATAGGCCTGGGATACCGCTTCCTCGGCGCATGCTTTCTCCAGAAAGCGACGCATGTGGGCCTCGCCGTGCAGTTTCAGCTCCACCGTCACCAGGGCCTTGAGCGATCGGCCGGCCTTTGCAGGGTGCAGGATCGCGACGATGCGATCGATCACGCCGGCTTTGCGAAGCCGCTGGACACGGCGCAGGCAGCTTGAGGGAGACAGGCCGACTGCGTCGGCGAGCTGCACATTCGTGCGCGATGCGTCGTGCTGCATCAGGTTCAGAATTTTCCGATCGATCCGGTCCATTCCTCACCCTAGCAACCGGTGCGCAATTTGCAATAAAATTGCAAGTCGGCGCAATTTTTGACCGAACATGCGAAGGCGTTCACGCTATTGCCTGGAGACGGACCACGAGGGAAACGCCCATGCAGATCGTCTCGAAAATATGGAGTAGCACGCGCGGCACGCTGGCCATTTACTGGGTGCTGGTGCGGATCACGGTCCCGATCGCCATCGCAACGGAGCTGTTGTCACGGATGGGCATCATCAAGGCCATCGCACCGGCATTCTCGCCGGTGATGGATCTGGTGGGTCTGCCCGCGGCGCTGGGGCTTGCCTGGCTCACAGGCATGCTGGTGGGCATCTGGGGGGCGGTTCCCCTCGTCTTCACGCTGGCGCCCCACGCATCGCTCAGCGTCGCCGACATCACGGTGTTTTCTGCGCTGATCCTGTTCGCCCACGGGCTTCCGATCGAGCAGAAGATCATCCAGAAGGCCGGGCCGGGCATGATCGCAACGACGCTGCTGCGCATCCTGGGCGGTTTGCTCTACGCATTTCTGCTGCATCACCTTCTGGAGTTCACGGGCTGGTTGTCGGCGCCGGCTGAGACGGCCTGGATGCCGATGAGCGCCACGGCGCGCTGGTCCGATTATCTGGTCGGCCTGGGGGAGGCGATGATGTGGATGCTGGTTATTCTGGTTCTGTTGTCCTGGTCGCTCGACATACTGAAGGCGACCGGCCTGCTGGATCTGATGATGAAGGCGCTCTCGCCGGTGCTCCGGCTTGCCGGCATCCGGGGTGAGGCGGGCCATCTCACGGCCATCGGCCTGTTTCTGGGCATTTCCTATGGCGGTGGCCTGCTCATTCGCGAGGCGCAGTCGGGAGCGATAGCACCGCGTCAGATTTTCCTCGCCTGTGCCTTCATGGGCTTTGCCCATAGCGTGATCGAAGACACGCTGATTGTCGTCGCGCTTGGCGCCGACATCTACGGCGTGCTTGTCGGACGGCTGGTGTTCGCGGTCGCTGCCACGGCATTGATGGCGGCATTGCTGCAGCGGCTTTCCGACAGGGCGTTCTTTTCCAGGATGTTTCGGCACCCGGCAGGTTTGGCAGGAACCCGATAATGCGGATGCCAAAAGACCAGTCCGCCTTTCAAGTAAACGCAGAACTGGTCCATGTCACTGTTCTGAAGCATTCTCTCGCATGTCAGCTGTTACCGTCTGACAGCGAAATGCCCTAGAAATCGCGTTCCATACGCAGCCATCCGAACCAGTTCTGCTGGTTCCAGCTGTCGTCGAGGAAGGCATAGTTGAAGTTGCCGCGCACATGGAGGTTCTTCACGACCTCCCAGTCGGTGGTCACGCCGGCTTCCCAGAACACCTTGTCGTTGCTCGCGACATTGTACTGGGTCTGGGGGGCAAGCACGAAGTTGTCGGTGACGTTGAAATAATAGTCGGCAGCGACGGCATATTTCATGTAGGTGCCGGCGATCGGGGAATCATTCCAGTTGGCGGAGGTGAAGTCCGGGGCGTAGGAGATGAAGCCGCTTTCATAAAGACCGGCGATTTCGAACGTGCCCGGCCCGATGGCAAAGCCGGCCCAGGGGCGGATTGCGTAGGTTTCCGCGTCGGTATCGTATGCAACATCCAGCTTGATGTAGCGCGAATCGGAGGGGGCCCAGGCGACGCGGCCGGAAAGGCCGATCTTCGGGGTCTCGCTGCCGGTTTTGGTCAGAGTGTCCACTTCGAGCGCCAGCTGGAAGCCGTCGGACGGGAAATAGCCGAGGCGGACGGCGTTGTAGCGGCTGACATTGTCGATATTGTCGAGTTCGCCCCAGAGGTCTTCGTTCCAGAAACCCTTGATGTAACCGGCGCGCAGGGCCACGGTATCGCCGATTTCGATATAGGCCTGGTCGAACTTGAATTCGTCTCCACCGCCATTGGAATAGTAATAGAATTCCGGCGCCATCAAGCCGGTGAGGGTGCCGAGTTCGGTGTCGGACTTCGCGGTGAACTGCGGCAGGGCCTTCACATAGGGGTCCCAGTCCGCATCGAGCGCCGATCCGGTCTGGATCCCGCCATATTTGCCTTCCCAGCGCACATAGCCGCCGATCTGAAGGCAGGTTTCTGTGCCGGGAATGAAGAAATAGCCTGCGCCGTAGGCGTCGCAGACTTCCACGTAATTGGCAGTCACAGGCTCGATCACCATCACGGGATCAGCTGCGTGCGCACTTGCTGCTGCGACAAGCATCGAGGCGGAACCAAGAAGCGCTAGTTGGATTTTCATGCCTACTCTCCAGAAACCGATTTGATCCGAGTGCAATCCGCCGGGGCGCGCCCGTTTCCCCGTGTTTGTTCCGGCAACTGCAATTGCAACTATACGTAAGGGGAGATCAAAGACAATTGTGCTCTGCGCGGCCCTGTCAATTCGCAAGCCGGTGTGGTGAATCGGTAACTTTTTTCGACTTGTTGAAATAGCTACAGTGCCCGATGGAAGGTGCCGAGACGCCTGCTGTGACACGCTTTCGATCTTGCCGGCCAAGAGGCTTTGGCGTATCTGTTTGAACAGGTCAGGGGCCGTAGCTCAGCTGGGAGAGCGCTGCAATCGCACTGCAGAGGTCGGCGGTTCGATCCCGCTCGGCTCCACCATAGGTCTCATGCGCGTTTCGGTCAGTTCTTGTCATCCGGAAGGATCGGGAGCGGCATGATCTCGATGCCTTCATCGAGAAGGTCGCGCACCTGATCCGGCTTTGCCTCGCCGATGATGCCGCGTTCTTCAGCCTCGCCGTAGTGGATCTTGCGCGCCTCGTCGGGGAACCGGTCTCCCACGTCTTCTGCGTTGGCGCGTATGTCGGCGACGGCCTTGCGCAGCTTGTCCATCGCTTCGCGCTGGGCCCTGTCGATCAGCGCTGCCTTTCGGCTTTCCTGGCTGCGCGCGGTCGAAACCTGTGGCGCCATCAATCCCTTGGCAACCTTTGCGGAATTGCAGACCGGGCAGGTCAGAAACCCGCTCTCGACCTGTTTGTCGAAATCGGCGCTACCGGCGAACCAGCCGTCGAAGGCGTGGCCCTTGTCACAGGAAAGAGCGTAATGGATCACGGGCGTCAGGCTTCCGAAAGAGACCGCGCTTCGATCTCGTTCAAGGTGAATGAGCGGATGTTCTTGAGGTTCGGCACTTTCTGGCGCGCCGCCTTGACCTGATCGGTGTCGACCTCGGCGATGATAACCGTCTCTCCCTCATCGCCGGCCTCGGCGATGATCCTGCCCCACGGGTCGACGATCATCGAATGTCCGAAGGTCTCGCGGCCATCCTCGTGCAGGCCGGCCTGGGCTGCGGAAATCATGTAGGCGCCGTTTTCGATCGCACGGGCGCGCTGCAGCACGTGCCAGTGGGTAAGCCCGGTCTGGCGGGTGAAGGCGGCCGGCGCGGTCAGCACATCGGCGCCGGCAAGCCCGTAGGCATTGAAGAGATCGGGAAAGCGCACGTCATAGCAGATGCCAAGTCCGATCGCTGCAAAGGGCAGCCGGGCGAGCACGGCCTTTTCGCCGGGGCGATAGACCGCGCTTTCGCGCCAGCTTTCGCCATTGTCGAGATCGACGTCAAACATGTGGATCTTGTCATAGCGGGCGAGAATGCTGCCATTCGGAGCGAAGAGCAGGCCACGATTGGCGATCATGCCGTTTTCGACGGCAATCGCCGTCGAGCCGATGTGGAGGTGAATGCCGAATTCACGCGCAAGCGCCGCAGAGGTGCGCACGATGATATCTTCGGCTTCCGGCTTCAGCACCGCCATCAGGCCCGCGCGGTTCTTCTGGACCGCGCCCGTCATCTCCGGCGTCTGGATATAGGTCGCGCCATGGCGCGCGGCGTCTCGCACCAGACGCGAAAGCGTCTCTGCGTTCTTCTCGGGATCGACGCCCGAATGCATCTGAACGGCGGCGGCCTTGAAGCGTGTCATCTTGTCACCTCATGCAGAAAGGAGCGGGTCGAGCTTGCCGTCGGCTTCGAGCGCATAGAGATCATCGCACCCGCCGATGTGCCGGCCGTCGATGAAAATCTGCGGGAAAGTCGATTTGCCGCCGGCGCGCTCGATCATCGTCGCGCGCACGTCTGGCGTCTCGGTGGCGTTGAACTCGGTATAGGCCGCGCCCTTCTTGTCCAGAAGCGCCTTGGCGCGGGCGCAGAAGCCGCAGAAATCACGGGTATAGATATCGACAGTCGCCATCTGGTCGTGCCCCCTGGTCAAAAAACTGGATGCACTTCATATAGTTTCATCGAGCACGCGTGCAAAGGTCAAAATGCTGACATCGGCTGCCCCCTTGCGCTTGAGCACACGCGCGACCGCCGAAACCGTGGCGCCGGTGGTGTAGACATCATCGATCAGGACGATGCGCTTGCCGAACACGAGGTCCTCGCTGTTCGGGGCGAGCGTGAAGGCGCCGCGGACATTGTCCTCCCGGGCAGCGCGGGTGAGGCCAACCTGCTGGATGGTGCGCTTGCGGCGCCGGACGAGGCCCGGCAGAAACGGCTTGCGCGAGAGCCGCGCAACATGGCGGGCAAGCTCTGCGGACTGGTTGAAACGCCGCGCCATCAGCCGGGTGGGGTGGAGCGGAACGGCGGTGATGGCATCGCACTGGCTGACCATCCCGTCCTCGGCGCGCAGCATCCATCCCGCCATCATGACGGCGAGATGGGTGTTGTCGCGGTATTTGAGCGCGTGGACCAGATTGCGCACCGCGCCGGTGTAGAATGCGGACGAGCGCAGCCTGTCGAAATCGGGCGGATGAGCGATCGCCTCCGGGCTCAGGATCCCGTCGCCCAGATCGTGCGAGAAGGGAGTGCCGAGCACTGCGCAGAATGGCCGTTCTATGAAGCGGATGTCGCTCCAGCATTGGGTGCAGAGCGCCCGGTGGGAGCCGGTGCCGCGCCCGCAGGCGGCGCAGACCGGGGGAAAGATCAGATTGCCGACAGCGCCGATCGCGCCCAGCGCCAATGCTTCGGAGCGGGAAGCGATGCTCTTGAAAAGCGAAGATCCGGTTTCGTCCATGCCATTGACACTAGCGCGTTCGCGGGTGCATTTCGAGGCCAAAGCGCGGCGACGAGGGATTTCGGTGATGGAACAGGTTTTCGATACGGCGCGGGTGGCGAAGAACCGCCTCGATGCCTTCCGGAAGGGGCAGGCGGGTGCCGATTTCATGCTCGGGATCGTCGCCGAGGAACTGGCCGATCGGCTCGCCGTGGTCGAGCGCCGGTTCGACAAGGCGGCGGAACTGCATGGCGCAACCGGTCTGGTGGCCGCTGCCGCGCTTGCAACGGGCAAGGTTGGCGCCGTCGAGCGCGTAGAGGCGGATCCCGCCTTTGGCGCTGGCGCGGTGGCGCCGCTCGAGCTGCCCGGGCTCGATGATGCCTCGCTCAACCTCGTGCTGTCGCCGCTGGTCGCCCATCTGATCAACGATCTGCCGGGCTACTTCATCCAGATCCGCCGGGCGCTGAAACCCGATGGTCTGTTTCTGGCCGCCATTCCCGGCAGCGGAACGCTTGCCGAGCTGCGCGACTGTCTGCTTGCGGCAGAGGTCGAGCTCTATGGTGGGGCAAGTCCGCGGGTCATCCCGTTTGCCGATGTGCGCGATATCGGTGGTCTCCTGCAGCGCGCCGGCTTCACGCTGCCCGTCGTCGATCAGGAAACCTATACGGTGCGCTATGACAGCCTGTTTTCTCTGATGGCGGACCTGCGGGCGATGGGCATGACCAATCCGCTCATTGGCCGCTCCGGCAAGCCCGTCAGCCGCCGCTTCTTCCTGCGCGCGGCCGAGCTTTATGCGGAGCGCTACGCCGATACCGATGGCCGCATCCGCGCGAGCTTCTCGGTAATCTACGTCTCGGGCTGGAGCCCGCATGAAAGCCAGCAGAGGCCGCTGAAGCCGGGCTCGGCCAAGGCGCGGCTTGCCGATGCGCTCAACACCGAAGAAATCAGGCTGAAGCGCTGACCGGGCGTCGAAAGGGCCGTTGTCTTCGGCACGCTCAGGCCGCCGTGCGAGTTGCCGCTTCATAAGTCTTCCAGCCGTCTTCCAGCGATGGCAGGAGGGCTACGAGCTCGAAATAGGGCTCGGCGAAAAGCGGCGTATCCTTCAGCCGCTCGATCGTTGCGTGAAGCGCCGCTGCCGACGGTGCGGCAAACATCCAGATGTCGCTGCACATCGCCGAAAACGCTTCGCAATCGAACTGGCGGAAGGCCGGCAGGCCTGAGGCTGCCGCAGCCCCGATCCGCCGGCGCTCGGCGCGCGGCGCGGCAAGCCATGCAGGCAGCGCCTTCACGAGAATGAAAACGGTGAGTTCGGGGTGATCGCTCGGCTCGGTCATCTGCTGTCCTTTCATTTGCCTTTCACGGGTGGAGGCAGTATGTGAGCAATTGCTCGGTTTACATACTCGCATTGGAACGCCATGTCGCGAACCCGCCCGAAGGCGCCCCCGGAGGCCAGAAAGGCGCCACAGCAGGCGCGTGCGATCGCAACCTGCGCGGCAATCGTCGAGGCTTCGGCTCGCATTCTCGAGACCGATGGCCCGGCAGGTCTGACGACCAACGGCATTGCCGAAAGGGCGGGGGTAAGTATCGGGACGCTCTACCAGTATTATCCGGACAAACAGGCGATCGTCGTTGCCCTCATCCGCCGCGAGCGCGCGGCGCTGCTGCGCGAGATCGCCTTCATTCAGGCGGATGATCCGCAGGCGCTGGAGACGCTGATCGCTCTGTCGATCCGGCATCAGTTCCAGCGGCCGAAGCTCGCATCCGCGCTGGAAGTGCTGGAGCTGACCCTCTGCCTCGAAGGTGAAGCCTCCGCGATGGCGCGCCAGATTGCAGACCTTTCTTCCAGGCTCTTGAGGTCGCGTTTCGGCGATGTTGCGCAGGAGGACCTGCTGACGGCGGTGCTGATCGGCCGCGCCCTGATCAACGCGGCGGGCGAGGGGATCTTGCCGGAAGAGGGGCTTGCCGATCGTGTCAGGAGGGCGGTTGCAGCCTATCTTGGCGAACGCCGGACATAGTTCTAGGCAAAGCCCGGAAGTCTTGCCTGAAGTCGGCGGAAGCTTTCATTCTTTGAGGCGATTCAGCTTCCGCCCTCTTACGCCTCTATTGTCACGGCTGAAGTCTTGCGGATGCGGTTGAAAAAGTTGAGGATCGATTGAAGCGCGAGTGGGAGACTCAGCGTATTTCTGTTCAGAGTACTTTCGTTAGATCGTTTGGCCCGCTGAGGGCTCGTCATCGTTGTTTTCGGGCGCGCGCGCAACACATCTGCGTTTCAGCGAAAAGCCCGGTGCGTCGATACGCTTCAATTCTTCAGTGTGATGCCGCTGCCGGCATCTGCCGTTGGCAGGGACAGGGTCGAGGGGAATTCGGGATGTTGATTTGAAACACCGGAAGATCGTCAGGGAATTCCTGCTTTTTGCGTGCTTCCTGATTCTGGTCCTGCTCGCAGCAGGGATCAGTCTCAAGAGCCGCCCCGTTGCGGGTTTCGCCATCCTTTGGCTGCCGAATGCCCTTGTTCTTGGCCTCTGGGTCCGGTTTCCGCAGCTTGTTTCGCGCTATGCCCTGCTTGGCGCCGCATGCGGCTATCTGGGAGCCGACGTCTGGTTCCAGACGCCCTCTGTGGTCACGTTCATCTTTGCCTGCGGAAACCTTGCAAGCATAGGCACCGCCTACATGCTGTTGATGAGGCTGAGCGCAGCTGAACGCAGGCTCGTCGGCATTACCGCGGTTCTTAAGATATTTGCCGTCACGCTCGTTGCAAGCGCCGTCGGAGGGGCCGCCAGCGCGTTCGCGTCCTATTTCTACCTGGGCATCAAACCATTTGCAGGCTGGTCTTACTGGTTCGTCACAGATGCGGTGAATTACGTGACGATCCTGCCGGCGCTGCTGGCGCTGCCGCGAAGTTTCAGGCCCTTTCAAAGACGCTTCAGGCAAATGGCACGGGATTTCAGGGTGCGGCAGTATCGGAGGGTGCTTCCGCTGTTGTCGCTTGTCGCTGTCGGTTCCGCGGGGCTGATGATCGGCGGTCCAGGTGCAATCACCTTTCCGCTTCCGGTGCTGCTCTGGTGTGCGGTCACCTATGATGTGTTTACTGTCGCCTGCCTTACCTTGGTCTTTGGTGTGTGGGCGCAATGGGCTGTCGCGACCGATATCTTCCTGCCGAAGCCGCAGCAAAGCACGCGGGCCTACCTCACGCTGTCGCTGCATCTCGGCATCGCCTTCATCGCAGTCTGCCCGAATATCCTGGTCGCGGTGATATCATCGCATAGGGCTCTGCTTGTAAAATATCAGGCGCTCGCTTCAAGGGATTCGCTGTCAGGGTTGTTGAACCGTCGCTCTTTCTTCGGGCGGGGGCAGCTTCTGCGCGCCGCTTCGATCGAGAAGGGCGCCCCGATCTCGTTGCTGATGATCGATATTGACAACTTCAAATCGATCAATGACGGCCATGGGCACCTTGCGGGCGACGAGGCGATCCGCTGCATTGCGCGGACGATCGAGGCCCGCACCAGGAGTGACGATGTCATTGCCCGGATCGGAGGGGAAGAATTCGCGATTCTTTCAAGTGGCCTTAACCACGCAGAGCTCGACGAGCACGCGGAGAGGATCCGCAAGGCGAGCGAGGACTTGGAAATCGTCGTGGATGGTGCGCGCTTCTCGGTGACAGTGAGTATTGGCGCGATCTACAATCCGGACCGCTCCATCGATATCGACCGGATGATCAGGCGCGCGGATGAAGCGCTCTATCGGGCCAAGCAGACTGGCCGCAACAGGGTGGTGGTGCTCACGCTCTGAACCGGCTCTGCCACTGCTTTCGGCGTATCTTCTAGCGATAAAGCAAGCGCACCGGCCTCGCCCCAGTCTCTGCCATGCAAGAGCATTCGCGGCCATGGTCTCCGGCGCGTGCCGGACCGGCGCAGGTCGTCGGACGAATCAGCACTCAATGCAGTTTGAACGCGTGCATTTCGATGGATCGGATGCAGCTGCGATGTGGATTTCCGCACCGCGCCTCCGAGGCAACACTATGTCGGTGTTTTGCAATGCATGCGCGAAGATAAGGTTCGTTTCCTCCTGATAAATAACGTTTTTTAGACTTAGTTAAATTGCATTAAACTAATTTATATATCGTATAATTAAGTACAGATTGAAGCAAAAAGAGTCTAAAAATAAAAATTGACCAATCTTTAACCGTTCAGTACTTAGATGTATGCATGGTTGTGTTTTCGGAAAAACCTTTCCGATGCTTCGTCTAACGAACTGATTTGATCCTGTCTTTTGGGTTGAGGGGAATTGGCATGTTGAAGGCTCGTGCTGCAGGCGCATACAAGGCTATGAACGGCCGCAACCGGAAGGATGATGCTTCTGGAACCTTAAAGTCGCGTCTGGGCTTCTATCGGTCGCAGACCGCGATCGCCAGGCTGTTCGGCATGGGGATCATTCTCCTCGCAGGCGGGGCTGACCGGGAAGCTGCGTCGCAGGATCTTTACTGGAACCCTGACTCCTCGATCGGCACGGGGGCGGAAATTGCCGGCGGTCCCGGTACATGGTCGGTCAACCCTGCCTATTCAAACTGGACCAACCAGGACAATACTTCTCCAGGCGCGCCGTGGATCCAGGGCGGTACCGCTCACTTGAACGGATTTTATAGTGAGTCCGATCTCACGCCCGTCAGCGTTGATGGAACGATCGATTTCGACACGATCTATTTTTATGATCTGATCGAACCTTATACGACTGTTGACTCGACCTACCAGCTCAGGGGCGGCACCCTTCGGCTTGCGCCCGCCAATGGAACGACGGCCACCATCTGGACATATCCTGGCGAGGTTGAGAATTCCATTATCGTGAGCGTTGCTTCCGACATTGTCGCCAACGGTGCAGCGAAAAACCTGAATGTAACCGGACCCGGCATGATAACTTTTCTGGGGCATGTCGGTTTGGGCGACGGTGTCCTGCATGTGGAATCTGGCGGAGGCATTGGCCTTGGTGCGGTTTCCAGCTTGTCGGTCTATGTTTATTTTGAAGATACGCAAGCCTCGATCGACCCGGAAACCGTCATTGAACTCAAGCCCGGCAAGGACCAGGATGGCATTGTGCAGCGAACCGCTCTCAGCGTTGCAGCACCTCTGGCAGACTATGAATTCAAAAATGTCGTCAGAAGTCTCGATTCAGATCCGTCGATGACCAACGTGCTTTTCGAGGGAAACGGCATGCAGGATGCTTTCACGACGTTTGCAACCGTGACCACGACATATCTGCGAAGTGATAGTCCGGAGATGGTAGGAAAATTGTTTGTCAGGGGCGGGTATCTCGATGGTACCGGCTCCGTGGCAGGGCCGGTTATAATGGACCTTGAGACAGGTCTTCATGGCACGCAGGGAGCGACGTCGCTCGGACTTGGGACGAGCCTCTATTTCCCGGCTCCATTGATTTACAGTGGCGTTCTTTTCGCTGATTCGGGCTCGATACGCATCAATGCAAACGCGGCGAATGCTGACCTGCCGGTATTCTCAACAGGCGACATCGATGTTCGCAATGCCCATATGGAGCTGAATGTCGATAATGCGAATGTTGGCATTTACAATCTGGTCTCCTACAGCGGCACGATCAAGCGGAACGGAACTTCCCTGTTTCTGGAAGCGCCTGTCATCAATGGACTGGCGGGGGCTGGTCCCTATCGCTTCGAGTTTTCCGAACCTGTTGCAGGTCAATCGGATGGCATGATCAGGCTGGTCGTGCTCGATGCGGCGACGAGCCAGATCCGGCAGTTCTGGAACGGAAGCGGAGCCCGCGGCGACTTTATCGGCGGCTCTGGTGTCTGGAATGGTTCAAATCTCAACTGGGCTTCCGACACCGCAGCGTCGCGCCAGTTCGCATGGGCAGGCTCCGTCGGCGTTTTCGAAGGCACTGGCGGCACGGTCACCGTGGTCGGCACGCACGCTTTTGACGAACTGCTCTTCAATTCCGGCGGCTACGTGCTTTCGGCAACGGCCGCCGACTCCCTCACAATGTCGCCCTATCTCGCAACGCGCGGTCATGTTTACGCCCAGTCCGGCACGACCACAATCGGTGTCGATATCGCCGATGGCATGAACAATGCCGGAGCTGCGGTCACATCCATGTTCATCGATGGCAGCGGCACGGTGATTTACCGCGGCGCCAAGTCCTACACCGGCGACACCACGCTGGCGTCCGGGGCGCTCATCTTCGGCGCAAGCGACGGAACGATCGGCGGCGTCAGGGCGAATGTCAACGTCGATGGATCCTCTACCTTTGGGGGCGCGGGTGCCGTCGGCGGCAATGTCGTCATGACGTCCGGGACCACGCTGACGGGCTGGCAGGGCGGCACGCTCGATATTGCGGGCGATCTCGGCTTCGCCGCCGGCACAACAATCCAGGTTGCTCTCAGCGCACCCTCCACATCTCCCCTGTTCATCTCGGGCGATCTGACCCTCGCCGGGTCCGGTGCGACGATCCTGAATGTCGATAATGGCGGTACGACTCTGCCGGGGGGCTATTATGCCCTGATCCATTCGCAGGCGACGCCGATTGCCACATCGTTCACAGATATCACGCTGGGCACCGGCGCGCCGGTGGGCTCCCTGCTGCAATATACACCGGTCGGCCATATCTATCTGAAAGTCCCGGGCCCCAACGTTCCCAATCTCAGCTATTGGGACGGCGCTGTCACCAGCGGTTCGGGCGCCATTACCGGCGGATCCGGCGTCTGGGATGCAACCACAACAAGCTGGGGTGACGCCGACCCCGCCACCACACATGCCGCATGGAAGCAGGGCGACATCGCTGTCTTCACAGCAAATCCCGGCACAGTTCTGGTGGACAGCGTCGGCCTTCAGGCAGGCGGCCTGCTGTTTGGCGCCAGCGGCTATACGCTCACCGGCAATGCGCTGACATTGTCCTCTGCGACGCAGGACGGTTACGGTGAAATCGCGGTCGGGCCGGATGCTGCCTATGTCGCTACCATTTCCGCACCGCTTGCCGGCCCTGTCGGTGTCAACAAGACGGGCGCGGGCCGACTTGAGCTGCAGGGTGCCAACACCTATGACGGCGGCACCATGCTGACCGGCGGCACGCTCGCCGTGTCGCGTGACGAAAACCTGGGCGCTGCGGCCGGCACGATAACATTCGCAGGCGGTACGCTCGCTGCCACAGCCAGCTTTGAGACCACGCGCGACGTCGCATTCGATCGGCATGGAGGCAGGATCGTCGTCGAAAACCAGTCCGACACGGTGACGTTCTCCGGCACCATGTCGGACGACGAAAACGAGATCGGAACGCTCATCAAGTCAGGCCCGGGGACGCTCGTTCTTTCCGGTACGAGTAGCTATGCGGGCGGCACCCTTGTCGCCGATGGTACCCTGTCTGTCAGCGCCGATGCCAATCTCGGCGCCGCAGCAGGGGCCATAACCCTTGACGGCGGCACGCTGCTGGCAAGCTCGAACTTTTCAACGGGCCGTGTGTTCGTGCTCGGTGGAAAGGGCGGAACGGTGGATGTCGCCTCGACGAGCGGAGAGCTCATCGCCAATGCTGCGTTCGCCGATCCTGGCGGTCTTGACGGTGGCCTCGTCAAGACCGGTGCCGGCACGCTTGTCATGGCGGCCGATAGCATATTCAGCGGGGCGACGACGATCAGCGAAGGCAGGATACGTCTTGGCAACAACGGCGCAACGGGCTCTCTGGTGGGCGATGTCGCCATTGCAGAGGGCGCTGCGCTTGATGTCATGCGCAGCGGCTTCTGGAACTATGGTGGCACCCTTTCGGGTTCCGGTACCTTCAATCTCCTCGGCTCCTCAACGACGCAGCTTTACGGCGACAGTTCCGCGTTCGGCGGCGTCACCACGATTTCGAACGGCGAGTTGTGGGTGAACGGAGCGCTCGGTGGCGCAATCCTGGTCAATGGGGGTGTGCTGAGCGGGGCCGGAAGGCTCGGCGCGGTCGATATCAACGCCGGCGGCACCATCACGGCCGGAACCTCGTTCGAGCAGGGCACGCTCTATATGGATGCGCTGGCGTTCCGTCCGGGTTCGGCCTACAGCGTCAACCTCGCGGTGACGGGAACGGCGGTTCAGGCCGATCTGCTTTCGGCGTCCGGTCTCGTCGCCATTTCGGGCGGTCAGGTCAGCCTCGTCACCGACCAGAGAACGGTGGTCGATGGAGAGCAGGTGGTCATCATCACGTCGGATGATCGCGTGATCACGGCAGATGGCGATGGCGACGGCACGGCTGGCTTCGATCCGACGGTATTGTCGAGCTCCGCCTATGTGGGGGCCAATATCGGCTACACGGATAACACCGTATTCCTCACCCTCATAGACTACACCAAAGCAGCGACAACGCTCTGCCTGCCGGGCATGACTGCAAATCAGTGTGCGACGGCAGACGGCATCCTCAGCGTGGGGGCCGGGAGCGCTCTGGTCGGATCGCTCACCAACCTTCCTGGCGATGTGCTTGGCGGCGCGCTTGACCAGCTCTCGGGGCAGATGCTGGCCTCAATCGGCGGTGCCATGGTTGAGGACAGCCGCTTCGTGCGCGATGCGACGCATGCGCGGCTGAGAAAGGCGCTGGGCGGGATCGCGCCGAACAGCGCTGCCGGCGGCGTCACGAGTTATGCGGACGAGCGCTCTACCGATCAGCCATTCGAGGCGTTTTCAGAAGCGGATGCAGGCGCAGGCCTCTGGGCAAGCGGCTACGGCGCGTGGTCGCGGATGGACGGAAACGCAAATGCCGACACCATGACGGACAATGTCGGCGGCTTCATGGCCGGCTTCGACCTACCGGCTTTCGACACGATGCGGTTCGGCGCGCTCGTCGGCTATGGCCGCTCCAATTATTCGGTCGACAGCGTCATGTCGTCTGCCGCGAGCAATGACTATTCGCTCGGCGTCTATGGCGGTGGCCAGTGGGGTGGTTTCGGCGTCGGTTTCGGAACGGCCTATACATGGCATGATGTCTCGACGTCGCGACAGATCGCCTATCCGGGTCTCACGGAGATGGAAAGCGGCAGCTATAATGCGGGAACCTACCAGATCTACGGCGAGGTGAACTACGGCTATGAACTGGTTCAGGATGTCCGGACCGAGTTCTTCCTCAATGCCGCCTATGTCGATCAGGACTCGGATGGCTATACCGAGGCAGGCGGTCTGGCGGCGCTGAACGCTGCATCGAGCCGCATGAACACGGCGTTTTCCACGCTTGGCGTCAGAGGGGCCTATGCCTTCGAAATC
Organism: Martelella limonii; assembly: GCF_013344475.1. GTDB lineage: Bacteria > Pseudomonadota > Alphaproteobacteria > Rhizobiales > Rhizobiaceae > Martelella > Martelella limonii. The sequence goes on along the minus strand of NZ_JABUOU010000004.1, from coordinate 88,222 downwards.
GGTGAGGCGCAAAACCAGATTATCGGCACGGTTGGCTGGCGTCATGCCTATGGAGATGTCAATCCGTCCGCCATGCTGAATTTCATCGGCGGTTCCCCCTTCGGCATTGACGGTCTGCCGCTCGCGGAAGATCAGGCCCTCCTGTCCGTGGCCTGGGAGTCGGCCATCACCAGCGATATCGCGCTTGAATTGAGCTATACCGGGCTTTTCGGAAGCAATTATCAAAGCCAGAATGTCGTTGGCCGGTTCAACATGAAGTTCTGATCATTGCTTGCGCGAGGACATCGTCACTGACGATCTTCGAAGCCATAGGAGCATTGCCGGGAAGCCGGCAATGCTCCTTTTGCGTTGGCCCTAACGCCGGTATCCTCTGCGCATCGGCGGCGTCTTCCTGACGTTTCAACCACGCCCATGACGTCCTGAACGCTGCGCCCGTTTGCACAACAGGGCGCAGTTTCCGTCATTCCCGCGTCTCACCGGTCTCAAATCTCGCAGGCTCCGCCTCTTTATGTGGTCTTTCAATGCATAGCAAAATCATGGTTATCCATCGTACTTTAATGCGTAAAATATAATATAAATACAATCAATACATGTAAAATACATTTTTATTGTAAAAATTGGAGATATGTTTATTGTATTTATATCGAATTAGTTCAGTTATACGTGGTTAACTCGGGGGATTACATGTATAATCAAAAATCAGCACGCGTTGGTGTGCGTCTCGATGACGCTGTTCGGAATGCGCTCGCTCTGGCAAAGCCCGTCCTTCCCTCGTTTGCGCGCCGCAGATCATTCCGATCGCAGACCGGGTTGGCGCAACTCGCCGCCATGGGCGTCATCGCCCTGACAAGCCTGTCTGCGGGCCATGCTTCGGCCCTCGATCTCTACTGGAACCCGGACGGCACGATTGGAACGGGTGTGCCGATCGTCGGTGGTGCGGGCACCTGGTCGACCAGTTCGACCTTCGCCAACTGGACGAACCTTGCAAATACCGCAGCCGGGCAAGCCTGGCCCATCGGGGGCGCCATCGCCCATCTCGGCGGCAATTTCACTGCGGAAGCCAGCCTGTTACACACGGAAATCACGATCGACGGCACGATCGACTTCGATTCCATCTTTTTCTTCGATGATTTCAGCGGCACCACGACGGTGGATTCGCCCTACGTTCTCAGGGGCGGGGCGCTGAGGCTGGCGCCCGCCAACGGTACCACCTCGACGATCTATGTCTATCCCGGTTTATCGAACAATTCCGCGCCGATCGGTATCTATTCCGATATCGTTGCCAATGGGGCGGCGACCAATCTCGATGTCACCGGTCCGGGCTGGCTGGTGCTGAACGGTCATGTCGGTCTTGGCAGCGGGGTCTTGCACATCGCGTCGGCCGACGGCGTCTCGCTCGGCTCGATCGAAAGCCAGGGCAATTACCGCCAGCTTGGCGACTATCAGGCCTCGATCGATCCTGACACGATCATAGAACTCGCCCCGGCCCTGGATGGAAATGGAGTTCAGCAGCCGGGCACCGTGATATTCGCTGCACCTCTGGGTGATTATCAACTGCGCAATGTAATCAGAAGCACCAGCACCAACGCCGCAGATTCCAGGGTCGGGCTCTTCAACAACGGTGCCTATATATACGGTTCGCCGCCTGCGACGATCACCACGACCTATCTGTTGAGCGACAATCCCGACATGCATGGCACGACCGAGCTCTATGCGGGCTATCTCGACGGCACGGGCTCTGTTGCGGGGCCGGTGCTGATCGGGTATCAGGCGGAACTGCACGGTACCCAGGGCAGCACCTCGCTGGGGCTTGGTACAAGTCTGACCTTGAGCCCCGCGCTGATATTCTCGGGCATCACCGTCTACTCGGCCAGCGTCATGGCCTTCAACGTCAATGCGGCCAATGCCGATCTTGCGATGTTCACAACCGGCGACCTGAACATCAAGGACGGCCTTCTGACCGTCACTGTCGATAACCAGAATGCGGGAATATACAATCTCGGTGCCTATAGCGGCACCTTCACGGGCAATGGCGCTCTGCTCTTCTCCGCCGCAGCGACGATCAATGGTCTGGCCGCCGGCCAACATTACATCCTCGAAAACACCGCCCCCATTGTGGGCGGTGAAAAGGGCATGCTCCGGCTGATCGTGCTCGACAGCGCGACCGACGAGGTCGACTCCTACTGGAACGGGGGCGGCGCAAAGGGCAATTTCGTCGGCGGCACTGGCACCTGGGATAGCTCGACCATGAACTGGGCAAGTGACACCACGGCCGCCCAGGAATTTGCCTGGTCGAACTCCGTCGGCATTTTCGATGGCACGGGCGGCGCGGTGACGATTTCTGGCGTCCAGAGGTTCGATCGGCTCGCCTTCAACGTCGACGGCTACACGCTGTCGGCGGCCGCAGGCAGCGGTCTGAAGATGTCGCCCTATTCGGCCACAACGGCCAGCATCACCGTTGCTGCGGGTTCCACCACCATTGCAGCCGACATCCTCGACGGCACGAACCAGGCCGGCGCGCAGGTCAACGCCCTTGCCATTGACGGCCCCGGCACGCTTGTTCTTTCGGGTTCGAAGTCGTTTACGGGTCTGACGTCGGTTCAGTCCGGGACGCTGCAGCTTGGGGATCAGACGGCAGCTGCGGGTCTTTCGGGTGCGCTCGAGGTCCTGAGCGGGGCGACGCTTGCAGGCGTTGCCAACGGGGGCAACGCGCCGCAGACGATTGTCGGGCTGACGACGCTCGATCAGGGCGCGAACCTTGTGGTGACGCTGTCGCTGATGCCGGGCAATGCGGCGCTGTTCGACGTGTCGACGGCGGGTCTCGACATCTCCGGCGGCATTGTCAATGTGACGGTCGCCAACCTCGGTTCGCTGTCTGCCGGGCGCTACAATCTGTTCGACTATGGCAGCCCGTCGATGCTCGTCGGCGCGGTCACC
>NZ_JABUOU010000004.1:0-85191 GCF_013344475.1 Martelella limonii | reverse complement strand
GCCCTGCCGCGACCGTGGTCACGATGGATGTGACGCTCGGCGAGGCGTCTGCGGCCACGCAGATGGAAAAGGCCGGCGCCGGTACGCTGATCCTGACCCAGAGCGCCACCTATACCGGCGCCACCACCATCTCGGCTGGCACGCTGCAGCTTGGATATGGCGGTGCGGGTCCGTTCTCGCTGACGACGCCTGTCGCGATAAAGGACAGTGCGACCTTTGCCGTCAATCTCGGCATGCCGTCTGCCACCTTCACGCTCTCCGGCACCAATGTGCTGTCCCGCATTGCGGGAGCGCCCGGTGATCCCCTTGCGAAATTTGACGTGATGGGAGGGACGACCATCCTGGACAACGACAATAGCAGCTTCGATGGCCAGACGATGGTTGAAGCCGGCGCAACTCTGACGGCGACGGCCAATGGCAAGCTTGGAGGCGCGGTCAGCGTTGCGGCGACCGGTCATCTGAAGGGAAGCGTGACCAACGGCGTAACCTTTGATACCGGTGCATCGCTCGCGCTGGAAACCGATGCCTATCTTGATGTCGAGCTGGCAACATCACCGAGCGCCTTTGCCGTTTTCTCCACTGGCGCGCTGACGATCAATCCCGGCGTCCGGTTGAGTGTCGCAATTTCCGGCGGAACGGAGCTCGGCGAGGGAACCTATCCGCTGATTGCCTATAGCGGCGCATTGTCGGGCGACGCGCGTGAAATTTCGGAGCCCGTCATCAATACCGGCGATCTGCCATATCGTATCGACAGCACGGCCAATGCCCAGGGCGATGTGGTTCTGCTCGTCGGCGACGATGCCGATCTCTACTGGAACGGCACGACCATCGGCACGCCTTCCGCAACAGGCGTGGTCGGCGGCGCCGGCACATGGACGGCGTTTGCAGGCGACATCAACTGGACGGATTCGACAGGCCGGTCGGCATATTCTTGGGACAATGGCGCACCGGCCGTGTTTGCCGGTCAAGGTGGCGGTGAGGTGGATGTCGACAGCAGCATGGGAGCCGGTGGGCCGATTACCTTGGGCGGCATGAGCTTCCGGCAGCCCAATTATGTGCTCAAACCTCTGAACGGGACGGACGAACTCGAACTCGATGCAAGCTGGAAGCCTGTCAATCAGGTCGAGATCGAGGTTGACGGCACGGCTGCCTCGACGGAAATCGCGGTCGCGCTGACGGGGGCGGGCGGATTGCTGAAGACCGGCATTGGCGAACTCGTTCTTTCAGGCACGAGCAGTTACACCGGAGGCACGGAGGTGCAGCAGGGCGCCATCACGTCCACGTCGGCCCGCGCGATCCCAGGTGATATCAAGATCGATGCAGGGGGGATCTGGAACTGGAGAGTGGATGGCAGTCAGTCCTTCGCCGGCGTCATCAGCGGCGATGATGCCACCAGTCAGTTTGATATTTTCGATACCTCCATGACCGGCACGCATCAGCTTGAGCTCTCCGGCAACAGCAGCGCTTTCCCGGGATCGGCGGTGTTGAATACCGGGACACTCATGATCAACGGGAGTGCGGCACTGGGCGGCTCTCTGCAAGTGGCCGACAAGGCAAAGATTATCGGCACCGGTACATTTGGCGACGTAACCATGCAGGGTACCTCGACATTTACAGCCGGTGACGGAGCGAGCACCGCGAGCAAAACGAATGTCAATTCGCTTACAACGACATCAAGAACTGCTTCTTTTGAGGTTGTCGTCGACTACAGCAATACAGCGTCTAGCTCGATAGTTTCTCTTGGTGATATAACAATAAATGGTGGAAGGGTTAAGCCAACGAAGATTGGGTCTTATCAGACAACGCTTATTCCTATCATGGAATCGACGTCGGGAACGGTTGTTTATAATGTTCCTTTGACTGTTCCAGCAGGTGGCGGACTTGTGTCGCAAAATATACTTGTCAGTGGGAATACTATATATCTGAGCGTTAGAGTAACTCTCTTGGAAGATGTGTCATGCGGCGATCTTGGTCTCATGGCGGTGCAATGCTCGACATTCGAAGGCATCAAGACGCTTCCGGACAGCTCTCCGGTGTTCGAGGCCGTACAGTTCAATGAAGAGGATGACCTGGAAGATGGTCTCTCCTCGCTCTCGGGCGATGCCTATGCGTCGATGAGCGGGGCGATGGTGGCGAACAGCCATTATCTGCGGGATGCGACGGGCCGGCATGTGCGCGGCGCGCTCGGCGGTATCGCGGGCGGGGAGACGATTTCCGCGGTCAGCAATTATGCCGCCGAAACCCCGGTGCTGACGCCCTTCGGCGCCTTCGTCGAGGAAAACAGCGGCATCGGGGTCTGGGCGACGGGCTATGGCTCCTGGTCGCGCATCAAGGGCGAGGGCGGGACCGCGACGATCACGGATTCTGCCGGCGGCTTCTATCTCGGCGCCGATTTTGCGGCCTTCGACACGATGCGCTTCGGCGCGGTGGTCGGCTACGGCCAGTCCAGCTACGAGGTCGATGCCCGCAATGTCACCGGCCGGAGCGATGATTTCACGCTCGGCGTCTACGGCGGCGGCCAGTGGGGCGGGTTCGGTTCCGATTTCGGCATGGCCTATACCTGGCACGATGTGACGGCGGACCGCGAGATCGACTTCTCGACGCTGTCGGAACGCGAGCGCGGGACCTATGATGCCGGCACGTTCCAGGTCTATGGCGATCTCGGCTATACCTTCGCGATCACCGACAGCTTCCAGATCGAGCCCTATGTGGATGCGTCCTACATTCATCAGCAATCGGGAAGCTTCACCGAGGCGGGCGGCGTTGCGGCGCTGTTCCATCCGGAAAGCGAGATGGATACGTGGTTCACGACGGTGGGCGTGCGCAGTGCGTGGGAGTTCAGGCTTGGCGAATACCAGAGCCGGCTGACGGCTGCGGCCGGCTGGCGGGCGGGCTTCGGCGATCTGAACCCGGCCGAACAGGTGGCGTTCGACGGCGGCGACGTCTTCGGCATCACCGGCGCGCCGCTTGCCAAGAACCAGGGCATCGTGTCGGTCGGCTTCGAGACCCAGTTCACCGACAAGGTCTCGGTCGGCCTCAACTATACCGGCCAGTTCGGCGGCGGCAATGAAAGCCAGAACGTCTCCGCCCGCCTCAACATCCGCTTCTGAGGAGCGACGAAGGCCCGGCCTGAGGCCGGGACTTGGGGGCAGTAGATACAAGGAGAGCCCGGCCTGATGCCGGGCTCTCATTTTTGACAGTCCTGTCCTCAAACCGTGCTGCCTGGATGCCTGGATCAAGTCCGGGCATGACCCCTGTGGGTGAGGTTGGCGTGAGCGACAATCTCACAAGCTGTGGCTTTCTCGGAAGCGATGGCAATCTCAGAAGCGGTGGCTTTGTCTGCGGTGTCGACGCCCGCATTGTTGCGCGTCTTTCGGGCGAGGTCTCCAGCCAAGGCGGAGGCATGGTGTTCGGCGCGCCCGTGTTGGATGGAAATTGCGTCGAGAGCCTGCGGATGCGAGGATTTGCGACGCAGGCGATCTCTCGATCTTATGTGCTGGATGGCTTTCATGAGGATCGCATGGTGCGCTATCAGGGATCCGGCAGCAGAGGGGCGCCAAGCGATTTCCGTCGTGCATTTAGGTTATCGGGTAAGGTTGACCCCTGCGCGGAATATGGTACCCTATGGTGCAGGGTTAATTTAAAGTTTATTTTATCTGTTTTTCAACTATAAGATGTATTTTTCTCTGCTTATCCTGCGATCTTTTTTTGTCCTGCCAATATAGATGCGCCTATATTGGTTTTGTTTTTTTGAGGGGCGCCGCCTTTCATGTTACAGTCATTTTCTCAAGCCATGATCGCGGCTTTCGTGCTTTCAGGTGCCTTGTGCTTGTTGATCGTTTCAACGCGAAGGTTTCATCTGAAGCTGTCTGATCGCCGCGCGGATACGCTGGCAGTCCAGAGCGCGCATCGCGTTCCGACGCCAAGGATCGGCGGTGTGGCCATATTCTTCGCATTGGTTTTGCTCGGCCCGCTGGTGATTGACAACGAGGGCAGGCATCTCTGGTATTTAATCCCTTCCGTGGCGCCCGTGTTTGCGGCCGGACTGGCCGAAGATCTCGGCTACAACGTGTCGCCGCGCAATCGGCTGATTGCGGCCGGCATATCGTCACTGGTCGCGATCATGCTGTTTGGCATGTGGATTCCGCGTGCTGACATACCGCTGTTGAGCCTGTTCTTCGCATTTGCGCCTTTGGCCATAGCTGTCACGGTTCTAGGCGGCGCCGGAATATGCAATGCCTTCAATCTGGTTGACGGCGTCAACGGGCTTTCAGGTTCCATTGCTGTGGTGGCAGCGGGCGCTCTTGCTGCGATTGCAGCCCAGAACGGCCTGCACAATGTCGTTGCCTGGTGCGCTGTCATGATCGGCGCTCTGCTCGGCTTCCTGATCTTCAACTTTCCTTTCGGCAAGATATTCATGGGAGACGCCGGCGCCTACAGTGTCGGCCATGTGCTCGCCTGGATTGCTTTCCTGCTTCTGAATTATATTCCGACGCTCACGCCGTGGGCGTTGGTGCTCATCTTCTTCTGGCCGATCGCGGACACGATGCTTGCAATCTTCCGGCGCCGCCTTGCCGGGCGACCTGCCGACCAGCCCGACCGGCTGCATTTTCACCAGCTGGTCATGCGCGCGCTCGAGATCGCTGTCCTCGGGCGCAATTCCCGCCATATCAGCAATCCGCTGACGACTGTGATCCTGGCGCCGATGTTCATCGCCCCCGCAATCGCGGGTGTCATGTTCTGGAACAATCCGGCGGGTGCAGGTCTGTCGCTGGTATTCTTCTCCGCCGTGTTCGTCGCGGCCTACAGGTTCGGCGCCTCGGTGGTCGGCTATTTGCGCCAGCCCGTCGGGAGAAGAACGGGCCAGGGATGGGGTTCAACGCGCAAAAGACTGTCGCAGAGGAAGCATTGATCTTGCGCGCTGAAGAAAGGGCAGCGGACGGTTCGGGAAGACCTGCCCTTTCTGGACGGATCCAGATCGTGGCGTGTAAACCGCGCCGGCCGTTCCGGTTCGTCACCGTGCATCCACTGCGCCGCCTCGTTTTATCGGCATTCGAAGGGCGATCTTCAACGCCTTTTAGCCTTGTCCGCAATCTTCTGCGGCCGGAGGCGTCTTTCCTCAGGGTATTCCGGGGCCGGTTTTCAAAGCAGGATCTGGCCTTGCGCGGACAAGGTCGCATGCGCGCCGGACGCTTGACGCGGTGGCAGGCGTCGTCTATCGCCGAGAGGGCGCGAGAAACGCAATCCTTGATCAAACGACCTGTCGCCAGCCTGAAAGTGCTGAATTTCAATGACTTTTGTGGTCCGGATATACGATGAACATGCAAAATCTCAGTGGTAAGGTCGACGGCGAGGAAATTGACCTTCAGAAGATCTTTTTCATTTTCTGGCGACGCAAGTTTCTCATTGCCCTGACTTCAATCCTCTTTCTTGTCGCGGGAGGATATTATGCCTACAGGGTGGCGGTCCCCATCTATCGCGCCTCTTCCGTGACCATGATGAATGCGCAGACCGAGCAGGTCATTGATCTGCCCAGCATTCTCGGTCAGATCGGTACAGATGACACGGCCTTGCAGACCGAGATCGAGGTTATCCGCTCGCGGATCCTCATCGGCAAGGTTGTCGACAGACTCAAGCTGATGGATGACCCGGAATTCAACCCGACCCTCACGCCGCCTTCGGCGATGAGCCGGATCAAGAGCTACATCAAGAGCGCCGTGCCCGGCTTCGAGCCCGAGGAAAAGGCGGCCATCGCGCCTGATAAACTCAAGGATGTGGTTGTTTCCCGGCTTCTCCAAAGCTTCAGTGCGAACGTGGTTCCCAAGACCCTGACTTTCAGGATCACCGTCTCTTCAGAGGATCCAGCCAAGGCCGCGCTGATTGCCGACACCATTGCGGATCAGTACGTGCAGCGGCAGCTCGACCTGAAGCGCGGCGCGACGGTTGACGCTATCGACTGGCTGAGTGATCGCGTGGCGGAGCTGAAGATCAATCTTCAGAAAAGCGAAAACGCGGTCAAGCAATTCCGAACCGACACGCCGCTTACCAATCCGGAGGTTCTGGGCGGGCTCGAACGACAGCTGAAATCGATCCGCGACCGCGTCAACGAGACCGAGCGCAAGATCACGTCGACAGACGAGGTGCTCTCCGCGCTGGACGCGGCTTCCGGCTATGCGGCAAAGGCAAGCCTGCTGGGCGATCCGACACTGATCCGTCTCGCGACCACCGCCGACACCAATGCCGCCGACGCACGCCGTTTCAGAAACAGGCTGGAGGAACTCGTCGACGACCGCCGGCAGGATGCCGCGCAGGCGAGGGTTCAGCTTGCAACCTTGCAGTCAGCCGAGGAAAGCCTGGAGACCAAAGTCCAGACGGAGAGCTCCTCCTATCTTGAACTCGAGCAGCTCACCCGCGAGGCGGAAGCCAACCGTACGCTCTACGAATACTTCCTGACACGGCTCAAGGAGACGTCTGCGCAGCAGGGTGTACAGCAATCCGATAGCATCATTCTCTCCTATGCCGTCGTGCCGGACGCCCCGAGCGAGCCGCATACCAAGCAGATTTTGTTGTTCTCCGGACTGCTCGGCTTCCTTTTTGGATGCGGGTTGAGCCTGTTGCTTGAAATGCGCAGCAAGACGTTCCGCTCCACGCAGGAACTTGAGGAATTGAGCGGTATCAGCGTCGTGGGCGCGCTGCCGCTGGTGCCTTCCAAGCATCGCGCAGAGCTTGTCGACTATCTCAGGACGCACCCCACCTCTCCGCTGTCGGAGGCGATCCGCAACCTCAGGACCTCGGTGGTTCTGTCCGATCTCGAAAGCCCGCCTCAGGTCGTGCTAATGACCTCGTCGATCCCGGGAGAAGGCAAGACCACCTGCAGCGTAGGCCTGGCACTGAACTTTGTCGGCATGGGCAAGAAGGTGCTCCTGATCGAGGGCGACCTCAGAAGGTTGACATTCGGCAACTACTTCGAGCGGCCTGTTCACGGCAAGGGGCTGATCAGCCTGCTTGCCGGAGAGAGAACGCTGGAAGAAACCGTGGTGAGCGATGGCAACTCCGGTCTCGATGTGATCTTCGGCGAGCGGTCTGCGAGAAACGCGGCCGATGTGCTCTCGTCGCGGCAGATGAAGGACCTGCTCTCTTATGCGAGAACGCAGTACGACTTCATCATCATTGATGCTCCGCCGGTGCTGATCGTCCCGGATGCGCGCGTGCTCAGCCAGTTCGTTGATGGCATTCTGTTCGTCGTCAAATGGGATTCGACCCACCAGCAGCAGGTTGAAGAGGCGCTCCGCCTGTTCGACAAGGACAAGATCGAAGGCCTTGTCCTCAACCAGATCGATCCAAACGGATTCAAGCGTTACGGTTACAGCTATGGCGCCGGCTATGGCTATGCTGCCCACTACGGGGACAAGTATTACGACCAGTCGGGTGATTAGGCGCTAAGCGGCTTCGGCCCCGTAAACCATTCATTTACCGTAAACGCCGGTGCTGGAATGCATTCTTCCGGCGGCCTTTCCGGCGCCATACCCTTCGGATAGAATCGCCCGTGAACGAAAACGGGGTTTACGGAATGGATCTGACGCGACGCACGTTTTCTCTTGCAGCGGTTGCCGCATTGCTGTCGGCCTGCGCCGGAAGTGACGCCAGCGATATTCTGCCCGCTCCTGAACCGGCCATGCGGACCGTTCCCAATGCCGCCTATGATGCGTGGGTGGCCGGCTTCAGGTCCCGCGCGGCCTCCCGGGGCATTTCGGAAAATACGCTTGCTGCAGCCTTTGCACGGTCGGGCTACACGCCGGGCGTGATCGAGCAGGACCGCAATCAGACCGAGTTCAACCGGACGCTCGAAGACTATCTCGGGATTGCCGGTTCGGATGAGCGCGTCGCCAAGGGCCGCGCCAATTATGCGCGCTACAGCAATCTCCTGCAGCAGATCGAGGCAACCTACGGGGTTGATGCCAATGTCGTCGTTGCCATCTGGGGGCTTGAGAGCAAATATGGCGAACGGCGCGGCAATGTTCCCGTGGTTTCGTCGCTGTCGACGCTCGCCTTCGACGGCAGGCGCGGCGCGTTCTTCGAAAGCCAATTGATCGGCGCGATGAAGATCATCCAGAACGGCGATATCAGCCCGGAGCGCATGACGGGAAGCTGGGCGGGCGCCATGGGCCATACCCAGTTCATTCCGACATCCTATCTCGGCTATGCCGTCGATTTCAACGGAGACGGCCGGCGCGACATCTGGAGCGATGATCCGACCGATGCGCTGGCAAGCACCGCGAACTATCTGGCGCGCGCGGGATGGCGAAGGGGCGAGCCCTGGGGCGGTGAGGAGGGCTCTCCGGGCGCCGTGGCAGGCGGAACGCGGATCCAGCCGCAGGCAGGCGGTCCGGTCTTTCTGGTAGGGCACAATTTCAATGTCATCAAGCGCTACAACAATTCCACCAATTATGCCCTGGGCGTTTCCTATCTTGCCGATCGTATCGCTGGCGCAGGCCCGCTGAAGGCGCGGTTCCCGGACGACGGCTACGGCTTCAACGCCGACCAGCGCAAGGAGTTGCAGGCGCGTCTGAATGCCGCCGGCTTCGATGCCGGTACGCCCGATGGCGTCTTTGGAAACCAGACGCGCGCGGCAATCACGGCCTATCAGAGCCAGTACGGTCTGCCGGTCACCGGTGAGCCATCCATGGCGCTGCTTCAGGCGCTGCGATAAGGCGCCATTGACAGCGGCGGAAAAGCCCGACACAAAACAGCTATTCCGAGGGGTGCATCCTGCGATGCTGAGACGGCGGTGAGCCGGACCCTTGAACCTGATCCGGCTCGCACCGGCGTAGGAACGGAAATGTTTGCCACCTTTCTTTTCTTCGCCATTTCCGGGTCTGCGTGACGGCCGCAACCTGGAGATGGGGCGATGCAGTTTTTCCCTTACGAATGCCGGACATGACCGCAGTCCGGGCGCGACAGGCGGCAAGGGCCCTCGTCTGCAGGATGGAGACGGCCTTCGCGTCCCTCGCTGCAATCATTCTGGCGGTGATGCTTGCAGCGGTCACCATCGGGGTGGTGCTGCGCTACGGCTTTCAAACCGGCGTCGTCGGCATGGAAGATCTTGGCATCTGGCTCAACATCGCTCTGATTTCGGCGGGCCTGCCGCTGACATTCACCGGAACGCTGTCTATGCGGCTCGATCTCCTGACCGGCCGATTAAAAGGGTGGCAGGTGCGCACTTCCGCGCTTGCAGCCGACATGGTGAGCCTTCTTGCCGGTCTGGTTCTGTTTATCGGCGGCATCAGGGCAGCCGGGATGGTGGGCGGCGTTTCGCAGACGCTTGGACTGCCGGAGTGGGTGCGGTTCGCGCTGCCGGCTCTTGGCGGGGCAGGGCTCGTGATTGTCCTGATCGTGGCACGCTTCAGCGAGGGTCGTCTGCCCGATGCGCTCCTTTCGCTTGCGCTTGCCTGTGGTCTTTACTGGGCGGCCGGGCGGTTTGCCGTGGACACGGGTTTTCCCCCAAGCCTCCCGCTTGCGCTTGTCATCGCATTTGGCCTCATCACCGGCGCGCCGCTTGCGCATGCGTTCCTTGCCGCCTCCTGCATCGCGATCCCCTTCGGCGCGGTGCAGACCGAGCAGGCGATCATCGCCAATGCGGTTGCCGGCATGTCCAGGTTCCTGCTCCTGGCAATCCCGTTCTTCTTGCTGGCCGGCGCGTGCCTCGCCCTGTCTGGCGCGGCTACCAAGCTGGTGCGCTTCGCCGCAGCCCTTGTCGGCCATCTGCGGGGCGGATTGGCGCAGACGACCCTTTTGACGAGTGTGCTGTTTTCCGGTGCTTCCGGGTCTTCGGTCGCCAATGCCGCCTTCGCCGCCTCGACCTTTCATCCCGAGCTGGTGAAAAACGGCTATCCACCGGCGCGCGCGGGCGCGATCGTCGCTGCCTCCTCCTTACTGGACAATATCATTCCGCCATCGATCGCCTTTCTCATCCTGGCAACGGCCGCAGATCTTTCGGTCGGAGCCCTGCTGATGGGCGGGCTTTTTGCCGGCCTGGTGATTGCGGCCTTTCTGGCAACCGCAATCTGGTGGGTTTGCGGAAAGGAGAGCAGGGGCATTGCCGCTACCGGCGCTGAGCGCCGGAGCGCGGGTCTTGCCGCGCTTCCGGCCTTCGGGCTCGGCCTGATCGTGGTTTTCGGCATCCGGTTCGGGATTGTGACTGCAACGGAGGCGGCCGCCATGGCGGCGCTCTATGCATTGTTTCTCACCTTTCTTGCACGGCGTCCGCTTGGCGCATCCATCAAGGCGTTCCGGCAGTCGGCTTCCGAAGCGGCCGCGATCGGCCTCCTCATCGGCGCGGCAGCGCCCATCGCCTTCACGCTGGCGATCGATGATATCGCAGGCCTTCTTTCCCAGGCGACCCGCATGCTGGGCGGCAGTGCAATCGCCGTGCTCCTGATCGCCAATCTCATCCTGCTTGCGGCAGGGCTGGTGCTTGATATCGGCGCCGCGATCCTGCTTCTTGGCCCGATCCTGCTGCCGGTTGCGGTTGCCGCCGGTATCGACCCCACGCGCTTCGGCGTCATCCTGGTCGTCAATCTCATGATCGGGGGACTGACGCCGCCGGTCGGCATGCTGGTATTCGTGGTCTCCGGCGTTACGGGCGTTTCCGCCTCAAGCCTGTTCTGGGCCATGCGGCCGTTTCTGATCGCGCTTCTCGCAGCCCTCGGCCTTCTCTGCCTTTTTGCAATTCTTCTCTGAAAGGACCGTCCATGCCTTGCATCACCCGCCGCGACCTCGTCAAATCCGCAGTGCTCGGCGCTGCCGCTCTTGCCAGTCCTTACCTGATGAAAAACGCTGCCGCAGCAATGCGCACCGTCGTCGTCGCCTCGCTTCTGGGCGAAGACAAGCCGGAAACACTGGTCTGGCGCTATGTTGCCGAAGAGATGGAAGCGCGGCTTCCCGGCCGCCTGAACTTCCGCGTGGTCGCCAATGGTGCTCTTGGTGGCGAGAAGCAGGTGGCGGAGAACATCCGCCTAGGCTCGGTCCAGGCGAGCCTCTCCACGTCCTCCACGCTCTCTGGCTGGGTGCCTGAGCTGCAATTGCTGGACCTGCCTTTCCTCTTCCGCGATGCCGCGCATCTTGAAACGGTGGTCAACGGCTCCGTCGGGCGGAGCCTTGCCGCGCAGCTTGCCAAAAAGGGCTTCGTGGCCTGCGGGTTCATTGACTATGGCGCGCGCAACCTGCTTGCCAAGACACCGGTAACCCGCCCAGTAGAGATGGAAGGGAAGGTCATCCGGGTGATCAATACGCCGCTCCACACGCGGCTCTGGAGCGCCTATGGTGCGACGCCGGTCGGCATTCCCATAACCGAAACCTACAATGCGCTCGCAACCGGGGTTGCCGATTGCATGGATCTCACCAAATCGGCTTATGCCGGCTTCAGGCTTTACGAGGTCGTGCCGTTCATGACGCTGACGGGGCATATCCGTGCCTCCGGCGTGATCTATTTTTCCTCAGGCTTCTGGAACGGCCTCGATCCGGAGACCCAAACCGTGCTCGGTGCGGTCTGCGCGGACGCCGCACGCCATTTCAATCGCCTGATAGAGGAGGACGAGGAGAGATCCATGGCCCTGGCGCGCGAGAATGGCGCCACCTTCCTCCCGCCGGAGGAGATGGAGGCATGGCGGGCCGGCGCGCGCGGGGTCTGGTCCGATTTCGCGCCCATCGTTGGCGGCATGGAGCTGATCGAGACGGTGCAGGCAAGTTGATCGCCAGGACTGAGCGCAAGCGGACGACGCTTGAGCGGCGACGAGGGACACGGGCTCCCCCGCCCGCGTCTGTTCTCCGGTGATCGCCGAGGGCACCGAGACGATCCGTCTTCCGGTTGCGGGGACGCAGGCTCAGAAAGAGTTGGTGATCTTTACCTGATTGCGCCCCTCCTGCTTGGCGGAATAAAGCGCGCGGTCGGCGAGTTCTATCACATCCGGGTGGGCTGCCTTCGGGTTGAAGACCGAAAGCCCGATGCTGACGGTCAGCGTCTGCTTCTGGCCGTCGGGAAGGATGAGGGTGCGTGCTGCAACCGCCTCGCACACCCGCTCGGCAATGTTTGCTGCCTCATAGGCTCTCAGCCCCGGCAGGATCATCGCGAACTCTTCGCCGCCGAAGCGGTAGGCCCTGTCATTCTCGCGGGCGGAGCCTGCGATGGTTTCGGCAACCTGCCGCAGCGCATCGTCTCCGGCAAGGTGTCCGAAGGTGTCGTTGAAACGCTTGAAGTGGTCGACGTCGATCATCAAGAGCGCGAAGGGTTCGCTGGTCTCGTGTGACAGCGCGATCTGCTCGTCGAGCGCCCTGTCGAATTCGCGGCGGTTGTTCAGCCCAGTCAGGCCATCGGCGCGGGCAGCGGCGGCAAGCGCATTTTCCTGCTGATTGATCTGGCCGAGCATCGTGTTGAAGGCATTTGCCACCGATGCAAGCTCGGGCGGCACCTGAACATCGATCTGGCGGTTGCGCGTGCCCGCGGCAATCAGGAGCGCGCCTTCGACAAGCTTGTCGGTGCTGCTGATCAGGGCCTGATCGATGATGAACACGCCGAGGCCTGCAAAGACCAGTGCCAGCACGCCTGCGATTGCAGCGAAGCGGTCGAGACGTTCCATCGTCTCCAGCGCCTTCATATGGCTTTCCTCGTTCAGGATCCGCATGCTCTCTGCGATGCTCTCAACCCGCTTGCCGGTTTCGGCGATCACGCTTTCAAAGCGCATCAGCGTCGGGTTGGGAGGGCCGGAACCTTTCGTCACGTTCGACGCCGCATCGAGTAGCGTCGACCATTGCTGCTGGACGCCTTCCAGGACCGGAGCAAAGCTCGGATACTCATCCACCGTCAGTTCGAGATCGCGCAGATGGATGGCAATGTCGCGCTCGGCCTCCTCGAAGCGGTCGCGGTATTGCTCGTCGCCGGTTTCCGCGAAATCATTCACCTCGGCAGCGATGTCCCAGAGGCTGCCCTGGATCCGCTCCAGCGAGACCAGAACCTTGTGTTGCGTGTGGAGAACATTCTGAAACGGCTCATGCAGCTGCTGGCGATAATCGGTGTACCAGAAGAGCGAAAGGACGGCGACCGGCAGCAGCGCCATCATGAAGCCGATGATCAGCCAGACACGCAGCGACAATCCGCGAAACCAACGGCGAACGAGGCCGAACTCTTTCGTCTGACCCATCCGACAGAACCCTTTTTTGACCGGTTTTTCTTTTGGCCGGGCATGCCCGAGTGGCGTCGCCTGACGCTCGCAATAAAGCGGGGAGGGACCCTTTGATCCACTACCTTGCGGTTGTCCTTTGTCGAAAGGACACTTTTTCCCCGGTCAGCGCTTCTGTCATGGTTTTTTGGAAGGCGGCATTGTCCCGCAGGCGCTCTTGCCCGCAGGACAATGACAGAAGGTCAGGCTGCCCGAGTGGCGGCAGCAGGCGGGGGCGTTACCCGTACATCATGTTCGGCAGGAACAGCACGATACCCGGCACGAACAGGAGCAGCGCGACCAGCGCCATGATTGCGACGATGAACGGCCAGGATTCCTTGACGTATTCCTCGATCTTGGTGTCGAGCAGGCTGCAGACGGTGAACATCGCCACGCCCACGGGTGGCGTCATGCCGCCGAAGGTGACGATGGTCATCATCAGGATGCCGAAATGCACGGGGTCCACGCCGGCCTTGACGACGACGGGCACCAGGATCGGCGTCAGCAGCAGAACCAGGATCGTGCTTTCGAAGAACAGGCCCGCGATGAACAGACCGATGAGGATGACCGTCACGATCAGGATCGGATTGGCGAGACTGTCCAGCATGAAGCCGGCAACGCTCTGCGGCACCTGCAGGAAGATGATTGCAAAGCCGATCATGCCCGACATCAGGATGATCAGCATGATCAGGCCAATGTCGGAAAGGGCATGGGCAAAGGCGCGCTTGATCATCTCGAAGGTCATCACGCGATGCGCGAAGACGCCGACCAGAATGGCGTAGACGACTGCAAAGGCGCCGACTTCCGATGGCGTGAACAGGCCGCCGCGGATCGAGCCGATCAGCAGGACCGGAAACAGCAGCGCCCATTTGGCGCCCCAGGCCGCGCGGCCGAGTTCACCGGGCGTCGGCTTTCTCATGTCGGACATCACATATTTGCGCTTGCGGGCAACCAGCCATGTGGCGACCATCAGGAACGCCATCATCAAGACGCCGGGAACGATGCCTGCCATGAACAGCCTGCCGATCGAAACCTGTCCGACATAACCATAGAGGATCAGGCCGATCGAGGGCGGAATGGTCGCGGTGATCAGCGAGGACATCGCGATCACGGCCGAGGAGAAGCCCTTGGAGTAGCCGTTGGAGATCATCTGTGGGCCAAGGACGCGCGCTTCCATGGCGGCATCGGCAACCGCCGAGCCGGAGACGCCGCCCATCAGGGTCGAGAGGATGATCGCGACCTGGGCAAGGCCGCCCGACATCCAGCCGACGGCAACCTTGGAGAAGGTGAACAGGCGGTCGGTGATGCCGCTCTCGTTCATCAGGTGGCCGGCGAGCACGAAGAATGGCACGGCGAGCAGCGGGAAGCTCTGCGACACCGTGGCGATCTTCTGGACGCCGATCGATACCGGCATGATGTCTGAGGTCAGAAAGAAGGTGAAGCCTGAAATGCCGATCGCGAAGGCAATCGGAGCACCGACCAGCATCAGGACGAAGAAGACGATACCGATAAGGGCCATGGGATTATTCCTCGCCGCCGGCGGGAACCACCGGTTCATCGAAGGTCTGGGTGCGGGTGAAGACCAGGGTGCCGTTCTTCACGTTGCGCCAGGCCTCAAAGAGATTGCCGAGGATCGACAGCGAAAGCATCACGCAGCCGGCGGGCACAGCAATCGTGACCCAGGCGTAGGAAAGGCCGGAATCGCCGAACTGGCGCTCCTTGTTCAGCATGGTGAGCTTGTAGCCCTCATAGGCCAGCATCATCATGAAGACGAGGAAGATCGCCGCAAGCAGCGTTTCGAGCGCAAGCCTGTAGCGGTGCGGGAAAGGGCGCACCAGGAAATCAACGCCGAGATGGCCGCGTTCGCGCATCGCGCGTGCCGCGCCGATGAAACAGAGCCAGATGAACAGCAATTGCGCCAGATCGACCGACCAGATCAGCGGGTGGCCGAAGAAGCGCATGGTGGCTGCGATGAAAACCAGGAATGTGATGACTGCCAGCAGGATCGCACCTGCCGCGTATTCGATTTTTGCGAGGAAACCGGGCATGACTGCCCCTCCCGATATGGCGAAAGGAGCACTCGCTCCCTTGCATGTGATTGTCCCGGACTTCCAGCGGAAGCCACTCTTTCAAGGCGTCATGGACGCCAGCTTTTCGAAAGCCCGGGCCGCGCGCATCGATGCGGGCGGCCCGGCATTGGCCTTTGCGCGGTCGCCGGCCCTTACTGGGCGGCGATTGCCTGGAGCTTGTCGCGCAGATCGCCGTAGCCGAGGTTGTCGTAGACGACCGCGGTTCTTTCCTTGAACGGCGTCACATCGATTTCCGTGATCGTCACGCCATTGTCGGTCAGCTGCTGGGCAAGGCTCTCAAGCGCGTCCTCGGTGCCGTGGGAGGCGATGTCGCCTGCCTTCAGCGCTTCTTCGTGGAGCACGGTCTGCAGCTCTTCCGGCAGTGAGTCGACCCAGGCTGCAGACGTGATCAGACCCGTGATCAGGTTGATGTGGCCGGTCAGCGTGATGTTGGTGATGACCTCGTCAAGCTTGGCGCCGGCGACGGCCGGAAGCTGGGCTTCTGCGCCATCGATGACGTTGGAGGAAATCGCAGAGTAGACTTCGCCCCAGGGCATCGGGGTCGGGGTTGCGCCCATGGCCTCGATCGTGCCGGTCCAGACCGGAGCGCCGGGGGTGCGCATGCGAACGCCCGAAAGATCGTCGGGACCGTTGATCGGCTGCTTGGTCAGAAGATGACGCTCGCCCTGCCACCAGTTGAAGCTCAGAACATCGAGGCCTGCATCGTCGTGGAGCTTTTCGGCCCACTCGTCGAACATTTCGGACGTGACGACCTTGCGGATGCCGTCATAGCCGCTGGCGAGATAGGGTGCGCCAAGCACGCCGAATTCGTTAACGAACACGGCAAGGCGTCCGCCATCGACGACAACGGCAACCGGTGCGCCGGCGCGGGCCTGCTCAAGAACGTCTTCATCCGGGCCGAGCTGCGAGTTGGGGAACAGGCGCACTTCAAGCGCGCCGTCGGATGCCTTGGCCACGTTGTCGCGGAAAGCCTCGAGACCCTTGTAGAGCGGATCGGTGGTGGCAAGCGCGGTGTTGACGCTCAGCGTGTAGTCCGCGGAAAGCGCCGAGCCTGCCATCAGGCTTGCGGCAATGCCTGCCAGTGCGATGGCCTTGATGTTGGAGATGTAGTTCATGTCGTCCTCCCAGTTTGACGGTGGGGCGGTTGCCCCGGTGGTGAATGTCCGGGTCTAGCGTCCCGGCTCATCAAAGAATTCCGGCTTCTCGTTGAAGATCGCCGGAAGATCACTCAGGATTTCGCGAAGATGCCCGCGGATGGCGGCTTCCGCAGCGGTCTGGTCGCCCGCGCCGATCGCCTCGACGATCGCCTGATGCTGCGCGGTGAGCTTGACCATGGGGAAGCGCAGAAGGCTCAGATAGCGCACGCGGTCCATCTGCACTTTCAGCCCTTCGATCAGCGCCCAGGCGCGGCCCTTGCCGGCTGCGTCCGCAAGCGTCTTGTGAAACAGCTCGTCAAGCTTGATGAACCGGGCGGCGTCCGTGCGGGCTGCCTCGCGCTGTTCTTCAAGCTGATGCTTTAGCTCCTCGACCAGGCCGGCATCGGGTGCGGCGGCGAGAAGCTTGACGATGTCGGCTTCGATCGCCTCGCGCACGAAGCGGGCATCCATCACGGCGGCTTGGGAAATGCGGCGCACGAAGGTGCCGCGCTGCGGGCGCACCTCTACCAGGCCTTCCTCGGAAAGCTTGATGAAGGCTTCGCGCACGGGCTGGCGGCTGACCGCGAAACGGGATGCGAGATCCGATTCCGAAAGCCTGGAGCCTGGCGGCAGATCGTTGTGGAGAATGAGGTCGCGCAAAATGCCATGCAACTGCGCACCAACCGGCGCGCCCGGAGCAATCATGGTTTGAACCGTCTCTGGCAGCATTTCGTTCCTCCCTCTGTGGTTAAGGTGCACCATACTTCCATACTAGTCAACATCCGATTTCGGTGTTAAGTCTGATGGCGGCCGGCGTCGGAGCTTGAATGCTCCGGTTCTGCTGATACTGAAAAGATAAGCTTTATGGGAGAGAGACAATGCGGCAGACCTGGCGCTGGTTCGGGCCTTTGGATCGCGTGTCGGTTGACGACATGCTGCAGGCAGGCGTCGAGGGCGTCGTTACGGCGCTCCATCACGTGCCGACCGGAGACGTCTGGTCGCCTTCGGAGATCGAGAAGCGGCAGGGTGAACTCTCCCGCATGCGCGATGGCGCCCCCTCCGGTCTCAAATGGGAAGTGGTGGAAAGCCTGCCGGTGTCTGAAGACATCAAGAAGCAGAAGGGCGCGTGGCGCCAGCATATCGCAAACTACAAGGTCAGCATGCAGCATCTGGCAGATGCCGGCATTGAAACGATCTGCTACAATTTCATGCCGGTGCTCGACTGGACCCGCACCGATCTCGCCTACCGGCTGAAGACCGGGGCGACCTGCATGCGCTTCGACTATGCCGATTTCGCCGCCTTCGATATCCATATTCTGGAGCGTCCCGGCGCTGCCGAGGATTTTTCCGAGGCGGTGCGCGAGGAAGCGGCACGGCGTTTTGCGGCGATGGATGACGCCCGCCGCGAGGCGCTTGCCGGCAATGTCGTCTACGGCCTGCCGGGCGCTGCCGAAAGCTTCACCCTGGACGATGTCCGCCGTCACCTCGGCGAATATGCATCGATGTCACCCGATGGGCTCCGCGCCAACTTCATCGCCTTCCTGGAAGAGGTGGCGCCCGTGGCCGAAAAGCTCGGCCTTCGGATGTGCTGCCATCCCGACGATCCGCCCTTCGGCCTGCTCGGCCTGCCGCGCGTAATGTCGACGGAGGCCGACTACAGGGCGATGATGGACGCGGTGGATATCCCCGCAAATGGAATCACGCTCTGCTCCGGCTCGCTCGGGGCACGGCCGGACAATGATCTGCCCGGCATGATGGAGCGTCTCGGCGACCGCGTGCATTTCCTGCATCTGCGCAATGTTCACCGCGAGACCGGCGATATCAAGGGCTCGTTCTACGAATCCGAGCATCTCGGCGGCGATACCGACATGGTGGCGCTGATGGCGGCGGCGCTTGCCGAAGAGCGGCGGCGCAAGGCCGCAGGCCGGTCCGACTGGGACATCCCCTTCCGTCCCGATCATGGTCTCGACATTCTCGATGACCAGAACCGCAAGGCACAGCCCGGCTATCCGGCGATCGGACGCCTGAAGGGACTTGCGGAACTGCGCGGCATTCTCAAGGCGCTGGATCGCTGAGGTCTTCGTCAGGATCGGGAAGGGCAAAGGTAAGCGCCAGCAGGTTCTGGCGCAGCCGGTCGATGTCGGTGCCGACCACCGTGTCGAGCCGGTCATGGGTGTCGCGCCAGACCGGCACGGCGCGTTCCAGCAGATCCAGTCCATCATCCGTCAGCTTCAGCCGACGGATCCGCCTGTCCTTGTCGTCCTGAAACGACGCCATCAGTCCGCGCCGCTCCAGCGGCTTGATGCTGGCCGTCAGCGTCGTGCGATCCATGGCAAGCACCTGGGCGACTTCGGCGACGCGCGGCGGCTCCGGCCGGTTCAGCGACATCAGCAGGGAATATTGTCCGTTCGTAAGTCCTAACGGACGCAAGGCCTCATCGAAATGGCGGCCAACCGCGCGCGCGGCGCGCTGCAGGTACAGGCAAAGGCAGCGATCCCGCACTTCGATCGTGGTTGAAAGGGGTAGACTTTCGCGCATATCCGTGCCTTTATGTTGATATCAACGTAAATCTCGGAGTGAGAAAAGTCAAGATATCGGAGGGTTCATGGCTTATGTAGACGGGTTTCTGGCGGCTGTGCCAAAGGAAAACAAGAAGGCCTATGTCGATTTGTCGGCCTGGGCGGCCAAAAAATTCCGTGCATGGGGCGCTCTCGACTATGTCGAGTGCTGGGGCGATGACATTCCGGACGGCGAGGTGACCTCGTTTGCGATGGCCGTGCAGGCAAAGGAGGACGAGGTCGTGGTGTTTTCGTGGATCGTGTGGCCGGACAAGGCAGCCCGCGATGCCGCGCGGGACAACATGATCAACGATCCAGAAATGGGCGAGATGGCGATCCCTTTCGATATGAAACGGCTCATCTATGGCGGCTTTTCGCCGGTGTTCGAAATGAATGCGCGCGCATCCGGTTGACAGTGCGTTCTCGTGCTGGCGCCGCATGAGCGCAAAAACAGGCTTGTTATTTCGATTTTGCACCCATAAATTAGCGTTGCCGGTGGAATGACCGGTGACGTTCTCAGGGCGGGGTGAAATTCCCCACCGGCGGTAATTGCTCTTTTCGAGCATCAGCCCGCGAGCGCCTTTCACAGAAATGCGAAAGGGTCAGCAGATCCGGTGTAACTCCGGAGCCGACGGTATAGTCCGGATGGAAGAGAACAAGGCGGATCGACGCCTGGAATCCCTTTTTGCACAAGGGATCGCCGTGCTGTTGATGCGTTTTATGCCCTGTGGCGTCTTGTTGAGAAAACGAGGCCAAGGGCATGCTTGCAGCTTTCGACATTGCGAATTTGAACGCCGAACGCGTGGCTCTGGAGCGCGCGATAGCCGGTGCGTGGCGTTTTGCAGGCGCAACATCGCCGAATCCGCCCGTCGGTTGCGTCCTGCTGGACGAATCCGGGGCGATCATTGCCGAGGGCTTCCACGAGCGTGCAGGCCTGCCGCATGCCGAGGCGCGGGCAATTGACATCGCGCGAACGCTTGGCATTGCCCACCGCATTCATACCGTCGTGGTCACGCTGGAGCCCTGCAATCACCATGGGCGCACCCCGCCCTGCACCGAGGCGATCCTCTCGACGCCTGCAAAAAGGATCGTGATCGCAGCCCCCGACCCGAACCCGAAGGTGTGCGGCGGCGGTGCGGCGCGGCTCAGGGCCGCTGGTCTCAACGTCGAACTGGCGGCCGAGATCGCGGAGCTTCGAGGGCTCGCCATGGCCGCGCAGCGGCTGATCGCGCCCTTTGCGAAACACGCGCTGACCGGTCGTCCCTTTGTCACCGTCAAGCAGGCGATTGACGAGACAGGCAGCATGGTGCCGCCGCCCGGCCGCAAGACCTTCACCTCGGATGCCTCCCTCAAGCTTGCCCACATGCTTCGCCGGCGCGCGGATGCGGTGCTGACCGGTTCCGGCACGGTGCTTGCCGACAATCCTGAATTCACCGTCCGCCACGTGGCCGACTTTCCCGGCAAGCGCCGCACCCTTGCGTTGCTCGACCGGCGTCTGCGTGTGCCCAAATCCTATGACGAGGCCGCCGGCGCGCGGGGTTTCTCGGTCTTGCGTGCCCGCTCGCTTGATGAGGCGTTGCTGCGCCTTGGCGCCGCCGGCGCGCTGGAAGTGCTGGTGGAGGCGGGCCCGTCTCTCACCACCGCCGTGCTTGAGGCCGGCCTTGCCGATGAGCATGTCCTGATCGCCAAGGGCGATCCGGACCGTGTCGTGATCACCCATGCCAATCCCGAATTCGATGCCGTGACAGTGCCTGGAGAACAATAATGAGAATGGACCGAAAATTTTCAACTGAGGTGGTCGAGCGTGCGCTTGATGCCATGGCCAATGGCGAAATGGTGCTCCTGGTCGATGACGAATCGCGCGAGAACGAGGTCGATGTCGTGATCGCCGCCGAATTCGCCACGGCTTCTGCCATCAATTTCATGGCGAAGCATGCCCGAGGCCTGATCTGCCTGACGCTGACCGGCGCGCAGGTCGACCGGCTCGGCCTGGCGCCGATGGTCCACCGGAACCGCTCCCAGCATACCACGGCGTTTACCGCCTCGATCGAGGCCGCAAGCGGCATTACAACGGGCATTTCCGCGGCGGAAAGGGCACATACTGTCCAGGTCGCAGCGCATCCCCTTGCAAAGCCTGACGATATCGTATCGCCCGGTCACATGTTTCCGCTGCGTGCGGCGGATGGCGGCGTTCTTGTGCGCGACGGTCATACGGAAGGGGCTGTCGATCTCGCCCGCCTTGCAGGGCTCAACCCGGCGGCGGTGATCTGCGAGGTAATGCGCGACGACGGCGAAATGGCGCGGCGCGACGACCTTATGGCCTTCGCGAAGCAGCATGGCATGCCGTATCTGACCATTGCCGAGCTTGCCGAATATCGGCAGCGCACCGAGATACTGGTGGAAGAGATCAGTGCCGCCAGCCTTCCCACACAGGCAGGCGCGTTCAAGGCACATGCCTTCCGCAGCCGGATCGATGGCGTCGAGCATCTGGCGCTGGTCAAGGGCCCGCTTTCCGACAACCCGCTGGTGCGGGTGCATTCGGAGTGCCTGACCGGCGATGTGTTCGGCTCGAAGCGCTGCGATTGCGGCGAGCAACTTGCCGAAAGCATGGCGCTGATCGGTGAAAGGGGCGGCGTCATCGTCTATCTGCGCGGGCAGGAGGGACGCGGCATCGGACTTGCCAACAAGATCCGCGCCTATGCGCTGCAGGAGGATGGTCTTGATACCCACGCGGCCAATCTGGCGCTTGGTCTTCCTGCCGACGGTCGTGAATATTACGCGGCCGCCCATATCCTGAAATCGCTCGGCGTTTCGCGTCTGCAGCTTCTCTCCAACAATCCCGACAAGCCGGAAGCGCTGATGCGCTGCGGTCTGACAGTGGAGAAACGCCTGCCGCTGATTGCCGCCGCAAATCCCCACAACGAAACCTATCTCGCCACCAAGCGCGAGAAATTCGGTCATCTTCTGCCGCTTTGAGCCGGCCCCCAGAAAAGGAAACATGCATGTCCAAACGCATTGCCATCGTCATCTCCCGTTTCAACGAGAAGGTCACCACCGGTCTCCTGAACGGCGCCAAGGCCGAACTTGAAGAGCGCGGTGCGCCCGTTGCCGAGGCCGATATCTTCGATGTGCCGGGCGCATTCGAAATACCGCTGGTCGCGCGCAAGCTTGCCGAGACCGGCAAGTTCGACGGCGTCGTCACCATCGGCGCGGTGATCAAGGGCGAGACGGCCCATTTCGAATATATCTCCGAGGCTACCGCCCACGGACTGATGCAGGTCTCGCTTGAGACCGGGGTGCCGGTGACCTTCGGCATTCTCACCACCTACACCGCCGCCCAGGCCTTCGCCCGCTCGGCCGATGACAGCCACAACAAGGGCCGCGAATCGGCCGCCGCCTGCATCGAGGCGCTGGAAGCGCTGGAAAAGGTTGCCGCCGCCTGAGCTTCGCGGATTCCGCTTGTCAAAGCGGCCTTCTCCCGTCATCCCTGCTTTCGATAATATCGGGAATGGAGGGTGACGGGATGGCCTTTGAACTGAAAACCGAGTTTCTGGTCGGCGATGAACAGGAGCTCAGGTCTCTTTTTCCGGCGACGCATGACATAGCGGCGAAGAAGTCCCTTCCGCGGCTCGACCGCCATGCGATCGACTTCATTGCCCGCGCGCCTTTCCTGTGCATCGGCACGCAATCGGCAGAAGGCAAGGCCGATGTCAGCCCGCGCGGCGACCCGCGCGGCTTCGTCAAGGTGCTTGATGACAGAACGCTGCTGATCCCCGACCGGCCGGGCAACAACCGGCTCGATACCCAGTCGAACATTCTCGCCAATCCTGCCGTCGGTATGATCTTCATGGTGCCGGGCTTCGATGATACGCTGCGCATCAATGGCCGGGCGGTGATCACCCGCGATCCCGATCTGCTTGCCCTTCTCGCCGTCAAGGATCGCCTGCCGCTGACTGCGATCGTCGTTGAGATCGAGGAAGTCTTCCTGCACTGCGCGAAGGCCTTCCGCCGCTCAAAGCTGTGGGATCCGGAGAGCCTTCAGGACCGCAGCGAAATGCCCTCGCTCGTCAAGATCATCCTCGACCAGATCGACGCCGCCCCGGAAGACCCGGAAGAGATGAAGAAACTCGACGACGGGCTTGAGGAGGGGTATCGGAAGTCGATGTATTGAGGGGAGGCGGCTTTGCCGGCCGGATGTGCGGGGCGAGGGAGCGGTAGCGCGCAAAGCCCTGCTCAAAGCCTTGATGCTATTTCCGAAGCGCTGTCTGCGACGCTCTTGCTCGCGGTGTCGATGCGGATATCGGCATCGGACCAGACCGCATAGTCGCGGTTTGTCACCTCCTGCCATGAAGGCTTCTTGCAGCCGGGAATGTCGACTGCGCGGTGTTCGACCCGAAGCCGATGGATACCGGGATCGGAGCATATGATCTCGACCCCGAGAAAACGTGCGTTGGCGCGTGCGGCAGTTTCAGCGAACATTCCTCTCGTGAGCGTCCAGGGGTTCACGCAATCGGTGATCACGTCATGGCCGAGCGCGAGATTGGAGGCGGCGAGTGCGGCGAGAATCTCATAGCCTTGCGATCCGATGTCCCGTTCAGGGTCGTGCGACAGCATGATGGTCTCGATCTCATCGACACGGAGATAGACCGCGCCTGTCCTGACCGAAAGCGCCTTGGCGATGGTGCTTTTGCCCGTGCCGGGCAGGCCTGCGAAGGCGATAAGGGTTTTCAAGCGTCTGTCCTCTCATGTCTGTGTCGGCCTGTTTTCATGGCGGGATACCGTACAAGAATTCAATGAAAATCCCGGCTCGGAAACAGCTTCTTCGCCTGTTCGCGCGGGTGGTGGGCGCGGGGCTGGAGCTTGGGGCGGCGCGGGGTGTCGTCGGTCTTGGGATCGGTGATGCCGATGGCGTCGTCCATCGGGTGGCCGAGTTCGGAGAGGCGCCAGGAGCAGTCCTCGATGGTTTCGGCGATCACATGGACGACGACGCCTTCGCGCTGCAACGGGCCGGTGACCTTCAGGAGCCGCCCGCCCATGACCGTGCGGCGGAAACGCTCATAGACCTTGTTCCAGACGACCACGTTGGACACCCCGGTCTCGTCCTCCAGCGTCAGGAAGATCACGCCCGAGGCGGTGCCGGGGCGCTGGCGGGTGATGACGAGGCCTGCGACGCTGACGCGCCGCAGCGGCGTCGTCGCCAATGCCGAATGCAGCGTCAGGCCCGGCATTTTCGGGCGCAGCAGTTCCATCGGGTGGGCGCGCAGGCTCATGCGGGTCGCGACGTAATCCTCCACCACCTGTTCTCCCAGGTTCATCGCCGGCAGGATGACATCCGGCTCGCTGATATGCTCGCCGTCGATCGGGTCGTTGAAGAGCGGCAGCGGCTTTGGCGCGCGGATCGCCTTCACCCGCCACAGCGCATCGCGCCGCGAAAGGCCGGCATCGGCAAAGGCATCGGCCTCGGCGAGACGCTCCAGAACCGCCGGCATCAGGCCGGCCCTGAGCCACACGTCTTCCGGCGTATGGTAGCCGTTGCCGCGCGCGTTCTCCAGCCAGACGGCATCCTCCTTCTTCAGCCCCTTGATCTGGCGGAAGCCGAGGCGCAGCGCATAGGCGCCGTCGGCGCGCTTTTCCAGCGTGCAGTCCCAGGCGCTGTGATTGACCGAGATCGGCCGCACGTCCACCTGGTGCTCGCGGGCATCGCGCACGATCTGGGCCGGCGCATAAAAGCCCATCGGCTGCGAATTCAGAAGCGCGCAGGCAAAGGCTGCCGGATAATGGCATTTCAGCCAGGCCGAGACATAGGTGAGCATGGCAAACGCCGCCGCATGGCTTTCGGGAAAGCCGTAATCGGCAAAGCCCCTGATCTGGGCAAAGCAGCGCTTGGCGAAGTCGAGTTCATAGTTATTCCTGAGCATGCCGTTGACGAACTGCTCCTCGAATTCGCCGATCGTGCCCATCTGTCGAAAGCTTGCCAGCGAGCGGCGCAGCCGGTCGGCGTCCTCGGCCGAAAAGCCGGCGGCGACCACGGCGATCAGCATCGCCTGTTCCTGAAACAGCGGCACGCCGAGCGTCTTTTTCAGCACATCCTCGAGCGCCGGCGAGGGGTATTCCACCTTTGCCTTCTTCTGCCGCCGCTGGATATAGGGCTGCACCATGCCGCCCTGGATCGGCCCGGGGCGCACGATCGCCACCTCGATGACGAGGTCGTAGAATGTTTCCGGCTTCATCCGCGGCAGGAAGTTCATCTGTGCCCGGCTTTCCACCTGGAACACGCCGATGGCATCGGCCTTCTGCAGCATGACATAGGTCGCCTCGTCCTCCTGCGGCACGTCGGCGATGGTGAGCGGTCGATTATAATGGCGCGCGGTGAGATCGAAGCATTTCTTGAGGCAGGTCAGCATGCCGAGGCTCAGGACATCGACCTTGAGTATGTTGAGCGCATCGATATCGTCCTTGTCCCATTCGATCACGGTGCGGTTTTCCATCGCCGCGTTTTCGATCGGACAGAGTTCGTCCAGCCGGTCCTCGGTGATGATGAAGCCGCCGACATGCTGCGACAGGTGCCGCGGAAAGCCGATGATCTCGCCGATGATGCGCACGGTCTGGGTCAGCCGGCGGTCGGTAAGGTCGAGGCCGACCTCCTTCAGCCGCTCGGGCTCCGCGCCCCGGCTGGAAATGCCCCAGATCTGGCCGGAAAGCGCAGCGGTGACATCGTTCGAAAGCCCCATCACCTTGCCGACCTCGCGGATTGCCGCGCGCGAGCGGAAATGGATGACGGTGGCGCAGAGCCCGGCATTTGCGCGGCCATAGGTATCGTAGATATGCTGGATCACCTCCTCGCGCCGCTCATGCTCGAAATCGACGTCGATATCCGGCGGCTCGCCACGATGGCGGGAGACGAAGCGCTCGAACACCATGCCGATCATGTCGGGCCTGACATCGGTGATGCCGAGCGCGTAACAGAGGATCGAGTTTGCCGCCGAGCCGCGGCCCTGGCAGAGAATGCCCTCGCCGCGCGCAAAGGCGATGATGTCGTGGACGGTGAGGAAATAGGCGGCGTAGCCGAGCTCGCCGACGAGCGCGAGTTCCTTCTCTGCCAGTTCCCGGTTGCGCGCCGGAATGCCTTCGGGATTGCGCCGCTTCAGCCCCTCCCAGGTGAGCCGGGCAAGGCGGTCCTGCGGCGCCTCGCCATGGGCGACTTCGGCCGGATAATTGTAGGAAAGCTCGGTGAGGTCGAAGGTCAGGCGGTCTGCGATTTCCAGCGTGCGGCGGATGGCGGCGGGGTGATCGCGGAAGATATGCGCCATTTCGGCGGCGGGCTTCAGCCGCCGCTCGGCATTCGGCAACGCCAGATGGCCGATCGCGTCGATGGTGATGTGGTGGCGCATGCAGGTCAGCACATCGGCAAGCTGGCGGCGGCTGGCGTGATGCATCAGCACGTCGCCGACGGCAACCATCGGCGCGCCGGTCTTGTGCGAAAGCGCAGTCAGCGCCGCAAACCATGCGGCATCCGAGCCGTCATAGCGGGGGGGCGCACCCGTAAACACATGGCCGGGAAAGCGGCGGATCGCCTGGGTGACATGGTCGACCGCTTCCGCCCTGTTCTCCGCCATGTCCGCAGGCAGCGCGATCAGGATCGAGCCATCGGCCCATTCCAGCATGTCGGCGAGATAAAGCGTGCATTCGCCCTTCTCGGCGCGCCGCTTGCCGAGGCTTAAGAGCCGCACGAGTTTCTGGTAGGCCGGCTTGTCCTTCGGCAGCGCCACGAAATCGACGGGGCTGTCGGCCAGCACCAGCCGGCAGCCGACGATGAGGCGCGGCAGGCGGGCTCGACTGGGAAGGGGCATGGTGACCGCTTCGCCGAGCGTCTGGCGGGAGCACGGGTCGACATGCTGCTTGAAGGTGAGCGTGAGCGTTTCTTCATTCTTCTCCAGCTTGCGCCTGATCTCTTTCAATTCGCGAAAGGCCCGCACCACGCCTGCCAGCGAGTTGCGATCGGTGATGGCAATCGCCGCAAGGCCGAGTTCGGCCGCACGCGCGACAATCTCCTCCGGATGCGAGGCGCCGGTGAGGAAGGTGAAGTTGGAGGTGACGCACAACTCGGCATAATCCATGGCCGGGCCTCAGGCGAACAGGCCGTGGACGAACCAGCCGGGGGCCTGCGGTGTGTGGAACATCCACAGCCTGAGCCCCTGCCGGGTTTCCACCCGCCAGTAATCGCGAAGCCCGGAACGCCAGGCCTCGTCCGGCCGCCACCATTCCGGCGCGATCCGCTCCGGCCCACGGCTTGACGCCGTTTCAAGCCGCATGCGCCGCCAGGAAAAGCGCGAGGGCGGACGGCGTGCGGCGTCGCTGGTTACCGGTTCCGGCGGGAACAGGCGCACGGGACGGGGCTGGTCCATCCGCCATTCGGCCTCCACCCGCCCGCAGGCGCCGGGAATCTCGGTGAAGCCGCGCTCCGGGATATGGCTTGCGACCGGCTGGAAGCGGACGATGTTGTCGAGGCCGATGCGGGCGCCGAGCCGGGTGACGAGATCGTCCAGCGCCTCGCCCTCCACCAGCCCGCCTTCGCCGATCTGCTCGGCGGGGAGCGCCTCTACATCCAGCGCCTCGAGCCGGATCCGCTCGATGCCGAAACCGGCCTCGATCTCGCCGACAGGGCGCTCGAACAGCTTGAGGATACGGGGTGCATCGCGCATCGGGCGGGCAAGGCGGAGCGTTACCCGCTGGTCGCTCTGGTCGACCCGCTCGACGGCAAGGGCGATGGCGCGCGCGCCGGCTTCCCGCGCCTTCAGCCGCTGGCAGAGCGTGTCGAGAAGGCGGGAGAGGGCGGCCATGACATCGTCGACAAGGCCGATCGGCTCGGGAAAGGTCATCCTGACGCCGTAATGCGGCGGCTCGGAAAGCGGCGACACGGCCTCGCCGCGTTCGCCGGTCGCCTGGTCGAGCCGCGCAATCAGCGCCATGTCGAAGCGGCGGGCGAGCGTGGCACGCGGCAGGGCCGCCATGTCGGCAATGGTGTTGAGGCCGAGGCGTTTCAGCGCGGTCGCGGTCTTCTCGTCGATGCGGAGCGCGGCGACCGGAAGCGGCCCGAGGGCGGCGCCGGTCTTGCCCGGGGGCGCAATGCCGGGGGCAAAATGCGACAGCGCCCAGGCCGCTCCCCGGGTGTCGGCGATCCCGATCTTGACGGAAAGCCGGGCGCGGGCAAGCCGCTCCTTCATGTCCTCGAGCATCGCCGTCTCGCCGTCGAAGAGATGGGCGGCGCCGGTGATGTCGAGCACCAGCCCGTCCTCGCCGTCGAGGCCTGCATGGGGCGTATAGCGCGTTGCCCAGCGGGCGAGCATCGTCAGGAAACGCCGATCGGCGTCTATATCTGCGGGACGGGTGATCAGATCCGGCACATAGGCGCGGGCATCGGCAAGCCCCATGCCGCGTTCCAGCCCTTGGCCCTCGGCCTCGAGGTTGAGCGCGTAAAGCCGGTCGTGATTGCCCTCGCTCAGCGTGACGGCGAACGGACCCTCAACCGGTCGGGCCCTCAATAGCCGCTCGCTCGGGAGTCTCGCAAACCACATGGATACGACGCGCCGTTTCATCCCACCGCACTGCCCAGCTGTTAGTTGTTCCTGTTTTGTTCTTTATAATGGACCAGTTTTGAAGAGTCGAGTCGGAAGCGGAGAAGACCGGCCTGCAGAGCCAGCGCGTGGTCGCCGCCTGATTGCCGGCGCCCTCCGGATGCAGCGAAAGTCCGATGCTGCGGCCGGTCTCGGCGGCAAGCTGCAGCCGTCGTCCGGGGGTGAGTTCCACCGGCTTGTCCATCTCCATGACGACGAGGCCGACGGCGCCCGAGCGCAGCCCCTCTTCAGCAGCGGCGAGCGTCTCCGTCTGGTCGGCGGTGCGCGCGAGGATGATGTCGCGCGGATCGAAAAACGCCGAAAGCGCCACCGGGTTGATCTCCTCGGCAAACCAGGCCTGTCTGATCCACAGCACAGTGCCGCCGGTCACGCCGGAAAGCGCTGCGGCAAACACCGTGGCACCGGGCCCGGTCGCATCATGCACCCGGCCGCGCCGGAGCGGAAACATGGTTGAAAATTCATCCTGCATGGCGGGATGATATAGCGGATCGGATGAGAATGAAAAGGGAACAAAATCGAAGGGGAGACCATCCGCCGATATGCATCGAGGAATCAGCTGGCTGGCTGCGTTGTTTTCAGCATGAGCACGAATGGCACGGCCAGCGCATAAATGGCGACCACCGAAAGCCAGACCGCGCCCGGCCACTGCGCCTGGAAGGCGAAGTAGATCGCCGAGAAGGCCAGCGGCGCGATGATCGAGGAGAGGCTGATGATCGCCTGCAGCACGCCCTGGAACTGCCCTTGCCGCGTGTCGTCGACCAGCCGCGTCGCGAGCGATTGCAGCGCGGGCACGCCGATGCCGGCAAGCGTGAAGACTGGCATGACGGCGAAGACCATCCAGCCCTGATGGGTGAAGGCCATGGCGGTGAGCGCGATGGAGGCGCCTGCGATGCCGGTGAGGATGGCGCCGCGTTCGCCGAGGATCCTTGCGGCGGGGCCGGGCAGGAAAATCTGCGTCAGTGTCTGGCAGATGCCGAACGCGCCGAGCGACAGCCCGATCCAGAAACCGTTCCAGCCGAATACGTCATGGCCCCAGAGCGCCCAGCTCACCCCGTAGGCTTCGCCGGTGAAGCTGAACAGGAAGAAGATCAGGATCACGGGCAGCATGCCGGTCATCGAAAAGGCCCAGCGGAGCGGGCGCAGCGGATTGAGCGATGCCGGATCGAACCCGCCAGCGCTCGCCTTGCGGGTTTCGGGCAGAACAAAAAGGGCGAGCAGGAAATTGCAGCCGTTCAGCGCCGCCGCCGCGATGAAGGGCAGCCGCAGCCAGTGATCGCCGAGAAAGCCACCGGTAACGGGGCCGGCGATAAAGCCGATGCCGAACATCGCGCTCATCAGGCCGAAGCGGCGCGCGCGGGTTTCCGGCGCGGAGATGTCGGTGATGAAGGCCGCGGCAACGGCCGTGTTGGCGCTGGTGAGGCCGGCAATGGCGCGGCCGAGAAACAGCAGCCAGAGCGACGGCGCAAAGGCGAGGAGCAGATAGTTGATGGCGCCGCCGCCGAGCGAAATCAGCAGCACGGGCCGCCGGCCGAGCCGGTCCGACAGCGCGCCGAGCACCGGCGCGAAGACGAACTGAACGGCGGCATAAAGCGCCGTGAGCGCGCCGATATAGGGCGCCACATCGGCCGAGTGGGTGACCTCCTTCAGAAGCGAAGGCAGGATCGGAAAGATGAGGCCGATGCCGAGGGCATCGAGCGCGATGGCGGCATAGATGATGATGAGGGGTCTGTTCATGGACGCGTTCCTGTGCCGCAGACACGGATGTGGCGTGCTTGCGTTCGGGCCTGAAGGATCAGGCGCTGGTTCAAGGGAAACGCTGGCCGGCCGGGACGAAGGGTCCGGGCGGCGTGTGCATGTCCATCAGTCGCCGCCTATAGGCGGAGGACGGACCCTTTTCGCGATAGGCTTCCTTTATACCGTCGCCGAACGCGGAGCAAGATCGAATTCTTCTTTCGGAGATGCGGCTTTTAAAGCATTGAAGCCCGCGCCGGGCGTGGATTCAAAGCAAAGACGCTCCTTCGTCTCCGGCCGTTTTCGGACCTCATCATCACATCGCGCTCGCCTGACAAAACCGCCGCTGCTAGACTTCGCCCATGTTTGATTTCGACACATGTGAAGCGGCGCGGCAGAGGCGGGATCCAGCGTTTGACGGCAGGTTCTTTACCGCGGTCCGGACGACGAAGATCTATTGCCGGCCGGTCTGCCCGGTGAAACAGCCGCTGACCAAGAATGTCAGCTACTATCCGACGGCGGCCGCCTGCGAGCGGGCGGGCTACCGGCCATGCCTGCGCTGCCGGCCCGAGACCGCGCCGTTTTCGCCGGCCTGGAACGGCACGCGCACCACGGTCGACCGGGCGCTGAAGCTGATCGCGGACGGTGCGCTCGATCATGGCTCGGTCGATGCGCTTGCCGAACGGCTCGGCGTCGGCGTGCGCCATCTCTCGAGGCTGTTTGCCGTCCATGTCGGGGCCTCGCCGCTGCAGACGGCGCAGACGATGCGGATCGGCCGGGCGAAGCGGCTGCTCGACGAGACGGCGCTGCCGATCGGCACGGTGGCGCTTCAGGCCGGATTCGGCAGCATCCGGCGCTTCAATGCCGCGTTTTCTAGTCTTTACGGCAGGCCGCCCTCCTCGATCCGCAGGCCCGCGCGATGAGCGGGCTGTTCTACACCATTGTCGAAAGCCCGGTCGGCGACCTGCTGGTCGCGGGCGATGGCAACCGGCTGCATTTCATCTCGTTTCCGACCGGCCACAAGGCGTTTGGCCCGCGACCGGACTGGCGGCGCCATGATGCGCCGTTTTCGGAGGCGCGGCGGCAGCTCGATGCCTATTTCGCGGGCGAGTTGAAACAGTTCGATCTCGCATATCATCTCTCCGGCAGCGGCTTTCAGAACCGGGTCTGGGAGTATCTCGCCACCATTCCCTATGGCGTGACCACGACCTATGGAACGATCGCGAAAGCGCTCGGTGATCCGAATGCGAGCCGCGCGGTGGGTACGGCGAATGGCAACAACCCGCTGCCGATCCTTCTGCCCTGCCACCGGGTCATCGGCGCCAACGGCGCGCTGACCGGCTTTGGCGGCGGCCTGCCGACCAAGAAATTTTTGCTGACGCTTGAAGACGCGCTTCCCGAGCCGTCGCAGGCGGATCTGTTTGCAGCGCGCCGCTAGCGTTTGTCCGCAAGCGCCGATTTCGCCCAGGCCGAGGGGCTCTTTCCGGTCACGCGCTGAAATTCCCGATTGAAGTTCGACTTGGTGTTGAAGCCGCTTTCCAGCATCGCGGTGGTGACATTGTCGCCGGCGCTGAGCCTTTCGCAGGCATGGTCGATGCGGAAGCGGTTGATGTGGCGGGAGATGTTCTCCCCGGTTGCCCGGTTGAGCGCGGCGGAGAGCTGCTTGGCCGGCATCTGCAGCCGCCGGGCAAGGCGCGCGAGGGTGAGCGACGGCTCGAGATAGAGGGTTTCCTCTGCAAGCAGGCGATCGAGCCGCTCGACGATCGCGTGATCGCCCTCATCCGGAACGGGAGGCGGGGAGGGGCGCGGCGGGTCCTCCGGCTCGATCTCGCCGAAGGCGTTCGGCGAAACGCTGAGGAGGCCGACCGAGAGCAGGGCGCAGGAGGTGAAGATGGAGATGATCAGCTTTGCCCATCCCGGGTTATCGGAAAGGAAGGCGACCGCGATCAGGCTGTCGCTCAAAGCAGACAGAAGCAGGCTGACGGCAATGCCGGTCCAGAGCCAAAGCGGCTGGCGGCCCGCCTCCAGCCGCGCCAGCGGCAGCGCATCGCCGCCCGATTTCAGCACGGCGAGGATCGCTCCGCCGTAGATCAGGAAGATGACCGGCAGGATGATGTCTATCGTGGCTGGCGCGAAAAGGATGCAGAACACGGTGAAGGCCGGCACCAGAAGATGGAGGCCGTCGCGCGGTTTCACCGGCCGCAGGAACGCGGTCTGGAAGGTGAGCCACGCCAGGACCGGTATCAGCGTGGCGGTTGCCGGCTGGACCGGCCGGAGCGCCGAAATCCCGTAATATTGCAGCGCCGCGACGATCAGGCTCTGCCCCGCGCAGGCCGTCAGAAACACGATCACCACCGGTGGGCGCTTCTCGACGGTCAGCACCCGCAGGATCAGAAAGCCGAGCACCAGAGCGGTGACCATCGGGATCGGTAAAACCAGCATCTCGTCTCCTTCATCTGCCGGGCTGATAGTCCATAAACCGGTTGCGGGCGACCTGAAACCGGATTGAGGACGCGCGTGGACCTGAAAATCGCAGAAGGAGTGTGTCTCAACCCGAAAGGATCACGCTCATGAACCATATTCTTCTTGCCCTCCTGATTTCCTCAAGCGCCGCCGCCCATGCCTTTGCAGCAGAGGATCTTCCCGGCTACGAACGGCTGACGGTGTCTGCGGAGCACCGGGCAGCGCCGGTTGCCGCGGCACTCTGGTATCCAGCCGGTGTACGCAGCTATGCCGGACATGTCGGCGGTGGGCCGGTGTTTTACGATACGCGCGTGATGATGGGGGCGCGGATCGCCGAAGGACAATATCCGCTGTTCGTGTTCTCCCACGGTTCCGGCGGCAACATGGACAACAGTGCATGGCTTTTCTCAGCGCTTGTCGCCAAAGGCGCGCTGGTGCTCGCGGTCAACCATCCCGGAAGCACGTCTGGCGATTCCTCGCCGCGGGCCTCGCTGTTTACCGACCGCCGTGCCGGCGATATCTCAGCCGCGCTTGATGCCTTGCTTGACGATCCGGTGCTTGGCCCGCATGTGGACCGGTCGCAGATCACCGCGCTCGGCTTTTCGCTTGGCGGCGCGACCGTGCTCAATCTCGGCGGCCTTGCGTTCGACCGTGATGCTTACGGCCGCTACTGCCATGACAACCCGGCATCGACCGATTGCGCGTTTCTGGCCAAGGGCAATGTCGATTTCGATCAGCTGCCCAGGGGCTTTGAAGGGGCGCCGCGCGATTCCCGGATTGGCCGTGTCATCGCCATCGATCCCGCCTTCACCTATGTGGCGACGGCGTCGAGCATTGAGGCGATGCCGGTTCCGGTGACGTTGATCAATCTCGGCGATGAGCATCGGCTGACTGCCGGGGATGTGTCCGAAAATGGCAGCAATATCGCCAACCGATTGCCGAATAGCGCATATCTCAAGATCGCGCCCTCCTACCACATCACCTTTCTGGGACTTTGCAAGCCGGAGGGGGCGGCGATCCTCGAGGAAGAGCAGGACGATCCGATCTGTACCGATCCGGAAGGCGTCGACCGGGCCGATACCCACGACAAGATCATCAGCGCCGTCGCGAAATCGGCGGGGCTCTGATCATGCCGGGCCGCGCGGCTGGATCCGTGCGGCTCGCTCACCGGCCCCGCGTGGGTATCTTCTTCTCGTAGTGGCGGAAAATACCGACCAGAACGCCGGTGAGGCAGAGATAGATCAGGGCGAGGAACAGCAGCGGTTCGTAGGTGAGATAGGTCGACTGGCGGATATCGCCGACCACGGCGTAAAGGTCGATCACGGTGATGGTGGCGACAAGCGGCGTGGATTTGAGCTGCACCACGGTTTCGCCCGCAAGCGTGGGCAGGGCCCGGTGGATCGCGCGCGGCAGCCAGATGCGCCTGAGCGTCGTGAACCGGCCCATGCCGTAGGCGCGCGCGGCTTCAAGTTCGCCGCGCGGCACGCCGGCGAAGGCTCCGCGCATCACTTCCCCCTCATAGCCGGCATAGGACAGCGTCAGCGCCACTAGCCCATAGGGCCAGGCCTCCCGCAGATAGGGCCAGATGAAAGTCTCGCGAATGCCGGGGATGCCTGGAAACAGCGAACCGAGACCGTAATAGAGCAGCCAGAGCTGCAACAGCAGCGGCGTGCCGCGAATGATGGTGCAGAAGATTTTCGCAGGCCAGGCGAGAAACACAGGCCCCGCCGCCTGGGCAAGACCGAGCGGGATGGCCATCAACAGGCCCAGCACGGTGGAAGCGATCAGCAGCGCTACCGTGACCCAGAGGCCGGCAAACAGCATGCCGGCATAGTTCGGCAGCCAGTCCCATCGCATCTCGACAGCCATGAGGACCAAAAGCCCGATCGCCACTGCCACAATGATCAAACGGTGCGGGCGCATCATCGCCGAAAGCTTCGGAAAGGTTGAGGGCCTTTCAAGCTCTGCGATATCGCCGGAGACATTGTGTTCGCTCATCTGCGCGCCCTCGCCATGCCGCGGCTGTAGTGGCGTTCGACATAATGGAGGAACACGTTTGAGACCAGGGTGACAGAGAGGTAGAGCACGCCGGCGGCTGAAAAGAACAGGAAATACTCATGGGTCACGCCGGCGGCCTGCCGGGTCGCGAGCGTCAGCTCGGTAAAGCCGACGACGGCAAGCAGGGCGGTATCCTTGGTGGTGACAAGCCAGAGATTGGCAAGGCCGGGGATCGCATGCGGCAGCATGGCGGGCAGCGTAATCCGGCGCATCACCATGGCCGGCGGCATGCCATAGGCCCGTGCAGCCTCGATCTGGCCGCCGGGAATGGAAAGGATCGCGCCGCGCAGCACTTCGGTCGAATAGGCGCCCTGCACCAGGCCGATGACGAGGATGCCGGCAAGCATGCCGGAAATGTCGACAGAGCCGAAGCCGAGCGCGCTCATCAGATTGTTGAGGCCAGCCGTGCCGGCATAATAGAGCAGCACGATCAGCACCAGTTCGGGGATGGCCCTGACAACGGTGGTGTAGATTTCCAGAAGGTCTCGGATCACCGGTCCGCCATAGAGCTTGCCGGAGGCTCCGAAAATGCCGATGAGCTGGCCAACCGCAAATCCGCCTGCGGCAACCTGAAGCGAGGTGGCAAGCCCCCTCAGTAGCACGCCGCCCCAACCCGGCGGCGACAAGGCCAGCAATTCCCAGTCCATGCGTCTTTCCTGTTTTGGCCCGTTGATCAAACAACCGGCGCCTGAACCTTCGGTCGCGCCCCGCCTGCGGGGAAATAGAAGACCGTGGGCTGATCCCGTAAACCCGATAGAGGGGCTGCGGTCTTCTCTACCCATTCTACCTCCCTGCCTGGTGCCATGCTCGGGCAAAGCCCGTGGATGACGATAGAGAGGGGGAAGGGGTCTCAGTAAACGAAAGCAGCGCCTTTGCGGGCGCTGCTTCCGTCCGGATCAATCGCCGTAGATGTCGAAGTCGAAATACTTCTTCGTGATCTCTTCATACGTGCCGTTTTCGCGCACGGCGACGATGGCTGCGTTGAACGTGTCCTTGAGCTGGGTGTCGTCCTTGCGCAGGCCGATGCCGATGCCCGGGCCGTAGATGTCGACGTCTTCCGCCACATTGCCGACCATTTCGCAGCAGGCCTTGCCATCATCGCTTTCGAGGAAGGGCTGCAGCGTCACGACGTCAGCAATCTCGGCATCGATACGGCCGGCATAGAGGTCCTGATTGACCTCGTCCTGGGTCTGGTAGGTCTTCAGCTTGGCGTCGGGGAAATGCTTTGCGGCATAGTCCTGGTTGGTCGTGGAAACCTGTACGCCGAGGATCTTGCCCGAAAGGGATTCCGCCGTCGGCTTGATGTCAGAGCCCTTGGCGGCGACGATTGCGCCGGGGGTGCTGTAGTATTTGTTGGTGAACGCGATTTCCTTTTCGCGATCGGGCGTGATCGACATCGACGACATGATCGCATCGATCTTGCCGGCGGTGAGCGCCGGAATAATGCCGTCCCAGGAGATCGGGGTAATGACACAGTCGAGCTTTGCCTGGTCGCAGACCGCATTCATGAAATCGATTTCCCAGCCGCTCCAGTTGCCGGATGCGTCCGGAACGGTAAACGGCGGATAGGGTTCTGCCGCAACGCCGACCTTGACGGTCTCGGCGGAAGCAGCGCCCGCTGCCATCAGAGTAGCAATGGCGGCTGCACCACCGAGTGCGGATTTGAACTTTTTCATGGATTTATCCCTCTGTTGAAGTCTTACCTATATGGCGGAGAAAATCGCCGCGACTACTGAACGGTGCTGATGAATTTTTTCAGCCGTTCGGAATTCGGATTGTCGAAGACGGTCTTCGGGTCGCCCTGTTCCTCGACCTTGCCATCATGCAGAAACACGATTTCGCTTGCCACTTCGCGGGCAAAATTCATCTCGTGGGTCACGAGCAGCATGGTGCGCCCTTCTTCCGCAAGGTCGCGAATCACGGTCAGCACCTCGCCGACAAGCTCAGGATCGAGCGCGGAGGTCGGCTCATCGAACAGCATGGCTTCAGGTTTCATGGCCAATGCGCGGGCAATGGCAGCGCGCTGCTGCTGGCCGCCGGAGAGAAAGGCCGGGTAGGATTCGCGTTTTTCGTAGAGGCCGACACGCTTCAAAAGCGTTTCGGCTTCCGTGATCGCCTCGTCGCGTTTCACGCCCAAGACATGGACGGGGACCTCGATGACGTTCTGCATAAGCGTCATATGCTGCCAGAGGTTGAAATTCTGGAAGACCATGGCGAGGCGGGTGCGGATGCGCTGGATCTGCTTGCGGTCGGCCGGCATCAGCCCGCCTTGGCCATCGGATTTCAGTGCGATCTCTTCGCCATGCACGCTGACCTTGCCGCGCGTCGGCCACTCGAGCATGTTGATGCAGCGCAGCAGCGTTGATTTTCCAGAGCCTGATCCGCCGATAATGGCGACCACATTGCCCTGGTGCGCTGCAAGAGAGACGCCCTTCAGAACCTCGAAGTCGCCAAAGGATTTGTGCAAATCCTCAACGACCACCGCTTCAGCAGGATTGTCGCCCTGCGGCGTTTTTTCAGCCTTCATTAAATCGGTTCACCGTTCCCGGTTGGCAGGCCGGCACATCTGAGGTGCTTCTGACCCTTAGTTGCATTCTTTCCGTGTATTACTACACTTGCGGAGTTATTATGCAAGTGTATAACTACGGCAAAATCATATCAGACGGAGATGACAGAATGTCCTACGGTGCCCAGACCATGGCGGAGCCGATCAAGCGGGTGATCATGCGCAGACCCGGCGAGAGCCTGAAACAAGCGGATCCCGCCAAATGGCATTATGGCCCGACTTTTGATGCTGCACGGGCGATCGAGCAGTATGCGGCCTTCGCCGATATGGTCGCCGCTTCCGGTGCTGAAATCCTCTGGTTCGAGGACAAGGGCGACGGGCTCGCCGATGCGATGTTCACCCACGATCCCTCGCTCGCCACCGTTCATGGCGCGATCCTGCTCAATATGGGCAAGCCCCTGCGTCGTGATGAAGTGGCCGGCCATGAGGCGGTTTACACCGCGGCCGGCGTTCCGATCCTCGGTCGGCTTTCGGGCGATGCCACGGTCGAGGGCGGCGATTGCGTCTGGGTTGACGAAAAAACGCTCGTCGTCGGCCGCGGCGTGCGCAGCAATGCCGAAGGCATCGCCCAGCTTCGCGACATTCTCGCGCCCCATGGCGTCGAGGTTCTCTCCTTCGATCTGCCGCTGTGGCAGGGCGAAGAGGCGTGCCTGCACCTGATGAGCGTGATTTCGCCGCTCGCAGACAAGCTGGCTCTGGTCTATGCGCCGCTCCTGCCGGCGCCTTTCTATCAGCTCCTGAAAGCGCGCGGATACACACTGATCGAAGCGCCCGAGGACGAGTTCATGGCCTCCAACGGCCTGAACCTCAATGTTCTGCCGCTGAAGCCGAACGACGTCGTCGCTGTTGCAGGCTTCGATAAGACCAAGGCGCTGATGGAAGAGGCCGGCTGCCGGGTGCAGACCTTCGAAGCCGATGCGCTCTGCATTGCCTGCGAGGGTGGCCCGACCTGCCTGACCCGGCCGATCTGGCGAGGCTGATATGAGCCGAAAGCCGTTCCGTCGCGCGGGCGATGCAGAAAGGCGCGCCGATCTCATCGAGGCGATGCTCGACTGCATCGCCGAGGGCGGGATCCAGAATGCGACGGTGCGGGAAGTGGCGGAGCGCGCCGGCGTCAGCGGCGGTCTGATCCGGCACTATTTCGAAACCAAGGAACATCTCCTCCACGCCGCTTACCACGCGACGATGGAGGAGATGATGGCGCTTGGCAACGAGGCGATTGCGGCCTGCCCGCCAAAGGCGAGGCTGAAGGCCTTCGTTGTCGCCTGCCTGACGCCGCCCATGATCGATCCGCGCCGGCTGTCGCTTTGGGCGGCCTTCATCGCCATGGCGCATGCCGATCCGGCGATGGGCAAGATCCACCGCGAGACCTACGGCGCCTATCGCATCCTGATCGAAAACGTGATTGCCGAAGCTTTCAGCGAGGCGGGGCGTGTGGCTCCGCAAGCGGTGGTCCGGCGGCTGGCGATCGAGGTCAACGCGGTGCTGGACGGGCTCTGGCTCGAGGGCTCGCTTGCCGGCGACATGTTCGATGACGGCGAATTGCTGCAGGCGGGGCTTCACGCCGTCGAGGCGATCACCGGTTTTACGC
Source organism: Martelella limonii (assembly GCF_013344475.1). Taxonomy (GTDB): domain Bacteria; phylum Pseudomonadota; class Alphaproteobacteria; order Rhizobiales; family Rhizobiaceae; genus Martelella; species Martelella limonii. Next base: position 46,149 of record NZ_JABUOU010000004.1, on the reverse strand, counting down.
TTGAAGGTGAATGATATGCACTACTCCAAAATTACCGAACGCCTGGGCGGGCTCGGATCAGACAAATGGGCTGTCCACCTGAAGGCCCGCGAGATGAAACGCGCTGGCGCCGACATTCTGGAACTGACGATCGGCGAGCCGGACATCGCGCCCGATCCGATTCTGGCCGAAACGATCACGACGGCGCTCGGAAAAGGCCGTACCGGCTACTCCAATGGCCGGGGCGAGACGGCGCTGCTCGATGCGATCTCGAAGCGTTACACCGCGGGTTCGGGACGAACCGTCGGCCACGAGCATATCGTCTGCTTTCCTGGGACCCAGACGGCACTGTTTGCCGTGCTCCTGACGCTGGTCGAGGCGGGCGATGCGGTTCTCGTCGGAGACCCGCTTTATGCCACCTATGAAGGGCTGATCCGCGCCACGGGCGCCGATATGGTTCCCGTTCCGCTTCGGCCCGAGGACGGTTTCCATATGCGCGCAGACGTTCTGGAGCAGGCGATCACGCCGAATGCACGGGTGCTGTTGCTCAACACGCCGCACAATCCGACGGGCGCGATTCTCTCTGAGGAAGAGGTCGCTGCGATTGCGGATGTCTGCGAAAGGCATGACATCTGGATCATCTCCGACGAGGTCTATGAGGAACTGATCTTCGGCGGCACGTTTGCCTCGCCGCGCGATTTTGCGCCGGAACGGACGATTGCCGTATCATCGATCTCCAAATCGCATGCCGCGCCGGGCTTCCGCAGCGGCTGGGCCGTGGGGCCGGCGGAATTCAGCGAGAAGCTGCTGCCGGTCGCGGAAACCATGCTGTTTGGAAACCAGCCCTTCATTGCGGATGCAACGGCAGCCGCGATCGAAACCCCGAGCGGTGTCTCGGCGGCGCTGCGGCAATCGCTGAAGCGCCGGGCGGAGCTGGTGGTAAACGCCCTTGCGGGCGCACCGGGCATTTCCTGCTCCATGCCGGAGGCCGGCATGTTCGCTCTGGTCGATGTGCGCGCCACCGGTATCGATGGGGAAGCCTTCGCGCTCGGCTTGCTTGCGGCGGAACAGGTTGCGGTGATGCCGGGATCCTCGTTCGGAGAACAGGCCACAGGCTTCATCCGCGTCAGCCTGACCGTCCCTGACGAGATTCTGCTGGAAGCGGCAGGGCGGATACGCCGCCATGCGAAAGGCTTGATTGATAGACGGAAGGTGGCTTCGGCATGAGCAATGACATCAGTGTGGGCGAGGCGCTGGTCCGCCTTCTGGAAGCGCATGGCGTCGACATGGTGTTCGGCATTCCGGGCGTTCATACGGCAGAGCTCTACCGTGGCCTTGCCACGTCGAAAATCCGCCATGTGACACCCCGTCATGAACAGGGCGCAGGCTTCATGGCGGACGGCTATGCCCGGGTCACCGGCAGGACGGGCGTCTGTTTCATCATCACCGGCCCCGGCCTCACCAACACCATCACCGCCATGGCTCAGGCGCGGGCCGATTCTGTGCCGATGCTGGTGATCTCCGGCGTCAACGCACGCAAGACGCTTGGCAAGGGGCAGGGCTACCTGCACGAATTGCCTGATCAGAGCGGGATGATGAAGACCTTCGCCAAGGCCTCTGTCACGCTGACGTCCGGTGAGAACCTTGCGCGCACGCTCGCCGATTGCCTTTCGCTGGCACAGGCGGGCCGCCCCGGTCCCGTCCATCTGGAAATTCCGACCGATGTCATGGTCGAGCGCGTGCCGGTTCCGGTGGCAGCCCTCGGTGCGCCTGCCGAGCCGCAGGCGGAGGCAGCAGCGCTTGCAGCGGCGGCGGAAGCCATTTCAAAGGCGTCAGCGCCGGTGATCCTGGCAGGCGGCGGCGCTGTGAGGGCCGATGAGGCCTTGCGCGCGTTCGCCGAAAAGATCGATGCGCCGGTGGTGCTCACTTCCAATGCCCGCGGGCTCCTTTCAGGCCATGGCCTGCGCGTCTGCGCAAGCCCCAGCCTTCCCGGCGTTCGCGACCTGATTGCCGCAAGCGATCTGGTGCTTGCCGTCGGTACGGAGTTTGGCCCAACGGATTTCGACATGTATGGCGATGGCCGGATCCCGGCCATGAGCCGTCTGGTGCGGATCGATCGCGGCGCGGAGCAGATCGCAGCGGGTCCGGAAGTTGTTGCCGCGCTGGTGGAAGACAGCGCCAGCGCGCTGACACGGCTTTTGCCAAATGTGACCGCGTCTGCCGGCAAGAATGGCCTTAAGCGCGCAGAGACTGCCCGCGAGGCAGCCCTTTCCAATCTCGATGGGAGAATCACCGGCGAAGTGGGGCTCCTGCATCGGCTCCGCGATATCGTGCCCGAAGCCCGGTTCGTGGGCGATTCGACACAGCTCGTCTATGCGGGAAATCTCTATTTCGATGCGCTGCGTCCCGGCTCATGGTTCAATTCGGCGACCGGCTACGGCTCGCTCGGCTACCTGCCACCAGGCGCCATCGGGGCAGCCCTCGGCGATCCCGCAACCCCGGTTGTCGCCATTGTCGGCGATGGCGGCCTGCAGTTCTCGCTGGCCGAGCTCGGCACGGCGGTGGACGAGGGGGTCGATGTTGTCTTCCTCGTCTGGAACAATCACGGCTACCGCGAAATCGAGACCTTCATGGTGGATGCCGGCATCACACCGGAAGGTGTCAAGCCGACGCCCCCCGACATGGAGGCAATGGCGAAGGCCTTTGGGCTCGGCTTCGCAAGGGCTGGCGACGAGGATGCTCTTGTGGCGGCGATTGCGGCCTCCATTGGAAAAGGCGGGGCGCATATCGTCGAATACGTGATGTAAGGTTGCATCCGCGACGGCCGTTCCGGCCCGATCAAGGCTGATGAAGAAGGGGATGGCCGAAAGCCGTCCCTTTTTTTGTCCGGGGAAGGACGGACGCGCCCGGGCCTGGCATCTTCAAAGCGCCTGCCTGAACCAAAAAAAATACCCCCGGAAGCGTTGCCGCTCCGGGGGTATCTGCAGGGCCCGAAGGACCCTGCGATCTATTGCGAGACTTAGAAGTCGCGCTGCAGACGGAACCAACCGGCCCAGTAGTCATCAGCGTAGTACTGATCAGGCGTGTCGGTGTACTGTACGTTGAGCTTCGCGCTCAGGCCTTCGACGATCGTGTAGTCGAACAGGGCGCCAGCGGACCAGAAGTCTTCGTTGTCGGCACCCGGGATCTTAGCAGACGTCCACTGGAAAGCAGGCGTGACCGAGAAGTTGTCGGCAACGTTCAGCTTGTAGCCGGCAGCAAGTGCCCACTCGGCGTATACGCCCGGCAGAGTCGTCGGGGTCGGAAGCGAGTAGTCGAGGAAGTCGTTGTCGCCATAGGTGTTGGCGTACGCGTTCCAGCCGGTCGAGTAGTTCGCACCGAGGTCAAGCGATCCCGGGCCGAGTGCCAGCGAGGTCATCGCACGGAACGAAGCTTCTTCGTTGTAGGTGTCGTAACCAACATCGAGCTTGGCGCCAACGCCGCCAGCCTGGAAGCCGATACGACCGGAAACGCCGAGATGCGGAACGTTGTTGCCGCTGTTCGACAGGCCGATCATGCTCGGCTCGAGAGCGTCGAGCGAGATGCCGCCGATGAAGCCGTCACCAACGTATACGTAACGGATCGAGTTGAAGCGGGTCTGGCCGGACAGGTCGTCGATTTCGCCGAGAAGACCTTCATCCCAGTAGCTGTAGAAGAGACCAGCCTGGAAGCCGCCGAGGGCGAGGTAGGTTTCGTCGAGGTAGGTGGTCGTCGAACCGTCGTTCGAGTAGTACTCGCTGTTGAGCGTGATGTTGCCGGTCAGGGCGCCAAGCTCAGTGTCGGTCTTCGAGTTGATCGCGATCTGGCCACGCGACCAGACGTTCCAGCTGTCCGGGCTGTTGGCGCCGGTCTGTGCGTCGATCTGGAAACGGACATAACCGCCAACGCTAAGGCAGGTTTCGGTGCCGGGGATGTAGAAATAGCCAGCGCCGAAAGCGTCGCAGATTTCTACATAGTTCGCCTGAACGGGTTCGATCACGACGACCGGATCAGCTGCCTGAGCGGCGGAAGCAGCTGCGAGAGCCGCTGCGGAGCCCAGGAAAAGGCTTTTGATGGTCATAGTTAAATCCTCAAGTTTAATCGAGCTTGGTAAGGAGGCCTGAGCCTCGATTTAGTGAAGTCCGGCGAATTGCCCCCCGGCTTCTGATGCTCATTAACAACGTCTTGCTGCTTCGTCTCAATGAACCATAGGTGGAAATATAAATCAGTTGATTGAATAAAGGGGTGTGGTGCAGAAACGCAACAGAACCGGTGACCGGCGCCAGGCTCGCATTTCCCCGGTATTCGGTGGTGCCTGGCGCAGCCGGAATACGCCTGGTTGCAGGAAAAGCTATATAAGTCAGGCGATTAAACTGATTGCTGTCTTCGTGGCGTGGAGATGTTCCCATGATGAATCGCGCTCGATCACGGTTCTCGGTCAGGTGGAAACGGCATCAAAACTGAACAAAGTGTTAACGCCGGCTTCGAGGGGGCGGACTCGGCCCGTTTCGGGCCTCCACAGGCGCGCGAGGCAGTCAGCCGGGAGGCCGGACGTGTCCTCGTTTTGGCCAATAATATCTCTATAAAACAATGGATTATGCCCATATTCACGAGGTGTGAAACAGTGGCTTTCGGGCGCTTTGGTCTTCGGGTCCGCACCATGGGGCCGCCATGAAACGCTGCATTTGCGCCGGCCGAAGGACTTGAAATAAAAAAGGCGCGCTCAAAGCAATGAGCGCGCCTTTTGCAACCTGTGGTTAAATTCGTCCCGTCAGGAGCCCCGTTTCAGGTTTCGGGGTCGCCGCGGCGCATCATCTCCGGAATCGGCATGGACAGGATATTGTAGCCGTTGTCGACGAAATGGATCTCGCCGGTCACGCCTGACGACATGTCCGAGAGCAGATAGAGCGCGGAACCGCCGACATCCTCGATCGTGGTCGGACGGCGGAGCGGTGCATTGCGCTGCTGCCAGGCATAGACAAGGCGGGCATCGCCGACGCCGGAACCGGCAAGCGTGCGCACCGGCCCTGCGGAGATCGCATTGACGCGGATACCCTGCGGCCCGAAGTCGCCCGCGAGATAGCGCATCGACGCTTCAAGCCCGGCCTTGGCCACGCCCATCACATTGTAATTCGGCACGACGGCGGTGGAGCCGCCATAGGTCAGCGTCAGGAGGGAGCCGCCATCCGGCATCAGCTCTGCCGCGCGCTTGGCGATCTCGGTGAAGGAGAAGCACGAGATCACCATGGTGCGGATGAAATTTTCCCGCGTGGTGTTGGCGTACTGGCCCTTCAGCTCGCTCTTGTCGGAGAAGCCGACGGCATGGACGACGAAGTCGAGCTTGCCCCAGCGTTCCTTGATCGCGGCGAAAACCGAATCAACGCTTGCAATATCCTCGACATCGCAAGGCACCACGAAATCGGAGCCAAGTTCCGCCGCGAGCGGATGAACCCGCTTGCCGAGCGCCTCGCCCTGATAGGTGAAGGCCAGTTCGGCGCCCTCGGCGTGAACCGCCTTGGCAATGCCCCAGGCGATGGAGTGGTTGTTGGCAACGCCCATGATGAGGCCGCGTTTGCCTTTCATAAGTCCGGTCATTTGCGCATTATCCATTGTAGCGCTGGAAGACCAGCGTAGCGTTCGTGCCGCCAAAGCCGAACGAGTTTGAAAGAACGGTGTCGATCTTCGCGTTGTCGATGCGCTGCCGCACGATCGGCACGCCGTCGAACTCGGGATCGAGCTCCTCAATGTGGGCGCTTTCGCCGATAAAGCCTTCATGCATCATCAGCAGGCTGTAGATCGCCTCCTGAACGCCTGCAGCACCGAGCGAATGGCCGGTGAGCGACTTGGTCGACTGGATATGTGGCATCTTGTCACCGAAGACTTCGCGGATCGCGCCGATCTCGCGGCTGTCGCCGACCGGTGTGGAAGTGCCGTGGGTGTTGATGTAATCGATTTCGCCGGAGGCGGTCTCGATTGCCATCTTCATGCAGCGCACTGCGCCTTCGCCGGACGGGGCGACCATGTCGTAGCCATCGGAGGTCGCGCCGTAGCCGACCACTTCGCCGTAGATCTTCGCGCCGCGTGCCTTGGCGTGCTCCAGCTCTTCCAGCACGACGACACCGGCGCCGCCGGCAATCACGAAGCCGTCGCGCTTGGCGTCATAGGCGCGCGATGCCCGCGTCGGGTCGCTTTCGTTGAAATCGCTCGACATGGCGCCCATCGCATCGAACAGGTTCGACATCGTCCAGTCGAGATCCTCGTGGCCGCCGGCGAACATCATGTCCTGCTTGCCCCACTGGATCATCTCAACGGCGTTGCCGATGCAATGCGCAGATGTCGAGCAGGCCGACGAGATCGAGTAGTTGACGCCGTGGATCTTGAACCAGGTCGCAAGCGTGGCCGAGGCCGTGGACGACATTGCCTTCGGAACGGCAAACGGGCCGATCCGCTTCGGCGAATTGTTCTTGCGGGTGATATCGGCCGCTTCGATCAGGGTCCGGGTGGACGGGCCGCCAGAGCCCATGATGATGCCCACGCGCGGCTTTTCGCTATAATCGCTTTCCTCAAGCCCGGAATCGGCGATCGCCTGCTTCATGGCGATGTGATTCCAGACGCCGCCCTGCGACAGAAAGCGCATGGCACGGCGATCCACCATGTCGGTGGTATCGATGTCGGGGCTGCCCCAGACCTGGCAGCGGAATCCGTGCTCGGCAAAGTCCGGGGAGAACGAAATGCCCGATTTCGCCTCACGCAGCGAGGCGGTGACTTCGGCGGCATCGTTTCCGATCGAGGATACGATTCCCAATCCTGTAACGACAACACGTCTCATAGCTTGTGACCTCTTTTCTTGTCTTGCACGCGGGCGTTATTCGGACTTGTCTTTGGACAGTCCAACGCGCAGATCGCTTGCCTGATAGATCGTTTCGCCATCGGCCTTCAGCCAGCCATCGGCAGTGCCGAGAACCAGTCGTCCGCGCATCACGCGCTTGAAGTCGATGCCATATTCGAGAAGCTTCACGGTCGGACGCACCATGCCCTTGAACTTCACCTCGCCGGTGGAGAGTGCCATGCCGCGTCCCTGTTCGCCGAGCCAGCCGAGGAAGAAGCCCGTCAACTGCCACATGCCGTCAAGTCCCAGGCAGCCCGGCATGATCGGGTTGCCCTTGAAGTGGCAGGCAAAATACCAGTCGTCCGGGGATACGTCATATTCAGCGCGGATGAAGCCCTTGTCATGGGCGCCGCCGGTTTCCGAAATCTCGGTGATCCGGTGGACCATCAACATCGGCGGAAGCGGCAGTTGCGCGTTTCCGGGGCCGAAGAGCTCACCCTCGGCGCACTTGATGATGTCCTCGTAGTCGAACTGCGATTGTCTCGTGCTCATTAAAACTCTGCTTCCCTTCGTTCAGCGAGGGGTTTTCGTGGTCGTCACAAGATAAGGAGGTAATCACCGTCCAGCAATGCGCGGCGGTGTTACTTCACCAAAATCCTGCAAACCCTTCATCGTTTGCTCCACACGAGGCCATACAGGAAGCCGCCCGAGGCCGAAAGAGTGAAACGTTACGGCGCCTGTATTTGCAGTTTAATTTCAGCCACCGCAAGCCCTTGGCCTATTGAAAGCGATTCTCAAGCCCGTTATATCAGGCTATATTTATGTTCCCGCAGATGCAGGCAACCAGACGGATTATGAAAACAAGACACTCCGAAGACAGGCTCCGTGAAAGCGGTTTGCGCCCGACGCGCCAGCGCGTTGCGCTGGCCGATCTTCTGTTTGCCAAGGGCGACCGTCACCTGACCGTCGAGGAGCTTCATGACGAGGCGATCGAGGCCGGCGTGCCGGTGTCGCTTGCAACCGTCTACAATACGCTCCACCAGTTTACCCATGCCGGCATGATCAGGGTTCTGGCGGTAGAGGGTGCGAAGACCTATTTCGACACCAATACCTCCGATCACCATCATTTCTTCATCGAGGGTGAGAACCAGGTCGTGGATATGCCGGACAGCAGCATCTCGCTCACCGGCATGCCGACGCCGCCGGAAGGCATGGAAATTGCCCATATCGATGTGGTCGTGCGCCTGCGTCCCAAGCGCGGCTGACCATGCAGCGGTCAGCCCCGTGACCGCGCCATTCCCGCCCATTCCCTGAGCGCCGTCGAAAACATGGTTGCGTTGATGACCGGTTTGTCGACGCTGAGCGCAAAACGCACATTTCCATCGGTGCGGTAATCCGCCGGCCACGGCGTTACCGCCAGTTGCTCCCTCTCGAACAGCGCGATCGAGCGCGGCATGTGATAGGCCGAGGTTATCAGCAGGCAGGGCCCGGTCATGTTGCTGCTGGCCAGAAGGGCTGTCGTCAGCCGCGCGTTTTCGGCCGTGTTGCGCGCCATCGGTTCATAGATCAGGCGATCCCTGGCGACCCCGTGATCGGCGAAGAAGAGGGCAGCGGGATCGGCCTCGCCGTTGATGTTGCCGGAAAGGGCGTTGTCGCCTCCGGTAACCAGAATCTTCATCTCAGGATAAAGCCGTGCGAGCCGCAGCGTCTCGATGTAGCGGTCCGCTGCCCGCGAGAAAACATAGCTTTGCCGCCGGGCCGAAATGCCTGTGCTGATGCCGCCGCCGAGCACGATCGCGCAGGCCGGCGGTTGCGAAAGGGTAGGGCGCGGGAACCGGTTCTCGAGCCCCGCCATCATCATCGTGCCGAGATTGGTGAAACAGGCGATGCCCAGCGTCAGAACGGCAAGGCCCGAAAACACCGCGGCTGCGGCATTGCGTGCGAGAAGGATGCACACGAACGCGGCGAGCGCATTGAGAAAGGCAAAGGCCAGTGGCTGGAGCAGCATCCAGAACAGTTTGGAGAGGACGAACATCGGCGCCTCAGGCCTGGGGCTTCTTCACCTCGCTCTTGCGGAAGACGTAGTCCGTTTCCTGGCGAAGGGTTTGGCCGGGCCTGAGGATTGCGTTCGGAAAGCCCTGCTGGTTGATCGCATCAGGCCAGACCTGGGTTTCGAGACAGAAACCGGCAAAGGGCCCATAGGGAAAGCCGCTCAGGCCTTCCGGGGTCTCGTCCAGCTTGAAGGCGGTGTAGAACTGCACGCCGGGCTCGGTGGTCAGGACATCCATGGTCACGCCGGAGGAGGGGGACCGCACGCTGATCACCGGGCGCTTTTCGCGGCGTTCGGACGACAGGCAGAAATTATGGTCAAACAGCACCTGCCGGCTGTTGGGATAGTCCCGCTTCATCGGCTGGCTCTTGCGGAAGTCGAAGGGGGTATCGGCCACGGGCCGGATCTCGCCGGTCGGGATCTGCCGCTCATCCGTCGGCAGGTAGTGGTCGGCGGCGATCATCAGCTGGTGCTCCAGCGTGTCGGTGCCGTTGCCGAGATTGAAATAGCTGTGATTGCAGATATTGGCGATCGTCGGGGCGTCGGTCGTGCTCTCGTAGACGACGGAAAACACGCCGCGCGACTTCAGTTGGAAATGCGCGCGGATCGTGCAATTGCCGGGAAAGCCGCCGCGGCCGTCGCGATCGACAATCTTGAGCGTGACCCTGTCGTCGCCGATCTCCTCGAATTCCCAGAGGCTGACGCCTGTTCCATCGCTGCCGCCGTGGAGGTTGGTCACGCCGTTCTCGTTGCGATCGACCTGATATTCCTGACCATCGATCGAAAACCGGCCATCGGCGATGCGGTTTGACGAACGGCCGGGCGTGGCGCCGAAATAGGGCGAATAGTCGAGATAATTCTCGAAATCGTCGAAGCCCAGAACCAGCGCATGGGAATGACCTTCAAGGCGCAGATCCTGCACCACGGCGCCCCAGTTGAGAATATTGGCGGTCAGGCCGCCCCCGGAGATCGTGACCCGGGACACGGTCTCGCCGTTACGGGTCGTGCCGAAGGTTTCAGGCGCATTCATGTGACTTCTCCGCATAATGTATTGCGGCGCGGATAGTGCGCCGGATTGGCGAACGCTTCAAGCGCCCGCCCGGTCTTGGCCGATTTCTTCCAGATGATACGGCGTCGTCTGGTAGACTTCGTTGATCCAGTTGCCGAACAGCAGATGCGCATGCGAGCGCCAGCGGTTCTGGGGCGTTTTCTCAGGATCGTCGCCGGGGAAATAATTATGCGGCAGATCGACAGGCACATTGGCCTCGACATCGCGCCGGTATTCGTCGCCAAGCGAGTTGGAATCATATTCGATATGATTGAACATGTAGAGCCGGTTGGCGAAATCTTCCTGGGCGAGACAGGGGCCGACAGTATCGGAATCGATCAGGATTTCGACGCCGTCAGCCTTGGCGAGGTCTTCCCGGCGCACCTCTGTCCAGCGCGAAACCGGCACCTGGAAATCGTCGGAAAACCCGTTGAGATAGACCGAGGCCGGTTTCAGGTTGCGGTGGCGGTAGACGCCGAACGCCTTCTTCTCCAGAAGCGCCTTCGGCACGCCATGAAAGTGATAGGCGGCCGCCATCGCGCCCCAGCAGATATTCATCGTCGAATGGCAGTTCGTGGTGGTCCAGTCGAGGATCTGCTTGAGCTCGTCCCAGTAGGTGACCTCCTCGAAGTCGATGGTTTCCACCGGCGCACCGGTAATGATGAAACCATCGAACTTGCGATCCGAGACCTCGTCCCAGGTGTTGTAGAACGACAGCAGATGCTCGATCGGCGTGTTCTTGGCTTTGTGACCGCCGACGCGGATCAGCGACAGTTCGATCTGCAGCGGCGAGGCGCCAAGGAGGCGCGCGAACTGGACCTCGGTCTTGATCTTGTTCGGCATGAGATTGAGCAGGCCGAAGTGAAGCGGACGGATATCCTGCCGCTCCGCAACCGTTTCCGTCTTGACCCGCACGCCTTCCGCAACCAGCGTTTCGTAGGCGGGCAATGTGTCTGGAATCTTGATCGGCATAATCGCACCCGTACAAACAGAAAACCGGCCGCGTACAAATCGCAGGCCGGGGGCTTCCGCTCGCTCGGCCCTTTAGCGACTTGTTTAACGTGGCTGCAAGCCGGCCGGCCAAATCACCACGAAGAAAAAGCTAGATAGCGCTGCAAGGGGCAGACGTCAATCTTTGGGCTCAGCCGGCCCGGCGCCAGGCTGCGGTGGCGATCCCCATGGCCACGAGCGCGCCCCCGCCGAGCCGGGGAAGAAGCGCCCTGACGGAAGGCGAGGAGAGGCGTGTCCTCAACCTGTCGGCAAGCAGTGCGTAGGCAAGCGTATTCACCGCTGCAAAGCCGACAAAGGTGGCAATCAGGATCGCAAATTGCGGCACCAGGCTTGCATGCGGGTTCACGAATTGCGGCACGAAGGCGATGAAGAACACGATCGATTTCGGGTTCAGCGCCGTCACCGTCAGTGCGTTGAAGAATACATGGCGCGGCGAGAGCGTGACTTTTGAGGAGTCCGGCACATCTTCGCCGATCGCCTTGCTGCAAAAGAGCTTGATGCCGAGATAGACGAGATAGGCCGCGCCCACCCATTTCAGGAGCAGGAACAGCTTGGCGGAGGCCAGCACCAGTGCGCCAAGACCGGCCAGCGACGCCGTCATGGCGATGAAATCGCCGAGTGCGACGCCCGCGACCGTTGCCAGCGCCACCCGGCGTCCCTGGCTCACCGCATAGCTCAGCACCAGCAGCACCGTCGGGCCGGGGATCAGCAGCAGCGCGGTCGAGGCGGCGGCAAAGGCGAGCCAGACATGAAGGTCCATCATGCATCTCCTGTTCGGTTTCATCGATCAAAGACAGAGACAATCCGGTTTTTCAAGATGATCGCTTGCTGAAAATTGCACGGCACCTCTTGACCTTCCAGCAACTGGAAGCCCCACCTTGCGATCACAACAACGATCAGGAGAACGACGATGAACGAGAAGCTCAACATCAAGGGCATGGGCTGCGGCGGCTGCGTGACGAGCGTGCGCAATGCACTGATGGGCGTTGCCGGCATCAGCAATGTGGATGTCAGCCTGGAAAGAAAGCAGGCCCGGTTCGAACTGGCAGCCCCCGCCACGCGGGATGACGCGGTCAAGGCGGTGGAAGAAGCAGGTTACGAGGTGATCGAATAAGGCCGTTGCTGCGGCCCCTTTTCGAGACACGGCGAAACGAAGGAACAGGACGATGGAACAGACGATCGCAACCCGCATGAGCCTGCCTGTCACCGGCATGAGCTGCGCTTCCTGCGTGGCGAATGTCGAACGGGCGGTCGGCAAGGTCGAAGGCGTCGAGAATGTCTCCGTCAATCTTGCCACAGAGCGGGCCGAGGTTCTGCTGAAGGATCCGCTTGCGGGCGCGGCCGTCGTCGAGGCGATCGAAAAGGCGGGCTACGGCGTCGAGATGACGACGCTGGAGCTCGGGATTTCCGGGATGAGTTGCGCATCCTGCGTCGGCAATGTCGAAAGGGCCCTGATGCGGGTGCCAGGCGTTGCGGAGGCGCATGTAAACCTGGCAAGCGAACGGGCCACGGTCAGGACCTCTGCCTCAGCCAGCGCATTGGTGGCTGCGGTCGAAAAGGCCGGCTATGAGGCGCATCCCGTCAATGACCGCGCCGGCGAGGCCGATAGCCAGGCGGACCGCAGGGAAAGGGAACAGGCGGCGCTGAAGCGCGATTTCTTCGTTGCGCTCGCCTTCACCCTGCCGCTGTTCGTACTGGAAATGGGATCGCATCTTGTCCCGCGGCTCGGGCACGGGCTGATGGCAGCCGTCGGCACGTTTCCGCTGCATATCCTGTACTTCGTGCTGGCGACGATTGTCGTTTTCGGCCCCGGTCGCCGCTTCATCCGCCATGGCGCTGCTTCGTTCAGGCGGCTTGCCCCCGACATGAACGCGCTGGTGATGCTGGGCTCGCTTGCGGCCTGGGCCTATTCGACGCTTGCGACCTTCGCGCCGCAGCTTTTCCCCTCCGGCGCCGCGCAGGTCTATTTCGAGAGTGCCGCGGTGATCGTCACCCTGATCCTGCTCGGCCGCTATCTCGAGGCGCGCGCCAAGGGGCGAACATCTGCGGCCATCACCCATCTGATGGGGCTGCAGCCAAAGACAGCGCGGGTGGAACGCGACGGCGAAACCCGCGACATTGCGATTGCCGACGTTGTTCGCGGCGATATCGTTGTGGTCCGGCCCGGCGAGCGCGTGGCGGTGGATGGCACGGTCCTCGAAGGCCAGTCGCATGTCGACGAATCGATGATTTCAGGCGAACCGGTGCCGGTGGGAAAGGGCGAGGGCGACGCCGTGACAGGCGGCACCATCAACAAGACCGGCAGCTTCACGTTCCGCGCGACGGCGATCGGTTCCGATACCGTGCTTGCCCGGATCGTCGAGATGGTGGAGACCGCTCAGGGCGCGAAACTTCCCGTGCAGGCCATGGTCGACAAGGTGACAGCCTGGTTCGTGCCGGCGGTGCTGGCGGCGGCCGTTTTGACCTTCATCGTCTGGCTGGTCTTCGGCCCCGCGCCTGCCTTTTCCTTCGCGCTGGTCAACGCGGTGGCCGTGCTGATCATCGCCTGCCCATGTGCCATGGGTCTTGCCACCCCGACCTCGATCATGGTCGGCACGGGAAGGGCGGCGGAAACCGGGGTCCTGTTCAGGAATGGCGAGGCCTTGCAGACCCTTCGCGACACGCGGATCGTCGCCTTCGACAAGACCGGCACGTTAACCGAGGGCCGTCCGCAGGTGACCGACATCGTCACGCTGGAAGGGTTTGACGATGACGCGCTGCTTGCGCTTGCCGCGGCCGTGGAGGCCGGTTCGGAACACCCGCTTGCAGAGGCGGTGGTGGAAGGTGCGCGGGAGCGAAAGCTTGATCCTGAAAAGGCCGAGGGCTTCGAGGCGGTGCCGGGCTTCGGCGTCGCAGCCTCGGTCGGCGGCAAACCCGTTGCGATCGGCGCCAGGCGGTTCATGGAAAAGCGCGGCATCGATGTGGCGACCCTCGATGACGATGCCAGCCGGCTTGCCGGCAAGGCGCGATCGCTGCTCTATATCGCCGTCGATCACCGTGCCGCCGGTCTGATCGGCGTTTCCGATCCGGTCAAGCCGTCCGCAAAGGCCGCGATCGCAGCGCTTGTTGAAAGCGGGCTGAAGACGGCGATGATCACCGGCGACAATGAAGCGACGGCGCGGTCGATCGCCGCCGAAGTCGGCATCGACACCGTGGTCGCTGATGTGCTGCCGGACGGCAAGTTCGCAGCGCTTCAAAGGCTCAGGGCAGCCCACGGCGCGATCGCCTTTGCCGGGGACGGCATCAATGATGCACCGGCCCTTGCCGCAGCCGATACCGGCATCGCGATCGGCACGGGCACCGATATCGCCATCGAGACCGCCGATGTGGTGCTGATGGCGGGCGATCTTGCGGGCGTCGTCAACGCGATTGCCCTTTCACGGGCGGTGATGCGCAATATCGCCGAAAACCTGTTCTGGGCCTTTGCCTACAATGTTGTTCTGATTCCCGTCGCAGCCGGCCTCCTTTATCCGGTGGCAGGCGTGCTGCTGTCGCCGATGCTGGCCGCGGCCGCCATGGGGCTTTCGAGCGTCTTTGTACTGACCAATGCGCTGCGCCTGAAGCGCTTCGGAAAAAGGCTCCTCGGTAGCGCGCGGCCGGCGTGATCGACAGACGCCGGCGGCATCCTTCCGGTGGGGGGGATATTCGAGCGGCCGATCGGGAAAGCCCCAGCGTCCTATTTCGCAGCGCGCAGATAGGAGGTCGGGTTGCCGTAGAAGGGGGCGATGCGGGTAATCGCATGGTCGAGGTTTTCCCGTGTGACGCGCATGGTGGCGCCATTGGCGTGCACCAGCGTCTTGGTATCCTCCATCAGCCCCACATGACCTTTCCAGAATACGAGGTCGCCGCGCTTCAGGGCGCGCCGTGTCACCGGTTCGCCATCCATCAGCTCCTGCATGTCGGAATCGCGCGGCACGTTCCGTCCCGCCATGATCATCGAGATCTGCACCAGCGCCGAGCAATCGAGCCCGAAACCGGAGCGGCCGCCCCAGAGATACGGCGTTTCGAGAAAGCGCAGCGCCGTCTTTACCGGATCGCGTTCGAACGGCTTGCCGACCGGAAAACAGTGATCGGCAAAGACGGCGGTGCCTTCTTCCGTCAGCAGATAGCGCGTACCCCGCACTTCCGCTTCGTCGACGAACACCATCCGGCTTGCCATGGAAAGCGCGGAAACCGGACTGAGCTTCAGGTCTGGCTCGGGATAGAGGAAGGTACGCGGCGCCGCGATCAGATGGGTCGCGGCCGGGTGATGACCCTCCGCAACCATATCCTCCGGCAGATAGCCGACATAGCAGTCGAAGCGCGACTGGACCCACAGCCAGCCATCCGCCCGCTCGAAGATGTCGACGGTTTCGCCGTAGAGCAACTGGGTGTCGAGGCCCGCCGAATGCGAAGGCTTGCGCCTCAGCGGCGCGACCGGAACGATCACCTGGGCTTGAACCGGATCGGCAAAGCGTTCCGACCTGACGATGCCGGAAAGCCGGGCGTCGGCAAGGTCGTCCCTGAATGCGTGCAGCCGGCGGTCGAGTTCCATGGGTCAGGCCTTGCGTATGGTTTCGAAAATGGCGCGGATCGCCTGTGCCTCGCCCCCGGCAGGGCCGAAGTCGCGGTCGTTCTGTGCGTAAGCGTAGATATCGAAATGGGCCCAACTGCGGGCGCGGCTGACGAACTGCTTGAGAAACAGCGCGGCTGTAATCGCTCCGGCCATTCCGCCTGCGGGCGCATTGGTGAGATCGGCAATCCCGGTCTTGAGCTTTGTTTCGTAACCCGCAAAGAGCGGCATGCGCCAGACCGGATCGCCGAGGCGGTTCCCGGCCTCGCCGAGCGACGCCGCAAATTCATCCGACGTTGTAAAGAACGGGGCGATGTCCGGGCCGAGGGCAACGCGGGCGGCGCCGGTCAGCGTCGCCATGTCGATCAGCAGATCGGGCAGTTCCTCATCCGCATAGGTAAGCGCATCGGCAAGGATCAGCCGGCCTTCGGCATCGGTATTGTCGATCTGCACCGTCAGGCCCTTGCGTGAACGGTAGATGTCGCCCGGACGGAATGCATTGCCTGCGACCGAATTCTCGACGCTCGGAATGATCACTCTCAGATCGACGTCGAGGCCGGCATCCATGATCATCAGCGAAAGCGCCAGCACATTGGCCGCCCCGCCCATATCCTTCTTCATCAGCGCCATGCCGGAAGAGGGCTTGAGATCGAGGCCGCCGGTGTCGAAGCAGACGCCCTTGCCGACGAGCGTGACGAGGCGCGCGCCCTTGCGGCCCCAGCGCATCTCCATCAGCCGTGGCGCCTTTTCGCCCGCACGGCCGACGGCATGAACGAGCGGGAAGCCCGCCGGAAGCAGATCGTCGCCGCGGATGGACTTGAACGATGCCTGGTAGTGGTTTGCAAGCGCTGAAAACACCTCTTCCAGATGGTCGGGCTGCATGTCGTTTGCAGGCGTGTTGACGAGATCGCGGGCAAGCGCGATGGCAGCCCATACCCGTTCGATTTCGGCAATCGCGACCCCTTCCGGCACGGCAAGGCGCACGGACCTGGCAGCCGGCTTCAGATAGCGCTCAAAGCGATAGCTGCCCGCAGCAAAGGCCGTCAGCGCAAGCGTGGCATCGCCCTCATGGTCTTCAAGCCGCCAGTCGCCTGCCGGCAGGAGCTTAGACAGGCGCCCGAAGACAAACGGATTTTCCCCTGAACCGAGGCCGAACAGGGCTCCGCCGAGCCCGCCTTCCGCGCCGGGAAAAAGCAGGCACTCTCCCTCTCGCGCGCCAAAGCCTGCGGCGGTCGCGAAGGCGCGGATATTTTCGGGCAACTTTTCCGCCGCAGACTGCGTTAGGGCGTAGAGCGGTCTCGTTTCCGCTTGAATGGGACTGAAGGGGCTTTTACGTTCGGCATACTGGAAGAGGGGCATGATCATGGCTCGGGTCTGGTCTGGCGGCTTATTTTCGCGGGAAATCGTTTTCTGTAAAGTATCCTGGGTCGGCGTCAGTGGTTCCATACCCCATATCATCGCTGAGAACAGACGGAGAGTGAACTGAGATGAAGAATTCTACCGGTCGTGCGACGCGCGCGGCGGCATTGCTTGCTGCAGGACTTATCGCCTTGTCAGGTTGCGCGAGCGTGCGCGGCAGCGGATCGTCAAATGGATCATATCGCACGGCGGAGGATTTTGCCGGACTTTCGCTCGCTGAGCAGACGCAGGTCAACTACCGTCTTGAGACCGCATTCCTCTCGCGCCCCAGCAGGCTCAGCAGCGCCATCGAATATTCGGAATATCTGAAGGCCACGGGCGATTACAACAAGGCGAACGAGGTGATGCGCCAGGTTGCAGCCCTCAATCCCGATTCCGGTAAGGCGCAGCTCTATTATGCGCGCTCCCAGGCAGCGCTCGGACACTTTCCGGATGCGCTCAGAACCGTCAGGAATGCCCAGAGGCTGAGCCCGAACGACTGGAGGGTCTACATGGATGAGGGCACGATCCTCGACCAGATGGGCAAGACGACCGAGGCGCGCATGTCCTACCGCAAGGCGCTCAGTCTTTCGCCGAACAATCCCGATGTGCTGTCGGCAATGGCGACATCCTATGTGCTGACCCATGATCTGACGACAGCCGAGAACCTTCTGCGCCAGGCCGTGGCAAGCCGTGATGCGGGGGCCGATGTCCGCCTCAATCTCGGTCTCGTGCTGGCGCTTCAGGGCAAGCAGGCCGAAGCGCAGGCGGTGGCAACCAGCGGCCTTTCTGCCGAGCAGGCCAGCAACAACCTGCAGGCGCTTGCCGCGGCAACCGCGCCAGGCGGTGCATGGGAGCGCTATTCGGCGGGCATGTAGGCCTCGTTCCGGACGGGCCGTGTCTTTCAAGCCTCTCCCGATGCCGGGAGAGGCGGCCTGCGATCCGAATGAACGTCACGGCGTTTCAGCGCGCCAGCGCTGGAACCTCTGCAGCGGCTCAGCAATGTTGCGCTGCGGGCCTGCTAGTAGGTCCGCATATCCCACATCTGTTTCAGCGATTGGCGATAATTCGGAAACTCGAACTCGTAGCCGAGCTTGCGCAGCTTTTCGTTGCTGACCCGCTTGTTCTCGCCCCAGAAGGAGCGCGCCATCGGCGACATGTCGGCGTCTTCGAAGGCGATTTCCGCCGGTGGGTCTATGCCCATCAGCCTTGCGGCTTCCGTGATCACATCCTGCGGGGGCGCAGGCTCGCTGTCGGTCACGTTGAATATCCCGCCGATTTCGCGTTCGGCTAGGAATGCAGCGGCATAGCCGATGTCTTCCACGCGGATGCGGTTGAAAACCTGACCTTCCCTGATCACCCGCTTGGCGGATCCGTCCATCAGTTTGCGAAACGGATTGCGGCCCGGCCCGTAAATGCCGGAAAGGCGCAGGATCGCGACCGGAAGACCGTGTTTCTCGCCGGTTTCAAGCCATTGTTCCTCTGCAGCAAGGCGCTGTCTCGACCGCTCGGATGTGGGGCGGCATTCCGATGTTTCGTCCACCCATGCGCCGTCATGATCGCCGTAAACGCCGACGGTCGAGAGATAGCAGAGCCATTGCAGGTCCGGCAGGTCGTTGTGGGCGTTGCGGCTTGCGATGTTGAGCAGGTCGTCGCCATCCGCGCCCGGCGGAATGGATTGCACAAGATGGGTGATCGAGGAGAGCCTGTGGCCAAGGTCCGGCACGATCGTCTCGCCGTCAAAGACGAAGGGCGTGATGCCGGCCTTCTTCAGGTCGGCGGCCTTTTCGGCAGAACGGGTCGTGCCGCAGACATGGCGGGTGGAGTGGGAAAGCGCCGCGGCGATCGCCTTGCCGGAATATCCGGCTCCGAAAATCATCAGATGCATAGCGTTTCCTCCTCACGTTTCCATTCCCTGCGCACGATCTCTTCACTGTCATGCGAGCGTGTTCTTGCCAATGCGGCAAATTCGCGGCCGGGCAGCAGGCGGGCGAGCGCCCAGACGGCCATGGACCGCACCGCCGGGCTCTCGTCTTCGAGCAGCAGCCTGCAGCGCGCCGCAAGCGTTTCGTCGCCGCTGTTTCCGGCGGCAATCAGGCAATTGCGCACGAACCGGTTCCGGCCGATCCGCTTGATCGGCGAACCGGAGAACAGGGCGCGGAAGGCCGTGTCATCGAGCGCCAGAAAATCGGCAAGAAGCGGCGCCTTGAGGTCGTCGCGCGCGATCAGCTTGATCTCGGCCGATTGCGCTGCGAACTTGTTCCACGGGCAGGCGGCCAGGCAATCATCGCAGCCATAGATGCGATTGCCCATGGCCGTACGGAATTCCAGCGGTATGACGCCGTGATGCTCGATCGTGAGATAGGAAATGCAGCGGCGGGCATCGAGCGTGTAGGGCGCCGGAAAGGCATTGGTCGGGCAGATATCGAGACAGGCCCGGCAGGAGCCGCAGTGATCGCGCTCCGAGGCGTCGGGTTCGAGCTCAAGCGTGGTGAAGATCGATCCGAGGAACAGCCAGGAGCCGAACTGCCGGCTGACCAGATTGGTGTGCTTGCCCTGCCATCCGATGCCCGCCTTCTCGGCGAGCGGCTTTTCCATCACCGGTGCTGTATCGACGAACACCTTGACCTCTGCGCCGGAGCGGGCGGCAAGCTTGCCGGCAATCTGCTTCAGCTTGCCCTTGATGACGTCGTGATAGTCGCGGTTTCTGGCATAGACGGAGATGTTGGCGCGGTCCTTCTGCGCCAGAAGCGGGCGCGGGTCTTCCTCTGGGCCATAATTCATCGCCAGCATGATCACCGAGCGGGCCTCGGGCCAGAGCTTCAGCGGCGAGGAGCGGCGCTCGAAGGTTTCGGCCATCCAGGCCATCTCGCCGAAATGGCCCCTGGCAATGCCTTCGGCAAGCGCCTGCGCTGCCTTCGGCATGTCTTCGGCGCGCGCAATTCTGCATTCGGAAAAGCCCTCGGCGCGGGCCTCCTTCAGCAGAAACGCTTTCAGCTTGTCAGATCCCTGGTTCATGCCGCCGCCATTTTCGCGGGTCGTCCGTTGATGGACGGCCTTTCCTCAAGGTGGCGCTTCAGGATCTAAAAATCCAGATCGGCATAATGGGAAACAGGCACAACGCCGCGCACCCGGTCGCCGAGCAGTGGGCGGAAGGCCGGGCGCGATTTCAGGCGCTGGTACCATTCCTTGGCGGCGGGCGCCTCGTCCCAGTTGATTTCACCCAGATAATCGAGCGCCGAGATCGCGCCGCCGGCGGCAAGATCGGCATAGCTCATCCGCTTGCCGGCAAGCCATCCGCGGCTTGCCGCAAGCCAAGCGATATATTTCATGTGCTGGCGGATATTGGCGCGGGCTGCGCGCAGTACCCGCGAATCGGGCGCGCCGCCGCCATATTCGGTGCTCATCTGCAATTTGTAGACGCGCTCCCGGCAGAGCGGGTTGGTGACGTCCTGTTCAAGCTTCAGCAGGAACCACTCGGTCAGCCGCCGGATTTCGGCGCGCTGGAACGGCTCTTCCGCCAGAAGCCGCCGCTCGCGCTGCAGCACGCCGTGGGTCTCGTCCATGAATTCGGCGATCACGAAGGGGCCGCAAAGCGCGCGCATGTTGTCGTCGACATAGACGGGAAGGGTGCCCGCAGGATTGGCGGTCAGGAAGGCCTTGCGTTTTTCCCACGGGCGTTCCTCGATCAGGTCGACCTCGAACGCATATTCGCCGATGACCAGGCGAATGAAGCGCGAGGCGGCGGACATGGGGTGGTGATAAAGCGTAGACATCTGGCTTCCGTCGCATCGGACACGGGAAATGCTGTCGGCCTTCAGCCGCCGCAAGACCCGGTCGTGGGATTGAATTCGCGCTTATCTAACCATCGAAGGATTAATGATGGGTGACCATCAGCCCGTTGCGCTGATGACGCCTGTCGAAAGCAGCACCAGAAGAAGCGCTCCGAGGGCCACGCGGTAGTAGACGAAGGGCATGTAGCTGCGCGTCGAGACCAGCCGCAGGAAGAACACGATCACGGCATAGCCGACGAAAAAGGCGATCACGGTGGCAAGCGCGGTCGGCCCCCAGCCGACGGGATTGTCTTCGCCGATCGACTTCACGAGCTGGTAGAAGCCGGAGCCGAAGACGGCAGGAACGGCAAGCAGGAAGGAATAGCGCGCCGCAGCCTCGCGGGTATAGCCCAGCAGCAGGCCGGCACTGATCGTGCCGCCGGAGCGCGACACGCCCGGGATCAGCGCCATCGCCTGGGCGAAGCCGAAAAGAATGCCGTCGCGCCATGTCAGTTGCTCGAGCCGGTAGCGCTTGGCGCCGATCCGGTCGGCAATGCCCATGACGATGCCGAAGATGATCAGCATGGCAGCGGTGATATAAAGATTGCGCAGCGAGGTCTCGATCGCGTCCTTGAACAGGAGCCCGAGGATCACGATCGGCAGCGAGCCGAGGATGATCAGCCATCCCATGCGGATGTCGGCACGGTTGTATCCGCTGCCGATCCGCAGGTTATGCCGGAGCCATGCTTTTGCAATCCGCATGATGTCCGACCAGAAATAGACGAGGACCGCAAGCTCGGTGCCGATCTGGGTGATCGCGGTAAAGGCCGCGCCCGGATCTCCGCCGGATGGCATGAAGGCGCCTGCGATGCGCAGATGGGCGCTGGAGGAGATCGGAAGAAATTCCGTGAGCCCCTGCAACAGGCCGAGAAAGGCAGCTTCGATCCAACCAAATGTCATGCGTGTCACCGCTCCGGCTTCTGGAACATATTCAGCGCATCACCGCGCCCCTGGCTTCGTAGCGGAAGCCGGCGGAATTGGAAAGCCGGACGGTTCGCGCGTGCATCGACCCGGCCCGCGGCAACAATTGCCGTCTGCGTTGACCTGGGGTAGCTTGTCTACGGGGAAAACAGGGGAAAGACATGACCAAGACATCGATTGTGGGCCGCGAGCACCGCGAGGTGGGATTCGTCGAGGCACTGAAACTCGCATTTTCGAATTACGTTCTGTTCAGCGGCCGCTCGTCGCGCGGCGCGTTCTGGTTCTGGATCCTCTGGACGCTGATCATCTCCATCGTCCTGAGCGGCATCGATTCGGCTCTGTTCGGCGGCGCGAAGGTCGGCTATCTCGGCGGTATCTGGAACCTCGTGACCTTCATTCCCGGCATCGCCATCGGCGCCCGAAGGCTCCATGACATCAACCGGACCGGCTGGTGGCAGCTGATCGGCATCACGGTCATCGGCGTGTTCGTCCTGATCTACTGGTTCTGCAAGCCGGGTCAGGCGCAGACCAATGATTTCGGCCCGGATGTGGAAGCCGGCAGGCAATAGCAGAGGCCCGGTCCCGATCGCAGTCGTTTTGACGGGCATGCGCGCCATTGCAATGCCCGCAAACGGCCATATTTGATTCACGGTTCAGTAACCCTGTTGCTGGAGAATCCGCGCGAAAAAGGAGACCGTGCATGACCCGATTCCGCCCGCTGATGGCCATCCGACTGTTTGGCGCCGTATGTGCGATTGCCCTTGCCTTCATTGCGGGGGCCGGGTTCTCCTCGGTTGCCAACGCCTATGACCGGGCAAGCGTCGACCGCCAGTTCAGCCAGTGGCTTGCCACCGACATGCGCCAGGCGGCGCTGAAATCGGGCGTTTCGGCCGCGGTCTACGACAGGTCTACCCAGGGTCTTTCGATCAACTGGTCGCTGCCCGATCTGGTGCCGCCCGGCACCAAGCCGCCGGCCGAGCGCCGCCAGACCCAGCCGGAATTTTCCGAACCCGGTCCCTATTTCAGCGAGAACAACATGAATTATCTCGCGGTCAAGGGACGAAAGCTCTATAACCAGTACAAGCCGGTGCTCGACCGGATTGAGGCGCAATACGGCGTTCCCGGCCGGATCGTGCTGGCGATCTGGGGCCGCGAAATGGGCTATGGTGCTGCGGAGGAGAAGTACGACATCCTCCAGGTACTCGGCACCAAGGCCTTCATGACCTCGTCGCGCCAGCAGATGTTCCAGCGTGAGTTCATCGCCGCGCTGCAGATCATCCAGAGCGGTGCAGCACCCCTCGACAAGCGCAAGGCTTCGTGGGCCGGCGCCTTCGGACAGCCGCAGCTGATGCCGTCGAACTTCATGAACTATGCCGTCGATTTCGATGGCGACGGCGTGATCGACGTCTGGGATTCGGTCCCCGATTCGCTTGCGACCATTGCCAAGCATCTCGCCAGCGACGGCTGGGAGCGGGGCCGCGACTGGGGCTATGAGGCCGTTATTCCCGACAACGTTTCCTGCGCCCAGGAAGGGCCGGACAATGCGCGGGCGATTTCGCAGTGGACCAAGCAGGGCATCACCCGCATCGGCGGCAAGGCCTTTCCGGCAGAGGAACTGCGCAAGCCCGGCATGATGCTGGTGCCGCAGGGCCGCTATGGACCGGAATTCATCGTCACGCCGAATTTCTACGTGCTGAAGGAATACAACAATTCCGACCTCTATGCCCTTTTCGTCGGCAATCTTGCCGACCGGATCCAGTATGGCATGGGCGCCTTCGCGCAGCCGTGGCAGAAGACCGGCACGCTGCTGCGCTCCGATGTGGCGGCCATGCAGAGGAAGCTCGAGGGCATGGGCTATGACGTCGGCGGCGCGGACGGCCTGGTCGGCTTCAAGACCCGCCGTTCGATCGGCGACTGGCAGGCACGAAACCGCTATCAGCAGACCTGCTGGCCGACCCCGGCGCTGAAGCAGGAACTGCTCTGAAGACCGGTGATCCCGGGCTCCACCCCCTCAGTGATGATGGGGGTGGACGTCATAGGGGCGGTTGAATACCACGTCGCGCGGCGGAATGGCCTGCCGCTCGATCATCCGCCGCACGCGCGGCATGCCGTCTTCCCGGTGCAATTCGCGCAGCCGGTCCATGTTTTCCGCATCGGCCTGGGTGCGGCGCTGGTTGTGGCGCACATAGTCGACCCAGGTCGGCGCATGGTAGGTCTCGAACCAGATGTCGGGCTCCTCGATATCACGCATCAGAGCCCATTTGCGTGCACCGTCCCGGAGCCGGATGCGCCGGCGCTCCACCATGAGACGCAAGAATTCCTCGGTATCGGCGCCCGCAATGACGAAACGCGTCTCGACCACGATCGGGCCTGAGCGGGCGAGCAGGTTGAGCGCGGGTTCGGGCGTGCGGAACCGGTTCAGCGGATCGAGGTTCAGGCTCTCAAGCGCCGGCATCTTGAACAGGAGCCCGCTTGCAGCGCCGAGCACGGCAACGCCGGCTGCGGCGAAGAACGCATGGGTAATGGTCAGGTCCTCCGCCACATAGCCCCAGAGCCAGCTCCCAGCCGCCATGCCGCCGAAGGCAGCCGTCTGGTATAGCGACAGTGCGCGTCCCACGACCCAGCGCGGCGTCGTGAGCTGCACCACCGTATTGAACAGCGAAAGCGCCAGCACCCAGCATCCGCCTGCGGCAAACAGGGCGATGCAGTCGAAGATGAGCGATGTCGACCATCCCATGATCAGCGCGCTTGCGCCATAGACCAGAAAGGCAAGCCGGACGATCGCCTCGTTGGAAAGCGTGGCCCTCAGTCGCGCATTGGCGAAAGCGCCGCCGATGGCGCCGATGCCGAAAGCCCCGAGCATGATGCCGAAGGTCTGCGGTCCGCCGTCGATGACGTCGCGGGCGACCAGCGGCAGGAGCGCCAGCGCCGAGACCGTTGCAAGGCCGAACAGGAAGGCACGCAGCAATACTTTCAGGATGTTCGGGGACATCACCACATAGCGCAGCCCGGCGCCGATGGCGGTGGTCATCTTTTCCCGCGGCAGCGGGCTTTCGGGACGTCTGAAATCCCAGCGGTAGATCACGGTCAGAAGGCCGAGATAGCTGAAGGCGTTGACCACGAAGGCCGCAGCAGCGCCGCCGATTGCAACGATCGTGCCGCCGAAGGCGGGGCCGACGCTGCGGGTGATGTTGAAGCCGACCGAGTTGAGGGTCACAGCGCCCGGCACATCCGAGCGCGGCACCATGTCACCCACGGAGGCCTGCCAGGACGGATTGTTGAGCGCATTGCCGCTGCCGATCAGGAAGGTGAAGGCGAGCAGCATCCATGGCGTGATGATGCCGGCGATGGCCGCAAGCGCAAGCGCGACGGATACCGCGAACATGAAGCTCTGGGCGGTCAGTATGACCCGCCGCCTGTCATAACCGTCGGCGATCGCGCCGGCGACAAGTGCGAACAGCATGACGGGCAGCGTGGTCGATGCCTGTACCAGCGCCACCATGCTCTCGGATTTGGAGATCGAGGTCATCATCCAGGCCGCGCCGACATTCTGGATCATGGTGCCGAGATTGGAGGCGATCGAGGCGAACCAGATGTTGCGGAAGGTCCCGTGCGCAAATGGGGCGAAAAGCGAGGGTGTCGCCTTGTTCATGGGTTCCTCCGGGCATTTTCTTGTTTGCGCGCGGCCACCAGTGGAATCGGTTGTGACTGCTGCCTGATTGCCGAAACATGAGTATAGGGCCGAAATCGGGCGATTGACCATATCCCGCAGATGACGGCCTGAGGCAGGATAAAACTTGCAATTTTCAGGCCGAGGGGTTATCTAGGCCTCAAATTCTTGATCGTCAGATGAAGAGTGGGGCCGCACGGACCCGCTCTTTTTTGTTTGGCGCGGCCAAAGGGCGCCGCAAGCCCGATGGGACAGATTTGAGGACATGGCTGACAAGGCAAGAGAAGAACGGCTGATCGTGGAAACCGGCATCGACAAGCGGATTGCCGACATGATCGAGCCGGTTCTGGAAGATATCGGTTTCAAGCTGGTGCGGGTAATGCTCTCCGGCCAGAACGGACTGACGCTCCAGATCATGGCGGAACGTTTCGATGGCACGATGACGGTGGAAGACTGCGAAGCGGTCTCCAAGGCGGTATCGCCGGTACTCGACGTCGAGGACCCGATCGATCGCGCCTATCATCTGGAAGTCTCCTCGCCCGGCATCGACCGGCCGATGGTACGCAAGTCCGACTTCTATCGTTGGAAGGGGCATCTCCTGAAATGCGAGACCTCGGTCATCGTCGAGGGGCGCAAGCGCTTTCGCGGCCGGATCATCGAAGCGGATGCCGACAATTTCACGCTTCTGCGCGACGGCGTTGCCTATGGCGAGCCGAACGAGGTGACGATCCCGTTTTCGGCGCTTTCCGATGCCAAGCTGGTGCTCACGGACGACTTGATCCGCGATGCGCTGAAGGCGGACAAGCTGGCCAAGGAAAAGGCCGCCAACGAAAACGAAGATGACAGCGGCGTTGAAAGCGACGCGGAAGAAAACTGAGAGCCGCCGCTTTCGAAAAGCGGGCGTGACACGAAATTCGCGTTTGCCTGAGGGCGCGCAGATAAACATGGAGACAGGAACATGGCAGTAAGTGCGAACCGGCTTGAACTGTTGCAGATCGCCGATGCAGTGGCACGCGAGAAATCGATCGATCGCGAGATCGTTCTGACCGCGATGGCCGACGCAATCCAGAAGGCTGCAAAGTCGCGGTATGGCTCCGAAACCAATATCCGCGCCGACATTAATCCGAAGACCGGCGAGATCCACCTGCAGCGCCTGCTCGAAGTGGTCGATGAAGCCGAGGATTACGGCACCCAGATCCCGCTCGCGCTCGCACTCGACCGCAACCCGGAAGCCAAGCTTGGCGACTTCATCGCCGATCCGCTGCCGCCGATGGATTTCGGCCGCATCGCCGCCCAGTCCGCCAAGCAGGTCATCGTCCAGAAGGTGCGCGAAGCCGAACGTGACCGCCAGTTCGACGAATACCGGGACCGCATCGGCGAGATCGTCAACGGCACGGTCAAGCGCGTCGAATACGGCAATGTCATTGTCGATCTCGGCCGTGGCGAAGCCATCATCCGCCGCGACGAGATGATCCCGCGCGAAGTGCCGCGCTATGGCGACCGCATTCGTGCCTATGTCTACGACGTTCGCCGCGAGCAGCGCGGCCCGCAGATCTTCCTGTCGCGCACCCATCCGCAGTTCATGGTCAAGCTGTTTGCCATGGAAGTACCGGAAATCTACGATGGCATCATCACCATCAAGTCGGTTGCCCGCGATCCGGGCTCGCGCGCCAAGATCGCCGTGATCTCGTCCGATTCGTCGATCGATCCGGTCGGCGCCTGCGTCGGCATGCGCGGTAGCCGCGTCCAGGCCGTCGTCGGCGAACTTCAGGGCGAGAAGATCGACATCATTCCGTGGTCGGAAGATCCGGCGTCCTTCATCGTCAATGCGCTGCAGCCGGCAGAAGTCGCCAAGGTTGTGCTGGATGAAGATGCCGAGCGCATCGACGTCGTGGTGCCGGACGACCAGCTGTCGCTGGCGATCGGCCGTCGCGGCCAGAATGTCCGCCTTGCCTCGCAGCTCACCGGCTGGGACATCGACATCATGACCGAGAACGAGGAATCGGAGCGCCGCCAGAAGGAGTTCAACGAGCGTTCGCAGCTGTTCATGGATGCGCTCGATGTTGACGAGATGGTCGGCCAGGTGCTGGCATCCGAAGGCTTTGCCGCCATCGAGGAACTCGCCTATGTCGAACTCGACGAGATTTCCTCGATCGAGGGCTTCGATGAGGAAACCGCCCAGGAAATCCAGATGCGCGCCCGCGAGCACCTGGAGCGTCTCGAGGCCGAGCTGGACGAGAAGCGCAACGCACTCGGCGTTTCCGACGACCTGCGCCAGATCGACGGCATGACGCTTGCCATGATGGTGGCGCTTGGCGAAGACGACATCAAGACCATGGAAGACTTCGCCGGCTGCGCTGCCGACGATCTCGTGGGCTGGTCCGAGCGCCAGAACGGCCAGACCAAGCGCTTCGAAGGCACGCTGTCGAGCTTCGATCTTTCCCGCGTCGAAGCGGAGAACATGATCGTGCAGGCGCGTCTCGCCATCGGCTGGATCACCGAGGAAGACCTTGCCGCCGATGTTGTCGAGGAAGAGGCTGACGCCGAAGGCGAAGACGAAACCCAGAATGAAGAGCACAACAACGAGGACGTGAACAGCGTATTTCCGAAGTCGTGAGCATGCCCCGAAAGGCGGTCGAGGAGGCGGCGATGAATGATCGCACCTGCATCGTCACCCGCAAGGCCGGCGAGGCGGATGATCTGATCCGCTTCGTCACCGGTCCGGATGGTCAGGTGGTGCCGGATCTGAAGCGCGAGCTTCCCGGCCGTGGCTGCTGGGTGACGCCGGAACGCTGGGCTGTTGACAAGGCTGTGGCGAAGGGCCTGTTTTCCAGGGCCTTCAAGCAGAAGGTCGAGGCGCCTGCCGATCTTGGACAGATGGTCGACATGTTGCTCGTGCGCCAGCTCGCGGGTATGATCAACATGGCGATCAAGGCCGGTGAGTTTGTGACCGGATCGGCCAAGGTGGATCTCGCCATCAGAAGTGGCGCAGCGCTTGCCGTGTTTCACGCAGCAGAGGCCGCGCCCGACGGGGTTCGCAAACTTGACCAGGCACGCACCGCCTTCATGCATCTCAGCGAGGCCGATGCGCCGATTCCGTCGCTCAGGCCCTTCGAAGAGGGCGAAATCAGCAGTCTTTTGCATGAGAATGCGTTTAAACACGCCGCAGTGCTTGCGGGAAAGGCCGGTGAAGGTGTAGTGAAGCGCGCAATAACACTTCAAAGGTACCGGTTAGAACCCGGAACCGAAGGAAAAGCCGCGATGACGAACACATGACGACGTCACGGAAGTTGGCCGGACGCCAAATTATGAATTTTTAGGCGGGAACGCGCCGCCTCCATGTGTGGAGGACGGTTCCCGCGCCAAGGAACGGGAACCGAATGACGGACAATAAAGACGACAAGACACTCGACAATGCAGGCAAGAAGACGCTCAAGCTCAAGCCGTCGGGTGTAAGCCAGGGCACCGTGCGCCAGGATATGGGCCGCGGTCGCAGCAAGGCGGTCGTGGTTGAAACACGCAAACGCCGGATCCACAAGCCCGGTGAAGAAGCAGCCGCAGCGCCCGCAGCACCGCGCGCGCCTGCGCCGCAGGCGAGCCAGCCGCGTGCCGGCGAGACCCGCAGGAACGACGATCGACAGACGCATCAGCCGAAGGGCCAGCCTTCGCGCCCGGGTGGCCAGAACCGCCCGCGCGGCGGACAGCCCGACCGTGGTGGCGCCGGCGGCCAGAATCGCCAGCGCGGCAACGTTCTGCATGATCTTTCGCAGGGCGAGATGGATGCCCGCCGCCGTGCACTGGTGATGGCACAGCAGCGCGATGCCGAAGACGCCGAACGCCGCAAG
Source organism: Martelella limonii (assembly GCF_013344475.1). Classification (GTDB taxonomy): domain Bacteria; phylum Pseudomonadota; class Alphaproteobacteria; order Rhizobiales; family Rhizobiaceae; genus Martelella; species Martelella limonii. The sequence continues at coordinate 16,956 of NZ_JABUOU010000004.1, read as the reverse complement.
CGCGAAGCCGAAGAAGCCCGCATTGCCGAGGAAAAGGCAAAGCGCGAGGCCGAAGAACAGGCAAAGCGCGACGCCGAGGAAGCCAAGGCACGTGCTGCCGAGCCGGCTCCGGCCGTCGAAGAAAAGCCCGCCGAGGCGGAAGCCCCTGCCGCGCCTGATCTTCCCCCGGGTGAGGATGCCAAGCCGAGCCGGACCGCACAGCGTCCGCGTCCGGCCACGCGCGCTGCAACCGAAGACGAAGACAGCCTTGCCCGCGGCCGCAAGCCGCGCCGCGAGGGCGAGGATGATGGCGGTCCGGCACGCGGCAAGGCGCTGCGCCCCGACACGACGCCCAAGCCCGCTTCGCGCCCGAAGGGTGCGGCTGAGCGCCGTCGCGGCAAGCTGACGGTTACGGCCGTCACCGGCGACGAGGATGGCGGCAGCCAGCGCGGTCGTTCGCTGTCGGCGATGCGTCGCCGCCAGGAGAAGATGCGCCGCGCCCAGATGCAGGAGCCGCGTGAGAAGGTTCTGCGCGAGGTCATCCTGCCGGAAACTATCACCATTCAGGAACTGTCGCAGCGCATGTCCGAACGCTCGGTCGATGTGATCAAGTACCTGATGAAGGAAGGGCAGATGATGAAGCCCGGCGACGTGATCGATGCCGATCTCGCCGAACTGATCGCCACCGAATTCGGCCACACCGTCAAGCGCGTTGCCGAATCGGACGTGGAAGAGGGGATCTTCGACGTCAAGGATGACGATGCCGATCTGGAATCGCGCGCTCCGGTGGTCACCATCATGGGCCACGTCGACCACGGCAAGACCTCGCTGCTCGATGCCATCCGCCACGCAAACGTGGTCTCCGGCGAAGCCGGCGGCATCACCCAGCATATCGGTGCCTATCAGGTCGAGCAGGACGGTCAGAAGATCACCTTCATCGACACCCCCGGCCACGCCGCCTTCACGGCGATGCGTGCCCGTGGCGCGCAGGCGACCGATATCGCGATCCTGGTGGTTGCCGCAGACGACAGCGTGATGCCGCAGACGATCGAATCGATCAGCCACGCAAAGGCTGCCGGTGTTCCGATCATCGTGGCGATCAACAAGATCGACAAGCCGGACGCTGACCCTCAGAAGGTGCGCACCGCGCTGCTTCAGCATGAGGTGTTCGTGGAAACCATGGGCGGCGATACGCTGGAAGTCGAAGTGTCTGCCAAGACCGGCAAGAACCTCGACAAGTTGCTCGAGGCGATCCTGCTGCAGTCCGAAATCCTCGACCTCAAGGCCAATGCCGAACGCACCGCCGAGGGCGTCGTCATCGAAGCCCAGCTCGACCGCGGCCGTGGTTCGGTTGCGACCGTTCTCGTCCAGAAGGGCACGCTGAAGCCGGGACAGATCGTTGTTGCCGGCGACCAGTGGGGCCGCGTGCGCGCGCTGGTCAACGACCGTGGCGATCACGTCAAGGAAGCGGGGCCGTCCATGCCGGTCGAAATTCTCGGCCTCAGCGGCACGCCCGCTGCCGGTGACCGCTTTGCCGTCGTCGAGAACGAAGGCAAGGCCCGTGAAGTGTCCGAATACCGCCAGCGGCTTGCCCGCGACAAGGCGGCGGCCCGTCAGTCCGGTTCGCGCGGTTCGCTCGAGCAGATGATGAGCCAGCTTCAGGATACCGGCCTCAAGGAATTCCCGCTGGTGATCAAGGGCGATGTGCAGGGCTCGGTCGAAGCCATCATCGCGGCGCTCGACAAGCTCGGCACCGACGAGGTTCGGGCGCGGATCGTCCATTCGGGCGTGGGCGGCATCACCGAGTCGGATATCTCGCTTGCCGAGGCTTCGGATGCGGCGATCATCGGCTTCAACGTCCGTGCCAATGCACAGGCCCGTCGCGCCTCCGAACAGGCCGGCATCGAGATCCGCTACTACAACATCATCTACGATCTGGTGGACGATGTGAAAGCGGCGATGTCGGGTCTGCTTTCGCCGGAACGTCGCGAGACCTTCCTCGGCAATGCGGAGATCCTCGAGGTCTTCAACATTACCAAGGTCGGCAAGGTCGCGGGTTGCCGCGTCACCGAGGGACGCATGGAACGCGGTGCCGGCGTCCGCCTTGTCCGCGACAACGTGGTCATCCACGAGGGCAAGCTGAAGACGCTGAAGCGCTTCAAGGACGAAGTCTCCGAAGTGCCGGTCGGCCAGGAATGCGGCATGGCCTTCGAGAACTACGAAGACATCCGCGCAGGCGATGTCATCGAAGCCTTCCGCGTCGAGCACGTCACGCGCACGCTCTGATCTTCAGGGTACAATGGAAATCGAAAGGGCCGGCAGCGATGCCGGCCTTTTTTTGTTGTTTCTGAATGGTTGCCTAGGGTTGCCGCGAAGTGCGAGTTCGTTGAGCGATGAACGGTACAGCCTATCATCTCCCCCTTGAGGGAAGGGCCATCGCACGTGGCCAATTCCGGAGAATCGAAATGGGAGCTGATTGCAATCGTGTGAAGAAAAAGTGCTCCAAGATTCCAGCTTGTCGACAAGCGTCTACCACATCCGGGGTCATCCTCGGGCTTGACCCGAGGATCCAGGCCGCCCGGCAAGGTCTCATTATAAATATTCGCAAATTCAGTGGCTTAATTGCCTGGATGCTCGGATCAAGTCCGGGCATGACACAAGAACGAAGGACCGATGACAGAGGATGGTCAAAGCTTGGCGCTTTGTCAGCAGTCTGAGATTCCACGTTTGTTCGGCATATGCGATACCCTTGGCCTAAAGGGGGAGATTGGGAACGGGGAGGCCTTTGGTGGGGCTACGCCTCATGATTCGGCGTTCACCCGTCAAGGCAGTGCACTCAGCCAATGCAGCGCTCAGGCAGAACGACCGTTCCGCCCCATTACTTCGCCGGCGGCGTTGCCGTGGCTGCGGCGCCGAGGGGGCGGATGCGGAGCTTGGTGATGCGGTTCTTCTCGCGTTTCATCACGATGAAGCGCTTGCCGTAGAAGGTGAACGACTGGCGCTCTTCCGGAATGGTCTGGCTCTCGTGGATCACGAGACCCGCAATCGTGGTCGCCTCTTCATCGGGCAGGTTCCAGTCGAGCGCGCGGTTGAGGTCACGGATCGGAACCGTGCCGTCGACCACGATCGAGCCATCGGCCTCCTGCTGGACGCCGGAGATTTCCAGGTCGTGTTCGTCGGCGATGTCGCCCACGATTTCTTCCAGAATGTCCTCGAGTGTCACGATGCCCTGCACCTCGCCATATTCGTCGACGACGACGGCGATATGGACCTTGCGGCGCAGAAATGCGTTGAGCTGGTCCTTCAGATTGGTGCTGTCGGGCACGAACCACGGCTTCTGCGCCACTTTGACGATGTCGATGGTGGAGGGCGTGGCATTGGGTTCGGCAAGCGCGCGGGAGAGATCCTTCGAATGCACGACCCCGATGATGTTGTCGATCGAGCCGCGCCAGACCGGGAGCCGCGTATAGGGGCTTTCGAGCACGGTTTTTACCGCTGCCTCGGGCGCATCGTCGGCATTGACGGCGCGCATGGCGGTGCGGTGGATCATCACGTCGGAGACTTCGAGCTCGCCGAGATCGAGCACGCCGCCGAGGCGGTCGCGGTCGGCCTTGATCACGGAGCCTTCGCGGTGGAGAAGATCGACGGCACCGCGCAGTTCCTCGTGTGCGGTCAGCATTTCCGTGCCCTTGGACAAGGTTACGCCGAAGACGCGCAGGATCAGGCGCACCGCGATGTTGACGAGGCTCGACAGCGGGCCAACGACAATCACGAATATCCGGACCAAAGGCGAGACCACCAGCGCAAACCGGTCGGTGGCCGAGATCGCCCAGCTCTTCGGCAGCACTTCGGCGAAGATCACCAGAAGCGCGGTCATGATCAGCGTGGCATAGGCGACGCCGCTGTCGCCGAAAACGCGCAGGAACAAGGTGGTCGTAAGCGACGAGGCAAGAATGTTGACGAGGTTGTTGCCGATCAGGAGCGCGCCGATCAGCCGGTCGCGCCGCGCGATCATGGCATTGACGAAGCCGGCGCGGCGGTCGCCCTGCTGCTCCAGCGTGTGCATGCGCGCGCGCGAAACCGCCGTCAGCGCCGTCTCGGAGCCTGAAAAGAAAGCCGAAACGACGATCAGGCCGAAGATGATCGCCATGGTCGGTCCGTATTCGGCAAAGAAGTGCGAAATATCGCCTGTGGTCATTGCGGATGTTTTTCCGTCAGAAACGCCAGAACCTCGGAGGGCGGAACATCGTCTGCGATGAAGGCTTCTCCGATGCCGCGTGTAAGGATGAAGGTAAGCCTTCCGGCTTTCACCTTCTTGTCCTGGCCAATGGCATCCATCAATATATCGGGTGGAGGCAGCTCTCCGTCAATATCAGCCATGGATGTTGGCAGACCCGCCTGCGTGAGATGCGCTGCGACGCGTTTGGCGTCATCCGGGCTTGCAAGGTTCATGCGGGCAGAGAACTCGTGCGCCAGCACCATGCCGATCGCCACGCCCTCGCCATGCACCAGCCGTGCGCTGTCGTAGCCGGTTGCCTTTTCCAGCGCGTGGCCGAAGGTATGGCCCAGGTTCAAAAGTGCGCGGCGGCCGTTTTCGCGCTCGTCGGCGGCCACCACGGCGGCCTTCGCCTCGCAGCTTTTCGCGATCGCCTCGATCCGGGCCGCGCCGCCCTCGAACACGGCGTTCCGGTTTTCCTCGAGCCATCGAAAGAAATCCGGTTGGTCGATCAGCCCGTATTTTACAACCTCGGCATAGCCGGCGGCAAATTCGCGCCGGCTCAGCGTATCAAGCGTTGCGGTATCGGCAAGCACCAGATCCGGCTGGTGGAAAGCGCCGACAAGGTTCTTGCCATGGCGCGAATTGATGCCGGTCTTGCCGCCGACGGAGCTGTCGACCTGGGCAAGCAGCGATGTCGGGGCCTGGATGAAATGCACGCCGCGCCGGGCGATGGCTGCGGCAAAGCCGGTCAGATCGCCGATCACCCCGCCGCCGAGCGCGATCACCGCGTCGCCGCGTTCGATGCGGGCTTCGAGGATGAAATCGGTCACGGCCGTCAGATTGTCGAAATTCTTGGTCTTCTCGCCGGCGGCAAGCGTCATCGCGAAGGTTTCGATGCCGTCGGTCTGAAGGCTCTCGGCCAGCGTGTCGAGATAGAGCGGTGCGACATTCTCGTCGGAAATGATCGCCACCTTGCGGCAGTCGAGTCGGGCAAGGGTCTCGCCGCCTGCGCTTTGCAGCAGATCGGGACCGATCAGGATGTCGTAGCTGCGCGCGCCAAGATCGACGCGGACGATTCGCTTGTCTGAAACCAGCTCAGTCATGGGATTTCTTTCCTTGATCAAGGGTCGCCAGCGCCTTCAGCACGTCGCGCATCACCGCTTCCTTGCGGACATTGCGGGAGTGGACGGTGATCTCGGCCTCGCCGTAGATCGGGTAGCGGCTGTCCATCAGGTCTTTCAACGTCTGTTTCGGGTTCTCGGTCTTCAGGAGCGGTCTGGTGTGGCGTCGCTTGACGCGGTCCCACAGCGTTTCAAGATCGGCCTTCAGCCACAGCGACAGGCCGGAGCGGGCTATCAGTGCCCGGTTGACCGGGTTGATGAAGGCGCCCCCGCCGGTGGAGACGATGGCGGGGCCTTCCGTCAGCACGCGCTCGATCACCCGGGTTTCGAGCGCCCGGAACTCCGGCTCGCCGTAAGCTGCGAAGATATCTGCGATCGTCATCTGCGCGGCGGATTCGATTTCCTGGTCGGTGTCGATATAGGGCAGCGCAAGGTGTGCGGCGAGGAGCTTGCCGATCGCGCTCTTGCCGGCGCCCATGAGCCCCACCAGAATCAGATTGCGGCCGGCCAGACCCGCAAGCGCCTTTTGCTTCAGCCCCGTTCCGCCCGTGTCTTGTTTTACGTTCATTGTGCGCCCATTCTTGTCCAGTCACGTATCGGCAAATGCCGCCAAGGCGTCAAGGCGAAGGGTGGCGAATTCGCGTTCATGCAACAGGAGTTGACCGTATTGGACCTTTCCGGCGCCCATATCGAGGCCTTCATCGAAATGCTGAGCGCCGAACGCGGCGCGGCCGCCAACACGCTTTCCGCCTACCAGCGCGATCTCGACGACTACCGCGACTTCCTGATCGATCGTGGCGTTTCCGCCGATACGGCGACGTCCGCCGATGTCTCCTCCTATCTGTCTGATCTTTCCGGACGGGGCTTTGCTGCAAGCTCGCAGGCCCGCCGCCTTTCTGCGCTGAAGCAGTTCTACCAGTTCCTCTATGCCGAAGGGCTGCGCGGCGATGACCCGACCGGAGTGATCGATGCGCCGAAGAAGGCGCGTCCGCTGCCCAAGACGATGTCGGTTGCCGATGTCGACCGGCTGCTCGAACTTGCCGCGGAAGAGGCGCGCATGCCAGGCCCGCAGCATTTCGAGCGGCTGCGTCTGAGCGCGATGCTGGAAACGCTCTACGCCAGCGGCATGCGCGTGTCGGAACTCGTCACGCTGCCCGCGAATGTGATGAAGAAGCGTGAGCGGTTTCTGACGGTGCGCGGCAAGGGCAACAAGGAACGCGCTGTGCCGCTGTCGCGGCGCGCGCTCGACGCGCTCACCGCATTCGACGCCGAGCGCATGCGCCTGTCGCCGGATGATGACAATCCTTATCTGTTCGCCTCGGGGGGCGCTGCCGGCCATCTGTCACGTCAGGTCTTTGCCCGCGACCTGAAGGGCCTTGCCGCCCGGGCGGGGCTGAAAACGGCCGCGATTTCCCCGCATGTGCTGCGTCACGCCTTTGCAAGCCATCTGTTGCAGAACGGTGCGGACCTGCGCGCGGTGCAGGAAATGCTGGGTCATGCCGATATTTCCACCACGCAAATCTACACACATGTTCTGGAAGAACGGCTGCGCGCGCTTGTTGAAATGCATCACCCCCTTGCAAAAGAAGCCAAAAAACGGGATTAAGCGGCACAATATTGTAAGTGGAAGCCCGGCAGCGATGGTTTCGGGCGCGGCGGAAAACCCAGGGAAGAAGCGACCATGTACAGTTATCTCGATTTCGAAAGGCCGATTTCCGATCTTGAAGCCAAGATTATCGAGCTGAAGAAACTGGCCGACGATGGCGAGAGCATCGACACATCGGAAGAGATCGCGCGACTGGAAACCCGCGTCAGCGAAGCCATGACCGATATCTATGGCAAGCTTTCGCCCTGGCAGAAGGCGCAGGTTGCCCGCCATCCGCAGCGTCCCCATTTCGTGGATTATGCACGGCGGCTGTTCACCGATTTCACCACCGTTGCCGGCGATCGCAATTTCGGCGAGGACGCGGCAATCCAGGCAGGCTTTGCCCGGTTCCGCGGTCGCCCTGTCGCCGTGATCGGTGAGGAGAAGGGCCACGATACCAAGAGCCGGCTGAAGCATAATTTCGGCATGCCGCGGCCGGAAGGCTACCGCAAGGCAATCCGCGTGATGGAGCTTGCTGACCGCTTCAAGCTGCCGGTGATCTCGATCGTGGACACCCAGGGCGCCTATCCGGGCGTCGGTGCGGAGGAGCGCGGCCAGGCCGAGGCCATCGCCCGTTCCACCCAGATGTGTCTCCGGATCGGCGTGCCGATGATCACGCTGGTGATCGGGGAAGGCATGTCCGGCGGCGCAATCGCGATTGCTGCGGCCAACCGGGTCTACATGCTGGAGCATGCGATCTATTCGGTGATTTCGCCCGAAGGGGCAGCCTCGATCCTCTGGCGCGATTCCGCCCGTGCCAAGGAAGCGGCCACCAACATGAAGATCACCGCGCAGGATCTGAAGGAATTCGGCATCGTCGAGCAGATCATCCCCGAACCGGTCGGCGGCGCGCACCGCAATGCCGATACCGTGATCGATGCGTCCGGCGACCAGATCGCCGATGGTCTTTCGGAATTCGACGGCAAGTCTGCGGAAGAAATCCGCAACATGCGCCGCCAGAAATTCCTCGCCATCGGCCGCAATCTGTAGGGTGTTTGCTGCTTTCTGCGGGGGCGCCAGCGCCTGCGGAAAGAAACAGTTAACGCTTTCTTGAACTTTAGCGGTGCATTATGATAGCGAATTCGCGGCGGTGAACCGTTGCGTTCAATGCGAAAATCCGGCAGGTTCTATTCATGCGCTTGACTGTACTGGCCCCGATGATCTTCGCCACGATGGCGCTCACGGGCTGCAACAGCTTTTTTGACAGTACCGACTTCTCCACTGTGCAGGAGAAGATGAACTATTCTTTGCCTTCCACCATGGTGGCGAAGATGTCCAAGCGCAACATGTCCAAGAATGCTCCGATCACCATCCGCATCTTCAAGGAAGAGGGCGTCCTGGAGATCTGGAAGCAGACGCGCAACGGCACCTATGGCGAACTCGAAACCTACGAGATCTGCGCCTGGTCCGGCAAGCTCGGGCCGAAGAAGAAGGAAGGCGACCGTCAGGCGCCCGAAGGCTTCTATCCGCTGTCGAAGGGCCTGCTGAACCCGTATTCGCAGTATTTCCTGGCCATCAATACCGGTTTTCCGAACCGCTATGACCGCGCCAACCAGTTCACCGGTTCCGATCTGATGATCCACGGCGCCTGCTCGTCGCGCGGCTGCTATTCGATGACGGACGAGCAGATCCTCGAGATTTTCGCGCTGGCACGCGATGCGTTTGCCGGCGGCCAGCAGGCAATCATGCTGCAGGCCTATCCGTTCCGGATGACCGCCGACAACATGGCGCGTCACCGCTACAACGAGAACTATCCCTTCTGGCAGATGCTGAAGGAAGGCTATGACTATTTCGACGTCACCCACAAGGTGCCGGACGTCGATGTGTGCGGCGGGTCGTATGTCTTCAACAAGGACCCGGTCAATGGCGGCGACGTCGCTTCGGACCGCGAATGCCCGGTCATGGCCTCCAATATCCCGACCCAGGACATGATGCCGCTTGCGACCAACCGCACGTCCTACGAGAAGGCGTTTGCGGAGGCGCTCGAGGAAAACGACGACAAGGTCTGGATCGATCCGACCGAAGCGGAGCGCAAGGCGCTTGTTGCGGATCTGCGCAAGGACCCGATGGATGCGCTTTACCAGCCGACCGGTCCTTCGCTCGAAGCCGGCCGCTACATCACCATCGACGAGTATCGGATTGCCAAATACGGCCCGGTGGAAAAGCCTGCCGAGGTCCCGGTAGAAATCGATACCGCCACCCAGACGGCTGCAATCCCGGAAACGCCTGCCGCGCCTGCGGCGCCCGCTGCGGTCCCGGTTCCGGAGCCGAGCCCCATGGCAGCCTATGCCGAGCCCGAACAGCCGAAGAAGGGCGACAAGCCGTTCTGGAAATTCTGGTGAGCGAGAGCCAATCGCAGCCGCACTTTCATTATGATCTGAAGGGACTGAAATGCCCGCTGCCGGCGCTGAAGGCCGGCAAGCGGCTTGCAGCCCTTGCGCCTGGAAGCGTGCTGACGGTGGAAACCACCGATCCGCTGGCGGTCATCGACATACCCCACCTTTGTCAGGAAGCCGGCCACCGGCTGATTACAAGCGAGGCGACCGCAACCGGTCACCGCTTTGTCATTAAGCGCGCATAGGCCAACAAAGCCTGCCCGCAGGCACAGCACATCGCCTTGTCCGACTGTTGAGGGCTTCCTGTTTGAACAATAGCAGTGCCTGAAGGTGTTCTTCCGCAGCCGCCTTGACCCTAGCGTTTGAAGCCGAAGGCGGAAAGCGGGTTTTCCTCGAGCGCCGCGCGGTCCGGCCGGTCGATGGCCGGGCGATCCAGATAGGTTTCGAACAGCGCGCGCACCGCATTTTCCGAAAGGTCCGCCCCGATCACGACGAGCTGCGTCTGCGGCTCACTGCCGTGAGGCCATTTCGCGAGGAAGCGGGGCGGGTAGACAGTCGGGCCGACGCCATGGACCACGAGCGGCCGTGGTTCGCCTGCAAGGGCCACGACGCCCTTCACCCGCAGGATATGGTCGCCGTGTTCGGCGGCAAGCCGGTGCAGGAAGGCCTCGATGACGCCGCGGGAGGCGACGGTGGCGGCAATCAGCGAAAAGGCGCGGATGTGCTCACTGTGCCGGTTGACGTCGTGGTGATGGTGGTGGGCGTGTCTGGACGCCTCGGCACTCAACCAGTCACCGACCTGACGTGGCTTTCTTGCCGGATCGAACAGGCCAGCGACCAGAAGATGGGGGCGGGAGGCCTCAGGCGCGCTGCCATCGACGATCTCGGCCATCGGATTGATCGCTGCAAGCGCGCGTTCAAGCGCTGCAACCGCTTCCCCGTTGGCAAGGTCGGTCTTGGTGATGACGAGGCGGTCGGCGACGGCTGCCTGCCGGACGGCCTCATCGTGGCGTTCGAGCGTCGTCATGCCGGCGACGGCATCCACCAGCGTCACCACGCCATCGATGCTGAAGGTTGAGGCGATGACGGGATGGGCCATGATGGCCATCAGCACCGGTACCGGATCTGCAAGGCCGGTGGTTTCGATGATCACCCTGGAGACCGGCCGGACCCGTCCGGTCTGCATGCGGTCGGTGAGTTCAGCCAGCGTATCGATCAAGGCGCCGCGCACGGTACAGCAGAGGCAGCCATTGGCGAGTTCGATGATGGAATCGCCGGAGCTTTCGACAAGCAGGTGGTCAATGCCGACCGCGCCGAATTCATTGATGATCACGGCTGCATCCGCGAGGGCGGGATCTGCGAGCAGGCGGTTGAGCAGCGTCGACTTTCCGGCGCCTAGAAAGCCGGTGACGATGGAAACCGGTATCGGGGATTGCGGCTGATACATGTCTATTAGCGGGGCCTGGCGATGGGCAGGGGCACATAGGTGAGCGTGTCAAGCGTTGCCGCGACCGTTTCGGTGTCGTTTGGCAGGCGGTAGGCGTCGACGGTCGGGTAAACCTTGGGCAAAGGCTTCAGATAGGGCGACTTGAAGATGTAATTGCCGTCCTCGTCGCGAATGTCGCCGCGGTTTTCGACGGCCTGCGCCGTGCAGACCTCGTTGGTGATATCGGCAACCGGACGGTCCGGCGCGGGCGGAGGCAGGAAGGACGCAAGCTCTGGCCCGTTGCGGTCATTGGTGGTGAGGCCTGCCTGCAGCAGTTCCGCCGCCTTGTCGGCGCGCGCCGGCACGCTGTTTGCGCCGAACGCGACAGCGATCACCTCGCGCCCGTCGCGGGCAGCGGAGGATACCTGATTATAGCCCGAGGCGCAGACAAAGCCGGTCTTCATGCCGGTCGCCCCGTCGAAATTGCCGACCAGCAGGTTGGTGTTGCGGTATTTGCCGCTGTTCGACTGGATGCCGGGAATGGTGAAATAGTAGTGGTATTCGGGAAAGTCCCGATCAATCGCAAGCGCCAGAACGGCCATGTCGCGGGCGGTGGTATACTGGCCCGGCTGCGGATTGGCGAGCGAGGTCATGCCATTGGCATTGACGAAATGCGTATCCACCATGCCGAGCTGGGCAGCCTTCGCATTCATCCGCGCAATGAAGGCTTGACGTCCGCCGATCGCGGCATCGGCGACGGCGTGGGCGGCATCATTGGCCGAATGCACCAGCATCATCTTCAGGGCGTCATCGACGGTCACGCGCGTTCCCGGCGCGAAATACATCTTCGAGGCCGGTTCGTTGGCCGCTGCCGCCGAAAAGGTGATTGCCGCACGTGGATCGAGACGGCCTGCCTTCAGATCCTCGAACACCAGATAGGCCGTCATCAGCTTGGTCAGCGAGGCGGGAAACCATTTCTTAAAGGGTTCGTTGGAAAACAGCACGCGGCCCGTCTTGGCATCGACCACGATATAGGGATTGGCATAGGCTGCGGAGCCCGCGACCATCAGCACGGCGACGAGCAGCGCGCCCGCGATCGTCCGGACCATCGCGCGGGTCCTCGATTTCATCCTGGCCATTTGAAACACGAAAGCTCTCTCCACTTGCCTGTGGGTTGTTATCGATATACGCCTTGAAGGGCACATCTCTTGGTGGGCTCCCATCCAAGCCCTCTCAATGTTAGCGCGTTTTACAACGAATTTTTGAAAAATTCAGAGGTATCATTAATGCCGGTGCTGAACTATGCCGCCGAACTTCAAAGTCAAGCGAAAGAATGGCGGCGGCACCTGCACCGGTATCCCGAACTGCTTTATGACGTTCACGCAACCGCTGCGTTCATAGCAGACAAATTGCGGCAGTTCGGTGTCGATGAGGTTGTCGAGGGTATCGGCCGTACCGGCGTCGTCGGCATCATCCGCGGCAATGGCGGCGCGGGGCGCACGATCGGCCTGCGCGCCGACATGGATGCCCTGCCGATCGAGGAGACCACGGGGCAGGAATGGCGCTCGACCCTCAGCGGCAAGATGCATGCCTGCGGCCATGACGGCCACATGGCGATGCTGCTGGGTGCTGCAAGATACCTTTCCGAAACGCGCAATTTCACGGGCGAGGTCGCCGTGATCTTCCAGCCCGCCGAAGAGGGCGGCGGCGGCGGCAAGGCGATGATCGAGGACGGTCTTATGGACCGTTTCTCGATTGCCGAGGTCTACGGCATGCATAATTTCCCGGGGCTTCCTGTCGGGCAGTTCGCAATCCGCTCCGGCCCGATCATGGCGGCCACCGACGAGTTCCGGATCTTGGTCAGGGGGAAGGGCGGCCACGCCGCCCAGCCGCAGAAGACGATCGATCCGATCATTGTCGGAACCCAGATCGTCGGCGCGATGCAGACGATCGTCTCGCGCGTTGCCGATCCCGTCAGCGCGCTGGTGGTCTCGGTCACCGAGTTTCATGCAGGCTTTGCGCATAACGTGATCCCGTCGGAGGCGGAGCTCGGCGGCACGGTGCGCTCGTTCACGCCCGAAAACCGGGAAATGGCCGAAAGCCGGATCAGAGCGCTCGCGGAAGGGCTGGCAGCGGCCCATGGTGCCTCTGCCGAAGTGACCTATACCCGCAACTATCCGCCGACCGTCAATCACGAGATCGAAACCCTTCATGCCGTCGAGGCCGCGATCGCGGTCGCGGGCGAAGAGAGCGTCGATACCGCCTTTGCACCCTGGACCGCGGCGGAGGATTTTTCCTACATGCTGGAAGCCCGCCCGGGTGCCTTCATCATGCTTGGCAATGGCGACAGCGCCGGACTGCACAATCCGGACTATGATTTCAACGACGAGGCCCTCGCTTACGGCATATCCTACTGGGTTCGCCTCGCCGAAAGCCGGCTTTCCGCATAGCTCCCCCCGCTCCGCTACAAAAACAGGGCTTTTCATCAGCGCGCTGCTTTTGTATGGAGGGGCAAGTGGTCCCGTAGCTCAGCAGGATAGAGCATCAGATTCCTAATTCGATGCTCTTGAAACGGAAAGGCGAACCGGATCATAAGCATAGGCCTCGTCGGTATAGACCAAGTACCGAATAGGCACCGTAAACTGCCTAATTGGTCCCGTAGCTCAGTAGGATAGAGCGCGAGATTCCTAATCTCGAGGCCACTGGTTCGAATCCAGTCGGGATCACCATCACTCCGTCCCCTCAATACGAATGAAAACGTCTAAGCTGCCATTGCCATAAAGACGCAACGACCGAATGGTATGTGGTAATATCGGTCTATTGTTGAAGAATAGGTTGCGGAGAGTTTCACTTGTCAAAAAATGAAAAAATCCACGGGGAGGATTCCGAGATAGAGCTCTCTCGAGCTGAGAGCTTTCCCACCCGGCGTGCAACCGTACCAGCTCTAGAAGAAGTCCTTTTCACCAGAATTCCGATTCTCGATTCCGGCTTCATCAGGGTCATTGACTACATGGGAGACGATGCAGCCATCGTGCAGGCCGCACGCGTATCCTATGGTAGGGGCACACGAAAGGTCAGTGAAGACAGAGGACTAATCAGGTACCTGATGCGGCACCAGCACACCACGCCCTTTGAAATGCCGTCGATCAAGTTCCACGTCAAGTTGCCGATTTTTGTGGCACGGCAATGGATACGCCATAGGACGGCCTCGGTGAATGAGTACTCGGCAAGATATTCGATCTTGGAGCGTGAATTTTATCTGCCAGCGCCAGATCAGTTGGCCGAGCAATCCAGCTCGAATCGCCAAGGGCGTAGCACAGCGCTAACTCTGGAGGATGCGCAGCAGGTATTGGAACTTTTGGCTTCCGATGCCCAGCGCAACTACGAGCACTATGTCTGGATGCTCAATGAGGACGAACACGGCAACGTGCAGGATGACGCCCGGAGCGGCCTCGCACGCGAACTGGCAAGGATGAATTTGACGCTCAACACATATACCCAGTGGTACTGGAAAACTGATCTGCACAATCTTTTCAATTTCCTGCGCCTTAGGGCAGACACTCACGCTCAATATGAAATTCGGATATACGCACAAGCGATGATGCAAATCGCTTCGAAATGGGTACCAATGTCCTTTGAAGCGTTCGAAGAATACCGCCTGGGCGCCGTCTCCCTCTCGCGTACTGCTAAACAAGTACTCACCGCCATGTTGTGCGGCAAAGATGCCTCACCCTACATTGCAAAACTGAGCAAGCGGGAGTGGGATGAGCTCCGATCTCAGTTTGGGTTGCCAGACAACAATTCAGGTGCCGGGCAATCGGAAAGCTGATACAAAATTGACCGATTAAAATGTCGCAATAGTTGCAAATTATCGTAGCGCACTCGAAATAGCGCTTATTTCCGTGTCCAGCAGTTGAAAACTAAGATCTAATCCGCTCTTATGCGCTCCATGCATATTATTTTTTATTGGGGGGTATATGCGGGGAATCGACATCTTTTCAGGAGTCGGAGGAATGTCGATTGGCGCGGCAATGGCTGGCGTCAAAACCTGCCTTGCCGTCGAAATCGACCGATACGCCGCAAGTGCCTACGCTTTAAATCACCCAAGTACTAAAGTTATTTGCGCTGACATCCGTTCGGTGGATTTTTCAAAATACAGATCGGACGAAGAAACTGTAGTATTTGGCGGCCCACCGTGCCAAGGGTTTTCCACATCCAATCAACGAACCCGAAGTTCGACCAACCAAAATAATTGGCTATTTAAAGAGTTCTTGCGTGCGGTGCAGGAAATTGAGCCAGAATGGGTTGTGTTTGAAAATGTCAAAGGCATCACGGAAACCGAAGGTGCAAAATTTTTGCAACTCGTTGTCGCTGGGCTCGAAGCATTAGGGTACCGTGTCAATTTTACCGTTTTGAATGCACGCGACTACGGTGTACCTCAGAGCAGATCAAGACTGTTCGTGGTAGCGAACTCGTCTAGCCGACATTTTGAATTCCCTCCGCCAATCCACACCAAGCCTTTGACGGTTCGCGACGCCATCGCAGACCTACCCGCTTTGAAAAACGGGGCAGGAGTTGACGTGCTAGGATACGAGCTGCGGCCCATTTCCAACTACTCAAGGCTTTTGAGGCAAGGCGGCACCACGTCTGTTAGTGGAAACTTGGTTACAAAAAATGCACCTGAAATTCTTGAACGGTACAGGCACATTCCTCAGGGTGGCAATTGGGAAGATATCCCCGAATATTTGATGTCTAATTATAAAGATCGTTCGCGATGCCACACTGGAATATATCGACGACTTGAATGGGACCAACCCGCGGTAACTATAGGCAACTTCCGAAAGAACATGCTTGTTCATCCTGGAGAGGATCGCGGTCTTTCAGTTCGTGAAGCTGCGCGCCTTCAATCATTCCCAGATTCGTTCAGATTTTTCGGCTCGATTGGATTTCAACAACAACAAGTAGGAAATGCTGTACCGCCATTGCTATCAAAAGTTGTATTCCAGCAGGTGATGAGCGACATTTTGCCGACCGTTCATGCTATAGAGGCTGCGGAATAACGATGAACATTATTGACAACAGCCTTGAGAAAACACTCGAACAGCTTTGCTCAAACAACACAAACGAACTTCCATTCGACAACTCAAAACACACTTATTTCGCCCGATATATGGAGATGGCAGAAAAGCTCAATAGGGAGTTTCACGACCATGTTCTAGCGGGAAGCTCCGCGATCGATGGCGGAATCCTCACAGATCACGGCCCGGACCACATTAAAACCGTCATACAGCGGGCCTCAATTCTGCTCAACAATCCAAACAATCGATACCGCCTGTACGGGTACGAAATTTATCTTCTGCTTTGTGCAATCCATTTTCATGATCTTGGCAATATCAATGGCCGCGAAAAGCACGAAAAGCGCGTAGTCTCTATGATGGAGTACGTAAAAGATTACCTTGGCGATGCTATCGAAAAAGACATGATCCGCCAGATTGCGTCGGCACATGGCGGAGAAATCAACGGAGATCCCGATACAATTTCGTATCTTTCCCCTACTGAACCCCTCAACGGGATTGATGTCAGGCCACGAATGTTGGCCGCCATACTGAGGTTCTCTGACGAAATAGCAGATGACCATCATCGCGCTAACAAAGCACTTCAGAGACTGGGGGCAATACCAAAACAAAGCGAGATATTCCACAAATACGCATCATCGCTTCATTCTGTAATGGTACGAGACGACTGCCAATCTATAGAATTAAGCTATTCTATATCATTGGATGATATTCAAAATAAATTTCCAAAATTAAATAAAAATACAAAACGGTACCGTTCAGAATACATTGTAGATGAAATACTATCAAGACTATTCAAGATGTACAACGAAAGAACTTACTGTAATAGATTCATGAGTCCTATAGTAAATATTAGATCTATAAGCGTAAGAATTCGAGCTTCAAAGTATTCAAAAGAAATAGGAGAGAAGTTACCGGAGATATCATTCAGGCTTGAAGAGGCTGGATACCCATCCGGCCATGCGGACGGGATATACGCTCTCTCGAATGACTTAGGCCGTAAACTCATAAACTGATGGGTTCACGATGAGTGCTCGTTTTGATTCAATGGCTTCCTGAAAGGAACCCTTGATGAGACGACGTTTTGATCTGACGGATTTCGAGTGGGCGGTTATCGAGCCGCTTCTTCCCAACAACAGCCGCGGCGTGCCGAGG
>NZ_JABUOU010000034.1 GCF_013344475.1 Martelella limonii | reverse complement strand
CGAGCAGGTCATAAGAAATAGCCAGGCGGACTTTTCGGCGTCCGTTGAAAAGCAAAGTCGGTCGGGACATTTCGATGCAGGAAAATTCCGAAACCCGCGGGCGGGATGCTGACGTGAAGCGTCAGATCGCGCGTCCCTCGATACCGCAAGGTCTTGTATCGTTGATCCTCAACGCCGTTGCCGGCTGGGTCGATGCGGTCGGATATCTTGCCTTGCTGTCCTCGATCCAGATGTTCTCCTCTTTCATGAGCGGCAACCTGACCAAAATCGTAACCGAAGCTGTGAGTGGCAACGGTGCGACATCTTTGAAAATTGCGGGTGCGGTTCTCGCCTTCTTCGTAGGCGGCGTGGTCGGTCGCCTGGTCAATGCGGGCGAAGCGCGGCGCGATCCGGCGTCGCTGGCGCTGGTCGCGGGCGTGCTCGCTGCCTCGGCGGTCAATCTGGAGATGGGCGGCTCCGCATATCTGACGCTGGTGGCTCTGGCGGCGGCGATGGGGATGATCAACCATGCGTTCAGCGGTCACATGGATTTAGAGGTCCGCACGTATCTGAGCGGAATATTGGTAACGCTGGCGGGAAAGGTGGCCGACGCGATCGCCGGGCGGGCGCGCTGGCGCGAGGCGGTGGCGCCGGTGGCGACATTGCTCAGTGTCCTGGTCGGGGCCTTCTTCGGGGCATTGACGGTCATCCATGCGCCGCTTGTCATCTCAATCGCCC
>NZ_JABUOU010000033.1 GCF_013344475.1 Martelella limonii | reverse complement strand
GGCAACTTGGCGACGGTGAGCTGGTATTTGATGGAGCGCGCCTGCTTCTCGGCGATCTCCGACTGCAGCAGGTTACCCACGATGCGCGGCGGCTCATGCTGCCGCTTGATACCGGAGGCCATGATCTCGTCGTAAGCGCCACGCATACCGAACAGCTTCAGCGCGCCCATCATGTCGAGGATTTGGGATCGTTCCATATCAGCTTGCCCTCCGGAGGCTATCGTAACGTGCGCAATCTGCCAGAGGCTCATGGGTCAGGCGAAGGGCGTCGGGAATGGAGAGAATGGCGGGTGGCTGCGGATCACGATTGCGAGCCAGGATATTGATGATGATGGCGGCCGAGAACACGCCTTGATCGAGCGCTTCCTGGCAGGCCGCCTCGACAGCGGGAAGCCCGTCCAGTCCTACACATTCCAGGATCGACACCATCTGACGATCACCGTCAGCCATGGCCTTTAGCCGACGGCGCACCTTCTCCATGGCAGCCGGCAGAACCCAGTCATGGAAGGGCGCGCCGTTTCTGAGTGCTCCCGGCTTGCGGGTCAGGACCGGTACATAATGCCAAGGATTATAGATCGTCTCGCCGCGGCCGAAGCAGCGCTCATGCTGACCGATCTCGACGCCATCCTGGCGAATGACGATGTGCTCAGCGTATGCGTGGATCTCGGCCGGACGGCCCACAGCGGTCGACAGTACGGAATATTTGTTGTTGTCGAAGCGGACGAGGCAAGTCTTGCCGATC
>NZ_JABUOU010000032.1 GCF_013344475.1 Martelella limonii | reverse complement strand
ACGATGGCGAGATCGGCGGTCGAGGCGCCGGTTGCCATGTTGCGGGTATATTCCTCGTGGCCGGGGGTATCGGCAACGATGAACTTGCGCTTGTCGGTCGCAAAGAAGCGATAGGCGACATCGATGGTGATGCCCTGTTCGCGTTCGGATTCGAGCCCGTCGACCAGAAGCGCGAAATCGAACGTCTCGCCCGTGGTGCCATGGCGGGCGGTATCGCTCTCAAGCGCTGCCAGCTGGTCCTCGAAGATCAGCTTGGTGTCGTAGAGCAGCCGGCCGATCAGGGTCGACTTGCCGTCATCGACCGAGCCGCAGGTCAGGAACCGGAGCAGCGACTTTTCTTCCTGCCTGGCGAGATAGGCGAGCATGTCGCCGGAAAAATCTTCCGTCATCAGAAATAGCCCTCCCGCTTCTTCTTCTCCATCGAGCCGGCCTCGTCCTTGTCGATCATCCGGCCCTGGCGTTCCGATGTGGTTGCCGTCAGCATCTCGCGCACGATCGCCTGAAGGTCGGCAGCCTCGGATTCCACCGCACCCGTCAGCGGATAGCAGCCAAGGGTGCGGAACCGCACCATCCTTTCCTGCACCACGTCGTCAGGCCCGATCGCCATGCGATCGTCATCGACCATGATCAGCGCGCCATCGCGCTCCACCACCGGCCGTTTCGCCGCGAAATAGAGCGGCACGATCGGGATGTTCTCCTTCATGATGTACTGCCAGATATCGAGCTCGGTCCAGTTCGACAGCGGGAATACCCGGATCGATTCGCCCTTGCC
>NZ_JABUOU010000031.1 GCF_013344475.1 Martelella limonii | reverse complement strand
CTAGGCGGTAGACTCATAATGCTTAAGCCAGATGCGTGCTGAGAAGAGCTTTATGGCTGCAAGGTAGTTGTCAGCGCGCTTGTCGTAGCGCGTAGCGATGCCTCGCGCTTCTTTGAGGCGGTTGAAAAAGCGTTCCACCAGATTTCGGTAGCGGTAGAGAAACCGGCTGAAAGCAAAGGTCTTTCTCCGGTTCCGTTTGGTCGGAATGTTTGCGAAGGCCTTATGTCTCGCTGCTGCATCCCGGATTGCATCGGTATCGTAGCCGCGATCGGCAAGAAGTGTTGCGCCCGCGTGGAGTTTGGTCAGCAGCCCCTCGGCGTAGCTGCAATCGGCGTGCTGACCTTCTGACAGACACAGGTCTATTGGCAGCCCATCGGCATCGACAACGGCATGGATTTTTGTCGTCAGGCCACCTCTGGAACGTCCCATGCTTCGATTGGAGCCCCCTTTTTACCGGTGGCACCATGCTGGTGGACGCGGACACAAGAGGAGTCGATCATCTGGATATCACCATCAAAGGCGGCGGAAATGGCAGCAAGAAGCCGGTCCCAGACGCCCGCCTTCCGCCAGCGGACAAACCGGTTATAGCAGGTGGTGTATGGCCCATAACGCTCCGGCACATCGGCCCAAGGACTGCCGGTGCGAAAGCGCCACAGGATGCCGTTTATGACCCGACGATCGTTGACCCTCGGCACGCCGCGGCTGTTGTTGGGAAGAAGCGGCTCGATAACCGCCCACTCGAAATCCGTCAGATCAAAACGTCGTCTCATCAAGGGTTCCTTTCAGGAAGCCATTGAATCAAAACGAGCACTC
>NZ_JABUOU010000030.1 GCF_013344475.1 Martelella limonii | reverse complement strand
TGTGATTAGGCGTGGAATAAGGACCCCGTTAGAGGGGTGATCGGCTTCCAAAAGGGACCCCTTCTGGCACAGGGGCTACAACAGCCTCCGGTTTATCTCGGAGGCTTTTTATTTGGATGATTGTTGTGGAAACAATTGCGAAGATACGCCGGCTTGCCCTGACGCAAGGCATGCCGATCAAAGCGATCTGCCGGGAATTGGGCATTTCGCGTAAAGTGGTACGGAAGGTTCTGCGCGGTGGTGAGACAGCGTTCTCCTATGAGCGCACGACGCAGCCTCGCCCGAAGCTTGGACCGTGGCAGGACCAGCTCGATGGAATACTGCTTGCCAATGATGCCAAGCCGTCGCGCGAACGGCTGACGCTCATCCGGATATATGAAGATCTGCGTGATCAAGGTTACGAAGGCGGCTACGATGCCGTCCGGCGTTATGCCCGCAAATGGTCTAAGGAGCGCGGTTCTGTTTCGACAGAAGCCTATGTGCCGCTCTATTACGCACCCGGTGAGGCCTACCAGTTCGACTGGAGCCCACGAGATTGTCGTCCTGAACGGCGTGACGACAACCGTCAAGGTGGCGCATGTCCGGCTCTGCCACAGCCGGATGATGTATGTAAGGGCCTATCCGCGAGAGACACAGGAGATGGTCTTCGACGCCCATGACCGGGCATTCGCCTTCTTCGGCGGGGCTTGTACGCGCGGGATCTATGACAACATGAAGACCGCAGTGGAGACGGTCTTTGTCGGCAAGGAGCGGCAATACAACCGCCGTTTGTCTCACAGATGTGCAGCCATTTCCTTGTCGAACCGGTGGCCTGTACGCCGGCGTCCGGCTGGGAGAAGGGACAGGTCGAGAACCAGGTTAACCTGGTCAGGGAGCGCTTCTTCACACCAAGACTACGCTTCAAGTCCTATGGGGAGCTGAACGGGTGGTTGCTGGACAAATGCATCAGTTACGCCCGTGCCCACAAACATGTCGATCAGTCACAGCGCACGGTCTGGGACGTCTTCGAGGAAGAGCGATCCAATCTGATCGGATACCCGGGCAAGTTCGATGGCTTCCATGCCGTTCAGGCGG
>NZ_JABUOU010000029.1 GCF_013344475.1 Martelella limonii | reverse complement strand
CTCGCCACCCGAAAACCCGGTTTTGCCGCGAAGCAGGTCGAAGATCTTGCCGACCTGATGGGGCTCGCCTTTGACGACCACCTCGCCGCCATCCCGGAGCTGGCAGACACCGCGCTCCAGTCGGGCCGGGCCGTCCCCTTCGTGGTCGCCGACCTCGTCACCGCGATCCTCGCCGTTCGCCCGGATGCGGAGCCGCTGGCCTGGGCCATGGCCGACATGCTGATTGCTTCCCTCCTGAAATCGAACCGACCCGTGCCGCTGCTGATGGCGGAGCGCTATGGCCCGGCGTTTCGCACAATCGGGGGCAGGGGACGCGTGCGGCCGGGAGAACCAGGTTTTGGTCGTGCCGTCTGCCTGGCGCTCGTCGATGGCGCCGCAACCGCGCTGCGCGCGGCGGACGCGATCGCGCGCCGGGCGAATGTTCTTGTAGCCGTGACGCCGAAGGTGCGGACCAAGGGCGCCGGCCCTGTCATTCAGAAACTGCTGGATGCGGACGCCAGCCCGGCGAGTGCCCCCGGCAGCAATCTCTCCCGCTGGGCCGCCACGCGCCTGTTCGAAAGGCTCGAAGGTTTTGGCGCCGTGCGCGAACTGTCGGGCCGGTCGTGGTTCCGGATTTACGGGTTGTGACGATGGCGGGAGCAGCAAATAACAGGCCGTCCCGCCGCCGGAAAGCGAGCGCCGAAGACGAAAAGGCGGGAGGCGAACGCCTCTTCGATCGCGAGCTTGAGGCCTTGCCGCCCGACCTGCGATGGCGCGAATGGATGCTGCGGGTGGAGGCGGTGATCTTCGCCGCCGGCGCGCCCTATACCTACGTCACGACCAAGCACTTTCTTTCGGCATTCGGCATGGAAACGCTGCGCGACCTGCCGGATATCGGGGCATTGGAGGATGCAGGGTTGCTCAGCCGCCAGGCCGTTCAGGAAGAGGTGATGGTGTCCGAGATGGAGGGCGAGGAGGAATGAGGCTGCGTCCTAAGTGAGAGAGTTAGCCGACATCATCAGGAAGGCGCGGGACGCGCGGGAGGATCGCACCACGGCAATGTGCCAATCGATCAAGGCAGGACGAACACCTGAACACGCCAGTGTATAGATGTCGACATCCTGGCGAGCAGGTCATAAGAAATAGCCAGGCGGACTTTTCGGCGTCCGTTGAAAAGCAAAGTCGGTCGGGACATTTCGATGCAGGAAAATTCCGAAACCCGCGGGCGGGATGCTGACGTGAAGCGTCAGAT
>NZ_JABUOU010000003.1 GCF_013344475.1 Martelella limonii | reverse complement strand
TTCACCGACAAGGTCTCGGTCGGCCTCAACTATACCGGCCAGTTCGGCGGCGGCAATGAAAGCCAGAACGTCTCCGCCCGCCTCAACATCCGCTTCTGAGGAGCGACGAAGGCCCGGCCATCGGCCGGGCCTTCGGGCATCGATGCGGCTCCTTCTTTCCGGACGCCGTGCTGATGGACGCAATACCGGCTCTGGCGCCAGAATTTCCATACAAGTATAAAATCCGAAAAATACATTATTTTACATTCATATTGAGTGTAAATGAATTGATGGTTAATCTAAGTCGAGATAATAAAAAGTATTAAATGGAATAAGCGTGGTGCGCACGTCTATCCTTGGGCCTTCCTGGTTTTCCTGCTTTCGGGGGATATTGCATGCTTGCCGCTCCATCACTTCTCCATCGCCGCTCCGTTCTGTCAGAGGTGCCGTCCGGCCGACGCTCCAGCCTGCATGGTCTTCTGGCCGGCACGGCATTTTCGGGTGCCCTGGTGCTGGGTGCCGGGTTTTATCTCTGGGGGGGAGGCGCGCTTGCAGCCTGCGGCTATGTGCAGCAGGATCAGACCTATACATTTTCCGGACTGGACTGCACCCAGGATATTCCCGAGCCAGCGGCGCTCTATACCGATCGCGATCCGGTGACCTTCATTTTCAATCAGGGCTCAAATGTCACGCTGACGGATGGCCCGTTTTACATCGGCTCGCCGGGCAGCGCAGCAGGTCTTGGTCCGCTTGACCGGGCGAATATGAACGTAACCGTGAGCGACGCTTCCACGGTTTTGACGATGGGCGAGGGGGTCGATGTCTTCGTCGGGCTTGCCGGCGCCAACTTTGCGGGCGCCGGCTACATCAACGTCACCAGCGGTGCGCGCGCGGTTTTCAACGATGTCGCGGTGGCAAGCGGTACGCAGACCTATGTCGATCGCCGGGGAAAGTCCTACGCCAATGTCGGCCTGAAGATTGATGGCGGCGCCGTCGCGAGCGCTGCATCTTTCCATCTGCTCAATACGGCAGGGGCGATCGTTGCCGGGGCCGGCAGCAGGTTCACGCTCGAGGACCTGCTGATCGACGGCGGCGGCAATGTCTTCGTGGATGGCGGCGGCACGGTCACGGTCACGAACACGGCAACCGTCGGCAAGGGCGCCGTCGCCGTCAAAGGCGAGCTCGTTTCCGAAACACAGGCCCTTGTGGTCGGGTCGGGCGTAAACAATGCAGCCATGCTCGTGCTTGCCGATGGCGGCTTGCTGCAGACGACCCTTGATGCCCGCACCACGGTTCTGCTTGGCGTGGACGGAGGACAAGGGCGGCTGGTGATCGGGGATCCCAACAATCTGGGAAATCCGCGTTATGCGCCGGGCAATCTCAGCGCACTCACCCAAGTGTTTACGGATGCTGGGAGCAGTGTGGATGTCAACCATACCGCAACGATGAAAGACAATTTCCAGCTCAATCTTACCAGCCCCGGCGATGGGCCCGAGGGGTTGACGGTCAACCACTATGCCGGCTTCACCACGATCCAGAGCGTCGGCAATTCCGGCAATCCGCAGGATAGCAATGTCAACATTTTCGGCGGGACGCTGGTTCACCCGCTGGGTTTCCTTGGCAATGTCAATGTGGCCGGAGGCAGCTATGTCGCCTATGACCAGGTCGGTTCTATCAACCTTACCTCCGGCAGCGTCTCCATCAACGCGCCGCAATCGGTGTCGGGTGGAAGCGCAGCGCTGCTGCCTTACGTGACCGTCGAAGGCGACTTCGTGTCACAGAGTGGTAGCAATACCTACCTGTATTTCGCCGACAATGACCCGAATACCGTTCCGATATCCAAGGTGGGGGGAAACCTCGATCTCGAAGGCACCGTCACCATCTACTATGGCGGCGCCAATGCGCCCGGCGACTATGTTCTGATCGGGGATTATGGCAACCTCGTCGCCGAGTTTGGCATGGTCGTCGTGCTCGATACGACGAATGGCAATCAGCCCATTCCAAAGCCCTCCTACAGGATCGACTATCAATACAATGGCGGTCATACCGTCGCCCTCCTGTTCTTCGGCGAGGCGCCCGACCAGGACTATGTCTATTGGAGCCCCTCTTCCGCTACCGCCCCGGCAGGCGGCGCGGGCGGGACGGGGACATGGGACACCGAGAGCGACAACTGGACGATCGCGAGCGGCGGCGACAATCACGGTCCGTGGTGGAACGGCGGGCAGACCGCCTACTTCGCCAATGGTCAGGGAACCGTCACGGTGGATGGCGCAAGCGGGATCATCGTGGACGGCATCGAGGTCTCGTCAGGTCCCTATCTCTTCACGGGCGGCGGTCTGAAGCTGGGTGGCACAGACGGCGGCGCGACGATTTCCGTGCACTCCGCCACGGCCGAGTTCAATCTGTCGATCGGCCAGTCCAACGGTACGGCGCGGCTCACCAAAACCGGTGACGGAACGCTGATCCTCTCCGGCGACAACAGCTATGGCGGCGGCACGGACATTCAGCAGGGAACGCTGCAGATCGGCAGCGCGTCCGGAAACGGCTCCGTGAAGGAGGCGATCACGGGCGCGGGCGCGCTGACGCTCTATACCGACACTTCGGTCGATTTCGGAAACAACATCAACAGCTTCACCGGGTCGTTCCAACTGGCCAGCAACGGCTCGGGGATCATCAGTCTGACGGGCGCCAATGGCATGTATGCCGGAACGACCGGCAATGCGCAGGGCGCCGCGATCATGAACGTGATCGGCAGCCATGGCGGTACGGTCGCCATCGATGGCGGCATGACGCTTGCGGGCACCGGGACGGTCGGCAGCGCGGGCGCGACCGTCACGATCGGCGCCACATCATCGGGCGCGCTGATGCCCGGCGATTATCGCACCGGCGAAGATGCGCGCGGGACGCTGACGATCGGCGGCGATCTGGTGCTGACCTCAGGGGCGGCCGGCGCCACGACGCAGTTGCAGATCGGCGATCTTGAGACCGATCTGGTCGTCGTCACCGGCGCCCTGACAATTGGCGGTGACCTGATTGTCGATTTTTCCGGCGCGGGCTACGGCGAGGACAACCCTTACACGCTGATGACCTATGCCAGTCTGGCCGGCGGCGGTTTCATGGACATCAAGATCTATGACGTCAATGCCGGTAGCCAGCGTCTTGGCGACGAAGACTACCAGCTGATCGACAACTACAACAATACGAATACCATGGTCTTGTTCGTCAAGGATCAGATGCCGGAACAGGATTTCTACTGGAACGGCGACAGCAGCACGCCGACGCCGCTGGGCCTTGGTGGTTCGGGGACGTGGTCGGTGCCCGGCACGACCAATCTGCTCAACTGGACCACGCAGTCGGGCACGATCGTGGGCCCCTGGCGCAACGGCAAGACCGCTATTTTCGCGACCGCCGCAGGCACTGTGACGGTCGATGGTGCCGGTGCGCCCGCCATGCAGGTCGCCGGCATGACCTTTGCCGTCTCCGGTTACGAGCTGACCTACAAGACCTCCGCAGAAGCCGACGCCCTGATGCTGGTTCCCGATGAAGATGACAAGAACCCCGTCATTGCCGTCAACAGTGGCACCGCGGAGATCGGTGTCTCGCTGGCCGGGGCGGTCGACGTCACCAAGGCCGGTTCCGGTACGCTGATCCTCACTGCTGACAACAGCTACACCGGCGTGACCACCATCAGCGGCGGCACGCTGCAGCTTGGCAACAGCGCCGCGATGCTGAATGGCACGCTTGCCGGTGATATCGCATTTGGCGGCATCAGCGGCCTTGCTCTCACGATCGATATCTACAACGACACGACCTTTGCCAATGTCCTCTCGGGCCCGGCCGGGTCTTTCAATATCGGCGGCTCCGGCAGTCTCGCATTTACAGGCGATACCTCCGACTTCGAGGGTGACGTCTGGATCTACGGCGATGCAAGCGTCGCGCTGACCGGCACGCTCGCTTCGGATGAGCTGACGGTTGGTATCGACAGGAATGGCGGTTCTGAAGGCAATACCGCGCTTGTGCTGACCGGCAGCGGCCGGGCCAATATCGGCTCGCCCAGCACGGGGGCGATGACGCTTCAGACGGTTGGTGACGGTTCGGCGACGCTCGCCTTCGGCGCCGGCAGCGCGGATCTCCCTGCCGAACCGGGTTCGACCTGGGCGAGGACGATCGTGATGTCGGGAGCGGCAACCAACATCGTCTTCAATCACACCGCAACCGATCTCAGCCTGTTCGATGTCAAGGCCAAGATCACAAGCGTCCGCGACGGCGATGGGGTCATTCTCCAAAAGGCCGGTTACACCCATATGTCCGGCTCTCTCTCCAGTTTCGAAGGCACCGTGAATATCACCGGCGGCACGCTTCACCTTCTCAACAGCACGCTCGGCGGGCATACGGTGGTCTTTGGCGGCTCCGGCCTCGATGATCCTGCCTACGGCACGCTCTCGGGCAGCGGCTATGTTTCGGGCTCGGGGCCCATAGCCCTGACAGTGAAACCCTATGGCGCGCTGGAGAACGGCCCGCACGAAACGCTGGAGGTCGACGGCCCGGCGGTTCTCGAAAACAACGCCCGGCTGATCGTCCGTCTCGATTCCGCCGACGAAGAGACCCTGAACCCCTTCGCATACCCGCTGTTCGACATGCGGGAAATCGTGACCGATTCAACTTCGGTCATTCATGTCGATGTCCGTCCGATCGGGGGGCAGGTCCTCGCCAACGGCTCCTATCTTCTGATGATGTATCGCTACTGGGACAATGCGGCGAACGAGCGCTTCAGCCTCGTCCAGCAGGACAAGGGCTACAGCATCAATGTGATCACCAATAGCGGGCTCGTCTATCTCGATGTCGATTCCACCGAGACAGGGCGGCCCTACTGGAACCCCGGCGAGGGCACGCAAGTTTCCGGGTTCGGCGGGAGCGGTACATGGACGATGCTTGCCGGCAACCAGGCCTGGTCCGATGAAGACGGCGGCAATAACGGGCTCTGGCGACAGGGCGCGACGCCGATCTTCTCCGGTCAGCCGGGCACGGTGAGCGTCGATATCTCGAGCGGCGCGATCACCGTGGGCGGGCTCGTGTTCGAGACCGACACCACGCTGGCGGCCGCCGATGCCACGCGCGACGCGCTCGTTCTCGACGATGCCGCGACCTATGTGACGGCGGCTGTGGCGGATGGCATCACGGCGACCGTCGCTCTGCCGCTTTCCGGCGCGACCGGCCTCCTGAAGGCAGGGCAGGGCACGCTGGTGATGACCGCCGCCAACACGTTTGACGGCGGGACGAGCGTTAGCGCGGGAACGCTGATGCTGGCCGACAGCGCGACCGGGGGAACGGCCGGATCGCTCGCCGGCACGGTGACGATCGCGGCGGGGGCGACCCTTTCCGTCGATACTGCCGGCACACTGGTGTTCGGCGCCGCCAACCAGATCCTCGCGACCGCGCCAACTGCCGCATTCCATATCGCAGGCGGCACGGTCCATATCGACAGCGACAGCAGCCGGTTTTCCGGGAGCACCACCGTTGATGGCACGCTTCAGGGCAAGGGCACGCTTGGCGGCACGACCACCGTCAACGGAACGCTCGCCGGCACGGTGGCAAACGCGACGCCGCTGACGCTTGCCAATCTGACGCTGGCGGCGGCGGCAACGCTTGCGGTCGAGCTTGCGGCCACGCCGAACGCCGATCCCCTGATCAGCGTGTCGCAGTTTACCCCTGAGGGCAGCAATGTCCTGATCAACGTTCTGGGCGGGGGCGATCCGAACACTGCGCTTGCCAATGGCGACTATCTTCTGGTCGCGACAGCCGCATCGATGTCGGGAACGCCCAATCTCCAGCTCGATGCCTCGATCACCAATCCGGACTATCAGCTTCAGTACCTGATGAAGGGGCTCTATCTGACGGTTGATGACGGTACGCCGGATCTCTACTGGGATCCGGCCCAGCGCGATTGGACCGCCGATCCGAATGACATCGACTGGTCGGGCGCCAACGGCCTGCGGCACAGTGCATGGCGGGATGGCGCAATCGCCCATTTCACCGGGGCGCCCGACGTCATTGCCGTCCATTCGCCTGCCGCCGGTCGTCCGTCGTCGAGGATACGCTTTGGCGGTCTGGTGTTTACGGCCGATGGCTATGTGCTGACGGATGGCGGTCATGACGACGTCCTCGAAATCGCAGGCGCCAATGCGGATATCACGGTCGAGGGCGCGGCGACGGCCACGATCGATCTTCCTGTCGCAGGCTCTGGCCAGCTCACCAAGCGCGCGAGCGGCACGCTGCTGCTGACGGCCGCCAACACGTATGAGGGCGGTACGGATGTGCGGGAAGGCAGGCTGCAGATCGCGGGCGACGGCGCGCTCCATGGTGCCGGAGCCATCCATATAGCCCCTTCCGCGACCTTCAGCTGGGCTGCGAACGATGCAACGCTTTCGGGCCCGATATCCGGCAGGGGTACCTTCGTCAAGGAAATGACGGGCTCGGTCCTGACGCTTTCAGGCGACAGCAGCGCCTTTGCCGGCAGGTTCAGCCTGCTTTCGGGTACGCTGGCAATGAGCGGCCGAATGGGCGGTTCGGTCGAGGTGGCCAGCGGTGCGACGATCACCGGCACGGGGACGTTCGGCGATGTCATGCTCGAGGACGGCGCGACCTTCATTGTGGGCGATGGCGCAAGCCTTAGCAGCGTCAGCCGCGTGAAGTCGCTGACCACCAGCCCTACATCCGTGATCGCAACCGTTGTCGATCTTGCGCAAGGGGCAGCGAGCACGATCGTCGCCGATGGCGATGTGACGCTCGATGGCGCTGTCATACGCTTCCCCTATCGGCCTGGCGCCAGAAAGGGCGACAGCGTCACGCTCATCGACAGCCTCAACGGGCGCATCGTCGAAAACGCGGAGATCGCGATCGAGCCCGGAGGCGGCCTGCTGACCTATGACAGCAAGGTCGTGAATGGAAACGAACTGGTGCTCTTCGTCGCCTCGACGCTGATGGAGGCGCGCTGCGGAGACCTCTCCCTGACGGGGAATGCCTGCGGCACGATGGAAGCAGTGCAGACGCTGCCGCCGGCCTCGCCGCTCTTCGAAGTGGTCGAGGCCGCCGAGACGGATGATCTGGAAGATGGCTTGTCCTCGCTCTCGGGCGATGCCTATGCGTCGATGAGCGGGGCGATGGTGGCGAACAGCCATTATCTGCGGGATGCGACGGGGCGGCATGTGCGCGGCGCGCTCGGCGGTATCGCGGGCGGGGAGACGATTTCCGCGGTCAGCAATTATGCCGCCGAAACCCCGGTGCTGACGCCGTTCGGCGCCTTCGTCGAGGAAAACAGCGGCATCGGGGTCTGGGCGACGGGCTATGGCTCCTGGTCGCGCATCAAGGGCGAGGGCGGCAGCGCGACAATCACGGATTCTGCCGGTGGCTTCTATCTCGGCGCCGATTTTGCGGCCTTCGACACGATGCGCTTCGGCGCGGTGGTCGGCTACGGCCAGTCCAGCTATGAGGTCGATGCCCGCAATGTCACCGGCCGGAGCGATGATTTCACGCTCGGCTTCTACGGCGGCGGCCAGTGGGGCGGGTTCGGGTCCGATTTCGGCATGGCCTATACCTGGCACGATGTGACCGCGGACCGCGAGATCGACTTCTCGACGCTGTCGGAACGCGAGCGCGGGAGCTACAATGCCGGCACGTTCCAGGTCTATGGCGATCTCGGCTATACCTTCGCGATCACCGACAGCTTCCAGATCGAGCCCTATGTGGATGCGTCCTACATCCATCAGCAATCGGGCAGCTTCACCGAGGCGGGGGGCGTTGCGGCGCTGTTCCATCCGGAAAGCGAGATGGATACGTGGTTCACGACGGTGGGCGTGCGCAGTGCGTGGGAGTTCAGGCTTGGCGAATACCAGAGCCGGCTGACGGCTGCGGCCGGCTGGCGGGCGGGCTTCGGCGATCTGAACCCGGCCGAACAGGTGGCGTTCGACGGCGGCGACGTGTTCGGCATCACCGGCGCGCCGCTTGCCAAGAACCAGGGCATCGTGTCGGTCGGCTTCGAGACCCAGTTCACCGACAAGGTCTCGGTCGGCCTCAACTATACCGGCCAGTTCGGCGGCGGCAATGAAAGCCAGAACGTCTCCGCCCGCCTCAACATCCGCTTCTGAGGAGCGACGAAGGCCCGGCCATCGGCCGGGCCTTGGGGGCAGTAGATACAAGGAGAGCCCGGCCTGATGCCGGGCTCTCATTTTTGACAGTCCTGTCCCCAAACCGTGCTGCCTGGATGCCCGGATCAAGTCCGGGCATGACCCCTGTGGGTGAGGTTGGCGTGAGCGGCGATCTCACAAGCGGTGGCTTTCTCGGAAGCTGTTGCTTCGTCAGCAGAGAGCCCGGCCTGAGGCCGGGCTCTCTGCTTGAGCGACTCTGTGAACAGGTGTCTGCAGCCCTACGCCATGCCGCGCTTCGAGAAGCCGTCGCGATCGTCTTCCAGCTTGTCCATCCGCTCCTCGATCTTCGCGAGCCTGGCGCGGTTAGCCTCGCTCATGCGGGCAACGGCTTCGGTGTTGTAGACCACGTCGTTGGGGTCGGCCTTGCCGATGAAGCGGCCGAAGATGAAGCGCAGCAGGCGCGCAATATCGTCCATGATCATGAAGAAGGCCGGCACCACGAGCAGCGACAGCGCGGTCGACATGATGATGCCGCCGATCACGGCGATCGCCATTGGCGCACGGAAGGACGAGCCCTCGCCCACGCCGAGCGCTGCCGGCAGCATGCCCGCCGACATCGCGATCGAGGTCATGATGATCGGACGCGCGCGCTTGCGCCCGGCTTCCACCAGCGCCTGACGCCGGTCGAGCCCGTGCCAGATTGCCTCCTTGGCGAAGTCCACCAGCAGGATTGCGTTCTTGGTGACGATCCCCATCAGCATCAGCAGGCCGATCAGCACCGGCATCGAGATCGGATTGTCGGTGACGATCAGCGCGATCGCGACCCCGCCCAGCGCGAGCGGTAGCGAGAACAGGATGGTGAACGGCTGGATCACGTCCTTGAACAGCAGGATCAGCACCGCGAGCACCAGGAACAGGCCGAGCATCATGGCGTTCATGAAGCTCTGCTGCATTTCGGCCTGGATCTTGGCATCGCCGCTTTCGGCAAGCGTCACCGTGGCGGGCAGGTCGGTGCTGTCAACGATCTCGCGGAAGCGGGCCGTCGAAGGATCGAGCGCGCCGCCCGGCGGCAGGTTGGCGCCGATCGTGACCACGCGATGGCGGTCGGAACGCTGAACGGTGCTGATGCCTTCGGAATAGTCGACATCGGCGACCACCGAGAGCGGCACCATCTCGCCCGATCCGGTCTTGATCTTCAGCGCGCGGATGGCGGCAAGGTCGCGGCGCAGTTCGAGATCGGTGCGGACCCGGACGGGGATCAGGCGGTTGTCGAGCGAGATCTTCGCCAGATTGGCGTCGACATCGCCGACGGTTGCCACCCGAACCGTGTCGGAAATCTGGGCCGGCGTGATGCCGAGCCGTGCCGCAATCTCCTTCTTCGGCCGGATCTTCAGCTCCGGCCGGGGCAGCGCGCCTTCGGACGAGACCTTTTCCAGCATGGGATCCGCGCGCAGTTTCGATTCGAGGATTGCCACTGCTTCCTGCAGGTCTTCCTCGTTATCGGAGAGGAAGTTGAACTCGATATCGCGCTGGCCGCGATCGTTGAGCTTGGTGATCCTGAGGTCCGGAATATCGGAAAGCCCCGCAAGGATATCCTGTTCGATCTGCCATTGCGGGATTTCCCGGCCCGAGGGAGGGATCTTCGGCAGATATTGCCCGATCAGCGGCAGGCCACCCAGCATGTCGTTGACCAATGCTTCGGGCAGGGAATGGGCGAGCCTGCCGAGCGTCACGGTGATCGTGGCGCGGCGATATTCGAGCTCGCCAAGCGGGGAGGCGCCGCCAAGAACGGTGACATCCTCGACGCCGTCATAGCCGGCGATCCGCTCCGCGATCAGGTCGGTCATTTCCTCGGTATCGGAAAGCCGGGCGTTCGGGGGAAGTTCGATCGACAGCACGATGCGCGAGGCATCTTCCGGCGGAATGAAGCTGCCGGGGATGCGCGCCATGAAGAACAGAGAGACCATAAGAACGGCGATAGCTGCGACCAGCGTTACATAACGCCATTTCGTGGTCCAGCGCACGGCAGCTGTATAGCTGCGCATGATCCGGCCGTCATTGTGTTCTGCGTCTTCCCTATGGCTGTGCTTGCTGGGCTTCAGCATGTAGGCCGCCATCACCGGGGTGATCAGGCGGGCGACGATCAGCGAGAAGAACACGGCAAAGGCCACCGTCAGGCCGAACTGGATGAAGTACTGGCCCGGAATGCCCGGCATGAAGGATACGGGCGCGAACACGGCGATGATGGTGAAGCTCGTCGCAATCACGGCAAGACCGATTTCGTCCGCCGCCTCGAGTGCCGCACGATAGGGCGTCTTGCCCATATTGATGTGGCGTTCGATATTTTCGACTTCCACGATCGCGTCATCGACCAGAATGCCGGTCGCAAGCGTCAGCGAGATCAGGCTGACCAGGTTGAGCGAGAAACCGAGCATGTCCATGATCCAGAAGGTCGGGATCACGGATAGCGGAAGGGCGACGGCTGCAATCAGCGTCGCCCGCCAGTTGTGCAGGAACAGGAACACGACGATGATCGCGAGCAGCGCGCCCTCGTAAAGCGTGTCCATGGCTGCGGTGTAATTGCCCTTGGTGAAGTAGACCGCGTCATCGATCAGCGAGATCGACACGGTGGGGTTTTCCGCCCGCACCTGTTCAAGCGCCTCGGCCACGGCATCGGCAACCGTCACTTCGCTGGCGCCCTTGGAACGGAACACGCCGAAGGAGACGATCGGCTCGCCGTTCTGCCGTGAAAAAGTGCGCGGCTCCTCATAGGTGTCCGTCACGGTGCCGAGGTCGGAAAGTCTTGCGAAACGGCCGTTTCCTAGGGCGATCGTGGTGCTTGCAAGATCGGAAACGCTGCGGCTGTCGCCCAGCGTGCGGATTGCCTGTTCCGATCCGCCGACCTGGCCGCGGCCCGAGCCGACATCGGCATTGGTCTGGCGAAGCTGGGCGTTGACCTCGGATGCGGTGATGCCAAGGCTTGCAAGCTTGTCGGCATCGAGCGAAACCTGGATCTCGCGGTCGGCGCCGCCATAGCGGTCGACCTTGCCGACGCCGTTGATGCCCTGCAGGGCGCGCTTGACGGTATCGTCCACGAACCAGGAGAGCTCCTCCAGCGACATGTTGGCCGAGGATACCGCATAGGTCTGGATCGCCTGTCCCTCGACATCGATCTTGCGCACCACCGGCGTTTCGGCCGTTGCGGGCAGATCGGACTGGATGTTGTCGACCGCATCCTTGACGTCGCGCAGCGCCTCGTCTGGGCTTACCTCCATGCGAAAGAGCACGGAGGTCGTCGAAATGCCGTCAGTCACGGTCGAGCTGAGCTCGTCGACGCCGTTGACGCTCGAAATCGCGTCCTCGATCTTCTTGGTCACCTGCATCTCGAGTTCGGCAGGTGCGGCACCCGATTGCGCGACGGTGACGGCCACCACCGGGACGTCGATATTGGGAAAGCGCGTGACCGCCATGTCCTTGAAGGCCTGCAGGCCGAGGAACAGCAAGAGGCCCATCATCAGGAGCGGCGCGATCGGGTTTCGGATCGCCCAGGCTGAAAAATTCATGGTTCAGGTCCTCAGTTGGGCGCGGTCGCGGGAACGGGGTTGATGCGGTCGCCGGCGCGCACATAGGCGCCCGCCTTGGCGACAACCTGATCGCCTTCGGACAGGCCGTCGAGAATCTGCACGGTTTCGCCGTCCTGGATGCCGGTGCGGACATCGACGATCTCGACGACCCCATCCTTGACGCGCCGGACGGTGGCCTTGCTTTGGCTGATATTGACGGCCGTCAGCGGCAGCGCCAGATCTTCGGCTTCATTGGTGATGATCGAGGCGCTGGCATACATGCCCGAGCGCGCGCTTTCGGGATTGTCGATGCTGATGTAGACATCCGCAAGCCGGGTCGTGTCGTCGACGATCGGCGAGATCAGACGGACTGTGCCGCTAATCGGCGTATTGGAGCCCACAAGCGAGATCGCCGCCTTCTGTCCGACCGCGATCTTCATCACCGCGTCTTCGGGCACCTGAGCCACAAGCTCGATCGCGCCATCCTCGATGATCGTGAACATCGGGCTTGCAGAGCCGGTCGCAATGGCGCCGATGCGGGCATTCTTGTCGGAAATGACGCCGGAAACGGGCGCCTTGATATTGGTCCGCTCAAGCCTCAGATCGATGTCGTCGATCTTGGCTTCGGTAACGGCGATTTCGGCATTGGCGACGGAAATCGCTTCGCTCGCCGCGGCCGCGCTTGCGTCGGCGCGCAGCGCCTCGGTCTCTGCCTGCTCCACCATAGAGGTGGAAACAGAACCATTGTCTGCAAGTTTGCGGGTGCGGTCGAACTGGCGGCGGGCATCGGTCCGCGCCGCCTCGCTCGCCGTCAGCTGCGCCTGAAGCTGCGCAAGGCTTGCCACGGCCTTCGCCTTGTTGGCGTTCAGGCTGCTGCGCTCAAGCTCCAGCATGTCGGTTCGAAGCGTGGCCAGAACATCGCCGGCCTCGACCCGGTCGCCGATATCGGCCGAAATCGTTTCGATCGAAAGGCCTTCCACCAGCGGCTGCACGAAGACCTCTTCCACCGGACGAATGGTGCCGGTTGCCAGCACGGTTTCGGTCAGCGGCTTGACGGTTGCGTCTGTCACCATGATCGCGGGAAGCGCGGCGGCCGACCCTTCCTGGGTGGCGGCATCTGCGGCAAGAACGGGCGCGGCGGTCAAGCCCAGCAGCACGGCGGTCAGGGTGGCAAGGCGGGTTTGTCTCGGCATGGTGTGAGATACCTCAAAGCGGCCTTCAACAGGCCAGTTCCGTCATGAGAAAACGTCCGTCGTCTGCCGCGGCCCGTTTCTCGATATGATACGTTCGCTCTGCCGGACAGGATCGCCGCCAGATCAATTTCTATGACAATGCGAAGCCGTCCCAGGGGGCTGAAGGCTTCCGGTCGTGAGGCAGTTCGTTACGGTCGCGACCGATTTCAAGATTGTTCGATGGCGATCATTCGCCAATTGAACCAGTTGGTTCGATTTAAATCCGATCTGATGCCAAAATGCAATACGCGCAGCATCGGCTTGATGCTGCGCGTATGATTCAGTTGCTGAAACGTTACAGTCTTATGCAGGGCAGGCGATCGCCTGACCTCTTCCGTGCGGGCCTTACTTGGCGAGCGCCGCGTCGGTGATCTCCAGCGTATAGGCGCCTTCCGGCTGCTTGGTGATCACCGGATCGGAGCCGCCGCCGAGCAGAACCTCGACGGTGCGCTGATAATCGGCCGGGTCAAGCGCGCCGTTGGAGCCGGCGGTCAGCTTGGCGACTTCGCCCATCATACGCTTCTGGTGCTTTTCGGTCTGGGCGCCGGTGTCGTCATAGTCGAGCACGATCTCGGCGGCTTCGTCCGGATTTTCCTCGGCCCATTTCCAGCCCTTCATCGAAGCGCGGACGAACTTGACCATGTCTTCCTTGAACTTCGGATCGGCCAGATCGTCTTCCAGGACATAGAGCCCGTCTTCCAGCGTTGCCACGCCTTCATCCTCGTATTTGAAGGTGTTGAGCTGGTCTTCGGCAATGCCGGCATCCACGACCTGCCAGTATTCATTGTAGGTCATGGTGGAGATGCAGGCCGCCTGCTTCTGCAGCAGCGGATCGACGTTGAAGCCCTGCTTCAGCACGGTCACGCCCTCCGGACCGCCATCGGTCGGAATGCCAAGATGGGCCATCCACGACAGGAACGGATATTCATTGCCGTAGAACCAGACGCCGAGCGTCTTGCCGGGGAAATCTTCCGGGCTCGTGACGTTGTTTTCCTTGAGACATGTCAGCATCATGCCCGAGGTCTTGAAGGGCTGTGCGATATTGACGAGCGGAACGCCCTTTTCGCGGGTGGCGAGCGCGGAGGGCATCCAGTCGACGATCACATCGGCGCCGCCGCCGGCCAGCACCTGTGCCGGCGCGATATCCGGACCGCCGGGCTTGATCGTGACGTCGAGGCCTTCTTCCTCGTAAAAGCCCTTTTCGAGGGCGACATAATAGCCCGCGAACTGGGCCTGCGTGACCCATTTGAGCTGCAGCGTGATTTCATCGGCGGAAAACGCCTGTGACGCCCCAAGCATCATGCCGCCTGCGGCAAGCGCCGCTACAAAAGTCGATTTCATGGTTACGTTCCCCTATTTTGCTTTGTCCATCACGACCGCCCCGAACGGACGGAGGGATGCCAGAAGGTGACGGCGCGCTGAATGAGCGCCACCACCCCGTAGAACGCGGAGCCGGCAAGCGCCGCCACCGCAATTTCGGCCCAGACCATGTCGATATTGGCCCGGCCCACTTCCGTGGAAATCCGGAAACCCATGCCGACGGTGGGTGTGCCGAAAAATTCTGCCACAATAGCGCCGATCAGCGCCAGCGTGGAATTGATCTTCAACGCGTTGAATATGAACGGCCATGCGGCCGGAAGGCGGAGCTTGATCAGCGTCTGCGGCCACGAGGCGGCGTAGGTGCGCATCAGGTCGCGCTCCATGTCGCTTGCCGAAGACAGGCCCTGAATGGTGTTGACCAGCATCGGGAAGAAGGTCGCGACCACCACCACGGCGGCCTTGGACGGCCAGTCGAAGCCGAACCACATCACCATGATCGGCGCGATGCCGACGATCGGAAGGGCTGCGACGAAATTGCCGAAGGGCAGCAGCCCGTTCTTCAGGAACGGCGATCTGTCGATCAGGATCGCGACGATGAAACCGGAACCGCAGCCGAGCGCATAGCCGATCAGCACCGCCTTCAGGAAGGTCTGGCGGAAATCGGCCCAGAGGATCGGCAGCGAGGTGATCAGCCTCGCCCAGACATCGGAGGGCGCCGGCAGCAGGATCGGCGGAATGTCGAAGGCGATCACCACGCCTTCCCAGATGATCAGGATCGCAAGACCGAAGATCACGGGGACCGCAAACCATGCCAGCCGGGCAAGGATGCGGTTGGAGAATGTCTGCCGCACCAGCCATTCGTTGAAGGCCCAGCCGCAGAGCCAGAAGGCAAGCGCAAACCATACGAACCCGCTCATGGGCGTACCCCCATGCGTTTCAGCACCATGGCCTGCGCGACGCCGACGATGGCCACCAGGATCGAGGCGAGGATTGCCGCCATGAACAGCGCCGACCAGATCTGCACCGTCTGGCCGTAATAGGAGCCGGAGAGAAGCCGCGCGCCGAGCCCTGCCACCGCACCCGTCGGCAGTTCGGCAATGATGGCGCCGACCAGCGAGATCGCGATCGCGATCTTCAGCGAGGTGAACAGGTAGGGCATGGCCGATGGCAGGCGCAGCTTCCACAGCACCTGCCGGGCATTGGCGTTATAGGTGCGCATCAGGTCGAGCTGCAATGCATCGGGCGAGCGGAGCCCGGATACCATGCCGACGGCGACCGGGAAGAACGACAGATAGGTGGAGATCAGCGCCTTCGGCAAAAGCCCGGTGATGCCGATTGCGTTCAACACCACGATCAGCATTGGCGCGATCGCGATGATCGGGATGGTCTGGCTCGCGATGATCCACGGCATCATCGAGCGGTCCAGCGTGCGGTTATGGACGATCGCGATCGCCAGGATGATGCCGAAGCCGGAGCCGATCGCAAAGCCCAGCAGCGTCGAGGACAGCGTGATCCAGGCGTGGTAGACGAGGCTGCGCTTGGAGGTGATCTTCTTGTTCGCGGTCGTATCCCAAAGCTCGGCCGCCACCTGATGCGGCGACGGCAGCACCGGCCGCTCCAATGTGTAGGACTGCTTGACGACCTCGGTGAAGGCAATGTCCTCACCCGCGCGCCGGGCCTGGTCCTCGACGAACTGCCGGTTCATGACGACGACGAAGACGCACCAGATCGCCAGAATGGCGAACACGACGGTGGCAACGGGAAGGACGCGGTCACGCAGCATGGCGGTCTCCCTTTCCGGTGCGGACCGTCCCAACAGTAAGCGGGCCGCTTTCGCGGACAGCCGGCCTGGATCCTCGGGTCAAGCCCGAGGATGACCCCTGAGAGGGGGGATGGGAAAGGGTGCGAAACCGGGTTTGCTTGATGAGGCCATTGCCTCCCTCACCCAAAATGCCGCCAGCGGATTGTACAGCCTCACCACCTCCACCTGCGTCATCCTCGGGCTTGACCCGAGGATCCAGGCCGCCATCTCCGAATGAACCTTCGGCAATGATCGAGACGGCATCACTCATAATTATGCCCCGCCCGCAGCCCTTCGCGCACGCGATGGGCGATCTTCAGGAATTCCGGGCTTTCCCGGATGTCGAGCGGGCGTTCCTTCGGCAGCGGGCTATCGATCACATCGGTGACGCGGCCGGGGCGGGGGCTCATCACCACGATCTTGGTGGAAAGGTACACGGCCTCCGGGATCGAGTGGGTGACGAAACAGATGGTCTTGTCGGTGCGTGCCCAGAGCTTCAGGAGCTGTTCATTGAGATGGTCGCGGACGATCTCGTCGAGCGCCCCGAAGGGCTCGTCCATCAGCAGAAGATCGGCATCAAAGGCGAGCGCGCGGGCGATCGAGGCGCGCTGCTGCATGCCGCCGGAGAGCTGCCATGGGAATTTCTTCCCAAAGCCTGAAAGATCGACGAGTTCCAGCACCCGTTCGATGCGGCGCTGCTGATCGGCCTTCGAATAGCCCATGATTTCGAGCGGGAGCGCGATGTTCTTCGCGATGGTCCGCCAGGGGTAGAGACCGGCAGCCTGGAACACATAGCCATAGGAGCGGTCGAGCCGGGCATTTTCCGGCGTGGTGCCGTTGACGGTGATCTCTCCGGCGGTGCTTTTCTCCAGATCGGCGATCACGCGCAGGAAGGTGGTCTTGCCGCAGCCGGACGGGCCGATGAAGGAAACGAAATCGCCCTTCTTCACCTCGAGATCGACATCCTTCAGCGCATGCACCGGGCCGTCATTGGTGTTGAAGGTGAGACAGAGATCTTTCGCCGAGACGACGGAAAGGGGTGAGTGTTCGGTCATGCGTGTCTCCGGGCCTCGGCATGGCGCTTGCGCGCAATCGGGAAGAGATGATTGCGGGAAAGGGCCGCGCGTTCCTCGGTGATGGGGCCATCGACCGGCAACCACTTCACCTCCTCGATTTCCGCCTGTGGCGATACGGCGGGGGCAGCGAGCCACGAAAAGGCGTCCGCCTCGACAATCATGCCCGGCTCGTTGGCTGCCTGTTCGCGATAGCGGCCCTCATAGGCGAAATCCTCGGGTGCGGCCTTAAGCGCCAGTTCCTCGCCAAGCTCGCGGATCAAGGCCGCGACCGGCGTCTCGCCGGCATCGATCTTGCCGCCTGGCTGCATGAAGGCGGAGGTGCCGCGTTTTCTGACGGTCAGCATCTCGCCCCTGTCGTTGATGATCAGGGC
Organism: Martelella limonii; assembly: GCF_013344475.1. GTDB lineage: Bacteria > Pseudomonadota > Alphaproteobacteria > Rhizobiales > Rhizobiaceae > Martelella > Martelella limonii. Next base: position 469,653 of record NZ_JABUOU010000003.1, on the reverse strand, counting down.
GACAGCGATGCGGATGACGTTGTCCATCTATGCCCTCCTTTCGAATGCCAGCGCGCCGGCCAGCAGAATGAGGATGCCGCCCGCAATCGCCTCGATCCAGAGCACGAACCGTTCCGTGATCGTCCTTGCGAGCGCCGAAAAGGCAAGCGCATAGACGATGAGAACGGGAATTTCGAGCAGCACGGATATGCTGCCGAGCACCACCATCTGCAGGGCGACGGGGCCTGCGGGATCGATGAACTGCGGCAGGATGGCGACGAAGAAGGCGAGGTTCTTCGGGTTTGCCGCCTGGATGCTGATGCCTTTCCAGTAGAGCCTGAGCGGGCTCGTCGCGGCGCGGGGCGCGGTATTTTCAGCCTCGGCAAGCGGCCGGTCGCCCTTCTCGCCGCGCCGCCAGGAACACCACAGCGGAACGATCATCTTGATGCCGAGCCAGGCGAGATAGACCGCGCCGACAATCTTCAGCACATAGAACAGCGTGGCGCTCGCCAGAATGAGCGAAGCGACGCCCGCCGCCGACAGCGCGAAATAGACCGCATTGGTGGTGATGATGCCGGCGGAGGCCGCCTGCGAGCGCCAGAACCCCTGCCGCATCGAAAGCCCCACGACCAGCAGCACCGCCGGGCCGGGCGAAAGACAGAGCAGGAATTCGGTGGCCGCAAAGGCTGCGATATTGGACCAGTCCACGGCTCAGACCCCGGAGCGCGGAATGCCGGAGCGCTCCACCTTGCGCGGGGCGACCAGCTCCTTCCAGGTGGAAAGGGCGGAATTGACGGCCGTGAAGGGTTTGCGGGCGACGAACTTGCCGTGGCCTTCCTCGGTCTTCACGGTCGATTCCTCGATCACGACCTTGCCGCGGGTCAGCGTGAAGCGCGGGAGACCCTTCACATGCTTGCCCTCGAACACGTTGTAATCGATCGCCGATTGCTGGTTTCCGGCCGAGATCGTCTTCTCGCGATTGGGGTCCCAGACCACGATATCGGCGTCGGAGCCGACCAGAATCGCGCCTTTCTGCGGATAGATGTTGAGGATCTTGGCGATGTTGGTGGAGGTGACCGCCACGAACTCGTTCATCGTCAGGCGACCGGTGGCGACGCCATAGGTCCAAAGCATCGGCAGCCGGTCTTCCAGCCCGCCGGTGCCGTTCGGGATCTTGGTGAAATCGTCGATGCCGGTGCGCTTCTGCTCGGTGGTGAACGCGCAGTGGTCGGTGGCGACGACCGAGAGCGAACCCGCCTGCAGTCCGGCCCAGAGTGAGTCCTGATGCATCTTGTTGCGGAACGGCGGGGACATCACCCGGCGAGCGGAATGGTCCCAGTCCTTGTCGAAATACTCGCTCTCGTCCAGCGTCAGGTGCTGGATCAGCGGTTCGCCATAGACGCGCATGCCCTTCTGGCGCGCGCGGCGGATCGCCTCGTGGCTCTGCTCGCAGGAGGTGTGGACCACGTAGAGGGGAACGCCTGCCATGTCGGCGATCATGATCGCGCGGTTGGTGGCCTCGCCTTCCACTTCCGGCGGGCGCGAATAGGCATGGCCTTCGGGGCCGTTATTGCCCTCGGCAAGGAGCTTTGCCTGCATGCTGGCAACGACATCGCCGTTTTCGGCATGGACCAGCGGCAGCGCGCCCAGTTCGGCGCAGCGCTGGAACGAGGCATACATCTCGTCGTCATTCACCATCAGCGCACCCTTGTAGGCCATGAAGTGCTTGAAGGTGTTGATGCCCTTGTCCTTGACGATGGTTTCCATCTCCTCGAACACCTGTTTGTCCCACCAGGTGATCGCCATGTGGAAGGAGTAGTCGCAGTTCGCCCGGGTCGACTTGTTGTCCCAGCGGGTCAGCGCGTCGAGCAGCGACTGGCCGGGATCGGGCAGGCAGAAATCGACCACCATGGTGGTGCCGCCGGCAAGGCCCGCGCGGGTTCCGCTTTCGAAATTATCGGAGGAATAGGTGCCCATGAACGGCATTTCGAGATGGACATGCGGATCGATCCCGCCGGGCATCACGTAGCAGCCCGCCGCATCCAGCGTCTCGTCGCCGGAAAGATCGGGACCGATTGCGGTGATGACGCCGTCCTCGATCTTCACATCGGCCTTGTAGGTGAGGTCCGCGGTCACGACCGTGCCGCCCTTGATGACTGTGCTCATTTCTGTTCCCTTCATGCTTTCAACGGGCGGTTTTCCGCTTCTCGTTCATGCGTTCATTTTATCCGCCATTTTGGCCGTGGCGGAATGTTTTCTTCAAGCCCCCGCGGCGCTGTCCCCGTGTTCGGCTTGACCGCGCCCCGGCTCTTCGCCGGACCGGAAAGCTTTTCGGGCCCGGTATCGGCGCTGACGGAGGAGGCTGGCCTTGCGCCGATGAAGCCGCGGGAGCGGAGCGGGGGCTTTTGGGTGGACTTCAATGGATTTGCTCCGTGGCAGGGGAGAAACGGGTAGCGTCGCAGGCTTTGATCAGTCGATCTTCGAGAATGCCGACGATGGTTTCGAGGACGTCGTCTCGTTCTCGAAGCACTTCGTCATTCCAGAATCGGATAACTGAAAAGCCTGAGTTGTTAATATAACGCGTCCTCTCCGTATCTCTCATACTTTCAGCATGTTGCGCGCCATCCAGTTCAACGACAAGCGCTTTTTCCCGACAGGCGAAATCGGCGATGTAGGGGCCGATCGGATATTGGCGCACGAACTTGAAGCCGTTGAGATTGCGATTTCTGATCTCGCGCCAAAGCACTTTCTCGGCATCCGTTTCGTTGCGACGTAAAGCGCGTGCGAATTGGGTGCGAGCGTTTGGCATGAGCCCCCCTCATCCGGCCTTCGGCCACCTTCTCCCCTCAGGGGAGAAGGGGCGGCGCTTCGCGTCTGATGATGGTGCCGGTCGGTAGCTGAGAACATGCCCCACGCTCCCCCTCTCCCCTTGGGGAGAGGGTGGCGCGCATGCGCCGGGTGAGGGCGCGGCGCCCGCCATCATTCCACAATCTCCGCCGTCTTCAGCACGGCCCGGAGCAGCACATCCGCCCCGGCGATGGCCCATTCCTTGGAAATTTCCTCGGCCTCGTTGTGCGACAACCCGTCGACGCAGGGGCACATCACCATTGTGGCAGGCGCGACCTTGGCGGCCCAGCAGGCATCGTGGCCGGCGCCGGAGACGATGTCCATGTGGCTGTAGCCGAGCTCGACCGCCGCCTCGCGGACATTTTCAACCAGAGTCGGATCGAAGGTCACAGGGTCGAAATGGCCGACGGCTTCCACGGAACAGCCGACACCGAGGTCCTCGCAGATTTCTGCCGCCTGTTTCTCGATTGCGGCGCGCATCCGGTCGAGCTTGTCCTGGTCGACGGTGCGGATGTCGACGGTAAAGGTCACGGTGCCGGGCAGCACGTTGCGGGAATTGGGCTTGAAGAACATCTGGCCGACGCCGCCGACCGCGTTCGGCTGGGCCTCCATCGCCACCTTCTGAACCATCTCCAGAATCTGCGCCATGGCAAGGCCCGCATTGACGCGCATCGCCATCGGCGTCGAGCCGGTATGGGCCTCCTTGCCGGTCAGGGTAAATTCCAGCCACCACAGGCCCTGACAGTGGGTGACGACGCCGATCTGCTTGTCCTCGGCTTCGAGGATCGGGCCCTGCTCGATATGATATTCGTAATAGGCATGCATCTTGCGCTGGCCGACATCCTCGTCGCCGATCCAGTCGATCCGCTTCAACTCGTCGCCGAAGCTCTTTCCCTCGGGATCCTTGCGATTGTAGGCGTAGTCGAGCGTATGGACGCCGGCAAACACGCCCGATGCCATCATCGCCGGCGCGAAACGCGCGCCTTCCTCGTTGGTCCAGTTGGTAACGACGATCGGATGCTTCGTCTTGATGTCGAGATCGTTCAGCGTGCGCACCAGTTCGAGCGCGGCCAGCACGCCGAGCACGCCGTCATACTTGCCGCCCGTCGGCTGGGTGTCGAGATGACTGCCGACATAGACGGGCAGCGCGTCGGGATCGGTGCCGGCGCGCGTCATGAACATCGTGCCCATCTTGTCGACGCCCATCGATAGCCCCGCCGCGTCGCACCATTGCTTGAAGAGCGCGCGCCCTTCGGCATCGGCATCCGTCAGCGTCTGGCGGTTGTTGCCGCCCGCGACGCCGGGTCCGATCTTCGCCATTTCCATCAGCGCGTCCCAAAGGCGGTCGCCATTGATCCGCATGTTTTCGCCTGCCGCCATTGCTGTTCCCCTGTTGCGCCGTTTCGGCGTCTCTCGTGTTTTTGACCGGTTGGTAAACTTTACAGCTTCCATCGCCGGGCTCAAGGGATCAAAATGAGATTCAGCTGCATTTTTGCATGAATTTGCTCAAGCTTTCGGCATGATTTGATTTTAGGCATAAACAGTCTATGGAATGCTCCGGCAAACGAGAGGAACGAGGGTGGAAATGACGGCACGGGCGGCACGCACGCAAAGGCGCACGCGCATTCAGGAAGCGAAGGAGGAGCAGATACTCGAGGCCGCTCTCGATGTGTTTTCCGCAAGTGGCTTCCGGGGCGCGACGGTGGATCAGATTGCAGACGCCGCCGGCATGTCGAAGCCGAACGTGCTCTATTATTTCCGCTCGAAGGAAGCGATGTTTTCGGCGCTGATCGAAAGCGTCATGGATATCTGGCTCGATCCGCTGCGGGTCTTCGATGCCGACAATGATCCGGAAACCGAGATCAGGTCCTATATCCGCCGCAAGCTGGAGATGGCGCGCGACTTTCCGCGCGAAAGCCGGCTGTTTGCAAACGAGGTGATACAGGGCGCCCCCAATACCGAGACCTTCCTGAAGGGCGAGTTGAAGGACCTCGTCGACGAGAAGGCAAAGGTGATCCGCGCCTGGCAGCGGGCGGGCCGGCTGCGCAAGGTCGATCCCTATCATCTGATCTTCTCGATCTGGGCCACCACCCAGCATTATGCCGACTTCGATGTCCAGGTGCGCGCGGTGCTGGGCGAGGGGCTTTCGGGCGAGGGCCGCTTCGAGGATGCGGCGCGCTATCTCGAAACCCTGTTCGTCAACGGCCTGATCGTGCGTTAAAGCACGTCCTTTTCCAGGAACGACGCCACCCAGCGGCGCTCGCGGGCAAAGCGCTCGAACGCTGCGCTGTCGAGCGGCGGCGCGAAGAAATAGCCCTGGAAGGTGTCGACGCCGAGTTCGCGCAGGATCCGCGCATGTTCCAGCGTCTCGACCCCTTCCGCAATCACCTCGATCCCGAGCGCCTGGCCGATCTCCACGATCGAGGCGATCAGCCGGCGCTGGCTCGGGCCGGTGGTGATCGGAAACACCAGCTGCCGATCGATCTTCAGGCGTTTCGGCTCCAGCGAGAGCAGGCTGAGGATCGAGGCATAGCCGGTGCCGAAATCGTCGATCTCGACATCGACGCCGAGTGCCTTGATCGCGGCCACGCTTGTTTCGAGGTTGGCGCCCTGATCGTCGAAGGAAATCGATTCCAGAAGTTCGAGGCACAGCGTTCCAGGCGCCGGCGCGATCGCGCGGATGCTTTCCAGAAGCCCCGGATCGGTGAGGCGCTGGGCCGAGATATTGACCGAGACATGCGGCAGGTGGAGGCCCTTCTCCTGCCAGCGCCGGTGCTGCAGGGCGGCCTTTTTCAGCACCACCGCATCGATGCGCGCGATCGAGCCCGTGGTTTCCGCCGTGGTGATGAAGTGGGCGGGGGCGAGCATGCCGCGTTCCGGATGGCGCCAGCGCACCAGCGCCTCGACGCCTTCGATCTCCAGCGTGCGGGCGGAAATCTGGGGCTGGTAGAACACCTGAAACTGGTCGTCTTCCAGCGCCACCAGCAATTCGTCGGCGACCTTCTTGTTGGTGATCGCGATCTTGCGCAGTGTGCTGTCGAAGATCACCGCCTGGCTGCGGCCCATCTGCTTGGCCTCGTAGAGCGCGATCGCCGCGTTCACCAGCACTTCGCGCATCGAGGTCGTCTCGTCATCCATCCAGGCAATGCCGACGCTTGCCGAGACCCTCACCCGATGCTCGCCATATTGCAACGGCTTGCCGAAGGCGCGGATGATATCCTGCGCGAGATGCGACAGCTTTTCGGCATCGCCGCGCCAGTGGGTCACGAGCGCAAACTCGTCTCCGCCGATGCGGGCGATGAATTCCCGCGTGGTTGCGATCGTGCGCAGCATGTTGGCGGCATGGCGTAGCATCGCGTCGCCCGCGCCATGGCCGAGCGTGTCGTTGATGTCCTTGAACCTGTCGAGATCGATGTGGAGCACCGCATAGGGCGGATAGACGGAGGTTTTCTCGTCGCCCTTCACGAACGCGTTTTCGAGATAGCTGCGGTTGGCAAGGCCCGTCAGCCCGTCATGCAGCGCATTGTGGCGCAGCACCTCCTGGGCACGCTCGAGTTCGCGGTTCTTCTGCTGCGCCTCGGCATTGGCATGCACGAGTTCGTCCTGCAGGCGGATGTCCTCGGTAATGTCCCAGTTGACGCCGACGACATGGGGGTGGTTGTCGAGATCGCGGTAGAAGCCGCCGAAGACCTGAAGGTGACGGATCTCGCCTCCGTCGAGAACGATGCGGAAATCGCTGCGGAAATTCTGCTCGGTCGCCAGAAACTGCTCCAGCCGCTCGAATTCGAGCTGGCGGTCTTCCGGATGCAGGCGCTCGGACCAGATCTCGACGCCGTTCTTCTCGCTCCGTGGGCTTTCGCCGTAGAGCGCGTACATCCGCTCGTCCCAGATTGCCTTTCCGGTTTCCACATCCATTTCCCAGACGCCGATGCGGGATGCCTGGAGCGCGAACTGCATGCGTTGTGACAGACCCTGAAGTTCCGTCTCGCGCAGTCTGAGCGCCGCAATGTTGCGGTTGCGCTCGCGCATCAGCTTGGCAATGCCCACCATCGAGGCGATGATGAGAATGCCGATGGAATCGATGAGCGCGCGGCGCGACAGGCGCTGTTCCAGCGGCTCGTTCCAGCCGGCGCGCGGCACGGCGGCGACCGTCCATTGCGAATTGGCAAGCTCGACGGGCTGCGTGACGGGATCCTTGTCGAACACGTCGGGATTGCCGAACAGGATCCGGTCCGGTCTTCCCGACACATCATCCTTGCTCACCGCAAACTCGAGCGAGGGGTGGACGTGGGTGACGGTATCGGCGGAAAACAGGCGCTCAAGATCGACAAGTGAGCTCAGTATTCCCCAGACATCATTGTCCGGACCGTCATGGAGGGGATAGTAGACCATCAGCGCCGAGCCGCCCTGCACCAGCGGGATCGGACCATCGACCACCGGTTCGCGGGTCAAAAGCGCCTTGCGGATGGCGGCCATCTGGTCCGGCCGATCCTGATAGTTGAGGCCGATCGCCTCGCGGTTTTCGGCGAAGGGGAACACCATCTCGATGGTCATGTCGCGCGAAAGGGCAAGGCTGTCGAGCGCGGAATCCTGGCTCAGAAGCTTGCGCGACAGGTTTTCAAACCTTTTCGACGAAATCTCCGGCTCCAGCGCAACGGTCAGGCCAAGTCCTTCGACGAGCTTCAGGTTTTCGCGGATCCCACCCAGCACCTCGGCGCTGGAAAGCGCTATCTTTTCGGCCGTCTGGAGGCGCAGATTGGCCGTGAAGTTGCGGTCCATCTCGCGATTGGCGAAGAACATCGACGCAAGGACCAGTACCGTCACCACGACGGCAAGAATGTCGCTCGGGATAAGGCCCCATGTTCTGCGTCTGGATAATGTCGCCGGTTGTGCCATGCCGTTCCGTCCGTCGATCATCATCTGCAATTCTGGCAGCAATGATCCGGATCAACAGTGTATAATCACGTCAAACATAGCAACAAACGGAAATATTCATAGGAAAATATTTATTGCATTAATATTTACTTATTTAAACTAAGCTTAAAAAGAAAGGGCCGCGGAAAATGCTTGTTCCGCGGCCCTTTATTTGCGTGGATCAAGGCTTACTCGGCAGCCTTGATCGCCATCGGATTGTTGGGATGGGTGGTCCAGTTTGCGTATTCCGCAGACACCGTCTCACCGGTGCGGTCATCCCGCGCTCCCGCCGCCAGCGTCACCATGTCGATGCAATCCTCGACCGGACAGACATTGACGCAGAGATTGCAGCCGACGCAGTCCTCTTCCTTCACCATGAAGTGCCGTTCGCCATCGACCATCGCGGTGATCGCCTGGTGCGAGGTGTCCTCGCAGGCGATGTGACAGCGGCCGCACTTGATGCAGGAATCCTGGTCGATCCGTGCCTTGGTGATGTGGTTGAGGTTGAGATACTGCCAGTCGGTAACGTTCGGCACGGCGCGGCCGGAGAGTTCGTCGAGCGTGCGGAAACCCTTTGCGTCCATATAGGCCGAAAGCCCGGAGATCATCTCCTTGACGATCTTGAAGCCATAGGTCATCGCCGCGGTGCAGACCTGCACATTGCCAGCGCCGAGCACCATGAATTCGGCGGCATCCCGCCATGTCGTCACGCCGCCGATGCCGGAGATCGGCAGGCCGGCGGTCTCGGGATCGCGGGCGATCTCGGCCACCATGTTGAGCGCGATCGGCTTCACCGCCGGGCCGCAATAGCCGCCATGGGTGCCCTTGCCGCCGACCGTGGGGTTCGGCGCGAAATTGTCGAGGTCGACGGAGACGATCGAGTTGATGGTGTTGATCAGCGACACGGCATCGGTGCCGCCTTTGTGGGCGGCGCGCGCTGAATGACGGATATCGGTGATGTTCGGCGTCAGCTTGGTGATCACCGGCATGCGGGTATATTGCTTGCACCAGCGCACCACCATCTCGACATATTCCGGCACCTGGCCGACGGCGGCACCCATGCCGCGCTCGGACATGCCATGGGGACAGCCGAAATTGAGCTCGATGCCGTCCGCGCCGGTTTCCTCCACCAGCGGCAGGATCGCCTTCCAGCTTTCCTCCTCGCAAGGGACCATGATCGAGACCACGATGGCGCGGTCCGGCCAGCGCATCTTCACTTCCTTGATCTCGCGGAGATTGAGATAGAGGTCGCGGTCGGTGATGAGCTCGATATTGTTGAGGCCGAGAAGCCTGCGGTCCGCGCCCCAGATCGCGCCGTAGCGCGGGCCGTTGACGTTGACGACCGGCGGGCCTTCCTCGCCGAGCGTCTTCCACACCACGCCGCCCCAGCCCTCGCGGAAGGCGCGCTCGACATTGTAGGCCTTGTCCGTCGGCGGCGCGGAGGCGAGCCAGAACGGGTTGGGCGACTTGATACCGACGAAATCGTTTCTGAGATCAGCCATTGTCTTGTCTCCTCAGGCCACAGCGGTTTCAAGCGGCGCTTCGCCGGCGAGAACATGATTGATGGAAATCGCGGCATCGCGCCCTTGGGCAACGGAGGTGACCGTCAGGTCCTCGCCCTTCTTCACGCAGTCGCCGCCGGCCCAGACATCGGGAAGCGAGGTCCGACCCTCGGCATCGACGGCAATCCGGCCGTTCCGGAGTTTCAGGTCTTCAAGATGATCGCTGACGAAGGTCTGGCCGATCGCCTTCAATACATGGTCGGCGGCAATCACGCCCGTCTCGCCGGTCGCAACCAGCATGCCGTCCTTCATCGCGGTATGCTCGAACAGCACGCCCGTGACCGAACCATTCTCGCCGAGGATTTCCTTCGGCGCCAGATAATGGCGGATGAACACGCCGCGCGAGGCGGCAAGCTCCTGCTCGAATTTGGAAGCGCCCATGGCGTCTGCGCCGCGGCGGTAACAGAGCGTCACTTCGTCCGCGCCGAGAAGCTTTGCCTGCACCGCAGCGTCGATCGCGGTCATGCCGCCGCCGATGACGACCACGTGGCTGCCGACGGTGATGTCGGCAATGTCGTCGGCCTGGCGCAGCGCCTCGATGAAATCGACGGCGTTTTCGCAGCCGGCAATGTCCTCGCCCTGCACCTCGAGCGCATTGACGCTGCCAAGGCCGATGGCGAGGAACACGGCATCATAATCGCGGCGCAGTTCCCCGAGCGTGAAATCGCGGCCGAGCATCTGCCCGCCGCGGATCTCGATGCCGCCGATCTGGAGCAGATATTCGATTTCCCTCTGCGCGAAATCGTCGACGGTCTTGTAGGCGGCGAGGCCGAATTCATTGAGGCCGCCGGCCTTTTCCTTGGCCTCGAGCACGATCACGTCATGGCCGGCCATGGCCAGGCGATGGGCGCAGGCAAGGCCCGCTGGCCCGGCGCCGACCACCGCGACGCGCTTTCCGGTCTCATGCGCGCGGGTATAGAACTGCCTGTTTTCGGCCATCGCCGCATCGGTGGCGTAACGCTGCAGAAGGCCGATCTCGACCGGCTTTTCCTCCGCCGTGTTGCGCACGCAGGCTTCCTCGCACAGCGTTTCGGTGGGACAGACCCGGGCGCACATGCCGCCGAAGATGTTCTGGTTGAGGATCGTCTTGGCCGCGCCGATCGGATTGTCGGTTGCGATCTGGCGGATGAACAGCGGAATGTCGATGGCCGTCGGACAGGCCGTCATGCAGGGTGCGTCGTAGCAGAAGTAACAGCGGTCGGCCTCGACTGCAGCCTCGTGCCTGTCGAGCGGCGGGTGCAGATCCGAAAAATTGCGATGATAGTCGTCAGGCGCAAGGCGCCGGCCCTTCAGGGCAGGATTCAAGTCTCGCATAACAATGTTCCCCATTTTTAGGTTATTGTCGAAAATGCTACTGCGAAAATAAAAATTTATCAAACGGTAAAATTTTGACGCGCGGCCAGGAGGAAATGACTGTCATTCCGCTCTGCCTGCCACCGGCCGCTGGGCTCCCCGGCTTTTTGCTGACGGAACAAAGCATCCTTCCGGGACGTTCCGTCCTTCAAGCATTCCCCGCACATGTGCGGGCATGGAGGGCAATATGGCAACGCATTTCGATCCAAAGGAAGTCCGCCCCGTGAAATATCCGGGCGAGAAGGACTACCCGCAGAACGCGGAAGACGACACCGGTGTGCCGCCGACGGAAGGCCGCCACCTCAACCGGGCCCAGCACGTCATCTTGATCATGATCGGCATCATGGTGGCTGTCGTTCTGATATGGGGCGGCGCGGAATGGCTCTTCGACACGCCGAGACCGGAGTAAGATATGATGGACAACAATAAAAGCGGACCGAAGAGCGGCAACCGTCCGGAAGTGACGCCGACCGAGGCCCGCCAGTCCGAAAAAGGCCGGAGCGTGATCTATGTGCTGATTGCTGCGCTGGTGCTGGCTGGCGCCGTCTGGTTTGTGATGGAAATGTTCGCGCCGCAGGGGGGGAACCCGGCTGTCGAAACGGTGACCGAGGACGCCGAGCAGACGGCGCCAGCCGCCCAGTGATGGCCGCCGTTAAACTCGTTTAGAGCAAAACCATCGTCGCGCTCTTTATCTTGAAGGATTTAGGCGCTAAGTCATGGGCCCAGCGGGCCCATGGCCCTTTTGGAACGGCGCCTGAAGGAGCGGGGAGGCGATGGCCAAGACCGATATTGCCACACGGGTCTATGATCATAGCTGGAAGCTCGACCCGATCATCCGCAGTCTTCTGGATACCGACTTCTACAAGCTGCTGATGCTGCAGATGATCTGGAAGCTCTATCCCGACGTCAACGCCACGTTCTCGCTCATCAACCGCACCACGTCCGTCCGCCTTGCCGACGAAATCGACGAGGGCGAGTTGCGGGCCCAGCTCGATCACGCCCGCGAGATCAAGCTGACGAAAAAGGAAATGATCTGGCTCGCGGGCAACAGCTTTTACGGCCGCTCCCAGATCTTCGAGCCTGAATTCCTGACCTGGCTCGCCAATTTCCGCCTGCCCGAATACGAGTTGACGCGCGAGGACGGCCAGTTTCATCTGGCGTTTCACGGCCGCTGGATGGAAACCACGATGTGGGAAATTCCGGCGCTCTGCATCATCAATGAATTGCGCTCGCGCGCCGCGCTGAAGGGCATCGGCCTGTTCACGCTCGATGTCACCTATGCCCGCGCCAAGGCCAAGATGTGGTCGAAGGTGGAGCGGCTTGCAGCGCTGGATGGCCTTCGGATTTCGGATTTCGGAACCCGCCGCCGCCATTCCTTCCTGTGGCAGCGCTGGTGCGTGGAAGCGCTGAAGGAAGGGATCGGCCCCGCCTTTACCGGCACGTCCAACGTGCTGCTCGCCATGGATACCGATCTGGAGGCCGTCGGCACCAATGCGCATGAACTGCCGATGGTAGCTGCAGCGCTCGCCGAGACCGACGAGCAACTGGCCGCAGCGCCCTACAAGGTGATGCAGGACTGGAACAAGCTTTATGGCGGCAATCTGCTGATCGCGCTGCCGGATGCCTATGGCACGGCCGCCTTTCTGCGCAACGCGCCGGAATGGGTCGCCGACTGGACCGGCTTCCGCCCCGACAGCGCGCCGCCGATCGAGGGCGGCGAAAAGATCATCGACTGGTGGAAGAAGATGGGCCGCGACCCGCGCGAAAAGATCCTGATCTTTTCCGACGGGCTGGATGTCGATGCGATCATCGAAACCTACAAGCATTTCGAGGGCAGGGTGCGCATGAGCTTCGGCTGGGGCACCAATCTCACCAATGATTTCATCGGCTGCGCGCCGCATCGCGTCGGCGCCCTGAAACCGATCTCCATCGTCTGCAAGGTCTCCGACGCCAATGGCCGTCCGGCAGTGAAGCTTTCGGACAATCCGCAGAAGGCCACCGGCGATCCTGCGGAAGTCGAGCGCTATCTCAAGTTCTTCGGATCGGAAGACATGCACGTTCACCCTGTCCTGGTTTGACGGGTCTTTCCGGCAAGCTTCAGGACCTTTTCTCCCAAGCGGGCGTTGCCTCTAGGAGAAAAGGGAGAACGCGGATGTTTTTTGATAATTTTGCCGGAATCCTCCGGGTCCTCGTCATCGGCGGTCTCGCTTATGTCGCCCTCGTGGTGATGTTGCGCGTCAGCGGCAAGCGAACGCTTTCCAAGCTCAACGCCTTCGATCTTGTGGTGACCGTGGCTTTGGGCTCCATCCTTGCAACCGTCACGCTCAGCAAGTCCGTGCCTCTTGCCGAAGGTGCCGCAGCGCTGGCGCTGCTGATCTTCCTGCAATTTGCCATTACCTGGCTCTCCGTCCGCTTTTCCGTCATCAACCACCTGGTAAAGAGCGAACCGACCCTGGTGGCGCGTGACGGAGAGTTTCTGAGACAGGCGATGCAGAGCCAGAGGCTGACCGAGGATGAGGTGCGGGCTGCGGTACGCGCAAGCGGCAATGAAGGGCTGGACGCCATTTCCAGCGTCATTCTGGAGACCGACGGCTCCTTGAGCGTGGTCCCGCGCTGAAAGCGCGGGCCCGTCGAGGCCCGGCTTTGCCTCCAACCTGTGGCCGGAACGCAATAGCTTGAAATCGTTCCTACAAATGGCGCATCAAGGTTCATTGACTTGCCTTATGTCTGCAGCATAGGTTGCGCGCGGATCAGGTTCCGTTCGAAAGAGCGGATGAAAAGGGAACACGGCACAGGGCTTTTGCCCCCAATCCGTGGCTGCCCCCGCAACTGTAACCGCAGAGCCGTTTCCATATGTCACTGGGCTTGCCCGGGAAGACGGAGACAATGGCGATGACGCGGAAGCCAGGAGACCTGCCCGATCCAGTCACCCTTGCTTGAACACGGGGTTCTTGTTCAGGCGCGGACGTCCGTCGCGGTGACATTCGAAACGATGTTGCCGTGGATGGATGCCGGGTGCGCCCCGCTTCCTTCCCCACGGTGTCTTGCGCCGGCCTTTTGCCGGCCCGAATGGGGATTTGATATGAGAGAATTCATTGCTGCAGGCGTTGCAGCCGCAGTGCTTGCGTCGGCCGGAGAGGGCCTTGCGCAGGAAGCCGTGGCCACCACGGTGCTTGAGCCGGTCTATGTCGTCACGCCGCTGCGCCGGCCGTCGACGATCGTGCAGTCCACTTCCACCGTGACCGTGGTGAGCGAAGAAGACATCGAGCGTTCCGCAGCCGTCGATCTGCCGTCGCTTTTGAGGCGCTATCCAGGCGTCAATGTTGCGACCTATGGCGGCCAGGGCGCCGAGGCGGGCCTCACCCTTCGCGGCGTCAATGCCGGCCAGACGCTCGTGCTGGTGGACGGCATGCGGGTGTCGTCGGCAACCAGCGGTACGTCTGCCATCGCCAACATCCCGCTTGCCAGCGTCGCAAGGGTCGAGATCGTCGAAGGCGCGCATTCGGCGCAATGGGGATCGGATGCCATCGGCGGCGTCGTCAACATCATCACCAAGGATGGCAGCGCCTGCGAGACTGGGGCTGCGATCTGCACCACGGTCGAAACCGGCGTAACCTATCCCTGGGGCGGCTTCGGTACGCTGTCCGCGCGCGGCATCACCGAAAACGGCGTCGATTTCAATGTCGGCCTGTCACTCCTGGGCACCGAAGGCTACGATTTCACCACGCCTGACAATTTCGTGCACGAGTCCGGCCGCGACGGTTTCCTCCAGGGCGCCTTCAATTATTCGATCGGCAAGGATTTCGCCTGGGGCCGCGTTTACTCGCAGGGCTTTTATTCGCGTTCCAACCCGCATTTCGACAGCGCGCCCTACACGGATTTCTACACCGGAGACCTCGTCTACGGCGCCAATCAGTCTTACCAGACCAATTCCGCCTTCAAGCTCGGCGCCGAAATCGACCATGCGGATGACTGGTCCTCGGTGTTCGAGCTCTATTCGGCCTTCGACTACCAGAAGAATTTCCGCAACGATCATCCCGAGGCGGAGACCCATTACGACACGAACCGCGTCGGCCTTTCCGGCTCGACCACCAGGGAAGTCGTCGCTGGCGATGCGCTCAACGTGTTCACGCTGGGCTTTGACGCCTACCGCGAAACCGTGGATTCCTCGGTCGATTACACCGAAACCGGCCGCAGCGTCGGGGCGGTTTATGGCCAGTACAGCCTCGAGGTCGACGCGCTGACGCTGAATTCCGGCCTGCGCTACGATGCCGACGAACAGTTTGGCGGCGCGCTGACCTACAATGTCGGCCTCGGCTACGAACTGGTGGAAGGCCTGACCGCGCGCGCTTCCTTCTCCACCGGCTTCCAGGCGCCAACCTTCAACGATCTCTACTGGGCCTTTGACGGGTCGTATGTCGGCAACCCCAATCTTGACCCGGAAACCTCGAAGAACTGGGAAGCGGGGCTCAACTGGGATTCCGGCTATGGCAGCGTCGTCGATGTCGTCTATTACGAGAACTATATCGACGACATGATCGTCTACGTTTCCGGACCGCCAACTTATATCGGCACCATGGAGAACATCGAGAAGGCCAAGGTCTCCGGCGTGCGCGCCGTCTATTCGCAGGCCCTTCTCAATGACCGCCTCGGCCTTGATTTCGGCTTCGAATACCGCCTGCCGAAGAACGAGACCGACGACCAGTACATTGCCGACCAGAACCGGCTGAAGCTCACGGCAGCGGCAAGCTGGCAGGCAACCGAGCGGCTGAACCTTGCCGCCGATATCGAATATGTCGGCAGCCGCTGGACCAATACGTCAAGCTACAATCCCCAGCTTGGCGCCTATACCCTCGTCGATGTTTCCGCGAATTATGCCGTGGACGAATTGTCAAACATCAAATTCGCGGTCGAAAATCTTTTCAACGAGGACTACGAGACGATCACCGGCTATGTTGGCCCCGGCACGACCGTCACCCTTGCCTACCGAAGGACCTTCTAGATGCTATCCCCGGCGTACGCCAAACGAAACGTTCACCGTCTCTTTGCTGCGTGCGCCGGGTTCCTGCTTCTGTTTTCCTCCACGGTTTCGGCAGCGCCCGGGCGGGTGGTGTCGATCAATCTCTGCACTGATCAGATGGCGATGATGATTGCCGCGGAAAGACAGCTGGTGTCTGTCTCGATGCTTGCCGCAGACCCTGCTGTCTCGATGATGGCGGAGGAAGCGGCGGCCTATCCGCAGAATACCGGCCTTGCGGAGCAGGTCTTTCAACTGAAGCCCGATCTCGTGCTCGCCGGAACCTATACCACCCGCCCCACGGTTGATCTCCTCAAGCGGCTCGGTATTCCCGTAGCGGAATTCCCGCCGGCCTCTTCTCTTGACGATGTACGCAAGAACCTCGTCCGTCTCGGCGTTCTTCTCGACAGGGGGCAGGCGGCGGCGGCCTTGATTGCCAACATGGATGAAAGCCTCGCCGCGCTTGCAGCGATGCCCGCGACGGCGCGCACGGCGGCGCTCTACTACGCAAATGGCTATACATCGGGCGAAAACAGCCTTGCAGGGGAGATGATCGCGCGGCTCGGCCTCGTCAACATCGCGGCGACCACTGGCCTCGACAGTCTCGGCCGGCTGCCGCTCGAACGGCTGTTGATGGCGGCGCCCGAGGTGATCATCGGCGGGGATGTCGGCTACGACGCGCCCTCTCTGGCGCAGCAGGGTTTTTCCCATCCGGCCTTCGTCGCTGCAGCCGAAAAGGCGGATTATGTCGTGCTGCCCAGCCGCTACTCGATCTGCGGCGGGCCCTTTAATGTCGCGGGCATTTCGCTGATTGCCGCCCGGCTGGCAGGAGCTGCGGGCGATGAGTGAAGACCGGCGTTACGTTCGGCTGATGGCGGCGCTTTGCGTGGCTGTCTGCGTGTTGTTCATGGCCTCGCTGACAGTCGGTCCTGCCGCGATCGGCTTTGGCCACAGCATCGCCGGCCTGTTCGGGCGCGATGCGGGCTCGATCGTGCTGATCATGCAGGAAATCCGTCTGCCGCGCGCCATTCTCGGGCTGATGATCGGGGCGACGCTCGGCCTTTCCGGCGCCGTGCTGCAGGGCTATCTGCGCAATCCGCTGGCGGCGCCCGGCCTTCTCGGCGTATCGGCGTCCGCCTCTCTGGGTGCGGTGATCGCAATCTATACCGGTTTGTCGGCGCTGTTCGTGATTGCCCTGCCGGCGCTGGCGCTGGTCTTTGCCTTTGCCGCCGTGGTGCTGGTGCGGTTTCTGGCGGGCGGGGGATCACGCAGTCTGACGATCATCCTCGCGGGCGTTGCGGTCACGAGTTTCGCGGGCGCCATGACGTCGCTTGCGCTCAATCTCTCGCCCAATCCGTTTGCCGCCGCCGAAATCATGTTCTGGATGCTGGGCTCGCTTGCGGACCGGTCCATGCTGCATGTCTGGCTGTCGGCACCCTTCATGCTGGCCGGATGGGTGCTGCTGTTCAGTGCGCGCCGTTCCCTGGACGTCCTCACGCTTGGCAGCGACGCCGCGGCAAGTCTCGGCATGTCGCCAAGGTGGACCGAGCAGCAGGTGATCTGGGGCGTGGCGGCAAGCGTGGGCGCTGCAACAGCCGTCGCCGGCACGATCGGCTTCGTCGGTCTTGTGGTCCCGCATGTGCTGCGGCCGCTGGTCGGCTCCGTTCCGTCGCGACTGCTGCCGGCAAGCGCGCTCGGCGGCGCGGCGGTTTTGCTGGCGGCGGATGTGGCGGTCAGGGTGGTGGCGCCCGAACGGGATCTGAAGATCGGCGTTGTTACCGCGCTGATCGGGGCGCCCTTCTTTCTCTGGCTGATCTACAAGACCCGCAGGGAGCTCCTGTGATGTTGCTGCGCGCCGAAAACCTGACGGTCAGACGGGATGGCCGCGCCATCGTTGATGGCGTCGATCTTGAGGTCCGCCGCGGCGAGTTCGTCGGCCTGATCGGACCGAACGGCGCCGGCAAGACCACGCTCCTGAAGGCGGCCATCGGTCTGCTGCCCGCTACCGGCTCGGTTCATCTGCAGGAAAGTCCGCTCGAAAGCCTCAAGGCCGTGGAGCGCGCCTGCCGCGTGGCGTTCCTGCCGCAGGATCACGAGATCGCCTGGCCGGTCAAGGTGCGCCATGTCGTCGCGCTCGGCCGGCAGCCCTGGCGCGAACGCGGCGCCGTCGGCGATTTCGCGGGCGGGCAGATCATCGCCGAAGCGATGGCGCGCATGGGCGTCGACGCTTTTGCAGATCGCGCCGCCGACACGCTTTCGGGCGGCGAGCGCGCCCGGGTTCTGATCGCGCGCGCGCTTGCCCAGGCCACGCCGCTTCTCGTGGCGGACGAGCCGGTCGCGGGGCTTGATCCCGCCCACCAGATCGGGCTGATGGAAGTCTTCTATTCGCTCCTGCGCGAGGGGCGTTCCGTGCTCGTGTCGCTGCACGATCTGGGCCTTGCCGCCCGCTGGTGCACCCGTGTTGTCGTGCTCGATCAGGGGCGCATCATCGCAGATGGAACGCCCGAACGGGTGCTGACGCCCGAAAACCTGCGCCGGGTCTATGGCGTGGAGGCCTATTTCGGCCACGCCGACGGCGGCCCGCTGGTGATGCCGACCCGGCTTTCGCAAAAATAAGTGCACGGCGCAGTCCCGGCTTCGCTGAAAGCGCCATTGCGCGAAGGCGGCGATTTCGCTAAGACACCGCAGTTTTCCCGGCTTGCGTCACCATTTGGCCGACTTCGGAGCAAGAGTCCGCGCGCCCAGGAAAGCGATCTGGACTGGCAGCCGGCCTCGGCGCCTTAAGAATATCGAGTTTGGAAAGTCGTCAATGGCCCGCATCGTCATGAAATTCGGTGGCACCTCAGTTGCCAATATCGAGCGAATTCGCAATGTCGCGCGCCATGTGAAACGGGAGGTCGATGCCGGCCACGAGGTCGCCGTCGTCGTCTCCGCCATGGCCGGCAAGACCAACGAGCTGGTCGAGTGGACCCGCGAAGCCTCGCCGATGCATGATGCGCGCGAATATGACGTGGTGGTCTCGTCAGGCGAACAGGTGACCTCCGGTCTGCTTTCGATCGTGCTGCAGTCGATGGGCGTGAACGCCCGCTCCTGGCAGGGCTGGCAGATGCCGATCAAGACCGACGGCACCCATGGCGCGGCCCGCATCGTCGATATCGACGGCTCGGACATCATCAAGCGCATGGGCGAGGGCCAGGTTGCCGTCTGCGCCGGCTTCCAGGGCATCGGCCCAGACAACCGGGTGGCAACGCTCGGCCGCGGCGGTTCCGATACGTCCGCCGTGGCGATCGCTGCCGCCGTCAAGGCCGACCGCTGCGATATCTACACCGATGTCGACGGCGTCTACACCACCGATCCGCGCGTCGAGCCGAAGGCGAAGCGGATGAAGAAGGTGGCATTCGAGGAAATGCTCGAAATGGCTTCGCTCGGCGCGAAGGTTCTGCAGGTTCGCTCCGTCGAGCTTGCCATGGTTCACAAGGTGCGCACCTTCGTGCGCTCAAGCTTCGATGCGCCGGATGCGCCCGGCATGGGCGATTTCGACAATCCGCCCGGTACCCTGATTTGCGACGAGGATGAGATTTTGGAACAGGAAGTCGTAACCGGCATCGCGTATGCCAAGGATGAGGCACAGATTTCGCTGCGCCGCGTGGAAGACCGCCCGGGCGTTGCCGCCGCGATCTTCGGCCCGCTCGCCGATGCCCATGTCAATGTCGACATGATCGTGCAGAATATCTCGGAAGAGGGCACCCATACCGATATGACCTTCACGGTGCCGGCTTCGGACGTGGAAAAGGCCAAGGCAGCACTTGCCGCCAAGCAGGCTGACATCGGCTATGACGTGATCCAGAGCGAGACCGAGCTTGCCAAGATTTCGGTGATCGGCATCGGCATGCGCTCGCATTCGGGCGTTGCCGCCTCCGCCTTCAAGGCGCTCTCGCAGAAGGGCATCAACATCAAGGCGATCACCACGTCCGAGATCAAGATTTCTATCCTCATTGACGGCGCTTATGCGGAACTTGCCGTCAGAACTTTGCATTCCTGCTACGGTCTCGATAAATAAGCGCTAGACCATAAGGTGCCCGGGTGAGTCTCAGGGCACCAAGGGAAGCCTTCCGGCTTCCTCTTCCGGGGGACAGACTGCGATGAACCACCAGGCATCGAGCCCGCGCATATTGTTGAAGCGGCTGAGGGAGCTGATGGCGGAGCCATTGGAGCCCCAGGACCGCCTCGACCGTATCGTCGGCCAGATCGCCGACAACATGGTGGCGGCGGTGTGCTCGGTCTATGTGCTGCGCGCCGACAGCGTGCTGGAGCTGTTTGCGACCCAGGGCCTCAAGCGCGATGCCGTTCACCTTGCAAGCCTCAGAATGGGCCAGGGCCTTGTCGGCACCATTGCCGCTTCCGCACGGCCGCTCAATCTCTCCGACGCCCAGTCGCATCCCGCCTTCCGCTACCTTCCGGAAACCGGTGAGGAAATCTACCACTCCTTCCTCGGCGTGCCGATCCTGCGCGCCGGCCGCACGCTCGGCGTCCTGGTCGTCCAGAATACCGACGAGCATGCCTATAGCGAGGAAGAGGTCGAGGCGCTGCAGACGGCGGCGATGCTGCTTGCCGAGCTGATCGCCTCCGGCGACCTGAAGAAGATCACACGTCCGGGCATGGAGCTTGACCTGACTCGGTCGGTCTCGCTTTCCGGCGATGCCTATGGCGAAGGCATTGCGCTGGGCCACGCCGTGCTGCACGAACCACGCATCATCATCAACAATCTGGTGAACGAGGACAGCGACGCCGAGATTGCGCGGCTGAGGGCTGCCGTCGAGAAGCTGCGCTTTTCGATCGACGAGCTCCTGTCGCGCAACGACGTGCCGTCCGAAGGCGAGCATCGCGAGGTTCTCGAAACCTACCGTATGTTTGCCCATGACCGCGGCTGGGTGCGGCGCCTTGAAGAGGCGATCACGCTCGGGCTCACCGCCGAAGGCGCCGTCGAAAAGGTGCAGAGCGATACCAAGGCGCGCATGATCCGGCTTACCGATCCCTTCATGCGCGACCGCATGCATGATCTCGATGATCTGGCGAACCGGCTGCTGCGCCAGTTGACCGGCGGCAATATCGATCGCGACGGCGAGAACTTCCCGGGTGACGCCATCGTGGTTGCCCGTGTCATGGGCGCGGCCGAGCTTCTGGACTATCCGCGCGACAAGCTGCGCGGGCTCGTGCTGGAGGAAGGCGCTGCCACCAGCCACGTCATCATCGTCGCCCGCGCCATGGGCATTCCGGTCATCGGCCAGGCAAGCGGCGTTGCCGCCCAGGTCGAAAACGGCGATGCCATCATCGTCGATGGCGATGACGGCGAGGTACATGTCCGCCCGCTCGACGCGCTTGTCGTTGCCTATGAGGAAAAGGTCAGGCTTCGCGCCCGCCGGCAGGAACAGTTCCGGGCGTTGCGTGCGGTCGAGCCGATCTCTGCCGATGGCGTGCGCTTCAGGCTGATGATGAATGCCGGGCTGCTGGTCGACCTGCCGCAGCTCGACGATTCGGGCGCGGAGGGCATTGGCCTGTTCCGTACCGAGCTCCAGTTCATGATCGCCTCGCGCATGCCCAAGGGCGCCGAGCAGGAAAGCTTTTATCGCCAGGTCCTCGATCATGCGGGCGACCGGCCGGTGACCTTCCGCACGCTCGATATCGGCTCCGACAAGATGGTTTCCTACTTCCGTTCGCAGGAAGAGGAAAACCCGGCCATGGGCTGGCGCGCGATCCGGCTGGCGCTCGACCGCCCCTATCTCCTGCGCATGCAGATGCGCGCGTTGATGAAGGCGACGGCGGGCGAGACGCTGAAGGTTATGGTGCCGATGGTCTCCGAGGTCGGCGAGCTGCGGGAGACCCGCGCGCTGATGGCTAAGGAAGTGCAGCATCTGGTCAAGTTCGGCCATCCCGTGCCGAAGAAGATCGAGCTTGGCGCGATGCTCGAAGTCCCGGCGCTGCTCTACGAGATCGACGAGCTGATGGCCGAGGTGGATTTCGTTTCGGTCGGCTCCAACGACCTCTACCAGTTCTTCATGGCGATCGATCGCGGCAATGCCCGCGTCTCCGACCGGTACGACACAATCAGCAAGCCGTTCTTGAGGATGCTGCGCGAGATCGTGCGCGCCGGCGAGCGCAACAATGTGTCGGTGACGCTCTGCGGCGAATATGCCAGCAAGCCGATTTCGGCTCTGGCGCTGTTTGCGATCGGCTATCGCTCCGTCTCGATGTCGCCGACGGCGATCGGCCCGGTCAAGGCGATGCTGCTCGGCCTCGATATCGGTGCGATCAGCGCTGAGGTGAATGCCGCCTTGGATGATCCCGCCAACACAACCCCGGTGCGCGCATTGCTTGAACGCTTTGCGAACGAACACAATATTCCGCTATAAGCGGCGCAGCGCGCGAGCGCTCCATAAGAACACGTCCATAACCAACGGAGTGAACCCGGCGTGGCAAGGCTACCCAAAGACAAGATGCGTGAGCTGGAACGCCGGTTTTCCGAGGTCGAGGCGCGGATGTCCGCAGGCCCCGATGCGGAGACCTATGTGAAGCTCGCTTCCGAATATGCGGAACTCGAGCCGGTGGTGGCGAAGATCCGCGCCTATCAGGCTGCCGAAAGCGAGCTCGCCGATCTCGAGACAATGCTGGCCGACAAGGCGACCGACCGCGAGATGCGCGAACTCGCGGAGATGGAGATTCCGGATCTGGAGGAAAGCCTGGAGACGCTTTCCGGCGAAATTCAGATCCTGCTTTTGCCGCGCGATGCGGCGGACGAGAAGAGTGCCGTGCTCGAAATCCGCGCCGGTACCGGCGGTTCGGAAGCGGCGCTGTTTGCGGGCGATCTGTTTCGCATGTACGAGCGCTACGCTTCGGCCAATGGCTGGAAGGTGGAGGTGCTGTCGGCAAGCGAGGGCGATGCCGGTGGCTTCAAGGAAATTATCGCCTCGGTCACCGGCAAGGGCGTGTTCTCGCGGCTGAAGTTCGAATCGGGCGTCCACCGCGTGCAGCGCGTGCCCGAGACGGAAGCGGGCGGGCGTATCCACACCTCGGCTGCCACCGTCGCCGTTCTGCCCGAAGCGGAAGACATCGATATCGACATCCGCCAGGAAGACATCCGCATCGACACGATGCGTGCATCGGGCGCCGGCGGCCAGCATGTGAACACCACGGATTCGGCCGTGCGCATCACCCATCTTCCAACGGGCATCATCGTCACCAGTTCGGAAAAATCGCAGCACCAGAACCGTGCCAAGGCGATGCAGGTTCTGCGCGCGCGCCTCTACGACATCGAGCGCCAGCGCGCCGACGATGCCCGTTCGGCCGATCGCAAGAACCAGGTTGGCTCCGGCGACCGTTCCGAGCGCATCCGCACCTATAATTTTCCGCAAGGCCGCGTCACAGATCACCGCATCAACCTGACGCTTTACAAGCTGGACGCCGTGATTGCGGGCGACCTCGATGAGGTGGTCAATGCGCTGGTGGCCGATCACCAGGCAGGGCAGCTTGCCCTGCTCGGCGGCGAGGCCCGCTGAGGTGCGGCTTTCGGAACTCTATCGCGACACGGTGCGGATCTTTGCCGAGCATGGGCTCGACAATCCCCAGGAGGATGCCCGCCATCTCGTCAGCGGCGTGCTGGGCCTGTCGCTGTCGGCGATGGTCACCGAAGGCGCGCGTGTAATCGATGCCGACGAGCAGGCGGCTGTCGCGGCCGCCGTCGAGCGGCGCAAGAACCGCGAGCCCGTCTACCGCATCCTCGGTGCACGCGAGTTCTACGGGCTCGATTTCCTGCTGTCGCCGGAAACGCTGGAGCCGCGGCCAGATACCGAAATCCTGGTCGAGCATTGCCTCGCCTTTCTCGACAGGCGGATCGCGGAAAGCCGTAGCGCGCGCTTCGTCGATCTTGGTACGGGCACCGGCGCCATCGCCATCAGTCTGCTCAGCCAGTGCGCGGGTGCCGAAGGCGTGGCGACGGATATTTCGGAGGGTGCCCTTGAAACGGCCCGCAGCAATGCCTTGATCAACGGGGTGGCCGGCCGGCTTCGCCTCGCAAGGGGCTCATGGTTCGGCGCCGTTACCGGACGCTTTGACATGATCGTGTCAAATCCGCCCTATATTGCTTCTGCAGAGATCGAAGCGCTGCAGCCGGAAGTGCGCGATTTCGATCCCAAGGCCGCCCTTGATGGCGGTGCAACCGGCCTTGATGCCTATCGCATGATTGCGGATGGCGCGGATGACCATCTCGAAGATGGCGGCGTCGTTGCCCTGGAAATCGGCGCCGAACAGAAGTCTGATGTTACGCAGTTGTTTCAAGGTGCCGGCTTCAAACTTTTGGTTGCGGCGAAAGATCTCGGCGGAAATGACCGGGTGTTGATGTTTGTCAGGGATCGGTAGGCGCTTTCAGCCGTTCGGGCATGCGCGCGCCATTCGATCTAAGGCTTTGAAACTGTGCGGCGTTCCGCAGACAAGAGGTTAACGGACTCCTAAACGCCGCGCCCAGATTTTTTGAAATCAGTCGAAGAAAGGGCTTGGAATTTCTGAAGATGCGGGCTAGGTTGCAGCCACGCAAAACGGCGACTGAAAGAAACAGCGATTCGTCGCTTGGTCGCAGTCTTAGGTTCTTCGTCCAGTGTTGGTTCATTGTGACTTACCGTCTTTTGCGTGATTCAGGTCCTTAAATTCCACGAATGGCAGCGCGTTTTAGCCCTGCCGGCGGGACTATGTCGCCGTGTGTCCATGACACGCGCACGGCAGATGGCGTAGCTCGACCATAGATAGAAATTCAGGTGAAGTTTTCATGAGGTCAGGACAGCAGAATAAACGCGGACGCGGGCGCGGCGGGAATAACAACAATTTCAACCGCAAGGGCGCCAATCCGCTGACCCGGACCTATGACAGTACCGGCCCGGACGTGAAGGTCCGTGGCACGGCGCAGCATGTGGCCGAGAAATACATGTCGCTGGCGCGCGATTCGCAGAGTTCCGGCGACCGCGTGATGGCTGAAAACTATCTTCAGCATGCCGAGCATTACAACCGCATCATTGCCGCCGCACAGGCGCAGATGCAGGACCGCAGTCAGCGCGATGATCGCTCCGACAACGACGACAGCGACGACAATCAGGCAAATGGCAACCAGGCCTTTGGTGATGAGCGCGACGATCGGAATGACCGCAACGACCGCGCTGAGCGCAACGACCGTCCCGAGCGCGCCGAGCGTAATGATCGCCCCGAGCGCTCAGACCGTAATGACCGTAATGACCGCAACGACCGGCGCAACAATCCGCGCCGCCAGGAGACTTCGGTTGATGCCGATGGCCCGCAGCCGGTGATTGACGGAACGCCTGCCGAGGTCGCGGCCAAGGAGGTCGAAGGCCAGCCTCTCGAAAAGGGCCGCCGCCGCGCTGCCGCCGGTTCCCGTCCCCGCCGCACCAAGCGCGGCGCTCAGGAAACCGCCGGCGAAGGCAATGCGCCCGAGGGTTCCGATGTCTCCGATGTCTCCGATGCTTCCGGCGCTGCCGAAGATGGCGACGCCGCGAAGAAGCCCGCCCGCCGCCGCCGCGCTCCGAAGGCGGAAGCCGGTGATGACGCCGGCAATCGTGAGGACGCCCCCGCACTGGCCGAGGCTGCCTCGGAGTAAAGGGCTAAAGCCCTCACGTCCGGTTCTCGTCGGAAACGCGTTCATCATCTCTCCCCTGAGGGGGGAGATGCCCTACCCCTATCAGGCAGGTCGGGGCGGGGAGGAAAGAGACCTCTCGGGCCGCAGCGCGCTGAGGCACGTTCGCTTTTCTCCGAATCGGAATATCAAAAGGCCGGGTCTTGCTAGACTGCGGTATTTTGCGGCTGGACCGCCATCCGCCGTTTCGGGAGCAGATCATGGCATTCATCATCGCAATCGACGGACCGGCAGCGGCCGGCAAGGGCACGCTGGCGCGCAAGCTTTCGGACCATTACGGTTTGCCCCATCTCGATACCGGGCTGACCTACCGGGCCACCGCCAAGGCACTGCTTGACGCCGGGAAGCCGCTGGATGACGAGGCGATCGCCGCTGAAATGGCCGGTGCGATTGATCTTGGCTGGCTGGACCGTTCTGTTCTGTCCGCCCACGAAATCGGCGAGGCGGCCTCGAAGGTTGCGGCCATGCCGGCGGTGCGCGTTGCGCTTGTTGCGGCCCAGCGGCGCTTTGCCGAAACCGGCAAGGGTGCCGTGCTCGACGGGCGCGACATCGGCACGGTGGTCTGTCCCGATGCCGCCGTGAAGCTCTATGTCACGGCGGATCCGGAACTGCGGGCCAGGCGCCGTTTTGACGAGATCATCGCCAGGGGCGAGGCCGCAGATTTCGACCGGATCTTCGAAGATGTGAAGATCCGCGACGCCCGCGATATGGGCCGCGCCGACAGCCCGCTGAGGCCCGCGGACGATGCGCACTTGCTTGATACGTCCAAAATGGGTATAGAGGCCGCGTTTCAGGCCGCGCGCGCGATAATCGACGCACGGTCCGATCACTGAAATTTTGCGGGGCGACCCGCGCTTTATATGGTTTTCATAGCATCCATGCGCCGGAATGCTCTTTTCCGCAAGGGAAAGAGGGGTGTTGTGACAGCCCGATATTAACGCTAACCACCGGCGCATGCGTGCCTGGCTTTCAATGCGGAAGCGGTACGGTTCAGGAGTTCTGATGACTACACACACACCCACGCGCGACGATTTCGCCGCAATGCTGGAAGAATCCTTCGGCGCCAACAATGATCTGGCCGAAGGCTATGTCGCCAAGGGCCTCGTCACGGGCATCGAAAAGGATGTCGCCATCATCGATGTCGGCCTCAAGGTCGAAGGTCGCGTGCCGCTGAAGGAATTCGGCGCCAAGGGCAAGGAAGGCGAACTGAAGGTTGGCGACGAAGTCGAAGTCTATGTCGAGCGCATCGAGAACGCGCTGGGCGAGGCTGTTCTTTCGCGCGAAAAGGCACGCCGCGAAGAATCGTGGATCAAGCTCGAAGCCAAGTTCGAAGCCGGTGAGCGCGTTGAAGGCCTGATCTTCAACCAGGTCAAGGGTGGCTTCACCGTCGATCTCGACGGCGCGATCGCCTTCCTGCCGCGTTCGCAGGTCGATATCCGTCCGATCCGTGACGTATCCCCGCTGATGCACACGCCGCAGCCGTTCGAAATCCTGAAGATGGACAAGCGCCGCGGCAACATCGTCGTATCGCGCCGGACCGTTCTCGAGGAAAGCCGTGCGGAACAGCGTTCGGAAATCGTCCAGAACCTCGAAGAGGGCCAGGTTGTCGAGGGTGTCGTCAAGAACATCACCGATTACGGTGCATTCGTGGATCTCGGCGGCATCGACGGCCTGCTGCACGTCACCGACATGGCATGGCGCCGCGTCAACCACCCGACCGAGCTTCTGACCATCGGCCAGCAGGTCAAGGTCCAGATCATCCGTATCAACCAGGAAACGCATCGCATTTCGCTGGGCATGAAGCAGCTGGAAGCCGACCCGTGGGATGGCATCTCCGCCAAGTACCCGGAAGGCAAGAAGATTTCCGGTACGGTTACGAACATCACCGATTACGGTGCGTTCGTCGAGCTGGAGCCGGGCATCGAAGGCCTGATCCACATCTCGGAAATGTCCTGGACCAAGAAGAACGTACACCCCGGCAAGATCCTGTCGACCACGCAGGACGTCGATGTCGTCGTTCTCGAAGTCGATCCGGCCAAGCGCCGCATCTCGCTCGGTCTCAAGCAGACGCTTGAAAACCCGTGGGAAGCCTTCTCCTTCTCCCATCCGTCCGGTACGGAAGTTGAAGGCGAGATCAAGAACAAGACCGAATTCGGCCTGTTCATCGGTCTCGAAGGCGATGTCGACGGCATGGTGCACCTTTCCGATCTCGACTGGAACCGTCCGGGCGAGCAGGTCATCGAGGAATACAACAAGGGCGATATCGTCAAGGCTGTCGTTCTCGATGTGGACATCGAAAAGGAACGCATCTCGCTCGGCATCAAGCAGCTCGGCAAGGATTCGCTGACTGAAGCAGCCGCTTCCGGCGATCTGCGCAAGGGTGCTGTTGTTTCGTGCGAAGTCATCGGCACGAATGACGGCGGCGTTGAAGTGAAGCTCGTCAACCACGACGACATCACCTCCTTCATCCGCCGTTCGGATCTGGCCCGTGACCGCGACGATCAGCGCCCCGAGCGTTTCTCGGCCGGCCAGGTGTTCGACGCACGCGTCACCAACTTCTCCAAGCGCGACCGCAAGGTCATGCTCTCCATCAAGGCGCTTGAAATCGCCGAGGAGAAGGAAGCTGTGGCTCAGTTCGGTTCGTCCGACTCGGGCGCCTCGCTCGGCGACATCCTGGGCGCTGCTCTGAAGAGCCGCGACGACCAGTAAGCTTTGCTTGCTTCACGAATAAGAAGCCGCCGGGTGGCAACGCCCGGCGGTTTTTTGTTTTCACCGCCGCCGACCCGCTTGCCTTCCGGCACAAAAGACGCGCACGATGGAAGCCTGTGCTGCACTCACGGGGCGTTCCATGCGTTTGCTGGTCTTCATCTTCCTCCTGATCTCTTCGTCCGCCGCCATGGCGGTGGATTTTCCGGAAGGCCGCTGTGCGGTGGTGGTCGCCTCGCGCCCCACCCTCGCGGAAGCGCATGACTATCGGCTTGCCCATCAGGATCAGCACATCTCCGAGATCTTCCTCTCGGAAAATGGCTGGTATGCGATGGTCGTCGATTATATCGCCGCCGATGACGCAGACTTCATCCTCGCCCAGCGCAAGGACCGGAATCTGATCCCTTCTGATAGTTATTGCTCGACGGGCAATCGCTATGTCACCCGCATCTGGTCGGAGACGGATCTGCGCCTCCCATCGCCTTCAGCGCCGCCCGGCGACCTCTTTGCCGAGTTCGATGCGCGCAGCCTCAATCTCTACGAAAAGCGCCTGCTGCAGGGCGCGCTGGCGCTTTCTCTCGATTATGACGGCCGGCTCGATGGCCAATGGGGAAAAGGCTCGCAGGCCGCCCTTGAACAGTGGGCGGCAAGAGAATTCGGGATGCTGCCCCTGAACCTGCATGCGTCGGTTCTGGCGGCCTGGGCGGCAGCGCAGATCGAGGAGGACGGCTGGATCACCTACTACGATGCCGGCATGCGGTTCTCGCTGGAGATCCCCTACAACAAGGCACGGATCGTCGACGGCAACCTGCAAGGGCTGGAGCTCATCGCCAATGACGGCAGTTTCAGCGCGCTGGTGAGGCCGATGACGCGCGACGCGGCCAGGAGGGTGCATGCCGATATGGTGACAAGCCTTGCGCAATTTTTCAGCGAGCCTCCCTATCTGGTCAGAAAGGATACGTTCTGGGTGACGGCCTTCGCGGATGGCGCGCGGCTCGTCTATCAGCGCTCGGATTTTGATGGGGGCTCTGCCCGTACCGCCTTTTTCCGGGCGGACGAAGAGGCGGGCCAGGCACCTGCCAATCTGATGATTGCAAGCTACCGTTCCGGCTCCCAGACCGATCTTTCGCTGCCGGAGGATGGCAGGCTTGCGGACTATCTCTTGGAGGCGCTTGCGCAGATGGAGGATGAAAAGAACAGCGGAGAGACACTCTCCGCAGAGCCCGAGCAGAAGCAGCCAGCGGCGCGCGCGGCATCCGGGAGCGGCTTCTACATCAATGCCGACGGCAATATCATGACCAATGCCCATGTGGTCGAGGGCTGCGGCGCGCTGAAGGTTGCAGGCAGAACCCAGAGCGTGATCGCGATCGACACCAAGCTCGATCTCGCCGTTCTCGGCAGCGATGACGGCTTGCCGAAGGTGGCGGACGTGCTGGCGTTTGCAACCGCGCCTGCGCGTTTGAATTCCGATGTGACGGTGGCTGGCTTTCCGCTCAATGGTCTTCTCAGCACGCTGAATGTCACCCGTGGCTCCGTGTCCGCGCTGAAGGGCATGGATGACAATGTGACGGAACTGCAGATCACCGCGCCGGTTCAGGCCGGAAATTCAGGAGGTCCGATTGTCGACCGCTATGGTCAGGTCGTCGGTGTGGTCGTGTCCAAGATGGACGGGCTCTATGTGGCCGACAAGACCGGCGATCTGCCGCAAAATGTCAATTTCGGCGTGCGCGGCGGCATTGCGCGGATCTTTGCGGAGGCAAACGGGATCGGCTTCAGCCAGACGGCCCTTGATCAGCCGCTTGCGCCGGAAGACCTGGCCGACAAGCTGTTGAAGGCGACGGTCCTCGTCGAGTGCTACTGATCATCGTGATGGCCAGGGCTTCGCGGGTCTTGATCTTGCTGCCTCTCCGGCCAATCTTGGTGCAGTGAAAGGAACGCGTGATGGCCACCAGGAAACCGATACTGCCCGGCACCGGCAGCAAGCCGCTCGACCCGGATCTCGATGCCCTGCAATACGAGATCATGCAGGAGACGGCGCAGGCGCTGGGGCGGATCGGGCGGCGGCTGGAGGAGGCGCTTGCGGCGCTGAAGCGCCACGATGAGACGCCGGGTTCCAATCTTAACCGCGACGAACTGGTGCAGGAGGCGGCTGATCGCGCCTTTGCACTGTTCATCCAGCGCGATTACCTCGGGCTTCGTACCGATCATCACCTGAAGGCGACCTACGATATTCCGCAGGAAGTGATGGTCAGGATCGGGGTCATGAAGAAGCCGGATCAGCGCGCCCGCAACAATGGACGGTGATGCGGAAGCAGCGCCCCTGTCGAAAACGAAACAACCTATCTCTGGAAATGCCGCTCGAAACAGAAACGCCCCGGACTTGCCGGGGCGTTTGAGGACACGCTGGTGTCTTAATAAGCGGCGTGCTGAAGACGCTCCATCTCGTCCTTGAGCTGGAGTTTTCGGCGTTTGATGGAGGCAATTTCTTCGTCGTGGCTGGAAGGAGAAGTCATCACGGCGTGAAGCTTCTTTTCAAGTTCGGAGTGTTTTTCCTCAAGAGCGGCAAGGTGAGTCTGAACTGTCATTTGCAAACATCCTTCCTTTTATGGGGCCGCCGGATGCGGCGCCTTGTCATCAAAGTGCAATATCAGGATGCCACGATCTCAGACGTTTGTCGAAGGCGGAAATGTGATTTTGTGCGGGCAATGCGTCGCATGCCGCGGAAGGTCCTTCCGGCGGCTTCTTTCATCCGGAATCGATTGATGATAGAGCCTTTTGCAGGGCTGGCGCCGCGCCGACCGGCCTTGCCACACTCGCCGATTTTGTTGAAATCATGGAACGCCGATGAGCCCGATCAAAAATCCGCCAGTCGCCATTGTCATGGGATCCCAGTCCGATTGGGAGACCATGAAGAGTGCCGCCGACATTCTCGATATTCTCGACGTGGGCTATGAAGCACGGATCGTCTCGGCTCACCGCACGCCGGACCGGATGTATGAATTTGCCCGCGCCGCGCGCGGCGACGGCTTTCAGGTGATCATCGCGGGCGCCGGTGGCGCGGCGCATCTGCCGGGCATGATCGCGGCGCTGACGCCCCTGCCTGTGTTCGGCGTTCCGGTGCAGTCACGCGCGCTTTCCGGTCAGGACAGCCTGCTCTCGATCGTGCAGATGCCGGCCGGCATTCCGGTCGGCACGCTTGCGATCGGCAAGGCGGGTGCGGTCAATGCCGCGCTTCTGGCCGCCGCGGTTCTGGCGCTGTCCGATCTCGAGCTCGCGGGGCGGCTTGATGAATATCGCGCGCGTCAGGCGGCAAGCGTCGCCGAACATCCGATCGACAAGGACGACTGAGCCATGAAGACCATCGGTATCATCGGCGGCGGCCAGCTCGGCCGCATGCTGGCCATGGCGGCGGCGCAGCTTGCGATCAGGACGATCGTGCTGGAGCCGCAGGAAGATTGCCCGGCGGCGCAGGTCGCAAGCCACCATCTGGTTGCCGATTATGATGACGAGGCAGCGCTGATGGAGCTTGCCCGCCGCTCAGACATCATCACCTACGAATTTGAGAACGTGCCGGAGCGCAGCGCGAGCCTGCTTTCTGCCGAGCGGCCTGTCTATCCGCCCGCCCGCGCGTTATCGATCTCGCAAGACCGGCTGACCGAGAAGCGTTTCCTGAACGACAGCGGCATTGCGACCGCCGGTTTCCGCCCGGTCGACTCTCTTGAGGATCTCGTCGCAGCGCTAGAGGCGTTCGGCGGACGCGGCGTGCTCAAAACCCGCCGCTTCGGTTATGACGGCAAGGGGCAATGGGTGTTCACCGGCACGGCCAATGATCCCGAAAAGGCGTTTGCGGAGCTTGCCGGCGCGCCGGCGATTTTCGAGGAATGGATCGATTTCGACCGCGAGATTTCGGTGATCGCCGCTCGGGGGACCGATGGCGCGGTGGTCTGCTTCGATCCGGCCGAGAATGAGCACCGGGAGGGCATCCTGCGGGTGTCGCGCGTGCCTGCCAATGTGTCCGATGACATCAGCGCGAAGGCGCTGGAAGCGGCCGAACGTCTCGCCGGCGAGCTCGGTTATGTCGGTGTCCTGGGACTTGAGCTTTTCGTTGCCCGTGATGGCCGGCTGATTGCCAACGAATTTGCACCCCGCGTGCACAATTCCGGTCACTGGACGGAAGCGGCCTGCGTGATCTCGCAGTTCGAGCAGCATATCCGCGCCATCTGCGGACTGCCGCTGATCGATCCCGTGCGCCACAGCGATTGCGTGATGCACAACATCATCGGCGACGACATGGACGCGCTGCCGGAGTGGATGGCGACGCCTGCGGCGCTGGTTCATCTCTATGGCAAGGCCGAAACCCGGCCCGGTCGCAAGATGGGCCACGTAACCGTCATCGAAAAGCGCCGTAACGGTTGACTTGGCGGCAATCCTTCTATAGGTACCGGCCACAGTCAGGCGCGCGGTCAAACGTGCGTCTTTGGATATCAATGCAGACCGCCTTTACTGATCAGTCGAGAGCGGCACAAACAGCGGATCGAAAACATGAAGATCAAGAATTCGCTCAAGGCGCTCAAGTCCCGTCACCGGGAAAACCGTCTGGTGCGCCGCAAGGGCCGGGTATACATCATCAACAAGCAGAACCCCCGCTTCAAGGCCCGTCAGGGCTGAGACCAGCGGTCAGAAATCTGTTTGAATTTTTGCCATGACGGGATACCATTCCCGTCATGCGCATTTTTACGTCTGCATTCCTGATTTTTCTTTCCGCAGCCGCCGCAGGCCCGCAGGCCGCCCATGCGCAGACTGCCGTCCCCCCTTCCGCCGATCTGGTGATGCCCGGCTCTTCCGAGCCTGATGTGGGCGCAGCCGATCTGCCGGATGCCGATCAGGCCGATCCGCTGGATGGGCTCTATGCGCGGCTGAAGCGCACCAGCGATGCGACGCGCGCCGCCGGCATCGCCCGCCAGATCGACGAATATCTCGACCGTTCCGAAAGTGCGACCGTTTCCCTGCTGATCGAATGGTCGGATGATGCCGAAAACAGCGGACGAACCGCGGCAGCGCTCGATTTCCTGTCCGAGGCGATTGCCTTGCGGCCGGAAGAGCCAGCGCCTTACCGCAAGCGCGCGGTGCTGCATTATACCCATGGCGACCTCGCCCCTGCCATGGACGACATCCGCACCTCGCTTGCGCTGGAACCGCGTGATTTTGGCGCGCTGGGGCTGATGGCGACGATCCTCGACAGGTCCGGCAGGGAAGATGCGGCGGTCGAGGTATGGCGGCGTTATCTGGAATTCTATCCGGCAGACCGGGACGTGGCAGCCTTCATCCAGCGCACGGAACATGAGCGCGCGGGCAAGCGGATCTGACGCGGTTGCCTCTAGTTAAACACGCCTCATTCTGTACGCGGGACAGGGACGGGCGGCGCGTTCGGCGCGTCTTCACCGGCGGCGGGCGTGAATGCGCCGTAGGCGCAGCGCCCGCTTCAGTGATGCATGACGTGGCGGAGCACCCGGAAGGCGAGGTGAAGCGCCAGAAGCATGGCGCCTGCAACGATCACCAGATGGGACAGCGGGGTCAGAAGGCTGCCCTCGATCGTGCCCGCAACATCGCGGTATGAGGAAAACAATAGACGGATGGTCAGGCCGGCAAGCCCGACCACAACCAGCACAAGGCCGGCAAGTTTCATGTCCGATCTCCAAACGCGGCAACTACAAGACAAGAGATCGATCTTTGCGAGGCACGCCTCGGATTTCTGAACAAAAGACCGAATGGCGAGACGGCCACCCGGCCGCCTCTTTCCATTCTTTCTAAAGTTCTTTTGTGGCAATTTGAGGCCGGTTTACTTTTCGTTAAGAACTGACACGGAAATCGCATCCACATCGGGCGCCGTGCCGATCAGGCCGCTCTCGGCCATGAAGGCGCCGAAACGGCGATAGCGTTCTTCATCGCTGGCGGCAGGGCGCTTGGCAAAGCGGGGGATCGTGTCGGCGAAGGCCTGCCGGTTCAATGTGTCGTCGAGGTCGGGATAGGCGCGCGCAAAACTCTCCCAGGCCTCTTCCGGATGGTTGGTGATGAAGATCGTCGCCTTTTCCACCGCATCGAGAAAGCGCGGCAGACGGTCGTCGCCGATCATGTCGCTGCGGGTTACATAGATCAGTTCGTCATAGACCGGCACGCCGTGCTCTTCGGGATAGAAGGCCTTGCCCTCTTCACCCTCGATCTGCATCTGGGTGAGCTCGAAATTGCGGAAGGCGCCGATCGTGGCGTCCACCTGGCCGGACAGAAGCGACTGGGTGAGCGCGAAATTGACGTTGACGAGGGTGATGTCGTCTCTGGTCAGGCCTGTGGATTGCAGCATGGCGGCCACCACGGCGTCCTCGATGCCCGATACCGAGAAGCCGATCTTCTTGCCCTTGAGGGCGGAAAGGTCGGTCACCGGGCCATCGGCCAGCACCGTCAGCGTGTTGAGCGGGGTCGCAACCAGCGTGCCGAAGCGGACGATATCGATGCCCGCGTCATGATCGAGATAGAGGTTGGGCTGGTAATGGATGCCGATATCGGCCTTGCCGGCGGCGACCATGCGCGGCACCATCGAGGGATCGGCCGGCGGCACCAGTTCCACATCGAGGCCCGCTTCTTCGAAATAGCCGTTCTCGGCGGCAATCACCATCGGGGCATGGTCCGGGTTCACATACCACTCCAGAATGACCTGAAGCTTGTCGGCGGCGTTCGCCAGTGCGGGGGCAAGGGAAAGCATCGCTGCGAGCGCGATCGTTTTCAACATGTCAGTCTCCTTTGTCGGGTCGCTTAATCCTCATGCGACCAGCGGGTGAAGAGGGGGGCGGCCAGATCGACCGCCTTGCGGAACAGGACTGCCTCGAGCGCGAGGATCAGCATGGCGGCAAACACGGTGTCGGTCTGCATCCGGGCATTGGCCTGCACCATCACGAAGCCGAGGCCGCCCGCAGAACCCACCCATTCGCCGACAACGGCGCCGAGCGGAGCAAGCGGTGCGGCGATCCTCAGGCCGGAGAAGAGCTGCGGCAGCGCCAGCGGCAGACGGATGAAGCGTAGCAGCGCGACATGCCCGGCGCCGTCGAGCCTTGCGGCGGCCACCACGTCCGGATCGGTCCGCCGCAGCCCGTCGGCGAAGTTGGAGGCGACCGGAAAGAACACGATGATCGTGGTCATCACCACTTTCGAGGCGATGCCGAAGCCGAACCAGAGCACCAGCATTGGCGCGATGACGAAGACGGGAAAGGACTGCAGCACCACCAGAACCGGCCAGACGAAGCGGCCGAAGCGGGGGAAGGCGGCGATGCCGATGGCGGCGGCCGCGCCGAAGAGGGCGCCGGCCGCAAAGCCCGCCAGGATCTCACGGAGGGTCACCAGCGACTGGGCAAACAGCATGACACGCGCCGACCACAGTTTCTCGACGACGGAGACCGGCGGCGGCAGGATATAACGCGGCAGATCGGCAAGATCGACGATCGCCTGCCAGAGCGCCAGCATCGCCATCGTGATCGTCAGGAATGTGAGTGTCGAGGATAAATGGCGCTTCAATCCCGCTCTCCCCGGACAAGCCGGGAAGCGGAGGACGAGACTGATTTTCTGGGCATGTCGCTCAAGACCAAACTCCGTTCCTACGCCGGTATCACCCGGATCAGGTTCAAGGGTTCGGCTTTCGCCATCTCAGTGTCGTGGACACACCCCTCGGATGCGCTCATCTATGCCGTGGGATACGGCAGGGGTCAAGGGGCTATGGGGCGGCGAACGCCAGCGCCATGTTCCGGGCGTTGTCTCACCAATGTGGGGTAAACGAAAAAAGGGCGGCCGTAAGGGCCGCCCTTTTCGATTCAAGGCTCGTGTCACCGATCAGCCTGCGGCGCGGGATTTTTCGAAGCGCTTGCGCTCGTTGGAATCGAGATACATCTTCCTGAGGCGGATCGACTTCGGGGTGACTTCCATCAGCTCGTCGTCCTGGATCCAGGAGAGCGCCCGGTCGAGCGTCATGCGGATCGGCGGCGTCAGCTTGACCGCTTCGTCCTTGCCGGCCGAGCGGATGTTGGTGAGCTGCTTGCCCTTCAGCACGTTGACCTCGAGGTCGTTGTCGCGGGTGTGGATGCCGACGATCATGCCGGCATAGACCTTGTCGCCCGGCTCGATGATCATCGGGCCGCGATCTTCGAGGTTGAACATCGCATAGGCGACAGCCTCGCCGGCCTGGTTGGAGAGCAGAACGCCCTGGTTGCGGCCGCCGATCTCACCCTTGTAGGGCTGGTAGGCGTGGAACAGGCGGTTCATGATCGCCGTGCCGCGGGTGTCGGTCAGAAGCTCCGACTGGTAGCCGATCAGGCCACGGGTCGGTGCGAAGAAGCGCAGACGCACGCGATCGCCGCCCGACGGACGGAGTTCAACCATCTCGCCCTTGCGTTCGGCCATCTTCTGCACGACGACACCGGAATGCTCTTCATCGACGTCGATGACGACTTCCTCGACCGGTTCCATCAGCTGGCCGGTTTCCTCGTCATTGTGCATGACGACGCGCGGACGCGACACGGCGATCTCGAAGCCTTCGCGGCGCATGGTCTCGATCAGCACGGCAAGCTGAAGTTCGCCGCGGCCGGAGACGTAGAATGAGTCCTTAC
Source organism: Martelella limonii (assembly GCF_013344475.1). Taxonomy (GTDB): domain Bacteria; phylum Pseudomonadota; class Alphaproteobacteria; order Rhizobiales; family Rhizobiaceae; genus Martelella; species Martelella limonii. Next base: position 432,936 of record NZ_JABUOU010000003.1, on the reverse strand, counting down.
CCTCGGCTTCCTCGATCTTCAGTGCGACATTGCCTTCCGCTTCCTTCAGCAGTCGGTCGCGGATGACGCGGCTCGTGACCTTGTCGCCCTCGGTGCCGGCAAGCGGGCTATCGTTCACGATGAAGGACATGGTGACGGTCGGCGGGTCGATCGGCTGTGCGGTCAGCGGCGTGCTGATTGCCGGATCGCAGAAGGTGTCGGCAACCGTACCCTTGGAAAGGCCGGCAATCGCGACGATGTCGCCTGCCTGGGCTTCCTCGATCGGCTGGCGCTCGATGCCGCGGAAGGCGAGGATCTTCGAGACGCGACCGGTTTCGACGGTCTTGCCGTCCTGGCCGAGAACCTTGACGGCCTGGTTCGGCTTGATCGTGCCGGAATTGATGCGACCGGTGATGATGCGGCCGAGATAGGGGTTGGCTTCCAGCAGCGTGCCGATCATCGAGAACGGGCCTTCTGCAACCGTCGGCGCCGGAACATGCTCGACCACGAGATCAAGAAGCGGGCCGAGGCCCTGGTCCTTCGGACCTTCGGGGGACGTGTTCATCCAGCCGGCGCGGCCGGAGCCGTAAAGAATGTGGAAGTCGAGCTGCTCGTCGGTGGCGTCGAGGGCCGCAAACAGGTCGAAGACCTCGTTGACGACTTCATCGGCGCGGGCATCCGGACGGTCGATCTTGTTGATCGCGACGATCGGCTTCAGGCCGACCTTCAGCGCCTTGCCGACCACGAACTTGGTCTGCGGCATCGGGCCTTCGGCGGCATCGACCAGAACGATCGCGCCATCCACCATCGACAGGATACGCTCGACCTCACCGCCGAAGTCGGCGTGGCCGGGGGTGTCGACGATGTTGATGCGGGTGTCCTTCCAGACGACCGAGGTCGCCTTGGCGAGGATGGTGATCCCGCGTTCCTTTTCAAGGTCGTTTGAATCCATCACGCGTTCGTCGACGCGCTGGTTCTCACGGAAAGAGCCGGACTGTTTCAGAAGCTCGTCGACAAGGGTCGTCTTGCCATGGTCAACGTGCGCGATGATCGCGATGTTGCGAAGTGCCATGTTTTAAATCTCTGGGGCTGGGGCGCAGTCAGTGTTTTGGGGAGGAGCGCCCGGTACTCATGGGGGCGCTCTTACACATATTTTGACCAAAACGAAAGAGAATGTTTTGTGGCAGGGTATTCTGAGGCGCGGTGGAGCGAGACTTTTCCTCGTTTGCCGTTCCTCAGGATGGAGGTTTTGGAGCGGTTTTCTGATGAGTCATGCTCGGGCTTGACCCGAGCATCCAGGCGACACGGGGACGCTGCCTGGACCCTCGGGTCAAGCCCGAGGGTGACCCGAAGAGGGGGAGGGGGCTTGCAAGAGCGATAGACCTTGATGATCTGGGCAATCGTCCGGCAGCGAGCCAAACCGCTCAACTGAAGCCTAAAAGCCGCGCGCCTTGATAAAACACGAACGCCACCAGCCAGGCATAGACCAGCGATACCACCAGCGAAAATACCATGAACAGGGTCGAGCGGCTTTCCGCGCGCACGGTGGCGACCGTGGTCAGGCAGGGCGTGTAGAGCAGGCAGAACAGGCAGAATGAATAGGCCGCGACCGGCGAGACGGTGAGACCGATCTGGTGGGCGACGAGGCCCGCGGACATGGCGTAGATGGTCGAGAGCGACCCGATCACCACCTCCTTGGCGATGAAGCCGAAGATCAGGGCGAGCGTCAGATAGGGGTTGATGCCGATCGGCGCCATCACTGGCTGCAGAAATTCGCCGAGCTGCCCGCCCCAGGTGTTGAGCCCGGTCGCGTCCGTCGGAAAGTTGGTCAGGAACCAGACCGCGATCGTGCCGACGATGATGAAATTGGTGGCGCGGTGTAGGAAGATGCGGAGTTCCCCATAGCCCCTGAGCCATACCTGCCTGATGGTCGGCACCCGGTAGGGCGGCAGCTCCAGCACGAAGGGTTCGGTGTTCTTGAACTGTTTGGAGCGCGAGAAGAGCGCGGCCGCAAGAAACGCCGCGACGAAGCTGATGACATAGAACGAGAACAGCACAAGCGGGCCTTGCGCGGGCGGAAACACGGCGGCGATGATGAACACGAACACCGCAAGCCGCGCCGAGCACAGCGAGAACGGAATGATCAGCATGGTGAGCAGCCGGAGCGGCTGCGAGCGCATCACCCGCGTTCCCATCAGCGCCGGCACGTTGCAGCCGAAGCCCATCATCTGCATCACGAAGGAGCGGCCATCAAGGCCCACCCGTCGCATCCAGGTATCCATCAGATAGGCCGCGCGCGAGAGATAGCCCGAGTCCTCCACTGCCGCCATCAGGAAGAAGAACAGCATGATCAGCGGGATGAACGAGGCAACGGTGGCGACGCCAAGCCAGATGCCGTTGATGACGAAATTCTTCAGCCATGCCGGGCCGAGATCGAGCACCGGTTCGAGGACATGCGCCTGGACCCAGTCGGTGATCCAGCCTGCCGCATCCTGCGAAGGCAGGCCGAGCGCCCAGACGATGTAGAACACGCAGAGCATCACCGCAAAGAACAGCGGCAGGCCGAAGAGCGGATGCAGCAGAACCCGGTCCAGCCGTTGCGTCATTGTCTTCGGCGGCGTTTCCGGATAGCGGACAGCGCCGTCAATGGTCGTTGCCAGCGTTTCCGGCGTCATCAGCGTGGCGCGCAGCGTGTCGTAATCGGCAAAGGCTGCGGGCTTGCCGTCATGGTCCGATAGCGCCTTGCCGACCGAGGCAATCGCATCCGGATAGCCCTCGCCATATTTCGCGCTGATCAGGTGCACCGGCAGGCCGAGCCGCGCGGAAAGGGCGTCCGGATCGATCGTGATGCCGTTGCGGCGGGCCTCGTCCGCCATGTTGAGCATCACCACCGCCGGCAGGCCGAGCAGTTTCACCTGCAGCGGCATCAGGATCTGTCGGTCGATCTGGCTGGCATTGACGACGATGATGACAAGGTCGACGGGATAGGCCTGCAGAAAGCCGGATACGACGGTCTCGTCTTCGGAAAAGCCCTCGAGATCGTAGATGCCCGGAAGGTCGACCACCTCCGTCATCCGGCCGCCGATCTTCACCCGGGCATTGGCAAGCGACACCGTGATGCCCGGCCAGTTGCCGACATGGGCGCTTGCCCCGGTGATCCGGTTATAGAGCATCGACTTGCCGGTATTGGGCTGGCCGATGACGGCGATGCGGGGAATGTCGTTGACGGAAAGATCGGCTTCGGCCGGCGCGCAATGGGACATCTATGAATTCCGGACTTCAATGGACATATCGGGCAAAACCGCCCGGCAGATTGACCCGGTGTGCCGTTTCGGCATCATCGTTTACAGCTTGCGCACCTTGACGAGCGCCGCCTCGGAGCGGCGGATGGCGATTTCGGTGGCCTTGCCCGCGCGCACCACGAGCGGGCCACCGAACCATCCCCGCCGGACCATGACGACACGATGCGGGTTTGAAAGCCCCATCGCGCGCAACCGCACAGCCAGACCGGCGTCGAAAACGCCTGCCTCGACGATTTCGACAATGCCGCTCTCGCCGGGCGCAAGGCTTTCCAGCGATACGATCCGGCCCTGTTCCGCCGCCGTCATGATCGGGTCATGCATGGTTTGCTTCCGTGACGTTTCCAAAGCTCTATGACACGACACGATCAGGGCGGCAATAGATGAGTATTGCCCGAAGGTATTATTAAATTTTTGACATATGCGGCTCTGCCGCCAAAGGCTCAGAGCTTGTAGGCGCGTTTGACCAGATTGTAGGTGAGGTCGCGGGCGACCTCGGGGGCCTCGTCCTCATCGAGCCTTCCGCTTGCGACAAGCGTTGCCAGGAAGGCGCAGTCGACGCGGCGGGCGACATCGTGGCGGGCGGGGATCGAGCAGAAGGCGCGGGTGTCGTCATTGAAGCCGACGGTATTGTAGAAGCCGGCGGTTTCCGTGGTCATCTCGCGGTAGCGGCGCATGCCTTCCGGGCTGTCATGGAACCACCAGGCCGGGCCGAGCTTCAGCGAGGGATAGGCGCCGGCAAGCGGCGCGAGTTCGCGCGTATAGGCGGTCTCGTCCAGCGTGAACAGGATGATGCTGAGCGCCGGGTCCATGCCGACGGCGTTGAGCAGCGGACGCAGGGCCTCGACATAGCTGGTCTGGACCGGGATATCGAAGCCGACATTGCGGCCGTGGCGGGCCATCATGGGCGCGGAATGGTTGCGGAACGAGCCCGGATGGATCTGAAGCACAAGACCATCGTCGATGCTCATGCGGGCCATCTCGGTCAGCATGTGCCCGCGAAAGGCATCGGCCTCTTCGGGCGTGCAGGCGCCCTTCAGCGCCTTGTCGAACAGTGCTGCCGCCTCGGCCTTCGGAAGATCCTCCGTGCGGGCCGTGGCGTGGCCGTGATCGGTGCTGGTGGCGCCGAATTCCTTGAAATAGGCGCGGCGCTGGCGGTGGGCTTCCAGATACTGGTCGAACTTCGTGGTGTCGAGACCGGTGATCGCGCCGAATTTCTCGATGTTTTCGACAAAGCCCTCGAATTCGGGATCGACCACCGGATCGGGCCGGTAGGCGGTGATCACGCGTCCGCCGGTCCAGCCGCTTTCGCGCACCTGCCGGTGCCATTTCAGATCGTCGAGCGGGTCTTCCGTGGTCGCGATCACCTCGATGTTGAAGCGCTCGAAGAGGGCGCGCGGCAGGAATTCCGGCTTTTTCAGGCAGTCGTCGATATGGTCGTAGAATTCGTCGGCCGTCTCCGGGCCGAAGCGCTTGGTCAGGCCGAAGACGTGGGCGAAGGAATGCTCCAGCCAGCCGCGGCTCGGCGTGCCGCGAAACAGGTAGAAGTTTTCGGCAAACAGGCGCCAGATCGCGCGGCTGTCGGTTTCCACCGGTCCGCCGTCGATGCGGGCGACGCCGAGCCGCTCCGGCGCGATCCCCTGCGAGCACAGCATCCGGAAGACGTAATGGTCCGGCACCACGAAAAGCTGCGCAGGATCGGGAAACGGCTTGTTTTCCGCATACCAGCGCGGGTCGGTGTGGCCGTGCGGGCTGACGATCGGCAGGTCGGCCACCTCAGCATAGAGCGCCCGTGCCAGATCGCGTGCCTTGGGTTCAAGCGGAAAGAGGCGGTCGTCGTCAAGCATGGTTGCTGCCTTTGCGGATTGCATTTACTGCGAAAACTAATATGTTAGTATGCGAATTCTGTCAACGGAGGCGGCATGCCCGAAAAACTGGAGTTGGAGCATGGCCGCGAGACGCTGACCGACATGATTCATGACCGGCTCTACCGTCAGGTGGTCGAAAACGAGCTGCTGCCGGGCACCAAGATGTCCGAGGCGGATGTGGCGCGGAAGCTCGGCGTCTCGCGCCAGCCGGTGCGCGATGCGTTTTACCGGCTGTCGCAGCAGGGCTTTCTGCTGGTGCGCCCGCAGCGCGCAACGCTGGTGGCACCGATCTCGATCGAGGCCGTGATGCAGGCGCTGTTCATCCGCACCGCGCTGGAAACGGCCACGGTGCAGGCGGCCGTCGATGCGGGCGCGGGACGGGACATGACAGAGCTCGACCGCCTGCTCGAGGCGCAGAAGAAGGCGATCGAGGCCGATGACCGGATGCGGTTTCACCGCCTTGACGACGAACTTCACCACCGCATATGCGACCTCTCCGGCCATGGTTACACCTGGGCGCTGATCCGCGAGCACAAGGCCCATATGGACCGGATCCGGTTCCTGTCGCTTTCCTTCACCGCCCATGATGCGCTGGCCGAGCACGAGAATATCGTTGCCGCCATCAAGGCGGGCAATGGCGAGGCGGCCATCGCCGCCATGCGCCATCACCTTTCCCGGATCGCCGAGAGCATTGCGCGGATCCACGAGACCCACCCGGACTTATTCGATCAGGACCAGTCATGAACAATATCCTCTCCATCGGCGAATGCATGGTCGAAATGGCCCCGCGCGCCGACGGCGCCTATATGCGCGGCTTTGCCGGCGACACCTTCAATGCCGCCTGGTATCTGGCAAAGCTGATGCCCCAAGGCTCGACGGTCGATTATTTCACCGGCGTCGGCACGGACGCGGTCTCCGACGAGATGATCGCCTTCATGGAGCAGGCGGGCGTCGGCACGGCGTGCGTGCGCCGGGTGCCGGACCGCACGGTCGGCCTCTACATGATCGCACTGAAGGATGGCGAGCGGTCGTTTTCCTATTGGCGCGGCCAGTCCGCAGCCAAGTGCCTCGCCGCAGACCGGGATGCGCTTGCAAAGGCCGTGAAGGGACGGGACCTCATCCTGTTTTCCGGGATCACCATGGCGGTGGTGAATTCCGAAGATCGGGCAACGCTGCTTGACGTGCTTTCGCAAGCGCGCGCGGCGGGAACCACGATCGCCTTCGATCCCAATATGAGGTTGAGGCTCTGGCCGTCGTCCACGATGATGCAGGAGGCGATCATGCAGGCGGCTTCCGTCAGCGACATGGTGCTGCCCTCCTTTGACGAGGACAGCGCGGTGTTCGCAGATGCGGACCAGAATGCGACCATCGCACGCTACCGGAAGGCCGGCGTGAAGACAGTGGTCGTCAAGAACGGCGTCGACGTCATCCATGCAGGCTGCCATGTCGAGGGCGAACTCACCTTCCAGCCTGTACCGGCCGAAAATGTGGTCGACACCACGGCGGCGGGCGACAGCTTCAATGCCGGGCTGATTGCGGCACGCGCCGGTGGTGCAGGTCTTGCAGAGGCCATTCGTGCCGGCGCATCGCTTTCAGGCCGCGTCATCGGCGCCCGCGGCGCGCTGGTCGCCGATGCCGTGAGCCGGTAAGGTCTGCTCTCAGACGAGCTTGGCTGCGGTGACCTCGACCTCGACCAGGAATTCGGCGCGGGTGAAGCCTGATACGATCAGCAGCGTTGAAACCGGCAGCGGCTCCGAGATGAACTGGTCGCGGACCTCCATATAGGCCGGGAAATCCTCGCGCGAGGTCACATAGCCATTGATGCGGATGATATCCTCAAAGCTCATATCGGCTTCGGCAAGGATCTTGCCGATGGCCGCAAAACAGAGCTCCGCCTGGCCCTTGACCGAACGCGGGATCACCTCGTCGGGCCCGATGCCGAGCTGACCGGAAGTGACCAGGAGCCCGGCGCCGGGCGGCACGTACAGGCCATGGCTGTAATTTCCGAAGGGCTTGCGCACGCCTTGTGGGTTGATGCTCTTTTTCATGTAACCGCCTCCGAAAAATGCCGTGCCTGACGTCTATGACCGGGGGATCATAAACAGGTGATCGTAAGAAGCCCGGCTGTCGAACAGCCGGGCGCGGGACTAATGTAGCGGGTTCGCCGCGGATTTTAAGCCGTGTAGCCGCGAATCCCCTTGATTTCGAGAAAATCTTCCATGCCCCAGTCGGCAAATTCGCGGCCATTGCCGGATTGCTTGTAGCCGCCGAAGGGGATCATCGTGTCCCAGTCGGGATCGTTGATCGAGACATTGCCGGCGCGAAGGCGCAGCGCCACAGCGCGGGCATGGTCGAGTTCGCCCTGGACATAGGCCGCAAGGCCGTAATCGGTGTCGTTGGCAATCGCGATCGCATCTTCCTCGTCCTTGTAGGGCAGGATGGCGAGAACCGGGCCGAACACTTCCTCGCGCGCAATCGTCATGTCGTTGTGAACGCCGCCGAAGATCGTGGGCTTCACGTAATAGCCGTGGTTGATGCCATCCGGACGCCCCGGCCCGCCGGTGACGAGCGTTGCGCCTTCGGCAATCGCCTTTTCGATCAGCCCCTGGATCTTGTCATATTGCTGCGCGCTGACCACCGGACCGAGATTGGTATCTTCTGCAGCCGGGTCGCCGACCTTCAGGCCTTCGGCGGTCTTGCGCGCGATGTCGAGCGCTTCGTCATGGCGGGCTTGCGGCACCAGCATGCGCGTCGGGGCATCGCAGGACTGCCCGCTGTTCTGGAAGCAGCCGGTGACGCCATTGGCAACCGCCGTTTCGAGATCGGCATCTTCCAGCACGATGTTTGCCGACTTGCCGCCCAGCTCCTGGCAGACGCGCTTGACCGTATCGGCGGCCGTCTTGGCAACGATGATGCCGGCGCGGGTGGAGCCGGTAAAGGAGATCATGTCGACCTCCTTGTGGCCGGCCATGACCTGGCCGACATCGGGGCCGGTGCCGTTGACGAGGTTGAAGACGCCCGCCGGAACCCCGGCCTCGTCCATGATTTCGGCGAAGATGATGGCGGAAAGCGGCGCGATCTCGGAGGGCTTCAGAACCATGGTGCAGCCGGTCGCAAGTGCCGGCGCCACCTTGGCGGCGATCTGGTTCAGCGGCCAGTTCCACGGCGTGATCAGCGCGCAGACGCCGATCGGCTCGCGCACGATCATGCCCTTGTTGCGAGGTTCTGAGAAGGTGAAGGCCTCGAGCGCCTTCATGGTGGACTTGATATGCGAGGCGCCGACCGGCACCTGCGAACTCTTCGCCAGCGAAAGAGGCGCGCCCATTTCGCTGGAGACCGCTTCCACCAGATCGTCGAACCGCGCCTTGTAGCATTCGAGAACGCGACCGAGGAGCGCGAGCCGCTCTTCCTTCGTGGTGCGCGAGAAGCTTTCAAAGGCGGCGCGGGCAGCCGTCACGGCCTTGTCGACATCGGAGGCCTGACCGAGCGCGATCTGCGTGATCACCTCTTCGGTTGCAGGATTGATCACGTCCAGCGTCTTCGGCTGATCAGGCTCGACCCATGCGCCGTTGATGTAGAACTGTGTGTGATGCGACATGACGCTCTCCGTTTTTCGTTCGCCCCGCAGGGTTTTGTTTATGGCCCACATGTGTTGCCGGGTATCGCAGAAGGCAAGGGTTTGATCACGCCTCGTGCGGATCTTTCGGCAATTGCCAGTCGATCGGTTCGATTCCGTGGGCGAGCAGAAACTGGTTGGCCTTCGAAAACGGGCGGCTTCCGAAAAAGCCGTTATAGGCCGAAAGCGGCGAGGGGTGCGGCGCCTTCAGCACGAGATGGCGCGCGCTGTCGACAAAGCTCGCCTTCTTCTGGGCGTAGGCGCCCCACAGAATAAAGACGACATGCGGGCACTCCGCGTTGACCGCGCGGATGACGGCATCGGTGAACTGCTCCCAGCCCTTGCCGCGATGGGAGGCGGCGGCGGCCCGGCGAACCGTCAACACGGAATTCAGCAGTAGCACGCCCTGGCGCGCCCAGTGCTCCAGAAAGCCGTGATCGACTTTCTGGAACCCGACATCGGTGTGAAGCTCCTTGTAGATGTTCACCAGAGAGGGCGGCGTGCGCACGTCCGGGCGCACCGAAAAGCACAGCCCATGGGCCTGCCCGGGGCCGTGATAGGGGTCCTGGCCGAGGATGACGACCTTCACCCGGTCAAGCGGTGTGAGATCGAGCGCGCGGAAATATTCGGGGCCCTTCGGAAATATCGTCTGCCCGGCCTGCCGCTCAGCCACCAGAAACGCGCGAAGCTTTGCCATGTAGGCGCTCTCGAATTCAGGTTTCAGCTTTTCACGCCAGCTCTCGTCCAGGCGGATTTCGCCTTCACCCATGGTCATTCGCTCCCCTATCTGGCCTTCTCCTGCCGTGTTAGCGTCGCCTGCGCGGATTTGCAAACCGCGTCCGCGTTGAAAATATGTTCACCGCGCAACCTCGGCGTTGACCGGCGCGATGCGGCAGTACAAACTGCCGCGCACAATCACATCGCGCGCAGAACAATTCTGACAGGGGGTTACGAAATGCTCAATTTTAACAAAACGGTATTCGCCACTGCGGCACTCGCCGCTTTCGCCGGATTTGCCGCGCCGGTCGTCGCGCAGGACACCAAGACCGTTGCCATTACCTACATCGTGGAACACCCCGCCCTTGATGCCGTGCGCGAAGGCGTGATCGAAAGCCTCGCAGAAAAGGGCTACACCGAAGGCAAGAACCTGAAGGTTGTCGCACGCTCCGCCCAGGGCAACATGACGACGCAGAGCCAGATCGCCGATGAGTTCGCCGGGCTGAAGCCTGACGTGACGGTCGGCATTTCGACGCCGTCCGCACAGGCGCTGAAGAATTCCATGGGCGATACGCCGGTGGTGTTCGCAGCCGTGACGGATCCGGTCGCAGCCGGCCTGATCGAGAACCCGGAAAAGCCGGAAGCCAACATTACCGGCACCTCCGACAAGCAGCCGCCGAAGCCGGCGCTGGAGCTGATCCAGAAGCTGGTTCCGGGCGTGAAAACCATCGGCGTGATCTACAATCCGGGCGAGGCAAACTCGGTCGTCCAGGTCGACGAGATCAAGGCCGGCGCCGAAGAGCTGGGCCTGACCGTCGTCGAAAGCCCGGCCGCCCAGTCCACCATGGTTCCGGATGCGGCCCGCAATCTCGTCGGCAAGGCCGATGCGATCCTGCTGCCGACCGACAATTCGGTGATTTCGGTGCTGGAAGCGATCATCACCGTCGGCGAACGCGCCAAGCTGCCGGTCTTCACCACCGATACCGATTCCGTTGAGCGCGGCGCGGTGGCGGCCCTCGGCTTCAACTATGCCGAGATGGGCAAGGTCACCGGCGACATGGTTGCCGAAATCCTCGGCGGCACGGCCGTTGCCGATATCGCGGTCGTCGTTCCCGGCAATCAGGACCTGTTCCTGAACCTCAAGGCCGCCAAGGCCATGGGCGTTGAAGTGCCCGCCGACATCAAGGACAGCGCCAAGAAGGTCATCGAGTAAAAATGACGCTTTTCGCACTTGCCGGTGCGTTTGAAACCGGCCTGCTCTTCGCCCTCGTGGCGTTGAGCATCTTCATGTCCTTCCGGGTTCTGGACTTTCCGGATCTGACGGTGGATGGAAGCTTTCCGCTCGGCGCGGCGGTTTCCGCCGCCGCCATCATCCACGGGATCGATCCCTTCATCGCAACCATCTTCGGCATGCTGGCGGGCGCGGTTGCCGGTTTCGTCACCGGACTGCTCAATGTCCGGTTCGGGATCATGAACCTTCTGGCGGGCATCCTGTCGATGGTCGCGCTGTTTTCGATCAACCTCAGGATCATGGGCCGTCCCAACCTGCCGGTTTACGGTCAGGACACGGTGTTCACCCGCTTCGAGGGGCTGGTCAATGCCGGGCTCTGGAGCAACACCATCCTGCTGCTGATCATCGCGCTTGGCGCCAAGTTCATCATCGACTGGTTCCTGAAGACCGAACTCGGTCTTGGCCTCAGGGCATCGGGCGAGAACCCGGCCATGGCGGAAGCCCAGGGCATCCGCAACGGCGCGATGACCCTGCTCGGCATGGCGATCGCCAACGCGCTCTGCGCGCTCGCGGGCTCGCTGTTTGCGCAGATGCAGGGCGTGGCGGACGTCACCATGGGCGTCGGCACCATCGTCACCGGCCTTGCCGCGCTGATCATCGGCGAAGCGATCCTCGGTCGCCGCACGGTGTTTCTGGCAACGCTCGGCTGCGTCATCGGCGCGGTCGTCTACCGCCTGTTCATCGCCTTCGCGCTGTCGGCAGGCTTCATCGGCATCCGTCCGCAGGATCTGAACCTGATCACCGCCATCGTCGTTGCCGTTGCCGTCGTGCTGTCCCAGCGCCGCGGCAAGAAGGGCGGCAAGTCGCTGTTCAACTTCCGCCTCGTGCGCGGTGCGGAACAACCGGACGAGGGGAAGAAGTGATGCTGAAGCTTTCCGAGATCTTCATCACCTTCAACGAAGGCACGGCAACCGAAGTCCGGGCGCTGCGCGGTGTCTCGCTCGATATCGCCGAGGGCGAGTTCGTGACCGTCATCGGCTCCAACGGCGCCGGCAAGTCGACGCTGCTGTCGACCGTGGTTGGTACCGCAAAGCCCGATCGCGGCACGATCCATCTTGCCGGCAACGATGTTACCAACTGGCCTGCGGCCAAGCGCGCAGGCCTCGTCGGCCGGGTGTTTCAGGAGCCGCGCCTCGGCACATGTTCATCGCTGTCGATCGAGGAAAACCTGGCGCTTGCCGCCTCGCGCGGCAAGAAACGCGGGCTGAAGCTTGCGCTCGGCAAGCGCGGCCAGAAGCATATGTTTGCCGAACATCTGGAAAAGCTGGGTCTCGGCCTGGAGCACCGCATGGCAACGCCGATCGGCGCGTTGTCGGGCGGCCAGCGCCAGGCCGTCAGCCTGCTGATGGCAACGCTGCTGCCGATGAAGATCCTCGTGCTTGACGAGCATACCGCAGCCCTTGATCCGTCTGCGGCCCACAAGGTGCTGACGCTGTCCGCTGAAATCGCCCATGAGGGCCGGCTGACGACGCTGATGGTGACCCATTCGATGAAGGATGCCTTGGCTTACGGTTCGCGCACCCTGATGATGAATGCCGGCCAGATCGTGCTCGACATCGAGGGCGATGAGCGCTCGAAGCTGAAGGTCTCCGACCTGCTGGAGCGTTTCGGGCGGGCCGCCGGAACGGAAATCGACGACGATCAGCTGATGCTGACCTGATCGGGCAGGGCGCGCGCCATCACAGCGACAGCGCCCACACCTTTGCGGAGCGGATATCGCCTTCGCGGATCCGCAGCGAATGGACCGGGTCGAAGCCGGCAACGCGCTTGGTTCCGGTCCAGCGGCCATTGTCGGCAAAGACTTCGACGGAGCCGATGTCCAGGAATATCCGGATGTGGCTCGGCGTTGCGCCGCGCGCGATGTAGCGCGGCGTCGGCTTTTCGATATCGTCGCGGTAGACGAGGCTGAGGCCTTCCTCGTCAAGCGTGATCACGATCTCGATATTGTTGTGGTAGAGGTCGAGCTCCAGGGTCGGACCGGCGAGATCGATGACGATCTCGGCCTGGCCGCTGTCCAGGTTCACAAGCTCGCCGCGCTGCAGCATCGTGTCGTCGATCAGATGGTCGCGCAGGCTTTCCACGCCTTCGATCGGCGGGGTCAGCAGTGTGTTGTCGGCGGGGTCGTAGACCAGGTTGCGCGGCAGTGTCATTGCGGTCGGAAAATCGATTTCGGGGGCCGCATCCGCCCAGTTTGCAAGCCAGCCGATGCCGACCGGCGTGCCGTGATCGAGGAAGGCCTGAAAGGCGTAATTGTCGGTCACGAAATCGAGTTCCTGCTCGAAATGCGGCGTGAAGGTTGTGCCGTCGAACTTGCCGACCGTCGCCGTGGTCAGGTTCTTGCGGCCGGTCTCCTCATCATGGCTATGCATCAGCCCGCAGATCAGCACCCAATGCGTGGAAGGATCGCCCGCCGGGCCGTCGAGCGGCAGCAGGCAGGGGCACTCGATCACCTGCGTGTTGAAGCGGCTTTCGCCGTGGAGCACATCCACGAATTCCCAGCCGCTGGCCGCCGTCACATCGGCGGTCTGGTAGAGCAGTACCACGCCTTCCTCGCCCTTCCGGCTGCCGAGCAGCATCTTCCAGTAACCGTCCGGTCCGCGGAAGACATAAGGGTCGCGGAAATCGAGCGTCAGTCCCTCGAGATCGGGGCGCTTGTCGATAAGGGGCTTGGCCGCGCCCGCAAAGATCAGTGCTTGCGAGGTGGCAACCATCTGGATTTCGCGCTCGGGATCGCGCTCGACCACGCTTTCGGTAAAGAACACGCGCACGCCGGCCGAATTTTCGAGCGGAATGGCCGAGCCCGAAAACGCGCCGCCGCGCTTGTCGGGCTTCGCGGTCAGTTCCTCCGAGGGGAACAGGAAGATCGGCAGGTGCCGCCAGTGCAGGAAATCTTCCGAGACCGCATGGCCCCAATGCATGGTGTTCCATTTCAGGCCGTGCGAATAATGCTGGTAGAACAGATGCGCCGAGCCGTTGAAACGCCCGAAACCGTTGGGATCGTTCATCCAGCCGAAGGGCGGGCGGAAATGGTAGGAGCCGGGCGCCGGCGCCGGCGCATTGGCCGCGTGGGTCCGCAGCACCGTGATGCCCTCTTCCAGGACCTTGGCATCGGTAAACCAGTAGGCGACCGAAATCGTCGTGGTCTCCGGGTCATAGGCGCATTCAAGCTCGCCGCCATGCGGCACGAAGAACATCCGGAATTCGTATTCCTCGGAATTCTGCACATAGACATTGCCGAACACCCGATCGTTCAGCGCAAGCCGGAGTTCAGCGGGCGCATGGGGATGCACGGCCTTGAGCCACACATGAAGCACTGCATTGACCGGAACATTGCCCCGCAATTTGCGAAGGCGGGTCTCGTCTGCGGCGGTCAGGTCATGCATGTTCATTCGGCTCCGTTTCCTGGCATTCGACGGTTGCCGCCCGCAATCCCTGGAAGGATCAGGCGCCTGAGATTCAAAAAAGCGCAGGGTGACGGAGCCTGTTGTCGACTGAGCCAATAACGCCGTGCCCGCACGTCTTTGACGCGCGGCAACAGCTTAAGACCTAATGCGTCAGGCCAGGATGTAAAGGGCGGCAGGCCTAGAAAGCCGCCATCTTCGCCTTCACCTTTTCCATAAACCGGGCGCGGGTTTCGTCGGTGCTGACGTCCATGGCGTAATGGGCCATGAAATCCACCGGCGCGCCGATCTTGATCTGGGCGCGCAGAACGCGCTTGATCATCTTCTTCGGCGGGTTTCCCGCAAGAAAGGCGCGCATCGGTGTCGCGCCATAGGTGAAGACGGCGGCGGCCTTGGTGATGTGGCGCAGCGTCGGGGTGAGCTTGCCGTCTTCCAGCGCGAAGGAAACGCCCGGCAGCCAGACGCGGTCGAAATAGCCTTTCAGGATCGCAGGATAGCCGAAGTTCCAGACCGGCGAGACGATCACAAGCGCCTCCGCCCGTTTCAGGCGTTCGACGTGGGATGCGACAGGACCGGTATTGTCCGGATAGTCGTGGTACCGGATGCGTTCCTCCCGCGTCAGCACGGGCTGGAAATTTTCCGCATAGAGATCGCAGTCATCGACCTCGTGGCCGGCGCTCGTCAGGCTTTCGACCACCTGACGATGAAGCGCCGCGCCGAAACTGGTTTCGACCGGATGGGCGAAGAGAACGAGGACGCGCATCTCACTCCGCCCCGGTCTCGGCGAGCCCCTTGAACAGGAAGTTCTTGCCGGCCTTGAAATCGAAATCGGGGTTTTCCCAGGCAATCATCTTGCCGGGGTTCATCAGCCCCTTGGGATCGGTTTCCTTCTTGAAGGCAAGCTGGAGCTCGTCGGTCTGCTTCATGCCGCCTTCTTCCAGCGTGTAGCGGTGCGGATTGAAGATCGGGCAGCCATGGGCCTCATGGATTGTGATGATCTCCTCCAGCCGTTCCGGCGTGGTGTAGCGCACCAGCGGCAGGCCAGAGCACTGCACCGCGCCGTCAAAGCGCAGGAATTCCAAATGGCCGATGACCTCGTCGCCGAAGAGTTCGGTCATCTCGCGGACCTTTTCGACATGGTCGGGGCCGGGGTACTGGACCTGGAGATAGGTGAAGCTGTCAGGCTCCATCTTCAGCGCGCGCAGCGTGGTGTGGTTCCAGCCAAGCTCATAGGCGCGCGGAATGCCGCGCAGATTGTCAACCTCGTCGGCGCGGAAACGGATCTCGCCCTTCATCAGGTTCACCAGTGCCTCGAACGGGGCGAGCGCATGGGGTGCGACCATGACCACCGTGACGGCCTCGCCCTCTTTCAGCCAGGGCTTGTGGCGGGTGAAAAAGTCATAAGGCACGGGGGCTGCGATCGGCGCGATTTCCTTGACGAGAATGCCGGATGATTTCGCCAGCCGGTCGGAAAACCGAACCGCATCCATGAAGCTTTCATGGCCGACGATGACATCGACCCAGTCATAGGCGGGCGCCAACGGCATTTCGACTTCGGTGATGATGCCGTTGGTGCCGTAGGCGTGGGAGACCTTCAGAAGATCGCGCGCCGTCAATTCCATCACCCGCGGCTCTTCCTCGAGCGTCACGATCCGCAGTCTCAGCACATTGCCGAGATCGCGCAGCCCGCCCCAGTGGACCGAGCCGACGCCGCCGGAACCGCCGGCGATGAAGCCGCCAAGGGTGGCCTGGCCTGTGGTGGAGGGGTGGAAGCGAAGCTCCTGGCCGGACTGCTCCTTCAGCTCCTTGTCGAGCTGGGCGCAGATGATGCCCGGTTCGGTGATGACGCGGCCGGGGTGAATTTCCTTGATCCGGTTCATCTTGGTCATATCGAGCACGATACCGCCGGAGAGCGGCATGCACTGGCCGTAATTGCCGGTGCCGCCGCCGCGCGCGGTGACCGGCACGTCATGGCGGAAGGCAACCTTCAGCACCTGGATCACTTCTTCCTCGCTTGCGGGCGAGACGATCAGATCGCCGGTCACGTTTTCAAGCTGTGCCTTGAGGATGGGTGAGTACCAGTAGAAATCGCGGCTCTTGCGGGAGACGAGATTGGGATTGTCCTCGATGGCGATGCCTTCGAGCTCGGCCTTGATCTTTTGATAGTCCGGCATGTTCACTTATCCATCAGCGGGTCAAGTTCGCGATAATCCGGCAGGCTGCGGTCGATGCCCTTGCCATTCCGCATCACGATGCGGTCAGCCTGCGGACGGGAAAGGAATTCGCTCCAGCGCCGTGCGCTGAACAGAACCAGATCGGCGGGGCCGCCTTCGGCGATCAGCCCGCGCTCCGGGCGGCCGAGGATCTCGGCCGGTGTGCGGGTGATGATGCGGGCCGTGTCATCCAGAGGATGGTCGAGCTGGAGAATGCGCACCGCCTCGCGGATCACCTCCACGGGGTCGAGGTCGCCGTAGGCATAGAAAGGGTCGCGGGTATTGTCGGAGGCGGCGGCGGTCTTGACGCCTGCGGCCGCAAGCTCCTTGAACAGCGTGACGCCGCGCCAGCGCGGGGTGCGGCCTTGGTGGCGGTCCTGCAGATACATGTTGCACATCGGCAGAGAGACGACCGCGATCTCGGCTTCGGCAACACGGTCGATGGTCCGCCTTGCCGTCTCCTCGTCCTGCCGCGCCAGCGAGCAGCAATGGCCGACGGTGACCGCGCCTTCGAAACCGTTTCTGATCTTGGCTTCCGCGATCGCCTTCAGCGTCAGCACCTCGCGCGCCTCGGTTTCGTCAACATGAAGATCGATGTCGAGGCCGGCGTCGCTTGCTGCCTGGAACATAAGGTCAAGTCGGGCATCAAGGTCCGGCAGCATCTGGGTGACGCCGCCGATCAGGCCGCCCCGGCGTTTCAACAGGGCAACCAGATCATCGAAGAACGGCTCGAGGATCATGTCGATCGAAAACAGCGCGACCGCCTGGAGTTCGATCCGGTCCGCCCAGCGTTCCCGCAGATCGGAAAACACCTCGAAGGAAATCTCGTGTTGCGGCGGCAGGCTGTCGATATGGGTGCGCAGCAGGCCGGTGCCGTGGGCGTAGGCGCATTTCAGCGAGAATTCCATGCGGGCAGTGACATCGTCCGCCGACCAGTTTGCCTCTCGGTCGGCGCCGACATTTTCGAGCGCGCCCATGAAGGTGCCATCGGGGTTCGGGCGGCGGTCCCAGATATGGCCCTTGTCGATATGGGTGTGCATGTCGGTAAAGGTCGGCCATGCCATGCCGCCAAGAAGATCGATGGCAGGCAGGGCGGGCGGCGCGGTTCCGGGCGCTGTGATCGCGCCGATGCGTCCGTTTTCGATGGTGATATCGGCGGCAATCAAGCCTTCGCGCGCTTCAAAGCCCGTGGCATCCTTCAGGCAGATCGCGGGGACGGTCGCGTTGAGAAGCAAGAAGGATGGAGCGTCAGGAAGGTTCACAAAGCCGGTCATCAGTTTTCCCTCTTCAGGCTGCTTTCATGCCAGCGGTGCAGGAACAGCCAGGAAATGAAGGAGGTGAGCGCGAAGATCGCGACGCCGAGGCAGGCGAGCATGAACAGCGCCGCAAACAGCCTCGGAATGTTGAGCCGGTACTGCGATTCCAGGAGCCGGAAGGCAAGGCCCGAGCCCGCCCCGGCAGAGCCCGCAGCGAACTCCGCGACGACGGCTGCAATCAGCGCCAGCCCGCCGCCGATGCGAAGACCGGTCATGAAATAGGGCAGCGATGCGGGCAGTTTCAGATGGATCAGCGTCTGCCAGCGCGAGGCGCCGTAAAGCTCGAACAGGTTGAGCAGATTATGGTCGACGCTCTTCAGCCCCTGCGCCATGTTGGAGAGAATCGGGAAGAACGCCACCAGAAAGGCGCAGATCAGAAGCGCCACCTGCGTCGTCGGCGTGTAGATCAGGATCAGCGGCGCGATCGCGACGATGGGCGTGACCTGCAGGATCACGGTGATCGGGTAGAGCGCGGTCTCGATCCAGCGCGACTGCACCATGATCACGGCAAGGCCGACGCCACCGACAAGGGCGAGCGCGAGCGAGATGAAGGTGATCTTGGTGGTGACCCAGAGCGCCGGTGCAAGCGTGCCCCAGTCCTCGAAAAAGGCTTCCGCTACCAGCGCCGGGCCGGGGAGAATGTAATGCGGCGTCTGGTAGATCACCACGATCGCCTGCCAGATCGCGACCAGCAGCACCAGGACGGCAATCGGGATCGCGATCTTCAGAATGGTCTCGCCATTGCGGGCGAAGAAGCCCGGACGCTGATAGGTTTCATCGTTCATCAGTGGTCGCCTCCCGCTGCCTGAATGGCGCCCTGCAGCGAGCGCGAGACTTTCTCGCAGGCCAGCCGATATTCTTCCGAAGTGCGATAGGTTTCGTCGCGCTCCTGGCTGGTATCGAGCGGAAAATCGTCGAACACCTGGCCGGGGCGGGCGCGCATCACCACGATGCGGTTCGAGAGATAGGCGGATTCGAACACCGAATGGGTCACGAAGATCACCGTGATGCCGGTTTCGTGCCAGAGCCGCAGCACATCGTCGTTGAGCTTCTGGCGGGTGATTTCGTCAAGCGCCGCAAAGGGCTCGTCCATCAGCAGAAGCTTGGGCTTGGTCACCAGCGCGCGCGCAATCGATACCCGCATCTTCATGCCGCCGGAGAGTTCGCGCGGATACGCATTCAGAAAATCCTGCAGCCCGACGGTGGAAAGTGCCGCCATGATTTCGTCGCGCACGCCTGCTTTCGATTTGCCGCGCAGCTTGAGAGGCAGAAAGACATTGTCGAACACGGTCGCCCAGGGCATCAGCGTCGGTTCCTGAAACACGAAGCTGATATCGCCCTCCGGCTTGCCCTTGGCGGAAATGCGCGAGGTCGGCCAGTCGATCGAGCCTTGGGTAACGTCGCCGAGCGATGCCATGATCCTGAGCGCCGTCGACTTGCCGCAACCCGAAGGCCCGAGCAGGCTCACGAACTGCCCCTGACACACCGTCAGGCTCATATCCTTGAGCGCGATCGTGCCGTTGGAAAAGATCTTGGTGACGTGTTCCAGCTTTACCAGCGGCTTTTGAGAGAGTGCCTGGGCAGGCGCCATGCGGTTTTCCTGAGATGAGCCAAAAGCACCGCCCCGCGCATGGCGCGGGGCGGAAAGGGCGGAGTAAAGGGCCTATTTCATCAATTCCTTGCCAACGCCCTTGCACACGAACTGGGTGGTATAGGCCTTGGTGTAGTCGAGGTCGGGCTTGTAGAGTTCGATGTCGACCATATCGTCAAAGAAGGTCTTGAAGTGTTCATCGGTCATGCAGCCGATGCCGCCTTCCTCGGCCTCGCCGGAAACGACGATGCCATATTCCTTCATCTTCTCGATCGAATAGGCGATCTGCTCATCCGTCATTTCCGGATTGTCTTTCTTGATCAGATCGTTGGCGGCAGTGTTGTCGCCGTAGAGATAGTTGTACCAGCCCTCGATCGAGGCATAGACGAAGCGCTGGACCAGATCCGGGTTCTCGTCGACCATCTTCTGCTGGGCGGTAATCATGGTCGAATAGGGCGAATAGCCGCTGTCGGCGAGCAGGAATACCTTCGGCGTCCAGCCGGCTTCCTTTTCGACCGAATAGGGCTCCGACGTCAGATAGCCCTGCTGGGCCGATTTCGGATCGGCGATGAACGGGGCGGGGTTGAAGGTGTAGGGCTTGTACTGTTCGTCGCTGAAGCCCTCGAAATTGGCCTTCATCCACTGGAAATAGGACAGAAAGCCGTCCTTGCCCATGAAGATCGTCGGCAGTTCGGCGAGATCGCCGAATTCCTCGATGCCCTGATCGGGATGCGCCATCAGGATCTGGGGGTCCTTCTGGAAGATCGCGGCGACATCGATCAGCGGAATGCCCTCGACTACGGCGTCGAACTCACCCTGGGGCGAGCCCATGTAGAAATCGACCTTGCCGGCAATCAGAAGCGCGCGGTTCGCCGCCTGCGGACCGCCCTGAACGATGGTGACGTCGAGACCGTATTTCTCATAGGTGCCGTCGGCAACGGCCTGATAGAAGCCGCCATGCTCGGCCTGCGCCAGCCAGTTGGTGCCGTAGGAAACCTCGTCCAGCGCGAACGCCGGCGCGGCTGCTGCAAGCGACAGGCCGGTGAGCGCGGCCAGGCCGCCGAGCCTCGATTGAATTGACATGTTCGTTCCCCTTCGCGTTTGTGCTGAAGCTTTATGGCTGGCATTTGAGCGGTATAAGTGCTGTTTGAGAAGTATCAATTTTCGTGCGCATTGATGCTTTTTTTGCACAGCCTGCGGGATTGATGTAATTGTAATCGCACTGCGCAAAATTTGGTCACGCGAGGCACGCCCACCGCCATGCTTCACTCCCGCAAACTGCAATATATCGATGAAATCGCGCGTTGCGGATCGATCCGCAAGGCGGCCCAGAGGTTGAACGTCGCCTCCTCGGCGGTCAACCGGCAGATCCTTGCCCTTGAGGAAGAGTTCGGCGCGCCGTTGTTCGAACGGCTGCCGCGCGGGCTGAGGCTGACGGCGGCGGGAGAGATGTGCGTCGAGCATATCCGCGAGGTGCTGAAAAGCTATGAACGTCTTGAGGCGCGTATCCGTGCGTTGAAGATGCCGCAGGCGGGCAAGGTCACGCTGGTGACAACCGTCGGGCTTGCCGCGGGTCCCCTGCCGGAGATCATAGCCCGCTTCGTGGCGGAAAATCCGCGCATCCGCATTCATCTGCGCTCCGATATCGGCGATACCACCATCGCCTCGGTCGTCACCGGCGATGTCGATCTCGGGCTCGGCTTCAACATTCCGCCCACTCCCGGCATCCGCACCGTCGCTTCCTTCGACGTGCCGATCGGCGCCGTGCTGCCGCCGGGCCATGCGCTTGCCGGTGAAGAACGGGTCAACGTGGCCGATGTCGTGCAGGAGCCATTGGTTCTGGCGCAGTCGGGAACCAGCCTGCGCAATGTCATCAACCTGATGCTTTCGCCGCTGCCGCTGCCGATCGAGCCGGTCGTGGAATCGAACGCCTCGGAAATGCTGAAACAGCTGGTCAAGCGCGGCACGGGCCTCACCTTCCTCAATCCGCTCGATGTCTATGATGATTGCAGCAAGGGGGAACTGGTGTTCCGGCCGGTCGCCGATCCGCATGTGCGCCATCAGCCGATGAAGCTCTTCGCCCGCGCCCGCGCGCCGCTCGATGCGGCAACCAGCCTGTTCGTCGATTATCTGTTGCAGGAACTGGCGGCGATGATCGCAACGCTCCAGGCGCGCCGCCACCTTCCGCCTTCGCCGCAATAAGGCCATTGCCAGGCACCAACCGTCGCGGGTGCGACGTCCGCCGGAGCGCACTGCACAAAAAAAAGCGGCGCCCTGGCGCCGCGTTTTCCGTGTCCCGACGCTGATTGCGTCAGGCGCGTTTCTGCATTTCCTGATGGTCCTGCTCACGCAGCACATAGCCGCGGCCCCAGACCGTCTCGATGAAATTGGTGCCGCCGGCGGCGTTGGCCAGTTTCTTCCTGAGCTTGCAGATGAAGACGTCGATGATCTTCAGTTCCGGCTCGTCCATGCCGCCATAAAGGTGGTTGAGGAACATTTCCTTGGTGAGCGTCGTGCCCTTGCGCAGCGAAAGCAGCTCCAGCATCTGGTATTCCTTGCCGGTCAGATGGACGCGCTGTCCGCCGACTTCGACGGTCTTGGCATCGACATTGACGGCGAGATCGCCGGTGGAGATGATCGACTGGGCGTGGCCCTTGGAGCGGCGGACGATCGCATGGATGCGGGCGACAAGCTCTTCCTTGTGGAACGGCTTCGTCAGATAATCGTCCGCGCCCGAGCCGAAGCCGCGCACCTTGTCATCTGTTCCCGACATGCCGGAGAGAATCAGGATCGGCGTTGCGATCTTGGAAACCCGAAGCGCCTTGAGCACCTCGTAACCGGACATGTCCGGAAGGTTCAGATCGAGAAGGATGATGTCGTAATCGTAGATCTTGCCAAGGTCGACGCCTTCCTCGCCCAGATCCGTCGTATACACGTTAAAGTTTTCGCTCTTGAGCATCAATTCGATGCTCTGAGCCGTGGCGCCGTCGTCTTCGATTAAAAGAACCCGCATGTCTTTCCCCTTGAACCGCCGCTTTGAAAGGTCTGTTGTCGCCCCCGACGCGATACGGACTCAGTGATGACCTGATGTGGAAGCTGCCATCTAATGGTTAACAAATTCTGATTCTTTTTGGCAAGACGCACAGAAGATATTAATGAACATAAGAAGGGCATTGATTTCGTTGCGTTTTTTAAATCTCAAAAGTCGATAAAAAAGATTAACCAAAATAGCTAAGTGACTCATCCGACTCGCTAGTTTTTGTTTGAATCCGCGTTTGCGGTTTACCGACCCTTAAGCCATGAGGGCTATGATCGGTCATGACTGTAAACGAAAGGTTACCGCGATTTCGAATTCGTTAATCAATCGACAACTTGTCGAAACGAATCATCCGTCGGGGGGGGACCTTTTTGGTATGCGTTCGTCAGCCGGGGAGTTTTGCGTATGAAGGCACGAAACAGTCTGTTGCGTCTCAAGGCGTTTCAGGTGAAGGAAAAGAAGCGGCAATTGCAGCAATTGCAACTGATGATGGATGAATTCGCCCGCATGTCGGCCGAACTCATGCAGCAGATCGGAGCCGAAGAGAAGAAGTCGGGGATCACCGATCCCGGCCATTTCGCCTATTCGACATTTGCGAAGTCGGCGCGCCAGCGCGCGGACAATCTGGCGGTATCCGTCGCCGATCTGCGCCAGCAGCGCGACCGGGCGGAAGCCGAACTTGCCGAAATGGAGCAGGAATACGAGCGCGCCGCAGCGCTTGAGGAGCGCGACGCGTCAGGCCGCAAGCGCGCCTGAAGCAAAGAGGCGAGGGGACATCAAAAAGGCCGCGTCGGAAGATGCGGCCTTTTGCTATGTCCGCTTTCGGCGCGCACAAAAAAATCGCGCGGCGCGCTCCGTCTGCGGCTTGCCGCCTGGGAGCGCTGCATCGCGCGATCAATCATGTCAAAACGAAAGCCGGCACCGGAAACGCCCGGCGCGATCGATCAGTTGCGGTATTGCTGGATGCGCGTGGTGCGCAGGCCGGCCAGGCCGTGATCGTCGATCGAGGCCTGCCAGGACAGGAACTCCTCAACCGTCAGGCGATAGCGCTCGCAGGCCTCTTCGAGGCTCAAAAGACCACCGCGCACCGCGGCCACCACCTCTGCCTTTCGCCGGATGACCCAGCGCCGCGTGTTGGAAGGGGGCAGGTCGGCAACCGTCAGCGGACTGCCGTCAGGACCTATGACATATTTTGCGCGAACGCGGGCTAGCTCGGTCATTGTACTCTCTACACAAACTCACAACCTACGCTCACAAACTAGCGCCACACTTTTAAAATTTGACTAAGGGGAGTGTAACGCTCTGGTAACCAGGTTTTTGCGCGAGAGGGCAGCGCAAGGACCGGTCGCAGACCTGCAACAGGATGACGGGCGCATGATTGCGCACGGCAAAGACGCATCACGTTCGCGCTGCGCGTCATCCAGGAAATGTCGATATCTGAAGGAAAACTGGAGCGGGCGAAGGGATTCGAACCCTCGACCCCAACCTTGGCAAGGTTGTGCTCTACCCCTGAGCTACACCCGCTCAGAACATCCGACCGTGGGGTAAGTCTTGGTCGTCTGTGCCGCCTCAGCGGCGACGAGGCGTATATGGCCTAAGCGGATTTCAAATGCAACAGAGAAATGACGGGATTTTCCGTTTTTTTTGGGCTCTTATAAAAATGGATATTTTTCAATCGTTTGTCTCCAGGTCTGGCGGCGCATCGCGGAACGTGGCCGCAAGCGGGCCCCGATATGCCCGGCCTGCGCCGGCCCTGGTTGCATTCGCCTGGGATTGATGGTGAAACAGGCGCAGTTTGCCAGATGGAACGGCCCGATGACCAAGACCTCAGATGATGTATTCGCGCTGCTCGACAGCCTCGGCATCGCTTACAGCAATACGGAGCACCGCGCCGTGTTCACGGTGGAAGAGGGCGAAGACCTGCGCGCCGACATTCCCGGCGGCCACACCAAGAACCTGTTCGTCAAGGACAAGAAGAGCCGCTATTTCCTGCTGACGGTCGAGGAATATGCGACCGTCGACCTGAAGAAGGTGCATACGCTGATCGGTGGCACCGGCCGCGTCTCCTTCGGCAAGCCCGAGCCGCTGATGGAATATCTCGGCGTGGAACCCGGTTCGGTGACAGCGCTCGGCGCGATCAATGACGACACCCATCAGGTGACCTTCATTCTGGACGAGAGCCTGATGGAAAACGAGATCATCAATTGCCACCCCTTGCGCAACACCGCCACGACCTCGATCGGTCGGGACGACCTCATTGCCTTCATCAGGGCGACCGGCCATGAGCCGCTCGTCTTGAAAGTCACCGAGTAGCGCACGATCTAACACCCAGATGAGACGGGCCCGAAGGGCCGGACGGAGAGTATGATGAGCGGATTTGACAACCCCTATGGCGGTTCCTTCGGCGGCCAGATGAATGTTTCGGCCAATGGCGCTGCGGATGGCGCAGCACCGGCCGGCGGGCTGATCAAGGACACGACCACCGCCGCGTTCGGCAAGGATGTCATCGAGGAGTCCAAGGCCCAGCCTGTACTCGTCGATTTCTGGGCGCCCTGGTGCGGCCCCTGCAAGCAGCTGGGACCGGTTCTTGAAAAGGCCGTGAATGCGGCGGGCGGCAAGGTCAAGCTCGTCAAGATGAACATCGACGACCATCCCTCGATTGCCGGTCAGCTCGGCATCCAGTCCATTCCCGCCGTCATCGCCTTTTCCGCGGGCCAGCCCGTCGATGGCTTCATGGGCGCCGTGCCGGAAAGCCAGATCACCGAATTCATCGCCAAGCTCTCTTCCAGCAGCCCGTCCGAAAAGGACCGGAAGGCGGAGATCGCCGCGGCGCTCGACGATGCGGAGCAGCTGCTTGCCGATGAAAAGCTGCAGGAGGCAAGCCAGCTCTTTGCCGCCGTGATGCAGGCGGACCCGGAAAATCCGAAGGCGCTTGCCGGGATCGGCCGCTGCATGGTGGCGGCAGGCCAGATCGACCGCGCCCGCCAGGTGCTGGAGCAGGTGCCGGAGGAGATGCGCGAGGATGATGCCATCAAGGCGCTGGCGACGAAGATCGAACAGATCGAGGAAGCCCGCAAGTTCGGCGATCCTGCAGCGCTTGAAAGCGCGCTTGCGGAAAACCCGGATGATCACGAAGCGCGCATGAAGCTTGCCAAGGTGCTGAATGCCGAAGGCAAGCGCGATGCTGCGGCCGATCATCTGCTGACGATCATGCGCAAGGACCGCACATTCGATGACGATGGCGCGCGCAAGCAGCTGATCGCCTTCTTCGAGGCCTGGGGCCCGAAGGATCCGGCGACGATTGCCGCGCGCCGCCGCCTTTCCACCATCCTGTTTTCCTGAAGGACAAGAAGACCATGCAGGTCGGCAATGCCCGCTATCTCACCGAGAAGGACCTGCCGGACACCGCGCCGGTATTTCCGCTGACGGGCGGCGTTCTGCTGCCGCACGGGCAATTGCCGCTCAACATCTTCGAACCGCGCTACCTCGCCATGATCGACCACGCGATTGCCGGTAACCGGCTGATCGTCATGGCGCAGCCCGCGCACCACGATGAGACGCTTGCCGTGAAGGCCGATACGCCGCTTGCAGGCGTCGGCTGCCTGGGGCGGATAACCTCGTTTGCCGAAACCGGCGATGGACGCTATCTGGTGGCGCTGACCGGGATATGCCGGGTGCGCCTTACCGGCGAGGAGCATGCCGGCCGCCCTTTCCGAAGCTTTTCGATCGCGCCATTCCTCTCGGATCTCAAATCCGAAGCGCAGGACGAGGGTGTCGATCGCGCCGGCCTGATTGCTGCCTTTCGCGACTATCTCGATTCCGAGGGGCTTGAGACCGAGTGGGATCACATCGAGCAGGCCAGCAATCTTACGCTCGTGAATTCGCTTTCGATGATTGCCCCGTTCGGCCCGGCTGAAAAGCAGGCCCTGCTCGAAGCGCCTGATTTGAAGGCGCGCGCGGAGCTGTTTATCGCAATCATCGAATTCGCGCTTGCCGGAGACCCCGGCGACCGTCTGCAATAGGCGCGCCATGCTTGCCAAGGAAGCCGGGATCGATCCCAAGATGCTCGAACTTCTGGTCTGTCCGCTGACCAAGGGCCGGCTCGAATATGATGGCGAGCGCCAGGAGCTTGTCTCGCGAAAGGCAAAACTTGCCTATCCGATCCGCGATGGCGTGCCGATCCTGCTTGGTTCGGAAGCGCGCGCGATCGAGGACTAAGCGATCGCCGGCGCGCCGTGCCCGCCGAAGCCGGTCTGATGACCATTTTTGACGATCATCACCTTCGCATACCCTCCGTAAAGATTTGTCTGTTATCATGTGCATGATTGCAGTCTGGCGCCTGCTCCGGCGCCGGCTGCAATGGCAGCATTCCGGCTTGTGCGCAACGGTCCGGACGTGTTGACGTGCCCCCGAAAAGGGGCTTCCAGGACGGAGAGAAGATGTCGCGTGTGAGCATGCAGTCGCCTGCCGGCGATGCGTTCTACCCGCTCCGGGTCGAACGCACCTATTTCAATCGCGGCGACGTGATCGTCGCAGGTGATCCGCTTTACGATCTTGCCGCTGCCAATGGCCGCCAGCTGCGCATTCGCGCCTCCCATGCCGGACGCGCGCTGACCCTGCCGATTGCGGCCGGCGATCTCATCACCGCTCCGGAAGATCTGATCGAGATCGATACCGCATCTGACGAACCGGGTGTTGAGCCCAAGACCGATCTGACCATACCCGCCTGGGATGACGATGTCGACGACGAGGTGTGGGACGGCAAGCCCAAGGCCATACCCGGACCGTCGCCCCGCAGGATCGCGCTCTGGCTCGGCGGACTTTCCCTCGCCCTGATCGTCATCTGCGCGGCAGCCTGGCTGGTGCTCTCGTACATGCCCCTTGCCAGCGACCGCGGCGATAGCGACGGTTACTTTAGTAGCCGTGCCGGCATCGCTCCGCTCGGCGGCAAGCGCCGGCTCTTCGTGCCCCAGGAACAAGAGGAGGGGTTTGCCGCATGGCTCGCTATGTAACGTTCCTGCTGCTTGCCCTTTTCACCATGGCGACGACCGCCGCCTTTGCTGCCGAGGACGTGCGCATTGTCGAGGCGCGCGGCCAGGAATACCAGGCGCGCTTTGTCGCGCCCGATGTCGGTCAGGATGCTCCGTCCTCCGCAACGATCATCTTCGAGGCCGATCTCAGCATGGCGCTGGAAAATGATGCGCCGGTGCTTTCCACCCGGTTTCGCTATCGTTTCGGCGCGTGGCGCTACGTGCTGCCTGCAATCGGGCCCGGCGAGCGGCAGATCTGGTCGTCGGAAGACGCGCGCGCTTTTCCGCAGGAGGCGCCGCGCATTCAGCCCACAGAGATCGGGCTGATGTTCCGGTTCTACGCGCCGGCGCAGAATTCCCGTGTCGGCATCGCACAACAGATTGCAAACCCCGGTGCGCCCGGCGCGTGGACAGACAGTAGCCCGCAACGGCCCGGCTGGGAGAATACCTTTGTCTGGCTGAGCGGCATCAACAAGGGCGAATGGCTTTCGGCGGAAACGGCGCGGTCGGTCTGGCAGGGCGAGCTTCAGCCGGAGGGCGTCACGGTTATCGAGGCAAGCTGGTCTGCGGCGGATCTGATGCGGTTCATGGCAGAACACAATATGCGAAGCCGTGCGATTGCGATCGCCGAGGCAGTCAACCGGGTGCTCGATGGCGCGGCGCGCAGCTTCGGCTATCAGGTCGAGGACCTGCGCGAAGACCCCGGGCTTTATCTCGAGCCGGCCTTCAGGCGTGGTGTGCCGATCGCGCTGCTGCGCAAGCTTGAAAGGCTGCAGAACCTGCCGGTGGGCCTGAAGCAGGGCGATCCCGCCGCCTATGATCAGGCGATGAGCGAGGCCAATAAAATCATCTCGCTGATGGAGCGCGACCGCGCGTCCTATCTCGATGCTGCGGAAAAGCCGGTCGAGCGTGCGCCAGAACAGGCATCAGAACAGGCGCCGGTGCCGGCCGCGGAGGAACAGTGATGAACACCATGCGCAGCCTGCTTTGCGTGGCGACGATTCTTGCCGCATCTCTATCGTCATCCGGCGTCCGGTCGGAAACGTTTTTCGAAAAGGCGGACAAGCCTGACCACGCGCTTGCCGCCATCATCGCCGGGGTTGACGACATCGTCTGTTCGGCAACGGTGATCGGACCGCGCCATGTGCTCACGGCCGCTGACTGCGTGATCGATCCGGAAACCGGCGCGCCATTCGAGGACCGCGCCGTCATGCCGCGCGTCGACCTTGCGGGCGGCGCCATACCGGTCACTCGCCGCTTCATCAACCGCGTCTTCCTGCCGGATGCCGATGCGCCGTTCGGTCCGGGTGCCGAGCGCGACAACCAGTTGGCCGTGGTGGAGGTCCGGCGAAGTGCGGAGCAGACGGCATTTGCCGAGGTGACCGATCGGATCGGCTTTCATTACGGTCA
The DNA here is from genome assembly GCF_013344475.1 of Martelella limonii. Taxonomy (GTDB): domain Bacteria; phylum Pseudomonadota; class Alphaproteobacteria; order Rhizobiales; family Rhizobiaceae; genus Martelella; species Martelella limonii. The sequence goes on along the minus strand of NZ_JABUOU010000003.1, from coordinate 404,168 downwards.
GGCAGGCAGTGACGAGGCCCTTGCCATCGCCTTCTACGATGCGGAAAACGGCGGCCAGATGATAAGCCTCGGCTGTGCTGCGCTCATGATAGAAGCCGGCGATCTGATGCCGCTGTCATGCTCCCTGCCGAAAGGCGCGGAGGGTGCTGCCTTGCGCTCGGGCTCCGGCATTGCCGCTATCTATCTCGGGCCGGGCAGGGGCCGTTATATCGGCAAGGCCGAAGCGGCAGCAATCGGTCGGATCGTGAGCGGTCAGCCGCCCGGCGCCTTTACCGCACTGGAGGCCGGCTATCAGCCGCTGATCACGCTCGTTCTTGCCAATCGCTGCGAGCAGCCGATCAGCTATGTCGCCCGCTATCGCGCGCCGGAAGCGCCGAAGAACGTGCCCTTCGCCTCCGTATCAGGCACGATCGACGGTGGGCATAGCGCGCTGCTTCCGCTCGGGACGCAGAACGGCGTCATCTATCTGCGCGGCGCGACGCGCGATGGCAGCCTCATATGGGGCGGTGAAGACCGCTTTGACGGCGCGGGTTATTTCAAGATCGCGATCGCCGACTGGGGCGATCATTTCCACGCGCTCGGTTGCGCGGAGTAAAGGCTCACGCCCCGGGTTCGGTGGGCTCGTTGAAATAATGCCGGTCGGGAGACAGGAAAAACACATAAGCCATATAGAGCGCTGCCACTGCAAACGGGATCGCCCAGAAGGGCGAGCCTATGAAGAGTTCGGCGATCGCCCAGCCAGCCGAGAGGACAACGGCAAGGATCCGCACCCATAGCGGTTTCAGGGAAGGATGCTTGAGATCGAAATTCTTTCGCCAGTCGACGGCCATGCCTTCTATCCTTCCCCTGTGTTGTCCTGCCAGAGATAGTACCGATATGGGCCTGCATTCAACCCGTTCAGGCAAGGATTGCGACAAGTTCGGTCGCGCCGTAGCCGAGATTGTAGGTAGCGGCCCCCGAAAATGTCAGCCGCGCAGTGTCTCCGGCGGCAAAATAGGCGAGCGCGCTCGTTGAGGACGAGCATTCCGTTCCGCCGGTTGCGCTGCCCCGCACGATCGCAACGTTTTCCGTGCCATTTTTTTCAAGCGTTACCAAATAGGCACCCGTTGCCGATGCGGCAACATTGAGCATGATCATGTAATAGCCGCTGACGGGGAAGACCAGGCTCTGTCCGCCGCCGGAAACCGCCGCGCCGAGACCATAGCCGCCCTGTTCGACATAGAGCGTATCGAAGCCGCGGCTTGACGGCGTTGCGATCGCCGTCAAGCCGGCGGCAAGTGCTGCCCTCACCAGCGGGCGTTGCGGCGCAACGACGGCGCCGGAGGGGAGGACCTTCAGCGCCTCATGCCAGGTCACGCCGTCAGGGCTTGTCTTGATCGCAAATCCGTCACTGCCGGCAAGGCCCATTTCGGCGCGGCCGGACCAGCCGCTCTGGAACAGCAGCGAGGCGGTGTCGCCTGTCGTTGCCTTGTTGATCTTGAGCTGGTGGCCGGCACCGGCATGGGTGAGAAGCGTTGCCGGGGCTGAAACGGCAAGGCGGTTATCAAAATCCGCTCCGGCATTGACGCCGACGGTCTGGAACCCGGCCTCGGAAGGCAGGGCCGCCGCAATCCATGAAGCGCCGTCGAAAACGCGCATTTCTCCTGCGCTGGAAAACCAGGCCGACCAGCCGGCGACAGGGGCGATGAACTGGAAATAGCCATCCTGAAAGATCGCGATCTCGCCTTCATGCCCGGTAAACACGCCGCTTGCTCCGGGCCCGACGATATGGCACGCGCCTTCAGCAGGCGCCGGCGGCGGTGCGAATGCCGTGCCCGAAATCACCAGATGCACCAGCGCATCAAGACGTTGCAGCGCCTCGTTATGGGTCACGTGTTTCTGGGCCTGGGCCGGCATGATGAAGGGTAGGCCAAGCCTCGATGTTGTCTCCGACATGCAAATCTCCTTCGCGTTCTGCGGTGCCTCAAGCCTAGCGCGTCGCAAGATCGCGGGGAAAAGGGTTGGCGCGAAGGGAGCCGAAGGTCGCATGTCTCCTGCCCTCAATTGAAGCGGCGGCATCGCCGTTGCGAAGTCGCCGAACGGCCGAAGGACAATTTCAAGGCTTCAGGACATGATTCGTCCTCCCGGGAGGAGGCATGAAAGCAGCGCGCCTCGTCCGTCTGGTCACCTTCAGGAGCAATTCCATTCCGCAAGGCCGTGCCTGATCCTATGCAGGGCTAGCAGCGTCATGCCACCGCGCCGGTCCGCTCGGCCGTGGCGATCCGGTAAGCGATGGCCTCGCCGACATGCATGCGGCCGACCCTTGCCTTGCCGTCGAGATCGGCAATGGTGCGGGCGACCTTCAGGACCCGGTGATAACCGCGTGCGGAAAACCGCATCTTTTCAGCGGCCTCCCGCAGCAGGGCAAGGCCCGGCGCATCCGGCTCGGCGAGCTTCTCGATCAGGCTCGCCGAACAGCGGGCGTTGATCGTGGTCGATCTTTCCTCAAGAGCCGCGAACCGTTCGCGCTGGGCATTGCGGGCGCGTTCCACCCGGCGGGCGACAGCGCTGCTTGCCTCGCCGGTCGACTTTGCCCCGATCAGATCGATCGCGCTCACGGCAGGAACGTCGATCCGGATATCGATACGGTCCATCAGCGGGCCGGAAATGCGGGCCTGATAGTCCGCCGCGCAGCGTGGACCGCGCGCGCATATATGCCCGGGTTCGCCCGCCATGCCGCAGCGGCAGGGGTTCATTGCGGCCACGAGCTGGAACGCCGCCGGGTAGGAAACCCGGTGATTGGCGCGCGCAATCACGCATTCGCCGGTCTCAAGTGGCTGGCGCAGGGCATCGAGAACCTGCGGCGTGAATTCGGGAAACTCGTCTAAAAACAGGACGCCGTGATGGGCAAGGGATGCCTCGCCCGGACGCGCCTTCAGGCCGCCGCCAACGAGAGAGGCCATGCTTGCGGAATGATGCGGCGCGCGGAACGGGCGGCGGTCGGAGAGTTTTCCCCCGGCAAGCTTGCCGGCGATCGAATGCACCATCGAGACATCGAGCAATTCCTGCGGCAAGAGCGGCGGCAGGATGGATGGCAACCGTGCGGCAAGCATGGATTTGCCCGCGCCCGGCGGGCCGACCATCAAAAGGTTATGCCCGCCGGCGGCCGCCACTTCGAGCGCGCGCTTGGCGCTTTCCTGGCCCTTGATGTCGGCAAGATCGGGCAGGTCCAGTGCCGCGCCGCGCACGGCCGGATGCGGTCTTGAGAGCACTTGCGTGCCCTTGAAGTGGTTGGCAATCCCGATCAGGCTTCGTGGTGCGAGAATATCGATATCGGCGCTCGCCCAGGCCGCTTCCGGCCCGCAATCTGCCGGGCATATCAGCCCCATGTCGAGCGCATTGGCGGCAATCGCCGCAGGCAGCGCGCCCGCCACGCTTGCAATCGTCCCATCGAGATTGAGCTCGCCGATGACCATGTAGCCGGAAAGCGCATCCGCCGGCACGGCGCCCAGTGCCGCCATCAGGCCAAGCGCAATCGCCAGATCGAAATGCGATCCTTCCTTCGGAAGGTCGGCCGGCGCCAGATTGACCGTCACCCGCTTGGGCGGCAGCGCAAGCCCGGTCGCATGAAGCGCTGCCTGCACCCGTTCCCGGCTTTCAGCCACGGCCTTGTCGGGCAGGCCGACGATCTGCATGCCGATCTTGCCGGGCGCGACCATCACCTGAACGTCGACGGGAACGCCTTCAATGCCCTGAAATGCAACCGTATGAACCCGTGAGACCATTGCCATCCCGCCCGCTCTCTAATCTTCAGGTTGCAATGATTCCACAGTTCTCGTTTACTTGCAAGAACAAAAAGAGAACTTTTACCATGGTTCCAGGCGCGCGATGGACAGGGCTCAGCCGTGTCGGTAGAGCTCGGGCGGATGCAAATGCAGGGGCTGCCAGAGAGGGTGTGATGGGGCTTACGACCGAAGAGCAGATTTTGATCGAGCAACGCGTGGCCAACAGCGCCAAGTCACCGGCTGCTGCCTATCTTCTCTGGTTCTTCGTTGGCTGGGCCGGCGCGCACCGCTTCTATCTCGGCCGCCCCGGATCGGCGATCGTGATGCTGCTTTTGAACATCGTCGGCGGGCTGACGGCGTTCCTGTTGATCGGCTTCCTGTTTCTTGGCATCTGGGGCGTCTGGTGGATCATCGACCTGTTCCTGATCGCAGGCCTGATCGACGCCGACAAGGGCGCGCTGCGCCAGAGCCTCACGCAGCAGGCGCTGGCGCAGCAGCGCTCATAGGCGCTTCTTCTCGATCGCATCCCACATCAGGCCGGCGATGTCCGCGCCGCCGAATTTCTTGACTTCGCGAATGCCGGTCGGCGAGGTGACGTTGATTTCCGTCATGTAGTCGCCGATCACGTCGATGCCGACGAGGATGAAGCCGCGTTCCTTGAGCGATGGGCCGATGCGGGCGCAGATTTCCTTTTCGCGCTCGGTCAGTTCCGCCGCCTCGGCGCGTCCACCGACATGCATATTCGAGCGGCTGTCGGTTTCGGCGGGCACCCGGTTGATCGCGCCGGCGAATTCGCCGTCGATCAGGATGATGCGCTTGTCGCCCTTGCGCACCGCCGGCAGATAGGCCTGGGCGATGTAGGGTTCGCGGAACATCTGCCCGAACATTTCCAGGAGCGAGGTGAAATTGCGGTCGTCGCGGGTGGAATGGAACACGCCCGCGCCGCCATTGCCGTATAGCGGCTTCAGGATGATGTCGCCCATCTCCGCGCGGAAGCGCTGGATCTCGCCGGTATCCTTGGTGATCAGCGTCGGCGGCATCAGATCCGCGAATTCGGTAACGAAGATCTTCTCCGGCGAATTGCGCACCCAGGCCGGATCGTTGACCACCAGCGTCTTCGGGTGGATCCGCTCCAGAAGATGCGTGGAGGTGATATAGGCCATGTCAAAGGGCGGGTCCTGGCGCAGCAGCACCACATCCATGGTCGAAAGATCGATCCGCTCTGGCGCGCCCAGCGTGTAGTGGTCGCCTTCCGCGTCGCGCAGCGTCATCGGCTCGACGGTGGCGAACACCTTGCCGTCGCGCATCGACAACCGGTCGGGCGTGTAATGAAACAGGTTGTAGCCCCGGTTCTGCGCTTCAAGGCTCATGGCAAAGGTGGAATCGCCAGCGATCTTGACGGTGGAAATATGATCCATCTGGACGGCGACGTTTTTGATTGCGGCCATGAAAGCGTGTCCCGGTTGGTTGAGGCGACCCGATATTTAGTGATCGCGTCGCCCCTTGGCAATCGGCTGTTTCAGTTGCGCGAAAGCCGCTTGCCGGTGGCGGCTTCGAAGAAGTGCAGCTTTTCGGGGGCAAGCGCGAAGGTCATCGTGTCGGCAAGCGGAATGTTCGGCGAAAGCGCCGCCGTCAGTTTCTGCTCGCCGGCAAGGCAGTGCACAAGCCGGGTCGCCCCCAGTTCCTCGACATAGTCGAGCTTGGCAGCAAGACCGGCGCCCGACGTCGGATGCATGTCCTCCGGGCGGATGCCGAGCGTGACCGCACCTTCAGCGGGGAGGGGGCCTGCAAGATCCAGCACGCTGTCGCCGATCGTCAGCCGGTTGGCGGATGCCGTCGCGTCCAGCAGGTTCATCGCCGGCGAGCCGATGAAATTGGCGACGAAGATGGAAGCCGGCTTGTGATAGACGTCGAGCGGCGTGCCGATCTGCTCGATCTTGCCGCCGTTCAGCACCACCAGCCGGTCGGCAAGCGTCATCGCTTCCAGCTGGTCGTGGGTGACGTAGATCGAGGTGGTGCCGAGCCGCTTCTGCAGATGCTTGATCTCGCCGCGCATGGAAACGCGCAGCTTGGCATCAAGGTTCGACAACGGCTCGTCGAACAGGAAGGCTGCGGGCTTGCGCACGATCGCCCGTCCCATCGCCACGCGCTGGCGCTGGCCGCCGGAAAGGGCGCGGGGCTTGCGCTCCAGATAGGGCTCAAGCTCCAGCATGCGCGCCGCCTCCGCCACCCGTGCCGCGATCTCGGCCTTGGGCGTGCCGCGGTTCTTCAGGCCATAGGCAAGGTTGTTATAGACCGTCATATGCGGGTAGAGCGCGTAGTTCTGGAACACCATGGCGATATCGCGCTCGGCCGGGTCCTTCTTGTTGACCACGTTCCCGGCGATCTTGACCTCGCCCTCGGTGATCGTCTCAAGCCCTGCGACCATGCGCAAAAGCGTGGACTTTCCGCAGCCCGACGGGCCGACGAGCACGATGAACTCGCCGTCTTCAATGGCAATGTCGACGCTGTCGACGGCGCGCGCATCGCCGGCATAGATCTTGGAAACCTTCGAGATTTCGATGGCAGACATGGTCGATTTTCCTATTTGTCGCTTTCGGTCAGGCCCTTGATGAACCAGCTCTGGAACACCACCACGATCAGCACGGGCGGCAGCATGGCGAGCACGGCAAGGGCAAAGGCCTGATTGTATTCGGGGATCTGGGAACCGACCCAGACAAGGAGGATCTGCTTGATGCCGCGCACCAGCGTGTAGAAGCTTTCCTCATTGGTCATGATCATCGGCCAGAGATACTGGTTCCAGCCATAGACGAACATGATGATGAAGATCGCGGCGATCATGTTGCGCGACAGCGGCACGAGAATGTCGATGAAGAACTTGAACGGACCTGCGCCATCGATGCGCGCGGCCTCCAGCAATTCATCCGGCACCGATTTGAAAAACTGCCGGAAATAGAAGGTGCCGGTGGCCGATGCCAGCAGCGGCACGATCAGGCCGGTATAGGTGTTGATAAGCCCAAGCTTGGTCATCACGTCGTAGGAGGGCAGGATGCGCACCTCCAGCGGCAGAAGCAGCGTGGTGAAGATCATCCAGAACAGCACCGTCGAAAACCGCGAGCGGAAATAGACGAGGCCGTAAGCGGCGAGCATGGAAAGGACGATCTTGCCGACGGCAAAGCCGATGCCGAGGATGAAGGAGTTCATCACCATCCGCGCGCCGGTCACCTCGCCGGTAAAGCCGCCCTTGCGGGTGAGCAGTTCCGTGTAGGTTTCAACGAAATCGCCGCCCCAGCTTACCTGCAGCCCATTCATGTGAACGTCGATCGCATCATGGGTGGAGGTCATGAAGGCCACGAAGACGGGGCCGATCATGATGAACACGCCGAAGAGCAGGATGAGGTGATCGGTCAGTTTTGTGCGATGCATGGGCCCGGCCTCAATTGTAGTGAACGCGCCGCTCGATGAAGCGGAACTGGAAGAAGGTGAGCACCAGAACGATGATCATCAGGATCACCGACTGGGCGGCGGAGCCGCCGATGTCATTGCCGCGGAAGCCGTCCATATAGACCTTGTAGACAAGGGTGATCGGGTTGTTGGCGGCCTTGTCCTTCACGATCACGTCGATGATGCCGAACGTGTCGAACAGCGCATAGGTCATGTTGATGATCAGCAGGAAGAAGGCGGTGGGCGCCAAAAGCGGCAGCGTCACGGTGCGGAACCGGCCGAAGGGCGAGCGGTTGTCGATCGCGGACGCCTCGCGCACCGAGACCGGGATCGACTGAAGTCCGGAGAGGAAGAAGATGAAATTATAGGGAATCTGTTTCCAGACCGAGACCACGATCATGGCGAAGGCGGTGTCGTAATAGTCGATACCCACCTTGATGTCCCAGCCGAACCAGGCCGCAAACTTCACGAATGGGCCGATATGCTGGTCGAAGAACATCATCCCGAGAAGGCCTGCCACCGGCGGCGCGATCGCATAGACGCAGATCAGAAGGGTCTTGTAGCTGCTCGATCCCCGGATCACGCCGTCCGCCTTGGTGGCAAGCAGCAGGCCGAGTGACAGCGACAGGAAGGTCACGAGGATGGTGAAGATCACCGTGAACCTCGCAACGTGCAGGTAGTAGGGCGAGGTCAGCGCATCGGCATAATTGGCAAAGCCCACGAAGGTTTCGCCAAAGCCGAACGGGTCCTCCAGAAAGAAGGATGATCGGATCGCCTGCGCTGACGGCCAGTAGAAGAAGATCACGATGATCGCCATCTGAGGCAGCAGGAAGAGATACGGCAGCAATGCCGAATTGAACTGGACGCGCTTCATTTTCTGTTTCCTGTTGCAGTCGGGGCGACCAACCCGCCCATGCCGCATAGCCCCCAAAGTATTCTCGCCCCGGAGGGGAGAGATGCCGCGGCAGCGACAGTGAGGGGGGGAGACCCACCCTGCGAAAGCCCTCACGATTGGAAAGTCTGCATCACCCTCACTGCCCCTTAAGGGGCATCTCTCCCGCAAGCGGGAGAGAGTATCGGGAGCAAGCATCGTTACCATGGACAAACGCGAACGCCGTTTTGGTTAGCCAGGCTGCTGACACAGCGACAGCTTCCGATATTTTCGCTCACGCCAGCCTCACCCACACGAGTCATGCTCGGACTTGATCCGAGCATCCAGGCGACTTAGGGGATTAAATTTCCTAAGTCTGATTGCGAACACTCCGCCGTGCCGCCTGGATCCTCGTGTCAAGCACGAGGATGACGCCGCGTTTAAGGACAGGTTTGCCAACAAACTGACCGCCGTTTTCAGTCGCTATTTCTTTTTGAGAATACGCCAAAATCCGGGGGCATGCCCCCGGATCAGGCAGTCTCTTATCGAAAGACTTAGTTGTTTGCGGTCTTGGCAAAGCGGGCAAGAAGGGCGTTGCCTTCCTGCTCGATCGTTGCCATCGCGTCTTCAACCGAGGTCTCGCCTGCGAAGATCTTGTTGTATTCGCGTTCCATCACTTCGCGGATCTGCGGGTAGAAGCCCATGCGGTAGCCCTTGGACCATTCGCCGCCCGGCAGCGAAAGCTGCTGGATGCCGACTTCGGCAATCGGCTGTTCCTTGTACCAGCCATCTTCCTTGGCCAGCTCATAGGCCGCGGTCGTGACCGGAACATAGCCGGTCGACTTGTGCCAGAAATACTGTATTTCCGGCGAGGTCAGGAATTCGAAGAAGGCCGCCGTGCACTTGTTCTCGTCGTCGGACTTGCCGGAAAGCGCGAACAGGGCCGCGCCGCCGATGAAGGAGTTGGTGCCGGCGCCGTCGATCGAGCCCCAATAGGGCAGGAAGGTTGCCGAGAACGGCATCTGGGCCGTGCTGGTGAGGCCGCCGAACGAACCGGACGAACCGACCCAAAGCGCAACCTTGTTTTCTTCAAAGGGCTTCTGGTTGTCGGACCAGCCGGCGCCGAAATAGCCGAAATAGCCGGCGTCGTACCATTCCTTGAGCTTCTCATACATCATGATGTGCTCAGGCGTGTTGACGAGGATCTCGGTGCCGTCGACGCTGTCGTAGCCGTTGTTGTTGGTCGCGAACTGGAGGTTGTTGCGCGAGAAGAAGTTCTCGGTCATTTCCCAGGTCAGCTGCGACTGGACCAGCGGAATATAGCCGGCGTCCTTCAGGGCAGGGGCGATCGTCTCGAACTCTTCCCAGGTCTTCGGCGGCTCGACACCGGCCTTTTCGAAGGCTTCGGTGTTGATGTACATGATCGGCGCCGACGAGTTGAAGGGCATGCCGACAAACTTGCCATCGGCATCGGCGTAGAAGTAGCGCACGCCTTCGATGAAGTTTTCGCGGTTGAAGTCGTAGCCGGCGTCCTTGATCAGGTCTTCGGCAGGAACAGCAGCGCCCTTGGCGTTGATGATGGTGGCGGCGCCTGCATCGAAGACCTGCAGGATGTTCGGCTGTTCGCCCGAACGAAAAGCGGCGATACCGGAGGCGAGCGCTTCTTCATAGGTGCCCTTGGAAACCGGCGTCAGGCTGCAGGCGTCCTGCGAGGCGTTGAACTTCTCGGAAATCTGGTTGATGACTTCCTGGTTCTTGCCGCCCATGCCGTGCCACCAGGTGATGTCGGTGGCGGCGAATGCGGTCGAGGTGGAGAGGCCAGCGGCGAGCGCGGCCAGAACGAATTTCTTCATGATCAAGGTCCCCGGTTCAAAGGTCATCGACGTCGATGATGATCGGGGAGGTAGTCCCGCTGCATGACGGCGAGACGACGGTTTTGTTTCAGGAATGTAAAACCGCTGGGCAAACCTCAGAAAGCATCGGGAAAATGGCGCGGCAGACGTCCGGGCAGGCAGGCAATGATGTCATAGCGCTGCGACAGGCGCGCAAAATCGGGCTGGCGCGAAAGCCAGACATCGGAAGCCGCCCGGATGCGGCGCATGGCAGATGGCGTGACGGCATCGAGTGCCACCTGCGCCTCCCGCCGCGCCTTGACCTCGATGAAGACGGCGAGGTCGCCCTTGCGGGCGATGATGTCGACCTCTCCGGCATGGGTTTTGTAGCGGGTTGCCATGATGCGGTAGAATTTGAAGCGGAGATAGAGGATTGCGATCCGCTCGGCGGATCGGCCACGGCGTTCGGCCTTTCGGCGGCTGTCGCCCGCCTCAGCCATTCTTCAGCGCCAGAAGCTGCTGGTAGAGATCCTTGCGCGGCAGGCCGGTCTCCTTCGCGGCCTGGGCTGCGGCCTTTGCCGCGGGCATCTCGCCAGCAAGCCGTTTCAGGAGAGCGGTCACATCGGCTGCCTCCGGAACCCGGTCGGCCGGCGGCGGGCCGATCAACAGCACGATCTCGCCCTTCACTGTTTCGTCGCGGTAGAAGTCCGCAAGTGCCAGGAGTGTGCCGCGCTTGAAGGTCTCGTGGGTTTTCGTCAGTTCGCGGCAGACGGCTGCGGGGCGTTCACCGCCGAGCACGTCGGCTGCGGCATCAAGCGTTGCGGCAATGCGGTGGGGTGATTCGAAGAAGGCAAGCGTTGCCGGTACTCCGCCAAGTTCTGAAAGCCGGTCGCGCCGCGCCTTGTCCTTGGAAGGCAGGAAGCCTGCAAACAGGAAGGCATCGCTTGGAAGGCCAGCGCCGACGAGGGCTGCAAGCGGGGCGGAGGCGCCGGGGATCGGCACCACGTTGATATCGGCGGCAATGGCATGCTGGGCGAGGCGGTATCCGGGGTCGGAGACCATTGGCGTTCCGGCATCGGAGACGAGCGCTACCGTCTTGCCGTCGCCAAGCGCTTCCAAAAGCTTCTCGCCGGCCTTTTCGGCATTGTGCTCATGATAGGCATAGGGCCGCTTGCGGATCGCGAAGCGGTCGAGCAGCTTGCGGGTGACGCGGGTGTCCTCGCAGGCCAGAATATCGCAGCCGGCAATGGTCTCGAGCGCGCGGATGGTGATGTCGCCGAGATTGCCGATCGGGGTTGCGACCAGATAAAGCCCGGGCGCTAAGGGCCGCGCCTCGATCGCGTGGCCTGCGATCTCGAACCGATTGCTGTCATTGTCCATGGTCTTCATCCCGGCATTTTCCTTCCCCGTTTGACCACGGCTCAAGGGGTGTCGCAAGGGGCGCTGCGGGTCCGCCCTGTGATCAATGGGGATGGAACGGCGGGAGGCCTTGCAATCCGGCTGGAATTGCTGTCATTTTGTCCCCCCGCCTGCGCCCTTCGAAGGTGCAAGCCCGTCGCCGTCCGCGCAATGAGAGTGAAAGCGAAAGTCATGCGTATCACGCTTGAGAGATCCAATCTGTTGAAGTCCCTGAACCACGTGCATCGCGTGGTCGAGCGGCGGAACACCATTCCGATTCTCTCCAATGTGCTGTTGAAGGCCGAGGGCGCGGATCTGGAGATGAAGGCGACCGACCTCGATCTCGAAATCACCGAAAAGACCGCCTCCATGGTCGAACAGGCAGGCGCGACCACGGTTCCCGCGCATCTTCTGTATGACATCGTGCGCAAGCTTGCCGATGGCGCGGAAGTCTCGCTTGCGACCGCCACCGACGGCCAGACCATCTCGGTTGCCTCCGGCAAGTCGAAATTCTCGCTGCAGTGCCTGCCGCAGGAAGATTTTCCGGACCTGACCGCCGGTTCCTTCAGCCATTCCTTCAAGCTGAAGGCGAGCGATCTGAAGATGCTGATCGACCGCACCCAGTTTGCGATTTCGACCGAAGAGACCCGCTATTATCTGAACGGCATCTATTTCCACGCGATGGCCGAGGGCAAGGCGCTGAAGCTGCGCGCGGTTGCCACCGACGGCCACCGTCTGGCGCGTGCCGAAATCGACGCGCCGTCCGGCTGCGAGAACATGCCGGGCGTGATCATTCCGCGCAAGACGGTCGGCGAGCTGCAGAAGCTTCTCGACGATCCGGAAATCATCGTGACCGTCGAAGTCTCCGATGCCAAGATCCGCTTCACCATCGGCTCGGTGGTGATCACCTCCAAGCTGATCGACGGCACCTTCCCGGATTACCAGCGCGTGATCCCGGCCAATAACGACCGCGAGATGCGGATCGACTGCGCCGATTTCACCAAGGCCGTAGACCGCGTGTCCACGGTTTCTTCCGAGCGCGGGCGCGCTGTCAAGCTGTCGCTTGCCGAAGGCCAGCTCACGCTCACCGTCAACAATCCCGATTCGGGCAGCGCCACCGATGAGCTCGCCGTCGGTTATGACAGCGAGCCGATGGATATCGGCTTCAATGCCAAGTATCTGCTCGACATCACCGGCCAACTGACCGGCGACGAGGCGATCTTCCTGTTTGCCGATGCCGGCTCGCCGACCCTGGTGCGCGACACCGACAGCGAGAACGCGCTTTACGTTCTGATGCCGATGCGCGTCTAGCGCGTCGGGCATGTTCCGATTTGGAAAAGCGTGTGGCGTGTTGCCAATAAGCGCTTTTCCCCGAGCCGTTTTTATGCGACTTGCACCCCGGTGAAACGAGGGCCGAGAACATGCATGCACGCGACAGACTGATTGTGGGGCTGGACGTCCCGACGGTTTCCGAAGCGGAAGCCATGGTTGCCACGCTGGGCGACACCGTTTCCTTCTACAAGGTCGGCTATCAGCTGGTTTTTGCCGGCGGGCTTTCCTTTGCCCGCGAGCTTGCCGAGGATGGCAAGCATGTGTTTCTCGACATGAAGCTCCTCGACATCGACAACACGGTGGCCAAGGGCGTCGAGAACATCGCGAAAATGGGCATGACGATGCTGACGCTGCACGCCTATCCGAAGGCGATGCGCGCCGCCGTCGCGGCCGCGCGCGGATCGGATCTCTGCCTGCTCGGCGTCAGCGTTCTGACCTCCATGGACAATGACGATCTGATCGAGGCCGGCTACAGCGACACCGCCGAGGCGCTGGTGGAAAAGCGCGCCCGCCAGGCGAAAGAAGCGGGCATGGGCGGTCTGGTCTGTTCGGCAGCGGAAGCAGAGCTCGTGCGCCGCCAGATCGGCGCCGACATGGCCGTGGTTACCCCGGGCATCCGGCCTCAGGGTTCCATCGCCGACGACCAGAAGCGCGTCATGACCCCGCGCGATGCGATCGGCGCGGGCGCAAGCCATCTCGTGGTGGGCCGTCCGATCGTCAAGGCGGAGGATCCGAAGGCGGTGGCAGCGCGCATCGTCGCTGAAATCGAAAGCGCTGCGCCTTCGGCCTGAGACAGATTGCGGCGGCAGATCGAGACGTGCCTGCGGCAGGCGCTGTGTCGGCAGGGTCACGGCAGCCGCTCTTGGCGAGGGATCGTTAACCGCCGCGACGTGTTGTCCCTTCACCTTGGCCGGAGATTGGGCTAAGGAAATCACATCATCGAAACTAGAGGCTTGTCATGACGCTATCGAACATCCCCCCGCTGGTTACGGTCTTCGGCGGTTCCGGTTTTGTCGGTCGCTATGTCGTCAGGGCGCTTGCGAAACGGGGATACCGGATCCGCGTTGCCGTGCGCCGGCCCGATCTCGCGCTGTTCCTCCAGCCGCTCGGCAATGTCGGCCAGATCACCTTCATGCAGGCCAATCTGCGCTACGAGGAAACGATCCGCCGCGCCGTGGACGGTGCGGATCATGTCGTCAACTGCGTCGGCATCCTCTTCGAAGACGGCAAGAACGGGTTCGACGCCGTGCAGGAAAAGGGCGCGCGCATGGTGGCGGAAGCCGCCCGTGCCGCCGGCGCGAAGCTTACCCATGTTTCGGCGCTCGGCGCCGGCGAAGGCAGCGAATCGCATTATGCCCGCTCCAAGGGCAAGGCCGAGGCGGATATCCGCAAGATCGTGCCGGATGCCGTGATCGTGCGTCCTTCGATCATCTTCGGCCCCGAAGACGACTTCTTCAACAAGTTTGGCAAGATGTCGCTGATTTCGCCGATGCTGCCGGTCATCGGCGGCGGCGAGACGAAGTTCCAGCCCGTTTATGTCGGTGATGTCGCAGAGGTGATCGCGCGCTCCGTCGAGGGCAAGCTTCAGGCCGGCACCATTTACGAGCTGGGCGGCCGCGATGTCCTGACCTTCCGCGAATGTCTCGAGCTGGTGCTGTCGATCACCGGCCGCAAGCGGGCGCTCGTTTCCATGCCCTTCGGCCTTGCATCGCTGTTCGGCGGCGTCGCAAGCCTTGTTCCTTTCGTGACCCCGCCGCTGACATCGGATCAGGTGAAGCTCCTGAAGACGGACAATGTCGTCTCCGAGGAAGCGAAAAAGGAAGGCCGCACGCTCGATGGTCTCGGCATTCGCCCGGCCCAGCTCGAGGCAGTGTTGCCAACTTACCTCGTTCAGTACCGTCAACACGGTCAGTTCGGAAAAGCCGCTTGACGTTATGGTTGTGCGGGCGCATATGTTCGCGCACACTCTTGCAAAAATTTCGCCACATTTGGGAACCTGTCCCTGCCCTTGTGCCTTTACTGTTTATTGAAAGGTCATCGGCAGGATGATCTTGCGGGTTCTTGATCTAGAAGGTTACTAAGACAATGGGTAAATCGATCGCGGTACTGTTTGCAGGCGCGGCTCTGATGATCATGGCAGCTTCACTCGTTGCGCCCGGCAGCATTGCTGCAAGCAAGCCTGGCTGCGCACCCGCCTACGGTGTCGATCCTTGCGCGCTGGCCTCCACCAACTAATTCCCTTCTTTTGAAATACTGCACGCCCGCGCTCTCCGTTTCGTGAGGGCGAGGGTTCAGATTTAATCTTGACAATCAGCCTCGCCTTTAGCAAAACACCAGTCATCAGAGACTGATGTCAATGGTGGAAGCATGCTGGTTTGCAGTTGCAATTTCATAACCGCGAAGGACATTGAACAGACCATCGTCGAGCTTCTCGACGAGGACTGCTGGCAGCTTATCGTCCCTGCGAAGGTCTATCACCGAATGGCCAAGCGCGGCCGGTGCTGCGGATGCTTCCCGAATGTCGCCGACATCATTGTGCGCACGACCGAGGATTATCACAAAAATCGAGACTCGACCGATGCGGAAATCTGTGATTTTTTGAGCCGCCTCAAAGAGTTCCACCAAAAGAACAGGAGAGCGGACATTGAAAGGCGACAAAAAGGTTATCGAACGGTTGAACGAAGCTCTGTTTCTTGAGCTTGGTGCCGTCAATCAGTATTGGCTGCATTACCGTCTGACCAAGGACTGGGGTCTGACCAAGCTCGCCGCCAAGGAGCGCGCCGAGTCGATCGAGGAAATGAACCACGCCGACAAGCTGATCGACCGGATCATCTTTCTCGAAGGCCACCCGAACCTGCAGACTGTTGCGCCGCTGCGTATCGGCCAGACCGTCAAGGAAGTGCTCGAGGGCGATCTCGCCGGCGAGTATGAAGCGCGTAATTCCTACAAGGAAAGCCGTGATATCTGTCACGAAGCTGGCGATTACGTCAGCATGAAGCTTTTCGAAGAGTTGATGATCGACGAGGAAGGCCATATCGACTTCCTTGAAACCCAGCTTGATCTTCTCGATTCGCTTGGCGAAGAGAAATACGCTCTGCTCAACGCTGAATCGAGCGACAAGGCCGAGTAAGCCTTTTCGACTCATTGCATGATCTCTGAAGGCCCGGTTTTGCCGGGCCTTTTTTTGTTCGGATGGCGCCTCGCCGGTTCCTGATCCTCTGCCGTCGCTCGTGCCGCTTGCGCGGGCAACGGCGAAGACAGGCCGTCAGCGCACCAGGTGGCGAAATTCCGCGACCACCTGTTCATAGACCGCGCGCTTGAATGCGACGATCAGCTCTGGCAGGGCGTCGAGATCGGCCCATTGCCAGGCGTCGAATTCGCGCGCGTGCCCTTCGGGCGGCGGATCGATCGCGATCTCGCTGTCGTCGCCCAGAAACCGGTAGGCGAACCATTTCTGGGTCTGGCCGCGAAACCTGCCGCGCAGACCGATGCCGATCAGATGATCGGGGAGATCGTAATTGATCCAGCCGGCAGATTCGCCGAGGAGTTCGACCGAGCGGATGCCGGTCTCCTCATAGAGTTCCCGCGCTGCGGCATCGGCAGGCGTCTCGCCCGGATCGATGCCGCCCTGCGGCATCTGCCAGAGCTGCGGCGAGCCGTCGGATTCCGAATTGTTTTCCGACAACCTGCGGCCGAGCCAGATCTTGCCCTGGCGATTGATGATCATCACGCCGACATTCGGGCGATACGGCAGTTCGTGGGCTTTGCGCATGAAAAGGGCTCTCGGGTGGGGATCATTGACGTTCTGCGTAGCGCAAACTTCGTTTGAGTGGAATGGCTTTGTTTGGCCGCAGTCGCCCTGTTCCAAACGTCACCCGCTGCGCCACGGAAGCCTGCGGTTTTCGCGGTTGCATGCCGGATTGCTTTACTGCCGTCCAGTCGGTTGCGACCGCGCAGAAAGACTGTCATCTCTGACCCCCTATGCAGAGGAGGGGTTTATCATGATGGCTTTGCCGTTTTTCATTGGCGCTGGCGCCGTTTATCTGGCCTGGAAAGATCGGGGTGGGGCGGCGCTGCTGGTCGCCGTTTTGGGGGTGTTGCTGTTGTTTGTGCTCTACAGGCTCCACGCCACCGATACGCTCGACATCGCGCTGTAGGGAGGCCGTCATGAACGAACGTCTGGCGTCAACGCTGAACAGCCTCGGCCTTCTGGCTATCTCCTTCGTCCTGCTGTTCGCCTTTTATGCCCAGTTCGCCGATGGCGAATTACCGTGTCCGCTGTGCCTGCTGCAGCGCGCTGGCTTCGTCATGGTTGGTGTGGGGCTCAGCCTCAACATCATCCTCGGCGTCGCGCCGCAATATTACGGATTGATGATTGCCGGTGCTGTCGCGGGCGGGGTTGCCGCATTGCGGCAGGTGGCGCTCCACGTGGTTCCGGGAACGGGCGCCTATGGCGACGCCTTCTTCGGCTTACACTTCTACACCTGGGCGTTTCTGGTATTTGCGCTGGTGATCCTGGGCTCCGCCGTGATGCTGATGCTTGGCGGGTTTTCCTCCGGCCAGCGCCGCAGGCTCTCCGGCCTCGGTCTTGCGGCGGTCGTCGTCTTCATGCTGGCGTCGCTCGGCAATGGCATTTCCACGGTTGCCGAATGCGGTCTCGGCCTTTGCCCGGACAATCCGGTCAGCTACGAGGCGCTGGATTCGCTGCTTGGGCGCTGAGCACGGGAGACGGCATTGCCTCTTTCGTACCAGCCCTTGCTGCGGTTGACGATGGCAACCACCGACAGCATCACCGGTACCTCGATCAGGACGCCGACGACGGTGGCAAGCGCTGCGCCGGACTGAAAGCCGAAAAGGCTGATGGCGGCGGCGACGGCGAGCTCGAAGAAATTCGAGGCGCCGATCAGTGCCGAGGGGCCTGCAACGCAGTGCTCTTCGCCGGCGGCGCGGTTCATGAGGTAGGCAAGGCCGGCGTTGAAATAGACCTGGATCAGGATCGGCACGGCCAGAAGCGCGATGATCATCGGCTGGGCGAGGATCTGTTCGCCCTGGAAGCCGAACAGCAGCACCAGCGTGGCAAGCAGGGCAACGAGCGACAGGGGCTGGAGCCTCTTGAGCAGGGCGTCAAGCCGGGCGGTCTTGCCGCCCTGTGTCAGCGCGGTGCGGATCAACTGGGCGACGATCACCGGAATGACGATATAGAGCGCCACCGACAGCGCCAGCGTCAACCAGGGAACGGTGATCGCCGAAAGACCGAGCAGCAGGCCGACGATCGGCGCGAAGGCGACGATCATGATCGCATCGTTGAGCGCCACCTGGGACAGGGTGAAATGCGGCTCGCCCTTGGTCAGGTTGGACCAAACGAACACCATGGCGGTGCAGGGGGCTGCGGCGAGGATGATCAGGCCGGCGATATAGCTGTCGATCTCGCCCGCCGGCAGCAGCGGGCGGAACAGGTAGCCGATGAACAGCCAGCCAAGCAGCGCCATCGAAAACGGCTTCACCGCCCAGTTGACGGCGAGTGTGACCCCGATGCCGCGCCAGTGCCGGCCAACGGTGCGCATGGCGCCAAAATCGATCTTCAGCAGCATGGGGATGACCATAAGCCAGATCAGCACCGCGACCGGAATGTTGACCCGCGCGACTTCCAGTCTGCCGACCGTTTGAAACAGGCCGGGCATGACATGGCCGAGCGCAATGCCCACCACGATGCACAGCCCGACCCAGACGGTAAGGTAACGTTCAAACAGAGACATGGATCAGCAGCACTTTTCTGCAGGAGGACAGGAGGGCGAAAGGTCAGCGATCAGGGGCGCACACAGCGCGGCATCGCCGCCGCAGCAATCGTTCACGAGAAACAGCATCGCCGAGCGCAGCCCATCCAGATCGGCACGGTAGATGATCGATCGACCGTCGCGCGTGCTGGTTGCGAGCCCCGCCCGCGACAAGGTGGCAAGGTGCGCCGACATCGTGTTCTGTGGTACCGCCAGTTGCTGGGCCAGCACGCCCGCGGCAATGCCTTCGGGCTCTGCCGCCACCAGCAGGCGGAAGGTCTGCAGCCGGGTCGGCTGCGCGAGGGCGGCGAGCGCCGCTATCGTGTCTTTTTCATCCATAAATCCAGAATAATGGATATGTGGAGACTGTCAAGCGTTGATTGTGTCCCGGTGACGGGCGGATGATCCGGGGGAGGTGGCGCAATGGATGACACTGCACCAGCGCGCAGCTCCCGGAGATCACCGCCCTCAGCGCCGGGATCGCAACCCTTGCCCAAAGTGCGGGTCAGCAGGGCCGGTAGTGACGCATTTCCTGGATCATGCCGACATAGGGGCGGACATGGGCGAAGAAGGCGCGGAACTCCGCGCTTCCCCTGAAGGAACGCAGGTGATCCTCGGCAGATGTCCATTCGATCCGGATGATGAATTGCGCGGGGTCTTCCTCGCACTGCGCCATGTCGAAGGCGCGCGCATGGGGCGAGCGCATCAGCGGCTCTTTCGCCGCCTGATAGTCAAGGATGAATGCGGCCTGCTGCGCTTCAGGCACCGTATAGCGGAGATATTCGACGATCATTGCGCCCTCCTGCAACCATCAGGCGAGATTACAGCAGCAGGACACGGATGCACAAGCTGAATCTGTGGCGGTTGGCTGCGCTACAGGCTGGTTCGCGCTCTGAGCGCTGCCACCAGCGTGCCCTCGTCGAGATAGTCGAGCTCGCCGCCGACCGGTACGCCGTGGGCGAGGCGGGTGACCTTGATATCGAGCCCGTCGAGTTGGTCCGTGATATAATGGGCGGTTGCCTGCCCCTCGACGGTGGCGTTGACGGCGATGATCAGTTCGCGCACCTCGCCGGTCTTCACCCGGTCGACAAGGGCGGAGATGGTCAGGTCATCCGGACCGATGCCATCAAGCGGCGACAGCGTGCCGCCGAGCACATGATAGGCGGCGTTGAGCGCGGCAGCGCGTTCCAGCGCCCACAGATCGCCGACATCCTCCACCACGATCACCAGACCCTGGTCGCGGCTGGGATCGGTGCAGATCGTGCACGGATCGACTGTATCCACATTGCCGCAGGTGGAGCAGATCTTCACCTTGTCATAGGCGTCCTGCATGGCCCCGGAAAGCGGGCCCATCAACTGGTCGCGCTTCTTGATCAGGTGAAGCGCCGCCCGGCGCGCCGAACGCGGTCCAAGCCCCGGCACTTTCGCCAGAAGCTGGATCAGTTTTTCGATTTCGGGGCCGGTGACTCGCTTTGCCATAGCCTCCCCTAGCGCATCGGCCCGGAAAACGAAATCCGTTTTTGACAAGAGCCGTTATCGCGGAGTGCCGCAGCAGCCCCTGGTGCGACGCAACCTTTTCAGAGGCGATGCGTTTCTCTCTCGAAGGAGAACACAATGTCAAAGACCGAATTCTGGAAAGAAATGGATGATGTTCGGGCCGCCATGCTGGGGATCGGGTCCGCCCGCCACGTGCCGATGTCACCTTACCCAGTCGAGGACGATCAGGCGATCTGGTTCATCACCGCCCAGGGCACCGATCTGGTGAAGGCGCTGGAGAAGGGCGAAACGGAAAGCTCGCTGATTGTGACCGGCAATGGCGACATGCATGCCCGGGTCGAAGGCGCCTCTTCCCTGGTGCAGGATCGGGCCAAGCTCGAAGAACTCTGGAACCCGGTTGCCTCCAGCTGGTTCGACGGCATCGACGATCCCGATATCCGGCTGATCAAGTTCGATCCGGACTTTGCCGAGGTGTGGGCGACGAAGAACGCGCTTGGTTTCGCGATCCAGATCGCCAAGTCCAAGCTGACGGACGAAAAGCCCGACATGGGTGACCACTTCGAAGTGCGTTTCTGACGAGCAAGCCGATGCTGCCGTCTGGCCTCTCTCTTCAGGCGTTGGAGAGCCATCCGGCGGACTATGACGCTGTTCAAGAGGCAAAACCCGGTGTGTCAGAAATGGCACGCCGGGTTTTGCTTTGGAAAGCGCTTTGAAAACAGACGGCTAATGGGTAAGGGCCTACTTGCAGCATAGGTAGTATATGTGTAACAAACTGATATAGGCCGCTCTTGCGATGCGCAGCGGGTCCAGTCAAAGGTTTCAGGAAATACGTCATGATCGCAGCTAAGACTTTCTGGTTTGCCCTTGCGACCACAGCGCTTGTGTCGTCTGCCTCGCTTGCCCAGGATCTTCCTGAATCCCTGCAGCCTCTCGGCAATCTCAAGGGACCGCTGAACCTCGTCATCCCGAATTACTCCCAGGATCCGTCCGCCTCTGCCTGGAACGGCTTCTATCTGAAGCCGAACATCGGCTACGAGACGATGTCGTTCGACAATACGTTCCTGAAGGATGCAGGCGGCATCACGCTTGGTATTTCGGGCGGCTACGATTTCACCTTCGATCGTTTCCTGATCGGTCCGTCAGGTGAATTCAACTACAACTTCACAAGCGGCAACCAGTCGAGCGTCAACGGTGGCGACAATTACAAGGCCTTTGCCGATTTCGACGGCTATGTCGGCGGCCGCACCGGCTTCCTCCTGGACCGCACGCTGATCTATGCAATCGGCGGCTATGCCTTCACCAATACCCATGTGAAGAATGCC
Organism: Martelella limonii; assembly: GCF_013344475.1. GTDB lineage: Bacteria > Pseudomonadota > Alphaproteobacteria > Rhizobiales > Rhizobiaceae > Martelella > Martelella limonii. The sequence goes on along the minus strand of NZ_JABUOU010000003.1, from coordinate 382,934 downwards.
ACGCTGGGCATTTCTGAGACCGATTACATGTCGGGTTGGACCGGCGGCGCGGGCGTCGAATATCTCTGGAGCAACACCAACGGACTTCGCCTGGAATATCGCCGGGTGCAGTACGATTCCAAGCGCTTCAGCATCCTGCCTGCCAGCGACGACAAGGTCAGTCCCAACATGGACAAGCTGTCGATCGGTTTCGTCCGCCGGTTCTGATTGCTGCCCTCATTCTTCAGCAAGGCGCGCGGCCTGCCACCGGTGGAGGTAACCGATGACAGGCGCGCGCTGGAAGCCAGACGATCCTGAGCGATCGCCATATGCTTCCTCTCGCCGGCATGGACCACCGCCGGCATCGTTTCCCCCGTTTTGGCCGTGCCGCCGGTTTTCGCCGGCCCAGAGCATTTCGCAGTCAGCTTGCAACGCCTGACCCACGCGAAAATGCGTCGAAACAGGAAGATCGAGCGGTCTGGCGTTCCCGTGAAACCCGCACTCGGGTTAAAGCGCCGCGCCGGTCTCGCTGTCGAAGATATGCACCCGTTCCGGATCGATCCTGGCTTCGAAGGGCTGCCCATGGTGAACGTCCCGTTCACCGTCCACGATCGCCGTCACATGCTGGCCGCCAAGTTCGAAGACCACATGGCTCTGCGCGCCCGTCGGCTCGACCAAAAGCGCCGTGCCCTCGATCACCGCGCCATCGCCGATATCCGGGTTCAGATGCTCCGGTCTGAGGCCGACCGTCACCTTCTGTCCGGGCTTCATGCCAGCATGGCCTTTCGAGATCGAAAGCGTCTTGCCATCCGAAAAGCGCACCGAGGGTGCGCCATCGACGCTCTCGACCGTGGCCGGCAGCAGGTTCATGGCCGGCGAGCCAATGAAGGCGGCGACAAACAGGTTGGCGGGCTTCTTGTAAAGCTCGATCGGTGTCCCTTCCTGCTCGATATGCCCCTTGTTCAGCACCACCACCCGATCTGCCAGCGTCATCGCCTCGATCTGGTCGTGGGTGACGTAAACCGAGGTGGTCTTGACACGCTGATGCAGCGTCTTGATTTCCGAGCGCATCTGAACCCTGAGTTTCGCGTCGAGATTGGAAAGCGGCTCGTCGAACAGGAAGACGGCCGGGTTGCGCACCACGGCGCGGCCCATGGCCACGCGCTGGCGCTGGCCGCCGGAAAGCTGCGAGGGTTTGCGGTCGAGAAGCTCGGTCAGGTCCAGCATGCGCGCGGCCTCGCCGACGCGCTTTTCGATCTCCTCCTTCGGCCGCTTGGCAAGGCGCAGGTTGAAGCCCATGTTTTCGGCGACCGTCATATGCGGATAGAGCGCATAGGACTGGAACACCATCGCGATATTGCGTTCGCGCGGGGTAAGATCGTTGACGATCTCGCCGCCGATCGAGATATCACCGCCGGTGATTTCCTCCAGCCCCGCGATCATGCGCAACAGCGTGGACTTGCCGCAGCCGGAAGGGCCGACAAGAGCCACGAATTCTCCATCTTCGATCGCCAGAGAAACGCCGTGAATGACTTCGAGCGCGCCGTAGGCCTTTCTGACATTGTTGAGTTCGACGGATGCCATGTCTTAAAGCTCCACGTTTTCACGACTTGACGGCGCCGGCGGTGAGGCCGGCAATGATGTGTTTCTGGGCGAGGAAGAAGGCGATGATCGTCGGCAGGATGGTGAGCGTGATGAAGGCCAGCACCAGCTGCCATTCGGTCGCGAATTCGCCCTTGTAGACCATGATGCCGAGCGGCCAGGGATAGCGGTCCTCGGTGTTCAGCATGATCAGCGGGATGATGTAGCTGTTCCAGCTCTGCACGAAGGAGATGATGCCGACCGTGGCGATGATCGGCCGCGACAGCGGCATGGTCACATGCCAGAAGAAACCGATATAGCCGCAGCCATCGACAAAGGCGGCGTCGAACAATTCATGCGGCAGGTTGCGGAAATAATTGCGGAACAGCAGGATGCTCATGCCAAGCCCGAAGGCCACCTGCGGCAGGATGACGCCCCAATAGGTGTCGAGCAGGCCAAGATCGCGGATCCGGATGTAAAGCGGCAGGATTGCCGTTGCTGCCGGAAACATCAGCCCGATCAGGAAATAGTTCAGGAGATAGTCCGAGCCGAAGAACCGGATATGGGCAAAGCAGAAGGCGGCCGCCGCGGCGATCACCACGGTCAGAAACACCGTCATCACCGCGATCAGCAGCGAATTGCCCATCTGCAGCCAATAGCGCTGTGAAAACAGGATATCGGTGTAGTTCGACCATTGCCATTCGGTGGGCAGCCCGAACGGGTTGCCGCGCAGGTCCGGCAGGGTCTTGAAGCCGCCGAGCGCCGTTGTCAGCAGCGGCACGATGACGATGCCCGCCACGATCAGCAGCGAGACATAGAGATAGGTCTGGGTGCCGGCCTTGAGCTTGCGTCCCTCGCCGCCCGTTTTTGCCGCATCGATCGGCGCGCTTTCGGAGATATCAGTCATTTTTCATGAATATCCGTTTGTAGCTGAAGGCGAGCGTGACGCAGATGACGAACAGAATGACGCCGACCGCGCTGCCGAAACCGACCTGCATGCGGGTGACGCCGAAATTGTAGAGGAAGGTCACCATGGTCTGGGTCGCGTTCGACGGTCCGCCGCCGGTCAGCGGCATGATCAGGTCGAAAAGCTGCAGCGAGCCGATGACCGCGAAGAACACCGAAAGGCGGACGGTGGAGCCCAGCATCGGCAGCGTCACCAGACGGAACTTCTGCCAGCCGGTCGCCCCGTCAATATCGGCAGCCTCCAGGATCGACTTGTCGATCGCCTGCAGCCCGGCGATGAACAGCATCATGTGAAAGCCGAAATATTTCCACACGACCACCGCAAGGATTGCCGACATCGCGGTATCTGGATTGGCAAGAACGAAGGGCGGCTCTGCGCCGAAGAAATGCCAGATGCCCGCAACCAGCCCGAAATCGCCATCATAGACGAAGCGCCAGATCATGCCGGCGGCGACATCTGCCAGCACATAGGGCAGGAAGAAGATCAGCCGGAAGAACAGCGCGCCCCTGATATGCTTGGTGACCATGGATGCCAGCCAGAGCGCCAGCGGCAGCTGAACGACGATGGACACGAACAGGATCAGCCCGTTGTTGAACAGCGCGGTCTTGAAGGCGGCATTGCGGAAAATGAGCTGGTAGTTGCGGAAATCGACCCATTTTTCCGGCGTGCCATAACCGTTCCAGTGGAAGAAGGAATACCACGCCGCCTCGCCCATGGGCAGGATCACGAGCAGCGTGAACAGCACCAGCGCCGGCGGCATGAACAGGATCAGCACCGGCCATTTGGTATGGGCGAGCGATCTGCGGCGTCTGGCTCTTGCAGGCGCGGGCCCGACCGGCGGTGGCAGAATGGAATCGGTGGTCGTCATCGCTTTTCCCGCTTTGCCGCACATCAGGAAACGGAAGGACAAACGGCCTTTCGATCCTCGGGCAGGGCCCGTCCGCGCGGAACATGAGAGGGCCTGGCCGCCGGAGGCCGGAGAGATCCGGCATCCGGCAAGCCAAGGGATTACATGTTTTCCAGTTCGAACGTGTCCTGGATCTGCTGTGCGGCATCTTCCGGCGATGTCTGGCCGGAGACAATGGCGACGCTCATGTCGTTGACGACGGCGCCGACATTGGGGCCGAGATCCTGGTCGAGATAATTCTGGTGCCAGGTTTCATCGGCAAGTGCTTCCGCGCTGCTCTTCAGAAGCGGATCGGTGATGGAATCGGCCACGCCGACGGTCACCGGGATTACCTTCTGTACCTCGGAGATACGTTTGGAAACCTCGGGGCTGGTATAGTATTCAAGGAATTTCTCCGTCTCGGGCGGCGCATCCCTGGTGACGGCCCAGCCGGTGAGGCCGCCCATATTGTCGGTGACGAGACCCGGCGCGCCTTCGATCGTCGGGAAGGCGAAACGGCCGATATTGGCCGGATCGAGGCCCTTGCCATCGGTGGCGTTGCTCGCCTGGGTGCGGCCGGTGTTTTCGAACGACAGGATCATCGCCGCGCGGCCATCGCCGAAGGTTGCGAGCGCATCGTTCCAGGTCGCGCCCTGATAGCCGTTCTGGAACGGCTCCAGTGCGCCGAGATCGGCCAGATGCTGACCGGCCTTGACGAAGGCCTCGTTGGTAAAGCCGCCGTTCTCGTTGGCTTTGGCGGCGGTGAAGCCGTCGTGACCCGCCTCGCGCATGGCCAGATAGCCCCAGTAGAAGTGGATCGGCCACTTGTCGCCGCCGCCGCCCGCAATCGGCGTGATGCCGGCGTCCTTCAGCGTCTGGACGGTGGTCAGAAGATCGTCCCAGGTGGTGATCTGGCTGGCGTCTACGCCGGCCTTGTCGAACAGTTCCTTGTTGTAGAAGAAGGAAACCACGCCGTTCAGCACCGGCGCCGCCCAGACCTTGTCGTCATAGGTCATGCCGGCGATGGAAGACGGCTTCAGCGTGTCGCGCCACTTGTTGTTGTCGGCATCGAGCGCGGGCGAAATATCACGCAGAACGCCGGTTTCTTCCTGCGCCTTCAACACGCCGCCGCCCCAGGTATAAAACAGGCTCGGCACTTCGGATGATTGCAGCAGGGTCGGCAGCTTTGCCTTGAAAGCCTGGTTTTCCAGGAACTGCATCTCGATGGTTACACCGGGATTGGCCTGTTCGAACTCGTCGGCGACCTGGCGCCAGATCTCGACCACCGGTTCCTGATTTTCAAGATGCAGCCATTTGATGACCGTGTCGGCCGAAGCGGTCGTCGCGCCTGCGACAAGAGCGGAAAAGCCGACGGTGGCGGCAGCCACGTGACGTGGCCATTTGATAGCGACTGGCATGTGCACTCCTCCCAAAGTACTTTTTGCAGTGTCCGGATTAAATAAACGGGCGGTTTGGGTTTTTGTCAATAGACTGCTATCCAGACTTTGGGCAGGATGCCTGCGATTTAGGCATGTTTTGGAAAAATCCCTTGCGCTTTTGCGGGTTTCGGGCCTAAAACTGCCGCGGTATTTAATTCGCATGGCGGATAAATTATCCGTCTTCAGCATGTTGTCCGGGCCGAAATGAAAACTGCCGATCCAGAATTGATGCGAGCGATCAACAGGTTGAGCGTGCTGGACACGATCCGCCGCCATGGCGCCATTTCGCGCATCGAGATCAGCCAGGGAACACAGCTTTCCACCAGCACGGTCTCGGCCATCACCGCCTCGCTGATGGATGACGGCCTCATCCTGTCGCGCCATGAAGGCGACCTCAGATCTTCCGCGGCACGAGGTCGCCCGCGGGTGATGCTGGAAATCAACCCGGATGCCGCGCGCGTCGTCGGCGCAAAGATCACCGCCACCCGCATGACATTCGTGGTCACGGATTTCTGCGGCGCTGTGCTGTCGGAATATTCGCTGCCGGTGCGCATCGACCGGATGCCGATCGGCGTCATCGCCGATCTGGTCGACGACGGCGTCAGGGCCTGCGTGATCGATGCGAGGCTGACGCTCGGCGAGATCGATGCGATCTGTCTCGGCATTCCGGGTGTGGTCGAGCATCGCACCGGAATTGTCCGGGCAAGCCCGATCTTTTCCGACGAGAAGGTGGATTTCGCCGGCGTGATCGCGCCCCGCTTCGGCATCCGCACCATCGTTGAAAGCGATGTCCACGCGATCACGCTTGCCCATCACTGGTTCGGCAAGGCCCGGCATCTGGAGGACATGGTGCTGATCTCGCTGGAGCAGACGCTCGGCCTCGGCGTGCTCCACAATTCCAGCCTGTTTCGTGGCGCCGGCGGCCTCAGCCACAATCTCGGCGATCTGGTGCTCGGGGCGGACGTGTCCTGCGTCGAAAGGCTTGGCGCCCTTGCAGGCGAAAGCGCGATCCTGGGAAAGGCGCCGCAGGAAGGGCTTTATGCGGATGCGATCCGGCTCGGGCGCGGCATGTCTCACGCTCAGGCCCTGATGGCGGAGGAGGATGCGCAGATGCTGGCGAACGCCAGGCGCGCCGCAGAGGCGATCGGCGTGACGCTTGCCAATATCGTGACGCTATTTGCCCCGCCGCGGGTCATTCTGGTGGGCTCGAGCCTGGCGCTCGGGCCGCCCTTCATCGAGGGCTTGCGGCAGGCCTATCTCGCAGCCGTTCCGCCATCATTGCGCGATGTCAGCGAGCTGGTCTTCGATGACAGCGACGACTTCTTCTGGGCGCGGGGCGCCGCTGCTGTTGCCCTGCACGAACTCTACGAATCGACCTGGGGGACAACGGGGCCGGCTCTCTAGGCGGATTTCTCATACCTTGAGGCCGGTGCTGGCCTCAGCTTTCGGGAGGAAAGATCATGGAAAAAGTTGGTATCGGTATCATCGGATGCGGCAATATCTCCGGCGCGTACCTGAAGGCGATGACCGGTTTCGAGATTCTCGATATTCGCGGCGTTGCGGACATGAACGAGGCGGCGGCCAAGGGGAAGGCGGAGGAATTCTCCGTGCCGGTCGCAACGATCGACGGCCTTCTCGCTGATCCGAACGTCGAGGTCATCCTCAACCTCACCATTCCCCGCGCCCATGTCGAGGTTGGCCTGAAGGCGCTTGCTGCGGGCAAGCACACCTATAGCGAAAAACCGCTCGGCATCAATTTCGAGGAAGGCAAGCGGCTCGCCGATGCCGCGGAGAAGGCGGGCCTGCGCATCGGTTCGGCGCCGGACACCTTCCTTGGCGGCGGTCATCAGGCCGCACGCGAAGTGATCGATTCCGGCGTGCTTGGCCAGGCGATCGGAGGCTCTGCGACCTTCATGCGGCCGGGCCATGAAAGCTGGCACCCGAACCCCGATTTCTATTACGATATCGGCGGCGGCCCGATGCTCGACATGGGCCCCTATTACATCACCGATCTCGTCAACCTGTTCGGGCCCGTCAGCAGGGTCGCGGGTTTTGCGACCATGCTGCGCAAGGAACGCGTGATTACCAGCGAACCGCGCAAGGGCGAGACGATTTCGGTGAAGGTGCCGACCCATATCGCCGGCGTTCTGTCCTTCGAAGGCGGCGCCGTTGTGCAGGTGACGATGAGCTTCGACGTCGCCGGTCACAGGCATTCGCCGATCGAGATCTACGGCACGGAAGGTTCGATGCTTGTGCCCGATCCGAATTTCTTCAAGGGGCCTGTCGAGGTGCTCAAGAAGGGCGGCGAGTTTGAAGATTATCCGGTGACGCTGCCCTATGCCGACGGCAATTACCGCTCTCTCGGTCTTGCCGACATGGCCTATGCGATCCGCACCAACCGCCCGCACCGTGCAAGCGGCAGCCTCGCCCTGCACGTGCTGGAGGTCATGGAGGCCTTCAATGTCGCCGCCGAAACCGGGAAGACCGTCGACATCACCACGACGACGCGCCGTCCCGATCCGCTGTCGGCATCGCTCGTTGACGGCATGCTTGCCCAGTAATTCCAGCAATTCGCACTTTGCCGGCCAGACGCCGGCGCCACGAACAGGAGGAAAATCATGCGTGAAGCACTCATCGTCTGGGGCGGCTGGAGCGGCCACGAGCCGGAGGAATGCGCCGCCGTCATCCGCGACATGCTGCAGGAGGACGGGTTCAAGGTCTATGTCGAGCATTCGACCGAGGCCTTTGCCGACCCGCAGATCAAGGATCTGAGCCTCATCGTCCCGATCGTCACCATGTCGAAGATCGAGAAGGAAGAGGTGAAGAACCTGTCCGAAGCCATCCAGGGCGGCGTTGGCCTTGCGGGCTATCACGGCGGCGCCGGCGATGCGTTTCGTGAATCGGTTGATTACCAGTTCATCGTCGGCGGCCAGTGGGTGGCGCACCCCGGCAACATCATCGATTACCGCGTGAACATCACCAAGCCGGATGATCCGATCATGGAGGGAATTTCGGATTTCCCCTACACGTCGGAGCAATACTACATGCATGTCGACCCCTCCAACGAGGTGCTGGCAACCACGACGTTCACCGGTGAGCATGCCGAATGGATCGATGGCGTGGTCATGCCAGTCGCCTGGAAGCGCCGCCACGGCAAGGGCAGGGTGTTCTATTCCTCGCTCGGCCATGTCGCGAGCGAGTTCAAGGTCGCGGAAATGGCGACCATCTTCCGCCGCGGCGCCAACTGGGCCGCGCGCTGAGCCTTCATGAAAAAGGAGTGCGGCGGACGCACGCGTGATGAAAAGGGCGCCACCGCCGAGGTGGTGCCCTTTTTGAACGCGCAGCCCGATGAATGCTGGCGGTTCAGACCGGATTGTTGAAGGTGTCGCAGGCGGAAAGGCGGCCGCTGTCATAGCCCTTCTTGAACCACGTCATCCGCTGGGCAGAGGTGCCGTGGTTGAAGGAATCGGGCACTACATAGCCCTGGGTGCGCTTCTGGAGCGTGTCGTCACCGATCTGGCGTGCCGCATTCAGGGCTTCTTCCAGGTCGCCCGTTTCAAGCAGGCCCTTCTGCGCCGTGAAATGAGCCCAGATGCCGGCAAAGCAATCTGCCTGCAGCTCGACCCGCACCGACATCTGGTTGGCTTCGACCTCGGTCATCTGCTCGCGCATGCGATTGAACTGGGGCAGCACGCCGATGATGTTTTGCACATGGTGGCCGACTTCATGCGCCAGAACATATGCCTGCGCGAAGTCACCCGATGCACCGAAGCGGCGGGCGAGTTCGTCGTAGAAATCGAGGTCGATATAGACCTTCTCGTCTACGGGGCAGTAGAAGGGGCCCATTGCCGAACTTGCCGACCCGCAGGCCGAACGGACCGCGCCGGAAAAGAGCACCAGCGACGGTTCGGGATAGGCCTGGCCCTGGCTTTCCATGATGGAATGCCAGACGTCTTCGGTCTCGGCGAGCACGGTCGAGACGAACTGCTTCATCTCGTCATTGCTGCCAGTGGTAACCTGGCCGGTTTGGCTCGGCGCATATGAGCCGCTGCCGTCATCGAGAAGGGCGAGCGGATTGATCCCCATCATGAAGAGAATCGCGCCGACCACGATCAGGGCGAGAATGCTGCCGCCGCCGCCGCGGCCAACGCGAATGCCGCGTGAGGGCATCCTTATGCCGCCGCCGCGCCCGAACGGGCTTCCGCCCCGCGATCCTCGACGATCCTCGACATTGCGGCTTTGTCGCCGGCCTCTCCACTCCATCGCATCCGCTCCATCCGTTGAAAAACCGGCGCCTTGCCTTGAGAAGCGGGGCCGTCAGCAACTAAATTGCGCGCGCGCGCCGAAGATCAAGACGGTGGCCATCTCCATCGATCAGGAAAGTGGTGAGGGTAAAACCGACAAACGGAAGGCCTGCATTGCGCAGGCCTTCCGTGATGTCAGGATATTGGGTGTCTGCGATCGGATGCCGGCTTCAGTGGAACTCATGCCGCCGGCACGCAATCGATGCGCCTGCGGCAATCTTGCCGGCATATCGAAGGCGTTCAGAGCAGCTTGTCGCTGCTGTCGCTGCTATCGGCCGCGGTCTTGTTCTGCTTCGTCTTGTCGGCGGCCTTCGCCGGCCGTTCCGAGGACTTCTCGGTATTCTTGGTCTTGTCGGCGGGTGCGGCTTCGTTCTCGACGGCTTTCGTATTTCTGGCAAATCGTATCATCTGTTTCTCCTTCGGGTGGGGTAGACGAGTGATTGGTGACAGGGTCTGCTTCAAGGAAACCGTGCAGCGCATCATGCGCTCAGGCGCGCCTGCCGGAATGAAACCAGTCGGTTGGTCCTTTCATCCCAAAGCACGAACCTGACACAGCGCAGGCTTTGAAGAAGCGTGATCCGGCCTGTTTCGTGCAGCTCCGGATAATCGCGCAGCACTTCCGGCAGCCGATAGAACGGCACCTTGGCGGCCAGGTGGTGCACGTGGTGGATGCCGATATTGCCGGTGATCCATCGCAGCGGCAGCGGGAGGTCGTAATGCGAGCTGCCATTAAGCGCCGCATTCTGGAAATCCCAGTTGCGCGCACCGGACCAGTGCGTTTCCTCGAATTGATGCTGGATGTAGAACAGCCAGACCCCGGCTGTCGCAGCCATCAGCGTGATCGGCAACTGGACCGTCAAGAACGCCAGCGGTCCCATGAGCCACATCAGCAGGGCAATGGCAACGGCCGCCCCGGCCGTGGTGACGACCGTCGATGTCCATGGCTCGAGTCCCGAGCGCATCAGGCCGAGCGGCAAGCGGTACTGGCAGATGAACAGCCAGGCGGGACCAAGCCCGAACATGATGGCGGGATGGCGATAAAGGCGATAGCGCAGCCTTCCCGCAGCCGACAGGGCGCGATACTCCCGGACCGTGAGCGTATCGACGTCGCCGATGCCGCGCTTGTCGAGATTGCCCGTCGTTGCGTGGTGGACCGCATGGGTGCGGCGCCAGTAATCATAAGGCGTCAGCGTGAACACGCCGATCACCCGTCCGGTCCAGTCATTGACGCCCCTGCGGGCAAACAGGGCGCCATGCCCGCAATCATGCTGCAGGACAAACAGGCGGACGAGGAAGCCGGCGGCAGGAACCGTCAGGAACAGCGCCCACCAATGGCCGTTCAGGACGGCGAAGGCAAGCAGCACCCAGAGGCTGACAAAGGGCAATGCCGTCGCCGCGATTTCGGCCGTGCTGCGCAACGCGCTGGGCTTGCGGTAAGGCGCAAGCGCCGCAATCCATGAGCGGTGGTTCCGTTCGATCGCAGCCTTCTCTGTCGTGCTGTCCAAGGCTTTTCCTAGCTCCGGTATACGCTTGACCGGGACGCGTGATAATCTGTCTGAAAAGGGCGCGCGGACCTTGCCGGGCGCTCAAAAGCAAGAAAGGCCGGGCGCATAGCCCGACCAATCCATTCGTCTCGATACTTCGTGCCAGTACATCCGTGGTCACGGAAGCAAAGACAATCCTTATGCAGCGCGCAGGTTTTCCGCAGCGCTTTTGCCGGACCTGCTGTCGGCAACGATGTCAAAGGTCACCTTCTGGCCTTCGGAGAGCGTGCTCATGCCCGAGCGCTCAACAGCAGAAATGTGAACGAAAACGTCCGCTCCGCCGCCATCAGCCTCGATGAAGCCGAAACCCTTGGTGCTGTTGAAAAACTTTACTGTACCAGTGCTCATGACGATTTCCTTTCAATCAATCAGAGAGAATGTCCGGAGAGCCTCTATGGCCGCACCGAACGATAATTTCGACGTTGATCAGAAAATCACACAAGCGCGATGCGCAAAATAAAGTTCGTCAAACAAAATCGATGAACATCATATGCGCCTCATTATTGTTTTAATCAAGGCGCAATCTCAGATTTATTGAAGAAAAATCCAAAATAAAAAATTCCGATTATTATAAAAAACATTATTGGTTCGGACTATTATTTGGGTCGTATCATAGATATATATAGTGTCATGGTCCGCTAAATCCGGCCTCATCAAGAAATTGCCTGTAGAATTTGCGCTTCAGAATGTCGTTCAACTTGTTGCGCGACGGCGGGCGCATGCGCTCGAAGGCGAGTGTCCTTTTCAGGCACGGGGTGCCACGACAGCCCGTCCATTGACGCTAAAGCGGCCGGGGAGCGCTGCCGCCGATCACACCAGACAATTGATTTCACATCGGAAGGAATTCGGCATCATGGCATCAGAAAACAATGGAGCGCCATCCATCGGACAACGGTGGAAAGCCTATCACCCGGCAAAATCCACCCTCGTATGGGCCTGTATCGCAACCGCTGTCGTCACGATCGCGGTCGGCTTTACCTGGGGCGGATGGGTGACGGGCGGTACGTCCAGAACGCTGGCGTCGGAAGCCGGAGAGCTCTCCCGCGATGAGCTGGCGACGGTCATTTGCGTCCAGAGATTCAAGGCGGCGCCTGACGCAGCGCAGCAGTTGAGCGAACTCAAGGCCATCGACAGTTCCTACAAGCAGCGTCAGTTCATCGAAGCTGGCGGCTGGGCGACGATGCCGGGCGAGGAAAGCGCAAATCGCACCGCCGCGGCGGCATGCGCCGGCGCACTCGAAGGCTGAAGGATTTCAAGGGGCCGAATTGCTGGCGGGGCGGCCTTGAACGGCCCCTCGTCGCAGACAGCGCCCCGGTTGAAGAGCGGCAAGCAAGAGGCGCCGCCGCAGCAAAGCGCGCCTGACAATCGGAGTTTCCAGATGGCCAAAGGTCAGAAGAAAAGCAATCGCGAAATCAGAAAGCCCAAGAAGGAAAAGAGCGCAGCTGTTGTCGAAGCGCCGTTGCTCGGCTCGCTGGTCAGAAATGCCGGCAACAACAATGCCGCGCGCAGCAAGCCGAAAGGCTGAGCCCGTCACAGGCGGGATGCCGCACCAGACCGGTCTCAAGCCGGTCTGGGCGTGTCTCCGCTGACGGAAGCCCGGTTTTTCCATTCCAAAGTGGCAAGAGATGCCACGTTTCTAAGGATTCTTTCCATCATGGCACTTCAATTCCCCAATCAGAGCCGCAGTTACGACAAGAACGGCAAACGTGTCCGCTTTACCGGTCATGATGGCATGTTCGAAGTGATGTTCTTTGCCAGAGCCGACGCCCTGAGCAACCCGGCCGAAGGCGAAGAAACCTACCTCGCCGCCTTCGATGCAGCGCGTGCCAAGATGTATGACGCAGCTCGCCGGCTCTACCTGAAGGGCCGCAAGGCGGTCTATGTCCTGACGGCGGCCGACCTCGCCTGATACCGGTCGCGCAGGTAGCGCAGACCCGAAGGTTCAGCAGAAATGCAGGCGATGACGGCTCGAGCCGTCTGAACGCGCGCTGCCCTTGCCGGCAGCGCTGCCGGAATTCAGGCCCAATCAATAAAGATCGCATCTGGGTTTTCAGACCCATAGCCGTTGCGCCGAGGCATGCGTCCCGGTGGAAAGGCAATACTTGAAAGTCGAACTCAATTTCCTTCGGGGCCGGACCGTTTCTCCCCTCTGGGCCGACCTTGCGCCGGTCAGGCAGGAGTTGTTCAGCGCGGAGCGGCTGGAGCAGCACGCAATCAGCCTGGCAGCAGCGCAACCTGTCTCAGGCAAGGCGCCTTCGGTCATGTCCCTGCACAAGAGACTGAGCGACAACGCCGCTGTCTTGCGGTCTGCCTACCGGGCGGGAATCAACGAGTTGAAGCACGGCCGGGAGGTGGTGCCGGCTGCGGAATGGCTCCTCGACAATTATCATCTGGTCGAAGAGCACATCCAGGAAATCAGGAACGACCTTCCGCCGGGCTATTACCGGCAGCTGCCCAAGCTTTCGAACGGACCCTTTGCGGGATATCCGCGCGTATTCGAACTGGCCTGGGCCTTTATTGCCCACACCGACAGCCTGTTTGATCGCGACAAGCTCGAACGCTTTCTCCTCGCCTATCAACAGATCCAGCCATTGACGATCGGCGAATTGTGGGCCGTCGCGATCACGCTCAGGATCGTCCTCATCGAGAACCTGCGCCGGCTTTCAGACCAGATTACGGTCGCGCGCGCTTCCCGGCTGGAGGCGGCGGCGCTGGCCCATAAAATCCTGTCTTCCGATGACACCGGGCAGGCGCTTCCAGACGAACTCGCCGCCCGCTCTGAAGGGCCGCTGTCTGAACTCTTTGCAGGGCATCTGGCGCGGCAACTCAGAAACCGGGACCCCGAAACCACGCCCGTTCTCGGTTGGCTGGAGAAGCGGCTTGCGCTGCAGGATTTGACCATCGAGGACGTGGTGCAGCATTCCCAGCAAAGGCAGGGCGCCTCCAACGTCACGGTGCGCAACATCGTCACCAGCCTGCGGCTGATTTCCGATATCGACTGGGCCGATGTGTTCGAAAGCATCAGCCCGGTAGACGCGCGGATGCGCGCCGCGAGCGCCTTCGCCGAGATGGATTTCCCAACACGGGATCTCTATCGCAAAGCAATCGAGCAGCTTGCGCGCGGCTCCTCATGGACGGAACTGGAGGTTGCCGATCAGGCGCTTGAAGCGGCGCGCAACCCGGCCACGGAGGGGATCAGCCTTACGGAGGCTCAGCGGATCGCCGATCCGGGCTATCATCTGATTGCAGAGGGCAGGCCGGCGCTCGAGCGCGCCATAGGGTTCAGGCCACCTGCGCGGCTCAGGGTCGGACGCATCCATATCCGGCTCGGCATTGGCGGCTATATCGCGTCGATCCTGCTTGTCACCTCCATCCTGATGGCCGTGTCGTTGTCGCTGCTGGCGCAAGCGGGGCTTGTGACCGTCTGGCTTTTGCTGTTTGCAATCCTCGCGCTTCTGCCGGCAAGCGAAGTCGCGACAGCCATCGTCAACCGGACATTGAGCTGGTGTTTCGGCCCGGTCATCCTGCCCGGCCTCTCTCTCAGGCATGGCGTCCCGCCATCCCTGCGCACGCTCGTTGCCGTTCCCACGCTTTTGACGAATGAAGCCGATATTGTCGAGCAGGTCGAGCGCCTCGAAGTCCATCACCTTTCCGGCGCCGGCGGCGATCTTGTCTTCGCGCTCGTCACGGACGGGACCGATGCCGATCAGGAGGAGACCGAGGCCGATCGCCCTCTGCTGGCCGCCGCCGCTGCCGCAATCGCCAGGCTGAACGAACGCCACGGACCTGTGGATGGCGGTCCCCGCTTTCTGCTGTTGCATCGCCGCCGCCTGTTCAACCCTCTCGAAAACCGCTGGATGGGGTGGGAGCGGAAACGCGGCAAGCTGCATGAACTCAACCGCCTGCTGCGCGGTGCCAGCGACACCAGCTTTGTTCCGATTGCAGGTGTTCCGCCCGAGGTTCCGGCCGATGTCCGTTATGTGATCACGCTCGATGCCGATACGCGCTTGCCGCGCGACGCCGCCCACCGCCTGATCGGCAAGATGGCCCATCCGCTCAACCGTCCGCGCTTCAGCGCAACGGAACATCGGATCGTCGGCGGGCACGCCATTCTCCAGCCGCGCGTGACGCCTTCGCTGCCGGTTGGCCGGGAGGGTTCGCTCTATCAGCACGTCTTTTCGGCGCCTGGCGGCATCGATCCCTATGCCGCGGCCGCCTCGAATGTCTATCAGGATCTCTTCGGCGTCGGCGCATATACCGGCAAGGGCATCTACGATATCGATGCCTTCGAACAGGCGCTCGGCGGGCGCGTGCCGGACAACACCATGCTCAGCCACGATCTTTTCGAGGGAGCCTTCGCGCGCGCTGCCCTTGCTTCCGATGTCGAGCTGATCGAGGAATTTCCGGCGCGCTACGATGTCGATGCCAAGCGGCAGCATCGCTGGACGCGGGGCGACTGGCAGCTGCTTCCGTGGCTGACCGGGCGCTACAGGGACGACGGCGCGCTGCCCCCTGTCAGCCGCGGCATGATGATCGACAATCTGAGGCGCTCGCTTGCGGCTCCGCTCACGCTCCTGGCTTTCGGGCTTGCCTGGATGATGCCGTTTGCCGCGGCATTGGTGGCGACCGTGCTGCTTCTCGCGGCTCTTGCAATCACAGCCTTCCTTCCGGTTTTCTTCGCCGCCATGCCGCACAGCGCTGGCATTCATCTGCGCAGTCACCTGAGCACGCTCGGCGCGGATCTGCGCCTTGCTGCCTTGCGAACCGGCCTCGATCTTGCCTTCCTTCCCGATCGGGCCTGGCGGATGGCGGATGCGATCGCAACGACGCTGAACCGGCTCTATCGCACCCGGCGCCATCTTCTCGAATGGACAACGGCCGCCCAGTCGCAGGGCAGCCCCCGCCTGGATCTTCCAGGGTTCTACCGCCGCATGGCGCCGGGCACGCTGACGGCGCTTGCGATCGCCGGGGCAGCCTTTCTGCTGTCGCCATCCTCATGGCCTGTTATTCTTCCCTTTGCGTTGTTGTGGCTGGCGGCGCCCGCCATTGCCCTTTGGGCGAGCCGCCCGCCTGCCGAACCGGCGGGTGCGGCAATATCCGACGCCGATGCGATCGCACTGCGTCTGATCGCCCGCCGCACCTGGCGTTTCTTCGAGACCTTCGTGACGCCGGAAAGCAACATGCTGCCGCCGGACAATTTCCAGGAAGATCCGAGGCCCGTCATCGCCCGGCGAACCTCGCCCACCAATATCGGGCTCTATCTTCTTTCCACGGTCGCAGCCCGCGACTTCGGCTGGACAGGCAAGGTCGAGACCGCCGAGAGGCTTGAGGCGACGCTTGGAACGATGAGGGCAATGGCCAAGCACAAGGGCCACCTCTTCAACTGGTATGCGACCGATGACATCCGTGTCCTCGATCCTGCTTACGTCTCTTCGGTCGACAGCGGCAATCTCGCGGGACATCTGCTCGCCCTTGCCAATGCCTGCGAGGCCTGGACAGGAGCGCAGCCTGCGACGAATATCCGGGGAGGGCTGGCCGACAGCCTGATGCTCGCCCGCCAGGCGCTTGATGCTGCCGCCGGAAACGGACGACAGGGCCAAAAGCCGCTTGCAGACGTGATCGAGGACATTGAACTCCGCCTCGACGGCTCGGAGTCGTTCGAAACACTGGGCCCCATTCTGACGCGCCTTGGCGACAAGGCGATGGCACTCGCCCGGGAAACCGTTCCCAAAACCGCCGAAGATGGCGCCGACGACCTCATTTTCTGGCTTGGCACGTTGAACAGCCGGCTGGCCGAGGATCGCCGCGACCGCCTGACCGACAGCAGCCTTGATATCCGGCTGGCAGCAATTGCAACCGAGGCGCGGGCGATGGCGATGGCGATGGATTTCGCCTTCCTGCTCGATCCCGAACGCAAGTTGCTATCGATCGGCTATTCCCTTCCGGACGAAAGCCTTGACGAGAACTGCTACGATCTTCTGGCGTCCGAAGCGCGTCTTGCGAGCCTGTTTGCGATCGCAAAGGGCGATGTCGAAACCCGGCACTGGTTCCTGCTCGGTCGCTCCGCAACGCCGGTCGGGCGCGCGTCTGCCCTGATCTCGTGGTCAGGCTCGATGTTTGAATATCTGATGCCGTCGCTGGTCATGCGCGCGCCGGATACAAGCCTGCTCGCCCAGACCAACCGGCTGGTGGTCACGCGCCAGCAAGCCTATGCCGCCAGGCTCGGCCTGCCTTGGGGTATCTCCGAATCCGCCTACAGCGCGCGTGATACGGAGCTGACCTACCAGTATTCCAATTTCGGCGTTCCGGGCCTCGGGCTGAAGCGCGGCCTTTCCGAAAATGCCGTCATCGCGCCCTATGCCACCGGTCTTGCCACCATGGTCGATCCGCAGGCCGCATGCGCGAACTATGAAAGGCTCGCCGCCCTCGGTGCGCTCGGACGGTATGGCTTTTACGAAGCGCTTGATTTCACCTCCGCCAGGTTGCCGGAAAACGAGACCGTCGCAATCGTGCGCACGAGCATGGCCCATCATCAGGGCATGACGATTGTTGCAATCGCCAACACGCTTGATGACGGGATCATGCGCGCCCATTTCCATCGCGAACCGATCATCCAGGCCTGCGAACTGCTGTTGCAGGAGCGCATCCCCCGCAGCGTGAACAACGAGCGCCAGAAGATCGACGATGCGCCCGTCTCACCCGTCAAATCCTCGCTCGGGCCCGATACGTCACGGCGGCTTGCCGGCGCGGTAGCCGGTCCTCCGATCACCCACCTTCTTTCAAACGGCCGCCATGCGGTGATGCTGACGGACAGGGGCGCCGGCTACAGCCGCTGGCACGACCTTGCCATCACACGCTGGCATGAGGACGTCACCCGCGATGGCGACGGTTCGCCGATCTTCCTGCGCGATGTCGATGACGGCACGGTCTGGTCCGCAGGCGCTCGCCCGCTTGGCGGTGACGACGAAAGCGGCCATGTGCTCTTCGACGAAGACAAGGCCCGTTTCGTTTCTGCTCACGATACGCTGAACACGGCCATGGAAGTGCTGGTATCGGGCGAGGACGATTGTGAGGTCCGCCGTGTTTCGATCGCAAACAGCGGCAGGCGCACCCGCGAAATCGAGGTCACATCCTATGCCGAGCTGGTTCTGGCGCCCGCTTCGTCCGATACCGCGCATCCCGCATTTTCGAAGATGTTCGTGCAGACGGAGTATGCCGCCGAATACGGTGCGCTGATCGCCACCCGCCGGCCCCGCACGCCGGACGAGCCCCGCATATGGGCCGCCCATTTCGCGGTGGTCGAAGGCACGCCTTCAGCCGATCAGCAGTTCGAAACCGACAGGGCCCGTTTTATCGGCCGTGGCAACACGGTGGCCACCGCTGCCTCCATGGCCGGCGATACGCCCCTTTCGAATACGGTCGGCACAGTGCTTGATCCGGTTTTCTCGATCCGCCAGCGGATCAGGATCGCTTCCGGAAAGGTCGCTCGCATCGCCTATTGGACCGTGGTCGCGTCTTCGCGTGACGAACTCATCGATCTGATCGACAGACATCTTGACCGCAGCGCCTTCGAACGTGCCCGCACGCTGGCCTGGACCCAGGCGCAGGTTCAGCTTCGCCATCTCGATGTCAAATCGGGCGAGGCCGCGGATTTTCAGCGATTGGCATCCGCGATCATCTACGTGGACAAGCGCTATCGCGCTCCCGAAGCCGAAATCGCGCGCGGCGCGGGCCCCCAGTCCGGCCTCTGGCATCTTGGCATCTCCGGCGATTTGCCGATCGTGCTGCTCAGCATCGATGACCCGCAGGACATGGCGCAGGTCCATCAATTGCTGCGGGCACATGAATACTGGCGGATGAAGAGCCTGGCAGTCGATCTCGTCATCATCAACACCCGCGCCTCGTCTTATACCCAGGACCTGCAGATCGCCATCGAGACTGCGCACCGCAGCAGCCAGTCGCGGCCCCGTCCCGGCATCAAGCTGGCACAGGGCTCGGTCTTCGTGCTTCGGGCGGATCTGATGAGCGCAGAGGCGCTCGCACAGCTTCAGTCGGTCGCCCGCGTCAGGCTGAACGCCCGTCGCGGCCCGATCGCGCAGCAATATCCGCAATATCCGCAAGGGGTCTCGTCGCCTCCAGTGCCGGCAAAATCCGCCCCCGCAAAGCGTACCCCCGCGAAGGACATTGCGGCCTATCAGCGCCCCAGCCTTGAATTCTTCAACGGGTTTGGCGGCTTCGACAAGGATGGCAGGGAATATGTGACCATCCTCGAGGGGGATGCGGTCACGCCAGCGCCCTGGATCAACGTGATCGCCAATTCAGGTTTCGGGTTTCAGGTCTCTGCGGAAGGCAACGGGTTCACATGGGCTGAAAACAGTCGCGACAACCAGTTGACGCCATGGTCGAATGATCCGGTCACCGATCCGGCAGGCGAAGCGTTCTATATCCGGGATGAAGAAACGGGCGCGTTGTTTTCCCCGACGGCGAAGCCGGTGCGGCGCAAGGGCGCCTATGTCGCCCGCCATGGCTTCGGCTACAGCCGTTTCGAGCATGAGCAAGACGGAATTTCCACGGATCTTCTGCAATATGTGCCGCTTGCCGACCCGATCAAGATTTCGCGTCTGACGCTGCGCAACACATCCGGCAGGCCGCGCCGTCTGACGGTCACAAGCTATGCGGAACTCGTCCTTGGCGGCTCGCGCGGTGCCACGGCGCCATTCGTGATCACCGAAATCGATGTACAGACCGGCGCCCTGTTCGCGCGCAATCCGTGGAGCGCCGGGTTCCCCGGTCGCGTCGCATTCGCAGACCTTGGCGGAGAACAGACGGCCTGGACGGCCGACCGCAGCGAATTCCTCGGCCGTCATGGCAAGGCGTCCGCGCCGCGCGCGCTTGGCCATGACATGCCGCTTTCAGGCGCCACCGGCGCCGGCCTCGACCCCTGTGCCGTCTTGCAGCGGACGATCGTGCTCAACGCCGGCGAAACCATCGAACTCCTTTCGTTTCTGGGCGAAAGCGGTTCCGTGGACGAGGCGCGCAGCCTGATCGCGCACTACCGCGAGGCCGATCTCGACGCAGTCCTGCAGGCGGTCACCGATCACTGGAGCGCGCTTTTGCAAACGGTTCAGGTGAAGACGCCGGACCGGGCGATGGATATCATGCTGAATGGCTGGCTGCTTTATCAGACGGTCGCGTGCCGTATCACCGCCCGCGCTGCCTTCTATCAGGCAAGCGGCGCTTATGGTTTCCGCGACCAGCTTCAGGACGGCATGGCGCTGACCTTCGCCCGGCCGGAGGAAACCCGGCATCATCTCCTGCGCGCCGCAGGGCGGCAGTTCGTCGA
This sequence comes from Martelella limonii, assembly GCF_013344475.1. Lineage (GTDB taxonomy): Bacteria > Pseudomonadota > Alphaproteobacteria > Rhizobiales > Rhizobiaceae > Martelella > Martelella limonii. The sequence goes on along the minus strand of NZ_JABUOU010000003.1, from coordinate 362,891 downwards.
GGGCGACGTCCAGCATTGGTGGCTGCCGCAATCCGGCCAGGGCGTGAGAACCCGCATTTCCGATGACCGGGTCTGGCTCGCCTTCGCTGCCGCAACCTATGTGAAGACCACCGGCGATGATGCGGTGCTCGATGTTTCCGTGCCCTTCCTCGAAGGCCCCCAGCTCGAACCCGGCGAGCACGATGCCTTCTTCCACCCGACAGTCGCAGCCGAAGAGGCTTCGCTTTTCGAACACATGGCCCGCGGCCTCGACCAGTCCATCGAACTGACCGGCGAGCACGGCCTGCCGCTGATGGGCACCGGCGACTGGAATGATGGCATGAACCGGGTTGGCGAAGGCGGAAAGGGCGAGAGCGTCTGGCTTGGCTGGCTGCTGCTGGCGGCAATCGATCTCTGCGCCCCGCTTGCCGACCAGCGCGATCCGCAACGCGCCGAACGCTGGCGCGCTCATGCCGGAATGCTGCGCGCAGCCATCGAAACCCATGGCTGGAACGGCGAATGGTATGGACGCGCCACGTTTGACGATGGCTCATGGCTTGGCACCAGCGACAGTCCGGAGTGCCGGATTGACTCGATTGCCCAATCCTGGTCCGTGCTGTCGGGTGCCGGTGATCCCGCGCGTGCGGCAACGGCGATGGCATCGCTGGAACGCCACCTCATCCGGCCCGATGAAGGGCTGGCGCTGCTGTTCACCCCGCCGTTTGACGACGGGCCGCGCGATCCTGGTTACATCAAGGGCTATCCGCCGGGCCTGCGCGAAAATGGCGGACAGTACAGCCACGCGGCGATGTGGGCGATCATGGCCTTTGCAAAGTCGGGAGACGGCGACAAGGCGCAGGCGCTGTTTGCGCTCCTGAACCCCGTCAATCATGCGCTCACCGCCGCAGACGCCGAACGCTACAAGGTCGAGCCCTATGTCGTTGCAGCCGATGTCTACTCAGTCGCCCCGCATGCCGGCCGCGGCGGGTGGACTTGGTATACCGGCTCCGGCGGCTGGATGTACCGTTCGGGCGTCGAGGGCATTCTCGGCATCCGCCGTGAAGGCGGGCGCCTTTTGGTCACCCCGTCGATCCCGGCGGAATGGCCGGGCTTTGCGGCCACGGTGACGGTCGGAAACACCCGTTTCGATATCCGAGTGGACAATGGCCGGCGACCGGGCGCGGATGGATGGTCGGCCACTCTGGACGGCAACGCGCTGTCGCTCTCTGACAGCCTCGTGCGGGCGCCAATCGATGGCGGCCACCACACATTGCTCCTGCATTGATTGGGGAAGCGGAACCGGCCTTTCGCCGGCTCAGATTTCCTCGGTGACGACGTCGAACTGTCGGAGAATGGCGGGGCCGAAAGCCGTCGACATCGCCACATCGGTTGCATCGCGGCCCCTCGCCATCAGGATGCGACCGATGCGCGGCTTGTTGTGGCGCGCATCGACCGTGTACCAGCGACCGCCGAGATAGACTTCCATCCAGGCGCTGAAATCCATCGGGTTCGGATCCCTCGGTACGCCGATATCGCCCAGATAGCCGGTGCAATAGCGCGCCGGAATGTTGAGGCAGCGGCAGAGCGTGATGGCGAGGTGGGCATAGTCGCGGCAGACGCCGACGCCATCGTTGAAGCCGCCGAATGCGGTCCTGAACGGATCGGCCTTCATGTAGTCGAAGGCGATCCGCTGATGGGCGAAGTCCAGGACCGCCTGCACGCGCGGCCAGCCGAGCGGTGTATTGGCAAAGTAGCTCCAGGCAAAATCGGCCAGACGGTCGGTGTCGCAGTAGCGGCTGCCGAGCAGAAAGACCAGCACATCATCGGGCAATTCGTTGATCTGGTGCTGGATGGCGCCGTAGGGAACGGGATCGGGAAGACCGTCGTCATGGATTTCGAAGGACGTGGAGATCGTTGTCCTTCCGGGCGGGGCGACGATGCGGTTGCAGGCATTGCCGAAAACATCGGTATAGGCCGATACAGAGATCGGACGGTCGAAGGACAGGACCTGCGACGTCAGCAGATCGGCCCAGCGGGACGGGAAGACATTGAGCGACAGCAACATCGGGGTTGGCTGTTCGCAGTCGTAGCCGATATGAAAGCCAGCGCGTATCTTCATGTCGTACCTGTTCCTTGCTGTGAGCGATCGGTCATTTCAAAAGATGTAACGCTGCAGCGCGACGTTCGGCCCGGTCGAATGGCGGAATAGTCGGCCGGCTCCTGCATGATCACCGCCAGAATGCAGTCGCAGTCTTTCCGCAGGCCGCACAGGCGGCGCGATCAGACTGCGGCGCTCACGGCGCCCGCCTGCGTCGTGACATTGACCTGCACTTCCAGGCTGTCGAAATCGGCTGCCCCGCCATCATAGCTGCCCGACAAGGGAACCGCCTGGACCGGGTCCCTGGCGGTTGCGACGCGGATGAGGTCGCGGTTGCCGACAATGCCGTTGGTCGGATCGAACTCCACCCATCCCGCACCCGGGAGATAGACCTGGCACCAGGCGTGGGTCGAGCCGCCGCCAAGCGTCACGGAGCCGTCGCGGTCCGGCACATAGATATACCCGGTCACGAAAGAGGCCGCGAGGCCGAGCGAGCGGGCCGCCTCCATCATCAGGAGCGCGAAGTCGCGGCAGGTGCCGCTGCGCAGCGCAAGCGTTTCGCCGGGCTTCTGGGTGCCGTATGCGCTGCGCCGGACATAGGTGAAGCTTTCCCTGATCCCGTTGCAGAGCGTCATCAGCACGTGGCCGGTGCGCGCGGCATTGCCATAGGGCACAAAGCGCTTCGCCCAGCGGCCGACTTCATCGCCGGGATCGGGATAATGGCGCGCGATGGTCTTCTCAAGATCGATGGCCTCTTCCGCATCATAGGAAAACGGGAAGCCGGACGCTCTCTGGTCCAATTCGAGATCGATCGGGATATGCGCCATGTGATCGATTTCGATGGTGGTCTCGAAGCTGAGCTCGGACGCCGGAACGTCGACATCGACAAACGCGATGCAATTGCCGAAGACATCGTGCATCCAGTGGATGCGCGCGCTTTGCGGGCCGATGTTGAGCGTGCAGCTCAAAAGCCTCTGGTCGAAACTGTCCCGGGGGCGAAACATCAGCCGGTGCCGGCCGAAAACGACCGGCTTCCGGTATCGATAGACGGTGAGATGCCGCACCGAGAAGACCGTCATCCGGAAACGGCGCTTGGGTGCGGGTCGTGCGGAGATGAGCCGTGAATCTCAGCAGCTTCCATCATTTTTCGCTGCGCACGAGCGGGTATTCCGGCGCATCGTAGAGCTTGCGGATCTGCCTGTCGTCGTAACGGCTTTCTTCAATCTCCAGTACCGACCCACGAAGCTGACAGCCTTCCATCTCTTCCACCGCAAACCGCACTGCGTCGGCAGCCGTATCGAAGCGTCTGTATCGAGGGCTGCGGTTTCCCTTTGCCTTGCGGCCAGGATAGAGGGCAGCTTCGACCTGATAGTCGAATTCGTTCATGTATTCATTCCCGTTGAAGCAAGATTGACGGCAAGCCGCGAGATGACGTCTTCATCTCTCACCGTTGTTTCCATCACTCTACACCACAATTCCCGGTTCTGTAAGCTTCCGGCGTGAAACCTTGCTCCGATTGTCGTGAAAATCCTGATCCGTTGGCAGGCCGGAAAGGCCTTTGCGCGTCCAAGCCTCTGGAAAGACAGGCGAAGGTGGCAGAGGGAGGGAGCTCTTGCTTCATTCGCTTTTCGATCATGCGAACCTGCTTTGGGCAGCAACTGATCGCGCGGGCCAGTTTCGTCTGCAACTGCCAGGACGTCCGATCGGGTTCTGTGTGGAGAAAGATGTGCGGGCCCTGTGTCTTCTGCCATTCCCTCAGGCGTCCTTGTCCTGACCGAATGGGGGACGGGAAGCCGCGATGGACGCCTTGACCGAAGATGTGCGGAACGCCGCAAGGGCGATTGCCTCGCTTGTCGCGCCCCCTGACGGGATGCCGTCAGCTTTTCGGATCCTGATCGAGAGCGCCTGATTGCGCGGGGCAGGCTACAAATAGTTCATCGGCACGGCGGTGGTGTATTTCAGTTCCTCCATGCCGATGAATGACGAGATGTCGGTGAAGTCGAGGCGCGCGATCAGCCGCTTGTAGACGGCGTCATAGACTTCGACATCGGGCACCACCAGCCTCAGCAGATAGTCCATCTCTCCTGTGAGACGGTAGGCCTCGACGATCTCGGGTATGTCGCTGATCGCGCGGCGGAAACTCTCCAGCCAGTCCATGGAATGACGCGAGGTGCGCACGGCGACGAATACCGTCATGCCGACATTTGCCTTCCGGCGGTCGACGATGGCCACCTTGCGTGCAATCAGGCCGGTTTCCTCAAGGTTCTTGATCCGCCGCCAACAGGCGGAGGCCGACAACCCGACAGCATCGGCGAGATCGGTGACCGGCATGTCGGCGTCCTGCTGAAGAAACTCGACGATCTTGCGGTCGCGTTGGTCAAACATGGCAATCCAATCGCAGGGAAGAACTGATGGCCGGAAAATAATCGCGCGATTGATCCATACTGCAAGAAATTATCGCGAGAACATGCCAATTTGCTGCGATCTTCGATCTCATTTTGCGCCGCAGCTCAGCTATCGTGGGTGAAAAGCATGAGGAGAATGAACGTGAGAAAGACGATAGGCCTGATCGGCGGCATGAGCTGGGAATCGACGGCGGTTTATTACCGTGAAATCAACGAGCTTGTCCGGAAGCGGTTTGGCGGCCTGGCCTCTGCCGACATTCTCATGCATTCGGTGGATTTCTCGCAGGTGGTTGCCTGGCAGAAGGCGGGGCAATGGGACAGGGCGAGCGCCTATCTCGGCAAGGTCGGACGAAACCTGCAAGAGGGTGGCGCGGATTGCGTGCTGATCTGCACAAATACCATGCACATGATCGCCAGCGAGGTTTCGGCGCATTTCGATATCCCCCTCATTCATATCGTCGATGTGACCGGGGCGGCGCTGAAATCGGCCGGCATGAAGCGTCCGCTGCTGCTTGCGACCCGCTACACGATGGAACAGGGCTTTTACCGCGACCGCCTCGCGACCGCGTTCGGCATTTCTGCCATGGTCCCGGATGCCGCCGACCGGCAGGCCGTGCACGATATCATTTTCGATGAGCTTTGCTGCGGCATCATCGACGACGGGTCGCGGGCGGCCTATTGCAGGGCCATCGAAAAGGCGAGGGATGCGGGCTGCGATTGCGTGATCCTCGGATGCACGGAGATCGGACTTCTGATCGGGCCCGGCGATACCGACCTGCCGGTCTTCGATTCGACCAGGCTGCACGCCGTCGCCGCCGTCGATTTCGCATGCGCCGAGGATCAGGGCCTGCTGCGGGAGCCGGCCTGACCGGGTTGCCCTGGCATGTAATTTGCTTGATTGTCCTGTCAGGCGGCGTACCGCAAAAAGCGCATGTTTTGGTAAAGGTTTCTAATGAACGGAGGCGCCGCGCAAACCACTTTCTCATTCCAGGGTGCAAAGCCTGCTAGCAGCTACTGCAACAGCATCACAGCAAGGCAGGTGTCACTTGATCAACGATCTTTCACAAAACAACAAAAGAAAGACCACAGAGGAGAACGACATGAATGGACTTCGAAAATCGGCGCTGGCAATGGCTGCCGGTATCGCCACGACGGCGCTTGCGACCGGGCTTTCGTTTGCTGCAGATGGTGATCCGATCAAGATCGGGTATCAGCTGCCGTTGACGGGCGCGACCGCCCAGTATGGCAAGGATTTCCAGACGGCCGCGGAAATCGCGCTGGAAAAATTCAATGCTTCCGGGGAGCTTCCGGTCCCCGTGGAGATCATCTACGAAGACTCGCGTTCGGATGCCAAGGAAGGCGTCACGATCGCGCGCAAATTCGCCGACAATGACGAAATCGTCGCCGTGCTGGGCGATTTTACCTCGGGCGTTTCGATGGCCGCCGCCCAGGTCTATCAGCGCGAAGGCGTGCCGCAGCTCTCACAGACGGCATCGCATCCCGATTATACGAAGATCTCGCCCTATCAGTTCCGCAACATCACCACCCAAGCGCAGGAAGGCCCGTTCAATGCGGACTGGATGAACGCCGAAGGCTACAAGAAGATCGCCGTCATTTCGGAGCAGACGGACTGGGGCCAGACCGTCGTCGACAACTTCGCCGACGAGGTGAAGAAGAATGGCGGCGAGATCGTCTTCTCGGAATATTTCAATCGCGGCCTGCCGGATTTCCGTTCGATCATCACCAAGATCGAACGCGCCGAGCCCGATGCGATCTATACCGGCTTCTTCTACGAAGACGGAGCCAATTTCCTGAAGCAGGCCAAGCAGCTCGGACTTGATATCCCGATCTTCTCGACATCGGCTGCCTACAGCCCGCAATTGATCGAGCTTGCCGGAACGGACGCCGATGGGATGCGACTGGCGGCGACCTTCATGCCGAACGATGATCGTCCCGAGGTGCAGGAATTCGTGGAGGCATGGCAAGAAGAGCGCGGAGACCTGCCGGGCCAGTTTCCGGCCCAGGCCTATGACGCCGTCAACATCATGCTCGATGCGATCGTGAAGGCCTATCCTGACGTGACCCGTGAAACCGTTCGCGATGCGCTTGCCGCCACGACCGATTTTCCGGGCGTGACCGGTGTGACGACCTTCGGGCCGGATCGCGAGCCGCAGAAACAGTTGACCAGAGCCCTCGTCGAAGGCGGTGAATTCACCCCGGTGTCCAACTGATATCGCCAGCGCCCGGCAGGCTGCACCTTTCGCGCCTGCCGGGCTCTCCCGCTTTTTTGAAAAGACGCTACACTTGCCTCTTCCGGTGCGCTCATCATTCACGGGCTGGCCACTCATGCGGAGTTACGCATCTTGCTTGATCCATATTATCTCCAACAATTGCTCATCGGCCTTTCGCTCGGCGTCACCTATGCCCTGATGGCGATCGGGTTCACGCTGATCTTCGGCGTTCTCAACGTCGTCAACTTTGCCCATGGCGAGGTCTACACGATCGGCGCCTTCGCCGGGCTGATCGCCATCACCGCCTTTGCGCCGCCGCTCCTGATCGTGCTCTTCATTGCGCTGGCCATCGGCGCGCTTGCCGGTTTCGGCCTGGAGCGGATCGCATTTCGTCCCTTCCGGCGGTTTTCGGACGAGGCCTCGCTGAAATCGCGCGCCATGCGCGAGGCGACGCTGATGTCGTCGCTTGCGGTTTCGATCGTGGTGCGCGAAGCGCTTGAGCTGATCTTCGGATCGCAGATGCAGGCCGTTCCCTTCGATTACATGATCAACAAGCCGATCCAGCTCGGACCGGTGACGATTTCCAATGGCGATATCATCATCCTGGTCGTCGCGATCGTCATGCTGGGCGGGCTTCAATATGTCCTGAAGCGCACCCGCATCGGTCTTTCGATCCGGGCCGTGTCGAACAATGCGCTCGGCGCGAAATATGTCGGCATCAACACCGATATGACGATCGTGTCGACGTTTGTCGTCGGCTCCATGATGGGCGGTGCCGCCGGCCTGCTCGTTGGCCTCTATTACGGCGCGATCTTTCCGGCGATGGGGTTCGTGCCCGGCATCAAGGCCTTCGTGGCGATGATCATGGGCGGGCTGACATCGATCCCCGGAGCGGTGATCTGCGCACTGCTGCTTGGTCTCTCGGAAGGCCTTGCCACCACGTTCATCTCGTCCAACTGGGCGGACATGGTGGCCTATGGCTTCCTGATCGTCACGCTGATCTTCTTCCCGCGCGGCCTGTTCGGGGCAAGGAGGGAACGTGTTTAAGCTTCCGTCCTCCCGCCTGTTTTCGGTCGGTCTGCCGCTGGTCCTGCTGTTCGTGATCGTTCCTGCAGCCCTTTACGGATTTGATCGCGGATATTTCTACCAGATCGCAAGCCTCGTGCTGATCTTCGTCCTGCTCTCGGCATCGCTCAACATGGTCTCCGGCACCTCCGGCCTCCTGCATCTCGGCCATGCCGCCTTTTACGGCGTCGGCGCCTACACGGCTGCCCTTCTCGGGTCCGATTACGGCATCGGCTTCACGCTGGGGCTGCCGCTTGCAGGCCTTGTCGCCGCGCTGATCGCCTTTCTGGTGGCGCTGCCGACGATGCGGCTGGTGTCGATCTATTTCGCCGTGGCGACGCTTGCGATCGGACAGATGCTCTATCTGATCATGCTGAACTGGGTGGGCTTCACCAAGGGGCCGAACGGCGTGATGCTGTTTGATGGCATGAGCCTGTTCGGCATCTCGATCACCTCCGACACCGGGATCTATTTCGTCGTTGCCGCCGTCGTGACGGTTTCGATCTTCCTCATCCACCGCATCAGCCACTCCTATTACGGCAACGGGCTCAGGGCGCTGCGCGAGGACGACCAGTGCACCGATGCGATGGGCGTCAACACCGTCCGGCTAAAGATCGAGGTGTTCACGCTCTCTGCCTTCTTTGCAGGTCTTGCGGGCGCGCTCTGGGCCTATACGACCGGCTATATCTCACCGAAGGATTTCGACTTTTCGGTTTCGATCCAGATTCTCGCGATGGTGGTCGTCGGCGGGCTGGGCTCGCTGCCGGGAGCGATCATCGGCGCGGCGCTCCTGATCCTGCTGCCGGAAGTGCTGCGCGATGTCGGCGATTTCCGCAACATCGCGGTTGGCCTCGTGATGTTCCTCGCCATCCTGTTCCTGCCCAAGGGTCTTTTCGGCGAGGTGCCTGCGCTCTCGCTGATCCGCCGCCAGTTCGGCGACCGCTGGGCCGCGGCCCCCGGCGACAAGAAGGTGGGCTGGCGATGAACGTGCTCGAAATCCAGAACCTCTCGCGCCATTTCGGCGGGCTGAAGGCGGTTGACGACATCACCACCCATGTCGGCGAAGGCGAGCTTGTCGGCCTGATCGGGCCAAATGGCGCCGGCAAGACGACGCTCTTCAACCTGATCTCCGGCTTCACGCCGGTGTCAGGCGGCAGCGTCCGCTTCAAGGGTGAGGACATCACCGGCCAGAAGCCGTTTGCGATCGCCAAGCGCGGCATGTCGCGCACCTTCCAGAACCTGCGCATCTTTCCCAATATGACGGTGTTCGACAACGTGTCGGTCGGCGCGCTTGGCGCCACTGGCATGAACTTCTTCCAGTCGATCGCCGGCGGCAGGAAACGCGCCGAAAGGATCTCGCAGGCGAGCTGGAAGGCGCTGGAGATGACGGGCCTGACGGAGGTCGCCGACGATCTTGCGGCCAACCTTTCCTATGGCCGCCGAAAATATCTGGAAATCGCCCGCGCGCTGGCGATGGACCCGCAATTTCTGATCCTCGACGAGCCGGCGGCGGGGCTCAACGACACGGAAACGGCGGAGCTTGCGGCGTTCGTCAAGCAGCTCAACGCCGACGGCCTGCCGATCATGCTTGTCGAGCATGACATGAACCTGGTGATGAGCATCTGCGAGCGGGTGGTCGTCATCGCGTCGGGCCGCAAGATCGCGGATGACATTCCTTCGGTGGTGCGCAATGACCCCGTGGTTCTCGAAGCTTATCTTGGAGGTGACGAATGAGCGCCGTTCTCGAAGTCGAAAACCTCACCGTCTCCATGGGCGTGCAGCAAATTCTCCACGGCGTTTCGCTGAGCGTCGAAGAGAAAGGCATCTATGGCGTGCTCGGCTCCAACGGCGTTGGCAAGACCACGCTGATGCGCGCCATCTCCGGCATCTACAAGCCGGATGGCGGCACGATCCGCTTCAAGGGCGAGGTGGTCAGCGGCCTGCCGAGCCATGCGATTGTCCGGGCGGGCATTTCCCAGGCGCCGGAGGGAAGGCAGATCTTCTCCAACATGACGGTGCGCGAGAACCTGCTGATCGGCGGCGGCCGGCACGGGCTTTCCGAGCTCGACCATGTCGTCAGCCTGTTTCCGATTCTGAAGGAGCGGATCAGCCAGGAGGCCGGATCGCTGTCCGGCGGCGAGCAGCAGATGCTGTGCATCGGGCGGGCGCTGATGGGAAAACCGGAAATCCTGCTTCTGGACGAGCCCTCGCTCGGCCTTGCGCCGAAGATCGTCAAGGCGATCTTCGATCTCGTGGAGCAGATCCGAAGCGAAGGCCTGTCGATCCTGATCGTCGAGCAGAATGCGAAATCGGTTCTGAGGATCGCGGATCAGGCTGCCGTGATGGAAGGCGGCAAGATCGTGCTGCAGGGCGATGCCAAGGCGCTCGCCGCCGACCCGCGCGTTGCCGAAGCCTATCTCGGGGGACATGCCCATGTCTGAGCAGCGCCGCATCCCGATCATCGAACAGCGCCGGATCGAGGCCAACGTTCTTTCAAGCGTCTACGAGGAACTGAAGGCGCGCTGCGGCGAGGCCGAGGCGCGCTCCGTGATCGGCGATGCGGTGACGCGGGCGGCGATCCGGCAGGGCGAGAGCTTCGCCGGCGAGCTCGATCATACGGCGGATTTCACCGATTTCTCGGCAATCCTTCCGAACTGGACGGCGGGCGGTGCGCTGGAGATGACGGTGCTGGAGGAGGGGCCGGACATCCTTTCCTTCAATATCACCCGCTGTCGCTACGCCGAGATGTATCGGGCGATGGGGCTCGGCGATATCGGCGATCTGCTGTCGTGCAATCGCGACGGTGCGTTTTGCGAGGGCTTCAATCCGAAGATGAAGCTCACCCGCACCCAGACGATCATGTCCGGCGCAAGCCACTGCGATTTTCGATACGCGATGGAAAACGACGCGGCGAAGTGAAGCCCGCAAACAGAAGAGCTGAACAGAGATGCCTACATCCTTGAAGAAATCCGACGCGCCGCTGGAAGGGCGTGATGGACTTGCGGCGCTGAACGAGCGGGTGAGAGCGGATCTTGCTGTCCTCAAGCTGCCGCCGGCTGAGTGGACGGCAAGGGCGACGACCGGCGATGGCGCGTCGTTTTACGATGTCATCATCGTCGGTGCCGGCATGTTCGGGCTTTCGGCGGCTGGCAGTCTGATGTTCAAGGGCATCCGCAACATCAAGCTCCTCGACCGCGCGTCTGCAGGCAAGGAAGGGCCGTGGGTGACGTTTGCGCGGATGCTGACGCTGCGCTCGAAGAAGGATCTGCCCGGCTCGCCCTTCGGCATCCCGTCGCTGACCTTCCGCTCCTGGTATGTTGCTGCCTTCGGCGAGGCGGCCTGGGAGACGCTCTACAAGATACCGAACGCGGTCTGGCAGGATTATCTGATCTGGATCAGGAACGTGCTGGAACTGCCGGTCGATAACGACTGCGATGTCGTCGGCATTGCGCCTTATGCCGACCATGTCGCGCTCACCACAGCCGATGGCCGGGTAATCAGGGCCAAGCGCATCGTGATCGCCACCGGCCGTCCGGGGGCAGGCGGCTTCAATCTGCCCGCAGGGGTTTCCGAAGATCTCTGGCCGGATCTCGCGGCCCATACTTCGGAGATGATCGATTTCGGCCGGCTCAAGGGCAAGTCTGTTGCCGTCATAGGCGCAGGCTCATCAGCCTGGGACAATGCCGCAACGGCACTGGAAACGGGGGCAGGGCGGGTCGAGATGTTCTGCCGCCGCAAGGCCTTGCCGCAATTGAACAAGGGCCGCGCCAATGCCAATCCCGGCTTCTTTGCGGGCTGGCGCGGGCTTTCCGATGCCAAGCGTTGGGAAATGGCGGTCTACCTCGAACGCGTCCAGACCCCGCCGCCCCATGAAACCGTGCTTCGAACCATCGCCCACGACAATTTCGAGGTGCACTTCGGAAAGCCGTTCAAAACGATCGCGCGCAATGGGGCGAAGGTCGAGATCGCATTTACTGACGGTGAGAGCAGGCAATTCGACTTCCTGATCCTTGGCACCGGCTTTGCCGTGGACCTTGGCCGGGAGCCTATGTTTTCCGCTCTCAAGGACCGCATCCTCACCTGGGGCGATTGCTATCAGCCGCCGGAAGGCATGGCCAATGCCGGTCTGGCGCAGATGCCCTATCTCGGCGAAGGCTTCGAGCTCAAGGAGCGTGGTGTGGAACACAGTGCGGTCAGCCGCATCCACATCTTCAACACCGGCTCCTATCTGAGCTTCGGGACGCTTTCGCTGGATGTGCCGAGCGTCAATCCGGCAGGCGAGCATCTGGCGTCTCATATCGCCAGCCATCTCTTCGTCGATGACTTCGACGTCCTGTTCAAGCGGCTGAAAGACTGGGAAGAGGAACACGAGCTGGAGCCGACGCCCTTTTATGCGCCGGACTATGTCAACCGGGCATAGGGGACCACGCGCCGTCACACCGTCTTCTGTGGACGCGCCGGCTTTCAGACCTTGCCGGGCAGGCTGGTCCGGCGCCGATCTTGGCCGGCCTGCAGCCGAAATAATTCCGTCTCCTGCCGTGTGTATCGTAACAATACGGAAAGTTAATCTGACGGAAAACCAGATGACAGATTGCTCTGCTATCACTTCTCGATAACAGTTCTGGTTCACAACGCGCAAAGCGGACAGAATCAGACTTTATGGAGGAAGCAAAAAGTGAGCGACATGATCGATTTTGCCACCGGCGCACCGGGTATCGGTGCCCGCTGGACGTCAAGCGCCAAGAGCGGTGTCGGCACCGCGCTTTCGACGGCTTCGCCTGTCTGGTTCACGTTGAGCCACGGCATTCTCAACGAGATCTACTACCCCCGCGTTGATAGCGCCTGCACGCGCGATTTCGGTTTCGTCGTGACCGGGCGGGACGGCTATTTTTCGGAGGAAAAACGCGACTGCACCCATGAAACGGTGGCCATCGAGGATGGTGTTCCGGCCTTTTCGATCATCAATACCGCTGATGACGGAGCCTACCGGATCGAAAAGCAGGTCATCGCCGACCCCGCGCGGGCCGTGATCCTCCAGCGCATGACCTTTTCCGCCCTGAGCGGTGAGACCGGCGACTACCGGGTGCACGCGCTCCTCGCGCCCCACCTCGTCAATGCGGGCATGGGAAATTCAGCCTGGATCGGCGAGTTCGAGGGCGCGCGCGTTCTGTTCGCAAGCGGCCGTTCCCGCTATCTGGCGCTGGTGTCGAGTGCGCCATGGGGCGCCATGTCCGCCGGTTTCGTAGGCTGCTCGGATGGCTGGCAGCAGCTCAGCGCGCATGGAAGGCTCGTCAGGCAGTATCAGCGCGCCGATGACGGCAATGTCGCGCTTGCCGGCGAAATCGACCTTTCCGCAACCGACGGGACCGTGACGATGGCGCTTGGCTTCGGCCAGACCGAACACGAAGCGGCGGCGGTCGCGATGCACAGCCTGAAGGAAGGTTTTGACGCAGCCCTGAAGAAATATGTTGCTGGCTGGCGGAAATGGCAGGACAGCCTCGTTCCGCTCGACCGCAAGGAAGAGACCGGCATCAACCCCTATCGCGTCTCGACGGCGGTACTTGCCACCCATCGGGCATCGGACCGCCCCGGCGCGGCGGTTGCCAGCCTCTCGATTCCCTGGGGTTATTCCAAGGGCGATGACGACCTCGGCGGCTACCATCTGGTCTGGCCGCGCGATCTGGTGGAAACCGCCGGCGGATTTCTGGCGGCGGGGGATGCCAAAGAGGCTCTGGCGATCCTCGATTATCTGCGCGAACTGCAGCAGCCCTCCGGCCGATGGGCGCAGAATTTCTGGCTCGATGGCAAGCCTTACTGGCAGGGCGTGCAGATGGACGAATGCGCCTTCCCGATCCTGCTCGCCGACATGCTGCGCCGCCACGGCCATCTGAAGGGCAGTTCGCTCCGCCGCTTCCTGCCGATGGTCAAGAGCGCCGCCGGCTACATTCTGGCCAACGGTCCTGCGACCGGCGAGGACCGCTGGGAAGAGGATGCCGGATACAGTCCCTTCACGCTCGCCGTCGAGATCACGGCCCTGCTGGCCGCTGCCGACATTCTGGAGCTCGACGGCGAAACGAAGGCAGCCGGCCATCTGCGCGAAACGGCCGATTGCTGGAACGAGCAGATCGAGCAATGGACCTTTGAAGGCGATCCCGATCTTTGCCGGGCGCTGGATATCGCGGGTTATTATGTCCGCATCGCCGCACCCGATGCGACGGATGTCGCGGGGCCGGCGGGAACAACGCCGATCCGCAACCAGACGGCCGAACGCGCGCTGATGGCGAGCGATGCCGTGATCAGCCCGGACGCGCTGGCGCTGGTGCGCTTCGGGCTTCGCGCGGCCGATGATCCGCATATCGTCGACACGGTCAAGGCGATCGATCATAGCCTGCGTGCGGAACTGCCGCAGGGCCCGCTCTGGTACCGCTATACCAATGACGGCTACGGCGAGCATGAGGATGGCCGGGCGTTTGACGGTATCGGCCAGGGCCGGCCCTGGCCTCTGCTCGCCGGCGAGCGCGCCCATTACGAGCTTGCCGCAGGCCGGCCCGAGGCGGCCCGGGCGCTGCTTGCAACGCTCGAAAAATCCGCCAATGAAGGCGGGCTGTTGCCGGAACAGAGCTGGGATGGCCCCGACATGCCGGAGCTCGAGCTGTTCTTCGGCCGTCCGTCAGGCAGCGCGATGCCGCTGGTCTGGGCCCATTCGGAACATATCAAGCTGCTGCGTTCGCTCGCCGATGGCGCGGTATTCGACATGCCGCCACAGGGATTGGCCCGCTATGTCGAGCGCCGGACGGCGTCAGAGCTCCGGATCTGGCGGTTCAACAACCGGCTCGCCACCATACCGTCCGGCAAGACGCTCAGGATCGAACTGGATGACGCGGCGACCATCCATTGGAGCGCCGATGGCTGGGCGACCGTCGAGGACATCGAGACCGAACCTTCCGGGCTCGGCACCCATTTCGCGGACCTGCCGCTTGAGGGCCTGGAGCCCGGGCGTGCCGTTATTTTCACTTTCTTCTGGCCGGAAAGCGGCCAGTGGGAGAATGTAGACTTCACCGTTCGCCTCGGCGAATGATCAGGAGCTGGAAACGGAGTTTGGACATGCAGATTGGAATGGTAGGCCTCGGGCGCATGGGCGCCAATATGGTGCGGCGTCTGATGAAGGATGGCCATCAATGCGTCGTCTTCGACGTCAATCCCGACAATGTCGCGGCCCTGGTCAAGGAGGGAGCCGTCGGCGCCAGCTCGGCCGATGACCTCGTTGCAAAGCTGGAGCAGCCGCGCGCCGTGTGGATGATGCTGCCGGCAGCGATCACCCCGCGCATTGCGCGCGACCTGGCCTCGAGGCTTGGAAAGGGCGACGCGATCATCGATGGCGGCAATTCCAACTATCGCGATGCGATCGACCTTGCCAGGGAGTTCGCCCCTGCCGGGATCGACATGATCGATGCCGGCACGTCCGGCGGCGTCTGGGGTCTCGAGCGCGGCTATTCGCTGATGATCGGCGGGCCGAAGTCGGCGGTAGAGCGGCTCGACCCGATCTTTGCCTCGCTTGCGCCGGGCGCCGATGCAGGGGCGGACCCGGCCGCATCGGCGGACACGGCCACCAGGGGTTATCTGCATTGCGGCCCGACCGGGGCAGGCCATTTCGTCAAGATGGTGCATAACGGCATCGAATACGGCGTGATGGCGGCCTATGCCGAAGGGTTGAACGTGTTGAAGGCGGCCAATTCCGGGACGCGTGAGCGCGAGGTCGACGCCGAGACCACCCCACTCGCAAACCCCGAATATTACCAGTTCGACATCGATCTTGCCGCCGTGACCGAAGTCTGGCGCCATGGCTCGGTGATCGGCTCTTGGCTTCTGGATCTGACGGCGGCTGTGCTCAAGGAAAACCCGCATCTGGAAGGGTTTGACGGCCGGGTATCGGATTCGGGCGAAGGCCGCTGGACATTGCAGGCCGCGATCGAGACGGGCGTGCCGGCGCCGGTGCTGTCGTCGGCGCTGTTCGAGCGGTTCTCCTCGCGCGGCGAAGCGGAATTTGCCGGCAAGGTGCTCTCGGCCATGCGCTACGCCTTCGGCGGTCATCTTGAAAAATCGACAAAATAGCGGAGGAAGCGCCATGACGGAGCAAAAATCCGATGCGCTGGTGGTGTTCGGCGCCACCGGCGACCTGGCCCACAAGATGATCTTTCCTTCGCTCTACGCGATGGTGAAGCGGGGCGCGCTCGCCACGCCGGTGATCGGCGTCGCCTTCGATGACTGGAGCCTCGACCAGCTGATCGCCCGTGCGCGGGATTCGGTCGAGTCCCATGTCGCGGCATTCGACGAAGCGGTGTTTGCAAAGCTTGCCGGGCTTCTCGGATATGTGTCCGGCGACTATCGCAGCCAGTCGACCTTCGACAAGCTCCGCGAGACGCTCGCCGATCACAAGCACCCGCTCTATTATCTGGCGATCCCGCCATCGCTGTTCGAAACGGTGACCGGCGGTCTCGACAGGGCGGGGATCGCACGCGGCGCCCGGCTGATGGTCGAAAAACCCTTCGGCCGCGATCTCGAGACGGCCCGGGCGCTCAATGAGGCCCTACACACGGTTTTCGAGGAGGATGCGATCTTCCGCATCGACCATTTCCTCGGCAAGGAGGCGATCCAGAACCTTTTGTATTTCCGGTTCGCCAACGCCTTTCTCGAGCCCGTCTGGAACCGCAACACGATCGACAGCGTCCAGATCACCATGGCGGAGGATTTCGGCATCAAGGGCCGCGGCAAGTTCTATGACGAGGTCGGCTGCATCCGTGACGTGATCCAGAACCATCTGGTCAACGTGCTGCTGCTTCTGGCGATGGAGCCGCCGGTGAGCGGGTCCTCCGACGATCTGGTGGATGAAAAGGTGCAGGTGCTGAAGGCGATCCCGCCGCTTCAGCCCGAGGATGTGGTGCGCGGCCAGTTCGAGGGCTATCTCGACGAGCCGGGCGTTGCCGAGGGCTCGACGACGGAGACCTTTGCGGCTGTCAGGTTCCATCTCCACACCTGGCGCTGGAGCGGGGTGCCCTTCTTCATCCGCGCCGGCAAGAACCTGCCCGTTCACGCGACAGAGGTCGTGGTTCGGTTCAAGCGCCCGCCGATCGCGCTGTTCGATACGATGGAGCATGCCGGCGCCAATTACGTGCGCTTCCGCCTTGGTCCGGAAATCGAGATCGGTCTCGGCGCGCAGCGCAAGTCGCCGGGCGAGGACATGCGCGGCGAGGCCGTCGAGCTTGCGGCGGTCGATGACGGCGTCGGCGATCTGGCGCCCTATGACCGGCTGATCGGCGATGCCATGGCCGGGCGGCGCGAACTCTTCACCCGCGAGGATGCCGCCGAACTGGCCTGGACGATCTTCGAGCCGATCCTGGACGACAAGACTAGGCCGGAGACCTACAAGCCCGGCACATGGGGGCCGGAAAAGATGAAGGACTTCGCGCCGGCCGGCGGCTGGTTCGATCCCGCCCAATCCTGAAGGAGCCAGAGATGGAACAGACAAATGGGACCGAGCGCCGCGTGCTCGCGATCGATATCGGCGGAACCCACGTCAAGATCCGCGCCAGCGCCGGCGGCCCGGAGCGGAAGGCCGACAGCGGGAGAACAATGACCGCGACAGAGATGGTGGCGGCCGTCAAGACCATGGCGGAGGGTCTTGATTACGATGTGATCGCGATCGGCTATCCCGGTCCGGTCGTCCATGACAAGCCGATCGCGGAGCCGGCAAATCTCGGACCGGGCTGGGTCGGTTTCGATTACGGGCAGGCGTTCGGCTGCCCGGTCAGGATCATCAATGATGCGCTGATGCAGGCGCTCGGATCCTATCAGGGCGGGCGCATGCTGTTTCTGGGGCTTGGCACCGGTCTCGGTGCCGCAATGGTCGTCGAGAATGTCGCACAGCCCATGGAGATCGCGCATCTGCCGTTCCGCAAGGGCAAGACCTATGAGCATTATGTCGCCGAGGCCTATCGGGAAAAACACGGCAACAAGGACTGGCGCAAGCGCGTCTTCGACATCGTCGAAAAGCTGACGGCGGCGTTGGAGCCCGACTATGTCGTCATTGGCGGCGGCAATGTCGAGCATCTTGATGAATTGCCGCCAAAGTGCCGCCGGGGTGACAACACGCTGGCCTTCGAAGGCGGTTTCCGCCTTTGGAAGGATGAAAGCCTGGTTATCTGAAACACGAAACGGCGGCCATCGCAAACGGACTTCCATGAAGAAACGTCTGGAAGCAAATGACAAAGGAGAATGCCATGACGACCACTCTCATGATCCAGCCACTGATCGCGCTCATTGCCGGTCTGGTCATTCTGTTCGTACCGCGCGTCCTGAACTATGTCGTGGCCGCGTATCTGATCCTCGTGGGCCTGATCGGCCTATATCCGCATCTGCTCGGCTAGGAAACGAGCCCTTGTCTCCCTGTGACTCTCGGCTTACTCGTACTGCATCAGCTTTTCGTTGATCGCGTCAACGCTTCGCAGCCGATCGCGGCCGTCGCGGCCGGCTTTCAGCGTTGCGCGGACCACGATCTGGTGGCAGAGCGCCAGCACGGCCGCATGGTTGAACTGCGGTCCATCCGAATGGATCCGGCAGTGAAAATGCCAGTGGGCGGCGGGATGGCGCGCCATGTTCTCATCCGAGATCAGGGCAAGCGCAGCACCGCTTTCCACGATCGTATCCAGCAATTGCCGCGTGCCGGCGATGCGGCGGCGCAGCGTGATCGCAATCACCAGGTCGCCCTCCTTGATGCGGGCGACATGCTCGCCAAGCGTCTCGCCGCCTTGCGGAAAGACGACCACTTCGCCGACGATCTTGGTCAGCTGCCAATAGAGATAATGCGCGAAGGACTGGCTGATGCGCTGCCCGGTGATCCAGACCTTGCGGCTTTCGATGACGGCGGCGGCGAGCCGGTCGAGTTCGCTTGCATCGAGATTGGCAAAGGTCCAGTCGAGATTGTCCTTGTCCTCGCGCATGTCGAGGGCGAGGGCGGCTGCATTCGCCTCCGGTTCGGCACGGGCGAAGAAAGCGCGCGAGCCGGTCTCGCGCTCGTCGCGCACCGCCTTCTTGGCCTGATCATAGCTTGAAAAACCAAGCTTGCGGATGAAGCGGGAAACGGTCGCCTTGGAGACATCGCAAAGGCGCGCCAGCTCCTGCGCGTCATAGCTGCCGAGCTCCCCCGGGAAATCCAGAAGAAATTCGCCCAATCTGCGTTCGGCCGGGCTCAGGCGTGGCAACACCCGTTGCACGCGGGTCAGAAACGGGGCGTCATCGGCCGGATTTTGAAACTCGGATTTCATATCCTCCATTAGCGTTTGCGGGACGGAAAAGGCAAGCGGCAGGTTTCTGAAATCCCGATTGCAGGGCTAGCTTCGTGTCGAGGGGCATTGAAACATGCCGTATTTGCGAGCGTTCAAGCTGATTTGCCGCCTGCGGAAAAACCATTATGCCCAAGAAATAGACAATATTTATAGGTGCCTATTTTTTACTTGCCCGGCGTTTGAAACTGTAGTTTCCTGTTTTGGAAATTGAATTCCGTAAGTGCATTCGCCCCGTCCCACGTCAGCAGAAACTGGAGTTCTGCCATGCCGGTCCGACCGCTGAAATCCCTTATTCTCGCCGCCACGGCACTTGCCGTCCTCGCCCCCGCTGCCCTTGCCGCCGACTATCCCGAGCGGCCTGTCCGCATCCTGGTTTCCTTTCCGCCGGGCGGTTCGAGTGATCTCGTCGCCCGTCTTCTCGCCGAAAAGCTCGGCGCCGGTCTCGGCCAGCAATTCGTCGTCGAAAACAAGCCTGGCGCTGCGGGCACCGTCGCCGCAACCGAGCTCAAGAACGCGGAGGATGACGGCTATACGCTGATGCTGTCGAACCTGACGCCGTTCAATGTCGCGCCGACAAGCTTTCCCGACACGCCCTATGACCCGGTCGGAGACTTCACGCATATCGGCTATATCGGCGCCGTTCACCTTGGCATGTTCGTCTCGCCCACACTCGAAACGCCGGATATGGCTGCCTTTGTCGCAAAGGCGAAGGCAGAGCCCGGCATGCTGGATTACGGCTCCTCCGGTGTCGGCTCCTGGGGCCACGTCGTCGCCGTCGCCTTCGAAAACGATGCAGGCGTGGAACTGTCGCACATTCCCTACAAGGGGTCCGGCCCGATGCGGCTCGATTTCCGGGCAGGCGTCATTCCGGTACTATTCGACGCCGTGCCGCAAAACCTGCCCGCCGTCGAAGAGGGCGCAGCGATTCCGCTCGCCGTCACCTCGCCTGAACGGCTTGAGACATTGCCGGATACCCCCACCTTTGCCGAGCTCGGCTATGACATCGTCGCGGAAAACTGGCTCGGCATTTCCGGCCCTGCCGGGATCGATCCCGAAATCGTCGCCACGCTTCAGGAAGCGCTCGACGCGGCGCTTTCCGCCGACGATGTCGTCGCCCAGTTCGAAACATGGGGCATTGTCGGCGGCAAGATGACGAGCGAGGAATTCACCGACTATGTGGCCGCTGGGGTTGCCGAATGGGCGCCGCTCGTCAAACAGGCGAACCAGTGATGCGCGTCAGCCCGCTTGTTTCCGGGGCACCCGATCTGCCCCAGATCGCGGTCGTCGTCATCGGCGAGGCGGATGATACCGGCTTCAACGCCAGCGGTCTTGCCGGCGCGCGCAACGCGGCGCGTGCGGGCAGGGGCCGGATCAGCATTGTCGACGGGCTTGCCTATGACGCGACGGAGATCCGCGCAGGCCTCAACAGCATCATGCCGGACTTTGACGGGCTGGTATTCATCGGCGGGCAGGGTGACCAGGTCATGCCGATGATCGCGCGCGACTGGCCGGACAAGCCCTTTGCCATCGTCCAGGGCGATGCCCATGCGGCAAACCTCGCAAGCTACGATGTCGCCCAGGAGCATTCGGCCTATCTCGCCGGATGCCTGGCCGCCCTCATGACGAAGACAGGTACGGTTGGCCATCTTTCCGGACACCGGGTTCGTCCGGGCCTGAAGGGGCGCGCCGCCTTCGTGCAGGGCGTGACGGAGACCGATCCTGCCGTCCGGGTACTGACATCCTTCTGCGGCTCGCAGGATGACAATGCGATCACCCGCGAATGGGCCGATGCCGAGATCGCCGCCGGCGCCGATGTCATCTTCACCATGCTGAACGGTGCAAGGCAGGGCGCGATCGATGCCTGCCGAGAGGCCGGCATCGTGCAGATCGGCAACGCGCTCGACTGGACGGCGCTCGCGCCGGATGTGTTTGTCGCCTCGGCACTGGCGCGGATCGATCTCGGTGTCGAGCGCGCCATCGCCGATGTCGCCACCGGCTGTCTGCCGCAGAGACCGGTTGCGCTGGGGCTTTGCGACGGCGACTATGCCGCGCTCGCATTGCGGCCGGACGTTCCAGATCAGGTCGCGGAGCGGATCGCGCTTGCCGAAGAGGCCATTCGCTCCGGCGCCATCACCGTTCTGACACGCTATGACGGCAGCGAATTCGTTCTCGAAAAGGAAAACGGGCAATGCTGAAGCGCCTTTCGGCACAGGCTGGCACGCTCCTGATCGGCGCAATAGCCGTGGTCTTTATCGCCGCTTCGCTGACGGCGCTCGACCTCGGCACGCCGCGGCGGATGGGGCCCGGGGCCTTTCCACTGATCGCTGGCGGGATTCTCGTCATTCTCGCAGTCATTGCCCTTGTTGGCGACATCAAGGCCGGCGCCGAACATATGAAGGCGGACTGGCGCTCGGTCGTTCCGGTCGCGCTCGCGGTGGCAGGCTTTGCGCTTGTGACGCAGCGTTTCGGCGTTCTGCCGGGTGCCGGCGTCTGTGTCCTGATTGCAAGCTTTGCCGTCGGCGCGCTCTCGCCTCTGAGGCGGGCCGGTCTTGTGGCAGGCGCGGTGTTCGGCATCTGGCTTGTCTTCATTGTCGGCCTCAGATTGCCGCTTGAAGCCTTCCGGGGATTTTAAACCATGCTGGACAATCTTGCCCTCGGCTTTGCCACCGCCACGACAATTCCAAACCTTTTCTATTGTTTTCTCGGCACGTTTCTGGGCACCTTCATCGGCGTTCTGCCCGGACTTGGACCGCTCGCCGCCGTCGCGATGCTCCTGCCGGTTTCCTTCTACCTGCCGCCGGAAACAGCACTCGTCATGCTGGCCGGCGTCTATTACGGCGCGGAATATGGCGGCTCGATCGCCTCGATCCTGCTCAATATTCCGGGCACGCCGTCCTCCTCGATCACCTGTCTCGACGGCTATCCGATGGCGCGGCAAGGACGGGCGGGCGTGGCGTTGCTGATGACGGCGCTTGCCTCCTTCTTCGGCGGCATTTTCGGCATTCTGGTGATTGCCGCGCTTGCGCCGCTGCTTGCGGATTTCGCCCTGCTGTTGGAACCGGCGGATTATTTCGCGGTGATGCTGCTCGGGCTTGTCGCGGCCTCCGTCGTCTCAAGCTCCGGCACGCTGAGGGGGGTGATGATGGTAACGCTGGGCGTGCTGCTCGGCACGATCGGGGTTGACGTCAACAGCGGCGCCACCCGTCTGACCGGCGGTATCCAGGACCTGCGTGACGGCATCAATCTCGTGGTCGTTGCCATGGGCCTTTTCGGTGTGTCGGAGGCGATGTTCTCCGCCCGCGGGACGACGGCGTCCTATGCCACGGAAAAAGTCGCTTGGCAGCGCTTCCTGCCGCAGCGCAGCGAATGGCTGCGCTGCCTCGGGCCGGCCATCCGTGGCAGCCTGATCGGCAGTTTCTTCGGCACTTTGCCGGGCACGGGCCAGACGGTCGCCTCCTCGATCGGCTATGCGGTGGAAAAGCGCGTTTCGCCGAACCGCGCCAATTTCGGCAAGGGCGCCATAGAGGGCGTGGTCGTGCCGGAATCGGCGAACAATGCTGCCGCCCAGACAGCCTTCATCCCGACATTGACACTCGGCATACCGGGCTCGACGACGATGGCGCTGATGATCGGCGCGTTGATGATCCACGGCGTCACCCCCGGGCCGCGCCTGATCTCGGATCACCCGGCGCTGTTCTGGGGCCTGATCGTTTCCTTCCTGTTCGGCAATCTCTTCCTTCTGGTGCTCAACATTCCGTTGATCGGCATCTGGGTGCGGCTGCTGCGCATCCCGCATTATTTCCTCTATCCCACGATCGTCGTGCTGATCTCCATCGGCGTCTACAGCCTCGATCATTCGCTCTTCGATGTCTGGGCCATGCTCGGCTTCGGCGCGCTCGGCTATGTGCTGAGGCTCTACCGCTACGAACCCGCGCCGCTTCTGATCGGTTTCATCCTGGGGCCGATGATGGAGGAATATCTGCGCCGGGCGATGCTTTTGTCCAGGGGCGATCCGATGATCTTC
This sequence comes from Martelella limonii, assembly GCF_013344475.1. Classification (GTDB taxonomy): domain Bacteria; phylum Pseudomonadota; class Alphaproteobacteria; order Rhizobiales; family Rhizobiaceae; genus Martelella; species Martelella limonii. The sequence continues at coordinate 339,747 of NZ_JABUOU010000003.1, read as the reverse complement.
CTCGAACGCCCGGGAAGCGCGGTCATGATTGCGATCTCCGTCCTGCTTCTGGTGCTGACGGCGCTGCCGGGGCTGAAACGGCTGGTGAAATCCGTCGTCTGACTGCGCGCCTGCTTTTGGCGGGATAGAAAGGTGGTGCCGAATTCGACGACATCTTGTCGTCATCGTCGCCCAAGATGTTGAAATGTGCGGTTGCGTGACATCGACTCATGCTTTGCGAAACGGCCAGACAAAGCTTCAGATCCAGACGAAACTTCAGATAAAGTCCCGCGGTGCAAATAAACTGTCCTATTGCAGAAGCATGATCGCCGAGCGGATTTCACTTCGGCCGGTCGGCCTATTCCACCAGTTCTAGGGTCGGCGCTGTGCGAAGCCAATCTCATATGAACAATATTTAATAGATCAAATATTGAAATCTGTTGAATTCATAGCGACCTGAAGACGATGCATTTATCTGAACAGGAGTGAAGAAAATGTTCGCAGTGATGGATGACAATGTTCGTTTGGTCGGCCTTCAGGCCACAAAAAATATCGAAGAAACATCTGTTACTGAACTGACGCTGGATGAGTTGCAAACGGTTGCTGGCGGGAAGAGCTTTTTCAAAGATCCGTGGACCTATATTGGCTTAACCGGCGCAGGTGCGTTTGCCAAACTTGCTCATCAGGTTTTAATTCCCGGAGCCCTTGCAGGTAACGAGAACGCGAATGTACCGGGGAATGCTGCAGGCGATGCCGCTCTTGATGCTGTAGCCGACGGGGAAGGCGTGGGAGGAGCCCTCATAGAGCTTGGCGAGTTGGCCGGTGAAGTCGCTTTGGCCTAGCCAGGTCAGGAGAACCTCCAGGCGATCGCTGTCTGCGATAATCTTCGGAAAAGCTGACGGTAGATTGAAGGCGCGGGGGCACTCAGATGAGCTGCCCCCGTAGCCGCGCATTCATGCGACAACGCACGAAACCGTTATCATAGTGCGTCAAGCACAGTGTACTTGGCAGAAGGCAATCTGCTGAAGACCGCACAACGATCAGGACGACTCAAAACGAAGCCTTCGGTGTCTTGCGTGCAGTCGAAGCCTGTCCTATCCCGCATTTATCTTTCTCCGTCTGCTTGGCTGTTCCGGAGTTTCGTCCAGGTTCTGCTGCAGGATCTGGATCAGGCTGTTTGCTGTTCCCATCAGGTGCGCGTCGATGACCTGTTTTGCCTTTGCCGCGTCTCCGGCTTCGCAGGCATGCAGAAGCGCCCAATGCTGTTGCTGTGAAACGGACAATCCAGCATTGGTCACATAGGAACGAACGTAGCGGTCAGCATTGCTCCGGAGTGTGTCGATCATTTCCAGAAGCCGTGGCCAGCCACAAGCCGCGTTGAGTGCGTGATGAAATGCCGCGTTCAGTTCAAGCCAGCGTGTCGTCCTGTCTTCTAGTCCGTCGATCTCTTCCAGGATTCGGCGCATGTCGTCGATTGTTTCGGCGCTCAAGCGAGGGACGGCGCGTCCTATTGCAACCTGTTCCAGGGCGCTGCGCAGCGTGAACAGCTCCTCGATTTCACCCGTTGAGAGGGTTGAGACCTCGACGCCCTTATAGGGAAAGACCTTCAGCAGACCTTCGGTTTCGAGCTGGCGAACGGCATCGCGCACCGGCATGCGGCTGACACCAAATTCTTCGGCTACCTCATCGAGATTGAGGCGCTCTCCGGGCGGCAGGACGCCTGAGAGGATGGCGTCGCGCAAGGCTTCGCGAACCGCCTCGGAGCGGCTCAGTTGAACGTGTTTTTGAAGTCCGATTTTTCTCAAGATGCCATCCCGGTTGGTTTGTCGACCGGGCATGTAGCCACGGATTTCGATGCTGCTCAGATTAGTAATCGAAAAAGGCTTTGACAAGAACCTCGTATTTAATATCTAATATATCGCAAATGACCTTGAAAGGATACGACATGACGGACGCCGTCGGAGCCTCGGTGCGCAGCAGAATACCCTATCAGCCGATTACGCAGCGACCGGCACTCACTCTACCCGGCAATGCCCGCGTCGCCGTCTGGACGATCGTTAATGTCGAAGCCTGGAATCCTGCAGCGGCAATGCCACGTTCGGTTCTCCCTCCGCCGATGGGCGTTCCCATGTTGCCGGATGTCCCTAACTGGGCGTGGCATGAATACGGCATGCGCGTCGGCTTCTGGCGATTCCTGGATGCCCTGAAGTCGCGTGACCTGAAGGCAACGCTGGCGATCAATGGTTCGGCTATCGAGGCCTATCCTCAAGCGGCTGAAGCTGCGCTTTCCGCGGGCTGGGAGTTTATGGGGCACGGCTTTCATCAGAAGCCGATGCACAAGGTCGATGATCAGGTCGAGGCGATCGCCAGAACGATGGAGGCGATCAAGGACTTTTCCGGCAAGGCGCCGCGCGGGTGGGAGAGCCCGGGTATCACAGAGACCGACGAAACTGCGGATTTTCTGGCCTCGGCCGGTATCGAATACGTCGCCGATTGGGTTCTGGACGACCAGCCTGTGCCGATCAAGACCAAGACCGGACGGCTGACTTCGGTCCCCTATACGGTGGAAATCAATGATGTGGTCATGACGGCTGTGCAGGGGCAGCCATCCGACGAGATCTTCCGGCGCGGCAAGGATCATTTCGAGCGCCTTTGGCAGGAAGGTGCCGAGACGCCAAGGGTCATGGCGATTTCGATCCACCCCTATCTGACGGGGGTACCGCACCGGATCAAGTACCTGGAGAAGCTCTACGATTTCATCCTAGGCCATGAGGGCGTGCAGATGTGGACGGGAGAGGAAATCCTCGACTGGTATCTCGGCCAGACAGGGGGACAGACAGAATGAAGGCGATGACCGAAAACATGCATCTTGATCTCTTTATCGGCGGCAAGTCCGTCCCCGCCGTCAGCGGCAAGATCTTTGAGGTTGAGGATCCTGCGACAGGCAAGAGGATCGCGACTGTTGCCGAAGGCGATGCCGCGGATATCGAAAAGGCTGTCGAGGCCGCCGAAGCTGCATTTCCTTCCTGGGGCGGCATGGAAGCCGAAGCTCGCGCCCGCATTCTCAATCGCGCTGCGGAAATCCTGACCCGACGCCTGCCCGATTTCATTGATGTCGAGGTGTCGCAAACCGGCCGGCCCGTACGCGAAATGAAAGCCCAGCTTCAACGTCTTCCGGAATGGTACTCCTACTTTGCGGCCGTTGCCCGCACGCATGAGGGTTCAGTCCATCCCTTCGGCAGGAACCACCTGAACTATACCGTCCGCAAGCCGCTCGGCGTGGTCGGCCTGGTCACGCCCTGGAACCATCCGCTGCTGATCCTCACCAAGAAGGTCGCCCCGGCTCTGGCGGCGGGAAATACCCTTGTCGTGAAACCGAGCGAGCTGGCGCCCTTGACGCCGATCATGCTTGCCGAGGTGCTTGAAGAGGCCGGTCTGCCAGCAGGTGTCTACAATGTCGTGCCCGGGTTTGGGGCGACGGCGGGCGCTGCCCTTACCAGCCATCCGCGCATTGCCAAGATCGATCTGACGGGAGGCACCGAAACGGGCAGGGTGGTTGCGGCGGCGGCCGGCAAGAACCTGATACCTTTCGCTGCCGAGCTTGGCGGCAAGGCTTCTGTCGTTATCTTCGAGGACATGGCCGATCAGGCTGTGCCTGCAGCGCTGTTCGCTTCGTTCATTGCTGCCGGGCAGACCTGCGTCCAGGGTGCGCGCCTTCTGGTCGAGCGGTCCATTTATGATGATGTGCTGAAGGCGCTGGTAGAGCGCGCCAACGCCATCAAGATTGGCACCCCTTCTGATCCGAAGACCCAGATGGGACCGATGATTTCGGCCAAGCAGCGCGATCTGGTGGAAAAATATGTCGAGATCGGCAAAGCCGAAGGCGCAACCCTTGCTGCCGGCGGCAGGAGGCCGGAGGGCGAGGAGTATGCCGGCGGCTATTTCTACACGCCCACTATTTTTTGCGATGTCAAAGATGACATGCGTGTCGCGCAGGAGGAAATCTTTGGCCCTGTGGTCTGTGTCCTTCCATTCGAGACTGAGACGGAGGCGATCACTCTGGCCAACAGCACCCAGTTTGGACTAGCCGCAAGTGTGTGGACCAGAAATGGTGCGCGCGGACATCGCGTGGCGGGCAAGATCGAGGCCGGTATCGTCTGGATCAATGACCATCACCGCGTCGATCCCGCATCGCCGTGGGGCGGTTTCAAGGACAGCGGCCTGGGCAAGGAAAACGGCATCGTCTGCTATGAATCTTACACCAAGGTGCAGAGTGTCGTCGCCAACCTTTCCGAAGACAGTTTCGACTGGTTTGACGATGACGGACGCGAGAAAAGGTACAGCTGATGTCGGGCGCTTCTTCCTCTCCTTCCCTCCCAAATATCTCGCTGATCGTGCTCGGCGGCACGATTACCATGACCTCCGGTGCAGGCGGCGGCATTACGCCGAGACTGACGGCCGAGGCGCTTTTGGCGGCGGTTCCAGGACTGGAGGCTGTGGCAAATGTCACGCCGCTTTCGCCATTTCGCATTCCAGGCGCGTCGCTGACGCTGGATCAGATTGGCGAAGTTGCTGGCCTTGCGCGGGAAGCCGTTCGCGACGGTGCTGCCGGTGTCGTTGTCGTGCAGGGTACGGATACAATCGAGGAAACCACCTTTGCGCTCGACTGCATGTGGGATGAAGAGGCGCCCATCGTCGTCACCGGAGCCATGCGCGGCCCGGAGGCGGCTGGTGCCGACGGCCCGGCCAATATTCTTGCCGCCGTCATGACCGCAGCAAGCCACCAAGCGCGAGCACGCGGCGCACTTGCGGTGATGGACGACCACATCCACACCGCGACAGCCGTGACGAAGTCCCATACGGGGTTCTGCTCGGCGTTCATTTCTGCGGGGCAGGGGCTGTCCGGCGAGGTTATGGAGGGAGCCGCCTTCTTCTTTGCCCCGCCAACCGTGCGTCGCAGGGCATGCGCCATTCCCTCCAGAGCCATTCCTCCGGTGGCTCTCATAAAGCCCGGCATTGGCGAGGACAGCAGGTTGATCGAAGCGTTGCCAGACCTCGGCTATCGCGGGGCTGTCATCGAGGCGATGGGTGCAGGGCACGTCGCCGAAGGGCTTTCCGGCCCACTGGCCGCGCTTGCGCGCGTATTTCCTGTCATTCTTGCGAGCAGAACCGGCAGCGGACCTGTGTTCCGAAAGACCTATGGATTCAAGGGGGGAGAGATTGACCTGTTGTCCAAAGGCCTCATTCCCGCAGGTCGGCTGAATGCGCTGAAGGCACGTCTGCTGCTGCAGCTCGTTCTCGCCAATGGCGGCGCGCATGATGACGTTGTCCGCGCCTTCGCGTCAGAGTGAAACGAAGACCAGGCCATGGTCCAATGAAAGGACATGCCGATAGAAACGCCGAACTGACAGACGAAAGGATTTGATCGCGTAAAACTTGATAAAAATTCATGCTTCTGTAATTTCGCTCAAGAGTGAAAAGAGGGACGCGTGATGAATCAAGATAATCTGTCGACCAATGTCGGTGTGAAGCTGAGGCATGCCCGGCTGGTCAAGGGGATGACACTGAAGGAACTGGCTGATGCGGCGGGGTGTTCGGAATCCCTGCTTTCGAAGATCGAGAACGGTCGTTCCAGTCCGTCGCTGAAAATGCTGCAGAAGATTGCGAGGGGGCTCGACCTCACTGTGGGACAGATGTTCGCCCAGGCAGATGAACCGGCCAGCCCGGTCTCGCGTGCGGGAGACAGGATGCTGGTCCACACTGATCCGCTCAGAAAGGGAGAGCATCTGACGCTCGAACGGCTCATTCCGTTTGCCGAGGGGCATTTGCTGCAGGGCAATATTCACCACATCGGAGTCGGTGGCGGCAGTGAGGGCATGTTGCAGCATGATGGGGAGGAGTTTGGTTATGTGCTTGAAGGAAAAGTAGAACTTCTTCTGGACGGCAAGAGTTATGAAATGTCGGCAGGCGATTCCTTCTGCTTTCGATCCGAACGCCCGCATGGCTATCGCAATATCGGCAGTACCGAGGCTCGGGTGATCTGGTTGAACACGCCGCCCTCATTTTAAAAAGCGAGAGAACACACAAGGCGGTCTCATCGCGACATGGACAAATGAAGAGGTCGCCATCCCGGCCCGGCCATATGCCGGGCTGGCGATATGGGGCCGGTGCTGAACCGGGGCGGCGCGATGCATCCCGAGCGCCGTTCTGAGGCGAAGCCCTTGCGCTTCGCGGCGTGAGAGAGGTCTGCCGCGACAGGGCGCATGGTTGGTGGAATGGTCGGTTTTCATAGGGGCGCAATAAAATTCAAGTTACTTGACATATAATCATCTCTCTGTAACCTCGGTGTAGAACCCTAACTGAAACAGAATTCCATCATGCAGGAGAGTGCATTTGTCTGCAGAGCAGAAGCTGATTGACGAGGTCGTCGACCGCACGGAACCCCATTATCGCGACTATGGCTGGCATCACTGGCCCGAACATCCCTGGATGTCGTACCAGTTCCGCCGCGCGCTTGGCGAAACCCAGGAAGGTGGCGGCGCAATCTCCGAGTGTTTCCAGGCGGCCTCGCGGATGGTGCCCGGCGACAAGGACAGCTGGCGTGAGGAATGGCTTCGTGTTGCAGACCGCAACGACAAGCGTGGCGACGCCGAGGAAAAGGCCGGGCACATCGAGACTGCCAAGGCCTGCTGGTTGCGCGCTGCAGACTATTACCGCCAGGCAGAGTTCTGGCTCGAAGGAGAGGACCCGGCTCGTCTCGAAATCTTCACCAAGATGGAGAACTGCTCGAAGAAGTGGGGCCGGTATCTAAAGCCGGCCATGGAAGAGGTGGAAATTCCGTATCTCGACGGCAAGATGTACGGCTATTTCCTAAAGGCGCCCAAGGCACCATCGCTTTCGCCGGTTGTTATCTGCTTTGGCGGTCTCGACAGCATCAAGGACGAGATGTGGTTCATGAGCGCCCGCGGGCCTTATGAGCGTGGCATATCGGTTCTGATGATCGACGGACCCGGCCAGGGCGGTACGCTGCGGCGCCACGGTATCAATACCCAGCTCGATTATGAAAAGCCTGTCGGCGTGATGATCGACTACCTGCTGTCGCGTGGCGATATTGACGAGAAGCGCATCGCCGTTTGCGGCTCGAGTCTTGGCGGTTTCTACGCGGCGCGCGCCGCATCCTATGAACCACGCATTGCTGCGGCCATCTCCCATGGCGCCGTCTGGGACGTCAACGACCTTTGGGGATCGGCAGGCGATAGCCATGGTCTTGCTGATCACATTACCTGGGTGTTTGGCGGCAAGAACATGTCCGAGGCGCTGCAAAAGGGAAAAGATTTCAAACTCGAAGGCCATATCGACAAGATCAGCTGCCCGTATCTGATCTGCCACGGCGGCTCCGATGTGCTGAGCGTGCGCCAGGCAACCCAGGTCTTCGAATATGCAAAGGAACATGGTGTCGACGTGACGCTCGAAATGGTCAGCGTCGAGGAAACCGGTGCTGAACATTGCCAGCACGACAACCCCACCATCGGTCAGGAAAAGATGGCCGACTGGCTAGCGGACAAGTTCGGTATCGATCAGCGGGAGGGGTACTGACCCGCCGAAACTAATATCGCGCCGCCACAAAGAGGCGGCGCGCGCTCGACCATGAAAACGATACTCAACAAAAAAGGGGAATGAAAATGAAATCCAAGACAACCAAGACACTGCTTCTCGCGCTCGGGACGGCCTGCATGGCACTCAACGCAGGCGTCGTTGCGGCACAGCCGATGAAGATCGCCCATGTTGTTCCGCCTGGCGACCCGCGTGACCTCGGCGCCCATGAGGTTGCCGACCTTCTCGCTGCCGATGAAAGTTGCGAAATCGAAGCCACGGTTTATCCGTCCGGTCAACTGGGCGGCACCACCGACCTGATCGAAGGCATGCAGATCGGCTCGATCGAAGCTGTCGTGCTTCCTGCCTCCTTCCTCGTCGGCTTCGAACCCAAGATCGGCATCTTCGACTTTCCCTTCTTCTGGCCGACGGATGAAGAAAAGCTGATTGAGTTGCAGAAGGGCGAAGCGATGGCCAACCTGCTCGCCAGCACCGAGGAGCAGGATGTCGTCAGCCTCGCGGCATGGCATACTGGCTACAAGGAATGGACCGGCAACAAGCCGTTGCAGTCGCTTGATGACTACGCCGGCCTCAAAGCCCGCGTCATGCCTTCGCCTGTTCTGGTCGAACAGCAGACGCTTCTCGGCCTCAACCCCGTCAACATGCCGTTTTCGGAGACCTACAGCGCACTGCAAAATGGCACGATCGATGCTCAGGAGAACCCGCTGGTAACCAGCTACGTGATGAAGTTCTACGAGGTCCAGAGCGATATCACCATGACCAATCATGGCAATCTTGACCAGATCTTCATGGTCTCCAAGCCCTGGTATGATGCGCTCAGCGAAGACTGCCAGACGGCTGTCAGGAACGCCGCCGTCAGCGCTGGTCAGCTTGTTGCGGACAAGACGGACGAAATGACCAGCACCGCCATGGACGCTTTCGCTAAAGCAGGTGTTGCCGTCCACGAACTGAGCGACGAACAGTATGCCGCTTTGAAAGAAGCAACGCTCCCCGGCGTTGAAGCTTTCTACGTGGAACAGGTGGGTCCTGAAGGCCAGGAAATCATCGATTCCTTCAAGGCCGAGATGGGCACCGAATAATGACCGACACGGTTGAAAGCCGGAATGCCGGCCCGAAGCCGGTGATGATACGCATTATCCATGCGTTTGATCGGGTGCTCAAGGCACCCGATCTCGTGGTTTCGTATCTCATCGGGGTGGCGCTTATTGCCATCATGGGCACGCTCTTTGTCAGTGCCGCCGGCCGCTATCTGATCGGCTTCAGCCTGATCGGCGGCGAGGAAGCCGCCCGCTACATGATGGTGTGGATGACGTTTCTCGGCATGTACATGCTGATCCGGAAGCGCTCCCATATCGCCATCGACATTCTGCCGCGCTTCGCGCCGTTCGCGATCACCCGCTGGGTGGGGGTCGCCATCGGCATTCTGGGCACGTTCATGATGGTCTATATGCTGCATTTTGGTGCGGCACTCGCAGACCGTATGCTCTCCGGCGGACAGACAAGCCCGGTGCTGCCGATCCCGCGTGGCATTCTGCACCTCTCGATGCCGGTCGGCGCAGCCCTCAGCGCGCTGGCCTATCTGCATATGACCCTGTCCTTCCTGTTTGACCCGGAAAGCGAACGAGCCGCGATGGTCAAGGACGAGGACCTCGCCGAGCAATTCGACCAGAACGCAGAAGCGGAAGCCTCTGCAAACATCGTAAAGCCCTGAAAACCATGGCGATTCTTGTTTTTTCACTTGTGCTGGTCGCTCTTCTGGCCCTTTCATTTCCGATCTTTCTCGGCATCCTGACCGCGACCGTCGGAACGTTCGAGATATTCGGCCCGCACATGCCCTCGATGGTCATGTCCCAGCGCGTGATCGAAGGCGTCAATGTTTTCTCGCTGATTGCTGTGCCGCTCTTCATCTTCGCTGCCGACATCATCGCCCGCGGCGAGATCGGTTCACGCCTCGTTGGACTGATGGAAGCGCTTGTCGGCCACGTCACGGGCGGCCTCGCCATGGCAACGGTGATCTCATGCGCCTTTTTCGGCGCGATCAGTGGCATCGGCGCCGCCGCCGTGGTGTCCATCGGGCCCATCGTCTACCCCTCGCTGCTGCGGCAGGGCTATAGCCGTTCCTTTTCCGTCGGACTGATCCTGTCCGCCTCCACGCTCGCCATGCTGATCCCTCCTGGGGTCGCGATGATCCTTTATTCGGTTCAGACATCGGCATCCGTCGGCGCGGTCTTCCTGGCGGGGCTCGCGGCAGGCGTCTTGTTTGTGCTCGCCCTGACGATCTACGTCTATATTCATGCAAAGCGTCACGGCATCACCGGAGCTGAGCCGACAAGCTGGGCACAGCGCTGGCACGCCGGCAAGCGGGCATTCTGGGCGCTCGGCTTGCCCGCCGTCATTTTCGGCGGCATCTACGGCGGCGTGTTTACCCCGACCGAAGCCGCCGCTGCGGCCTGTGTCTACGCCATCATAGTGGAATGGCTGATTTACCGGAACATGGGCCTGCGTGAATTGTTCTCGGTCTCGCGGTCATCCGGTATCGTCATCGCCAGCCTGCTGATCCTGATCGCCGTCGGCAGCGCCATGGGCTGGTATCTCACCTTGCTGCAGGTACCCCAGATGATCAGCGGTGTTCTCGGCGGGATGCCTGGCTGGGCCGTGCTCTTGATCATCAACGCGATCTTTCTCGTCGCCGGCATGTTCATCGATCCAAACTCCGCCATCATTGTCCTGGCGCCGCTCGTCTATCCCAGCGCCGTTGCCATTGGGGTCGACCCGACGCATCTCGGAGCCATTCTGGTCTTCAATCTTGCTATCGGCATGATCTCCCCGCCCTTCGGTCTCAACATTTTCATCGGCACAGCCACGTTCCGCATCGGTTACCTAGAGGTCGTCAAGAGCCTCATTCCGTTCATTATTCTCGCGCTGATCGTACTGGCGATTGCCACTTACATTCCAGCTTCAGTGCTCTGGCTTGTCTAGACGTGCTGTCCTTGAAAGGAAGGAAACATCATGGATTTTGGAGTCGACACTGCCAAGGCAGCCGTCATTGCCATCGACCTGCATCGGGGACATCTGGACCCGAGCGTCGCGACCATGCCGCTTGAGGCAGAAAAGGCCGCGCGGGTGGTTGAGAACAACCGGATCTTCTTCGATAAGTGCCGTGCGGCGGGCATTCCGATCGTCCATCTCGTGACCCGTTATCGCGATGTCGCGGAGATCCGTTCCAATCCGTTCTGGCGCACGCGCGCCGACGATCCGAATGCCTCCCGCAAGAATGTCGAGCATCACAATCTTGACGGCATGCCGGGCTGCAATATCATGCCCGAACTTCTGCACAAGGACGACATGATCGTCGACACGAAGAAGCGTTACGATTGCTTCGTCGCCACCGATCTCGACTTCACGCTGCGCCGCCATGGGATCAACACGTTGCTGATGACCGGGGTGAATACATCGAGCTGTGTACTTGCGACATCGATCCGCGCCAACGTCCTCGACTACGCGACGATCTGCATTGAGGAATGCGTGGACACAATGGACGGCCCTGTTTTGCACGAAGCCGCGTTGACCTGCCTCAGGGCGGCATTCGGCTGGGTAATGAGCGGAGATGAAGCGCTCGGACATCTCGCCGGCTGAGATCCCATCGACTTGAAGCAAAAAAGCCGGCTCGCTTTCGCGGCCGGCTTTTTTCGCTCTGGCGGAATGTGCTCAGAGCGGCTTTTCCGACGCCTGAATCGTTATGTTGACGACGGCGCTCACGCCGCCATTCACAGCCTCGAGCGCTGCTGCAAGCACCGGTTCCAGCTGGTCATGGGTCTCCACGCGTCCGCCCCATGCACCACAGGCTTCGGCGATCTTCTCGAAGGCTGGTGGATCCGTGAGATCGACGCCCACATAGCCTTCCGTCGCCTGAATGCCTTCTGGGAAGCTGTCGCGTGTTGCCAGTCGCACCGAGTTATAGCAGGCATTGTTGACGATGACGAAAAGCACGGCGATGCCTTGCGTCTTCGCCATCCACAGCGCCGCACTCGGCACACCGAACATGAACGAACCGTCCCCCGTGACGCAAACGACGGTCTTTTCCGGATCAGCAAGCTTGGCGCCAAGCGAAGCGCCGAGACCCCAGCCGAGGAACGACCCGCCATTGCGCATATAGCTACCTTCCTCGCTCGGCCTGAAGCCAAGCGCCAGCGGATTGCCTGAGGTTACCGCCTCCTCGTAAAGCTGAGCATCCGGGCAGAGCTTAGACAATGCGCGCCCGACCATGAAGGGTGTGATCGCGTTGGTGCCGGGGCTTGCCTCACGCGCTTCAAGCGCCTGCATCAGGCTGTTGTGGCGTTCAGCGGTTGACCTTTTGCGTGTTTCAAGTCGCTGGCGCGCCTCGGTGGAGAGTGACGGCAGGATCCGATCGGCGGCCTTCATCAGTGATCTCAGGCCGGCAAGCGTGTTGCAGGCGAGAACCTCGTCGGCGGGAAAGCCCCAGGTCACCAGGTTTTGCTGGATCGGATCCGGACCCATATGGGTGATGTGCAGGTCGTCGCGCAACGGCCTGTCAGCCGGAACGAAGGGGACGTCGTGGTCGAGCACCAGAATGGCATCGGCCTCGCCGACCCATCTTTCCGGGTTGAAGCCGAGATGCAATGGATGTTCGAGCGAGGCATTGAACCTGCCGCGATATTCGGTAATCGGCAGGTTCAGCACCTCGGCGAAGGCAACGATCGCGTCGCGGTGCGCGCGGGTCCGGCCGCCGTATCCGGTCACGAGAAGCGGAAACTCTGCCTCCAGCAGGCGTCGCACCAGTGCTTCTGCAGCCTCCTCATCGAGGCCGGGAAGGCGTACAGGACGGCTGCGCATTCGGCCGAGCTGGAGCTGCTTCGGTGTCTCTTCCATCAGTGTTTCGCGTGGAAAAGCCAGATAGACCGGGCCCTCGGGCTCGCTGTTGGCCATCTGAAACGCACGATCGACTGCGAGGCCAACCGCCGAAGCATGGGCAACAACCTGCTGCCATTTCACATAGTTGCGCACGAGCGCACCCTGGTCCGGCACATCCTGAAGCCAGTTGATGAATTTGGCCCGGGCGCCGGGGACGGTCGTGTCCAGAGAAAGCGGGCTCATTCCGGCGCAGAGAACCAGCGGAATGCGGCTCGCTCGGGCATCATTGAGACCGCCCGTAGCATTGGCGGTGCCCACGTCGACATGGACAAAAGCCACCTGGGCCCGACCTGTTGCGAGATAGTAGCCCTGAGCGGCGGTCACCGCGACAATCTCATGTGGGCAGAGCACGAGTTTCGGCACGGCTACACCCTCCTGTTTCAGCCTCGCCCAGGCTTCCTGCAGCGGTGGGGTATCTGTGCCCGGATTAATAAAGATGGCATCGCAGCCCTGTTCGATCAGACCTCTTAAAAACCATTCCGCGACGGTGGCCATGGGCTTAACTCCTTTTAGAAAATCCGGCTTCATCGGGTATTGCGAGCCAGCCGGGCAAAAGTGATGGTGTAACCTGCGGCGACCGAGCGTATCTCCCGGTGCCGCTTCTGCTGGACCTATGTGCTTTCAGCGCTTGCCGGCGTCCGTGTCTGGCGGAACAGCTTGACCTCCCGCCAGACGGCGTAAGCCAGGATAGCGAGCGTCAGGACAAGGAAGCCGCCCGAGATCGGGCGCGAGAAGAACATGCCCAGATCGGCTCCCGGCAGCATGAGCGACGACCTGAAATTGGTCTCCATGATCGGCCCCAGGATGAGGCCCATGGCAACAGCCAGAACCGGAAATCCTCCACGCTGGCAGAGATAGCCGATGATACCGAAGATGATGGTGAGCCAGAAGTAATAGACGTGACCATAGGAGATCGCCGGCCCGGTGATGGAGATGATAAGGATGACCGGGATCAGGTATCGCTTCCTGATGGCTGCTATCGCGGCGACCCAGCGCGTGAACATCATGCCAAGAACAAAGATCAGCAGATTGGACAGGATCATCGTGCCAAAGATGACGTAGACGAGGTCGGCGTGATCGGTAAACAGGCCTGGCCCGGGGATAAGGCCATGCACAAACATGGCGCCGAGCAGGAGCAGCGTGTTGATGTCGCCTGGAATGCCCAACGCGAGCAGCGGTATCATCGTGCCCCCGGTTGAGGCGTTATTGGCCGATTCCGAAGCGGCCACGCCCTCTTCCGATCCATTGCCGAACCGTTCCCGCTCCTTCGACAGGCTGCGTTGGGCATTGTAGCTCAGATAGGAGGCAACGGTTGCTCCGGTGCCGGGGAGGACGCCGACCAGCGTTCCGATGATGCTGGACCGGAAAATCGTTGGCGCGAGGCTTGGCAGAAGCGGAAATGCTGTGCGCATGCCTGAAAAACGGCTCTGTTCCGGTGGCGTTTCGCCCGGCGATTCAATCATGCGAAAGACCTCCGCCACGCAGAACAGCCCGATCGTCGCAGGAACCAGAGGCACGCCGATCATCAGTTCGCTCATGCCGAAGGTGAATCGCGGAAATGGCGTGATCGGATCGATCCCGATCGTTGACAGCAACAGGCCGAGGCAGGCGGCAATGATGCCGCGCGCCAGTGAGGGGGAGGAAAAGACGAAGACGACGGTGGTCGCGAAAAGGCAGAGCGAGAAATATTCCGGACCACCGAACCGCAGGGCGACCTGTGCGAGTTCGCGAGAAAGGAAAACGAGGAGAACGCAGCTTATCACGCCGCCGATCGTGCCCGACAGGATCGATACGCCGAGAGCTTCGCCGGCACGGCCCTGGCGCGTCAGCGGAAAGCCGTCGGCTGTCGTCACGGCAGCGGAAGGCGTGCCGGGCAGGCCCATCAGAATGGCGGGGACGGAGCCGCCGTACATTGACCCCACATAGATCCCGAGGAGCAGGACAAAGGCCGTGTCTGTGTTGAAGGAGAAGGTGAACGGAATCAGGACGCCGATGGCAATTGCAGGCGTCAGCCCGGGGATCGCTCCGACAATGATGCCTGCCATGACGGCGATCACCATCAGCGCCATGTTCTGCGGATCGCCAAGCACAGAGAAAGACGAGAGAAGCGTGTCCATTTTCAGCCCATCCGAATGATCTGGGAAAGATCGAAGATCGAGCCTTCGGGAATGCGTGCGTCAAGCAAGGTCCCGAAGGCGAACTGAAGCAGCAGCGGCATGACGATCGCTATTGCCAGTGTGCGAAGCCATCCGAGCGAGCAGACGCGGCCGATCACCACGATCAGAGCGAAGGACGCAAAGATGAAACCGGTGAGCTGCATGAGCGCGGGATAAAGAAGCGCGAGGATCATGCAGACGAGGACGCGCCATGTTGAAGACGATTCAGCACGAACGCCCTGGCGCACCTGCGAAAGGAAGTCGCTGAAGGTCTGTCCAAGGGACTGGTGCTGATGGCGGGCATGATAGAGTCGAACGACCTCTACCAGTGCTGCAAGTCCGATGATCCCGCATAGGACACGCGGAACGATGGCCGGGCCTCCGGGATCAGACATCAGTGTGGTCAACCCGAGGCTGCCCCAGAAAAATGCGACGGCAATACCCAGAGAGGAAAGGCAGACAAGGCCTGCAGTGAACATGGTTTGATCCTGAAACGGCTATGAGCAAAGGAGGATTGGCGAAACCGGCCCCGGGGGAGGGGCCGGCTTTCCGATTATTGCTGCCGCATCAGCTCGACGACATGCTCCATCTGTCTGCTGGTCTCGAGCAGTTCCTCCCGATAGTCTTCGGGACCGACGCTGTGCAGTGACAGTCCGACGGTGTCCAGCTCGGCCTGGAAATCCGTGTTTTCGCGGACGGTTTCAAGCGCTGCTGTCAATCTCGCCTTCACCTCCTCAGGCGCCCCCTTCGGTGTCGCCACGCCATAGGAGTGCTCCCAGACGATATCATAGCCAAGCTCCCTGGCAGTCGGCACATCGGGCAAGGCCTTCGTCCGGGTTGCACCAAAATAGGCGATATAGCGCATGTCTCCGGACTGGACGTGGGCAAGAGACTGCTTGGCGAAACTGGAGATCAGGTCGATGTGGCCGCCGAGGAGAGCCGCATTGACCTGAGGCGTGCCCTCATGGGCGACGACATTGATTCTGATGTCGGCGGCCTCAGCCAGAAGAACAAGCGGCTGGTGATGGATGCCGCCGATATTGGTGACACCGATGGAGAGGCCATCGGGGTTTTCCTTCGAAAGGCGGATGAAGTCATCAAGCGTTTCGATTTCGCTGTCGGCAGGGGCCACAAGAACAGGCGCTTCCACGGCAAAACTGCCGAGAATGTCGAAATTGTCGACTTCGATCCCCGGCGTGCCGAGTGGCTTGTATTTGGGCAGATCACTCAGGGCGGTCGTCAGCGTGTAACCATCGGGATCCGCATCGCGCGCGGTCATGTAGCCGATTGTGCCCGAAGCGCCGGTGACGTTCTGGACGGTGATCGGCTGACCGAGTTCCTCTTCATAGTATTTTGTGAAAATGCGGGTCGCAGTGTCGGCGCCGCCGCCGGGCGACCACATGAGGATCCAGTCGATGGAGCGATCCGGATAGTCCTGGGCTGTCGCTGCCGGGGCTCCCGCCAGGAGGCCCGCGGCCATCACGCCCGCAGTCGCGAAAAGACGCAGTTTGTCGAACATTTTTCGTTCCCCTTTTTCGTGCGCGCGGCAGATTGGCGCATTTGGCTGTCATTTGATTGAAATGGGCTGCCATCCAAAACTTAACGGCAAATGCATTCTGATATCAAGTATCTAATATCCAATATATCGCAAAACTGAACGATGTCTCTGTTCGGTTTGATTCTCCTGTTTGTCAATCGGTTGACCAGAATGTTCGGTGAACGGGCTCGGACGAACGAACGCTGCCGCTTGGGGCACGACATTATGAGGTGCGGTCGGGCGAATGCACCGACAGGCGTCCGGGCATTTTCAGAGCCGGGAGAAAGCTGCCTCAACGAGCGCCTCGGTTCGCTCTCCGACGCTTTCGCCGCCGCATTGGAAGTTTGACTGGGCAGCGAAGGAAAGCCTTCTTTCGGGATCGGCAAAGGCAAGTGTTCCGCCTGAGCCGAAAAAGCCGTAGGCGTTCATATTTGGGCCCATTGGCACCCAGCCCGGCTTGTTCTTGAAGAACCCGACCGCCATGCGCAGCGGGCGCTCCAGGATAGCGTCCCTGTCCGTCTCCCATTGCAGAACGTGCAGGTTTTGGACAGCCTCCGACGACAGCAGCCGGACCCCGTTGAGCGTGCCCCCATTGGCAAGCGCCGCGTAGATTGTTGCCTGGCCGCGCGCATTGCCGTGGCCACCGAAGGAAGGCAGGAGAGCGGTTCTGACCTTTGGCGTGTTCAGGGCGTCGGCATTCCATGGCTTGGCCATCGCGTTCCAGGCCCGTCCGATGGTCGAGCCAGGGGTTTGTCCACGCAGATATTGGAGGTTCGGCGTTTCAGACGGATAAAGCGTCGCCACACGGTCGAGATCGCTCTCGGCAAGCCCCATGTGATAATCCACGCCCAGCGGCCCGCAGACATTTTCCTGAAGAAACCTGTCGATCCTCTGACCGGTAACCTTCTCGACCAGCGTGCCGACGAGATAGCCGAAATTGGTAGTGTTATAGGCCGGTTGGGCGCCTGGCGGCCAGGCTGGTGCCTGAAGCTCCAATGCGCGCCTCATGGCTGGAAAGTCGAAGATGTCGCCTTCGGAGGAATGATCGTTGAAAACCATTCCGCAGCAATGGGAGAGGATATGCCGGACCAGGATCCCGGATTTTTCCGAGCCGCCATCGAGGAATTCGGGCCAGTAGAGTGAAACCGGCGTGTCGAGATCAATCTTGCCACGGTCGGCCAGAATATGGATACAGAGTGCGCCCATGCCCTTGGCGAGTGAAAACAGGACAGAAACGGTGTTGGCTTGCCACGTCTTCTGTTGTTCCAGGTCAGCGAAGCCGCCCCACAGGTCAACGACCCTTTCGCCCTCCTGAAAGATCGTGACAGCCCCCCCGATTTCCCGACGCATCTCGAAATTGCTCCGGAACGCTGCCAATACGGGCAGGAACTGCGGAGCACAGCTTCCGGCAATGTGCCCCGTATATCCGCGAACCTCGACTGCCTCTTCGATCTTCATGTCAGGTGCGCCATGGTTTGGGAGGGGTCGGTTTCACAGGCGGAGCAGGTTTGCCGCATTGCCGTTGAGGATGCGTGCCTTGTCGTCGTCTCCGAGCGTGGCAAGCTTTTCGACGGGCGTGCGCGGCTGCTCGAGCCCCATGTCGAAACAATAGTCACTTCCAAGCATGATGCGGTCGGAGCCGACTTGTTCCACCAGAAAGGCGAGCGATTGTGCGTCATGCGTGATGGTGTCGTAGAAGAAGCGGCCGGCATACTGGCGCGGATCAGTTTCAAGGTGGACACATTCGGGTCGCACCGACCAGCCGTGCGAAATCCGGCCGAGCAGGAATGGAAGTGCTCCGCCGCCATGGGGTAAAGCGACTTCGAGCTTCGGGAACGCATCTAGCACCCCGGAAAAGATCAGATGTGCGGCGGCTACCGCCGTGTCGAACGGGTTGCCGAGAAGGTTTGAAAGGAAATACTTGCTGAGGCGATCGCTCATGCCGAGCACCTTCAGCGGATGCAGGAATATTGGCAGGCCAAGCTCCTCAAGAACGGCATAGACCGGCCAGAACTTCTTGTCGCCGAGATCGTCATCATTGATTGCCGTGCCGAGATAGACGCCCTTGATGCCGGGAATGCCTGCCACGCGCCGCGCTTCGGCGATAGCCCTTTCGGGATGCTGCATGGCAAGGGTCGCGAAGCCGAAAAGCTTCTCTGGCGCATGCTCATGCGCTGCAGCAAGCGCGTCGTTGAAGGTTTGCGCCAACCGGTCGGCCGTCTGCTCGTCAGCCCAGTAGACCATCGGCTGGGTCAAGGACAGAACCTGTTTTTCGACACCGCTTTTCTCCATGTCGGCGAGGCGCATATCGAGATCGATAAATCGGGGTGCAATCGGACCGGTGAAAAGCGGGCCAACCTTGACGGCCGGGTGGCCATGGAATTCAAAGACTTCCGCTCCTGCTCCGGCTGCGGCATCGAGGTAGCTCTGCGGAAAATAATGCGCGTGGATATCAATGGCGCGATGGCGCGAGCCACATCCGCAGCCGCAGGGCGTTTGACCGGCAGTCATGTAAAGTCCTTCATATTCAGTCGGCGATAGCAATGATATTTCTTATCTAATATATTAGATAAAATTGGTTGGCAATCTTTTCTAAGCGTTTTGTGAACCCGCCTCGTTCGATGGAACAATCGGATAGGCGGCGCGTATCATTCAGATATTGCGAACACGACGTCGATCGCCATGGCAACAAACAGATCGTGTCCCATGGCGTGGGGTAGCGTCGGCGTTCACCGTTCCTTCCGGAGAGGGGCGGAGAATGGATCAGCGGGCCGCAGGCAGGCTGATGAGCGAAACATTGTGGCGATATGAGCCGGTGCACAAGCGGATGTTTTGCTGCTGGGTCTGACAGAGGCAGATGAAGCCGGCTTGTCGGTGTTATAGCGTCAACGTTCTCCAGCTGGGGCTTACCGGCATCCATTTTTCAATCCATGGGGAATGGTCGACATCGGCAGCAAGCCGATTGAAGACGACGAGGCCTCCAAGGCCCGCCGTCGGTGTCTGCACAAAAACCGACTTTTGTCGCAAAGTCGGCGTTTCCGTGTCGGACGATATATGTGGCGATGGACAGAAATGGTGGGCCTGGAGGGCCTACCTAAAACAAGCAAAAACAATGACTTGTCTATAAGTGAGACGGTTCTGCCTCCTTATGCATTTCAATGGCTTACGAACGCCCCTGTCCCACTTTTTCCGATCTTCAAGGCTGAGAATACCTCCTTCGCGATGAGCCGCAGGAGGCGCACATGACTGTCTCTCGACCATTCCGAGAAGTGAAATTGCAGTGGCTGCAGCAGCTGAGCTGTGACGCGGAGCTGAGTGACAACGCCAAATGCGTAGCGCTCTATATCATTACCACACATTTGAACGGCCACACCGAGAAGGCGTGGCCGTCCTATCAAACGATTGCCGACGCAACCGGCAAGAGCGTCAAGACCATTCAGCGCGCCATTCGCGAACTCGAAGCCACAGACTGGTTTGATGTTCGGCGCGGAAACGGTGTCGGGCACAATACGGAATATCGCCCTTCAGCATCGTCTATTTTACGCGCATCGGAATCCCGTGAAAAGACAGACAAGATTGTCCGCCTTTACCCGAAAAAAGGCGGTCAGATTTGTCCAGAAAGACAGTCAGATATGTCTCTGGAAGGGGGACAAAAACGACCGCTGAATCCAGAGAAAGAAATAAATAAAAAACCTAACGCGCGAGGGACAGGCCAACCGTCTGGCTCTCACCAATCAATGCCGCTTGTTTTCTTGATGGCTGGTCAGACGTCACAGGTTGATCGCTGGCTGGCTTGGCTTGCCAAACATCGGATGCCGCCTCTCGCTGCATTCGGTATTGAGACGAAGAACTCCGGCCGCGGCGGATACCGTCTGCCGAGCTACTGGCCGCCGAGCGAAGATAGTCCCGAGGAGGAGGCCTGCCTCCAGTTCTTCCGCGAGAGAATCAGCAAAAGCTCCAATGCCATCAGACCAAGTTCCAGCGCTGGAGGTGTGTCATGAGCGCTGGCGATGTGAAGACAGCAAGGCGACCCCTGTCATACGCTGGCGCTTCTGACCGGGAGCCTTGCGAGGGGCGGCGAGCCTCCCCTTCGAACCCCACCGGCGCAGGCCGTAGCCGTGCAAAAGAACCGCTCACCGAGACCTTTGTGTTTCGCTGCACGGCGCAGGAAAAGGTCAAGCTTCGCGCCAAGGCCGATGCGTCGAATGTCTCCGCAGCGATGCTCTTGCGGGAAACGCTCGGCCTCGTTTCAGCGAGTCGCCGCCGTCCTGTACCCGCTGCGGCTCCCGAGCTTCTTGCTGCCCTGTCGCGCATCGGCGGCAATCTCAATCAGATTGCCCGATGGTTGAACACCGCCGAAGCACGCGGCGACGTTGCCCGCATTGATGCGATTGCCGTTGCCGCCGGTCTCGTCGGCGTTGAGCGCGCATTGTCGGAGGCCTTGGCTCAGAATGCCCGCAAGGGTGACCGGCCATGCTGATCAAGTTCTTTCGCAACGGTCAGGGCGGTGGTGCAGGACCGGTCAACTATCTTATCGACCGCGAGGTCGTCGCCTATGACGAGAACCGCAACGCCATCCGTGATGCGTCAGGCGCGGTGCACATGCTCGCCCGCGATCCGTTGCCGGAAGTGCTGCAAGGCAATCCCGATCTGACACGCGGCCTGATTGATGCCTGCCCGCATCAATGGTCCTACCGCGCTGGCGTGATTGCCTTCACGGCGGAAGATGCCCCGAGTGATGAGCAACAGCGGTCAGTGATCGAGGCTTTCGAGCGTCTGGCCTTTGCCGGGCTTGAGGCCGACCGGCGCGATATTCTCTGGGTGCGCCATACCCATGAGCAGCGTGTCGAACTGCACTTCGTCACGCCGCGCATGGAGCTTGAGAGCGGGCGCAGCCTCAATATCGCGCCCCCTGGCTATCGCAAGCACTACGACGCCCTGCGTGATGTGCTGAACAAGGAATTCGGCTGGAGCGATCCGCTTGCGCCGGAACGGGCTCGGGAAACCGTCAGCCTGATTGAAAGCGTGCGCCGGGGCGAGGCGCGCACATTGATCCATGACTGGATCGTCGACCGGGTTGAAGCCGGTTCTATCCACGATCGCCCAAGCATAATGTCCGCGCTTGAGGGCGCGGGCTTCGATCTTCCCCGACAAGGCAAAAACTACATCACCGTCCGCGACCCGCAAACGGATGAACGCTGGCGGCTCAAAGGAGATTTTTTCCATGAAGACTGGACCCGACAGAAAACCCTTGAGCGAGCGCTTGAAAGAGGTGCTGGCGCAACACCAAGCCGAAGCGGGAGCCGCCTCGACGGGCTCACCCTCGAAGAGCTGCAAGACCGACTGCGAGGCAGTGTTGAGCGACTGGCGCGCTATAATCGCGAGCGATTTGGCCGCAGTGGTGGAAGACAACGCGCAGCAGATGTACCTGATCCGGCGCGAGACCGAACGGGAGCTTTCCCGCCTTCGGATGATGAAGCGACCGGTGCTGCTGACCGCGAACACGATCAGCGCGGCCGTGATCGCGGCGAGCGCGGTCATAGCGGCAATCGCAGCGGGGATCATCTTGACCAAGGCGCAGAGTGTGACCCTCTCGCACGCGGACCTTCCGAACAATACAGCCGTGCCGGAAACACACCTTTCATGGAGCGGGGCGATCCCGACCGATTGCCGGATTGGCTTCGAAGGGAAAGCCTGCCTGCCGGTCGTGGAGGCCGGATAGACGATGGACGAAGACAAGCTTTCTTCGGAGCGTCTGACGCCGATGGAGCGCGCGCTTCTGCACTACGTCGAACGATTGACGAGCGCCTTGGAGCAGTCAGCCAGTCAATTCGAAGTCTTGGAACAGCGTTCGACCGGTTTGATCGCGGAACGGCAAAGGCTGCTGAGCGATTGCATGATGTCGCTGATCGCCTCTCAGGCCAGCTTCATGACCGGCTTTCGCGCCTTCGCGAAGCGTTCGGGTGGCAGCGCTCTGATCCCGCCCGAGATGGAAGAGGCCTTTCGCCTGCTGGAAACAGCGGGCGAAGCCATGACGGCGATGCCCTCAAAATAGACCGGCCGAACCGATCCGTCCCCAGCGGCGGGCGCGGGCATTCCCGATGATGACCACGCTTTCTGTTTCCCCCTCACTCTCTGATTTCACACCGAGGCAATGCCATGAACCGGATGATACCGACCTACCGCGCAGTGCTTTCCTTATCGGCGCTTGTTCTGTCCCTGATAATCGCTCTGTTCGTCCCTGTGGTCTGGCCGTATATCGATTACAACAGCCAGATTGCGTTGGCGTTGATGGGCGTGGCGCTGGCTCTGAAGCTGCTCACAGGCGATTTTCAGGGACGCAGCCGCAGTGCGTCGGGCTTAGCTATTGGGGCTGCCCTCCTTACTGCGTCTGCACTGGCACTCGTCGCACCCGCAACGCTGGCACTCTCGGCTGGCCTTGTGTTTCAGGATTGGATGCGGGAAGGCTTTTCCTTCTTCGCAAGCCTTGGTGCAGCTGGCAGGGCCTTCACCGGCTTGTCAGAGTCGCAAAGGCTTGCGCTGATGACCAGTCTCGCCGTTGGCCTGCCGGTTCCCGTTATCGGTCTCGTGATCATTCTGGAAAAGGTCCTTCCCAAACCCAACAACCGCGTTCAGAAGAAGGGCCCATGGCGCGCGCAGTGGATGAGCCAGCAGGAAATCAACCAGCTTCGCCACAACGAAACGGGTCTGCCCTTGGGGCTGCACAAGGGCGCAATCCTCAGATATCGCCCCAATGCCAAGCAGGGCTGGCGTCAGGGCCATCATGCGGCCATCGCCGGGACCCGCGCCGGTAAGGGCGTCTCCGTGGTCATTCCGGCGATCATTGATCATGACGGGCCGGTTGCGGTCCTCGACATCAAAGGCGAAAACTTCGCCATCACCCGCCGCTATCGCCAGTCCCTCGGGCGGCGCGTGATCGTTCTCAACCCTTTCGGTGTGCATGAAGCCTCCACGGATTGCTTCAACCCGCTGGACTACATCCGCCCGGATCACCTTGTGCGCGACATCGATGTGATCGCCGAAGGTCTGGTACGGCCGGAACATGGCAACGGCTCACACTTTGCGGAAATGGCGAAGTCGATGATCGCCGGCATATTGGAGGCGATTGTCGAAAACGGCGAGGCCGACGAACGCAATTTGCCCTATGTCATCGATATGGTTTTCTCGGCAGACTTCGAAAAGTCGCTTTCGAGATGGGCTGAACATCCCGAATTGGTTGGCAAGCGTCCTGCGGCGGCTGCCGCAACGTTCCTGGCGGCCGGAGAAAACGAACGCGGCGCGATCCGCACAACCATCCTCAGAGCCTTCGAATGGGCGCGCTCGGATGAAATGCGCACTTTCCTGTCCGGCTCGAACTGCTCGCTTGATGATGTCTTTCACGGAGAGGCCGATTTGTTCCTCGTCGTTCCGCTCGATCAGATTGATGCCCAAGCCGTCTTCCTGCGTCTGATGACCAACATCATTCTCGGCACGGCGGTTCGCCTCGAAGGCTCCGACAGGCCGCAAAAGAACGTGCTGCTCGTACTCGATGAGTTTGTCAGGCTTGGCCGCATGGAAAAGCTGGTCAATATCGCCAATGTTGCCGCCGGTTGCGGCATTGAGGCGCTGTTCATTACGCAGGACAAGGGCCAGATCGAAAGCGTCTATGGCAGAGGCGACACGGCCAGCATCCTCGGCTCATGCGTCACCACGCGCATATTCGGCCTTGGTCGCGCTGAATACGAAACCGCGAGCTGGGCCGCCAATGCGCTTGGCGATCAGACTGTTTTGACCCGCAGCCGGCAGCCCGCCGTCAAGCTCGGCCAAAATCCGCGCATCACCACCAGCGAAAGCCGCCAAAAGCTCATGACGGCTGATCAGATATTGGAACTTAAGGCGGGCAAAATGCTGCTTCTGACGGGGTCAAAGGCCCCTGTGGTTATCGATGCAGTTGTTTCCCATGCCAGCCCGATCTATCAAGAAAAGCTGGGTCTTAATCCAATGGCAAGTTGATAAGCGCCTAAATTGACCCAGTGGCTTGGAGCGGCTGAACTAGATGTCGAGGTCAAAAGAGGTGGAGTCAGTGCTTCGAAGCAAGAGATCGGTTCAGCGGTTCATTTTCGCGTGTGTGGTAGGTTTCGCTTTGTCGACGGGTGTGGGCGCGGCCGAGGTCGAGTTTGCCGGGCAGGGCACTGTCCGTATCACTGGCACCATTACAGACGCGACCGAGGAAAGCTTCTATCGCCTGCTGGATCAGGAACGTATCCGAACAGTGGAACTCGACAGCGGCGGCGGGCAGGTCTACGCTGCTCTTGGCATCGCTGACCGAATCCATAAATTGGGAATCAACACTTGGGTCATGCCCGGTGCTAAATGCTACTCGGCTTGTTCTTTGATATTTCTTGCGGGTGAAATGAGGCTTGCCGATGGGCTTTTGGGCGTTCACCAAATTCGACCGGGCGAGCAGAACAACTCGCTAACCCAAGCCGTGGTCGCCGACATTTTTGCGGCGCTTTCATCTTACGGGACACCCGACGAACTCGTGGCCGTAATGCTGCGTACGCCGCCCGAGGAGATGTATGTTTTCACGCCGGAGGAAATCGATAGGCTTGGTGTTACCCGCCGCCAAGGCGAAGTTACCCTTTCACATCTGCAGGTGGTGGAAAGTACGCTTTATGATGACTGGCTCGTGGGTACCTTCCTGAACACTCACACTGCTCAACCCTTCTATGCATTGGAGAGTCGAGATCTTGATCCGGTTTTTCGCATCGTCCACTATCCGGGGAAAAATCAGACATTTGGCGAAATAATCTGGAGCAACCGAACTTTCTCACCGGGGAAAACCGACTTGCGGTTCGTGTTCGAACGTGACGCGAACGAGTTTGGTGCCGCCGGGACCTTTGAAATTTGGGTGCGTGCTGACTTGGAAGCGATAGGCTACAGTTGGGATTTTCCGGGCGATAAGGAAAGCGTTAGCTTCATGAATGGTTTCATCTATGGCCACCGTCTGAGGGTTGAGGATTTTGCGGGGCGAACCATAGCTCAGTTTGGTCTATCAGGGAGCTATAAGGCGACGGAGGAATTTATTGCACTGATGGCAAGGTAGAATGGCCCAGCTCCGCCGTCGATTGTAGAAATAATGGCTGGCAAGCGAAACCAAGCCAATTATTGTTAAGTCCGATATGCTGGGGGCGGTATCTCTGAATGAACTGAACAGCACCGGAATGCTTTTGAAACAAAAAGCTTCTGTTTCCTCCCCATTCCTTTCCAATTTGGTTCAAAGGTTTGGTGCCTATATCAGCCGAACCAGCCAACCCAATCTTGATCCTGATGCTTTCGGCTAAGAGCCACTTATTGATGGCAATTCGATCAAGAAATGTTTTGCTTCCGAAGCGCCAGCTCGAAGAAGTTTTTCATCGAGAGCAACCGGGCTTGCTGCGCAGGTCGATAAGTTGCATGCAACCTTTCAGGAAGAACAAGCCAAAGGTTTGCCTGCTGCATCTGGTCGGTCTGGTGCTCGGAGATTGCGGGCTCCAGAGTCAGCAGGTGCTTTTTCGGAATACGTTCGGCTTCGGTCAGTACCTGCCGCCATCGGTCTTTGAGAGTTGATTTTGCCCCCAACATAGTGAGTCTTTGCGATGGGAAGGCGGCATCGCGGTATTCGGCGATTCCGGGAAACAGAAAATCAGGTTTGTGCCGGTTCTCTGTCTCGGCCCCGCGCACGTACCGGATACCGTGAGCCTGAAACAACGCTTCCAAGTGATTTTCCAGTGACTGTCCGGCGCGCGCCTTGCGCCGGTTCTGGACACTGAGCGAAAACGCCAGAAATCCGTCAACATCCGCCTCGCTTCCCGCCATGAAACCATTCACCAGACGATCGGACACAATATGGCGCTCCAGACGCCGGAAAAGCAGTTCCTCACGCTCCAGCCACGCCATCAACACGCTGTCAGGGCTATCGTGTCCGGCAGTCACATCCGGCAGGGAGGTTCGTGCCAGCGCGGAGAATTCCCGCGTGGTCGGAAATTTCATGCCAAAGCGTTCGATCAGAGCATCAAGGGCATCGGCTTCAGGCTCTTCAGGCTCGATACCGAGTTCATCCAGGATGTATCTGACTGTGAAGTCCAGCTCGGCATCCTGATTGCCCGATATTTCCTGTACCTCGAAATGCAGGTCGGGCTGAGATTCCATTCCGAACAGCCATAGCAGCTGGTTCTGCACGGTACTCCCGGACGGTGTAATTATCACCATCGCCGTGCCATCGCGGCGGGTAGCCAGAAAGAAGGTATCCCCGGCCTCCATAAGCGCGGTGACCTCGTTGCCGGGGTAATACAACCGATATTCCGTTCGCGTTGGATGCTGGCGTCGCGCGTCGTACCAGCTGATAATGCCTTCGGCCGATACGCCTTCCTGTTCGCCGCCGAGCCATACAAAACGTGTTGGTATTCCTCTCCGGTCATCTTCACCGAAAATCCGGCGCAAAGCCTTTGTCGCGTTGAACTCGTGCTGGTTCGAGCTGTCCGGAGAGGTCTCGACCGCACTGAGCCGCTTCACCGCAGCTCCCTCGAAGTAGTCTGACAGATAACCCTTGCCGATCATGCCGCCCCCCGTAATTCAATCGCGCTCCCGTCCGAGCGAAGCCAGTCAGCCAGTTGCCCCGCAACCGCTGCGAATTCCAGCTTTTCCCGACCCTTCAGCGCACATTCCCATACTGTTCCCACGCGCCAGCCCGCCGTTTGCAACTGTTCGGTCGCGGCGCAATCGCGCACGACATTCCCCTCGATCTTGGATTTCCAGAATTCCGGGCGGGTTGAGGGCAGACGGAACAGGTGGCAGTCATGTCCGTGCCAGAAGCAACCGTGAATGAACAAAACGGCCCGGTATTTCGGAAACACCATATCGGGCTTGCCCGGCAGCCGCCGGTCATGCAGACGATAGCGGAACCCTGCCGCGTGCAGGGCCTTGCGGATTACGATTTCCGGTTTGGTGTCCTTGCCCCTGATGCCGGACATCATCCGGCTTCTGACCTCGGGCGAAACAGTATCAACCATGCGCGGCAGCGACTTCCGGCTCTTGCGGTGTTGAAGCTGAAAGCGGAATGACGTCACCACCCTGCGCGCGGGGTAACCATGGCTCCATGGCCTGCGCCACGGCCTCGACAACCGGCACGACAACGGCGTTGCCGAACTGTTTGTAGGCCTGTGTATCCGATACCGGTATGTCCCATACCCGGTTGCCGCGTTCAAATCCCATCAGCCGGGCGCATTCCTTCGGCGTCAGCCTGCGGGGGCGCTTGCTGGGGCCCTGGTCAACGAGGATTTCGGAGCCGTCCTTGTAATAACGGGCGGACAGGGTGCGCGCGACATCGTTCGGCCCGCACAGACCATAACCGAACCCGTTGCCCTTGGATTCATGTTTCTTGCGATAGTCCTGCAGATACTGCCAGAGCTTCGGTGTCAGCGTGTATTTTTCGTCGACCCTTGGCAACAGCACCGATCCCAGCACCGGTGCAGGCCCCTCGGGGATGACGACATCATCAAACGAAAAGCCGACGCCATGGTCCAGAAAACCGGCAATAAAGATGCGCTCGCGTCCCTGGGGCACCCAGGGACGGGCACTCATGACCCGTGTTTCAACCTTGTAGCCGAGCTCGTTTTCCAGCACGTTCATGATGGTCCGGAACGTGTTGCCACCGTCATGGCTGCGCAGGTTTTTCACATTTTCCAGCAAAAAGGCCTTCGGCCGGTGAAACTTGATAATCTGGGCGACATCGAAAAACAGGGTGCCTTGCGTCGCATCCAGAAAACCGTGCGGACGCCCCAGCGAGTTCTTTTTCGAGACGCCCGCGATCGAGAAAGGCTGGCAGGGAAATCCCGCCAGCAACACGTCATGCGCCGGTATGCCCGCCAGTGCGCCGACATCTTTCGTGTATTCCCGGATATCTCCGGCAAACACATGCTCGGGATCTTCCGGAAAGTTCTTGCGATAGGTTTGCTGGGCGTACTTGTCCCATTCGCTGGTGAACACGCACTTGCCCCCGAGCTTCTCGAAGCCGATCCGCAGTCCACCGATGCCGGCGAACAGGTCAACAAAGCGGAACCCGGCTGACGGCTGCTCCCGCTGGTGACTGCGCGCCATCAGTTCAAGGATTTCGAGGGCGAGGGGCGAGGGGGAAGAGTCACCGCTTTCATAGCGATAGGCTGTACGACCGGAAACGCGGACAACACGCGCGGCTTCCTCCAGCGTCAGCCCGGCCTGTTCCCGAAGCCTTGTGAATTCCGTTTTTCCGGTCAGCTCACGTGTCACGAATCGCGCCTTTCTGTGTTATTTTTTGACAGACTGGCACATTTTGACTCGGATGAATAGTCGTTCGTTCGCTTTTTGTTCCTCCCGCCGCCCCTTTTTCAGTGAACTAATTCATGTACGGTGTAGCTATCTTCGGACATCGATATCTGAATTACGCATTAGCAATCTATTGACGTGCTCGGCAATTGCGAGAGAGGCGCAAGACGCTGCCAAAACACATAAAAGTATTGTGGTCGCAATATGCGAGTTGCTTGTTTTATCCCAATTCCAAACTATCAATCCAGAACCGGTCGCCACTATCGAAAGGATACTTCCGAGACGGATAATTCTCACTGAGGTGGCTAGCTCTTGGGTAAGGCTGTCTAAAGTCATTAGAAGCTCACTTTCTCGTTCTGTAAAACTCTTCTGCTTCAACGCTAGGGTCTGTGTTTTTCTCAATAGTCTGCTTCATGATGTAGCGTGCACATCGAGCCAGATCCTCTTTATCCTCATCTTTGAGGTCAATGTGGGCATATTTCAGCACTGCTTGCACTAGGTTCTCGACCATATTTAAGTTTTGTTCACTGGCTCCCTCGGGCTTTCCAATCAGAAGCCATGACAAGCTTACGTCGAACAATTCACAGAAATGCACTGCGACTAATGACGGGATTTCCCTCTTTTCTAGCTCATAGAATTTGTAAGTTTTATCCGAGATTCGGAGCTTGGCGGCTACTATGGCTTGGGTAAGCCCATGTTTTTTCCTGACCTCTAAGAGTCTAAATCCGATTCCAGATAATTCCGTTGACATTTCTCCCTTTCTGGTAACAATAGTTACCGAACGGTACCAATAGGTAATATATAATATCGATTCGTAAGGCAAAAATCAAAGCCCAGCACAAGACGGACCATTTCTGGAAAGGGGTAAGAAAGTGAGCGACCAAAATCGAGATCCCGATATTGAATGGCTCGAGAAACGAGCATTGCGTCGCACGAAAGCCGCGGCAAGATTTGATATTGCGCCTAGTACATTTGACAATTGGGTGCGACTGGGCTGGATGCCAAAGGGTCTTAAAGTCGGCAGTGTCCGCCGCTGGGATAAGGCTAAGCTCGATGAGAGCTGGTGCAAATTACTAGAGCGTCTCGGGGAAGATGAGGAAGGGGACGATGGTGAAAATCCGTTCGACAGCAAAATCGGATAGGTGCCGGGTGCCATTCAAATATTGCACGCGCGATGTCGACCGCCATGGCAACGAACGATTCTATGTTCGGTTGCCTGAAAAGCCGAAATACAGGATGACCTCACCCTATCTGGATGAAAATGGAAGCGTGACGCAGGCGTTCGTCGAAGAGTACCATCGCGTTTTGACTGGAAAGGTGGTTACGCTCGTTAAGCCATCGCCTCGTATTATTCCGGGTTCGGTACGCTGGTTAATCGAAGAATATTATCGTTCAAAGGAGTTCATGCTTCTTGCAGCGTCAACTCGATCGGACAAGAAAAGCGTTCTTAATCGGTACTGCAACAACATTGGTGATCTGCCTTTCAAGAAGATTCGCAGATCCGACATTGAAGCAAGCCAGATGAAGCGGCGTGAAACGCCGGGAGCTGCCGATAAGTTGGTGAAGTACCTGAAAACGCTGTTCGAGTGGGCAATTCATACAGAGCGCGCCACATTCAACCCAGCGAAAGGTGTAAAGAAAATCAACAAATCGAAGGGCTTCCATAGCTGGTCGGAGGGAGAGATTGCTATGTTTCGGGCGAACTATCCTTTCGGAACCACGGCGCGACTCGCATTCGAATTGTTGCTGAACCTTGGGGTGCGTCGTTCTGACGCCGTAAAGCTTGGCCCTGCCAACGTTATCGATGGCCGAATTGAATTTTTCCCGCAGAAAGGCGAAGCGGAGCTTGTCAGCCTGCCGATTACAGCTGAACTGAGAAAAGCGCTGGAATGGCTTCCTTGCAAAACAGAAACCTATTTGGTCACCGAACATGGCAAGGCGTTCTCGTCGAACGGCTTTGGCAACAAGATGAGACAATGGTGCGATGACATCGGCCTGAAACAATGCTCATCACACGGTCTGCGGAAAGCCTCCGCAACAATCTTGGCAGAAGCGGGTGCGACAGAAAAGCAGCTTATGGCGATCTTTGGGTGGTCCGACTCCAAGATGGCGCACCACTATTCAAAAGCGGCCGAGAAGAAGCGCCTCGCGGATGCCGGTTTCGAACTCCTTCAGAGCTATTGGGATAGCAAAAATGTCCCACTCTCGACCTCCGAAAATTCCAGTGAGGCAAAACGAGGAAAAAATGCAAGAAAATCAACGTCAAAATTCAGGGGTGGTGGGCCTGGAGGGACTCGAACCCCCAACCAAGCGGTTATGAGCCGCCGGCTCTAACCATTGAGCTACAGGCCCACAGAAAGGCAGATGCCGTTGCCGCGCGGGCAATGGTTCCGCGCGCGGTTCTTCCGACTACTCCAAAATACCGGGCATCGCAAGCGCCTGCCGTATTGGCTTCACATTTGTTGGCCATGACATCACGAGGTTCATTCAAGGAGGGATTCCCATGGCCAAACTACCTGTTCGCATTGCCGCCGCCGGGCTGCTTTTTGCCTTGCCGCTTGCCGGGTCTGCGGCGCTTGCCGACGGCCCGAGGATGCCGGCCGTGATCAGCGTGACCGCCGATGGCGATGCAACGCTGGTCCCTGACATGGCGACCGTGTCGCTGTCCGTGGTCAGCCAGGCCGATGACACGGCGACCGCGCTTTCGGACAATTCGACTGCGATGCAGAAGGTGATCGACGCGCTCAAAGCCGATGGCATCGAGGACAAGGACATCCAGACCAGCAATTTCTCCGTCAGCCCGCGCTACGAGCAGGTCACGGCCTCCGATGGTTCGATGACCACCGAGATCGTCGGCTACGAGGTCCAGAACGGGCTCGATGTCCGGGTGCGCGATCTTTCCAAGCTCTCGGGCGTGCTCGATGAAGCCGTCAAGCTCGGCGTCAATTCCGGCGGCGGCATCGCATTTTCGAACAGCGATCCGACGGCGGCAGAAGATGAAGCCCGGCGCGAGGCTGTCGCCAACGCGCTTGCCAAGGCAGAAACGCTTGCAGAAGCGGCCGGCGTCACGCTCGGCAAGGTCGTCTCGATTTCCGAACAGGGCTCGATGCCGCGTCCGATGATGATGCGCGGCGACATGATGATGGCGAAGGCCGAAAGCGCTCCGCCGATCGCGGCTGGCGAAAATACCTACAGCATCACCGTCAACATCTCGCTCGAGATCGATCAATAGGTCTGCAGCGCCCGGGCAACAGGCGTGATCCTGTTCCGACACGTTGGCATATGGGCCGGATGCCGGGATCGGATCGAAAGCAAGCGGGGCCGCATCTTCATGGATGCGGCCCCGCTTCCGTTTTGCCGGTTCGTTGCGGGGAGAAGGCGGACTGTTGGCCGGGACCGGTGACGCCTGCGGCGGAGCGCTGCCCAAACGCAAGACGGCCCGCACATGGCGGGCCGTCGTTCGAGACGCGGTTCAGAGGCCGCGTGCCCTTTCCTCGCGCTCCTTCGCGCGGTCATCCATCAACTCGTACCACATCGCGTTCAGCACCGCGAACAGCGCTGCAAGCGGCAGGCCGAGGATCCAGGCGAAATACCACATGGTTCAATTCCTTTCGTCAGAACATTGCGCGGCCCGGCATCCTGCCTGTGTCCGCGCAATGCGGCTTGAGAGCGTGGCGGGCCGCCAAGGCCCGCCGGTTTTTCTCAGTAGGCGTGCTTGTCCTTGCTGGTCACGTCGGCGTCGGTCACCTTGCCCCACATGATGTGGTAGACCCACGAGGTGTAGACGAGGATCAGCGGCACGAAGATCAGCGCAACGACCAGCATGATGAACAGCGTCAGATGGCTCGAAGAGGCATCCCAGGCCGTCAGGCTTGCTGCCGGCTGCTCCGAAGAGGGCAGCAGGAACGGGAACATCGAAACGCCGGGCGTTGCGACGATGCCGAAGACCGACAGGCCCGACGAGATGATCGCCAGTCCGCCACGGCCTGCGCGCAGGCCGATGAAGGCGCCGAGCGCACCGAGGAAGCCCAGCGCAGGCGCCAGCATCATCCACGGATATTTCCCGTAATTGACGAACCATGCGCCCTGGCTGCGTGCCACGTCGTTCATCAGCGGGTTCGAGGGACCGCCCGCATCGACAGCGCCGGTGAAGGCGTAACCATCAATGCCGTAATAGAGCCAGACGCCGGCCAGCGCGAACAGCACGATGAGCGCAATCGCCGCGATCGAACCGAAGTTGCGGGCCCGTTCCTGGACAGGACCGGCCGTCTTCGTGGTCAGGTACGAGGCGCCGTGCATCACCAGCATGGCAACGCTCACGAGGCCCGCAACCAGCGCGAAGGGGTTCAGGAGGCCGAAGAACGAACCGTCGTAGAAGATCCTCAGATCATTATCGAGACGGAAGGGAACGCCCTGCAGCACATTGCCAAGCGCAACGCCGAAGATCAGGGTCGGTACGAAGCCGCCGATGAACAGCAGCCAGTCCCAGGTGTTGCGCCACCTGGCACTCTCGCGCTTGGAGCGATACTTGAAGCCGACCGGGCGCAGGATGAGCGCGAACAAGATCGCGAACATCGCCAGATAGAAGCCCGAGAACGAAACGGCGTAGATGGCCGGCCACGCCGCGAAGATCGCGCCGCCGCCGAGGATGAGCCAAACCTGGTTGCCTTCCCAGACCGGGCCGACCGTGTTGATGACGACGCGGCGTTCGGTGTCGTTCTTGGCGACAAAGGGAAGCAGGGTGGCGGTTCCGAGGTCGAAGCCGTCGGTCACGGCGAAGCCGATCAGCAGGACGCCGAGCAGCAGCCACCAGATGACGCGGAGGACTTCGTAGGAGAGAAGATCGTGTAATACCATTGTTCCTTACTCCGCAGGTGCCATGGTGCCCTGGACGCGGCGGATGCCGAGGACCGGCATGTCCGGTCCGTTGTCCGGCTGCGGTCCCTTGCGGATCGCGGCAAGCATCAGGCCCATTTCGATGATGAACAGCACGGTGTAGAGGGCGACGAAGCCCGTGATCGTGAGCAGCAGCGTGCCTGCACCGAGGCTGGATACGGCAAGCGCCGTCGGCAGAATGCCCTCGATGATCCAGGGCTGGCGACCGATCTCGGCGACGATCCAGCCGCATTCGGCGGCAATCCACGGCAGCGGAATGATCCAGACTGCGACGTGAAGGAGCCAGCGGTGCTTGTCGAGACGGCGACGGGTCGACAGGTAGAAGAACGTCGCCATGACCGCGATGAACAGGAAGCCTGCTCCGACCATGATGCGGAACGACCAGAACAGGGTGCCGACCGGAGGAACGAGGCTGTTTGCGGCCTGTTCGATCTGGGCGGGCGTTGCCTTTGCCGGATCATCCACGAACGGCTTCAGGAGATAGGCGTAACCGAGGTCGTTGCCATATTCCTCCATCAACGCCTGGTCGGCCGGGTCCGGCGTGCCGGTGCCCATGTTTGCGCGCATGTTCTGCAACGCGCCATAGGCCTGGATACCGTTTTCGATCTTGGTCTTGCCGCTTTCGACCAGCTCGTTGATGCCCTCGATCGGGGTATCGAGCGAGCGGGTGCCGATCAGGCCCATGACCCACGGAATGCGCACCGCATAATGGGTTTCGCGATCCTTGGAGTCGGGAATGCCGAACAGGGTGAACGAGGCTGGCGCCGGTTCCGTGTCCCACATCGATTCGATCGCGGCGAGCTTCATCTTCTGGTGTTCGGTGGTCAGATAGCCGCTTTCGTCGCCCAGCACGACCACCGAAAGGGCAGCGGCAAGACCGAACGAACAGGCGACCGTCATCGAACGGCGGGCAAGCTCCACATGGCGGCCCTTCAGCGCGTACCATGCGCCGACGCCGAGCACGAAGACCGAAGCCGTGACATAACCCGCCGATACCGTGTGGACGAACTTGGCCTGGGCCACGGGGTTGGTCAGAACCGCAAAGAAGTCGGTGACTTCCATGCGCATCGTGACCGGGTTGAAGGCCGAACCCACCGGGTTCTGCATCCAGCCGTTTGCGATCAGGATCCACAGCGCCGAAAGGTTCGAGCCGATGGCGACGCACCAGGTGACCACCAGGTGGGCTACCCGCGACATGCGGTCCCAGCCGAAGAAGAACAGGCCGACGAAGGTTGCTTCGAGGAAGAAGGCCATCAGGCCCTCGATCGCCAGCGGCGCGCCGAAAATGTCACCGACATAGTGGCTGTAATAGCTCCAGTTCATGCCGAACTGGAATTCCATTACGATACCGGTGGAGACGCCGATGGCAAAGTTGATGCCGAACAGCGTTCCCCAGAATTTTGTCATTTGCCGCCATATCTTGCGGCCGGTCATGACGTAGGTCGTTTCCATGATCGCGACGATCATGGAAAGGCCCAGCGTCAACGGCACAAACAGAAAGTGATATAGCGCCGTCATAGCGAATTGCAGGCGCGATAGCGCCACGATGTCCAGTTCCATTGCGTCTCTCCCGCGTTCAAACCGGGTCTCTGTTTCATCGATCCTGCCGCGTCACCGGCAGTCCGCATTTTTATTGGAGGCCGGGTTTCAGTCCGGTCTCAGTGCAGCGAGCGTTTCGGCAAAGCCCTGCTCGCCTCTTCTGTAGACGGAAACGATCCGTCCCGAATTGATCATGATCAGTCGGTCGGCAATTTCTGCCTCGCGACGGATATGCGTTGCGATCAGCAAACTACGGTCTTTTCCGGCGCGCGCCTTGATCTTTGTCATGACGTCGCGTGCCGTTTTGCCGTCGAGCCCTTCGCTTGGCTCATCCAGCAGCCAGAGCGGCGTATCGCGCAGCACCAGGCGGGCAAGCGCCAGCCTGCGGGCCTGGCCGCCGGACAGACCGAGGCCCTGTTCGCCAAGCTCGGTATCGAGCCCATGGGGGAGGCCGCGCACCGTTTCGCCAAGGCCTGCCGCATCGAGCGCTGCCATCAGCGTCTCGTCGCTGGCTGCGGGCCTTGCAAGTTTCAGATTGGCGCGCAGCGTGTCGTGGAAAAGCTCGGTGCGCTGGGTGAGAAGCGTTGCGGGCAGGGCGGCGACCTTGCCGTCATCGGCGGTCACCTCGCCGGCGATCAGCGCCATGATCGAGGATTTGCCGGTACCGCTCGGGCCGATCAGGGCCACCGTCTCGCCGGCGGCGATCTGCAGCGAAAGGTCTGAAAGCGCCGGCGCGCTGCGGCCCTGGTAGCGAAGGGTGACCTTGTCGAAGATCACCGCAGTGCCGCTCTCGGGGACGGGGGGCAGCGCCCGGGCGCTGTCCTCATCACACAGACGCGGGCCGAGCCTGCGGGCGGCGAGAAGCGTGCGACCGAGCTCCATCGCCCCGCGCCTGAGGGCTGCAAAGGGTTCAAGCGCTGCAAAGGCGATCAGAAGGGCGAGTGCCGCAAGTGGCGCGGTGATCGCGCCCCCTTCCGCAAGGCCTGCGCCTGCAAGGAGGACGCCCGCAAGGATCAGCGCGGTTACCACGTCGAAGCCGAAGCCGGTATTGCTGTCGATCCGGTTGAGCGCCAGATCGGCCTCATATTCCTTGCTGTCGGCGGCCTGCACCTTGTCGCGCTGGGCGGAAAGCCGTCCGGCAAGCGCCAGCTCGCTCTGGCCGGCGATCATGTCGACGGTGCGGGCGCGCAGTGCCTCCTGCGCATGGGCGCGGCGGCGGGCGGGTTTTTCGGCGGCGCGCGCGGCCAGCGCCGGTGCGGCGAGGCCAGGTATGACGATGGCGGCGCCGACGGCAACCGCAAGCGGCAGTGAGAGTGTGCCAAGCACCGCGATCGCCGCAAGGCCCGCAACGACGGCGACCGCGCCCGGCACCAGAACCCGCAGGTAAAGCGAATCGAGCGCATCGACATCTGCGGTCAGGCGGAACAGCAGCCGGGCAGGGCGAAGTGCGAGCGCGCGGGCCGCACCCGGCGCGGCAAAGCCCCGGAACAGGCTGACCCGAAGGCCGGCAAGCACGCGAAGCGTGGCATCATGGGTCTGTAGCCGTTCGAAATAGCGGCCGGCCGTGCGTGACAATGCCAGAAAACGAATGGCTGCAGAGGGCGCGAACACATCGAAGACAAGGGCGGTCGACATCGAAAGCCCGGCAATGGCGGTGGCCGTCACGAACCAGCCGGAAACGCCGAGAAGCGCGATACCGGCCAGAACGGTGAAGGCGGAAAGGGCGGCACCCGCGACAAGACCCCAGCGCCGTTCGCGCCAGAACAGGCGAAGGATAGGCCGAAGGGCTGCAAGACCTCTGGTTTTCATGCCGTGTTCTCCCGGAAATCGTCTGCGATGCGGATCACCCGGTCCATCCGTCCGGCCAGCACCGGATCATGGGTTGCCACGATCAGCGTCCGCCCGTGGGCAAGCGCCAGCAGGGCCCCGGTGATATCGGCAGCGGTCTGGTGGTCGAGGTGGGCGGTCGGCTCGTCGGCCAGAATGAGGCCGGCGTTTTGCGAGGCGGCGGCGCGTGCAAGCGTGAGGCGCAGGCCTTCTCCGCCGGAAAGGCCGGCGCCGTTTTCGCCGATCATGGCATTGCCGTGCGCTTCGGCAACGCCATCGAGTGCGGCGAGCCGGAGCGCCCGGGCAATGGCGTCGCGGCCGATGCCGTCGCGGGTGAGGCGGATATTGCTGGCAATCGAGCCCGCAAAGAGGTGCGGGTTCTGCCCGATCCAGGCGATTCGGCTGCGCAGCCTGTCGGCGGTGTCGTGGTCAAGCCGGACGCCATCGATCGTGATGGCACCCCGGCGCGGCTCGGCGAGGCCGGCAATCAGCGCGAGAAGGGTGGACTTGCCGCTGCCCGAGGGCCCCAGCAGCGCCACATGTTCGCCCGGAGCGACGGAGAGGTCGAAGCCCTCGAAAACCGGGTCCCTGGAGCCCTGATGGACAAAGGAAAGATCGGCAAGCGTGACGCCCGCCGGGCGGGCTGCCGTCTCGGGCGTTTCAACGGGGCGGTCGCCGCCGGTCATCACCAGGCCATCCTCGGCGAGGCCGTCGAGCGCTAAAAGGGCTGCCTCGCCTGCCGCACGGTCATGCCAGACCGATGACAGCATGCGCAGCGGATCGAAGAAGGCGGGAGCCAGAAGCAGGATGAACAGGCCTTCCGACAGCGTCAGCTTGCCGCCCCAGGCGCCGAAGCTGATCTGGCCGAGAAGATGAAAGCCGATATAGGCTGCCGCCATCGCCACGCCGAGCGCGGAAAACAGCTCCAGCACCGCCGAGGTCAGAAACGCGATCTTGAGCACGGCCATCGTCCGTTTGCGAAGGTTTTCGGCCCGGTAGCTGAGGCGTTTGGCAACCTGTTCGACGGCGTCGAAGGAGCGGATGGTCTGCAGGCCGCGCAGGCGATCGAGCAGGAAGGCGTTGAGCGTGCCCATGTCGGAAAGGTGCTTTTCGCTTGCCGATTGGGCGCTCCAGCCGATCAGCGCCATGAAGATCGGGATCAGGGGCGCTGCGATCAGCAGCACCAGCCCCGCAATCCAGGAAAAGGGAAAGACCACGGCAAGAATGGCGAGCGGCACCACGCTTGCCTTGAAGCGCGCGGTCTGGAACCGGGCGAGATAGGGCACGATGTGCTCCGACTGCTCGGCAAGAATGCTGGCCGCCTCGCCAGAGGCTGCGCGGGTGGTATCGAGCGGCGAGCGCTTCGCAAGCGCTTTGATCGCATCGGCGCGCCTGGCCGAAAGGATGCTGCGCGCCTCGCGGTAGGCGATCCGGTTGCCCGTGCGCTCCAGGACGGCCTTCACAAGGCCGAGCGCGAGCACGGCTGCGGCAAGGGGAAGGATTGCGGCCATGCCCTCACCGTTGGCGATCCGGCCGATGCCCCAGGCAAGGCAGGCGGCCTGCGGCAGCCACATCAGCTCGGCAAGCGTTGAAAGCCAGGCGGCGCGCTTCAGCGCGCGGGTTTTGGGCGCACGCGACGCCGGGCGCCGGCTCTTTCCGGCTCCGGCAGGCGGCAAGGCCGGACGGCTTTCTGCCACGGCGATGCCGCCATCCTCGCGTTCCGTTGTTTCGACCACCGCATCCATCAGGTGTCCCTGCTCTTGTTCTCGCGCTTCCGGCCGAAGCCTGGAAGCCTGTCCGCCGTTTCCAGCAGTTTCGTCACGGTCGAGCCCATGCTCAAAAGCATCAGCAGGCGCTCGGTTTCCATCACCTTCACGTCGTCGTACCAGTCCGAGAGCTTTTCGATCAGCTGGTGCATTTCGCCCATCCGGGCCTGCGCATAGCGCTCGTCCTCGCTTTCGGGTTCGCGCATCAGCACCTCGCGCAGAAGGCTGAGCGTGGGATCGATCTCGCGTTTCTTCCGTTCTTCCGCGAGCGTGCGCAAAATTGCCCAGACATCGTCGGGCGTGGTGAAATAGTCGCGCCGGTCTCCCGCCTTATGGCGCAGCAGCACCAGCCCCCAGCCCTGCAGCTCCTTCAGGCTCATGGCGACATTGGAGCGCGACATCTTCAGCGCCTCCACCATGTCGTCGGCGCAAAGCGGCTCGCGGGTGGCATAGAGCAGGGCGTAAATCTGCCCGACGGACCGGTTGATGCCCCAGCGGCTGCCCATCTCACCGAAATGGGCGACAAAATCCTGCACGATCGGCGTCATTTCCATCGACATATGTTCTCATCTGAATTTTCAGAAACTTCTGAAAATTGTGTACATCGAATTCTGACAATCTTCAAGTCGCCGATTGATGAACCGGGTGTAGCCGGGAACGCAGGGGATGAAATTGATTTATGTCAGGTGCGGAAAAGAACTTTGCGGAAGGGGGCCGCCCAGCCGCGTGCGGCACTTCGCCGTAGCGCCGGGGAAATGCGCCTGAATGGCGCGATCATGGCGGGTTCTGAAGGCCGGAAGGCGCCGGCCTGACAGGGACGGATACCGGCGTGGGCGAAATAGCGGCCCAAGAGATAGCGCGGGGAGCGCGGGTCAGTCCGAAGCGAGGACGTTTTCGCCGGCGATGAAGCTTGCCGAAAGCGCAAGATTGTTGTCGAGCAGGATGAAATCCGCATCGGCGCCGGGCGTCAGCCTTCCCTTGGATAGCGCGCCCACAGCCCTTGCCGGATAAAGCGAGGCCATCCGCAGCGCTTCTTCCAGCGACAGGCCGGCCATGTCGCGCACGTTTCGCACGCAGGACAGAAGGTCGGTGTCGGCGCCCGCAAGCGTGCCATCGGCAAGCGTCAGCCTTCCGTCCTTGCGGTAGATGGTGCGGCCATTGAGTTCGAAGCTTTGAAGATCGGTGCCGGTCACCGACATCGCGTCCGATACCAGGAATATTTTCCCAGGCCCCGCCTTTGCCCGAAGCGCGATGCCCATTGCAACCGGATCGACATGAAAGCCATCGGCAATCAGGCCTGCGGAAAACCCGCCATCGGCGAGCACGGCGCCGACAACGCCCGGTTCGCGGTGGCCAAGCGGGCTCATTGCGTTGAAGAGGTGGGTGGCCGTGCTGGCGCCCGCCAGCCGGTACTCACGCGCGACCGCAGCCGACGTGTCGGTGTGGCCAAGGCTCACGATATAGCCCGCCTGCTTCAGCCGGGCGACCTGCTGGCGGGTGACATTCTCGGGGGCGACCGTCAGAAGGCCGATCCCGAACAGGCCGGCATTGTCGACCAGATAGTCGCAATCCTCCTTTGTCATCGGGCGGATCAGGGCCGGATCATGGGTGCCCTTTCTGGCAAGCGACAGATGCGGGCCTTCCAGATGCAGGCCCAGATAGCCGGGCACGCCTTCGCTGAAGGCGGCCTTGCCCGCTTCAATCGCGGTCCGCACCACGTCCGGCCCATCGGTGATCAGCGTCGGCAGCAGCGCGGTGACGCCGGATCTGACCTGGGCGGCGCAGATCGTCCGCAGGCCGTCGACCGTCGGGGCATTGTTGAACAGCAATCCGCCGCCGCCATTGACCTGCAGATCGACCAGGCCGGGCGCGATGAGCTTGCCATCGGCTGCGATGGTCTCGCACTCCCCCGGTATGTGCCGGTTGGAGACGATCGCCTCGATGCCTGCCGTCGAGAACACCAGTGCGCGGCCATCGAGAATGGTCTCGCCGTCGAAGATGCGGGCGCCGCGGATTGCCTTCTTCATGATCACTCGGTCTCCGTCACCTTGTTGAGCGCGACCGGGGCATCGGGGTTGAAGCCGCGGGCGAGCGACAGTTTCTCGATGACGCTGTAATAGGGCACGATCAGGGCAAGCGCATCGGTGAGCGGGTGGCCGGTGGCCACATGCGGCAGCAGTGCCGTGCCCTTGCCCTTGTCGGAGGAGAGAAACACCGCGGCGCCCTTCTCGGCCATGCCGGAGGCGATCTTGACGACGGAGTCCTCCGCCTTGTCGCGGGCGGCAAAGGCGATCACCGGAAAGCGCGGCTCGACCAGCGACACCGGTCCATGCATCACTTCCGCCGATGAATAGGCCTCTGCATGGAGTTCCGAGGTTTCCTTGCATTTCAGCGAGGCTTCGCTTGCGATCGCAAAGCTCGGACCGCGGCCCAGCACGTAAAGCGACTGCGCATCGGTGAGCGGCGCGATCAGCGCCGACCAGTCGCAGGAAAGCGCCTTTTCAAGATCCTCGGGCAGCTTTTTCAGCGCGGCCTTGAGTGCGGCGTCATCGGCCCAGGCCGCGACCACCGCAAGGCCTGCGATGATCGAATTGACGTAGGACTTGGTGGCCGCCACCGCCTTTTCGGGGCCCGCCGAAATATCGATCGGCTGGTCGGCCATGTCGGCAAGCGGCGAGGCGATGGTGTTGACGAGTGCCAGCGACAGCGCCCCGCCATCGCGCGCGGCCTTCGCCAGCGCGACGATGTCCGGGCTCTTGCCGGATTGCGAAACCGAAATCGCTGCGGCCTTTTCCATCCGGAGTTTCGCCTCATAGATCGAGGCAAGGGAGGGGCCGAGCGAGGCGACCGGAATGCCGAGCGTCAGTTCGATCGCATATTTCAGAAACAATGCGGCGTGGTCAGAGGAGCCGCGGGCAATGGTGACGATCACCGCCGGATCCTTGCTTGCAAGCGCGCGCCCCGCCGCGTGAAGCGCCTTGTCCTGGCTCTCCAGCAGCCGCGCGGCGGCGTGCGGGATTTCGTTGATTTCGCGGCGCATGTCGGTGGTCATGAAAATCTCTTCGTGTTCAAAGGTCGCCGGCATAGGTCAGATCGGCGACGAGGTCATAGATATCGCTTCGATAATAGGTTCGCGTCATTTCCAGAGGCCGTCCGCCGGCATCGAAACCGGTGCGGCGGATATGGAGCGCCGGGGCGCCGGCCGGCACGGTCAGAAGGGCGGCCTGTTCGGCGGAAAGAAGACAGGCCGTGATCCTTTCCTCCGCGCGCACCATGGTGACGCCGCGTTCGGCGAGCACGCTGTAAAGCGAGCTTTCCACCGCCTCGGGCCGATCGAGAATATCGGCCGGGATCGTCGAATGTTCGATGGCCATCGGCAGATCATCGCCAAGACGGATGCGGCTCAGGCGCGCAACGGATGCGTTCTCGCCAAGCTTCAGTCCCTCGATCTCTTCCGCGGTCGCGGCATGGACCCCGCGCTCCAGCCAGAGCGAGCTGGGCTTGAGGCCGCGCGCCTGCATATCCTGGGTAAACGAGGTCAGCCGTTGCAGCGGCTGCTCGATCCGCGCCGGCGGGCGCATCACGAAGGTTCCGGCGCCGTGGCGGCGCTGAAGCAGGCCTTCCGTGGTCAGTTCCGCGATGGCGCGGCGCACGGTGACGCGGCTCACGCCGACAATCTGCGCGAGTTCGCGTTCCGGCGGAAGCGCTGCCCCGTGGACCAGCGCACCGCTCCCGATCGCCCCGGCAAGCCGTGCCTTCAGCCGCCGGTAAATCGGACCATCACCGGATAGATCGAAATCCTCGAATATCTGCACGCGCATCTCCTGCTGGAATGAAGATACCAATTTAATACCAAATGGCAAGATCAGGGCCTGCAAAAACCGCGCGGATCGCATGTTGCACGCCTTGCCTTGAACATCTTCGATCGCTCAAATGAGGGCCGATGAGAAGCGGGAAAGTGATGCAGATAGAAGCGCTGATATATTTCAACGAACTCGTGCGGTCGCGCTCGATGCGAAAGGCTGCGGAAGCGCTTGGCGTGTCGCCGATGGCGGTCAGCCGCCAGCTCGAGAATCTCGAGGCCTATTTCAACGCCCGTCTGATCGAGCGCGGTGCACGCGGCATTGCCCTGACGCCTGCGGGCGCGCTTCTGGCGGGGCGGTCAGAAGCGGTGATTCGCGATCTCGAAAGCGCACGCCAGGTGATCGACGACCTGCGCGGTCTCAATGCCGGTCATGTCTCCCTCCATGTCAACGGCGCGGTGATCAACGCCATTCTGGCCCCGGCGCTCGCCGAGTTCTACGCGCTCTATCCGGCAATCTCGATTGCGGTGACGGTCACCTCCGCAGAAGTCGCCCTCAACGCCGTCACCACCGGCGAGGCCGATCTCGCGGTCACCATGTTCTCGCCGCTCGATGCCAGGATAGAGACGCTGTTTTCGCTCTCCGTGCGGCATGATCCCGTGATGTCGCCGGATCATCCGCTTGCGAACATGCAGGACATCTCGCTCGAAGCGGTCCGCGCCCATGCGATCGCGATGCCGGATCGCGCCTTCAGCATCCGCCGCGATTTCGACGACCGTCAGCGGCAAGCGGGGCTTGAGCCGGTCGAAATCGCATTTACGACCTCATCGCTCGAACTTCAGAAGGAGCTTGCCCGGCGTGGAACGGCGGTGCTGATCCTGCCGGCGATGACGGTGGCGCGCGAGCTTGCCGATGGGCAGTTGCTGACGCGGCCTTTCGTCAGTGGCGCCGAGATTGCAAGCGACATG
Organism: Martelella limonii; assembly: GCF_013344475.1. GTDB lineage: Bacteria > Pseudomonadota > Alphaproteobacteria > Rhizobiales > Rhizobiaceae > Martelella > Martelella limonii. Next base: position 296,388 of record NZ_JABUOU010000003.1, on the reverse strand, counting down.
CGACTGGTGCGCGCCGAAGGCCCGACGCCGACTTTTGCGGCAGAAAGGCTTGCGGAATTCCTGGAAGCCTTTCTGCGCGAACACGGCAACGCCTAGATTTCTGTCCGTGCAAATATGTCATGGAGCCAGTCGAGAAAGACCCGAAGGCGCTGTGCGGTCTGGCGGTTCTGCGGATAGAGCGCGGCCATGGTGCTGATCGAGGAAGTGGCGGCTATGGCCGGGCCGGAAACGTCTCGGCCAATCCCTCAACGAAGCGCATGACCTTGGCGGTCGGCCTGCGGGCGGCGGGATAGAGCGCCTGCATGGTGCGCGGTGTCGCCCGATGGTTTTGAAGCACCGGCACCAGCCTGCCCGCAGCAAGCTCCGTCCGCAGGATGAGTTCGGCGCCGAGCGCGACCCCATGGCCGTCGACGGCCGCGTTCAGCAGGACCATCCAGTCATTGCTGTAAAGCCTGCCGCTGACATGGACCTCGCTCTGGCGCCCGTTCTGCTCGAAGAGCCAGCGGCAGAGCGAATGACCGGCGCGGTTGCCGAAAATCAGGCATTCGTGCCCCGCCAGTTCCTCCGGCGTTTGCGGCGTGCCGTGGCGGGCGAGATAGGCGGGCGCGGCACAGACCACAAGCTGGTAGGGCGATAGCGGCACGGCGACCATGCCGGGCGTTTCCTCTGCGCCGATGCGGATCGTGACGTCAAAGCCCTCCTCCAGCGGATCGACGAACCGGTCCTCGAGCGTCACCTCGACCTCGACATCCGGATAGGTTTCAAGAAACCGGGTGATGTAGGGGGCGAGCGCAAGGGCGCCGAAGGTCTTCGGCGCATTCACCCGCAAAAGCCCCTTGGGATGGCGGTGCATCTCCAGCGCAATGCCTTCCGCAGCCTCGGTTTCGCTGAGGATGAGACGGCAGCGTTCATAGAAGGTGCGGCCGATATCGGTCAGGCTCTGGCGCCGCGTGGTCCGGTTCAGAAGCGTCGTGCCCACCCTGTCTTCGAGAAACACGATGTGCTTCGAGACCATTTGCGGCGACATGCCAAGCGCCTCTGCGGCTGCGGCAAAGGAGCCGAGATCCACCGCCTTTACATAGACGGCCATGCTGGTGAGACGATCCATTATCCCCTCCTGGTTGGGAGACTATACCGATCTTCGATATTTATACATCAACAGTGGGGGTTTAATCTGGGTCATCCCATCCTGACAAGGAGTTTAGAGATGAAAATCGGTATTATCGGCGCGGGTTTCGTTGGGCGGTCGCTGGCGCAGAAGGCGATCGCTGCCGGACACGAGGTCATGATCAGCAATTCCCGCGGCCCGCAGAGCCTGTTCAGCATGCAGGGCGGCCTGGGCTGCGCTGCAGGCACCGTCGAGGAGGCGGCGGCCTTTGGCGAGGTCATCGTGCTGGCCATTCCGCTCAGCGCCCGTGAGGTCCTCAGGGCGGAAGACTTTGCGGGCAAGATCGTGATCGACGCGATCAACTATTATCATGAGCGCGACGGCCATATCGAGGCGCTTGACCGGGGCGAGACCACGACCAGCGAAATGATTGCTGCCCGTCTTCCGGACGCCCGCGTCGTCAAGGCGTTCAACGCCATCCGGATGATCGATCTGGATGTGGTCGGGCGGCCGAAGGGGGATGAAGATCGCGTGGCCCTGCCGCTTGCAGGCGATGATGAAGACGCAAAGGCTGTCGTTGCTGCGCTCTACGACGCCTTCGGCTTCGACAGCCATGACGCAGGTCCGCTTTCGGAAGGCTGGCGTTTCGAGCGCGATCGCCCGGCCTATTGCACCCTGCTCAAACGGCAGGCGCTTGCCGAGGCTCTGGCCGCCACCACCCGGTAAGGGCAAAGAGGACGCGGGCCTTTGCGAGAGAAGGCACGCGTCCTTTCATGCTGCCCGCGCAAGGGCTCAGCCGAAACGCCTGTCAGGCCATGTCCTTGCCGGTGATCTTGACCGTTGGATCGAGATGCTTGCGCTTCGGGCGCATCAGCGGTTCGGGGCTGACGGGGCGGGTGTGGAGCATGTCGGCGCCAGCCATGATGCCTTCCACCGCCTGGATCTCCAGGCGTTTCGCGTCGCGCTTGCGGATGTCGTCCGTGATCGCGATCGCCTCGTCCTCGCTGGTGCCGAGTGCCACGAGCGTTTCCCGCCCGAATACAAGTCCGGATTCGAGCGTTTCCCTGAGCTCGTATTCCACGCCGCGCTGGCGCAGTGACAGCGTATGGCCGCGGTCATAGGAGCGGGCATAGATGTGGGCGCGGGGGAAATTTTCCTGCACCACGTCGATAACCCGGTCGGTGATCTCGCGCCTCTGGGTGCAGACTGCAACGATCTTGGCCTTTTCGATGCCGGCCGCAATCAGCACGTCCTTGCGGGTGCCGTCGCCGAAATAGATGTGGAAGCCGAAGGCGGAGGCCTGGCGGATACGATCCGCGGAAAAGTCGATGATCGTCACCTCGCGGCCGCTCGCCAGCAGGATCTGCGCGGCAATCTGGCCGAAACGCGAAAATCCGATCATCAGCACGTCGGCCCCCGCGCCCTCGAAATCCTCGTCGAGCTCCTCATGGGTGTCGCGCCTGGCGTAAAGCCGCTCGGAAAGCTTGACGCAGAGCGGCGTTGCCACCATCGACATGGTGACGATCGCAATCAGCAGCGAGGCGGTGGCGTTGGAAAAGATGCCTGCAGCCGCAGCGGTCGAGAACATCACGAAACCGAACTCGCCACCCTGTGGGAGCAGGGCTGCAATACGAACGGCGTCCTCGTGCGGCGATCCGGTCAGCCGGCAGAGGCCGTAGATGACCGCGGCCTTGACGATGATCAGCACCGGGACCGCGATGATGATCAGCAGGATGTTCTCGTAAACGACCTTCAGTTCCAGCGAGAGGCCGACGGCAATGAAGAAGATCGACAGGAACACGCCGCGGAACGGCTCGATATCGGCCTCGAGCTCGTGGCGGTAGGAGGACTCGGCGAGCATCACGCCCGCCAGAAACGCGCCCATGGCCATCGACAGGCCCACCATCTGCATGAGCATCGCCGCTCCGATCACCAGGAACAGCGCGGCGACGATCATGACCTCGCGCGCGCCCGTTGCGGCAATGACCTGGAACACCGGCGTCAGCACGTAGCGGCCGGCAGCGATCATCAGCGCAACGACGCCCGCAGCAATCCCGGCGCTCATCATGATGTCCCGCGTGCTGGCTTCTTCCGCCCCGCCGCCGAGAATGCTGACGAGAACCAGGAGCGGCACGATCGCGATATCCTGAAACAGCAGCATCGAGAACGAGCGCTGGCCGTAGCGGGTGTTGACGTCGCCATTGTCATCGAGGATCTGCATCGCAAAGGCTGTCGACGACAGCGCAAGGCCGAAACCCGCGATCACGGCGGCGGGCCAGTCTCCGATGCCGCCGAGCTTTGCAAGCGGCACCAGCGCGGCGCCGGTCAGCAGAACCTGGGCAAGACCGAGCCCGAAAATATCCTTGCGCATGGTCCAAAGCCGCGCAGGCTTCAGCTCCAGCCCGATCATGAACAGCAGGAAGACGATGCCGAGTTCTGCGACATGCAGCACCTCTTCGCCATTGGAAATGCGCTGCAACAACGGGCCGATCACCACGCCGCCAGCCAGATAGCCAAGCACCGTGCCAAGCCCCAGCCTCTTGAACAGCGGTGCCGCAATGGTCGCCGCTCCCAGCATCCACACGGTTTCGGTGAAAAGGCTCTGCGTGGCTGCCATAAAAGCGTCCTGGGCTGAAAGAAAACGGGAGGGCCGGCGCGGCGGCACTTGATGCGCGTTGAAGTGAACAATAAATGAGAGCGCAAGGAAAGGCCAATGCCATGTCATTATCTCCAGAACAACTGATCGATACCGCGTCGAAAATCCTCGATGTCGCACGACGCAAGGGTGCCGATGCAGCCGATGTCGTTGTTTCCGAGGGCGTTTCGAACGGCGTTTCGGTGCGCGACGGCAAACGCGAGAATGCCAAGGCATCGGAAAACCGCGGGTTTTCGCTGCGCGTGTTCAAGGGCGCACGGGTTGCAAGCGTCTCGACCAATGACGACAGCGACGTCGACACGCTGGTCGAACGCGCGCTCGCCATGGCTGCGGTTTCGCCCGAAGACCCCTATGCGGGCCTTGCCGAACCCGGCCGGCTCGCCCGCGATTTCCCCGATCTCGATCTTTACGATGCCACCGACCCTTCTCCCGAAACGCTTGCCGAGCGCGCGCTTGCCGCCGAAGAGGCAGCCCTTCAGGTGAAGGGCGTCAGCAAGAGCTCCGGCGCCGGCGCATCGCGCGGCGAGGTCGGCTTCGTGCTCGTGACCTCCGACGGCTTCTCGGGCGGCTATCGCCGCTCCTATTCGTCGGTCTCGGTTTCGGTCGTGGCGGGCGAGGGCGCCGCCATGCAGCGCGATCACGACTATGATGCGCGCACCTATGACAGCGATCTCGAAAGCCCGGAAGAAATCGGCCGCACGGCGGGAGAGCGCACCGTGGCGCGGCTCGGCCCAAAGCAGGTCGCAACGCGGCGCAACGCCGCCGTCCTTTTCGAGCCGCGCATGGCCGCAAGCCTCGTCGGCAGCCTCGCCGGCGCTATTACCGGCTCGTCTGTTGCCCGCAAGACCAGTTTCCTGCGCGACAGGCTCGGCAAGCAGGTCCTGAAGAAGGGCCTCAATCTGATTGACGATCCGACCATCCGTCGCGGCTCCGGCTCGCAACCCTTCGATGGCGAGGGTGTCGCGAGCGATCGGCTGATGATGATCGAGGATGGCATCCTGCAGCAATGGTTCCTGTCGACGGCGCTTGGCCGCGAACTCGGCCTTGAAACCAATGGCCGCGGCGCCCGCTCCGGCAATTCGGTTGCCGCCTCCGGCACCAATCTCGTGCTCGAGCCGGGCGCGAAGTCGCCGCAGGAGCTGATGACGGAGATCGGAACCGGTCTCTACGTGACCGAACTCATCGGCCACGGCGTCGACATGGTCACCGGCGAGTATTCGCGCGGGGCCAGCGGCTACTGGATCGAAAACGGCGAGATCACCTATCCGGTGTCGCAGATGACGATCGCCGGCAACCTGAAGGACATGTTCCTCGCCATGACGCCGGCAAGTGACATCGATCGCCGCTACTCGATCGCCACGCCCAGCATTCTCGTCGAGGGCGTCACCCTCGCCGGATCGTGAGGTCCTGATGAGCGCGCCGCCTGCACAAGATGTTCTCGACGATCTCACGCTGATCACCGAGGCTGCCCGCGAGGCGGGGGCGGTGGCGCTTTCCCATTTCGGGCAGAGCCCGGAAGTGTGGTGGAAGAATGCAGGTCAGTCGCCGGTCAGCGCCGCCGACTTCGCGGCCAATGCCTGCCTTGAGGCGATCTTGCGCAAGGCAAGGCCCGATTATGGCTGGCTTTCGGAGGAAAGCGGCGATGATTTCGCCCGCATGGACGCCGAACGCACCTTCGTTGTCGATCCGATCGACGGCACGCGCGGTTTCCTGAAGGGCAAGAAGAACTGGATGGTCAGCGTCGCCGTGGTCAGCGCCGGAAGGCCGCTCGCGGGCGTTCTCGTGGCGCCGGCGCTCGAAGAGGTCTTCACTGGCGCCATTGGCGGACCAGCGCTCAGAAACGGCGCGCCGATCACGGTTTCGGCAAATACAGGCGACGCCGGGTCGCTGGAACTCTGCCTGCCCGCCGTGATGCTGGACGGCTTCAGCCCGCCGATGCGCGCGCGCATCAACAAGGCTGCCCATATTCCCTCGCTCGCCTACCGGCTCGCGCTTGTTGCCGACGGTCGTCTTGATGCCACACTTGTGAGGCCTAACTCCCATGACTGGGATCTGGCCGCCGCCGATGTCATATTGGCATCAGCCGGCGGCGCGCTCGTGGATGAGAGCGGAAAGGCCCTGACCTATAACCGGCGCGAGCTCAAACATGGTACCCTGTTTGCGGGACATCATGGGCTGGTCTCCGCGCTGATGGAAGAATTCGTCGGTCCGCCCATGGCTTGACATTAACGGCCAAACCCGGAAAACCGACAGGCGGGGGGCACGGAAAAAGAGAGATGAGAAATGGCTGATACGGTAGAGAACAAGCAACTCCTTCATCTGGTCTTCGGCGGCGAGCTGGAAAGCTTGAAGGGCGTGCGCTTCTCCGATCTCGATGCGCTCGATATCGTCGGTATCTTTCCCGATTATGCGACGGCCCATAAAGCCTGGAAATCCAAGGCCCAGCAGACCGTCGACAACGCCCATATGCGTTACTTCATCGTCCACCTGCACCGGCTCCTCGATCCCGAGGCGTGAGCCGCTTCGCAGGCAAGACTGTGGATAAAATCTTAGCGTGTGCTTTATTATTGAGCAGACGAGAATCCTAATTCCATAAGAGAAAATCCGTTTGCCTGCAGACGTCCCGACGTGAAGCGTAAGCAAATTTTTGCATATGTTTCACATAGATGCTTGATGTTACAATTGTGACATGGGATCATTCGCGCAAAGGTGGTGGGTGCGACCGCGGATCCGATTCACAAGGACGGGGTACGGACAAGGGAATGAGATCTGGCATTTCAATCTGGCTGGCCAGCAATGCCTACCGCCTGGGCGGCACGCTTGGCTATCCGCTGCTGCGCCCGCTGCTTGCCCGCCGCGCCCGGCGCGGCAAGGAAGACAAGGCCCGCATCGACGAGCGTTTCGGACGGACGTCGCGTGAGCGGCCCGCAGGCCCGCTGGTCTGGATCCATGCAGCAAGCGTTGGTGAGACCCTGGCCGTCGCATCGCTGATCCAGAACATCCGCAATTTCGGAATCAACATCCTTCTGACAACCGGCACGGTCACGTCGGCGCGCCTTGTCGAAGAGCGCTTTAGCGACACGGTGATCCATCAATACGTGCCGCTCGATGTGGTGCCGGCGGTCACGCGTTTTCTCGATCACTGGCGTCCCGACCTTGCCATCAACGTCGAAACGGAAGTCTGGCCCGTCACGATCGCTGAACTCTCCAGGCGCAAGATCGCGCAGATCATCGTCAACGGACGTATCTCCGACCGCTCGTTCGCCCGCTGGCTCAAGCGGCGCGATCTGGCGCGCACACTGTTCTCGCGCTTCTCGCTGGTGATGGCGCAAACCGATCTCGATTCCGAGCGCTTTGCCGATCTCGGCGCGATGCATGTGTCGGTCGCCGGCAATCTCAAGGTCGACCGAACGGCCCCGCCCGCCGATGATGACGCGCTCAGGACGTTGGCGGCCGCGATTGGCGAGCGGGCTGTCTGGGCTGCGATCTCGACTTTCGACGGCGAGGAAAAATATGCCGCCGACGTCCATGCCGCGCTCAAGGCCAGGCATGCCGACCTCCTGACCATCATCGTGCCGCGCCATCCCGACCGCGCCGATGTGCTCGCCGGCCTGTTTGCCGCCAAGGGCCTTTCGGTCAAGCGGCGCTCCCTCGGCGAACTGCCCGATGAGCAGACAGACATCTATCTGGGCGACACGATCGGCGAAATGGGGCTTTACCTGCGCCTCACCGAGATCGCCTTTGTCGGGCGGTCGATGACCGCGCGCGGCGGGCAGAACCCGCTGGAACCGGCCATGCTGGGCGCTGCCATCCTCACCGGCCAGCATGTCGACAATTTCCGCGATACCTATCGCCAGCTCCGCCAGAAGGGTGCCGTGCGCACGGTGGACGGCCCGGAAGCGCTGCTGCAATCGGTCGATCTGCTGCTCAGCGATGACAAGTCGCGCGCACAGATGATCGAGGCGGGCTATGCCGGCGTGCGCGACATGCGCGGTGCGCTTGTCCGCACCATGAAGGGGCTGGAGCGCTATCTGGCGCCGCTGATCCTCGAGGCCCGCTTCTGCGCGCGTCCGCGCGAGGTCACGGAAAAGCAGGGCAGGACGGTAAAGTCGGAGCGACTGCCCGAGCAGAACCTGCGCAAGGCGCTGCGTTAGCCTTGCTCCCGGCCGCGACATCCAATTCTCTTCGACGGCGCATTTTGTTTTCGTCCGCGATGCGGTAAAGCGTAGGCGCTATAGATGCTTGCCGCATTTCGGGGCCCGCCCTTGACGGGGTCGTGCCGGTCTTGCCGCCCACACCTTCAACGCACCCGCAGAGGGCCGCGCCCGACATGAGCAGTAAAGCCCTGGATTTCTGGTGGAAGCGCGGTCATCCCGCAAGCTTCATTCTGTGGCCGGTCTCATGGCTTTACGGTGCGGTCGCCGGGCGACGGATGGAGCGGGCCGATGGCGCGCGCTTGGCAGTGCCGGTGATCTGCGTCGGCAATTTTACCGTCGGCGGGACAGGCAAGACGCCGGTGGCGGAGGCGCTTGCAAGGGCTGCTCTTGCCATGGGCAGGCGCCCGGGCTTTCTGCTCAGGGGCTATGGCGGCAAGGTTGATGCAGCGGTGATGGTCGATCCCCAACGCCACACATTCCGCGATGTGGGCGACGAGGCGCTGATGCTGTCGCGGCTTGCCCCTGTCGCCGTCTCGCCGGCGCGGGTGGATGCCGCAGCGCTGCTGGATGAGGCCGGCGTCGATTTCATCATCATGGATGATGGCTTGCAGAGCGGCCGCCTGCGTCCGGACTTTGCCGTTGCCGTGGTCGATGCCAGGCGCGGTTTCGGCAATGGTTACTGCCTCCCCGCAGGCCCGCTCCGCGCGCCGCTTGCAAAGCAGCTGCCGAAGGTGGATGCGGTGCTCCTGAACGGCGAGGGCGCTGGAGCCAGGGCGGTGCGCATGCTTGCTGCAGATGCCGGATTGCCGGTCGTCGCGCTCCGGCAGGTGCCCGTTGCAGAGACGCATACGCTCGCCGGTGCTTCGGTGCTGGCCTATGCCGGCATCGGCGACCCGGAGAAGTTCTTCGCGACCCTGAAGGCGCTTGGTGCGGATGTCGTCCGCAGCATTCCGCTCGCCGACCATCAGCCGATCACGGAGGCGATCGCCCGGTCGCTGCTCGCCGATGGCGCCGGCCTCACGCTCGTGACCACCGCCAAGGACATGGCAAGACTTGGCGGCGCGGCTGGGCCAGCGGTTACGGGCTTGCGGGAGGCAAGCGAAGTGCTCGAAATCACAGCCGAATTCAACGACCCGACCATGCCCGCGCATCTCGTCGAACAGACGCTGTCGTCCTTTCTGCGCCGCAGTGCGAAGGCGGGCGATGGCGCTGCGCTGGGGCAATAACTTAATTTTGATGGGCAATGCCCGCAGTTTGTCGTATCCTTGCTTTTTTACCGCAGGACGGTTGGAGACGATGAGGATATTGTCCAGCGACGTCCGGCCAGCGGAAGCGGCCGACGCCGAAAAGATCGCAAATGTATATTGGCGCGCCTGGCAGCATGCCTATGCCGGCATCCTGCCGCATCAGGCGCTTCACGAACTTCTTTCCCGCCGCAACATCGCCTGGTGGAAACGCGCGATCGCCGGCGAAGAAACGCTGCTGGTGCTGGAAGTCCAGGGGAAGCCGGTCGGCTATGCCAGCGTCGGATTGAACCGGGTGAAGGCCTTGCCCCACGAAGGCGAAATCTACGAGATCTATCTCCTGCCGGAATATCAGGGCCTTGGATTTGGCCGGGTGCTGTTTGGCGAAGCGCGCCGGCTGCTCGCCTCGCTCGGCTGCAAGGGCACGATCTGCTGGAGCTACGATGCGCTCGATCAGGCCGCAACCTTCTTCACCGCGCTCGGCGGCAAGCCCTTTGCCTTTGCCGAGGAAGAGCATGGCGGCAAGCTGTTCGGCAAGGTTTCCCACGTCTGGGAGTGACGCGGTCCGAATATCTCATATTCCGTATATTGCACCTGCGATGGCGCGGTTGCTTTATCGGGGCATTTTGGCTATCCAAGACGCGAAATTTTCCCTTTTCTGGAGGCCTCCCATGCGTATTGAAGCGATCTCGATCGGCAAGAACCCGCCTGACGATATCAATGTTATCGTCGAAGTTCCCCTCGGCGGCCAGCCGATCAAGTATGAGATGGACAAGGAGGCCGGTGTCCTCGTCGTCGATCGCTTCCTCTATACGCCGATGATGTATCCCGGCAATTATGGCTTCGTACCGCACACGCTCTCCGACGACGGCGATCCGATCGACGTGCTGATCTGCAATTTCCGCCCGCTGATGCCCGGCTGCGTCATCAATGTCCGCCCGATCGGCGTGATGATGATGGAAGACAATTCCGGCAAGGACGAAAAGATCATCGCCGTTCCCTCCCGCGATCTCAGCGCCCGGTTCGACAAGGTCGAAGACTACACCGACATTCCGGAAATCCAGCTGAAGCAGATCGAACACTTCTTCGAGCACTACAAGGATCTGGAGCCCGGCAAGTGGGTCAAGATCTTCGGGTGGCACGGCGTTGACGAGGCCAAGAAGCTGATCGTCGAAGCGATTGATCGCGCCAAGGCGCAGAAGGCCTGATCCTCGGCCGATCCGCATCAAACAGAAAAGGGCAGGCGCCGCACGGTGCCTGCCTCAGGCTACTGACAAAGCCAGAGCTTCAGAATTTTTTGGGCGCGCCAAGCTCACCCACAGGGGCCATGCTCGGACTTGATCCGAGCATCCAGGCGGCTCGAAGCGAGTGACTTTCTTAAGCCTTGCTGCGAACGATGAGCATGCTGCCTGGATCCTCGTGTCAAGCACGAGGATGACACAGAATTGAATGACAGCTTCGTCAACAAAAAGGGCAGGCGCCGCACGGCGCCCGCCCTTTTTGTTTGCACAGCGTCGTAAGACATCCGGCAGGCTGCGCACCGGTCCTTGACGAAAGGTCGCGGCGCGCTTGGCCCGGATGGCTTACATCTGCACCAGAATGTTCTTGAACTGCCACGGGTCCCGCTCGTCCTTCTTTTCCTCGAAGAAGGTCTGGCGGCCGGTGAGCGGCGTCCAGTCGGTGTAGTGACCCTCGACCGGGCCGAGATAGGGCATCTGGATTTCGAGGCAGCGGCGATAGTCCATCTCGTCGGCCTCGACGATGCCTTCATGCGGATTTTCGAGCGCCCAGACCATGCCGGCAAGCACGGCGGAGGTCACCTGAAGCGCGGTCGCATTCTGGTAGGGCACCAGATTGCGGGTCTCTTCCATCGAAAGCCGCGAGCCATACCAGTAGGCATTCTTGTCGTGGCCGTAGAGCAATACGCCCAGTTCATCGATGCCGGTCAGGATATCGGCTTCTTCCAGCACCAGGCTTTCCCTCTGCGGCGTGCCGCCATTGCCGAACATTTCATCGAGCGACAAGACGGCAACGTCGGCCGGGTGGTAGGCATAGTGGCAGGTCGGGCGGTAGGTGACCTTGTCCTTGTCGTTGCGCACGGTGAAGAAGTCGGCAATCGAGATCGACTCGTTGTGGGTCACCAGAAAGCCGTACTGCGCGCCGGGCGTCGGGCACCAGCTTCTGACGCGGGTATTGGCGCCCGGCTGCTCCAGATAGATCGCGGCCTTGCAGCCCTTCTTGTGGCGCTTGGCGTTTTTCGGCATCCACTTCTCATGGGTGCCCCAGCCGAGTTCGGCCGGCTGCATGCCTTCGGCGACGAAGCCTTCGACGGACCAGGTGTTCCAGAACACGTTCTGCGGACGCAGGAACTTGGAGCGCTGGGTGTCGCGTTCGGCGATATGGATGCCCTTCACGCCAGCGTCCTTCATCAGCGCCGCCCAGCCCTCGCGGTCGTCGGCTGCCGGTTCCTCGAATTCGACGCCGGTATCGCGCGCGACATTGACCAGCGCCTGCTTGACGAACCAGGACACCATGCCGGGATTTGCGCCGCAGCAGGAAACGGCGGTTGTGCCGCCCGGGTTCTTGCGCTTTTCCTTGCGCACGGTTTCACGCAGCGCATAATTGGTGCGCTCGGCATTGCCGTTATTGCTGTCGAAATAGAAGCCGAGCCAGGGCTCGATCACGGTGTCGATATAGAGCACGCCGAGCGAGCGGCAGAGCTTCATCAGATCGAGCGAGGAGGTGTCGACCGAAAGGTTGACGCAGAAACCCTGGCCCTCGCCTTCGGTCAGAAGGGGCTCCAGCAATTCCTCGTAATTGTCCTTGGTCACCGCAGCGTGGATGAAGCGCACGCCATGATTGGCGGCGAGATGGGCGTGGGCATCATTCGGGTCGATGATCACCATCCGCGACTTGTCGAAACGGAAATGCCTTTCGATCAGCGGCAAAGCGCCGCGGCCGATGGACCCGAAGCCCATCATGACGATGGGGCCTGTGATTTCGGCGTGGATCGGGAATTCCTGCTGCATTTCCATGTCCTTCTTGTTAATCCGGCGGGCGCCTTGTCGCACTGTCTACTGTGAAATTGTGACGCGGCGATAATTGTTCCTTGCGGGAAGCGAGATCACACCAACACGGTCAAGTAAAGCGGATTTGTGGCCGCAACTCCAGACGTATCAGTGCAAAAGAGTGTCGAGCCAGGCAATCAGCGCACCGATATCGGCATCCTGCATGCCCTTGTAAGCCCGCTCGTCCGCGGAAAGTCCCTGTAGCTGGGCGATCATTGCGGTCGCAATCGCTCGACTTTCAGGGTGGCTCTCGATGGCGGTTACCGGATCGGAATAGATCCGGATGGTAAACAATATGCCACCGGTTTCAGGCAGCCGCGTCAGCGTCTGCCGCTCCACCCGGACGAAATTGGAAGCGATCGGGCGCTGCGGCCGGAACGGGTCTTCGGGAAGATGTTTGGAGACCGGCATTGCCAGCGCATCCTTCCCCTTGAACGACCAGTTGAAACGCTCGGCCGGCAGGCCAGGCTTGAGATTGTCGAAGATGCGGGCAACCAGCATGGCGTTGCGGGTGCCCTCGCTGAAGCCCGGCACATCGGCATGGACCTCATGCATCGGCCGCCCGGCCTTTTCGGCAAGCGACCAGGACGAGGGAAAGGCGATGAAGCCGGCCGACAGATGCCAGTGGCCGCCCTGGTTTGTCAGGATGGCGAGATCGTCCTCGATCATCATGCCCGCCGCCAGAAGCGCGGGCGTGTCGGGGTCGTCGAGCCGCACCGACCTGTCGAGGAAGCGCATCACGTTGCCGTCGCGGCGGTAAAGGTGTTGGTGATCTGCGGCAAGATGCGCGCTGATCATGGCAAGCGCCTCGCGGCCTGCGGCAAGGCTGTCGTCGCCGGCGCGAAAAACGCCGTCCCGATCCGCCTCCAGCAGAGCATCTTTTTCGGCGAGATAGCGTTCGAGGTCGGCGCCGGGCTCCAGCCAGCGTTTAGGCTGAAGCGCCGTCAGGCCGACCGAAAACGGCTTGTAGGCCCGCCCGTAGGGTTTGAGCCTCAGAGCGTCAGTCGCCATCCTTCAACCCTTCGAGGGATGGGAGTGTGCGGGAGAAGTTCACCTCCGTCGCCGCAAACTCGGCGACCCCTTCCGAAACGAACGGGTCCTCCCGGCAGATCTGCTCGATATCGGAAAGCGTGCCGCGGGCGATGATGACGCCCCCGGTGCGCGGCACCTTGCGCCCGGAGGCAACGAAGGTGCCGTTTTCGTAATAACGGTTCAGCCAGGCGATATGCCCGTCGAAGTGCTTTTCGACCTCTTCGAGCGGGCGGATATAATGGAGCGAGATGATGATCATCGTCTGCTGTCCTCTCAGTCCAGCGCCTCGAGTTCATCGATCAGTCCTTCGATCATCGACAGGCCGCGGCCCCAGAAGGCGGGGTCGGAGGCATCCAGGCCGAAGGGTTTCAGCAGCTCGGAATGATGCTTGGTGCCGCCGGCGGTCAGCATGTCGAAATACTTGTCCTGGAAGCCGCTTTCGGCGTTCTGGTAGACTGCATAGAGCGAGTTCACCAAGCAATCGCCGAAGGCATAGGCGTAGACATAGAAGGGCGAGTGGATGAAATGGGGCACATAGCTCCAATAGGTCTCGTAGCCATCGGCAAGCTTGATCGCGGGGCCGAGGCTCTCGCCCTGGACCGACATCCACATGTCGTTGATCTGGTCTTCCGTCAGTTCGCCCTCGCGGCGAGCGCTGTGGACCTTGCGCTCGAACTGGTAGAAGGCGATCTGTCGCACGACCGTGTTGATCATGTCTTCTACCTTCTGGGCCAGCATGGCCTTGCGGGTCGCCCGGTCTTCGGTCTTGGCAAGCAGCGCGCGGAAGGTCAGCATCTCGCCGAACACAGACGCGGTTTCAGCAAGCGTCAGCGGCGTCGAGCACATCAGCGCGCCCTGCTTGGCGGCCAGCACCTGGTGGACGCCGTGGCCCAGCTCATGGGCGAGCGTCATCACGTCGCGCGGCTTGCCGAGATAGTTGACCAGCACATAGGGGTGTGCGGAAGGCACTGTCGGGTGCGCGAAGGCGCCGGTGCGCTTGCCGGGCCGGATCGGAGCATCGATCCAGCTTTCATCGAAGAAGCGGCGGGCGATATTGCCCATCTCCGGTGAAAACCCGCCATAGGCGGAAAGAACGGTGTCGCGGGCCTCGTCCCAGGAAATCAGCCGGTCGGCGGTATCGGGCAGCGGCGCGTTGCGGTCCCAGTAGTTCATCTGGTCCATGCCTAGCCACTTCGCCTTCATCGCGTAATAGCGGTGTGAAAGGCGGGGATAGGCGTCGCGCACGGCTTCGCTCAGCGCATCGACCACCTCGCGCTCGACGCGGTTGGAAAGGTGGCGGCTGTCGGCGATGTCCTCGAAGGCATGCCAGCGGCTGTTGATCTCGGTGTCCTTGGCAACCGTGTTCATGATCAGCGAAAAGGTCGGCAGGTTTTCCTTGAAGGTCGCCGCCAGCGCTTCCGCCGCCTTGCGGCGCACCGGTTCCTTGTTGTCGGACAAGAGGTTCAGCGTCTTTTCGAGCGGCATCTCCTCGCCGTCGACGGTAAACCGCATCCGGTCCATGGTCTGGTCGAACAGCCGGTTGAAGGCCTGGCTTCCGGTGGTGGACTTTTCCATGAACAGCTGTTCCAGCCGGTCATCGAGCTGGTGCGGCTTCTCCTTTCGGAGATCCAGCACCCAGGGCCTGTACCGGGCAAAGCGCGGGTCTGCCGCAAGCGCCTTCTCGATGGCCTCTTCCGAAAGCCGGTTCAGTTCGAGTTCGAAGAACAGAAGGTCTGCATAGATTTCGGTGATGCGCGCCGATGTGTCGCCGTAAAGCTTGCGCAGCGCCGGATCGGCGGCATTGGCATAATAGGAAAGGCCGGCATAGGAGCCGAGCCTGCCGAGCGTATCGCCGATCTCCTCGTAGGTTTCGGTGGCCGCGCCCAGTCCGTCATCGCCGGTTTGTTCCGAGGCTGCGGCAAGCTGACCCTTCCAGCGCTCGGAAAAGGCGCGGGCCTTGCGGGCGGCCGTGTCGAAATCGCCCTGGAACTCGGGCGAGGCAGCACCCGGATAAAGATGCGTCAGGTCCCATTCGGGCAGGGCACCGAGCGCTGCATCTTCCTGCCTGGCCGTGGCGCCGTCCTTGGCGAGGAAAAGAAAATGGGGATCGAACATGGGTGTGCCTTTCATGACGTGTCTTGCTTTCTGGACGTGTCCTGGCCTCAACATATGGATCGGCGATGCCGCCCGCAACGCTCTAAATCGGAAGCCGTCATCGAAACCGCAGGACGAAAGGCCCGGAAAGTTGCGCCACTCCGTCAGCTTTGATTGATCTGCAGCAAGGGCTTAACCCTTATGTAAGCTTAACGGTTTATCACGGGACTAGGAAATTAACCGAATGTTGCCTATAAGATGGCGACCTGAATTTGTGACGGAATGCCGCCTCGTTTGCGCCGCATTAGGCCTTCAGAAAAGAGCTTCCATTCTTTAATGAAGGCATGTGCACTGCGCTCGGGGGAGCCCTTCGCAAAGCTCAGATGAATCCAGGGAGAGTCCGGTTTGACAATCCGTCCATATCGCGCGTTTTTGCGGCGGACATTTGCGGTACTGGCCGTGCTGGCAGCAGCTTTCTGCTTTTTCGGCGGAGAAGAGGCGCGTGCAGAAAACCGGACGCTGAAGCTCTATTATATCCATACCGGCGAAAAGGCCGAGATCACCTTCAAGCGCAATGGCCGCTACGACAAGAAGGCGCTCGAGCAGCTCAACTGGTTCCTGCGCGACTGGCGCCGCAAGGAGCCGACCAATATGGATCCGCGCCTGTTCGACCTGGTCTGGTCCGTCTATCAGCAGGTCGGCGCAACCGATTACATCAATGTCGTTTCTGCCTATCGCTCGCCTGAAACCAATGCGATGCTGCGCCAGAATACTGCCGGCGTTGCCAAGAAATCGCAGCATATGCTCGGCAAGGCGATGGATTTTTACATCCCCGGCGTGCCGCTTGCGAAGCTGCGCGCGACCGCGATGAAGATGCAGATCGGCGGCGTCGGTTACTATCCGAAATCCGGATCTCCCTTCGTCCACCTCGATGTCGGCAGCGTGCGCGCCTGGCCGCGCATGAGCCGCAGCCAGCTGGTGGCACTCTTCCCCGAGGGCCATACGCTTCACCTTCCCGCCGACGGCAAGCCACTGCCCGGCTACAATGAGGCGCTCGCCGAATACAAGGCCAAGGGCACGCTCAGCAATTCTGCGCCGATCCAGGTCGCAAGCGCGGATGATGGTGACGAGGACGAGCGTCCCAACCTGCTTTCCATGCTCTTCGGCAAGAAGGACAAGGGTGAGAGCGCGCCGACGCCCAGCCGTCCGCCGCGCCAGCAGCAGGCAGCGCCCCAGCAGCCAGCAGCCCAGCAGCCCCCGTCACAGCCGAGCGAACCCGTTCAACGGCCGGTCGATATCCTGACTGCGGCAGTGTCGTTCGACAATCTCAGCATTCCGCTTCCCCAGACCCGTCCGAGCGATGGCGAGACAGCTATCGGCACGCCGATCGTGACGGCGCTCGTCGATCCGACGCCGGTGCCCACGGCCGCCGAGATTGCGACCGATCCCGCCATGGCGCTTGCGGCCAACATTCCCGTGCCGCAGACCCGACCCTCCGCCCTTGGGCCTGACGACGGCGTCTCTGTCTCCGATCTTCTGGTCGCGGAAGCAGCGGATCCCGTCTCGGCAGAGCCGCCGAGCCAGCTCGCCGCGCTTCAGGCCACCGCGCCGGATTTCAACGACGACCGCTTCGGCTTGTTTGATGGAGACGTGCCGGTGCCCAGTCCGCGCCTTGCCTATGCCGAAACCGGCGGTGCCGCGATTTCCATGGACAGGACGCCGGTGCCGCGGCCGACGCTCTCTGCCGAAAAGCCGGCGACGCCTGCAGAAAGCGTGACGGTTGCGAAAGCCGCGCCGGATAGCGACGCCCGCAGCGAACTGGCCCGCAAGCTGAGCGAGATGGGCGATACCACGGAGCTTGCCTATAACGAGGGCGGCGACTTCCGTGAACTGTTCAAGCCATCGGCAGCCCGCATCAACGCGGCTGGCCCGCAATCCCCGCAAAAGGGTGGCCGTCCGAGCGAAGTCTCAGCGTCTGTTCAGCCCGCGAGCGACAGTAGTTCTGTTTCCTCAATTGGAGGAAATAATAAAACTGGAGCAGAAGAGACAGGAATTTTAGTTGGCTCTAATAAGAACAGTGCAGGCGCGCCGACCGTTGTCGAGTATTTTGATGCCGCACGGTTCTGATATCGCCCGCATACCGCTTTAGAACTACTTGTGGCATCATGGACTTTGACGTAATGTGCAGGAATGAGCACATTTGACCCATTCGTTGCCATATCCGACCCCAATCGCCGTCACTTGCTGATGGCGCTCCGGCGCGAGCCCAAGACGGTGACAGAGCTTTCAGAGGGCCTGCCGATCAGCAGGCCTGCCGTCTCCCAGCATCTCAAGGCGCTTCTGGAAAGCAATCTGGTGCGGGTGACGCCCGTCGGCACGAAGCGGTTCTATGCGATCAATCACGAGGGTTTTGCTAGCCTTAACATGTGGATCCGGCAGTTCTGAAAAGGACGCCATTTCTTGCGCCAAGGGCCGCAAATGCGGGCTTCGGCGGTCAAGGCTGCCTCCCGCTTCCGTCAGGTACATGCATGAAGCGCGTCGTGCCCCGTCAGCGGGGCGGGATTTTCCGCGTCAGGTCACGCTTTCTGCGTTTCAGGAAAGGTCATGCGGGTCAGGATAGCGCGCTCATGCCCTCAGCCAGAACGACGTCGCCTTCCGGCTCACTGCCTTGACGTGGCTTCGGGATGGGTCAGTTGAAGACTTCGTTGGGGTATACGCCCCAGAGATCCTTCTGGTGCATGAAGCCCTTGACGCCCTTCGCCTCAAGCTCGCACCAGGTGCCGTCGCATTCTTCCAGCCTGACGATGACGCCCGGCTCTATGCTGGCGACATCGCGGGCCGAATCATTGGCATTGGCCTTCATCGGGATCATGTTTTCGCTGTTTTCGGTGCTGTTGCGCAGCCAGGGCGCCACCATGGCGTTGCGCTGCGAGGACAGCACCGAGACATGCATCCAGCCTTCGGTCCCGTCGGCATCACGGATCTGGCGCCAGACGCTGTATTCCTCGATGATCTCCACCGGCAGGCCCGGACGCTTGTAGATCCAAGTGGTGGCGTAGTTGAAGCCCGGGCCGACGCGCATGCGGGCGCGGTCCGGCTTGATCATCGCAAAACGCGGCAGCGGACCGCCGGAGGCGCCACGCCGTTCGGTCTGCGCCATGGCGGGCGCCAGCACGGAAAAGACAAGCGATGTACAGATCAGCAGCCTTGCCCAACGACGCATGGAACCTCTTCTTTCAACGGTGTGGTTTTCGCCCGAATTGCGGGCACTTTGGGGGCGCCCGCGCTGCAAATGTCGGCGCCTCGACCATTTTCGGTACGGGAAAATCCGCTTCAGGTGGAAATGCGCCTCCAATATGTGCATTATCGCCCCACATGTTTAATGAGCTGTTAACCGATGACTAATCCCAGGAAACCCGTCGTGTACGTTACCCGCAAGCTGCCGGCTTCGGTGGAAGCGCGCATGGGGGAGCTTTTCAGCGTCGAGCTGAACCGCGACGATCACCCGCTGTCACGCGAAGAGCTGGCTGAGGCCATGAAGCGTGCCGACGTGCTGGTGCCGACATTGACGGACACGATCGACGCCGCGCTGATTGCCGGGGCGGGCGAGAACCTGAAGCTGATCGCGAGTTTTTCGAACGGCATCGACAATGTCGATGTCGATGCCGCCGCGCGCAAGGGGATCACGGTTACCAACACGCCGAACGTCCTGACCGAAGATACCGCCGACATGACCATGGCGCTGGTGCTGTCAGTGCCGCGCAGGCTGGCAACGGGTGCACGCCTTCTTGCCGGCAGCGCGCCGGATACCTGGCAGGGCTGGAGCCCGACATGGATGCTTGGCCGGCGCATATGGGGCAAGCGGCTCGGCATTGTCGGCATGGGGCGGATCGGAACGGCGGTCGCGCGCCGGGCCAAGGCCTTCGGCCTCTCGGTGAACTATCACAACCGGCGCCGGGTCAATCCGGAGACGGAAGCCGAACTGGAAGCGACCTATTGGGACAGCCTCGACCAGATGCTCGCCCGCGTCGATATCGTCTCCGTCAACTGCCCGTCAACGCCTGCGACCTATCACCTGATCTCGGCGCGCCGCCTCGCACTGCTGCGGCCGGAGGCCTATATCGTCAACACAGCCCGCGGCGACGTGATCGACGAGGCGGCGATGATCCGGTGCCTCGAAGAGGACCGGATTGCGGGCGCGGGGCTCGACGTGTTCGAGAACGAGCCGGCAATCAACCCGAAGCTCCTCGATCTCGCCAAGGCGGGCAAGGCCGTGCTGTTGCCGCATATGGGCTCCGCCACGCTCGAGAGCCGGATCGACATGGGTGACAAGGTGATCATCAATATCCGCACCTTCTATGACGGCCACCGTCCGCCGAACCGCGTCCTGCCGGGCCGGATCTGAGGCGTCAGGCGATCACCTTCAGCCGCATGCCGGGCTTCAGGTGCGGGAGCAACACCCGCATCGCAGCAGGCGCAATCGCCACACAGCCCGCTGTTGGTGAAAAATCCGGGCGGGCGAGATGGAAGAAAACGGCCGATCCGCGATTGCGCGCCCGGCTGGTGATGTTCCAGTCCATGACGATGACGAGGTCGTAAATGCCATCGTCACGCAGCAGACGTTCGTGGCTTGCGGCAAAGGGCAGGCGGACGGGACGGTTGTAGCACGGCGAGCCGGGCGCATCGCACCAGCCGTCATGCTCTCCGGCGGCTACGACCTTCAGCGCCGCATGTGGAAAGCGGCCGCGCTTCCTGCCATCGGAAAAACCATGGAGCAATGCCATTGCGGCAATCGGCGTCTTGCCGTCGCCTTCGCGCTTGATCGCGGCAAGCCCGTTGCGGCCGATGGCCGCCTTGAACCTCAACGGGCCGAAGGCCAGGATTGCGCGGTGGCAGGCACCGGGCGCCCGGCGCACGACGATCGGCCCTTTCGCCCGGGATTGGCTGGTTTTCTTCACTTTTTTTTGCTTTGTTTGTGAAATCATATAGTTTCATAGCAATACGCCCGGCCAAGGTGTACCGCAATGGTTCCGGCACGCGTCGGGCACGCGAGACAAAGGGGCAGGATCGGATGACGGAGCGGACGATACTTCTCGTCGACGATGACGAGGATTTGCGCGAAACCCTGGTGGAGCAGCTTGAACTCTACGACGAGTTCATCATCCGCTCTACCGATAGCGCCGGCCGTTGC
The DNA here is from genome assembly GCF_013344475.1 of Martelella limonii. Classification (GTDB taxonomy): domain Bacteria; phylum Pseudomonadota; class Alphaproteobacteria; order Rhizobiales; family Rhizobiaceae; genus Martelella; species Martelella limonii. The sequence goes on along the minus strand of NZ_JABUOU010000003.1, from coordinate 275,838 downwards.
CTGAAAACCCTGCGCGAGGAGCCGATCGATCTTCTGATCATGGATGTCGGCCTGCCGGACATGGATGGGCGTGAGGCGGTAAAGCTTGCCCGCAAGAACGGTTTCAAGGCCCCGATCATCATGCTGACCGGCCATGACACCGACAGCGACACCATTCTGGGCCTCGAGGCCGGCGCCAACGACTATGTCACCAAGCCGTTCCGCTTCGCCGTGCTGCTCGCCCGCATCCGCGCGCAGCTGCGCCAGCATGAGCAGAGCGAGGATGCGACCTTCAATGTCGGGCCTTACGTGTTCAAGCCGGGCCAGAAACTCTTCACCACCGGCGACGGCCAGAAGATCAGGCTGACCGAAAAGGAAGCCTCGATCATCCGCTATCTTTACCGCGCGGGCCAGAAAGTGGTAACCCGCGACATGCTGCTGGAAGAGGTCTGGGGCTATAATTCAGGGGTGACGACGCATACGCTCGAAACCCATGTCTATCGCCTGCGCCAGAAGATCGAGGAAGACCCTTCGAACGCGCGTATTCTGGTCACCGAAAACGGCGGCTACAAGCTGGTGCCATAGGCTGGCGCGATCGCGATGCGGCGCAATGGGCGAGGGGGAACGAAATGGCATTGTCCGACGACATAGCAACGCTGCGCCGCGCCGATCTCTTTTCCGGTTTCACGGCAGAACAGCTTCGCCTGATCGCGTTCACCATTGCGCGGCGCACGCTTGGCGAGGGCGAACTCCTGTTTGCCGAGGATGAACCGAGCGAAGGCGCCTATCTTCTGGAACGCGGCCATCTGGCGCTGGAGGCTGCAGGCCGTTCGGCAGGCATTGCCGGGCCCGGAAGCCTTCTTGCGGAAGCTGCCCTCGTGAGCCCGGTGCCCCACCGTCTTTCCGCCCGCGCCAGCGAGCCCTCAGAACTCATTGCAATCCGCCGCGAGCAGTTCCTGCGCCTGATCGAGGAATATCCCGATATCGGCGAGGAAATGGAAAACCGGCTGCGCCAGAGTTTCGCCGACATGGTGGGGGCGCTGAATGCGGTGAAGACCCGGCTCGCCGATTTCTAGGCCTTCCGGGATTCACGAGATCAGGCCCGGACACCGCGCCTGCGCCTGGCAAGACCGAAAGGCCCTTGCTGCCGTTTCCGGAAAATCTCCGACTTTCGAAGTCAGCGGAGCCAACTGCCGTCCGGGAAACGCGGCCAGAGCGGCAAGCGCTAGACAGGCTCCACCCTCAGCTTGCCACCATCGCCGCCGGTGATGCGCACCGTGGCGCCGGCCGGCGCATCGGGGCCTTCCGCCGTCCATGTCGTGTCGTCGAGGCGGATCCGGCCGCGACCGTTGACGATCGCTTCGCTGACGATTGCGGTACGGCCGATCAGGCTTGCGGCGCGCTGGTTCAGAAGCGGCTCGTCGGAGGCACTTTCGCGCCCCGAAAGGAGCTTGCGCCCGACGAGAATGCTGATGACCGCAAGCACGGCAAAGGCGATGAGCTGCAATTGCCAGGGTATGAAGAAGAAGGGCTGGAGGACGAGTGCGCCGGCGCCGAGGATCAGCGCCGCGATCCCGACCCAGATCAGGAACACGCCGGGCACGATCAGCTCGGCGACAAGCAGCAGCAGGCCGAGGATGAACCATCCCCACGGCCCGGATTCCGCAAAGAAGACCAGAAGCCCCATCACCGGTCAGCTTTCGTTCTGCGGGCGCGACCCGCCGACCACGGGGGTCGAGCGGGCGGGGCGCGATGCGGTCGTCTTGTCCCCGTCGCTTCCGAACACTTCTTTGGCGATCTGGCCGATGCCGCCCAGCGAGCCGATCAGCGCGGAGGCCTCCATCGGCATCAGCACGATCTTGGAATTGGTCGACGTGCCGATCGCGGCCATGGCTTCGGTATATTTCTGCGCCACGAAGTAGTTGATCGCCGTGACCTCGCCCTCGGCGATTGCCGTGGAGACGGAGCGGGTTGCGTTGGCCTCGGCTTCGGCCAGACGCTCGCGGGCCTCGGCCTCGCGATAGGCGGCCTCGCGCTCGCCTTCGGCCTCAAGAATGGCGGATTGCTTGGAGCCTTCCGCGCGGAGGATCTGGGCGGCGCGGTGGCCTTCGGCGTCAAGGATCTGCGCCCGCTTTTCGCGCTCGGCCTTCATCTGCCGGCCCATGGCCTCGACCAGATCGGCCGGCGGGCGGATATCCTTGATCTCGATACGCGTCACCTTCACGCCCCAGGGCTCGACCGCCAGATCGACGACGCGGAGCAGGCGCTCATTGATCGAATCGCGGTTGGACAGCAGTTCGTCGAGGTCCATCGAGCCCATGACCGAGCGGATATTGGTCATGGTGAGGTTGAGGACAGCAAGCTGCAGGTTTGCAACCTGGTAGGCGGCGGCTGCGGGATTGAGGATCTGGTAGAAGCAGACGGCGTCTGCCTCCACACTCGCATTGTCGCGGGTGATCACCTCCTGCTCGGGGACATCCAGCACCTGTTCCATGATGTTAATCCGCTTGCCGATCTTGTCGATGAACGGAATGATCAGGTTGAGGCCGGGGGTCAGGGTGCGGGTGTAGCGGCCGAAGCGCTCGATCGTATAGCCATAGCCCTGCGGCACGGTCTTGATGCCGGCAAACAGCGTGAGAAGGATCAGGACCGCCAGTATGATGATCGTGATGGAAAATCCGGTCAGTGCAGCCATTGTGTTTCCTCCTTGGGCCGGTTGTACCGGCCCTTGTTCAGTTTACCCAGCCGGAAAGCTCACGGGCGACAACATGCTCGATCACCCGCATGCCCTCGGGGCTGTCGTTGAGACAGGGGATATGGGTGAATTTCTCGCCGCCATGCTCCATGAAGCTCTCGCGGGCCTGCTCGCCGATTTCCTCGAGCGTCTCCAGACAGTCGGACACGAAGCCGGGGTTCATCACGGCAATGCGCTTGATACCCTTCTTCGGCAGTTCCTCGACGGTCTTGTCGGTGTAGGGCTGCAGCCATTCTTCCGGTCCGAAACGGGACTGGAAGGTGATCTTCAGCCGTTCCTTCGACAGCCCCAGCCGCTCGCGCAGCAACCGCGCCGTCTTCTGGCACTGGCAGTGATAGGGATCGCCCTTCCTGAAGTAGGACTGCGGAATGCCGTGGAAAGAGGTGATGATCATCTCCGGCTCCCAGTCGAGCGTGGCGAGATGGTTTTCGACCGATTTCGCCAGCGCATCGATGTAGACCGGGTCGTCATGATAGGGCGGCACGGTGCGCAGCGCCGGCTGCCAGCGCATGTCGAGCAGCGTCTGGAATGCCTTGTCGTTGACGGTCGCCGTGGTGGAGGCGGCATATTGCGGATAGAGCGGGTAGATCAGGATGCGCTCGCAGCCCGCCGCCTTCAGCGCTTCGAGGCGTGCGGGAATGGAGGGCTGGCCGTAGCGCATCGCCCAGTCGATCACCAGGTTCTGGGTATCGGCATAATGCGCGGCAAGCCTTTCGGCCTGGTTGCGGGTATAGGTGCGCAGATAGCTTTCATCGAGCTCGTTGTTCCAGATCAGCTTGTAGGCTTCGCCGACCTTGGCGGGACGGCGGTTCAGGACGATGCCGTAAAGGATCGGATACCAGAGCGCGCGCGGCCATTCGATCACGCGCTTGTCTTTCAGGAATTCCTCAAGATAGCGCCGCATCGAAACTTTGTCGGTGCCATCCGGTGTCCCGAGATTGACCAGCAGGACGCCGGTCTTGCCGAAAGCGACGCTTGGATGATTGTCCGGCCATGCGGCATGCATTTCTGACATCGGGATCCGGCCTTTCCTTAATTGTGCTTGTTGCGGTGTATATAACAACGCATGCCGGGCTTCGCCAGATTTTACGGTGTCGCAGATTGGCGGTGAAAATGTCGGTCGCGGTGTCGTGATCGGACTGTCTGTCGGCGCGTCCGGAAAGCCTGCGGCGCTTTTGCTGCGGGCTTTGCGCGAGGCAAGTGTGGACCCTCGGCTCTGGTCAAGAGCCCTGGCATCTCGCCCGGGAGGGTGGAAAGGTTTTTCAGCAGTCGGACGCCGCGACCCTTCTGGTCGCGGCGTTTCGTCTTCAAGCCGTCAAGGCCTCAATTCGCCATTTCCATGGCGCGCTGTTCGTCGACGGTGGCCTGGGCTTCGTCGACAGCGATGGTGAAGCTTGCGAAGATGTCCTCGCCGCCCGGTACCGATTTCTTGAACCATTCGAACACCGGCTGAACCGCATCCTTGAATTCGGCCTTTTCGGCGTCCGTCGGCACGTAGATCTCGCCGCCCGCCTTCAGGAAGTCCTGATAAGCGGCAATTTCCTTGCGCTTGGGGCTGGCAAACGTTGCCTGCTGAAGGGCATAGAACGCATCGACCACGAGCTTCTGCTGGTCTTCGGAAAGGCTCTTGAAGCGCTCGTTCGACATCCACCAGAAGGCCGCCATGTAGGAGTGGCGATCGAGCGTGATGTATTTCAGTCCGGCATCGGGGAACTTCATGTTCATGATGTCGGTGATGCCATTGGCCGTGCCCTGGACCACGCCGGTCTGGAGCGAGGTGAAGAGTTCCGGCCATGCGATCGGCGTCGGCGCGGCGCCGAGCGACTTCACCAGTTCCTGCGGCAGCTCGGCCGGCACGGTGCGCATCTTCAGGCCCTTCATGTCGGCGGGCGTCTTGATGGTGTGTTCGGTATTGGCAAAATTGCGCCAGCCGCCGGTGTTGCCGATGGTCATCAGCCGGATCGTGTCACCGCTGTCGGAAAGCGCCAGGTCGCGCAACTCGGCGGTAAACGGACCCTCGAGCACCTCTTCGGCCACCCGGTCATCATTCATGATGTAGGGCAGGTCGAGCACCTGCAGATAGGGGAACAGGCCGGCAGCGCCGCCCGATGTCGAGATGTAGATGTCGAGCGAACCGTCGGCGATGCCCTGCAGGCATTCCTCGCCGGTGGCGCAAAGCTGGGTGCCGATGAAGAGTTCCACTGCGATCGCGCCGTTGGAGGCGTTCTCGATGTAGTTCTTGAACACGACGAGGCCGTCATAGTCTTCGTCATTCTCGTTGGAATTGGCGGTGGCGCGCAGCGTGATGTCCGCCGCCTGGGCCAGTTGCCCCGCGCTGATGGCGATGACGCCCGCCAGCATGGTGGTCTTCATAAGGTTCTTGAGCATGGCAGTCCTCCCTTTGCTCTGTCTCATTGTCTTCTACTCCAGAAATCCGAACAGCCGCGGCAGCGTCAGGCTGATCGCGGGCACGTAGGTGATCAGAAAGATAACGGCGATCTCGACGGCAAGAAACGGCAGCACGGCACGCGCCACGGTCTCGACCTTCAGCCGCGACACCGAGGCCGTGACGAACAGCACCAGCCCCATGGGCGGCGTCAGCAGGCCGACCGTCAGGTTGACCGCCATGATGATGGCGAAATGCACCGGCTCGACGCCCATCTTCAGGAAGATCGGCCCGAGGATCGGTCCGAGAATGATGATCGCAGGCCCCGCATCGAGAAACATGCCGACGATGAACAGCAGGATGTTGATCAAAAACAGCAGCAGCAGCGGGTTTTCGGTGATCCCGAGCATGATCGAGGCGAGAAGCTCCGGCGTGTGTGACAGCGATGCGACGGTCTTGAAGGCCATGGCCGCGCCGACGAGCAGCAGCACGACCGAAGAGGTCAGCCCCGCGCGCATCAATATGCCCGGCACATCGCCGACCTTCAGCGAGCGCAGCACGAAGAAGCCGATCAGGAAGGCATAGGCAACGGCAACGGCCGAGGCTTCTGTCGGCGTGAACACGCCGCCGAGAATGCCGCCCATGATGATCACGGGCGTCAGCAGCGGCCAGAACGCCTTGAGGCTCGCATTGCCGCGCTCCTTCCAGCTTGCCTTTTCGGTGGCGGCCGGCAGGCCTTCGCGGTCGGCCAGAAGCCGCACGACAACCATCAGCGAAACCCCGATCAGCGCGCCCGGCACGATGCCTGCGAGGAACAGCGCCGCAACGCTTTCGCCCATGACATAGGCATAGATGATCATGATGCCGGACGGCGGGATGATCGGTCCGATGATCGAGGAGGCCGCTGTGACGGCGGCGGCGAACTTTCTGGAATAGCCCTGCTTTTCCATCGCCGGGATCATCATCGCGCCAAGTGCGGAGACATCGGCGACGGCGGAGCCGGAAAGCCCGGCAAACAGCATCGAGGAAAGGATGTTCACATGGGCGAGGCCTGCGCGGAAGTGGCCGATCACGGCCTGCGAGAACTCCACCAGCCGGTGGGTGATGCCGGCCCGGTTCATCAGTTCGCCCGCCAGCATGAAGAACGGAACCGCCATCAGCGGAAAGCTGTCCATGCCGTTATAGACGTTGCGGTAGAGCAGCACGATGTCGCGCTCCTGGCCGTTGAACCAGAGGAGTAGCGCGGGCGCCGCAATCAGGGCAAACAGGATCGGCAGGCCGAGAAACAGGAAGACGAGGAACAGCGGCAGGAACAGGCTCAGCATCACTCGACCTCCAGCCCGGCGACTGCAGACATCGGCTTCAGCCGCTCGCCCGCGCCCAGTGCCTCGGCGAGAAGGCGCAGGAGGAGCTCGATATTGACCGAGAACATCATGGTGACGCCCGTCGCAAGCGAAGCCATCATATAGGCGCGCGGCACCTTGACCCAGGTCGAGAAATCAAGCGATGTCGGCACCATCATCGAGGGCATCTTGAACTTGCCGCCAATGCCGGTGACCTCGCTCCAGCCGATCCCGATCGCCCACCAGAGCACGATCGCAGAGAGGGTGAACAGGATGAGGTTGAGGATTGCAGCCCCTCGGGCGGGCAGAAACTGGCGGATCGTGTCGATGCTGACGAAACCGCCATGGCGAAACGCCGTCGGCGCCATGATCGATACCATCCAGAGCATCAGGAAGCGGGAGAATTCCTCGGTCCAGGGCAGGGCATCATTCAGCACGTAGCGGAAGAACACCTGGATCAGGATGACGACGACCATCACCCCCATCATCGCCGCGCCCAGCCACCGGCCAAGTGCAAGCAAAGGTCCGTTGATGCGGGAAAGCACAGCGGCCGCAGTCAGCAACAATCCCATCGGTTCACCGTTTCATAGCCATGTCGAAGCCTGCGGCAATTCATCTACCGGGTTAAAGCACAAGCTTTGGCAAAGCCACCCCGGGCGAGAAAATCTCCACTGTCACCAGCGCCGTTTGCAAAACAAACAGGCGCCAGCCTTCCACACGGCCATGCCTCCTCCCACATTCCCGGCCGGTCAGCCGTCCGGGGCATTCTAGCGCGCGCCGCTCCTCCTCAAAAGCGAAGCGCCCGTCTTACCCGTGATGGGCAAACCGCCCGAAGGCGCCGCGCGAAAAGATCAGCGGCTCGCCCTCGCCATGGGCCGCGCGCAGGACGCGTCCGACAACAATCGTATGATCGCCGGCATCGTGCACATTGGCCCGGGCGCATTCGAAGCGCGCCAGCGTATCGGAAAGCACCGGCACGCCCTCCTCGTTCAGATGGTAGTCGAGCCCGTCAAACCCGGCGCCGCCGCGTGTGAAACGGGCCAGAAGATCATGCTGGTCGGCGGACAGGACATGGATCGCATAATGGCCGGCGCCTGCGAAAAGATCATGCCGGCTCGAACTTTTGGCAGGCGACCAGAGCACCAGCGGCGGATCGAGCGAGACCGAGGCGAAGGAGTTGACCGTCATGCCCTGCGGGCCTGCATCGCTCTGCAGCGTGACGATGGTCACGCCGGTCGAGAACGTGCCGAGCGCATGGCGATAGCGGCGGCTATCGGCGGGGTCCGGCACGAATACATTGTCTTTTGCAATCGCCAGCTGGTGCACTGTCACTCTCCTTAGGGAACGTCATATCCACGGGCGGTTTCGAACAGGGCAAACCAGTCCTGCCTGTCGAGTTCGACCTTCTCGGCATCGGAAATCGCGCCAATCCGGTCGAGATTGTTGGTGCCGAGCACGGGCAGGATCTTTGCCGGGTGCTTCAGCAGCCATGCGATTGCGACTGCCGAGGCGTCGACGCCGAAGCGCTTTCCGATCGCCTCCAGCGCCGCACGAAGCGGCTTGCCCTCTTCGGCAAACAGCCGTCCCCCGCCAAGCGGGGACCAGGCCATGACCGGCAGCTTGCGCTCCTGCAGGAAGGCGAGGTCGCCATCGGTGAAGGCATCGGTCGCCAGCAGGCCAAGTTCGATCTGGTTGGTCGCAAGCCAGGTTTCCATGTTGGATTGCAGCAGCGTGAAATCATGGGGACGGAAATTGGAAACCCCGGCGGCGCGGATCTTGCCTTCCGCCACCAGATCATCGAGCACGCGGCCGGTCTCTTCCGGATCGATCATCGGATCAGGACGATGGATCAGAAGCAGATCGACATGATCCGTCGCCATGTCTTTCAGCGATGCCTCGACCGAGGCGCGGATATGGGCGGCGGAGGTATCGTAATGCTTGACGCGCGCGGCCTGATGCCGGCCGACAGGGGCGACGATGCCGCATTTGGTGACGATTTCGATCCGGTCGCGCAGGGAAGGGGAGGCCTTCAGCGCGCCGCCGAGGACGGCTTCTGCGGTATAGCCGCCATAGATATCGGCATTGTCCATCGTGGTGATGCCCTGGGCGAGGCAGGCCTCGATCTTGGCCTCCACGGCGGCGGGCGCGGTGTCGCTCTCGCCGATCCGCCACATGCCATAGACCAGGCGGCTGAAACTCAGGTCTTTCGCGATATCGATCCGCTGCATCAATGCCTCTCTCCAACGCCGAGCGGCGTTGCCGGTGTTGTTTCTGGAACCCGGCCATATACATGCGGCAGCGAGCAGGTCTCAAGCTCCGGCATCACCTTGGTGCCGAAATGATCGGCCTCGTCGAGATGCGGATAGCCGGAGAGGATGAAGGCGCGGATGCCCATTTCGCGATATTCGGCAAGTTTGGAGAGCACCTGGTCCGTGGAGCCGACGAGCGCCGCCCCGCAGCCGGAGCGCGCGCGGCCGACCCCTGTCCAGAGGTTCGGCTCGACATAGCCGAACTGGTCGGCCAGTTCGCGGGCGCGGGCCTGATGGGAGACGCCGAGCGAGGCGGCATCATGGGCCCGGTCGCGGATCAGCCGGCCATATTCGTCATCAAGCTTCGAGACCAGATGGTCGGCGTATTCGCGCGCTTCCTGCTCGGTATCGCGGACGATCACATGAACCCTCAGTCCGTAATCCAGCGTGCGGCCATGGGCGGCCGCGCGCTCATGCACGGCTTTCATCCGCTCGGCGAGCTGATCCTTGGTCTCGGGCCACATCAGATAGACATCGCATTGCGCGCCGCAAAGCTCCAGCGCATCCGGCGAATAGCCGCCGAAATAGAGCAGGGGCCCGCCATTTTGCTGATAGGGGCGTGCAGGCTCGGTCGACACCTTGTGAAACTGGTAGATCTCGCCATCGTAATCGATTTCGTCACGGGTCCAAGCCTGACGCAGGATCTCGACGACCTCGTGGCTGCGGCGGTAGCGATAGGCGCTGTCGGCCTCCTCGCCGGGAAAGTTGGAGGAGATGACGTTGAGCGTCAGCCGGCCCTTCAGCATGTGATCGAGCGTTGCCACCGTGCGCGCCAGCATGATCGGCTGCATCTCGCCGCAGCGGATCGCCGCCAGGAAATTGATGTTCTCGGTGATCGGCGCGCAGCCTGCCACGAAGCTCAGCGTATCCTGTCCCACCTGATAGGAGGACGGGCAGAGAATGTTGCGAAAGCCGTGACCTTCGGCCCGCTTCACGATGTCGGAGCAGTGTTCGAAGGAGGAGCGCAGCGCACCGTCCGGAACGCCGAGATAGGCATAGTCATCCGAGCACAGCGCGGAAAACCACGAGACTTCGGCGGCTTTGAGATCTTCGGATGTGACGGGCACGACGGCCATGGTGCTCTCCCATTTTTCTCTTGCGTAACATCAAATTTTGGGTAAATCAATAGTGTATCAATTTAGAGGTCTCCGATGATTTCGCCAACCCAGAACGATGGCAGCCTGCCGATCTATCTTCAGATCGTGGAGCTGATCGTGCGCGATCTGGCGGCAGGCCGGCTGGTCGATGGCGAGAAGCTTGCGCCCGAGCGCAAGCTTGCGGCGGAGCTCAATGTCGCGGTCGGCACGCTTCGAAAGGCGCTTACCGAACTGGAAGAGCGCGGCCTGCTGGAGCGCCGTCAGGGCTCCGGCAATTACGTGCGCGCGATCGCCGATCCGGCGAGCGTCTATACCATGTTCCGGCTGGAGCTGATCGAGGGCGGCGGACTGCCGACGGCGAAGGTGATCTCGGTGGACCGTCTTCCGAAACCAGATTTTCTGCCTGAATTCGGCGCCAGCGCTGAAGCGCATCGCATCCGCCGCCGCCGCCTCGTCGGCAACCGGTTCGCCGCGCTTGAGGAGATCTGGCTGGATGCCGGTTATTGCGAGACGATTGCCCTGCAGGACCTTTCGGAAAGCCTTTACCTCTACTACCGCACCCGTCTGAACCTCTGGATCACGCGCGCGGAAGACCGGCTGGGCCTTGGCGCCGTCCCGGACTGGGCACCTGAGGATTTCGGTCTCGCGCGGGGCGCGGCGGTACCGGAGGTGGAGCGGATGTCGACCGCGCAGGACGGCATGAAGGCGGAATATTCTTACACATGGTTTGATCCCGCGGTGGTGCGTTACGTCGCGCGGCTTAAATAGGAGGAGGCTTCGTGAAGGCAATCTACGGCATCATCGGCTGCGGCATGATGGGACAGGAACATCTGCGCAATATCGCGCTTCTCCCCAACGCGGAGGTCGGCGCGATTTTCGAACCGGATCCGGCGATGCGCGAAAAGGCGGCGGCGCTTGCGCCTGCGGCAAGGATCTGCGCCAGCGTTGCCGATCTTCTCGCGGTTCCCGAAATCAATTGTCTGCTGATCGCAAGCCCCAATCATGTTCATCTCGCCCAGATGGAGGAGGTCGCGCGCACCCGCCCGCTGCCGCTTCTGGTCGAAAAGCCGCTGTTTACCGATCCCGCCGACACCGAGCGCGTCTCCGCGTTTCGGGCGCAGTATCAGGCGCCGGTCTGGGTCGCGATGGAATATCGCTACATGCCTCCGATCGCGCGGCTTCTCGGCGAGGCGGAGGCCGCGACCGGCGGCGTTCAGATGCTGACCATCCGCGAGCATCGCTTTCCGTTTCTCACCAAGGTCGGCAACTGGAACCGGTTCAACCGCTATTCCGGCGGCACGCTGGTGGAAAAATGCTGCCACTTCTTCGATCTGATGCGGCTTGTGATGAAAAGCGATCCGGTGCGGGTGATGGCAAGCGGCGGCCAGGCCGTCAACCACAAGGACGAGATCATCGACGACCATGAGCGCCCCGATATCTGGGATAATGCCTATGTGATCGTCGATTTCGCCTCCGGCAGCCGCGCGGCGCTTGAGCTGTGCATGTTCGCCGAGGGCGCGCGCTATCAGGAGGAGATCACCGCGATCGGCCCGAAGGGCAAGATCGAGTGCCATGTTCCCGGCCCCACCCGGTTCTGGCCGGCAGAACTTGGCGCGCCGCCCGAGGCCCGGATGGTCTATTCGCCCCGAAGCCCCAAGGGCCCGCGCGAGGAGACGATTTCGGTCGACCCGGCGCTGTTGCTGGCCGGCGACCACAATGGCTCGACCTTTTACCAGCATCAGAATTTTGCAGCGGCGGTTACGGAAGGGCGTCCCGTCGAGGTTAGTCTCGATGATGGGTGGTGGGCCGTCGCCATGGGGCACGCGGCCCAGCAATCGGCGCTGAGCGGCCACTGCGTGAAGCTGGAGGGCGCGCAGTTTCGCGTCGCGGTCTGAAACAGGGTGGCCGGGTCATTGTTTTGCATCGCGACATACGCTCTTGTGTCTGGACGATGACCCATCGACCACTGTAGTCTGCCTGCAAACATAAGAATGCGGGTAAGAAAAATGGCTCCCCTTCCACTGCCGCTGACGCTCGCGGCTCCCGTGCAGTCCGGCGACACCGTCGATATCATTCTCGACACCGTGCGCAGCCATTTTGATATGGAAGTCGCCTACCTGTCGGAAATCGTCGATGGCATGTCGGTGTTCCGCGCCGTCAGCGCCCCGGGTTTCGAGGCGGTTGCCGGACCCGGATCTGAAATCCCGCTATCTCAGGTCTACTGCCAGCACATTCTCGAAGGCCGTTTGCCGAATCTGATCACCGATACATCAAAATACCCGCTTGCAGTGTCGATGCCGATCACGCAGCATTTGCCGATCGGCGCACATATGAGCCTGCCGGTCTACCGCGAGGATGGCAGCGTTTACGGCATGTTCTGCTGTCTGCGCTCCACGCCGCATCCCGATCTGACCGAGCGCGACCTCTCGGTGATGGAAACCTTTGCGGGGCTTGCGGCAGGCCAGATCAACGACAGCCTGCGCCGGCGCGCGGAGCTCGCCGACATCAACAGGCGCCTTGATCTCGCGCTTGGCGAGAGCGGCTTCAAGGTCGTGCTCCAGCCGGTGGTCGATCTGGAGACCCGGAAGCCGATCAAGTTCGAGGCGCTGTCGCGCTTTCCGGGCGAACGGACGCCGGATGTCTGGTTCGAGGAGGCCCGGCAGGTCGGGCGCCAGGTGGAACTCGAGATCGCCGCGATCGAAAAATCGCTCGCGCTGCTCGACAGGTTGCCGCCCGGCGTGGCGATCGGCTTCAACGCTTCGCCGCAGACGATTGCGAGCGGCGCCCTGCTTGCGGCCGTGAGCGGAATGGCTCCGGATCGCCTCGTGGTGGAAATCACCGAGCATGACGTGGTCGAGGATTACGACAAGCTTGCCTCTGCGCTTCAGTCACTGCGCCAGATCGGGGTGCGAATCGCTGCGGATGATGTCGGTGCCGGGTTTTCCGGGCTGATCGCGCTGTTGCGCATGCAGCCCGATATATTGAAGCTCGATATCGAACTGGTGCGCGATATCGACAACAATCTCGCCAAGCAGTCCCTGGTGCTGGGCATGGTCGACTTCGCCCGCCACACGGGCGCGATCACGATTGCAGAAGGGGTCGAGACCGAGGAAGAACGCACCACGCTCAGCCGCCTCGGCGTCAATCTCGGCCAAGGCTATCTGTTTGCAAGGCCGATGGATATCGGGGACATTCAGGGGTGGATGAAGCAATCCGCATGACCGGTCATCGACCGGCTCAACCGGCGATAACACATTGATCATGTTTGGAAAATGGTGCCCAGAAGAGGACTCGAACCTCCACACCCTTGCGAGTACCAGCACCTGAAGCTGGCGCGTCTACCAATTCCGCCATCTGGGCAACGACCGCTCGTTTAAGAGGCATCACGGAATTAGTCAACGGGTATTTGACGTTTTCGCGACAAAAACTTCAGCCACCCCCGAAACACAAGCGCTCCGGCCTCAGGGCGTCCCGGTTTCGGCCGGGTTGCGATCGACATGGCCGAGATTCCGCTCCGGATCGATGATATCGCGAACCTTCTGCTTGAGCTCCTTTGGTCCCGGAAAACCGCCATCGCGCTTGCGCTCCCAAATCAGGATCTCATCCACCCAGATCTCGAAAATGCCGCCCGTGCGCGGTTCAAGCGTGACCGCGTCAAGCTCCTGCGAGAATGTGGACAGCAATTCCTGCGCCATCCAGGCCGACCGCATCAGCCAGTTGCACATCGAGCAGTAGACGATCCTGATTCTCGGTTTCTCGGCCATGACACGCTTCCATTGGTCTTTGCCCATTCTTAGAAATCGCAAGCCACCCATGCAAGACCATAGAGGCCATTGTCGCCCGGCCCGCTTCGTGATTTTCTCTCGCGAGGCGGGAAGCGGGAGCGCGCAATGTCGGACGAAATTTTCGAAGGGGGCTGCTTCTGCGGCGCGGTGCGGTTTCGGATGCGGGGACGGCCAATGTTCATTCATGCCTGCCATTGCCGCGATTGCCAGCGCCAGACCGGCGGCCCATTTGCGATCAACGGATTGATCGAGGCCGATGCCCTGACGGTCACGCGCGGGACGGCTGAGGTCCGCTCGCTCCCCACCGACAGCGGCCGGCCGCACGATGTTGCCGTGTGCGGGCAATGCGGGGCGGCGCTCCATAGCGATTACGGCCGGCGCGACTGGCTGAGATTCGTGCGGATCATGGCCCTTGACGAGGCGGCCCGATTCCAGCCGGACGTGCATATCTTTACCCGCACGAAATTGCCCTGGCTGCCGCTGCCCGAGGGCGCGCGGGTGTTCCAAGCCTATTATGACATGATGGCCGAATGGCCTGCCGAAAGCCTTGCCCGCCGGTCCCGTGCCAGCGCCGGGCGGTGAGCCTTCATTGCAACGCTCTCAAACCGATGGAACCAAACGGCCTCTCGCGCAGTTGCTTTTTAGAGCGAGATACGCCTTGTTACATTTAAAACCGATTGCGAAAGAGCGCGCCCGTGAAAACGACCCCGATCCTGACCCTGATTGCTGCCTCCATCCTCGCGTCCGCGTGCACCACCGCCACGCCCCAGCCCAGCGCACGCCCGACGCCGTCGCTTCCCGCGGCGCCGGTGAATGCCGTTGACGGCCAGTGGCGCGACAAGGATGGCGTGATTTCCAACTTCTCCAACGGCAGGTTCGAGACGCTGACGGCAGACAGCAATACCGCGCTTGCCATCGGCACCTATACCGAAACCGGCAATCTGGTCGAAATCGAGTTGACCTCCGTCGTTCGCCGGACCCAGAGCCGTGTGAACTGCATGCTGAATTCGCCCTATCTTCTGAACTGCACGCCAAGCCAGGGCGCGCAGTTCTCGCTCTACAAGCCGAGCGCGGCCCCCGTCGGGTTCACGCTGCAGGATGTGCCGACAATGAACCCGCCGGCGACAACCGGCCAGGTCGCCGCCACGATGCCGGGCGCGACCACGGGTACGGCCCCGACCTATGGTTATGGCGGCACCCAGACCGGCGGCAGTTTCTGAGCCGCTTTTACACAGTTTCCTGAACGGGAAGCCGGATTTTCCGGCTTCCTCCGAAATCGACACTTGCGTCACCCCTGAAAAAAACGTCACATTTCAGCCTTACGTTCGTGTCGGGCGGCATCTGCCGCATATTTCATCTGTTTCAGGAGCTTGCCATGAATTCCGTATTGAAAGCCGCCCTGTTTGGGGCAACTGCGCTGACACTTTCAGCCGGCAGTGCATTTGCCGATTTCAACCTTGAAGTCCTCCATATCAACGACCTTCATTCCCGGATCGAGGCGATCAACAAATACGACTCGACCTGCTCGGACGAGGAAGCCACGGCAGGCGAATGCTTCGGCGGCATCGCAAGGGTGAAAACCGCAGTCGAGCAGAAGCGCGAGGCGCTTTCCGGAGGCAGCCTTCTGGTGCTGGACGCGGGCGACCAGTTCCAGGGCTCGATGTTCTACACGAAGTACAAGGGCGCCCCGATTGCCGAATTCATGAACGGCATCGGCTTCGATGCGATGGCGATCGGCAACCACGAGTTCGATGACGGGCCGGAAGAGCTGCTCGCCTTCATCGACGCCATCGATTTCCCGATCCTGTCCGGCAACACGATCGCTGCCGAAGACAGCGTCGTCCACGACAAGTTCGAAGGCTACAAGGTCTTCGATTTCAATGGCGAGAAGGTTGGCGTCGTTTCGGTTCTGGCAACCGACACCGGCGAGACCTCGTCGCCCGGACCCAAGATCACCTTCGAAGACGAGATCACCTATCTGCAGAAGGCGGTTCCCGAACTCGAGGCGCAGGGCGTCAACAAGATCATCCTGCTCTCCCATGTCGGCTACAAGCGTGACCAGGAGATTGCGGCCGCCGTCGATGGCATCGATGTGATCGTGGGCGGCCACAGCCATACCCTGCTTTCCAATACCGATGAAAAGGCCGCCGGTCCCTATCCGACCCTGGTGAAGAACCCCTCGGGCGACGACGTGCCGATCGTAACCGCCTATGCCTATTCCAAATATCTCGGCGATCTCAGCCTCACCTTTGATGATGACGGCAAGCTGACCGCAGTGTCCGGTGCGCCCATTCTTCTCGATGCCTCGATCGAACCCGATGAGGAATTCACCGCCCGTGTTGCCGAACTCAATGAGCCGCTTGAAGAGCTGAAGAAGCGGGAAGTCGGCGAATCTGCCGGTGAAATCATCGGCGACCGCACCGTCTGCCGCGCCGAGGAATGCTCGATGGGCAATCTCGTCGCCGATGCCATGCTGGCGCGCGTTGCCGATCAGGGCATCACGCTTGCGATCCAGAACGGCGGCGGCGTGCGCGCCTCGATCGACGCGGGCACCGTCACCATGGGCGAGGTGCTGACCGTACTGCCGTTCCAGAACACGGTCGCAACCTTCCAGCTCAAGGGCGCCGACGTGATCGCGGCCCTCGAAAACGGGCTTTCGGAGATCGAAGAGGGCGCCGGGCGCTACCCGCAGGTTTCGGGCATGAAATACACGTATGATTCCAGCAAGGAGGCGGGCAGCCGCGTCATTTCCGTCGAGGTTGCCGATGGCAATGGCGGGTTCGCGCCGATCGACGAGGACGCCACCTATGGCATCGTCACCAACAATTACGTGCGCGGCGGTGGCGACGGCTACGCGATCTTTGCGGAAAAGGGCATGAACGCCTATGATTTCGGCCCCAACCTGGAAGATGTCGTCGCCGAATATATCGGCATGAACAGCCCCTACGAGCCCTACACCGACGGCCGTATCGTCAACGTCGCCAAGTAGACGAAAAGTCCGAGCCGCTCGGGCTGCAGGAACCTTGATCTCCCCCTTTCGAGGGGGAGTTTCTTTTGCGAGCCGTACGCCTGGGGCACGCGCTTGCCTGTCCTGACATAGCCTCGGACTCCCCGTGGGTCGGGGATGCCTGGCGTATTTTTGCGAACGGTCCGGCGTTCCTCAAGCCTTCGTGATCAGCCCCGGCAGCACGCGCGTGACGGTGCGCTCGATCACATCGACCAGCACCATGGTCTGGTGATCGACCTCGATGTTCAGAAGATCGCCGGGCTGGTAATCGCGAAACGTGGTCTGCCGCAGGGTTTCGGGGATCAGGTTGATGGTAAAGAGGTTTCCGTGCACCTCGGCGACCGTCAGGCTGCAGCCATTGACCGCCAGATAGCCGCGCGGAAAGATGTACTTCGCCCATTCCTCCGGCACCCGGAACCTTATGAAGGCGCGTTCCTCGGCGGTGCTGATCTCTTCCACCATGGCCGTGGTTGCGATGTGGCCGGCAATCACGTGACCGCCATTCTCGTCCGTCATCTTGGCCGAGCGTTCCAGGTTGACGCCGTCGCCCGCCTTGAACCGGTCGAGATTGGTGCGCTCGAGCGTCGCATTCATCGCATCGAAGGTGACATGATCGCCGTCAATGCCTGTCACCGAAAGGCAGACGCCCTCGATATTGACGCTGGCACCGAGCTTCAACGCGCCGAGCAGTTCATCGGTGAAGGCGATGGTGAAGGTCTTTCCGCCGGGATAGGCGGTGATGTCGGCGAGCGGCCGGACGGCCTGGACAATGCCGGTATACATGAGGCTCTCCCGCCGCGCGGCATGCCGCGCGGTTGCATGGAATTCGAAGGGTCGGCGTCAATATGAGCGGGCGGCCGGACGAAAACAAGAGCGCTGCCATGGACGGAGCGTCTATGGTTTAGGCGGCAGCGAATAGGCGTTTTCCACCGCGATCGACATCCATTCCGCGAAATGCGCCTCGCTCACCTCGTCGGCATCGACGAAATAGAAGCCGGTCATCGTGCGCCCGCCATGCACCATCGGTTCCGACTGGCCGAGCCCTGCGGCGGCATCTGCGTTTTCCTTGCCGACGCGGAACAGGAAGCGGCCTTCGCCCTTCCGCCGGCTGACGGCGACGACCATATGGCCATTGATCAGAAAACACAGCCCGCCGAACATCTTCTTCTCGCCCAGGCCTTCAAGCCCCTCGAGCCGGTCGCGCACGCGGGCCGCAAGCTCTTCGTCAATGGCCATGTCCGTCGCCGTTCAGATAGGCCTTGAAGGCGTCGCCATAGTCGGGATGCCAGCGCGACAGCGGCGGGCGGTTCTCGACGATATCGCCGATCGCCCACATCATCCGCTTTTCGTCGGTCTGGCGATCGACCTCGCCGTCCGGGCAGAGAATGTAGAAGTCGCCGGCCTTCAGGCTTTCCAGCATGAAGGCGACGGTCTGTTCCGGCGTCCAGGCGGCGTCGGGCTTTTCGGTGCGCTCGCCTGCCGTCAGCGGCGTGAACACGAAGCCCGGGATCAACAGATGGGCTTCCACCTTGCAGCCTTCGATATTGCGCAATTCGTGCTGCAGCGCTTCGGTAAACGCCTTCACGCCGGCCTTGGCGACATTGTAGGCGGGGTTGCCCGGCGGTGTCGTGATACCCTGCTTGGAGCCTGTATTGATGATCACCGCCGGCTCGCCATGGGCGCGCATTTCCGGCGCGAAGATGCGGGTGCCATTGATCACGCCGGTGAGGTTGACGTCGATGATGCGGTCCCACGGCATCTGCTTGCCGAAGATTCCGGTCTGCGGCTGGATCCCGGCATTGTTCATCAGGACATGGACATTGCCAAAGGCGCGGTTGGCGGCGCGTTCCAGCTCTTCCAGTTCGGAAAGGTCCGAGACGTCGGTGGCGTGGGCAAGGGCCTGCACGCCCTTCTTCTCTGCAAGGGCCGCCAGTTCATGGCCCGCGCGCTTCAGCCGTTCGCCCTTCAGATCGGCAATCATCACGTTCATGCCGAGATCGATGAAGGCCTTGGCGCTCGCAAGGCCGATACCCGAGGCGCCCCCGGTGATAACCGCGCTGTTGCCCGCCTTCAGTGCTGGATGCTGCGTCATGTGATGCCTCCCATCAATCTTTTTCATTCGACCATCAGCACGAAAGCAAGCACATTTCTCCCACCCTGGGCCGCTTTCGCCGAAACTCTGCAGGCGCCTCGAACACCGGGCCCGCCCTGCCGACTGTTTTCACAAAGACAGCCGCTGTCAATGCGCAAATTCCGTGCCGCTGGCCAACCTTCGGGCAACCGCCGGCCAACCGCCAGTCTGTATGGTTTTTCTTGCGTGTCCCGGCAAAGCCGCTAAAACGTGACCCAAATTAATCCGGCTCGCGCGAGCCCAATGCGAATGGACTGAACAAATGGCAACGCACAAAGACGTCAAGAAGGTCGTTCTCGCCTATTCCGGCGGGCTCGACACCTCGATCATCCTGAAATGGCTTCAGACCGAACTCGGCGCGGAAGTCGTGACCTTCACCGCCGATCTCGGCCAGGGCGAGGAGCTCGAACCCGCGCGCCAGAAGGCGGAACAGGCCGGCGTGAAGGAGATCTTCATCGAGGATGTGCGCGAGGAATTCGTGCGTGATTTCGTGTTCCCGATGTTCCGTGCCAACGCCGTCTACGAAGGCGTCTACCTGCTCGGCACCTCGATTGCCCGGCCGCTGATCTCCAAGCACCTGATCGAGATCGCCGAAAAGACCGGCGCCGATGCCATCGCCCATGGCGCGACCGGCAAGGGCAACGACCAGGTCCGTTTCGAAATGTCGGCCTATGCGCTGAACCCCGACATCAAGATCATCGCGCCCTGGCGCGACTGGACGTTCAAGAGCCGGACCGAGCTTCTGGCCTTCGCCGAACAGCACCAGATCCAGATCGCCAAGAACAAGCGCGGCGAAGCCCCGTTCTCGGTCGACGCCAACCTGCTGCATTCCTCCTCGGAAGGCCGCGTTCTGGAAGACCCGGCGGTCGAGGCCCCGGAATATGTCCATATGCGCACGCTTTCGCCGGAAGCCGCTCCCGACAAGGCAACCATCATCAAGGTCGGCTTTGAAAAGGGCGATGCCGTCTCGATCAATGGCGAGCGGCTGAGCCCGGCAACGATCCTCGCCAAGCTCAACGACTATGGCCGCGACAATGGCATCGGCCGTCTGGACCTCGTCGAAAACCGCTTCGTCGGGATGAAGTCGCGCGGCGTCTACGAGACCCCCGGCGGTACGATCCTGCTGACTGCTCACCGCGCGATTGAAAGCATCACGCTCGACCGCGGTGCGGCACACCTCAAGGACGAGCTGATGCCGCGCTATGCGGAGCTCATCTATTACGGCTTCTGGTTCTCGCCGGAGCGCATGATGCTGCAGGCCGCGATCGACAAGAGCCAGGAACATGTCGAGGGCGAAGTGACGCTGAAGCTCTACAAGGGCAATGTCATGGTCATCGGCCGCGAGAGCGACAAGTCGCTCTACTCCGAAGCCCTTGTCACCTTCGAAGACGACCACGGCGCCTACGACCAGAAGGACGCCGCAGGCTTCATCAAGCTCAACTCGCTGCGCCTCAGGACGCTCGCCAAACGCGACCGGATGTGATCCTTCCGCTGCCGGTTCACCGGCTCGGATTTGCCAAGGGCGGGTTATGGACCCGCCCTTTTGCTTTTCGCAGGCCATGCAGAGATCAGAGAGCGCTTTTCGTCATCGAGCGGCGTTCGCAGGCTGCAAGCCAGACAAACGACAGCACCGCGATCACCCCCATGGCCGGCACCACCACGGTGAGCGCCAGGACGGGGGCGCCGAGGGCGGCGGCTGCGAGGCCGCCGAGAAAGCCCGCGCCCATCTGCAGAAAGCCCATCATTGCCGAAGCGGAGCCCGCGATATCGGGGAAGGGCAGAAGGGCTGCGTTGATCGCATAGGGCATGATGAAGGCCATGCCGAAGGCGATCGTGCCGACGGGCACCATGATCGAAAGATAGCTGATGGCAAGGGTCTCGACCGAGACCAGCATGGCGAGCGCGCCAAGCGCCACGAAACCCACCCCGATGCGCAGCAGGATGCGCGACTGCGTCCATCGCATGCCGAGCCGGAACAGGCTCGAGCCGACGAAATAGGAGCCCGTCTGCGCCAGCATGCCGAGACCGAATTGTGCAGGCGTCAGGCCGGCAATGTCGATCAGCACGAAGGGCAGCATCGAGGCGAGCGCATAGATCGAGCCGGCAGAGGCTGCAATCAGCAGTGAGGCAGCCAGAAAATGCTGGCTGGTGAGGATCCGGCCATAGGTGGCAAGCAGCGGCACGGGATGGATCATGCGGCGGTCGGGCTTTCCGGTTTCCGCCATCGACAGAAAGACGGCGGCGCAGACGACCAGGCCGAAGGCGGTCATGGTGTAGAACGTCGCCTGCCACCCGAAAAGGTCAAGGATGATGCCGCCGAAGGTGGGCGCGATCGCGGGTCCGGTGGCGAGCATCATGCCGATTAGGTTCAGGATCCGCGCTGCCGGCTCTCCTGTGAACTGGTCCCGGACGATGACGCGGCCGACGGACATGCCGACGGAGGCGCCGATCCCCTGGATCAGCCGTCCGAGCAGCAGCAGGTTGACGTCGGTGGCAAAGGTCGCAAGCACGCTGCCTGCGAGATAGATCATCAGGAAGCCGAGAACCGCGCGCCGCCGCCCGAACGCATCCGAGATCGGTCCGGCAACGAGGATCGCAAAGGCAAATCCGCCGAAATAGGCCGAGAGCGACAGCTTGATCGCCGCATCGGTGGTGCCGAAGGCCTCGGCAAGGGCCGGCATGGCCGGCGTGTAGATCGACAGCGAAAACGGCCCGAGCATGGTCAGCATTGCGCCGATCATGCTGGTGCGCCGCGCGCTCATCGGTGTTTTCTGCAGCGGGTCCGGCGCGCTGATGGTCTTGTCAAAGGTTGGCAAAATTGTCGCGCATGGTTTTCAGCGCCTTTCTGAGCGTTGCCTTTTCGGCGGCATCGAGCCCGGCTTCAAGGCGTTCGATCAGCGTGTCGGAAAGCGCCCGGATCTGATCGAGCACGGCATCCGCCGCATCGGTGGTTTCAACGCATTTTGCGCGCCTGTCGTCCGGGTCCGCGCGGCGTGCGACCAGGCCCGAGCGCTCCAGCCCGTCGACATAGCGCGACAGCGTCATCGGCTCGATCCCGAGTTCGACGGCGATCTCGCTTTGGCGCGCGCCCTTGCGGGCGGCGATGCGCACCAGCGCGCGGGCCTCGCCGGCGGTGATGCCGAGACCCGCGCGTGCGATCTCGCGTTCGAAGGCCGCGCGGAAGAACCGCGTCACATCGCTCAGCAGGAAGCCGAGCCGGTCGGCGCTGATCTCGGTGGTCATGGATCATCCCTGAAATGATAAGCTTTGCTTAGTATTTTTTACCGCTGCCTTCAAGCCCTTGTCTTGAATGACGCAATCGCGCACACAAGATGAAGGGACCGCCGACAGTGAAGGAGTATCGCCATGGCACGTGCCGCAACAATCAACGAAGCCCTGATCGACTGGAACGGCGCCTGTGGCCTGCCGCAGTTCGACCGGATCGCCGACAGCGATTTCGCGCCCGCCTTCGAATGGGCGATGGCCGACCACAATCGCGAGATCGCCGCGATCGCCGAAAACGACGCCGCGTCGGATTTTGCCAACACCATCGATGCGCTTGAGATTTCGGGCGATGCGCTGTCGCGGGTCTGTTCGGTGTTCTTCACCAAGGCGGGCACGGATACCAATCCTGAAATCCAGGCGCTCGAACGCGACATCGCGCCCAAGCTTTCGAGCCATTATTCGGCCATCGGCGCCAATGCGGCGCTGTTTGCCCGCGTTGATGCGCTATGGCAGAAGCGCGATACGCTTGCCTTGAACGAAGAACAGGCGCGGGTTCTCGAGCGCCACTGGAAGGGCTTCATCAAGGCGGGCGCCGAGCTCGATGATGATGGCAAGGCGCGGCTTGCGGCGATCAACGGGCGGCTTGCAGCGCTCGGAACCGCATTCGGCCAGAACGTGCTTGCCGATGAGAGCGCATGGGCGATGTTCCTGACGGAGGGGGACGATCTTGCGGGCCTTCCCGATTTCCTGGTTGACGCCATGGCGGGTGCTGCCGCCGAGCGCGGCCGCGAGGGCGCCTATGCCGTCACCCTGTCGCGCTCGATCGTCGAGCCGTTCCTGACACTGTCGGCGCGGCGGGACCTGCGCGAAAAGGCGTTCAGGGCCTGGACCGCGCGCGGGCTTTCCGAAGCGCATGACAACCGGCCGGTGATGCGCGAGACGCTCGAACTCAGGGCCGAAAAGGCGGCGCTGCTCGGCTATGCCAATTTTGCCGCGCTGAAGCTCGATAACACCATGGCGAAGACTGCCGCCAATGTCGATGCGCTGCTGATGGATGTCTGGGACAAGGCCGTGAAGGCTGCTGGAAACGATGCCTCGAAACTCGCCACGCTTGCCGCGGAGGAAGGCTACAACGGCGATATCGAAGCCTGGGACTGGCGCTACTATGCCGAGAAGCTGAAGGCCCAGACGTTCGATTTCTCCGAAAGCGAGGTGAAGCCTTATCTTCAGCTTGAAAAGATGATCGAGGCTTCCTTCTCCGTCGCCGAGCGCCTGTTCGGCATCCGTGCGATGGCAAGGCCGGACATCAAGGCCTATCACCCGGATGTGCGCGTCTACGAGATCCGCAACGCCGAAGACGCCGTCATCGCGATCTTCCTCGGCGATTATTTCAACCGCACTTCCAAGCGGTCGGGCGCGTGGATGAACGCGCTGCAGAGCCAGCACCGGCTGACGCTGCCGAATGGTGCCGAGGGCGAGATTCCGATCGTCATCAATGTCTGCAATTTCGCCAAGCCCGCAGCCGGAAAGCCCGCGCTGTTGTCTCTCGATGATGCGCGCACGCTCTTTCATGAATTCGGCCATGCGCTGCACGGCATGCTGTCAAACGTCACCTATCCTTCGGTCTCGGGCACCGGCGTCGACCGCGATTTCGTGGAACTGCCCTCCCAGCTCAACGAGCACTGGCTGACCACGAGGGAGGTGCTCAAGACCTATGCGCTTCATGCCGAAACCGGCGAAGCCATGCCGGACGCGCTGATGGACAAGGTGTTTGCGGCAGCGACCTTCGGCCAGGCCTTTTCCACGGTGGAATACACGGCCTGCGCCATCGTCGACATGCGTCTCCACACCACCGAAACCCCGCCGAGGGACCCGGTGGCGTTTCAGGATGGCGTGCTGAACGGGATCGGCATGCCGAAGGCGATCGCCATGCGCCACGCCATCCCGCATTTCCTGCACATCTTCTCCGGCGACGGCTATGCGGCAGGATATTATTCCTACATGTGGTCGGAGGTGCTCGACGCCGATGCCTTCGAGGCCTTCTCGGAAACGGGCGACGTGTTCGATCCCGCCGTCGCCGGGCGTCTCAAGTCCGAAATCCTGACGAGGGGCGGTTCGGTCGCGCCGGAAGCCGCCTATCAGGCCTTCCGCGGCCGGATGCCCGGTCCGGAAGTCATGCTGAAGGGGCGGGGGCTGGTCTGAAGCCCGCCCGTCAGGCAGGTTCAAGGAGAACAGCCGGCCTGCGCATCCTTGGCCGGCCGGCTGTTCAAGATCAATGTTCGAAGCGGCTTAAAGCCCGATTTCGTGCGCGAAGGGCGGGTTGGCCCCGGCGCGGGAGACGGTGACGGCGGCGGCCCTGGCGCCGAGTGCCAGCGCATCGCGGATTGCTTCCGGCGACAGCGTTTTCACCTTTTCCTTCGTGAGGAGCCCCGCCATGTCGAGCGAGGCGAGAATGCCGGCGTCGAACGTATCGCCGGCGCCGACGGTATCGACCACCTCGACCTTCTCGCTCGGCACCTCCACCTTGTGCTCTGCGGTGTAACCGATCGCACCGTCCGCGCCGCAGGTGATCACAACCAGGCTCGCGCCCTCGGCAATCCAGTGCCGGGCGCGGTCGTCGAGCGAGCCTTCAAGGCCGAACCAGTCGAGATCCTCGTCGGAGAATTTGACGATATCGGACTTCGCCGCCATGCGCTCGATACGGGCGCGATGCTTTTCGGGATCGGTGATGAAGCTCGTGCGGATGTTCGGATCGAGCGAGATCACCCGGCGCTCCGCCTCACGCATCAACAGCGCCTCGTAGGTTCCCCCGCAGGGCTCGGGGATCAGGCTGATCGCGCCGAAATGCATGGCGCTGCAATCATCGCCGATCGTGGGCAGATCGGCCTCGGTGATCATCCGTCCGGCGGTGTTCTCGTCATAAAAGGCGTAGCTTGCCGCGCCATTGACCAGCTTGACGAAGGCAAGCGTGGTCGGGCGGTCCGAGGTTGCCACATAGGAATGATCGACCTTCGAGGCGTCGAGCTTCTCGCGAATGATGTCGCCCATCAGATCGGAGGACAGGCCGGAAAAGAAGCCGGTTGGCCTGCCGAGGCGGGCAAGGGCCACGGCGGTGTTGCAGACAGCGCCGCCGGCATAGGGTGAAAACGCCGCTTCGCCTTTGGTGGTTTCGCGGGGCAGCATGTCGATAAGGGCTTCGCCGCAGCACAGGATCATGATTCTCTCCCAAAATTCCGTGTTCGCTTTCGACCGGCCCAAGGGCTTGGATCGGCCCTTTCAATCAGACCGGCAGTGTGTCGACGCCGCCGCGGGCCTTCGACCAGGCCATTGGCTGATCGAGGAAGTCGGCAACGGAATCGAGCGCCCTTTCATCGAACAGCTTCTTCTCGCGCGCCACCGACAGCACATTCTGCCAGGTTGCGATGTAATGAAGCTCAACGCCGCCGTTTTCGAAACGTTGCACCGCCTGGCTGAAAATATCGTAGTAGAACAGCGCCATGCCATGCTTCACCACGCCGCCGGCATCGCGGATCGCGTGAATGAAGTTGAACATCGAGCCGCCTGCCGTGGTCAGATCCTCGATCACCAGAACCCGCGCGCCCTCCGGCAGATCGCCCTCGATCTGGGCGTTCTTGCCGTAGCCCTTCGGCTTCTTGCGGCAATAGATCATCGGTAGGTCCAGCCGGTCTGCGAGGAAAGCCGCGAAGGGTATGCCCGCCGTCTCGCCGCCCGCCACGCAGTCGAACTGCTCGAAACCGGCTTCGCTCATGATCTTGGCGGCCGCAAAATCCATCAGCGTGGCGCGGATGCGCGGAAACGAGATCAGACGGCGGCAATCGATATAGACAGGGCTGACGAGACCGGAAGAGAGCTTGTAGGGTTCGTCGGGCGAAAAATGCACCGCCTGGATTTCCCACAGCATCCGCGCCATCAGATCGGCCATCACCGCCGGCTCGGAAAAACTCGCTCTCGTCATCTCAGTTCCTTTCGTCTGGCGGCCCCACTCGTGGCTTGTCCGTGCCCTGTCTGGAGGGAAAAATCAATTGCTGGCGCAGGAAAGTACAGTGGTTTGGTGGTCTGAGGATAAAGAAACGATGCGGTATCGCAATGACGGTGGGCGGAATGTGCGAGGATTCCGAAAGTGAGGGGCCAACGAAACGCGTCGGCATCGCAGCCCTTTACCCTCGCCCCGGAGGGGAGAGGGTGGCGCGCATGCGCCGGGTGAGGGGAGACCCCGCGCCTGAAGATAAAGTTGTCAGTTCTTAGTTGAAGACCTGCGCCGCAGGCGCTTCAGCCGTGGCGATGCCGCTTGCCCTCATCCGGCCTTCGGCCACCTTCTCCCCAAGGGGAGAAGGGGACGACCTCGACCCGGCGGTTCTTCTCACACTTCCATCGAATAGCCAGCGCCGCGCACGGTGCGGATCACGTCCGGCATCTGCGAGAAGTTGAGGGCCTTGCGCAGGCGGCCGACATGGACGTCGACGGTGCGCTCATCGACATAGATGTCGTGGCCCCAGACGCCGTCGAGAAGCTGGGAGCGGGAAAACACCCGGCCCGGAGAGGTCATCAGGAATTCGAGCAACCGGAACTCGGTCGGGCCGAGGCGGACTTCCTTGGCCTTGCGGTGGACGCGGTGGGTCTCGCGGTCAAGCTCGATATCGCCGCATTTCAGCACGCTGGAGAGCACTTCGGGGCGCGCCCGGCGCAGGATCGCCTTGACGCGGGCCATCAGTTCCGGCGTCGAGAACGGCTTGACGACATAGTCGTCGGCGCCGATCGCAAGGCCGCGCACCCGCTCGCTTTCCTCGCCGCGCGCCGTCAGCATGATGATCGGCAGGCGCTCGGTCTCGGGCCGCATGCGGAGCCTGCGGCAAAGCTCGATGCCGGAAACGCCCGGCAGCATCCAGTCGAGGAGCAGAAGGTCCGGCACCCGCTCCTGCAGCCGGATCTCGGCTTCGTCGCCGCGTGCGATCGTCTCGACTTCATAGCCTTCCGATTCAAGATTGTAGCGCAGCAGGACGCTCAGCGCTTCTTCATCTTCCACAACTGCGATTTTCGGAACCATGCGGTGCCCCTGTCTTCTGGCGTTGTTTTCTGGCGTTTTATTCTTGCGTTGTCTTGTGGCGTTCAGGATCAGGCTTCGCCGGAGCCGACCGAGGGCGACATGTCGTCCTTCGGGCGCTCTCCCTGCGGCTGCGAGCCGGTGGCGATGTAGTAGATCATCTCGGCGATATTGGTTGCGTGGTCACCGATGCGCTCGATGTTCTTGGCGCAGAACAGAAGATGCGTGCAGGTTGTGATGTTGCGCGGATCTTCCATCATGTAGGTCAAGAGCTCGCGAAACAGCGAGGTGTAGATCGCGTCGATCTCCTCGTCGCGCTCGCGGATCGAGTTGGCCTTGTCGGCCTGGCGCGAGGTGTAGGCGTCGAGCACTTCCTTGAGCTGCAAGAGCGCAAGCTCGGACAGATGCTCGATGCCGTGGGCAAGCTTGCGCGGCACGCCGGTGCCCTGCACCGAGATCACGCGTTTGGCGGTGTTCTTGGCCATGTCGCCGACGCGTTCCAGATCGGCGGCGATGCGGATGGCGCCCATGATTTCGCGCAGGTCCGCCGCAACCGGCTGGCGCCGCGCGATGATGACGATCGCCTTTTCGCCGACCTCGCGCTCGGCGTCATCGAGCGCCAGATCCTTGGCGATCACGCGTTCGGCAAGCTCTGTATCGGTGTTGACGAGGGCCTGGACGGATTGCGAGACCATTTCTTCCGCCATGCCGCCCATTTCGGAAATGCGGCGCTGGAGGTATTTCAGCTCGTCGTCGAAAGCCGAGATGATGTGGGTATGTGCCATCTGTTTTCCTCCTTAGCCGAACCGGCCCATGATGTAGTCCTGGGTGCGGCTGTCGGCGGGATTGGTGAAAATCCTGTCGGTTGTATCCTCCTCGACCATGTGGCCGAGATGGAACATCGCCGTGCGTTCGGAAACGCGGGCGGCCTGCTGCATCGAATGGGTGACCATCACGATGGTATAGTTCTGCTTGAGTTCGCTGATCAGCTCTTCCACGCGCGCGGTCGCGATCGGATCGAGCGCCGAGCAGGGCTCGTCCATCAGAATCACTTCCGGGCTGACGGCGATCGCGCGCGCAATGCAGAGCCGCTGCTGCTGGCCGCCGGAAAGGCTGGTGCCGGGCTCATGCAGGCGGTCCTTGACCTCATTGAAAAGCCCTGCCTTCTGGAGACTTGTCTCGACGATCCGGTCGAAATCGGCGCGGTGGCGGGCAAGTCCGTGAATGCGCGGGCCGTAGGCGACATTTTCATAGATCGATTTCGGAAACGGGTTCGGGTTCTGGAACACCATGCCGACGCGGGCGCGAAGCTCCACCACATCGATGCCGGAGGTATAGATATCCTCGCCGTCGAGCGTGATCGTGCCGGTGACGCGGCAATGATCGATCGTGTCGTTCATCCGGTTCAGCGTGCGCAGAAAGGTGGACTTGCCGCAGCCCGACGGACCGATCAGCGCGGTCACCGCATTGCGGCGGATGTTGAGATTGACGTCGAACAGGGCCCGCTTCTGTCCGTAATAGACGGACACATCCTTGCCGGCCATCTTGCAGGTTTGATCGCTCATGTTTGCGCCCATCGTGTTTCTTGCATCAAGGTTCATCTCCGCCTCCTACCAGCGCCGCTCGAAGCGGCGGCGGAGAATGACCGCGGTCAGGTTCATGAAGATCAGGAACACCAGCAGCACGATGATCGCGGCCGAAGTGCGTTCCACGAAGGCGCGTTCCGCCTCGCCCGCCCACATGTAGATCTGCACGGGCAGCGCGGTCGAGGGATCGAGCGGGCTTGCCGGATAATCGGCGACAAAGGCGACCATGCCGATCAACAGAAGCGGCGCGGTTTCGCCAAGCGCGCGGGCAAGGCCGATGATCGTGCCGGTCAGGATGCCGGGCATGGCAAGCGGCAGGACGTGATGGAAGACTGCCTGCATCTTCGACGCGCCGACGCCGAGCGCTGCCGCGCGGATCGAGGGCGGCACGGCCTTGAGCGCCGCGCGCGTGGCGATGATGATCGTCGGCAGCGTCATCAGCGTCAGCACCAGCCCGCCGACGAGCGCTGCCGAACGCGGCAGGCCGAGGAAGCCGATGAAGAGCGCGACGCCGAGCAGGCCGAACACGATCGAGGGCACGGCTGCGAGATTGTTGATATTGACCTCGATGATGTCGGTGAACCGGTTCTTCGGCGCAAACTCTTCCAGATAGATCGCCGAGGCGACCCCGAGCGGGAGCGCCAGCGCCAGCACGATGCCCATCATGTAGAGCGTGCCGACAAAGGCAACGCCAATGCCCGCCGATTCCGGTCGCGAGGACGCGCCATGGGTGAAGAAGCCGGTGTTGAAGCTCTTGTGCAGCCGCCCTTGGGCCTTCAGCTCTTCCATCCACGCCGCCTGCCGGTCGGAAACGCGGCGGCTGGTTTCCGGCAGCGTCAGATCGATCTGGCCCTTGTTGGCGGAATCGATATCGGCCCTTGCAAGAAGCTTCACATCAACGGTCCTGCCGATCACCGACGGATCGTCGATCACCACGTCGCGCAGGTCCACACGTGCGGAGCGCGAGACGAGCTGCATCGCTTCGCGCATCTCGGCGGCATTCGACGGATCGAGCCCCAGCGTTTCCGAAAGCGCCTGCTGGAGCAGCGCCGGATAGTTTGCCGTCAGCAGCAGGCGCGGGTTTTCACCGCGCACGCCATCGGGATCAATGACCTTCTCGCTGAAGGTGATCGGCAGCGTGATCGTCGTCTGCTGGAAAGCGGAAAAACCCTTGCCGGCGACAGAAAACAGCAATGCGGCGAGAAAGAACAACCCGGCGAAGATCGCGAGAAAGCCGAAGACGCGGAAACGCGTTTCCGCGCGGTGGCGGCGCTTGAGGCCCTTGCGGCGGGTCTCGGTGACCTTGCGGCGGAAATCGTCCGCCTCGTTCGGGTTGGAGAGGGTGTCGCTCATGCGTACTGCTCCCGGTATTTGCGCACCACATAGAGCGCGTAGACATTGAGGCAGAGCGTGATCACGAACAGCGTCAGTCCGAGTGCGAAGGCCACAAGCGTCTGGGGCGTGTTGAATTCGAGGTCGCCGGTGAGCTGGTTGACGATCTTGACGGTCACCGTCGTCATCGGCTCGAACGGGTTGATATTGAGATTGGCGGCGACGCCTGCCGCCAGCACCACGATCATGGTTTCGCCGATCGCGCGGGATGCGGTCAGGAGCAGCGCACCGACAATGCCGGGAAGGGCCGCCGGCATCACCACCCGCTTGATGGTTTCGGACTGGGTCGCGCCGAGACCGAGCGAGCCCTTGCGCAGGCTGTCGGGCACGGCGTTGATGATGTCGTCCGAAAGTGACGAGACGAACGGGATCAGCATGATGCCCATCACCACCCCCGCCGTCAGCACCGATTGCGCCTCGATGAAATTGCGGTAATCGCCGGTGAGCAGGCCGTTCAGATCAGCGGAGAGATCGCGCAGCAGCGGGCCGACCGTGACCAGCGCGAAGAAGCCGTAGACGATGGTCGGGATGCCGGCGAGCACTTCCAGCAGCGGCTTGGCGATCGCGCGCAGTCTCGTGCTTGCATATTCCGACATGTAGACGGCGGCATAAAGCCCGATCGGCACGGCGACCGCCATCGCCACGAGCGAAATATAGAGCGTACCGGCGAGAAGCGGGATCAGGCCGAACTGACCGGCGGAGCCTGATTCTCCGGCCGCCGCAAAACGCGGATCCCAGACGGTGCCGAAGAAGAAGTCCATCGGCGGGACCTGGGCAAAGAAGCGGAGCGATTCCGACAGCATCGAGAGCACGATGCCGATCGTGGTCAGGATCGCGATCGTGGAGGCCAGCAGCAGGCCCCCAAGCACCACCTGTTCCACGCGATTGCGGGCCTGGAAGTGCGGCCGGACGGCGCGGTAGGACAGGAACAGGCCGGCAAGCGCCACCGCGATCACGGCGGCGGCCATGCCGTAGCTGCTTTTGGCCGAGAGCGCGTTCATGCGCTCGGCGGAACTCAGCACGAAGGGCTGCGGGTTCTCGGCCAGCGGAATGCCGTTTCTGGCAAGCACGGCGCGAAGCTGGCTTGAATCGTCCCTGACGGTGGCGCGGGCCTCGGCGGGCAGCTGGCGCAGGCCGTAGGCAACGGCGGTGACGGTGTTGAAGGTCAGGCTCTGCTCGGAGGCCGGCTGTGCCTTGACGCTTTCGGGGAAGTCCTTCCGGATGTCCGCGCCGATCAGGAGCGGGCTCGCGATCATCCACACGGCCATCAGCAGCACGGCGGGAATGACGGTGGCGATCGCCACGAAGCTCGCGTGATGGGCGGGGCGGGAATTGATCCGCCGGCTGTCGGCCAGCGCATAGGCTTTCGCGCGGGCCGCAAGAAAGCCGCCTGCGCCGAACAGCACGATGAGCGCGACAATGATCAAAAACACATGCATATCCGGACCATCCGGGTTTGGCTCCACCTACGGTGAAGCATTGCAAATCTGACTTCGCGTCACTCGGTTTCCTTGAGCGTCACGCTTTCATCGAATGCAGCCATCGTCGCTGCGCGTTCCGCCTCGGATGCCGGTACCAGGCCGTATTCGGCAAGCGGGCCATAGGGCCCGGCCATATCGTCGGACAGAAAGAAATCGACATATTCCCGCAGGCCGGCAATCGCGCCGACATGGGCATTCTTGACGTAGAAATAGAGCGGCCGGGAGACCGGATATTCGCCCGAGCCGACGGTCGCAAGCGTCGGGGTCACGCCGTCGATCGTCGCGACATTCAGCTTGTCGGCATTGTTGTCGTAGAAGGAAAGGCCGAAGACGCCGAGCGCGGAACGGTTGGCGGCAACGCGGGCAAGCGTTTCGGTGTAATCGCCGTCAATGCCCGGCGCACGACCATCCTTGCGCACGGCGATGCACTTGCTGGCGCCCTGCTTGTCGCCGAATTGCGCGACCAGGAATTCTTTCGCACCTGCCGCCTCGCAGCCGACCGCCAGCACCTTTTCCTCGAAGACTTCACGGGTGCCGTGCTTTTCGCCGGGGATGTAGGCGGCAATCTCGCTGTCCGGCAGCGCCGGATTGACCTGCGACCAGCGCGTATAGGGGTTTTCGACCAGCTTGCCGTCGATCAGGAGCTCCGCGGCGAGCGCCCTGTATAGATCAAGCGGCGTCAGCGCCATGGCGGGCATTGATGCATCGGTTGCAAACACGATGCCGTCATAGCCGAACATGATTTCCGAAATGCCGGTGACGCCGTTTCTGGCGCAGGTCTCGGCCTCGCCGGGGCGGATTCTCCGAGAGGCATTGGCGATGTCGATCGTACGGGGACCGACGCCCCGGCAGAATTCCTTGAGCCCTGCCGACGAGCCGCCGGATTCAACGATCGGCGTCTTGTAGTCGGGAAAGATCTCGCCGAAGGTCTCGGCAACGATCTTGGCATAGGGCAGCACGGTCGAGGAGCCTGCAATCTGGATCTGGCTGCGCGCGTGAGAGGGTGCGGCAAACGCGAGCGTTGCGGCAAGCGTGACGATCGACAGTATGAATGGCTTCATGGCTGGGTTCGCCTCTTGCGGCTTTTCCGGGGCCGGCGCTCTTGCCGGGTCGCCCCGGTTTTATGTCATTTTTATTTCAGATTTATGACAGCCTAAATATTTGAAAAAGATATGATTTCAAAAATCGGCTCGATTCAGAACCGGACGGTGAAGGTGGTGCCCTGGCCAACCTCGGATTTCACCGCGAGCCGCGCCTTGTGCCGGGTGAGGATGTGCTTGACGATTGCCAGGCCAAGCCCGGTGCCCTTCTTCGAACGGCTGTCTGCAACCGAAACGCGATAGAAACGTTCGGTCAGGCGCGGCACGTGCTCGGCGGGAATGCCCGGTCCATGGTCGACCACCGAGACTTCCGCGCCGGACGGCGGCAGCGCCTTGAGGTAGACCTCGACCTTGCCGCCTTCGCTGCCATATTTGCAGGCATTCTCGATCAGGTTTTCAAAGACTTCGACGAGCTCGTCCTTGTCGCCGTTCACCATCACCTTGTCTTCGGGCATGAACAGGTGGATCGAGACTTCCAGCTCTTCTGCAAGAGGAAGCAGGCTGTCGCGGACATGGCCGAGCAGATCGTTGAGCGCCACTTTCTGATCCGGCGGAAGATGGGCGCGCGCCTCCAGCCGCGACAGGCTCATCAGGTCGTCCACCAGTCGGCTCATGCGGGTCGCCTGATCGAGCATGATCGGCAGGAACCGCTCCTGCGCCTTGGCGTCGTGCTTGGCGGGGCCCTGCAAGGTTTCGATATAGCCGCGCAGCGAGGCCAGCGGCGTGCGCAGTTCGTGGCTGGCATTGGCAACGAAATCGGAGCGCATGCGGTCGATCCGGCGCGCTTCGGACACGTCGCGCAGCACCAGCATGAACACGGGCCCTGCGGTGTCGGCGACCGGTGCGGAGCGCACCAGATAGACCCGTTCTGATGGCAGGCGTTCGGAATATTCGATCTGGTTGACCCTGTCGTTTGCCAGCGTGTCGCGGATGATGTCGAGCACGCCCGGCGCCCGCATCCGGGCTGAAATGTGCGCGCCGAGCGGGAACTTGCCGAAAGTGTCGGCGGCTGATCGGTTCTGGAAGATCACGGTGCCATCGGCCGCCAGAAGATAGATGGCGAGGTCGATTTCATCCAGGAAGCGCGGCGGATCGTCAAGCTCGCCCGCAATCGTGGCCTCGGGCCGGGCCGGAATATCCTGCTCCGCGCTTTCGGCGCGCGGCGGATTGCCGGCAAGGGCCGCGATCACGATCAGGCACCAGCCCGCAGCAATGGCAGGTACCGGCACTGCCGCAGAGACAAGCGCGGCAATCGCGACGGCGGTCGCTGCCAGCAGCACGAACTGCGCTGACTTTGCGCGCGCTGCAAAGCTGCTCAATATCCCATCCACGCGGTTCACCTGAAATCCCTGGAAACATCTAAACTGGGCTTACTACATGCTGTTTGTAACAGGAATATTGTTCCGTGAATTTTTAATGACCGGGCCCTCTGTCACCCCGGCATAGCGCACTCCATCGCTTGTTCCACCATCTCGCAACGATCTGCGGCCATGAAATTTTTTAAAGCCGATTGACTTATTGCTACGTATCAATAAGCTATTGTTACGTAGCAATGGGAGGTTATGGGTTGCCGCGGAGGGTTACGCAAAAGGAAGTGGCCGAGCGGGCGGGCGTTGCGCAGGCAACGGTCTCGCTGGTGCTGAATGGCGGTCGGGACAAGGTTGCGCCCGAGACTGCGGAGCGGATCGAGGCGGCCATCGCCGAGCTCGGCTATCAGCCCAACCGCTTTGCCCAGGCGCTGCGGACCCAGCGGACCCATGTGATCGCCTGCGTGGTGCCGGACCTTTCCAATCCCTTCTATCCTTCGCTGGTCGTGGCTGTGCAGAAGGTCGCGCGCGCAGCCGGTTATGAGGTCATCACGATCGACACCGAGGGGCGCGAAGCCAATGAGCGTCAGGTGGTCCAGGCAGCGCTTCATGGGCGCTTCGACGGCATTGTCGGCGTGTTCTTCAATCTCGGCGCGCGTGATCTTGCGCCGCTCGGCAAGGCGGGCGTTCCGATCGTGCGCATCGAGGTCAGCCGCAAGAGCGGCGGTCCGCTGCCGATCGACGATCTCTATATCGACAACGAGGCGGCCGCCCGCGCGCTGACGGAGCATCTGCTTTCGCTCGGCCATCGCGACATCACCATGATCGCAGCGCCCGGCGGACCGCAACGGGTGCGTCTCGGCGGCTATCTTGCGGCCATGGAAGCCGCGGGCGCCGCGCCGAATGTGAGCGAGGCGGAGAATTTTACCGTGGAAGGCGGGCGCAGCGCCGCTGCCGCATTGGTGGAAAGCGGCGCACCCGTGACAGCCATTATCGCAGCCAATGATCTGATGGCGATCGGCGTGATGCAAAGCCTGATCGCCCACGGCCTCGCCATTCCAGACGACATTTCCGTTGCAGGTTTCGACGACATCCTGGCCGCCGAGCTGGTGACGCCCTCGCTCACCACCGTGGCGCAGTTTCAGGACAGGCTCGGGGCGGCTGCGGCTGAAAAGCTTCTCGCGCGTCTTGCAAACGATGCGGAAGCGCCTGGTGAGGCGGAGGAAATGCCTCACCAGATCATCATCCGGAAATCCGTAGCTGCACCAGCTGCGGTGAATGTTTAACGCAGGGAGGAAATGCAATGACTATGATGAGATTGCTGACCACGGCCGCCGTCATCATCGGCACGGCCCAGTTCGCCGCCGCTCAGGAGAAGGTGAGCTGGTGGTATGAGCAGGCCACGCCCGATCAGCAGAAGCTGATTTCGGAAAACATCGTCGAGCCTTTTGACAAGGCAAATCCGGATTACAATCTGGTGGTCGATTACCGTGGCAACGAGCTCGACAAGCAGCTGCGCGTCGCCATGCTCTCCGGCAATGGTCCGGATGTGGTCTATACGCCCGGTCCAAGCTATGTCGCGCCGATGGCTCAGTCCGGCCAGCTGAAGGCGCTTGACGACTATGCCGCCAAATATGGCTGGAATGACCGCGTCCTGCAGGTCTTCCTCGAAATGGGCCGCTATAACGACAAGCTCTATGCGCTGCCCAAGACCTATGAGACGCTCGGCCTGTTCTACAACAAGACGCTGTTTGAGGAAAAAGGCTGGGAAGCGCCGACGAGCCTCGATGAGCTCGAAGCGCTTGCCGACAAGATGCTGGCCGAAGGCATCACGCCGTTTGCCGCCGGCAATGCCGACTGGCGTGGCACCAATGAATGGTTTGTGACCATGGCGCTCAACGCCGTTGCCGGTCCCGAAAACCTCAACAAGGCGCTGCGCGGCGAAATGCCGTGGACTGCCGAACCCTTCGTCCAGTCGATCGACCGGCTGAACACGTGGTGGGAGAAGGGCTATTTCGGCAAGAACTATTTCTCCATGCAAGGCTCCGAACAGGCTGCCGACATGATGGCATCCGGCCGCGCGGGCATGATGCCGACCGGCACCTGGCAGTTCCAGAACGTCGCAACCTATTCCAAGAAGGACAATTCCGAAGCCGGTTTCGTCGGCTTTCCGAGCGCAAGCGGCGACCCGGTGTTCCCGCTCGGCGTTGGTTCGACCTTCTCGATTGCCGAGAAAGCCACCAATCCGGACGGCGCGGCGGCCGTGATCAATTTCGTGTTCTCGCCCGAAGTCTACGGCTCGATGAACTCGGCCTGGCAGGGTGAGTGGAACATTCCGCTCAAGGATATTTCCAACGTCACGATG
This sequence comes from Martelella limonii, assembly GCF_013344475.1. Lineage (GTDB taxonomy): Bacteria > Pseudomonadota > Alphaproteobacteria > Rhizobiales > Rhizobiaceae > Martelella > Martelella limonii. Next base: position 239,528 of record NZ_JABUOU010000003.1, on the reverse strand, counting down.
GCAAGCGATGTTTCGCCGCTCTTTACCGAAACGATGAAGACGCTCGCGTCCTCCGTGAATGACGGCAATTACGGCTACACCACCTGGACCTTCCTGCCGCCGGCGACCGACAGCTATCTGATCAACGGCATCGAGGAAGTCTGGCTCGACAAGATCGACAGCACGGCGTTTCTGACCAAGCTGAACGACACGTTCGAGAAGGAATTCAAGGACGGCAAGGCGCCTGCGGTGCCTGCCCGGTAACGGCTTGAAAGCGTCCGTGCGCCGCCTTCGCGGCGCGCGGACAGACTGCGCAAAGCGCGACCGGAAAGAAGCCTGTCTTCGCTCTGGAAAGGTATTTCCATGCATCGTCTCTACGTCCTGCCGACATTGCTGATCAATGTTGCGATCATCGCCGTGCCGGCGCTCATCACCATATTCCTGGCATTCTTCGAATGGGACGGCATCACCATGCCGAGCTTCGTCGGGCTGGGGAATTTCCAGGCGCTCTGGCATGACAGCGTGTTCTGGACGGCGCTGACCAACAACATCATCTGGACGCTGATTTTCCTGACCGTGCCGATCGCCATGGGCCTGCTTGCGGCCACCATGATGCTGGTGGCCCGACGCGGCTCCAACTATTTCCAGGTGATCTATTTCCTGCCGGTGATCATCGCGACCGCCATCACGGCGCGGATCTGGCAGGGCATGATCTTCTCGCCGATCACCGGCATTGCGGGCCTCCTCCAGCGCATGGGGCTCGATGTCGCAAACCCGCTCGCCGAAACCTCGACCGCGCTTTACGGCATTGCCACGGTCGACCTCTGGCACTGGTGGGGCTTTCTCTGCGTCATCTTCTTCGCAGCGCTCCGGCAGGTGCCCGCCGAACAGGTTGAGGCCGCCCGCGTTGAAGGCGCGACCTTCACCCAGATCATCCGCTACGTGCTCCTGCCCGGCATTCGCCCGACGATCACGCTGATGATGATCATGACGGTGATCTGGTCGTTCCTGGTGTTCGACTTCGTCTACATCCTCACCCAGGGCGGTCCGGCCTTTTCATCGGAAGTGCTTTCCACCTTCGCCTATCGCTCCGCCTTTTATGATCTGGCGGTTGGCAGGGCGGCGGCGATTTCCGTGGTGATCAGCCTGTTCGGCCTTGCCGCCACCATCTTCTACATCCGTGCCCAGGCCAGGGAGTTCGACCAATGAACACGTCCGAAAGCCGGATTACCCGCATCATCGCCTACATCACTCTCGGCATTCTGCTTGCGATCACCCTGTTTCCGATCGCCCTTCTGGTGCTGAATTCGTTGAAAGGCTCGCAGGAAATCGTGCAGAACCCGCTGGCGCTGCCGTCGCAATTGCGCTGGGACAATTTCGCCCGTGCCTGGTCGGACGCCAATTTCAGCCGGACGCTTTTGAATTCGGCGCTTCTGACCGGCATGACCATCGTGCTGGTGTGCACCACCGGCTCGCTGACGGCCTATGTTCTGGCGCGGCGCAAGATCAAGACCTGGAAGATCCTGACCTTCTATCTGCTGGCGAGCACCACCGCGCCGATCCAGCTCTTCCTGTTTCCGCTCTATTTCGGCTTTGCCCGGATGGGGCTGATCAACAATCCGGTAGCGGTCGCCTTCATCTACACCGCCGTCTATTCGCCCTTCGCGATCATGCTGCTCAGAACCTATTTCCTGGCGGTGCCGAAGGAACTGGAAGAGGCGGCCCTGATTGACGGTGCAAGCCACTGGCAGGTGTTTTCCCGCGTATTCCTGCCGATCGTCTCGCCCGGCATCCTGACCGTGGCGCTGATCATCGGGCTTTACTCGTGGAACGAATTCCTGATCGCAACCACCTTCCTGCAGGGGCAGGAGCGGCTCACCGCCGTGGTCTCGTTCTTCCTGCTGTCCGGCCAGTACTCGTCCGACTGGGGCGTGGTCATGGCGGCGGCCCTCATCATCATTCTGCCCATCGTAATTCTCTTCGTCCTGCTGCAGCGCCGCTTCATTGAAGGCATGGCCGGCGGCTCGGTGAAGGGCTGACAAGGAGCCTTACATGTCCATCCCCTCAGATTATCAGGACCGCGTCTATGCCGGCGTGCTCGGCAAGCTGATCGGCGTCTATCTCGGCCGCCCGTTCGAGAACTGGCGCTATCGCGATATCCTGCAAAAGCTCGGGCCGATCGAATATTACGTCCATGACCGGCTGGGCGATCCGCTGATCGTCACCGATGACGATATTGCCGGGACCTTCACCTTTCCGCGCGCGCTCGACGATTACGGCATCTCCGCGGATCTTTCGGCAGAGGATATCGGCAAGGCCTGGCTCAACTACATCATTGAGGAACGGTCGATCCTCTGGTGGGGCGGGGCCGGCAATTCCACCGAGCACACCGCCTGGCTGAACCTCAGGCGCGGCATCAAGGCGCCCGAATCCGGCTCGATCGCCACCAATGGCGCCACCGTCGCCGAACAGATCGGCGCGCAGATCTTCATCGATGGCTGGGCGCTGGTCTCGCCCGGCAATCCGGCGCAGGCGGCAAAGCTTGCACGCGCGGCCGGTTCAGTCAGCCATGACGGTGAATCCGTCAATGCTGCCGTGCTCTGGGCTGCCATGGAAGCGGAAGCCTTCGTCAGCCGGGACGTCAACCACCTGCTCGACACCGGTCTCTCCTACATTCCGAAGGACAGCCTGATTGCCAAGCTGATTGCCGATATCCGCGAATGGACCTCGGGCAACGAGGATTGGGAGGCGACCCGCCAGCGGATCGAGGACAATTACGGCTACGACAAACATCCCGGCAATTGCCACGTCGTACCCAATCACGCGCTGATGATCATGGCGCTGCTGCATGCGCCCCATGATTTCCAGCGCGGCCAGATGATCGTCAACACATCGGGCTGGGATACAGACTGCAATGCCGGTAATCTGGGTTGCCTGCACGGCATCATGCTGGGGCTGGACGGCCTCGAGGCCGGGCCGGACTGGCGCGGCCCGGTAGCCGACCGGCTGTTCATCTCGACCGCCGATGGCGGGCGTTCGGTGACCGATGCGGCCGAAATCGCGCTCTGGCTCGAAAATCTCGGAAGAAAGCTAGCGGGTGAAGAGGCGCTTCCCGCGCCGAAGGGTGGCGCTCAGTTTCACTTCTCGCTCCCCGGTTCCGTTCAGGGCTTCCTGCCGCAGGGCGGCGAGACAGCGCTTGCGGGCCTGAAGGTGAGCGGGACGGGTTCTGCTCTTGCCATCGATTACCACGCGCTTGCGCCCGGCCGGGAAGCGGCCGCCACGACCGCCGTGTTCTCCCCCCGCGATGCCACCCGGATGCGCACCTATGATCTCGTCGCAAGCCCGCGCATCCATGCCGGGCAGACGCTGCGGGCCGAGGTGCGGGCAGAGGCGCAGAATGCCGGCACGGTCGAGGCGAAGCTCAGGCTCCGCCATTATGACGGCACGGATATGCTGGTCGATCTCGACATGGCGCAGGCGGTCGCAGTGTCGCCCGGCAAATCGGCGACGCTCGAATGGACGGTGCCGGAAACCGGCTTCCAGCCGATCGCCGAGATCGGCATCGTGCTGACATCGCCTGACGGGCGCTGCAATGGCCGCGTGCTCGTCGAAAAGCTCTGGTGGGACGGCGTGCCGGATGTGACGTTCAAGCGCCCGGCAGGCACCGGCGATTTCTGGCGGCGCGCCTTCGTCAGCAATGTCCATTTTTTCTCCAAGCACTTCCAGCAGGATATCCGCATCAGCCAGAACCGTGGCGACGGCATGATCATGCAGGGCGGGCGTTCCTGGACGGATTACGCGGTCGAGGCCGATCTGATGCTGCATCTCGGCCCCTATGGCGGGCTGGTGCTCCGGGCGGAAGGGCAGGAGCGGTATTACCTCGCCCGCGTCACGCTCGATGGCGCGCTCGAGATCGTGCGCCGCAAGGACGGCGCCGAAGAGGTGCTGGCCTCGACCCCATACGACACCAGGCTCGAAACCGCCTTCACGATGACGGCCGAGGTTTCCGGCAATCGCATCGCGGCCAGGATCGGCGAGACGCGCGTCGAGGCTCGCGACGACAGCTTTGCGGGCGGTGCTGCCGGCATGCTCGTCCGTGAGGGCGCGCTGTCCTCCACCCGCATCCGGGTCCGTCCGGTTTAGAGGAGATTGTCATGGCAAGTGTTACGCTCAACAAGGTCGCCAAGCGCTATGGCAGCGTCGAGGTGATCCACGGCGTCGATGCCGAGATCGCCGATGGCGAGTTCGTGGTGCTCGTCGGTCCTTCCGGCTGCGGCAAGTCCACGTTGCTCAGGATGATCGCGGGGCTTGAGGACATTACCGGCGGCGAGATCGCGATCGGCGGCAAGGTCGTCAACGCGCTTCCGCCCAAGGCCCGGGACATCTCCATGGTGTTCCAGAACTACGCGCTTTATCCGCATATGACGGTCGAGGAGAACATGGCCTTCTCGATGACGCTTGCGGGCGCGCCCAAGGAAGAAAAGAAGCGCAAGGTCCGCGAGGCCGCCGAGATCCTCGGCCTGACGCAGTTGCTCGACCGCAAGCCGCGTGCGTTATCGGGCGGTCAGCGCCAGCGCGTTGCCATGGGACGCTCGATCGTGCGCAATCCGCAGGTCTTCCTGTTCGACGAGCCGCTGTCCAACCTCGATGCCAAGCTGCGCGTGCAGATGCGCGGCGAGATCAAGACGCTGCACCGCCGGCTGAAGACCACCATGGTCTATGTCACCCATGACCAGATCGAGGCGATGACCATGGCCGACCGGATCGTGGTCATGCATGGCGGGCGGATCGAGCAGATCGGCACGCCGCTGGAACTCTATGACCGGCCGGCCAATGCCTTCGTTGCCCAGTTCATCGGCTCTCCGGCGATGAACCTTTTTGCAGCTGAGGTAAAGGATGGAGCGCTTGTGCTCGAGGGCGGCAAGCCATCCGGCGTTGATGCGCCGCAAGGGCTCAGCAATGGCCACAAGGTGCTGATCGGCAAGCGTCCGGAGGAAATCCGGCTCTCGCCCGATGGCCCGCTTCAGGCAAGCGTCGAGAATATCGAGCCCACCGGCTCGGAAACATTCGTGGAACTGCTCTTTGCCGGCGAACATCTGTCAGTGGTGCTGCGCGACCGTCCCGCCTTCGATGTCGGCGCGACGCAGTCGCTGGAACTCCAGCACGGTGCCTCGCACATCTTCGATGCAAAGAGCGGAGAGCGGTTGAACTGAGGTCTCTCGCCAAGGCGCCTTGCTCTCGTCCCATCGATTTGACCGGAATCAAGGCATGGTTCATCCTTTCTCGATAGTGATGAACCATGCCAGCAGCCACGAACAAATCCGAATTGCTCGCGGTCTTTGACAAGGACCTTGCGAAGCTGAGAAAGACGCTCACAGAGGTCGATGAGGAGACGTCGACCTTGTCCGCGCCTGATGACCCCGTCACGATCAAGGGCATCATCGCGCACCGAACCCACTGGATGGGCAAGCTCCATCATTGGTACGAAGACGGCGTTGCGGGCCGGGAGGTGTTCGTGCCTGCCAAGGGCTACAAATGGAACCAGCTCAAGGCCTATAACGCCCCGCTTTATGCAAAGGGCGACGAAACGCCCTGGGCCGAACTGCTTTCAAATTTCGATGCCGCCTGCGACAGATTGCGGTCGTTTATCGTCTCTCGGCAAGATCTCGAACTCTATACCAAAGGCGTCCACGCCTGGACAGGGACGTGGACGCTTGGCCGGTATGCCGAGGCAGCCGGACCGTCGCATTTCCGATCCGCCAACAGCTATATCCGCAAGACGTTGAAAGCCCCGCGATAGGCCTTGCGTTTCGGGGCATCAGCCTGGGTCGAGCCGAACTAGGCAGGCTCGAACAGCTCGGCGATTTCCATTTCCGGCACCAGCACCAGACCCTTGTCGGTGATCCGGATTTCGGGGATTACGGAAAGCGGGATCAGGTTGAAGCCCATATAGGGGATGGCGCAGCCGGCCTCCTGCCATTCAAGCTTCAGGGCGCGCACCTCGTCTGCCACCTCGTGGACCCGCTTTTCGGAAAGCAGTCCCGCGATCGGCAGTTCGACCATGGCGCGCACCTTGCCGTCTGCCACCACGCAGACGCCGCCCTGCGTGTCTTCGATTGCCCGCAGCGCCACCTGCATATCGGCCTCATTGGTGCCGGCCAAGATGATATTGTGGCTGTCGTGACCGACGGAGGAGGCGACGGCGCCGCGCTTCAGCGTGAATTCGGACAGCAGGCCATGGGCCACATTGCCGCTTGATTTGCCGTGACGCTCGACCACGGCCACGAAGCAGAGCCCGTGCTTGTCGAAATGGGTCTGCCAGTCATTGGCAGGCTCCAGTTCGATGACGTCATGAACGGCGGTGATGCCGGGAAGCTCGGTGCGGATGCAATGGGCCTTGACGCGCTCGGTCGGCAGGTCCGGGATGAGCTTCACCTCTTCGGGAAGCTTGACCGTGTGATAGGCCGCATCCGGATAGCGCCAGCGGTCGGAAAGGGCTTCGTCAAGCAGTGGCGTGATCCGGCGGTCTTCCACCACCAGTTCGCCCCCATACCATGTGTTGACCGGCTGGAGCGTGTCGTCGAGCAGCACCAGATCGGCGCGGCGGCCGCCGCCAAGCCCGCCGATCTCGTCGCCGAGGCCGAAGCGGGTCGCGCCATGGAGCGAGCCCATCGACCAGGCCTGTTCCGGCGTCATGCCAGCTTTCACCGCCTGGCGGGTGACCCAGTCCTGACCGAACATCAAGAGGTCGTCCGCATCGCGGTCGTCGGTGCAGACCGCGACGCGCTTGTGGGAGGCGCCGAGTTCCGTGATCGCCTTGATCGCCTCGGGCAGCGAATGCCAGGGCGTGGTCGGCGGGCCGCCGCGCAGGAAGATCCAGACGCCTGCCTCCAGCAGATCATTGGCAATTTCGCGGTCGATCGCCTCATGGGTATCGGTAACGCCCGCAGCCGCATAGGCCGCCACGAATTCGCGGCCGTAGACATGGCCGGAGACCGGACGGCCGCGCTTCAGCGATTCGGCAATGATGGCATGGGAGCGCTCGTCGCTCATGGCCACCGGAACGAAGTCCATCTTTTCGCCAAGCGCCATGGCCTCCGGCCATTTATCGAAGATCTGGGCGATCTTGTCCGGGGTCAGGTCGCCGCCAGCCGTTTCCATGTCGGCCGAAGTGGCCGGCACAGTCGAAGGAACGGTGAGGTAGATCGACAGCGGCGCCCGGCGGGCATCTTCCAGCATCGCCTCGACGCCGGCGACATCCATGACATTGCCGATCTCGTGGCTGTCGCAGAAAATTGTGGTGGTGCCGTTGAGGAGGGCTGCCTCGGCATAGGCGCAGGCCGTGACCATGCTCGATTCGATATGAAGATGCGGATCGACGAGGCCGGGGGCGATGATGCCGCCGCGGGCATCGTAGAGCGTGGCGCGCCGTCCCTTGTAGCTGCCGGCCTTCCGAACTGCGGCAATGCGCCCGCCCGAAAGCCAGATCTCGCGGTCCTCGATCGTGCGCTCGCTATAGGTCGACAGCACCCGTGCGCCTGTGATCACGAGGTCGGGATCCTCCCGCCCATGGGCGACATCGGCAAGCTTTCGGGTCATTTCTGAGAGCGGGGAAACGGAAAAACGGGTGAGCTTGCTCATTTGCGGCCTTTGTCTGGTTGCAATTGTCAACGCAAAGGCTAGCGGCAGGGCAGGGCCCGGTCCAGTCCCTTTTCGCCTTGTTCAGCCTGCGCGGGCCTTGGCGACCGCCTCTTCGAGAAGCGGACGGTCCAGCACGCCGGGATAGATCGTGCGGCCGATCACAAAGGACGGCGTGCCGATGAATTGCAGGGCTTCCGCCTGGCGGTAATTGCGGTCGAGAAGCGCACTGATCCGGGCGTCGTTCTTCTTCACGCTCGCGGCGATCTCCTCGAAATTGAGGCCGGCTTCGGTGAGGATCTCATCGACCCTCTCATAGGAGAGCCGCCCCTTCGATAGCATCAGCGCATCGATCGCGCGCTCATAGTCGCCGATTTCGGCAGCGCCCAGCACGGCCTGTGCGGCAAAGGCGGAGACCGGTCCGAAAACCGGCCAGTCCTTCATCACCAGCCTGATATTGCCGTCCTGTTCCACGACATCGCGGACCATCGGATAATCGCGTTTGCAATAGCCGCACTGGAAGTCGAAATATTCGACAATGGTCACGTCGCCATCCGGATTGCCGAGCACCGGGGCGGCGGGATCGAAAAAAATCTCTTCGGGAGAGGGGCCATCCGCGCTGGCGGATGAGAGCGGCAACAGCGTCAGCGCACCCGTTCCGATCAGGCCTGTCAGCAATGTGCGTCTGTCGAGCATCAAAATCTCCCTCACCGTAAAGCGGCAATAGAGCGAAGGGGGCCGGTCTGCGCAAGCGGCAGGAGCGCAAATTGCCTGCCTTTGCCGCTCACAATAACGCGAGCAGGCTTTGAACGCGCGCAGACCTCCCACTCGAACAGGCCTCGAACCCGATCAAATGAGGGACGTTCGGAGGAGGCTTGTGCGCATTAATGGTTGAGGTGCCGCCTCTGCCGGAAGGACAGTGTGCCCGTCGTCGATCGTTGCGGGGTTTGATAAAAAAAATTGATTGCCGCATGGAAAATTGAAATTGGACAGAAATGCCTAAAAGTCGATCATTTGTGGTACATAATTAAGTGGGAGCCGTTTTGTGAGCGACAAGAAACTCTATCTGAAATTCGTCGAAGCCAATGTTCAGGGCATAATTTCTCTTTATTGGGAAAATGCTCCGGAGACCTGCGCCGCACTCTGGGGCGCGCTCGAAAAGCCGATCCAGTGGCCGGCAACCCATGCAATCTTCTCCGGTCCTGAAATCATGATGGGCCTGCCCGAGGAAAACCGCAATTTCGACCCGACCAAGCTGCCGCCGGAAAACCAGACGATCCTGCCCGAGCCCGGCGAACTTCTGTGGTTCTATCAGCCGAAGAACTTCTTCAAGATCGACCCGGACGAGTTCTGGGAAATCGGCATGTTCTACGGCGTCGGCGGACGTACTTTCGGCCCGACGGGGTGGATACCCTGCACCTATTTCGGCAAGATGACTGAAAATCTCGATGCAGTGGCTGCCCAGTGCAAGCTGATCCGCACCGAGGGCGCAAAGACCGTGGAAATTGGCCGTCTGGCCTGAAACAAACCATAAAGGAAGGGAAGAGCATGAAACTTGTAACAGCAATGCTGGCGGGCGTTTCGTTTGCTGCCGCAGTCCCGGCTTTCGCAGCCGAGATCACCATCAATTCCTTTGGCGGTGCCTATGAAGAGGCGCACCGCACATGCGTGATCGAGCCGTTCACCGCGCAAACCGGCGCCGATGTGAAGATCGTCACCGCCTATTCCGCCGATGCCTTCGCCCAGCTTCGGGCCCAGAAGGACGCGCCGCAATATGACGTGATACACTTCTCGGGCGGCCAGGAAATCGTCGGCGCCAAGGAAGGCCTGCTGTCGCCGATCGATGCTTCCAAGCTCAAGAACGCAGCCGACCTCTATCCCTTTGCCGGTGCAAAGATGGCCGAAGGCGAAGGTCCGGCCTACCAGATCGCCGCCATCGGCCTGCTTTACAACAGCGACGAGCTTTCAGAAGCGCCCGCCAACTGGGCGAACCTGATGGAGCCGGAGCTTGCCGAAGGACTGGTGCTGACCGACATCTCCAACACCTATGGCCTGTTCGGCTTCCTGATGCTGAACCAGGTTGCCGGTGGCGACCTCGACAACATCCAGCCGGGTCTCGACGCGGTGAAGACGATGCTTGAAAACGGCGCCTTCGTGGTTTCGAAGTCTCCGGAAATCCAGCAGGCCTTCGCCCAGGGCGGCACCTTCGTGGCGCCCTATGCGTCCGACTACGCCTACACGCTGCGCAAGGCCGGCCTGCCGGTCAAGTTCCAGCAGGGCGCCGAAGGCACGCCGGCAAGCTACATCACCGCCAATCTGGTCGCCGGTCGCGACAACCAGGATCTGGCGCTGCAGTTCATCGACATGGAACTGTCGCCGGAAGCCCAGGCCTGCTTTGCCGAAGCGCTGCGCTATACCCCGACCAATGCCAAGGTCGAGCTGCCGGAAGAGGTTGCCGCCGATGTCGCCTATGGCGAGGAGGGCGTGAAGAGCCTTCTGCGGTTCGATCCCGAAACGATCGAAGCCAGCCGGGCCGACTGGGTCGTGGAGTGGAACAAGGCGATCGCACAGTAAGGTCCGCCCAACCGGACCGCACTTGCGATCGAACTCCCCCTTTTCAACGAGGGGGAGGAGCCCCGGCAGGACGAGGGCTGTGCGCGCCGTCACAGCCTCCGGCGCGCGACCCCCGCGCATCCTGCCGCCGCAGCCCCGATTGCCCGGCAAGAGGCAGGGCTGCGGCACAAGGGTCTTGTGAACGGAAGACAGAGCGGTGTAGCTGCACCTGAAGCCTTTTCCGCTTGTGCGGGGGCGGCAGGTGCGAAGCCTCAGAAACAGGAAATCCAGCGGATGAAATCCGACCGAGCAGAAAACGCGCTTCTGGTGGCGCCCGGCATCATGCTGCTGGCGCTGGCGTTCTTCCTGCCGATCGCGCGCATGCTGATGCTGTCGGTGATGGGGCCCGAGGGCTTCACGCTCTCGCATTTCGCAGCCTTTGTCAGCGAACCCTATTATCTCAACGTGTTGTGGCGCACGATCCGGCTCTCTTTCATCATCACGGTAATCTGCGCGGTGGTCGGCTTTCCGCTTGCCTATATCATGGCGCGCGCCGGGGCGACCGTTAGGCTGTGGCTGATCATCGTCATCCTGCTGCCGCTGATGACCAGCGTGGTGATCCGGACCTTCGGCTGGATGGTGATCTTCGAGCGCGGCGGGATCATCTCCTCGACGCTCTACGATCTTGGTCTCGTCAAGCGCAACTTCACCCTGATGCGCACCGAAACCGCGATCGTGATCGGCATGGTCCAGGTGCTTCTGCCCTTCATGACGCTGTCCATTCTCGGCGTCGTCACCCGCATCGACCAGCGGCTGGAAGAAGCCGCGCGCACCATGGGTTGTTCCTTCCTGCAGGCATTCCGCCATGTGGTGCTGCCGCTTGCCATGCCCGGCATCGCGGCCGGTTCGCTGCTCGCCTTCACGCTTTCCGCAAGCTCCTTCGTCACACCGAGCCTTCTCGGCGGTCCCCGCCTGCAGGTGCTTGCCGCTTCGATCTATTCGTCGGTGACGCAGACGCTCGACTGGCATTTCGCAGCCGCCCAGGCGGTGATCCTGTTCCTCGGCATCGCGCTCACTCTCATTCCCTATTTCAAGCTGACGGGAGGCCAGCATGGTTAAGGCCGTCCCGCCCTGGCTGAAGATTGCCACCTGGGTGTTCGTGGCGCTGGTCGTGGTGGTGATGCTGGCGCCGCTTGTCGTCGTCATCGGTACCTCGTTTTCCGCGAACCAGTTCATCGCCTTCCCGCCCAAGGACTTCTCGCTTGAATGGTACCGGAAGGTGCTGTCGTCGAGCGCCTATCTGTCCGCAGGCGCGCTCAGCCTCGGCATTGCGCTGCTGGTGACGCTGTCCTCGGTCACGATCGGCGGAGCGGCAGCGATTGCCATCCATCGCCGGCAATTGCCGAAATCGGAACTTCTCGGCGCGCTGTTCCTGTCGCCGCTGATCCTGCCGACGATCATCTATGCGATCGGCCTTCTGATGTTCTGGAGCGCCACCTTCGGCCCGGTCTCCTTCGTCACGCTCTGGATCGGCCATACCGCGATCACGCTGCCCTATGTTGTGCGCACCACGCTTGCGGTGCTGACGGAAAGCGATCCCTTCATCGAGGAGGCGGCGCGGACCATGGGAGCAGGACGGATCCAGCGGCTGCTTTACGTCGTGCTTCCGCAGTGCCGCCCCGGGCTTGCCGCCGGCGCCTTCTTCGCCTTCAACATCTCTTTCGACGAGGCGGTGCTGTCATTGTTCCTGCGCACGCCCGATCTCACCACGCTGCCGGTGCAGATTTACGGGCAGCTCGAATTCAGTCCCGATCCGTCGGTCGCTGCGGTCTCCACCATCATGATCGCGCTCACCGTCATTCTCATCCTGGTTATCGACCGCGTGCTCGGTATCCGCAAATTCGCCGCAGCCTAGGACCATCATCATGTCGGATATCCATCTCGATCGGATCAGAAAATCCTATGGCCACGTCGAAGTGCTCCACGGCATCGACCTGGCGCTTTCCTCTGGCGAATTCGTCAGCCTCCTCGGCGCATCCGGCTGCGGCAAGACCACGCTTCTGCGCTCGGTCGCGGGCCTTGAGGCGGTCTCCTCCGGCCATGTGATCATCGACGGGCAGGATGTGACGAAGCTGCCGCCGGAAAAGCGCGACATCGCGATGATGTTCCAGTCCTACGCGCTGCTACCGCATCTGAGCGTCTATGAAAATGTCCGCTTTCCCCTGCGCATGCGCCGCATCGGCGACCGGGAGGAGCAGGATGCGCGGGTGAAGGCGGCGCTGGAGACGGTACAGCTTCCCCACCTTGCCGACCGCTATCCGCGCCAGCTTTCCGGCGGCCAGCAGCAGCGCGTCGCGCTGGCGCGCGCCATCGTCTCGAACCCGAAAGTGCTGCTGCTCGATGAGCCGCTTTCCAATCTCGATGCAAGGCTGCGCGAGGACATGCAGGTGGAACTGATCGAGATCCACCGCCGGCTGGGCCTGACGACGCTGTTCGTGACCCATGACCAGGAAGAGGCGCTGAGCCTTTCAGACCGTGTCGTCCTTCTCAATGGCGGAAAGGTCGAGCAGGAAGGCGCGCCGTCTGAAATCTACGCGCATCCCGCCACCGAATTCGTTTCCGGTTTCATCGGCTCGGCCAATGTGCTGCACGCGACGCTGGAAAATGGCGGCATCGCCGTGCTGAAGGATGGTCAACGCCTTCAGGTTCCGGCGGAAGCGGCATCGGGCCCGGTCGCCGTCGTGCTGCGGCAGGAGGATCTGACGGTCTCTGCCACCGGAGAAGGGATCAGGGCGAAGGTCAAGACCCGCGTCTATCTCGGCGCGCGCAATCGCTATGTGCTGACGCTTGCAGGCGAGACGATCCGCATGCTGACCGACAATGAAACCGTGTTTCAGCCCGGAGACGAGGCCGTGCTCGCAATCGATCCGGACCGCATTCGCGTTCTGCCACGCTGACGGTCGCTGATTGTGCGGCCGCAAGGAGGCTGATAGCCTATGGCGATGCGCATCATCGACATGGCCACCTTCGTGGCGCTTGCCCGCAACCGGCATTTCGGCCGCACCGCCCGGGAGCTGAACACCACCCAGCCGGCGATTTCCTCGCGCCTTGCGATCCTCGAGCGCGACTATGCCTGCCGGCTGGTCGAGCGCGGCGACCGCGAATTCAGGCTGACGCCCGCCGGCGAAGAGGCGCTTGCGGTTTTCCAGGAGGTGTTGGAAAAGCTCAACACGCTGAAATCCGACCTGAAGGAAGGCGGCAGCGATGCCGCCTATATCGTGCGCATCGGGGCGATCGATTCGGTGGTCGCGACCTGGATGCCGGATTTCATCGAGGCGCTGAGCCACGCGATGCCGAACCTCAGGGTGGAACTGACCATCGAGGGCACGCGCGATCTGGTCGCGGGGCTTGCGCACGGCGAATTCGACCTGATTTTCGGCATCGAGCCTGCCATCGGCGACAGCTTTCGCTCGTTCATCATCTGCTATTATGAAATGGTCTGGGCGGCGGCACCCGCCGCGATTGACGCGGGCGCGATCTACAGCGTCGACGAACTCTCGCAGATGCCGATCATCACCTTTCCCAAGGGCACGCCGCCCTATACCTATGTCGCGCCCTATTTTCAGGACGAAAGGGTGCTGGCGTCGAAACTCACCAGCTCGAATTCGTTGTTTGCAATGATCAATCTGCTGATCGGCGGCTTCGGCCTTGCCGCGATCCCGTCCGTCGCGATCGCGCGCGAGCTGGAAAACGGCCTGCTCTGCCGGGTCAAGGTCGCAAAGCCCTTTCCGCCGATGCCGATCGTCGCCACCTACCAGACCGCCGTCGGCCAGAATATCCTGCGCAGCGTCGCCGATCACGCCCGCAACAGCGCCGCCGACTTCTGCCGCAAGGTTTCGTCGGAAAGCGCCTGGGTGCCTGAATAGCGGCGGTCCCGCGTCCTGCCGGAACGCGGAACCGCTTCATCGCTGGCTAGCCCCGCAAGGCCCGTGCCGCCTCCACCATGTGGACAAGCGCGGGCTTGACCTCATCCCAGCCGCGCGTCTTCAGCCCGCAATCGGGATTGACCCAGAGCTTGCGGTCGGTAAGGCGCTCGCGGGCAAGGGTCAGCAGATCGGTCATCTCGCCGGTGGTCGGAATGCGCGGCGAGTGGATGTCGTAGACGCCGGGGCCGATCTCGTTCGGATAGTCGAAGCCGGTGAAGGCGTCGAGCAGCTCCATCTTCGAGCGCGAGGTCTCGATCGAGATGACGTCGGCATCCATGGCCGCAATCGCCTCGATGATGTCGTTGAACTCCGAATAGCACATATGGGTGTGGATCTGGGTCTCGTCGGCAACGCCCGAGGCCGTCAGCCGGAAGGCGTTCACGGCCCAGTCGAGATAGGCCTTCCATCCGGAACGGCGCAGCGGCAGGCCTTCGCGCAGGGCGGCCTCGTCGATCTGAATGATCTTGGCGCCGGCAGTTTCGAGGTCCTTCACCTCGTCGCGGATCGCGAGCGCGATCTGGGCGCAGGTCTCGGCGCGTGCGATATCGTCGCGTACGAACGACCAGTTGAGGATGGTGACCGGGCCGGTGAGCATGCCCTTGACCGGCTTTTCCGTCTTCGACTGCGCAAACCGCCACCAGTCCACCGTCATCGGCGCCTCGCGCGCGACATCGCCGAAGATGATCGGCGGGCGGACATAGCGCGAGCCGTAGCTCTGCACCCAGCCGTGACGGGTGAAGGCGAAACCGGAAAGCTGTTCGCCGAAATACTGCACCATGTCATTGCGCTCGAACTCGCCATGCACCAGCACATCCAAGCCGATTTCCTCCTGGAAGGCGATTGCGGTTGCCGTCTCCTGTTCAAGGAAGGTGCGGTAGGCCGCGCCGTCGAGCGCGCCCTTGTTGAACGCCGCGCGGGCCTTTCGCACCCCGACCGTCTGGGGGAAGGAGCCGATCGTCGTCGTCGGAAAGGCGGGCAGGTTCAACCGCTCATGCTGGAGAGCGACACGTTCCGCAAAGGCTTTGCCGCGGCGGCGGTCGGCTTCGGTGACGGCGGCGAGGCGGGCTGCAACGTCTTCATTGTGAACCCGTTTTGAGGCCGCGCGGCCGGCAATCGCAGCATCGGCTTCGCCAAGCGCTTTTGCGACCGCGCCCTTTCCAAGGGCAAGACCGGTTGCGAGCGTCGCCAGTTCATCAAGCTTCTGGTTGGCGAAGGCGAGCCATGACTTCAGTTCGGGATCGAGCCCGGTTTCAAGATCGACATCGATCGGCACATGCAGAAGCGAGCAGGACGGCGCGATCTGGATCTTGTTCGCGCCGCGCGCGGCAACGAGCGGCGCAAGCCGGTCGATGATCGCCGAAAGGTCCGCCCGCCAGACATTGCGGCCGTCGATGACGCCGAGGGAGAGCACGAGATCGGCAGGGGCGTTTTCGAGGATGCCGGAGAGCGTGCCGCGTTTCAGGTCGACGTGAATGCCAGCGACCGGCAGCGAAAGCAGGGTGTCGAGATTATCCTCGGGCGCAGCGAAATAGCTTGCGAGCATGATCTTCGGCGCGGCCTGCGCGAGGACCGCGTAGGCACGGGCAAAGGCAGCGCGCTCCTCGTCCGTCAGGTCCAGCACCAGCGCCGGCTCGTCGATCTGCACCCATTCGGCCCCGGCCGCCTTCAATTGCGCCAGAAGGTCGGCATAGACCGGCAGGAGGCCTTCCAGCAGCGACAGGGGCGAGAAATCGCCCTGGCGCGCCTTTGCGAGCTTGAGGAAGGTCACGGGCCCGAGGATGACGGGGCGGGTCTCGATGCCGAGCGCCTTTGCCTCGAGATAATGTTCAAGCGGCTTGAGGCCGGTCAGGGTGAAGCTCTGGCCTTCGGTCAGTTCCGGAACAAGATAGTGGTAGTTGGTGTCGAACCACTTGGTCATTTCGAGCGCGCGGGTCTCGCCGTGGCTGTGACCGCAATCGGCGATTTCGCCGCCGCGGGCAAGCGCGAAATAGGTCTCAAGGCTCACCGCGCCGCCATCCCAGCCATAGCCTTCGGGAATGGCGCCGACCATGACGGCGGTGTCGAGCACGTGGTCATAGAGCGAGAAATCGTTGGAAGGGATCACCGTGATGCCCTTTTCCTGCTGTGTCAGCCAGTTCCGGCGGCGCAGATGTTCAGCGGTGTCGGCAAGGCTTGCGGCCCCGGATGTTCCGGCCCAGTAGGATTCGAGTGCGAATTTCAGCTCGCGTCTTGCGCCGATGCGCGGAAAGCCGAGACTTGCTGCTGCCAGTTTATCGTTTGACATTTCATACCCCGATCAAGGTTCTCTAGGGGGCGCGGCGTCAAGACGGCGTGCGCAAGCCGACGGGCGACAAACCCGTCTGAAACCGGCAGCACCACCGGGACACCCCGCCCGTGGACAGATGTTGCCTTGGCAGGTCTCCTGACTTGCGGGTCAATGCGGCTTTCCGTCTTCCCGGTTTCCCAGTGACATTGTTGGAACGACGCTCACCGCTCACAGTTGCGGGGGCAGCTCCGGCTTTGCACCGTTCCTTCTCGCAGATCGCGAGATGAAAAAGTCCGCACCGGATTCCCTCTTAGCGCTTCGCGGAACGAAGCGAACCAAGACGGCGCGAGATTGAGCTTGGTGAGCCGCAAAGTCAATATCATATAAAGATATATTTATATCAGCAAATCATTATGTCTAATCGAAGATGGCAACGGACTTGATCTGCGCATAGACGTTCATGCCAGGCTTGAGGTCGAGAAGATGCACCGAACGCGCGGTGACGCGGGCCATGACAATCCGGTTGCCGATGGCAAGATGCACGATCATGACGGCGGGATGATCGCCGCGGGCGATCTCGCGCACGATTGCCGGCACCCGGTTGATGATCGAGACGTTCGGTTGCTCGCTGAGCGCGATCGAAACATCGCGGGCGTGGATCATCAGCCGCACCGGATCTCCGACTTCGCGGTGGGTATGGGCGATCCACAGGGCTCCGCCATCGAACTTTGCGAGCGCAAGCTGCCAGCGCAGATCGATATCGGCGATGACGGCATCGATCGCGATCCCCGCCCGGCGCTCATGCGCCATCGGGAGGTCGAGCCGCGTCAGCGTGTCCTCGGTCGGTCCCGATGCGATGATCCTGCCATCGCGCATCACCGCCAGATGATCGGCAAGCCGTGCCACTTCGTCGGGCGCGTGGGTGACGTAGAGAACCGGGATCGATAGGGTCTCCCTTAAGCTCTGCAGATAGGGAAAGATCTCCTGTCGTGCATGGATGTCGAGGGCGGACATCGGCTCGTCCATCAGCAAGAGTTTCGGCTGAGAGAGCAGCGCCCGGGCGATCGCCACGCGCTGCCGCTCGCCGCCCGAAAGCCTTGCCGGCATGCGCTGGAGGAGGTCGCCGAGCCCGAGGAGGGCGACGAGCGCGTCGCGGTCAGTCTTGCCCTCCCTTCGCGCGCGTTTTTCGGCATAGCGCAGATTGTCGTTGACGCTGAGATGGGGGAAGAGGTTCGCCTGCTGGAACACATAGCCCACCTCGCGCCGGTGCGGCGGACGGAAGGTCTTGTCGTCCTGCCAGACCTCGCCATCGATGGTGAAGTGACCCTTCGGCAAATTTTCAAGTCCTGCAAAACAGCGCAGCAGGCTCGACTTGCCGCAGCCCGACGGTCCGAAGAGAGCGGTGACGCCGCGATCTGGAAAGCGGAAACCGGCATCGAGATGGAACTGGCCGAAATCGCCGGCGAAACGGGCTTCAAGCTTGTTCATGGAAATCGCCTCCGCATGCGGCGCTCGATCAGCATAGTCGTGAGGATGACGATGAAGGAAAATGCCAGCATGCCTGCCGCCAGGATATGCGCCTTTTCCCATTGCAGCGTTTCGACATAATCGTAGATCGCGACCGAGAGGACCTTGGTCTCTCCCGGAATATTGCCGCCGATCATCAGCACCACGCCGAATTCGCCGACGGTGTGGGCAAAGCCCAGGATCGCGCCGGTCAGAAGGCCGGGGCGTGCAAGCGGCAGGGCGATCGAGAAGAACCGGTCGATCGGACCGGCCCTGAGGGTGGAGGCGGCCTCCATGGGGTCATTGCCGATCGCCTCGAAGGCGTTGCGCACGGGCTGGACGGCAAAGGGCAGGGAGTAGATCACCGACCCGACGACAAGGCCGGCAAAGGTGAAGGGGAGAGAGAAACCGATCGTATCGGCGATCCCACGGCCAAGAGGACTTTGCGGGCTGAGCGCAATCAGAAGGTAGAAGCCGAGCACGGTGGGCGGCAACACCAGCGGCAACGCCACGATCGCGCCCACGATCTCCTTCCACCATCGGTGCGAGCGCGCCAGCCACCAGGCGAGCGGCACGCCGAACAGCATCAGGAACAGGGTCGTGACGCTGGCAAGTTTCAGCGTCAGGAATACGGCTTCCAACATCTCTTGCGCTCCAAGCCCATTCCCGACTGCGGTTACTGACCGGGCAAGCGGTATCCGTGGTTTCCGACAATTTTACGGGCGACATCGCCCTTCAGGAAGCTCATAAACGCGCGCGCTGCCAAATTGTTCGCCCCCGTTTTCAAAAGAACGGCATCCTGGGCGATCGGGGCATAAAGCGTTTCGGGGATCTCGTAGCGGGAACCGTCCTTTCTGTCGATCACCTGCGACAGCGCGACGAAGCCGAGCGATGCGTTTCCGGTGGCGACGAACTGATAGGCCTGGGTGATGTTTTCGCCCGTCACCAGCCGGTCGGCGAGCCGGTCATAGACGCCGAGCGCTTGCATCGCCTCGACGGCCGCTGTGCCATAAGGGGCCGTGGCGGGGTTGGCGATGGCCAGCTTGCCGAAGCGCTCGGGGTGCAGCAGCACGCTGCCATCGCCGTCGACGAGATCCGGATCAACGCTGTAGAGCACCAGCGCACCCAGCGCGTAGGTAAAGGCGCTGCCCGCCACGGCAAAGCCTTCCGCGATGGCTCGTGCGGGCCGTGATACGTCGGCGGCGAGATAGACGTCGAACGGCGCGCCATGGATGATCTGCGCATATAGCCTGCCGGTCGAGCCGAAGCTCAGCAGCACGTCATGGCCGGTTTCATCGTGAAACGCCTCCGCGATTTCCTCCGCGGTGCCCGTGAAGTTGGCGGCAACGGCAACCGTGACCTCGCCCGAAAGCGCGGATCGTGGGGGAAGAGGAAGAATGAGGAGGGCAAGGAGAACAAGTCGGCGCATTGCGGTATCCGGTGCGGTCTGGATTGCGATCTTGCCCCGCGACGGACGCCGGGTCAAATCGGACATGCAAAGGCCCATCCCGGTGCAAATTTCGTGACTGGCTCTTTAAAATCGCTTCGATTGTGCCGATAAGGCTTTGGAGGCTTCGCGACGACCATGCAGACCAACGGACGAAACATCATGACCGATATTCTCAATCTCAACGAAGACTGGACGTTTGCGACGGGAGACCATCAGATCACGCTGTCGGCGCCCGGCGATGTCCTGTCCGCCCTCCTTTCCGCAGGCAAGGTTGAAGATCCGTACTATCGCGACAATGAAACCAGGACGGACTGGGTGCATGAAGCCGAATGGGTGGCGGTGAAACGCTTCAACCTTTCTGAGATCGATGGCGGCCGTTTCACGCTCCGCTTCGAAAGCGTCGACTGCTTGGCCGAAGTCAGCGTCAACGGTCAACCGGCAGGCCGCTGCGAGAGCCAGTTCCTGCGCTATGATTTCGATGTGACGGCGCTTCTGCGCGAAGGCGAGAACGAGATTTCGGTTCGGTTTCTGTCGAACTCGCGGGAAGCCGAAAAGCGCGCCGAAGCCTCCGAATTTCCGGTGCCCTATACCAAGAATAACCGCATCGGCCATTTCAATTTCCTGCGCCGCGCGCAGTGCCATGGCGGCTGGGACTGGGGGATCGCGCTGTCGCCGCTCGGGTTTTACGGCGACATCACGCTGCAGCGCACCGGCGATCTGAGGCTTGATGACGTCGCCATCCGCCAGCGGCATGCGTCGGGCGCGGTCGAGCTTGACGTCACATTCCACGCCTTTGCCTTCGCGCCTTGCGAGGGTGAGGCGGCAGTCGAGATTGATGGCAGGCGTGCGACGGCTGCCATTACCGCCTGGCCTGGCGAAACCCGGGTGACGGTGACCGTGCGCGTCGAGGAGCCGCGGCTCTGGTGGCCGGCAGGCGACGGCGAACAGGCGTTCTACGATCTTTCCGTTTCGCTTGGCGGGCAGTCCCGCACGATGCGGATCGGCTTGCGCAGCGTCGAGCTGCTGACCCACGCCGACACGATCGGCAACCGCTTCGCCTTCCGCATCAATGGCCGCGAGATCTTCATGAAGGGCGCGAACTGGATTCCCGGTGATGCCCTGCCGGCGCGGGCCACGCCCGATCAGGTGCGCGATCTCCTGCAATCGGCCGTCGATGCGAACATGAACATGATCCGCGTCTGGGGCGGTGGCCAGTATGAGGCCGACTGGTTCTACGAGATCTGCGACGAACTCGGCATCATGATCTGGCAGGACTTCATGTTCGCCTGCAATCTCTATCCCGCCCATGAGCGCGCGTTTCTGGATCTGGTGCGCAAGGAGGCCCGCCAGCAATTGCGAAGGCTGTCGCGCTTTGCCTCGATTGCGCTCTGGTGCGGCGACAACGAACTGGTCGGCGCGCTCACCTGGTACGATGTCAGCCTCAACAACCGGGACCGTTATCTCGCGATCTATGACCGCCTCAATCATGCGCTGGAAGAGGCGGTGGAGGACGAGGATATCGGCCTGCCGTTCCGCCCGTCCTCGCCTTCGGTCGGGAGGCTCGATTTCGGCGACGGCTGGCATGTCGACACCTCCGGCGACATGCATTTCTGGGATGTCTGGCACTCGGCCAAGGATTTCGAGCATTACCGCACGGTGCGCCCGCGCTTCTGCTCGGAATTCGGCTTCCAGTCCTTCCCGTCGATGCGGGTGATCGAAAGCTTCACCGCGCCGGAGGACCGCAATGTGTCGTCGGCCGTGATGGACGTTCACCAGCGCAATGTCGGCGGCAACAGCCGGATCGTGGAAACGATCGCGCGCTATTTCCGCTTCCCCGACAGTTTCGAGGACATGGTCTATCTGAGCCAGCTCTCGCAGGGCCTGGCGATGAAGACCGCGATCGAGTTCTGGCGCTCCAACAAGCCGCGCACCATGGGAACGCTGTTCTGGCAGCTGAACGACACCTGGCCGGTCGCTAGCTGGTCGAGCCTCGAATATGGCGGCGGCTGGAAGACCACGCAGTATCTCGCCCGCCGCTTCTTCGCGCCCCTGATGGTGACGGCCGAGCCCGATCCCGAGACCGGCGCGATCGTTCTGCTTGCGGTTTCGGATATTGACGACGGCAGGAAGATTACGGTGCGGCTGCGCGGCGTCGATGCTGCAAGCGGGGCCGTTTCTGAACTGGGTAAATATCAGGCGACGACGAGCATCGACACGGTCGTCGAGATCGCGCGCATCAGGCCCGAAAGCCTCGGCGCCGGCGTGTTTCTCGTGTTCGACTGGCGCGATGATGACGGCGTGGTTCTCGGCGAGAACGAGTATCTGCCGGAGCGTCCGAAAGCCTATCGCTTCCAGGAACCCGTCATCACCGTCCATCAGGAGGATGGACATATCCGCCTGTCGACCGATCGCCCGGCGCTCTATGTCACCTATGATCATGGCGGCGACGATATCTATTCGGACAATTGCTTCACGCTGCTGCCCGGCGAGGACAAGGTGCTGACGGTGACCCGCAAGCGGACCTCGCATCTGGCCACGGGAGGGGATAAAGCGGTGCTTTATATGCGGGGCTAGGGCGAGCATATTGCGAGACCAAGAAGACACACCTGCAAGGGCTTAGGGCGCCGCCGACGGGCCGAGGGCTTGCCCTTGCGGGACGATTGGCCTATTTGTCAGCCGCCGATGCCGATGGGACGATGAGCGCACCAGCGTGTTGCCTCCCCGCGACAGCGAAGGGCCCTAATCGTTATGGAACAGCGCATACCAATGCAAAAGACTACGTTTTTCACGCGTATCGCCGACAAGGTGGCCGCGCGCTTTATTCCTTTGGCAAACCGCAGCCTGCTCTACCGCTTGCTTTCGGAGAACCTGCGTGCCCAGGCGCCCTGGTATGCTCTGGCGACCGTTGCGATGCTGATCGTGGCCGGCATGACGGCCATGAGCGCCTGGATCATGAAGGATATCGTCAACGAGACGGTCGTCTCCCAGAACATGAATCGGATGTTCATGCTCGCCGGAGGCGTTGCTGGCATTTTCATTGTTAAAGGCATTGCTACTTATTTCCAGATCGTGATCCTGAGCAAGGCTGGCAACAACATCATCGCCAAGGCGCAAAGCAGCATTTTCAGCCGGATTCTGCAGCAGGACCTGAATTTCTTCATCCGTTTCCCGTCTTCCGACCTTGTCATGCGTCTGACCAACAATGCCCAGGCGGCACGCACGGCAATGGATTTGATCCTGACCTCGGCAATCCGCGACCTGTTTTCGCTCGTCGGGCTGGTGATCGTCATGTTCATCCAGCAGCCTGTCCTGTCGCTTGTTTCCTTTATTCTCGGACCGGCAGCTTTCATCGGCGTTCGCTACCTGACCAACAAGGTCCGCTTTATCATGGCGCAGGAACTGACTGCGTTCACCAAGATCATCGAGAGTGTCCAGGAAGCCTCCACAGGCGTTCGCATCATCAAGGCCTTCGGCCTCGAAAACCATATGCGCGAGCGCATGGACATGCAGGTCACGCAGGTGGAGCATCGCGCCAACAGCATCGCAAAGCTTTCAGCGGCCACAAGCCCGATCATGGAAACGTTGTCGGGGCTGGCGATTGCAGGTGTTATTGCGCTGAGCGGCCTCTGGGTCGTAGGAGGCACCCAGACACCCGGCGAGCTGATGTCATTCATTACCGCCCTGCTTCTGGCGTACGAGCCGGCCAAGCGCCTGGCGCGCATGCGCGTCAATCTCGAAACGGCGATGGTGGGCGTGAGGATGATGTACGAGATCAAGGATCATCCGATCATGCTGACCGAAGCCGAAGACGCCCAGCCGGTGCCCCCGGGCGGTGGCGAGGTCATCTTCGAAGATGTCGGCTTCTCCTACGACGTGAACAAGCCCCTGTTCGAAAATCTCAATCTTGTTTTCCCTGCGGGCAAGACAACGGCGCTCGTGGGGGCGTCCGGCGGCGGCAAGTCGACGATTCTCAATCTCGTCATGCGCATGTTCGATCCCGAAAAAGGCAGGATTACCGTCAACGGTCTCGATCTGCGGCGGATCTCCTTTGAGTCGCTCAGATCGCACATGGCCTATGTCGGGCAAGACACCTTCCTGTTCAACGGAACGGTGCGGGACAATATCGGCCTCGGCCGCGAAGGCGCGACCGAAGAAGAGATCATCCAGGCCGCCAAGGATGCGCATGCGCATGATTTCATCATGAACATGCAGAATGGTTACGATTCGCCCGTGGGCGAAAACGGCGGCAATCTTTCCGGCGGTCAGAAGCAGCGCCTGGCGATTGCACGTGCCATGTTGCGCAACGCCGACATCCTGATCCTGGACGAGGCGACAAGCGCGCTCGATTCCTATGCCGAGTCGCTTGTTCAGGACGCCCTGAAGCGGTTGACGGAAGGGCGGACCACGATCGTGATCGCCCACCGACTCTCCACCATTACATCGGCGGACAACATCATCGTTCTGGAAGACGGCAAGATCCTGGAACAGGGAGCGCAACGCGAGCTTTTGGCCCATGATGGTCCCTATCGCAAGCTTTACGAGCTTCAGATCCTGCCGCAGCTAGAAAACGCCTGATCACGCCCTATCTTGGTCTCGCAGGCCATGGCAGCCGCCGGTTGCCATGGCTTTTTTGTTTTACACGCCTGCTTTTCCGTCGCTCGAACCCCAGCTGTTTGCGGGGAGAGCTTCGAATGCTAAACGAAATGTGGCTTTTTCGTGTTCGGCATATGTCGTGCCGGGAGAAAGCTCCGCCAAGCGAGTGGGTGAGGGAAGGAACCCGGCGGGTCGGCAAACCCGCAAATCAGGAAATGCGATGTTTCAGAAAATCATGGTACCCGTCGATCTGGCCCATGCGGACAAGCTTGAACGCGCGCTGAAGGCGGCTGGCGATCTCGGCAAGCTTTACGGCGCTTCAATCGTTTATGTCGGCGTGACATCTTCCGCGCCAGGCGCCCTTGGCCACAATCCGGAAGAATACCGCAACAAGCTTCGGGCTTTTGCAGAACTTCAAGGCGATGCAGCCGGCATCGCGGCCGAAAGTCACGTGATCGTCGCGCATGATCCTGCCGTCGACCTCAACCAGTCGCTTGCGCGCTGTGTCGACGAACTCGGTTGCGACATGGTGGTCATGGCGACACACGTCCCTAATCTCGCAGACCACTTCATGCACGCGCACGGCGGACAGCTTGCGACCCACACCCGTGCCTCGGTGCTTCTGGTGCGCGGCTGAACATTCAAGACATATCAATTCGGATCGTCCGATCGCCGGGCCAGGAACGGTCAGGTGAGATCAAACAAGGAGCTATTCATGTCCGATACGGGGATACCCGAGCCGGAAGGCGAAACAGACATCATCGAAACCGATTACGAGATCGGTCAGGACAATATCACCACCACGATCGGTCCGTTTGGGCTCGACGTGCACAATCCGGTTTTTCTGATCTCGGGGCTCGCGGTCGTCGCCTTCGTTCTGGTGACGCTTGCTTTCCAGGATCAGGCTGAAACCGTCTTCAACGGCATGCGTGACTGGCTGACCTCGACCTTCGACTGGTTCTTCCTGCTCGCCGGCAATGTCTTCGTGCTGCTTGGCATCTATCTGATCTTTTCGCCCTACGGCAAGATCCGCCTCGGCGGCGCCGATGCCAAGCCGGATTATTCCTATATGGGCTGGTTCTCCATGCTGTTTGCCGCTGGCATGGGCATTGGTCTGATGTTCTACGGCGTTTCGGAGCCGATCTCGCATTACACGTCCTCGATTGCAGAGAATGCCGGATCGCCGGAAAGCTGGGCCCCGCTCGGCGGCGCGCCCGGAGATCAGGCGAAGGCGCAGTCGATGGCAATGGCCGCCACGATCTTCCACTGGGCGCTTCATCCGTGGGCGATCTACGCCATCGTTGCCCTGTCGCTGGCGCTGTTTTCCTATAACAAGGGACTGCCGCTTGCTATGCGCTCGGTGTTCTATCCGATCTTCGGCGAACGGGTCTGGGGCTGGGTCGGCCACGTCATCGATATTCTGGCGGTGCTTGCGACGCTCTTTGGACTGGCGACGTCTCTTGGCATCGGCGCGGAGCAGGCCAATGCCGGCCTGAACCACATCTTCGGCCTGCCGGTCAGCGAGGTTTCGAAGGTCGTGCTGATCGTGTTCATCACCGGCATTGCGCTGACCTCGGTGATCGCGGGCATGGATGCGGGCGTCCAGCGGCTTTCGATGATCAACATGGGCCTTGCCGCGATCCTGCTGCTGTTCGTGATCGTGGTTGGTCCGACGGCCTATATCCTGAAGGGGCTGTTCTCGAACTTCTTCGATTACGCCCGCTACCTTCCGGAGCTTGCCAATCCGTTCGGCCGCTCCGACAAGAATTTCATGGATGGCTGGACCTCGTTCTACTGGGCCTGGTGGATTTCCTGGTCGCCCTTCGTCGGCATGTTCATCGCCCGCGTTTCGCGCGGCCGCACGGTGCGCGAGTTCATCACCTGCGTGCTGGTGATCCCCTCGGTCGTTTCGATCGTCTGGATGACGGTGTTCGGCGATACCGCCATTCGCGAAATCGTGGTCAGCAACTATCAGGCGCTCGCCGATGCATCGCTTGATCTGAAGCTGTTCATCATGCTGGAGGCGTTGCCGCTTTCCACCATCACTTCGGTCATCGGTATCGTTCTGGTCATCGTGTTCTTCGTGACCTCGTCGGACTCGGGCTCCATCGTGATCGATACGATTACGGCAGGGGGCAAGGTCGATGCGCCGGTGCCGCAGCGCGTGTTCTGGGCAAGTTTCGAAGGTCTCGTCGCCATCGCGCTTCTGCTCGGCGGCGGCCTGACGGCGCTCCAGGCGATGGCGGTGTCGACGGGCTTCCCGTTCACGATCGTCCTGCTGCTGGCCTGCTTCGGCACCATCAAGGGGCTCCGCAGCGAACCGCACTAGACGGCTTTGCAGTCGACACAATCCGGCGGCGCCCCACGGGGCGCCGTTTTTTGTTGGGGCGAGCACGCAGGCTCACGATCGGCGCGTCGGCTAGAACTGGCGCGTGACCCCGTGCTGGAGCGTGACGCCCCTGAGCGCTTGCAACTTTGGTGAGACGCGGGTAAATGGTTATGCAACCAGTTGCACTGATAGGATGTTAATTGCCCGCTTCAGTCGAAATATGCAGCTTGTGGACGTTTTTCAGGTCGCCGCACTTCCGAACGGAGGCGAGGAAAAACGCCGTGAATGCGCACCACAGCGTTTCATCGAGAGAGGGCGCTCCCATCGGATTTCGGCTAAAGCCGCCGGAAGACACCTTACCAAACTGTAAGGCCGCTGGCAGGCGGATGCCGCATTTCCGCTCAAATCCAGGCTATCTACGGTGATCCCGAAAGCCCGCCGCGCGTCGAACGCACGGCTTCGGAGAGACGTATGAGTGCACCGCGCCACAAGCAGCTGACCCGCAAGCTCAGGGAAGACATCACCTCAGGCCGCATCAGGATCGGCGATCGCCTGCCACCGGAGGTGGAATTCGCGCAATTGTGCGGCGTAAGCAGAACAACGCTCAGACGCGCGCTGAGCGAGCTGGAGGCGGAGGGGCTCGTGGCCCGGCGCAAACGGGTGGGCACGGTCGTCGCCTCGCAAACGCCGCAGCAGCATTTCCGGATGCGGACCAACAGCCTGCCGGAAATGATGCGGGTCACGCGTGAAACCGCGCTCGAGATCTGGTCGACCCGGATGATCGGCGGCGTTGACGAGCCGCTGCTGCGGGGCAGGGACAGCCCCGAGGAAGGCTGGCTTGAGGTAACGGCGGTGCGCCGCATGCCCGGCCGTCTCCGGCCATTCTGCTGGAGCCGGATCTTCGCGGCCGGCGCCTATGCCGGCATCGAGGCGTCCCTTTCCCGCCACAAGCTCGAATCCGTTTTCGGTCTGATCGAGGAACTTTACGATCGGCCGGTTATCAAGCTTGTGCAGAATGTGACCGCTGTTGCCTGTCCCGCCGGGGCGGCCGATGCCATGGGCATCTCCGCCATGGCGCCCGCGCTCTGCATCGAATCCGAACTCTACAGCCACCACGACGAGCTGATCCAGGTGACGCATAGCATCTATGATCCCGCCCGGTTCCAGCTGCGCAACGAAGCGTTTCTGGGGTAGGCAGGCGCCTCAATCGAAGACGATCGAGGGCGCCTTTTTCGTCTGTGCCTTCATGCCTGCGAGAACCGATCGGGCAATCCGGCGGTAGGCGTCGGCGTGCGGGCCGTCAGGCGCATCGACAACGACTGGCGTCCCGGCGTCGGATTTTTCCCGGATATCGATTGCAAGCGGGACTTCACCGAGAAATGGCACATCGATTTTCTCCGCCTCGTTCCTGGCCCCGCCATGGCCGAAGATGTGGTGCGTCGCGCCGCAATCCGGGCAGATGAATGTGCTCATGTTCTCCACGATGCCGAGGACCGGCACGGAGACCTTGTTGAACATCGCAA
This sequence comes from Martelella limonii, assembly GCF_013344475.1. Taxonomy (GTDB): domain Bacteria; phylum Pseudomonadota; class Alphaproteobacteria; order Rhizobiales; family Rhizobiaceae; genus Martelella; species Martelella limonii. The sequence goes on along the minus strand of NZ_JABUOU010000003.1, from coordinate 211,705 downwards.
TCGCCTTGCGGGCGTCGATGAGGGCGAGATCCTGCGGCGTGGATACCACCACGCTGCCGGCAAGCGGCACCTGCTGCGCCATGGTCAGCTGCGCATCACCGGTCCCGGGTGGCATGTCGACAACCAGCACATCGAGCTCGCCCCAGGCCACTTCGCGCAGCATCTGCATCAGTGCCGACTGGACCATCGGGCCACGCCAGATCACGGCGGTGCCCTCATCAACGAGGAAGCCGATCGACATCACCTTCAGGCCAAATTTTTCCATCGGCATGATGGTCCGGCCCGGTCCCTGCATGGGGCGTCCGGACAGGCCGAAAAGGCGGGGGATGGAAGGGCCGTAGATATCGGCATCGAGGATGCCGACGCGAAGCCCTTCGGCGGCAAGGCCGAGCGCCAGATTGACCGATGTCGTGGATTTGCCGACCCCACCCTTGCCGGAGGCAACGGCAATGATCTTGCCGATTCCGGGAATATCCGGTTTCGCGGGCTTTGCCGGTTGCGGCGGCGGCGGGGCCTTGCCGGCCGTGGCAGGCTTGTCCGCCGTCAGCGACACGAAGGCCTGTTTCGCGCCGGGTATCGCCCCGGCTGCCCTGGCGGCCGCCAGACGCACCGGTTCGAAAGCCGCAGCATCGCCGCCCGGTACGCTCAAAGAAAAATAGATCTTGCCGTCGGTCACGAAAATATCCGAGACGAGCCCGCTGGAGGCCAGGGGTTTTCCATCAGGCAGGTTCACGGCCTCAAGGCTTTTGAGAACTTGCTGGCTGGTGATTTCACTCATGCGACATGCCTCTGCGTTTCCTCACACCTAGATAGGTGGAAAAGCCTCCGACGCCAATGAAAAAGCCGGAGGAAGGTGGACGCGGACTTGGCAGGTGATGGGGACTCTTCAAAGCAAAACGATAGAAACGCCGGCGCTTGTGAAAGAACCCGAAGGATCGAAGCGCCGGCGTTTCTATTGTCTTGCATTCGCGCTCTTGGGCGCGTGTTTGTTTTCATCCCCTCTGGAACTTTCGAGAAGATGGACTATTCGCTTTGCCATTGCAAGCGGCTTTTTTCCGTTCGGAACAATGATTTAGACTCAAACTATTCTTGGCGGTGCAATGGTGGTGTTGCTGCAATGCACAAATTATTGACTCCGCTCATTTTTTGAGCCCGGGCCTGCGCCTGCGGCGCACTGTCGCAGGGCAAAAAAATGTCATCAGGATGTCGCCGAACGGGTGTGGGGAAGACCGTTCGCAAAATACAGCGCTTGATTTATCGTGCCAGCTTGTCTTTGTTCAGTCAGACGCTTCGTGACAGGCGCGGCAACCGCTGCGGCCACACGAAAGGGAAGCGTCCCGGGAGTGAGACTGATGACTGAGACCGTATTCGAGGGCCGCATCCTCGTGAACGACAGGATGTCGCTTGGCGAGGGGCCGGGCTATGACCGCGACACGGACATGATCTGGTGGTTCGACATCAATGCCAGCAAGCTGCATTTGCTCAATGCCTCGACCCGCGACCGCCGCATCATCGCGCTTCCGGAAATGGCGAGCGCGCTGGCGGTTGTCGACGAACAGCGTCAGGTGATCTCGACCGAGACCGGGCTCTATTTCCGCGACATCTCGACCGGGGCGCTTTCGCTCCATGTGGCGATCGAGGCCGACAATGAGGTTACCCGGTCGAATGATGGGCGCGTGCATCAGTCCGGCGCCTTCTGGGTCTCCACCATGGGCAAGAATGTGGAGAAGCAGGCTGGCGCGATCTATCATGTGCTGGAGGGCGTGGTCACCAAGCTGTTCGACAAGATCACGATCCCAAATGCGATCTGCTTCTCGCCCGATGGCGCTACCGGCTATTTCGTCGATACCGATGCCAATCAGCTGATGTCCGTGCCGCTTGCGCCGGAAACCGGCCTTCCGACGGGCCCTGCCAGCGTGTTCATCGACACCGCCCACATGCCGGGCGGCATGGACGGCGCGGTCTGCGATGGCGACGGCAATATCTGGAACGCCCGTTATGGCGCCGGCGTGCTCGACCACTATGATGCCACTGGCAAGCTTGTGATGCGCTACCAGCTCCCCGCCCGCCAGCCGACATGCCCGGCCTTCATCGGCCGCGATGGCGGCTGGATGATGGTGACGAGCGCAGCCCAGGATACGGTTGCGCGCGAAGAGCCGAATGCCGGTAATTGCTTTGCGCTCGTCACCGGCGCCAAACCGCGCTTCGATCCCGCCTATCGCGCGGGGCGCTGAAACGGCGTGGTGCAAAAACGCGAATCTGTTATGACTGCGCCATGAGCATCAGACAGCTTTCCGAAACCGTCATCAACCAGATTGCAGCCGGCGAGGTCATCGAGCGGCCGGCGAGCGCTGCCAAGGAACTGGTGGAAAATGCGCTCGATGCCGGCGCCACCCGGATCGAGATCGCCACCGCCGGGGGCGGCAAGGCGCTTTTGCGCGTCACCGACAACGGTTCCGGCATGGGCCGGGAAGATCTCGCGCTCGCGGTCAGGCGCCACTGCACGTCCAAGATCACAGCCGACCTGATGGATATCCGCACGCTCGGCTTTCGCGGGGAGGCGCTGCCCTCGATCGGCTCGGTCGCCAGGCTTTCGATTTCGAGCCGGACGCGCGAGGCCGGTGAAGGCTACCGGATTGTGCTTGAAGGCGGCCGCGCCGGCGACACCGAGCCGGCGCCGGTCAATCCAGGCACGATCGTCGAGGTTCGCGATCTGTTTTTCGCCACGCCCGCGCGCCTCAAGTTCCTGAAGACGGAGCGGGCCGAGGCCGCGGCAATCACCGAGGTTGTCAAACGCATGGCGCTCGCCTTTCCGGCAACGCGCTTCGTGCTGTCCGGTTCGGACCGGACAACGCTTGAACTGCCGGCAACGGGCGATGACCGCCTTGCCCGCATCGCCCAGGTGCTGGGACGCGATTTCAGGGCGAATGCGATCGAACTGGATGCGGTCCGCGAGGACGTCGCGCTCTCGGGCTTTGCCGGGGTGCCGACCTTCAACCGCGGCAATTCCGGCCATCTCTATGCTTTCGTCAATGGCAGGCCGGTTCAGGACAGGCTGCTGCTGGGAGCAATCCGCGCGGCCTATGCCGAAACCGTGCCGAAGGGGCGCTATCCGGTGGCGGTGCTGTGGTTCACGCTCGATCCGGCGCTGGTCGACGTCAATGTGCATCCGGCAAAGGCCGATGTTCGCTTTCGTGATCCGGCGCTGGTGCGCGGGCTTATCATCGGCGCGATCCGCGAAGCGCTCACGCGTTCGGGCGACCGGGCATCATCGACCGGTGCGGATCAGATGCTGAAGGCTTTCCAGCCGCGGTTTTCGCCTCAGCCGCAAGGTGCGGCCTTCCGGCAGGACTACCAGAGGGCGGAAAATGCCAACTGGTCTGCGCAACGCTCTCCCTATCGTCCGGACGGTTTTGAGGAGCAGCCGCAGGACCGGTATGCAGGCGCACCGGCTTTTACTCGGCCGCAGCGCTTCGAGGGCTTTTCAACGCCGTCGGCGCGCGGCGAGGCGCCGCCGCCCGTGGCCCAGCCCTCCGCCGACCATCCGCTTGGAGCTGCAAGAGCCCAGGTGCATGAGAATTATATCGTGGCCCAGACCGAAACCGGCCTTGTCATCGTCGATCAGCACGCCGCTCATGAGCGGCTGGTCTACGAGGCGCTGCGCACCGCCTTCTCAAGGAGCAGGCTGCCCTCGCAGATGCTGCTGATCCCGGAGATCGTCGACATGCCGGAAGAGGATTGCGACCGGCTGATGCCATTTGCCGATGAACTCTCCCGGCTCGGTCTCGTCTATGAGCGCTTCGGCGCGGGCGCGCTTGCGGTGCGCGAGACGCCGGCGCTGCTGGGCGAGGTCGATGCGGGCGCCCTGATCCGCCAGCTTGCCGATGAGGCTGCGGAATGGGAAACGGCCGATGGGCTGCGCGCGCGGCTCGAAAGCGTGGCCGCCACCATGGCTTGCCATGGTTCGGTGCGTTCGGGCCGGCGCTTGCGCGTCGATGAAATGAATGCTCTTCTCAGGCAGATGGAGACCACGCCGGGCTCCGGCCAGTGCAATCACGGCCGACCAACCTATATTGAACTGAAACTTGCCGATATCGAGCGGCTGTTTGGACGCTGAGGCGCTTGAAAGAGCAGGAGATCGATCATGAACATCTTTGAAAAGAGCGGCCAGGGCGTTGCGCGGATCCGGTATCTGGACGCCAGCTTCGACGTCGTCATTCCCGGCAGCCACGTCGTGTGCGCCGTTACCGGCAAGCCGATCGCGCTTGAAGAATTGCGCTACTGGAGCGTCGCCCGCCAGGAAGCCTATGTCGACGCGCATGCCGCCTTCGAGGCGGAAAAACGCGCCGGCGCGCTTCCGACCCAGGGCTGAAGGCCCGCGCGCCGCAGCCCGCCCAACCTACCGATTTCAGCTTTCGCGATCCGGAAGCGCTGCAGGTCCATGCGGCAAACGCACGTTCGCGGCCTGCGTTCGGGAAGTGACCTTAGGCGTCAGTTGCTGCCGGGCAGGCCAAGCCGGTTGCGGGTGAGCGCGAGGCCTTCCATGCCTTTTGCATTTCCCATCTCGGCCAGCGCGCTGAACACCTTGAAGGCGTCGGTGTAGCGGCCGAGATTGTAATAGGCGTAACCCTTGATCACCATCAGCCCGTTTTCTTCAGGCGCCAGCTGGTTACGCTGGGCAAGCAGCAGAAGCGCATCCTGATAGTGCCCGCTCTGATAGGCCGAGATCGCGCGCGAGGAGAGAATGTCGACCTGCAGGTTGACCTGGCGCTCGCGGCTGAGCGGCTCCTGCGATGCTGCGACAGCGGCCTTGTTGGTAAGGCCTAAGCGCATATAGGCAAGGCTCTGCCCGTAGGCCGCCTCTTCGCGGTTCTTGGCGGACGAGGAGCCGAGTGCGACCTCGAAAGCGCGGGCGGCTTCCGTCGGACGCTGGAGATCCATCAGGCACCAGGCCTGTTTCAGGGCCGCATCCGGTGAAAGGCTCGTGGCGGCGCGTCCGCTCCAGCAGCTTCCGCCTGAAGAGGAAGACGCGGTGCTTGCGGCAACCCGCCGCGTGGAACCGGAGGAAGATGAACTGCGCACAACGGCCGGTTCGACCGAGGCAAGCGGGATGGCGGTGCCTTCCGGCAACATCGTGCCGGCGGGCAGTCTCGAGACCGTGATCTGGTCGCCGGACGTCGCATCCGCGCCGACGACATTCAGGTAGTAGGCCAGCTGGAACTGGCGCAGGTAATCGCGGTTGGCATAGGCCTGCTCGTCGAACCGGTAGATCTCCGTCTGCGGTGACGGCTCGCCGGTGGTGTAGAAGGCGGCCTGGATCTGGGCTGCGGAATATTGATAGCGGTTGCGCTCCGGATCGAGTGCCGTGTTGAGGACCGTCACGGTCTGGACGCCCGTCACCGGGTCGGTGCGGATCATCGAGCGCGGAATGCTGAGCCGTTCGAGTGCCTGCGTGCGGCTTGCCGCATCGCTGCCCCCCGCCACTGCGCCTCCGGCGCCGCCGCCGTAATAATATTGATAGTATTCCGGCACGTAGTTTGCAGGCGCCTCGCTGACCTCGGTGCCGGCGGCGCCCAGCATGCCGGGGGCGGAAACGGGCGCGGTCAGCGCCACGCCGTTTTGCGGCTGGCCGGGTGAGGCTGCGCCTGCTGCACCCCCGATCGGTGTCTGCTGGCCGGTCGCAAGATCGATCTCGGCAATCGGAACGGCAACGATGCGGGAGGTGCCGCCGGTCTCCTTCAGCGTCGTCAGTTCGAAGACGGTCGCCATCATGTTCTCGAGCGTCGTCACCGGGGCGTTCGGATCGTTGAGCCAGGCGATGCGCTCGGAATAGGGCGCCCAGATCTTCTGCATCAGATAGACGCCGGGCTTGTAGTTCATGTTGTTGAGCATCAGCGTCACGCCATAGGCGGCGGGCTCATAGTCGGGCTGCCAGGAAAGCGCTGCCTCGAACCACTGAAGGGCGGCAAGCGGCTGGTCGAGATCGTTGGAGTACCAGCCGAACTGCTGCGCTGCAGTCATGCTCTTGGCTTCGGTGATGACGTCGGCCATGCGCGACAGCACGTCGCTTGCATATTCCTTGCGCGGGATCCGTCCGAGCATCCGCACCACGGCATTGAGATAGGTATCCAGTGCTTCCGCGCTGTCGTTGCGCCAGGGGTACATCACGGCTTCGGCCTCGTCGGCCTTGTCCTGTTCGATCAGGATCAGCGCCAGCCCCTGCGAGATGGTGGCGGAATCGCCTTCTTCCCGGGCCTTGCGGAACCAGGGTTCTGCAGCGGATGAACTGCCGCGGATCAGGAAATACCACGCCAGAAGCTCGGCATCGTTGGCGGAGCCGCTGGTATTGGCAAGCTCTTCCATCGCGGCGAGATCGTCTGCGGACACGATCAGGTTTTCGTCGTCGCCGGCTGCGGCCATGCGGTCGCGCAGCAGGTTGTCGCTGATTTCCTTGAAGTCCGGATTATCGACTTCGTCGGGCTTTTCAAAGCCGATCAGCGTCTTCATGTCGTCATAGGGCATGACGGCAAGGGCCTTCTGAAGCGTTGCAAGGCGCTCCTTGGTGTCCTCGCAATTCTTCATGATGTAGGTGTAGTCGTCCATAGCCCGGCCGAGCTTGTCGGTCTTGGCGAAAGCCTCGCCGACGAGCCAGAGCACGTTGATTTCCGCGCAGGTCAGGATGCTTGGCGACTGCGATGCAAGATCGATGACCTTTTCGTAATCGCCGGCTTCGGAGGCCTTTAGAAGATTGGCTCGGTTTTCGGCGATCTGCAGGCGATCGACGAGGTCGGCGGGCGGGTTCCAGTCCGGTTCTTCCACCCTGCGGGCCTGGATCATCTGGCGAACCTGATCGTAATTGCCCTCGGCATAGGCCTTCCACATGGCGTTGAGCTGTTCGTCCTCGCCGTCCTCGACCGCCAGCGGATTGGCCGGCGGGGTCCAGTTCGGATAGAGCGAGCGAAGGCGCGAGATTTCCGCCTGAAGACGCTGCAGGTCGCCCTGCTGGGCGAAATAGCGCAACGCGCTTTCATCAACCGGTGCACGCTCCGGCTCCTGGGTCGGCTGGGCGACGGTCTGCTGGGCAGGCGTCTGGGGCGATGTCGTGGTCTGCGGCAGCGTAGTGTTGGAGGGCAGGTTGCGCAGGTCGTCCGATGGCTCCTGGGCTCTCGCCTCGGAAACCGCATTGAACCGCACGGAAGGCTCCGGCGCAGCGGGCTTTGGTGCATCGTCGCTGACAATCTGCTGATAGGCGTCGCGAAAGGCATCGGTCGGCTCTGCGAGCGCGGTCGAGACCGGGAGCCTGCGCCCGGGCGCATTCATGCTGACTGCACCGATCATGGCGATCGCGCCCGCTGTCAGTGCGATATACGTCAGCTTCATGGCATCCTTACTCCGGCAGAGCGTCTCGACGGCATGGCCATCGCATTCTGTTCCAGGCATGCGCTGCGTGCATGGAGCCCGACACGAACATCCGTTCGATAAAATGTATCGGTCGCCTCACGCGCTCGCATCACGCTTCCCTGTGTACGGGTTCTTTTGAACATGGTCTCAAACACTACAAACACGAATTGTCGTTAAGAAATATTAAAAACCGGGCGTCAGCCGACAAACTTTCAGGGTATTTGTTAATTTTTTCACCACCTTCACGCCGCCGTTGAAGGTGCCCGTTAGGTCTTTGTTTACCAAAGTCTGAAAAATATGAGGCGCATTCACTCGGCCGGATGGAAAAGCCCGATCCGTGCCGCGTCAAACCAAGGTGTGCCACAAGATGAAAATTGCCGTCGCCCATCAGATCAGGTCCCGGTGCCGCGCGGCTTTGGGCCTTTTCGCATTGGGCTTCCTGGCAAGCTGTGCCGGCAACCTGACGCCTTACGGCTCCTCCGTGCGCAATCTGATGCCGGAAGAAGCGGTCATCATGACACCGCCCGGCGGACCGGCGATCATCTCGGTGCTGGAAAAGCAGTTTGCGAACGCCACCGAACAGCAGATCATGCTGCGCACCGATGCCCGCACGCCGGGACAGAACGCCATTCGCGCCGTCTTCTTCGGCACCCGCAACTATTCGCGCATGAACGGCAACAACCTCTCCTATCAGTCGATCACCGACCGTCGGATCGATCAGGAAATGCGTGAGGAACTGCCCGGCATCCGGATGGTGCGCTCGCCCTATTACGTTCAGAACAATTACGGTCCGTTCGGCTATGCCTTCGGACGCGGCAGCGGCAGCGACCTTTGCCTTTATGGCTGGCAGCAGATCCGGCCGGGTCGCGACAGTCTGGCTGCCGCCGGCCAGGCAGGAACGATCCAGATCCGGCTCCGCTTCTGCGAGGCCGGCGCCAGCGAGGATGATCTGCTCGGCATCATGTACGGCTTCACCGTTGCAGCAACGGTCGATGCCTATGGCTGGAATCCCTACGGCGAACAGGCAGGTCCGCCGCCGCTTCTCGGCGAAACCGGCGCGCCCACCTATCCCCGCCGCGCCTATGACGAACGTCCCGACCAGATGGCCAACACCGCGCGCGTGCTGAGCTCTTCATCGGCAGCGTCTGCGCCTGCCACGCGGACCGTGCGCAGCACCGTTTCCTCTGGCGATGACATCAATGTCGATATCGTCCGCCTGCCGCCGGGCAGCCTGCCTTCTGCGGGATATGGCAACATGCCGGGTGCGCCGACGGCCTATTCGCCGGCCATGAATACGACGGGTCTTCCCGCGATGGGCGCTCCGCAGTCCTCCATCCCCACGCCTGGCCGCCAGAGCACGTCCTCGGTCGTGCCTGCTGCCACGAGCGTGCCCACGCTTGGCGCGCCAGTGCCCCAGGCGACGGGAGGCGGCATTCCGGTGCCGGCGCGCAACACCTCGGCAGGATCGTCGGTCGTTGGCGCAGTGCCTGCGGTCTCAGCGCCTGTGGTTGGCAGCCGAAGCATACCGGCGCCGCCCTGCCGCCTGCTGCCCGGTTCGACGACAGTCAGCTGCGAATAGTCCTTTCCGGGCTCGAAAACGCTCGGAATGACATGAGCCTGTCAGGCCCGGTCCGGCTTCTCCGCTTTGATCGTGCGCTGCCGATCGGCTTTATGCTAGGGTCGCAAGAAAATATGTCGCTTCTGCAAGACAATTTTTAGTTTTCTTGCGTATAAGGGCGCAATAGCCTGTCGGAAGGACCTGCATAATGCGCAAGATCGCAATCGCCATTGCCTGGATCATATCAGCGATCTTCCTGCTCGGCCTCGTCTCCCTCCCCATCGATCTTCGCACGCAGATCGTCGTGAGTGTCGTCGCCGTCGCCGTGATGCTGGTTCTCAAGCAGATGCATGCGGAAGGCAACTGGCGGCTGATCGCGCTTGCATTCGGCACGTCGGTTGTCTTGCGCTACGTGTTCTGGCGGACCACAAGCACGCTGCCGCCGATCACGGAGCTGCAATATTTCATTCCAGGCCTGTTGCTGTATTTCGCCGAAATGTTCTCGGTCGGCATGCTGGCGCTCAGCCTTTTCGTGGTTGCACTTCCGCTGCCCGTGCGTCCGCGCTGGGGCAAGCTTGAGGGCGACCTGCCCTATGTGGACGTCTATGTTCCCTCCTATAACGAGGATGCCACGCTCCTTTCGAATACGCTGGCTGCGGCCAAGGCGATGGATTACCCGCCGGATAAGCTGAAGGTCTATCTGCTCGATGACGGCGGCACGGAGCAGAAGCGCAACTCCAAGAACCTTGTCGAGGCAAGCCTGGCGCAGACCCGTCACCGCGAACTGAGGCAGCTGGCTGCCGAGCTCGGCTGCGGCTACATCACCCGCGCGCGCAACGAGCATGCCAAGGCCGGCAACATGAACCACGCGCTGCAGTATACCACCGGCGATCTGATCGTGGTGTTCGATGCCGACCATGCGCCTGCCAATGATTTTCTGACCGAGACGGTCGGCTACTTCATGGAGGACCCGAAGCTGTTTCTGGTCCAGACGCCGCACTTCTTCATCAATCCCGATCCGCTGGAGCGAAACCTTCGGACCTATGAGCTGATGCCGAGCGAAAACGAGATGTTCTACGGCATCATCCAGCGCGGTCTCGACAAGTGGAACGCGTCTTTCTTCTGCGGCTCTGCCGCAGTGCTGCGCCGCGAGGCGCTGAACTCGGTGAACGGCTTTTCGGGCGTATCGATTACCGAGGACTGCGAAACCGCCGTCGAGCTGCACTCCAATGGCTGGAACAGCGTCTATGTCGACCGGCCGCTGATCGCCGGTCTTCAGCCCGCGACCTTCTCGAGCTTCATCGGACAGCGCAGCCGCTGGGCGCAGGGGATGATGCAGATCCTGCGATTCAAGTTTCCGCTGCTGCTGCGCGGCCTCTCCCTGCCGCAGCGCCTCTGCTACATGTCCTCGAACCTGTTCTGGCTGTTTCCCTTCGCCCGCGCCTCGTTCATGATCGCGCCGCTCTGCTACCTGTTCTTCGGCCTGCAGATCTTCGATGCCTCGGGTGGCGAGTTCCTGGCCTACACGCTTTCCTATCTGATCGTGAACATGCTGACGCAGAACTATCTGTTCGGCCAGTTCCGCTGGCCCTGGATCTCCGAGCTCTACGAATATATCCAGACCGTGCATCTGATGCCCGCCGTGGTGTCCGCGATCCTCAACCCCAAGAAGCCGTCCTTCAAGGTGACGGCGAAGGACGAGTCGATCGAGCACAGCCGGCTTTCGGAAATCAGCCGTCCGTTCTTCATCATCTTCTTCATCTATGTGGCCGCCTGCGTGATGATGGTCTACCGCCTTTATGCCGAGCCCTATCTGGCTGGCGTGACCTGGGTGGTGGGCGGCTGGAACTTCCTCAACCTGTTCCTGACGGCTGCGGCGCTTGGCGTGGTTTCGGAAGCGGGCGAACGCCAGAAGGCGCGGCGCATCAAGATGTCGCGCCGCTGCGAACTGGTGATCGGCGACAGCGTTTATCGCGGAACGATCGAGGATGTGTCCACCGATGGCGCCGGCCTGCAGGTGCAGGTCCGCGATCTCGACCGCCTGAGGCCTGGCACCCAAGCGCTGCTGCGCGTGGAGCCGCACAAGGGCGGGGATGCCGGCGAGGTGCCGGTGATGATCCGCCATGCCCGCTCGCTCGGCGAACTCGCCATGGTCGGCTGCCGCTATGCACCGGTTTCAAGCCTGCACTATTCGGTGATTTCCGACCTGATGTTCGCCAATTCCGAACGCTGGCAGCAGCTTCTGCAATCGCGCAAGAACGATCCCGGCACACTGGGCGGCACCTTCTGGTTCATCAAGACCGCAGTGCGCCAGATGGGCCGCGGCATGAGCTATTTCATCGGCAAATATCAGCCCAATACCGGCGGCGCGTCGGCACGGGCGAGGGGCAAGGGCTGATGAAGACTTCACTGCTTCTCATGGCCTTCCTGCTGGCCGGAATGCCGCTTGCCTCAGCCCAGACGGGCGCTCCCTCTTCGGTCGCACCCTTCAGCATGGGGGCGGATGGTTCCGGCCCGCTGCCGCGCGCGCCGTCGGCGCCGCAAAATCCCGGCAATGTCGAACCCGTCACGCCTGCCGTCGAGACCCTTCCGTTCTTCCGCTACATCGTCCCGGCCGACCAGATGCGGCTTGAGGGCGAGAATGTCGAGCGGGCCTGGTCGGTCTATCTGACCGAGGCGCAGGCGAAGTCGGTGACGCATTTCAACATCGGCTATCAGAATTCGATCTTCGTCGCCCCGGAATATTCCGAGCTCAAGATCGCCTTCAACAATGTCGAGATCGCAACGCCGCTCCTCGATTCCTCGGAGCGCAAGTCGGATCTGCGCTTCGATGTGCCGGAGGGCGTTCTGAAGGCCGGCTACAACCAGTTCTCGATCAGGATCAAGCAGCGTCACCGCACTGACTGCGATCTCGATTCGACCTATGACCTTTGGACCGATATCGACCCGGCCCGCACTTTCCTGATGTTCGATGATCCGGCAACCTCTGAACTGTCGACGATCGCCGATATCCGGGCGATCGGTGTCGATGCACAGGGGCGCACGCAGTTCCACATCGTCGCGCCGGCGCTTTCGGATCAGATTGCCGCCGATCCCCTGCTGGAACTTGCCCAGGGGCTGGCGCTTCTTTCCGACATGCCGAACACCTATTTCACCTATTCAAAGTCCGAGCCGGTGAAATTCGGCTCCGGCGTCCTGCCGGTTTATGTCGGCACGCCGGACGAGCTGCGCCCGCTTCTCGGCGACGCCCTGCCGGATATCGGTACGTCGCAGTCCGCCCGTTTCGTGGGCACCAATGCGCTCGGCCAGAGCGTGCTGGTTCTCGTTGCCCCCTCGTGGCAGCGGATCGGTCCGCTGATCGATGGCATCACCACGCCGGCCGCGCGCAGTGCCGCCGCGAAGGACGAAGCCTATTCCACGCATTCCTGGCGCAAGCAGGACACGCAGCTTCTGACAGGCCACAAGCGCCTGACCTTCGAGCAGCTCGGCATTCCGACGCAGGAATTTTCCGGCCGCAGCTTCCGCGCCGAGTTCACCATCGGCCTTCCCGCCGATTTCTATGCCGATGCCTATGGCGAGGCGCGGCTTCTGCTCGATGCGGCCTATGGCCAGATGGTGCTGCCGGGAAGCCGTCTTCATGTTTTCGTCAACGACCAGCTTGCCGCGACATGGCCGATCAGCACGGTCAATGGCGCCGTTCTGCGCCGTACGCCGGTGCGCTTCACCATGCGGCACATGAAGCCGGGCGTGAACAAGATCGTGCTCGAGGCAGCGCTCCTGACCCGCGAAGATGCTGCCTGCCTGCCCGGCGCGACATCCGATGATACGGCGCGTTTTGCCGTGTTCGACACGAGCGAGTTCGAGATGCCGAACTTCGGGCGGGTGGCGCAGGTGCCGGATCTGTGGGCAACCGGCGGCACGGGCTTTCCCTATTCGCGCCACAGCGACCGCATTCCGCTCTACATCGACAATCTCAGCGCCGACACGCTGACGACCGCCTCGGATTTCGTCGCCAAGCTATCCAATGCCGCGCGCCAGCAGATCCCCGTCGATATCGTGCATTCCACCGAGGATATCGGGGAGGGCGATGCGATCTTCGTCGGCTCCATCGGTCAGGTGCCGACCGAGGCTTTGAGGGAAACCAAGATTTCGCAGACGAGCCGAAGCGTGTGGACGCAGCAGGTCGGCGGCGAGGCCAATTACAACGAAGCGCCCGAGACCACGATCGAGCAGTGGGACGAGCAGGTCACGGCCGGCTGGTACAACTGGATCTTCGAGGTCGAGAAGTATCTCAAGCGAAATTACGATCTGTCGTTCGAGACCCTGCGCTTCCTGCCGCGGCCGGACACCGAATACCTGCCGCCGAACTCTGTCTCGATGATCATCGCGCAGGAGCCGAGCCCGGATGGCGACGGGGCCTGGACGCTGATCTCAGCACCATCTTCGGAGAACCTTTCCAACGGCATGACGGCGCTGATGAAGCGTCAGCACTGGGATGCCGTGCAGGGCAGGATCACCACCTACAACCGCAATACCGGGGTCATCGACAATATCGCGATGGGAGCGACCGACTTCATTTTCGATACGCCGTTCTCGATTGCGAACTTGCGCCTGGTGGCGACCAACTGGTTCTCAACCAATACGATGTCGTTCTCGCTGGCGCTGGTCGTGTTCTCCGTGCTTCTGGGGATCGCCACCAAGGCCATGCTGACCCATTTCGGACGCTACGAGGATTGATGCTGCTGCCAGGCGATGGCGGAAGCGCCGGCAAGGCCCGGCTCTGGCCCGCTCATTGCCGGCACCACCAGCGGACGGTCGAAGTTCCTGAGCGTCAGAGGCCTGACGGCCCTGTCGATCGCGTCGAGCAGGTCGTGGGCGGCTGACAGGCCGCCGCCTGCGGGCACGATGGTGGCGCCCGTCAGATTGACGCAGACGGCCAGCGGACCGGCGATCAGGTCGAGATAGGCGCCGACCGTCTGGGCCGCAGCGGCCTCGCCCTTGCGCCAGCCATCCAGGATTTGCCGCGAATCGCGTGTTTGCCCGCTGAAATGGGCGTGGAGGCGTTCAAGGCCGCGCGCGCTTGCAACCGTATCGAGGCAGCCCGACAGACCGCAGCCGCAGGCAAAGGGCGGCAGGCTCAGTCCGTTCGCCCTTGCCGGAGCGATCGGCCCGTGGCCCCATTCGCCGGCAAATCCGCCCTTGGCGTTGATCAGCCTCCTGCCGGATACCAGCCCGCCGCCGACGCCTGTGCCGAGAATGATCCCGAACACGATGTCATGCTGCCGGCCCGCGCCGAAGACGGCTTCGGCGACTGCAAAGCAATCGGCATCATTGGTGATGATCACGGGCATGCCGGTTCGCGCCTTGAGGTCGGCGGCAAGGTCGGTGCCATGGATTGCAGGAATATTGGCGACGATCATGCGGCCCGTTTGCGGATCGACAACGCCGGCAAGCGAGATCGAGATCGCATCGGGCCTTTGCGGCAGGCGCGCCGCCATGTCTGCAAGGCATGCCAGAAAGGCTTCTCGGTCGTGGGCAGGTGTTGCCGTTCGGCTGACCTCGCCCGGCTCGGCCCCGTCGACAGAGGTCGCCGCCCGGATCGCGGTGCCGCCGATATCAAAGCTCAAGACGCTATATCCCATGTCCATTCCCCAGACAGCGCGCACAGCGCCGCAAAACCCTTTGGCAAGACCTAGACTATCACAGGGAAAATCGGAATCGCTTTCCGGCAGGTGCATGACGGTGGAGGAAAGACCCGACAGGTCCGCCCCCGAGGGGGATCATCAGTGCTGAACATACAGGAAAAAGGAACGGATGGTGGGCGTGACAAGGATCGAACTTGTGACCCCTACGATGTCAACGTAGTGCTCTCCCGCTGAGCTACACGCCCATCCGTGGCGCGGTGTATTCCAAAATTTGGCGGCGGCGTCAACTCATTTCTGAAGGTTTTTTGCGGACTTGCCGATTTGCCCGGAAATCAGGCCGCCAGCACCTTTTCGACCTCGTCGACGAGATCGCGCAGGTGGAAGGGCTTGGACAGGACCTTGGCATCCTTAGGCGCCTGCGAATCGGCATTGAGCGCGACAGCCGCAAAGCCGGTGATGAAGATCACCTTGAGATCGGGGTCGAGTTCTGTCGCTCGACGCGCAAGCTCGATGCCGTCCATTTCCGGCATCACGATGTCGGTCAGCAGCAGGGAAAACGGTTCCTCGCGCAGCCGGTCATAGGCGCTTGCGCCATTGTCGAAGGCTGCGACCTGATAACCAGCCTTTTCCAGGGCTTTCACCAGGAAACGGCGCATGTCGTCATCATCTTCAGCAAGCAGGATTTTCAGTACCATCGGCTCAACCACTATCGGCGCATGCTTGTCATTAACGGGTCTGATAGACCCTCTGTCGTAAACAAGCAATAAAGACCGGGTCAAACTTTTCCGCCGCCCGCGGCGCGGCTTGGCAGAATGGGCCGGAGATCATAGATTGAAAGGGCTTGAAAGGAGCCGGAGTGACAACGCAGCGCAATCAGGAAAGCCGGAGCCCGTTCTTCGAGGTGATCCGCCCCGAGGTCCAGACGCTGCCGATCGTGTTCAACTCGCCGCATTCGGGAAGGGTCTATCCGCGTGCCTTTCTGGAATCCTCCAGGCTCGATGCCAGCGAAATCCGCCGTTCGGAAGATCTCTATGTGGACGAGCTTTTCGCCGAAGCGCCAGCCTTCGGCGCCCCGCTTCAGCGGGCGTTCTTTCCGCGCGCCTTCCTCGATGTCAATCGCGAGCCGTTCGAACTCGATCCGCGCATGTTTTCCGGTCCGCTGCCTGCTCATGTAAATGCCGTCTCGCCGCGTGTTGCGGGCGGGCTCGGCACGATCCCCCGCATCGTTGCGGAAAACATGCCGATCTATGAGGGGCCGCTTTCGGTCGAAGACGGGCTGTCGCGCATCGAGTGGATCTACCGGCCCTATCATCGCAGCCTGAAGGGGCTTTTGCAGGAGACCCGCAACCAGTTCGGGCGCTCGGTGCTGGTCGACTGTCACTCCATGCCGGGCACGGTCTCGGCCGGCAATCATCGCAGGCGGCCGGATTTCGTCGTTGGCGATCGATACGGAACAAGCGCTTCTGCGGATATCGCCTATGCGGCAATCTCCATTCTGGAGGGCATGGGTTTTTCCACAGCCTACAACAAGCCCTATGCCGGCGGCTTCATCACCGAGCACTACGGCCGACCCGCAGCCGGCAGCCACGCGCTGCAGATCGAGATATCGCGCAGGCTCTATGCGGATGAGGCAAGCCTGCAGAAGAAACCGGAATTCATCGCGGTCAAGCAGGCGATCAACATCTTCATCGGAGAGTTTGCCGCGTTCATCGGGTCGGACGGCGAGGTCTCGGGGCTGGCGGCCGAGTAACACTTCAAAAAAAACCGCGCTCATGGCGCGGTTAAGTCTAGGGAGGAAACACCCAAGGAGGGTATTCACAGTCGAAAGACTGTAAGGAGAGATTAGATCGCAGGTTGCAAACTGTCAAGTTCTCCTGCCTGAAATTTGCGCAAAATTTGTATTTGTATAAATTTTGTGCGGTTAGCTTAATTGTTGCGCGCTTTTTCTCCCGCTCCGGTCGTTTTTTCCGCGTTTTCAGGCATAGTCGCGCCGAAAGCGGGGGCAGGGCTCGAAGAACCGTACAGACCGGTCCCTGCCTTGCCGGCACCAGCGAAAGGAAATTCCATGCAGCCCGACCGCATCTTCTTCAACACGCTCGCCGATGCCGCGGCGGCGCAGACCCTGCCGCGGTTTCGCGCAGGCGTCGGCGTCGACAACAAGCTCGATCGCGGGTTTGATCCGGTCACCGAGGCGGACCGGGCGGCCGAACGCGCGATCCGCGCCCTGATCTCGGACGTCTATCCTGAGCACGGGATCCTCGGTGAAGAAGAGGGTGCCGAAGGTCTGGAGCGCGAGCATGTCTGGGTCATTGATCCGATCGACGGCACCCGCGCCTTCATCTCCGGCGTTCCGGTCTGGGGAACGCTGATCGGGCTTTACAGGAATGGGCGGTCGGTGATGGGGTTGATGGATCAGCCCTTCACCGGCGAGCGCTATTTTGCCGATGGCGTGCGAAGCCACTACACCGGCCCGGGCGGCGCCCGAGAACTTCGGACGCGCGCATGCAAGGTGCTGGAGGAAGCGGTGCTGTTCACCACGTCGCCGCGCATCATCGCGCCCGCGCTGCAGAGCCATTACGACCGGCTGGAAGACAGGGTGCGTCTCGCCCGATACGGCACGGATTGCTATGCCTATTGCCTGCTTGCCGGCGGCCATGTGGATCTGGTGGTGGAGACCGGACTCAAACCCTACGACATCGGCGCGCTGATCGCGATCGTCGAGCAGGCGGGCGGCGTCTTCACGACGTGGAAGGGCGAACGGCCGGAGGATGGCGGTGATATCGTGGCGGCGGCAACGCCCGAGCTGCATCAGGCGGCCCTTGCGCTACTGAACGGCTGAGTGCGACCGAAAAGGGAAAAGGACCGGAACCTGCCGCTTGAACAGGGGTAAAAGCGACGGGGTTCCGGCCAAGGTTACCGCAACCGCTGGGTCAAGAGCGGCAACGGCGCCGGGACGGGTGCGCCGTATTTCCCGGCAAAACACGAATGCAACTATTCGCATGAACGAAGCAACAATGAGGCGTTCATATCGCGTTCATCGAACGAGCGATCATATTCTGATTCATCCTTAAGGCGAATTCAGGGAGACTGCAATCGCGGAATGCGTGTCGTTTCTGCAGGGTGTCTTCACTGCAACAAAAACTCTTGAAACGGCGTTCGCCAGTTCCCAGATATCTTTCGTCGGACGCCGCAGAGCGGGTCCGAAACCACTCCCAGCAGTCGCCGGTTTCGGGATTGCCGGGACATTTCGCAAACTCGTCGCTCAAAGGAGGACATCATGCGTAACGTCGATTTTTCACCCCTTTATCGTTCGACCGTCGGTTTCGACAGGCTCTTCAATCTGCTCGACACCGTAGGCCAGCCTGAACAGGCTCCGACCTATCCCCCCTACAATATCGAACGCACTGGTGAAAACGATTATCAGATCACCATGGCCGTCGCCGGTTTCGGCGAAAACGAACTCTCGATCGAGGCGCATGCCAATGTGCTGACGGTCCGGGGCGAAAAGGCCGAGGAAGACGCCAATGACGGCCGCGAGTATCTCTATCGTGGCATTGCCAAGCGCACATTCGAACGCCGTTTCCAGCTCGCCGACCATATGGAAGTGCGCGGCGCGACCCTGAAAAACGGCCTTCTGCATGTCGCGCTTCTGCGCAACATCCCCGAAGCCATGAAACCCCGCCGGATCGCGATTGAAACGCGCGGTGGCGACCAGGTGAAGACGATCACTGCCGATACCGGCAAGGAAAAGACCGCCGCCTGATTGCGTTCGTTTCAGATACGCTGCGGCGCTTCCTTAACGGGAGGCGCCGTTTTTCTTTGGCCGCATAGCAACCGGCGCGCGGCGCCATCCACCGAGACCATGCCGGGCCCATAAATGACCAAGTAGATCAGCGGAAACAGCCACAACAGGCGTTGATCGAGGATCGCCGAATCGGGAAACCGGTCGAACAATGCGCCGATCGTTTCGGCGCCGACCTGATGCACGGTGATATCGACAAGGGTCTGGACCGCGATGAAGACGGTCATGCCGAGTGCCGAAAGGCGGGTCATGATCCCGAGCACGATCATTGCGGGCAGAAGGAATTCGGCATAGGTGCCGAGCGCGACGACGAGGTGCCAATACGCAGGAAGCGCGGAAATGTCGCCGCCCGCAGCTTCGACTGCCGGGAGGGCGATCTGGTAATAGGCGCTGTCGCGGATCATGAAGAAGCCCGCAATGCCGGGCTCGACCTTAGTAAGCGCCGAGTTCAGAAAGTAGAGCCAGAGCGTGGCGGCAAAGACGAGGCGGGCGAGCAGCCCCGGCAGCCAGGGAGCAAGTGACCGCTCCATACGGTGAACGGACACGGTATACCAGTCAGCGATGCGGCAGAGCCTATGCATCACGGCGTCTCCGTTTTCTGGATTGCGGCGAATGCGCCTGTTGCGATGATCAGTTCGAAGGCTTTTGGCAGGTCGAAGCCATGATCTGTGTCCTGCGCCGCCGCTGCGGCGTCGCCAAGCGTTTCGCCCTGAAACAGCGCCTGCAGAAATGAGGCCTGGCCCGCGCTCACGCCGCGAACGGCGACATCGCAATCAGGCCTCGTGATCAGCGCCGTTTCGGCGGGCGAGGGATCAAGTCCCTTCAGGTCGCCCTCTGCCCTGGTTCGGGTGAAAATCGTGACGGCGGATGAGCCAAGCGGCAGCAATTGTGCTGCGGGGTGGGGTTTGAGCCGCGTTGCGGCGAGCGCATCGGCGGTGAGCGCCGTCAGGGCTTCGGCTGGAAGGGGCGTACGGTCGGCAGCGTGGTAGCAATCGAGCCATGCCCGTTCAAGGCGCGCGACATCCGGGAGGAAAAACAGTTTGCGGGCAGGCGCAAAGCCTTCGATGAAGGCGGGAAAGTCCCTGCCATAGGCCGCGAGCACCGGCGAGCGCGGTGGATTTTGAGCGATGAAGCCCTGCGCCATGGCAGCGAAGAAACGCGGGCCGACAAGGGTTCTTGTCACCGGAAATATATCGGCAAGCGCCGATGTCAGGCTCATGGCAACATTGTTGCGATAGACCGCATAGCGCTTTTCCGCCCGGCCGCCGCGCGGATTGATGACGCCCGCCGGCACATCCTTGTGCGAAAGCAGGCTTGATGCGAAGGCGGCGAACGCGGCTCCGTTCTCTTTCCCTGCTGGGGTCTCATTCATGGCGGGTTCCCAGCAGCGCATGAGCGCCATGGTCTGCAAGAAGGCGCTCGGCGATCAGCGCCTCACGCTTCAACACCGGCCAGTCCGGCACGTCGTTGTCCCACTCTATCAGCGTCGGCAGCGGGCCCGACTGTTTCAGCACGAAGCTGTAAAGGCCCCAGACCGCATCAGCGACGGGGCGATCATGGGCGTCGATCAGCAGCGGATCGCCATTGTCATCAAGGTCCTCGGCGTGTCCTGCGAGATGAACTTCACCGACGCGCTCGAGCGGAAATGCCTTGAGGTAGGCAAGCGCGTCATAGCCGTTGTTGATCGCCGAAACATGGACATTGTTGACGTCGAGCAGCAGTCCGCAGCCGGTGCGGTCGGCAATCTCGGTCAGAAACTCAGTTTCCGGGATCACGCTCTCGGCAAAGGCGATGTAGGTGGAAGGATTTTCGAGCAGGATCGGGCGGCCGATTGCCGTCTGGACCTCGTCGATATGGGCCGTGACCAGAGAAAGCGTCGTCTCGGTATAGGGCAGCGGCAGCAGGTCGTTGAAATAGGCGCTGTCATGGGTCGACCACGCCAGATGCTCGGATACGAGGCCCGGTTCGTAGCGTTCGACGAGCGCCTTCAAGCGCAAAAGGTGATCGCGGTCGAGACCGCGCGGCGCGCCGATGGACATGCCGACGCCATGGATCGACAGCGGAAAGTCCGCGCGCATGCGTGACAGGATCCGGTGCGGATGGCCGCCTTCGCCCATATAGTTTTCGGCGTGCACCTCCAGAAAGCCGACACGATAGGCGTCATTGAGGATGGCATCGGCATGGGCAGTCTTGAACCCGGCGCCAGCGCGGGCGGGAATCCGGCCGGTCGCTGCCGTCTGCGGAGAAACATGTCGCATCGTCGTCTCCCGAAAGGGGTGCCGCCAGCGCGGGGGAACGCCGGCGGCATGAGCTCACATTTGCGGCAGATCGCGCATCAGCGGATCCAGCGAGCCCATCCGGTCTCCCGGAAGCGACATTTCGGTGCAGGTGCCTTCTGCGACATATTTCCAGGCATTGCCCTGGTAATCGACCTTGGATGTGCCGGCACAGGTGGTGCCGGGGCCGGCGGCGCAATCATTCTGTCCGGCCATGGCAACGCCATAGCATTTCACATTGGCGGCCTGGGCGGGGGTGGTTGTGGCAATGGCGCCTGCGGCAACCGCCAACGCGCCGGCCAGTGACGCGGCGCTGATCTTTGAAACCCGTGACATGAAATTCTCCTGTTCCCTCTGGTTCTCGGCAAGAAATCTGTCTTGCAGGAGGGAGTGTCGCAGAGAGCTGCATCAACTGGAAATCAATCGCGCGTCATCAGGATTTCACGGCGGATGACCGGTTCGTGATGGCTGCGTGACCGTCAGGCCGTCAGAAACGAGACGAATCTGTCGATCTCGCTTTCCTCTGTGGAAAAGCTGGTGACGCAGCGTGCAAGCACTTCGCCCTCGCCGACGAGATCCGGCTGATCGGCGGGCGGCAGCCAGTTGTAGAACCTGGCGCCGGCCCCGCGCGCGGCCTCCGCTGCTGATTCCTTCAGGATGATGAAGACCTCGTTGGTGTTGGTCTCCCATGCGAGGCGGGCGTGATTGGAGCCCCGGAAAGCCTCGCGCATGCGCTCCGCCATCGCGTTTGAGCGGCGCGCAAGCTCCAGCCAGAGACCATCTTCCAGATAGGCATCGAACTGTGCGGAGATGAACCGGGTCTTGGAAAACAGATGCGCCGCGCGTTTACGGATGAACGGCATGTCGCGGGCCTGTCCCGGGTTCATGAACACGATCGCCTCCGCGCACCAGCAGCCGTTCTTGGTGCCGCCGAAGGACAGGATGTCGATGCCCCGCTTCCATGTCATCTCGGCAGGGCTGACATCAAGGGCTGCCAGCGCATTGGCGAAACGGGCGCCATCCATATGCACCGGCAGATCGTGAGCCTTGGCCTCTGCCGTGATCGCATCCAGTTCGTCGAGCGTGTAGACCGTGCCGACCTCGGTCGATTGCGTCAGCGATACGGCCATCGGCTGGCCGTGGTGCACGAAATCGGCGGGATAGCGACCGATGATGCGCTTCAGGGTTTTCGGGTCCATCTTGCCATTGTCGCCGGAGACGGTCGCAAGGCGGCCGCCGCCGGTGAAATATTCCGGTGCGCCGCCCTCGTCATTGGCGATGTGGGCATCCTTGTGGCAAAACACCACGCCGCCCGGCCTGCCGACGGAGGAGAGCGCCAGGGAATTGGCAGCCGTGCCGGTGCCGACGAAGAAGACGGCGACCTCGCGTTCGAAGACCTCGTTGAAACGGGCCTCGATCTTGCGGTCGAGGGCGCTCGTGCCATAGGCATTGGCATAGCCGGACTGTTCGCGCATCAGGGCTGCGCCGATGGCGGGGTGGGCGCCGGACCAGTTGTCGGAAGCAAAGAACATGGCAGTGAACCTCGATTGACGGATGCTGAGGATATCAGGGGTTGGGACGCACGTTGTAAAGGTAGCGCGCCGAAAGCCCTGTTGATAGAACGCGTCAGAAAGATTGCGCGCCGCCCCGCAGCAGGCGTGGAATCTGCCCGAAATTCGCCTTTTTGTTTCACGTATTACGAATATACGCCCCTATGGGTAACTTTATTTCGCCAGAAGTGCAGCATGCGAAATTTTCGCTCGCAGTTTGCGACGCGTGGCGGTGATTTTGCTTGCCAGTTTCCGTTGTTTCTGGCATGTAGTGCAGATAGGACAGTTATGCTGTCCTATTTTTGTGTCCGGCAGGATTGCCGTCGAGGGGCTGACGCCACGGCGCTTTGGGTTTATAATGGACCCGAGACGAGGCGATCGGGCCTTGCGACTTATCCGTCAGGACACGGCCGGGACGGTTCCTTGGGATTACCGCTCCGGCACTTAGTGAAATTGAACAGAGGCTGGACGGCGCGTTCGCGCGGTATCCGGTCTGTGTGCCCCGGCTTCGCCTGCATTCGGCAGGATTTTAGGAGATCTTGAATGACGAAGATGACGCCCATAGCGCTTGATGGTGCCCCGGTCACTGACATTGACGTGACGAGCGAAGCCAAAGCTGCCGGCCGTCGCGTCAAACGTCAGGGTCTTTACGATCCCCGCAACGAGCACGATGCCTGCGGCGTCGGCTTCATCGCCCATATGAAGGGCGAGAAGTCGCACCAGATCGTGCGCGACGGCCTGTTCATCCTGGAAAACCTCACCCATCGCGGCGCTGTCGGCGCCGATCCGCTGATGGGCGATGGCGCCGGCATGCTGATGCAGATCCCCGACCGCTTCTTCCGCGAGGAAATGGCGAAGGACGGCATCACGCTGCCGAAGGTTGGCGAATACGCCGTCGGCTATTTCTTCATGCCGCGCGATGAGGAGCGGATTGCCCACTACAAGTCGATCATCGAGAAGGTGATCGTCGACGAGGGGCAGAGCTTCATCGGCTTCCGCGAAGTGCCGGTCGACAATTCCTCGCTGTCGAAGGCGCCGGATATTGCCGCCACCGAGCCCTATCACCTGCAGGTGTTCATCGGCGCCGGCCAGCGCGCCCATACCCAGGAAGAATTCGAACGCCGCCTGTTCGTGCTGCGCAAGGTGATCTCCAACACGATCTTCTCCGAGAGCCCGGAGGCGACCGAGGATTTCTATGCCGTTTCGATGTCGTCCTCGACGATCGTCTACAAGGGCATGTTCCTCGCCTATCAGGTTGGCGCCTATTACAAGGATCTGGCCGATCCGCGCTTCGAATCGGCCGTTGCGCTTGTTCACCAGCGGTTTTCGACCAACACCTTCCCGTCCTGGAAGCTCTCGCACCCCTATCGCATGGTTGCCCACAACGGGGAGATCAACACGCTGCGCGGTAATGTGAACTGGATGGCGGCCCGTCAGGCTTCGGTGTCCTCGCCGCTCTTCGGTTCCGATATCTCGAAGCTCTGGCCGATTTCCTATGAGGGCCAGTCCGACACCGCCTGTTTCGACAACGCGCTCGAATTCCTGGTGCAGGGCGGTTATTCCATGGCGCATGCCGTGATGATGCTGATCCCCGAAGCCTGGGCCGGCAACCTGTCGATGAGCCCCGAGCGGAAGGCATTTTACGAATACCACGCCGCCCTGATGGAGCCGTGGGACGGCCCGGCAGCCGTTGCCTTTACCGATGGCCGCCAGATCGGCGCGACGCTTGACCGCAACGGTCTGCGCCCCGCGCGCTACCTGATCACCAAGGATGACCGGATCATCATGGCGTCTGAAGCCGGCGTCCTGCCGGTGGCAGAGGAAAACATCGTTGCCAAGTGGCGTCTCCAGCCGGGCAAGATGCTGCTGATCGACATGGAAAAGGGCCGGATCATTTCCGACGAGGAGATCAAGTCGGAGCTTGCCGGCATGCATCCCTACCAGACCTGGCTCGACCGCACCCAACTGATCCTCGAGGACCTGAACCCGGTCGAACCCCGGGCGCTGCGCCGCGACGTATCGCTGCTCGATCGCCAGCAGGCCTTCGGCTACACCCAGGAAGACACCAAGATCCTGATGTCGCCGATGGCGACCACGGGTCAGGAAGCGATCGGCTCGATGGGCACCGATACGCCGATCTCGGCGATGTCGGACAAGTCGAAGCTGCTCTACACCTATTTCAAGCAGAACTTCGCCCAGGTCACCAACCCGCCGATCGATCCGATCCGCGAGGAGCTGGTGATGAGCCTGGTGTCGTTCATCGGCCCGCGTCCGAACATTCTCGACCATGAGGGTGCCGCCCGCGAAAAGCGCCTGGAAGTGCGCCAGCCGATCCTGACCAATGGCGATCTCGAGAAGATCCGCTCGATCGGTCACACCGAAGATCGTTTCGACACCAAGACGCTCGACATCACCTATGGCGAGGAGCAGGGCGCCGAAGGCATGCCGGCGATGATCGACCGGCTGTGCGAACGGGCGGAAGCGGCCGTGCGCGGCGGCTACAACATCATCGTGCTGTCAGACCGCCAGATCGGTCCGGACCGGATCGCGATCCCGGCGCTTTTGGCAACGGCTGCCGTCCATCACCATCTGATCCGCAAGGGTCTGCGCACCTCGGTCGGCCTCGTGGTCGAATCGGGCGAGCCGCGCGAGATCCATCACTTCTGCTGTCTGGCGGGCTATGGCGCGGAAGCCATCAACCCCTATCTCGCCTTCGATACGCTCTCTGACATGCATGCCAAGGGCATGTTCCCGCAGGAGGTCGATTCCGGCGAGGTGATCTATCGCTTCATCAAGGCGGTCGGCAAGGGCATGCTCAAGGTCATGTCCAAGATGGGCATCTCGACCTATCAGTCCTATTGCGGCGCGCAGATTTTCGACGCGATCGGCCTGTCCTCCGAGTTCGTCGAGCGCTTCTTCTTCGGAACTGCCTCGATGATCGAAGGCGTTGGTCTCAAGGAAATTGCAGAGGAAACCGCTCAGCGCCACAGTGCGGCCTTCGGCAAGGATCCGATCCTGTCGTCGACGCTCGATATTGGGGGCGAATATGCCTACCGTATCCGCGGCGAGGCCCATGCCTGGACGCCGGATGCGGTGGCGGAGCTGCAGCACGCCGTGCGCGGCAATGCCCGCGACCGCTACGATGCGTTTGCGAAGATGGAAAACGCCAGCGCGCTGCGCATGAACACGATCCGCGGCCTGTTCCGGATCAAGAGCGCCGAGGAAATCGGCCGCAAGCCGGTGCCGCTCGAAAATGTCGAGCCGGCTTCCGAAATCGTGAAGCGTTTCTCGACCGGGGCCATGTCCTTCGGCTCGATCTCGCGCGAGGCGCACACGACGCTTGCAATCGCCATGAACCAGATCGGCGGCAAGTCGAACACCGGTGAAGGCGGCGAGGAAAGCGATCGCTATCTGAAGCTTCCCGATGGCAGCTATCCGAAGGAACGGTCGGCGATCAAGCAGATCGCGTCGGGCCGGTTTGGCGTGACCACCGAATATCTCGTCAACGCCGACCTGCTGCAGATCAAGGTGGCGCAGGGCGCAAAGCCCGGCGAGGGCGGCCAGCTGCCCGGCCACAAGGTCGATGCGACGATCGCCAAGACCCGCCATTCCACGCCGGGCGTCGGCCTGATTTCGCCGCCGCCGCACCACGATATCTATTCGATCGAGGATCTGGCCCAGCTGATCTACGACCTCAAGAACGTCAACCCGACGGCGGATGTCTCGGTCAAGCTGGTGTCCGAAGTGGGCGTCGGCACGGTTGCCGCCGGTGTCGCCAAGGCGCGCGCCGACCACATCACCATTTCCGGCTTCGACGGTGGCACCGGCGCCTCGCCGCTCACCTCGCTGAAGCATGCCGGCAGTCCCTGGGAAATCGGCCTTGCCGAAACCCAGCAGACGCTGGTGCTGAACGGTCTCAGGTCGCGCATTGCGCTGCAGGTCGATGGCGGGCTGAAGACCGGCCGGGACGTGCTGATCGGCGCCATGCTCGGCGCTGACGAATTCGGCTTCTCGACCGCACCGCTGATTGCGGCAGGCTGCATCATGATGCGCAAGTGCCATCTGAACACCTGCCCGGTTGGCGTCGCAACCCAGGACCCGGTTCTGAGGAAGCGTTTCAAGGGCGCGCCGGAACATGTCGTCAACTATTTCTTCTTCGTTGCCGAAGAGCTGCGCGAGCTTCTGGCCGAACTCGGCTTCACCAGCCTGAACGACGTCATCGGCGCCGTCGAATTCCTCGACAAGGACGATGCGATCGCGCACTGGAAGTCGGAAGGGCTCGATTTCTCGAAGATCTTCCACAAGGTTGATGCCCCCAAGGAAGCAACCTTCTGGACAGAGCGTCAGGTTCACCCGATCGACGATATTCTCGACCGCAAGCTGATCGCCGAAGCGATGCCTGCGCTCGAGAACAAGGAAAAGGTGACGATCGAGGCCGTCATCAAGAACGTCGACCGCTCGGCGGGCGCCATGCTCTCGGGCGAGGTTGCCAAGCGCTGGAACGACAAGGGTCTGAAGGAAGACACGATCACGGTGAAGCTGACCGGCACGGCCGGGCAGTCCTTCGGCGCGTTCCTCGCCAATGGCGTCACCTTCGATCTCGTTGGTGACGGCAACGACTATGTCGGCAAGGGGCTTTCCGGCGGCAAGATCATCATCCGCCCGCCGGAGAATTCTCCGATCGTGGCGGAAGAGTCCATCATTGTCGGCAATACCGTGCTTTACGGCGCAACCGCGGGCGAGTGCTACTTCAATGGCGTTGCCGGCGAGCGGTTTGCCGTGCGCAACTCCGGTGCGGCCGCCGTCGTCGAAGGCGTTGGCGACCATGGCTGCGAATACATGACCGGCGGCATCGTCGTCGTGCTCGGCTCCACCGGCCGCAACTTCGCAGCCGGCATGTCCGGCGGCGTTGCCTATGTCCTCGATGAGGATGGCGGCTTTGCCGACCGCTGCAACATGGCCATGGTCATGCTGGAGCCGGTTCCGGAGGAAGACGACATGCTCGAAAAGCTCCACCACCATGGCGGCGACATCATGCACAAGGGTCGCGTCGATGTGTCCGGCGACATGACCCGCCACGACGAGGAACGTCTCGTGCGTCTCATCAACAACCACATGCTCTACACCGGCTCGGCGCGCGCCAAGGCGATCCTGGACGACTGGGCCCACTACCGCCCGATGTTCCGCAAGGTGATGCCGGTCGAATATCGCCGGGCGCTTGAGGAGATGGAGCGCATGCGCATGGGTGTCGCGGCGGAATAATTGTCGCTTCTCAAGCCCTGTGATATGACATTGTCATATCACAGGTGTGGAGGCTGAAATGTCGAACCGGATCACCAGGGAAAAGAAGTCACGCATTTTCATGAATGGCCGCAGCCGCGCCGTCCGGATCCCGAGCGATTTCGAACTGGAGGGCGATGAGGTCATCATCAGACAGGAGCAGAACGGCCTGATCACGATCGAGCCGGTGAAGAAGAAGATGACGCCACGGGAGCTGATTGAGTGGCTGCGGAGCCAGCCGCCGCTACCGGAGGATGAATGGCTTCCGGAGATCGAGGATCTTCCGCTCCGTGATGTTGATCTCTGAAAAATGAAATATCTGCTGGATACGAATACGATCTCGCATGCGCTGAAATTCCCGGCAGGGCCGGTTGGTGAAAGGATATTGGAGAGCGAGGCGGGCGCGCTTTGTACCAGCATCATGGTGGTGGCCGAACTGAGGTTCGGCTATCTGAAAAGGGGCTCTGAGCGGCTCAGGCGGGATGTCGAGGCGCTGCTCGCCAGTCTGGAGATCATGCCGTGGGAAAGCCCGGCAGAACTGAAATATGCCGAGCTTCGGCTGGCGCTTGAAGCCGTCGGCAGTCCGATCGGCCAGATGGACATGCTGATCGCCGCTCACGCACTCGCGCTCGATGCGGTGGTGGTGACGGCGAAAGAAAGAGAATTCATGCGGGTTCCCGGTCTCAAGGTCGAGAACTGGGAACTGGAAGACGATTGAGCCGCCCGATCGGGCATTTGGAAACTGAGGTGTTGTCATGCTGATTACCACCACGAACACGCTCGAGGGCCACCGGATCGTTGCCTATAAGGGCATTGTCACGGGCGAGACCATTCTCGGGACCAATATTTTCCGCGATTTCATGGCTGGAATCCGCGACATTGTCGGCGGCCGGTCGGCGGCATACGAAAGCTCGCTGCGCGAGGCGCGCGAAACCGCCTATGAAGAGATGCAGCACCAGGCAGAGCGGCTTGGTGCGAATGCGGTCATCGGGGTCGATCTCGACTACGAAAACATTACCTCCGAACGTGGAACGATGCTGATGGTATCAGTGTCCGGCACTGCGGTCGTTATCGAGTAATTCAGGGAAGAACATGGGTAAAGTTACAGGTTTCATGGAAATCGACCGGCAGGTGGCGAAGTACCAGCCGGCGTCTGATCGCATCCGCCATTTCCGCGAATTCACCATCCCGATGTCGGACCCTGAGGTGCAGAAACAGGCTGCCCGCTGCATGGATTGCGGCATTCCCTATTGCCACGGCCCGACCGGCTGTCCGGTTCACAACCAGATCCCGGACTGGAACGATCTGGTCTATAATGGCAACTGGAAGGAGGCGATTGCGAACCTGCATTCGACCAACAACTTCCCGGAATTCACCGGCCGCGTCTGCCCGGCGCCCTGCGAGGAAGCCTGCACGCTGAACCTCGAGGATATCCCGGTTGCGATCAAGACTGTCGAACAGGCGATCGCCGACAAGGCTTACGAACTCGGCTACATCGTGCCCAAGCCGGCCACGGTGAAGACCGGCAAGAAGGTTGCCGTCATCGGTTCGGGGCCCGCAGGCATGGCGGCGGCCCAGCAGCTTGGCCGCGCCGGCCACGAGGTGCATCTTTACGAGCGCGAATCCAAGCCCGGCGGTCTGCTGCGCTACGGCATTCCCGATTTCAAGATGGAGAAGAACTTCATCGACCGCCGGGTCGAACAGATGCGCGGCGAGGGCGTCGATTTTCGCTGCGGCGTGAATGTCGGCGTCGATGTGACGGTCGATCAGCTTCTGGCGGATTACGATGCCGTGCTTTATTGCGGCGGCTCGGAAACCCCGCGCGCTTCCGGCATCGGCGGCGACGAGCTGCACGGCGTCTATGATGCGATGCCCTTCCTGGTGCAGCAGAACCGCCGAGTCGGCCGCGAGAACATCGACAGCACCGGTTGGCCGTCCGAGCCGATCCTTGCCGGCGGCAAGCATGTCGTCGTCGTCGGCGGCGGCGACACGGCCTCCGACTGCGTCGGTACGGCCTTCCGCCAGGGCGCCGTCAAGGTGACCCAGCTCGATATCCGCCCGCAGCCGCCCGAGAAGGAAGACAAGCTCGCCGTCTGGCCGTTCTGGGCCACCAAGATGCGCACCTCGTCGTCTCAGGCCGAAGGCGCGGTCCGCGAATTCCAGGTTGCGACGCTGGAGTTCGTTGGCGAGGACGGCATTCTCACGGGCGTGAAGTGCTGCCATGTGGACGAGAGGCGCAAGCCGATCGCTGGCACCGAATTCGTGATCAAGGCCGATCTCGCCTTCATCGCCATCGGCTTCCGCGGTCCGTTCCAGAGCGGCGTGCTTGCCGATCTCGAAGGCCGTCTGACGCTCAACACCGATAGCCGCGGATCCGTCAACGTGGTTGCCAGCGAAAACGACTACAAGACCTCGGTCGACCGGTTCTGGACAGCCGGCGATGTCCGTCGCGGGCAGTCGCTGGTGGTCTGGGCCATTCGCGAGGGCCGTCAGGCCGCCCGCGCTATTGACGAAGCGCTGATGGGCACTACTCTTCTTCCACGGTAATTGCGTCTGAAGTGGCAGGCCCGCCTGCCACTTTGGTCCACCTCTGTGGGCAGCTTGATTGCGCTGGCAGGTGCTTCTTGCTAGACCTGTCGGATAGCTGACACAGAGCGTTTGTAGATTTGCCGGACATTGATTGAAGGGAGATGAGCTTGGCTCACAATAAGGTTCGCAAGGCAGTGCTTCCGGTCGCCGGGCTTGGCACGCGTTTTCTGCCCGCTACGAAGGTCGTGCCGAAGGAAATGCTTCCCGTCGTCGACAAGCCGATCATCCAGTATGTGGTTGATGAGGCGATCGAGGCTGGCATCGAGCATTTCGTGTTTGTCACGGGGCGCAACAAGAACGTCATCGAAGACTATTTCGATATTCAGTACGAGCTGGAATCGACGCTGAAGGCGCGCAACAAGAACGCCGAGCTCAGCCTGCTTTCAAGCCTTCTTCCGACCGCCGGCACATCCACCTTCACCCGCCAGCAGGAGCCGCATGGCCTCGGCCACGCGGTCTGGTGTGCGCGCGAGATCGTCGGCCATGATCCGTTTGCTCTGATCCTGCCGGACATGGTGATGGATTCGGAGACGCCTTGCCTCAAGGGCATGATGGACGTCTACGAGGTCGCTGGCGGAAACGTGATCTCCGTGGAGGAGTGCGATCCCGAACAGGCCCACAAATACGGCATCGTCGGCGTCGGCGAGGCTGTCGGCAGCGGCTTCAAGATCACCGAGATGGTTGAAAAGCCTGCCAAGGGCACCGCGCCGTCGAACTTCTTCATCAATGGCCGCTATATCCTCCAGCCGGAAATCTTCCCGATTCTGGCCAAGACCGCCCGCGGCGCCGGCAATGAAATCCAGTTGACGGATGGCATGCTGATGCTTGCCAAGGAGCAGGATTTCTACGGCTACAAGTTTGATGGCCAGACCTTTGACTGCGGTTCCAAGGAAGGCTTCATCATCGCCAATGTGGCTCTGGCGCTGAAGCGCGATGATATCCGCCCGAAGGTGGAGAACGAACTCAAGGCCCTGGTCGCGGCCTTGAAGTAAGCGACGTGGCAAGGGGCGCAAATCTATTGATTGCGCCCCCCAAAGGCGCTAACAGCGTGTCATGACTGAAGCGAATGAAGATGGTTTGGGAGACGCCGCCCGTTCTGCGCTGAGGACGCTCGATTTCGAGCGACGCGGCCTGGAGGCGCTTTCTGTCGCCCTTGAAGACGGGCTTGCCGAGCCTTTCGAAAAGGCCGTAGCGCTGCTGCAGCAGACATCCGGCCATGTGATCGTCTCCGGCGTGGGCAAGAGCGGTCACGTCGGGACCAAGATAGCGGCCACCTTCGCCTCCACAGGAACCCCTGCATTCTTCGTGCATCCGGCCGAAGCCAATCACGGCGACATGGGCATGATCTCCCAGAAGGACGCCGTTGTGGCGCTTTCCTGGAGCGGGGAAAGCAGCGAGCTTACCGCCCTTGTCGCCTATACCCGCCGCTTTGCCATTCCGCTGATCGCGCTCACCTCGGGGCGCCAGTCTTCCCTTGCCCTTGCCGCCGATATCGTTCTCGATCTTCCGAAGGCGGAAGAAGCCTGTCCGCACGGGCTGGCGCCGACCACCTCCACCACCATGCAGCTTGCCCTTGGCGATGCTCTGGCGATCGCGCTTCTGGAAGCGCGCGGCTTTTCGGCCGGCGATTTCAAGATCTATCACCCGGGCGGCAAGCTCGGCGCGCTCCTGTCCCATGTCGCCGATATCATGCATGTCGGCGAGGAGGTCCCGCTCGTGCCCGCAGGCACGGCCCTGCCGGATGCGATCATGGTGCTGTCGAAGCGCCGCTTCGGCTGCGTCGGCGTGCTGACGGAAGAGGGACGGCTTGCCGGCATCATCACCGATGGCGATCTCGCCCGCAATCTCGCGCGCGACATGAGCCGGCTTGCCGTGGAAGACGTGATGACCCGCGGCCCAAAGACCGTGAAGTCATCCATGATGGTGTCGGGTGCCATGGGCCTGCTGCAGAAGCACAATATCTCGGCGCTCATGGTCGTCGACGAGGACAACCGCCCCGTCGGCATTGTGCATTTCCACGATTTCCTGCGGATCGGCGCGGCCTGAGGCCAGCCTATTTGCCGCGCGCGCCCCAGAGCGCGACCACCGCGATCACCAGGCTTGCAATCACATTCCATCCGGCGAAGGAAAGGCCGAGTACGCGGAGTGCCGCCTCGTCGCATTTCGGGCCGGTCACGCGGTTCAGGTCCCCCAGCAGGTTGCCAGCATCCGTCGTCACGCCCGAAAGCGAGCCCGAGCAATCGGAAGGCCCCGCCCACCAGTGCCATTCGACGCCGGCGTGATAGACGCCCATGACCATGCCCCAGACCATCAGTCCGGCAATGGCGATGAGCGCGAGGCGCGCGATGATGCGCGGCAGGCCGAAGGCAGAGGTGAGGAGCCCGATAATGCCGAGCGGCACACCGATGTAATAGGGGTTCCGCTCCAGCAGGCAGAGATGGCAGGGGATATAGCCGCCGAAATGCTGGAAACCGAGCGCGGTACCGACGGTTACAGCCATTGCCAGCGTTGAAACAACAAGTCCGGCCTGGATGCGGGAATGGGACTGCGCGCTCATGAAATCTCCTAGAACACGAATTTGACGAGATAGAACCCGCCGGCAAGTAGAATGACGAACAGGGTGAAAAGAAGGCCGAGGTATTTTTCGATGAAATCCCGGATCGGCGCGCCGTAGCGGCTCAGAAGCCAGGCGATCAGGAAGAAGCGGAACGAGCGGCCAATAATGCTGACGAGCAGGAAAATGCCGAAATTGAGCCCGGTTGCGCCGGAAAAGATTGTCAAAACCTTGTAGGGGAACGGGGTGATGGCTGCAAACAGCACGCCCCAGCCGCCCCAGCTGTTGTACCATCCGGCGACCTTGTCGAAGGAATCCTGCTTGCCGTAGAAGGACAGGATCGGCTGGGCTACCTGCTCGAAAAGGAACATGCCGATCAGATAACCGGCGATGGCGCCGAGGATCGAGCCCAGCGTGCAGATCAGCGCAATCCGGAACCATTGCGCGGGCCTCGCGATCACCATCGGGATCATCAGCACGTCGGGCGGGATCGGGAAGAACGAGCTTTCGGCAAAGGACACGCCGAACAGGACGCCCTCTGCATTGCGCTGCCCGGCAAGTGACATTGTCCAGTTGTAGAGTCTTCGCAGCATGGCTATCCCGGCTATCGGCGCATTTCCGTCGGTCCGGACAATGCTGTCTCGGCCCTGCCATGTCCATCACTATCGGACCGCGCCCGGCATTTTGTTCGCCGTCGCTGCGAGAAGGTTGTTGACGACCGGAGCGATCTTCTTATATTTCGGCCAGCCTGCCTTGGAGACGAGGCAAGGGCCCCTTTGGCGGAATTGGTAGACGCGCCTGACTCAAAATCAGGTTCCGAGAGGAGTGCTGGTTCGATTCCGGCAAGGGGCACCATCTTCTTCCCCCGATTTATCGATCTCTACGGCGCCTCAGCGGCCGCGCTTTTCGGCCAGGCGTTGACGCCGCGTGCGCCGCCAGCGTGAACGCCGCGTGCTGGTGCTCGCGGCAGGGCTCGGGAACACGATCTCGATCGTGACGCCGTCCTCCTGGTAACGCCGTTCGATTGTTCCCTGCAATTCGCCGATGATATTGGCGTCGATCAGGCGCGTGCCGAAACCCTTGCGCTCCGGCTCGCTGATCTTTGCGGTGCTGGATTCATCCCAGATCAGTCGCAGCTTGCGAGCATCGCCGGTGCCTTCATAGCTCCACGTCACCTTAAGGCCTCCGCCCGAGCCGGACATGCCGCCATATTTCAGGGCATTGGTGGCAAGCTCGTGAAAGGTGAGGCTGAAGGCCTGGGTTGCCTTCTCGTCGAGTTCCGCATTTGGCCCGTAGACTTCGTATAGGGATTCGCCGTCGCCGAAGACCTGTTCCAGTTCCTTGTTCAGCAGTTCCTTGAGGTCGGCGCGCTGCCAGCGCGAGCGGGTCAGCACATCCTGCGCCGTCGACATGGCCTGAAGGCGGGCGGAATAGGATTCGACGAACTGGTCAAGGCTTTCGGAATGGCGCGCGGTCTGGCGGGCGATCGCAAGGACGCGGGCGATCGAATTCTTGATCCGGTGCTTCATCTCCTGAAGCATCAGCTCCCGTTCCTGAAGGGACTTTTCTGTCACGCGCTGGACTTCGCGCGCTGCCGCAAGCGCCTTGATCTGCCATTGCGCCGCGAGCGCCAGCGCCACGGCAAGCAGAAGGGCAACGCAGGCGATGACGAAGGGCGTCACATCAAACTGCGCCTTTTCGAACGCGGTGCTGGGCGTCATGTCCAGTACCCAGGTCCTGCCGGCGATGTCGACCTCGCGATGTACCCTCAGAGCGCTCTTGGCAAACGCGTCATCGTAGGTCTCGGACTTGAAGAGCGGCGTTTCCGGCGCATTCTTGTCATAGGCGCTGATCGCCACGGGCAGGGCCGGGCTGGCGGTCATGACGGCGCGGTACAGGTCGCCTGCGCGAAATGGCGCGTAGATGAACCCGGACAGGGGCAGGTTGCCCTCGGTATCATTCGGGCCCCCTTCTGCAGCGAAGGGCAGGTAGAGCAGGAAGCCGACCTGTTTGTCGTCGGTGATTTCCTGGACCAGTTCCACCGGTCCGCTGGCGCGCGGCGTGTTGGTGGCGAACGCCTTTGCCATTGTTTCACGCCGTATGGGATCGGAATACATGTCGAAACCGATCGCGGCTCTGTTGCGATCGTTCTCCGGTTCCAGCATGACGACCGGCGCGCGGAAATCCTGGTCGGTCTCGGGCCAGATTTTACGGGTCTCGCCGTAGGTTCGGCCGATCATGTCTTCGGCACGCGCCTCGTTGCCGGCATAGATCATCCGGGCGAAGCCGATGCCCTGGATACCGTCATAGCGACCCTCGGTATCAAGTCCGTTCACATAGGTCTGAAACGCCGGCCGGTCGATATTCCCGTCCGTTGCCTCGAAGAACGCCTTGGTCGCCTCCAGAAGCGACATGTGCTGATAGAAACGGTTGACGATACGGTCTGCCGCATCGCCGGCGACCAGTTCGAATTTCGCCCGCCTCTCCACTTCCGATGCGCGGTAGATGGAAAACGACATGCCGAGCCCGATCACTGTCACGACCAGGAAAACAAGCACCGGTAGCACGCGGCTGAGGGTGGAGATGTTGCCGCTTTCGGCGTTTTCGAATAATTTCCGCATGTCTTAATGCGGCGCCACCAACGTCGTCGGTCGAGGCCGCCTCTCAATGATCCATATCCAGGAAGTGAAAACGTCTAATACTCGCGACGATGCGCCGTCGGTCAGCACTTTAAAAATGAGCAACGGCCTCATTTTTTTTAAAGCTTGACCGCGTCAGCCTGTCAGCCTGATTTGCTACATTCCTGTTTTTCCTAGCCTTGTCAATGATGAAGGCCGTGATTGGAACACTTCCGCCGCCCGTCGCGTTTAAACAGGCATAAGACAAGCTAACCTGAAAGGAGCAGGCTTATGAATTGGGACCGTATCGAGGGCAACTGGAAGCAGTTCACCGGTGAAGCGCAGGCCCGTTGGGGAAAGCTCACCAACGACGATCTCGACGTCGTGGAAGGCAAGCGCGAAAAGCTGATCGGCAAGATCCAGGAACGCTACGGCAAGGAGCGCGACGAAGCTGAGCGCGACGTCGATAGCTGGATGGACAAGATCAACTGATCGCCATCAGTTTTGTCGAAGGGCAGTGACGCATAGCGTCGCTGCCTTTTTTTATTGCTTGCGCGCTGGTGTCTGCCGTCGCTTTTGCGCAACTCTGATCGCGTCGTGAAGTCGGTTGGCTATGTCTGTGAACAAAAACCGCACTTTGTCTGCGGTCGTGGCAAGGCGGCAGCTCGGCTCGGGGGTGGACCCGGTCAGAGAAGAAACCGTCTCGCAATAAGAAAGCGACGGCACTTTGCACATAAAAAAGCGGGCCGTCCGGAGACGGTCCGCTTTTCGGGGAGGGAACCTGGTTTTATCGGCTGCGTGCGAAGTTCACGATAACTGCGACAGCGAAGAACAGCAGGAACAGGAAGAAAAGAATCTGTGCGATGCCTGCTGAAGCGCCCGCTATGCCGCCAAAGCCGAGAGCGGCAGCAATCAGAGCTATCACCAGGAAAACAACGGCATAATAAAGCATGGGTATTCTCCTTGTGTTTGTTGAGAGAATAACGCCTGAGCAAGGGCCAGGTTCCGCACCACGCTAAAAGGGCGGTCTGGAACCGCCCTTTCCAATCAAACGCATGCCGCAGATCAGGCGGCCTGTTCGTGATGCTCCTGGAAGAACAGCGCCTGGCTGATCAGCGCCTTTACCATGTCGGGATTGAACGGCTTGGTGACCAGGAAGGTCGGCTCCGGCCGTTCGCCCGTGAGCAGCCGCTCGGGGAAAGCGGTGATGAAGATCACCGGCAGCGATTCCGCTGCAAGGATATCATTGACCGCATCGATGCCGGAGCTTCCGTCTGCGAGCTGGATATCGGCAAGCACCATGCGCGGGCGTGAAGACTTGAAAAGCTCTACAGCCTCCTTGTGGGTGCGGGCGATGCCGGTCACGCGGTGGCCCAGACTTTCCACCATCTGCTCGATATCCATCGCGATCAGCGGTTCATCCTCGATGATCATGATGTCGGTCGCAACCTGACGTGCGATTTCAGACGAGGCCTCATCAATGAGATCGGAAATGCCATCGCTTTCTACGCCCAGGATCTCTGCAGTTTCCTCGTGGCTGAAATTTTCCAGGGAAATCAGCAGAAAGGCCTGACGGGGCTTTGCCGGAAGAGCCATGAGATTGGCGGCAGCGCGCTTTTCCCATGAAAATGGCGATTCAATCTCTTCTATCTCAATGGTTGTGGAACTGAAAAGCTGGGAGAAGAGTTTATAGAGCGAGACTTTATCATTGCCGTCTTCCGGAAAGAGCGAAACATCCTCGATGAGGGTTTCGAGTACGGCAGCAACATAGGCGTCGCCTGACGTCTGGGAGCCGGTTACGGCACGTGCGTACCGCCTAAGATAGGGTAAATGCGCGGCGATACGGGTAGAAAGCGACATGTCTGGTAGTCTCCTGCCTCGATAGGTCGTAAATTGGGATCACTCTTAAATCATCCCTCAAAAGGCAAAAATGCCTGAAGCGAAAAAAAGTTCCCGTGACCGGAACAATTTATTTCGAACCGCGTTTTTGGTGTGAATGGATTATGTCAAGAGAGGCAAAGACTGGTGAAGAACGATAGCGGTCTTGGAAAGGGTTCGAATATGCCCGGTACGGCGAAGAGCCCGGAAGAGGCGATCAGCAGGCGCCTCAAGGCACTCTATAATGCTGTGGAACAGGAAGAAATACCGGATCGGTTTCTCGATCTCCTCGAGCGTCTGGATGCAGCCGAAGCTGCCTCCGATCGCAAAGCGAGGGGGTAAAAGCCGTGGTCAGGGATGACGATACGACTTTCAAGCGGGACATGTTGAAAACTGTCCCCAGCCTTCGCGCCTTTGCCGTTTCGCTCTGTGGCCATCAGGATCTTGCCGACGATCTCGTGCAGGACACGATCATGAAGGCGTGGGCGAAACAGGACAGTTTCGCCGAAGGCACGAACATCAAGGCGTGGCTGTTCACGATCCTGCGCAATGAGTTCTACAGCCAGATGCGCAAGAGCGGCCGCGAGATCCAGGATTCCGACAACGTCTTCACCGAACGGCTCTCCACCCATCCTGCGCAGTACGGCGCGATGGACCTGAAGGATTTTCGCAAGGCCCTGAACCGTCTTCCCGACGATCAGCGTGAGGCGATCATTCTCGTCGGCGCATCCGGCTTCTCTTATGAAGAAGCGGCGGAGATTTGCCATTGCGCCATCGGCACTATCAAGAGCCGGATCGCGCGTGCGCGCGGCAAGCTGCAGGAATTGCTCGAGATCACCGGCGACACCGAATTCGGTCCCGATGCCAATTCGGCGTCCGTCGTCAGCCGCGCCTTTGTCGGCCGTCCGACCTGAGGCTATAATCCATCACTGCATGATGTAGGGGCCGGCTTTTCAAGCCGGCCCGTTTGCTTGCAAAGCTCCCGTTTTTTTGCCAAGACGAAGTTCATGCCCATCTCTGGGCGTGATCGGGCGGGGACATGTCATTGAGAGTGACGAAGGCGATCTTGCGGGAACTTGCGGCGGCGCTTGCCGTGATCGCCGTGTTCACGCTGGCTTTCGTCTCCCAGCCGGGACATGTGGCGCCTGTTGCAAACGCCACGCTTTCGTTTTCCGAACTCAGCTATTGCGGTGACGGTCACGGCAAGGATAGTCCCGGCAGCCACGGCCCCTGCCATGCCTGCCGGCTGAAGGTTGCCATCGTGCCGGCGCCTCCCGCGCAAGCACTCCCGGCCTTTGCTGGCTTTTATGCCTTCGCGCATGCCGAACAGCCTGCGCTGCCGACCCTCGACATTTCTGTTTCAAGCTACGATGCACGCGCTCCTCCGCGCACGGCCTGATTTCTATCGCACGCCCTCAGGGCGAGAAAATCAGCACTTTCAGCACGGAGACACACGATGTCCGTCAATATTTCGCGCCTGGCGCTCGCCGGCACACTTTCGCTCGTCTCGCTATCGGTTGCGCAGGCCCATGTAACGCTGGAGGCCGGCGAAGCGGCTGCCGGCGGTTCGTACAGGGCGGTAATGCGCGTCCCTCACGGCTGTGATGGCGCAGCCACCACCGCCATTCGCGTTCAGGTGCCGGAAGGCTTCTTTTCCGTAAAGCCGATGCCGCACGCC
The DNA here is from genome assembly GCF_013344475.1 of Martelella limonii. GTDB lineage: Bacteria > Pseudomonadota > Alphaproteobacteria > Rhizobiales > Rhizobiaceae > Martelella > Martelella limonii. The sequence goes on along the minus strand of NZ_JABUOU010000003.1, from coordinate 172,876 downwards.
GGCTGGACGCTTTCGACGGAAACCGGCGCCTACGACAATACCTATATGAACCACGGCAAGCCCGTGAGCGAGGGCGTGAGAGAGGTCAGCTGGACGGACGGCGATCTGCCGGATGCCTATTACGACGAGTTCGTCATGCGCGGCACGCTTGCGCCCGATCTCGAGGCGGGAACGGCGCTTGCCTTTCCGGTGATCCAGACCTGCGCCGATGGCAGCGAGATCCGCTGGACCGGCGAGGGCGACGATCCGGCGCCTGAACTGATGATCACCGCACAGGCTGCGGGCGACGATCACCAGCACGGCCATCAGCACGAACACGCCATGGCCGAACCTGCCGGTGACCTCGAAATCACCGGCGCCTTTGCGCGCGCAACGCTGCCAGGCGCGCCTGTGGGCGGCGGGTTCCTGACCATCGCCAACCACGGCGATGAGGATGACCGGTTGATCGTCGTCAAGACGGATGTCGCCGGTGAGGCACAGCTTCACAATATGCGCATCGAGGGCGAGGTCATGAAGATGTATCAGATGGCGGATGGCATCACGATCCCTGCCGGGGAAACCGTTACCCTTGCGCCGGGCGGCCTCCATATCATGCTGATGAAGCTGAACGGTCCGCTGGTGGAAGGCGACAGCTTCGATCTGGAACTGACGTTCGAGAAGGCAGGCACGCTCACCGTGCCGGTAAAGATCGAGGGCATTGCCGCCAAGGGCACGGACCATGCCGGACATGCCGGTCATGGCGACATGAAGATGAAATAATGCGTCAGGCGTCAGGCGGATCTGACGGTCCGCCTGACGCTGTCCCTGACGTAAGCCGGCATGCGACGCGCTAGAGGCGCTCGCCGGCGAGCAGTTTCGGCAGTTCGCGGGCGGTGCGTCCGGAAGCTTCCTCAATGAAATAGCGCTTCAGCTTCGGCATCCGGTCGACGACGCCAAGGCCGAAATCGCGCGCCACCCGCAACGGTCCGATATCGTTGGAAAACAGGCGGTTGAGGATATCGGTGGTCATTCCCATGCGCACCGTATCGAAACGCCGCCAGCGCTGGTAGCGCTCTAGCGTGTCCAGCGCGCCGATATCAAGCCCGCTGCGATCGGCGTCGACGATGGTTTCGGCAAGCGCCGCGACATCCTTGAAGCCGAGATTGAGACCCTGGCCGGAAATCGGATGGATGCCGTGGGCGGCATCGCCCGCAAGCGCCAGCCGCGGCGCGACAAAGGCGCGTGACAGCGTAAGGCCAAGCGGGAAGGCGCGGCGGCCGCCGGCAAGCGTGAGCTTTCCGAGATGGTGGCCGAAGCGGCGTTCCAGCTCGAATTCGAACACCATGTCATCGCTTTCGACAAGCCGTCTGGCATCATCGGTGCGCTCGGTCCAGACCAGCGAGGACCGGTTGCCGGTCAGCGGCAGGATTGCGAAGGGTCCGGCCGGCAGGAAATGCTCTTCCGCTCGGCCATTATGCGGGCGCTCATGGGCAATCGTGGTGACGATGCCGGATTGACCATAATCGAATTTCACCGTCTTGATGCCGGCCATGTCGCGCAGGCGCGAACGCACGCCGTCGCAGGCGACCACCAGCCTGCTGGTGATCTCGCCGCCACCGGCAAGCGTGATCTTCGCGTGGCCGCCTTCATCCGAAAACGCCGTGACCGCCGCGCCATGGCTGATCTCGATCCCGAGTTCGCCGGCTGCCCTGCGAAGCGCCCGGACCATGGCGACATTGGGGATCATGTAGGCAAAGGGTTCGCTTTCGTCGGCGCGCTCGCCGAAGGTGAGGAACACCGGCTTTACCGGCTCGCCGGCATCCGAATCCGTCACGATCATGTCGTTGATCGGCTGAGCATGCTCCTTGATCTCGTCCCAAAGCTCCAGCGTCTTCAGCATGTTGATCGCCGCTGCGATGATGGCGGAGGCGCGCTCATCCTTTTCCCAGACATGCTCCGGCGCGGCTTCCATGAGCGCAATATCGAGATGGGGCGCGGCCTTCTTGATGGCCACTGCGACCGAGAGCCCGACATAGCCTCCGCCGACGATAACGATATCCTTCATGCTCGGTTCCTTCTTGCGCTTTGCCATGGCTCGCTCCAAATCATCAAAGCTGTTATAGGCGATTGCGTCATCCAGTAGATATATAGGGACCGCGTTGAAATGTCACAGGCCAGCAGAAATCAGGGCGGCAATCACGACGGTAAGGCGCTTGCCGCATTGCTGGATCTCGAAAGGCTTGAGGAAAATCTCTATCGCGGGCAGAGCCCTGCAACAACATGGCAGCGCGTGTTTGGCGGGCAGGTGGTCGCCCAGTCGCTGGTGGCGGCGCAGCGCACCGCGCCCAAGGGGCTGTTCGTTCACTCCCTCCATGGCTATTTCATGCGGCCGGGCGATACCGAGGTGCCGATCATCTTTCTCGTCGACCGCCTCCGTGACGGGCGCAGCTTTGCCACGCGCAGCGTGCGCGCAATCCAGCATGGCCAGCCGATCTTCATCATGACCGCTTCGTTTCAGGTGGAGGAGGGCGGGCATCAGCACCAGGACCCGATGCCGGATGTGCCCCCGCCGGAGGCGCTGGCAACCAGCGACATCATGAACGATGCGGAAAAGGCGCCCGCGCCCATCCGCAATTACTGGATGCGCGAGCGCCCGATCGAAATCCGCCCGGTCGATCTCGAGAACTTTCTCTGGCGCAACAAGCCCTCCGGCGAGCAGTCGATCTGGATCCGTGCCAACGGCCAGTCGCCGCACGGGCGCGAATACCAGACCGCCTTTCTCGCCTACATGTCGGACATGACGCTGCTCGACGCGACGCTCTATCCCCATGGCAGCTCGGTCTTTTCCGACCGGGTGCAGGCGGCGAGCCTCGATCATGCGGTGTGGTTTCATCGCCCGTTCAACATCGACGACTGGCTGCTTTACGTGCAGGAAAGTCCGTCGGCCAGCAACAGCCGGGGCTTTGCCCATGGCCGCATCTTCAGCCGCGACGGAACGCTTGTTGCCTCCGTCGCGCAGGAAGGCCTGATCCGCATTCGCGATCACGCGCGGCCGTTCTACCAGAAGTCCTGAAGGGACTTCACCGGCGCTCGACGCTACCAAGTTCTGGCGCCTGTTCGGCAAGCGCGCGGCAGGCCGCGTTCCAGGCGTCGGCGTCCTCGCCGAGCGCGGTGCGCAGCCATGCCGCAGTCATGCGCAGGGTGGCGGCCAGCCGGTCCGGATCCTCGTCATCCGTTTCCTTCGCATCGTAGCCGGCAATGCCGCCAAGGCCGTGTTTGCCGCCTCTCAGCAGCAGCAGCGCCTCCGCGCCGGGCCCGTGAACGAAGGGGTCGGTGTGCCAGGCATAGCCGCGAACGTTCAGATGGGGGTTTTCGTCGGCATCGCCCGCCACGACCAGCGTCGGCGTGGTCATGTGGGAGAAGTCGGGGTTCAGGGCGCTATAGTTCTCGCGGGCGAACTCGGAAAGGCTGTCGCCGCCAAGGCCGGGCGCTGCCAGGAGAACGCCGGCACGAATGCGCTTGTCTGAAAGGTCGACATCCTGCGCGTCGGGATCGCGGGGATCGCTCAGCCGCGCGCCAAGCAGCATGCCGACGGTCTGCCCGCCCATCGAGTGACCGACGGCTGCAATCCTGTCATGGTCGAGCCGGCCGGAAAGCAGCGGCACCTCCGCCTCGATCGTATCGAGCCCGTCGAGTACGAGCTTCATCTCCAGGACCCGCTCCCGCCAGAACAGCGGCGCGCCCGGAGAATTGGCCGGAAGCCCGCCCACGCGCGAGCTTGCATGGGTCGGCTGGATCACCAGGAAGCCCTGTTCCGCGAGGAAATGCGCCAGCGGGCCATAGCCGTCCTTCGATGCAATGTAGAGCGATGGGCCCATGCCGTGCGAGAGCAGGATGACCGGGCGCTTTCCGCCGTCGGCCGGAGTGGTGATCCGCAGTTCGAGCGGTGTGCTTCGGCCGGGCACGGGCAGGCGCACCGGGCTGATGGAGATTGTCTGGCGTGCAGGATGCAAGGGAAGATGGCGGGCCTTGTCTACAAGATTATTCATGGGTTCTCCTTTGCGCCTCTGGCAAAATGTTTCAGGGGGCGCTATCTGACACGGAACGGCGTTCCGATTATCGTCATATACGGAACGATGTTCCGTTTATCAAGTGTCGTGAGCATTTTCATGGCACCAGTCCATGTGCGGGCGTGCGAAGATGCCGGGTTTCCGCTCCGGCGCGGAGCGTTTGATGGAGTTTATTTCTATGGCCAATCAGGACCGTGCCCTCAGGGCAGACGCGATACGCAGCGAAGAGGCGCTTTTGGAGGCGGCGAAGATTGTATTTTCGACAGACGGCGTCGATGCGCCTGCACGTCAGATTGCGACGGCCGCCGGTGTCGGCGTCGGCACGCTGTATCGCCGGTTCCCGAAGCGCTCCGATCTGGTCGCCGCCGTCTTCCGCCGCGAGGTGGATGCCTGCGTGCTTGAAGCAGAGACCTTGCGTGCGCAATATCCCGCTGACGAGGCCCTGGAGCGCTGGCTTAAACGCTATACAGCCTTCATTGCTACCAAGAAGGGACTTGCCGGGGCCCTCCACTCCGGCGATCCGGCCTTTGCTGACCTTCCCGACTATTTTCGGCTCCGCTTCGAGCCGACTTTGGCAGCGCTGCTTGCGGCTGCGTCCGAACAGGGCGCGGTGCGCGGCGATATTGCCGCCTACGATCTTCTGAGGGCCGTCGGCAATCTGTCGTCTGCCGGTGGAGAGGATGGAAATGCCCATGTTGCGCGCATGGTTGACCTTCTGATCGATGGATTGAGACGGCGCGGCTGATCTTCATTCCGGCATTTGCATAAAAAAAGAGCATTTTCCCAAAAATGCACATGGAATCGCCGCAAAGTTAAGGCGGCGGATGCCGCATGCGCACATCCTTAAAAATAGATGATTGAAATCAGCAGCTTGTCTCTGCAAATCCAAACTGGCACGGAGTTTGTATGTCAAAGAGAGGCCGCTGAAGAATGTTCCTTTGGAAGCGGTAAGGAGAACCGGCTTTTCGAAGCCGTGGGCAACAAAGGATGGGAAACCAGATGAAAATTGTGATGGCCATCATAAAGCCGTTCAAGCTGGATGAGGTGCGTGAGGCCCTCACCGCCGTCGGCATTCAGGGCCTGACCGTGACCGAGGTGAAGGGTTACGGACGGCAGAAGGGGCATACCGAGATCTATCGCGGCACGGAATACGCCGTCAGCTTCCTTCCCAAGCTGAAGATCGAAGTGGCAGTTGCCGCCGACGTGGTTGAAAAAGCCGTCGAGGCGATCGCCTCCTCCGCCAAGACCGGTCAGATCGGTGACGGCAAGATCTTTGTCTATTCCATCGAACAGGCCGTGCGCATCCGCACCGGCGAAACCGATTCCGAAGCGCTGTAAGTCAGCAGGGGGTAATCCGTCTATGTCTTCCAAACTCAAACTTTTTGCAGGCATCACTGCGCTGACGGCTGTGTCGTTGGCCGTGCCGGCATTCGCGCAGGACGCGGCCGTGGAAGTGGTTGAAGAAACTGCCGGCATGTCCGCAGCCGCCACCGAAGTGTTCAACACCCTGCTTTTCCTGGTGATGGGCTTCCTGGTCATGTGGATGGCCGCAGGCTTCGCCATGCTGGAAATGGGTCTGGTGCGCAAGAAGAACGCATCGATGCAGGGTCTCAAGAACGTCGCGATCTATGCGATCGGCGGCCTGATGTTCTGGCTCACCGGCTATAACCTGATGTACACCGGCGTCGATGGTGGCTTCCTTGGCTCCTTCGGCCCCTATGTTTTCCCGGGACCGGGCATGGATGACGGCTCTGCCGGCTATTCGGTCGCTTCCGACTGGTTCTTCCAGATGGTGTTCTGCGCCACGACCGCCTCGATCGTGTCGGGTACCGTTGCCGAGCGCATCAAGCTCTGGCCGTTCCTGTTCTTCACCGTCATCCTGACCGGCATCATCTATCCGATCACCGGTTCCTGGCAGTGGGGCGGCGGCTGGCTGTCCGAAATGGGCTTCTCCGACTTCGCCGGCTCGACGCTGGTTCACTCGGTCGGTGGCTGGGCCGCCCTTTCCGGCGCACTCGTGCTCGGCGCACGCCGCGGCAAGTACGGCGCCGATGGCTCGGTTCATCCGATGCCGGGCTCCAACATCCCGCTCGCCGTTCTCGGTACCTTCATCCTCTGGCTCGGCTGGTTCGGCTTCAACGGCGGTTCGCAGCTTGCGCTGGGCTCGATCGCTGATGCCGGCGACGTTTCCAAGATCTTCGTCAACACCAACATGGCTGCCGTTGCCGGTGCGCTCGTCGTGCTCGTCCTGCTGCAGGTCATCTACAAGAAGGTCGACGTTACCATGGTCCTCAACGGTGCGCTGGCCGGTCTGGTCTCGATCACCGCTGAGCCGCTGACGCCTTCCGTCCCGGCAGCGCTGTTCATCGGCGGTATCGGCGGCGTCATCGTCATTGCCGTTGTTCCGCTGCTCGACAGGCTCAAGATCGACGACGTTGTCGGCGCGATCCCGGTTCACCTTGTCTGCGGTATCTGGGGCACCTTCATCGTTCCGCTCACCAATGACGGCACGAGCTTCGTGACACAGATCATCGGTATCGTCGCGATCGGTGTCTTCACCTTCGTCATCTCGCTGGTGCTCTGGCTGATCCTCAAGGCCGTCGTTGGCATCCGGGTTTCGCCGGAAGACGAAGAGGCCGGTCTCGACAAGTCCGAAGTCGGCGTCGAAGCCTATCCGGAATTCATGTAAGCCAGACAGGGCAAGTCTTTGCCCTGCCTTCCCGATCACAAAGAACCCGCCGGCTTCCCGGCGGGTTTTTTTGTCCGGATACGCACGTTGGTTGTGGACGCAGTTCGAATTCAGAGACGAAATCGCGGTTGACTTGCTAGATTTCCGTTTTTATAGATCGGTTGATTAGAGCGTAGATGAGGTTTTTCAAACGAAAGTCTTCAGTTACATAAGTTGAATACCGGCATCGTCATATTTTTTTCTATTAGTACTTCATTACGGAAGTCGGGATCATCTTGAAAACAACGAGACTAACGGCTTTCGGAATTCCGGAACAAACCAGCGGGCATGGCGTTTTCATTTCATGACGCCTGATAGAGTCCATGTAATGTTTGCGTTCGGGGAGGCCGGCATGCAGAATGCGCGTTCTATGAGAATCCAGAAGAGTGCCGGGCTAAAGGGTGGTGCGCAGCCTGAGTTCGCAAACACAAGAAGACTCGGACTACAAGTGAAGAATATCAGACTGTTTCAATGCTCATGCCACCACCCGCTGCGTTTTGGAGCCAAATCCTGCTCCTACTGTTTCAAGCCGGCCCCATTCTACAATCGGATACCCTTCTGGGTGGTTGTCCTGCTGCTGGTCCTGTTTCTGGGGCTTGAGATCTCTGGCTTCGGAATAAACGAAACGCTGCAAGCCATCGAAGGCGCTTCCAAATAGGACTTCGTCAATCGATTGATCTGCTGACGTTGAGGTCAAGGTGGCGGATAGACGATCTGTCTTTGCCGCCGCTGATCTGCCGGGGCGATGCGTATATTTCGGCTTATGTCTGTTCAGTGGCGGTTTCTGCGGGTGCGCAGGCCAGGCGAATGCCATCGAAACTCGCGCAAGAGGTTCTGAGAGCAGGCCGTGAACCGGCTGAGAGATGCAGCGATCTTTTCACGTCAGTCGCCGGCATTCGTCTCGCCGTTATCCGAAATCACGACGTATCATGAAGCAAGAGCGGGCGTGGGGACCGGAATCGGTTCTCTCCGATCGCAGACGAGCCGGAGGGGTTTCATTCAGGAAAACATCCGGTGAGCCCGATCCAAAAGGCCGGGACACGAAGCGCGAGCCAACGGGCGCGACACGTTCATCGCCGCCGAGTGTTAAATGCACCATAAAAAGCACATTTATACGCGCTATGTGATTGTTTTTATTGCATTCGAGTACGACTGAAGCTTTGGTAAACATCATCCGATTCACCGGATGAAAGCATCTGATTCACCAAATTCGGCCCTTCGCAGCTTTCTGGTCGAGCGATCACCGATTTGGCCACTCGCGGGCAACGCGTTTTAGCTCCGAGATAGGGAAAGCTTTTTCATCCAGATTGTCGATGAGGCGCAACAGGTCCTTTCGCTGATAAAACCACGCGCCCATCCAAACAGGATCAGCAATCGGAAGAATTCCCGAATCCGCCATCAGTTTCTTGACCTCGACGTGTGAGATGCCAAGCAGCCTGCCGATAGCCGCTGCCCTAATGTAGCGCTCTTGGAACCTCTGAAGTTCGATGCGTGAAAAACGGAGCTTGCCTTTCCGTTGCCGATACTCAGCTTGATCAACCTCATGCATCCAGGGGCCACCATGCTCTGGAGAAGCCAGCCGGCGCGGCGTAGAGGGCACAACTCCTAGTATAAGTGCCGCTTCGCTCGCTGAAATCGTATGATCCGGGTCGAGCGTCTCTAATACAGCTTTCACCTCAGATGTATTAAAGCGCAGGTGATCAATTCTATTTATGCCTTTTATGATCTTGGTGTCCTTGAGTTCCCCCTTCAATTGAAATTTCAGGATTTTCTCTGTAGATGACCTTCCGCAAGTTACGCCCGACAGCGAGAGATAACCTTCAACTTCGTCATCAATTTTGCCGCAGCTATTGCATATATTCGCGAGGAATTGCTCCAGTTCCTCCTTCACGTAGCCTCCTGCGCGGATCCCATGCTGTCCCTCTGTTACAGGAATGATCGGACTGATAAGTCCCGAATGCGCCAATCTTTCAGCCTGCGTTTCGCTGCTTCCGAGAATAATTTGGACCTGCCGCAAGCTTACTGCCTCCTGAGTTCTCGCGATCACCTTTTCCGCTGCATCTGCCGGGAATGCCCAGCGGTTGAGAGAGGCACCTTTAGCTGTGGCCGGGAGCATGCCGGCTTTGCGCATCAGCATGGAAATCCTGCTTTTCGATATACCGGTTGCGCTCGCAAGCGAGTTGGCAGAGTGCATCCGCCGGACTGGTAATGTCTCTCCGAGCACGACCTCACCTGCTTCAAGGGCGAAGTTTTCCACAATGGCGGTCCTGAGGATACTTCGCAGTGGCTCCATGCCGTCGACCATGTTTCGCTTCTTCAGCCACCTGAAGAGATAGCCGTATGCTGCTTGAGGACCCGCGCGGCCGCTACTGCATCCGGATAGTCGCTTGAACTCGGTCAGAATGGCGTCGGTTCCTGCCGAATAAGTCTTGAAGCCGACGTCCCCAACCCGTGCCCAATCGGAAGCCCCATACTCCTTGATTGGCGCAGTAGGACCGTCCGCCAAAAGAGATCCGAGCATTTCGGATGCCTTGACAACACCGGAGACAGTCTGAGAGCCTAGCCAATCTTCGCGCTTTTCAGTCGCGGAGAACCGCCTAGAGACGTACTGTTGCAGAAGGCCGGGACTTCTGTCGCCGGGCGTCGCAACGTCGCCGGGCTCAATGTCATTTAGCGCGAGCAGCTGCTCGATATCGAAGAGATCAATGCTGTCTACACGGCGGAACTCAACGAGCTGATTTTGGTGCAGCGCACAGCACACAAAGGGTCTCAGCAGCCATTGCCACCGAAACCTTAAAGAGCCCGGGTTCCAGCCTGCCTGTGCATGGTCGTCAGCCAGACACTCAAGACAAACGGTTACCGACCCACGTCGAACAAAAGGACGGTTGAAGGTTTCCCCGCGCAACGTGAAATTGCCATCAGGTTTTGCGACCAAAGTGTTATACCGAATATGCTCGGCTTCAACGCCGGACAATGCCGATAGGGCTTGTACGAAATCTTCCGTTCCGTCGCGGATATCCTTTACCCCAATATCCCAGTAGCCGCGAAATTGCGACAAACTGGCGCCAGTATGAAACTGGCCGGTCCGCGCAAGATAGCCTTGCGCGAGCTCGTCGTCATAAAAGGGAAGTTGCGGTTCCAACAGGGGGAGCGTCATTTCTTGACCCTCCGCTTCCTGCCCGGCGTTTTGGGAGGACTGCTGCCATCATCGATGTCTCCGGACAACTGCGTTAAATCTGAAACGGAACTGGAAGTCACCGAGCTTGGTTGATAGTCGGTCCTGAAAGGGTTTTCTGAGTTGAAATGCAGGAATTGAAGATCGAAGACCGCTTCGAAGTCGGCAAGTTCCAGCGAGGAAGCCCCTTGTTCGAACGCCTGGATTACCGACGTTGCGATCAGGCGCATGCAACGACCATAGCTGCCTCGACATCCGTCATAAATCCGATCATGAAAATAGACGTCACGGGTAATGCTGCGCGCAAGCTTCAGCTTGGCGTTTTCTGCATATTTGCTTACTGCAAGAGCTATCAGGTCAATGGCCTGTTTCCGCGAAAACGGATCCAGCCGAAAGTCAAGAAGCCGGCCGGCCAGCTCTTCATTTTCCGGCATATCATAAATGAAATCCCGCAGTTTTTCCGTGCCGATGACGATCAGGCATACGCCGCCCCCGTCCTGCAACAGGGTCTTCAGGAACAGATTTACCGGCTCGGACTTGCTTCTCAGAAGGTTGTGGACTTCGTCCAGAACCACAATTCTAACGCCTGCTAGCTTAAGACGATGCATTGCCAGATCATTGGCAGCCGCTCGCGTTATTTTCGGGCTGTTGCCTTCAAACCCGGTGGAGCGGCATATATCCATATACGCGCTTTTGACGGTCGCATCGGTTCTCAAACGGCAATAGGCAATTTGCTTGCTGCTACTTATGACATCAATCGCCTCGCCGAAAAGCCGTTCCAGAACCTGCTGCACCAAGAAGGTTTTGCCTTCTCGTCCGGGGGCAGTGACCGCAATGCCCATTGATTCATTTTGAAAGCGCTTCGGCTCCGGCAAAAGTTTACCGGTTTCGTCCCTTTTTAGAACGAAGCCGAGCCTCTCGTAGAAGCTATTGTCCCAAGGGCTCATCATGTAGCGCTGAAGGATCCAGTCGGCAGTTACGGGCGCTTTGCTGGTGTGAAGTTCAGCCATTGTTTTACTCCATTGTTCCAGATTGCCAGTTGGGCTTGGTGCGCCTTCCTGGTTGTTTCCGCGTCGGCTTCCGTTGCGGCTGATCATCCTCAGGCTCCACCGCACTTTCTTGTGTCGCGGGACGAACGGGTGCTCCATAAAGGCCATGTGACTGATCGCTGCTGATCTCGGTGCTGGGAGTGGCGTAGTACCTGAGGGTCTCCTCTTCCCAGCGGGCGACCTCCTCGGCGGTCAGGGCTTTGCGCGCCACTTTTCGACTGGTGGCGATCTTCTCCTCAAGCATCGCATCGATCCTGCTTTGGGCCCTTTGACGGACCTCGTCGTCCGCAGGATTTCTCTTCAGATATTCATGGCGGCGCAGAAGGTCCCATTCGTAGACAGAGATCCCGCGCGCGCGCCGGTCCATAACTTCGAGCGGCATCCACTCATTCGGCCGGATTTCGACCTGTATCTGGCTGATATCTTCTTCCCACCAGCGGATCCTGAAATCGCGATTGGGCTTCCGCAGGTACTCCTTCATGAAATCCTTCGAGGAATAGTCTGCATGCATGACCCGGATGCCGGTTTGCCGAGCTTTCCGCTTTAGTGTCGTGCCGAAAACATGGGTCATGGTTTTCAGGTCGGGGACAGGGCGGCATCCCATCCCGTGAGCCATTTCATGCCGCCACAAATCGTTCGGCGTTAACCCGTCGCGACCAAAGCCGCTGCTGTTATGGTATATGTCGACCACCCAAATTGTGATTACCTGGATCAGGTCATCCAGGGTCAGAATAGCCTCAGCTTCGGCATCGTAATCGCCGCGCTTGACCGTGTCGGAGAAAGCCTTGCCGGGGATTTTGGCGAGCAGCGTTTCGTGCAGAGTGCGGAATACACGCTCCATCAAACCGCGAATGAAGGCCTTTGCCTTGGGTGCGGTCATGTTTTCGATACGCAATGACGCGCACAACATATCGGTGCTACACGCTACGTAGGCACTTCCGGCATCGTGCAGAATCTTTTCTGGACGAAGCAGGTGATCCCAAGCACCTTCAGCCCCGCAGGCAGCCGCAATCTTCGTCTTGTCCATCAAGGACATCATGATGGTGCGTTTGGCGAGATCGGGATCCGCCGTGGCGCGGATCTGTAGCCCCAGAATGCAGCCCGTATAGGCATCAATCATGATAGACACGACCACACGCAGGGGTTTGCTGCCGTCAATGCCGAGTTCCGCGACCTTTTGCTCGCCTAGCCAATATATGAGGAATGCAAACGGAATAATCGCGAAGACATCCGCCGTGTATTCATCGATCATGGTGATCTGGCCGGCGCGTTCGACCTGCATGCCTAAACCAACTGAAAGGCAATTGCTTAGCAGCCAGTCTGGGCCACGACCTCGAAGCATTGCCTCCAGCGGCGCCATTGATGCAACCCATTTACTGACAGTACCGACCGATGGGGGACGTAACTTCTGCAACGCCTCCCACTCTGCCTCGGAAATATCCTCTCCCTCGGCCTCACGCCGAGATAGAGCATCTTCCTGATCTTGCCTTTCTTGCTTGACGGCGTCTGATATGCCGCTGTGAACCGCCGCAATGGGAATTTGCTCAAGCGTAACCAGCTCATCAATCTTCTGCCTGACGATGCGAGCGACAACAGGATGAAGCTTGCACAGTCTGTTTCCCGACAAATAACGATTGTCAGCAAGGCCGGAAAAGCCCTGGCCACGAAGCTTCTTGTCCCATTCGAGCAATGTCTGGGCGGTTGTCGAGTATTGCGGTGTCTTTCGGCGGCGAAACGGATGGCGCCTGCGGCCGTCGACCTTGGCGTTAAGCTCATCGATACGATGCGGCAACCGCGTCAGAATCTCCGCTTCGATCTTGCGAATTTCGCGTCTGGTCTTCGTGATTATGCCCTTCTCATCGCAGATTTCGCGCATGAGCATCACGCTGGCGTACCGCAGGATTAGATCTTGCGCCGGCCGTTCCGCCAGCGATGCCACAAGCTCAGGCTTGAAACTCTGAGAATGGTCGATAAAGACATGGTCGTCCTCATCGATCTCCAGAGACCCATCGAGGAGCCCGCCATACAGTTCGGAATGCGGCAGGATTTTTTTGCCGATAAACTCGATATCAGGACGCGTTCCGCGTAATGTTTCCGGGACGTTCCGCGCTTCCGGGTCAGGGAGAAATTCAACCAGGTAGCCGGTGTTTGCAGCACGGAGAAATTTGATCTTCCTGTGCCCGAACCGTCCGAGCGTGCCGGACTCAAAGCGAAAGACGGTTCCGTTCTGCGGGTCACTCATCTCCGACACCTCCTGTCACTACAGAGGTATCGAGCGTGATCTTTTCCTTCTTGATTTGCTTGAGTTGCCCCGAGTGAAGGCGCCGAACCAACGCTCGAAACCCACGTGGCCCCCGGTCAATCTCACGGACCAGGTCACGCATAGTGCGGGGCGCCGTCATATTCAGGATGACGTCCAGGGCAATTTCGTCGACCTCAGGCTCATCATCCCGGCAGCCTCGCATGAGATCTGCATTGTGAAGGTCGATCGGATCACGAGCATATTCGGTGACGAGATAGAGTTCATCGATGATGCCCCGTCGCTTGGCCTCGGCACAAACCTGGGAAATCTCATATTCGAAATCCGGACGCACCCGGCGGTACGGCTTGTCCGTAAATCCCAGGCGCCGCCCGTCCCTCTTGATCGCCACATGGTCGAGGAAATGGGAATGCGTCTTCCCTTTCCTGTCTTGCCAGACGATCGGGCCGACCTGCTCGAGCACATCAACCGTATCCGGATCCGCGAGCATGAGCAGTCGTGTGCGATATTCCCCCAGACTGCCGCAGCGGGTAATCCGCCCGGGGTCCGCATCGCTGTCATTGATAACCAGTCCAACCACGAAATGTCCGTGAGATGCGGAGGGGATCGGTTTGCATGCGCGTGATGGTCGCGGTTCATTCCATTCGTATGTCGTTGTCATTTTTCAAGCCAAAGCTTCCCTGCTCGAAGGCGCACTTCGAGTGATAAACGTTGACCGGTGGGCGGAAATCGACTAGAAAGATATCGGAAACAATTGGTCGGCCCAGCCGGCTATTTAGATCGGGCCCGGATATTTGCAGTATCCGGGCTTTTTCTATTCTTCCTACATGGCAGCCCCCATTTCCCAAGGGGAAATACCCTCGTTCGTTGCGGAACGAGCGCCCCAAAGGTCTCGGAAAACACTGCCAATGCGCACGACTGCCTGCGAGAGGCAGATGTACGGGACACGGCTGGTCAATCGTCTATTAGGATAGTTTCGGGACATCGTTACCTATAAAGCTAGCACGACCGCCAAGTTGCCTTGACAGTCTGGAACCCTCGCGTTCTGATTGCACGTATCTAGCGAAAGTTGTGGCGGCTTTTCAGGTGGTGCCCAATAACATAATGATGGTGTCCCCCACTAGGACCAACAATGAAACGTCCTAGCTTCGTGGAGCCGTGCAAGCTCCGTGACGGCAACAATCTTACTAAGTGATTGATTTCGAGTCGAATCATTTTTGAATTTTTCGTGTTAGTTACGACCTGAGTTGAGTTTTCGTGGCCAGCCGGCAGGCAGCAAGTCGCAGGAATGTCCTTAAGATCCTGACCGATCTCCGTTTCAGACGGCACCTTGCAATCGCGCCATCAATGCAGCATCGGTTGGTTTTCAAGCCTGTCCGCTCGTTCAAGCATACGGATGACTGACCTGAGGCTCAGCGCCGGTTTTCTGTCGACAGACTTTTCGATGACTTCGGTGATGATCTCGATCGAATTCTCCGACAGTCCACGCCGCCGCCCTTCCTGTCTGGAGAAGGCGGTGAGAGCCGGTGTGCTGAGCTCAGTCAGGTTGATGGTAACGAGCCGGCTCAACAGCGGTTCCGACACTCCGTCGAGGCTGTTTGCCGTCAGGATCCAGCCAATCCAGCGCATGTCGAAACGGAGTTGATAGAAGGGGCACTCCCATCGTCGCGATGTCTCCGGCTCCAGCAAGGGCAGCAGACTATCAGCAATGCTGTGCCGCTCTCCCCGGGTGGATACGGCCGCAGTTGCCTTCTCAATCTCATCAAGGACAATGATTGGGTTGGCGACCAAGTGCCTTATGATTGTCGCCACCGGCTTTCCTGCATGAGCGGAACTCCAACCACGCTGTACGCCGCCGACTGAAAACGAAGACTGTTCCACGGTGGCATCGATCGTGCGCAGCGGCACATCGAGCGCGGCACTGGTCCGGCGCGCCCAGGTACTTTTGCCGATCCCAGGTGGACCGACCAGCAACATCGGGGGAAGCCGGAAACCAGGTTCACCCCGGCGGACTTGCGTTCGCATTGCGTGCCAGACGTGCTCTGTAGCAGGGGCCATCCAAGGCATTTCCGTATGCAGTGCGGATGCTATCTCGTCGGCCTGTGTTTCGGTTTCGATGCGGCGCAATTCAACACCGCCCGAAAGCGTCTCGATCTGCTTTCGGTCATCGGTCTTGAGATGCGAAAATCCGGAAGCTCTGTGGCGGTTCTGTTCAATTCTGTTGACCCGGCGCCTGATGCGCGCGTGATCCTCACGGGTGACTGTATCAGCGGCTCTCTGCCAGTCCTCCTTTGCCTGTTCTTCCGGCGAGAGCTTTGCCTCCCGGAGTTTTCGAAGGTGCTCTTCGAAACGGCGTGTGACCTCGATGGTGTTGAGGGGCTCGAAGAACCGGGCTTCGACAAAGGGTATGCGGGTCATGGGTACTCAAACTGACGGTGCTAGGCGGGACGAATATTGAGGAGCAGTGATGTGGAGGGCGGATATTCGGGGCCAGGGTGTGGCCGCCTTCAATCAGGAGGCGGAGATAGCACCGATATCGATCGCTTTGAAAGTCCCGATTTGTCCACATAAATAATTGAATACGTTGAATTAATGCGAAAAATGAAACGCCATCTTGTTGGCAGCCAAAGGCCCGGGCGGCGTGCATGTGAAACAGCCCTGCGAGTATCCGAAACGGGTTCGAAATTTCTCATCGCATGGCCAGACGTAAGCCCTGAAAGAGCGGCCATCTGAGGTTTTCACATTTCGTTTGGTTGGCCGACCGACCGGGCGACACCGTCGCCGCGATACTGAGAAGCAACGCGAAAATCAGAATGCCATTCGCATCGTCAGCGGCCGTTTGGAACCCACGGCAGCGGTCACGCAAACCAGGTTCTTTGAGCCGTGGTTAACGGCACGTTGACCGTCATTGGTTTCGGTGTGACATGCAGCAGAAATGATCTGCCTGCCTATCCACTCGATCTCACCTATCGCTTTGCAAATGTGAACATCATGACCGTTCTGATCACCGCCGACCTGCATCTCGACCAATGGCTTGGAGAAGGACGTGACCCCTTCGCCGCGCTGCCTGGTGAGATCCTCGGTACATTGGATGCACTGATCATCGCAGGAGATCTGGCGGACAAGCCGAAGATCAGATGGCCAAGATTGCTCCGGTATCTCGCGCGTCATATCGACCCGGCACGTATTCACGTGTTCCCAGGAAACCACGACTATTATCACCACGTCATTGATGGCGATGACCGTCTTGCCGAATTGACAGCTCAGGCTGGCGCCAACTTTGTTCAGAAAGCAGCAATCACGATCGGCAATACGCGGTTCCTGTGTTGCACGCTCTGGACTGACTTCACGCTTCACGGCGCGCCTGCGGCTGCCATGGCGTTCGCCAGAACACGGATGAATGATTACCGCTATATCCGTAAAACACCCCGCTACGGCAAGATCCAGCCATCAGACACGGTGCTCGTTCACGGTGATCATCGGCGCTGGTTGGAAGACCAGTTGGCGACGCCGTTTGCTGGCAAGACGGTGGTGGTCACGCATCATTGCCCACACCCGGAGCTGCTGTCAGAAGCGCCAAGCGATTTTGATCCGATCTACGGATCGGACCTTCGGGAAATGATAACGAAGCACAATCCTGACGCCTGGTTATTCGGGCATACGCACCGGCAGCGCGAAACCGTTGAAGGCGACACGATCATTCGCAATGTTTCGCTTGGTTATCCGTCGGAAGTGGAGGCTGGGCAGGAAGCTGAAGTCTTGATGCGGGGAATGATTGAAGCCTAGATGTAGCTGCAGGTCGCCCTGACACTGTCGCGTGGTTTACTCCTCCGGAAATCGCTGAAACTGAACTTCGCTGGAAACAAGTATGATGTTGATTGAGCATATTTAATTCAATTAACTGAATGCCAGAAGTATTTAGATTTGTTATCCTTCGCTGATGAATCAGAGCTCGCCTAGCCAATCGCCTTCAGTAGTGCCGCTTCCTAATCAACCTCGGGAAGACACGCTTCCTTGTCATTCTATTCCTGAAGACCGCTTTGAAGCGGCGTGCCGAGAATTGGCGCGTTTTGCTTTTCCAGAACTTAAGCGATTTGAGCTAAAAAATGCGAAGGGAGACAAGCAATACGAAGTGGATGTTGAGTGCTTCAATGACAATCAGCAGCCTGAGGTTGTTATACAATGTAAACGGTATAAAGAAATTAGCCCGAGCAAAATCACAGATTGGACAAAGGGTTTCATTGATGAATTATCGGGACACTGGCATGGAAAAGGCGTTAAGCACTATATTTTAGCCATTACTGTAGATGGAAATAGTGACAACATAAACAAAAAAGTAAAGGCGGCATGCGATTTAATTAAAGCTAAGGGCCTTGAATTTTCTATATGGTTTAATGCCGATCTTACCAATTTTTTTCGAAAAGATCCGAGTTTTGTCAGGCATTTTTTCCATGAGGCCTGGGTTGACGCAATTTCTGCTGGCCCCGTTCAGCGTAGTTCAGGCAATCAAATGTCTGGATTGGCAACCGGAGGTGAAAGCGCATCTCTGAGCAAGATCGCCCAGTTGGGCTCTGCAGTTACGGCAGAGGTAGAAGGGCGAATTGATCTGCTTGAAAAGGGCGCTAAGGCTGGTAAGCCAGCTGAACTGAGAGAGTATCTCCAGGACCTTTATGAAGTGAAGGCTAAGTGGGAGCCGTTGGGTGATACAACCAAGTCGCGTATTCTTCGACGCCTGAGCCTGTTCCTCGTAAACGAGGGTGATGCGAAGAAGGCTCGCGATTGTTTCGAACTTGCGAACGAGTTTGGAAAAGCGAAGGATAAGACCGCAGAAGCTCATCTCACTAATATTGAGAGCGGCCTAGATGCAGCAATTAAGTTCCTGAAGGGATGCGATCTGCCCTCCGAGAAGGAAGTTCTATCTAGTTTCTTGATTTTTTCTGATAAACTCAGACATGCCGAGCAGCAGCTAAAGCAGTGCCCAAAATCCGCTGAACGTGAGAGACTTTTCGCATTGCTCTCGTTGAAGAAAGGAGACGGGGAGAAAGCGGCAAAATATGCTAAAGAAGCTGTGGAATTAAGTCCCACTACTTATGGGGCCAAGCTTTCATTGCTCTTGGCGCACATCTCTGCCGCCATGGTGAAGGGACAAAAGGTCGAACTGACACCTGCCCCTAATCCTTTTAATATCTATGTTTTTCGTGAAGATGATGAGGCGATCAGGCATATTGAGCAAGCCGAGGTATGTGCCGACCAAATAATACAGACTACAGAGCCTTCGATAGCAAACCAGGTAAAAGTTTGGAAACTCGTATGTTTGCTTGCCCATCCACTAAAGCGGATCGAGGCGAACTCCTATTTCCAGCGGCAGGCTGACGATCAGAATATAGACGCTCTGCTTATTGCGTGGGCAATATCAGCACCTCTTCGCGTCAACCATAGCAAGCTCAGGAAACTCCTGGAAGATAGGGTTCGGGCAGGCAGTGGTACTTCAACAGACGTTGTAGTTTCTGCATTGCTCGTCAATGACAAGTCTAATGGCGATTCGAAAAAGGCTGCAGCGGTAATTAGGAAGCTCAAAAATAGGTTTGAAACGGAGATTGATTTTCTTAATGAATGGCAAGCAATGTTCGATGGCACGAGCCCGTCTCAAACAATTGCCGATATTGCCGCCGAAAAGTCAGATGATTTCGATGAACTTGTGGAGCAAGCAAACTCAGTTGTAAATTCTAATCCCGATTTTGTTGTCTCAGCTGCTGAAGTTCTTGCACGCAGGAGCGCCTTCCGTCAGCTACATGGCCTGACAGAGGCATTGCTTTCGATCGGCAATGCGAAAAGTATTGAGCTAGCCTCAGTGGGGCTGATCGAGACCGGTGCGCCGGAACAAGCAATAGAAATTGTTGACGGTCATGAAGCTGCTTTTTTCCGAAATCAATTGCCGACGCACATGTTGCGGTTGCGCGCGATCGCTGCCGAGAGGGCGGGCAAAAGAGGGGAAGCCCTAAAGTCGCTAGAACTGCTCGATGAACAAGATCCCACTCTCGAAAGCAAGATAAACCTCATTCGAAGTGCTTATATGCTCAGCGATGAAAAGCGCTTGGTGAGGTATTCGCGTGATTTGTTAAGTCTGGACGACGATGCCGGACAACTCTATGTGCAAGTGGCTGGCGTCGTTGGGCCGCATGACCCTCAGCTCGCCAAGTCGCTACTGCAGCGATATTCGCAAACAAACGAACTTAGGGTTGAGGACGTTCCGTTTCTTATAGAGCTCTCACAACATGTAGAACTGGGAGAAGTTATCTCCGAGGAACGCTATCGTGAAGCGTTCGGCGCTTTTGTCGAAAATGGTAAGGGCATCATTACATTTGAGAACGTTGAGGATCTTCTTTCCTATATTGCTAAGCAAGCAGATCAGAAGCGCCAGTTCAGAAAGGGTTGGCTGAAAGGTGGGATGCCGGTCCACCAAGCATTTGCAGATGACAGCAGAGCAGTCGCGAAGCTGTATTTAGGCAAGATAGAGCACATATATTCCAGCTCCGACGAAAAATATCCACCTCTGATACGCGCACCAGGATTCGACGTCGTTCCGATTGCTAGACCAGACAATGACCGTAGACCGGAAATTTTGCTCGACGTAACTGCGTTGTTGTACGCGATTAGGTTCGACCTTCTCGATCATATCGAGCAAGCATTCTCGATCTCAATAGCTCATCTAACGCTTGCTGTTTTGGAGAATATGGAGCGTGAACTGAGTGTTGCCGCCCGCCAGATTTCTTCATCAGATATTGCTTTGTTCGACGATTTCAAAAGACAGAATATAGCCTATGTGGTCATCGCTGATGAGCAGCAAGTCGCAGATATGAAGCAGGTGGAGCGTCAGTTCGAGGTTCCTCCCGATTCGGACGCGATGATTGCGATTTTGCGACAAGTGCAGATAGAGGGTGCCCTGACACTTGGAGAATTCAGAAGCCTCCTGGATGATCTCTTCATTTCGGAACTACCAGCGACGTCCCAGATAGATACACCTCAAAATTTGCTCGTGGGAAGTGGTTTGCTCCTAACCTTAGTTCGCCACCGAGCTATTGATGCCTTTAGTCAGCATACAAGATTGTTTGTTCGAAAGAGTGAATTTGAACACCTGGACAAAACGATAGAAAGAACGCGGGACGAGCAGTTCGTTTATGAGCAAGTGCGCGCTTTAAGAAGCCATGTTTTAGGGCGCGTGCGTGAAAACACGTACCGTACTATCGAGAATTTGGATCCAAGCAAACAGACGGAAAGCGGAAATATCCCCGTAACACTTGAATCTGTTCGCACAGCCTTGAAGGCGCTGGACGAGCAGCCGAACTTGTTAGTCTGGATTGAAGATCGGTTTGTTTCGAGGCATCAGTTACCCCGGATAGTGACCCTTGATCATGTTATTCAGTATCTGTTTGAGGCCGGAATTATCGACGCTCAACAGCTGAGCACCATAGAGAGAACAAGAGCTGAAAGTGGCCACGGTTTTTTGAAGTTTGATGCGGACACAGTTTTCTCTGAGCTCAAGATGCTGGTCCAGGGGCAAGAAGCTTTTCGCGAAAACACTTCGATTCGACGGCAACGTTCGTTCTTCTCGAACCAAATCGAACTTCTGACGTTTTTGGACTGGGGTGAACACAGAACGATAGACGGTCACTTTATCGGCGATCCCCGCCACGCGCTTGATGCTCTTTATTTTGTAACCGACCTGTTTTCGCAGATTTGGTGCAGTCGGGATATCGATATCAACGATAAACGGAAACTGAGTCACTGGGTGTGGGCGAACTGCAGGGTTGAGTTAGCCAATCGGAATCATAGTGAAGACGCGCAAGAAAGATACGAGACGAACCTTTCTTTGCTTCTATTGCACAATCTAACCTGGCCCTTCACTGAAAAACTCCAATCAGAAGGAGCGGAATGGGAGCACTATAAGGACTATCTGGATTGGTATTGCGATAATATTTTGATGCCACGCTTAGCGTTCGATCAACGTTTACGGCGTCGATTTGTTGCAAGCATAGCGAACTTGTTGTCTGCCCGGATCAGTACGTCAGATGATAATAATAGCGATATTGCCCCTGAAATTGTGAGTAGGTTCTATTGTAAGGAGGTATACGCATTTCTTCAGATGATTGATGTTGATTTGCGTCTTGAAATATTAAATTTTGATGATTTCGCGAAAAAAATCTATGTGTCAATTGATAACTCGATATCAACCTCGGTGGGCCGTTATATGGCGACATCTGTATGTGAGAGTATCGAAAAAGCTCTTTTAGAGAAAACAGAAAGAGGTGAATTAGAGGCTGACATAACGACGGCCGAAGGTGAAACACATAGTTTGATCGTTCAGGACATAGAGAGAGAAATACCGACTGTTAGTATTAAAAGGAATAGTGATCTAATTTATCTGCAAGATATAGCAGTGGCGATTTCATTACCAAATCGTGAAGCGCGAAAACGCGCTGCCTTTTCGATTAAAGATAGCCTCCACACTACGCGCGAAGTTGCTGAGAGTATCTGCAAGGCAATTTCCGAAGCGAATGAAGTGTCAAAGCGCCTTCACGCGTTGAAAGTTGCACATTTGCTCGATTTCTCATTCGCTGAGGAGCGGCTGAAAGAAACTTTGGTTGATAGGGAAGATGTCTCAATTGAGCTTTTTTCGTTGCCTGCAGTTGCAGCTCTGGAGAACTATCTGCGGATTGATTTGACTGGGGAGCAGCCGCTGGAGGTGGTGCTTAAGGGCGGGTTCGACGTATTGAGTCGTGACATGGGCATGGAGACGGCTAGAGAGAGATTCTCTGCTTGTCCTCTCGATGTGACTTTTTTCGGTTCGGTTGAGCCAAAATTTCCTGTTCGGGCGGATACCATGTTCCAGCTAGCCAACGTGGTGCGAGACGCGGATTTGGACAGCATCGAGAGCGATAAGAATCTCGTGCAGATTTTTGAATTTGTCTGTGAGTCTGTGAAAGATCAGTCGGACTTTTTCGCAGCTCTTGTACGAAGAGGAGCGAAATATGCCGCGGTTACAAGTGATTGGCAGCAAGTTTCAGCTCCCGCGCGGATAACACTTCTGTGGATTTGGGCGGAGCGAATATGCGCAGCTTTTGCGTTTGCTGGGATCGACGTTAAGCGACTAAAAGTTTGGCTCGATAGGCAGCGTGTCCCAGGCTTTTTCATGCCTTTAGTGTGCGCCAAATCAGATAGAGACGTCGATCTGCGGTGGGGAAGCGAATTGAGTGCTGATGAAGTTCGTCATTTTATTTTTGGCGATATTCGGCATGGCATCTCACGGATAACTGACGATGGGCTGCGGCGGACGGTTGGTGAACTTGTGGGTATGCATGTTGAGGGTGCCTGGTACCCTAATTCATCTTTGCTTCTGGCAAGCGGTGATTCCGCAGAAGGTCTTAGGCGATTGCCGACAGTTGAAGAAGTTATTGAAACTGATTGTTGCGCAGAGCGGGATCGACTTCGAGATCTTAACAAAAAAGTATTCATCGAGAAGATAATGGATTTTCTGAATTCAGATGCCGATCTCAGCGAATATTGTGTTTTCTTGTTAATGTGTCGTGCCTCTGATTTTTCTGAAGAGCAGCAGAAACTCGTAACAACTCACGTATCGTCGTTGCTTTTGGCAAAAATCAATAAGATGGATGCGCGGGAGTGTACTGGATTTTTCAAATTGCTTGGAGAGCTATGTGGGAGCATCAATCGAGAAGACATTCTAGAGGAAACCATCAGTTCAACGATCAAGAGCCATCTTAGCCAATTGCCAGTTCCCAGATTGCCGTATTCGGTAAATGCAGATGGAAATACGAGTGAAAAGCTCTTCGCTAATATACAAGAAGCTTTTTTTGCATATTGCCGTGCGAGGGAGGGTGCCCCTTCGGAATTGGTTAATCAGTTCTTTAACATGATGACCAAGACCTCCCGAATTTGGCCCGATGCGCAGGGGTCATTCATATGTGTTGCGTCCTATTGTTTCGAGCAATTACCGCTCTCTGTCGCGGCTTCGGCGTGGGCATCATTTGAGCGCCTGCGAGGGGGAGCCAGCCTTCATTGAGGGGCGTTTCGGGGCGCGCCGCAGAAGGGGTATTAATAGATCGAGCCTTAGCCCCTGATACGATAGTGTTGTTATTTTACTGGTCTCATTAGGCTAGACGAATACGCGTGGTGACCGTGGGAGGAGGGGTCCCAATTTGTGCGACATTTTCAGCGGATTCGACGAGGGACGCACGGTGATGCAGGTCACCTGGCGGCTAAAGTGGTCATTTGCAGCCGTCTGCGGCCCGTTAGACAAGTTCTGCGAAATACGAGGGGCTTGAGGCTTTGGAGAAACAGTTTGAATGTCGCAAAGCATTGGCGAGCATGCTTAGATCCATTGCGGATTGGCTCAGTTCACATTCGGTGGTTACCGGGGAAGAATCTAGGTTCGTTGACCTCGCCCCTACCGATGAAGCGGATGAAGCAGGTGTTTATTCCGCAGCGTTGACTGAGGCGACCAATAATCCTCGCGTGATGAACATTGCGCTCACCGGACCCTACGGCTCGGGTAAGAGCAGTATTATCAAGTCGTTCCTAAAGCGCTATAAGCGGCCAGCCCTCCAAATTTCGCTGGCGGCATTCATGCCCGGGGATGGCTCCGTGAGCACAGCGGCCGCCCCGCAGGAGATCGAGCGCAGCATCCTCCAGCAGATGCTCTACGGCGCCGACGCTAACAGCCTGCCGCTGTCCCGGTTCAAGCGGATCCAGTCGCCAGGCCGCCGGTCCGGTTTCGTCTCGCTTGTTATCGTAATCGGTGTCGCTGCTCTTTTGCACCTAATTCAAAATCGCGACGCGGTCATGTCGGGTGCCTTCTTCAAGCCATTCGACGCCACGAATTGGTACAATCTGGTCGCCTTCGGAATCGGGTGGCTGTTCCTCTGGCGAGTCATTCATCAAATCTATGTCGCGAGCTTCGGCATTTCGCTGAAGAGCATATCGCTGAAGGACATCGAGATCACGCCAAAGGCGGCGACAGAAGAGTCGATACTCAATCGCCATCTGGATGAAATCATCTATTTCTTCCAGTCGACCAAGTATGATCTTGTCGTGATCGAGGATATAGACAGGTTTAACAACGCCGACATCTTCGTTACGCTGCGCGAAATCAACAGTCTTGTGAACGCCAATGTAGGCGTGAGGCGCCCTATCCGATTCCTGTACGCCTTGCGCGATGATATGTTCGTGAACACGGACAGAACTAAGTTTTTTGAATTCATAATACCCGTCATTCCGATCATCAACAGTTCCAACTCGATCGACAAGGTGCTGGAGCAGGGCAAGCGCCTCTCACTAGAGAAACGGCTGAAGCCCCAGTTCCTGCGTGAGGTTTCGCGCTATCTGGATGATCTTAGACTCATTCAGAATATCTTCAACGAATACGCGATTTACGTCGCCAATCTCGAACCGGCAGGCGAGACAAATCTCGATGCGAACAAATTGCTGGCTATCCTGATTTACAAGAACGTTTTCCCCAGTGACTTCGAAAATCTTCATCGCGGGAAGGGTAACCTTGCCGACGTTCTTAACGCTCACGACCGGTTTTTGGCGGCGAGCGAAGTCGAGTGCGATACAGAGATATCTCGCCTTGAAGAACTCATTCGTATCGGCGAAAAACAGTTGCCGAATGATCTGGATGAGCTACGCAGAAGCTATGCAATGGCCCTGATAGAAATGATTCCTGATAACCACTCGAGTATTTCGTTGGATCGCAGCAATTTTATTCATCTAAATATGCTTTCTAAGAGCGAACAGCTGGACGATTTTATCGAAGCCAACAAAATGTGGGCGCGTAATACATACGGTAACTTGACGCAAATTCCAGTGTCCGGGCTTCAAGCGAAGGTGAATCCAAACAAGACTTTCTTGGATCGGAAAGACGAAGTGGAGAAAAAAGCGGCCACTTTCAGAGATGCTACCTTCAAGCGCATTCGCGATCTCCGTGGCAAACTCGCCACTCTGCGAATGACGAAATTCAACGAGGTGTTTCACGAGAACCTGGAGGAAATGGACAACCTTTTCGCCGGCTTCGGCGACAGGGCGGATTTGGCTCGCTTCCTGGTTCTGGAAGGGCACCTGGATGACACTTACTACCAGTACACGTCGCTCTTCCATTCTGGTCGCCTGTCTCCGAACGACAACAAGTTCCTTATCCATATCCGCAGCTTCAGAAATCCTGAGCCCAATTTTCAGATAGACAACCCGCGAGAGGTCATAGCCGCTATGCGCGACGAAGACTTCAGTCGGAACTATGTCTTAAACATCAAGATCGTAGACGGCTTACTCGCTGACCCGTCGTCATATGCGAAGCAGATATCCAGACTGCAGAACTACATCGCCTCCGATTTCGAAGGCTGCGAGCAATTCTTTTCAGCTTATTATACCCATGGCGCTGAGGCCGCGAAATTGATAGCTGGGCTCACTCGAACCTGGCCGAGTTTCGTCACCACCGCGCTCGCAAGTTCTGCGAACTTGACACATGTAGCGCGTATCATCGGTCACTCGACAGACGCCGAACTGAAGAACCTAACCAGCAAGCATCCAGCATTAACCGCTTTCGCTGCGCAGAACCTGGCCGCAATCCTCGAGCAAGGGGTCGACATCCCTCCTGAACGCCTGACAATGCTCGAAATGGAGACAGTCGACCTTTCTGCCGTTGAAGCATACCCGGGGATCGTGCGGGCCCTGTTCGACGGTGGGTTCTACGAAATCTCGATCAACAACATAAACTTCATCCTCCGGACTTTCCTCCAAATCGAAGACGAAGGCGGGCCGGCTGAACAGAACTACACGTTAATCTTGGAATCGGGCAGCGAACCACTGTTGAAGAAGATTGATGGTCAGTTCGACGAATACCTTGAGAACGTCCTTCTCCAACTGCCTGAAAATCGACGCGAGAGCGTCGAGGCAATGCGTCGCGTCGTTACCCGGGAGGATCTCGAATTCGAGCCGCTGGTGAGTTTCTTGGAGCAGCAGTCAACCTCGCTACCGAGTCTGGATGACGTTCCCGACAAGCTTCACGTTACGCTTTTTGAGATCGGCAAGATCGACCCCACTTGGGAGAACTGCCTAGCCTTCCAGAGGAGCGAAAGCTACAGCGTAGATGCGCTGACCGATTTTCTCACCGGCGACGCGACGATCGCTGCGCTTCGTGGACACCCGATGCCGGACGAACCAGAGGCTCGCTCGATTCGCGTGTTCGTCTTCGAGAACGATGCCCTGAGCGATGACGCCTATGCCGCTTACGTGCAGTCGCTGCAATACAAGTCCGAGGTCTTCCCGAAGTCTGTTGGCGCAGGGAAGATGAAAACTCTGGTTAACCGAGAACTGGTGGTCTTTTCCGCCGAGAATTTGTCCCGACTAGCAGACAGCCCCGCTCTGGGTGTAGCCTTCGTTAAGAACAACATAGACGAATTTCTAGAGGTGCAGGACGAATGCGACCTGGACGATGATTTCATGCAGAAGCTGCTGGAGGCCGACATCGGCGACGGGAACCGGCTCAGAATTCTGGCAACGATGGACATCGGCATCTTCACGAGCTTACGCGTCCGAGCTGCGCTCGTCGGCGAAATACTGGTTCGCACGGGAACCAATATCGACAACCTAGACGCCGATGCCGTACGTGCTGTGATATTGGGCTCCCGCCCCGCCGCAACTCAAATCTCGCTGCTGAACCGGTTCCACATGATGTTCGACGTCGAGCAAGTGCATGACATCCTGCAGTCAATGCCCTCACCGCTTCCTGAGATCAAACCGGGTTGGGGGGCGCCGAGACTTGCGAACACACAGGTAAACGTCGATTTCGTAACATGGTTGAAGTCACGGAAGATCATATCGTCTTGGAGCAAGGTCAAGGGCGTCTTCGGCGACGGTATTCGGATCTATCTGTTCAGGAAGTAGGCTGCAGACAAACAGGCCTGCGGGGCCTCACGTCGTGGAGTTCCTACACTCAGCTGCCGCGCAGCGAGTAACGCATTCCGGCGGAGTAGCTGGCGCACTGGAATCATTCCTCGGGTTCTCCAAAAAACGGCGGAAAAACGGTTCCCAAGCAACCTTCCCTACAATTGCAATCCTCGGCGTATGCTACCGTTCGGTGAATCCGATGCTTCGCATCGGAACCAAAACCCGCCTTTTTGTGACTTTTATGGGTGCATTTACACCGAGGCAAAGAAAGCTTTTCTTACGGTTCCAGTTCGCTGTCCCAGTAGAGATAGTCAAGCCAGCTTTCGTGCAGGTAGTTCGGCGGAAACTGGCGGCCGTTGTTGTGCAGGTCCTGAACGGTCGGCTGGAACGGCAGCTGGTGGGGGATCATCCCCGCCTGTTTCGGCAGGCGTGACCCTTTCCTGAGATTGCAGGGCGAACAGGCGGCGACCACGTTTTCCCAGGTCGTCTCGCCGCCGCGGCAACGCGGGATGACATGATCGAAGGTCAGATCATCGCGACTTCCGCAATACTGGCACTGGAAGCGATCGCGCAGGAACACATTGAAGCGTGTGAAAGCCGGGTGCCTGGAAGGCTTGATATAGGTCTTGAGGCAGACGACGCTTGGCAGGCGCATCGAAAAGCTGGGCGAGGAAACCGCCTGATCATACTCGGCGATGATATTGACCCGGTCGAGAAAGACCGCCTTGATCGCGTCCTGCCAGGACCAGAGCGACAAGGGATAATAACTCAATGGCCTGTAGTCGGCATTCAGAACGAGGGCCGGCAAAGCTTGAGGCGAGACTGCAATCGTCAAGTTGCTCTCCTGATCGATTCGGCATCTATCCTTTGTATATTAGGCTCGTTGTTACAGCATTGTGAAGCCTGATAAATCATCCGCATTTGCGGGCCGGAAAATCTCCGGCAGCGGCCTATCCGACCGGCAGGACATCCCGTTTCGTGATCCGCGCATAATGCGCCCAGAGGACCCTGGCGGCGACGGACCGGTAAGGCTTCCACGCCTGCGCAAGCGCGCGGAGCGCATCGATCTCGGGTCGCGTGCTGTGGCCCAGGGCATCTGCGGCGGCAATCCTGAGTGCCAGATCGCCCGCCGGAAATATGTCGATATGGCCGGCGCAGAACATCAGATAGACCTCCGCCGTCCAGGCGCCGATCCCGCGATGGTGCATCAGGCGCTTCATCGCCTCGTCGGCCGGCATGATGCCGATGGCCGCAAGGTCCAGCGTGCCGTCTGCAATGGCATTCGCAACGCCCTTGAGCGTCGCCTGCTTGGCGCGGGTGAGGCCGATCCCGGCCAGCGCCTCGGGCGAGAGGCGGAGATAGGTTTCAGCCGTCAGGGGGGATGCGGCTGCGGACAAGCGCCCAAAGATCGCAGCTGCTGCCTGCTTGGAAATCATCTGCCCGGTCACGATCTCTGCAAGGCCCGCAAAGCCTGCCGGCATGAGGCGAAGCGGTATTTCCGGGCATTGGGCCGCGATTGCGCCAAGACGCGGGGATTGTGCGGCAAGGGCGCCGAGCGCTATTTGAAGATCATCAGCATTGCCAATCCGCTGCATCCGACTTACCCCTTCGGTGTGAAACTCCGGATGTCTCTTTGCATGGAACCAGCTCAGGATCGACCCGTTTTCCGCTTCGCGCCAAGCCCGAACGGCTATCTTCATCTCGGCCATGCCTTTTCCGCGTTCGAAAATCAGGCAAGGGCGGAGGCCGTGGGCGGCAGGCTGCTGCTCCGGATCGAGGATATCGACCAGACCCGCGCCACGCCGGAACTCGAAGCGGCGCTGATTGCGGACCTGGCCTGGCTCGGCCTTCGTTTCGAAACCCCGTATTTCCGCCAGTCTGAGCATTTCGGAGACTACCAGGCGGTGCTTGAACGGCTGATGGCGATGGGCGTCGTCTATCCGGCCTTTCTCACGCGCGGCGACGTGCGCCGTCACGTCGAAGACTATGAAAGGTCGGGCAGGCTTTGGCCGCGCGATCCGGATGGCGCGCCGCTCTATCCCGCAACCGATCGGGAGCGGAGCGGTGACGAGCGCGCGGCGCTTCTGGCGTCAGGCAGACGGCATGCATTCCGCCTCGATATGGCGGCAGCGCTCGCGCTTGTAGAGGAACCGTTGTTCTGGCGCGAAGACACGGATGGCGGCATGGTTGATGTCGAGGCCGATCCTGCTGCGTGGGGCGATGTGGTGCTGTCGCGCTCGGATGCGCCGTCAAGCTATCATCTCTCGGTCGTCACCGATGATGCGGCGCAGAACGTCACCCATGTGGTGCGCGGGCGCGATCTCTATCACGCAACCGCCATCCACCGCCTGTTGCAGACGCTTCTCGGCCTCAAGGCGCCGGTCTATCGCCATCATCGGCTGATCCTTGGCGCGGATGGCCGAAAGCTGTCGAAGTCCAACGGCGACACGGCCCTCAGGCAATTGCGCGCCGACGGCTCTTCAGTGGCTGATATTCTCGTCCTTCTGGGGATCTGAATGTTTGGCGCGGCGTGACCGCCGCCGGCTCCAGGGCGCGTGCTTGATGACCTTGTATTTGAGAAGGGCCGCATTCACCTCTGCCCCCAGCAGCAGGATGACGCCGATCGAATAGAGAAACACGAGCAGGATCATCGGTGTGGCAAGCCCGGCATAGGTGGCGCTGTATTGCGCAAAGGTGCCGAGATAATAGGCGAAGGCCGAGGCGAAGATCGACCAGAACACGAGTGTCAGCAGGATGCCCGGCAGCACGTCGACGAGACGGCGCCTTCCGGCGGCCAGAAACAGATGGCAGATGATCAGGCCGAACATCAGGAGCAGGAACGTACCAACCAGCCGCGCGCTTGAAAGCGTGGTGAGCCCTGTTTCCAGCCACGGAAACCAGCGTTCGGCAAAATGCAGCGCGATCGGAACCAGCACGAACATGATGCTGAGAAAGGCAAAGATGATCGAGGCCAGCAGCACGAAGCCGAGGCTCTTGATCCGCAGCCACCACCAGGTCCTGGTTTCCTCAACGCGGTAGGCGCGGTTGAGCGACAGCCGCACGGCTTCGACGCCGTTCGAGGCAAAATAGGCGGCCGCCAGAACCGAAACCGTCAACAGCCCGCCGCGCGGCACGGTAAGCACCTGCCGGATCTGGTTTGCAACCGGTTCTGCAATCTCCTTCGGCCAGGCGCCGACGATGGTGTTGATGGCAATGTCGGCAAACCGGTCCGCGCCCAGAAAGCCCGCAAGCGTGGTGCCGAAGATCAGGAAGGGAAACAGCGCAAGCAGCGTCGACAGCGCGACATGGCTTGCCATGGCCCAGCCGTCGTCCTCGCTGAAATGATAGATCGCATCATAGGCCACCTTGAACGTCGTCCGGATCGGCTTCTTCATTCTTGCTCCAACAGGCGTTTCGCGGGCGTGCTGCGATCCTTATATAGTAAGAACACCGCATTCGTGTACCGGAGTATTCAATTGGCCGAGCAATCCACGATTATCGTTACAGGCTGTTCCAGCGGCATCGGCGCATACTGTGCCCGTCAGCTGAAAAAGGAAGGCTGGCGGGTGTTCGCGACCGCCCGCACGCCGGAAGATATCGCGGTCCTCGAAGCCGATGGGCTGGAGGCCTTCCATCTCGACTATACCGATGAGGCCTCGATTGCCGCGCTTGTCGAAGACGTTGCCGCACGAACCGGCGGGCGCATCGATGCGCTTTTCAACAATGGCGCATACGGCCAGCCGGGCGCGGTAGAGGATGTCGCAACCGATGTGCTGCGCGCCCAGTTCGAGGCCAATGTCTTCGGCTGGCACGCGCTGACGCTGAAGGTCCTGCCCTTCATGCGGGCGCAGGGGCATGGGCGGATCGTGCAGTGCTCCTCGATCCTCGGACTCTTGCCCTATCGTTATCGCGGGCCTTACTCCGCCTCGAAATATGCGCTCGAGGCGCTGTCGCTGACATTGCGCATGGAGCTCGATGGCACCGGCATCTTCGTCAGCCTGATCGAGCCCGGCCCGATCGCCTCGCGGTTCACCGCCAATGCGCTGAAACATATCCACGCCAATATCGACCTTGAAGGCTCGCACCACGCGGCCGAATACAGAAAGCAGCTTGCCCGGCTCAGCGGTTCCGGGCCGG
The DNA here is from genome assembly GCF_013344475.1 of Martelella limonii. GTDB lineage: Bacteria > Pseudomonadota > Alphaproteobacteria > Rhizobiales > Rhizobiaceae > Martelella > Martelella limonii. The sequence continues at coordinate 141,519 of NZ_JABUOU010000003.1, read as the reverse complement.
AAAACAAGAGCCGTCTGGAACCCGACGCGGTGCATGCCGTTTTGAAGAAGGCGCTTTCGGCAAAACGCCCGCGCCCGCATTATCCCGTCACCACGCCGGCCAAGCAGGGCATGTTGCTGAAGCGGGTGATGCCCTCCGACTGGTTTTACCGGCTGATGGGGCGGTTGAGTTGAGGAAGGCGTAAAATCATGGGCAAGATCATCGTCGAGCAGGGCGATATCACCACCTACGATGTCGATGCGATCGTCAACGCCGCCAATGCTTCGCTGCTGGGTGGCGGCGGGGTCGATGGCGCGATCCACCGTGCGGCGGGGCCAGGGCTTGTTGAGGAATGCCGGATGCTCGGCGGCTGCCGTACCGGCGAGGCGAAGATCACCGGCGGTCATGACCTCAAGGCGCGTTATGTGATCCATACGGTCGGCCCGGTCTGGCATGGCGGTGATGACGGCGAGGCGGAGAAGCTCGAACTCTGCTATAACAACGCGCTTCAGCTGGCTGCGGCCCATGATTGCCGGACGATTGCCTTTCCGTCGATTTCCACTGGTGTCTATGGCTTTCCGGCGGACAAGGCGGCGCGGATTGCGATCACGACCGTGCGCCATCTGCTGCCGGGCCTGCCCGCGATCGACAGCGTCTACATGGTGGCCTTTTCCAGGGATGCGGAAGCGCTTCTGAACCATGCGCTGAAGGAAGGCTGATCGCTCGCTTGCAAGAGCGGCCGTTTTGTCGTCTGATGGCGCGGCATTCGAGGAGGATCAATGTCGACCGTTTTCGTTTTCGCCACCGTCATCGTCATGCTGCTGGTGGTGTTCTTTCTGGCCCGTGGCCTTATCAACATGATGCTGGGCGGAAGCCCGCAGCATTCCAACAAGATGATGCAGGCCCGCGTCGCCTTTCAGGCGCTCGCCATCATCCTGATCATGATCACGCTCTGGCTGATGCAGAGCGGGCAGTAGGCACGACGGCCCCCAACCCGAAGCCCCCCTTTCATCCCTGATTGAAGGCTGGTATCCGGCTGAGGCTTGATACGTCGAAATGAAGAGGATTGTGGCAACAGCCATGGTGAAACTGAACAAGATCTACACCCGTACCGGCGATGACGGCACGACCGGCCTTGCGAGCGGACCGCGCCGCAAGAAGGGCGATGTCAGGATGGCGGCGATCGGCGATGTCGACGAGACCAATGCCACGATCGGCCTCGCCCGCCTTCAGGAGGCCGGCGCGTATGACGCATCGCTTGCCCGCATCCAGAACGATCTGTTCGATCTTGGCGCCGATCTTGCCACACCCGATACCGGCGAGGCCCTGTCCTACGAGCCGCTGCGGATCGTGGAGGGGCAGGTGGCGTGGATCGAGGGCGAGATCGATCGTCTCAACGCCGACCTGTCCCCGCTCACATCCTTCATCCTTCCGGGCGGAAGCGCGCTTTCCGCGCATCTGCACCTGGCGCGCACGGTGTGCAGGCGGGCGGAGCGGGCGATGACGCGCCTTGCCGAAGCAGAGGTCGTGTCGACGGCCGCCCTCCACTATATCAATCGTCTGTCGGACTATCTGTTCGTTGCCGCGCGCCACGCCAACGGCAAGGGTGATGGCGATGTGCTTTGGGTGCCCGGCAAGAACCGCTGATGACGCGGGCCGGCGGGTAGCAAAAGAAACGGTCCATGTCGCCGATTGGCAAGCGATCCCGTTACGGGTCGCGCATGGTCGGTTAACGGTGCCGGAAGAGGTTCCGGCGGGAAACGTTGGGAAACAGGTCCGGCAAGGTCCTGAGCTTGGAGTTTGAACATGAAGATTCTGGTCCCGGTGAAACGGGTTGTCGATTACAACGTCAAGATCCGCGTGAAGCCCGATGGCTCGGGCGTCGAGCTTGCAAACGTCAAGATGTCGATGAACCCCTTTGATGAAATCGCGGTCGAAGAGGCGCTCAGGCTGAAGGAAGCCGGAAAGGCGAGTGAGGTCGTCGCCGTCTCGATCGGCCCCGCAAAGGCCGAGGAAACGCTGCGCACGGCGCTCGCCATGGGCGCCGACCGGGCGATCCTGATTGCCACCGACGAGACCGTCGAGCCGCTGGCCGTTGCCAAGCTTTTGAAGAAGGTCGCCGACGAGGAGGCTCCTGAGATCGTGATTCTCGGCAAGCAGGCGATCGATGACGACAGCAACCAGACCGGCCAGATGCTGGCGGCGCTTCTTGGATGGAGCCAGGCGACCTTTGCATCGAAGCTTGAACTGGGCGAGGGCGAGGCGAAGGTCACCCGCGAAATCGACGGCGGTCTGCAGACCATTTCGGTCAAGCTCCCCGCGATCGTGACCACCGACCTGCGTCTCAACGAGCCCCGTTACGCATCGCTGCCCAACATCATGAAGGCCAAGAAGAAGCCTCTCGACAAGAAGACGCCTGCCGACTACGGCGTCGATTGCGCCCGCCGTCTGGAAGTGCTGAAGACCGAGGAGCCCGCATCCCGCAAGGCCGGCATCAAGGTCGCCACCGCCGCCGAGCTGGTGGACAAGCTGAAAAACGAAGCCGGCGTACTGTAAGGGGAGCAACCGATATGACCATTCTTCTTCTCGCCGAACATGACGGCAGCACCGTTTCCGACCAGACCGCGAAGGCCGCAACGGCGGCTGCCGCGATCGGCGGCGACATTCACATTCTCGTCGCGGGCAAGGGCGCATCCGCCGCAGCCGAAGGCGCGGCGAAGATTGCCGGGGTTTCCAAGGTTCTGCTCGCGGAAAGCGATGCCCTGGCCGAAAGCCTGGCAGAGCCTCTCTCTGCCACCATCATCGACCTTGCGTCCGGCTATGACGTGATCATGGCGGCGGCGACTGCGATCGGCAAGAACGTGATGCCGCGCGTTGCAGCGCTTCTCGACGTCATGCAGATCTCGGAAATCATCGAGGTGGTTGCGCCTGACACGTTCAAGCGCCCGACCTATGCCGGCAACGCCATCGAGACGGTGAAATCGCATGACGCCACGAAGGTGATAACGGTCCGTACGGCGAGCTTCTCCGCTGCCGAAATGACGGGCGCGGCTGCGGTGGAAACGGTTTCTGCCGCTGCCGATCCGGGCCTTTCGAGCTTCGTCGAGAATGCCATTTCAAGTTCCGAACGTCCCGAGCTCACCTCCGCCAAGGTGATCATCTCTGGCGGTCGGGCGCTCGGTTCGGCTGAAAAATTCCAGGAAGTCATCCTCCCTGTCGCCGACAAGCTTGGCGCCGCCGTCGGCGCGTCGCGTGCGGCGGTCGATGCGGGCTTTGCGCCCAATGACTGGCAGGTCGGCCAGACCGGCAAGGTGGTTGCGCCCGATCTCTACATCGCCTGCGGCATTTCCGGCGCGATCCAGCATCTGGCGGGCATGAAGGACAGCAAGGTGATCGTCGCGATCAACAAGGATGAGGAAGCCCCGATCTTCCAGGTCGCGGATTACGGTCTGGTGGGCGACCTGTTCGAGGTGCTGCCGGAGCTTCAGAAGGCGCTCTGAGGCGCAAACCGCATTCCGCCCCGGCTTTCGGGCCGGGGCTTGCTGACGGGGTCCGCCCGTTGCCCGAGCGAGGAGGACGCCATGCCGCAGACCATGCTGACCATCGATACACGGGGCCAGGGGCTCTATGAATTTACCCAGGAGGCCGACCGTTTCGTGCGCAGCGAGGCCATGCATGAGGGGTTGCTGACCATCTTCGTGCGCCACACCTCCTGCTCGCTGCTGATTCAGGAAAATGCCGATCCCGATGTCAAACGGGACCTGAAGGCCTATTTCGCCCGGATCGCGCCGCCTTCCGACGATCCGTCGATGCATTATCTCGTCCATCGGCTCGAAGGCCCGGATGATATGCCTGCCCATATCAAGTCTGCGCTGACCCAGGTCTCCGTCTCGGTCCCCGTCTATGACGGACGGATGGCGCTTGGCACCTGGCAGGGGCTTTACCTGTTCGAACACCGCGACCGGCCCCACCGGCGCGAAATCGTGCTGCATCTGTCGTCGTGAAAGTAAGAAGCCGTCCCGGATGACGTGGAACGGGCCGGCTTTTTGGCTCGCCTTACCACACCCTCGGCGTCATCCTCGGGCTTGACCCGAGGATCCAGGCAGGTTTGTGTGGAGTCGAAAAATCACTTATAAATCAATTTCTTGAACCGTATCGATGCTCGGTCTAGATCCGAGCCTGTGGGCGGGTGAGCGTCAACGAAGCGCTCTCAAGCTGCCGTGCTATCAGATAAAACGGACCGTCCCGCGAGATGCGGAACGGCCCGATTGACTTGGTTGGCCGGTGATTCGATCGAAGCGACGTGATGCCAGTCCTTCGGTCCCCGAAACCGCTCAACCCCCGACCAGATCGCCGCCATTCGGGTGCAGCACCTGGCCTGTGATGTAGGAGGAATCCTCGCAGGCGAGGAACAGCAGGCTCGGCGCCACCTCGTTCGGCTGGCCGGGGCGGCCAAGCGGAGCGTCCTTGCCGAATTCGGCGACCTTGTCCTTCGGGAAGGACGCAGGGATCAGCGGCGTCCAGATCGGGCCGGGGGCGACGCCGTTCACGCGGATGTTCTTTGACGCAAGATTGCCGGAAAGCGCCCGGATCAGCGCCAGAAGCGCGCCCTTGGTCGAAGAGTAATCGAGAAGCAGCGGCTGGCCCCGGAAGGCCGTGACCGAGGTCACGATGATCACCGATGCACCGGATTTGAGGTGCGGGCGGGCATATTTGAGCAGATGAAACGCGCCGAAGATATTGGTCTTGAAGGTGCGCTCGAGCTGCTCCTCCGGAATATCGGCGATATCTTCCTGCACATGCTGCTCGGCGGCGTTGTTGACGACGATGTCGATTTTGCCGAATTTTTCGATCGTGCTGGCGACCAGCTTTTCCGAGGTCGACGGATCTCCGATGTCGCCGGCGAAAAGAAACGCCTTACCGCCTTCCTCTTCCACCGCCTTCAGCGTGGCCCTTGCGTCTTCCGACTCGGTTTCATCCTTGTAGTGGATCGCGATGCTGGCGCCCTCGCGGGCATAGAGCACGGCGGTTGCCCGCCCGATGCCTGAATCGCCGCCGGTGATGATGGCGACCTTCTCCTTCAGCCGGCCGGAGCCGGGGTAGCGGGGCATATATTCCGGAAGCGGGTGCATCTCCGCTTCCAGACCGGGCTGTTGATCCTGAACCTGTGCGACGGGTGCTTGATTGTCGGCCATGAGCTTGTTTCTTCCTTGTGTAACTTCCGCGCGGGAACCGCGCCTGTCTGTATGCTAAAGGGTCAAGGCCGGCCGGATGTTCCAGCCGATCCTCTCATGCTTTCGGATCACGGCAGCGAGACGAGCGCGCGCCCGAGCGCCCGAGGACAGCTTTCAAGCCTTCGATGCGCTGTTTTCCAGCATATTCTGCCGTATTATGTTAGCTTGAACTGATGAACCTCATGGGGGAGGGGCTTCGGCATGGACCCTCCGTGACAGCGTGACTTTCTGAAGAGAGAAGATTGGAACTGAAATGAGATACGCCTTTGCCGCAATTGCACTTCTGGCCGCAGCGCCCGCAGCTGCCAGCGATCCCGTACTTGACGAAGCCGTCGAGTTTACAGCTCAGATTTTCCAGATCGACACAGGCGTTCCGGGGCTGGTCATAGCGGCCGTGCGCAATGGCGAAAGCGCGGTCTTCGGCTTCGGGGAGGTCGCGAAGGGAAGCGGCGAGGAGCCGGACGGCGATACGGTGATCGGGGTCGGATCCTTGACCAAGAGCTTCACCGGACTTGCGCTCGCGGCGCTTGCGGAGGAAGGGACCGTTTCGCTGACAGAACCGGTCGGTCCGCATGCAGGCGTTGTCCCCGCACTTCCCGAAAAGGACGGCCAACAGATCCGGCTGATCGATCTCGCCACCCAGGCAAGCGGTCTGCCGCGCGAACTGGTCGATGTCGAGGGCGTCGAGAAATACAGCGATCAATCGTTTGCAGCCAATCTTTCCGAAAATTCCCTCCTGTTTGCGCCGGGCAGCGGCATTGCCTACTCAAATGTCGGCTTCGACGTGCTCGCAATGGCTCTTTCCAATATTGCAGGTGAGGCCTATCCGGACCTGCTCAAGGCCAAGGTCCTCGACCGGATCGGGCTGACCGCGACAAGCTATGATCGCCCAGCAGGCGAAAACGTCATGGTCGGCTACGATTGGAACGGCAACGAGATGGATCCCGGCGAACCCATCGCAAACCGCAGCGGGGCATCGGGCCTTTACACCACGGCCAATGATATGGTGCGGTATCTTCAGTGGAACCTCGATCGCTTCAGCACGGATGACGCGGAATTGCGCGCCATCAGCCATGCGGCCTGGCTGATGCGCGATGGTCTCCAACCGGTTCTGGGCATGGATGAATCCGGCCACATGGATGCAATGGGGCTTGGCTGGGTGATCATGATGCCGGAAGGCGACCGTCCGCTCATCATCCAGAAGGCCGGCGGTACCGATGGCGTGTTCTCCTATACCGCCTTTGCGCCTTCACGCGGCGTCGGCATCTTCATCGCCATCAATCAGTTCAATTTCGCAGCCGGCGCGGAAATGGCGCAGGTCGTCAACAAACTCATCGGCACGCTCGCACCACGCTGATGCAAGTCCGCCCGGGAAAGCGGACGCCGCATTCCCGGGTTCCGGCGCCCCTCAGCTTGAAGCCTGGTGGGCGTCCTTTTTGACCGGGAAAAGATGCGCTCTTTCCGGATCGAAGACGAGCGTGATCTCGCTTCCGGTCTGAAGCGGGCGATCCTCGGCAAGGGCTGCAACGATGCGGCCGCCGCGGGTCAGCTCGACATTGATAACGGTCTCGGTGCCGAGACGCTCCACAAGCGTGACCGTGCCGTGCAGCCCGCCGGCCGTGCCACTTTCCACGACATCGAGATATTGCGGCCGCAGACCCAGCCGCGCGGTCTTATGGCCGGCAAAATCGAAGCGGCTTTTCTGCAGCGTGACTGCATCGAGCGCCTCCGACTTCACGGTGATGCCCCGGCCGGTGTTTTCCACGATATCGACATCCATGAAATTCATCGATGGCGAGCCGATGAATCCTGCGACGAACAGGTTGGCAGGCTCGTGGTAGAGCTCCATCGGCGTTCCGACCTGCTGGACCACGCCGTCCTTCAAGACAACGATCCGGTCGGCAAGCGTCATCGCTTCCACCTGGTCGTGGGTCACGTAGATCATGGTGGCATCGAGCTGGTTGTGAAGCTTGCCGATCTCCATGCGCATGTCCATCCGGAGCGCCGCATCGAGATTGGAGAGCGGCTCGTCGAACAGGAACACGGCCGGATTGCGAACGATGGCGCGGCCGATCGCGACGCGCTGACGCTGGCCGCCGGAAAGCTGCGACGGGCGGCGGTCGAGAAGGTGCTCCATCTGCAGGATTTTCGCTGCTCGCTGGACGGCCTCCTCCTTTTCCTTCTTCGGCACGCCCGCGATCGTCAGCCCGAAGGCGACGTTTTCGCGCACCGACATATGCGGGAAGATCGCATAGGTCTGGAACACCATGGCGATGCCGCGTTCCTTCGGTTGCAGGTCGTTGACCTTGCGGCCGCCGATTTCCAGCGTGCCGTCGGTGATATCCTCAAGCCCCGCGATCATCCGGAGAAGCGTGGACTTTCCGCATCCGGAGGGCCCGACAAAGACCACGAACTCGCCATCCTTGATATCGAGATCGACGCCCTTGATGACCTCGACCTTGCCATAGGACTTGCGGACCGATTTGAGTGACAGACCTGCCATGTTTTTCTCCTTCAGCCCTTTACGCCGGTTGACGCGATCGATGCGATGAATGCGCGTTGAAGCACCAGATAGAACACCAGCACCGGCAAGGTGATCAGCGAAAGATAGGCCATGACCTCGCCCCACGGCACGTTGAGCTGGAAGAAGTATCCAAGCCCGACCATGATCGGCCGGTGGGCTTCATCCTGCACCACGATCAGCGGCCAGAGATATTGTTCATTGTACATCTTCAGCGCCTTCAGGATGGCGGCGGTGGCGATCACGGGGCCGGAAAGCGGCATCACCACCCGGCGGTAGATCTGCCACCAGCTCGCCCCTTCCGCACGCGCCGCCTCGATCAGCTCGCGCGGGAGATCCTTGAAATACTGGACGAACAGGAAGATCGTCAGCGCATCGGCGATCCAGGGAATGATCTGCACCCGGTAGGTGTTGAGCCAGCCCAGCGAAAACCCGTCGAGGCTGATCCAGGGCAGGCGTGAGACAAAGAGCAGCAGCGGAATGGCGATGGTCTCGAACGGGATGATCAGCGTGGCAAGCAGGATCGACAGCACCACCCCATTGCCGCGCCACCGGACGAAGGTGAAGGAGAACGCCCCGAGCGAGCATAAAAACAGCGAGGCCAGCACCGTGATCGTGGTGATCATCACCGAATTGAAGACGAACAGGCCGATCGGCGCGCGGCGGAAGGCGCCCGCATAGTTTTCGAGGCTGATGTCGCCGACGGGCAGGAAGGCACGAAGCGAGGAGGTGTCGTTCAGAAGCTGGCTGTCCGGCTTCAGCGAGGACATCACCATGAACAGGAGCGGCAGCAGGAAGACAAGCGCCACCAGCACCAGGACGAGATAGCGCACGGCAAGTCTCAGGCCGTGATTGTCGTTTGAGATCGCGGCCATGGCTCAGTTCCTCTCCCGCGTGAAATAGCGCTGGGCAAGCGAGATCACCAGAACCAGCACGAACAGCACGACCGAGATGGTCGAGCCGCCGGAAATATCCTGCCGGCCGTAGCCGCGCTCAACCGCCTGGAACACCAGCGTCTGCGTCGAATCGAGGGGCCCGCCCTTGGTCATCACGTCGATCTGGGCGAAGACGGCAAAGGCCTGCATGGTGATCACCACCAGAACTAGCACGGCGGTATTGCGAAGCCCCGGCCAGGTGACATAGCGGAAGGTCTGCCATTTGGATGAGCCTTCGATGGCTGCTGCCTCGTAGAGCGTGGGCGGGATCGTCTGCAGACCCGCAAGCCAGATCACCATATGAAAGCCGACCGCCTGCCAGATCGACATGGCGATAATCGAGCCGAGCGCGGTGTGGGTGTTTCCGAGCCAGTCCACCGGCTGGAAAATGCCGAAGGTCATGCCCGACAGAAGCGCGTTCAAAAGACCGTCATTGCCGTCATAGATGAACCGCCAGAGCAGCGAGACCACCACGATCGACACCACCACCGGCATGAAGAACACGGCGCGGAACACGTTGACGCCCCGTAATCGCTGGTTGATCAAAAGCGCCAGACCCAGTGCCAGCCCCGCCTGAACGGGCGCCGTGATCGCCACGAAGATCAGGGTGTTGACCAGCGCCTTCATGAACACGACATCGCGCGCCACCACCACATAGGCGGTGTTGCCGGCATGGACCCGGAACCATTCGCGCATGCCGAAATATTGCGGATAGTCGTCGGAGCGGGTGAGGGAGCGGACGCGGGGATATTCGAGATTGCCATCCTTGTCGCGGGCGAGCTGTCCGTCGTCACCCACTTCGGGTTCGAGCCTGATGACGTTGATGCCGAGCAGGTCGCGGTAGTTCTCAGCGCCGACATAGCGCGTCGGGTTCGGCGAGATCAGCCGCTGGTCGGTGAGTGAAAAGGCGATCGCGAGGAAAAACGGAAGGATGATGAAGAGGCCGATCAGCAGGGTCGAGGGTGCCGCGAAAGCCCACCCCGCTCCATTGTTTTCCGTCAGTTTCCGGCTCATCTGTCTGTCCTCGTATTGAGGGGTTGGTGGCAGGCCTGAACATTGGCCATGATCCAATCTCCCCCCTTGAGGGGGAGATGCCCGGCAGGGCAGAGAGGGGTGAAGCCTGTCCGAGAGCACGGCGTCAGCGGCTTATGCTCTGTACCCCTCTCTGTCGCTTTCGCGACATCTCCCCCTCAAGGGGGGAGATTGGGGGTGCCTCACGCTTATGCTCGCTCCAAACAAAACAAAGGGGCCGGCCGAAGCCAGCCCCTTGTACCCTCAACCACCGTGGCCATAGCCCTGGTTGCGATCGATATCGGTGTCGATCTCGTCCACCGCCGCATCCAGCGTATCGGCGACATCCGCGCCATTGGCGATGTCGGCGATCGCCTTCTGGAACACGCTGGTCTCGACGACGTAGCCCGGCGTCACGGGGCGCAGCGAGCCTTGTGCATCCGAAAGCCCGTAGAACACGGCAAGCGGGGCGCCCTCTTTGTAGAAGTCCGACATGTCGGCGGCAGCCTGGGTGGCGGGCACGAGGCCGATGCCGTTGGAGAAGTCCGCCAGATACTGGTCCTGGATCGCGAATTCGATAAAGGCGGCAGCGCCATCCGGGTGCTCGGAGGATTCCGAGATGCCAAGCTGCCAACTGGCAGCGCCGATCTTCGAGCCTTCGCCGAAATCGGGCGCTGGCAGGAAGACCACATCATCGAAGGCGTCGAGCTTGGTGCGGGCCGTCCAGTTGCCGTTCCAGTCGATCGCATATTCGCCGTTGATGAAGCCGTTCTGGTGGTCCGCCGGATCCTGCGAAGGTCCCGGTGCGAGACCGCGCTCGAACAGCGACTGCCACCATTCGCCAAAGGCGATCGCCGCCTCGCCGTTCAGCACGCCCTCTGCGGTCTGGTAATCCGCGCGGTCGACAAGATCGCCGCCAAAGGATTGCAGGAAGGGCAGGAAGGCATAGGTGTACCACTCGCCGGCATCCGCCATGCCGAGGTTCAGCGGATATTCGAAATCGCCGCTATCCTTCAGCTTGACGAGAATATCGTCGAATTCTTCGGCGGTCCATGGCTCTTCCAGCGTCGGCTTACGGATGTCGTATTTGTCCAGATAGGACTGGCGCGTCATCATCGCGAGTGCCGCGTCCCATAGGCCGACGGAATAGATCTGGCCGTCCCATTCGCCGATTGCGCCGGGCAGGAAGCCGTCGAGCTTGGCCTTGTCGATCGGCAGGGGCTGCATGTAGCCGGACCAGGCCCAGTTCGGCATGATCGGGCCGTCGACGTCGATGATGTCCGGCAGGTTGCCGGCAAGCGCCGCCGCCGTCACGGAATCATTGTAGGAGTTCTCCGGGAAGCTCTCGAGCACCACTTCCCATTCGTCCTGGCTGTCGTTGAAATCGGAAACGATGTTCTTGAGGATATTCGATTCCGTTTCGTTGCCGGCGCCGTGGTACCACATGGTGAGTTCGGTGGCGGCATAGCCCGTTGCGGGCAGGGCCGTGGTCGCCATCAGCGTGGCCAGGATGAACGCTGTCTTGTGCATGTTATCTCCTCCGATAAGTCGCCATCAGGCAGGAGTGCCTGAAAGATGCGGTGGCGGGGCCACCGCTGTGAAGCTTCTGGGAGGCAAGGCCGCATCGACGCGGCGTTCATGAGCGGCAAAACCGAAACGCACGAGGCCCATGATAAAGAGGTGGCGGGGGCTTCCGTTGCACAGGCGAACGATAGAGCGTTCCGCGCATCCGGTGAGTTCCGACACCCTCCCCGTGCCGAAACAAAGCCTTCCCGCCGGTGTCCCTCGAACGAGGGGCACATATAATGGTGGAAAATCTCTTAACACGAAAATAGACCGCGGCTCAACCGTCGGGCGCAGAGATTTCGGCAAATGGTTTCAGGTTGCTTGAACCGCGCCTTACGCAAACTTGATGCCGGCATGGCCTTGCTTCAAGGCACGAGAGCAGGTGACGCGGGGTCGCATCGCGGAAGATGCTGGATCGTTAGTGCCCGGAACGCGACAGAGCGGCCTTGCCCTTCTGGAAGACAATGCCGCTCCATGACGTTCGACGCGGTGGCGAGAAGGGCCTTTCGACCTATTTGAAGCCCATCACCCGGTGCGGGATATAGGGGGCTTCAAGCCGCGCAATCTCGTCATCGCTGAGCTCCAGCGTCAGCGCCCCGAGAGCGTCGTCGAGATGATGCGGCTTGGAGGCGCCGATGATCGGCGCGGAAACCGGCTTCTTCGCCAGAACCCAGGCAAGCGCAATCTGCGCCATCGGCACGCCGCGCTCCTTGGCAATCGCTTCGACGGCTTCCACCACCTTGCGGTCGGCATGCTCGGTTTCGGCGAAGAGCGTCTTTCCGAAGGCATCGGTCTCGGTGCGGTTGGTCTCGGTGTCGAAGGGCCGCGTCAGCCGCCCGCGCGCCATCGGGCTCCAGGGAATGACGCCGACGCCTTCGGCTTCGCAGAGCGGCAGCATTTCGCGCTCTTCCTCGCGGTAAAGCAGGTTGACGTAGTTCTGCATCGTGACGAACCGCGCCCAGCCATTCGCCTTCTGGGTGGCGAGCATGGTGGCAAACTGCCAGGCATGCATGGAGGAGGCGCCGATATAGCGCGCCTTGCCGGCCTTCACCACATCGTTGAGCGCTTCCAGCGTTTCTTCGATCGGAACGTCGTAATCAAAGCGGTGGATCTGGTAGAGGTCGACATAATCGGTGCCGAGCCGGCGCAGCGAGTTGTCGATTTCCTGCATGATCGCCTTGCGCGAGAGGCCCGCGCCGTTCGGCCCGTCATGCATGCGGCCATGGACCTTCGTGGCAAGCACGATTTCCTCGCGCCGGGCAAAGTCCTTGAGCGCCCGTCCGACGATCTCTTCCGACGTTCCGGCGGAATAGACGTTGGCCGTGTCGAAGAAGTTGATGCCGTCCTCGATCGCCTTGCGGATGAAGGGTCGGCTTGTTTCTTCCGTGAGCGACCATGGGTGCGGCCCCTTGTCGGGCTCGCCATAGGTCATGCAGCCGAGGCAGAGGCGGGAGACGTCGAGGCCGGTGCGGCCAAGCTTGATATAGTCCATGGGATCGAACTCCTGTTTCCTTCAGGGCTTTGTGCCGCCGGCCCGGAAGGCCGGCGGTGAAAGGGCGGGAATCAGGCGGCCTTGGCGAAGGCCTTCTTGCCCTCTTCGTCGAGTGCGGCGAATTCATCGTCCGAAAGCGCGATCGAGGCAGCGGAGAGGTTCTCCTCCAGATGCTTGACCTTGGAAGTTCCGGGGATCGGCATCATCACCGGGCTGCGCTTCAGAACCCAGGCAAGCGCGATCTGGCTTGGCGCGGCGTCGTGCTTCTTGGCAATCTCGTCCAGAAGCGAACCGGAGCTTGCAAGTTCGCCGGCTGCGAGCGGATGCCACGGAATGAAGCCGATACCGTTTTCAGCACAATAGTCCAGAACATCCTCGCTGGTGCGATCGACCAGATTATAGCGGTTCTGGACGGTCGCGACCTTGAAGACCTTGCTTGCCGCCTGGATCTCGTCAACCGAAACCTCCGAGAGGCCGGCATGGGCAATCAGCCCTTCATCGAGAAATTCGCGGATCGCGCCGAACTGCTCGTCCTGCGGGACCTTGGAATCGATGCGGTGAAGCTGCCAGAGGTCCAGCTGTTCGACGCCGAGATTGCGCAGGCTCTTATGCACCTGCTGACGCAGATATTCCGGCCGACCGACCGGCAGCCAGACATCGGGTCCAACGCGGGTGAGCCCACCCTTGGTGGCGATCTTGACGTCGCCATAGGGATGAAGCGCTTCCTTGATCAACCATTCGGAGACATCCGGGCCGTAGCTGTCGGCAGTGTCGATGAAGTCGACACCCAGTTCCGGCAGGCGCTTCAACGTTTCGAGCGCGCCGTCACGGTCGGCGGGTTCGCCCCAGATGCCCTTGCCGGTAATCCGCATCGCGCCAAAACCAAGCCGGTTGACGGTGAGTGTGCCACCGATCGAAAACGTGCCGGCCTTATCGGCGATCTTGTCAGCCATGATAATCTCCTGAATAAAAATCGTGAAATGCGACACCGCTGAAACGCGCGTGCGCGGGAAATGCCTTCCATTACGGAAGTGGGGTATGAGCGCCAAGATTTCAACCCGCGGCGCGGCTGCGGAAAGGCGGCTGTGCCTGCGCCGCAGGCGAGACGCGGCGAGGGCGTTAGCGCTCATCCCCGAAATATTGCTGGGCGAGCGCACGCACGATCCCATCCTCCTGCAGCGACAGCAGCCGGACTGTGATCGGGTAGATCAGCGTGTCCTGACCATAGGGAAGCGCGAAGCCGAACTTGTCGGGCGCGAAGATCCTGCCCACCACATCAAGACCCAGGTCCGGGTGCTGCGCCTTGTAATATTCGAGAACCGGCGCGTCGCCGACGATGGCATCAATATCCGCTGCCCTCAGCGCTTCAACAGCCTGATCCATGTCGGTATAGGTTGCGAAGGCAACGCCGTTGCGGCGCATCCGGGTTTCCGCCGTCGAGCCGCGGAACACGCCGACGGTGCGGCCGGGCAGATCCTCCGGGCCGGTGATGTTGCCGGTGATCGCGATACTCGTCATCACGCTGGTGACCGATGAGGTTATGTAGGCGACGATGGCAATGCCAATGACCAGCCAGAAGGCCGAGAAGATCTTGCCGTACCAGCCAAAGAGCTTCGACCGGCTGGGAAGGCTCCCGCGTGTTGCCACCAGCATCACGGCATAAAAGCTTTCCGCGATGCCGTCGGGCCAGCGCCGCGTGAAGGTCTTGTCGAAACGCCGGTCGAACAGGGTCAGGCCGACGGTTGCAATCAGGATGAAGACCAGGAGCCAGGCGTAATAGCGCAGATAGCCGGCCTCAGCGAGCCCGTTCCAGATATTGGCGAGCGAGGAGGAGCTTCGGTCATCGACCATGATCCTGAGCCCGGAATCAAACCAGGGCTGGGTGAAGTCGACCCGCTCCGCACGCTCTTCGGTAATCGAAATCGCCCCGATCGCCACGTCGAGTTCGCGCGCGGCCGTTGCTGCCAGCATGTCAGCCACCGTCTCGAATTCCACCATGGTCGGCGCGACGTTGAAACCTGCCTCGATCTCGCGCCAGAGATCGACGGCCATGCCGCCGAGATTGCCTTCGCTGTCCTTGGTGACGAAGGGCGGCAGGATGCGGTAGCCGACGGTTACCGTGCGCGGCGCGACGTCCTGTTGCTGTGCGCTGACGGGGCTTGAAAGGGCGCCGCCAAAACCCAGAATGAGAAGCGCAAGCAGGAAGCCATGGACGAGGGCGATCGGTCTTTTGCGTGTTCTGGGCATGACGTCCTTTCGATTCAACCGCGATAGATCAGCAGAAGGAAGGCTATGAACAGCAGAAAGTGCACGGCGCCCTGCAACAGATTGGTGCGGCCGCTGGCAAAGGTGACGATGCTGACGGCCAGCATCAGCACCAGCATCATGGCGTCGAGGGGAGCAAGGCCAAGTTGCAGGTCGAGGCCCAGCGCACTCGACACGACAAGCATGATCGGAACGGTCAGTCCGATCGTGGCGAGCACGGAACCGAGAAAGATGTTCACCGATGACTGCAGCCGCTTGTCGAGGGCTGCCCGCACCCCGCCAATGCCTTCGGGCGTGGTGACCATGATGGCCATCAGCACGCCGCCGATCATGCCCGGCGCACCCATGGTCTCGATGATGTAGTCGACGGGTCTTGCGAGCTGTTCGACAAGATAGACGACGGGCAGAATGTAGGCGAACAGAAGCGCCACATGGAGCCAGATCGAGCCTATCGGCTTGTGATGGTCTTCAGGTGCAGCGTCGTCTTCCTCGGGCTGGGCAAAATAGCCGCGGTGGCGGCCCATCTGCATCATCAGGAAGATGATATAGAGGCCTGCCGCCATCGTGCCGACCATCACCTTCTGCAGCGTGCTGAGCGTCGGTCCCTCGGTTGCGAGGCTTACATTCGGAAGCAGAAGGCTGAAGGCGGCAAGCGGAATGATCACTCCGAGATAGGCGTTTGCCCCTTGCAGGTTGAAGCTCAGTTCGCGGTGGCGCAGCGCGCCGAGCAAAAGCGAAATCCCCAGCATGCCGCCCATGATGATCATCACCACCGACATCAGCGTATCGCGCACCAGCGCCGGGTTGTTCGCGCCGTTCAGCATCACGGCGGTGATGCTCATTACCTCGATGCCGGTGATCGAAAGGGTCAGCACCAGGGTGCCGAAGGGCTCTCCCAGGCGTTCCGAAATCTTCTCGGCATGGCGCACAACGCCAATCGCCGCTGCGAGGATCACCACGAACAGCCAGACGAGCACGAACCCAAGTTTCAGCGGGTTGTCCATGCCGTGAAACAGGCTGTCTTCGAACAGCATCGCCGCGATGCTGGAGAGGATTGCGACCCCGAGCACCCGTTCACGCTTTGCAAGTGATGCAAGGGACCGGCGCGTCTCAACCGAGCCGTGTTCGATGGTCAAGGGCGTGTCTCCTCTGTCGGCCGACCCGGGACTCGTCCTTCCGCTTGCCATGTTCTCGCCACAATATCAACCGCGTTGCCGCGGGCGATCAGTATTCCTTTTCGTAGAAAATGCCGCCGGTTGTCTCTCCGGATGTGGATGCGGAGCCCTTGACGATGAAGTTCCGGCCGATGTCGATGTTGATGCTGGCTCTGGTGCCGGTGTCGCGGCTCTGCTCGATCTCGAGATAGGTATTGTTGTTGAGATACTTGCCGACACTCACGGAGGCATTGCCCTCAGAGTCGGTCGAAAGATCAAGATTGTCGACGCCAAGCACCTGCCGGATCGAGCCGAACAGCGACTGATCGGTGCCGCCGGTCAACTGGATGACGGCATCGGCCAACTGGGCGATCTGCAGCGCGGAAAGCTGCGAGGAAGACTGGTTGAACAGCAGCTGCGCAAGGATCTCATCATCCGGCAAGGGCGGCGAGGAGGAAAGCTGCACCTGCGGATCGTTGGCGATGCCCTGAAGCGCAATAGTGACGTCGGTGCCGCCCGCGCTCGTATCCGCTCTGAGGTCGATCATCGGGATCAGCGCGCCGCCAAAGGTGATGCGTCCCTGCGTGAAGGTCAGCCTGCGGCCGAGGATCGAAAGCCGGCCGCGCACCAGATCGAAACCGCCGCTCACGATCGGGTCCTGGGTGGTGCCGGTGATGCGCACCGTGCCGCCGAGTTCGGCGTCAACGCCACGGCCGCGCACGAAGATCGCGTTCGGGGCTTCGATGGTGAGGTCGAGCGCAAGCGTCGTCTGCGCGCCGCTCGCCTGCTGAGGCGCGAGGATTTCGGCCTGACGGAGCACGGCCTTCGAAGCATCCTCATGCACGATATCGATCTGCGAGATCGACGCCGGCAGACGGTCGGGAATGACGATTGCTGTGCGCGCAAGCGTGAGCTTTCCGGCCAGCAGCGGCCGGGAGAGCAACGGCCCATCGACCGTCAGCGTGCCGTTCGCCGTGGTCGTCAGCATCTGACCGTCATTGATGACGGCATTGTCGGCGACAATCGTGAGTGAGGCCGGATATCCGCCGCTGAGACCGATCGTGCCGTTGATTGTCACTGTGCCGCCCGCGGCAAGCCTGCCGGTCAGGCCGTTGACGACCAGCTGATTGCCGGAGAGCGTCACCCCGCCGTCGATATTGTTGAGCGAGATGTTACGGCGGATATCGGTCAGCGAGTCGATGGCGACGCTGACATCGCCCGAATAGGACGGGCTCGTGATCGTGCCGCCGATCGTGGCGTCGACATTGGCGCTGCCGGTGATGGCGAAGCCGGAATTTGCCGCGATCGCCGAGGCGACCTGCATCGGCAGCTTGCCCTTGACGTTGAGGTTGAGCGGCCTGTTGCCCGTCAGGCCGACGGATCCGGTGATGCGCGCATTGATGCCTTGCGGGTTGATGATCGTGGTGTCGGTCGTGACCTGATTGCCGTCATAGCGCCCGCTCGTGGTGAGCGTGAACGGCTGTCCGCCAAGTGAGTTGGCCTGTTGCAGATTGGCGTTGTCCCAGCGCAGATTGTAATCGGCCTGAGGCCGCGCGATCGTGCCGTTGGCGGTCACCGTGCCGGAAATCGTGCCGCTTGCACCGACACTGGGCATGAACTGGTTGGCGATCGCCGCA
The DNA here is from genome assembly GCF_013344475.1 of Martelella limonii. Lineage (GTDB taxonomy): Bacteria > Pseudomonadota > Alphaproteobacteria > Rhizobiales > Rhizobiaceae > Martelella > Martelella limonii. Next base: position 123,725 of record NZ_JABUOU010000003.1, on the reverse strand, counting down.
GAAACGCCGTTGATGTTCGCGGTGATGTTCAGTCTTTCGCCAACCGTTCCGCTGGCGGTCACCGTGCCGCCGCCGACGCCCAGCCGCAGATTGTCGATCCTGGTCGTGCCATTGGCGATCGAAATCCTGGCCGGAGCAAGCAGGCGCAGGTTCAGTGCCATCGGCGAACCCTCAAGCTGGTTCAGCGTGATGGCAAGCGTGTCGCCGCGGCTGACATCGGCCTTCAGCGCAACCGGCTGGCCATCGTGACGGGCGGTCACGTCGAAGCTTGTTCTCGTGCCTTCGTTGCGCGCTGCAACGGTGATGTCGGTCAGCGTCTGGCCTGAAACGGTCACAGAGCCCAGCGTGATCTTGCCGCTCGCCTTCAGCGCGGAGATATCCGAGACAGTCATGTCGGCATCGAGATTGTTCGCGGTAATGCCGTTGACGATGAGGCGGTCGCCACGAGCGTCGATCGACAGGCCGATGCGGTCATTGGCATTGTCGAGTTCGATACGACCCGAGACCGCGCCTTCGGCCTTCTGTCCGGCAAGCCCTGCAAGAAGCTTCAGGTCCGGGAAATCGAAGCTGATGCCGCCCGCCGGCTGGAACGCCTTGTTGAGCACGAGGTCGCCGGAGAAGGTGTTGGCGCCCACCGTTCCGTCAATGCCGGAGATTTCCGTCTGGCCGTCCTTGGAGGTCACGTTTGCGGACACCGAAAGCGGTGCATCGGCATAGGTGCCGGTGGCCGAAAGCGTTCCCGACGGCGCCGACATGTCGGCCGTGCCGGAGAGCTTCGCGACGAAATCCTTCAGGGGCTCTCCGGAAATCTGCAGGCTGTCCGCCGAAATCTTTGCATCGATGTCGGGCTTGGCGATTTCGCCGGTGATCTTGGCATCCACCACGGCCGAGCCGCTGACCTGCGGCGACAGGCGCTGGAGTTCGCTCAGGGTTGCCTTGAGCGTTGCGTTGATATTGCCGCCGGTGAGGCTGACTTCGCCTCCGGCATTGATCAGTCCATTCTCGACCTCAAGGTTCTTCAGCACGACATCGCCCGACGCCGTCGTCAGGAAGAAATCGCTTTCGATGCGCGTCATGTCCTTGATCATGCCCGAGACCGCGTCGGGCAGGGCATCGGCGAGCACAAACAGCTTTGCGTGGCCCGTTGCCTCGCTGGTCTCGAGATTGTAGTCCACATTGGCCGTGGCGCCGACCGCGCCGCTTTCCAGAGCGACATTGTCAAGCTGCACCGTCTTCGGTGAAAGCGTGACCCGGCTCTTCAACGACAGCGGCGCCTCGATCATCCGATCAAGGCTCTCGTCGCGGAAGGCGAGACTCTCGACGGAGAGGCCGAGGTTGAGCGCACCGGTGCGCGTCAGCAGATTGAATCCGGTTCCGTTTGCTGCCAGCGAAACACCGCTTGCGGAAAGCTGCGGCAGTGACAGCTGCGAGAGCGTTACCGTCGCGGAAAGATCGGCATTCTTGGCGGGGCCGTGCAGAGAGAAAGCAGCGTTTTCGAGCGAGATCGACAATGCGTCATCATCGATCGGCCAGGAAAACGGGACCGATCCGCCGTTGACGCCGTCGACATTGATGTCGAGATCGTTTTCCCCGGTCTTGTCATAGGTGCCGGAGGCGGTCAGCACGAAGCTTCCGGTCGAGATCAGGCCCTTGCCGATCTTGATGCGGCCGTTGGGAGAAAGCGTCGCCGAGACGTCGATATCGGTCTTGCCTTCGACCAGCGACTGGAACTCCGACGGCGTGAGCGGCGAAAATTCGCCCTCACCGGTAATCGTGACCGTGCGGTCCGATTCCGCGTTCAACTGATGGCGGACATCGATCTCGCCAAGCGTTTTGCCGGAAAGGCTTGCGGCAACATGGCCCTTCCAGTCCGAAAGCGGGCCGTCGCCGTCAACGGTGATGTTGAGTGCGGGGGCGCCCGGAAGCTTCAAGAGCGTGGCGACGATGCCGCCTTCAGGCTCATTGACCTCCGCCTTGATATCGAGAACGTTCTGATCGGGTGCGTATTCGACATCGGCGCGGACATAGGTGCCGGCGCGGGTGCGGTGTTCGATGTCGATCGCGCCGGAGATCCGGTCGGTCACGGCGCGCGCATGGCCGCTTGCCGAAAGCGGGTAGTCCTCGCCCGCCACCGCCTCCGCAATGTCGATTTCGGCAAAGTCGAATTTCTCGATATCGATGCCGATCGGGAGCGAGAAGCCTCCCTGGCTTTCCTTTTTCGGGGCGGGCTTGCCGGGAATGGGAAGACGGGCAAGGGCAATCTTGTCAGCGGTCAGGCTTTCGGCGGTAAACCGGCCGCGCAACAGTGCCATCGGCGACCAGTCGAGCACAATATTGTCAATCGCGGCATAGGGTCCCTTGATGTCCGAGACGGAGATGCTTTCGATGGTGAAGTGGCCGGTCAGCGGTGCGCTGACCCTGCCGACATGGACGGCGAAATCCGGCGAGGCGATCCGCTTCGTGACCTGTCGAACGGCGAAATTGGCGCCGGAATCGGTGTAGCCGACCAGGATGACGGCCGTCAGGATGACGAGCAGAAGCAGGGCAAAAAGCCCTGCGATGATCTTCACCAGTCGTCTCAAAAACACTATCGCCATTTGGCTCCTCGGGCGCGACAAGCTCTTTTGAAACTAGAGTGATTTGCGCGTATTTCCAATCATGCCATCAAAGGCATGAATGCATCGTCAATTGCAAGAAGCCGCCTAGAAGGTCTGTCCGATACCGGCATAGATGCCGTAATTGTCACCGCCGGGATAGCGGTCGAGCGGCACGGCCACATCAAGACGGATCGGGCCGAACCCGGTCAGATACCGCACGCCGATGCCGGCGCCGGCGCGGATGTCGCTGAAATCTGGGAAATAGTCGACCGACACGTCGGCGGCATCGATGAACGGAACGACCTGGATGTTCTTGGTGACGCCGATCCGCGCTTCAACCGTTGCCCCGACATAGGACCGGCCGCCGGTTTCCTCTCCATTGGCAAGGCGCGGCGAGATCGACTTGTAGGCATAGCCGCGCACGCTGCCGCCGCCGCCGGCATAGAAGCGGTCGGTTGCGGGAATGTCCTGAAGATCGCTGCCGCCGACGATCGTGCCTGCGCCGATCCGGCCGGCAAGCGTGAAGCGTTCCTCCTCGCCGAAGGTGAGATAGGTCGAGCCGACGGCCTCGAACGCGGCGAAGCTTTCAGAGTTCAGGAAGTCGTAGGACGGTTCCGCATTGGTGAGGATGTAGACACCCTTGGTCGCGTTCAGCGGATCGTTTCTGGTATCGCGGTCGAAGCCGAGCGGCAGCGACAGGTTCAGGTAATCCTCGGTGCCGAACGCATCCTGGATATTGGAGTAGTCGAGCGCGATGCCGAGGGAAACCGTGTTGTGCTCGCTCTGCTCGAACGTATAGCCGAGGCTTCCGGTCACCGATTTGGCATTGTACGGATCCGGGTTTTCGGTCGCCGTGATGATGCTTGCGGTAAACATGCCCGAAGGCGCGATCAGGCCGGGCTTGGTGAAGGTGATCCCGCCCGACACATCGAGCGAATTCAAATCGTAGCCATCCGAAGCGCCGATGCGTGAAACGCCGGCATCAAGCCGCAGACCCTCGGCCTCGCCGAACAGGTTGCGATGGCCCCAATAGCCCTGCAACCCAAGCCCGTCGATCGACGAGACGTTTGCGCCAAAGCCGAAATAGCGGAACTTGCCGTCGCGTACCGTGATCGTGGTTGGCAACTGGCCGTTCGCGTCGAGCTCGTCGCCGGTGGTTATGGTGACGGCATCGAAGGTCTTGAGTGCCCGCAGCCGGTTGGCCGCTGCCGTCAGTTGCTCGGGAGAATATTGCTGGCCGGGCCGCAGGCGCGAATAGCGTTCGATGAATTCGTGCTTGACGGCTTCAGAGCCCGAGACGGTAATGTTTCCAAGATCGGCAACCGGCCCGTCGGCGGCCGTGATCTCGACATCGACCGTGGAATTGGCGTGATTTGCGATCACTTCGCGCCGGGTGATCGTTGCGAAGGGATGACCCTGATCCTTGAGCTCGGCTGCAATGGTGCGCGCGGCGGTCAGGATGGTTGTCGAATAGGCGGGCTTGCCGGTCTGAAGTTCGATCCGTCTCGGATCGAAGCTTGCGGGTGCGCCTTCGAGCTTGATGTTGGCGAAGGTGAACATCGGCCCGGCATTGATCGTCACGGTGACCGGAACCGGGTCCTCGCGTCCGAAATCCGGCAGCCCGATGATGTTTTCGATGGACTGGCCGTTGACGTCGATATTCACCACGCCGCCGTAATAGGCCTTTTCGTAGAGCGACCCGACGAGGATCTGCAGATCATCGCGCGCCTTGACCAGCACGCCGAGATCGCCTTCGACCGGAATATTCTCATCGCCAAGAAGCGCCGAGCGATTGCGCAGGAAGCCGTCAAGGCTGCTGTCTCCGCCATTGACGTTGAATTTTACGACATAGCGGACAGGATCCTGGATCGAGGAGGTGTCGACCTCGCGCTGGCCCCACAGGTGAATTCCGAAAAGGCTGAAAGCGTTCGCGTCTTCGCTCACCGCGAAAAACGCAGCGGCAATCGCCAGCTGCAGATGCAGCGCACTGGCTATTCCGAAACTCTTCCGTTTTGAACGGCTCAACATTTACCACTCGACCAGATCGCGAAAATTCATCTACGCGATAAGTTATTAACAGCTTCGCGAACGCATAGCCTCAGATATACGAAAACCCGGCAACAGCGTTAACCGTTTATTACGGCTGCTGTATGTCGGGTCTCGATTCGCCACAGACATTGCGCCTTATCGGCGCGCCGGGCAGAGGGCTCGCTGCCCCTTGAGGCAGCGGGCCTATGTCTTACCGCGGGCAGGTGTCGGTATATTCGCGACCATAGCGGTCACGGTAGTAGCACTTGCCGGGCTGGTTTTCCACTGCGCGGCCGATAAGCGCGCCAGCACCTGCGCCGACAGCGCCGCCAACGAGCGCGCCGCCGAGACCGCCGCCGTCAATTGCGGTACCAACGAGAGCGCCGGTGCCAGCGCCGATGGCGGCACCTTCCTGAGTGGGCGTGCAGGCCGTCGCTGCAAGCGAAGAAACGCCGATCAGAATTCCTGCAAAAAGTTTTTTCATGATTCCCTCATCACATTTGCGCCTTGGTCCCGCGCCGACAGACCGATCCATTGTGTCCCGGATCTGATCGTTGCCGTCCCTCAGTTGCAGCACATTGCCGCTCTTTCAAAACATACCCGATTACCGATCCAGCGAAAAGCGAAAAGCTTTATGCCCAGCCATCACGGTCTAGGTTGAGATTAAATGGATAGCCTGCCGTTTGGTTCCACCAATGGCTCATTTTACAATCTGTGCGGCAAATTGACCCTGATCAAGTTTCAATCGCGCGGTTGCGTGTAGGCAAAGTTTGGAATAATTCAAACTATGGCCTGAAGCCGCAGGGTAGGAATTCGCCGCCGATGCGGGTTGACGTCGAGCAATCTACGTCAAATTCTGACGATAAAGACAACATGGCCGGTGGTGGAGCATCTGGGTAATGGATTTCGAGGCATTCTTCAAAAACGAGCTGGCGGAACTGCATCAAGAGGGCCGCTACCGCGTGTTTGCTGAACTGAAGCGCCACCGCGGAGAATTTCCGCGGGCTTCCCGTTTCAAGGATGGCGCCGCCTCCGACGTGACGGTCTGGTGCTCGAACGACTATCTCGGCATGGGGCAGTGTCCCACCGTGATCGCCGCCATGCAGGAGGCGATCGAAATCTGCGGGGCAGGGGCCGGCGGCACCCGCAATATTTCCGGCACCAATTATTACCACGTCCAGCTGGAGCAGGAACTTGCCGATCTTCACGGCAAGGAAGATGCGCTGATCTTCACCTCGGGCTACGTGTCCAACTGGGCGACGCTTGGAACGCTCGGCGAGAAGATCCCCGGCCTGATCATCTTTTCGGATGCGCTCAATCACGCCTCGATGATCGAGGGCATCCGCCACGGCAAGTCCGCGCGCGTGATCTTCCGCCACAATGATCTCAACGACCTCGAAGCCAAGCTGAAGGCCGCAGACCCGGATGCGCCGAAGATGATCGCCTTCGAATCGGTCTATTCGATGGATGGCGACATCGCGCCGATCAGGGAAATCTGCGATCTGGCCGACAAATACGGCGCCATGACCTATCTCGACGAGGTTCACGCGGTTGGCATGTACGGTCCGCGCGGCGGCGGCGTTGCCGAACGCGAGGGTCTGATGGACCGCATCACCGTGATCGAGGGCACGCTCGGCAAGGCGTTCGGCGTGATGGGCGGCTACATTACCGGCTCCAAGGCGCTTGTCGATTTCATCCGGTCGTTCTCGTCCGGCTTCATCTTCACGACCGCGCTGCCGCCTGCGCTCGCCGCCGGTGCCGTTGCCTCGATCCGCCACCTCAAGGTCAGCCAGATCGAACGCATCCGCCATCGCGAACGCGTCGAAACCCTGCGCCGCAAGCTCGACCGCCAGGGCATTCCGCACATGCCGAACCCGAGCCACATCGTGCCGGTGATGGTGGGGGATGCCGCCAAGTGCAAATGGATCTCGGACATTCTGCTCGATGATTTCGGCGTTTATGTCCAGCCGATCAACTATCCGACCGTGCCTCGCAAGACCGAGCGCCTGCGCTTTACGCCGACGCCGCTGCACAGCGATGCGGACATCGATCATCTGGTCTCGGCGCTGCATTCGCTTTGGTCGCAGTGTGCGCTGGCGCGCGCCGTCGCCTAAGCGACGCTGCCGGAATTTCGGTTGACATCACCTCCGGCTTTCCGGATCAAGCAGACAATGCTGCTTTTGGTCCGGAGGGCTTTTCATGGAAATTTCGCAACGCATTGACGCGGTGATCGACCGCGCAATCGATGATGCGCGCATCGTCGGAACGGTGGTCCTGGTCTGGCGCGAAGGCACGCCGGTATACGAGCGGGCCGCAGGCCATGCCGATCGCGAGGCGGGCAAGCCCACGGCGCTCGATACGATTTTCCGCTATGCCTCCGTGACCAAACCCTTCGTTGCCGCCGCTGCGCTGGCGATGATCGATGCCGGCAAGTTCTCGCTCGATGACCATGTCGGCGACCTGCTGCCCTGGTTCCATCCGCCCGGTCCCGATGGGCGGCAAGCACAAATCACCATACGCCAGCTTCTCACGCACACGGCCGGCCTCAATTACAGGCCTGGCGCCGGCATTCTCCCTGCGCATGAAGCCATGACCGTCGGCATTGAAGACAGCGACCTGTCGCTGGAAGAGAACTTCTCCCGTCACAATGCCGTTCCGCTGGACTACAAGCCCGGCACGGCGTGGGAATACTCGATCGCGATCGATATTCTGGGCGCAGTCCTTGCCGAGGTGGAGGGCGCTTCCGTCGAAGAAACGCTGAAACGCTATCTCCTTGCGCCGCTCGGCATACGCGACACCACGTTTCATGTGGCCGACGCCGAGCGGCTGGCAGTGCCCTATTTCAATGCCGACCCGATCCCTCAGCCCATGGGAGAGCCGCAGCGTGTGGCCTTTGAACCTGACCGCGTCTACACGTTCTCGCCCGCGCGCATATTCAACCGCCGTGCCTTTCAGGGCGGCGGCGGCGGTATGGCCGGAACCGCCGGTGATGTGATGAGGCTTCTGGAAATGGTGCGCCGAGGCGGCGAAGGGATCTTGAAACCGGAAACTGCAAGGGCGGCGCTCACCAACCAGATCGGCGATTTGAGCGTACGGCCGGGCGTCAGGTTCGGCTTTCTCGGAGCCGTCACGGAAAATGCGGTGCTCGACAATTCGCCGCTTCCCGATGGCGCGGTGTCGTGGGGTGGCGTTTACGGCAATCGCTGGTGCCTTGATCCGAAAACCGGCACGGTCGCCGTCGCCATGACCAATACGGCGCCGGAAGGCTGCGACGGCGCCTTTCCGTCTGACATCTTGCGAGCCGTGTTCGAGGCCTGATCCGCGAGAGCCCTCGGAGCGTAGTTCTCTCACAAAGGGAGAGATAAATGCCGGCAGCCAGTATGAACAGCCTTGCCGAAGGCTATCGCGCGCTCGTCATCGGTGCCTCAGGCGGCATCGGCCAGGCCTTCTGCACGGCGCTTGCAGATGATCCGCGCTGTGCCGGGCTGGAGCGTCTATCGCGACAATCGGATGGGTTCGAGATCACGAGCGAGCCTTCGATCATGGAGGCTGCGAAACGGTTCGAAGGCGTGGCTTTCGACCTCATCCTGTGCGCGACCGGGGCGCTGCATATCGATGGCGCTGGACCCGAGAAGACCATCAGGGCGCTGGATGGCGAGGCGATGGCGCGGCAATTTGCCGTCAATGCCGCGGGGCCGGCGCTGGTGATGAAGCATTTTCTGCCTCTCGTCGCGCGCGATCGCCGCGCGATCTTTGCCTGTCTTTCGGCGCGTGTCGGCTCGATCGGCGACAATCACATCGGGGGCTGGATGTCCTATCGGGCAGCGAAGGCGGCCTTGAACCAGATCATCCGCACAACCTCGATCGAGGCAAGGCGCAAGCTGCCCGGCCTGTCTCTGGTGGCGCTCCACCCGGGCACGGTCGCCACGGCGCTTTCCGAGCCCTTCGCAGCCGGCAATCGTCGTGTTGAAGCGGGCGCGGCCGCCAAAAACATGCTTGGTGCGCTCGACGGACTGGAAAAGGGCGAAACCGGTCTGTTTCTTGCCTATGACGGCAGTCGCATCGAATGGTAATACCTATGCGTTGACAAGCTCGGCCGCCCTTCGGCGCGCCTCGCCATCGGCGGCGTAGATGTCATCTATGCTGGTCGCTGTCTTTAGGTCGTCGAGGGCGTCCATCACCGCTTCGGTGATATCCGCCATTTCCAGAAAGCCGCAGCGACCTTCGATGAAGGCCTCGAGCGCCACTTCCTTGGCGCCGTTCAGCACCGCGCCCTGCAGCCCGCCGCGTTCCATGGCGCGCCGCGCAAGCTTCAGCGCCGGAAAGCGGGTTTCGTCGGGCGCTTCGAAATCAAGCCGCGCGAGCTTGGCGAAGTCAAGCCTTTCCACCGCAAGCGGACGGCGCTCCGGATAGGCAAGCGCATAGCCGATGGCGGTGCGCATGTCCGGCGCGCCGAGCTGGGCGAGGATCGAGCCATCCGCATAGCCGACCATCGAATGGATGATCGACTGCGGATGCACCACGACTTCCACCTGATCGGGCGTCAGCCGGAACAGATGCTGCGCCTCGATCATCTCGAGCGCCTTGTTGAACATCGAGGCGCTGTCGATCGAAATCTTGAGGCCCATCGACCAGTTGGGGTGCGCGCGCGCGGTCGCGGCATCGACATGGCGCATTTCTTCCAACGTCTTGGTGCGGAACGGGCCCCCCGATGCCGTGATGATGACGCGGTCGAGCGCCCGGCGCTGGTGCTCCTCGAACACCTGGAAGATGGCGGAATGCTCGCTGTCGACGGGGATCAGCGTGCCGCCGCCGCGTTGAACGGCATCCATGAACAAAGGGCCGGCCGAGACCAGGCATTCCTTGTTGGCAAGGGCGATATCAGCGCCGGCAGCCGCCGCCTTCAGCGTCGGCGCAAGGCCGGCCGTGCCGACGATTGCCGCCATCACGATGTCGTTTTGCATCGAGGCGGCTTCATCGAGCCCGCTTGCGCCGGCGGCCGCCGTGATGCCGGTGCCGGCAAGCGCGTCCTTGAGGTCGCCATAGCGGCTCTCATCCGCCGTGACCGCCATCGCCGCCCTGTGATCGATCGCCTGACGGGCGAGTTTTTCGACATTGGCATGGCCGGTGAGCGCGGTGATCTCGAAGGCGCTGCTGCCGCCGAGCTGGCCGATGACGTCCAGTGTGTTGATGCCGATGGAGCCGGTCGCGCCGAATACGGCGATGCGTCGCGTCATGTTGCTGACCTGTTGATCGTTTGCGTCTGGCTCTAGAACATTTCGCGGCCAGGGGGAACACCCGCATCGGCAAGGCACTGGAAAAACCTGACCCGAGGCTTTATCACAGAACCGGGACCGCGCGATCGCCGCGAAACCGCAATCGAGGGAGTGCAATATGCCCGCAACAATCAAGCGCGTCGGCGTGATCGGGGCCGGTGCCATGGGCTGCGGCGTTGCCCATGTATGCGCCATCGCCGGCTATGACGTCCATCTGATCGACAGCGGGCAGCAGCAGATAGAGCGCGGCCTTGCCACGATCAACGGCAATCTGGCGCGCCAGGTCAGTTCTGGCAAGCTGTCCGACGAGGATCGCAAGAAGGCGCTGAAGCTGATCACGGCGTCCACCGACCTGCAGGACCTCGCCTCAGCCGACATGGTGATCGAGGCGATCACCGAGGACGAGAGCGCCAAGCGCGCGCTCTACGCCAAGATCTGCCCGATCCTGAAGCCCGAGACGCTGCTTGCCTCCAACACCTCCTCATTCTCGATCACCCGGCTTGCCGCATCGACCGACCGGCCGGAGCGGTTCATGGGCGTGCATTTCATGAACCCGGTTCCGGTGATGGAGCTGGTGGAGCTGGTGCGCGGCATTGCGACCGAGGAGGTGACCTTCGAGACCGCCAAGGACTTCGTCCGCTCGCTCGGCAAGACGCCGACGGTGTCGGAAGATTTTCCGGCCTTCATCGTCAACCGAATCCTGATGCCGATGATCAACGAGGCGATCTATGTGCTTTACGAGGGCGTCGGCACGGTCGACCACATCGACACCGCCATGACGCTCGGCGCCCGCCATCCGATGGGCCCGCTTGAGCTTGCCGATTTCATCGGCCTCGATACGTGTCTTTCGGTGATGCAGATGCTGCATGAGGGCCTTGCCGACAACAAGTACCGGCCTTGCCCGCTTCTGGTGAAATATGTCGATGCCGGCTGGCTTGGCCGCAAGTCCGGCCGCGGCTTCTACGACTATCGCGGCGACGAACCGGTGCCGACTCGATAGACAGTCAGCGGCAACAGGTCTCCGTGCCGCCCGACAGTTCCTCGAGGATGGGACAGTCCGGCCGATGGTCGCCGTGGCAATGGTCGGCAAGATGCTGAAGCGTGGCCTTGAGGCCTGCAAGCCGGGCGAGCTTTTCATCGATCTCGGCGATCTTGGCCGTTGCCAGCGCCTTGACCTCGGCACTCTCGCGGGCGTTGTCATCGTAAAGCGAGAGCAGCAGCCGGCATTCCTCGACCGAAAAGCCGAGATCGCGCGAGCGATGGATGAAGTTCAGCCGGTGCACCAGATTGTCGGAATAATCGCGATAGCCGTTATCGGCCCGGTCCGCGATGACGAGGCCGATTTCTTCGTAGTAGCGAATGGTCTTTGGCGGCAGACCAGAGCGCTTGGCGGCTTCACCGATGTTCATGGGTTTGCTCCAAATGGACATTCGGAAAATAGTTATCGTTCCGCTCGAATTCAATTCGATCGCCTTGCTGAATTATGGTGCAAGTGTACTGACAAGATCGCATGTCTGCGAAATTTTGGATTGTCACCTGATTGAATTGATGTGTTGGTAGTAATGCAATATTTATTTCTATAATAATACTGATGAACTTAAATTTATAAAAATTCATTGAATTTCCTTTTTAATTAATAATCATTGGCAACTCCTTTTTTGGTTTGCCGGTTAATGCAATAAAATTCAAATCGCCGAACATATATAGATATAGTCATATTATTAGTCAAGTACAAATTGTAATGTTTTATTTATTCATAGTAATTTTAAGTAAGAATACTTGAGTAAAATTCAGGCAAGCGCGGTGCGCAGCATCGCCGCCAGGTCCTCGTCGCCATTGCCGCTTTCGAGACATGCCTTGTAATTGGCAAGTGCCGCATCGATCGCCGGGGTGTCGACATCGAAGCTGTCGGCGACGCTGGCAAAGAGCGTGGCGTCCTTCACCGCGCCACGCACCGGAAAGCCGACGCTTCTGTCTTCGCCGCGAATGCGGGGTGCGCGGGTCTTGAGCGCGGGCGTGCCGCCGGGGCTGGTCATCAGGATGTCGAGCATCTTGTCGAGGCTGAGGCCGGCGCGCTTGCCGGTCAGAAGCGCTTCGCGCAGCACTTCCCAATAGCCGCAGAGCACCATGTTGTTGACGATCTTGGCCGCCGCGCCCGTGCCCAGATGGCCGGCATGATGGATGCGGTCGGAGAGCGTCTCGGCGACGGGAAGGAAGCGTTCGAAGTCGATATCGGCGCCGCCGATGTAAAGGCCCGCCTTGCCGTCGATCACCAGTTCCGGCCCGCCGGAGATCGGCGCGTCGATCGCGCTGCCGCCCTTGGCCTTGATGCCGCCGGAAAAGCGCTTCAGCAGCGTGGGGCTGACAGTCGAGGTCTCGACGACGAGCTTGCCCGGAAGCGAGGTGGTCAGCAGCGCCTCGAGCACGGCTTCCACCGCCGCGTCATCGATCAGCGAGGTGATGATGATGTCGGCCTTGTGGGCAAGCGCGGCCGGGGTGAGCGCAACCTCGGCATGGGTTTCGGAGGCTAGTTCCATGGCGACGCCCTTGCGCGACCACACCACAAGCGGAAAGCCGAAGGCCGAAAGCCTGCGTGCCATCGCCGTGCCCATGCGGCCCATGCCGCAAATCCCGATCACTTCCTTGCCGGCTGTCATGTCACGCTGCCTTCGACTGATGGTATTCCTTGATCGCGATCATGCGGATATCGGGCGCGCGTTCGCTCTCGTAATTCAGCGAGAAGCCGTCCTGCGCCAGGAACACCGGATCACCGTCGAGATCGCGAGCAATATCGCCGCGATGGCTGGAAATGAACTTTTCGAGGTCGGCCGTCTTTTCCGCCGAAATCCAGCGGCAGATCGAGAACCGCGCCATTTCGAACGACACCGGCAGACCGTATTCGGCCTTCAGCCGCTCCTTCAGCACGTCGAGCTGCAGCGCGCCGACGACGCCGACGATCGCGGGCGAGCCGTCCTCCGGCGTGAACAATTGCACCACGCCTTCCTCGGCCATCTGCTGAAGGGCTTCCTTCAGCTTTTTCGCCTTCATCGCATCTTCCAGCCGCACGCGGCGGAGGATTTCCGGCGCGAAGTTCGGCACGCCCTGAAACACCAGCGCCTCGCCATCGGTCAGCGTGTCGCCGATGCGGAGCGCGCCGTGGTTCGGGATGCCGACGACATCACCGGCGTAAGCGGTATCGGCAAGCTGGCGCTGCGAGGCGAAGAAGAATTGCGGCGCAGTCAGCCCCATCTGCTTGCCGGTGCGGGCAAGCCGCGCCTTCATGCCGCGCGTCAGCGTGCCGGAGCACACGCGCACGAAGGCGATGCGGTCACGATGGTTGGGGTCCATATTGGCCTGGATCTTGAACACGAAGGCGCTCATCTTGGGGTCGGTGGCTTCCACGGTGCGGATATCGGCCACCTGCGCGCGCGGCGCGGGTGCGAAATCGGAGAGCGCGTGGATCAGGTCGCGCACGCCATTGTTCCTGAGCGCCGAGCCGAAATAGACCGGCGTCATGTGGCCCTCGAGAAACGCCTGCCGGTCAAAGACGGGATAACCGTCGATGGCGAGCTCCGCCATTTCCGACCATTCCTGCCGTTCGTGGCCGGGCAGCTTTTCGGCGACCACTTCCGGACCGTTGACCTTGGTCAGCGTCTTTTCGCTGTCGCCGTAGCGCACGGCGCTTTCCTTCAGATGATAGGTGCCGCAGAAGCTCTTGCCCTGTCCGATCGGCCAGGTCATCGGCACGGTGTCGAGCGCGAGCTTCTCCTGCACTTCCTCGAGAATCTCGAAGGTATCGCGGGCTTCCCGGTCCATCTTGTTGACGAAGGTGATGATCGGGATGTCGCGGAGCCGGCAGACCTCGAAAAGTTTCAACGTGCGCGGCTCGATGCCCTTGGCCGCGTCGATCACCATGATCGCGGCGTCGACCGCCGTCAGCGTGCGATAGGTGTCGTCGGCGAAGTCTTCGTGGCCGGGGGTGTCGAGCAGGTTGAAGACGGTGTTCTCATATTCGAAGGTCATCACCGAGGTGACCACCGAAATGCCGCGCTCGCGCTCGATCTTCATCCAGTCCGAGCGGGTCTGGATCCGGTCCTTCTTGGCCTTCACCTCGCCGGCAAGCTGGATCGCGCCGCCGAACAGCAGCAGCTTTTCGGTCAGCGTGGTCTTCCCGGCGTCGGGATGCGAGATGATCGCGAAGGTGCGGCGGCGGGCAACCGCCTCGGCAAGCGTTTCGGGCATCGGTCGAATATCCTGTTGATGGCGGCCTATGTAGCGATTTGGGCCCGAAGATGCAATTGACCTGTCGCGCGGCGATGGCGAAGGATGCAGCCGAGATAAGCACGGCGCGAAATGCGCAGGATTGATATCGGGTATTCGAGGTCGGCCCGCCCCTTTCTTCTGCGTCATCCTCGAGCTTGACCCGAGGATCCACTCACGTCTCCACGCGACAGGCGTGGGTTGTCGCAATTGGCCCTACGGCGCAAGACCCGCAGGCTCCGCGCGCGACAATTGTGGTTAGATGCTCGGGTCAAGCCCGAGCATGACGCAGAAGGTGAGTGTGGCGAACAGCCGCGAGGACAAAAGCAATGAACACGGACAACGAGATGACACTGAAGCTGAAACGGCTCGAACACGCAGACGGAATCGAGCCCCCGGCCTATGAAACGTCCGGCTCCGCAGGCATGGACATCCGCGCGGCACTCGACGCGCCGATGACGCTTCAGCCGGGCAAGCGCGCGCTGGTGCCGACCGGCTTCATCTTCGAAATCCCGGAAGGCTACGAGGCCCAGATCCGCCCGCGCTCCGGCCTCGCCTTCAAGAACGGCATCACCTGCCTGAACACGCCCGGCACCATCGACAGCGATTACCGCGGCGAGGTGAAGGTGCTGCTGGTGAACCTTGGTGAAGAGGCCTTCATCATCGAGCGCGGCATGCGCATCGCCCAGGTCGTCATCGCCCCGGTCACCCAGATGCCGGTTTCCGTCGTCGATGCCGTGACCGACACCAAACGCGGCGCCGGCGGGTTCGGCTCGACGGGCGTGTGATGGCCGAAGGCCTCTCCTTCCGTCAGGACTATCTCGTCGATCCCGCCGCTTTCGAGGCACTGGCCGCGCTTTTGCAGGATACGTTCGGGATCGACATCCGCCCCGCCCTGACGCTCGCCGGCATGGATCGCACCACCGTGCCCTTCGGCTATTTCGACGAGGACGGGCGGTGCGTCGCCAATTTTTCTATGTTCTCGATGCCGCTGATGGTCGATGGCGAACGGGTGATGGCGGCAGGGTATCAGTCCGGCGCGGTCCGTCCGGAGCATCGCGGCAACGGGCTTTATCGCGACCTGATGCGCCGCGCGTTTGCCCACGCCCGCGCGACCGGCCACGCTGCCGATATCCTGATAACCGACAAGCCGGGGCTTTACGAGCCCTATGGCTTCCGGCAGGTGCGAACCTTCGGGTTCCGGGGCAAGGCGCCGGCCGCGCAACCGGGCGCCGTGCCGGGGCGCGGGGTCTCCCCGGAAAATGCCGACGACGTCGCGCTGATGGTCGGCCTACTCGCGCGCCGGGAGCCGGTGTCGCAGCGTTTTTCGGTTATGGACATGCGTGAGCTCTTCCTGCTGAACGCGCTCTGGCAGAAGGACGACACGCGACTCACCCACCTTCCGGCGCATGATGCCGTGGTCGCGTGGAAACGGGATGGAGCTCGGCTGGAGCTCCTCGATATCATCGCGCCTTCGATTCCGCCGCTTGCGGCGATCTGCGCCGGGCTTGGCGGCGGATTTGCCGAGGTCGAAAGCCGCTTCGGACCGGACCAGCTCGACTGGCCGGGGGCAGAGGCGATTGCCGATAACCATCTTCACCTGATGGCCTCCGGGCCACTTGCCGACAGGCTCAATGCCGGCCCGGTCGGCTTTACCACGCTTTCGGACTTCTGAAGCGCTCTACCGCCTCGCTTCGAACAGCATTCGGGAAACAAGGCCGAGCAGGACTGTGCCCATCAAATAGCGCTGTATGGCTGACCAGAATGGTCGTTTGGCAAGGAACAGCGCAATCCGGCCCGCGGCGATAACGATGAGTGCGTTGACCGTGAGGCTGACGGCGATCTGGCTGAAGCCGAGCACCAGCGATTGTGAAAGAACATGGCCGCGCGCCGGATCGACGAATTGCGGCAGCAGCGAGAGATAGAGCACGGCCGTTTTCGGGTTCAGGAGATTGGTCATCAACCCCATCATGAACAGCTTGCGCTTGCTGTCGCGCGGCAGTTCCTTGACCGCGAAGACGGCCCGTTCTCCGGGTTTCAGCGCATTCCAGGCGAGATAGACGAGATAGAGCGCCCCCAGGATGCGGATCGTGTCATAGGCATAGGGGACCGCCAGCAGAAGCACGGTCAATCCGAACACCGCGGACAGCATATAGACGACAAAGCCGAGCGCGACGCCGGCAAGCGAAACCAGACCGGCCATCGGCCCCTGCGAGATCGAGCGCGAGACCAGATAGATCATGTTCGGTCCGGGCGTCATCACCATCGCCAGGGCGACGAGGACAAAGGCGAGAAGGTGATGCGGTTCGGGCATAGCGGCGTCCTCTATCAGATTGTTTGCCGACGTTAGGCGGCGATTGCAGTCGATGCAACTTGCCTGCTGCCGTTCAGGCAATGGGCTGACTGGAATAAAATTTCGTGATTTCACCGATAAACGGAAAGCATTGCCTCCCGTCTCTGGCTTGCCATTGTTTCATGCCTCGAAACCGGGCCCCATCCGCCCTACCTAGTGGGTCAAGACATTCAAGGGAGCAAACAGCATGGAACAGAACGGCAAACCCGGCCGCGGGAAGGTTTACGGATCCATCCTCGAAACCATCGGCGATACACCGCTCGTGCGTCTCGACAAGCTGGCTGAAGCCAAGGGCGTGAAGGCCAATCTTCTCGCCAAGCTCGAATTCTTCAATCCGATCGCCTCCGTCAAGGACCGTATCGGCTTCGCGATGATCGAATCGCTCGAGAAGGCCGGCAAGATCACCCCAGGCGTCTCGGTTCTGGTCGAGCCGACCTCGGGCAATACCGGCATCGGCCTTGCCTTTGCAGCCGCCGCCAAGGGTTATCGCCTGATCCTCACCATGCCGGAATCGATGTCGATCGAGCGCCGCAAGATGCTGGCGCTGCTCGGCGCCGAACTGGTGCTGACCGAACCGCCCAAGGGCATGAAGGGCGCGGTCGCAAGAGCCGAGGAAATCGCGGCCGAAACCGAAAATGCGGTGATCCCGCAGCAGTTCGAAAACCCGGCCAACCCGGAAATCCACCGCAAGACGACGGCGGAGGAAATCTGGAACGACACCAATGGCGAGGTCGACATCTTCGTGGCCGGCATCGGCACGGGCGGCACCATCACCGGCGTCGGACAGGTGCTGAAGCAGAAGAAGAAGGGCGTGCATGTGGTTGCCGTCGAGCCGACGGCATCACCGGTTCTTTCCGGCGGCCAGCCCGCGCCGCACAAGATCCAGGGCATCGGCGCCGGTTTCGTGCCGGGTGTGCTCGATACCTCGGTCTATGACGAGATCGTCAAGGTCGAGAACGACGATGCCTTCGCGCTTGCCCGCGAAGTCGCCCGTCTGGAAGGCGTCCCCGTCGGCATTTCGTCGGGTGCCGCGCTGAAGGCTGCGATCGAGGTCGGTTCGCGTCCGGAAAACGAAGGCAAGACCATCGTCGTCATCATCCCGTCCTTTGCCGAGCGCTATCTCTCGACGGCGCTGTTCGACGGCCTCGGGCAGTAACGACGCTTCGGTTTTGATGGAAGGCGCGTGGCGAGAGCTGCGCGCCTTTTTTGTATGCACAGGGGCTGTATTGCTCGCTGTTCGCCCGTTTCGCCCGCCTGAGTAAAAATCGATGGCGGTTGGACTTGCTCCCAATACTCTCTCCCGCTGGCGGGAGAGATGCCCCGAAAGGGCAGTGAGGGTGGCGCGGCATTTCCAAATCTGAGGGCGTTCGAGTGGATAGACTCCCCCCTCACTGTCGCTTTCGCGACATCTCTCGCCTCCGGGGCGAGAAGATTGGAGTGGCTATGCGATGGAGGCCGCCCAAGGAAGGCAGAGTCGCGCCGGTTTCTCGACTGAGTCGGCCCCGCTCACAACCCATGCAGCACATAGGCGGCCTTGACCGCCGCCGAGGCGCGGTTTTCGACGCCGAGCTTCACATAGATGGTTTCGAGATGCTTGTTCACCGTGCGGGTGGAAAGGCCGAGAATATCGCCAATGTCGCGGTTGGTCTTGCCCTTGGCGATCCAGAGCAGCACCTCGGATTCGCGGACTGTCAGCGGGAACTGCCTGCGCAGCGTCTCGTCCTCGCTAACGGGGTTTAGCGGCGTCACGCGGAACAGGAATTCGTTGGCCCCGGTCTGCTCCAGATAGGCGATCTGGAACAGCTTGCGGTCATTGTCGGAAATCGCAAGGTTTGCACCGGCCTCCGGGTCCTCTGCGCCGAGCCAGTCGCCGATCTGGCGGGTGAGGAAGCCGAGGTCCGCACCCATGCCCGCCGCATCGGCAATCAGCCTGCCCGCCTGCGGCGTCATCCAGGCGATGCCGCCTTCGCCATCGGTTGCCAGCAGATGCCGCCCGGTCGCATCCAGCGCCACCCGCGCGCTCTGGGTCGAGCGGGCATTGGCAAGGTGAACCCGGATGCGGGCGCGCAGCTCATCGATATTGATCGGCTTTGTCAGATAATCGACGCCGCCGGATTCCAGCGCATGAACGATATGTTCGGTTTCCGAAAGCCCGGTCATGAAGATCACCGGTGCGGCCGAAGAGGGGCCGGCCTTCAGCCGCCGGCAGGTCTCGAAGCCGTCCATGTTCGGCATCACCGCATCCATCAGCACCAGATCCGGCGTGATTCTTTCGGCGATCGACAGCGCGCTTGCGCCGGAGGTCGCAATCAGCACCGAAAAGCCGGAGGTCTCCAGCGCCTCGGTCAGAAAGCTCAGCGCATCCGGGCTGTCATCGACGAGCAGAATGATTTCCCGTGCATCAGTCACTGTCGGCCTCCGGCAGTTGATCCATGAAACGGAGCAAGCCTTCGAGATCGAAGCGATCGACATAGGCCGAAGCCGCAGTCACGAATGGCTTGTGCGTGGCGGAAAGCGCCTGCAGTTTCTCCCTGATGCCGCGGTGATAGCCGATCCCGGCAAGCCGGATCAATTCCGCCCGGTCGCTTTCCGGAGGGGCCGCGGGTTCTTCCGCGGGCGTGGGGATGTTCGATGTGGCTTCCGCCTCCCGCCAGGTCAGTCCCAGCTGATGCGCCAGCACATCCTTCAGCCGCTTGATGTCGACGGGTTTTGAAAGCGTGTCATTGTGGCTGTCGTCACCGCGTCCGATCACGGCGTCGTCGCCGATATTGGCCGACAGCATGATGATCGGCCGGCCATTGCCGCGTTCGCGAAGTGCGGTGGCGAGCTGCCAGCCATTCATGCCGGGCATGCGGATGTCGAGCAGGAAAAGGTCGGGCCTTGCCGTTTCAACCTGCTGCAGGCAATCGGCGCCATCGCTTGCCAGCAGCACCTCGAAGCCCAGCTGGCGCAGGATCTCCGCCATCATCACGCGGTGATCGGCATTGTCGTCCACCACCATCAAGGTTAGCCGCGGTCCGGCATAGGAACCTGCGCCAATCCCGGCATGGACACGGATCGGGGCCAGGCGGTCGATGGAGGCAAGCATCAGCCGGACGGAGAATGTGGTGCCTTCGCCGGGCCGGCTCTTCACCGCGATGTCGCCGCCCAGCGTATTGACGAGAAGCCTTGTGATGGTGAGGCCGAGACCCAGGCCCGGCTGGTCGGCGGGCTTTGCGCCGCCGCGCTCGAACGGCTCGTAGATCCGGCCGAGATCCTGTTCGGCAATGCCGTTGCCGGTGTCGGACACGGTGAAGGTCGCCACCTGGCTGCGGTAGCGCGCATGGAAGGTGACGGTGCCGCTGTCGGTGAATTTCACCGCATTCGACAACAGGTTGACGAGGATCTGGCGCAGCCGCTTTTCGTCCGTGCGCACATAGGCCGGCAGGTTCGGATCGCGCCCATAGCGGAAGGCTAGCCCCTTGGTGCGGGCCTGGCTCTCGAACATCTCGACGATCTGGTCGAGGAATTCGGCAAGATTGATCTCGTTTGAAAACACCTGAAGCCTGCCGGATTCGATCCGCGAAATATCGAGCAGCCCGTCGATCAGGCCGGAAAGATAATCGGCCGAGCGCCGGATCGACTGGATTGCCGGCTGCCGCGCCTCAGGGATCGTCGGATCGCGCTCCAGCAGTTGCGCATAGCCCGAGACGGCGTTGAGCGGGGTCCTGAGCTCGTGGGAAAGGCCCACGACATAGCGGCTCTTGGCGCGATTGGCGGATTCGGCGGCTTCCTTGGCGGCCTGGAGGGCGGCGTCGGTCTTTTCGTGCGCGGCGATTTCCTTGAGCAGAAGCGTGGTCTGGCGCGAGGATTCCTCCTCTGCCACCTTGCGGCTGTCATGGGCGAGCACGAAGAACCAGGCGACGACGCCGGTGATCAGGGCGAACACGAAAAACACAATCAGCGCGGTATTGTAGACCACGATTTCGGTTTCCGGCGCGGCGCGGGCGGTCTGATAGGCAATCATCGCCAGGATGGCGCCGATGGCCGTGATCGAAAGCGACAGCGTGATGCCGTAGCGGCCGAGGCGGGTGGCAAGCTGGGCAACGATGCGGGCCGGCAGCAATGTGTGGGCAACGGCTGCAAGCTGCGCCTCGAACTTTGCATCCGGTTTGCAGAGATCGTGGCAGCGGCTGTCGAGCGAGCAGCAGAGCGAGCAGATCGGTCCGGCATAGGCGGGACACCAGGCCATGTCCTCGGGCTCGAACGGATGCTCGCAGATCGAGCAGGTGATCGACGGCTTCGACTGCCAGCCCTTGCGCTGACGGCGCGCGAGGTAATAGCGCCCGCCGGTGGCAACCGCGATCGCCGGTGAAGCGACAAAGGCAACGCCAAGCGCGATGAAGGGCGCGAAGGAAATGGCAAGCGTTCCGAAAAGCCCGAAATGCGCGGCGAGCGCCACCGCTCCCGACAGCGTCATCGCGCCGAGCCCGACCGGATTGATGTCGTAGAGATGGGCGCGCTTGAACTCGATGCCGGGGGGCGACAGGCCGAGCGGCTTGTTGATGATCAGGTCGGCGGATATCGTCGACAGCCAGGCCATGGCGACGATCGAGAACACGCTGAGCGAGGCCTCCAGCAGCCGGTAGATGCCGAGCTGCATCAGGAGGAGGGCGATCGCGACATTGAAGACGAGCCACACCACGCGTCCGGGATGGCTGTGGGTGAGGCGCGAGAAGAAGTTGGACCAGGCGAGCGAGCCCGCATAGGCGTTCATGACGTTGATCTTGAGCTGCGAGATCACCACGAAGGCGGCCATCAGCAGCAGCGCTGCGGTCTCGTTCGGGATCATGTAGCCGAAGGCAGTGAGATACATATGCGCCGGGTCGGCGGCCTCTGTGGCCGGAACGCCGGTGGAGAGCACCAGCACGGCCAGAAACGAGCCCGCCATCAGCTTGGGCACGCCGACGATCACCCAGCCAGGACCTGCCAGAAACACGGCAATGCGGTGATGCAGCTTGCGCGTGCCGCTGGCCGGCAGAAACCGCAGGAAGTCCACCTGCTCGCCGATCTGCGGCATCAGCGCGAAGATGACGCCTGCGGCAGCGGCAAAACCGGCGAGCGTGAAGGGCGCCGCCGTGCCGGGGGCGGCCGCTGCAGCATCCACACCGCCGAAGGCGCGCCAGAGCTCGAACTTCTCGACATCCATGAAGGCGATGAAGATGAAGGGGGCGATGTTGAGGATGATCCAGAATGGCTGGGTGACAAGCTGGAAGCGCGAAATCATTCTCACGCCATAGGTCACGAGCGGGATTACCACCACGGCGGAAATCACGTAGCTGATCCAGAGCGGGATGCCGAAGGCAAGCTTCAGCGCGCCGGACATGATCGAGGCCTCGATCGCAAACAGGATGAAGGTGAAGCTCGCATAGATCAGCGAGGTCACCGTCGAGCCGATATATCCGAACGAGGCGCCGCGCGTCAGGAGATCGATGTCGACGCCGTGGCGGATCGCATAGCGGGCAATCGGAAGGCCCGCGAGCAGCATCACGGCGGAGGCGACGATTGCGGCGTAAAAGGCATTGGTGGTGCCATAGGACAGGGTGATCGTGCCGCCGATCGCTTCCAGCGCCAGAAACGAGATCGCCCCGATCGCGGTCTGCGAAATCCGGCTCGACGAGAACCGCCTGGCGCTCTTGGCGGTAAAGCGCAGCGCATAGTCTTCCAGCGTCTGGTTGGCCACCCAGCGGTTATACTCGCGCCGGACGGGAATGATGCGTTGGCGTGGTGTCATGCAATTGCCTGAGATCAAGGTTTACCGGACTGTTTCGGCATCGCTGGCGCTTGGCAAGCAAAAACGCGTGGATATCCGTCTTTCCCGCCGCACTTTTTCCTTTTTTGTTACAATGTTAGGATCGTCGCGCGCAGGACGGTTCCATGTGCCGTATGAGAGAGGGCCCCATGACAAGAACAAACAATAACATCGCCGATCAGACCTTCGGTACCGAGGGCATCGCGCCGATGGAGCGGCCGAGTGCGGTGACGCGCTTTTTCATGGGCATCGTCAACTGGGCCGAGAAGCTCAATCTGAAATATGCGATCCACGGCAATCCGCCGGTCTATGACAATGCCACCTTCCCCTGGTCGAAGGAGATCGAGGCGGCTGCGCCCGCGATCCGCGCCGAACTGGACAAGGTGCTGCTGCGCCAGAGCGAGCTTCCGAGCTTTCAGGATATCTCCACCGATGTGAAGACGATCTCCAGCGACAATCACTGGAAGACGTTCTTTCTGCTCGGCTACGGGCTGAAATCGGAGCAGAACATCAAGACCTGCCCGGACACCTGGGCGGCGATGCAGAAGATACCGGGGCTGACGACGGTCATGTTCTCGATCTTCGAGCCGGGCAAGCATCTGCCCGCCCATCGCGGGCCCTATAACGGCGTGCTGCGCCTTCATCTCGGCATGATCGTGCCGGAAGCAGCGCCCGGTGAGCTTGCGATCCGCGTCAAGGACCAGATCTGCCACTGGGAAGAGGGCAAGGTGCTGATCTTCGACGATGCCTATGAACACGAAGCCTGGAACCATACCGACAAGACCCGCGTGGTGCTGTTCGTCGATTTCGTCAAGCCCACGCGCTTTCCCGCGAAGCTCGTCAACTGGATGCTGATGAACCTTGCCGTGTTCACGCCCTTCATCCGCGAGGGGCTGGATAACCACAAGGACTGGGAAAAGAAGTTTTATGCCGAGGCCGAGGCGCTCAGGAACCGGCCTTAGGGTCAGCGGATTGGTCGGCGGGCACTGACGCATGAGTGCGACGGCGCCCGCTTGACTTGCAGGTTGTCGCAGGCTAACCGGGCTTGGCTGCTGACGCCTGCCGCCCGCACGCCTGCAAGGGCGTTGGTGAAGTCAGTTCGATCTTCGCGTTTTCCTTTTTGAGCGACACTCGAAGCTTTCGGCAATGCGGGTCCCGCAACGCACCGTAAACCCGGCATGAGTGTCCTTGAAGGGCAACGACAATGACCGACAACGCGTCCACCACCGCGCGCGCGAACCCCTATCTTTCGGGTCCGCTTGTTCCTCTCTTTATGAAAACCGCAGCACCGATCGTGCTGCTGATGCTCGTCAGCGGTCTTTATACGATCGTCGACGCCATCTTTCTCGGCATCCTGGTCGGGCCGCGTGCGCTCGCCGCCGTGACGCTTGTGTTTCCGATCTTCATGGCCGTCAACGCGCTGTCGACGCTGGTCTCCTCCGGCATGGCCTCGATCCTGGCCCGAAGGCTGGGTGCCGGCGATGACAACGGCGCCCAGGCAACCCTGCAGTCGGCCATGGCGCTGGCAATGGTGGCGGCCGTTTCCCTGATGGTTCTCTACGTGACGCTCGGCGTCAGGCTGGTCGACTTCTTCGCGGAGGGCGATACGGGGCTTTCAGCCATGGCGAAGACCTATCTTGCGCTTCTGGTGTTCGGCAGTCCGCTTCAGTTTCTGATCGCGATCCAGGGCGATGCACTTCGCTCGGAAGGCAAGCCGGCCGTGATGGCATTGATCGGCGTGCTGGTGACCCTTGCCAATATCGGCTTCAATTATGTCTTCATCGCGGAACTCGACATGGGCGTCGCTGGTTCTGCGATCGGCACGCTTGCGGCGCAGATCGTGGCGCTTGGCGTTGCGGTCTGGCTTCGTGTATCCGGCCGCACGCCGCTGAAGCTTCTTGCGCGAACCGGCCATCGCTTCACCGAAGCGTGGCCGCGCATCCTGGCGCTCGGCCTGCCGGCCTCGCTCGGTCTTGCCGGCACCAGCCTGTCGGCCGGTTGCTACATCATCGGCATCGGCATCTGGAGCGGCGACAATCATGATGTCGCAATTGCGGCTTATGGCATCGCCTCCAGGCTTCTGACCTTCGCCTTCCTGCCGCTGCTCGGGCTGAACTTCGCCTGCCAGTCGATCGTCGGCAACAATTTCGGCGCCGGCGTCTATGAGCGTTCGGACCGCACACTGACAATCGGTCTTTTAACCGGGCTCAGCTACGGGCTTGCCGTTGAGCTTCTCTGCCACTTCGCGGCAGAGCCGATCAGCGCGATGTTCGTGTCCGACCGGGTGGTGATCGCCGAGGCGGTCCATATCGTCAGGATCGTGACGGCGGCCTATATCGTGGTGGCGCCGCTGATGGTGCTGGCCGGTTACTTCCAGGCGCTCGGCATGGCAAGCCGGGCGGCCGCGATCACGCTTGGCCGCACCTATGCCTTCACCATCCCGATGATCTTCATCCTGCCGTTCATCTTTGGTGAGACCGGCTTGTGGATGGCGGCGCCGCTCAGCGATCTCGGCATGCTGGCCGTTGCCGTCGTCGTGCTGTGGCTGAACCGAAACCGCGCCCGTTACGGGGTACTTTACGGGAAGGGCTGAGGACTTCGGTTTGGAGGCGTGCCGAGGTCGGTCCTCCGGCATCCCTGTCAGAGCCGGTCCCAGCTTGCAGGCACGATGTCGTCGCCGCAGATTGCTTCGGAGCGAAACCAGCGGGACGGGGCGATGACGTGCTTGTCGGGGCGGCTGTCGAGCCAGGCGCCCCACCAGCTAAAGGTGCTGTTGGACAGGATGTGAGCATCGCAATGGCTCATCAGCACCATGTCCTCGAAATGCCGGCCGTCATCCTGCGGATCGACAAAGGTGACCGGCCGGTTCGAGCGGATATTGTCGCGCACCCATTGTGGATCGTCGGAAAACACGAAATAGCGCGCTTCCGGCATGCGGGTTTCGATCCGCGCCATTGCCGCATGATACCATTCCGGCGAGAACGTGCCGAGCATGTCGGCAATGTCGGGGCTCAGGACGTAATCGCCGCGGCGCACATGCAGCGAAACCGCATTGCCCGACGCCATATCGTTGGCGACCGCCTGGCGCGCCGGCGCGAAAGGTTCCTTCAGCGTGAGCTCGCGGCGGATCGCATCCTGCTGATCGAGGAAATAAAGCTCGCTCTGCCAGAAGCCCGTCAGGTAGAGACGCTTGTTCAGCCTCGCGATCTCGGGAGAGAAGCCGTGTCCCGCTTCGGACACTCTTTTCTGCTGTCCCAGGCAGGAGAGGATGTGGTTCGCGATGGTCTGCTGCAGGCCGGACTTGAATTTCGGCGGGCGTTGCCATTTGCTGGTCAGCACCCGCGCCTCGATGTTGAAATGGGGCAGCTCGAACTTGCGATAGGCATCGCGCTTCATGCTGGTGATGTCGAGCGCGGTGCTGCGGCCCGTGCGCAGGCCGAGCGCGCGCGCCATGGCGTACTGGAACATCTGGTTGCCGAGGCCACCCTTGATCTGCGCCGTAATCATTGTGGTCCGGTCATGTGCATGTCAGGCCTTCAGAACCTTGTCCGGGTTCATGATGCCTGCCGGATCGAATGCCTTCTTGATGCGCTGCATCATTTCGATCTCGATCGGCTGGCGGATCCGCGCCAGCTCGTCGCGCTTCAGCCTGCCGATGCCGTGTTCTGCGGAAATCGAACCGCCATGGGCAAGCACGATCGCGTGGACGATCTCGTTGACCTCGCCCCAGCGGGCAAGGAACGCCGCCTTGTCCGCGCCTTCCGGCTGCGAGATGTTGTAGTGGATATTGCCGTCGCCGATATGCCCGAACGCGCAGATTCGTGCGCCTGCTACGGCCCGCATGACAGCCGCGTCCGCCTCATGCAGGAAGGCGGGCACGGAGGAGACCGGCACGGAAACATCGTGCTTGATCGATCCGCCTTCAGGCTTCTGCGCTTCCGACATGGTTTCGCGCATGTGCCAGAGTTCTGCGATTTCCGCTTCAGACTTGGCGATCACGGCGTCTTCGACGATGCCTTTCTCGAAGGCTTCCTCCAGCGCGGCGGTGATCATCCGGTCGGCGGAATCCTGATTGTCGAAGGTCGATATGTCGATCAGCGTGTACCACGGATAGGAGCCCGACAGCGGATTGCGCGCGCCATCGGTATGCTTCACGGTGAAGGCGAAGGCCATTTCGGCCATGAGTTCGAACCCGGTCAGCGCGGCGCCGCAGCGATTGCCGAAGAGATTGAACAGGGCAAGCGCCTGTTCGGGTGAGGAAACCGCGGCAAAGGCCACCTGATGCCCCTTCGGACGCGGGAACAGCTTCAGTACCGCGCCGGTGATGATGCCGAGCGTGCCTTCCGCGCCGATGAAGAGGTCGCGCAGATCATAGCCGGTATTGTCCTTCTTCAGCGATCGAAGGCCGTCCCAGATTTCGCCGGTGGGCAGCACGACTTCGAGCCCGAGGCAGAGATTGCGCATATTGCCATAGGCAAGCACCGCCGTGCCGCCGGCATTGGTCGCAAGATTGCCGCCGATCCGCGCCGATCCTTCGGAGCCGAGCGAGAGCGGAAACAGCCGGTCGACCTCTGCCGCCGCCTTGTGCACGTCGGCAAGGATCACGCCGCCATCGACCACCATGAAATTGCCGGAGGCATCGACCTTGCGGATCGCCGTCATCCGCTCCATCGACAGCACGATATCGGTGCCCGCCTCGCGCGGAACCGCGCCGCCGACATGGCCGGTGCGTCCGCTCGCCGGGACCACCGGCGTGCCGGTTTCGCTCGCAAGCTTCAGGATCGCCGACACCTCTTCCGTCGAACCGGGCTTCAGCACCAGCGATGTCTTGCCGTGGTAAAGGCCGCGGGTTTCGATGAGGAAGGGGGCGATGTCGCTTGCTTCGGTCAGCGCATGGCGCGCGCCGACAATGGCTGAGAAACGGGCGATCAGGTCAGCGGAAGGTCCGGTCATTCAGGCATTGTCCTCGGGGCGCGGGGCGGCAGCGCGGGCAAGGCGGTCGTTGATCGCCTCGCCGATGCCATCATGGGGGATCGGCGTTACGGCTATGGAGGTGGCGCCGCTCTGATCGGCCTGCTTCATCACGTCGTAAAGCCTGCTTGCGGCTTCGGCGGTGTCACCCGTTTCGGAAAGCTGCAGGGTGACGTGGGCGCCTTCCGCATTGCCGACCTCAGGCGCGCCGAACAGGATCAGCGCCTCTCCGGGTTCGACATGGGTCGCGTTGAGCCTGACGGCCGCGTCCGGGGCGTAATGCGATGCCATCATGCCGGGGGCTTCGATCGCGCCAGACATGGCCGGTCGCACAATGTCGAAGCCTGTCAGGCGCTCGACGGCCTCCGCCGGAATGCCGCCGGGCCGGAGAAGCGTGATGGTGTCGTCCTCGACCTTCAAAATGGTCGATTCCACGCCGACGATCGAGGGACCTGCGTCGATGATCAGCTCCAGCCGGTCGCCGAGATCGGCCTCGACATGCTGCGCCGTGGTCGGGCTCAGCCTGCCGGAGCGGTTGGCGCTCGGCGCTGCCAGCGGGCGGTCGGCTTCGGCAATCAACCTACCGGCAAAGCCGCGCGGCACCCTGACGGCGACGGTCCTGAGGCCGGCCGTTGCCGCTGGCGCGATCCCGGCATCCGGTTTCAGCGGCAAAACCAGCGTCAGCGGACCGGGCCAGAAGGCCTCTGCGAGTTCACGCGCAAGCGGGGAAAAGTCGGCATAGCGCTCGGCCATGGCAAGATCGGCCATATGGCAGATCAGGGGATTGAAGGCGGGCCGGTTCTTGGCGGCATAAATCTTCTGGATCGCCGCGCCATCGGTCGCGTCGCCCGCCAGACCGTAGACGGTTTCCGTCGGAATGGCGACCAGCTCGCCTGCAACCAGCAAGCGCCGGCCCTCGGCCAGCGCCAGGTTCTCGTCCCGGCTGATGTCGATGATCCGCGCCATGGATTTTCCGCCCTTCCTGTTTCACACTCGTTTAAGACAACAGGGCTTTCGAAAAAAGGATTTTCTGATGCGCCGGATATTCTCGGGTGGAATTTATGAGGCAAGGATCGGCTATTGCCGCGCCGTGGTCGCGGGCGGCTTCGTCCATGTCGCCGGCACGACCGCGCAGGGGACGGACATCCCCGACGATGTGGTCGGCCAGTGCCGCTCGGCCCTTGCCGCGATCGAGATGGCGCTGTTCGAGGCGGGCTCGGGCTTCGACGATGTCGTGCGGGTCACCTATTATCTTCCGAAAGCGTCCGACTTCGAGGCCTGCTGGCCGCTTCTTTCCGAAACCTTCGGCGCCAATCCGCCAGCGGCGACCATGCTTGAATGCGGTCTGATCGATCCGAAATACCGGATCGAAATCGAGGTGACGGCGCTTGCCCGCGCCTGATGCGTGCACGGCAGACGTGTCGTCTTTTCCGAAAGTCATGTCGTGATTGGAATGCATGCGGGCGGGGGCTGGTGATTAAATGAGCCATACCGCACGTCTTCGCCCCGGAGGCCGCCATGACGATACGCCAGAAAATGCTGCACGCGCTGCAGAACCGCCGTGACGGCTTCACGCTTTCCCAGCCGTTTTACACCGATCCGGATTATTTCCGCGTCGACATGGAAAACTTCTACTACCGCGACTGGCTGTTCGTCGCCCATGACTGCGAGTTGCCGCGTCCGGGCAATTATCTGACGATCCAGATCGGGGATTATTCGGTGGTGCTGACGCGCGGCCGCGACAAGGTCATCCGGGCGCTGCACAACTCCTGCCGTCATCGCGGTTCGCGGGTCTGCTCGTCGGAGAAGGGCACAACCGCCAAGCTCGTCTGCCCCTATCACCAGTGGACCTATGATCTCGACGGTTCGCTGCAATATGTCCGCCATATGGGCGAGGATTTCGACAAGGCGCAATATGGGCTGAAGCCTGTGCATTGCGAGAGCATCGAAGGCTATATCTTCATCTGTCTTGCCGAAAACGCGCCCGATATTGCGCCGCTGCGGGAAAAAATCGCGCCCTATCTCGCGCCGCACAATATTCCGGAAACCAAGGTCGCCTTCAAATCCTCGATCGTGGAGAAGGGCAACTGGAAGCTCGTCTGGGAAAACAACCGCGAATGCTATCATTGCGCGGCCAACCATCCGGAACTCTGCCGCACCTATCCGGAAGCCGCCTCCGTCACCGGCGTGCAGGGCATGGCCGATGATCCGGAAATCCAGGCGCACTGGGCCCATTGCGAGGCGGCGGGACTGGAGGCGAAGTTTTTCATTGCCCCGGATGGCCAGTTCCGCATCACGCGCATGCCGCTGATCCAGGGCGCGGAAAGCTACACCATGTCGGGCCAGCGCGCGGTGAAGCGGCCGATGGGTCCGAAGACCACAGCCGCCGGCATCGGCGCGCTGCTGCTGTTTCATTACCCGACCACCTGGAACCATTTTCTGGGCGACCACGCCATCTCCTTCCGCGTGCTGCCGCTGGGGCCGGAAGAGACCGAAGTCACCACCACCTGGATGGTGCCGAAGGACGCGGTCGAGGGGATCGACTATGATCTCGAGGAACTCACCCATGTGTGGAAATTCACCAATGATCAGGACCGCCAGATCGTCGAGGAGAATGCCCGCGGCATCCGCTCGCCCGCCTATGAGCCCGGCCCTTACTGCGCCGAGGATGAAGGCGGGGTGATGCAGTTCGTCGAATGGTATGCGAACACCTCGATTTCGCGCCTTTCCGACAAGGCCTCGCCGCTGTCGATCGTTGCCTGACATGGCGAAAGCGAAGCCCTTCAAGCATATCGACGAGATGGTGCCGTGGAATGGCCGCGAGCATATGCTCGAATGCGTGGCCTGGACGCCGGAAGCACCGGATGTGATGACCTTCACCTTCAAGGCGGAAGAGGAAAACATCTGGTTCCGCTACATGCCGGGTCAGTACATCACGCTTGAGCTGCCGGTCGGGCCGGAACCGGTTCTTCGCACCTACACCATCTCCTCGAGCCCGACCCGGCCCTTTACCATCGCCGTCACGGTCAAGGCCCAGAAGGACAGCATCGGCACGCGCTGGATGTTCGAGAACCTGCATCCCGGCATGAAGCTGAAGGCGATCGGTCCGCTCGGTGATTTTTCATACGTCACCAAGCCGGCGGACAAATATCTGTTCATCTCGGCGGGTTCCGGCATCACGCCGATGATGTCGATGACGCGCGATCTCGGCGACCGCGATCCCGATACCGATATCGCCTTCATCCATTGCGCCCGATCTCCGAACGACATCATCTTTCGGTGGGAGCTGGAGTACAA
Organism: Martelella limonii; assembly: GCF_013344475.1. Classification (GTDB taxonomy): domain Bacteria; phylum Pseudomonadota; class Alphaproteobacteria; order Rhizobiales; family Rhizobiaceae; genus Martelella; species Martelella limonii. The sequence goes on along the minus strand of NZ_JABUOU010000003.1, from coordinate 93,152 downwards.
GGCGCGCTACATGCCGTTCTTCAATCTCGGCTTCATCGTGACCGAGATTGAACGCACCCAGCTCTGGTCGGGGCTGAAGGGCTTTATCGACCGTGCCAAGATCGCGCTGCTGGTGCCGGACTTCATGGAGCGCCGGGTGTTCTGCTGCGGTCCTGATCCGTTCATGGCAACGGTCAGGGAATCGCTGCAGAGCTCCAGCTTCGACATGGAGAACAACTACTTCCAGGAAACGTTCAAGCCGGAAGCCCCGCCGCCGACCGTGGTTATCGGCGATAGTCCGGACGACGACAAGCGGCTGGTGATCGAATTTGCGGAATCCGGGGTGAAGGCGGAGGTGCCGCCGGGCTTCACGATCCTCCAGACTGCGCGCAGCGCCGGCGTGCGCATTCCCGCCGCCTGCGAAAGCGGCATCTGCGGCACCTGCCGCACATTCTGCAAGTCCGGCAAGGTCGACATGCAGCATAATGGCGGCATTCTCGATGACGAGATCGAGGAGGGTTATATCCTTGCTTGCTGTTCCCGTCCGCTGACGGATGTGGAAGTCGAAGCCTGACACCTCGGTAATTTATTATAAAAATTTGCGACGGAAGCATATTTATAATAATAAATTATCCTCAGAAGGAGGGGCTTGATGAAACCCGTCGTCAACATGGAGCGGCTGCGGTCGCTTCTCAATGGCATCAATGCTTTCGGGCGTCTTGAGACCGGCGGCTTCAACCGCATCGGCTTCAGCGATGCCGACATGGCTGTGCGCGACTGGTTCGCAGCGGAGATGCGGGCGGATGGGCTGACGGTTACCCGCGACGGCGCCAATTCCGTCTTCGGCCGCTACGGCGCGGCGGATGCACCTTCGATCATGGCCGGCTCCCACCTCGACACCGTTGCAAACGGCGGCGCCTTTGATGGCGCGCTCGGCGTTGCCGTGGCGCTCGAATGCGTGCGAGCGATGAAAGATGCCGGCATCCGGCCCGCCTTCCCGATCGAGATCGTTGCCACCAGCGAGGAGGAGGGGCGTTTCGGGGGAATGCTCGGATCGCAGGCGATCGCCGGGCTCGTGACCCGTGACTGGCTTGATCACGCCGCCGATGCCGATGGCGTGACGTTGAAGGACGCGATGCGCGCCGGGGGACTTGATCCGGATGCCGTGCTCGCTTCGGCCCGCAAGCCGGGATCCGTCAAGGCCTTCCTCGAACTCCATATCGAGCAGGGACCTGTGCTGGAGCGTGAGGGCACCGCGATCGGTTTACCGGAAGGCGCGACCGGCATCGTCAATCTTCAGGTCCGCCTCCGGGGAACCGCCAATCATTCCGGCACGACGCCGATGGATATGCGCGCCGATGCCTTTGCAGGGCTTGCCGAAATCGCGGTCGCCATACCGCAGTTGATTTCCGAATCAGGCTCCGACATCGCCCGCATCACCATCGGCAAGGTCGAGCTCGCGCCAAACCATCCCCATACCATTCCCGGCGATGCGGTGTTTTCGGTGATCATTCGCGATGCCGCCGAAGAGGTGATGCGCGGCCTGCAGGCGGCTTTCGGCGAGACCTGCGCCCGGGTCTCGGGAAAGCACGGACTTGCCTTTGCAATCGAGGAAAAAAGCTTCATCCCACCGGTCGCCTTCGACCGCGAACTGGCCGCCCTGCTGCACGAGGAAGCAGGCAGCCTCGGTCTTGCCGCCCGACCGATGATCTCTGGCGCCGGCCATGATGCGCAAACGATGATGACGCTCTGCCCTTCAGCGATGATCTTCGTGCCGAGCCGGCACGGCATATCGCATGCGCCCGAGGAACACACGGATTGGCACGACATCGAAAAGGGCGCGACGCTGATGCTCGCGGCGCTGATGCGGCTTTCGGCGGGCTGACAAGGCCGTGGTGCCGCAACCGGTCTTCTGCTAGGGACACGGTCGGAGAGATGGTCGGAGACACCGATGGCAAGCCCCTACAGATCCTACATCATCTGCACCTCGCCCCGCAGCGGCAGCACGCTGCTTTGCAGGATGCTCTCTGCGACCGGCATCAGCGGCGCGCCAGATTCGCATTTTCACCGCCCCTCCGTTGAGGCATGGATGAAGAGCCATGGGGTGACGTCGGGTGAGGGAGAAGACGCGGCGGCAAGGCTTACGCGCGTCTTCGACGCGGCAGTCGCCACCGGTACTGCAGGCACGGGGATGTTCGGGCTGCGCCTTCAGTGCGGCAGCTTTCCTTACTTCATGGAGCGGCTGGCAGAGCTTCATACCGGCCTTTTTTCAGACATGGCCCGAATTGAAGCCCGATTCGGGCCGACGCGCATCATTCATCTGACGCGCACCGACAAGGTGGCCCAGGCGGTCTCATGCGTGAAGGCGGAGCAGACCGGGCTCTGGCATGTGGCGCCGGATGGCACCGAGATCGAACGCCTCGGGAACCATCGCGATCCGGTCTATGACGGTAAAGCGCTTCAGGCATGGTACGACACCATGGTTAATTACGAGCGCCAATGGGAGGACTGGTTTGCAAGGGAAGGGATCGCGCCGCTGCGGCTTGACTATGATCGCCTCTCGCTAGACCCGCGCGGCACGCTGCGGGACGTATTGCTGGCGCTCGGGCTTGATGGCAGTGCTGCCGATCGGGTTTCGCCGGTTGTGAAGAAGATCGCAGACGATATCAACGACGACTGGGCGGTAAGGCTGAGGGCTCAGATCGCCGAATAGAACTGGAACGTTGCAAAACCGACGGCGAGGATGGCCGCAAGGACGACGCCGGCGATCAGCGCGAATTCCGCACTGTGGCCGAAAGTGTTCGAACGGCGTAAGGATCGGTGTTGCATGACAGTTCTTGCTTGGGCTGCTTCGGTGACTGTCATCATCGTTGGTTTGCCTTCTTGCGGCGTTAACAGACATGGTTACTGTTCTGTAAAACTCTTGAAAGCTTGAAAGTGTTCCCGCATACCCTTGAAGAAGCTTGTGGTTTGCCAAGAGGGAAGGCAGGCGCTAGACAGACGAACCCATTTTTATCGGAAGTATTTCATGGCGCGTGCCTTTCTTTACGTCCTCGATTCCTTCGGCATTGGCGGTGCGCCGGATGCCCGCGCCTATGGCGATCTCGGCGCCGATACCCTCGGCCATATCGCAGAGTTCTGTGCAGCAGGCCTTGGCGACAGGGACGGGCTCAGATCCGGTCCGCTGGCGCTTCCCAACATGGCCGCCCTAGGACTTCTGGATGCGGCAAGGCTGGCGACTGGCAACGCAGCTGCAGGCATGACGCCGCCCGAACGTCCGCTTGGTCTATACGGTGCGGCAAGCGAGGTGTCGCGCGGCAAGGACACGCCTTCGGGTCACTGGGAGATCGCGGGCACGCCCGTTATGTTCGACTGGGGCTATTTCGCGGATGGCGAGAACTGCTTCCCTGAGGATCTGCTTGCGACAATCTACCGCGAGGCCGACATTCCCGGCAGTCTCGGCAATTGCCACGCGTCTGGCACCGAGATCATCAAGCGTTTCGGACAGGAGCATGTCTGGACGCGCAAGCCGATCTTCTACACCTCGACCGACAGCGTGTTCCAGATCGCCGCACATGAATATCATTTCGGCCTCGACAGGCTGATGAAGCTTTGCGCCGTGGTGCGCGAACTGACTTATGACCTCAATATCGGCCGGGTCATCGCCCGCCCCTTTACCGGCGAGACTGCCGAGACCTTCAAGCGGACCGCAAACCGGCGCGACTTCTCGATCGAGCCGCCGGAGCCGACGCTGCTTGACCGGGTGGAAGAGGCGGGCGGAAGCGTGCACGCGGTCGGCAAGATCTCGGATATCTTCGCCGGCAAGGGCGTCACCAAACTCTACAAGGGCGATGGCAATGCGGCGCTGGTCGATGCCAGTCTGAAGGCGATCGGGGAGGCCCGCAGCGGCGATCTCGTCTTCACCAACCTGGTCGATTTCGACATGCTTTACGGGCACCGGCGCGATGTGCCGGGCTATGCCGCAGCGCTCGAAGCCTTCGATGCCCGCATTCACGATATTGCCGAAAGACTGCGGCCCGGCGACGTGGTGGTGCTGACGGCCGATCACGGCTGCGATCCCACCTGGCGAGGATCCGACCATACGAGGGAGCGTGTGCCGGTTCTGGTCTTCGGCCCGGGCATTGTACCCGGTTCCCTCGGCGTGCGCGATACCTTCGCCGACATCGCCCAGAGCATTGCCACGCACCTGGGTCTTGCGCCCTTCAACAATGGAAGGTCCTTCCTGTGATCAAGGCCGAGCTTCACTGCCATATCGAAGGCGCCACGCCGCCCGCACTCGCCGCCCGTCTTGCCGATAAATACGGGCTCGACCTGTCGCGCTATCTCGCGGATGGCCGCTATCTGTGGAATGACTTCTCCAGTTTCATCGCCTGCTATGCGGCCATCGCAAACGTCTTCCGCTCGGAAGAAGACTTCGCAGCGCTTGCCGAGGCCTATCTCACCGAGCTTGCGGCGGTCGACACGATCTATGCCGAGCTGTTCGTGTCGCCGGAGCAGGGGCTTCTTGCCGGGCTTTCCAGGGACGGATACATGCGCGCGATCACCGCGGGCATCGAGACCGCACGCGACAAGACCGGTATCGAGGCCCGGATGGTGATGATCGGCGAGCGCCATATGGGCCCGGAACAGGTGGAAGGGGCGGCACGCTATGCTGTTTCCTGCGATTTCCCGCTGCTGACCGGCTTCAACATGGCGGGCGACGAGCGCATGGGCACGGTTGCCGATTTTGCGCGCGCCTTCGAGATCGCCCGCGATGGCGGGCTCGGCCTCACCATTCATGCGGGCGAAGTCTGCGGCCCGTTCTCGGTGCGCGATGCGCTCGATCTCGTCCGTCCGGAGCGCATCGGCCACGGTGTGCGGGCGGCGGAAGAACCCGACCTCGTGAAAAGGCTTGCCGATGAAGGCGTGGTGCTCGAGGTGTGTCCGAGCTCCAACATCGCGCTTTCGGTCTATCCGGACCTCGCAAGCCATCCGCTGCGCAGGCTTCACGATGCCGGCGTGAAGGTGACGCTGAATTCCGACGACCCGCCCTTCTTCGACACATCGCTTGAAGCCGAGTATGCGGCGGCGCGTGACGAGATGGGCTTTTCGCCTGCCGAGATCGATGGCATGACGCGCACCGCCATAGAGGCAGCCTTCGTCGACGAGGCCACCCGGGCGCGTCTCCTGGCGCGGCTTGCCGGCTGAACACGGGAAAACCGGGCGCAAGGTCCGGTTTTGCCTGGCGCATGCTTGCCGGGCGCAAGGCTTTTGCGCCATAAAGCCTCAGTGCACACAAGACGGGACATCAAAATGGACGGCGTAACGGTCATCGATCATCCTCTGGTTCAGCACAAGCTGACGAAGATGCGGCAAAAGGAAACCTCGACGGCAGGCTTCCGGCGGCTTCTGCGGGAAATCTCGACATTGCTCTGCTATGAAGTGACCCGCGATCTCGAACTGACCATGGAAACCATCGAAACGCCGATGACGACCATGCAGGCGCCGGTTCTCGAAGGCAAGAAGCTGGTCTTCGCCTCGATCCTGCGCGCCGGAAACGGGCTTCTGGAAGGCATGCTCGATCTGGTGCCGTCGGCCCGCGTCTCCCATATCGGCGTCTACCGCGACCACGATACGCTGGAAGCGATCGAATACTTCTTCAAGGCGCCCGAAGATATCGGCGAGCGGCTGGTGATCGTGGTCGATCCGATGCTCGCAACCGGCAATTCCTCGATTGCCGCCATCGACCGGCTGAAGGAGCGCGGCGTCAAGAATATTCGGTTCCTCTGCCTGCTCGCAGCACCGGAAGGTATCGAGAATTTCCGCAAGGCCCATCCCGATGTCGCGGTCTATACCGCCGCCATCGACAGCCACCTCAATGAAAAAGGCTATATCGTTCCGGGCCTCGGCGATGCCGGCGACCGGATGTACGGCACGAAATGACGATTTCGGGACGGGTTCGAGACGGGTTCTGGCACCTCTGCATGAACCCGTCCCGCCTATCGCTCAGAGCTTGAGCCGATATCGCACATAGCCGTCGGCCTCGTCATAGCTGTCATAGAGCTTACGGGCGTTCGCATTGTCGTGGTTGGTGTGCCAGTAAAGGTTGGACCAGCCGTCGCGCTTGCCTGTCGCGATCAGATCGTCGATCAGCGCCCGTCCAATGCCCTTGCCGCGATGCGCAGGGCCGACAAACAGGTCTTCCAGATAGCAGACGGGCTCCACAGACCAGGTTCTGGGATGGAGAACGCGCGTTGCAAAGCCGGCAACCGCGCCATCGGCGACCGCAAGGCGCGCGTGAACGCTGCTGGTCGGATCGATGATCCGGTTCCAGGTCATGGCCGTCACGGCATCATCGAGCTCTGTCTCGTAGAATGCCAGATATCCATTCCAAAGGGCACGCCAGTCTTCCCTGTCGCCCGGCGCCGCATCGCGGATGACCAGACCGCTCATTCCCCTGCCTCCTGCAGGAGCTGCAGATGCTCGGCAGAAAGCATCACCTCGGGCGCCCGGATCAGGCTTTCCATCTGCTCAAGCCTGGAGGCGCTGGCAATCGGCGCCGTGACGCCGCGCCGCGTCATCAGCCAGGCAAGCGCGATCGCGGCCGGCGCTTCGCCGGTCTCGGCACTCACCTTTTCGAGCGCTGCGAGGATGCGCCTTCCGCGATCGTCGAAATATTTCGCAACGCCACCGCCGCGCGCGGTTCCGGCGGCATCGTCGGCGGATTTGTATTTGCCCGTCAGGAAGCCGGATGCGAGGCTGAAATAGGTGATCACGCCGATGTCATGGTCGACGCAGAGATCGGCCAGCGGCCCCTCGAAGGATGAGCGCTCGTAGAGATTATATTCCGGCTGCAGCACGTCATAGCGCGCCCGGCCGGTATGTTCGGCAACCTTCAGCGCCTCGGCAAGCTGGGCTTCATCGAGATTGGAGGCGCCGATCGCGCGTACCTTGCCCTGTTCCCGCAGCCGCGTGAACGCGCCGATGGTCTCGTCATAGGATGTGTTTTCATCCGGCCAATGGGCGAGATAGACGTCGATATAGTCGGTCTGAAGCCGTTTCAGCGATGCCTCGACAGCTCTGGAAATCCACTGTTCGGAAAGCCCTTTCTGCCCGTCACCCATGTCGGAGCCGACTTTTGTGATGATCACCACATCCTCGCGTTGCACGCCACCGCGCTTCAGCCATTTGCCGATGATCGTCTCGGATTCGCCGCCCTGGTTGCCATCCACCCAGCGCGAATAGACATCCGCTGTGTCGATCGCATTGAAACCGGCATCGACAAACCGGTCGAGAAGGGCAAACGAGGTCTGCTCGTCAGCCGTCCACCCGAACACGTTGCCGCCGAAGACGACAGGAGCGATGGCGATATCCGTGCGGCCCAGGATTCGTTTATGCATGTTGTTCTCCGGCTCGTGAAATTGATATCTCCTGTCAAGATAGGCCCGCCTGCGTTGAATGCAAACCGGGTGAGGCAATGCTTGCGCTACCCGGATCGGGTTTTTATGCTGACACCGAACAGGTGAGGAAACTTCATGCTACGCTTTGGAATCATATCGACGGCCAAGATCGGCCGTGAACTCGTCGTACCGGCCATTACCGATGCGGAAAACTGCGTGCTTTCGGCCGTTGCCAGCCGGGATCTCGGCCGCGCGCGCCAGATGGCGGACCGCTTCGGCGCGCCGCACGCCTTCGGCTCCTACGAGGAAATGCTTGCAAGCGACGTGATCGATGCGGTCTACATTCCGCTGCCCACCTCGCAGCATGTCGAATGGGCGATCAAGGCGGCGGATGCCGGAAAGCATGTGCTGGTCGAAAAGCCGCTGGCGCTGAAGGCAGAGGATATCGCCCCCGTCATCGCCGCGCGCGACCGCAACAAGGTGCTCGTCAGCGAAGCCTACATGGTCACCTATACGCCGGTGTGGCGCAAGGTTCGTGATCTTCTTTCGGAAGGCGCGATCGGCGATCTGGTTCAGGTGCAGGGCGCCTTTACCTATTTCCTCCGGGATGCGACCAATATGCGCAACATTCCCGAGCTTGGCGGTGGCGGGCTGCCCGATATCGGCGTCTATCCGAGCGTCACCACCCGGTTTGCAACCGGCAAGGAGCCTGAGCGCGTACAGGCGACGGTGCGCTACGACAAGGAATTCGGCACGGATATCTACGCCTCGGTCCGCGCGGAATTCGAAGGCTTCGAGTTGAGCTTCTATATCTCGACCCAGCTTGCCAACCGCCAGACCATGGCCTTCCATGGCACGGACGGGCTGATCGAGGTGGTCTCTCCCTTCAATGCCGACCGCTGGGGCGAGGAGACGGTTCTGCTCTCCAACCGCGGCCACAACGAAACGAGGGCGTTCCGCTTCCAGGACAGCCGTCAGTATGTGCGCGAGGTCGAGGCATTTGCGCGCGCCGCCATGGGCGAGAATGAAGCCGTGTTCGCGCTCGAGGATTCGGTGCGCAACCAGCGCTTCATCGATGCGATCTACCGGGCCGGTAAAGCCGATGGCGGCTGGACCGAGGTCTGACCGCCAAAGGCCGCTTCTTCTTCAGGCTCAGGAAAATGTCTCCGCCGGGGTGACCGGCGGCGGCACGATGATGAAGGCGGAAAGGCTTGCCGGCAGAAGCGCGTCTTCGGCAAGCCGAAGGTTCACGTGGAATCCCGGAACGGGCGCAAGCGCGGGCTGTTCCGAGGCCTCCATGTCGACGCGCCATTCGACCGTCCCGGCTAAAACGACGCCGTCGCAGCCAGCGCCCACCGCCTTGATGGCCGTCATGCCGTCCGGCAGGCCGGTGTCGAGACAGGCGATGCGGCCGTCTTCGTCGGGCGGGATGATCGCTCCGGCCGCCTGGAGCGCCGCCAGCGCTTCCGCATGGTCGGCGAATTTCAGGAACACATCATGCATGGGGCACCGCCTTTGTCTGAAGATCGGCATCTGTCATCCGGAAGGGCCAGATCACGAGCTGGTCATACCAGCCATTGGCGAAACGGTCGGGCGACGCCGTTTCGTCCCGGCCGATATAGGCCTTGGTGAGGGTGGCATTAAGCTGAGTGGCAAGCGATTGCGGTGGGCTGGCGTTGTAACTGCCCGACCTGATCGGCCCGGTGCGGTCGATGCTGATCGCCACCCCGAAGCTTGACGTCGGTTGGGTTACGCCGGATTTGATGATCATCGACGGATCAAAGCGCAGATCACCCGTCTGGTTCAGCGATATGATCGGAAAATAGTCCTCCGCGCCCATCAAGCGCATGGTCCCGACACCGGAGAGATTTTGTCCCTGCAACAGCACGCTCGCCGCGCTTCGGCGCAGCAAAGCGACAACAGGTGCCGCCAGCTGCGCCTTGTCGGCAGGGCGTGTGACGGCGCTGCCTGCCGTCGCAATGTAGGAGGTTGGACGCGGTCCGCTCTCAAGCTGGGCGCCAAAGATCACGACTTCCTCGACACCCGTCGGGGTCCAAGATTCAGCTGAGGACGCTGTTCCTGTTTGATTGAGGCCGAGCCAGATGGTGCCAGAGGCGGCAAGCGTATTGGCGCTGACGCTGACGCGATAAAAGCCGCTTGCCTGCAGCTCTATCGTTCCCGTTGCGCCTGCCGATGCACGCGAAACCACTCCGTTCTGCAGGTCGAAACAGACGAAGAATGAACTGGCGCCATCGAAGATGCGTGCGAAGAACCACCGATGGTTCCGATGTTTCACAAACAGGGAGAGGGAATGGACGCCGGCGCTGACAGGCGTTGAAGCCGTTGTGTAGTGCGCCCCTGTCGCCGTCGTGGCAACCAGCCTGCAGGCGCTGTTTGCAATCCCGTCCGGTCCGACCTGATCGGCGATCGTCGATACGCGCCCCTTTCCCCAACCGGCGCCTGCAAAGTCGGAGCTGGCCGGCAAGAGATTTGTCGCCGGCCCCTCCAGCAGCAATTGCCGCCGGCCATTCGTGTAGTCGAAACGCGGATGATCGGCCGGCGCCGTTTTGAGGAGGCCATCCGCATCGACGTAAGTGGCCGCTCCGGGGCGGGTGATGCTCAAAAGGCTGGAAAGCGGTTTCGTCTCCAGCGTGTTCAACAGCGCAGCGGGCGCGGTGGCGATCTCGGTTGCCACGGTCAACGCGTAGCGCTCCTTGGACAGATCCAGTAAGGCGGCCGGGCCGTTGTCAGCGCCGCCGCCCGCAGGCGATGCCAGGTAGAAAGGCGTCTGCCAGAAGGATGAGGCGCTTCTCCCGCCAGGCACCGCAAGCGAGATGCCGATCATCAAATCAGCCCCACGAGAGCTGCAGCCGTGGTGCCGGTGGAAAGCACATGGCTGACGCGGATGGGAAGAATGGTGCCTGCAGCCACATTCTGGAAGGTTACCGTCTCGCCCGCGGCAAAGGTAACGGCAAGGTCTCCGGCCGTGCCGACATAGATCGCACGGGTAACCTCCTGAACGGGCGCTGCGTCATTGGCGGCAATCGGGAAGCCGTCATAGGCCGGGCTGGTGAGCGTTGCGTGGCGCGATGCAAATCTGTCCGTCATGTCGCTTCTCCTTGGTTTGCGCTGACTGTGACAATTCTGGCGCCGGGCGCGGCGAGGGGGATTTGCGGGGAGAAAAAACGTTCCGTTGTGCAACGGAAAGCAGGATCGGCTACACTCATTCCATGAGCAATCTCTTCGAGGCCGAATCGGCCACAAACCTTACGGAATTTACGGTTTCGGAGCTTTCCGGATCGATCAGGCGCACCGTTGAGGATCGCTTCGACCGCATTCGCCTGAGGGGCGAAATCTCCGGCTATCGCGGACCACATTCCTCGGGTCACGCCTATTTTTCCATCAAGGATGAGCGCGCCCGCATCGATGCCGTGATCTGGCGCGGAGTGTTTTCGGGCCTCAAGATCAAGCCGGAAGAGGGCATGGAGGTTATTGCCACCGGCAAGGTCACCACCTTCCCCGGCGCATCCAAATACCAGATGGTGATCGAGGCGCTGGAGCCCGCGGGCGCCGGCGCGCTGATGGCGCTTCTGGAAGAGCGCCGGCGAAAACTGGCGACCGAGGGCCTCTTTGACGACGCTGCCAAGAAGCCGCTTCCCTTCATGCCGCGTGTCGTCGGCGTGGTGACATCGCCGACAGGCGCCGTCATCCGCGATATCCTGCACCGCATCACCGACCGTTTTCCCGTTCACGTCGTGGTCTGGCCGGTGAAGGTTCAGGGCGAGGGCTCGGGCGATGCGGTTGCCGCCGCCATTCGCGGGTTCAACGCTCTCGGGCCCGATGATGCCGTCCGCAGGCCGGATGTGCTGATCGTCGCGCGCGGCGGCGGCTCGCTGGAGGATCTCTGGAGTTTCAACGACGAGGCCGTCGTCCGGGCGGCCTATGAAAGCAAGATCCCGCTGATCTCGGCCGTCGGCCACGAGACCGACTGGACGCTGATCGATCACGCAGCCGATTACCGCGCGCCGACGCCGACGGGGGCTGCCGAACGCGCGGTTCCGGTGAAGGCCGATCTGGTCGCCGACCAGGCAAGGCTTGCCGCCCGCCTTGCCAGCGCTGCCTCCCGCCTGATGGATTATCGCCGCCAGACGCTTGCGGGCCTTGCCCGCGGTCTGCCCTCTCTCGATCAGCTTCTCGCTTTGCCGCGCCGGCGCTTTGACGAAGCCGGGCTCAGGATCACGCGGGCGCTGGAACTCAACACGATCAACAAGCGCCGGGCCTTCGAACGCAGCGCCTCGGGTCTCTCATCCACGCCACAGCGCTTGATGATGATGATTGCGCGCGATCGCGACAAGTTGGGGGTGCTTTCGAGACGATCGGCAACGGCGATCGACAGTGCACTCAAGGCCCACCGCGCCGCCATATCCGGCCAGGAGCGCGTCCTGAATTCGCTGTCCTATCGCAATGTGCTGGCCCGTGGATTTGCGGTCATCCGCGATCAGGACAACAGACCGGTCTCACGCGCTGCAGCCCTTGCCGCCGGCGCGCCGGTCGAGATCGAGTTTGCCGATGGCAGGGTGAAGGCCGTGACGGGAGAGGGCGGAGCGTCGTCCGGGGCCCCGACGCCGTCCAAGCCGAAGAAAAAGGCCAGCGGCCCTTCCAAGCCGCCGACACAGGGAAGCCTGTTCTAGATCGGCGAAGGCCTCAGGCAGCCTTCGCGAGCGCATCATGCGCGGGTTTGTCCCGCGCATGAAGGTCTTGTGCCGGCGCCCGCTGATTTCCGGGCTGGCATGGCGCTTCGCCTATTCGGCCCACTCGCCGCCGCGCATGACCGGCGTGGCGTTGCCATCGGCGTCGATGCCGTCGATATCCACCTTGTCGGACCCGATCATCCAGTCGATGTGGATCAGCGATGAATTGCCGCCGCGCGATGCGATCTCGTCGGGCGACAGCGCTGCGCCATTCAGGAAGCACTTCGAATAGCACTGGCCGAGCGCGATATGGCAGGAGGCGTTCTCGTCAAACAGCGTGTTGTAGAACAGGATGCCGCTTGCCGAGATCGGCGAGGAATGCGGCACCAGTGCCACTTCGCCAAGCCGGCGCGCGCCTTCGTCGGTGTCGAGCACCTTGTTCAGAACAGCTTCGCCCTTGGCGGCCCTGGCGTTGACGATCCGGCCCTCGCTGAATTCGACGCGAATATCATCGATCAGCGTGCCCTGGTGCGACAGCGGCTTGGTGGAGGAAACGTGGCCCTCGACCCTCAGCCGGTGCGGCGTGGTGAACACTTCCTCGGTCGGAATGTTCGGATTGCAGATGATGCCGTTCTTGGCCATCGATGCGCCGCCGTGCCATTCATGGTCATCGGCAAGGCCGATGGTGAGATCGGTGCCGGGACCGGTATATTTCAGCGCGGAAAAGCGCTTGGCGTTCAGCCATGCGGACCGGGCATGGAGATTGTCGTTATGCTCGCGCCACGCACCGACCGGATCGGGACGGTCGACGCGCGATGCCGCAAAGATCGCCTTGGAAAGCTTGGCAACGGCGATCGGATCGGGATCGTCGGGAAACACTGCCTTTGCCCAGGCAAGGGTCGGGTAGGAAACGATGGTCCAGTTGATGTCGAAACCGGCGATCTTTTCCAGTGCCGGCTTGTAGGCCGTGGACATCGCCCGGTTGGCGCGCGACACCTTGTCTGCATCCTGCGCCGAAAGCAGCATCGGGTCGTCGCCTGCAATCGCAAGGCGGGCGGCGCCATCGGCAAAGGCCTTTCCCATGCCTTCGTATAGCCAGTCGGCGGCCTTGTCGAAGCTTGCTTCATGGCCGTTTTCGAACCGCTCCAGCGTCGCTTCCGGATCGGAAAAAAGGGTTGTCACCACTCCCGCTCCGGCCTTGTAGGCATGGCGGCTGATCAGGCGGGTGAGAGGCTGCGCCTCCAGCGGCGCGGTCATTACCAGGTCCTGGCCCTCTGCCAGGTTGAGCCCGACCTTGACTGCCACTTCGGCAAGCTTTTCAAGCTTTTCCAGATCGATCGGATGGTTAAGCCGTGTTGAAACGTTCATCGTCGCCTCGCATGGAATTGAATGTGTCGCGTTCTGTCTAACGCATTTCGAAGCCCGGTGAAATCACCGCAAGGGCAGGGCCATGGCCGAAGCGGCGTGATGACGGGAACACTCAGTGTTCCACCGTCTCCTCGTCGGCAGGGTTCACCGTGTGGCGCGTGATCAGCGGCATCTGGCAGAGGGTGAAGAAGATCGTGATCGGCATCGTGCCCCAGACCTTGAAGTTCACCCAGAAATCGGCCGAGAAATTGCGCCAGACCACCTCGTTCAGGATTGCCAGGAACACGAAGAACAGGCCCCAGCGGAAGGTCAGCTTGCGCCAGCCTTCATCGTCGAGCTTGAAGGCGGAATGAAAGACATAGCCCAGCAGCGAACGCCCGAAGACAAGCCCGCCCAGCAGCACGGCCGCAAACAGGCCGTTGACGATGGTCGGCTTCATCTTGATGAAGGTTTCGTCCTGCAGCCAGATCGACAGCGCGCCGAACACCATCACCACCGCGCCGGAAACCAGCGGCATCAGCGGCACGCTGCCGAGCACGATGCGCGAGCCGACCAGCGAGATCACGGTGGCAATCATGAACAGGCCCGTTGCCACCAGAAGCGGCGTGCCGAATACTGAAAGCACGGGAAAGGTCTTCAGCAGCCATTCGCCGCGGAAATTGGCAAAGAAGAACACCAGCAGCGGGCCGAGTTCGAAGGCGAGCTTCAGGAAGGGCTCTTCCTTTTGCGCAGTCGTGAGTTTCTTGGTTTGCTCGGTCATGGTCCCGCCGGATGGATTGGTCAGTGTCGTAATTGGCCTGTCGGCTGCGCCTCATCAACCCCAAAAGCGGCGAATTTGGGTTTATGTGGCTGAAAAACGGCTTCTGTCGGTCGCGTTCAGCCAGCCGGACAAATGCGCACGCACTGGAGCGGCCGCTCTTCAGTCCTGCTCTTCCACCTGCCGTCCGGCAATCGCCTCGGCAAATTCGGCCGCCTCGAAGGGCTCGAGATCGTCGATGCCTTCGCCGACGCCGATGAAATAGACCGGCAGCTTGTGTTTCGCGGCGATCGCCACCAGGATGCCGCCGCGCGCCGTGCCGTCGAGCTTGGTCATGACGAGGCCGGAAACGCCCGCGACATTGCGGAAGATCTCCACCTGGTTCATGGCGTTCTGGCCGGTGGTGGCATCAAGCGTCTGCAGCACGGTGTGCGGCGCGTCGGGGTCGAGCTTGCCCAGCACACGCACGATCTTGGCGAGCTCGTCCATCAGCTCCGCCTTGTTCTGGAGACGGCCGGCGGTGTCGATGATCACGACGTCGGAGCCGTTTTCCTGCCCGCGCTTGAAGGCGTCATAGGCAAGGCCTGCGGCATCCGCGCCAAGCTTGGTGCCGACGAATTCCGCGCCGGTGCGCTCCGACCATATCTTCAGCTGCTCGATGGCGGCCGCACGGAACGTATCGCCCGCCCCAAGCGTCACCTTCAGCCCAGCGCGCGTCAGCTTCGCCGCAAGCTTGCCGATCGTTGTGGTCTTGCCGGTGCCATTGACGCCGACGACCAGGATCACATGCGGCTTGTGCGAGAGGTCGAGCTGCAGCGGTTTTGCCACCGGGGTCAGCACCTTGGTGATCTCGCCCGCCATGATGCGGACGACATCATTGCCGCTGACATCCTTGCCATAACGCTCGGACGAGAGCGTATCGGTGATCCGCATAGCGGTCTCGACGCCGAGATCGGCCTGGATCAACAGGTCTTCCAGCTCCTCCAGCGCATCCTCGTCGAGCTTGCGCTTGGTAAAGAGCGCTGCGATCTGGCCGGAAAGCTGCTGCGAGGTGCGAAACAGCCCGGCGCGCAGGCGCTGGAACCAGGAGGCTCGCTTTGCCGGCTGCGGCTGCGGCGTCTCGACCTTCGGTCCGGTGACGATTTCGAAACCCTGGTTGCGGATGGCGGGCTGTTCGGCAGCGGGCTCTTCCTCAGGCTGTTCTTGCGGAGCGCTGGCCTCGACCGGCGCTGCTTCCGGAGGCACCACAGCTTTCGGTGCTTCTACAGGCCTCTCGATGGCTTCAGTGACTGTCGGAGCCGGCGCCTCAGGCGGCGTCTCCGGTGCGGTCTCTTCCCTGCTGCCCGGTCCCACCACGCCGCCAACAATGCTGTCATCGTCCCAGGGGTCGATGCTGTCTTCCTCGGCGGGCGTTTGCGGGGCGGCGTCCGCCTCCGTCAGGCGGGCGTCTTCAGCCGTCTTTTCGGCCGACGTGGCGTCTGCTTCAACGGCTTCTTCAGGCGAAACCGGTTCCTCGGGTTTCTGCTCTTCCGCGGCCTGTTTCCTGCCGAAGCTGAAGACGTTTTTCATGAAGCCAAGGGCCATGGGAATTTTTTCCTGTTTCGGGCCGGTCGCGCACCGGCCGCAAGCATGTTGCCCCTATATCCGTGTTGCGGAGGAGGCTTGTCAACGCGCCGCACGGTAAAACCGGGCTCAGACGGGGGCAAATTCCGCCGTCAGCCGCTTGCCGTCATGGCCGGTGATGCGTGCGCTCACGAACCGGCCGGGCTCAAGGCCAGCGGTCCGTACCGGGGTGAAGTTCTCGCTATGGCCGTTTTCGCCGCGTTCGGTCAGCACCGTTACCGTCGCACCGGTCATGGCTTCGAGATGGCCGGCCTTCAGCCGTTCGCCGGTCTCGCGCAGCCGCCGCGCCCGTTCCTTCACCACCACCCGGTCGAGCTGCGGCATCCGGGCGGCAGGCGTGCCGGGGCGGGGGCTATAAGGGAAGACGTGAAGCTGGGCGATATCGGCCTCTTCGGCAAAGCGCACCAGATTGACGAAATGGTCTTCCGTCTCGGTCGGAAAGCCGGCGATGAAATCGGCGCCAAAGGCGATGCCGGGGCGCAGTTCCCGCGCCTTTGCGATAAAGGCCAGCGCATCGGCCGACAGATGCCGGCGCTTCATCCGCTTCAGCATCAGGTCGTCGCCATGCTGCAGCGACAGATGAAGGTGCGGCATGAAGCGCGGCTCGTCGGCGAGAAGATCGAGGAGATGATGGTCGACCTCGATGCTGTCGATCGAGGAGAGCCTGAGCCGGGCAATCTCCGGCACCTGTTTCAAAAGCGTCTTTGCAAGCAGGCCGAGCGAGGGTTGTCCGGGAAGGTCCGCGCCGTAGGAGGTCGCGTCAACGCCGGTCAGCACCACTTCTCGGTAGCCCTGTTCCGCAAGCGTGCGGGCCTGATCGATCACCGCACCCATGGGAACCGAGCGCGAATTGCCGCGGCCATAGGGTATGATGCAGAAGGTGCAGCGGTGGTCGCAGCCATTCTGCACCTGCAGGAAGGCGCGGACATGCCCGTCAATGCTCTCGACCATCTGCGGCGCGGTCTCGGTCACGCTCATGATGTCGTTGACGATCAGCTTTTCTTCCGCCGAAACGCCAAAATCCGGCAGCGCGCGATAGTGATCGGCGACGAGCTTTTCCGCGTTGCCGAGCACCGCGTCGACCTCGGGCATCGCCGCGAAACGCGCCTTGTCGGTCTGCGCTGCACAGCCCGTCACGACGATCCGCGTCTTCGGGTTTTCCCGGCGCGCCCTCCGGATCGCCTGCCGCGCCTGTCGCACCGCCTCGCCGGTCACCGCGCAGGTATTCACCAGGATCGCATCCTCAAGCCCCGCTTCGTTCGCGGCCTTGAGCATGACTTCGCTCTCATAGGTGTTCAGCCTGCAGCCGAATGTCAGGGTTCGGACGGTCATCTGTCTCGGGTTCCGGTTCGCCCGCTATATGGCGCAGTCGGCCGCCAAATGAAAGGCCGTCAGTAAAACCGCCAGAGATTGATTGCGATTGTCGCGGCATCAAAAGGGAAGCTGAAGAGCATCGGCAGTATTCCGACCCCGCCGAGCGGAAGAGCGAGAAAATTCGCGGCGAACACGAACAGCAACAGCCGGCGGCGCTCGGGATAGGACTGCATGGATTTCAGATTGATCGCCTGCACGACGATGAATGTCAGTATCAGCAGCTCTGCCGTGAAATACTGCAGCACGAAGGATCTGGTCTTTTCGGCGTAGAGCGGGTCTGCCGCGCCGTCTGCCACCGCGCCGAGAGGCGCTGTGGCCGCCATCTGCACCCAGAACCCGATGCGGCGGATAAAGAGCGTGAAGACGGCCGGAATGATGAAATTGGCCCAGAATAGCGTCCTCAACGCCGGATCGATCGTTCTGGCCTTGCTGACAAGCGTTTCTATGAACGGCTCATCTCTGCGGCGTGCGTGGTCGAGCCGGGTTCTGATATATGTCGAAAGACGTTCTGAGGGGCTCGCCATGGCTCTATGGTCTCACAGAATGAACTGGCCGCCCGTCAGCGTCAGCAGCAGTGAAAGGGGTGATAGGGCACCTGAGCGCGCAAGCATCCAGCTCTGCGGTATGATGTCCGTCCAGACGGGCAGGATGTTGAACAGGGCTGGAATGAAACCGCAGATGCCGGTCGGCAATGCAAGGAAATTGAGCGCAAAGATCGCAAGGAAGATTGTTCCCCCTGCCGGATAGCAGCGTGCGGCCTTGAGGTTCATCCACTGAAGCGCTGAAAAGCACACCAGTCGCACCGCAATGTCCACGATCACAGCGGTCTTCAAGAACGGAAAACCCTTGTCGATCGTTTCCCCGAGATTGCTGATCGAGAAAATCGTGCGCGAAACCAGAAAATAGAAAAGCGCAGGCAAAACGAAATTGATCAGGAAGAACGCAATGGCCGGCGCTGACGGCTGCGAAAGCGCATGACCAAACACGCCGCCGTGATGCCGGGTCTCCTCTTGGAGAGTGTCGTCACTGTCAGCGCTGCGGTTGATCACGGTGCCCTCTTGTTCGCGATATCATACGCGAATTCTGATCAGAATATACATCTAAGGTTGCAGCCAGGCGCGTGTCCAATCCCCGGTCTCGGGGTCAACGCTTCCCGCCCATTCGCGCTCGGCAGGCCCGGTCATGATCACGTGGCCGTCTTCCTCACGCCAGTCGATCTCAAGCGCACCGGCGGGGAGGTAGACGGTGACCTTGCGTCCGGTTCGGCCGGTGCGCGCCGCCGTCACGGCGGCAGCGCAGGCGCCGGAACCACAGGCAAGCGTCAGGCCCGCACCGCGTTCGAAGGTTCGCAGCGACAGCGACGATGGCGAGGTGACCTGCGCGAGCGAGATATTGGCACGCTCGGGAAACATCTTGTGATGCTCGTAGCGGGGGCCAAAATTCAGGATATCGTAGCTTTCGACATCGCGGGGGACGAAGAACACCGCGTGCGGATTGCCCATGGAGGCGGCCGAAAAACGCTGCAGCGCCGGGTCGCCTTCATGCGGTTCGGGAAGGGCGATATGGGTCGTGTCCCCGGGCGTGCCGGCAAGCGGGATCTTTTCCCATGCAAATTCGGGCGGTCCCATGTCCACCGAAATCCGGCCATCGCCGAAATGGTCGGCAACCAGCCGCCCGGCAATCGTGCGGAAGTCGAAATGGCTGCGGCCATCGCCGGCATGGAGATACTCGACGACGCAGCGCGTGCCGTTGCCGCAGGTCTGCGCCATCGAGCCATCGGAATTCAGAATGTCGATCCAGCCGTCTGGCGCGTCCTCGCGCGGATCGTAAAGCGCCATGATCTGGTCGAATGCGGTGTCGGGATCGGAGTCGAGGCGCATGGCAGCCTTCGGGGTCACCTTGTCGTTGCGGCCGCGCATGTCGATCACAAGGATCTTGTTGCCAAGCCCGTTCATCCGCATCATCGGCGCAAGATTGTCGCGGTCCGCCATCGTCGGCTCTCCGTTGCTGTCAGCGCAGCTTATAGGGTGATATCGCGGCGGCGTCACCATTGTGCCGCACCAAAATCGGCAAAATTCGGCTGGGGAGAACCGCAAGCTTTCAACGCGGCCTTTGCCGGCGCCCTTATTCGTGATTAGTTCGCCGTGAGATACTGCCAATGCGGCTTGCCCCAGGGGCCCAGCCTTCGAAAGTCCACCGGAAATGCCCGCCAGCGCCATCGATCCGAACCGTCCCTCAAGTCCCGCCGCGCGGGCTGGAGCGCTGGCATGAAGGTGTCCGGCATCCTTCTTGCCTTTGCTGCGGTCTCGATCTTCTCCGCGCAGGATGCGATCACCCGTCACCTCGGGCCGCTCTATTCGCCGTTCTTCATTGCCATGGTGCGGTTCTGGGCGTTTGCCGCCTTTGTGGTGGTGATGGCCGCACGAGGGCAGGGCGGTTTTTTCGCGGCGATCAGGACCGAGCATCTCGGGCTGCAGATCGGGCGCAGCTTTCTCCTGGTCGTGCAGATCCTTGTCTCGATCTTCTCCTTCGCGATCGTGGGCCTTGCGCAGAGCCAGTCGATCTTCATGGCCGCGCCGCTCGTCGTGGCGCTGCTTTCCGTGCCCATCCTTGGCGAAAGGGTTGGCTGGCGTCGGTGGCTCGCCATCATCACCGGCCTTGTCGGCGTGCTGATCATCATCGATCCGCTGGGAGAGCAGTTCTCGTCGGCCACGCTGATCCCGGTTGCAAGCTGCTGCATCTTTGCCTTCTATTCGCTTTTTACCCGGCTTGCGGGTCGCTATGACGGCGCCGAGGTCAGCCTGTTCTACACGGGCATCGTCGGCATGGCGGTCACCAGCCTGATCGGGCCGTTCTTCTGGCAGGAACTGCTGCTTGTGGACTGGTTCTGGCTGATCGCGCTCTGCTTTACCGGTATTGCCGGCCATTATTGCCTGATCCGCGCGCTCGAAATCACCGAGGCCGTCACGGTCCAGTCCTTCATCTACCTGCAGCTCGTCTATGGCCTGCTGTTCGGCGTGCTTCTGTTTCACGAAACGCTGACCACCAACATGATCATCGGCGCGCTGATCGTCGTGGGTGCCGGCCTGTTCACCATCTGGCGCGAGCATGCGCTGAAGAAGCGCCAGGCCGTCCTGTCAATGCCATCGGGAGGGCGTTGACGGGCGCGCTTGCTTTTGGAGGCAAGACAATGCTGTCACGTGGTTCATCGGCGGAGGCTGTGATCGCAGCCCTGAATGAAAGGGCAGACCCTGCGCTGATCGCCGGCATGGACCGGGTCGGCATCAGGACCGAAAGCGCAATCGGGCTTTCCAATCCGGCCCTCCGCCAGATCGCCCGCGAAATCGGAAACGATCATGCCCGCGCGCTGGAACTTTGGCAAAGTCCGGTCCGCGAGGCGAAGCTGCTTGCCCTGCTGACCTTTGATCCTCACCGGCTCACGGCCGAAACGATGTTTGCGCTCGCCGGAGATTTCACGTCCTGGGAGACCGTGGATATGGCCGCCGACCTGTTCGTGGAGGCGGGCCTTGATCCGGCGATGATCGCCCGCTTTGCCGCAGATGACCGCGAATTCGTCCGCCGCACGGCCTTTGCAATGATCGCGGGCGCCGCCGTTCATTGCAAGGAGGCGCCGGATGAAACCTTTGTTTCCTTCCTGCCGCTGATCGAAGCCCATGCCGGCGACGATCGCAATTTCGTCAAGAAGGCCGTCAACTGGGCGCTGCGCAATATCGGCATGCGCAACATGGCCTGTCATGAGGCGGCGATGGCGGTCGCGCAGCGTCTGGCGCTTTCTGACGACCGTACCCGGCGCTGGGTCGGCCGGGATGCGGAGAAATATCTCTGTGACCCGAAACGCCTCTCGCGGCTCAAAAGCTGAAAAAAGTCCAGCATGCTGTCGGCGCGCAGCACATGGTCTGCCCCTGCTTTTCTAGCTTTCGCCTGTCTCCGGAATGTCGAAGGCCTCGCCGGGCGTGAGCGGGTTGAAGCGGCTTTCATCGATGCCTGCATCTCTCAGGGCGGATTTCAGAAGCTTCACCGGTGCGTCGATCGCCTCATCGGTCAACTGGAACGTGCCGAAATGGTGGCCGCATGCATAGGCCGCGTTGCAGAGCTGAAATCCGGTGACAGCCTCGACGGGATCCTGATGCTCGTTCTTCATGAAGAAGCGCGGCTCATAGGCGCCGATCGGCAGGTTGGCGAGCCGGAAGCCGCCATATTTCTGGGCAACGGCCCTGTAGTGGCGGCCATCGTCGAAACCGGTGTCGCCGATATGGTAGATCAGGCCTGCGGGCGTCTCGATCACGAAGGCGGCCCAGAGCGCCATGCGCCGGTCGGTGATGCCGCGCGCGGACCAGTGGTGGCAGGGTTCTGCGAAGATGCGCAGGCCGTCCTTCAACGGCGCCTGGCCGCCCCAGTCGAGAACCGTGATATCGGCATCGGGCAGCCTGGAACGGATGATGGTGTCATTGCCGAGCGGCGTGATGATCCGGGCCTTGTGGACCTTGTCGAGCCGTTCCAGCGTCGGCAGGCTCAGATGGTCGTAGTGGTTGTGGGTCACCAGCACGATGTCGATCGGCGGCAGGTCGTCGAAATTGATACCCGGCTTGGCAACCCGCCTCGGTCCGAGCGAATCGAGCGGGCTTGCGCGCTCGGTGTAGATCGGATCGGTCAGGATATTGACGCCCGCAACCTGGATCAGCAGCGTGGCATGGCCGACGGACGTGACCCGCATCCCATTGCCGGTGACCCGCTCGTCCGGCTTTGCGGGCGTGTAGCGGTGTTCGACATGTTTGGGCCAGGGCGACTTCTTGTGGTTCACCTGCCATTTGACGACTTCGCGGAAACCGGGCGGGTTCATGCCCTGCGGATTGAAGAACAGCGTCCCGTCGAAATGGTCGCTTTTCGGACCGGTGTAATAGCGATTCTTGAGTTGAAAAATGGTTCTGGCCGGTATCATGTGAAGTAACGCCTTCCTTGCCCCGTTGCGGTGCGGATACCGTTATATGTTGCAGCCGGCGTGAAAGTTCCATGGGCAGGCCGGCCACAAGACTTGACTTTGCCGCGTACTTCCTGTTTATCCGCCCTCAATTAGCTGACAGACAAGACGTTCAGCAGCCGACCGGGACCCGAAAAGGTATAAAGAGAGCCCGGAGGTCAACATCCGACAGCGCGATGCGCCCTCGGATGGATTTTTGCTTTGCGTCTTGTATTTGGCGGCTGCTGTGCCAACGTTTCGGCCTGAGCTGAAACGAAAAGGGAATGGGCCATGTTTGAAAACCTCCAGGACCGCCTTGGTTCCGTCCTCAAGGGACTGACCGGACGCGGCGCGCTTTCGGAAGCCGATGTTGCGGCTGCCCTGCGCGAGGTTCGCCGCGCCCTTCTGGAAGCAGACGTTGCGCTGGAAGTCGTGCGCGACTTCACCGCGAAGGTGAAGGAAAAGGCCGTTGGCGCGGATGTTCTGAAGTCGATCAAGCCCGGCCAGATGGTCGTCAAGATCGTTCATGACGAGCTGGTCGAGATGCTGGGCGCCGAGGGCGTCACCATCGATCTCAACGCGCCGTCGCCTGTCGTGATCATGATGGTCGGCCTGCAGGGCTCGGGCAAGACCACGACCACCGGCAAGATCGCCGCGCGGCTGACCAATCGCGACCGCAAGAAGGTCCTGATGGCCTCGCTCGACACCCGTCGTCCGGCCGCCCAGGAACAGCTCAAGCAGATCGGCGAACAGACCAAGGTCGACACGCTGCCGGTGATCGCCGGGCAGGATCCGGTCGCGATCGCCAAGCGCGCCGTCCAGGCCGCCAAGCTCGGCGGCCATGACGTGGTGATTCTCGATACCGCCGGCCGCACCCATATCGACGAACCGCTGATGGTCGAGATGGCGGAAATCCGCAAGGTCTCGAACCCGCATGAAATTCTGCTGGTGGCTGACTCACTCACCGGTCAGGACGCCGTCAATCTGGCGCGCAACTTCGACAGCCGCGTGGGAATCACCGGTCTCGTGCTGACCCGCATGGACGGCGATGGCCGTGGCGGCGCGGCGCTTTCGATGCGCGCGGTCACCGGCAAGCCGATCAAGCTGATCGGTACCGGCGAAAAGATGGATGCGCTCGAGGAATTCCACCCGAAGCGCATTGCCGACCGTATTCTCGGCATGGGCGATATCGTTTCGCTGGTGGAGCGGGCCGCCGAGACGATCGACGCTGAAAAAGCCAAGGCCATGGCCGAGAAGATGGCCAAGGGCAAGTTCGACCTCGACGACATGGCCGAGCAGCTGAAGCAGATGCAGAACATGGGCGGCATGGGCGGCATCATGGGCATGATGCCAGGCATGGGCGGCATGAAGGACAAGCTCGCCGCCGCCGGCATGGACGACAGCGTCTTCAAGCGCCAACTCGCCATCATTTCCTCGATGACGAAATATGAGCGCGCCCATCCCGACGTTTTGAAGAATTCGCGCAAGAAGCGCATTGCCGCGGGCTCGGGCACGTCCGCTGCCGACATCAACAAGCTTTTGAAGATGCACCGCCAGATGGCCGACATGATGAAGGCCATGGGCGGCAAGGGCAAAGGCAAGATGAAGCAGATGATGAGCATGCTCGGCGGCGGTGGTGGAATGCCGGGTGGTCTTCCGGGTGGAATGGGCGGCATGCCCGACCTTTCCAAGCTCGATGCCAACCAGCTTGCCGAACTGCAGAAACAGGCCGGAAGCCTTGGGGGCGGCCTGCCGTCCGGTGGTCTTCCGGGTTTGGGAGGGCCGAAACTTCCGGGGCTTGGCGGCTTCGGTTTCGGCAAGGGGAAGAAGTAAATGAACGAAACGGAAATCCGCCGAGAGCTTTTGCAATACCGCCAGTCGATCGACAATCTCGATGCCGCACTGGTGCATATCCTGGCCGAACGGTTCCGCTGCACCAAGGCAGTGGGCCACCTGAAGGCCGAGCATGACCTTCCCCCCGCCGATCCGGCGCGCGAGGAACAGCAGATTTCGAGGCTTCGGGCTCTGGCGAAAAGCGCCGACCTCGATCCCGACTTTGCCGAGACATTCCTGAATTTCATCATCAAGGAAGTCATCCGGCACCATGAGCAGATCGCCGCCGAACACAGCGGCATCGAAAAGTAAAAGGCCAAAAGGCCCTAAGGAGAAAAGAAAATGGCTATCAAGATTCGTCTCGCCCGCGGTGGCTCCAAGAAGCGTCCGTACTACCACATCGTTGCTGCCGACGAGCGCGCCCCGCGCGATGGTCGCTTCATCGAGAAGCTCGGTTCCTGGAACCCGATGCTGCCGAAGGACGCAGAAGACCGCGTCGTGTTCGATGCCGAGCGCGTGAAGTACTGGCTTGGCACCGGCGCTCAGCCGACCGACCGCGTGCTGCGCTTCCTCGCCGAAGCCGGCATTGCCGAGCGCAAGGTTCGCAACAACCCGAACAAGGCAAAGCCCGGCAAGAAGGCCGAAGAACGCGCTGCCGAGAAGAAGCAGAAGGCTGAAGAAGCCGCCGCTGCTGCCGCTGAAGCAAGCGAAGGCGCTGCTGAATAAGCAAGGTCTCTCGGCGTGGTTCATCGTGGGGTCGTCCCGTTGTGATCCGCGCCGCCGCCGTCCTTATGCCATGCCCTCAGCCGTCATGCCCGGGTCGAGCCCGCGGGTGGCTGAGGGACGGGGATGCGGGACGGACGCTTTCTCAAGAAGTCTGAGGCCGGGCGCTTGCGTCCGGCCCTTTTCCTTTGCCCAGAAAGGGCATAGAAACATCTGAAACGGAACGTTCGATCATGGCGAAGCTGAAAGACCCGGTATTGATGGCAACCGTCGGCGCGGCGCAGGGGCTGCGCGGTGAGGTGAGGGTTCGCTGCTTCACCGCCGATCCGCTGACGGTCGGCGATTACGGCCACCTCCATGCAGAAGACGGACGCTCCTTCGAAATCCTCGAAACCCGGCCGGGCAAGAACAACATGATCGTGATCCGCTTTCGCGGGGTCAATGATCGTGACGCCGCCGAGGCGCTTCGCGGCCTCGACCTGTTCATCGAGCGCGAAAACCTGCCGGATGACGAGCTTGATGACGAAGAATATTTCTACGCCGATCTCGAAGGCCTCGATGTCTTCGATGAGGCCGGCAATGCCTATGGCGCCGTCAGCGCGATCTTTGACTTCGGCGCGGGCGACCTTCTGGAACTGAAGGGCCCGGGCCGCCGTCCTGTCCTGATCCCGTTCAACGAGAATGCCGTGCTCGAAGTCGACTTCGAGGACGGGCGTATCCTGATCGATCCTGTCGCTGCCGGCCTGATCGACGAGAACGACGGGGACGGCCCCGACTTTCCCGGCACGCGCGGCAACTGACGCGATGTCCTTCAAGGCGACCGTACTGACGCTCTATCCGGAAATGTTTCCGGGCCATCTGGGTTTTTCGCTGGCCGGAAAGGCTGCCGGGCGCGGCGACTGGTCGCTCGAGGCCGTCAATATCCGCGATTTTGCCGACGACAAGCACAGAAGCGTTGACGATACGCCGGCCGGGGGCGGCGCCGGCATGGTGCTGCGCGCCGATATACTGGCAAAGGCGATCGATGCGGTCTCTGCCGATGACGGCCGGCCGCGCCTGCTGATGAGCCCGCGCGGGCGGCCGCTGACGCAGAAGCGGGTGCGCGAACTTGCTGCAGGCCCCGGCGCGGTGATCGTCTGCGGCCGCTTCGAGGGCGTCGACCAGAGGGTGATCGACGGCCGCGCGCTCGAGGAAGTTTCGATAGGCGACTACATCCTGTCGGGCGGCGAGCCCGCAGCGCTCACGCTTCTTGATGCCGTCGTCCGGGTTCTGCCCGGCGTGATGGGGAACGCCGAATCGGGCACCCACGAGAGCTTCGAGGCGGGGCTTCTCGAACATCCCCATTATACGCGGCCTGCCGAATGGGAAGGCCGAACCATCCCGGAGGCGCTGACCTCGGGCAACCATGCTGCGATCGACAGGTGGCGCACTGCAGAGGCTGTGAAGCTCACCGGCGCGCGCAGGCCCGACCTTCTGCCTGCAGGCAGCAGCGATGACTGATCAGGTCCGGCTTGTTGCATTCGGCGAGGATGATTTCGATCTGCTGGCAAGCTGGTTCGACAATGCCCGCGCTCTGGCGGAATGGGGCGGAACACGGCTTTCCTTCCCACTGGACCACGCACAGCTTTCCGCCATGGTGATGCGTTCCCGGGGCGAGAGGCCGGAATGGCCGTGTTACAAGGTGATGCAGGGCGACCAGGTGATCGGTCACGGCCAGCTGGCCCTTGACAGGGCCGATGGTATCGCGCGGCTCTGCCGGATTGCGCTTTCGCCCGAGATGCGGGGGAAGGGGCTTTCCCGCCCGCTGCTTGCCTGTCTCGTCGATGAAGCGCTGAAGGACCCGGCGATCGAGCGGCTGGAGCTCAACGTCTACGATTTCAATGAAGCGGCGATCCGCGCGTACCAGGCCTTCGGCTTCAGGCTGGAAGGGGTTCGAAGGTCTTCCGCCCGCTTTGCCGATGCGCGCTGGAACACGGCGATGATGGGGCTCCTGCGTCCGGAGTGGGAAAACCGCGCGAAAAAGGGTGACAGGGCCTGAAAAATCGTCTATAGGCCCGCCCTGACCGGTGTTTTCCGGTTACCCAAATGAAGAACCGCGTAACGCCCCGGCCGAGAAGGCCAATCCGGCGGCTTTGACCAAAGGATGATTGTCGGGCGCTCTGGCTGTTGAAGCAAGACTGACAAGAGGTAAGACCGATGAACATCATCGAGCAGCTCGAAGCTGAAGAAACCGCGCGCATCAATGGACTGCGCGAACTGCCCCCGTTCGAAGCCGGCGACACCGTGCGCGTCAACGTGCGCGTGACGGAAGGTACCCGTACCCGTGTACAGGCCTTCGAAGGCGTCTGCATCGCCCGTTCCGGCGGCGGCATCCACGAGAACTTCACCGTTCGCAAGATCTCCTACGGCGAAGGCGTCGAGCGCGTATTCCCGGTTTACTCGCCCCAGGTCGAAGGCGTTGAAGTCGTTCGCCGCGGTAAGGTCCGTCGCGCGAAGCTCTACTACCTGCGCGACCGTCGCGGCAAGTCGGCCCGTATCGCCGAGAACACCTCGATCCGTTCGCGTCGCCTGAACGACGACGCCCGCGAAGCAGCAGCGTCTGCCCGCGCTGCCGCCAAGGCCGAGAAGGAAGCCGCTGCCGCCGAGAAGGCGAACGAAGCGTAAGCTTTCCTTTTTTCATGAAGTTTGAAAGGAGCCGCCACCGTGCGGCTCTTTTTTTTCGTTTGCACCCTGTGCGCGATCGCTGCCGCACAAGCGGTGTTTCAGCGCGCGCCGCAGGGCGAGGGCGCCCGGGCCCAGCCCGCGCATGGCGCCGTTTGGCCGGGTGAAGACCGCCGGAACTGCAGCGTCTGGCGGATCAGTGTCCGATCATCCAGGGCCGCGCCGAGGGGAAGCTCTTCGCGCCGTCTGCGCGATAGACTGTCTTCGACGCCTTCTTGCCGCCTCCGCAGCACCCGCAACCCGGGCCGTGACCGAGCGATTTCGAGGTCTTGGGGGCATGGGAGGAGCGCTCATTGGTGGCAAGCGCCGTGCGGGTCGCGCCATCCATCATCGCGAAGAACGGCGTGGTGAAGAAGGCGCGCGGCGAGGCCGTGCCGCATGCGGGACAATCGCAGGGCTCGCCGGAGAGTGCCATCGGACGGGTTTCGGTGAAGGATCCGCAATCGGGGCAGTTGTAATCGTAATTCGGCATGTTCTGGTCCTCGTGAATGTGCATGAGCAGGTCATGTGACCGCTGTACTTTCGTCGCGATCGCCTTTCGTCTTGAACTGAAGATGCCAGGACGCAGGAGCATGCGCGGCTCTTCCAAAGAAAGGGGCGTTGCCCCACTTCCGGGTGTCACCCTCGGGCTTGACCCGAGGGTCCAGGCGACATCCTCCGCATGGCCTGGATGCTCGGGTCAAGCCCGAGCATGACACCCGAGAGAGCGGAAAGGCGGCGTCCGCAAGAACGGCCGCCCCTCCCCATCAGAGATCCGGCGCAAGCGGAATGTCGATCGCGCCGTCGAGGAATTTCTTCGGTCCATCGGCGCCCGGCATCATGTCGAATTCGAAGATGTCGAGCGGCAGCCACAGCGTGGCGCAGGAGTTCGGAATATCGACGACGCCGGAGATATGCCCCTGCACCGGCGCTGTGCCGAGGATCGCGTAAGCCTGGGCGCGGGTGTAGCCGAACTTGGTCATGTACTCGATCGCGTTGAGGCAGGCCTGGCGGTAGGCGACATTGACATCGAGATAATGCTGCTTGCCGCTTTCATCGACGGAGATGCCCTCGAAGATCAGGTAGTCGTCATATTTCGGCACGATCGGCGACGGCTTGAAGATCGGGTTCTTGATGCCGTATTTGGCCATGCCACCCTTGATCAGGTTGACCTTGATATGCAGCCAGCCGGCCATTTCGATGGCGCCGCAGAAGGTGATTTCGCCGTCGCCCTGGCTGAAATGCAGGTCGCCCATGGAAAGACCGGCGCCGTCGACATAGACCGGGAAATAGATCTTCGAGCCGCGCGACAGATCCTTGATGTCGCAATTGCCGCCATGTTCGCGCGGCGGCACGGTGCGCGCGCCTTCCGCTGCCGCCTTGTCGCGTTCCTCGCCCTTGAGCTTGCCCATATGGGCGGACTTGGTGTTCGGCAGTTCGCAGAGCGCAGGCACCCGGTTCGGATCGGTGTCCTTCAGCGCCTTCTCGCGGGAATTCCACATGTCGAGCATGGGCCGGTCCGGCAGGCAGCCGATCAGGCCGGGATGGATCAGTCCGGCATAGCGCACGCCCGGAACGTGGCGGGATTTGGTGAACATGCCCTCGAAATCCCAGATCGATTTCTGTGCTTCCGGGAAATGCTCGGTCAGGAACCCGCCGCCATTCTTCTTGGAGAAAAAGCCGTTGAAGCCCCAGAGCATGTCTTCCTTGGTGCCGATATCGAGAATGTCGACCACCAGAAGATCGCCGGGCTCCGCGCCCTTCACGCCGATCGGGCCGGAGAGATAGTGGACCTGTTCCAGCTCGACATCGCGCACGTCCGCGGCATCATCGTCGTTCTTGATCTGGCCGCCGGTCCAGTCATAGGTCTCGACCTTGAAGTCGTCGCCCGGCTCGACCCAGCAGGCCATCGGAATATCGGGATGCCAGCGGTTGTGGATGTTTTCGTTGGTGTGGGGCGATTGGCTGAGATCGACCTTGATCAGCGTGTCTGTCATTTCTGCTACTCCTTCAGTTGCTGGGCGGTGGTTTTTGAAGTCAGACGGAGAGGAAGCCGGCGACGCGGGCTTCGTCGATGCCCGCACGCGGGCTTTCATGGACGATCTCGCCCTTCTCGATGACGAGCACGCGGTCGGCCATGTCGAGGGCGAAGCTCAGCACCTGTTCGGAAACGAGAATGGAAAGCCCCATCTCGTCGCGGATGCGGCAGAGCGTGCGGGCCATTTCCTTGATGATCGAGGGCTGGATGCCTTCGGTGGGCTCGTCGAGGAGCAGCACCTTGGGCTTGGAAGCGAGCGCGCGGGCGATCGCAAGCTGCTGCTGCTGTCCGCCGGAAAGATTGCCGCCGCGACGGCCCTTCATCTCCAGAAGCACGGGGAAGAGTTCGTAGATATGCTCCGGTACGGTGCGCTCGTCGGTGACGGTGAGGCCCGTCTCGATATTCTCCTTCACCGTCATCGACGAGAAGATCATCCGGCCCTGCGGCACATAGGCAAGGCCTGCCGCCACCCGCTGGTAGCTCTCCATCGTCTGCACCGGCGTATCGCCGATGCGGATCACGCCGGAGGACGACGGCAGCACGCCCATCAGCGATTTCATCAGCGTGGTCTTTCCCATGCCGTTGCGGCCCATGATGGCGACGATCTCGCCCGGCTGGAGGGCGAAGTTCATGCCGTGGATGACCGCGCTCTGGCCGTAGCCGACATGCAGGTTCTCGATTGCAAGCATGATTGTGCCTCCTAATGCCCGAGATAGACTTCGATGACCTTGGGGTCGTTCTTCACATGCGCCATCGAGCCTTCCGACAGCACCTTGCCCTGGTGCAGCACCGTCACCCGGTGGGCGATGTCCTCGACGAACTTCATGTCGTGCTCGATCACGATCACAGACTGGTTGCGGATGATGGTGTTCAAGAGATCCGCGGTCTTGATCCGCTCGGCGACGCTCATGCCGGCGACCGGCTCGTCAAGCATCAGGAGCTTCGGGCTCTGGATCAGCAGCATACCGATTTCGAGCCACTGTTTCTGGCCGTGGCTGAGGATTGCGGCCTCGGTGCCGAGATGATCCTTCAGGAAGATCATCTCGGCGACCTCCTCCACCCGGTCGCGCACCTCGGCATCGCGGCGGAAGAACAGCGCGCCAAAGACGTTGCGGCCGCGCGGAAACGACAGTTCGAGGTTTTCAAAGACGGTCAGGTCTTCGTAGATCGAGGGATTCTGGAACTTTCGGCCGACGCCTGCATGCACGATCTTGTGCTCGGCCATGCCGGTGAGTTCATGGCCGTCGAAGCGGATCGTGCCTTCGGTCGGTCGCGTCCTGCCGCAGATAAGGTCCAGCACCGTAGTCTTGCCGGCGCCGTTCGGGCCGATGATCACGCGGATTTCGCTTTCATCGACATAGAAGGAGAGGTCGTTCACCGCCTTGAAACCATCGAAGGAAACGGTCAGCCGGTCGACGCTCAAGAGAAAGTCTTTCTGTTCGGTGGGGGCGTTCATGATCGTCTACCTCACTGGGCCGGTTCGGTGGCGGGGGTGTCGTCGGAACGGGAGGAGCGGAACTTTCCGAAGGCGCGGCCGAGCGCGGGTTCCACATGGTCGTGGAAGAGACCGGCAAGACCGTTCGGGAAGGCCATGACGACGCCGATGAACAGGCCGCCCATGGCAAACAACCAGAGCTCCGGGAAGCTCTCGGAAAAGGTGGTCTTGGCGTAGTTGACGATCAGCGCGCCGTAGATCGCGCCGAACAGCGACAGCCTGCCGCCGACCGCGCAGAAGATCACCATTTCGATCGAGGGCACGATGCCGACGAAGGAGGGCGACATGAAGCCGACCTGGAGCGTGAACATCGCCCCGCCGATCGCCGCGAGACCGGCCGACAGGCAGAAGATGAAGATCTTGAAGTTCGCGACGGAATAGCCGGAGAACCTGACCCGGTCCTCGCGGTCGCGCATGGCGACCAGCAGCCTGCCGAACTTGGAGATGCGCACGCCCTGGGCGAGGATCAGGCAGGCAAGCAGCAGCAAGGCGTTGACGAAATAGAGCACCACCTTGGCATCGTCGGTGCGGATATCCCAGCCGAGCAGGGTGCGCAGGTCGGTGATGCCGTTGACGCCGCCGGTATAGCCCTGCTGGCCGATGATCAGGATCGTCAGGATCGCGGCGATCGCCTGGGTGATGATCGCGAAGTAGACGCCACCGACCCGCCGCTTGAACATCGCAGCGCCAATGATGAAGGCGAAGATCATCGGCACCGCGATGATCGCGACCAGGGTGAAGGCGAGCGAGTGGAAGGGCTGCCACCAGATCGGGAGTGCCGTAATCTGGTTCCAGTCCATGAAATCCGGAATGCCGGGGGTGGACTGGATCGCGGTCGCTTCCGGCGTCGAGGCCTCGAGCTTTAAAAACATCGCCATGCAGTAGCCGCCCAGGCCGAAGAAGATGCCCTGGCCGAGGCTCAGGATGCCGCCCATGCCCCAGCAGAGCACGAGGCCGAGGGCGACGAAGGCATAGGTCAGGTATTTGCCGACAAGGTTGAGGCGGAACACGTCGAGCAGGCTTGGCAGCACTACCAGGATGAGGGCTGCGAGGATGAAGAAGGCCACCCACTCGCGTTTGGAAAACAGCACGTCAAAGGCTTTCATGACTTATCTCCTCAGCGGCGGATCTTGAGGGTGAACAGGCCCTGCGGACGGATCATCAGGATGCCGACGACGGCGAGCAGGGTGAGGACCTTCGCCATCGAGCCGGACATGAAGAACTCCATGGTCGACTGGGCCTGGCTGATGGTGAAGGCGGATGCGATCGTGCCGATCAGGCTGCCCGCGCCGCCGAAGACGACCACGAGGAAGGTATCGACGATATAGAGCTGGCCGGCGGTCGGCCCGGTCGAGCCGATCATGGTGAAGGCGGCACCGGCAATGCCGGCAATGCCGCAGCCAAGGCCGAAGGTCATCCGGTCGACGCGCTTGGTGTTGATGCCGACGGCACCTGCCATCACGCGGTTCTGCAGCACGGCGCGCACCTGCTTGCCGAAGGATGAACGAAACATGATGAAATAGACGACAAAGGCGACGATGAAGGTCAGCACCATCACGAACAACCCGTTGATCGGGATTTCGATCAGGTCCGTCAGCGCCACTGAGCCCATCATCCAGTCGGGCAATGTGACGCCGACCTCGCGCGCGCCGAAGACCGAGCGATAGACCTGCTGGAGGATCAGCGACAGGCCCCAGGTGGCCAGCAGCGTATCGAGCGGCCGCCGGTAGAGATGGCGGATCATCGCCCATTCCACCAGGACGCCGAGCGCGAAGGTGGCCATGAAGGCAAGGATCATCGCGATGAAGAAGTAGATCGGAAACAGCGCCGGCGCGTATTCCGTCACCACATGCGAGCACATGTAGGTGACATAGGCGCCGAGGATCATGAACTCGCCATGGGCCATGTTGATCACGCCCATCTGGCCGAAGATGATCGCAAGGCCGAGCGCCATCAGCACGAAGACGGAGAACAGGCTGAGGCCGGCAAAACCCTGCATGGCCATGATGGAAGAGAATTCGCCAATCGTATAGTCGCCAATCATCGTGGCCTCACCGGTTGGAAACGTGTCAGATCAATGCGGGAAGAAAGGCGCTGCCCGTTTTCAGGGCAGCGCAGGCCAGGCTTATTGATAGCCTTCGGGGAATGGGTTCGGTTCCATCAGCTCTTCGGTCTCGTAGACGACCTCGTACTGGCCATCGTCGAGGGCGTGACCGACGCGGGTCTTGGACCAGAGGTGGTGGTTGTCGTGGATCTTGACGTAGCCTTCCGGCGCGGTCGTCAGCTCGATGCCGGGTGAGGCTTCCTTGATCTTGTCGATGTCGAAGGAGCCGGCCTTTTCAACCGCGGCCTTCCAAAGCCAGGGGCCGAGATAGGCGGCCTGGGTGACGTCGCCGATGACGATGTCCTCGCCCCACATGTCCTTGAACGCAGCCACGAATTCGGCATTGTTCTCGTTCTGCAGGCTCTGGAAGTACTTCATCGTGGCGTAGGCGCCGACGATGTTCTCGCCGCCGATCCCGAGGATTTCGTCTTCGGTGACCGAGATGGTCAGCAGAAGCGGCTTTTCCTTGGTGAGGTCGATACCGGCAGCCTTGAGCTGCTTGTAGAACGCAACGTTGGAGCCGCCGACGACGATCGCGTAGATCACATCAGGCTTTTTCAGCTTGATCTTGTTGATGACCGAGTTGAACTGGGTGTGGCCGAGCGGATAGTATTCCTCGCCGACGACTTCGAGACCCAGCTTTTCGATGTGCTTGCGGGCGATCTTGTTGGAGGTGCGCGGCCAGATATAGTCGGAGCCGAGCAGGTAGAAGCTCTTGGCGCCCTTTTCCTTCACCACCCAGTCGATGCCGGCGATGATCTGCTGGGTCGCTTCCTGACCGGTGTAGATCACGTTCGGGCTCTCCTCGAGGCCTTCGTAGAAGGTCGGGTAGTAGAGCATGCCGTTATACTGCTCGAACACCGGCAGCACGGCCTTGCGCGACGCCGACGTCCAGCAGCCGAACACGGCAGCGACCTTGTCCTGCACCAGCAGCTTCTTCGCCTTTTCGGCAAAGGTCGGCCAGTCGGAAGCACCGTCTTCCTGGATGTATTCGATCTGGCGGCCAAGCACGCCGCCGGAAGCATTGATCTGCTCGATGGCAAGCTTTTCGGCCTGCACCGAGCCGGTCTCGCTGATCGACATCGTGCCGGTGACGGAGTGGAGGATGCCGACCTTCACGGTATCGTCCGTCACCGCAAGCCCGGTCGTGTTGACCTCGGCTGTCGGATACTCCTGTGCCGCTGCGGGGAATGCCGCAGTGGCAATCAGCGGCAGCGCCGCCAGCCCGGCAAGCAGAGCCCGCCGCGCAATCGATAGTCTCTTAAGTTCGTCCCTCATGGCAGAGCCTTTTCATGTCTCTGGGTTTCGGTCTTGCGCTGGCTGTTGCCGCCAACTGAGGGGAAGTTCGCCAGCAATGAGCCGGCGCAACAATGGAGCGTTTGACGTATATGCCCTGGAGCGTTTTACCCGTAGCATCGGGGACAGTTGGAAGGCAGAAGGCCCTATCAGGCTGAAACGACAGGCCAATTCGCCCGAGGGACAAATGGCCGGTTCTGCATCCGACAGGGGTTAAATTTTTATCGAGCGCGGCTTGCCGTGATCTGGAACGGAACTTGCGTCTTTTGATGTGAGATCCCGCCCGGAAGGTGCGCAACAAAGGAGAGTGGGATGACGGGGGATATCGGGGCGTGACAACCGCCGAGCGTATTCCGCGCAACCGGCGGACCTACAACAAGTGGGTGGCGAACCAGACGCTGGAGGACTACGCGCTCAGGTTCACAGCCTACAAGGTACGCCGTTTTTCAAACTGGCGGATCGCCAATACGGCGCTTGGCGCGATCTCGTTTCTGGCGCTTGAGGCGATCGGCGGCGCGATCACACTCAACTACGGGTTTTCCAACGCAGTCACCGCGATCGCTGTGTGCTGCCTGATCATCTTTCTGATGGGCGTTCCGATTGCCTATTATGCAGCCAAATACGGCGTCGATATCGATCTTCTGACGCGGGGCGCCGGCTTCGGCTATATCGGCTCCACCGTCACCTCGCTGATCTATGCGACCTTCACCTTCATCTTCTTCGCCATCGAGGCGGCGATCGTTGCGACCGCGCTGCAGCTTTGCACCGGATTGCCGCTGTCGATCGGCTATATCGTCAGCGCGCTGGTGATCATTCCGCTGGTCACCCACGGGGTCACCTTCATCAGCCGGTTTCAGGCCTGGACCCAGCCCTTCTGGGTGGTGCTGCAGCTTGCGCCCTTCATCTTCATCGCGCTGCAAAGCCATGATTCGATCCGCCAGTGGACAGGCTATTCGGGGCTGTGGGGCTTTGCGGACGGCAGCGCCGACATTGTCCATTTCGGCGCTGCCTCGGCTGTCCTGTTTTCGCTCGTCGCACAGATCGGCGAACAGGTGGATTTCCTCCGCTTCCTGCCGCGCCGCACCAGGGGCAATCACCTGCGCTGGTGGGCTGCACTTCTGGCGGCAGGTCCCGGCTGGATCGTGATCGGCGGGCTGAAGATCCTCGGCGGCTCTTTTCTCGCCTTCTTTGCCTTCAAGCAGGGTGTGCTGTTTCACGATGCCTCCGATCCGACCCAGATGTATCTGAGCGTGTTCCGCGAAATGCTCGGTTCTCCTGAACTGGCGCTCGGCGTGGCCGGCATCTTCGTGGTCATCTGCCAGATGAAGATCAACGTCACCAATTCCTATGCCGGGTCGATCGCCTGGTCGAACTTCTTCTCGCGCCTGACCCACAGCCATCCCGGCCGCGTCGTCTGGCTGGTGTTCAATGTCATGCTCGGCCTGCTTTTGATGGAATTCGGGGTCTACAAGGCGCTGGAACAGACGCTCGGCCTCTATTCCATCGTGGCGGTCGCCTGGATGGCGACGATCGTGGCCGATCTCGTGATCAACAAGCCGCTCGGTCTGTCTCCTGCAGGCATCGAGTTCAAGCGCGCGCATCTCTATGACATCAACCCGGTCGGATTCGGCGCCATGTGCATGGCGGCGCTTCTCGGCCTTGCCGCCTATTTCGGCTTCTTCGGCGAGACGCTTGCCCATGTCTATATCTATGTCGCGCTGACGGCGCCCTTTCTGCTTTCACCCGCGATCGCGCTTGTTACCCGCAGCCGGTTCTACATCGCCCGCACGCCGCCCTCGGAGTGGAAAAGCGCCGAGCGCATCCAGTGCTGCCTGTGCGAGCATCATTTCGACAGCGAGGACATGGCGCGCTGCCCGGTCTATGCCGGACCGATCTGCTCGCTCTGCTGCACGCTCGATGCGCGCTGCGGCGATGCTTGCAAGACCGATGCGCGGCTGAAGGACCAGATCCGCACCTTCGCAACCGCCTTCCTGCCGAAAAGCCTCGCGGCCTTCCTCGAAAGCCGGCTTGCGCGCTATATCGCGGTGCAGACCATCGTCACCGCGCTGATCGGCACCGTGTTCTGGCTGATCTATTTCCAGTCCACCTTCGACCCGTCGCTGCCCGCCCACCACATCGCCGCGGTGATGTGGAAATTGTTCGTGATCCTGTTCATCATCTCCGGCATCATCGTCTGGCTGTTCGTGCTGGCGCAGGAAAGCCGGAACTTCGCCGAGGACGAGTCGCGCAAGCATACCCGCATGCTGATGGACGAGATCATCGCCCATGACGAGACCGGCAAGCTTTTGCAGAAGGCCAAGGAGCAGGCCGAATCCGCCAATCAGGCGAAAAGCAAATATGTCGTGGGCCTGAGCCACGAACTGCGCACGCCGCTGTCGGCGATCCTCGGGTATGCGCAGCTGCTGGAGCGCCAGAAGGGGCTGCCGGTCTATATCCACAACGCCGCCCGCACCATCAAGAGGAGCGGGGAACATCTGGCCGACATGATCGAGGGTCTGCTCGATATTTCCAAGATCGAGGCCGGCAGGCTCGAGATCTTCCGCCACAAGATCGCGCTGCGTCCCTTCCTCGACCAGATCGTCGACATGTTCGCGCTGCAGGCCAAGGCCAAGGGCATCGGCTTCGAATTCAACGCCACCTCCAACGTGCCGGATTACGTCTTCACTGACGACAAGCGGCTCAGGCAGGTGCTGATCAACCTTCTGTCCAACGCGATCAAGTTCACCGATCAGGGTGAGGTGCGGCTGACCCTTTCCTATCGCGGACAGGTGGCGACCTTCGAGATCGAGGATACCGGCATCGGCATTTCAGACGCGGATATCGAGCGCGTGTTCCTGCCGTTCGAGCGCGCTGAACAGCCCGCCAACGCGTCGCGCCCGCCGGGAACGGGTCTCGGGCTCACCATCACCAAGCTTCTGGTGGAAATCATGGGCGGCGAGCTTGTGGTGCGCAGCCGCTACGGCAAGGGCACCTATGTCTCGATCCGTTTGATGCTGTCATCCGCCAAGGAGCCGGTCGAGACCTCGTCCTCGATCACTTCGGTCAGCGGCTATGAAGGGCCGCGCCGCACCATTCTGGTCGCCGACGACGATCCGGCGCAGCGGGCACTTCTCGAAGACGTGCTGCGGCCGTTGGGCTTCACAGTCCTCACAGTTTCCGACGGTCCGGCCTGCCTTTCGGCGCTCGC
The DNA here is from genome assembly GCF_013344475.1 of Martelella limonii. Lineage (GTDB taxonomy): Bacteria > Pseudomonadota > Alphaproteobacteria > Rhizobiales > Rhizobiaceae > Martelella > Martelella limonii. The sequence goes on along the minus strand of NZ_JABUOU010000003.1, from coordinate 55,585 downwards.
CCTTTACGCGCCCGATCTCCTGATCCTCGATATCGCCATGCCGACCATGACGGGCTGGGAGGTGGCGCGCCAGGTGCGCAAGCGCTTCGACCGCGCGCTCCCGATCGTGATGGTCTCGGCCGATGCCGGCAATGAGCGCACCCGGCCGGACTATGCCGGCCTCTGCGACGCCTATCTGGTCAAGCCCTTCAGCTTCGAGGAACTGTTCGAGCATTTTGCGACCCTGATCCCGCTCGTCTGGACCGATGACGAGCGCAAATCCGACCTGCTCGATGCCGGCATGGCTTTTTCTGCCGGGGAATTGCCGGAGACCAGCAAGCTCAACCAGCTTCACACGCTCGCCCGCATGGGCTTCATCCGCTCGATCGAGGCGATGCTTACCGAGATCGAGACCTCGACACCGCAAACGAAGCGGTTCTGCGCCCATATGCGCCAGCTCCTGGACGACCACCGGCTGAGCGATTTCCTGTCTGTCCTTGATGAGGTGAACCATGCCTGACAAAGCCGAAACAAGCCGGGTACTGGTGGTCGATGACAGCGCCGATGCGCTGTGCATGCTCTCCGACGCGCTGACGCTCGAGGGCATGGACGTGATGACCTGCAGCAGCGGGCGGCAGGCGATCTCGCTTGCCAACTCCACCGCGCCCGACATCGTGCTGATGGACGCGATCATGCCCGGGCTCGACGGCTTCGAGACCTGCCAGATCCTGAAGGCCGAGCAGGGCTTCGAGGACACACCGGTGATCTTCATGACCGGCTTCAACGAGAGCGAACATGTGGTGAAGGCGCTGACGGCCGGCGGCGTCGATTTCATCAGCAAGCCGATCATGCTCGACCAGCTCTTTGCCCGCATGCGGGTCCATCTCGGCAATGCGCGGCGCGCCCGTTCCGCCCGCAAGGCGCTCGATTCCACCGGGCGCTGGATCGTTGCCTGCGACCGCAACGGCAAGATCTTCTGGTCGACCCCGCAGGCCGCGGAACTGATGCAGCGCGCGGGCATCCGCGCCGACCAGAACGCCTATCTGCCCTGGGAAATCGTCGAATGGCTGTCGGGGCTGGAGGGGCAGGGCGCCAAGGGCGCCGTCAGCGAAAGCACGCGCTATTCCCGCAACGGCCACGACATGGAATTCCGGCTTCTGTCCGACGATGGCAATGAGGAGGTGCTGCTGCGCCTGGTCGACCGCCAGCGCGGCACCGATGAGGAACAGCTCGCCAAGGCCTTCGGCCTGACGCTCCGGGAAGCCGAAGTGCTGCTGTGGATCGCCCACGGCAAGACCAACAAGGAAATCGCCGACATCCTCGCCATGTCGCCACGCACCGTGAACAAGCATCTGGAACAGATCTTCAACAAGCTGATGGTGGACAAGCGGACCTCGGCGGCGACCATGGCGGTCAGGGTGCTGTGGCGCGACAGCTAGGGCGGCGACTGCATCCCCCAATATGCATGGCTGGGTTGCAACTTCGGGTTTGACAAGAAAAAGTCGAAATCAGAGCCTATCTCCTGCAGCCTTGGAACAAGAAGTCCGGCGCCGCATCGGTGCCGGCGAAACGGAGCAGAAATGTTCATTCGACGCGCCAGAATGGCTGGCGCAGCCCTGATACTGGGAACGATTGCCACACCCGTCCTGACCAAAAAACGCGCGACCCGCGACGTGTTCGAATTCCTCAGGGAAAGCGAATTCGAAGCTTACGAGGCTCGACTGAGCGCGCCGGCTATGCCGAAAAGCGCAACGCTTCACTGACGACGCCTGCGCTTTTCGCTCTCCCGTATCTCCGGCGCTCTTGCGCTTTGAAGCCGAGATATGACACCCTGCGGCCTTCATCTGCTGCAAGGAGTCATGAAATGCTGTCTCGACGCGCCCTTTGTGCTGCGGTTCTGGTGCTGTTCAGCGCGGCCGCAGCGCCTGCTGCCGAACTGCCGGATATGGAAGGACGCACCATCAGCGTCGTGTCGGAAAACACCTATCCGCCGCTGCAGTTCATCGATCCCAAGACCGGCGAGGCGATTGGCTGGGAATATGATGCGATGGCGGAGATCGCCAAGCGCCTCAACCTCAACATCGATTATGCCACTGCAAGCTGGGATGCGATGGTGCAGGCGATCCATGACGGTCAGTATGATGTCGCCATGAACGGCATCACCATCCGCGACGACCGCAAGGAGATGGTGGATTTCTCCGCGCCCTATCTGCATTCGGAAATGCTGATGCTGGTGCGCGGCGACGAAGACCGGTTCAGCGACGCGGAGAGTTTCGCAGCCTTTGAAGATGGCCTGATCGGCTCGCAGGCGGGCACCACGCCGTTCTACACCGGCGTCTACGAGGTGCTGGACGGGAACGAGCAGAACCCGCGCATCAAGCTTTACGAGACCATCGGCGCTGCCGTGCAGGCGCTCAGGATCGGCGATGTCGATCTGGTGCTGTCCGACAGCACGGCCGCAAACGGCTATGTCAATGTGTCCGATGGCGCCTTGAAGCTCATTGGCTCGCCGATGGGTGCCGAGGATTTCGGCTTCATCTTCCAGAAGGGCTCCGACCTTGTCGGCCCCTTTGATGCGGCCATCGGCTCCATGGCGGCCGATGGCACGCTCGACGCGCTGAACCAGAAATGGTTCGTCGACTACGCGATGGGGCAGTAGCACCGGAATGGGCTTCCAGAAACTGCCCGCGGGCAATGCGGGCGAGCGGCCGTGGTGGCTTTATGCCTTTCTGGCACTTGCCGCGGCGGCCGCCATCGCCATTGCCGCAAACAGGCTTTACGCCGAGGTGTTCGCGATCGTTGCCAAGGGCATCGGCGTTACCGTGTTCGTCACGCTGGTTGCCTTCGCGCTGGCGACCGCCTTTGGCATGATGCTGGCGCTTCTCGGGCTCTCGCGCCATGTCGCGCTGCGCCAGATTGCGCGCTTCTATGTCGAGATCATCCGTGGCATCCCGATCATCGTCTTGTTGTTCTACGTCGCCTTTGTCGGCGCCCCGGCGCTTGTGGGGCTTGCCAACACGGTGTTCTCGCCGCTGATCGACGCCGGCATGATGGATGCATTCGTGGTCCGCGACTTCTCGCTGATGTGGCGGGCGATCATTGCGCTCACGATCGGCTATGCCGCCTTCATTGCCGAAATCTTCCGCGCCGGAATCCAGGCCGTGGACGAGGGCCAGATCGAGGCGGCACAGGCGCTGGGGCTCAGGCGGTTCCAGCGCTTCCGTCTGATCGTGTTTCCGCAGGCGATCCGCACGATCTTTCCGCCGCTTTCCAACGACTTCGTCTCGATGGTCAAGGATTCCTCGCTCGTTTCCGTTCTCGGCGTCGCCGATATCACCCAGATGGGCAAGGTCTATGCCGCAAGCTCGTTCCGGTTCTTCGAGACCTATTCGATCGTCGCCTATGTCTATCTGCTGCTGACGATTGGCCTGTCGCTGATCCTGCGTGGCATCGAACAGCGGATGCGCAAGAAGAACGGCTTCAGCCGCTATGGTGCGGAACGGGCGAAAGCCGGAGGGCCGGGCCAGTTTTGAACCATTCTCGGAAGTGATTGCCGCGCTCCCAGAAAGCTGGTAATAACGCGCCCCATGAGGACCATTGACCATCGCAATCCGGCCGTTACTTTCCGGCCCTTCGTTCTGCAGGACAGAAAACGCCTGCCGGGACGGTTCTTTGCGATGATTTCCGGCGCGCTCAACGCCCGACTTAGCTGATCGCCTCCAGCTGAACGTTGGCGCTTTCGCCGCATTTTCCTTTTTCTTCGACATATGGGTCATGAAATCATGAGCAAGGCTCGCACACTTTACGACAAAATCTGGGACGATCATCTGGTTGACCAACAGGATGACGGCACCTGTCTCCTCTATATCGACCGCCATCTGGTGCATGAAGTCACCAGCCCGCAGGCGTTCGAAGGCCTGAGGCTTGCCGGCCGCAAGGTCCACGCGCCGCTGAAGACGCTGGCTGTCGTCGACCACAACGTGCCGACCACGCCGGACCGCGTCAACGGCATCAAGAACGAGGAAAGCCGCATCCAGGTGGAAGCGCTTGCCCAGAATGCCGCCGATTTCGGCGTCGAGTATTATTCCGAGAAGGACAAGCGTCAGGGCATCGTCCACATCGTCGGTCCCGAGCAGGGCTTCACGCTGCCCGGCATGACGATCGTCTGCGGCGACAGCCACACCTCGACGCATGGCGCCTTCGGCGCGCTGGCGCATGGCATCGGCACGTCGGAAGTCGAGCACGTGCTCGCTACCCAGACGCTGATCCAGAAGAAGGCCAAGAACATGCTGGTGCGTGTCGATGGCAAGGCGCCGGAAGGCGTCACAGCCAAGGACATCATCCTGGCGATCATCGGCGAGATCGGCACCGCCGGCGGTACCGGCCATGTGATCGAGTTTGCGGGCGAAGCGATCCGCGACCTGTCGATGGAAGGCCGCATGACCGTCTGCAACATGACGATCGAAGGCGGCGCCCGCGCCGGCCTGATTGCGCCGGATGAAAAGACCTTCGAATATATCAAGGGCCGCCCGCGTGCGCCTGAAGGCGAGGCCTGGGATCGTGCCGTCGAATACTGGAAGTCGCTGACGACCGATGAGGGCGCGCATTACGACCGCGTCGTCACGCTCGATGCTGCAAGCCTGCCGCCGATCGTCTCGTGGGGCTCTTCGCCTGAAGACGTGATCGCGGTCACCGGCGAAGTGCCGAACCCGGATGATATCGAGGACGAGAACAAGCGCACGTCGAAGTGGCGCGCGTTGAAATATATGGGCCTCGAGCCGGGAACCAGGATGACCGACGTTGCAGTTGATCGCGTGTTCATCGGCTCCTGCACCAATGGTCGCATAGAGGATCTGCGCGCGGCAGCAGCCGTTGCCAAGGGCCGCAAGGTGGCGTCCACCGTGAACGCCATGATCGTGCCGGGCTCGGGTCTCGTCAAGGAACAGGCGGAAGCCGAAGGCCTCGACAAGATCTTCATCGAGGCCGGCTTCGAATGGCGCGAGCCGGGCTGCTCCATGTGCCTTGCCATGAACGACGACCGGCTGAAGCCGGAAGAGCGTTGCGCATCGACCTCGAACCGCAACTTCGAAGGCCGTCAGGGCTACAAGGGCCGCACCCATCTGGTGTCGCCCGCGATGGCCGCCGCTGCCGCAATCGAAGGCCACTTCGTCGATATCCGCGACTGGAAGTAGTCGCAGGGTCCTGCAGACTTGCCGTATGACTGAGGGGTGGAGCAATCCGCCCCTTAGTTTGTTTTAGCGCATGTCCTTGAATGCTGCCTGGATGCTCGGATCAAGTCGGAGCGTGATCCCTGTGGGTGAGGCTGGCGTGAGTGATTGTCTCAAAAGCGCTGGCTTGGCCAGCTGTCTGAGGGGCGGTCGGATCCACACCCTTTTGTATTGAAGGCAACCGCTGCAAAGGCAAATCGTGAAACTTGCCATTTCGCTTGCGCCTTGAAAGCTGCTAGCCTTTCACGATTGCAGAAATGAGGGGCGGGGAGGGCAGTGGTGAGGATAAGGGCGGCCGGAGATCAGGCCATCAGCGTCGAGTTTGAGGATGCGATCGATCCTGCGGTCCATGCCCGTGTTGTCGCGCTCGATCGCGCGCTGAAGGAGGAGCCGATCGCAGGCATCGTCGAGACCGTGCCGGCCTATCGTTCGCTGCTCGTCTATTATGATCCTGGCCGGATTCGTGCGGCGGCCCTGGTGCCGCTTCTGGAGGAGCGTGCCGAACAGGCGGTCGGGGACATGGAAAGCGCTCGCCGGTTCAATGTGCCCGTCTGCTATCACGGCTCGCCGGATCTCGCGGCGCTCGCCGAGATGAAAGGGTTAGATGCCGAAGAGTTGATCGCGCTTCATACCGGAGCAGAGTACCGGGTTTACATGATCGGCTTTGCGCCGGGCTTCACCTATCTCGGCGGGCTGCCGGAGGCGCTGCATACGCCGCGCCTTGAGGTTCCCCGCCAGAGGGTGGAGGCTGGCGCGGTCGGCATTGGCGGTGCGCAGGCGGCGATCAATTCGGTCACCGGGCCCAGCGGCTGGCGTTATATCGGCCGCACGCCTCTCAATCTTTTCGATCCCGAACGTCCGGAACCATCCTTCTTTCGGGCGGGTGACATGATCCGCTTTTTCGAGATTTCTCCGGACGAATTCGAAGCGCTTCAGCGCCGAGCGGATGCTGGCGAGGCAATCGTTGAGGCGGAGGCATCATGAACGCGCTGGAGGTGATCAGGGCCGGACTTATGGTGTCTGTCCAGGCGAAGCCGCGTACCGGCTATATGGCCGCAGGCGTTTCTCCCTCCGGCCCGATGGACGAGGCCGCGTTCAGGATTGCACAGGCCCTTGTCGGCAATGATGGGGATGCGGCCGCGCTCGAATTTGCCCAGTTCGGCGGGCGCTACCGTGTCACCGAGGCCTGCATGGTAGCCGTTACCGGCGGCGCTGCCGCGCTCGCCATCAATGGCCGGCCGATGCCGCTATGGGAAAGCCATGCGGTGCGTCCCGGCGAGGTGATCGACATCGGCCCGATGCGCGGCGCGGTCTGGGGTTATATCGCCTTTTCCGGCGGCATCGCCGTGCCGGCGCTGCTCGGCTCGCGCGCAACCCATGTCAGAAACGGCATGGGCGGTTTCGAGGGGCGGGTGCTTGCCGATGGCGATATCCTGCCGCTCGGGGAAAGCGCGCCCGGACCCGTCCATCGCCTGAGCGGGATCTTCCACCGGCCGCACGGGCCGATCCGCATCGTTGCCGGGCCCCAGGCGGAGCGGTTCGATCGCTATGCCTGGTCGCAGCTGCTCGGGGAAGCCTTTGCTGTCTCGCCGCGCCGCGACCGCATGGCAAGCCTGCTTGACGGGCCGCTTCTGCGCACCACAGGCGGCCATGACATCATCTCGGACGCGACGCCTGCAGGCTCCATCCAGGTGCCGGGCTCGGGCATTGCGACGGTGCTGATGGCAGAGCGGCAGACAACGGGCGGTTATCCCAAGATTGCCACCGTGATCTCGTCCGATCTCGGACGTCTGGCGCAGATGCCCGCGGGCGCACCCTTCCATTTCGTGGCGATCACGCAGGACGAGGCCGAGATGAGACTGCTTGCCGAACGGGAGCGGATCGAAACGGCGATCCGCTCCATCGCCACGCCCGCCTGACAGGCAAGCGAAGGGGAAGCGCCGGGCTCCCCCCTGTCATTCAGGCGATGCCGCCGAGGCAGATATATTTCAGCTCGGTATAGTCATCGAGGCCGTATTTCGAGCCCTCGCGGCCGAGGCCCGACTGCTTGACGCCGCCGAAGGGCGCGACTTCGGTCGAGATCAAGCCGGTATTGACGCCGACAATGCCGTATTCCAGCGCCTCGGCAACGCGGAAGATCTTCGCCACATCGCGCGAGAAGAAATAGGAGGCGAGGCCGAATTCGGTGTCGTTGGCCATCGCGATCACGTCTTCCTCGCTGTCGAAGCTGAAGAGCGGCGCGACGGGGCCGAAGGTTTCCTCACGCGCGCACTTCATGTCCGGCGTGACGCCGGTGAGCACGGTCGGTTCGAAGAACAGGCCGCCGCGTTCGTGCGCCTTGCCGCCGAGCTTGATTTCCGCGCCCTTGGACGTGGCGTCCTCGATATGGTCCTTGACCTTCTCGACGGCAGCTTTCTCGATCATCGGGCCGATCTCGGTGCCATCCTCCATGCCGTTGCCGACCTTGAGCTTGGCCACGCGCGCTGCGAGCTTTTCGGCGAAGGCATCATAGACGCCGGACTGGACATAGAGCCGGTTGGCGCACACGCAGGTCTGGCCGGCATTGCGGAACTTGGATGCGATCGCGCCTTCGACGGCGGCATCGAGATCGGCATCGTCGAAGACGATGAAGGGCGCGTTGCCGCCGAGTTCGAGGCCCATCTTCTTGATCTGGTCGGCGCCCTGACGCATCAGGATCCGGCCAACTTCGGTGGAGCCGGTGAAGGTGATCTTGCGGACGCGGTCATCCTCGCTGAACACCTTGCCGACCGTCGAGGAGCTGGTTGAGGTGATGACCGACAGAAGGCCCTTGGGAACGCCCGCCTGTTCGGCCAGCAGCGCCATGGAAAGGGCGGAGAGCGGGGTTTGCTGCGCCGGCTTGCAGACGATCGAGCAGCCTGCGGCAAGTGCGGGCGCCATCTTGCGTGCGAGCATGGCATTCGGGAAGTTCCAGGGCGTGATCGCGCCGACGACGCCGACGGGCTGGCGAATGACCATGATGCGCTTGTCTGCCTGATGGCCGGGGATGATGTCGCCATAGGCGCGCTTGGCTTCTTCACCGAACCATTCGATATAGGCGCCGCCATAGAGGACCTCGCCGCGGGCCTCTGCCCAGGGCTTGCCCATTTCCATGGTCAGGATGGTCGCGAGATCATCGGCGTTTTCGACCATCAGATCGTAAAGTTTGCGCAGCACCGCGGCGCGCTCCTTGCCGGTCTTCTTCGCCCAGGCCTTCTGCGCCTCGTAGGCAGCTGCGACGGCCTCCTCGACGTCTTCCTTGCCGCAGTCGGGAAGCGTTGCGATGACGTCGCCATTGGCCGGGTTCACGACGTCGAAGGTCTTGCCGCTTGCCACCGCATCACGCCATTCGCCCGCGACGAGCGCGCGCGATACTGCAAGTTCGGTTCTGGTCAGTTTGTCGGAAAGCGCTTTCGCGATCGTCATGATGGAATTCCCTCTATGCTTTGCTCTTTGCCGCACGCCTCCGTGCGATGTGTCAGACCATGCATATAGATCAGCACCAATGTTCGCCAAATGAAATCTTCCAAAATTTCTGCGCGCGGTCATGAGGCATGCAGTCGCGTGGGCAGGGCTGCAGGATGCCGATCGGAATCAGCGCTACCGCATGATAGAGGCCTCCGGGGCCCCTTTGGAACGCCAGCGCACGCAACCGTGCGGGGGCTGGTTTCAGGCGGGCGCGAAATGCTATAGGTCAGCCATGATGCGCGATGGGCCCGCGGAAGAAGATGCGGAGCCCAGCGAGTTTTGACGCATGTTCGCAAGCCGGCGGCAATTCCGTCCGTCACGCTGCGGGATGCTCTTGGAAAAGGTGCCAGATGCAGACGATTTTCGTTCAGTTCAAATGCCAGCCCGGCCACGCCTATGACGTTGCCGACCTCGTCGTGCGCACGCTCGAGGAGACCTCGGAAATCTATTCGACCTCCGGCCATTACGACCTGCTTGCCAAGTTCTATCTGGGCAAGGACGCCGATATCGGGCATTTCGTGACGAGCAAGCTGCAGACGATCGAGGGCGTCAAGGAAACCTTCACGATCGTCACCTTCAAGGCGTTCTCGTAACGCTTGCAGGGTGATTGAGCGGTGCGGGCCGCGAGGCTGTCGCACCGCCAGTTCGATCAGAATTCGGGTGCGGCAAGGCCGTTTGCGCGGTATGCGGCGATCACCGTATTGGCCATCAGCATTGTGATCGTCATAGGGCCAACGCCGCCCGGAACCGGCGTGATGGCGCCTGCGACCTTCTCGGCCGCCACGAAATCCACATCGCCCAGAAGCCGCGTCTTGCCTTCGCCCCGCTCGGGCGCCGGTACGCGGGTGATGCCGACATCGATCACGGTGGCGCCGGGCTTGACCCAGTCGGCCTTCACCATCTCGGCACGGCCCGTGGCGGCGACGAGAATATCGGCGCGGGCAGCGATTTCTGCCAGGTTTGCGGTGCGCGAATGGGCCATGGTCACGGTCGCATTCGCCTGAAGCAGCAATTGCCCCATCGGCTTGCCGAACAGGTTGGAGCGGCCGATGACGACGGCATTGAGGCCGGAGAGATCGCTGCCATGGACGGAGCGGATCAGCACCATGGATCCGGCGGGCGTGCAGGAGATCAGCCCGGTCTTCATGTCGCCCAGCGCAAGCTTGCCGGCATTGACGACGGAGAGGCCGTCTACATCCTTCTCGGGACGGATGAGCTGGATGACGGGCGCTTCATCGAGATGGTCGGGGAGGGGAAGCTGGACCAGAATGCCGTGGATGTCGGCATCGTCGTTGAGTTCGCGCACGACCTTTTCCAGCTCGTCCTGGCTGGTTTCTGCGGGAAGGGTGATCTGGACAGAGTGGAAGCCGCATTCCTTGGCGCGCTTGCCCTTGGCGGCGACATAGGTGTGGCTTGCCGGGTCATCGCCCACGATCACCACCGCCAGACCGGGCACGACGCCCTTTTCGTCCTTCAGCCGATCGCTCGCTTCCCTGACCTTCGAGATCACATCCGCTGCGATCGCTTTTCCGTCAATCCGCTCTGCCATGCCACTCACCATTCAATGGGCGCCGCAGACACAGGATAGAGGGCGCCAGAAACAAAAACGGCAAGCGCCGGAACGCTTGCCAATATCTTGACCAGTAAACAGGACCGATCAGTTCAGGCGGTTCTTGACCGCATCGACAGACTGCGAGAACAGCTTCGACTGAACAGCCGGCGTTGCCTTCTTGTCCAGCACGATGCGGGCAGCTTCGACGGCGACGTCGACGGCAGCACCGCGAACGGCGGCAACAGCTTCCTGCTCGGCCTGGCGGATCTTCTGTTCGGAAAAGGCGGTGCGACGCTCGACATATTCTTCGGTCTTGCGGCGGGCTTCTTCCTTGATCGACTGGGCTTCGCGTTCGGCTGCGGCGACGATGTCCTTGGCCTCTTCCTCGGCTTCGCGGCGCTTGCGCTGATAGTCGGCAAGCACATGCTGGGCTTCTTCGCGAAGACGCTTGGCTTCCGCCAGTTCGTCGCGAATTTCATTGGCGCGGGAATCAAGCGACCGCAGCAGAATGCCGGGAACCTTGAAATAGGCGACCACGATGAAGAACAGGATCAGGCCGACAAATGCGTAGAATGTTGCATCAAGTGACATCGGCTCAGCCCTCCCTGACGGTCGAAACCGCGCTTTCGATTTCGCCCTTGGCGATCCGACCACCGATCAGGTGGGTCACGATCAGCGACGCTGTTTCCTCGGCGATTCCGCCGACTTCCTGAAGCGCTTCGGCGCGAACGGCGGCAATGCGCTCGTTGGCGGCTGAAAGCTTCTTGTCGAGTTCTGACTCAAGCTGTTCGCGTTCTGCTTCAGCTTCGGCGCGGGCCTTGTCGGCGGCGGCGGCGGAAATCCGGCGCGCCTCGCTGCGGGCTTCCGCGAGTTCTTTTTCATAGGCCGCGATCGCGGCGTCAGCCTCGTTGCGAAGCCGGTCGGCTTCATCGAGGTCCTGAGCGATCCGGTCGTGGCGGTCTTCAAGAATCGAACCGACGCGCGGAACGATGACTTTCTTCATGACCAGATAGAAGAGACCGAACGTAATGGCCAGCCACAGGATCTGCGACGGAAAGGTCGCAAAATCGAACGGCGGGAACACCTGCTGTTCGTGATGCTCAAAATCGGCCAGCGTAGTTTCCGTGTGCTGCTCTTGTGCACCATGCGACGTCTGGGCCAAAGCCGGGGTCACAAACATGCTCACCTCCAAAGGTGTTCGACAAAAGGACTCGCGACGCCAGCCTCAGGCCGGTCGCCGCGAGCGATAGTCGTACCGTTCAGTAAATTAAACGGCGAACAGGAGGAGCAGGGCAACGAGCAGCGAGAAGATGCCGAGCGCTTCGGTAACGGCGAAGCCGAAAACCAGACGGCCGAACTGGCTGTCAGCGGCAGACGGGTTGCGCAGGGCACCGGTGAGGTAGTCACCGAAGATGCGGCCGAGACCCATGGAGGTTGCACCCATGCCAAGGCAGGCAATACCGGCGCCGATGAACTTTGCTGCTTCCGCTTCCATATGAGAACTCCTTAGAAGAATTGGGTTGTTGCGGCTTAATAGCGATGCCGGTTCCGCCTGTCCAGACGAAGCCGGCGACTTTTCTATCCTAGTGATCGCCCGCGTTGACGGCGTCGTTGAGATACATGCAGGTCAACACTGCAAACACATAGGCCTGCAGGAAGGCTACCAGGAATTCGAGTGCCGTCAGTGCCACGGTCATGGCGAGCGGCAGGATGGCGCCGCCGGTACCGATCGTGCCGATCGAGATCAGCGAGACCACGAAGCCGGCAAACACCTTCAGCGTGATGTGGCCTGCCAGCATGTTGGCGAAAAGACGGACGGAAAGGCTGATGGGACGCGAGAGAAACGAAACGATCTCGATCGCGGTCACCAGGGGAAGAAGCGCAACCGGAACGCCGGAGGGCACGAACACCTTGAAGAAGTGCAGGCCGTGCTTATAGAGGCCGTAGCCGACGACGACGCCCATCACCATGAGCGCGAGCGAGAAGGTCACCACGATCTGGCTGGTTACGGAGAAGAAATAGGGGAACATGCCGATCAGATTTGCCGTCAGCAGGAACATGAACAGCGTCAGCACGAAGGGGAAGAACACCATCCCCTTGGTCCCGGCACCCTCGCGCAGCATCGAGGCCACGAATTCATAGAGAAGCTCGGCGATCGACTGGGTGCGCGAGGGGATCAGGCCGCGCTTTGCCGTTGCAAGGTAAAGAAACGCGGCAGCGGCGCCAGCGGAAATCACCATGAACATCGAAGCGTTGGTGAAAGACAGGTCCAGCCCACCGACATTGATCGGAACAATGTTGTGAATCTGAAACTGATGGGTCGGATCGTTTGCCACCTAAATCTCTCTCTTCTTGCCTTGTTCGCAGCCTGTCACAGCCGTCAAACAACCAAAACCTTACGCACCGTCATTTTTCAATGCGGTCTTCCGGCTCCGCCACATAACCCACGGAGCGCATGACATTCAATACCCCGGCGCAAAATCCAAGGAGAATAAAGACGATCAATCCCCAAGGTCCGGTTCCGGCGAAGCGATCCAGCAGATAACCGAGCATGAAACCGACGAATATCGCCGCCATGAACTCGCTTGAAAGCTTCAGCCCCTTCGACATTTCCTTCCGGTCATTGCTGGCGGAGCTGTTGATCTTTGCCTGTTCGTCCGGCTGCTCCTTGCGCAGCGAACCCAGTTCATCGGCCAGCCGCTTGCGGCGGGCTTCCAGATCTTCCTGTCCGTCATCAGCCATGACAACCCCTTCCCGACCGTCCCCTGTCCCGAGGGGCAAGGGCCACGCGATAAAGCGCTATTGAGGCCCGGTCAAGTCGCGCGCACCATAGTTTTCATCACCCCGCTAGTCAAGCCGCAGGAGCGTTGCCCGAAAGCAGGCCGGAAGACGTTGAATTTGCTTCAGGAAAAGCCGAAAAAACGCGGGCTAGAGCCAGCCGCGCCGCCGCAGCCAGTAGACGGCAGCCGCGCCCGTCACGAACATTGCGCCGATCGCGGCAGGATATCCGAACGGCCAGTGCAGTTCCGGCATGCGATCGAAGTTCATGCCGTAGATGCCCGCAATCAGCATGGGCGGCGCAAACACGACCGAGACCACCGAGAACAGCTTCATGATGTTGTTCTGTTCAAGGTTGATCAGGCCCAGCGAGGAATCGAGCAGGAAGGTGATGTTGGAGGCAACGAAGCCTGCATGCTCCGAGAGCGACTGGATGTCGTGCGAAACGATGCGGCAGAGATCCTTGGTCGGCTTGTCGTCGCGTACCCTCCGCAATGTCTGGACGTAGGTGGCAAGGCGCGAAAGCGTTGTCAGGCTGTCGCGCGTCTTGCTGACGAGCCGGTGATAGGTCGAAATCTCGATCAGGCGTTCCTCAAGGAGCGCCGGCGAGCGTCTTCGCCCGCGCACGCCTTCGCCGAAGACGGCGATGGAAATATTGTCGATCTTTGCAACGGCAAGCTCGAGAATTTCGGCGGTACGGTCGACTATGGTGTCAAGCAGGTGGGCGAGCACCTTGACGCCCTGGCCGGGCTCGATCTCCAGACGTTTCAGATCCGCAGCAAAGAGGAAGAACGGCTTTGGCTCGGCATGGCGGATGGTGATCAGGCGCCCCTCGACCAGAATGAAGCCGATATCGGTCAGGTGGGCGAGGCCGAAATCCACATTCATCACGATCGACGCGGTCATGTAGACGGCATTGCCTTCGGTGTAGAAGCGGCTCGATGGCTCGATGTCCTTGAGCGATTCGCGGGTGGGAAGCACAACGCCCAGGAGCGCTTCCACCTGGCGCATGTCGTCGTCCGTCGGATCGAGCATGTCGACCCAGATCACATCGTCGGAGATCGGCTCTGGCGTGCCGAGCGGCGACATCGGCGTCTTTGCCCCGCCGATCTTGTAGAGGTGGATCATTCAAACCCCGCTTCCTGCGCTGCGGCCCTGTTCTAGATCATTTCGCGGCCGGGTTAAATCATCTGACCGGTGTGAAATGATCCGGGCAGAAAGCTCAAGCGCGGCTCATGGCGCCCGCACGTTTTTCGGGACGCCTTGCCTCAAACGGCTAGCGAAGCCTAAAGGGGAGGGCAAGTCTGTTTTGATGCAAGCGAGAGATTTAGAGAACCATGGAAGGTCACGACTACTGGCAGTCGTTCCTGCCACCCGGGCGTTCCCCCGGGGAGGCTTACGGGAACGCCTTTCCCGCAAGCCTTGCCGATGGGCGCCGGCTGATGCTGCCGATCCGCGCTCTCGGCGACACTGGCAGCGGGCTCGCATCGCTGATCATCAACCAGGCGTCGTTCACGGTCATGCGTGCCTTGGCCGATGACCTCGCACAAAGGCTTGCCGCGCTGAAACCTGAGATCGTTGTCGGCATGCCGACACTGGGCCTGACGCTTGCAGCCGCCGTTGGCGAGGCGCTCGGGCACGCCCGGTATGTGCCGCTCGGCAACTCGCGCAAGTTCTGGTATCAGGAGCGCCTGTCGCTGCCGGTGCAATCGATCACGACGCCCGGCGCCGGCAAGCGGCTTTACATCGACCCGCGCATGCTGCCGCTGATTGCGGGAAAGCGGATCGTGCTCGTCGATGACGTGATTTCATCCGGCCAGTCGATCGTGGCCGGTCTCGCGCTTCTTGATCTTTGCGGGGTACGGCCAATCGCGGTTGGCGCTGCGATGTTGCAGACGGATCGCGCCGCCGATGCGCTTGGCGCAGCAGGGTGGAGCGGGCCGGTGCACACGTGTCTGAAGACGCCGATGCTCCGGCGTGGGAATGACGGTTTGTGGCGCGCATGAAAAAAGCCCGCGATCTTGCGATCGCGGGCTTCCTGCATGGTGATGCAATCCGGATTACTTCAGAAGAACGGCGTCCGGATTATCATTGAGGCTCTGCTCGGTATATTCCGGCTGGTTTTCAAGCGTCTCGCGATCGTACATGGTCTTGACGACGTAGCTGTCGCCATCGCTCATGATCGTGGTGCTGTCTGCCGAAATGGCGACCGGCTTTTCACCGATGCCGAGGAAGCCGCCGACGTCAACGATGAAGATATTCTCGTTGTTGTCGCCGAATGCGAGGATGTCGGAAATTTCGCCGACGCTGTCGCCCTCCGCGCCAAGCACCGGCGCATCTTCGAGGTCGTCATAGGAAATCGTCGCGGTGTCGACTTCACTCATGCCTTCCAGCATCGGATTTTCGGCGGTGTCGGCCGTCATTGAGGCATCAGAATTCATGCCGTCTTCGTTGGCAACGTCATTTGCTGTCTCTGCAGTGGCATTGCCAGCCTGGTCGAGTGCCGTGCCTGCCGTATTGGCGAGGTCATTCGGCTGATCCTGATTGGTCTCACTTTCCGGAACAGAGCCGGCTTCCATCAGGTTTTCGTTGTCGGATTCAAACTCCGGAGCGGCTTCCAGCTCCTCCTTGGTGGCGTCGATGCTGAGCCACTGGCCCTCGCCTTCAGCACCGGGCTGCCAGGACAGGCGATCGAATGAAACTGCCACTGCCTTTTCGCCCATACCGAGGAAGCCGCCGACGCCGATCACGGCAGCATTGGCCGTCCCGTCGGTGTTCATCACGATATTGTTGATGTCGCCGACCTGTTCGCGTTCGCCGTCTTCGGCGTCCAGGCCATAAACAGGCCATCCGAGGAGCGAGCTCGCCAGAA
Organism: Martelella limonii; assembly: GCF_013344475.1. Lineage (GTDB taxonomy): Bacteria > Pseudomonadota > Alphaproteobacteria > Rhizobiales > Rhizobiaceae > Martelella > Martelella limonii. The sequence continues at coordinate 39,690 of NZ_JABUOU010000003.1, read as the reverse complement.
TCTGCTGGTCCGATGCGCCATAGAAGCTTTCAGCATTTTCGCCGGCCGCCTGACGATCAGGGAAAACCCTCATCGAGCCATTATTTTCCATGGTTGCAGAAGCTTCTGGCTGCTTTACAGGGTCAGCCGTCTTGGTTTCATCGGCAAAAGCAACGCCGGTGGAAACAACAGCTACAAGTGCGGTGGTCGAAAGAATCTTACGAAGCATTGAAATACTCACTTCTCTTCTTGTTTGATTCAGTAAAGGTGTGACTATTTGTTTTGAGTTATTGGTTTCATCTCACCCGTCTCACAGCAATAAAACGCCCTCAGAGATTCCTTGTTCCTAAAGCAGTTGCTTTTTTTCGAAAAAAATTGTGTCGAGAATGAAAAAGCCCGCCGCGCATGGGATGCGGGCGGGCCGAGGGCAAAAAGGGCTGGTCTCAGCAATATCGCAGGGGCATGCTGATGCGAACCTTGAGGCCGGTTTCGGCATAGTCCACGGCGACCTTGCTGCCGATCACCTTGTCGAGACTGCGCTCGATCAGGACCGAGCCGAAACCGCGCTGTTCCGGTTTTGAGACATGCGGCCCACCGACTTCCACCCAATCGAGCAGCAGGCTGGTAACGCCGCCCTGTTCCTGGCAGGCAACCGAGATGTCGACGATCCCGGAGCGCGTCGAGAGTGCGCCGAACTTCGCCGCATTGCTGGCAAGTTCGTGGATGACGAGACCGAGCGCGAGCGCCTCGTCGGGATCGAGATAGACGGCGCTGCCGTGAATATCCACCTGGCGTCCGGAGCTGTCGATATAAGGTGCGATCTGCGACTTCAGCAGGCGATCGAGCGCGATCGCGCCCCACTGCTCGTCGGAAAGAAGCGTGTGAGAAGCCGAAAGCGCCTGCAATCTTGCCGAAAACGACATGTTGAATTCGGCCGATGTCCGCGAACGCCGCAATGTCTGGCCGGCGATCGACTGGACGATGGCCAGCGTGTTCTTGACGCGGTGGTTGAGCTCACGCAGCAGAAGGCGGGTCTTCTGCTCAGACTCCTTGGTGGTGGTGATATCGACGACGACGCCGAAAACCGGACCGCGCCTGTCTTCCGACATTGCGCTCTCGTAGGCCCCGCCGAGCGAGAGGAGCCAGCGGCCGGTCGATTCCACCTTGAACTCGCACTGGTATTCCTCGCCCCGTTCAAGGGCAGCCTTGAAACGGCGCATCAGGGAAAACCGCATGTCGGGCTGGATTGCCCCGAGGACACGGCGGCACGTCACCTTTTCATGCGATGAAAGCGCCAACATTTCCCGCAGAGTGTCATCGCAATCCACGGTTTCGCTGACGCCGTCCCAGCTCCAGGCTGCAATGTTTGCGGCCTTCATCGCGATCGAATGGCGACGCTCCGCCTGGGAGAGTGCGAGATCGGCCGAGGCCTTGGCGCGGGCCGCGTGCTTGAGTTCGTAAAGAGAGCCGGAAAGATTTGCGAGCCGGCGCAGTGCGTCTGCATCCGCATCGGTGATGTCGCGGTGGTTTTCCCCGTCGATCACGCAAAGCGCGCCGGCATTGACGCCATGGACCCGGATTGCGCAACCCGCGAAGAACCGGACGGGCTCGCCCTCATACGAGGGCACCGAAAGCGAAAGGTCGGCATTGTCTTTCGGGTTGTTGAGGATCAGCGCCTTTTCCTTCTTCAGGGCGATCGGATAGACAAACAATCCGGAACGGGTCGGCACATCGTCGATCTTGATGCCATGGGCAGCCTGAACCCAGTTCTCTTCGGCATCGGCAATCACGATCAGGGCTGCGGGACAATCGAATCTTTTTGCAGCCGACTCGACGATTGCAATGAAATCATCGTCTTCTTCGGCAACGCGCATGATGGAATGAGAAAGGGTGCGCAGACGATCCTCGTCCTTGATCGCCTTCACAATTTCCGCTGGCAGATGTTCCACAGGCTCAAGCTCTTTACTACTCGCTTGGAGAGCATGTCCGCCCTCCGCGCAGGTCTATTAGGTCACCATGCCGCAATCACGCAAGGGATTACGACCTCGCTCCGAAACGCCCAAGTTACGGTCTGGTTCCCGCGCGAGGAGATTTTTCTCACCGTGTGTCACTTTTTTTGAATTTTGCCGGAACAAACCCACGCCCTCTGCGTTGGCTTGAGGGAGATAAATAGCTGTCGGAGGGCGGCATGTCAGGCGGAGCGCCACGGTTCGAGATGATAAGCCAAGAGGGATTGCAGACGGCGAATGGCGTTTCGGAGCGCTATTGCTCCTTGATCGTGCAAGACCTGAGCAGCGTCATCGCAAGAATGCATCGCCTCATCCGCAACACCCGCAGCAATCGCGCCAAGGTTGTCTCGTCTCCTCATTTCCAGGCCATGCTGGAGCGTCACCATGCGGAACTCGACAATGCCGTCGGGATGATTGTCCAGCGTGCCTTCGCGCTCGGCAAGGGCCATGAGCTCAAAGCGCAGACGGTCGAGGCTGAAGACGTTCATCACGAGCCCTCTCAGGATCCGATCGGCGCATTGATCGATGAGCATGAACGCGTCGTCTCTGCAATGCGTCGGGCGGCAGATGTCGCAGGCGATTTTGGCGATCTTGTCACCGAAGATCTACTCAGCCAGCGTATCGTTTTTCACGAACAGGCAATACCAAGCCTCAGATCGCTCGGTCGTGGCTGACGGCCGTTACGCGGCCTTGACTTGCGTGCGTGAGAAAACACATCGAAAGTGGCCTTGTCCGCTTCCACATCTGCAAACGGCGATGCCCGGCCTTCTGACGGGTATGAGCATTTGAAAACCGGGATTAAGTGTATCTATGAGCGTCAAATTCGGCACGAGCGGCCTGCGCGGCCTATCGACTGATCTTCTCGGCGAGCCTTCCTCGCTTTACGCCAAAGCCTTCTGCCTCCATCTTCAGGAAGCTGGTCATGCCAAGCCGGGCGATCCCGTCCTGGTCGGGCAGGACTATCGCCAATCCAGCCCGGCGATTGCGGCCAACTGCATGGGGGCCATTGCGGAGGCAGGTTTCACGCCCGTCGATTGCGGCGCGCTGCCGACACCGGCGCTTGCCTTCTATGGATTGAAACGTAAGGCGGCGTCCCTGATGGTGACAGGCTCCCATATTCCCGCCGACAGAAACGGCATCAAATTCTATCTTCCCACCGGCGAAATCACCAAGGAAGACGAAAACGCGATCTCTGCCTTTGCGGAGAAGCTGAAGGGTGCGCCTGCTGCAGCCCCGCAGGAAGGCGAGGACGAGGCGAGCGAGGCGCTTGCAGGATTTGGCGCGCGCTGCACGGCTATCCTTCCCGATGAGGCCCTCTCCGGCATGAGGATCGGCGTCTACCAACATTCGACGGTTGCGCGCGACCTGTTCATCGCGATCCTGGAACATTACGGTGCAGAGGTCACGCCGCTTGGTTTTTCCGAGGAATTCATTCCTGTCGACACCGAAGCGGTTTCGCCGGAAACGGTCACGCGCCTGAAAGGCTGGGCCGGCGAGCACGGTTTCGACGCGATCATTTCAGCGGATGGCGATGCCGATCGCCCGCTGGTCGCCGATGAGACCGGAACGCCGCTGCGCGGCGATCTGATCGGGCTTATGACCGCGAATTTCCTCGGCGCCAAGGTGGTTGTGACGCCGGTGACCTCCAATTCCGGGATTGAAAAGAACGGCGACTTCGAGGTGATCCGCACCGAGGTCGGTTCGCCCTATGTCATCGCAGGCATGGAAAAGGCGATCGCCGAAGGCAAGGAGGGCGTGATGGGCTTTGAGGCCAATGGCGGCCTGCTGACCGGTTCGCCGTTCCGCCCGGCCGATGAAACCATTGCCGCGCTGCCGACGCGCGATTGCTTCCTTCCGGTGCTATCGGCGCTCTACCTTGCGCATCGCGACAAGCGACGCATGTCGGAGCTTGCCAAGGCCTACAGCTTGCCGGTGGCCGATGCCGACCGGATCAAGGATTTTGCCCAGGCCCGCAGCGCCGCATTGATGGAGCATCTGCGCGCAAGCGGCGAGAACCTGGAGGCGTTTCTCGCGCCTGTCGGCATGGTTGCGGAAACGAGCGATATTGATGGTTTGCGGGTTGCGCTTGCCGATGGCCGCATCATCCATTTCCGGCCCTCCGGCAATGCGCCGGAAATGCGGTGCTATGTCGAGGCATCCACGGCGGAAGAGGCTGCTGACCTGTTGAAGCAGGGGCTCGGCCTGATCGAGAATTTCAAACCAGCCTGACACATGTTTTTCGCGGGCTCGCCTCTCGGGGCGAGCGAAATCTTATCACCATTCAATTTATCAGGAGATTTATCGCTATGACCAGCAAGATTGTTCCCGTCATCATGGCCGGCGGCAAGGGCACGCGCCTTTGGCCGCTGTCGCGCTCTGCAGCGCCCAAGCAGTTCATCCGCTTTCTCGGCCCGAAGACCCTTTATCAGAAGACGCTCGAGCGTGTTTCCGATCCCGAGCGCTATGAGGCCCCGATCATCCTGACCAATGAAGATTTCCGATTTCTCGCCGCAGAACAGGCCCGCGAACTTGGCATTGAACTCTCCGGCATCATTCTGGAACCGATCGCGCGCAACACCGCGCCTGCCGTTGCCGCAGCTGCCGCGCTGGTGCGCAACAATTTTGGCGAGGATACGGTGATGCAGGTGCTTGCCTCCGACCACGAGATCGACGCGGGCGAGGATTATTTTGCTTCCATCGACATGGCAGTCGCAGCCGCCAGGTCCGGCAAGCTCGTGACGTTCGGCATCGAGCCGACCGAGCCTGCAACCGGATACGGCTATATCGAGGCCGGCGAGGAACTGGCGTCGGGCGCGCGGACCGTTCAGCGCTTTGTCGAAAAGCCGGAAAAGGCCAAGGCGGAAGAGATGATTGCCGCCGGTAACTATACCTGGAATTCGGGGATGTTCATGTTCCCGATCGCCGTCCTGGTGCGGGAGCTTGAGAAATATGCGCCCGACGTGTTCCAGTTCGCCGAACAGGCAGTGCTGAAGGATGAGAGTGATCTCGATCTTGATTTCACCCGTCTTGACAAGGAGACCTTCAGCCAGTGCCCGGATATTTCGATCGACTACGCGGTGATGGAAAAGACATCCGAAGCGGCAGTCGTGCCATCGCCGTTCACCTGGTCCGATCTCGGGTCTTGGGATGCGATCTGGAAGGATGGCGAGCAGGATGACGACGGCAATGTGGTGGCGGGCGATGCCACGCTGGTCGACAGCCGCAATTCGCTGGTAATCTCGCGCGACATGCATGTTGCCATGCAGGGGATGGAGGGCATGGCGGTGATTGCATCCGAGGATGCCGTCTATGTCGGCAAGCTCTCCGACAGCCAGAATGTCGGCAATATCGTCAAGCTGCTGAAGGCCAAGACAGAGACCCGCGCGCTTGCCGAGGACCATCCGACGTCCTACCGCCCCTGGGGCGGCTATACCTCTATCATCAAGGGCGAGCGTTTTCAGGCGAAACGCATCTTCGTCAAGCCCGGCAAGAAGCTTTCCCTGCAGAAGCATCATCATCGCGCCGAGCACTGGATCGTGGTCAAGGGCACGGCCGAGGTGACGGTGGACGAAACCGTGAAGATGCTCACCGAAAACCAGTCGGTCTATATTCCGCTCGGCGCCGTTCACCGCCTGTCGAATCCCGGCAAGATCACGCTGGAGCTGATCGAGGTGCAGACCGGCTCCTATCTCGGCGAGGACGACATCATTCGCATATCGGATGATTTCGGCCGCGGCTGATCGTTGCTTCCGGATGCCGGCCTGCTCCGGCATCCGGGCTCTTTCAAGGTGCGTGAGACACGCATGGGCGCTGCCGTAGTATTGCGTCAGATGTGCAAAAAGCCGTCGAAACGATATCCTAATATATAAAAATTCGGGAATTCTGCATTTTGAGCGGTAATTCGCGCAAACTTTGATCGCATCCGCTTGACCGCCGCCGTGTGCCCGCATATCGTCGTGGCACTTATGTTTTAAAGCCGGTGGTCGAACACATGATCGAAACTCCCTATCTTCTTTTCCTGGGCGATGCGCCCGATGGTCTTGCTGCCAAGGTGGCTCAGGGCATCAAGGACTGGCGTCCGGAATATGCTCTCGGCCAGTTCCGGCTTGAAGGGTGCAAGGCGGACATGAAACTGCCTGACCTCACCATTGCCGAGGCTGTGGAGAAGGGCGTCAAGACGCTGGTCATCGGTGTCGCAAACCGCGGAGGCGTGATCTCGCCGTCCTGGAAGAGCGTGTTGATCGAGGCCATGGAAGCCGGTCTTGACCTGGCATCCGGCCTGCACAACCTGCTGCGCAACGAGCCCGATCTTGCCGCAAAGGCCCAGGAACTGGGGCGGACGCTGCATGATGTGCGCATTCCCGCCGTCCAGTATCCGATCGCCAACGGCAAGAAGCGGACCGGCAAGCGCATGCTCGCCGTCGGCACCGATTGCTCGGTCGGCAAGATGTACACCGCGCTCTGTGTTGAAAAGGCCATGCGTGACAAAGGCATGAAGGCAACCTTCCGCGCGACCGGCCAGACCGGGATTCTGGTGACCGGCGGCGGCGTGCCGCTCGATGCCGTGATCGCCGATTTCATGGCCGGCTCGATCGAATATCTGACGCCCGACAATGATGCCGACCACTGGGACCTGATCGAGGGTCAGGGCAGTCTGTTCCACGCTTCCTATTCGGGCGTGACGCTGGCGCTGATCCATGGCGGGCAGCCGGATGCGCTGGTGCTCTGCCACGAGCCGAACCGCGCCCATATGCGCGGCCTGCCTGATTATCAGTTGCCCGAACTCGAGACGCTGCGCGATGTCGCGCTGCAGATGGCGCGGATCGTCAATCCGGAGTGCAAGGTCGTCGGCATTTCGCTCAACACCTCCGCCATGTCGGATGAAGAATCGCTGGACTATTGCCGGAAGACCGAGGAGCGCATGGGGCTGCCGACCGTCGATCCGTTCCGCCATGGCGCGGAGCGTCTTGCCGAAGCGTTGGCGGCGGTATGACGGATCTTTACATTTCCGCCCGCGAGGACGTGTTTCCGGTCGCCGGGTCGTTCACCATCTCGCGCGGGTCTCGCACGGAAATCCGGGTGGTCACGGTCACGCTGACCGATGGCACCCATACCGGGCGCGGCGAATCGGTTCCTTATGCCCGCTACGGCGAGACGGTGGATGGCGTCATCGCCGACATTCTCTCGCTCGAAGCCGAGATCCGTTCAGGCCTCGACCGTGAAGCGCTGCAGGAGCGAATGAAACCGGGTGCGGCGCGCAACGCGCTCGACTGTGCCTTCTGGGATTTTGCTGCGAAGGTGAGCGGCAAGCCGGTCTGGCAGCTCGCCGGGCTTCAGGAGCCCGGACCGCTGACGACCGCCTATACCGTATCGCTCGGCACGCCCGAAAAGATGCAGGCGCAGGCCGCCGAGAACGCCCATCGGCCGCTGCTGAAGGTCAAGCTCGGCACGGATGACGATCTCGGCCGCATCGAGGCGGTGCGCGCCGGCGCGCCGAATGCCACGATCATCGTCGATGCCAATGAGGGCTGGAGCGTCGAGGCCTATCAGGCGCTTGCGCCGCAGCTCGTTCGGCTCGGCGTTGCGCTGGTGGAGCAGCCACTGCCGGCGGGCGAAGACGAGGCGCTGCGCCATATCGACAGGCCGCTGCCGGTCTGCGCCGATGAAAGCTGCCATGCCCGTCCCTCGCTTGCCGATCTCAAGGGCAAATATGATGCGATCAACATCAAGATCGACAAGACCGGCGGTCTGACCGAGGCGTTGCTGCTGAAGCAGGAAGCGCTCGCCATGGGCTTTCAGATCATGACCGGCTGCATGCTCGGCACGTCGCTTTCCATGGCGCCTGCCATGCTGGTGGCCGAAGGTGCTGCGTTCGTCGATCTCGACGGCCCGCTGCTGCTTGCCGAGGACCGCATCAACGCGATCACCTTCGACGGCTCCGTGATGCACCCGGCCGATCCGCTGCTGTGGGGGTAGCGAAAGCTACCCTCGCGTCCAGCTCGGGAATGGGTCGGTCAGGCCTTCGAAATCAAGCGCGTTGAAGGCGGCGCCAGTATCGATCAGGCAGTCGTCCAGTGCCTGGCGGATCGCGTCCTGATCCATGCCAGCGCCGATGAACACGATTTCCTGGCGGCGGTCGCCATAGGTTTCGTCCCAGGAGGCATCGATCATCTGCTTCAGTTCCGGCGCGTCTGGCCAGCGGCTCCGCGGCACCGCCGCCCACCAGCGGCCGAACGGACCGCTGCGCACGATCGCGCCGGCAAGCGAGAACTCGCCCGCGAAACCCGGCCTTGTTGCCAGCCAGAAATGGCCCTTGGCGCGGATCAGGCCGGGGAAGGTCATCCGTGTGAACGCGTCGAATTTCAGCGGATCGAAGGGCGCGCGCGCCCGGTAGACGAAGCTTGAAATGCCATATTCCTCCGTTTCCGGCACATGATCGGCGAAGCCGTAAAGCTCCTTGGCCCAGAGCGGATGCTGGCGCGCCTTGTCCTCGCTGAAAAGGCCGGTGTCGAGGAGATCGTCCAGATCGACGCGGCTGAAGTCGGTCTCGATGACCTTCGCATCGGCGTTGAGTGCGCGGACGATCTTCACCACGTTTTCGCGTTCGGCGGGCGTTACCTCTGACGCCTTGTTGACGACGACGACATCGGCGAATTCGATCTGCTCGACATGGAGATCGACCAGCGTGCGTTCGTCGCCTTCGCCGGCAACTTCGCCGCGACTGCTGAGAAATTCATGGCTGCCATAGTCGCGCAGCAGGTTCGCCGCATCGACTACCGTCACCATGGTATCGAGCCGGGCGAGATCGGAGAGGCTCCGTCCATGCTCGTCGCGCCACGAAAAGGTCGCCGCCACCGGAAGCGGCTCGGCAATGCCGGTTCCCTCGATCAGCAGGTAGTCGAAGCGTTTCTCTTCCGACAGCCGCCGCACCTCCGTCAGAAGGTCGTCGCGCAGCGTGCAGCAGATGCAGCCATTGGTCATCTCGACCATGGTCTCCTCGGTGCGTGAAAGATCCGCCCCGCCCTCGCGCACCAGATCAGCATCGATATTGACCTCGCTCATGTCATTGACAATGACGGCGACCCGCCGGCCTTCGCGGTTGTTGAGAATGTGGTTCAGCAGCGTGGTCTTGCCTGCGCCGAGAAAGCCCGAAAGCACGGTGACCGGAAGGCGATTGTCGTTGTTTTGCAGCATGGGCTGGATCCTGAAAGTGGGAGGAGAGGCTATGAGTCTCACTCCGGTTCTCTAAATGTTATAACGTTACATCAATATTGAAAATCAGGCCGGACGTCAACGCGCTGCAAAAGCTGCCGCTTAGCCCCCCAGATCTTCTCGCCCCGGAGGGGAGAGATGTCGCGACAGCGACAGTGAGGGGGGAGGCTGTCCTCACGAACGCCGTCCGCTTTGAAATGCTGCATCACCCTCACTGCCCCTTTCGAAGCATCTCTCCCGCAAGCGGGAGAGAGTATGGTGCACAAGCGGAAAGGGTTTATCGGTACTCGGATTTGGGTGAGGATGGAAACTTCGCACGAGGCCTGCCGGACCCGATCACCGCATCCGCGAAAAGCTCATCGCAATATGGGCGCGGCGGAGGTGGCTGAGGGCGTCGAGATTGAGGGCTTCGACGGCGGCAAGGATTTCGGCGGTCTCGCGGCAGTAGATTTCGGCCTCGTTTTCGAGGTCGATATCGGACGCGGTGATCGCCTGCAGCCAGATGCGGGCGGTCCGGAAATAGAGGCGTTCGCTGGTGTCCCGCAGCGGCTGGTTGCCGGAAAGCGCGTTCAACGCCAGGAACATGTCGCGGTCGAGCGCTGCGAAGTCACGCGCTGCAGGTGCATGCCGGAGCGCGAGCGCACGCTGGTGCAGTTCGCGGAAACCGGAAATCACTTCCGTCGTGACGGGCAGCGGATCGAGCCTGGGGATCAGCACGATCAGCTCCATTCTGAGGCGATAGACCTGGGCCAGTTCCTCCAGATCGACATCGGTAACGATGGTGCCGACGCCGTGCACGGAGCGCAGCAGGCCCTCATCCTCGAGGCTTGCGAGCACGCGCCGGAGCGGCGTGCGGGAGACCCCGAATTCCGCGGCGAGCGCTGCCTCCGAAAGGCGCTCGCCCGGCGGATACTCGAGCATCATGATCCGCTCGCGGATGAGGTCGTGGATCTGGGCGAGCCGGTCGCGGCCGGTTGCAGGCTCCTCGCTCATCGCCACGAATCCCCGAGCCGGTTCAGCATCGCAAGGCATTGGCCAAGCTGGTCGGCGCTCAGATATTCATCCGGCTTGTGGGCCTGATCGATCGAGCCCGGGCCGCAGACCACAGCATCCATGCCGATTTCCTGGAAGAAGCCGGCCTCGGTGCCGAAGGGAACCACATCCGCCCTGTCCTCGCCCGTCAGCCTGAAGGCGAGGTCGCGGGCGGCGTTCTCGTTTTTCGGAAACAGCGCCGCTGCCTCGCCGATGATCTCGGTTTCGATGTCTGCTTCAGGCGCCACCGCGCGCATCGCCGGCAGGAGTGTGTGGGCGCAGTAATCGGCAAGCCCGTCCTTGACCAGCGACAGGTCCTCGGCAATCACCGGCCGGGTCTCCCAGCGCAGCACTGCGCGCGGCGCAATCACATTGTGCGACAGCCCGCCTTCAAGTCCGCCGACATTGAGCGTCGCATAGGGCGGCTGGTAGCGGGAGCCCTCCGGCACCCGCGAAATCAGCCTTTCCCTGAGCTCCATCAGCCGGGCGATATAGCGGGCGGCGTATTCCACGGCATTCACGCCGGCCTCGGGGGCGGAGGAGTGACCCGATCGGCCGGTGAAGGTGACGGTATATTCGCAGCAGCCCTTGTGGCCTTCGATTACCCGCATCATCGTCGGCTCGCCGACGATCGCGAGTGCCGGGCGGGCCTCGCGCGCCTTCAGCCATTCGGTCAGCGCCCGCGCGCCGATGCAGCCGACCTCCTCGTCATGGGTGAAGGCGAAGTGGATCGGTTTTGCGGCGGCGATCTCGGCCAGCCGCTCACGCTTTGCAAGGCAGGCGGCGATGAAGCCCTTCATGTCGCAGGTGCCGCGGCCGAAATATTTGCCGTCGCGTTCGGCAAGGGTGAACGGATCGCTGGTCCAGTTCTGGTCATCCACCGGCACGACATCGCTGTGGCCCGAGAGCATCAGCCCGCCGGGGCGATCGTCGCCAAGCGTCGCGAACAGGTTGGCCTTGGCGCCGGTGGAATCGGTCAGGATTTCGACCCGCGCCCCGCAATCGGAGAGCCGCTCGGCAATATAGGCGATCACCGGCAGGTTGCTTTCCGACGATACCGACGGAAAGGCAACCAGATCGGCGAGAATATCGCGGGCGGTGGCAAGGTCGCTCACGATCAGTCCTTCACGAACAGCTTGCGTTCGACGCTGCAGAGCGCCTCGGCAGGGCCGTTTTCGGTGATCAGGATGGTCTCGGTGATTTCCAGGCCCCAGTCATCCATCCACAGACCCGGCATGAAATGCAGCGTCATGCCGGGCATCAGCAGCGTCTCGTCGCTGGTGCGGATGCTGACGGTGTGCTCGCCCCAATCCGGCGGATAGGCAAGGCCGGTCGCATAGCCGCAGCGGTTCGGCCGCTCGATGCCGACCTTCCAGAGTTCCTTTTCGAGCGCTGCGGCAATGTCGCCCGCCCGGTTGCCCGCCCGCGCCGCCTCGATGCCTGCATTGAGGCCATCGACCAGCGCTGCCGCAGCATCGGTCATGAATTGCGGCGGCTTGCCGAAGAACACGGTGCGCGACAGCGGTGCATGATAGCGGCGATAGCAGCCGGCCTGCTCGATGAAGGTGGCCTCTCCACTCTTGAATTCGTCGCCGCGCCAGGTGAGGTGCGGTGCCGAGGCATCGGCGCCCGACGGCAGCAGCGGCATGATCGCCGGATAATCGCCCCAGATGTCGCCGACGCCGGTGATCGCGGTCTTCATCAGCTCGCCGACGAAGTGGTTCTTCTTCATGCCCGGCTCGGCAATCTCCATCGCGTGGCCCATCACCCGGTCGGAGATCTTCGCCGCCTTGCGCATGAAGGCGATTTCCTCGTCCGATTTGACCACGCGCTGCCAGTCGACAAGTCCGGAGCCGTCTTTGATCGTCGCGCCCGGCAGGCCCTTCACCAGCGCGGCGTGGCCTGCGGCGGAATAATAATAGGCATTCATCTCGACGCCGATGCGAGCCTTGTCGAGGCCGAGGCCCGCAAGCTTCTCGGCAAGGTCATCCATCGGGTGGATGCCTTCCGCCTGGATATAGCGGTCGGCATACCAGAGGATGTGGTCCTCATCGAGGAAGGAGGTGCGGCGCGCGCCATTGGCGTCCATCAGCCGGCCCCACCAATAGGGCATGCCATCGCCGGTGACGATCACGGCCTGATCGACATAAAAGGACCAGCCGTCATAACCGGTGAGCCAGTTCATGCCGGCCGGCGAGGTGACCACCAGCGCATCGAGGCCGTATTCCTCCATCGCCCTGCGGGTCAGGGCGATCCGCCGGTCATATTCAGCTTTCGAAAAAGGCAGTTCCATCGCCGCCATGGCTATCCTCGTTTTGTTGTGCACAACGCCTTTGGCCGCGTTGTGGGTAAAGGTCGAACCGCCTTCTCAGGTTGCTCTCTATCTCTCCGGGTCATCCTCGGGCTTGACCCGAGGATCCAGGCGATTGTGCGCGCGGACTATGCGTGCGGGGCAGGCTTTCTCAACCGTTCTCAGCCTATTCGCCATGCATATGCATTTGGCTGTGGCCGTGATGGATCCTCGGGTCGAGCCCGAGGATGACTCAGAAAGACAGGCGATTGAGGCGCGCCCCACAGTCTCGAAACGTTCCGCTTTGCATTCTCGCTCAAAGTTGTATACAACACCGTTTCATCACGGCGCGCAAGCCCTTTCAAACCGAACGAGGATACGATGCTCACCAACGATCAGCTCGACCGTTTCGACCGCGAGAATTTCTTTCACCCTTCGACCCATCTCGCCCAGCATGCGCGCGGCGAGAGCCCGAGCCGGATCGTGAAAACGGCGAAGGGCGTATTCATCGAGGATCGCGACGGCAAGAAGCTGCTGGATGGTTTTGGTGGGCTTTACTGCGTCAATGTCGGCTACGGGCAGGAGAGCATCATCGAGGCGATGGCCGAGCAGGCACGAGAGCTTGCCTATTACCATGCCTATGCCGGTCACGGCACGGAGGCCTCGATCACTCTGGCAAAGATGGTGATCGACCGCGCGCCGGATCACATGTCCAAGGTCTATTTCGGCCTGTCGGGGTCGGATGCCAACGAGACCAATATCAAGCTCGTCTGGTACTATAACAACATCCTCGGCCGGCCGGAAAAGAAGAAGATCATCTCGCGCTGGCGCGGCTATCACGGCTCGGGCCTGATGACGGGCTCGCTGACCGGGCTTGCCGGCTTCCAGAAAAAGTTCGACCTGCCGCTGGAACGGGTGTTCCACACCACCGCGCCCTATTATTACCGCCGCGCGGATCTTTCCATGAGCGAGGCCGATTTCGTCGCCCACTGCGTTGCCGAGCTCGAAATGCGGATCGAGCGCGAGGGCGCGGACACGATCGCGGCCTTCATCGGCGAGCCGGTGCTGGGCACGGGGGGGATCGTGCCCCCGCCGGAAGGCTACTGGAAGGCGATTTCAGCGGTGCTCGAAAAGCACGATATCCTGCTGATCGCTGATGAGGTCGTCACCGGTTTCGGCCGGCTGGGTTCGATGTTCGGCTCCGAGCATTATGGCCTGAAGCCCGACCTGATCACCATCGCCAAGGGGTTGACGTCGGCCTATGCGCCGCTGTCGGGCACGATCGTTTCCAACAAGGTCTGGAAGGTGCTGGAACAGGGCACGGATGAAAACGGTCCGATCGGTCATGGCTGGACCTATTCCGCTCACCCGATCGGGGCTGCGGCGGGCGTTGCCAATCTGAAGCTGATCGATGAGCTGGGTCTGGTGAAAAATGCCGCCGAAACCGGCGCTTATCTCCGCGCCGCGGCAAGGGATGCGCTTTCCGATCATCCCCATGTCGGGGACATTCGCGGCGAAGGCATGCTGATGGCGATCGAGTTTGTCAGGGATCGCGACAGCCGCACCTTCTACGATCCGTCGGAAAAGATCGGCCCCAGCCTTGCCGCCGCGCTGATTGCCGAAGGCGTGATCGCGCGCGCCATGCCGGAGGGCGATATTCTGGGCTACGCTCCGCCGCTCTGCCTGACGCGCGAGGAAGCCGACCAGATCGTCGCGGCGACGAAGAAGGCGGTGACGGCGGTTCTGGGCTGAGCTTTTCAGCCCGCAATCGTTGACATTTGGGCGAAAGGATGGTCATCGGGGGCGGCAAACAGAAGAGACGATCCATCCATGCCGTCCACCAGCCTGCCGGATTGCGCCGGCACCATTCTTCAAGCCTTTGCGGCGCGCGATACGGCCCTGACCGATATTCCGGTCATCCAGCCTGCCGCGCCGTTTCTGGATATGGCGGGCGAAGCCTTGCGCCGCCGTATCTTCATGACGGAAAGCGAGACGGGTGAAAGCCTGTGCCTCAGGCCGGAATTCACCATTCCCGTCTGCGCCCACCATATTGAGAAGAATGCCGGCACCCCGAAGCGCTATGCCTATTGCGGCATGGTGTTCCGCCAGGCCCGCGATGACGGCGCATCCGAATTCTTCCAGGCCGGCATCGAGGATCTGGGCAGCGCCGATTTTGCCGCCGCCGATGCCCGCGCGATCGCGGATGCGCTTGCAACGCTCGAGGATTGCCTGCCGGATGCCGCGTTCACGGTCACGCTCGGCGACCAGAACCTGTTCGAAGCCGTGGTGCGGGCGCTCGGCCTTCCGGGCGGCTGGCAGAAGCGTCTGATCCACGCCTTCGGCAACCATCAGCGCCTCAACGCACTGCTTGCGGCGCTGGCAAAACCGCAGCCGGTTGGCGGACTGGACCGGCGCGTCGCAGGCTTTCTCGCCGATGGTGACGAGGCCGGGTTGATCGCCCATATCGACGAAACTATGCAGGCGACCGGCTATTCCACCAATGCCAGCCGCAGCCCGGAGGAAATCGCGCGACGGCTGAAGGAGAAGCTGGCGCTGTCCGTGACCAGCCTTGATGCGGACGCGCTTGATGCGCTGACGAGCTTTCTGGATCTGGAAATCAGCCTCGACCGCTCGGCGGAAGCGCTCACGGCGTTTTCGGAAAAATTCGGTCTCGATATCGGCGCGGCGATTGCGGCCTTCGAAAGCCGGATCGAAGCCATTTCCGCAAGCGGCGTTGCCGCCGATGCAATCACCTATCGCGCGGCCTTCGGCCGTCCGCTCGATTATTATACCGGGCTCGTATTCGAGATCAGCGCGGCCAATGGCGCGCTTCTGGCCGGTGGCGGGCGCTATGACCGGCTGCTGACGCTGCTCGGCGCCGGCGATCCGATCCCCGCCGTCGGCTTTTCGCTGTGGCTCGACCGGATCGAGCGCGCGGCCGGGAGAATTTGACATGACCGTCACCATCGCTCTGCCCTCCAAGGGCCGCATCAAGGAAGGCGCAGAAGAGGCGCTGAAGAAGGCCGGCTTCACGGTCGCCACCAATGGCAACAGCCGCTCCTATCGCGGCGTGATCGCAGGCCGCGACGATATCGAGATCGCGTTTCTCTCGGCGTCCGAAATCGCGCGCGAAGTCGGCAGCGGCGCTGTCGATTTCGGTGTCACGGGTGAAGATGTGGTGCGCGAGAATGTCGCCAATGCCGATGCCCGCGTCGAGATCGTCTCGCGCCTCGGCTTCGGTCAGGCCGATGTCGTGGTTGCCGTGCCGGAAATCTGGCTCGATGTCGATACCATGGCCGACCTCAACGATGTCGCCGCCGAGTTTCGCAGCCGGCATGGCCGCCGGCTTGCGATCGCCACCAAGTTCTGGCGGCTGACGCAGCAGTTCTTCACCGCCACCCACGGCATCCAGCTCTACCGGATCGTCGAAAGCCTTGGCGCCACCGAGGGCGCGCCGATGGCGGGGCAAGCCGATATCATCGTCGACATCACCTCGACCGGCTCGACGCTCAGGGCCAATCACCTGAAGATATTGTCCGACGGGCTGATCCTGCGCTCCGAAGCCTGCTTCGTGCGCGCGAGGAAGGTGGAGCATGAAGGCGATGCGGTGGTTGCGGAAATTGTCGCGGCCATGCGGGCGGAAAGCCTGGCGTGATCTGGGGCGGGCAGTCCTGCCCACGCGCATGACGCGCTTCGCTGCCTATTCGCCGGGTCATGCTCGGGCCTGACCCGAGCATCCAGACAACACGGAGAGCCTGGCCTGAACCCTCGGGTCAAGCCCGAGGGTGATGCGCAAACGAAGGGGAGGTGTTGTAACCCGCTCCCTCGGCATGCTGACAGACGTCAGTCCTTGGCGCGCTCGACGTAGGAGCCGTCCTCGGTGAGGATCACCACGCGGGTGCCGGCATCGATATGCGGCGGCACCATGGTGCGCAGGCCATTGGAGAGCATGGCGGGCTTGTAGGAGGACGAGGCCGTCTGGCCCTTGACCACCGGTTCGGTCTCGGTGATTTCGAGCGTGACCTGGCGCGGAAGCTCGATGGCAATCGCAACGCCTTCATGGATCGACAGGACGACGGACATGCCTTCGGAAAGATAGGCCGCCGCATCGCCGATATCGTCGGGGCTCATGGTGAGCTGGTCGTAGGATTCCGGGTTCATGAAGTGATAGCCTTCGCCATCGGCGTAGAGGAAGGTGTGGTTGTTGTCCTCGACGAAAGCGCGCTCGACCTGCTCGGTTGTCTTCCAGCGTTCGGAAACCTTGACGCCGTCGGCGATCCGGCGCATGTCCACCTGGGTGACGGGCGTGCCTTTGCCGGGATGAAAATTCTGGGCGGTGAGAACGACGTAGAGCCTGCCGTCGACATCGACGACATTCCCCTTGCGCAGCGACGAGGCGATGACCTTGACCATGAAACTTCCTTGCGTTCAAAGCGCGGCCCAAGGCCGCAATCCTTCTTGAATTGTGAGTGCGGCACTAACGCAAATTGCGCCTTAATGCCAGTGCCAAACGCCTCAAAGCGCCTTCGAGACCATGGAAAGCCCGATGAACAAGCCTGATCATGACAAGAGTGCCGCAGTCGAAGCCTGGTGGCAGCCGGATCGCCATGCCGACCGCAGGCCCGCACTTCTGGCCCGCAATCGGGTGAAGGCGGCGATGCGCGCCTGGTTTGACGGCGAGGGTTTCATCGAGGCGGATGTGCCGGCGCTTCAGGTGTCGCCCGGCAATGAAACCCATCTCCACGGGTTTTCGACCACCATGATCGGCAATGACGGCAGCGGCGAGACGATGTATCTCCACACCTCGCCGGAATTTGCCGCCAAGAAACTGCTGGCCGCAGGCGAGGCGCGTCTGGTCTGCTTTTCGCCCGTTTACCGCAACCGCGAGCGCGGGCCGCTGCATCATCCCGAATTCACGATGGTTGAATGGTACCGGGCCCGTGAACCCTACGAGACGCTGTTTTCCGATTGTCAGGCGCTTCTGGCGCTTGGCGCCGAGGCGGCAGGCACCACGGTGCTCTCATGGCGCGGCAGCACCTGCGATCCGAAAGCCCCGATCGTCCGCTTGAGCGTGACTGAGGCTTTCGAGCGCCATGCCGGCATCGATCTGATGGCGACGATCGGGCCGGACGGGGAGGGGCAGGCGGGCGCGCTCGGCGCGCAGATGCAGGCCGCCGGTCTCAGCTTCGGCGCCGATGACAGCTGGTCGGACATGTTCTCCCGCGTGCTGGTGGAAAAGGTGGAGCCGCAGCTCGGCCATGGCGCGGCGACCGTGCTCGACGCCTATCCGGCCTCGGAAGCAGCCCTTGCGCGCCGCAATCCCGCAGATCCCCGCATCAGCGAGCGCTTCGAACTTTATGTCTGCGGGGTGGAGCTTGCCAATGGCTTCGGCGAGTTGACGGATGCGGCTGAGCAGCGCCGCCGGTTCGCAGCCGACATGGCCGAAAAACAACGTATCTACGGCGAGCGCTATCCGATCGACGAGGATTTTCTTGCGGCGCTCTCGATCATGCCGCCTGCAAGCGGCATCGCGCTCGGCTTCGACCGGCTGGTGATGCTCTGCACCGGCGCGAGGCGGATCGAGGATGTGCTCTGGGCGCCGGTTGCACAAGGCGGGGCAGGCTAGCCCACCCCGCCGGAAGGGCAGGCTCTACGATTTTCCGTTGCAGACCTGGCGCGTGGTGTTCGGATCGTCGAGGACGGTCTTCAGCGTGCTGAGCTGCGCACTGCCGCCATTGCGCAGATCCGGCTGGATGATCATCGGCGAGTTCTTGGGCCACCAGTCGCCGCTTGCCCAATAGGCCCAGCCGATCCAGGCATTGGGATTGCTCTCGATGATGTCGACCATCTGCTTCAGGCCCTTCAGGCACTGGAGGTCGCTGGTCGTGCCGAATTCGCCGAGAAAGCCCTGATACCTGTTGGTGTTGAGCCAGTCGGTGAAGCTCTGGATCGCGCTGACCGCACCCGCCATCTGGCTGCAATTGGCGTTCTTGCCGGAATAGTCGCCATCGGCATATTGGTGGACCTCGAAGGCGAAATTGTTGAGCGGATCCTTCACGCCGGTCATGACCGAGGCGTTGGAACTGCCGTAGAAATCCTGGCTCCAGCTGTGGGCGCCAGACCAGGCGGTGCCCGAGACCAGCACGAGATTGCCGGCGCCGATATCCCGGATCGATTTCAGCGCGGCATTGGCCGCCGTCAGCCAGTCCTCTGCTGCGATGTTGTGCGGCTCGTTCATCAGTCCGAAGATGATGTCCTGATCATTGGCAAAGACGGCGCTGAGGCGTTTCCAGAAATCGGCAAAGGCCGTCACCGGCACATTGGGGCTGCCGATCAGCTGGCCGCCATAGCGGGCATAATTGTGTGGGTCGAGGATCACCACCATCTTGTTCGCCCGCGCTTCCTCCACCGTATTTTGAAGACGCGACAGCTCGGTCGGGTCGAGGATGCCGTTGAGCTTCGGCTGCAGCCGTTCCCAGAGGAAGGGGAGGCGGATGGCGTTGAACTTGTCTGCCGCCAGCGAATCAATGGTTTCCTGGGCGGGGTAGATGTAGCCCTGGCCGTATGGGTCGCCGGGCTTGCCGAATTCGGCGCCGGCGACATTGATGCCACGCAGGCTCATCTCACAGTCCGCCGCCATGCCTGCCTGAACGGAGAGGGAAAGTGCGGTCAGCGAGACCGCCGTCGCGTAGAGTGTCTTCCGGAGGGTCGAAAAGCCAAAGCGGCACGGCGTGGATCCTTTCAGACGTCGCATTCAGATATCTCCGGGCAGTCAGGGCAAGGGTTACACATATAGCAGCGTTGCGTGAACAGTAACATAGCGCGCTGGTCGCGCCAGATAAGGCGGCGCGTGATTTTTGATTTTTGCGCGCGAGGGCCTTCCCGTCAGCCGCTGTCGGCAATCGGCTTGTTTGCGTCGCCGACGCAAAAGTGCCGGCTGCCAGGCCATTGTCTGATGTCAGCGAACTGGCGACGGTTGAAAGCGCTGCCGCAACCTTTTAAGACCGTTCGGCTGCCGCGCTCCGCCGCCGCTTGAGAAATGGAAAACGACGATGAATGATTACGTGCTGACGGTGACCTGTCCTTCAACCCGTGGAATCGTTGCCGCGATCTCGGGTTATCTGGCGGCAGAAGGCTGCAATATCATCGACAGTTCGCAATATGACGATCTCGGCACGGGCCGGTTCTTCATCCGGATCAGCTTCATTTCTGAAACCGGCGCTGAACTCGATAGTCTGAGTGAAGGCTTTGCGCGCATCGGCGCCGATTTCTCGATGGATTACAAATTCCATGACGGGTCATACAAGCTGAAGGCGTTGATCATGGTGTCGCGCTTCGGCCATTGCCTGAACGATCTGCTGTACCGCTGGCGCATCGGCGCGCTGCCGATCGATATCGTCGGCGTGGTTTCCAACCACCTCGATTACCAGAAGCTCGTCGTCAATCACGACATTCCCTTCTTCCATATCCCGGTCACGAAGGACACCAAGGCGCAGGCCGAGGCCCGTTTGATGGAGCTGATCGATCAGACCGAGACCGAACTCGTCGTGCTCGCGCGCTACATGCAGGTTCTGTCGGATACGCTCTGCCGCAAGATGATGGGCCGGGTGATCAACATCCATCACTCCTTCCTCCCGTCCTTCAAGGGGGCAAATCCCTACAAGCAGGCCTATCAGCGCGGCGTGAAGCTCATCGGTGCGACCGCCCATTACGTGACGCCCGATCTCGACGAAGGTCCGATCATCGAGCAGGAAACGGTGCGCATCACCCATGCGCAGAGCCCTGAAGACTATGTGGCGCTCGGCCGCGATGTCGAGGCCCTGGTGCTGGCGCGTGCAATCCACGCGCATATCCACCATCGCGTCTTCATCAACGGCAACCGAACCGTCGTCTTCCCGCCTTCGGCCGGCTCCTACGCTTCCGAGCGCATGGGCTGATCTGCAGCCTTTGGCTGTATTTGATTCAATTGATTAGATTTTGGATGCCGGCCCCTTGTCCGGCATCAGCCTGGCGCTATCTCTCATCTGGTGAGAGGATGGCTACACGTTCGTGCAGGCGAGCCGGAAACAAATTCCGCATTTTCGTCCCTTTGTGACATGAATTTGAAGAACATCCCCGATATCTGCAAAATATAAGTCTGGTATTCGTTTTGTCCTTTGGTTAAAACGGCACCCGACGAGCGGATTTATGCCGCTATCAGGAGAGGAAACGACAATGCCCGTTGAGATGCTTACATCGAAAAACAATCAGCACCGTCATCTCATTCGTTCCATGTTTTGTGACTGTCATTCGGTAAATCTTGAAATGTGAATGATCTTTTGGGCGCGCGCTTCGGCGAGCTCTCGAAAAGGATACAATTTCAAGTCGTTATCGCTTCACAATCAGATCCAGGAAGGCCGGCCCAAACCTGATGGCCGGAGGTGCGTTTCATGAAAAAGCAGATGGTCGAATTTGCCGGCCAGTCGGTCGGCATCGTCGTTCCGGAAAACGGAAGGCTGAAATTCGTCGCGGTCAAGTTCCATGTGCATGGTCTTGATGGCGGCCTTTACGAGACCATGGACGAGCTGCGCCGGGCAATTCGCGCGCATGTCGAGGATTTCTACCGCAACGGCTCGAAACAAGCGCTCGCAGGCTGATTTTTTACTCAAATACCGTTGAGTTGCCGTGGAACAAGCGGCATGCTTGCACGTTGTTGAAGAGTGCGAATTTTCATATTTTAAGGAGTTCATGATGTCTGCCGAAAAGACCACCGGCGCCCCGACGGGCAAGACGACCGAAGCTGATATTCAGGCGCAGATCGATCAGCTTCGCGGCGATATCGCGGAACTGACCAAGTTGATCGGCTCGCTCGGAAACCAGAAGGCTTCCGAGGCGCGCGCAAAGGCCGAGCAGTTTAAGGACGAGGCAATCCGGACCGGGCAGGACGCCTATGACCGTGCCCGCGATGAAGCGCTTTCCTTCGAGGAAGATGTTGAAGATCACATCCGTAACCGTCCGCTTCAGTCGATTATGATGGCCGCCGGCTTCGGCTTCCTGATGGCGCTGCTGACGCGTCGCTGATGATGGATCGTCTCATATCACTGGTGGCGACCGCGATGGCTCTCGACGGTCGCCTCGTCGCGCGTTCTGCCAAGCGGAATGCGATCGTCAGTGTTATCCTGGTCTTCCTGTTTCTGTCCGCCTTTGTCAGCGGCGTTGCCGCGCTTGCGATCTACCTTGCCGAAAGGCTTGGCCCGCTTGGTGCAGCGCTGACCATCGCGATCGCCTCTCTCGCCCTTGCCCTGTTCGTCCTTGCCTATGGCATGATGATGAACCGGATGGAGCGCCGGCGTTTCCGGGCGGCCAAATATGCGACCGAGGATATGCTGCAGAGCGTTGCCGGCGTTGTGCCGACGATCATCCGCGAGAAGCCCATTTCGGGCATGGGTGCTGTCGCAGCCCTCGCTTTCGTGATGATGCGCGCCTATCAGAAGAAATAGCCGGTCGCCTCAGCGTGCACCGGAAGGCCCATGCGGCTTGATCCTGCTTTGGCGGGAGGAGAAAAATCATGACCATGAATACGATCAACGGCATTCCGCAGATGGGTTTCGGAACCTGGAAGCGGAAGGGGAATGAAGCTTACGATACCGTTCTGGCAGCGCTCGAGGCCGGCTATCGGCATATCGATACCGCTCAGGCCTATGACAATGAAAGCCAGGTCGGTCAGGCGATCTCGGATTCAAGCTTCACCGGCAGCGACATCTTCGTCACGACCAAGGTCTGGATCGACAATTACGGGCCTGCCTCCTTCCGTCCCAGCGTCGAGGAAAGCCTGGCGCGGCTGAGGCTCGACAAGATCGACCTGTTGCTGCTGCACTGGCCGGGACGCAAGGATGGGCCTGCATTCGAGGACTATATCGGCGAGCTTGCAACAGTCTATGACGAAGGTCTGACGGAGCGGATCGGCGTTTCGAACTTCACGATCGATCTGATGGAAAAGGCGGCCAAGCTTCTTGGCGACCGCAAGATCTCCGCAAACCAGGTCGAATGCCATGTCTTCCACCAGAACCAGAGCGTTGCCGATTATTGTAAACAGAACGAGATCGCGTTCACGGCCTACTCACCCCTTGCCCAGGGCAAGGTCGTGGGCAATCCGATCCTGAAGGAAGTGGCCGAAGCGCACGAGACGGGCGAAGGCGAGATCGCGCTTGCGTTTCTGATGGCCGAAGGCCATGTCGTGATCCCGACGTCGTCGCGGCCCGAGCGCGTCCGCTCCAATCTCGAAGCGGCATCGATCGCGCTTTCGGGTGAGGAAATCATGCGCATTCGCGAACTCGATGCAGGCATGCGAATGATCGATCCGGAATGGGCTCCCGAATGGGACTGAGCTGGCAGCACTCCGGGATGAATGCTGCCAAGATATTGAAATTGTTATCCAAAAACAATTTTCAGGATTGAAGCCGACGGCAAAATACGTCAGCCTTGCTCATTGTCAACGACAATGAGGTGGATCATGAAAATTGCTTCGGACTTCGAACTGCAGCTTGCCGGCTACGGACTTACGACCGCGCATATCCTCTACCGCCTGCCGGATTTCGAAAGCCTGCTCCAGACCTATGTCTGGCAGGCCTACGATCTCGCGCCGGACTTCCCCGAGATGCACAAGTTTCTCGACTTCTGGAAAGAGAAGCTCGATGGGCCGTTGCATTCTGTCCGCTATGCCCACAGACGGCTGATCGGCCCCAATGAATGGCGGCAGGTTTCAGGGGAATTCACGATCCACTGATCACTCGCCCGCGTCGATGACAGCCTGCAAGTTTTCCTTTGCCGACATCATCTGGCCGATGGGGCTGATTGCGACGATGTCGTCGATCCGCTCTTCACCGTTCTCCTCGACCATCGAGAAACGGGCGGTGGAATAGGCCTGGTATTCGTCCGCATCTCCGGCGCAGGCGAGCGTCTGGAACCGCGCGGTGACATGGAACACGTCGCCAACCGGTTGCGGCTCGGAGATCGTCACATTTTCGAGCGGGCATCCGTCCTGCGCATTGGTCACGACATCATAGTCGAAGGGCGAGCCGGTCTCCTCGGCAAAGCCGGTCCTCATGGCTTCCGCATAGCGCGTCTGGAAATCCTTGCTGAACAGACGCGACAGGCGATCCTCGGTAAACAGAGGCTCATAGACCGCGCCCTCCGTGGCCCAGTTGTTTTCGGTCACGGTCATGACTTCGCGAACCGGCTCAGGCGGCTCCGCGGCGAGAGCGGGAGAGGCGAGAAAGAGGGTTGCGATCAGGGCTTTGAAAGACATTGGAACGGCCTCCTGCTGGCGAGTGTCATTCCACACTATCCTTCGTCATGCCTTCAGTCGACCCGCTCCAGCACCAGAGGCCGGGTGGAGGGCGGATTATTTCCGATGGTGATGGCGTCGCTGAGCGTCGCGGCGGCGGCCTGCCAGCCATCTTCCGTGGCGGCATGGACAAGGGCGAGCGGTTCTCCCTCCTCGACCCACGTCCCAAGCGGCTTCATCATGGAATAGCCGACGCTGTGATCGATGCGGTCGGATGGCCGCTTTCGCCCGCCGCCGAGCGATACGACGCTTAGCCCGATTGCCCGCGCGTCCATTGCGGTGAGATAGCCGGAGAGGGGTGCCGCGACCGCACGGATCACATTGGCCTTCGGCAGATAGAATTGCCACCGTTCGACGAAATCGGACGGGCCGCCAAGGCCTGCCACCATCCTGCCGAAAACTTCCAGCGCCCTGCCGCTTGAAAGGACCTCACGGGCGATGTCGCTCGCGCTTTCCCGGCTGTCGGCGAGCCCGGCATTGGCGATCATCTCCGCGGCGAAGGCAAGTACCACCGTTTCAAGCCGCGTTCCGGCTTTCTCGCCGCTGAGGAAAGACAGCGCGTTTTCGATCTCGACCGCATTGCCGACCGCATCGGCGAGCGGCTCGTTCATGTCGGTAACGAGTGCCGTGGTCGGAAGACCCGCTCCGTTTGCGACCTGCACCAGAAGGCGGGCAAGGGCCCTGGCGTCATCCGGCTCGGCCATGAACGCGCCGTTGCCGAACTTCACGTCGAGCACCAGCGTCTGAAGCCCGGCGGCAAGTTTTTTCGACAGGATCGAGGAAACGATCAGCGGCATGGATTCGACCGTCGCCGTGACGTCGCGGATGGCGTAGAGCCGCTTGTCGGCCGGCGCGAGTTCCGCCGTCTGGCCGATGATCGCGCAGCCGGTGTCGTTTATGATCCGGCTGAGCGTGGCTTCGTCAGGAGCGATATTGTAACCCGGTATCGATTCCAGCTTGTCGAGCGTGCCGCCCGAGGCACCGAGGCCGCGTCCCGAGATCATGGGCACGGCAAGGCCGGCGGCTGCTGCGATCGGGGCAAGCATCAGCGAGACATTGTCGCCGATACCGCCCGTTGAATGCTTGTCTGCGATCGGCCGATCAATGCCGGGCCAAGAGAGAACATGGCCGGAATCGCGCATGGCAAGCGTCAGGGCCACCGTTTCGGCCGCGTCCATGCCGCGGAAGAAAACGGCCATGGCAAAGGCGGCGGCCTGCGCTTCGGACAGCGTCTCGTTGGCAAGCGCGTCGACAAAGACGGAGATCTCCTCACCCGAGAGCGTCAGCCCATCGCGCTTCCGGCGGATGATTTCCTGGGCGAGCATGGCTCAATAGCCGCTGCCGGCAGCCTTCGAGGGCCTGCCTGCGAGAACGTCCTGAATGTCGTTCAGAAGCCCCGAGGCGCCGAAGCGGAAGGTTGTGGGCATAACCCAGCCTTCGCCCATCACCGTCTCGGCCAGACTCAGATAGAGCTGGGCGTCGCGCACCGAGGATATGCCGCCTGCGGGCTTGAAGCCGACCTTGCGGCCGGATTGGCGGATGGCGCCGAGCATGATATCCGCCGATTCCAGCGTGGCGTTGACCTTCACCTTGCCGGTCGAGGTCTTGATGAAATCGGCGCCTTCGGCAATCGCGATTTCGGCGGCCTTTCGGATCAGGCCGGCATCGGAAAGTTCGCCCGTCTCCAGGATGACCTTGAGCTTGACCGGTTCACGGCAAACGCTCCTGACGGCGCGGACCATGTCGGTCACGGCGGTCTCGTCGCCCGCGTTCAGCTTTGCGTAAGGGATCACCAGATCGATCTCGTCTGTGCCGTCGCGGATCGCCTGTTCGGTCTCGGCCTCGACGTCCGCCACCGGCATCTCGCCCGACGGGAAATTCACCACGGTCGCAATCTTGATCAGATGGTCGGGCCCCAGCATCTGGCGTGCGAGGCTGACGAAGCGCGGCCAGATGCAGATCGCCGCCGGCGTGCCGTAAGGCGTATGGGCACGCTCCAGCAGCGCCTCGATGTCCTTTTCCGTGCAGTCCTCGTTGAGGTTGGTCAGATCGAGGAGCGAAAGCGAGACGGACGCTGCTTCCTGAAGCGTGTGATGTTTCATGGCCTACTCTCTCCTGCCAATCATGGCCTTTACGATCGCTGCAAGCTTCTCGCCCCCGATCGGCGCCATCTTCTTGGTTTCACCGTGGCCGAGTTCGCTCTGGTCCATGCCGGCGCCGAAATTGGTAATGACGGAGGCTGCCGATACCTTGAGGCCCAGAAACCGCGCGAGTATGACCTCTGGGACGGTCGACATGCCTACCGCGTCGGCGCCCAGTATCCGGGCCATGCGGATTTCAGCCGGTGTTTCGAAACTAGGTCCTGAAAACCACATATATATGCCTTCCGCAAGTTTTATGTCGAGCGCGCGCGCTGCATGGCGCATCGCATCGGCGGCTTCGCGGTCATAGGCATGGCTCATGCCGGTGAAGCGGCGGTCGGACATTTCACCGATCAGCGGGTTCATGCCGGAGTAGTTGATATGGTCGGTAATCAGCATCACCGAGCCCGGAGGCACGTCCTGATGGAGCGATCCTGCGGCATTGGTCAGAAACAGGTTCTCGACGCCAAGTGCTGCCAGCGTCTCGAGCGGCAGGCGCATCGCCGCCGCATCGCCCTGCTCGTAATAGTGCACGCGTCCGGAAAGAACGATGACGGGCGTGCCGGCGAGATAGCCGGCGACGAGACTGCCGTGATGGCCGCTGACGGCGCCCTGCGGAAAGCCCGGCAATTCGGAAAAGGCAAAGCGCCTGGCATCTTCCAGCTCGTCGGCAAGGCCGCCGAGGCCGGAGCCGAGGATCATCGCATGGCGCGGCGAAAAATCGCCGAGCGACTGCTTCAGCAGGAGCGCTGCCTCGGTCATCCTATGTTCTCGGTCTCGAAGGCGTGGGGCAGCAGCGCGCCGACGGTCACGGTCTCGCGCACGCCGGTATCATCGCACAGATAGACTTCGGTGCCGGCGTCGGAAAACTCCGCAAGCTTCTGGCGGCAGCCGCCGCAGGGCGGGCAGAGCGCCAGGCGCGGTGCGTAGACGGCAACGGCCTTGATGCTGGTTGTGCCGCCCATGACCATCTGGCCGATCGCGACGCCTTCGGCGCAGATGCCTTCAGGGTAGGCGAGATTTTCGACATTCGCACCGGTATAGATCGCGCCGTCTGCGGCCAGAATGGCGGCGCCCACAGGGAACTTGGAATAGGGCGAATAGGATTTCCCGCTTGCCGTGCGGGCAGCATCGAAAAGGTCGTTCGGGCTTGCCATTACCGTTCCTTGGTGTAGGGCACGCCGCCTGCCTTGGGCGGGCGCGCAGTGCCGATGAAGCCTGCCAGCAGAACGCAGGTGAGGATATAGGGCATGGCCTGGAACACCTGGACCGGCACTTCGCCGATCAGCGGCATCGACTTGCCCTGCATGAAGTTCGAGAAGGCATCGAGGAAGCCGAACAGCAGGCAGGCAAACATGACCGGCACGGGCTTCCACTTGGCAAAGATCAGTGCGGCGAGTGCGATATAGCCCTTGCCGGCCGACATGTTGCTGATGAAGGACGCCGACTGGGCAATGGCAAGATAGGTTCCGGAAAAGCCGCAGAGCAGGCCTGCGAGGATCACCGCGCGGTAACGAAGCCATGTCACCGAAATCCCGGCGGTATCGACCGCGCCCGGATTTTCGCCGACGGCCCGGAGCCGGAGACCGAAACGGGTCTTGTAGACCACCCACCACACGATCGGAACGGTGGCGAAGGCGATGTAGACGAGGATGTTGTTGCCGGAAATGACATCGGAATAGAGCTTGCCGAAAAAGCCCATCTGGCTTGCCGCTTCCGAACCCGGAAGGTCGATGCCGGTGAAGCGGGCGGAGTTTTCAAGCTGCGGCGTCCGCCCGCCCTGGCGGAACCAGGCATTGCCGAGAACGACGGTGAGACCCGCTGCAACGAAGTTCAGCGCGACGCCTGAAACGATCTGGTTGCCGCGCGCGGTGATCGATGCATAGCCATGGACAAGGCTGAAGACAATCGAGATCGCGATACCGCCGAGAAGGCCGAGCCACGGAGAACCCGTGTAATAGGCGACCACTGCGGAGGCGAAGGCGGAGGCGAGCATCTTGCCCTCGAGCCCGATGTCGAAAATGCCCGACCGTTCGGAGAAGAGACCGGCGAGTGCCGTGAAGATCAGCGGAATGGACAGCCTTACGGTGGAGCCGAGCATGCCGACGATGATGTCTGTATACTGCATGGCTCAGACCCCCGCCGCCAGCTGTCGTCTTGCAAATACCCTGACAAGTGCCGGGCGGTAGAGGAACTCCAGCGCGCCGGCAAACAGGATGACGAGCCCCTGGATCATCACGATCATGTCGCGGGTGATCTGCGGCATCATGAACGATACCTGCGCGCCGCCCTGGTAGAGAATGCCGAACAGGATGGCCGCCAGGACGATGCCCAGCGGATGGTTGCGGCCCATCAGCGAAACGGCAATGCCGACAAAGCCTGCCCCGCCGACGAATTCCACCTGCAGGCGGTCTGCCGATCCCATCACCACATTGAGCGCCATCATGCCGGCAAGGCCACCGGAGAGCAGCATGGTGATGATCACGGTCCGGGCATAAGGGATGCCGGCATAGGTGGCGGACGATGCGCTGAGGCCGAGGGCGCGGACCGAATAGCCGAATTTCGTGCGCCAGATCAGGAACCAGACCGCAACGCACATCACCAGCGCGATCAGGAAAGAGACGTTGAGCGGCGCAGGGCCGAGCCTGGAGCCGAACATCGCCATCAGCCAGTTGAGGCTCGGAAGCTGGCCGCCGGGCAGGAAGCCGCGGGTTTCGGGCGACATCGCGCCCGCAGGCTTCAGCACATGCACCAGCAGGTAGACCATCAGCGCCGCGCCGATGAAATTGAACATGATCGTGGTGATCACGATGTGGCTGCCGCGCTTGGCCTGAAGCCATGCCGGAATGAAGGCCCAGGCCGCGCCGAAGATCGCGGCGCCGAGAACGGCAAAAGGCATCGTCACATACCACGGCAGGTATTGATCGAGTGCCAGTGCCACCAGCGCGCAGCCAAGGCCGCCCACATAGGCCTGGCCCTCGGAGCCGATGTTGAAGAGCCCTGCGTGATAGGCCATCGCCACGGAAAGCCCGGTGAAGATGAAACTGGTGGCGTAAAACAGCGTGAAGCCGATGCCCATGCCGCTGCCGAGGGCGCCATTGATGAGAATGCCGAAGGCTTCCAGCGGGTTCTGGCCGATCATCCAGATCACGAACCCCGAAATCACCAGCGCGGTAACGAGGTTCAGGAGCGGCATCAGAAGAAAGGAAACCCAGGAGGGCAGGGGCGTGTTAGCGGCGCTCATGTCGACCTCAAGATGCTATCCCGGCCATCATCAGGCCGAGTTTCTGTTCATCCGCTTCCGGTGTGGTCTCGCCGACATTCTCGCCGGCGAACATCACCAGGATGCGATCGGAAAGCGCGCGGATCTCGTCGAGTTCCACGGACACGAGAAGCACCGCCTTGCCGCTGTCGCGCATGTCGATGATGCGGCTGTGGATGAATTCGATCGCGCCGATATCCACCCCACGGGTCGGCTGGCCGACAAGCAGGATGTCCGGGTCGCGCTCGATCTCGCGCGCCACCACGATCTTCTGCTGGTTGCCGCCGGAAAAATTGGCGGTCTTCAGCATCGGGTTCGGGGGGCGGATATCGTATTTTTCTATCCGTGCCTTGGCGTCTTCGAGGATCGCCTGACGGTCAAGCACGCCGCCGCGGCCATACGCGTCGCGGTGATGATAGCCGAGAATATTGTTCTCCCGCTCCTCGAAGGGCAGGATCAGGCCCATATGGTGGCGGTCTTCCGGAATGTGGGCGACGCCGATCTCCCGCATCTGGGCGGGATCGGCATGGGTAATCTTCTTGCCCTCGATCCAGATCTCGCCCGAATGCGGCTTGCGGATGCCCGACAGCGCCTCCAGAAGCTCCGACTGGCCATTGCCGGCAACGCCTGCAATGCCCACGATCTCGCCCTTGCGGACATCGAAGGAAACATTCTTCACCATCGGCACGCCGCGTCCGTCGTGCACGGTGAGATTGCGGACCGAAAGGGCGACCTCGCCCGGATTGGCCTCGCCCTTTTCGACGCGCAGCAGAACCCTGCGGCCGACCATCAGTTCGGCGAGTTCCTCGACGGTGGTTTCGGAGGTCTTGCGCGTTGCCACCATCTCGCCGCGGCGCATGACCGAAACATTGTCGGTGATCGCCATGATCTCGCGCAGCTTGTGGGTGATCAGGATGACGGTCTTGCCCTGTTCGCGCAGCATGCCGAGAATGCGGAACAGATGGTCTGCTTCCGCCGGCGTCAGCACGCCAGTCGGCTCGTCGAGGATCAGGATTTCCGCGCCGCGGAACATGGCTTTCAGAATTTCCACGCGCTGCTGCAGGCCGACGGGCAGTTCCTCGATCACGGCATCGGGGTCGACTTCGAGCCCGTATTCGCTTTCAAGCCGCTTCAGTTCCTTGCGGGCAGCGCTCGCGCCTTTGCCGAGCAGCGCTCCGCCTTCGGCGCCAAGCATGATATTTTCCAGCACGGTGAAATCTTCCACCAGCATGAAATGCTGATGCACCATGCCGATACCGGCATCGATGGCGACATCCGTGTCGGCGATCACGAGCTTTTCGCCGTTGACTTTGATTTCGCCGTTGTCGGCCTGGTAGAAGCCGTAGAGGATCGACATCAGTGTCGATTTGCCAGCGCCGTTTTCGCCGATGATGCCGTGTATGGTGCCCTTTTCAACCGTAAGGTTGATATCCTTGTTGGCCTTTACCGGTCCAAAGCTCTTGTCGATGCCGATGAGTTCGATCGCGGGGTTCAAATGCTCTTAAACTCCAACAGAAGATGAGGCAGCCTGCGCAAGGGTGCTGCCAAGATGCCGGTGCCACGGCTGCCGGATGTGAAAAGCCGGGCGTCGGCTTGGTTGTCCGACGCCCGGCTTCTTCAGATCAATAGGGGCAGGTGTTGTCGACCGAGTAGTCGTGAACCTCGATCTCGCCGGAAACGATGCCTTCCTTGGCCTTTTCGACCGCGGCCAGCATCTCTTCGGTGATCAGCGGCTTGTTGTCGTCGTCATAGGCCCAGCCCACGCCGTTTTCGGCAACGCCCAGGCTGTTGACGCCGGCCTTGAACGAACCGTCCTGGCTGCCCTTGAAGGCGTCATAGACAGCGTTGTCGACGCGCTTGACCATCGATGTCAGCACCGAACCCGGATGGACGTAGTTCTGGTTGGAATCGACGCCGATCGAATACTTGTCGGCATCGGCCGCAGCCTGGAGAACGCCGAGACCGGATGCGCCGGCTGCCGCATAGATCACGTCGGCGCCCTGGTCCATCTGGTTCTTGGTCAGCTCGCCTGCCTTGACCGGGTCGTTCCAGGCGGCGCCGGTGGTGCCGACGAAGTTGGTGACGACCTTGACGTTGTCATTTGCCGCATGCGCGCCCTGCGCATAGCCGCAGCCGAACTTGTGGATCAGCGGAATGTCCATGCCGCCGACGAAGCCGACCGTGCCGGTTTCCGATTTCATCGCGCCGAGAAGGCCGACAAGGTAGGAACCCTGTTCTTCCTTGAAGACGACGGACTGGACGTTCGGCGCATCGACGACGTCATCGACGATGTAGAACTGGGTGTCGGGGAACTGCGGCGCGATCTTTTCGACGGCCGATTTCCAGGCAAAGGACAGAGCGACGATCGGGCTGAAGCCCATCGACGCGAAGTTGAGGATCGCCTGTTCGCCCTGGGCGTCGCCGGTCGGCTCGAAGTCGCGGTAGTCTACGCCGGTATCGGCCTTGAACTTTTCCGCGCCGTTGTAACCGGACTCGTTGAAGGATTTGTCGAACTTGCCGCCGGTGCCGTAAACCAGCGCCGGCTTGAAATCGGCGGCCAGTGCGGTGGTCGACATGGCGGCTACAGCCATAAGGCTCAAAATCGTCTTTTTCATATTGCAGCTCTGTTCCCTGTGCGTGAAAACCTGAAATCCCGGCCGATATCCGGGAAGGTTGCCGGCGCTTGACGGCCGGCCCTGCTGTCATGGTTGCACGGCTCACACAAAATTTCACCACAAAATTTGCCCGAAGGGTAAAAATACGGAACAGTGCGGGCCTTGCCTGGGGACAAACGAAAAGGGAGCGCTAGGGCTCCCTTTTCCATATGCTTTTCAA
The DNA here is from genome assembly GCF_013344475.1 of Martelella limonii. Classification (GTDB taxonomy): domain Bacteria; phylum Pseudomonadota; class Alphaproteobacteria; order Rhizobiales; family Rhizobiaceae; genus Martelella; species Martelella limonii. The sequence goes on along the minus strand of NZ_JABUOU010000003.1, from coordinate 7,604 downwards.
GCGGCTCCGGCAGGTCAGCCGATCGGGCAGGAAACGCCTGTGCCGCGCAGCCCGCAATAGCCCGCGGGGTTTTTCGCCAGATATTGCTGGTGGTAATCCTCGGCCGGATAGAATTCCTGCGCGCGGGTGATCTCGGTGGTGATGACGTCGCCGCGTCCGCTGTCCTTCAGGGCCTGCTGGAACCGGTCGCGGACCGTCTCGGCAAGCTCCATGTCCTCTTCGCTTTCGAGATAGATCGCGGAGCGGTAGGTGGTGCCGATGTCATTGCCCTGGCGCATGCCCTGGGTCGGGTCATGGGCCTCGAAGAAGATCGCGAGCAATTGTTCGAGGCTGACCTCGGTCGGATCGTAGACGACGCGCACAACTTCGGTGTGGCCCGTGAGGCCCGTGCAGGTTTCCTCATAGGTCGGGTTAGGCGTGATCCCGCCGGAATAGCCGGCGACCGTCACGTAGACACCCGGCGTCTGCCACAAAAGCCGCTCAGCGCCCCAGAAACAGCCCATGCCGAGCATGACTTCCTTCAGGTGGGCAGGATAGGGCGGGGCAAGGCTGCGCCCGCTGACGAAGTGTTCGCGCGCCGTGGGGATCGGTTCGGAACGGCCGGGAAGCGCCGTCTCCGTGGTCGGCAGCGTGGTCTTTTCCTTCTTGAAGGTCGAGAGAAACATGTGATTCTCCTTTGATCGAGAGCGCCGTGCCTTTCACGCATCCATTGCGACGGCCGGCGAAACATGGCCAATAGATAGGCATGGAAACGCCTTCAGACAAGCAGCGGTTCCGGGGCAAAGGCCCAAACGCTGCGATCAGCGCGGCCATCGCGCCAGTCATTTCAGAAATCTGACAAATTCGGGTTGATCATCGCCCGTTCATCGGTATATATCGCGCCGTTCCCGCCGCTTCACGAAGCTGGCATTGGAAGGACAGGTGGCCGAGTGGTTGAAGGCGCACGCCTGGAACGCGTGTATACGGGAAACCGTATCGAGGGTTCGAATCCCTCTCTGTCCGCCATTAAACTTTATAGCTCATGTTAAATTTCGTCTTAATATCAATCTCTTAGACTTTTGTGCCGTTTACTGCCTTACGCGATTCTTCATTTCTGCTACACGATGTGCTACACATTCTGCTCCACTTTTCTGACGGGAGCATGCGATGCCGCTTATGCGAAGAGGATCGGTATTCTATATCCGGCGGCGTGTCCCGAAGCGCTTTGCGCCGGTCGAAAGTCGTAGCGAAATCTGGCTGAGCCTCCATACTGATTCCGAGACACAGGCCAAGGCCAAGGCACCGTTGATATGGGCCGAGCAGATCGAAGCCTGGGAAGCCCGACTTGCGGGCGATACCGATGATGCCGAGGCGCGGTTTCAGGCAGCTGCAGAACTGGCCCAGCGGCGCGGCTATCGCTATCTCACGGCAGAGAAGGTCGCCCAACTTCCCAGAGCCGAACTGCTGGAGCGCATCGAAACCGTAGCAGACCAACGGCACGCGCCACAGGAAGCGGCCGCTTTGCTGGGCGGCGTTGCCGAACCTCTCATTTCGGTCGAGCGCGCCCTCGAACTCTACTGGCCGCTGGCGAAAGATAGAATAGTTGGCAAGAGTGAAGATCAATTGCGCCGATGGCGCAACCCTCGGATCAAGGCCGTCAGGAATTTCATCTCGGTTTGCGGAAACCTTCCCCTGAACGAAATTTCCGGCGACGTCATGCTGGATTTTCGTGCGTGGTGGGTGGAGCGGGTCGATATCGAGGACATATCGCCCGACACAGCCAACAAGGACTTCATGCATCTTGGCGACGTGCTCAAGACTGTGAGCCGCATGAAGAGACTGGGTCTCGTTCTGCCCTTCACGGATATTGCCCTGAAATCCGGCGAGGCCAAGACCCGGCCACCTTTCTCACATGCCTGGATCCGGGATCAGTTATTGCGGCCTGGCGCGCTTGACGGGTTGAATGAGCAGGCGCGGGCAATTCTTCTCGTCATGATCAATACCGGCGCAAGACCGAGTGAACTTGCAGGCCTCACTCCAGAAGAGATCCATCTAGATGCCAATATTCCTCACATTTCGATCAAGCCGATCGGTCGGAAGCTGAAGAGCGGCAATGCAAGACGTGTCATACCCCTGATCGGCGTTTCTCTTGAGGCCATGAGGCCGTTCCCGGACGGCTTTTCAAGGTACCAGACGCGTTCGGCGGGCCTGAGTGGTACGGTGAACAAGTTTCTCAGGGAAAACGGTTTGTGTGAAACAGCAGAGCACACGCTTTATTGCCTGAGGCATTCCTTCGAGGATCGCATGCTGGCCGCTGGCCTTGACGAGCGCATCCGCCGCGATCTGATGGGGCATGCCCTTAATAGAGAGCGCTATGGCGCCGGAGCGAGCCTGAAGCAATTGAGTGATCTGTTGCAGCCATTGGCATTTTGAGCGATCAAGTGTTGCAGGTAGCTCAAGGTTTTGCAGGTACCATTTCTTTCTGACGCAGGACTGCGCGGGCGCGGGCCATTGTGTCGGCACGGTTTCTCTCCAGCTCGATCTCACGCTCCAGGCGTTCGAAGATCGGTAGGTAGACGGGATCATCGATCATGAGCGCGGCGATGGTCTCGATGGCGGTTTGCAGCCGCTCGCGTTCCGATGCCGTTGCTGCCGGGCGACGGGCGAAGCGAGGACGAGCAACTGATCGCTCCCGCACCGCCTCACTTTCGGCATGGCTTTCCCGTTCTCGCGCCATAGGCTGCAAGTCACTTCTATCGATGGAGGACATGCCTCCGCTGTTGCTGATGGAGGCATAGTACCCGATCAGAACAACAGATTTCCAACGGAAATCAGCTCGGAAATGTGGACAAGTGTATGATTTTATACGGAAAAGTCCTAACGCATTAGGAGTCCGCTATTTTGGGCTTATGTCGAGCAAGATGCGCTTGGGCAGAATGGCATGCTCGCAGATTGTGATGTGCGAGATCCGGAGCGCCCCAACGATCAGTCTCCGTACCGAAGGCCCGGCTTACCGCCATCGCAGGCAGGACATCTGCGCAGGTGAATGTCTGATCCGTTCGCACCATAATTGTGTCCGCAACGGCCGCAGCAGAGCTGGTAGATGCGCTGATTATGGTCTGTGCCGGGAAGACCGGTATCTGCAATGACGATCTGCCCATTGCGATTGCGATAGCCGGGACGCGTTGTCTTGGCATGTCGGTGTTGCTGCTGGCGTTCTGGATGCTGCTGGTGCATCCGCTCAGGTGCTGGCTTTGCGGTTTGGCGACGAGGATGCACTTTCCTGTCGGGCATCGCTTCCTCCACGCCAATGATCCACCCCTCATGTTTCGCCATTGTGCGAGCCCGATCAGATAGGTCAGGCTGGAGCGAGTTAACAAGTGTGCCTTGCTGGTCGGCGTCGCGCAGCCAGGATGCGATCGCGAAGGCGTCGTGCTGATCTTCGGTTCGATCGGCCCTGTCGTATTGGCTGGCATAAAGGCGGGGATAGGCTTCCACGAGACAAGAGCGTCCTGAGGGCACCTCCCAGCCATCGAAAGGCCAGATGTGCAGTTCCGGACATGCTTGCCGGATCTGCCTGAGAAACGGCAGGCCGCTATGGGTCGACTTTGCGACTTGGCCGGGGACGTCGAAATGAAAGACCGATTTAGCACGCGAGGCCTGTTCGCAAAGCCGCCGCCAACGCCGCTCGCCGGATCGCATGGCGCCGTTGCCGAAGCTGCCAAACCGCACGAAATCGACATAGAGGTTCGGTTCATCGAGGGGCCAGTGAAGGCTAAAATCGTCGAGAAACGCATCCCAGTCCGGTGCGAGATCGTGCCGCCTGAAATAGGCATCGGGGAAGGAAAAGGCATGATCGATCCCGACGATTGTCGGGAGAGGTTCGTTGAGGCGATCAATCAGCCAGGACGTCATGCGCCGACGCGACCAGTGCTTTGCGGCTCCCGAAGGAGGCAGGACCTCGGCCGCTTCGGCGCCGTCTTCGGACATGAAGACGCGCAAGCCCTTGAGGCTTGAATCGGCCGTTTCAGCTCCCGAATAGTCGATCCCGATCGTGCGTCGAAACTGCATCCACTGAGGTCCCTGGGCGTCTTTTTTGAGCGATTTGCCCATCGATCAGTACACCCGTGAAGCTAACGAGAGCAACATTCCAAGGTTGTGTTTCGACTTTGAATGCGGACTGCGAAAACATCCATTTCTCGGCTTGAAGCACACGAAAAAGCGAGAATTTCCGTCAACGCTTTCAAAGCCTGGAGTGCCTGTTCTGACCTCGCCGAAACTTTTTTCCAAAAGCTGTTTTGGTTTTTCGCAGAAATCGCTGACCATAAAGATCAAGGCTCCGCAAAGCACCGGGGGCGAAACCCGGCGACCGCTCTGGCCTTTCTGAGAGGATAGTACGATGGCGAGACCGCGTAAAGCAGAAGCTGAGATTGCCAGAAGACGCGAGATCCAGGTCGATGATGCGACATGGGCGGCCTTGAAAAAGGCAGCAGCTAAAGGTGGTATTTCGATATCCGAATATGTCCGCCGCTGCTGCAGTCAGCCTGGGGCAAATCCGGCGGATGGTGCTCGCATTCTGCCGGCCATACAGGCGGTCGAGATCGCGCTCGGCGAGGTTGCCGCGGCGCTGCGCGGTCAAGGGCATGCGGCGATCCCAGACCTTCTTCTGGAGCTTGTTGCAATCGAACGGCTCTGCGCGGACCTGCAGCGTCAGGGAGGGGGAAGATGATCTTCGGCTTTTCTCCCCATACCGGGAGCACGATCGATAGCGAGGTGCTGCGAGCCATCATCTACTACCTGCAGAAGATGGTGAGAAAGAACCTCGAGGGAAAGCGTGTCACGATCCGTCGCGATCCTGCACCGGAGCTTCTCCTTGGTCAGGCCGACCCGATGCGCGATCTCGTGCGCTCGCTGCGCAACAAGCATCGCTACAGCGCTATGACGATGTCCTTTCTCGCCGATGATATTCCGGTCCCTGCTTTCAACGCCGGAGACCGGGTGTTGCGTGATCAGGTCGGCAAGGCGCTGCGGCTCTTCAATGAGGTTGCCTATGCCGGGGTACCGCGCGCGGCGCGCTTCCAGCCGCTTGTCGGCACGCACACCCATACTGGTCGGCTCGAAGTGAATATTCTGATGCCGCGCGCCGTCTGCGCTTCGAACGGCAAGCTGCTTTCCTATAACCCCCATCCGCCGAGAGAAGGCAGCAGGCAATTGTGGGATGCGTTTCGTGACACGCTGAACGGCAGGTTCGGGTGGAGTGATCCACTGGAGTATGAGCGCAGGCGCAAGGTTATCCTGGCGGACTGGATATTGAAGCAGAGAAGCGAGGCCTGGAGAAATCTGGTCTTCGGAAAAGGCCTGCAAAGCTCCGAAGTCGCCACCTTGGCCGAATACCAGGGCGAAGGTGGTGCGCGCAACCGCGATACGATATTTGCCAATATAGCGGCGGAACTGGATGGGCTTGAAGTTATCAGTTTCGATCCACAATCGGTGACGATCTACGATCCGATAGCCGACCGCCCGATCACGATCAGCGGATATTGGATGTCGAAGGATTTCGACGATGGAAAGCCGTTTCTCGGCATGAGCGAGGACGCGTATCGGGCAGAGCGCGCGGCAAAGCTTGAACGGGCGCCGCGCCAACTGCTCGAAGGCATGCAAAAGCGGGCCGAGATGAATGCCGAGCGCTATGGATATCCACCAGAGCCCGTCCCTGATCCAGAAGACATTCTCGCCGGACCCGGCCTTCCGCTTCCGTCCTGTCATCCAGAATTCCTCCCCGGAGCACGTCATGGAAAAAACACTGAGCCTAATGGAACGAGAATTGGTCGCGTGCCTGAAGCAACGCGAGCAGGAGCAGGCATCGCGGATATCGGCGCTGGAGGCAGAGGTCAAAGAGCTGAAGGCGGATTTGAAGGCACTGACGGCCTGGCAGACGAAAATGATGCCGTCACTCCTGTACCTCAGCCAGATTTCGACCCCCGAAAGTTCCTTGCCGGACTGAAAAACCATCTGGGCATGATGGCGGACCGTTTGCGGCACAACCAGGCAACAGTTCTGTTGCTTGGCGAACTGGAGCGAGTGGGACTTGAGCGTTTCAAACGCATTGCCAAGACACTGGAGATGATCAATGAACGAACAAAACGCGCCTCTCAAAAGCGATCCCGAAATGCTGAAAGCCCTGATGACGATCTCATCTTTGGCGGGGCCACTGCAGCGAATGATAGAGCAGATGGAAAAGCCGAAGGTCGGCGACCGGCTGATGGAGTTCACGCAAGCCGTGGAAGCGATCGCCGTTCAACTGGAGGTGTTCAGCAAGACGGTAGAAAACGAGATGGAACTCCACGAAGTGGTCCGGGCAATTGGCTCGGTCGTCAAGCACCAGCACGCCGAACTGAAGAGGCTGAACGCCAACGTGGAGAAGATCCTCGCAGCACTGGGTCAACCCTTGGCGGAACGACAGCCGAGTTGAGCCGCGCGGATCTGATACGAAGAGTGTTGAGTTTGAAGGATCGCACGAACATTCATCCACGCATCTCGTTCGTTCATCATGAAGGCAGGGAATGGCTTCGCTTCGACACTGAGGACGGTCATGTGCTCTATGATGGCGAGACATTAATGGATTTTGATACTGATGGCATGCCGCTGTCATTGCGTTCCGAGCCGGAACCGGATTCTTTCGACAACGACAATGAGATTGATGACGACAACGACATAGATGACGGGCCGGGGTTTTAAGGCTGCAATTGGCCCGGGTGGTGCTCGGGGTGCTGGAGATTTTGACGCGCGCGGGAATTTCCAAAACGAGGATATTCCGTCAGCGATTTTTGCCGGCAGTGCGAGCTTGATTGAAGGCGGAAAACATCCCGAAAACGCGAATCTAACTGAACGATTTTGACATCGTCCTGCCGCTCGCGCGGGTGTCCGCGAAAGATTTTGATCCAGCCGAGTTGGTCTTTCGTGTCAGCAATGGTCGCGAAATCTTTTTTTCTGAAAAATATTGGTTTGGTTTTTTGGGCGCTCCGCAGGGTGAAAGCTCCGACTAACTTTTTTTCAGAAAAAAGGTTTTGATCTCCTTCGCGCCAGTTCCCGAGCCATTTTCTTTCGATAAATTTCAGTTTTGGGCTCTCGTCGAATTTTTTGCCCAAACTTTTTTCTGAAATAATTTACCTTTGGCTTTTCTGGCCCCCGGCGAGGGGAAAACGCCGACTAACTTTTTTCAGAAAAAAAGGTTTTGGTGTCCTGTGCGCCGGTTTTCGACCATTTTCTTCCAGAATTTTTGCGGCGGGCTCTCCGCCGCGCCCTTTTTTCCAAACCTTTTTTTCTCGAAAAAAATACTTTCGGGTTTTGTGCGGAGAATGTTGGCGGAGTGCCAACTAACTTTTTCAGAAAATTTAGTTTCGTACACCACGCGGCATCGCTCAGCTTCCAACCTTCGCGGGATCGGCACTGCCGATGCAGGCGCACTCTCTCTTTATTCTGAGTCTGTTTCCGCCTTGGGCGGAAACCTTCCAGCGTTGGCGATTGCCCGCGGAGCGGGATGGTGGCTGGAAGCGGCATGCGGCTTGGCCGCATGCTCTTGCGGGGTTGATCGAACCCATTGCCGACGCCGGCGTCGGCAATGG
>NZ_JABUOU010000028.1 GCF_013344475.1 Martelella limonii | reverse complement strand
GAGGGGAGGGCCTCGACCATCACAACCTCGAAGACGCCCTCCCGGTCTCGCCAGCGCTCGCTCGCGCCATGAAGAAACCGAGGGCGTGAGGTGTCGGGCGAGCCTCACACGGCCAGGATGCGCTTGTTAACACGCCGTTGATTATATATGACTACAGTGGTCACAAACTGGGATGACGATGATGAGGGAAATTCAGCTCCGGGATGCCAAGGCAACGTTTTCCGCGATTGTCGATCAGGCCGTGCATGGCACGCCCTCGGTGATCACGCGACGCGGTCGCAAGGAGGTGGTCGTCCTGTCCTATGAGGAATATGAAAAGCTTGCGCACGTGCCGAGTTTCGGCCGGCTTCTGGCTGCCTATCCGGGCGACGAGGACATTGTTGGCGCGCGCAGCGACAAGCCCGCCAGGACTGACGCATTCTGATGTATCTTGTCGATACCAATGTCATTTCGGCACTTGCGCCTTCGAATCACAGCCGTGCGACAGCGGTGATTCAGTGGCTCGACAGGGCAAGCGACGACCTGTTCCTGTCGGCCGTGACGGCCGCGGAGGTGCATGCTGGCATTGCCAAGGCCGAGCGTCAAAAATCAACGGCGAAGGCTGAACGGTTGCAGGCGTGGTGGCAAAGCATCGAATATCTCTACGGGCAGAAGATCCTGCCGTTCGATCTGCGCTGCGCCCATCTTGCGGGCGAGATCATCGACGCGGCCCGTGCCCATCAGCCGGGCTTTGCCGATATCGCCATTGCCGCCACGGCGAAGGCGCACGGCCTGACGATCCTGACCCGCAATATCCGTCACTTCGGCCCGCTCGGCGTTCCGGTTCACGACCCGTTTCAGTCTTTGCCGAGGTGAATTGTTTCTTGTGAGACGTGAATGCAGGGAGATCCGCGCCTAAGAGAAGAGAACAAATTCTCGATCTTGACTCGCCATCATTCGACGGGTTGACGGAAGATCTTCACAGCCTCTGCGACCAATTCTGCATTGCTGTCGTGCCATCTTGCAAAAGGCGGCCATCCTCCACTCCGACGCGTGTTGACCAGCGCTTCTGCCGTGCGCGCCTCACGAAATGCCAGACGGTTGCATCGGAGCCGTGGAGCAGCATGGGCCGCGCTATACCGGCTTCCTCAAGCACTTTCGCAATGTCATCGGCGATGTGATCGGCTTCGTGCCGCGCCTGTTCATCGATTTCGATCAGAATGCGAAACACCCGATTGCTCTCGGGAAGGGTGACAAAACGCCTGGCGTCTTCCACCGAGGCAAGGCCAGCTTCGACGCCGACCCCCATCTGTCCGAGC
>NZ_JABUOU010000027.1 GCF_013344475.1 Martelella limonii | reverse complement strand
TCGAACAGCGCCGCATTGCCCGGCATCAGCGACAGCGTCACCACAAGGTTCGCGCCCTGATCGAGCGTCGTCAGCCCGACAATCGTCTGCGGCGCATTGCCCCCGTTGGCAACGCCTGCAAGCGTCGCCCCGCTCAGGACCTCGAGCGCCCCCGAAAGACCCGCAGCCGCCGTCTGATCCCCAAGCTGCAACGTCCCGGACTGAACCGACGTCAGACCCGTAAACGACTTCGAACCCGAAAGAACAAGCGTGCCGGGACCCGTCACATTGATGCCGATGCCATTGCCCGACAGATCCGAGCCGATCGCGGCCGTCGCACCCGACGCCGTCACCATGATATCGGCGCGGTTGTCGCTGTAGGACGACTGAAGCGCAAGCGCGCCGCCCGATAGCTGATAGCCGTCGACATCGAACACCAGGCCCTCGACGCCCGCGATCGTGCCCTGCACCGTCACCGCCCCGCCCGTGCCCTGGAACCGCGCATAGCGCCCGGCCGTCCACGGCCCGGAGGTCGTGCCGGCCGAATTGGTCCAGTTGGTCGAGGACGCAAGGCCGTCCCAGGTGCCGGCCCCGCCGACAATGCCGGGCGCCCCCGGCATGCCCGCCGTCGTCCCGTTCCAGTAGGCATAGACCGACTTGTCGGGGTCGATATCGTCGCCCACCGTGAGCACCACCTGATTGGCGCCATTCACGCTCACGACCGAAAGGTCGCCAAGATTGCTGTTTGCCCGGTCGATCTTCAGGCCCGAACCCGTCGGCGCATTCGCCGCATCGATCAGCGCATAGACCCCGTCGCCGAGCGTCGTGCCGTTCTGGTTGACACGCACAATCCCTTCAAGCGCCACATCCGTGACCGCAAACAGACCGGCTGCGCCCGCCGTCGTCAGGTTCACCGCCATGATCGAGCCCGTGCTGGCAAACCCGCCCGCCGTCAGCACCAGCGTCTCAAGCGTCAGCCCATGGCCCGTCCCCGCCTGGTCGGCCACAAGCAAACCGCCATCGGCGATCGTCGTCGTGCCGCCGAGACTGCCGGCGGCCGTGCCCGAAAGCCCCGCGCCCGAGACAACCATCGTCGTTCCGGCAAAGCCGGAACTCGCGCTCTCGAAGCTCAGCGTCCCCGTCCCCGCAACCGTCATCGCACCGGAACCGGACACCACATTCGTAAGCACATAATCGCTCGACGCCACCGTCTCCACCACAAGCGTCGCACCCGACGAGACCGCAATCGCGCCGGACAGCATCACATTGGCGGCCCCGCCCCCAAGATGCAGCGTGCCCGCCGAGACGGTGGTGGCGCCGGTATAGGTGGCGCTCTGGGTCAGGATCAGCGTACCGGCGCCGGCCTTTTCCATCTGCGTGGCCGCAGACGCCTCGCCGAGCGTCACATCCATCGTGACCACGGTCGCGGCAGGG
>NZ_JABUOU010000026.1 GCF_013344475.1 Martelella limonii | reverse complement strand
ATTCGATTCATTTTGGATTGATTCTCTGGGTGCACCGGCATGTTGGGACATAAGGAACGCGGTCAGCTCGAGCTGTTCATGATGGGTTCGCTTCGACAGCTTATCCCCGACGACTACATTCTCGCCAAAGTGGATCGTGTCCTCGACCTCACGTGGCTCAGGGCAGAGGTTTCGGATCTCTACTGTGAGCATAACGGACGACCTGGGATCGATCCGGAGGTCGCCGTCCGGCTAATGCTTGCGGGCTTCCTGCTCGGGATCGTTCACGATCGTCGCCTGATGCGAGAGGCCCAGGTCAACCTCGGGATCAGGTGGTTTATTGGCTATGGCCTGCACGAGGCACTGCCTGACCATTCCTCTCTGACGCGGATACGGCAGAGATGGGGGGTGGAGCGCTTTCGAAGGATTTTCGAACGCACGGTGGAGGCCTGCATCGCAGCAAAGATCGCGAAGGGGGACGTGGTGCATGTCGATGCCTCACTCATTCGCGCGGATGTGAGCTGGGAAAGCCTTGCGGTGCGCCACGTTGAGGCGGTTGCCGAAGCGACCGAAGATGCTTCCGTCGCTGAACGCGATAGCCGCAAGACTGGGAAGTTCAAGAAGGTCTGCGTCACCGATCCCGATGCGACGATGGCGACGAGCGGCCGCAACCGTCGGCTCGAACCCTCCTTCAAGCAGCACGCCGTCGTCGATGACGTCTGTGGCGTGGTTCTCGACGTCGAGGTAACCACCGGCGAAATCAACGAAGGTCAGGTCATCATTGAGCGCATCGACGCGACCATTGAGACCACGGGCGTAGATGTCGAGATCGTCACGGCCGATGCAGGCTATGCCTATGCGAAGGTCTTCGGCGGGTTCGAGCGGCGGGGCATCAGCGCCGTCATCCCAACGAAGGCGGAGCCGATCCGCAGCCCAGTGCCAATGCGCCGATTTCGCTACGACGCAAAGAACGACACCCTAAAGTGCCCGCGTGGAAAGACCCTCAGGCCGACCCGACCGGTCAAGCACGGTCGGTTCTTCTATTCCAAGGCAGCGGACTGCCGGGGATGCGATCTGGCAAGCCTGTGCCTCTCGAAGGGGCGGGCAAACAAAGCCGTCGTTGTAGGGGACGATTACCCGGCACTCCTGCGAGCCCGAAGACGCCGTGAGAAATGGACCGAGGAAGACCGGCGTCTGTACCAGCGGCATCGCTGGCGCTCAGAGGGGTTCCATGGCGAGGCGAAGAGCTGGCACGGTCTCGCCCGCGCCGTTCGGCGCGGACTCGCCAACATGAAGATCCAATCCTACCTCACGGCCGCCGCTATCAACCTGAAGCGGCTCGCGGTAGCCCTTTTGCGACTGTTCTTGCTCGTGACTTCACCCCCAGGCAACCATTTGCGAGCTGAGGAAGGCTTTCAGCCGCATTCTACTCCCGCAGACGTTCATTAACGCGCAAGGTGCTGTCTGATCAGCCGTCGGCGACTTCTTCAACAGCCCC
>NZ_JABUOU010000025.1 GCF_013344475.1 Martelella limonii | reverse complement strand
CCGCGCCTGTTCATCGATTTCGATCAGAATGCGAAACACCCGATTGCTCTCGGGAAGGGTGACAAAACGCCTGGCGTCTTCCACCGAGGCAAGGCCAGCTTCGACGCCGACCCCCATCTGTCCGAGCAAGGCAAAGATCTCGGGCGAATTGACCTCCGAGAGATTGACGGAAGCTTAGTCTGGCAGCACGTTCCAGTTGGCGATGGCGTTTCGCGTTGCCGCTTCATTCCCTTCGATCCAGTCGCCGGTTGAAACCCCGACGCGCGTGCCCGAGGACACGCGGCGCAGCGACGTTATGAGCGCGTCTGCCGTATCGAGGCTTTAACGTCCATCGGCATTGCGCGGATGGATATGGAGTTCTGAAGCGCCCGATTCGACACATTTCAAACTGTCGCGGACCATCGTTGTGATCGTCAGGGGCAATGCCGGATGAAAATCGGATGGGCGTGCGCCGTTGATACAGGCTTGGATGATCATACCTGCCTCTCGGGGATGTCTGTTGCGAGACGTCCGGGACTTTGAATGCGCTTTGCGCCCCGTTTTTGCAAGTCCGGGAAAACGGGTGTTCGCGATAGCCCCTTTAATTGATGGCCGTCATTCTCGCTCAAAGCCCGGCTGCCTTTGTGAGATTGACGCGGAAGCGGTCGCGGCGGCGCTGATATTTGCGCGTCATCTCGGCAGACGCATGGCCGAGCTGTTTTTGCACATAGCGCTCATCGACTTCGGCGGAAGAGGCGAGGCCTGCGCGCAGGGAATGGCCGGAGAACAGTTTTATCCGCTCGGCCTCCGGCAGATCGCCGCGAATGCCGGAGGCGCGCACGGTTCTCTTGACGAGGCGGGCAACCTCCTGGTCCTTGAGCCGTTCCGGGCCCACCGCCTTGCCCTTGCCGGTGACCCGGCGGAACAGCGGGCCGTGGCCGATCCGGCCGAGCCTCAGCCAGGTCTCCACCGCATGGACCGGGCAGGTGAGCTCGGAGGAGCCGCGGCCGATTTCCACCTCGCGCCAGCCGGTTTTTCCGCGCAGCGTCACCAGCAGGCCCTTGTCGAGGATCTCGATCCAGCCGCCGCCATCCTCGCTCTGGTCGCGGCCGCAATCGAGCGCGACGATTTCCGAGCGGCGCAGCCCGCCGGCAAAGCCCGCAAGCAGCATGGCGCGGTCGCGCAGGCCGCGGAGCGTGCCGCGATCCAGCGTCTCGACCATGGCGATCAGCTCTTCCGGCAGGATCGCCTCCTTCTGGCGGGGCGGGGCTGCATGGCGATTGCGGATCCCGGCCAGCACGGTGGCGATATGCCGGTCGCGGCGATCGAGCGCGAGGCCGCGCTGGGCATAATGCCAGGAGAGTGCCGAAAGCCGCCGCTCGATGGTGGCGACCGAAAGCGCCTTCGCACCGGGCGCTGCTTCACCGGCAGCAAGGGCCGTGATGTAGAGCCCGACGGTTTCCGCATCCGGGGGCAGGGGGGCAAGCCCCTTGCGCCGGCACCAGCCGGTAAAATGTGCCCAGTCGGCCTGGTAGGCACGCCGGGTATTGGCCGCGCTTGCGGCTTCGACATAGAAGCGCGCACGTTCCACCAGCGGCGCCAGATGCCCCGCAACCGCGCCCGACGCCCCGGCCCCCTGCAATCCACCGTCAACTCCCGTGCCGAGAGACGGGCCGGCATGCGGATCGGTGTCGTTTTCGGTCATGAACGGCCTCAGAGCGTGGGTTTTCATTATAATGACAGTTTAGAACGATAATGCAAGATTATCGATCTAAACACCAGAGAGACAAGCCGTGCGGTTGTGTCATAAAACGCTGGCAT
>NZ_JABUOU010000024.1 GCF_013344475.1 Martelella limonii | reverse complement strand
CGCGCCCGCAGGCCTCTACGCTAAATTGATGGCTCCGGGCCTGCGCGCGCTGATCGCCGAGTGCAACCCAAGGGAGGGGGGCCTTTTGGACGCCTAAATGGGGTCCCATTACAACGCCGATTGACAGTAACCCGCAAGAACATATGGCAGAGCCGGGAATATCCGGGAATTCGCGGGAAAGGCCTTTATTTGATGGGGCTTGGCGGCGGCGGCTTATTCTGTGAGGGATGGGCTGCGCGCAAGAACAGTTGGCAGGACGGCAGAAAAAATCGCTCTACGTGAAACGACCATACCAGACGACGCGGCCGGCGATGTTCAGCTGTGCAACGTCGGTTTTCGCTATGTCCTCGGGCGGGTAAAGGGCGTTATCGCTAATCAACTGTAAAGAGCCGTTGAGCCGCTTGTGAACGCGCTTTACAAACACTGAATTATCCCAGGTGAGCACATAAATCGCATTGTCCTTGATGTGGTCGATTGACGTATCGACGAGTAGGACATCGCCGTGTCTGATCGTCGGCTCCATGGAGTCGCCGTGAACGTTGAGCACCCTTGCCGCCGCAGCATTTACATCGTGGGTGCGCAGCCAAGACGCCTGGAAGGCAATGTAGTCAGTATCGGGGTCATAATTGGTTACAGCGCCATTACCCGCCGAAGCTTCCAGTTCAAGCTTTTGAACCAACGCGATATCCTCAGCAACGAATGCAGGAATCCCACTCGACGCGCCGCGCGATCGGGGAAGTTCTTCGCCGGTGGCAAGCCATTGTAGCGATAAGCCGCTCGAATCCGACAAACCTATTAGAACGCTCAGCGGCGGTTCAATTTTCCCAGAGACATATCTGTCTAGTGTTCTGACGGATTTGCCAGTTGATTCGGCAGCCTTGTCGGATCCAACAGCTTTAATCGCCTGACGCAATCGTTCACCAAGGGCAAATGAAGAACTGGCAAGCGCTTTCCCTGTTTCCTCCTGCGCGGTTTCTTCGTCGTAACCCACTGTTTCAAAACCATAATATTGCGCAAAGACAATTATGTCTAAATCTCAAGCTGAGAAGACATTTATGTCTTTCAAAATGACACTTATGTCTCAACAATGGGTGCAGCTAATGTTTGAACGGTAGCAGCAACCAAAGGACATGTGATGAAGACCGATACCAAATGGGACCGCCCCGCTATTCTTGCGGAAGTGCAACGCCAAGGCATGACACTCACCGGAATCGCACGGGACGCCGGCCTAAATGAAAGCGCATGCCGCCAAGGGATTATCGGAGCCAGCCGCAAGGGAGCGGAGGCGATCGCCAAGGCTATTGGTGTTCCCTTCCGCGAGCTTTTTCCTGACAGCTACACTCGCGGTCGTCATCACGAAAAGAACTCTAGCAGCAACGAGTGTTGCAACGGAAGTGCAAAAAGCGCGCCTCGCGCTGACCAGAATGCGGCCTGACCGGACAGGAGCAGGCCATGCATATCCAAGACGTTGACATAACCCTTATCGATGTTCCTGCAGGACGGCGCGTCGTCGACCCGGACTGGGCAGCCGCTCTTGCGGTCGACTTCCAGGCTCGCGGGCAGGACGAACCGATCCGCATCATCCGCAGGGGCGAGCGGTTTCGGCTGAACGCAGGCGCTCATCGCCTCACCGCTGCCAAGATACTCTCGTGGAAGGCAATCAGCGCCAAGGTCTACGAGCCAACCGAGTTCGCCAGCGAAGCCGCGATCAAGCTTGCCGAGATTTCCGAGAATTTCAAACGTCGCGAACTGACGGTGCTCGACCGCGCCTTCGATGTTGCTGCCTGGCGCGAGGTCTACGAGGAAGCCGCCGGGACGGTTAAACCGGGTCGCAAGAAAAATAGGGTCAAGTTTGACCCTAATTCGGAAGACGCGCTCGAAGAGCAAAGCACACTGTTAGCCTCTTCCTTTACGACGGCATCGCAGAAGGCGCTCGGCCTCAACAAGGAAGCGGTCAAGCGTTACCTCAGGATCGCCCGGATTACACAGGAGGTCCGCGAGCAGATATCGCTCGCGCCGATCGCCGACAATCAATCGCAGTTGCTCGCGCTTTCGGCCGAGCCGGCCGAGCGTCAGGTCAAGATCGCCAACCTGCTGACCTCCAATCCGCCTGCCTGCAGCACGGTCGAAGACGCGATCGCGATGATCGACCATGTGCCGCGCGCCTCTAAGCCGGAGCGATGGGAGCGGGTTTCCGACCAGTTCGGCAAGCTGCCCGAGACGGCGCAACGCCGCTTCATGATCGAGCACTGGTCGATCGTCGAGACGATCCTTGCCGAAAGAAAAGCCGCCTGATGCGCCGCCGCGACACGCTCACGGAAGACCTTTTCGACTGGCAGCCGCCGAAGGTGGCAGCCGGATACGAAGAGGACGTGGCCGGTCGCGGCGCGCTCGATAGTCGCATCTCCCGCACGGTGGCGAAAGCGCTGAAGGACGCCCGCGAGGCTGGCAAGACCAGGGCGGAAATCGCCGCCGACATGAGCCGCTATCTCGGGCGCACCGTCTCCGAGGACATGCTGAACAAGTGGTCCTCCGAGGCTGCCACGCACCGGATCACGCTTGATGCCTTCATCGCGCTGATCGACGCCACCAAAGAGTTCGACCTGCTCGGCTTCGTGCCTTCGCGGTTCCGTTACGTGGCAGTGCCGGAGAGCTATCGCGACCTGATCGTCCTGCATCTCGCAAAGCAGAAACAAGAGGAAATGAACCGGTTCGTCGAGCGGCTGGAAGCCGACCAGCGCACCAAATTCAAAAGAGGAAAGTCATGAATGTTACCAATCATGTGAAGAAGCCCTTCTTTGAAGCTCCACCAGAGCGCGTCAAACCCATCATCGAAATGCACCGCCCGTGGGTTGACAGCCCGGTACGATACCCAACCGATGTGCTTTACAGCCGTCTTTCGAAGGCTCTTGCCGATGCCGGGTTTGATGCTCCTACGCACCGGGAATACCTAGAGTGGCTGAGTGCCGAGGGCGAGCAAGCTTATTATCCCA
Source organism: Martelella limonii (assembly GCF_013344475.1). Lineage (GTDB taxonomy): Bacteria > Pseudomonadota > Alphaproteobacteria > Rhizobiales > Rhizobiaceae > Martelella > Martelella limonii. The sequence goes on along the minus strand of NZ_JABUOU010000024.1, from coordinate 1,196 downwards.
GCCCATACCATCCGCAGGAGAAGGGGCCGGAGGAGCGCGCCGGCAGATATCGCGGTCATATCGAGCCGAAGGAAGCTGCCCGCCGGTATAGGGGCGACGAGGCAGCGTGTGCGATCGGCGTGGACTTTGGCGATGCATCGGCGGGTCTCGTTTCGGAAGCTCACGAACTGGCGCAGGCCGAGGCGATCGTGAAGGCCGCTCACAAGCTTAACGAGGCCAATCTTGCAGCCGGGTACAGCCCGCTTTCCCTGCACACGGACGATACCGCCGTTGGCGAAGCCATACGGACGCTCGTGTCCTGCCGGCCTTCGCCGCTCTGGGGGCTTTCACCCGCATCGGCCGCTGTCGATCTTCTGCTGTCGCAGTGTGATGACGAGATTGATGGCGCGGTCCTAGACGCCCTTTCGATGGATATGCAGCGCGACCTTTGCGCGGCCCTCGTTCGCGAAATGGACGCGGAAGATAGAGCGGCATGATTGTCCTCGAAATCATGAGGATAACAACAGGCGCAATCGTCTTTCTGCTGGCCAGCATCGCACTCGGCGAGCTGTTCAACCTCGATTGGCCCTGGCTGGGCATCGTCGTCGCAGGATGGCTCATTTGCTGTGCCGCGATCGCATGGCTGTTCTGCTGTTTGGCAGGCGGCGAATGATCAAAGCCCTCTTTTCCTTATTCGCAACACCCGTCGCGCCCGGCATCTGGCTCGGTCCCGAGCTGCTCGTGTTGGGCGGGATGGCCTGGGCCGTCAGCGCACAGGCGAAGCGGGCGATCAACTACCAATACAGGTCAATAGCATGAAAGAGTGGCTGACAGCGCGCGAGATTTCAGAGGAACGGCTGCCGAACCTGCCCGACACAAAACGCGGCATTGCGGTGTTGGCAGCCCGAGAAAATTGGGATGCGCACCCCTATGCCCGCAAGCGCTCCGGGCGCGGTGGCGGCATGGAGTACCGTTACCTGCTTCTGCCGGTTGCTGCCCAGGTTGCCTATGTCCAGCGTCATGGCCGGATCGGCTCTGACCATGTCAAACTGCCCTAGGCCGTAAACTCATAAACTGATGGGTTCACGACGAGTGCTCGTTTTGATTCAATGGCTTCCTGAAAGGAACCCTTGATGAGACGACGTTTTGATCTGACGGATTTCGAGTGGGCGGTTATCGAGCCGCTTCTTCCCAACAACAGCCGCGGCGTGCCGAGG
>NZ_JABUOU010000023.1 GCF_013344475.1 Martelella limonii | reverse complement strand
CAACCACGGATGAGGTGAAGGCGTTGCGCCGGGAAACACGCGATCTGAAAGAGGTCGTGGCCGAGCAGACGCTGGAGCTGCGCCTGCTCAAAAAAAGCATGATCGGGGATGGGGACTCAGAAGAATGAGATACCCCGCTTCTGAGAAGCTGGAAATCATCCGGCTGGTTGAGCAATCGCACCAGCCGGTGAAGAAGACACTGGAACATCTCGCCATTCCACGACAGACCTTCTATCGCTGGTACGACCGCTTCCAGCGCTTTGGCGTAGAGGGGCTGGAGGATCGCTCGTCCGCCCCGTCACGGGTATGGAACCGTATTCCCGATGCTATCAGGGAGGAGGTGATCGAACTGGCGCTTGAAGAGCCGGAACTCTCCCCGCGCGAGTTGGCGGTGACCTTCACCGACACAAAAAGCTATTTTGTATCAGAGGCGTCCGTCTATCGCCTGCTCAAAGCCCATGACCTGATCACATCGCCAGCCTTCATCGTCGTCAAGGCGGACAATGAGTTCAAGGACAAGACCGTTCGGCCCAATGAGATGTGGCAAAACGATTTCACCTATTTGAAAGTGATCGGCTGGGGCTGGTTCTATCTTTCCACCATCCTCGATGACTTCTCGCGTTACATCGTGGGCTGGAAGCTGTGCACGAATATGAAAGTCGGTGATGTGACAGATACGCTGAACATTGCACTTTCCGCATCCGGCTGCGACAGCGTCAAGGTCGAACACAAGCCGCGATTACTGTCGGACAATGGCGGATGCTATATCGCCGAAGACCTGGCGGACTGGCTGAAGGACAGGAAAATGGAGCAGCTTCACGGTGCCCCCGGTCATCCGCAGACACAAGGCAAGATCGAGCGCTGGCACCAGACACTGAAAAACCGGATCCTGCTGGAAAACTACTTCTTTCCGGAAGACCTGGAAGCGCAGATCGGCGCATTCATCGACCATTACAACAACAGCCGATACCACGAGAGCCTCGGCAATCTCACACCGGCGGATGTCTATTTCGGCAGAGGGAATGAAATCCTGAAACAGCGAAAGAGGATCAAGCAACAGACCATTTTGAACCGACGCTTGCAACACCACGCAAACGTGGCTTAAATCAACCCATCAGACGAGCCAGATCCTCCTGAAATCCAAACCGCATTCTGTCCATAATCATTCGATGACGGACAGCTCGCCGATCAGGCGAACGTCGAGATCAAGGCCGCAGACCCGCGCCTCGCTTCGTATCGCATCGAGAATGTGACATAAAAGCTCGAAAGCCCGCCTGTGGCATTGGCAAGGGGAACGAGCGTGACCACGCTGCGAACCATCGCCCGCAGGCCCGATATGTGCTTGGACCTGTACCCCATGGTCCGCGCCATGCGCTGTACATCTCGCCGCACCGCTTCGGATATGCCCTCCTCATTGGCGAGCGCGCGTGAAACCGTGCTGACAGAAACGCCGAGCCTAGCGGCGATATCGGTCTGGTTTGGTTTACGGGTGGTCGAGGCCATCTTCGCTCACTGCTGTCATTGTGTGATTATTCTCAATTACGCAATTTTTGCGTTTTGTGAAAGCCCCGATATGGCTCGTCCAAAGCTTTCTTGGGCCGGAACAGGAGCAATTCAAAACCCTGCGTTGGGACAGAGTGTTTAGAGAATTTATGCATTGGCTCGCCTTTGGCGCGACGTCGTCGGCCATTGATTGGGTCTTCGAGGTGTTTCCTTCTGTTGCAACCAATCTGATGATTGCATGCGGGAATATAGGAAATTCGCTCTTTCGCAGGGGCACTGCAACGTTAACCGGGCGCCGATCAAAATGTGGGATCTTGGGTCATGACCAGATCTGCCCGTGATCCACTTTATCGTCGCCATCGATCTTTTTAGTCCAGAACGCTTGAGCTAGCTCCCTTGGTGCCGCGTACGTTCGGACGTTGAAGACGTCTCCACCTCTGAATCCTCTTCAGCCAGCTCCGGTAGCGGTTGACAAGGATCGGACAGCGGTTCTGCCGCTTCCGGTTCAACTATGTCATCTGCATCAGCGCTGCCATATGGCGGATAGTCAAGTGTCCCTTTCAGACGCTCCTGTTCCTGACGAGACAAACGTGGGAAAGGCAGCTGCCCCGTATCACGCCAGCGTTTCACGGCATCTTCTGCACGCGTGCTGCGCTCCTCGTCGCGTCCTTGATCCTTGGCCATATAAACGGTCTGAGAAGGAAATGCGAAATCGGTACCGGCTTCGTGGACGGCCTTCAGTATACGGAGGTCTACATCCTCCCTGATCGCGAAAAAATCGTTCCACTCACGCGTTTGCGCGTAGATTCGGATGGAAACTTTCAACGAGCTGTCCCCAAAACCGGCGAAGCGGACCCGGACGGTTTCAGCATCAATACGGGGGTGGGCGTGAAGCATGCGTCGCAACGCAACCAACAGGTAGCGCAGCTGGTCTTCAGCTGTATCATAACGCAGTCCGATGGTTTCATTGATCAACATCTGATCGCATTGAGCCCAGTTGATGATCTGCATATCCGCAAACTGTGCATTGGGTATAGATATGACCGTGCGATCAACCGCACGCAGCTTTGTCGAGCGTATCCCGATCCCCTCAACAGTCCCCTTCTGATCGCCGACGCTGCAGAAATCTCCAACGCGAACGGGCCTGTCGACGAACAGGATTACACCTCCAATTAAATTTTCAAACGTTGGCCGCACGGCAAGGGCAACAGCTAGACCCCCGATACCAAGTCCAGCCACCACGCTGAGAACTGGCAAGCCGATAGCATGCCCGCCGAGCGCCAGGATGCAGACCGAGCCGAAGAGGCCGAGCGTTGCGCCCCCGAGTCGAAGTAGATCTGCGTCAAGACTTTCGTCTCTGATGCGTGGCGACAGAATAATGGTTTCGACGAGTATTCTGGTCAGGAGCCAGAAGATGAAGGCCGATCCGCCATAAATGGCAATCGTAAGCACGACATCATAGAACCGGGCGAAGGAGCCGGACAAATGAATCTGAAGCGCGATGAAAGGCAATACTGAACTCGCGCAATATACCAACAGCACTGGAGCCAAGGTGCGAGCCACCAAGACGGACACCCGACCGGTTTTGATAATTGAACGAACCGCATGGTGAATTCCGAAAAGAAACAAAGCGAAAACGAGCAGCAATGCTGTCTCAAAAATAACCTTCCAGGCCGGGGTCTCGAACCAGAGTTCGGTCAGAAGCGGCGGCATGGCCTCCACGAAGGCCGGGGGAACAAGCGGTCCTGTCTGCTGAGGGCCGAAACTCGCCCAGCTTTCAATACCCAGAGGGCTTGTCAACGGCAGGTGGCGAACCGCTTCAAAGAAACGCGGCGCAACACGAACTGTCTCTTCCGCAAACAGAAATTCTCCTTTGCGCGGCCCGTTTGTAACACGCTCTATTCGCAAAGGCGTATTCGGTATCCGAAAACTGTCTGACCCGGCTCCCGAGGCCATGTCCAGATCGGGAAACATCGTAACGTCGGGAGGGCCAATGCGCCCAAAGATATCCATCAGATATTCAAATGTTCTGATGCCTGTTTCTCGACGAGTTGCCGCAGCCACATTTTCCAGATCCAAAAGATCCACAAGGAGGTCTGAAAGAAGCGCGATCTCGGCCTGAAGTTCCAGGCTTGGGTCCTCAAGATAGGCTGCAACACTGTTCTGCAGTGCATCTGACGCGTTCAGGAATGTTTCCATCGTATAGCGCGGCGAGTCGGTGCGTATTTGAGCCCAGAATCTTTCGGATACGACATCATCTGACAGGTCCTGTGCGTTGCCGGGCTGTGGAATGAACGTTAAAAGCGTCACCGCGAGGAGGCCGATACAGACGCTTAGGCCGAGACCGAAAAAGCCGCAATCGTTCTGCCTTACCCCTCCGTTGCGAGAGCTGTAGCATGAGATGAAAAACCGTATCATATTATGTCCTGCCGATTTCCGCTGCGTAGGTAATGCTACGGCATGGTGCGCCATTCAATACAGCAGGTTGAATAGCCCCGCGAATTGTCGACACCTTCCTGCCTAAAAATGAGGTAAGAAGGTGATCATGAGCAAATCGAATTTCACAGAAGAGTTCAAACGCGACGCGGTGCGTCAGATCACTGAGCGGGGCTATCCGGTAGCGGAGGTCTCGCAGCGGCTGGGTGCAGCCCACATTCGCTCTACGAGTGGAAGAAGAAGTTCGGCACATCGAACGGTGATGTCAGGTTAACGTAGGCGAGTTCGGATTCGAGTGGCTCGAAGTGATCATGCGGCGATCCCGGCCATGCCCTTCCAATGTGCGAGCGCCCTGAGACGATGCAGGTGGATGTCAATGGCGTTCTTTTTCAGGTGGGTTGGGACGAAGAGATTTCGGACTGCGGAGAAGACGCTGGTGAAACGTTGCAATGCGCCTGCCGAACGGAACTGCTGTATCACCCGCTCCCGTTTTCGCAGCGGCAGGTGCGAGTTTTCGGCTCGATTGTTCAACCCCTTGTGCGATCGATGCTCGACCGCCGGCATGATCTGGCGCCTCGCAGCACCATAGGAGCCAAGCTTGTCTGTGACGATGCGCTTGGGTACGCCTCCCTGCTTCGACATCAGCCGGATCAAAAGGCGCTTGGCAGCCTTGGTGTTCCGGCGTACCTGGACGATCTCGTCGAGCACATAGCCGTCCTGGTCGACGGCCCGCCAGAGCCAGTGTTTGCGGCCGCCGATTGTCACCACGACCTCGTCCAGATGCCATACATCCGTTGGGTTCGGCACTTTGCGACGCAAGCGGCGAGCATAGACTGGCCCGAACTTCTTTGCCCAGCAGCGGATCGTCTCATAGGAAACGATGATACCGCGCTCCAACAGCATCTCCTCTACCAGACGCAGGCTCAGTGGAAACCGGAAATACAGCCAGACCGCATGGGCGATCACAGATGATGGGAAATGATGGCGCTTGTAGCTGACAGGACTTTGGCTCATGACCGCTAGATATCTGCAAATCTTGCAGCTGCGGTTAACCGGACTGTGATTAGGCGTGGAATAAGGACCCCGTTAGAGGGGTGATCGGCTTCCAAAAGGGACCCCTTCTGGCACAGGGGCTACAACAGCCTCCGGTTTATCTCGGAGGCTTTTTATTTGGATGATTGTTGT
>NZ_JABUOU010000022.1:2500-5000 GCF_013344475.1 Martelella limonii | reverse complement strand
TACCCCCTGGTCTGTGCCACCCTCATATACTTGCGTATAAAAGGGTCACGCTTCTTCCGAAGTTACGCGTGCAATTTGCCGAGTTCCTTCAACGCAGTTCTCTCAAGCGCCTTGGTATACTCTACCTGACCACCTGTGTCGGTTTCGGGTACGGTCTCATGGTGGAGCTATTTCCTGGAACCGCTTCACCGCACGATCAATCCAATAAGATCATACGATTTACGCAATCCGTCACTACCACCTGGCCCACGAATATTAACGTGGTTCCCATCGACTACGCGTTTCCGCCTCGTCTTAGGGGCCGGCTAACCCTGCTCAGATTAACTTTAAGCAGGAACCCTTGGTCTTTCGGCGAGGGAGTCTCTCACTCCCTTTATCGTTACTCATGTCAACATTCGCACTTCCGATACCTCCAGAAGCCCTCACGGGTCTTCCTTCATCGGCCTACGGAACGCTCCGCTACCACGTGGATAAATCCACATCCTCAGCTTCGGTGCATGGCTTGAGCCCCGGTACATTTTCGGCGCAAAGACCCTTAATTAGACCAGTGAGCTGTTACGCTTTCTTTAAATGATGGCTGCTTCTAAGCCAACATCCTGGTTGTTTTGGGATCCTCACATCCTTTCCCACTTAGCCATGACTTGGGGACCTTAGCTGGAGGTCAGGGTTGTTGCCCTTTTCACGACGGACGTTAGCACCCGCCGTGTGTCTGCTGAACAGTACTCCGTGGTATTCGCAGTTTGGTTAGGATCAGTAAGACGGTGAGTCCCCATAGCCCATCCAGTGCTCTACCCCCACGGGTATTCATTCAACGCTCTACCTAAATAGATTTCGCGGAGAACCAGCTATCTCCGAGTTTGATTGGCCTTTCACCCCTAGCCACAAGTCATCCCAATCTATTGCAACAGATGCGGGTTCGGTCCTCCAGTTGGTGTTACCCAACCTTCAACCTGCTCATGGCTAGATCACTCGGTTTCGGGTCTAATGCATCTAACTAAATCGCCCTATTAAGACTCGCTTTCGCTGCGCCTACACCTACCGGCTTAAGCTTGCTAGATACACTAAGTCGTTGACCCATTATACAAAAGGTACGCCGTCACCCTTGCGGGCTCCGACTGTTTGTAGGCATCCGGTTTCAGGTTCTATTTCACTCCCCTTGTCGGGGTGCTTTTCACCTTTCCCTCACGGTACTGGTTCACTATCGGTCATGCACGAGTACTTAGGCTTGGAGCGTGGTCGCCCCATGTTCGAACAGGATTTCACGTGTCCCGCCCTACTCAAGGACAATGATTGTTCTACGCATACGGGGCTATCACCCATAGTGCCAGGCTTCCCAACCTGTTCTGCTTTATTCATCATTGCCACTGGCCTCTTCCGCGTTCGCTCGCCACTACTTGCGGAGTCTCAATTGATGTCCTTTCCTACGGGTACTTAGATGTTTCAGTTCCCCGCGTTCGCTTCTTACCCCTATGTATTCAGAGTAAAATACCTTATCGCGATATCTAGAAACCATTTGGGTTCTGTCTTCACGCGCGTACCGGCTGCTGCCGCAGCCTGCGCTCCAGACGGGGCGGCGCAAAAGCGCCGACGGCCGGTCGGCCTACGGGGGAAGTCCCTCGCAAGCATCCTGCCATCGTCCACTCTTACGAACCCATCGCAAGAACCAAAATGATTTTCTAGATATCTAAGGTGGGTTTCCCCATTCGGATATCCATGGATCAAAGCTTATTCGCAGCTCCCCACGGCTTTTCGCAGCGTATCACGTCCTTCATCGCCTGTGCATGCCAAGGCATCCACCAAATGCCCTTAAGACACTTGATCGTTCTCATTGTCGATGTCCATCATGAAGTCCGGGCCTTTTGTACAACCCCGGACGATGCCATCAACACGATCTGACCACCGACCCAACAAAGTCGGCAGCCTTATTTCTTTCAGACTCGACGTCTTCATCACCTCAGCGCGCTAGCGCGTCGGCGACCGTTCGCCGCCCCCGCGGAGGATAGGTCCGAAGGACCGCTCATCCGTGAGCGCAAAACAAACTAAAAAGACGCCAGTCTTTTTAGACCAGCTTCTCGAGATAATGTCCGATGATGTGCGGTCAGGCGCATCAATCCAACGCATCTGCCAGATGAAGGACAAGTCCCTCAAACAACAGATCGTCGTTACAGACAGAGCTTCCTTCCAAAACAGCACCCTCTCTCATCTCCGGCCGGCTAGACCTTCAATGCCGTCAATGGGTGATGCTCCGAACAATCATGACTTGCGCCACAATCACCTGGAAGCCTCCAGACATATCTTCTCTTCACAATGTAACATTCAACAGGCATCAACCCCGAAGGGTTCATGCAAACCTTTTTTTTCAAGAAAGTCATCATACCGGCTGCTCTAAAAGCGCCAGTCCTTGGTGGAGCTGAGCGGGATCGAACCGCTGACCCCCTGCTTGCAAAGCAGGTGCTCTCCCAGCTGAGCTACAGCCCCAATTTGTTGTCCTCACGCTGAC
>NZ_JABUOU010000021.1 GCF_013344475.1 Martelella limonii | reverse complement strand
GGCCCGACTGGAGCGCGGTGTCTGCCAGCTCCGGGATGGCGGCGAGGTGGTCGTCAAAGGCGAGCCCCATCAGGTCGGCAAGATCTTCGACCTGCTTCGCGGCAAAACCGGGTTTTCGGGTGGCGAGTCTTTTGTAGGCCAAAACCGCCTTGCCGGCGGGACCTGGATCGTCGCCGGCTGCGGTGAGCAGAACGGCATCGCGGAGCGCCGCCTCGTCTTCGTTGCGACCGGTCAGACGGACGGCGGCGACGGTGCATTTCAGGGCCTGCCGCTCGCGCCAGCAGCCGCCCCAGACTGGTTCGGACCGGACGAGATCATCAATCGATTTCAAGGCAATAACGGCAGCGACGGCGGCATCGACTTCGGTCAGATCGGGCCCACGCGGGCGGGCCCAAGCTGGCAGGGGCTCGGTGATCGCGTCGGTTCTGGCGTGTGGTGAGGCGTGGTAGCCCATGGCGGTGAGGCTAATCGGTAGGAGCAGTTCATGCTAGGTTTTTATGATACAACAGCACGACTTGTCTTTTCTGCATTATGATTGATAATCTTGCAGTATCAATCACTTAACCTATCATGCAAGCCTAGCTAAGCATCAACCGAGCGGCCCCACGCTGTCGGTCTCTTACACATAAAAAACGGAATTTAGTCGCATTCGGAAAACTATTCACCATCTATAGCTGCATGATCTTTCCAACCTAGCCCGCCGTTCAAGTGGCAGGCTGCAAAAGCCTCCACGCCTCGGTCTCCAGCACCACTGCAAGCCGGTCTGCAATATCTATGCTCACGGCATAACGGCATCGCTCCAGCGCACCGACATAGGTCCTATCTATGCCGGCACGGTGTGCGAGCTCCTCTTGTGATAGGCCCTTGGCCTTGCGGGCCGCTTTCAGGTTCTGTGCGAAGATTTCCCGGATGTCCATGGACAGGATCATCAATGGGTTGATGAGTATATAGCCACGGAGTATACTCATCTTTGTGGAATTTGACCCCTTACTGCAGAGCATCCTGGCATGACCCACTCAAATCGCTTCCAATCCCTTGTTCTCGCTGGCGCCATGGCGCTTTTCGCAGTTTCAGTTCACGCCGAGACAATCGAATTCCCGGACGACAGCTTCTGGCGCGCCTTGACGCAGTCGCTCACAGGCAAGGGCCCAGACCTCGAGGCGCTGGCGAAGCAGTCGCCTGAGTATCGGGCGGCGGATGAGTTTTCGCGAGAGGCGGTGCTCGCCGAGCAGGTAGCGCTGCTTGAGGCGGGGCAGATGCGTGTCGGGCCGGAGACGGAGGTGTTGATGCGGGTCTCCGTCCGGCTCGGCGATTATGATGCCGGGCGTGGCGGGTTTCCGGTGAGCCTTTTTGCACCGGGGGTCTATCTGCAGGTCGGTGGCGGCCTGCGGTTCTCCAATGGCAGCGAATACGCGATCCTGCCGGCCACGCCGGATGAAGGCCGTGAGATCCGGGCGCGGGAGCCTCCGTCGCTGGGCGGCACTGCAATTCTGCGCGCCGGGGATTTTAGACGCGATCCGGGGCATGCGAACGGCTTGCTCGCGACGCTCTACAAGTTCGACTATGTCGACCGGGATGGCGGGATCATTGCCAGCATGGCCCATGAGCCTGACACGCTTTCGCTGGATGAAGATGCAATCGAGGCACTCGTCCAGAAGACGCAGGCCGATGTTCTGGAAGCTGCCGCCCTGCCGCCGATCGGCTCGGACTGGAACACCGTACGCAATGCGCTGACTGCAAATTATGGTTTCGCGGTCAGTGACAGTCACGCATACGACGATGGCCGCTTCCGAATGGCGGGCGGCCGCGTCGAAGAAGAGCAACTGGATGAGGCCACCCGTTTCCGGGTCGGCTTCGGCAATGACGGCGACATGGTCGGCAAGATCTTTGCCAATCAGAGTGTAACGGCCAAAGCCCGGCTTCCCTTGGGCGAGATCGATACCAATCCGATCGGGCGGGCGCTTGATTGCGGCACGCCGCATATCGCCGATGCCTGTGGCGTCCTGATCTTCGACAAGCTGGATGACGCGTGGATATTGACGCGCGCCGAAGGCGTTCTCGATCTTGCCGAGGCGGACTATGACACGGCGATAGGAGACATGCTTGGCGCGGATGCTGGCGCGTTCCTACGCTCAGATCTCAAGGTCGGCTGGCATCCGGAATGGCTGAAGGGCGATACCGGCGGGATATATTTCTCGGATGCCTATGTATCCGCCGCCCGTTATATCCTCGGCGAGGATATGGGCGATGGGCCGGTTTATATCCGTCCGACTGACCCCTGGCGGGACGGAACGGTCAATCACGAGATCGCGCTCTATGCCGTCGATGGCGCTGACGGGCGCACACCGCTGATCTTCACGCTGGCACCGCGGGATCTTGTGACGGAAAGTCCCACTGCTTCCGATCTCTCCGGCCATCGCATTCTGCCGGCTGACATGGAGGGCCTGACCGCCTATCAGACCTTCGAGGATGCACGGTTCCTGCCGGCGATCACCTCCGTCATCAGGGATGCCGATATCGAAGCACTTCAGCGCGCGACCGCCGTCGGTTCCGGCGCCTTCGAGGAGAAGGCCGGCTGGTATGTCCATGGCGGGTGCCGTCCGCATGTCTGCAATGGCGAGTTTGCGACCGTGGCCGTGAAGGCCTCCGATGGCTCGGTTGTGATCGTCCACTCGGTGGACGGAACGCCACATGTCTATGGCGCCGAACGCTCCGACCTGCCGCCGGTGTTTGCACGGCACGGACTTTAGGCCCGCTCATCCATTTTCTTTCTTTTCTGACCCGGACGTCCCGCTGCCGGCATTCAATAGGAGTTTCCCATGGCAAATCCTGCAAGGCTGGATCTCGGCTTCCGGGTCGAGGAACAGGGCGAAGGCCTGCTTGTGTCCGGCAAGGGCGCCGGGCTGAAGATCGGCCACATGATCCTGATGTTCTTCGTGCTGCTTGTGCCGGCGGCGATGATCGCCGCCTATCTTCTGAAAGGGCCGCTCAGCTTCCTTTCAGGGGTGATGGCGCTGGCGCTGGTCGTTGTCATCGATGTGGCGGGCCTCTGGGCGATCAACCGGCTGAAGAGCCCGCGCTTTGCCTTCCTGCTGCAGCCAACCGGCCTGCAACGCGAAGGCAAGCTCTATCCCTATGCCGAGATCGGCGAGATCTTCATCGACAATCCGCACATGAAGGGTCAGCGACTGGCGTCGGGCGACATAGAGCCGGCGTTCATGGTCGCAGCGTCAAACCCCGCTGGCATGATGGCAGCCCTTTCGGTGGTGGCGACCGCTCAGACGACGGCCCAGCTGATCGGTCTCGGCGTCCGCATGGGGGCTGGGGTCAATTACCGGGTCAATATGCGCCACGGCAACAAGGTCATCCGGCTTGCGACATCGCTCGACGAGAATACCGCAGTCTCGCTGTTCGGGTTTCTGACGCGGGACGCGTGAGACGCAGGTGCGGTGCGCGATGGATGCCTTCTTCGATGTCTTCAAAGCCGCGCCACCCGGCGCGGCTTTCTCACATCAGCTCCAACCGGACCTCATTGTTCAAAATGCTGCTCGAGGATCCGGCGGATCATCTCCGGGCGGGTTGGAATGTCTTCCTCGTTGCGTCGAAGCGCATCGATCTTCTTCAAAAGCTCCTGCGAGACGCGCAGTGTGAGCGGGATATTGTCTTTCTTCGGAGGTGCCATCTGATTTTCCGCATTTCAATGTTGACATCGGAAATTCGTAATGGCATAAATAGCGAACGCTGGCAAGGGTTGCCGCCCTCAACCAGCGCTCTGACCACCTAAACCTGTATGAGAGGTTCAAATGGCTACCCAAGCCCCTATCACGCCGGAACCGGCGAATGAAGATGCGTGCGCGCATCAATCCTCCCCCATCGCTCAACTTTTCTCCGTCATGCTCGACCGAATGGCGCTTGCCATTGCGGCAGAGCATGAGATCGAGGACGCGGATATCTTTGCGCCGGCCTTTGATCTCTGGCTGCGCGATGCCGAGATCGCGCTTTCCAATCTGACCGACACCGTCTGTGCGCTGATCGCGATGCCTGTTTCCGGCCCGACCGACCAGCCGCTGCGAGACCTCGCCTTCATGGCATACGCCGTCATGGGCGCGGAGACCGCAACGGAAGCAGATCAAGCCCGTGCCCGGTGCACCGGTCAGCTGCTGCGCTCCATGATCTCGAACGGCGGCGAGTATCGGCTGATGCTTGCGCGCGGCAGTGCGCTTCTCTCCGAACTGATCACGCTCGATATCTATCGGCATGAGCCGGAGGCAGAGGTGCTGATCGAAGGCGGAGTTTCGCCGACGCTCTGAGCGCGTTCTTTCCCATTCTGGAACAGTGCGAACACGGGTCCACCGTGATCGCATGCGCCTGACCGTGCCCTGCCGAGCCTTTGCGCCCTAGCCGGCACTCCTGATCCATCGCCTCCGGTCCACCCGGACGCCCCGTCTTACTTGCTGCCGCCGAAGATGATCTTCGGCGCTGACGCTCCCTCTTTGCCTTTTGAAGGATGGTTTCCATGACCGCACCGAAGAAACCCCGCAAGCCGCTTCATATCCCGCATCGCTCCCGCCATGTGCCGATGAGCAAATGGAAGACCCGTTACAACGGCCCCGTTCCCGAACAATGGCATGCCATTGCCGAGGAAAAGGGGTTCCGCATCCATGACCGGGTCGGCGATCGCTATCATCTGATCCTCGAATGCCACCGCTGCGGCGGCCATACCCTGCAGAAGGCCTTCGTGCTGCGCACCGCAAATCCGATCTGCGGCGCCTGCCAGTCCGCACGCGAAGAAAAGGCTGCCGAGGATTGCGGCTTCGAACTGCTCGGCCGCAACGAGGACGACTATCGGCATCGTCAGTACCGTATGCCCTGTGGCCATATCCTCACCCGGCAGGCCGGCAGCATTGAAAGGCTCCGCAGGAAGGGCAAGGCCGAGGGCCTCTCCGGCTTCCGCTGCCCCACCTGCCATGCCCAGCAGTTGGCAGCGATGGCAAGGGAACGCGGCTGGGCGCTGCTCGGTCCCGATCCGGAAGGCAAGAGCAATTACCGGCTCTATCGCCATGGCTGCGGAAATCTCCAGCGCATCGCCATCGCCAACATGATGACGGGCCGGTTCGGCTGCTCCGGTTGCGGCGAATGCTGGTCGGCAGCGCCCAGCGCCATCTATGTCATGGCTTTCGACGTGGAGGATGAGGGCAACTTCATCAAGATCGGCTATTCCCGCGATCCGGTCTCCAGGCTGCGCCATCAGCTGGATCTCGCACCCTATGTGAAAGCCCGCCTTCTGCACCGCATCCCGATCGCAACCGGCCATCTGGCACAAAAGACCGAGAAGGCCCTGCATGCGGCAATCGCGAAGGCGCACCCCGGCCATGTCGTCGCACCCGCCGACTTCCGCCACTGGATCAATGTCCGCTCCGAGATCTATCGACCCGCGATCCTCGACTGCCTCGCGATCACGAAGACAGAGATCACCCTGAAGGCAGCGGGCCGCGAATAACCGTCGCTTGCCGAACCGCTGATCGCGCCCCAACAGAAAAGAACGGGTTCCCCATGAATACCACTATCCAACGCCCCGCCTGGGCCGGCTATGCCGACGAACTGATCTGGCGTCTGCGCCACAACCCCAACCTCGTCGCCATGACGGATCAGGCCAGAGAGAGCAAGTTCGATCGCGACCTGAAACAACCAGGCTACCGCTCGCGCAAACATCCCTCCCTGTCGATCATCGATCTTCTGGACGGGAGCGATGATGAACCTGATAAAATCATCTCGACCGGCCTGCGCACGCGCTACCCGGTCTCGGCGCTGTCTGCGCGGATGATCTCGCTTGCTATCCGCCTTGCGGCGAGTTTCGGCTCAGGGAGGTCCTTTGCGGAAACCTGCCTGAAGCCCTCAGGCGTCACCGTCATATCCGGGATCGACACGGATGTCTCGGATCTCGTCTATCGGCTGATCCTCTATATCATGCTTCCGCCCGGCATCAGCGTCGACAGCCGGGCCGATATTCTGGCGGGAGAGGACAGCGGGCTGATGGTCGCCACCAGCGATTCCGGCTCGGCCAAAGCCAGACGCGACTTCTTCAACGACATCATGGCGAGCCTCGATCATGGCTTTCCCCTGCTGATCCTGCAGTCCGACGACATCGAGCTGCCATCCCGGCTTGCAAGAATCCTGCCGGAACCGCTCCGGCTTCACCCGCTCTCCGGCGAGATCATGCTCCATCATCTGCGCCTCACCCATGGCGCCGGCATGGATGAGGACGCCGTGCGCAAGGCCTTGCCGGATGACAAGGCGCTGCAGTCTCTTCCCTTTGAGGCAATCAGTGCGGCGCTCCGCGCATCAACGGCAGAAAAGGTCGCCGCCTGTCTCGCCCTGCAGCTGACGATCGATGAACGCCCGGCCGGACCGGGGCTGGATGCAATCGCCGGCAACAACGAGGCGGTTCAGACCGCCCGGCTGATGATGGCGGATCTCAAGGCATGGCAGAAGGGCGAGGCGGAATGGTCGGAGATCACAAGATCATTGCTGCTTTACGGTCCGCCCGGAACCGGCAAGAGCTATCTTGCCCGTGCCATGGGTCAGACGCCGGATGTCGGTTTCGTTCAGGCAAGCTTTGCCACCTGGCAGGGGCGCGGCCATCTCGGCGACATGCTTGCGGCGATGCAGGCAAGCTTTGCCGAGGCAAAGGGCAGGAAGCCGGCAATCCTGTTCATCGACGAGATCGATGCTGCAGGCTCGCGCACGGCCCGCGACGATCACGCCGTAACCTACCGCACCCAGGTCATCAACGGCTTCATCGAACAGGTCGATCTGCTGATGCAGGCGGAAGGCGTGCTGCTGGTCGGCGCCTGCAATGATCCGACCCGGCTTGATCCGGCGATCCTGCGCGAAGGCCGCTTCGACTTCAAATGCGAGGTCCCGCGGCCCGACCACGCGACGATCCTCTCGATCATGCGCCTGCATCTTGCAGGACACTTCCCGGAGGAAACGCTGGACACCCTTGCCCGCCGCGCCATCGGCCTGACCGCGGCCGAGGTCGATGCTGCAATCCGCAGGGCACGCTCGCTTGCGCGCATGGAAGGCCGTGCCCTTCAGGAAGAGGACCTTGCCCTCAATCTCGCCGAGACGCTTGATCCGGAGATCGACTTCCGCTCCGCGGTTCATGAATGCGGCCATGCCATCGTCATCCATGCCCTCAACCTCGGCACGGTCGAGCGCCTCTCCATTGCCGCCGATGGCAATGGCAGCACCCGCCACCGGGTGCGGCGCGACGAGCAACTGCTCGTCGATATCGAGGCAGAGCTTGCCGGCAGCATGGCTGGCCGCGCGGCAGAACGCCTGATCTTCGCCGATATCTCCGCCGGCGCCGGCGGCGGCATCACCTCGGACATTGCCATCGCCACCGATCGCGCCGCCCGGATCGAAACCCATCTCGGTCTTGGCCAGTTCGGCCCGGTCTGGCTCGGCGCCCCTCAGGCATATCAAGAGATCGCCGAAACCTTGAGGCTCCGCATCCGCGAACGCCTGATCAAGGCCGAGTCCCGCGCGGAAAAGCTTCTCACGCATAACCAGGACCTGCTGGTGTGGATGGCCGA
>NZ_JABUOU010000020.1 GCF_013344475.1 Martelella limonii | reverse complement strand
CGCGCCCGCAGGCCTCTACGCTAAATTGATGGCTCCGGGCCTGCGCGCGCTGATCGCCGAGTGCAACCCAAGGGAGGGGGGCCTTTTGGACGCCTAAATGGGGTCCCATTACAACGCCGATTGACAGCCATTGCGTTGGGCAAGCCTGAACGCATTGCTGCTCGACCACTATCCGCCTGAACGGTTTTGGCGTGCCGGTTATTGTTGAGCTGGCCACCGCAGCGCACGACCGTCGGCGTCAAACAGCACGACCTTTTCCGGCGAAAAGGTGATCGGAGCTTTGTCTCCGGGCTTGAAATAGGATTGAACATTGCGGTGGATGGTGATGTGCGGCTGATCGGGCTGATCCGGATGCACGGCATCACTGTCGGCATAGAGCACGGTTTCGCGGCCCAAGCGCTCTTCCAGCACAATGCGCACGTTATAGACCGGCCCGTCGGCAAGATTGTTTGCGATATGAAAATGTTCCGGTCTAAGCCCGATGGAAACAGGGGATCCGACCTGAAGCTTAGCATCATCAACAAGGCTGGCAGCAGGCAGGACGAAACTGCTACCGTCCCCCGTTGCGACCCTGAGCTCATCCGGCCCCAACGCCGCGATGGTGGCGGCGAAGAAATTCATCTTCGGCGCGCCAAGAAATCCGGCGACAAACCGGCTGGCCGGTCGGTTGTAAAGTTCTAGCGGTGACCCGACCTGCTCTATGAGCCCGCCCCGCAACAGGACGATCCGATCTGCCATCGTCATGGCCTCGACCTGGTCATGGGTGACGTAGATCATCGATGCGCCAAGCGACTGATGAAGCGCGCCGAGTTCTACGCGCATCTGGGCGCGAAGGGCGGCGTCGAGGTTGGAGAGCGGCTCATCGAACAAGAAAACCTCGGGCTGCCGCACAATCGCGCGACCGATCGCCACCCGCTGGCGCTGTCCGCCGGAGAGGTGGCGCGGCTTCTTGTCCAGATGATCTGTAAGCTGCAGCGTTTCTGCCGCCCGGCGCACCGCAGCATCGATCTCCGCTTTCGGCTGGCGCGCCAGCCGCAAAGCAAACCCCATATTTTCGGCAACAGTCAGGTGCGGATAAAGCGCATAGTTCTGGAACACCATGGCCAATCCCCGATCACGGGGAGCGATATGCGTCACATCACGGCCATTGACGAAGATTTCACCGTCGCTGGCATCCTCTAGTCCGGCAATGGTACGCAGCAGTGTCGATTTTCCGCAGCCAGAGGGACCAACCATCACCACGAACTCGCCTTCGCGCAATTGCAGATTAATATCTTTCAGCGCGTGGAACCGACCGTAATGCTTGTTCAGGTTCTTGATTTCAACACTGTACATGTCAGGACTCCAATCCTGTTGCCTTGGCGGCGGGTGACCGCTCATCTATCTTCGTTTTCCAGCGGCTGTCGGTTTTCCGCGGCACTATGTCTGACGTTTCGAGATACCAGCCGAGAAGCGCATCCTTGTGCCGGGCAAGTTCGGTGGCCAGAGCAGGGTCATCGATACGGTTGGCGAGTTCCATCGGGTCGGCGCGCAGGTCGTAGAATTCGTCCTCCCCGGACATGCGTCGGATATATTTGTGTGTCAGCGATCGGATCATAACCGTACGCGCATGGGCCCGGGCATCGTTCACCTGAATATTGATGCGCGGAAAATAGAGCCCCTCGGTGGGATCGCTGCCGAACTGAAGAAGCGACTCCTGCTCGGAGACTTGCATTTCATCCGGACGCCTTCCACCTTCGCAGAAAGCATATTGCCTGTGCGGGATTGCCGGATCGGCAAGGGAGGGTGTCAATGTACGCCCAAAATGGTCGTAACCGGGATCGGCATTGGCGAGGTCGAACACGGTGGCGGTCATGTCGATCAATTCCGCCATGACATGATCGCGTACTCCAGGCGTGACTGGTATTTGTTTCGGTGGCTTGACAACCAACGGCACGCGCACGATCGGATCTTCCATTGTGGTTTGGCTTTTCTCCACGACTTCGTAATCGCCGGTATAATCGCCGTGGTCGGAGAACATGAATACGGCGGTATCATCATAGATTCCCGCGCGTTTCAGCGCCGCCATCAGCAATTCAAACTGACGGTCGACGCGGGCGACCATGCCCAGATAGGTACGCCGCAGCGCATCCCAGCGCTCTTCCGTCCAGCCTTCCAGCCGTTGTGCCTTGCGGATCTGACGCAACATATCCGGCTTGCGCGACAATTGCTCTTCGCTTGCATGACGGCGCGGCGGCAACGGCGCATTGGCAGAGGCTTCGAAGAACTCGGTTTCCACGCCATAGGGCGGATGGGGATAGAGTATCGGCAGGTAGATGCAGAGCGGACGATCCGTCGGCGCGTTTTCAATGAACTCGATCGCGCCGAGAACATTCTGCCAGTCGCTGTCGAGATAATACCGGTCCTGGTTCCCCTTCTTCAACTCGCCACGAAAGAAAGAATAAAAGGTATCTGAGCACGGCTTTCCGCGCCAACTTTCGCCGGCGCTGTGATTATCGTCTCGCGGCCGGCTGTGGTGACGCTCGAAAAAGGCGTCATCCGGACGGAAATGTATATCGCAAAAGGCCTCCGGCCCGGCGTCGGCCGTAACGATATCGTTCTTGCCGCCCCACCAGACGAAATAGCCATTCTCTCGCAATACCTGAAACATGTTCTTCTCGCCGCGTTCGGCATGCAACATGTGATGCAGCGACCTGTGACCATTCACATGCGGGTATAGACCGGTGGCAAACGAGCAGCGGCTTGGCGTGCATACCGGCGCCTGGCAGCAGGTGTTGGCGTAGGATACGGCCTCGTTTTCGACGAGGCTGTCGATAAACGGCGTCACTGTGCTGCCTGAGCCCAGATGCCCCATGATATCGGCGCGCATCTGGTCGGGATTGAAAAGCAGGATATGCGGTTTCTTGTCTGGCATTTCGGTATTCTCGATTTTCATCCCTTGACCCCACCCGAAGCCAGACCTTTGACGAAATAGCGCTGCATGAACAGAAAAACGGCAAGCAGTGGCAGGAAGGACAACACGACGGCTGCAAATTTCATGGGCTGGTTGCCCTCCACCGTCGCCACCGTGTTAATACGGGCAATCGCCACCGGCAGCGTCGCCCAGTCTTCGCGCACGAAGATGGAAGCAAGCAAAAACTCGTTCCAGGTCTGGATGAAGGTCAGAATACAAGCCGTTGCCAGAACGGGCATCGAAAGCGGCAACAGCACCAGAAAGATAATCTGCAGATTGGTGGCGCCATCCATGCGGGCGGCATGATCCAGGTCGATCGGCAATTCGTTAAAGAAGCCGCGCAGGATGAAAACGCCCAACGGCAGAACGCCGAGCGTATACGGCAGGATCAGCGCAAAAGGCGTATAAAGGATCTGCGATTTCTGAAACAGCAGGAACTGCGCGATCAGCGTCAGTTGCGGGGGCAACATCATCAGCACCACAAGCGAAACGAACATCACATTCTTGAAGCGAAACCGCAGACGGAAGAGTGCGTAGGCGCACAAGAGCGAAAGGATTAGCCCGATGAAGACGGCAGCAGAGGCCATCAGCAGGCTGTTGGCATAAAAATGGACCAGATCATACTGTACCACGGCCTCCAGGTAGTTGGAAAACTGCCATGCCCCGGAGGGAAATATCCGCCCATTATAATATTCCTGCGGCGCCTTGAAGCTGGTGACAACAACCCAAAGAAGCGGCGCCGCGAAGGCGAACGATGTGGCTGTTAGAATGATATGCTTCGAAACTGTCATGAAACCGATACGCTGCATCACGCGCTTTCCTCCCGCCGGAACTCGGTGAGATAGAGGTAAACAACCACGAGAACGAGGGTAACGAGCAGCAGGCCGTAACTGATCGCTGCGGCATAGCCAAGCTCACCCTTTTCGAAGGCGACCTTGATGATATGCGTGGCGATAACCTCACTCGCGTGGCGCGGCCCCCCGTCGGTCATGACCTTGAACAGATCATAGGCCTTGAGGTTGTTGATGATGTTTATAACGATGACGATAGCGATGAAGCTGCGCAGATGCGGAAGGGCAACGAAGCGAAACTTGCCCCAGACGGTGGCCCCATCCATCTCCGCGGCATCATAGAGCTCGCGCGGAACGGATTGCAGGCCGGCAGCAAGAATTAATGCGTTGTGCCCCAGAAACTGCCATATTCCGACAACTGCAATCGACCAGAGCACGATATGCCGATCCCCAAGCCAAAGAATATCGGTACCCAGGATCTGGTTGAGAAAGCCGATATTGGGATCATAGACGAAGGCCCATATCATGGCAGCGATGGCTGCCGAAATCAGCGATGTTGAAAAGAAGATGGTGCGATAGGTGATGCGCAGCCAGTTCAACGCGACGCTTTCGATTGCGTAGGCAAGCGCAAGGGCAGCCATCGGTTTGAACACAACATTGATCAGCGTGAACAGGGCGGTGTTGGAAACGGCCTGTCCCAGCGTCCGATCGTGAAACATTTCCCGGTAGTTATCGAGCCCTACAAATGTCCATTTCGCCGAGAGCCCGTTCCAGGAAAAGAAACTCATACCGAGTGCATAGAGCGCCGGCATAATAGTGATGAGACTGATAAGGAGCATGGCGGGGAACAGGAATTTCCACCCCGTTCGGGTCTCGGCCGCCATTCCGACTGCGCTTCGCATTTTCATGAGCATTTTCCGGGGTAAGGCGGGCCGCAGCAGGCATCGACTCCGGCTGCGGCCCGTCCGCGCCTATCGCGCGTCTTCGACTTCCTGCATGGCTTCCTCGGCGGTGACTTCATCCGACAGGACACCCTGAACAGCGTTGCCGAGCGCTTCAAGCGCGTCAGCATTCAGCAGAACGCGAGGCACCACGTCAGCCTCCTGATTTTCGACAAAAACCTTCAGAAGTGGATCTGAAATGGCACTGTTTGCCACCGCATAAGGTGCAATGATGGAGCGTTCTTCAACATAGCGCTTCATCACGTCCTCAGACAGCAGATAAGAAAGCACCGCCTTGGCCTCGTCCTTGTGCTTGCCGCCGGCGGGAATTGCGTAATTCTTGCCGACGCCGCCCGGCGACACGCCGTCTTCGACGCCGTCAAAGACGGGCGGAAAACGCATCACGCCAAGTTCCATGTCCGCGGGTTTGCCGACAGAGTAAGGCTTGACGTCCCACGGACCGGACAAGATCATGGCCGCACGTCCGGTTAGAAAGGCATCGCTGGCCTGAGGAATGCTCATGGCGTTGATGCCGGGCATGAAGATCTTATCGTCAGCCATATCCTTGAGTTTCTGAGCCGCTTCCACCAAAACGGGATCATCCCAGGACGTTTCGCCTGAGTCCGCCTTTGTAATAATGGCGTGGTCCTTCTGTCCCGCAATCATGTAGAAATAATCGCGACCACGCTGCGGAAACTGGTTTCCGAATGCGATCGGATAGATGCCGTCGGCGCCCAGAACCTCGGACATATGCCCAAGATCCTCATATGAACTGGGCAGATCGAGACCGTATTTGTCGAAAAGCGTCTTGTTATAGAACAGCGAGAAGTTGTTTACCGAGACGGGAACCGAATAGTAGGTGCCATCAACATCGAGCTGGGAAACTACGCTGTCGAAAAAGATCTGTTCCCATCCCTCGGCCTCGTAGAGGTCATTCAGCGGTTCAAGCAGGTCGGCGTCAATCAGCGTGTACATGCCCACGGCGCGAGCATCAGGCTCCACGCAGATGATATCGGGCACCTCTCCTGAGGCAAACGCCGTCCTGAGCGCTGCATCATAAGCCGAGTTTTCGAAAGACTGAACTTCGATGGTAACGTCGGGATGCATCTCCTCATACTTCCCGAAAATGTCCTCATAAAACGCCGTGTCGGTCGTGTAGAACGTGTAGATGGTGAGCTTCACAGGATCGGCCAGCGCACTTGTCGATATCATTGCCCCTGCGGCCACCATTATTGCAAAACTAGACTTCATAGACTTCCTCCCTCGCTTGACATCCTCATCCGGATGACTACCGGCGATTTAATCAAGTTTCGTGATAAAGTCAATTGAAGCCAAAAATATCTCTTCGCCGGAACGGCCCACCTCAAAGCCAGATGGGGAAAAAACTCGATGAAACTTCTTTGAAATGGCTATTTCGAAGTCCTGCGCGCGTCGATCATTTCGGCGAAGCGCGAATTGGCCCGCCCGGAGATCGCCATCACGCCAGCGCCGAAGGGAATGGAGGAAGCCGAATGTTGCGCGATCACGAGACGCGGCATGATACGCGCCGGATCATCCGTTCTAAGAACTACCGAATTTGGCAGAGGACCAAGCCGTTGCAATAGTTCCTGCAGGTAACAGGCGGGCACGAACCCGCCCACCACGATACCATCGGGACGAAGGGTGTTCTCGAGGATATTGACAATCAGAGCCAATCGCTCGGCCGAACCGTTGAACCAGTCATCAAGACGCGCTGGGTCTTCGGCAACAACCTTGCTGACAATATCTTCATAAAGCCCCTGCGGCTGTTCCAGTCCCAGATATTCGCGTAGTCCGCTAACGGAGAAAAGCTTGTTGAGGGGCTCTCCCTTGTACATGACGTAACCGATCTCACCGGCATTCCTCCATAATTCCTGGTTCAGCTGACGCTGGCTGATCACGACTGCACCGAGACTGAGGCCGACCATAATATAGACCATGCGTGCTTCCACCGGCACCGTCATAGCTTCAGCGATCGCAGCCGATTGCGGATTGTTCATAATCGAGACAGGCACCTGGAGCGCCTGCTCCATCGTCTGCTGGAAGGAATTTATCGAATAGTCTTTCCAGAACGCGCGAAACCAATTCCCGTCCTGCCAGTTGAAAGGACGCGGCACCATGGTTTCGATTTCCAGCAAATCAACCGGCAATGGCCCCGAAATGCTGAGCCCCCAGATATCCTTTCCGGCATGACGCGCAATAAAGGTCCGCAGAATATCGATGGCTTTTGCAACATAGGCTTGGGGATCGAACGCCCCGATAGCGAACACCGCCTCGTCAACAACTTCATAACCAAGGTTGATCAGGCAGAGAGAAATCGAGTTCCAGCGCATCTGCATTCCGATACCAAAGCCGCGCTCCGGCACGATATTGAGTCTGGTCTGCGGCTTCCCCTTGCCGGAAATCTGCTGGCGCCCGCCTTCGCGGATGACGCCCATCGCGACCAGCTCCTGGCAAACGCTGGTCACGGTCTGCAAGCTGAACGGCATGCGTGCGCCAATTTCCGTTCGCGATACACCGTCGGATTCACGGATCATCTCGAACACGGCAACCAGATTGCGGTTACGGGCCTCACTGGTGTTCATTGCGCTGACTGCGGTTGCCAGATTTCTCATCTATCCACTCCGGGCACATATGATGCCGACCGATTCAAACAATCTCCGGACCATATCTTTACGGCTCCGACGAGTAGCAGGAAAGAAATGGGAAGCGAACAGCTTTCTCCAATGCAGAAACCGCCAATGGGCCTGTTCGGCCGAAAGGAGGGGCGCTGCCCCGCGCAGGCATTTTCGGGATGCTTGCCCATGGCGGGAGCGATGGAATTCTGGATGATAACCGGACTGAGTGCGCGAACATGGGCGTTGATCTGGGCGACGACCTTCGGTTCTATCGTCTGGCGGCCCTCGGGATCGCGCGTGCATGTGGGCCAGGCAGACGTCGGCATCGTAGCATTCGCGAACGGAACGGGCGATTTCCGCAGGCTGCTCCGGCAGCGCCGGAATGGCGTCCTTGCCTTTGAAATTGGACGTCGGCGCAAGAGTGACGATTACATTGTCGGCCATGTGTGAGCTCCTCTTTTAAGGTTTCGGCGGGATGGGCCGCGTCGAAATCAGCGAGGAATTCCGGCGATAATGCGCGCAGCCGGTTCATGTCGACGCCGCGTGTCGAACGTTTCGGGTTTCTCCGGACCACCACGGACATGATTTTCTAAAAAGGGGAATGATATTAAACTATCCCGGCTATAATATATGGGCATACGTCAGTCGGATCACTTCCGCCGCAGCCTGTCCGTCGCGGACCGGGCGAAATCTGCAATCGCAAGATCGGGTCTTGTGCTTCAGCCAAACCGGGACGGCTTGCAAAGGCGCATCGTCATAAGCTCGAACGGTATCGGCATATTTGCCCGGAGCTGGTCACCTGAATCTGAAGTTCGGTTGGTGACGTCGCCTTAACCGAATTTGCGACGAGATAGTCCCTTCGGCTCCGCGATCACCCAGATCGGCCGCGTGGTCCGGTATCTAGAAGATAGCGGCCAGATCGACGAAACGCTCATCATCTTCACCTCCGATCATGGCGATTATCTCGGAGACCACTGGCTGGGCGAAAAGGAACTGTTCCACGATCAGTCCTCGCGCGTTCCCCTCATCGTGGTGGATCCGTCGGCAAAGGCTGATGCGACGCGGGGCACCGTGTCGCAGGCTCTGACCGAGGCGATCGATCTCGCGCCGAAATTCGTCGACTATCTCAGCGGCCACGTCCCCGATCACATACTGGAAGGCCATTCCCTGTTGCCGGGGATACGCGGCGAGAAAGCCGAGAGCCGCGACTACGTCATTTCGGAGTATGATTATGCCGCTCGCCCCTATCTGCGCCATCTCAGCCCCGACGCGAAATCCTGCGGGCTGACGATGATCTTCGACGGGCGCTGGAAGATGATCTGGGTCGAGGGGCTCAGGCCGATGCTCTACGATCTCGAAACGGACCCGGACGAATTCCACGATCTTGGCGCCTCGGCGCAGCACCAGGACGAGATCGCGCGCCTCAGCGGCGAGCTGTTCGGCTGGGCGCGCAGACAGCATTCCCGCGTCACCATTTCCGATGAAAAGATCGACACCGTCCTGTGCAAGGATGATGCCGCCTACGGCCTCTATCTCGCCTTCTGGGACGAAGACGAGCTTCGCGAATGGAGCCGGCAGCAGCACGAATGAAGTTCGTCCGCCTTTGGCTGCATTGGCGTCAAACGGCGTTGCTGCGCCGCCTGCCGATCGGAGCAATGCGATCGATCCAGCCAGAAGAGGCCGGCAGCCACGCCGGATTGTCCGCTGCCCGGCTCCAGCGCCCTGCCGCCGGGTCATGCGACCGTCGGCAGCATCGCGAGGACCTCTATATCCGCGCCACCGGCCTCGAGCGTAGTCATGCCCCGCGTGAAATCGTTCCGGAACGCCCGGATCATGCCAAGATCTGCATGCGACATCGAGTGGACACGCTTGAGGTGTAAACCGACACCAAATTTTCCTCTGCGACCAACCGACCTGATTAGTTCATTGAAAAAAATCTTACTCTCAAAGATCGTATCATAGCCGACTTGCTTTCCTCAAAGTAGACTGTGAATTCCTTGCCTTTCGTCGAAAAAGAATATGTCGACCCGCTCTTCGTCAGCCTGTAGCCGTCGCCTTTTGCAAAACGCCTAAAGCTGGAATCGAATTTTTCAAAGTACTTCCTGCCTTCAGGAGAGGTAATACGACAACTGATGACGGGCTTTGTCCCGGAGACCGTCATGAAGTGGATATTCAGTTTGACATAGTCAGCGGATACGCTCCCGCTTCCGTCAACTGGTACTTCAAGAGAATATCTATTTCTGCTTGTTTTTTTCAGTCCGGTCGTTGCGATATCGCCGGCATTGTAAACACCAGTCGTCATTGCGCTCACGCATTGTCGGTACGTTTCGACCAAGGCCGTATCCAGGTCCACCCTGGCTTCTGCGTTGTTGGCGGACAAACTTACGGCTGTGTCAGACGTGCAGCCGAAAAGTGCTAATGTTGTGAGCACTATCAGGTGTTTTCTCAAAGCCATTCCCCTCTTGGCTATCGATGAAACAACAATATCGGGTTGATTCGTCGTCTCATGCTAGGCGGTAGACTCATAATGCTTAAGCCAGATGCGTGCTGAGAAGAGCTTTATGGCTGCAAGGTAGTTGTCAGCGCGCTTGTCGTAGCGCGTAGCGATGCCTCGCGCTTCTTTGAGGCGGTTGAAA